>NZ_BLJO01000004.1:529178-687256 GCF_009932555.1 Steroidobacter agaridevorans
GGCGAATGCGCACCACGTCTGGATCGATCACAACGAGCTGTACACCCGGAACATGAAGTGCCCGGGCACGCCGGATGACGATACGACCTTCGATGGCCTGCTCGATATCAAGAACTCGGCCAGCTTCATCACCGTCTCGTACAACTTCATTCATGATCATGCGAAGGTCGGCCTGATCGGCGCGAGCGACACGGACAGCGCGGAGCGGCGCGTGACGTATGCTCACAATCGATACGAGAACGTCGGCTCGCGTCTGCCATTCCAGCGCTTCGGCTACACGCACGTCTACAACAACTACTACAACAACATCACGGGCAGCGGCATCAATCCGCGCATGGGCGGCCACGTCCTGATCGAGAACAACTTCTTCGAGAATGCGCTGAACCCGGTGTTCTCGCAGTCGAGCATCCTCGGCCAATGGGACCTGCGCAACAACAACGCCCGCAGCTCCGCGGATAACGCGCGTTTCAACATCCGCTGGACGGCCTGTTCCGGCAGCACGCCGTGCCAGAAAGCAACCGACTGGACGACGACAGCGACGTTTCCGATCGCACTCCCGTACACGTACACCACGTACGCGCCTGAGGTTTCCCGTTGTATCGCGTTGAACGCGGCAGGCTCGGGCAAGGGCCTGAGAGAAGCCGCGAGCGTGCTGAATATGTGCGGGGGCAGTCCTACGAACGATGTCTATCAAACCGAGAATGGGGCCATGGGCGGCGGCACTGTTTTCGAGAATAAGAATGCCGGATTCAATGGCGCCGGCTACGTGAACTCGTCCACCAACGGCGGCTTTGCACAGATCGACAACGTCGACGGCCGCGGCGGCGGTGCGAAGACCCTGCGCATCCGGTTCGCTCTCGGCGTTTCGACGGCGCGCGCGGGACGGCTGGTCGTGAATGGAGTCGGTACAAACATCACATTCAACTCGACCGGAACATGGGCGACGTGGGTGCTGCAGAACGTCACCGTGACGCTGAACAACGGTGCCGCGAACACGATCCGATTCGAGTCGACCGGCCAGGACCTGGCGAACATCGACCAGGTGGAAGTCCTTTGAGCGGTCCGCGAGCGTGCGATTCGCAAGCACCGAACGCGTGCCGCAAGGACCCGGAGACTCGCCGAGTCGGCAATCTGGCGTCACGGGCTGGTCGGCAGCAGGGCGGTAAAGCTGATCTCGATGAGCTGCTCCGGAAAGGCCAGCCGCGTTGTCCCCACAATCGTGCTCGCACAGCTGGGGCGATCGGTTCCGTACGCCGCCTTGCGCACCTTGCCAGCGACGGCGAACGCTGCATCCACGTCTAAGACGTAAAGCGTCTCCTCGACCACGTTGTCGAGCGCTGCGCCGAAGCGGTGCAGGAGTCGGGCGGCATTTGCGTATGCCGTTTGCATCTGCAGTTCCATGTTCGTCGCATCGAGGATCTTGCCCGCCGCATCGATGGGCGCGGGCGCGACGAGCTTGCCGCTCTCATCGTGACTCAGCTGGCCCGATACGAAGATCACATTGCCGACTTGGACCGCCTGGCCGTAACCGTAGGCGCTCTCCCAGGGCAGACCGAAATTCTCGACTCGTTTGGCGATGGGTTTGGCTGCGAGTGACATGACGCCTCCTGAGAACAATTCCGCGAGCTCAGCATCCGGACTCGCAGGCTCTGCGTCTTGAAGGATTGCGATGGGAATTGGCTCAGGGCGCGCTCGCCATCATGTAGCAACGGCGTCCAAGAAAAGCCGGCAGCTCCCAGCGAAGATCGTGCGCACCGAAAACTCGAGGATTCCCGTCATCACCACGGCCTCGGAACCGAACGGCCCGAATGGACCGCTGATGTCGGAGCTTGCGCATGCGGCGCCAAAGGCTCTGTATGTACCGCGCAAGGGTGAGGTGAACGCCTGGGACAATCCGGATTTCGTCGCCGCCGTTCGCAAGACCGGCCGGAAGACTCTGATCATGGCCGGTGTCTGGACCAGTGTCTGCGTCATGTTCCCGGCGCTCGACGCCAAGGCGGCCGGCTACAAAGTCTATGCGGTCACGGACGCTTCGGGCGATCCGAGCCTGCTCGCGTCGAGCACGACGATTGCCAGATTCGTGCAGGCCGGCATCGTCCCGACTTCGACCAACGCGGTTGTGAGCGAGGTTCATCGGACCTGGAATCGACCGGACGCCCCGGAGATTGCAAAGCTCTACGGTCTCATCTCGCCGAACTATGCCGCCGTAGCGGAGAGCTTCAACAAGGCGCAGGCAGCTGCGCGGCAGAGCGAGTGATCGCGCGATGATCGAGCGCTGCCAGCCGCTGTGGGGGAGCGCAGTTTGCAGCGCCCGCACGCTACTGGTAGCGCTCTGTATCGTCACTACGACGATCGAGCCCTCGCACGCGCAAGACCAAAACTGGTCGCTCGAGGTTAGTGGCGAGCTGCGGGAGCGCTTCGAGTCCGCCAACAATCCCGTGTTCGGGCTCTCGGCGCCTGCGCAAAACGACTATCTGCTGCACCGAGCGTCTGTCTCTGGAGAGCTTCGTCGCGGCGACGACTTTCGCGCCGTCGCGAAGATCGTGAGCGGCCTCACTTCGAGCTGGAGTGGATCGCCACCGCCCACGCAGGAGGATTCGCTCGATGCTTTGGAAGCTTACGTAGAGCAGTCGTTGTCACTCGCACGCGGGCAGCTCGCATTGCGCATCGGGCGGCAGGAAATGGCGCTCGGTGCTGCGCGCCTCGTGTCCGTGCGCGAGAGTCCCAATGTTCGGCGTGCGTTCGATGGCGTCAGTGCGTCGTGGACAGACGGGGAACAGCAACGTGCAACAGCGTTCTTCTTGCGTCCCGTGTGGCCCGAGGATGGCATCTTCGACGATCGCAGCTCGCAGGCGGAGCGATTCTGGGGTCTCTACGCCACCTGGCTGCCCAGTCCAGAACGCCTCGGGATCGACACATATTATCTGGGGCTCGATCGGGCCAATGCAGTGTTTGCTCAAGGCTTGGCACGAGAGCTGCGTCATACCATCGGTGCGCGTGCGTTCGGCATGCGCGCCGGCTGGGACTGGAACATCGAAGCTGCCTGGCAGTGGGGATCGTTCGGCGCGGCCAACATTCGCGCATGGACTGTTTCAATCGATGCTGGATTCGAATTCGCCGCTCTGCCTTTCACGCCGCGGGTCGGTCTCAAGGCGGATGCCATCAGTGGCGACCGAAATCCGCACGATCGCGAACTGGGTACCTTCAATCCTCTGTTTCCCAAGCTTCCCTATTTCTCCGAGGCCAACCTGGCGACACCCGCCAATCTGCTGGACATTCAACCGAGCCTGAGTCTGTCGCTCACCGATCGCCTGAGCGCCACGCTGAGCTGGAACAGATTGTGGAAACATGAAAATGCCGATGCCTTCTACGCGCCCCTATTGACGCCGGTGACCGGTACCTCGCGGAGTCGATCTCGGGACATCGGGTCGCAGACGAGCATGCTCGTCAGTTGGCAGGCCACTCGGCAGCTCGATCTCGGCGCTACCTACGTCGCATTCGAGCCACATAACGTCATCCGGCAAGCGGACGGTCGTGCAGGCAGCTTCCTTGCAGCATGGATACGATGGACCTTCTAGTGCGAGCCCGTCGCAGGAATCAATAGCGCGATCGATGGCACGCCGATCAGGACCTGGAAGTCGCGAAGAAATGTCTCGCGGCGGTTGCCGAGCAGGATCGAGAGTGGATTTTTGCCGGAACTGCGCAGGTGTTGTATCCGGCGCTGGAGTGATATCCCCATTCAGGCTTTCCCCGCTATGCAGCTTTTGTGCGTGTTCATAACATCGCCGCGTGCCAAATAGGAGGGCCCCGAGTGATCACGCGCTTTCGATCTATCGTTGCAGTATCGCTGCTGATGGCATCATCTACCGCCGCGCACGCCTACACGGAATGCACTGGAAACGTAACTCGGATCTGGAATGACGGCACTACCTGGGTTTGGTTCGATACAGGTCTCGTTTGGGGACTGTGGCCGGCCGATGACGAACAAAATCTCAACGGTAAGGACCGATCGAAGAACATCCTCGCGCTGGCGACGACAGCCATGGTCAGCGGGCGATCGGTAACGGTGCGGTTCATCAACGACGGAGTGTCGTGTTCCGGGCAGCAGACAGCGAATAAAGTTTGGGGTCTTTATCTCAACTCGATGTGAACCGTGTTGCCTGGCTGCTCGCGCAGCCAGGCAGTGATCACACTGCTCACTTCGAGATGAAGATGTCGTAGAGGCCGCACTCGCTAAAGATCCGAGTACCGGCGTCCTCCGCCCTGATGTAGACATTGAGCTCGCTCGAAAAAGCCATCATCGCGGTTGCGTAAGCCGACCTGCCGCTGGGCGAGTTCATGTCGAGCCAGTAGCGCTTACCGCATGTGCCCGTTGTTTGCGCCATACCGACGAAGGCGTACGTGCCTTCGACTCGCAAGTCGGTTATCGGACCGATGTTCGCGACCAGGCCTGCTTGCGCATTAGAGATGCCCAGCATGCATGCCATGGCAATCAAGAGAGTGAATCTGCCAGAGTTTTGTTTCATGTTGCACGACTCCTTGTCCGCTAGATCATCCTGAAAGCTCGACTGCAACTCAGCCCAGATCCTCGACGAAATACACGCTGGCGGCATTCCAATCCGCGAGAGTGCAGGTTTGGGCGGGGTCCCGCATGTAAAGGCGTACTGTGGTTCCGGCCTTTTGAGCTGCGATGAAGAGGGCGTGCCAACTGCGGCAAGCGGCGGCTGTGGTTGCGACGCCTTGGTAAGTGCCGTCGACGCTGACACTGCACAGCAGCCAGTGTCCGTTGTTCCCCTGGCGAATGTAGAGTGACCCATCGTTCTGAACAGCGACGCTGGTGATGGGACCATCGCACATGGCGGCGCCGGCATTTGAGCAGAGCAGGGTCGTCAGCAGCACCGCAACGAACGCATTCTTGAACATACTTGGCACCCTTCCGTTGGGATTTTGTGATGGTTATCTCGTTGGCCGCGAGTAGTTTCGAGCTACGCCGTTACGCTGTCAACGAGGTCGGCTTCGAGTTCGGCAAATTCCTGAATCGCTTCTGCCTCTATTGACATAGACACAGGCCGGACTCGAAACTGGACTGAACACTAAACAGGAACAGAAGCTCACGTCAGGGAAGAGAAGCTCACGCTGATTCTTCGCGGCAGCCGTCGCTCTACATCAACCAATGCATTCGTCCGCGCCGATCCACGCAAGTCGGGATTGGCCGAGCGGTCGTGCGGCTGCGCAACGCCTTCCCTGATTTCAAGCTGACGCTCGTTGGTGTCCAGAGTTCGGTGGAATGGGCGGCACGAATAAGTGATGACAAGAGTCAATGCTCGCGGTGGCAGTTCAGCCACCGTACTCAAGCGGTGTGGTGGGGTCGCGGTTCTAGCAGCATGCGTCGGGCTTGTCAGCCCTGTGCGGGCTGAGGAGACCGTCACCTATTCGTACGACGCCCTCGGCCGGGTCATCTCGGTGCAAAGCGCCGGCGGACCCAACGATGGCATCCAGCACAGCTATCGCTATGACGCGGCGGGCAATCGCACTCAGTTCGTGATCGGCGACGTTTTTGAGTTCAGCCGGACGAACAACGTGGCGAACATCGTGTCCGGCGGTGCTGTCATCGAGGTGAACGTGAGCGGCAGCGGCGCTCTGACCGGCACCGTGACGTTTACCGAGAACGGCGTCTTCCTCGGCTCCACGCAGGTTTACGATGGTCGGGCGAGCGTCTTTTTGCAGGGCCTGGCGCCCGGCGTGCATACGATCACTGTCAGCTATTCCGGCGATGCCATCAACGCGCCTTACTCGCGCACGTTCACGATCCGAGTTCAGAACCTGAGCTGGCTGCCTGCCGTGCTGGACTTGCTTCTGGCGGACTAGCGTCGCGCCGCTTGCAGTCGATTTGATTTGAGGACGAGGAAGAGGGAGAGGGTGAGGCGGATGTTCAGTGTTCTCCGGCCGATGGTTGGCGCGGTTCTGTTGTTCGTGGGGTGCATAACGCCGGCATTGGCGCAATTGTCCTCGGACGCGCCGCCGCCGAAAGTTCAGGCGATCGACCAAGTCAATGTCGATCTGCGCTCCGGTCAGTTCGTGTGGGCCGCTGGCACGCTCAGTATCGGTCTGGCCGACAAACCGGCGCTCACCTACACCTATCTCGCCTCCAGTGGCGGCGCCGATCAGAGCACGCCGCGCGAGGGCAGTGTGTACTGGCTGTGCTACGACGATGGCTCGGGCTATTGTTCGTACAACAACTACTACTTCAAAATGGACTGGCGCGTTGAAGCTGCCGAGTACGGCGCGATCGAGACGGCTGAGAACTCGCGTATGTCCGAGACACTCACGGAGTATTTGCTCACGCAGCGTGATGGCACCGTATTGGCCTTCGCCAAGTCGCTGGCGCGACCCAACTACTATATGGACAGCCAACCCGGCGGTCCGACCGAAGTCGCGCGACTCACGTCGGTGACTTACCCCAATGGCGAGAAGCTGCTCTACAGCTACTCAGGCAACCAAGGCGCGCGCTCCATCACGAGCACGACGGGTTACCAGCTACGACTGGTCGATGACAAGATCAGGCTGATCAACCTGGCGGTCGACTATTGCGATCCAAGCGCGTCCGGTTGCACGCTGACTCGGCAATGGCCAGAGGTTGCGACGTCGCAGTTCCATGCAACCGACACGATGGGTCGCACAACTCGGATGAGTACGGTGACCCAGCCGGGGCCGAATCTTTCTGCGTTTACGATTACCAGCCCGACTGGACGAACGACGACTGTTACCAGGCAATCTTCGCCTTACCCAAATACGTGCTTTGCGCCGCCGACGGTCTCGCAGATCACCACCGCGGCGGGCACATGGACTTACAACCCTACATACAATTCCAGGGGCTGCATTCTGTCCAGGTCGGCGACGAATCCAGCGAACGCCACGACGCAAATACCGAATACCGCAAATGCTTCGGGTTTCATGATCATCGATCCGCTCGGCAGAGCAACCTCATACGAGCATGATTTGGTCACGGGGACCATGAAAACGGTGGTTCTCCCCGAAGGCAACAAGGTCGTCTCCACGTTCGATCAGCGTCACAACCAAATCGAAACTGGGGTCACGCCCAAACAGGGCTCCAACCAAAGCCCAACGAGCTCCTCGGCGAATTATCCGCCCTCGTGTGTGGCGGGCACCGAGAAGACTTGCAACCAACCGACATACACTGTCGACAGTCGCGGCGGGCGTACTGACTACTACTACGATCCGCAGCATGGCGGTGTCTTGAGAAAGACTTTGCCCGCGGGCGCGAATGGAGTGCGTCCGCAGACCCGCTTCAGCTACGAGCAGCGCTCGGCCTATTACAAGAACGCATCGGGGCAGCTCGTCGCCGGTCCGCCGATCTGGAAACTCGTTCGCACATCGGCTTGCCGCACGCAGGCTGGAGCCCCGATCACGGGACCTGGCAACGCAGCGTGCGAGAACACCGCGGATGAGGTCGTCACTGAGTACGGTTACGACGGCAACCTGTTGCCGGCTACGGTGACGGTGCGGGCTGGAGATGGGTCGGTCAGCGCGACCACGACCACCACCTATGATCCAGTGGGCAATGTCGTCTATGTCGATGGGCCGCTGCCGGGCTCAGCGGACACGACTCGCTATGTTTACAACGCCAATCGCGAACTGGTTGCGACGATCGGTCCCGACCCGGACGGCAGCGGCAGCCTGCTGCATAGGGTAAAGCGAACCAGCTACAACGATGACGGCCAGCCGATGTTGATCGAGCAAGGCACCGCCACGAGCCAGTCCGATGCCGCGCTTGCCGGGATGGCTGTTCTCCAGCAGATCGCAATGGACTACGACGCCGCGGGTCGCAAGATCAAGGAGCGCGTGATTGCCGCTGGCGCGGTCCAAGCCGTGACCCAGTACAGCTACGACATTGCGGGTCGGCTGGAATGTATGGCGGTGCGCATGAACCCGAGCGTCTTCTCATCATTGCCGAACTCCGCCTGTCAGCTGGGGCCGCAAGGTACTTTCGGCCCAGACAGAATTACCCGCACTGTTTACGACGCGGCCAATCAGATCCGGGTGGTGCAGCGGGCGTATGGCACGGCGGTGCAGGCGAATCAGTCGACGACGTATACGCCGAATGGCCTTGCCGAGACCGTCGCCGATGCCAACGGCAACCTCACCACCTACGCCTATGACGGCTTCGACCGGCGGATGCGCATTTACTATCCCGACAAAAACAACGGCGCGGTGAGCTCGAGCAGCGACTATGAAGCGTTCGACCATGACGCGGCCGGGAATGTCAGGAGTCATCGGTTACGCGACGGGCAGACGCTCTCCCACACTTACGATGCGCTCAATCGCCGTACTTACGACACGAACCCCAAGACGAACGTTGCCGAGGTGGACGTCAGTTACAGTTACGACAATTTCGGCCAGCTCATATCAACGAGCGATGGAAATGGCTGGGCGGCTGGGTTCGGCTATGACCCGTTCGGGCGCGTTGTGCAGCAGTCGAGCAATCTGTCGTACAACACTTTCCAATACGATTCCGCCGGTCGCTTGATCCGGCAGACGTGGGCGGACGGATTCTTCACCACGTTCGACTATCTTGTCACCGGTGAGGTGTCGGCCATCTGTGAGAACGGCAGCTGTGCGAGCGGCAGCTTCAAGCTCGCATCTTTTGGTTACGACAACGTTGGGCGTCGCACGTCGCTTACGCGCGGCAATGGAACGAGCTCGAGCTATGGTTACGATGCTGTCTCACGGCTCGAGGCGCTTAGCCACAACCTTGCGGGCACGAGCGCCGATTTCGCGCTTACGTTCAGCCGCAATCCTGCCGGCCAGATCACAACGCGCACATCGACCAATGACTCGTATGCGTGGACCTCGCCGTCCAGCGACTCGCGCGGCTATGCGGTGAATGGACTCAACCAGTACACGCAGGCGGGCAGTGTCGCGCCAACTTACGATACACGCGGCAACCTGACTTCTATCGGAGGCAAGGTCTGGCAGTACAACTCACGCAATCGGCTCTTTCAGGACAATGCCGGCAACTCCTTTTATCATGGCCCGCTCGGGATGCTGAGCCAGGCCGACGGCCTGAGCTTCGACTACGTCGGCAACAAACTAGCCACCGAGTTCAGCGGCGGTCAGGTCGCGCGGCGCTACGTGTACGGTCCAGGCGTCGATGAGCCGCTGGTGTGGTACGAAGGCGCCGACACCGGTGCGCGCCGATGGCTGCACGCGGACGAGCGCGGTTCGATCGTGTCGGTCAGCGACAGCGCCGGGAGTGCGACTGCCATCAACACTTACGACACCTACGGCCTGCCAGGCTCCTCAAACCAAGGCCGCTTTCAGTACACGGGCCAGAAATGGATCGCCGCGCTCGGCATGTACGACTACAAGGTCCGCGTGTATTCGCCGACCCTCGGACGCTTCCTGCAAACCGATCCGATCGGATCCGCAGATGACCTCAATCTTTATGCGTACGTCGGCAACGATCCCATGAACAAGACCGATCCCACCGGTCAGTACGGTCGGGGCAACGGCTACTCCGAAGAGGAGTGGCGGAAGTTCGAGAGGATTCAGAGGCAAGCGGCCAACGATATGGAACGTAGGGCGCAGCGGTTGGATAAGCAGGCGAATAAATTGGACGCAAAGGGCAAGCCGGGCGGCGACGATCTGCGTATAGCCGCTACGAACTTGCGAAACGGAGCCAAGGATCTGCGCAGTGACGGCTCGGATGGAAAGTTGGCCCACGCCGTGGACGGTGAGACCTATGTAAAGATGGGCGGAACGACGGGGGGCGCGGCGAGAGCCGAAGTCGGTGGCAACGAGATGTGGATAAACAAGGACAACAAGAACGCCTGGCAGGCCCGCAACAATGAAGGCATGCTCAAGTGGGTCGTCGGCCACGAATCCTTGCATTCGGGCGCCAGGCTGATCGACCTGGCACTCGATATGGTTTCTTCGTACGCATTCGGAAGCCCGGAACAGCGCCGTGCTTTCGAGATGTCGCGAGGAAACAGGGAGGGTTACTACAAGCCCGACAACCTGATGGATCTCGTCTATCCCAAGTTCGCGCACTGACCGAGAACAGCATGTCTCTTGCACATCCAACCATGAGATTGTTCGGGCTGATCGCAGCGCTGAGCCTGCTCGTTGGTGCGTGTTCAGGTCCGCCGACGAGCAAGGACGGTGATGCCGGCCCGCTTGCTGAGCGGGATTACACGTTCACGGCGGTCGATGTGCCGTCCGAGGAACGATTCAAGCTTGTGCTGGAGTCGAAGAGCCGGCGACCGATATGCACCGGAAGCTCAGAGTGGCCGAACGCCGCGGGCTTCATGGAGAATGCCTCGACGCGGGCCTCCGTGGTCGCCGGTCAGGAAACATTCCGATACAAGGATTTTTCCATGGACGTATGTCCCTGGAAGTCTTGCGGCAATCCGATGAAGCAAGGCGCGCGCATCGAGTCGAGCTTGTTCTACAGGCACTTCGAATTGCCCGAGAGGCTATACGATGCGCCGAAAGAACTGGTGTACCGACCGCACCCGTTCTGGTGCGACACCGGTCATTGGATAGACGAGCGGAAGCGCTGATTTCCAGCACGGGTTTAGCTGGCGTGGTGTCACCGTCGTCAACCCATGCACGGATGAGGTTCACCCGCTGATCAAGGCGTTGTCCGATAGTGCGAGGCTCGATGAAAGGACCGGACATCGCTAAGGGCTCCGAGGGCTTGGCGATAGCCTCGAGCGCTGAGAAGCGCTGCGTATTCGTCACGCCGATCGTGGATGTCCTTCTGGGGTTCAGCATCGACAGAACCTCGAGCGCGTCTGACAATGTGCTGAGGCCGTTCGCGTTTCCGCTCGCATTTGGCAACACGCTCGTGATCCTCGACTCGACGTTTCCCATGCAACACACCCGGTTCAACCCGCAGGAAAAGGATTGCGTTGAACGCGCGCGGGGGCTGCTCCAGCAGTGCGTCGAGCCCTGGCTGAGCGTGCGGCGAACGCTCGAAGGGCTTATCGCCAACACGCCACCGCCCGAGAAGGGATACAGCTACAGCCTGAGCACTCACATTTACTCACGAGGCCATGGGCCGTCGGTGGTTCGCTTCGTCAAATTGTTGTGTCTGGTCGACAGAACTGGCGAAGCGCGTGAACTGATAGACGATGCGACTCAGGAATTCGAGAAGCATGGGGGCGAGACGATCGCGGAAAACGACTATCGAAAGCTCCTCACGCTGCGCTCGGAAATAGTGGACGCGAGCGAAGCTGCCAGAGCCAAGTACTGGAGCGAAGCGCGGCAGGCGATGCTGAGTGCGCTGAAGATCGATCCCGTGTATTTACACGGTGCGGCCTAAGCTGTCCGGTGCACAATCCGGGGCTGATTTAATGGCGGACGTTGGATTGCAAGGAGAGCAAATGAACAAGCTGACGAAGGCATTCATCGCGGCAGGGCTGCTGTGTTTTGGCAGCGCTCAGGCCACGGTCAGGTACACCGACGCGCAGATCATCGAGATCGAAGTGAGCGATACTCAGATCTTCGTGTTTTTCCAAGTGATGAGCGGCGATGTTCCGCCCCTGGGAAATGGCGGCACGAATAGTCTTCCCAACCGACCCTATCTGACGCTGGCGGGCACGGCCGCCGAGGTCGCGAGTCGCAAGCACATGCTGGCCACGGCGCTCGCTGCCAAGGCGTCGGGCGCACCCGTTCGCGTGCGGTGGGACGACACGAGTGCGACGCCGGACAGAGTGGAGTACCTGCTGGTTCGCAACTAGGCGGCGCAGATAAGGGCTGGATTGGAGAGGGGCTCGCATGCCGGTCTTACCTGAAGATGCTGTCGCGCATCTCCGCAAGCGGCGGGACATCCATCTGGGCGGGCAGGAGATGACGCCATCCTATATGGCGTCGCTATTGATCCGGGACGCAATGGTCCTTGGCATCGACGATCTGCGCGTGCGCTTGTTGTCAGAGGGTTGGACTGTTGTCAGTGGCGCCCAGGATTGGACTCGCCTGGGTCCAGGCAGCGAACTGCCGCGCGCCGCGCTGTTTCGCCGCCTGATCAACTTCGGCCAGGCGGGGATCAACGAGATCCGGCACGAGGTGTACCTCGTTGCCTATTGCAGCGATGCTTTCGCGCACGATGCCGCGGGTCTGGAAACACTCGCTGGTGAATCCCCCAGCCCGGGGGTGCTGGCGACGCTGGAGCCAGGGCAGTTCCACATGGGATTCAGAGTCTAGCTCGAGGCCGGCATAGCTCGAGAGGCAGCTGCCTCTCGAGCTCGTCGGTTAACTCCGCATATCAGGTCGAACGCTTGTTCCTCGTTGAGGGCCCGCGAGGTTTGGTGCGAGTGTCATCGACCTCCACTTCGGTGTGACGGACGGTGTCGTCGACGGTTTCGGTGCGCTCCTCGGCCGTTTTACGTACAACAACCTCGCCCGTGACTACCGCATCCTTCGCTACTACAGCCTCCTCGCCGCGTTCGGTTGCTTCGATGGTTTGTTCGCGAAAGACGTCGGCACCCGCGGCGCCTTGGGCCGGCCGGCGCTCGATCTCGACCCGCTCTTCGCGCAGCGAGACATCCTCTCGCACCGGCTCCTCCACGACGTAGGATCGAACTCGCACGCCACCGCGATCGACCTCGCGTTTGCCGACTCGCAGTCGTTCTTCCGCTACGGGAATAGAGCGTTCGTCGCCAGTCGCGCCGGCCAATCTGGCGCTGGTGGCCGTGTCCTGTTCCATCCGATAGGCATCGCTATCGTCGGAAATTTCATCCGACCATCCTTCGGCTCGCCACTGCTCCGTGCGCTGGTCCAGATCTATGGCGTTCGTGGCTTCCAGCACGCCGATCGCCTCGTCGGTTCTTTCATCCGTGACACGAGCCGTCAGCAAGCAGCCGCCACGTCGAAGTCCTTCGGAGTAAGCCGGCCGATCGTCGTCGCCGACGAACAAATCCTTGATCGACTCCCACAGTCCCTTGTCGTCGCCAGGGTCGGTGCCGACACGCCTCGAGCTCAGCTGTTGGCTCACGATGCGTACATCGCCATCGTCCAATCCATGGCTCAGCAACTGCTGGCGGGCTGCTTGTGCCTCCGACTCGGAGTCGTAGATGGCAGTGATCGTTCGGGTAGTCATGACATTCTCCACAAATAACTCAGGTGTCCTCGCCGTTCGGTGAATTCTGCGGCTCCACGAAGACCTCGGTCGCGCGCAAGCTCACGGGAATCTGGACGGGCTCTTGCAGGACTTTGCGCTGTACGTGCAACTCCTCCACGAGCACCAGATGTTTCACCAGAACCGCGCGCTCTTCGACGATCGGGATAATGACCACGCCGCCTTCCTCGCGGACGCTGGGAATCGCATCGACTTCCTGGTTCACAGGGACGCGACGGATATCCACCTGTTCGCGGCGCAGGGTCTCGGAAAGGACTTGCTGACTCTCCGTCATCGCAGTACGGATCGTGACGCGGTTGCGCTCTACTACGCGCTTTTCGATGCGCGCCCGCTCCTCGACCAATGGGATCCGGCGCTCTGGCTCGTCACTCACGATATTCTCCGCAGGGCTGTTGACTAACAGACCAGCCGCACAGGAGTTCCTGCATTCAGCGATGCGTCGCTGCGCCCGAGAGCGCCGACTAACAAATGATAGAAGCGCAAGCGTCAGGTGCGCGAAAAGCTACGTCGTCGCAGGAATCAGTAACGCAATCGACGGCACGCCGATCAGGAGCAGAATCCTCACGACATCGATCAGGACAAACGGCAGCACGCCGCGAAAGATCACACGCGTCGGCACCTCTGGCAGGACCGCCTTGAGCACGAAGACATTGAGGCCGACAGGTGGCGTGATCAGGCTGATTTCGACCGCGACGACGACAAAAATTCCGAACCAGATCGCGTCGAAGCCAAGCCCGGTGACGATCGGAAAGAAGATGGGCACCGTCAGCAACACCATGGAGATGCTCTCGAGCACCATGCCGAGCAGCAGATAGATCGCCAGTATCATGAGGATGACCGGCACCGGATCAGCCCCGAACAGCGTGATCCAATGATTCAGGTCGGCGGGCAGGCCGGCGACGTTCACGAAATTCGCGAACAGGATGCCGCCGAACAGCACGAAAAACAGCATCGCAGTCATGCGGCTGGTTTCGACCAGAATCTCATACAACGCTGCGCGATCCAGGCGCCGTCTCAGCAATGCCAGCACGAACGCGCCAAAGGCTCCGACGCCGGCTGCTTCGTTCGCGGTGAATGCTCCAAGGTAGATTCCGCCGATGACACCAACGAACAGAATCAGCACGCCGGCGATCCCGCGGGTTGCGCGCAAACGAGTGCTCCATGGTAGCGGCTCGGCTTCTTGTGCATGCTCGTCCGAGCGCAGCAGGGAGAGCCTGACAGCGACGAGATAACCAATGATTCCGACTACGCCGGGCAGGATGCCTGCAAGGAACAGCTTGCCGATGTCGCTCTGAGTAATGACGCCGTAAATAACGAGCACAATCGACGGCGGAATGAGAATGCCGAGCGTGCCGCCCGCGGCGATCGTGCCTGTTGCGAGGCCGTCCGAATAACCGTAGCGGCGCATCGCAGGCATCGAGACTCGCGCCATGGTGGCAGCTGTGGCAAGCGATGAACCGCAGACGGACGAGAACCCTCCGCAGGCAACGATGGTTGCCATCGCCAGGCCGCCGCGGTAGTGCCTGAGCCACGCGTTCGCCGCCTCGTACAGATCGTCGGCGAGCCCGGCCTTGACGACGAAGTTGCCCATGAGCACGAACAACGGCATGACACTTAGCGTGTAGCTCATGGCGTTGTCGTAGAACACCTGCCCGAGCATTGCGAAGGTGGGATCGACGCCGAGCAGGACGGACATGCCCACCAAAGCGACGATCGTCATCGCGATTGCGATCGGAACGCCCGCGACGAGCAGCGCGAGCAGCGCCAGAATGCCCAGGATCCAATCGATCATCGCGCCTCGCGTATCAGTTGGCGCGCGCTCTTGCAGCGCTCGTGTGCAACGAGCATGAGCGATAACGCGGCGAGCGCGGTGCACGCCGCCATGGCATAGCCGAGCGGCCCTTTGGGAATGCGCAGGAATAGCGTTACATCGCCGTAGGCAGCAAGGCGGCGCGCATGCTCGAATAGTTGCCACGCAACGATGCCAAAGATGAAACATCCCAGCGTCGCTGCAACTATCGCTTGGATCTCGCGAGCTCGCGCCGACAAGCGGTCCGTCAATAAGGTGACGGTGATGTGCTCTTCTCGCAGGCAAACCAACGGCGCCGAAATGAATACCGTCAATGCCAGCAGGATCTCGGTCAGCTCGAACGCGCCCGGCAGAGGCCGAGACAGAAAATAGCGTCCGATCACATCGACGACGGTGACGATCATCATCGCGAACAGCAGGACGGCCGCCGTCAGTCCAAGCAACAACTCCCCGATTCGTCCGGCTGGGCGAGGTCGAAGGGCGTTCAACTGCCGCCCCTGGCTTTCAGGGCCGCGATCTCTTTCTGCAATTCTTGTTGAGCCGCGCGGGCGTCGATTCCCTTGGCTGAGATCTGCTGCAGCGTCTTTGTCACGTAGGGCTCGAGTGCTTTTCTGATCGTGGCCATCTGCTGCTCGCTCGGTGTCGCCAGCTCGATCTTCCCCGCCTTCCGCATGCTCGCGAGGGCGGCGGCGTCGGCGCGATCCCATGTCCGGCCGGCGGTGCGCGCCAGCTGTTCGCCGGAGACGGACATGATCGCGTCCTGGTCCTGCTTGGAGAGCTTGTTCCACCGACCGGCGTTGACAACCAGAAACATCGACACGTTGTACAGTCCGCCCGGCACGAGCAGGCCCCGGTCGAGCACGCCGGTGAGATTGAACGAGTCGATGGACTCGGCCGGGAACTCGACGCCATCGGCGATGCCGCCGGCTAGCACTTGGTAGACTTCCGTGACCGGCGCTTGTATCGGGATGACGCCGAGCGCCTTGGCGCCGTCCTGGGCGAAGCCTCCGGCCACACGGATTTTCGAGCCTCGCAGCGATTGCATCGAGCTCAAGTCGCGGTCGCGTGTCCACAATTGTCCGGGGCCGTGGGTGAAGATCGCCAGCAGCTTCGTGCCGCGATGTTCGTTCGCCTTCGCGAGATAGCGCTGGTGCACGCGCCAGTAAGCAACCGACAGGTACTCCGCGCTCTCGGTTTGAAATGGAAGCTCCGCAAGCAGCGTCGCTGTGAAGCGGCCGGGCGTGTAGCTATGAATGCCGAAAGTCACGTCGGCGACGCCGTTTGCAGCGAAGTCGAAGTGTGCCGCCGGCGGCCCCAGTGGCGCAGCGAGGAGCTGGATGACGACGCGCCCATCTGTTGCTTTCGTGACTTGCTCGGTCCATGGCTTGATGGTCTGTTCGAACAGCGGGTGCTGTGACGGCAACCAGTTGGACAGGCGCAGCACGGTTTGGGCGTGGAGCGGGGTTGCCGCGCTCAATAGCACGATGACGAACAATAGAACGGCGGTCACTCGTTTCATGCGCTGGGCTCGTCGATGTCGATGACGTCGCCACGACGAACAGAGGCATACAACGCGGCAACCAGCTGCGAGCGATTGCGCAGCACCGCTCGCTGATTGATCGAGCCCTTGTCGGTGACTTCGCCGTGATCGAGGGAAGGGGGAGAAGGCAGTAGATGCGCACGTCGGATGTGGCGTGTGCTCGATGCATTTCGCCGGGCATGCACGCGCAAGCAGGCCCGGAGCAGGCCCTTGATGACAGCATCGCCGGCGATCTCCTCGTGCGATGGTGTGTGCGAGAGTCGCAGCGCGCGGGCACACGCTGCGACGTCCGGAACGATCAACGCGGTGAGATAGTCTGCATCGGGGCAGGCGATGACTACGTCCTGTACGAACGGCGCGAGCTGAGCGATCAGCTCGGCGCGCAGTGGGCCGACGCTGACCCAGCTGCCGTTCGATAGTTTGAAGTCCTCGCCGATGCGACCGTCGAACACCAGGCCGCGAGTGGGATCGTTTTGATCGAGCAGGCGTACGGCATCGCCGAGGCGATAGAACCCTTCGTCGTCGAAAGCTTCCGCTGTGAGCAAGGGCTGGCGCCAGTAACCGGGTGTGACGCTTGGGCTGCGGACGCGAATCTCGAGTTTCTCGTTCACCGGAGCCAGCTTTACCAGCGAGCCACTGGCAGGCAGGCCAACCACGCCGGCACGACCCATCGCGGGAGTTGTGAAGGTCACCGCAGGCCCGGTTTCCGTCGCGCCGAGACCGGAAAGCATGGGCGTTGTCAGGCGACGTTCCTGCAGCGACATTGTGTCGAGCGCGTCCCAGGTGTGCTGCGCGAGAGAGGCGCCGGCGAAAAAATAAGCGCGCAGCCGCCAATAGAAACATCTGCGCAGCTCCCCATCGTCCCGCAGATGCTGCGCGATCATTTCAAACCCCTTGGGAACGTTGAAATACACCGTGGGCGAGATTTCGCGCAGGTTGCGAATGGTCTCTGCAATGCCGGCCGGCGTCGGTCTGCCGTCGTCGATGTAGAGCGTGCCGCCGTTGCTCAGCACCAAACCCACGATGTGGCTGCCGCCAAATGTGTGACTCCACGGCAGCCAGTCGACGACCACGGGCGGTTCGTCTACAAGGAACGGCATGGATTGCCGCTGCATCATCGCGTTGCTGCAGACCATGCGGTTGGTCGTGATCACGACCTTCGGCTGGCCGGTCGAGCCGGACGTCAGCAAGAACTTCGTGATGGTGTCGCGGTCCGTGTTCCGATGACGGATGTCGAGCTCGCTCGTAACAGGCGCCTCGAGCTGGGCCAGCGTGGTTACTTCACGATCGGCGAGCGGTGCATCGCCGACGATTTCAGTATCGGGCGATACGAGCTTCATCAGGGTGCTCGAGAAGGACGGTGTATCGAATGCGGCGACCATTCCAGGCGTGAGCAGCTCGATCACATAGCGCGCTTTGCCGAGGTCCGCCGACGCGAGCGAATACGCCGGTGACATCGGGCAGAACGGAATGCCCGCCCACATCGCCGCGAAACTGAGCACGAGATGCTCGATGCTGTTGCCCGACACGATCAGGATGGGCCGCTGGTCCGACAGATTGCGTGTGGCGAGGCCGGCTGCGACACGGCGTACGCACTCGAGCATTTCGCAATAGCTGACATTCTTCCAGCCACCGCCGTGAACGCGCCGAGCGACCAACGTTCGCGCGGGAGCAACGCCCGCCCAATGTTCCAGCCAATCCATGAGCCGTGCCGGGTACGCGGGCAACGTGCCCTGCGGCTGCAGCAGGACGGAGCCGCCGGCCCTCGGCTCGAATCGCGTGTGGAACGGATCGGCAGTCCAATCGAGCTCGTCCTTAGCCATATCGTCTCGTCCAATTAGTATGTGACACATACTATTCGTGTTGCGAATGAAATCGCAAGCCGCTACATTGCAGCGGTCGCAGTTTGTTTCGGAAGAATCGATGTCGCGCAGCTCGAAAGCGAAGGTGGATGACCTGGCGGAAGATCTGGACGAGTTGCCGCCGCTCACCGAGGAGCTCGAGGGATTTCTCGGCTATCGGTTGCGTCGCGCGAACGCGGCGATGCATCGGCACTTCATCGCCGCGGTGGCCGACCTGGGCATCACGCAAAAGCAGGCCGCCATGTTGTGGCTCATCAATAGCAATCCCGGCACTGCGCAGGTGTCGGCTGCCGATGCACTCGGCATGGATCGTGCGACCACGATGGCGATCGTCGATCGTCTCGATGAGCGTGGATTGCTGCTTCGGAAACAATCGAGCGCCGATCGGCGCCGCCAGGAGCTCTATCTCACGCCTGCGGGTCAAAATTTATTGCGCAAGGCCAAGGCACGCGTTGCCAAGCACGAAGAACGCTTCACCTCGTTATTCACGGCCTCGGAGCTCAAGTTTTTGTTGGAGGCGTTACGGAAGCTGCGTGATGTCACCTAACAACGTCGCCCTCCTGGCGATTTTTCTCAGCGTGCTCTGCTGCTTGCCGGCTCGCGCGCAAGCGCCTCAGCAGCCACCGATCACAGCCTTCGTCGCAGTCAACGTGCTGCCGATGGATTCGGATCGGGTGCTGCCTGGTCAAACCGTGCTGGTCGAGAACGGCAAGATCGTCGCGATCGGCGCTTCGGTCGACGTGCCGAAAGACGCGCAGATCATCGATGGCCAGGGAAGCAGGTTCCTGTCACCGGGCCTCGCCGACATGCATACGCATGCCGATACGGCTGCAGACCTGGCGCTTTATCTGGCCAACGGCGTCACCACGGTACTCCACATGGGAGAGGCATCCTCGGCCTTCATGGGGCAGATCCGCCCGGCGGTCGACGGCGGCAAGATTCCGGGGCCGCAGGTCTACGCTGCGTTCGTCGTCGATGGCTCGCCTCGCTACGGGCATTTCGTGATTACCACGCCGGATGAAGCGCGCTGGATCGTTCGTCTCGCCAAGACCAACGGCTACGATTTCATCAAGGTCTATAACGATCTTTCAGCGGAATGCTTCGAGGCTCTCATCGAAGAGGGCAGGCGCCAGCAGATCGCCGTCGCCGGTCATGGTGTTTCTCAGGTCGGGCTCGAGCGTCAGCTCGCCGCGGGTCAGGTGCTGGTGGCTCATACGGAAGAGTTTCTGTACGCGATGTTTTCCAGTTCGAACGATCGCCCGCCCAGCCCGGAGCAGATTCCAGGCGTGATCGCATCGATCAAGCGTTACGGCGCCTTCGTGACTGCGGACCTGAATACATACGCAACCATTGCGCGCCAATGGGGGCGCCCGGCCGTCGTCGCGACCTTCATGCAAGCGCCCGAGATTCGTCATCTGTCTCCCCAGCGGCGCATCGAATGGACATCGGCCGGCTACGCGAAGCGGAGCGGCGACCTGACTGACAGACTGAGCTTCCTCTCGCGCTTCACCAAGGACATGAGCAATGCGGGCGTGCCATTGGTTGTCGGCACCGATGCGCCCACCATTCCAGGCCTGATTCCGGGCTACTCGGTTCATGAGAATCTTTACGCACTCGAGCACGCAGGTCTGACTCGATACGAGGTGCTTGCGGCGGCTACCCGCGTGCCGGGCGAGTTCATTCGCCGCTCCGTGCGCTCGGCTGCTCCCTTCGGGACGATCGCACCTGGCAGCCGAGCCGACCTGATTTATTCAGCAAAGAATCCGCTCGAGGATCTTTCGACTCTTCGCGAGCCGCTCGGCGTCATGGCGAAGGGCAAGTGGTATGCGCAATCCGATCTTCGGACGCTCCTGGATGAGGTCGCCAGGAAATACCGATAGTCGGAGCGATGAAGAGAGCCATCAGACCAAGGAAACCGTCATGAAAATTACTGTCGAAACCACCGTTGCCGCGCCGATCGAGAACGTCTGGCGTGCCTATACGACGCCCGAGGACATCAAGAAATGGAATGCCGCGTCCGATGACTGGCACACAACTGCTGCCACGGTCGATTTGCGCGTCGGCGGCGCATTCTCCTCACGAATGGAAGCCAAAGACGGCAGCATGGGATTTGACTTCGCGGGCGTGTACACGAACATCGTGAAACACAAGCTGATCGAGTATTCGTTCGGCGACCGCGTTGCGCAGGTCGAGTTCAGCGAGAGCCCGAAAGGGGTCAAGGTGCGTGTGACGTTCGACGGCGAGTCGACTCATTCCGTCGAAGAACAACGCGGCGGCTGGCAGGCGATCCTGGACAACTTCACTCGCCACGTCGAAGCAAACCGCTAGCGTCGCTCGGTCCGAGGGGCGCTCGCCGAGTGCCCCTCGGATCCTAACTCCCTGTCCTACAATAGAAATCCACGCCCTGGCCGGGCCGACGCAATACTTATAACTCAGCACCCGCTTTGGATTAGCGCCAAGCTCGGCGCCGGGGGCATCGTGGCGGCCTATGACCACTGCCCAATCGCTGAAGCTGCGAACCAACCTCGCCGATTACCCCGTGACCCTGGCCATGAAAGACGGCCGCGTCACGTCCCCTCTGGTGACTCTGGATTGCTGCGGCCCGAAGACGGCGCACGATGGCTTCAAAGCCATGCTGCGTGAGAACGCTTTCGACTGCGGCGAACTGGCCATCATCACTTATCTGCAAGCCAGGTCGTACGGCAAGCCGTGGGTGCTGTTGCCGACGCCGATCTCGGGTCGCTTCCAGCATCACTGCATCGGATTCAACATCGAGCACGGCGAGTTGCAGCCAAAGGACATCGAAGGTCGAGTCGTCGGCGTGCGCACGTATGCGCAAACGACAGGTCTGTGGGTGCGCGGCATTCTTCAGCACGAGTACGGCGTCGATCTCGACAAGGTCACCTGGGTGACGGTCGATGAATCGCATCTGAGCGAATACAGCGATCCGCCGAACTGCCGCAAATTGCCCAAGGGAAGCAAGATCGACGAGATGATGTTGAAGGGAGAAGTCGCGGCCGCGATTCTAGGCGTCGACATGCCGAAGGACCCGCGCGTTCGCACGCTGGTGCCGGATCCGCACAAGGCCGCCGCTCAGTGGTACGAGCGCGAGGGCGTGATCCCCATCAATCATTTGTTCGTCGTGCATGAGGACTTGACCAAGCAGCGTCCGGATGTGGTGCGTGAGATCGCGCGCATGATCAAACAGAGCCGCACGCACGCGCCGTCGTCAGTAGTGTCGGGGCTGCCGCCGCTGGGCCTGGAGGCGAACCGCAAGGGCCTGGAGATGGCGATCGACTGGTCGTACGAGCAGAAAATCATTCCGCGCCGTTTCAAGGTCGATGAGCTGTTCAATGACTTGACTGCCAGCCTGGATGTTTGACGAGTGGACAAGGCGACAGGTGGCCAGATTCTGGTAGAGGCGCTGCGCGCGCAGGGCGTCGATCGGGTGTATTGCGTGCCGGGCGAAAGTTATTTGCCCGTGCTGGATGCATTACACGATGCGTCCGAGATAGCGGTAGTGAGCGCCCGGCATGAGGGCGCCGCTGCCAACATGGCCGAGGCGGACGGCAAGCTCACTGGCCGTCCGGGCATTTGTTTCGTCACGCGCGGTCCGGGTGCGACGCATGCGACGGTAGGTGTGCACACGGCATTTCAGGATTCCACGCCGATGATCCTGTTCATCGGTCAGGTCGCGCGACATGCACGCGATCGCGAGGGATTCCAGGAAGTCGACTTCCGCGCGATGTTTGCTCCGCTCGCCAAGTGGGCGGCGGAGATCGATAGCGCCGCTCGAATTCCAGAGTATATTGCGCGAGCCTATCGAGTTGCGATGTCGGGCAGGGCGGGGCCGGTTGTGCTCTCGCTGCCCGAAGACGTGTTGTCGGAAGTCATCACACCGCCGGCGTACGCAAAGCCCATCAGCGCTGCTAGTGCCGCTCCGCGGGCCACCGATCTCGATGTGTTCTCGACGATGATTGGCGCAGCATCGAAACCGCTGCTCGTGGTCGGCGGCACTGGCTGGACTGCGAGCAGCTGTCGCAATCTCGTCGAGTTCGCGCGTCGGAATGAATTGCCGTTAGTCGCCAGCTTCCGTCGTCAGGATCTGGTCGACAATCGTCACGACAACTACTGCGGCCACCTCGGTCTCGGGGCCGATGCGACCCTGACGGAACGGTTGAAGAGCGCAGACCTGGTTGTCTCTATCGGATCGCGTCTTGGCGAGAACACGACGAATGGATATTCGCTGCTGACACCGACGGTGCCGCGCCAGGCGCTGATTCACGTGCATCCGGAGGCGAACGAGTTGGGGCGCGTGTATCAGCCTGAGCTGGCGATTGCCTGCGGCCTGGCTGATTTCGCCGATGCGTTGCCCGGCGTCGATGTGGCTGGCCGCGACAAACGCACGACGTGGTTGCGAGAAGCGCGCGAGGCGTATCTGAAATTCAGCACGCCGGCAGCTCCGACGGCGAAGTACGTCGATATGGCGGCTGTCGTGTCCTGGCTCAGCGAGCATCTCAAAGACGACGCGCTCATTGCGAACGGCGCGGGCAACTACACGGTCTGGGTGCATCGCTACTTCCGCTATCGACAGCTTCGAACCGAATTGGCGCCGACCAGCGGCGCGATGGGTTACGGCGTGCCGGCGGCGATCGCGGGCAAGCTGCGTTATCCGGATCGGGAAGTGATCGCGTTCGCGGGCGATGGTTGTTTCCAGATGTATCCGCAAGAGTTGGGCACGGCGGTTCAGCATGGCGCCAACGTGATCGCACTCGTGGTCAACAACGGAACCTACGGCACGATTCGCATGCATCAGGAACGGCGTTATCCCGGCCGGGTTGTTGCGACGGATATCGTGAACCCGGACTTCGTCGCGATGGCCCGGAGTTATGGTGCATTCGCGGAGCGGCTCGAAACCACGGAAGGCTTTCCGGCGGCGTATCGTCGGGCGGCAGCCAGCGGCAAGCCCGCCGTGCTGGAGTTGATCGTCGATCCGGTGCAGTTATCACCGGCGTTCCGGATCCCGGCCGCGTAACAATTGACTACAGCTGGTGGCGCCATCCTGGGCTAGACTGCGGCGTATAAGATTCGGTTGGGGGTGGCATGAGCGAGTCGAGTGTGCAGCCGACGGAGTTTCCTACCAGCATCCGTCACCTCAAGGTGTTCGACAGCGTCGGTCAGCTGCACGGGGTGCGGCGGGCCTCGGACGAATGCCATTTGTCCCAACCGGCGGTGACTCAGGCCATCGCCAAGCTCGAAGAGCAGATGGGCGTCACGCTGCTCGACCGGCGCGCCAGCGGCAGCTATCTCAACGAATTCGGCATCATCTTCCATCGCCGCACGCAGCGCTTGTTCGCTCAGTTCGAGCAGGCGCTGATCGATCTCGGCGTGCCCAGCCGGCCCATTCCGGTCGCGCGCATCGCGGGTCGCATCTCGAAGACTCAGATCCGCAGTCTTATCGCCATCGTCGAGAACGGTTCGTTCGCGCAAGCGGCACGTTCGCTCGGTGTTTCACAAACATCGCTGCAGCGGGCCGCCCGCGATCTCGAGCGCAACCTGCGTACGCCGCTCTACACACAGACTGCATCAGGCATCGTCGCAACGCCGGCCGCCGCAGAGTTCGCTCGGAAGGTGAAGCTGGCGCTGCGTGAGATTCAGTGGGGCATCGAAGAGGTCGAAGCCGCTCGCGGCAACATCGGCGGTGAAATCGTCATCGGCGCGATGCTGCTCGCGGGCAGCGTGCTGCTCGCGTCGGTGATCAACGAGTTCGTCTCGATGTATCCGAATGCGAACGTGCGCATTCTGAACGGCAATGCCGACGACATGCTCCGCTATCTGCGCAGCGGCGATGTCGACGTCGTCATCGGCCTGTTGAGGGATCGCGTCGCTGCTGACTTGAAACATCAGGCGTTGGCCGCGACCCCGTATGTCGTCGTCGCGCGCCACGGTCATCCGCTCAATCAGAAATCCCACGTCACGCTCGACGATCTCGCTGATCACGAGTGGATCATCGGCACGCCCGGCGCTGCCCGGCGCATTCGCTACGACAAGCTGTTCGAAGGCCGCCGGCCACCGTTGGCGCGCATCGCGACGTGTTCGCTGCCGACGGTGCGTTTGCTGCTGTCCCAGAGCGACCGGCTGACGCTGCTGACCTCCTATGAGTTGTTGTATGAGGAGGACGCGCTGGCGGCGGTGCCGTTCGGCCCGATCGAGCCGGTGCCCTACATCGGGTTGATGACGCGCGAGAACTGGCTGCCGACGCAGCTGCAGGCCAACTTCATGGAGCTGATCCATCGCCAGGTCGTGGGCTCGCTGAAGCCGGAGACGGTGCTCAAGCGCCTCACCGAGAACCGCAACAGCGGCAGTCAGAGCATTCAGTCGGCGCTGCGGCCGGCGTTGACGCCGGCGCAGATCAAGTAAGGTTTAGTTCGCGGACCAGTAGAAGAAGCCGAAGCCTTCGCCGGTGCCGGCTTCGGTGCGAATCACGGGCACATAGTCGACCACGTTCATCTTGAAGCCGAGCTGTGAGGTGGCGACCATCACCGGCACATACAGCTTCACTTCCGACGTGCCGGACTGATACGAGTTGTTGTCGATCTGGGCCAGGCCCTCGAAGTCGTACTCGCGAAAGTACTTCATGAAGGTCTGGTCGAGCTGCTCGTCCCACACGAAGTGCGACAGCCCGCCCGAGGCGATCAGCGCCACTTTCTTGTCGCTGTCCCACGCCTTGATGGCTTCGAACAGCGTCTTGCCGAATTGAATGCTCCGGCGCATCGACGGCTGATTCGGCGGATAGAACGTGTTCATGACGATGGGCACGTTCGGCACCACGTCGTCGCGCATGATCTGGTGATAGATGAATCCATACGCATGCGGCACGACCTGCCCCGGCGGCTTCATCCAGACGTTGTCCGGCCACTTCAGCACTTCGGTCATGTCGAAGCCGGCGTCCTGGAATGACTCGATCAGATGCAGCGCCAGCTCCGGATGCGCCGGATACGTCACTGCTTTGTCGGGCGCATACACGGCGCGTTGCGGCGGACCGTTGTGGATGGTGTCGCCCATGTAGATCGCCAGCGACGGCGACGTATCGATGAATATTTCCTTCTGGTCCTTGCCCAGGATGATCGCGACGTCGGGCTGATGCTCGCGATACACACGTCGCAGTGTTTCCAGCGCCTGGCCGCAGCGAGCCATGCGAGCACGGCGTTCTTCGAGCGTCAGAAGCTTCTCGAGGCCTTCGTGGGCGCGAGCGGCGGCCAGCTCCGGAAAGGTCCAGCTGCGGTTACGGAACCACAACTGCGGATTCTTGCGATCGCGCTCGCCGTCTTCCAGCAGGCTTTCGGCGGCTTTGCCCAGCATGCCGCTGTGGGGCACCGCCATTCCAAGAACGATCCGGGCCATGTCTTCTCCAGAAATCTCGAAGCGGGATCGTTACACATCTTCGGGCGCGCCGCTGCCGGATCGCGGGCCGAAGTTATATCCAATGACTCGAATCCAATCAGGGATGGGCGGAGGCGCGGTGTAAAGATCCCCGGCGTCGAGAACCGAAGGATCACACACGGGGGAAGGAAGCAATGCACGTAAGCAAAATTCTGAGTGGAGTTGCCGTGACCCTGTTCGCCGCCCAGGCGTACGGCCCGGCCGCTCTGGCTGAAGACGCCGATACTTGGAATCTGGTCCCGGCGGCCGTCACGCAAGGCGGCGGCGTCCGGGGCAGCATCCTGTTGAATCGGATCGGTCCCACCAAGTCCGACCTGTACATCGCGAATGCGGATGGCACGGGCGAGACGCCGCTGTTCGCGACGTCGCAAATGGATTATCACGCCTCGTACTCCAGGGACGGCCAGTGGGTCGTGTTCACGTCGGAGCGCGACGGTCGCGGCAATTCGAACATCTATCGCGCTAAAGTGGATGGCACGGGCGTGCAGCGGCTGACGAATCATTCGGCCGTGGACGACTCGGCGGTGTTCTCGCCGGACGGCAAGTTCATCGCGTTTGTTTCTTCGCGCAACACCGGTTGGGCGAATGTTTGGACGCTCAACCTTGCGACCGGCGCGTTGAAGAATCTCACCGGCTCGATTCCGTTCGATCCCAGCAGGCCGCACAGCTACATGAAGCCGGCGTGGTCGCCCGACGGCAAGTGGATTGCGTTCTCCTCGGATCGCAACAGCGAGTGGCGTGGTCACGACGCGCCCAATGGCTGGGAGCGCACGCAGGAAAACAGCATCTATGTCATCAAGCCCGACGGCTGGGGCTGGCGTCAGGTCGCGACGCGCGCCGGCTATTCGCAGGGCTCGCCGTCGTGGTCGCCGGACAGCAAGCGCATCGTGTTCTATGAGAGCACTACTGAAGAGACGTGGGGCGCCCGTCGGCCGGAGCGTATCGCGACGGTGTCGTCGCAGATCGTGTCTGTCGATGTAGCGACAGGGACGCGCACCGAGCACACCACCGGCGGTGGCTATAAAGTGTTCCCGCAGTATCTGGATGCCACGACCATTGCGTATCACATCAAGGGCGGCCCGCTCGAAGGCATCTACACGACGGCAGGCACATCGGCCGCGATGAAGGGCTGGCGGTCGCCACGTTATTCGTCGAACGGCAAGGTGATCTACGAGAAGGTCTCGTTCCTGCCGGCGTATGCGCAGTACGCGCCGATGTACAGCTTCGATAGCGATTGGGAATACAAGTACACCGACGTGTTCCCGATGTTGTCGAAGGACCAGTCGACCCTGGCCATCACGGCGAAGCACATCAACTCGTCCATCGACGTGATGGATGCGCAGGACGGCGCGAATCGTCGTCGTGTGTACGACTCCACGATGAGCGGTCTGCCGCCGGATCAAGTGGCGCGCGGCCTGGCCGGTGCGTTCCAGCCGACGTGGTCGCCGGACGGCCAGTGGCTCGCGTTCGGCGTCGGCCAGTGGTTCCAGGAGCGTCGCACCGGTGTCGCCAGCATCCAGCGCATCCGCATCGACGGCACGGGCCTGGAAGTGCTGACCGACGGCTCGATTCACTCGGGCTTTCCGAGCTACTCGGCAGACGGCAACAGGATCGTGTATCGAGTGTGGAGCGAGACGGTGAAGGGCCTGCGCATTCTGAACCTCACGGATCGCACCACTCAGGTCCTGACCACCGAGGCCGACAATCTGCCGAGCTGGTCGCCCGATGGCACGAAGATCGTGTTCACGCGTCGAGTGGATGCAACCAACTTCGACGTGTACACCATCAAGCCGGACGGCACGGGCCTCAAGCGGCTGACGACTTCGGGCGCGAACGACGGGCATGCGATCTGGCGCTACGACGGCAAGCTCCTGTGGAGCACCGGCATGTTCGGGTTCCGCGACGAAGTGGCTCTTTACGAGAACACGTTCCAGCCGGACGGGCAGAACTGGGTCATGAATGCCGACGGCAGCGGCAAGTACGCCATCACCGATACGCTTTGGGAAGACGCGATGCCGCTGTACATTCCCAAGCCGTGAGCTGACGGGTCGTCGCTACAGTGGCGCTGTGTCTGCACGGCGCCGCTGTTTGCGTATGTGAGTTCGATCGTTGAAAGGGGGAGTCGATGACGATGTGGCGCGCTTTGCTGCTGTCGATGGTGTTCGCCGCTGCGCCGTCGCGCGCTGCGGAGCATTGGGTCTATTTTGGCAACCGATCCACCGAGCCAGGGCAGGGCATCGCGGCTGCGCGCTTCGATTCGAAGACCGGGCGGTTGACGCCGGCCGGCGTGGTGGCCGATGTCAACCGGCCGACGTGGCTGCTCGCGCACCCAACCCTTCCCGTGATCTACGCCGTTAGCGATCCGACCGGCGAGGCACAAAGCGAATCGAACGTGTTCGCCTTCAGTGCGGATAAGGCCACCGGCAAGCTGAGCACGCTAAACAGTGTGGCCTCTGGGGGAGGCGGCGCTACGCATCTCACGTTCGATACAGAATCGAAGTCGATCTTCGTTGCTCACTTCCGCACAGGGCATGTGAGCTGGTTCCCAGTCGCGAACGATGGGCGTCTCGGCGATCTATATGCGAAGCAAAGCAACTACGGCACCGGTCCGCATCGCCGGCAGACCTCTCCGCATGCGCATGGTGTAGTGGTCGACCCTTCGCATCGCTATGTACTGGCGGCCGATCTCGGCGCGGATCGAGTGTTCGTTTATCGCTTCGATACGGCGACACATCAGCTCACTCCGGGCACGCCACCGTTTGTTTCTTTGGCGCCCGGCTCGGGGCCGAGACACCTGGCATTTCATCCGAGTGGAAGATTCGTGTTCCTGGTGACGGAGTTGAGCGCCGACCTGGTTTCGTATCGCTGGGATGCCGAGAGCGGCGCCTTGCAGCAGGTGCAGATCGTGCCGATGGATGAGCCGTCGTTCGCGGGCGCCAGGAATGCCGCACACATTCAAGCGAGCAGCGATGGACGTTTTGTTTACGCGTCCAACCGTGGCGCAAATTCCATGCAGGTGTATGCAGTGGACGAGCAGACCGGCAAGCTGACGGAAGTCCAGCGCATTTCGGCGACAGGCAAGACGCCGTGGGACTTCTCTCTGGATCCAACGGGTCGCTGGTTGCTCGTGGCGAACAATGCGTCCAATTCGATCAACGTATTCTCCGTCGATCCCGCGAGCGGCAAGCTGACGCCGGGCGAGGCGTGGCTACCGATCAATCAGCCGTCGAACGTTACGTTCCTGCCTGCTGCGAACTGAGGCTGTTCGGGCGCGCCCGTCGTTTTGTGCGCGGGCGCCGCTGTGGGCGCCGGTATGATCGAATAGTTGGGTGGCGATGTCGGCGGCGGCCGTGCTGGGCCGTCCTTGGCTCGAACCCCCAATTATTCACAGGAGAGAGTCATGCCAGGCACAGTCCGATTGCACCGCGTACTTCGTACCAAGCCGGAGCGCGTCTATCGCGCATTCCTCGAGCCCCAGGCGTTCGCGAAATGGCTGCCGCCGTATGGATTCACCTGCAAGGTGGACCAGCTGGATGCCAAGGTGGGCGGCAAGTACCGCGCGTCGTTCACCAACTTCAACACCGGGCAGGCGCATTCCTTCGGCGGCACGTACAAGGAACTGGTGCCGAACCAGAAGATCAGTTACGTCAGCACCTTCGACGACCCGAATCTGCCGGGCGAGATGCCGACGACCATCGTCATCACGCCGGTGTCGTGCGGCGTGGCGATCAACATCGTGCAGGAAGGCATTCCCGAGGTGATCCCGGAGGACGGTTGCTATCTCGGCTGGCAGGAATCGCTCGAGCAGCTCGCCAAACTGGTCGAGCCGGAAATTCCTTAACCCACCGGCTGCGGCCGCCGCGCCGGGCGTGCGGCCAGCAGCAGCAACAAGGCGAGCAGCATCCATGGCGAGGTGCTGCCGCCGCCACCACCGCCACCACCACCGTTACTGCCGCCACCTTCCACGATAACTCCCCCAATTGGTTCGACGACCGTGATGTTAGTCGTCACGGTGTTGTTTGCCATCGCGGTGTCGGGTTGATCGCCTTCCATCGAGGCCTGCAGCGCGTAGTTGCCGACACTCGGTTGTGTCGAGTTGATGGTGATGTCGGCGTGCGAGTCGACGGCGAGTGCTGAAGCAACGCACGTCACGACGTTGGCTGCCACCGAGCACGTGCCATTCGTGCTCGTCGCGCTCACATTGGTTGCACCTGTTGGCAATTGCACCTGCGTGCGAACGTTAGTCGCAGCGAACGGCCCAGCATTGCTTGCGCGGAACGAATAAGCGGCGCTGATTCCGGAACCGACGCGCGTCGACGCCGATGTCGCGGTGAGCTCGAGATCCGGCTCGATGCTGATTTGTTCCACGCCCTGTCCGGCAATGGATGCGTACAGGTTGTGAGGTCGCTGTGCATCGACGACCAATGACCAGAAATAGCCGACCCGCGGCCCATCATCGAGCAAGGTCTCCCAGGACTGACCGCCATCGACCGAGCGATGGATGGACTCCGTGTCGCCGGAGTACACGATGCTCGGGTTCTGGGGATCGATGGCGATGGCGTAGATGGGTAGCGGGGACGGTGGCGGCACCGGCAGTCGTGCCCAGTGGTCGCCGCCATCGGTCGATTTGGAGAGACCGTTGAGAAGGGAGCTCAGGTAAACCGTCCGATCGTCGGTCGGGTCGACCGCCACCGCCACCAACTGTGGATCCGGGGTGACGAGTCTCGACCAGTTCGCGCCACCGTCCAAGGAACGCAGCAACACATTTTCGAACGTGGGCAGCTGGCCGCCAGCGAGCTCGACGCGAGCAATCAAATAGAGCGTCCGCGGATTGGAAGGCGCGCTGACGAGGGCATTCATCACCTCGTAACCGTTCAACGGGTTCAGCGGCGTCCAGTCGATCCCGCCGTCGACGCTTTCGAACAGGCCCCGCGTCAGCGTCATGGCCAGCAGCGTTCGATTGTCGTTGGAGGTGGAGACGACTTCGGTGACGTACTCGTTGACGAAGTCGGGATCGTGGTGCGCGGTCCAGGAAATGCCGCCGTCGGCGGAGTGCGCCACGCCTCGAACGATCGGAGCCAACAGTCGATCGGGCGAGCCCGGCACCACCAGCAGGCTGTAAGCGTCGATCGTGTCGGCGTCGATGCCGTCGAGCTGGCGCAACTGCGGATTGTTCAGTCCCACGCTGCTGCCATCGGCGGCGGAGATCGCGAACAAACCTTCGTAGGGAGCCTGCACGTAGATGCGATCCGAGCCCGGCGCGCTGATGAGTTTGGCTTGTCCCAGTGCACGAATACCGCTGTGGCTCGCGTTCCAACTTGCACCGCCATCCGATGTCGCCGAGATGCCGGAGGAGCCCGCGATCAGCAGATGGTCTGGATCCGACGCGTCGACGGCGATCGCCCGCGTCGTTCCCGCGTCATCGCTGGTGCTGCCGGGCACGCTGCCGCGAATGTGGGTCCAGTGCGCGCCATCATCGGTCGAGCGCTGCAGGCCATGGAGCGTGCCCGAATAAACGATTTGCGGATCGTTGGGATCGACGGTCACTGCCATCGAAGTCCCTGCCAGCGCCGCGGTCCAGCTCGTGCCACGGTTGTCACTAAAGAAGGTGCCTTGATACGTCGCCGCCCAGATGCGCGACCCCACCATGGCGAAATCCTCCACGGTCGTGGCCGGCATGAGCCAGGGGGCCCAGGTCTGGCCTCCGTCGTTGCTCCGAAAGCCTTCGGTCGACGCTGTTACATACAACACCTGCGGATCGGCGCTGTCGATGAGCAGCGTATGAGTCATGTTGATGGTCGGCGATATTTCGCCGCCCTGCTGCCAGGTAGCGCCATGGTCGGTGCTGCGAAAGATATGCCTGATGGATACCACGTACAGCACGCTGCCGTCGGGGCTGTATTCGATGTCCCAGGCCGGTTCAGAGAAATTGTCGAGGGTGGTCCAGGTTGCGCCGGCATCGGTGCTGGCAAGCACGTGGGAATTGAGCCCGGCGGCAAATACTCGATTCGGCTGCGAAGGATGAATGGCGAGCGCGCGCGGCGCTTCGTTTATCCGATCGTGCACCAGCTGCCAGTGCGCGCCGGCATCGGTCGAGCGATAGATGCCGCCGTTGGTCGCTGCATAGACGATGTTTGCATCGGCGGGGTGCCAGGCGAGGTCGTTCACGCCGCCGCCTTCCGGGCCGACGGGAGTGAACGTGTTGGTGCCGGCCGATGCTGGCCAGGTCAGTCCGATGCTGAACGCAAGTGCGAATGTGCGGAGGACAGTGGCGCGGGTCGGGAGCCATTCTGAATGAAACATCCGTGCACCCTTGACGATGGCGGGTTATGTCACGCGCGGCGTCATGCCGGCGCTTGTGCCGAGGAGCGCATCATACGGCGAAGCGTCGGGCTTAGGCTCGGTTCTTGACCATCATCCCGGCAATTTCTTTCAGCATCTTGGCGGCGACCAGGGTCGTCTGGTTGGAGATGTCGCACCGTGGGTTGTACTCGACGATGTCGGCGGCGACGATGGGCTGCTTGATCGACTGGATCAAATCGAGCACCTGGCGCGGCGACGGACCGCCGGGCTCGCGATGTGACACGCCGGGGGCGAAGGCGGGATCGAGGCCGTCGATATCGAGCGAGATATAGACCGGCGTCTCGAACTCCAGCCGCATGCAATCGCTCCAGCGCCCGGCTTCGATCACCTCGACGTTGAAACGTTTGAACTGCTGGCGGTGCTCATCGCAGATGGTCCGCAGCCCGACTTGGATCAACCGGTCCGTCAGCTTCTCTTCCATGATTCGCGCGAACGGAGAGGCGTGCGAGCGAGGATTGTCCTGGTAGGCGTGATAGATATCGGCATGTGCGTCGATATGAAGAATCGTCAGGCTCGCATGGTGCTTTCGAACCCCGCGCATGATGGGATACGTCACCGCATGATCGCCGCCGAGACAGATCAGCGGGCCGCCCGATGCCAACGCCTTGTCAACGGACCGCTCGATGAGATCCCACGGGTCGGTGGCGCCATCGAACTGGATGTTTCCAAGATCCACGAGCCGGCCCGGCGCACTCAGATCGACGCCGGTTTCGCTCCACAGGCTGTAGGCATCGTTGTGCAACTCGCGACGGATCAGATCCGGCGCCTCGGCCGGGCCCCTGAGATAAGAGGAGTTCTCGTCGTGCGGGACGCCGAGTAGTGCGATCTGGGTCATGGTCGACGCTCCGTGCCCTTGCTCAATTCAACAAGGGGCGATTGTGACATAGCTCACGTAGCAATCCCTGCCGCCCCGGTACTTTAGCGCCTTGGCCTCCCTCGAGGGCAGACTCACATGCGAACGGCAAAATACCAGTCGATGGCGCGTGCTGGTGCGGCAATGCTGCTGCTGGCTATCGGCGGTTGCGCGACCATGGATCGGGAGGAATGCCTGACCGTGGACTGGCGCACCGTCGGTTTCGAGGACGGCGCGCAGGGATATTCCGGCGATCGCATCGGCCAGCATCGCAAGGCATGCGCGAAGCACGGCGTGACTCCGGACCTCACCGCTTACCAGGAAGGCCGGGCGCAGGGATTGCGCGAGTATTGCGTGCCGGCGAATGGTTTCCGGCTGGGCTCGCAAGGCGGCAGCTACGCCGGCCTGTGTCCGTCCGATCTCGATCAGGCCTTTGCCGATGCCTATCACTCCGGTCGCCAGCTCTATACGCTCGAATCGCGGCTCTCGAACGTTTCTCATCAACTCGACTCGCGGCGCAGTGACTTACGTGCCGCCGAGTCCGACATCGTCACCCGATCGGCGGTGGCGATCAGCAGCGAGGGCACGGCCGAGGAGCGTGCGCAGGCAGTGCTGGACGTGAAGAATCTCGGTGAGCGGGTCGGGCGATTGAAGACCCAGATCCGTCAGCTCGAAGAAGAACGCGTGCATTGTGAGCGCGATCTGCAGGACTATCGGGCGACGCTGAACCTTCCCTGATCCCTGCGAACAGCCTACGATCGCCAGCAGATCGCAGGCTGACAATGACAACTGAAAAACTTGCAGAGCTGCTGGCCGTCAATCTTTGGGTCGTGCTGTTCGTCATCACGCTCGGCATGCTGCTGGGCGCGTGGCTGCTCTGGGCCGGGCTGCAGCGCCATGGCGCTCGAATCGTCGCGCTGCTGCAGAAGTTACTCGACCGCCTTCGTCCTCATGCCGACCGTCTGCCGATGCCCCGTGTCGTGCACGGTGCTGGGCAAATAGCGAAGCAGCTGGGAGTGCAGGTCCTGCTGAGCATGGCGATTGCGATTGCCGCATGCGTCGGCTTCGTGGAGATCGCGGACGAGATCGGCGTCGACGACGATCTCGGCCGGTTCGATGTCGCGCTGAGCGCCGCCTTGAGCCAGCATGCGAGCGATGAGCAGCTGCGCATCTTCGCGGCCGTTACCGATTTGGGCGACAAGAAATTTCTCATACCCCTGGCGGCGGCCATCGCCGTGCTCATGCTGTTCCGACGCCGCTGGATGCTGGCGGCCACATGGCTGGTCGCCACCGCCGGCGGCGGACTGCTGAACGTGGGGTTGAAAGCGATTTTCGAACGTTCTCGCCCCGAGCGTCTGCACGGTTTCGCAGCCGCGGATGGCTGGAGTTTTCCGAGCGGCCATTCGTCGGGCTCATTCATCGTCTATGGCCTGCTCGCCTATTTGATCGTGATCAACTCGAAGCCACGCTGGCATTTGCCCGTCGCGGCGCTCGCCATGACGCTGATCGTCTGCGTGGGATTCAGTCGAGTGATTCTGCAGGTTCACTATTTCAGCGACGTGCTCGGCGGCTACGCGTTCGGCGCGGCCTGGGTCGCGGCGTGGATCGCAGGTCTCGAAGCATTTCGTCGCCGGCAGCAGGGCGCAGGTCTCGCGGGAACCGATATTTCATAACCGGGAGCGGCTATGTGGTCACAAGGTTACGATCCATTCGGCAACTCCATTGTGTCCACGTTCCTGGCGGCCGTACCGGTGGTCGTGCTGTTGGGCTGCATCGCCTTCCTGAAAATGAAAGCGCACGTCGCGGCGCTGCTCGGCATCGCCAGTTCGCTGGCCATTGCGATCCTCGCGTTCGGAATGCCGACGGGCATGGCGACGCGTGCCGCTGCATTCGGCGCGGCGTACGGCCTCATGCCGATCGGCTGGATCATCCTCAATGTGATTTTTCTGTATCGACTGACCGAGCAGCGCGGCCAGTTTCGCATTCTTCAGGACAGCATCGCCGGAGTCACACCCGATCGACGCCTGCAACTGCTGCTGATTGCCTTCGGGTTCGGCGCATTCTTCGAGGGCGCGGCGGGGTTCGGAACGCCCGTAGCGGTGACCGGCGCGATGCTGATCGGGCTGGGATTCTCGCCGCTCGCGGCCTCGGGGTTGTCGTTGATCGCGAATACTGCGCCAGTGGCGTTCGGCGCGTTAGGCACGCCGGTGATCGCACTCGCCAGTGTGACCGGCCTCGATCTGCATGAGCTGAGCGGCATGGTGGGGCGGCAGCTGCCGTTCTTCTCGATCATCGTGCCGTTCTGGCTCATCTGGGCGTTTGCCGGCTGGCGCGGCATGGTGCAGGTCTGGCCAGCCATCGTGGTCGCGGGTGTGGCGTTCGCCATTCCTCAATATCTCGTTTCCAACTTTCACGGACCGTGGCTGGTCGACATCATCGCGGCGCTGTGTTCCATGGGGGCGCTGACGCTTTTTCTTCGGCTGTGGCGTCCGGCCAGCATCTGGCATTCAACGAACCGCGGCGAACCCGACGGCACCGTCGCGACCGAGTCGGCAGCGGCGACCCATACATCGGAGCAGGTGTTCAAGGCATGGCTGCCGTGGATCGTGCTCAGCGTGTGCGTCTTCATGTGGGGCATTCCACAAGTCAAAGCCTGGCTGGACTCGTTGTTCATCATCAAGTTGCCAGTGGGCGGGTTGCACGAGTTGGTGCAGAAAGTGCCGCCGGTCGTGGCCGCGCCCACCGCCGAAGCGGCCGTTTATAACTTCAACATCCTGTCGATGACGGGTACGGGGATTCTGGTCGCATCGATCCTCAGCAGCGTGCTGATGAAATTCTCGTTGCGCGAGTTCGTGCGTGAATATTTCCAGACGCTGGTGGTCGTTCGGTTGTCGCTGCTGACCATCGCGGCCATGCTCGCGCTCGGCTACGTCACGCGCTACTCGGGCGCCGACGCGACCATGGGCCTGGCTTTCGCCCAGACGGGTTGGCTGTATCCGCTGTTCGGCACCATGCTCGGCTGGCTCGGCGTCGCGCTCACGGGTTCGGATACTGCATCGAACGTGCTGTTCGGCGGCTTGCAGAGAATTACTTCCGAACAGCTCGGGCTGAATCCCGTGCTGATGGCCGCCGCCAACAGTTCCGGCGGCGTGATGGGAAAGATGATCGATGCCCAAAGCATCGTCGTCGCGTCGACCGCGACGCGTTGGTATGGCCACGAGAGCGAGATCTTGCGCTACGTCTTCTTCCACAGCATCGCACTGGCGCTGCTGGTGAGTTTGCTGGTGCTGGGTCAGGCGTATGTGTGGCCGTTAACTACTTTGGTGCATTAGGCAGCCGACGTGCGATCGCCCGAGCGTAACGTTGTTGCGCGCCTGGCGCGAGCGACGTGAACAAGCAGGGCTCGACCAGCTCGACTTCCTGCAAGCGCACGACGCCGTCGTTGTTGGTTGCGAGATCGACACGCGCATACACCGGCGTCTCGCCGATCTTTGCGAGCACCTGACGCGAAAGCTGCAACTCGGCCTCGATCGGCGGCATTTCGTGAGATTGATCGAAGCCGCGCGGCGCGGATTTCAGCGTCGGTGGCCGGCGAACCGCATGACTGAAGACGCCGTCGAAAAAGATATACGAACGCTCGCCCTCGGTCTCGAACGCAAGCAGATAGGGCTGAATCATCAGGTCCAGTCGCGCAACCAGCCGATCCACCGTTACTTGCGCCGTCTCCATCTCGGCTAGACCGAAAACGTGCGTCTCGGTCGCACCAGCGGATACGACCGGCTTGATGACGAAACGAGTCCAGCCGCGCGCGGTCACTTCGTTACGCAGATCGACGGAGCTGCCAGCCGAGACCCACAGCGTCGGCGTGATCGGGATGCCTTGCTGCTCGAGCTCCAGCAAATAACGTTTGTTGAGATTCCATTCGAGCAGGTGGAGCGGATTGAACAATGCGGTCTGGGCGTGCACGCGACGCGCCCAGGTCACGAAGGCCTGCGGATCGAGATGACTGTCCCAGGTCGATTGCACGACGACGGCTGCGAACGGGTCGAGGCTGGCTTTCGCATCGGTCCAAATCAGCGGGGTGGCGCGAATGCCAAGCTCGGCGAGCTCTGCAATCACGCCGCGATCAAGGGGCCCCAGGTCAGGATGGTACGAGCAGGTGGCAATCGCGATATCGATCATGCGGCGTCGGCGGGATTCTTTGACGGCCGCTACATTATCAAAGTCCGGCGGTGAATTGCCGGCTACGATTCGAATCGATAGCTGAGCTTGACCAGCAGCTGATCGTCATCGCGCAAGCTGAAGGTATCTCGCAGCAGGCGCCCGCGATCGTCGCTCTCCGCTCGCTGTTCGTAGCCGCCGCGCCCATACACGATATACAAATAGGAAAGCGGGGCGATCTCGAAGCGATAGCGGAGCTGCACGCCGAGGTTGCGCACGCTGAAGTCTTCGACGACCTCATCGGTAGGCACGGCATTGCCCGCGGGATCGACGCGATAGCCCTGACGGATGTCGGCGTTCACTACGACGGCTTGCAGCTTCAGGCGCAGCTCGTGCCGGTTGGTCATCACCCAGTTGAAGCCGGCGTTGAAGTTCGATTCCTCGCCGTCGAAACTGCCGATCAGATTGTCCCGCTGCCACACCAGCCAGTCGGGCGTGCGGCTCGTATACAACCCGAGATACACATTCAAGGCGTCGCTGATGAAATAGGTCGGTTCGAGATTGATGCTGTAGCCCACCTTGTCGTTGCCCGACAGCCCGCCGCTGTTCGCTTCGAGCTCCACGTGATAGGCCCAATTGCCCTGGCGCGGTCGCTCGTACTCGAAATAGCTGTTGAAGTTGGGCGGGAGATTCACCACGCCATGGCCGCGCGTCAGCAGGTCATCGACGCCTGCGCTGTTGATATTGATCTGGCCGTACTCGTAGCTGCCATTTCGCAGCCGGCTTTCGCGGCTGATCCGAAACTGATGATTCATCAGCTGGCCGGCATCGTTGTACGAGGTGCTGACTCGCCAGCGCCAGTCCTTCGATGCATAACGCGACTCGGCGGGCAACTGGGTGAAGCGACGGTTGAGCTGCCAGTGCGCATAGTTGGTGCTGCTGCGCTCGAGATAACCGGCGTCGTTGATCTCCAGATCGTTGCTGAAGTGCATGCCGATCCATTGCTGGCGCCAGCCATGGTCCATTTCGTAGTCCGCCCAGACCGTGGCGCCGTCGCCGCTGATGCTCGTGCCAGCCTCGTCGATCTCACTGCCGATGAGCCGGGTGCGAACATTCCAACGCGCCGTCGGCCGCCAGTTGTGATCGATGCCCACCACGCTGGCGGTTCGATCGAGATAGGGCCGCTCGACCCGGGTTGCGAGTATTCCCAGATTCTGCTCTTGGAAGTCGCGCACCAGGCGCAGTGCGCCGAATGAGCGGCCGGCGGCGTCGGCTTCATCGGCGCCGAAGACGCCGTATTTGGTCGCGCCGATGCTGCCGTTCAATTTCAACGCGCCAATGATATCCGCGGCGCCTTGGCCGTCATCGGTCGGTCCGCCGATGCGTCGCGTGTACAGCAGCTGGCTGAAGTCGGACGGGGTGGTGAACTCGAAGATGCCCTGATTCTCGGTGAAGAACGGGCGCTTGTCGCTGATGAACGTTTCGGTGGCGTCGAAGTTGACGACCAGCTCGTCGGCTTCCACCTGGCCGAAATCGGGGTTCACCGTGGCGCTGAGCTGCAGCTGTCCATTCGGCTTCCAGAACAGATCGACGCCCGCATCGAGCTCGTTGTCCCTGTCGATGGCGTCATAAAGGCTGGAAACATACGGCGTGACCGCCAGCAGCGATTGTTTGTAGCTGGTGACTTCGAGCGGCGCGAAGTCGGAGAGGAATCGTGGCCGCTCGAAGCTGGCCAGCGGCCATGCGACCCGTTCGCCGGTCGAGCCGACGACCCGATCGAGATAGATGCCGATAGTGCGAACGTCGCCGGTGTTCTCGCGCATCGGCGCGATGTGCCAGGGGATCAGGACCTCGGCGGTCCACTCATTTGCGTCGCCGCCGACAGCGTGCCGCCAGTTGCCGTCCCAGTCCTTGTTGAATTCGGTTTCGTTGGTGAGGGTGGCGTCGTAGATGCCCGCGGTCGAGGTCACCCGGAAGTTATAGCCAGTGCGCCGGTCGCCGTCGAAATCGATCATCACATTGATGCGATCGACCTGCTCTTCGGAATCGCGCTGGACGCGTTGCAGGTTTCTGGGCACGCTCGGCGGCTGGAAATTCCGGAACGCGACCGCGAGGCCGTCCGGCGTCGCGAGGATCCAGGCCTCCGTCGCCAGCGAGCCGGGCTCGCCGTTCAACGGCTGGGTCTTGCGAAAGTCCGTAATGTGCCTGCCTTCCCGCCACTCATCGGCATCGATCCGGCCGTCGATGTCGACGCCGAAGGCTCGAGTGGCGAGCACGGCCAGCAGCAGCCCAACGCAACCGGCGCGGCTCGCGATCATGGTTGGTTCCAGAAATGCCTTGGTTACGGGGTAGGACGCGGCAGCCCCGCAAAAGGTTTAAGGCGGGCGGCCGGCGTGTTTTTGCCCCGGATGCCGGCTTCAGATCTGGATCGTGACCTTGCCGAAGTGACGCTGCGCCTGGTAGTACTCGAATGCGGCCACGATCTGCTCCAGGCCGAAGCTTCGATCGATCACCGGCTTCAGGCCGTTCACTTCGATCGCGCGGATCATGTCTTCCAGATCCGTTCTGCTGCCCACCGAAATGCCACTGACGCGGAGTTGCGCGGAGAACAGCGCTGGGATGAGCAACTCGCCCGCGAAGCCCGACAGCACGCCGATCAACGCAATGTGTCCGCCGAGCCTGCATGCCGCCATCGATTGCGCGAGCGTCGCGGGCCCGCCGACTTCGATGACATGATCCACGCCACGGCCGTCGGTGAGCGCTTTGGCTTGCTCGCCCCAGTTTTGGGTGGTCTTGTAGTTGATCAGCTCGTCGGCGCCCAGTTGTTTCAGCCTTTCGAGCTTCGCATCGGAGGAGGAGGTAGCGATCACTCTGGCTCCCGCTGCCTTGGCGAACTGGAGCGCAAACAGCGATACCGCACCGCTGCCCATGATCAGCACGGTGTCGCCTGGCTTCACCTTTCCTTGTGTCACGAGCCCTCTCCAGGCTGTGACTCCCGCGCATGGCAACGTTGCCGACTCTGCGTGGCTGAAGCCCTTCGGTGCGCGAACAAACGCATGCGCCGGCATGCAGGCGTACTCACGTGCATAGCCATCGATGAGCTCGCCGGGAATATCACGTCGGTTTGCTACGTCGATCTCGCCCGACAGCCAGTGCGGCCAGAATGTGCTCACGACGGCATCGCCTGCCTGTAACGCCGTCACGCCCTGGCCGCACGCAACCACTTCGCCCGCGCCATCCGATAGGGGAATGCGGCCGGCTGCCGATGGAATGAGGCCGCGCACGACGAAATCATCGTGGGGATTGATGGAGCTCGCTCGCAAGCGCACCAGCACTTCGCCGGCCTTGGGCTGCGGCGGAGTCTCCTCGATCAAGCACAGGTTGGCCACGCTCGCGGGTGCTTTCAGTCGAACGGCTTTCATCCCATCCTCGGTGTCGAGCTCGCCAAGCGGGCAGGCGATTGTTCGGTTCGACCTGCCCACCGGTGCGGATTCATCGTTACGGTTGTTTATCCCGGAAGGCGGCCTCGCCGGCATCCGACACCTCGATCCACTTCGGATCGGGCGGAGCGCCCGGCACGTAGCTGTCGTGCCAGTTCCACCATTTGTATGTTTGGCTCTGCGGATAGCCCTGCGGGGAGTCTTCCCATGTTTCCTGACGGCCGAGTGCCGTCATGTCGAGAAAACTCCAGACCGTGCCGATCGCCTCATCGCCGCGAGTGTTGATGAAATAGGTGCGGAAGATGCGCTCGCCATCGCGGATGAACGCGTTGTGGCCGTGCCATTGATCGACACCGAAGTCCAGGTCGAAGCTGTCGGTGAGCGTGTACCAGGGCATGGTCCAGCCATTCTCTTTTTTCAGTCGCGCGATGTCGGCCTGCGGGGCACGGGAGACATAGGCCAGCGTCGTGTCGCGCGCGTGCAGATGTGCGAGGTGAGACACCTGGTCGGCCACCATCGAACAACCCACGCATGCATGCTTCGGCCAGCCATGCACGCCGGGCTCGAAGAACGCGCGATAGACGATCAGCTGACGACGGCCCTCGAACAAGTCGAGCAGGCTCACCTTGCCCTTCGGGCCCTCGAACCAATATTTCTTGTCGACGGCAAGCCAGGGCATGCGTCGTCGCTCGGCCATCAACGCGTCGCGCGCGTGGGTCAGCTCCTTTTCCTTGGCGAGCATGCGCTCGCGGGCGGCATCCCACTCCTGCGCCGACACGATGGGCGGTGTGTCCAGGCTTTGCAGTTCTTTGAGGCCTTTCTCAGGTGATGCGGTCATTGCAACCTCCGAATCGATGCTGCTCGAATCTTCGCGGAGGAGTATGGCCCCGTGCGGCGGCGGGGCGGGAGTAACAAGTGTGGCGGGAAGTCGAGCGGCGAGAGGCCACTATCGCCAGCGCCCCCGGAGTCACGTTACAATGTCGGTTCCGCGCCCGTAGCTCAGTTGGATAGAGTACTGCGCTTCGAACGCAGTGGTCGGGAGTTCGAGTCTCTCCGGGCGCGCCACTTCTCCGTCGATTGCCGACGCATCTTCCGCAACGGCAGCAGCTGAACCTTTGCTCCAGCTGTGGGTTCTATGGGCCTGACCTCCCGATAGGACCGATGTCATGTACTCAGAAGGTGCGACGACCAGCCGCTCCGCCCTCGCCATTGCAGCCGGAATCGCGCTGGGAGCGGGATTGATGTTCCTGTTGGATCCACGCTCCGGCCGGCGACGCAGAGCGCTGCTGACGGATCAGATGACTCGAGGCGTAAAATCCGGCCGCGAATTCACCAGGAAAGTGCGCACTGACGCCCGGAACCGCGCATCGGGCCTCTACCGTCAAGCACGATCTGCCGTGCACCGCGAAGCGACTGAAGATGAGCGCCCGGCGGAAGGCCGGGCCGAGTCGCCCGGCGAGCGCGAGCCCGAATATCTCCAGGAAAATTGGTCGCCCGCGCCGCGCGTGTTCGCAGGTGCGATGGGACTGGGTTTATTGGCGAGCGGTTTCACGGGGCCTCGCTCGAGCATCGCGTCTGCGGCGCTCAGCGCGACAGGTACCGCCTTGCTCCTTCGTGCAGTCATCAATCGTCCACTGACTCGCCTGGTCAGCTTCGGCGCGGACGCCGAGCAGGGCTTCATGATCCAGAAAACGCTGGAGGTGTACGCCGAAGTGGACGAGGTCTATGCCGCCTGGCGCGCGCTCGAGAATTTCCCTCAGTTCATGACTCACGTCCGCGAGGTCACGCCGACCGGCGACCGGCGCTACCAATGGGTGGTCGATGGCCCAGCGGGTGTTCCCGTGACTTGGGAAGCCGAGATCACCAACGACATTCCCAACGAGCTCATCGCGTGGCGCACGGTGCCCGAAGCGTCCGTGCAGAGCTCCGGTGAGGTGCACTTCGAACCCACCAGCACCGGCGGCACGCGAATTCAGGTGCGAATGTGGTATCGGCCGCCCGCGAACCTGGTGGGACACGCGGCGGCGTGGATGTTCGCCCGGGATCCAAAGCATCAAATCGACGAAGACTTGCTGCGATTCAAATCGTTCCTGGAAACCGGCGCCACGGGTCGCGCCGAAGACAGCGCGCTCAGGCATTGAGCGCGCCATCGAGTCCCTTATTCCTTGACGTGGCTGTTCGCCGTGTAGCTCAAGCTCACTCGCCAGCCACGGTCCTTGGAGGGCTCGGCGACGGAGGCGTGGGCTTCGGAGGTAGGGCCGTCCCAGAAGGCGACCATCATGTCGACGCGAGACAGCGTCGCGCCGGCATCGCTCATTTTCTTGCGGTGGGCGGCTGATGCGAAATCGTAAGACGGCGTGCCGCGCTCGCGAGTAACGCGCTTTTTGATCGTGGCGTACAGAGCCGCGGCGTCGGCTTCATCTTTGACGTCGAAGATATAGCCGCCGCGAAACAGCTTGCCGCCATCGCAGGAATAAACCGCCAGCGCATCTCGATCCAGCTCGCGAATGCGGAAAGCGAATTGATAGCCGGAAGGGAGCTTGCCATCGAACGGCCCGGAGCCGCGGGCTTCCTCCAGCGCCACGACCCGATCGCACGGCGCGCCGAAATCCAGGACACGAAAATCGGCGGCGACCGCCGGGCCGGCGAGCAGGGCCGCGCCGGTGACCACGAAAGGAATCGAGAAACAGCTGAACCGCACGAAATACACTCGACTGACGACAGGTAAAGCGTGAATTTACCCAATTGCCGGGCCGCCCGCCCGACGGAATGTGCACTCGATCACTCTCCGACCCTCCCTTAAGGGCGAGGCCGGGCACGGATCCAGCCGGCCGGGCATACAATCGGGCCATGAACAAAGAAGCGGCGCTGGCAAGCCTGGGTCTGCAGGGAAACGAGGATCACGCCACCGTGGCGAGGGTCTACGGCGAGCGGTTGGCCGTCGTCCAGGAGCGGCTGCTGTCGGCGCAGTCCGATGCCGATCGCAACACGCAGGGCGCCGAGCTTGCCAAGCTGAGCGAGGCTTACGAATACATCACCGGCACCGGCCGCTACACCAATTCCAGCGACGCGAGCGCCACGGTCATGCGCTCCGCGACGACGCTGACACCTGCGCCGTCGGGCGACACGTTTGTTCGCATGGAGCCGGGCGCCGTGATCGCGGATCGGCTGGAGATCGGCAACCTGCTCGGCCAGGGCGGCATGGGCAATGTGTATGCGGCCCGCGATCGTTTGAAAGAAGAGGACGTCGCGATCAAGGTGCTGCGCCAGGACTTGCAGTTCAGCATCGCGGCCAAGGATCGTTTTCTCGCCGAGGCGAAAGTTTCCTGCAGCCTGTCTCATCCGAACATCGTACGCGTGCACGATGTCGGCATCAGCGGCGGGCTTTATTACTTTTCCATGGAGCGGCTGAAAGGACACACGCTGCGTCAGCGCATGGAGCAGTACCGTCAGAACAATCGCGCGTTCACCACTGCCGAGGTCACAGACATCGCGCGACAGCTGATCGACGCGCTTCGCTATGCGCATCGTTACATCGTGCATCGTGACATCAAGCCGGAGAACATCTGGCTGGCGGAAGACGGCACGGTCAAGCTGATGGATTTCGGCATCGCTCGCGCCTTCGCAAATTCACAGCTCACGCAGACCGGCATGGCGCTCGGCACCGCTTACTACATGTCGCCGGAGCAGCGCATCGGCTCGAAGGAAGTCGACTGGCGCACCGATCAATATGCGCTCGGCGTCGTGTTGTATGAATTGTTCGCGGGCACGCTGCCGACCGGAGCCGTGCAGCCCATCGAAACGCTCCGTCGCGATCTGCCGAAGCGGTACGCGGCCGCGTTGATGCGCGCCATGGCGGTGATGCCGGAAGACCGCTTCCAGTCGCTGAATGAGCTGCTCGCCGAGATCGAAGCGCCGCCGGCGAAGAAGTTTCGTTATGGCAGCATCGTGCTGATCGGCGCGGGCCTCGCGGCCGCAGCTGCCGGTGCATTCGTGATCGTGAGCAATCAAGGTCGCGCGCCGCAGCCGGAGGCGGCCGTCGCATCGGCGCCGGCCGCTAAAACAACGTCCACGCCCGCATCGGGCTCGACGCAATCATCGGGCGCGGCAGGAACGGATGGAGCTGCGCCGACAGAGCCACCGCCGCCGGAAGAAACATCAACCGTTGCCGCTGCGCTGCCCGAGCCTGAACAGTCGACACCGGCGCCAGAACAATCGGCGGCCGATGCGATCAGCTCGACACCCTTGCCCGCTGCGCCGGCGCCGTCACCAGCGCCGCAGCGAGTGGCGAAAGCGACGCCATCCAACACTGCATCATCCGCATCCGCCGGTGGCGGCATCGATGCGCGACGTCAGCAATGTATCGCCCAGTGTGAGCGCGACGATGGCGAGTGTCGCAGCCTCGGCCGTCGTGGCAAGCAGGAGTGCATGCGGGCAGTGGCTTTCGGCGCGACCCCGGGACGCATCACAACGACGAATCCCGCCGCAACCAGCTGCGCCTACTTCGGGCAGTCACGCTGCGACTCGTCCTTCAATCGCGAAGCCTGCCTGGCTCGCATGACCACACGATACAAAGCCTGCATCGACGTGCTGGGCGGCACGGTGGCGCAACGCCGCCAGGATTGCGACGAGAATGCTCGCGAGTCCGACCAGCTGTGCCTGGACGAACTGCGAGATTGTCGCCAGTCGTGCGAGTGACCCGGAGCGCTTATTTCACCGGCACCATCAAGTGCTGATACGGCGTTCCCGGCCACATGACGTACGGCACGGACGTATCGGGGTCGGCGTCCTTGGGATACTGACCATAGAAGCCGGCGTCGGCGCCCACGATCATCACGTGCGGACCGGTCTTCACCCAATGATTGGCTGAGGTTGGCTGGGTCGCATACGGATCGGTGTTGCTGGCGTCGGTACCGCCAGCGAGCATGTACATGAAGCCGACTTTGCCGCCCATCGGCGTCTTGTGACCGATCCAGGCATGCACCCATTCCATCGCATTCTTGTCCATGCACATCGGATCGGGCCCCGGCGTCTCCGGGTTGTCAGCCATGCAGGTGAAGCCGTTCGTCCCTTTACGCAGCGTGCGCATCTGGCCCTTGGCATCCATCGCCACGACCGAAGCGTTCTGCGAGACCTTGGCAGGAGCGGCGGCCATGGCGCTCTTGATGATCTCCGCATCGCTTGCCGCCGGTTTGGTTTTCGCATCGTCGGCGATTGCACTCGTGCTCGCGGCGATAGCGAGCACGGTCGATAACTGCACGAGGAATCTGTTCATGGCGCTCCCCTTGGATGTCAGCTGACTGGTAGTTCGGCGCGAGCGAGCATACGCCGTCGAGTCGGAGCGCAAATACGTAACGTGCGCCGTGGGGTGCGAGGCGCGCCGCGGCAATTTGCTGCGGCGTGGCGGTCCTCAGCCGACGACGCTTTTCAGATAACGAAACAACAAAGGATGTCCCGCCTGCAGCGCCTTGCGCTCGGCCAGCTCGTCATCTTTCTTCTGGGCGCGGCGGGCTTCGAGCCAGCGATGCACGCACCGATAGTGTCGTTCGCCGGCGGTGTCGGTCCGGGCAAGATCGACGGGCATTTGTCTCGCCAAACCGGGTTCGTGCAACAGCATCCACGCAGGGAAATCGCCGGGAGCGAGCGCCGCGTCAATCGCGTCGTCATCGGCCAGATCGTCTTCCGCGGCCAGAAATTCCTGCCATGCTTTGCCGACGCCAGCATCGGGCTGCTGTGGCTTGCTCAATGCGTCCGCTGCGGCCGACGGTGCGTGCCAGCACAGCGCAAACCAACCCGTCAGCGACTCGATGCGACGATGTTGAAACGCGCCGCTCTGCGCGACGGCCAGGCAAAGGGCAGGGTGACGCCACCACTCTGGATCCTGCTGAACGCAGGCGTTCACGCCAGCCCAATCCTGCGCCTGACTCAGTGCATAGCTGCGATGAAGATGCGGTTCATCGACGGAGAACGGCTGATCAATCAATGCATCGGCGAGTTGTCGCCACAGCGGCGTCAGCAGTTCGCGCCACTGCGACCCCAGCAATCGCTTGGCTGTCGGCGCTGTTTCCTGCAGAAACTCCAGTTCCTGGCGCGCATCGTCGATTGGCTGGCCCAGACGCGCGAGCGTTCCGACCAATCGATCGTATCCGGCCAGGTCTGAGTGCGTCGGCGCGATTTCATACAAACGATCCAACTGACGCTGCGCGTCGGCGGCATTCATCGCGGCCAATGCGCGAGCGATGCCGTTGGTGAGCGTGGCGACGGGATTGTCGAAGAACAAATCCATCTGCGGGGCGAGCTTTGCTGGAATGAATCGTCCCGCGATCAATCGATGCAGCTCGGTCTGCGTGCTGATGCGCAGCGGCTTGTTGGTAGCCGGCGCGTCTGTGTGCCAGGCCGTGAACTCCTGCGGCTGCTCGACCAATCCGATGCTGCGAGCGTAGTTCACCGATTGTTCGATCTGGGCGCGGATCTTTTCCGGGCTGCCCATCAGCACGCCGTCGAGGAATTCGATCTCCTGGCGGCGCCAGCTTTCGTAGTCGCTGTAGGCAAGGCGTCCGGTGGCGAGCAGCAGCTCCAGTACCGTGAACGCGCCTTGTTCCAACAATTGGTCGTCGACCTGCTTCTGCAGGCCAGGGTCGATTTTGATCATGGAGCGAACAGCATTTCGAGATCGGCCGCATCCAGCTGTAGCGGTGCAGCGTTCTTTTCGGTGTAGAGCTGGCTGGCCAGCTGATGTTTCTGTTCCTGCAGCCGCACGATGCGCTCTTCAACCGTGCCTTGCGCGATCAGCTTGTACACGAACACAGGCTTATGCTGGCCGATGCGATGCGCGCGATCCGTGGCCTGAGCTTCGACGGCAGGATTCCACCAAGGGTCATAGTGAATGACGGTGTCCGCGGCGGTGAGATTCAATCCCGTGCCGCCGGCCTTCAGGCTGATGAGAAACAGCGGCACGGCGCCGCTCTGGAATTTCTCGATCAACGGCATGCGGTCCTTGGTATCGCCCGTCAGCAACAGATAAGGAATGCCCAGCTCCTGCATCTGCTCCTCGATCAGCTCCAGCATGGACGTGAACTGCGAGAACAGCAGGATGCGCCGGCCTTCCTCGATCATTTCCGGCAAGGCGTTGCTGAGCCAATCCATCTTGGCCGAGGGAACGGCTTCTTCGGGCTGCTCCGCCGAAGCGACCAGGCGCGGGTCGCAACAGGCTTGGCGCAGCTTGAGCAAGGCGTCGAGCACGGTGATCTGACTGCGGGCGAGTCCGCGTTCCTCGATGGTTTCGCGGACCCGACGGTGCGACGCGAGGCGCACGCCGTCGTAGAAGTCGCGCTGCTTCTCGTCGAGTGCGATGGTTTCGAGGATCTGCGTCTTCGCCGGCAATTCGGGCGCGACGGCATCTTTCGTCCGTCGCAGCACGAATGGAGCGATGCGCCGGCTCAGCGAGAGCGCGCGATCGCGATCGTTGCTCTTTTCGATGGCCGTGCGGTACTGGCGCTGGAAGTCGCGTTCGTCGCCCAGCATGCCCGGCTGCAAAAAATCGATCAGCGACCACAGCTCGCCGAGATGATTCTCCATGGGCGTGCCGGTGAGGCACAGTCGATGCTCAGAGTTGAGCGCGCGCGCCGCTTGAGAAACCTTGGCGCGAGGATTCTTGATCACCTGCGCTTCGTCCATCACGACCAAGTAGAACTCGTGCGCCGTCAGCACCTCACTGTCGAGTTGCAGCAGCGGATACGCGGTGATGACGATGTCGACGTTGCGAATCGAGGGGAACAATTCCTTACGTCGCGCACCATGCAGCGTCAGTTGTTTCAAGTGCGGCGCGAACTGCTGGATCTCGCGCTGCCAATTGCCGATGACGCTGACCGGCGCAACGATGAGCGACGGCTTTGTCAGCCGGCCTTCTTCCTTCTCCAGCGCGAGATGCGCCAGTGTCTGCACCGTTTTGCCCAAGCCCATATCGTCCGCGAGGATGCCGCCGAGATGGCAGCGTCGCAGGAACTGCAGCCAGCCCAGACCTTCTTGCTGATACGGACGCAACGTCGCGTTGAACCGCGCCGGCGGTTGCAGCGGCGTGATCGCGGAGAAGTTCTTGAGCTCGGCAACGGACTCCAGCAGCGCCGCATTCTTCGAGCGCAGCACCGGTGCTTCCGGCTCCGACGTGAGCTGCGCAAGGCGGCTCGCCTGCGATGCCGGCAGCGACAGCGATTGCTGCTTGTTGAGCGCGTCGTGATCGAACAGCTCGACGAGCGTATCGGCGATGCGCCTGATCCGATCGATGGGAACGGGCAAATAGCGCTTGTCGGGCAGCTGCACGAACAGCTGATCGCCGATGCGATGCACGCCGGCTTCACCGGTGCCGAGCGCGCCTTGCAGATAGTCGACCAGCGCCGGCAGCAGATTCACTTGCACGCCATCGACGACGAGGCCGAGCTTCAAGTCGAACCATTCGCGATCGCGCCCGCTGTCCGCGTCCACATACCACTCGCCCGCATCGGCGAGGCGATAGGGGAAGTCGTCGTTGATGACGACGTCCCAACCTTCGGCGCGCAGTTTGGGAATGCCGTCGAGCACGAACGCCAGCCAGAAGTCGCGGCCGTGCGAGCTGTTTGCGAGCGCTGTATCGAAGCGCTGCTGGATCTTGCGCTCGGTCGCGCGGTCCCTCGGGATCTCGTGAAGCTTGTTGTCCGCAAGGATGCGGACGTGAGTCATGTCGTCCGGAAGGGAGCGGCTGTAAACGGGCAGGCCGTTGTAGACGAAGTACAACGTCGCGATGGGATCTTCGGAAAGATACAGCTGTGCGCCGACGCTCTTGCGTGAGCGCCGGACAGCCTTCAATTCACGCAGCTTCGGCAAAGCGGCGCAGCTGCGCACGATTTCTTCATTCAGTTCCGCGACTTGTTCCGGCGCGACCGGCGGCGAGTTCCAGAAGCGACGGAAGTCCTCGATGGGGCAGGGCAGAGCCAGCGCACCGAGTTCCTTGCTCGCCGGATCGACGTAGGTCGCGACATCGAGATCGAAGAAGGTGGCGACCGCATCGTCGCCGCGCTCGGCGACTTCACATTGCAAATACTGATCGCCGTTTTCCAGCTGCTGCCACGACAGCTTGGCCTGTCGCAGCTTGCCTGCTTTCAGCGAAGGAGTATCCAGCGTCTGCCAGCGGGCGCGGCCGGTCGCGATCGCCTGGTTCAGCACGGTCGTGCCTTCGGTGTCGCGCAGCAGCCAGGGACCGTCGGTTCGCTGCGAGAGTAACGATTGCAGGATCTGCCGATCTTCCGAGTCGACGTAGCGAGGGAAGTCGTTGCCTCGTGGCACGAAGATGCTCGAGCTGCCGCGCGTAAGTTTGCTGGAGCCGGGCGATGTCTGGCCGACCCAGGTCGAGAGTTGCAACTCGCCGGCGGACGTTGCCTGCAACAGATAGTAGAGCCGCTGTTGTAACTGCGGCCCGGCAGGCGCTGAGGTCGCGCGTTGCAGTGATGACGTGGGCCGCTGAGGCGAGGCAACGCTCGGCGCGTTGCTCACCGCCGCGATGGATACAGCGGCAATGTGCACGCACGGGCTTGGCTTGCCGCAGCTGCATTCGGCTTCCGTGATCTGCGCGTCGTTCGGCTTCGCGTGTCGAATGTAAACACGCTGCCGTTTGGCCGCCGCGCTCTCATCGGCGACCACACCGGTCACGACCAGGCCAGATTGCAGGATCCGCAGCTCGCTGACAGCGCCGCCGCGGACCAGTTTCTCCGCGGCCTGATACAGGTCGTCGCCAAACGCGACCTGTAGCCGCGCCAAAGACACGTGGTTACTCCATCAAGCCAGCGTGTGATACACCTTCTGCACGTCCTCGTCCTGTTCGAGCTTGTCGATCATTTCCAGGACTTCGGTGGCCTGCGCTTCGGGCAGCTCGGTGGGCGTGAGACAGATGTATTCATGCTCGGCGGACAGCGGGGTGATGCCGCGATCTTCCAGTGCTTTTTGCATCTGGCCGAACTCGGGGAAGTTGCAGCGGGCCACGATCTGCGGCTCGCCCTTTTCGCCGGTGCTCTCGCCCATCTCCTCCAGGCCGTGGTCGATCAGGTACAGCTCCAGGTCGTCCTGATCGATGCCTTCGGGATTCAAGCGGAACACGCCCATTTTCTTGAACTGAAAGCTCACGCTGTTCGCCGTGCCGAGATTGCCTTCGTGCTTGGTGAAGATGCTGCGCACGTTGGCGACGGTGCGGGTCGGATTGTCGGTGGCGGTTTCCACCAGCACGGCGACGCCATGCGGTGCGTAGCCTTCGTACAGGATTTCGGTGAAGTTGGCCGCGTCCTTACCGGAGGCGCGCTTGATCGCCGCTTCGACCTTGTCCTTGGGCATGTTGACGGCGCGTGAGTTCTGGATCACGCGACGCAGGGCCGGGTTGGAGTGGGGGTCGGGGCCGCCGTTCTTCACGGCGATGGTGATGTCCTTGCCGATGCGGGCGAATTGCTTCGCCATGCGGTTCCAGCGCGCGAACATCGCGTGCTTTCTGACTTCGAAAATGCGGCCCATTGGATAGCTCTCCAGAACTCCAAGCGGGCCAGTTTACCACCGAGCTTGGCGGCCGGTGGTCAATGACAGAAGGGGTGGGGCGGGTTATTTACCCTTGGCTTCCCAGACCAGTTCGGCCTGGGCGGCCGCGGCCCGCTTCAGGATGCTGAGCAACGGCACGGCCCGGGTCGCCAGGTCCACCGGCGGCTCGCGGTCTTCGTCGTCCTCGTCCTCATTCTTGGCATCTTCGTTGTCGGCCGGGCGGGCCGGGGTGACGTGCGTGCCGGCCTTGATCTGCTCGGTGGCGTGCTCCAGCTGGCGCAGGGCCAGGGGCACGTCGTCCGGGCCGAGCGCACCGGGGATGCGCCCGGTGGCGCCCATCAGCTTGAGCAACTGAACCGCAACGTCCTCGAACATGGTGATGGATTCAGTCGCGGTGGAGCGGAACGTGACCAACATGTGCGAGCTTGCTCCGAGTAGGAAAAGATGAGCTAGGTGCAGCCCCGAACCAGAAACAGCACGAACAGGATCGGAATCGGCACGCCCAGCAGCCACAGCAGGATCCAACCTACTTTACCCCGCTCGCGCCCGTAATTCAGCATTCGGTGCAGGCCGGGCGGCGGACGCTTGCGCATGTTTGCAGGCTCGTGAGCCATGGCAGTCCCCTCATTCACTGCGATATGCAATGAACGGCTGCCGTCGCGGCACGGTTCCGGGCGCTATTCCTCGACGGCTTTGTTCGCCGCGGTCCAGATTTCCTGGACGATCCGCCGGGTCAGGCCTTGTTCCATCAGTAATGCCTGTGCGCCTTCTTCGGAATAAGTGCCGCGCCTGGTCAGCAATGTCAGCGCCCCGCACAGCTCGCCGAAATAGATGGCCTGGCCGAGCGCGCTCATGTGTCCCGGGGGCACTTTGTCCGTCTGTTCCTGCAAGGCGCGAATGGAAGGATCGGAGAGCTCCCAGGTCGCCGCGATGAAGCCCGCGACATTCGGCGCCTCCATCTGCATGGCGCGAATGAACACTTCGGCGCGGGGCTGCAGGTCCTGGTGTTCCCGATATGTTTCCATCGTCAGTCGAAACAGCACGATGCGCGCCAGCGGGCCGAGCAGACCGATCAGCTGCGCGATGAAAGGATCGGCATTGCCGATCGCTCGCGCGCACACTTCGGACGCGGCCGCCGTCCGTTGCGCATGTTCCCAAGTCACCGAGGCGAAGTTGTCGAAGTGACCTCTGGGTTGCCGGAACACCGGCTGTAGCAGCGCCGTCGCCAGCAAGCTGCGGAGCCCATCGGTGCCGAGCACGACGACGGCGCGATCGAGGCTGTCCACCGGCTCGGGCGAATAACGATACGCGGCGCTGTTGGCTCGTTGCAGAGTGCTGCCGGCCAGTGCCGGGTCTTCGAGAATCAGCCGGACCAATTCCCGCCGCGTGCTTTCATCGTCGTTCAGCGCCTGCATGAGCTTGGGCAGCAGCATCGGACGGCGCGGGAAATACTCTCGCTGATGAACGGCCGCCGCGGCGTGGTCGTTCACCTTCTCCAGGACGTCGGCGTGCTCACCGGAGATCGCGTAGTCGAAACCGGGAACGCTGAAAGCGAGCTTGTAACATTCGGCATAGGCACTGGCGGTTGCTTCCGTTTCGAACGGCGGACCGTCGCCGCCGGGCGAGCTCGTGACGGCGCGCACAGCGTCGCGAGGCGCCGCGGTGACCGAGGAGCGATTCGATGAGCTCGTCGAGCCGCGCATGCCGAACATGAACACAGCCAGCCCGACCATGACTGCGATCAGAATGATGGTGAGGGTCACGCTCGACCTTGCTCCTATTCTGGAAGCTCTTTGCTGGCTCGATGATACCTTCGCTCGCTGCGCCGGTGCATCGCTCCGGTTTCAACCAGCGGCTCGCCCCCGGCGGCGGCGCGCATACGTCGGCGGCGTGGGCTCATGCACGGAGCCTGGCGTCGCAGGCGACAGATCGTACTCAGTTTGAACGAGCGGATTGATGATTTTGACGCCGGCGATGATCTGGCCCGCATTGAGGTCTTCGGTGTAGAGCTGCGATGCTTCGGCCTGCTCGGCCGAGGCGACGATTAGCGCATCCCAGAAAGAGAGTCGTGCAGATTCGGAGAGATCACTGGCTCGCATGATGATTTCAGGCGTCGTCGGAGACTGAACCCACGGCGCGTAGGTTTGAACGACCTCACGTGCGTTGGCGCGAGGAGTCTTCAGCTTCTGTGTGGCCGTTACATAGAATTCCTGGAGCACCTGCACGGAAACGCGCCCAAGCTGTTCTTCCCACAGTCGTTCCAGTGCGCGAGTTGCGCGAATATGTTTCTCGCCGGCCGCTGGGTCGTACGCGTAGACCAGGATATTTGTATCAACGAAAACGATTGCGGTCATGAATCTCGTCCCGGCTTTCCATGCGACCGCTAGCCATACCGATCCCCGTTTTCATCAAGGCCAGGGCTTTCCGTCGTGCGGATTCGTAGCTGCGGTCGTCGGCGACCAGACGACGCAATTCATCGGCTAGTAGCGCGCTGATGCTCGTTCCGCGGCGCGCGGCAATGGCGCGGGCCTGCTTGAGCAGTGCAGGCTCGATTGCCACGGTGATGTTCTGTTTGTCGGCCATTCTGACGTATCCAATCTTGTTTCACGCAAAATACGTGAACCTCGATGGGCGGTCAATCTTGCGGCGCGAGCGCGTCAATCGGTGCGTTGGTGTGTCGTTGACGCTGCAGCCACTGACGCCTCCCGGCGAGCAGGGCAGATAGCAGTGGTGATAACCTAGTGCGATGCCGCTCAGCTCCGGACAATTCGACGAGATCGCGCCTGGCGTGCGCCGCCTGGTGGCGCGCAATCCCGGGTTCATGACGGGGCCGGGGACGAACACGTATCTGGTCGGCCATGAGCGTTATCTGGTGATCGATCCAGGGCCGGAGGATCCGGTGCATGTCGAGCGCATCGTCAAGGAAACGGGCGGTCGTATCGACGCGGTGCTCGCGACTCACACGCATCCGGATCATTCGCCCGCCGCCAGGGCGCTGGCCGAGGCGACGGGTGCGAAAGTGATGGGCAAGGCGGCGCCCGTGCATGGGCGTCAGGACGCGGCATTCGCGCCGGGCAAACAGTTGCAGGATGACGATCGAGTGACGATCGATTCGCTCACGTTGCGGGTCGTGCATACGCCGGGGCATGCGTCGAACCATCTTTGTTATCTGCTCGAAGGCACGGGCTTGCTGTTCACTGGCGATCATTTGATGCAAGGCTCGACGGTGGTCATCGGTCCGCCGGATGGCAGCATGACGGAATACCTGCGCTCGCTGGAGCGCTTGCAGACCTTGCCGGTCACCCGTCTCGCGCCCGGCCACGGCCTGACCATCGAAGACGCGCAGGCCGAGATCGTTCGTATCATCGCGCATCGCCTGCAGCGCGAAGCAAAAGTGGTCGCGCGGCTTGGAGACCTGGGTGTCTCGAACCTCGATACCTTGGTCGTCAGCGTCTACGACGACGTCGATCCCCGCTTGCATCCGGTGGCGAAAGGCTCGCTGCTGGCCCATCTGCTGAAACTGGAAGAAGACGGCCGGGTCGTGCGCGACTCGCCGGACATCAACGCCCCGTGGTCTCTGAAAAACACTCCAAGTCCGTCCCGCTGATCGAGCTCGTCGACTGTTCGCTGATCTTCGAAGCGCACCAGGCGCTCGATGAAGTCAGCTTCACGTTGCGCAAGGGCGAGCGCTGGGCGCTGATCGGCGCCAACGGTTCCGGCAAGACCCTGCTGCTGAAGATGCTTCGCGGCGAAGTCTGGCCGACGCCTACGGGACGTCAGCGTCGTACTGCATCGTTGGCGAAAGAGCAGATTGCCTATGTCGGACCGGAGCGGCAGGACAAGTACGTTCGCTACGACTGGAATCTCACGGTCACGCAGGTTGTAACGACGGGGTTGTTCGACGAGGACATTCCGCTGACGCAGCCGACGCATGCTCAGAAGGAGCGGGTCGCGCGGGTATTGAAGAGATTCGGTCTGTGGGGATTGAGGCAGCGGCGCATTCTCACGTTGTCTTATGGCCAGCGCCGCCTGGCGCTGGTGGCGCGTTTGTTTGCTGGCAACGCGGCGGTGCTGTTGCTGGATGAGGTGTTCAATGGCCTGGACGTGCGAGCCAAGGAGAAGTTGAAGAAGGCGCTCGAGCAGCCCAGAGGCGGACACGATTGGGTGATCACCTCGCATCGGCCGAAAGAGTTGCCGAAGAATGTGACGCACGTGGCGCACATCGAGCACGGCCGGATCGTTTCGGCGGGCCCGGTGGGCCATGAACGGAAGGTTGCGCACGGCCGCAAAGAGCAGAAAGCAAAACACAGGGTGCTGGTAGCGGCGAAGCCGAGGAGGAAGCCCTCGTCCACGCCGCTGTTCGTCATCCGCAACGCCGACATCTATCGCGACTACCGACCGGTCATCCGCGATCTCAACTGGACGTTGGCGCGCGGTGAGAACTGGGCGATTCTGGGCGCCAACGGCTCGGGCAAGAGCTCGCTGCTCAATATGATCTACGGCGACCTGCATCCCGCGCTCGGCGGGACGATCGAGCGTGAGGGCGTGCCGCGCGGTACTCACATCGAGACTTGGAAACATCGGCTCGGTTGGGTGTCGCCGGAGCTGCAGGCGGATCATTACCTGGCCACTTCGATCGAAGAGATCGTCATCTCGGGCCGCTATTCCAGTGTCGGCCTGAACGACGCACCGACGACTGCCGATCGCAAAGCCGCCGATCGCTGGCTGAAGTTCTTCAACATCGAACATCTGCGGGCTCGCGGCCCGCGACAGGTGTCCTATGGCCAGATGCGGATGGCGCTGTTCGCGCGGGCCATGATGAACGATCCGGAATTGTTGCTGCTCGATGAGCCTTGCACCGGCCTCGACGGCGACGTGCGTGCGACCCTGCTCGGTTTCATCGAGCAGCTGGCGGAGAAGGGAACCCAAATCGTCATGGCCGTGCACGATCCGGAAGACATCGTACCCGCCGTGAAGCACGTGCTCCGCATCGGCCGCGGCGGCAAGGTGGAGTTGGTCGATGTCGACTTCAGCTGGTAAACGGCAATTACCGCGCTGAAGCATGCGTTGCGAATCAGCCGGGTCGGCAAGGTGCCAGCAATCGACATAGACTAGGATCGACCGCCGCGATGAAATGCCGAGGCTGCCGGTGTTCAAGTCGATCTCAACGTCCGTAATGCTGACGCTTTGTTTCGCGCTCGCGCACGCGGACGCGGCGCTCGAGCCCGCCAAGACCATCGCCGCTGAAGTGGCGAGCGGCGTTCATCCGGGGTTCGAATCGTTCATCATGCAGGTCGACGGCGTCATCGTCGGTCGCACGGTCGATCCGACGTTGGCGAAGCGGCCGCCGGATCTTCGCTCCGCGACCAAATCCATCACTGCGCTATTGATCGGCATCGCCATCGATCGAGGGGCGATTCCTTCGGTGCAGTCCAAAGTGATGGACCTGCTGCCCAGCCTGCGCACAGCGTTCGAAAACGATCCGCGTAAGGCGGCGATGACGCTCGAAGATCTGCTCACCATGCGCAGCGGGCTCGACTGCAACGATTGGGATCCGAAGTCGCCGGGCCAGGAAGACAAAATGTACCGGCAGCAGGACTGGGTCGCCTTCTGGAGCGAGCTGAAGATGCGCACCGAGCCGGGCAAGGAATTTTCCTATTGCACCGGAAACGTGGTGGCGCTGGGCGAAATCCTGGCGGACGCCGTGAGCATGTCAGCCGATGCTTTCGCGCTGAAATATTTATTCATCCCGCTCGAAGCGCGACGCGCCGAATGGCGTTACTATGATGGCAAGCGCGGCGTCGACACTGGCGGGCACTTGCGATTGGAGCCGGATGATCTGCTGAAGGTCGGCGAGTTGGTGCTCGCGCGCGGCGCATACAAAGGCAAGCGCATCGTTTCCGAAGCCTGGATCGACGCGATGACTCAGGAGCGCACCGGCATTTCCGGAATGAACCAGCGCTATGGTTATCTGTGGTGGCTGGATCACACCAAGGATCCGAACCTGCCGCAAACCAAGCTGTGGTGGGCGCAGGGCAACGGCGGCTCGCTGCTGATGGTCATGCCGGAGCTGCGCGCCGTGATGGTCACCACCGGCACGCGTTTCAACCGCCCGGACATGCTCGAGCCGATGTTCTGGCTGAGGGATCGATTGCTGCCGGCGATGCGGCCGGGCAAATAAAAAGGGCGGTGTCTTTCGACACCGCCCTGGCTCATCCCGAGCTGCGGGAAGCTTAAGCCTTCGGCGCCGAACGCGCCTTGGCGGCTTCCTCGATGACCACGTCGGCGACGTTCTTCGGCACTGGATCGTAGTGCGAGAACTCCATCGTGTACGAGGCGCGACCCGAGGTCATGCCACGCAGATGGCCGATGTAGCCGAACATTTCCGACAGCGGCACGGTGGCCACGACGGCGATGTTGGTGCCACGCTCCAACTGCTCCTGGATCATGCCGCGACGACGGTTCATGTCGCCGATCACGTCGCCCAGGTAGTCGGACGGGGTCACGGTCTCGACCTTCATCACCGGCTCGAGCAGGATCGGACCGGCCTTGCGGATGGCTTCGCGGAAGCAGGCCTTCGCCGCGATTTCGAACGTCAGCGCGTTCGAGTCGACGTCGTGGTAGCTGCCGTCCGTGAGGCGGGCCCGGAAGTCCACCGTCGGGTACTGCGCGAGCACGCCCTGTTCCATCTGCATGCGCAGACCTTTTTCCACCGACGGCACGTATTCACGCGGCACCGAGCCACCGACGGTTTCGTCGACGAACTCGAAGCCGGCGCCGCGCTCGAGCGGCTCGAACGTGATCCACACTTCGGCGAACTGACCGGAACCGCCGGTCTGTTTCTTGTGGACGTACTGCTCGGCGATCGTCTTGGTGAACGCTTCGCGGTAAGCCACCTGCGGCTGACCCATGATGCCTTCGACGTTGTACTCCGTGCGAATGCGGTCGAGCGTCACTTCGAGGTGCAACTCGCCCATGCCGCGCAGAATCGTCTGGCCCGTTTCGCGATCGGTTTCCAGCTTCAGCGAAGGATCGGCGCGGACCATCTTGCCCAGCGCGGTGCCGAACTTCTCCTGCTCCGCCTTGTTCTTCGGCTTCACCGAGACGCTGATGACGGGGTCCGGGAAGCGCATGCGCTCCAGGATCACCGGGCTTTCGGAGGCGCACAGCGTGTCGCCGGTTTCCGTTTCGGCAAGCGAGACCAGCGCGATGATGTCGCCGGCGCGGGCTTCTTCGATCGGGTTCGCGTCCTTGGCGAACATTTCCACCATGCGGCCGATCTTCTCGCGCTTGCCGCGAGTCGAGTTCATCACCGACATGCCCTTGGTGAGCACGCCCGAGTACACGCGCACGAAGGTGAGCGCGCCGTACGCGTCGTTGAGCACCTTGAACGCCAGGGCCGAGAACGGCTCGTCGTCCGAGCTCTTGCGCTCGCCGTTCGGGTTACCGTCCTGGTCCACGGTCTTGATGGCTTCGACGTCGGTCGGGGCCGGCAGATAGTCGACGACGGCGTCGAGCATCTGGGTCACGCCCTTGTTCTTGTACGACGAGCCGCACAGCACCGGGTTGAAGGAGGCGGTGATCGTGCCCTTGCGCAGGCACTTGCGCAGCACCTCGGGCGACGGCTCGACGCCGTCTTCCAGGTACTTTTCCATCGCCGCGTCGTCCTGCTCCAGGCAGGTGTCGACCAGGTCGGAACGGTACTTGGCGATGTCGGCGAGGATCTTGCGATCGCTCGGCACGCTGATGTCCAGCTTGTCGGCCAGGTCGGCGGTGATGGCGTGTTCGACCGGCACGGCGTCGCGATCGTCGGATTCCCACACCAGGGCCTTCATCTCGACCAGGTCGATCATGCCCTTGAAGTTGTCTTCCGAGCCGATCGGCAGTTGCACGGGCAGCGGACGGGCGCCGAGGCGCTTCTTGATCATGTCCACGCAGCGCAGGAAGTTGGCGCCGCTGCGGTCCATCTTGTTGACGTAGCAAATACGCGGCACGCCGTAGTTGTCGGCGAGACGCCAGTTCGTTTCAGACTGCGGCTCCACGCCGGCGACGCCGTCGAACACGACGACCGCGCCGTCCAGCACGCGCAGCGAGCGGTTCACTTCGATGGTGAAGTCGACGTGGCCCGGGGTGTCGATGACGTTGATCTTCTTCTTGCGCCAGAACGTCGAGACGGCGGCCGACTGAATCGTGATGCCGCGCTTCTGCTCCTGCTCCATGTAGTCCGTCGTGGTCGAGGACTTCAGATCCTTGGTGTCGTGAACGTCGACGATCGTGTGCTTGCGGCCGGTGTAGTACAGGATGCGTTCGGTGGTCGTGGTCTTACCGGCGTCGACGTGGGCGATGATGCCGATGTTTCTAATATCGGCAAGGGCTGTAGTACGGGGCATGTCAGATTTCCGTTACAAGGTCTGTGCGCAGCTAGGTTTGTGGGTCGTTTAGCGGGCGCGGATTCTATCGGAAAACCGCGCAAATGAGATTACCCAGGCGGCTCCCAACCGGGGCGCCCAGGCGAAGGGCGCGCATTCTACCTGAAAAATCGGCCGAAGTTATTGTAAGAGAAAGAAAATTTTCGAGCCGTGCCGGGAATTTGACGGCCGCCGGCTCAGCCGCGGCCTTACGGTAGGAATTTTCAGGGTTTTTTGGGCCGTTCAGGCCTGGATGTTGGCCTCGTACACGATCACGGCGTCGCCGACGATGCGGACCGACTGCGCGACCTTGCCCGACGACTCGATCGCCACCTCGACCATGCCGGGACGGCGCATCCACATGCCCTGACGGCCCTGGAACACGACGCGCCCGTCCTTAGGCGTCATCAGGCCGTGATTGACGAGATAGACACCGAGCATGCCGTGCGCATTGCCGCTGACCGCGTCTTCGCGGATGCCGAGCGCCGGAACAAACATCCGCGATTCGGTGCCGACGACGCCGTTGTTCTCGACCAGCGCGAACACGAAATATCCCTCCGCGCCCACGTGCGATGTGAGGCGGGCGAGCTCTTCGAAGTCCGGCTTGATCGCGCCGAGCAGGTCGTTGGACTTCAAGCCCACCAGCAGGCGCGAGCCGCCCTTGGTCAGGACCTGCAACGGACAATCGACGTGCAGGCTCGGGCTGGAGATGCCGAGCGCATTCAACACCTGGCGGCGGTGATGCTCCGGAATGACAGGGCCGAGCGACGGCGGGTTCTGGGTGATGGCGATGCGCAGGTCGCCGTCGACATCGGTGACCTCGATTTCGACGATGCCGGCGCCCGTGCGCTGCCGCAGCCGGCCGCCGGGTTTGCCGTCTTTCTTCGCCCGCACGTATTGCGCGGCGATGGTGGCGTGACCGACGAACGGCACTTCATGGCGCGGCGTGAAGAATCTCACCTGCATGTCGTGATCGCCGGATTCGGCTTCCAGCACGAACGCGGTCTCGCCGTTCACTTCGGTGGCGATGGTCTGCATCTGCTCATCGGTCAGATGGTCCGCGTCGAGCACCACGATGGCGGGATTGCCGGTATAGCGTTGGCGAGTGAACGCGTCGACGTGAAACAGCCGGCAATGTCGGTTGGGCATGGTTGCAGCCATAGAAAAAACGAAAGCGCTCTTATAGCGCCAGAAGCGATTGGTGCCCAGTGCCCAGCGTCCAACAAGAGCCAAAAGGGGCGCTTTGTGCCTTTCGCACGCTCTTTGTTACAATCGCGCCCGCCTTAGGGGTGGCCCTGACTGGGGCCCGAGATGCCAACCGCCGAACGCCGGCTCATTGGCAAACCCGTTGAACCTGATCCGGTTAGTACCGGCGTAGGGAGCAGGTAGTGACCGTTGCCGATCGTGACCGGTCCGTTTATTTCCCCGCTCTTCGCCCGCTGTTGCCCGGATCTTCACTGAAGAGGATCTGGCCATGTTCATCGACGAACAAATAATTTTCGGAAAAAGTCTCGGGAGATGCACCCGGGCATCGATTGTTTCCCTGGCGCTGACCGCCAGCCTGGCGACCGCCGCCGAGCAGGATGTGCTCGAAGAAGTGGTCGTCACCGCGACACTCCGTCAGCAATCCTTGGTCGAAGCGCCGGTCAGCGTGACGGTGCTGGACGCGACGACGTTGCGCGACGGCGGTCGGCAGCATTTCGAAGATGTGCTCTCGAACGTGCCGAACCTGTCTTATGCGAGCGGCACTTCACGTCCGCGCTTCTTCCAGATTCGCGGCATCGGTGAGCGCGAGGAATGGCAGGGCGCGCCGAATCCTTCGGTCGGCTTCCTGATCGACGATATCGATTTCAGCGGCATGGGCATGCCGGCCACGACATTCGATGTCGATCGCATCGAAGTGCTGCGCGGGCCGCAAGGCTTGCACTACGGCGCGAACGCGCTCGGCGGCCTCATCGTCCTGCGTGGCCGCGATCCCGAAGATCAATTTGGTTTCTCCACCGAAGCTTCGGTCGGCGAGTACAACAGCCAATCGATCGGCGCGGTCGCGACCGGTCCGGTCGAGTCGCTGAATTCAGCCTGGCGCGTGGCGGTTCAGAACTATCGCACCGATGGTTTTCGCAAGGATGTTTATCTCGGCCGCGATGACACGATGGATCGCGACGAGCTGACGGCGCGCGCCAAATGGCGCTGGCGCCCGAGCGAAAGCACGACGGTCGATCTGACCTGGCTGCATGCCGATCTCGATAACGGCTACGACGCGTGGTCGATCGATAATTCACGCGTGTCGCTCGCCGATCGTCCGGGCAGGGATTCGCAGAAGTCCGATGGCGCGGCGCTGCGCGTCGATACATCGGCAGGCCAGCTGGGCCGTTTGACGCTGACGGCGACGCTGTCCGATAGCAACACCGACTACAGCTTCGACGCTGACTGGGGGAATGCGGAGAGCTGGGCGCCGTACACCTATGATTATTTCGATCGCCAGCAACGCGACCGTCGCGGCCGCAGTTTCGAGGCTCGTATCACTTCCGAAGAAGCAGCGTCGCCGCACGGGGTGACGTGGGTCGCGGGCGTTTATGGATTGGATGTGGATGAGCAGCTCTACTACACGTCGCAAGGCGTCTACATCGATCCATTCTTCCCTGACTACTCCGGATCCACCGACAAGACACTGCGCAGCGATTACGACGCGCAGAATCTCGCGATGTATGCGCAGGTCGAAGCGCCGTTCAGCGAGCGCTGGGGCTGGTCGTTTGGATTGCGCGGCGAGCAGCGCGATGCCGATTACACCGATCGCCGCACCGGCGAAGATTTGACCGGCATCGATGCGTCCGCGAAGGACACCATGTGGGGCGGGCAGGCGACGATCTATTTCGATCCGCGCGATCACTTGCGTTGGTTCGCCACGCTGTCGCGTGGCTACAAAGCCGGTGGGTTCAATCTCGGTGAAGCGGCGCAGGTGCAAGCGGACTTCCAGCCCGAGAGTCTGATCGGTCTCGACGTGGGCATGAAAGGTCAGTGGCTCGAGGGCCGCCTGTATGCGGATGTCACGGCCTTTTATATGAAGCGCACCGATATGCAGGTGGCGATCAGCACGCAGCTCGATCCGGGCGATCCGAGCAGCTATCTGCTCTACACCGACAACGCCTCCGGCGGCCGCAACATGGGCGTCGAGAGCAGCGTGCGCTGGCGTGCGACCGATACGTTGGAGTTAGGCGGAGCGCTCGGACTCCTGCGCACCCGTTACTCCGGCTTCCGTCCCGACGGTGTCACCGACTTGAGCGATCGCGATCAGGCGTATGCGCCCGAGTACCAGGCATCGGTGAATGCAACGTGGCGTCACCCGCTGGGCTGGATGGCGCGCGTCGATGTGGCCGCGACCGACAATTATTACTTCGACGTGCCCGACCTCGACGTCGACAAGAACAACTATCGATCCAACACCTACACGCTTGCACACCTGAAAGCCGGCTACGAAGCCGAAACCTGGGCCGTGTACGCCTGGGGCCGCAACGTGTTCGACGAGGATTACTATACGCGCGGCTTCTTCTTCGGCAACGAGCCGCCCGATTTTGCAAACAAGCGCTACACGCAGCTCGGCGAGCCGCGGCAGTTCGGTGTCACCTTCCGTTGGGAGTTCAAATAATGCGTACCGCCATCGAGATCAGTCTCTATCCGCTCGACGCTGACTACATTCCGCCGATCAAGGATTTCATCGATCGGCTGAACACGTATCCCGAGCTGCAGGTCACGACCAACGCCATGAGCACGCAGATCGCCGGCGAGCATGCGCGCTTGTTCGAGATTCTCGGCAAGGAGACTGCAATCAGCTTCGCCGGGCACGGTCGCAAAGTGTTCGTGATGAAGGTGCTCGGCGGCACCGTGCCGGACGCCTGAGCCGTCCATGGAAGAAGCCATCCTCAAGGCATCGCTGGCTCCGGCGCCGATGACGCAAATCATCGTCGAGCAATTCCTGGCAACCTCGCCGTGGGAAGCCGCGGCGTCGCTGATCGGTCTGGCCTACCTGCTGCTTGCAGTACGCCGCAACCTGCTGTGCTGGTTGTGCGCCTTCGTGAGCACCAGCATTTATCTGGTGCTGTTCGCGAAGGCGTCGCTGTACATGCAGTCGCTCTTGCAGGTGTTTTACCTGGTGATGGCGGTGTATGGCTTCATCGACTGGAAGCGCGGACGGACCGAGTCGGGCGAGGTGCGGATCGAGTCGTGGACTGTGAACCAACATGTGATGGTGGCCGCGCTTGTCATAATCGCGACCGCGCTGAACGGCTGGGCACTGTCGCGATGGACCGACTCGCCCGCGCCCTATCTCGATTCTTTCGTCACTTGGGGCAGCATTGTTACCACTTGGATGGTCGCGCGACGCATAATCGAGAACTGGTTGTACTGGATCGTGGTCGACGCCGTCGCTGCCTGGCTGTACTTCAGCCAGGGCCTGCTGGCCACCACGGTATTGTTCATCATCTATCTCGGGATCGTGGTGCGTGGATATTTTGTGTGGCGAAGGGAACAAGCTTTTCAGAGTGCCGCTGCGCCATCGACGTGAGCTGACATGACGTCCGCTGGCACAGCCGCCGGCGCGCTCGATATCGCCGCGCGGGTTCTGGGCATCGCCGTCGAGGCGGTTCTGTCCTGCGAGCCCATCAAGCATGGGCTCACCAATGACAGCTGGCTGGTGCGCACCAAGCAGGACGACGTCGTCGTTCGCATCAGCAATGCCGCCGAGCAGGCGTTGCAGATCGATCGGCAGAGCGAGGCCGCCGTGCTCGCGGTGGTGAGCGAGGCAGGCATCGGGCCGGAAGTGCTCCTGTGCGATCCTGCGCAGCGAGTGCTGGTGACGCGCTATCTCGGCGATACCTGGGCCGAGGCCGATGCCGTACGGGAAGACAACATCCAGCGGCTCGGCCAATTGTTTCGTCGTCTGCATCGCTTGTCGCCGCCGCTCGGCGTCCGTCGCGTGGAGCTGAACGACACGCTCGAAGGCTACTTCCGCACGCTTCAGGAACGCGGTATTCAACCGGCGCTGACGACCAAGTCACTGCGCGAGCGCGCGCTGCAAGTAGCATTGAAGTTGCGCGAGAACTCCGCCGCCACCCTGTGTCATAACGACGTGCATCACCTGAACGTCACCGATGACGGCCAACTGCGGTTGATCGATTGGGAATACGCGGGCGTCGGGCAGCGGCTGTTCGATCTCGCGTCAGTGTGCGTTTATCACAACTACGACAAGCTGCAGCGCGAGCAGCTGCTGAGTGCGTACACCTCGCTCACCGAATTGACGACCTGGCATCGCCTGGAGCTGGCGTGCTGGTTGTTCGACTATGTGCGCGATCTCTGGATGGCGGTCCGAGAAAGCGGCGGCTGATTCAACCGCGCCCTGGTGCGCAATGCTTGAACGCCAGCGTCACCTGACCTCGCAGCGTTCGTAACAATCCAAGTTGTTCGGCATCGATCTTGATGCCGTCGGGCTTGTCCGAGTCCGCGTACAACAGGCCGATCGCCTGTTCCTTCAGCATCACCGGCAGCAGGATGAAACTCTTGGCCCGAATCGCTTTGCGGTGCCAATCCGGAATGCGTTGAGCGATGTTCTCCGCCTGCGCATTTTCGATGACGATGTCGGCGCCTTTCTCGATCGACACATGAAACGCGTCGGGCGCGAACGCCAACGGAAACGAGCACTGAGGAATGACACGCTCGATGTCCGCGCCGAAGCCGAAGCGCGCACGCATCGTGCTCATGCGCCCGTCGCGAATGAAGATCATGGTGCGTGTGAAGCCCATGCCGCGATACATGGTTTCCAGCACCATGTGCAGCAGGTCGTTCAACGAGCAGTCCGAGGCGAGCGCTTCGGTCACGTCGCGAATGCCGGCGGACAGCGCCTGCTGTGGAGTTTCGGCCGCCGCCACTTCCTTTTCTTCCTGCGCGTCGATGGCGTCGACGTGCTGTGTCAGCGGGTCAGGTGCCTTTGCGGTTTCGGTATCCGATGTCTCGCCACCGTCCGGCGCGCTGCCGCTCCAGGCGCGGATCGCTTGCCACGTCGCGTTCTTCTCCGCAGGCACTTCGAGTGCCGTGGTGCGTTCCGCCATCTCCTTGAGACTTTGATCGATGATGGCGGTCAGCTCTCTGGCGTCCAGCTTGATCGCGGGGCTGTAACGCCTGCTCAGTGCGAACAGCGCCGCGGATTTAGCGGATGCAGGCGTGCGTAGCGCGGCGTTGTATAGATCGTTGGCATAGTTGGCGGCGATCTTCAGTCGATCGACATCGGTCGAGGGTGCGGAGATCTCCCGAGCAGAGAGCGTCTCCATGCCTTCGACCAACCGGCCGGGGAAATTCCACTCGCGGGCAACGCTCACGCCCAACTCGCGATAGGACACGCCAAGCACTCGCTCGGCCGCGGCCTCTTCGGGCAGTTCCTTTTCGACCAGCGCGCGAATTTTTTGAATGTCATCGTAGAGGAAGAAGGTCACCAGCAGCCGTCCCAAACTCTGGAACATGGCGCAGATCACCGCTTCCTCGCTATTCGGGATGCCGAGGCGCTGGCCCAGCTGCTTCGACACGACGCCTGCGAAGAACGCGCCGATGAGCTCGTTCTGCAGCGACTTCTCTTGCGGGCGCCCCTTGGCGAACTCCAGCATGGTCAAGGCCATCGCCGTGTTCCGCACTTCGTCGCAGCCCAGGATCATCACCGCTTTGGAGACGGTGCGGATGCGGCCGTGATACTGGCCATAGAGCGCGGAATTGACCACCTGCAGCAGCTTGGTGGTGAGCGAAGCGTCGCGCAGAATGACCTGTGTCAATTGCCTGGTGCTGTGCGACTCGTTGGCGACGACGCTGTTGATGTCGACGATGGTGGTCGACAGCGTCGGAAAGCCAGAGCTGCTGCGCAAACGGCGCAGGATCGCATCCAGTCCAGGCGGTCGATGATCGGCGGGGCGCGTCGGCGTGCTCTTCATGTGTCTCTAATATATCGCGACCGGTGAGCATGCTCGGCCCGCGTTTTCGATTCCGCTGCTGGCTGGTGTGTCTGAAGTGCATCGACCCTGTGAGGGTTTCCTTGAGTGGGGAAGATACGTGCGGCGGGTGTGCGATTGAGACGCACGTCGCACCGCGCCGCCCTTCAGAGCGGCGCATGTCGGCCGATTACCTGCTGCACGCCGTCGTCAATGACGCTTGAAGTACTGCACTTCGCGTTCGTGCTTCTCGGCAGCAGAACGAGTTCTGAACGTGCCGAGATTGCGGCGTTTGCCGGTGCGTGGGTCGGTTTTCCTCGAGTACAGGCGATATTCGCCCGAGGCGAGCTTGCGAATCATGGCGGCTCTCAGCGATCAGGAGACCTGCCACTGAAATCGTCCGCCGTCGTCATGGGTTCCGACCCTAGAATAGGGCGCTGGCTCCCGCACTCATCCATCGCTTATGACGTCTGCACTGGCCTCCTTGGCCGCGGCTTTGAATACACCGGCTCCGTGGCTCTTGCCCTATGCGCGTGTCGCACGAAACGTGCTGGCGGCAGCGAAGTCGGATTCGGTGGCCGACGCGTTGAACGCAGCGGGTGAGGGCGCTGTGCGCTTCGTCGAGCAGGCCGCGTTGCCGGACGGCGAGCCCTACGAATCTTTCATCGCCCGCACGGCCTGTGTTCCCACGCGGGACAACTTGCACGACTTATTCAACGGGCTGATATGGCTCAGTTACCCCACGACCAAGCGGCGCTTGAACGCGATCCACGCCCAGGAGATTGCCGCACGAGGCGGTGCGGTCGGTGCTCGTGGTCCCTTACGCGATGCTCTGACACTGTTCGATGAGAACGCTGCGATACTGCAAGCGCCGCCGACGCTGGTCGAGTCATTGCGCTCGCGTGATTGGAAGGCGCTCTTCATCGATCATCGCGCTGAGTGGCAGTCGGCGCGCCTCGCACTGTTCGGTCATGCGCTGCTCGAAAAGCTGATGCAACCGCGCAAGGCCATCACGGCTCATGTCTGGCTGATCGAGGACTTGACTGACGACGCGATCGCCTCGAGCCTTGCGCGCGCGCGCCTGGCTGCTAAAGACTTCCTGCCCATGCCGGTGCTCGGCGTGCCCGGCTGGTGGTCCGACAATGAAAATCCTGCCTTCTATGACGACGCCGATGTTTTCCGAGTCCCGCGTTGATGTGAGCGGCGTATCTCGCTAGCCTTTTGGTCATGAACTTGCGCGATGGTGTACTGGTGCGGCGAAACGCCGTGGGATCGGCCGATCTCGCGGAGCTCACTCGTTTTCTACGCCGTGCCGGCATGACGGATTCGCCGGTCTCGAATTTCGAGGAGGAGGCGCAGGCCGGCGAAGTGGAGTGGGTGATCAACAAACAGATCCGCGACACGCAGCAGGTGAAGCTCACCAGGGCCATCGAGAAGAAACTCGCGGCCATCGACGATGCCTGTATCGCGTCGATCATCAATCCGTTCTACAAGATCGAAGTGCGCGACTGCGAGCCATCGCAGATTCTCCACTACGGGGTCGGCGGCCACTACATTCCGCACGTCGATGCCGAAACGCTCTACAAGGACGACAACGGCCTCGAGCTGTGGGAAAAGACGCTGGACCGGGACCTGTCGGTCGTCTACTTCATCAACGACGACTTCTCCGGCGGCGAACTGTTCTTTCCCGCCCTCGATCTGGTCATCGAGCCCGAAGCCGGCACGCTGGTCTGCTTCCCATCCGATCACAATTACATCCACGGCGTCCGCCCGGTCACCGCCGGGCATCGCTACACCATCGTCACCTGGATGCGCGTCTCCGGCATGCCGGCGCCGGCCGAGATCAACCAGATGTGGATGGACGAATACCACCGCCACTTTCCCAAGCAGATCGAACAGCCGCCGCGGCTGGGGAAAGGGCGGGGCGTGACCGCTGGAATCACGCGCTAGGAAGATCGGCCAACAGCTTGGCCATGAAGATCTCGTCCGTGTAGTGAGCGTCGCTGGAGCGTTTGTAGGCGGCGCGCATGATGCCCTCCTGCTCGAAGCCGAGTTTGCTATAGAAAGCAAACGCACGCGGGTTGTCGACTTCCAGCATGAGCTCCACCCTGAGCACGCCTTGCGTTTTCAGCAGCGTAAAAATTTGCTCCAGCAGTTGCCGGGCGATTCCCGTGCCGCGCCAGCGAGGCGCGACGGCCAGGGTCCCCAGTGTGGCCACGTGGGAGGCGCGCCCGGGCTGACGCGTGGTTCTGCAGAATGCAGCGATGCTCCCTTCCTGCTCCAGCACATAGAACGAGCGACAATCGACCAGTTCCTGGAAGACCGCACGAAACTCCGCCGCAGACATGGGGTCATAGCCAAGGTACGGGATGACGTCAGGATGCATGTAGATGGAGTACACCGTGTCCTGATCATCCGGCGATGCCAGTCGGAGCATGTTGCGCCTCGCTCTTGTATCGAGGCAATGATACGTCTGCCCGGCATCTTGGCACAGCGAGATAGCTATGCGGCTCATTGGTTGCATTCCATGGTTGGCAGCATTTGCGCTGATGCAAGCGCATCGAGCGGAGTCGGCTAATCCGCTCGGTATTGCTTTCAAGGACACGACGAACGTGTCGCTGTACGCGCAGCCGACGGGAATGATCATCGCCGGACGTTGCAATCGGAATGAGCCGGCGTTCCGGCAGGCTCGAAGTCGCGGGGCGGAGGTTCTTCTCTATATCAGCGCTACAGCTCGTCCGGATCATCGCGTGTGTGCGCTCGATAACGAGTTGTACATGAATGATCCGACACGCGTGCCGTTGTGGCCGTATCCGCGCGAAGGCGAGCGAGTCAGCTATCCGAAGACTCACATGACCGACATGCGGCCGGGCTCGCGCTGGATCCTTCACGTCGTCGACTATGTGGAGCAGTTGATGCGCGATGGCCAGGTCGATGGAGTGTTTCTCGATTCGTTGGGTGCGCGGCCGTGGAACAAGCTGGCTGATTGGGAGAGTTGGCCGCAGCAGGAGAAGGATGCATGGACCGATGGCACCATCGACCTGGTGCGACGACTCGATGAGAAGCGGCGCGCGATCAACCCGGGTTTCATCATCGTTTCAAACGGCGCTTGGGATCGCGGCGATGCGCACGGCCTGAGCGGCGAGCGCTACGTGGACGGCATCATGCTCGAGCATCCGAAGCTGGGATCGAAGTGGCACGAGAAGCAAGCGGGCAAGCCCTTCGGCGATCTGGGGCATCGCCGCGTGCTGGTCGTTGCCCACGGTCCCGACGAGGCGCGGGCATGGGCCAAGGTCAACGGCGTTACCCATGTTTGCTCGCAATTCGGTGCGCAAGAATACGAACATCCGACCGAGCCGCCCGTGCCGTTCGAGCCGCTGCGCGACCGGAAGGCGTCGTCTTCTAAGTAGCGCGCTGACCGGGGATTGTCGCGAACGCGCGCACCGGAAATGTTCCCATTCCTTTCACCTTCGGTGGGACAGCCGTAAAGGTTGCGCCCGTCGCCGGCACCAACTCCAACCCCCGCATGTGTTCGACGATGGGAATGCCCGCGCCCAGCAGCGTGGTATGAACGGGCCGATGGCCGTCGCTGGTGTCATCGATATTGAGAGAATCGATGCCGACGAGCTTCGCGCCTTCCTTCTTCAAATACTCGGCAGCCGCCGCCGTCAGGAATGGGTGGCCTTCGAAGTATTGATCGGTGCGCCAATGACGCGACCATCCCGTGTGAATCAGCACGGCTTTGCTGCGAACATCGACAGCACCGAATGCCTCTGCCGGAATCTTGCGGCCCGACATGCCATCGGCGTGCACGACCACGGCGCTCAATCCAACGAGCGTATCCAACGTTAAACCGGCGATGTCCGTCCCCTCGGGGAAGCGGTGAAACGGGCTATCGATGTAGGTGCCTGTGTTGGAGCACATCGTGATCTTGCCGATCTGGAACTCCGTACCGGGAGAGTACAGAGCTCTGGATTGTGCGCGGCTGAGATGATCGCAGATGATCGGCGCCGGCAGACCCTTGTAGGTGATCATGCCGTCTTCGATGGTGTGGCTGAGATCGATCAGCGTCGCGTGGCTCGCGTTGTCCTCGCCCGGCGTCGACGCGCGCGAGCGTTTGTGAGGTTCGACGATGATGGTCTTGTTCAAGATCGTCACGCGCCCGACCATCAGCAGCCGCAGATCTTGAACGATGTACTGTGCCAGCGCGCTGTCGTCGATGTCGTCGCCTTCGATGTCCAGCCGGAATTCCTGCCCCTGGATGCCGCCGCCATTCAGAAACTCGACTTCGAAATCGAACTGCACACGCTTTTGCCGACCCAGGCCACTCATCGAACAACCTCAACACGATGGACGATGCAGTATCCACGACCGCAGGACGGCGCACCATCGAAAAGAATTGAAGGACATTTAAGTTAGACTACGCGACGGAACTGAAGGAGAGCGGCACGCCGATGGCACAGGTGATTCCCGATCCGAAAAAGATCAAAAGCTTCCGCTCGGCCGCCGAGTTCGAGAAGTGGCTGAGCAAGCAGCACGACCGCGAGGACGAGCTGTGGCTGCGAGTTTTCAAGAAGGACTCCGGCCAGCCGACCGTGACCTGCGCCGAGGCGCTGGATGTAGTGCTGTGCTGGGGCTGGATCGATGGTCTTCGCAAGTCCTACGACGAAATCTCCTTTCTGCAACGCTATTCGCCCCGCAAGCCGAAAAGCATCTGGAGCGACATCAACCGCAAGAATGTCGCGCGTCTGACTGCGGCCGGTCGTATGACGCCGCATGGTCAAAAGCATATCGATGCCGCGAAGGCCGACGGCCGTTGGGATGCCGCCTACGCGCCGATTCGCAGCGCCTCCGCGGACACCATTCCCAAGGATCTCCGTGCCGCCATCGACGCAAACGCTCGCGCGCGCAAGACCTTCGAATCGCTCAACCGCCAGAACTTGTTCTCGCTGATCTTCCGGACCAACAACATGAAGACGCCGGCGGGCCGGGCGAAGAAAATCGAGACGTTGGTGGCGATGCTGGCGAGAGGCGAGACCATTGTCCCGCAGCGGCTCGAGAAGAAGCCGGTCGCGAAGCGGGCGAAGGCGAAGAAGAGAAGCTGAGATCGATCAGAACACCATGTTGATCGCCGCGACCGGAGTAATCGTTGCACTCGTATTGCGCCCGGCGACGAACCATCGCGCGCCGGCGATGACGCCGACGCGACTGGTGACGTTATATTCGATGGCGGGTGCAACGCCGAAGCGCCACGCCGAACCGAAGTCTTCGTCGATGCGCTGTATGTTGCCGGTGGCCGGGTCGGTCTGGAGGCCATCCACTCGCGTGCTCGCGTCGTGTTGGTAGATGAGGTCGATGGCGAACACCCACTCGCGAGTGATGCTGTATTCCCAGGCGGAGTTGATGGTGAGCACATCGCCTGGACTCGCAGTTCCGCGGAAGCCGGCGTTCGTGCCATAGACGCTGACATCCTCGATGTCCACGTCGTCCGATAGCGCATACGATACGTTGAAGCGACTGCGGAGGATGCGGCCGTTCGGCATCCAGACGTAGTACTGCGAGTAGAGCGCCAGCGTCGTGGTGTTCGCGCCGGCACCGAGTCCGTCATTCACATTCTCGCCCAGGCGATCGTACTTGCCCGTCGGCAGCGTCTGCTGAACGACCAAAGAAACGGTCGGAATGGGGCTGCCCTGTTGAAATTGCGTCAGGCGATATTGTCCTTGCACCGAGACATCGCCGAGCTGAATGCCCGAGCTGTCCCGGCCGCCGCTCACATTGTTGTAGCCGAACGTCGGGATCAGGCCCGCCGTAAATCGATCGGTCACCCCGTAGAGAATGTAGGTCAAGGATCCGTATGAGTGCGTGCGTGCCGCGCTTCGCTCATCGCCATCGTTATCGTAGCGGCCGTAGCGAATCACATCGTAGATGTAAGGTTCGACCAAGGCATGGCCTTGTGGGAGCGTGCCTGCGCCGGCCGCGATGATCGGGCCGGTCCACCAGGCGTCGTCGAGCGATTGTTGCGACACTGCCTCGGTCGATTGGCCTTCTTCCGCCGCGACTGCATGGCTTGGGAGCAAGCCGACGATCGCGACGATCGATGTATACAGCCGGGAAATGTTCAAGTTGAGTGTCCGTTGGCCAGGATAGGCGATGATTCTCACGAAGCGGCTGCGCTGGCACACTCCGGTTCTTGTCCGGACGCTAGCAGCTAATGCTGACTGCGGATGTCTATTTTCCTTCGGCAGTTATTGAAGAGGGTGAAGCAATCATGCCCAAGGTCGACATTTCCAAAGTGACCGTGCGGAAGGGTTGCCCCTATCCACCGCCCTTCGATGCGCCCTGCGCCGAACGCACTCGTCGTCGCTTGGGCGACGCGGGTGGCCTGCGCGACTTTGGCGTGAATCTCATGACGCTGCCACCCGGCAACTGGTCGAGCCAGCGTCACTGGCACAGTCACGAAGATGAATTCGTTTATGTCCTCGAAGGCGAGCTGACGCTCGTCGAAGACGGCGGCGAGACCGTACTACGCAAAGGCGACTGCGCGGCGTTTCCGAAAGGCACCGGCAACGGTCATCATCTGATCAACAAATCCGCCACGGTCGCCGTCTATCTGGAGATGGGCTCGCGCCACCTGGAGGACGTCATCAACTACTCCGAGATCGACATGATGAGCGCCAACACCGACGGGCGCTTCGTGCACAAGGACGGCACGCCGTACTAAGGCGTTGCCAGCTTGAGCCCGACGATGCCCGCGATGATGAGCGTCAGGCTGGCAATCCGTCCGGCATTGGCGGGCTCGCCAAGCACCAGAATGCCCATGATCGCCGTCCCGACCGCTCCGATCCCCACCCACACCGCATAGGACGTCCCGACCGGCAGCGATTTCATCGCGATTCCCAGCAGGACGATGCTGACGAGCATGGCGGTGAGCGTAACGGCGGTCGGCCAGAAGCGCGTGAAACCCTCCGTGTGCTTGAGCCCGATCGCCCAGACGATCTCGCACAAGCCCGCAATGATGAGCATCAACCAGGCCATGTAACCCCCTTTGGTTCGATCGAAGCAGCGTCACTATGAGATGTAGGCAGCTTCAAGACGAACCAAGGGGGCGAATTGTGACAGAGCGGCCTCAAGGGCTGACTGCTGTCGGCTCGTGCTCCCGATACAACTTATCCACCGCGAGCGCGAGGAACATGTAGTTCGTCTCGCCGCCGCCCATCACATATTCGGTCTGCTGCCAGAAATACGGCCACACTTTCAGCTCGGGCAGATCGGGACGGACCAGGTTCGTTCCCGAGACCACCCCGCCCGGGATGTACGACCAGTCGGCGCGATTGGTGCCATAGGCGGTCGTGACCGAGTGCGCGCCGACGCCGGAGACGAACGACGCAGTGTTCGAGCCCGGGTGGACGCCCAGCACGAAGTTGAGTGCGTTGACGTATGAGTCGACGCTCGTGAGCTTGGGCCAGCCCTTCTGGAAGAAGTACTGTTGCACGCCGCGCTTCTGAATGTCCCAGCCCGCGCCCCAGATGTTCGGTTCATAGGGCACACCGTAGGGCGAGTCGGTGCGTGCGCGAGCGCTGACGCCTTGTTGATATTCAGCGACCGCCTTGGTGACGCGTGCAACGAAACGTTTCGGCAAGCGATCCAGGATCGACGCCAGCATCCAGGCGCTGTCCTTGGGTTGCGCGACGATGAACGGTTCCATCGCAACCAGTTCCTGCACGTAGCGCGCGTCATTGGTCGATTGAATCAATTCCGCAAGAGCGAACACACGCGCCGCTCCCTTGTTTCTATCTGACGCCCGGGCGACGAGCTCCTTCGCGACCGACGTTGCCTCGTCGGCGAGCTGCGAGTTGTAGCCCTGCAGGACACGGCCGGCGGCAAGCAAGCCGGCGGCGACGTGCAACTCGCGCTCCGGATTGTCTTCGGTGAACACCCAGCGATCGTCCGCGACGATGGGCTGACCGTTATTGTCGACGCCGAGTCCGGCGACCGGTTTGCTCACGGCGTTGTCCGTTTGAACAGCCGCATCTCCAAGCAGAACATAGGCCCGCAGGTCCGGCTCGATGATGCCGCGATACAGTCGCCCCAGCGCTCGATAGCCGCCCAGCACGCTCAGCAATCCATGTTCGATCTGCTGGAGCGCATCGTTCTTGCCGTCGGCGTCCCGGATCTCTACCTGCTGGCGCGACTGATCGATCGTGGTGGCGTCGTAGTCGAGACCGAATTCCTCGATCATCTTCGCCAACAGCCAGACCGTGCCGATTTGCGACTCGACCCGCAGATCAAAGTCGCCGGCGTCGTGCCAGCCGCCTGCCGCGAGGCCAGGCACGGACTCTCCGGGCCGAAACCGGGACAGCGTGCTCGGCCCCTGCACGTAGCCATCGAAATGATTGAGATTGACGGGCGCCATCAACGCGTCGTCCTGGTGATCCAAGCCGTGCCACACACGATACTTTTCGCTCACGCGCATATGGCACATCTGCGCAGGCAGGAAATATTCCAGCGTCGGTTGCCAGACGTGCCGTGCATATACATCGTCACCGATGCGGAATGGATGTGAAGTTTTGGCGCCGTAGCTGAGCACATACATGCCGGGATCGCGGACCGCGCTGAAGTCGACGGCGGCGTAGCGATAGCGCAGAAAGTTTCCCCAGGCGGTCGGCGTGAGCGAGAGCACTTCCTGTGAGCCGTTCTCGGTGAGACGGAGCAGGCGCGCCGGGTGTAATGTCATCTCCCGCGCGTCCAGCTCGATGATCGCTCGTTTGGGCTGAGCCGGCGCATAACCCACTTGAGAGACCTGGATCACCGGCTCGTAGCGCCAGTTCGCAACTGTGTGTGGCGTGACGACCCACTCCAGAGCGCGTGTCGCCGCTCCAGCCTCGAGCGCACCGCGAACAATGAACCATCCATTGTTGTGATTACTGCGACCGTCGATGAGCTCCAACGAGCCCGTGACGCTTTCGATCGACAGTCGCTGCAGATCGGACTCGGCGGCGACAACCAGACGCTTGCCGATCGCGAGCGGCGCGGTCAATCCGCTGTCCGGGGTGGCCGTAGGTGAATTGGCTTGCCGCGGGATCGAAGCAGCGGCGTCGGAAATGGAGCTCGAAACGAGCGGGCCGCCAGGCTGGCGTGGGAAGATGCCGCCGACGGCGTCCATCAGCCAGGATTTCCCGAACAGATCGGTAGGAAACAATTCCAGATTGAAGCCGACTCGTCCCACCCACTCCTGCGGCAATGGCTTCTCTAGATCCACGCGAATGCGAAAGGCTCCGTTGCGCTCGGGCGTGACGCGCACCCAGTAGCCGAGCTGCAGATCCGGATAAAAGATCGGATTGAAACCTCGCCGATTCTTCTCCGGGTCGGGATAGGAGAGGTACTGACGGATCGTCGCGCTGTCCTCGTCGACGGTGCGTTCGCCCCCTTTAGGCATCGGCGACCATTGCCCCGGCGATTTCTCGAGCCGCACGTCACCGTTCGCGGCCACCCTCGTGCCATGTTGAATGATCGTGACACCGGTTTGATGGCCGTCCGGGTAGATGTCGGAGAAGACGAACACGTCCAGGCCCGGGCGCGTGAGGTAGCCGCGCTCGTGCAAGCGCAGGGAGGAGTTGTCTTGCGCTGGAGTGACGCACGGGGCGAAGGCCAGGCAGAGGCCCAGGAATAGTTGTAGCTTCATTCGACCGATATCCCCAAATGGTACCGCTAGCACTACAACGTAACGCGTGGGGCGGGTTGACGCCAGGGGCTTCGTGAGTTGCAGTCTGGGGAGGCGCGGATGAACAAGATGGCAGTTACATTGGAGCAGGCGAGAGAGCTCGTCAGGCGGAAGTTGGATGCGATGCCTGGCGGGAGCCGGTTTCGCATACTCGATGAGAGCGTCTCAGAGCTCCAGGAAGGCTGGATATTTGGCTACCAGAGTGCCGACTTCCTGGAAACAGGCGATATTTCCAAGGCCCTGGCCGGGAACGTCCCCATGTTTGTAACGGTGCCTCGACGGCGAGCGATGCGTCCTGAGGGCTCCTGACATCGAACAAGCAAAATTGATGGTTACGACGCTTGAGTCCGCGGGCTTCGTGTCATGTGTCCGCTTTGCCCGCGCGCTGAATCAGCGATTAGTGCATAACTCGTGAAGCCTTGATTCGAGCGCGCCTGCAACCTCCTCTTGCGCGCCGCCTATCCGTGGGTACATACTGAACCTCATGGTTCAGTATACGAATGCCTCCCTCGATGCCTCCTTCGCTGCGCTCTCGGACGTCACCCGACGTGGTGTTCTGGAGCAACTCGGCAGTGCGGAAGCATCAATCACGGATCTCGCCGCGAAGTTCAACATGAGCCTCACCGGCATGAAGAAGCATGTCGGCGTCCTGGAGCACGCCGGCCTCGTCACCACGGAGAAGATCGGGCGCGTGCGGACCTGCAAGATCGGCCCGCGGCGACTGGAGGAGGAGATGGCGTGGATCGATAAGTACCGCCAACTTTGGGCCGCGCGCTTCGACGAGTTGGACAAGGTTGTCGAGGAAATGAAACGGAAGGAGAAGGTCAATGGGCGGAAGAAGAGAAAGTGAGCACGCAACCATGAAGAACATCACGACTGTCGAAAAGAAATCCGACCGTGAGATTCTCGTCACGCGAACGTTCAACGCACCGGCGCGTCTCGTATTCGAGGCGTGGACCAGGCCCGAGCTGATGAAGCTATGGTGGGTGCCGAAATCGATGGGCATGTCCCTGCTCTCCTGCGAGATGGATGTTCGCGTCGGGGGCAAGTACCGCCTCGTGTTCGGCCAGGGTATGGAGTTTTTCGGTCGGTACCTCGAAGTAACGCCGCATTCGCGCATCGTCTGGACCAATGAAGAAGGTGGTGAGGATGGTTCCGTCACGACGGTGACCCTGGAGGAGAAAGGCGGCAAGACGCTGCTGGTCATGAGTGAGCTATATCCGTCGAAGGAAGCGCTCGACGCTGCCGGCACCGGGGCGGCGGATGCCACGCATGAAACGTTCACGCAGCTCGACGAGCTACTCGTCGAGTTGGCCGCGAGCGCGGAACGGTCGTAAAAGCCCGCCTTCCGACGAAACTCGGACTGTTGGTTTGATCGCATGCGGAACGGCGCATCGCCTGAGGCCGTTCCACTTGAATGAATGACTCTTCGCCCGTAAAGCCTCCGGTCGAGCCCATGCTCGCGAAGCTCGCTGACGAGCTGCCGGCAGGGGACTACCTATATGAACCGAAATGGGATGGCTTCCGGGCGATCGTGTTCCGTAGCAAAGACAGCGTCTATCTGCAGAGCCGGGACTCCAGGCCGCTGGATCGTTATTTCCCGGAACTGCACGACGTGCTGCTCGATCGCTTGCCAAAAAACTGCGTGGTGGACGGCGAGATCGTGATCGCTACGACCGGCGGGCTCGATTTCGATGCGCTTCAGCTGCGGCTGCATCCGGCGGCATCGCGTGTGGCGAAGCTTGCGAAAGAAACACCGTCCGCTTTTGTCGCGTTCGATGTACTGGCGGCGGCAGGGCGTAATCTCATGGGCGAACCGCAAGCGACACGGCGTGCTGCTCTGGAAAAGTTGCTCGGGGATGTTGCGCCTCCCGTCTATCTGACGCCGGTCACACGCGACCGGGCGATCGCACTCGACTGGCTGACGCGCTTCGAAGGCGCTGGCCTGGATGGCGTGATTGCGAAGCCGGAGTCGGGTGTGTATCAGCCGGCCAAGCGCGCGATGATCAAGGTGAAACACGCGCGCACGGCGGATTGCGTGGTGGCGGGATTCCGCTATCACAAGAGCGGCAAGGATGCGGTGGGCTCGTTACTGCTCGGTCTCTACGATGACGATGGAGTGCTCCAGCACGTTGGAGTCACGTCATCGTTCACGATGGCAGTGCGCCGGCAGCTCGTAAAAGAGCTTGCGCCGCTGCGCAAGAATGCAATGGTCGACCACCCGTGGCGCGAATGGGCAGGCGCGGCCGCGGAATCGAGTCGCATGCCCGGCGGTCAGAGTCGCTGGAGTGCGGGCAAGGACTTGTCATGGGAGCCGCTGAGGATCGAGCGCGTCTGCGAGGTGAAGTACGATCACATGCAGGGCGATCGGTTCCGGCACGCGGCAATTTTTCTGCGCTGGCGACCTGACAAGCCGCCACATGACTGCCGTTACGATCAGCTCGAAGTGACCAAACCTTACGAGCTCGAGCGCATCTTCTCATCCGGATCGAGCGGTTCCTGAGGCGGCCGCAGCGCTTCGGGGACGTGCTGCAGATTGATGCGAGTCCGCGTCCACGTCGTGTATCGCCCGCGCATCGCATCGACGAGTATGTCAGCGGGTTGCAAATGAGCTGCTGCTTCCGGGTGTCGCGCCTTCCAGCGTTCAACGCCCGCTACAGCATCTTCTTTACGGCGTGCGCGCCCAATCTCGATCAGGGGCAGTTTGGATTTGCGCTTGGAGGGTTGAACGCGAGGAGGCTCCGAGTCCTGCCGGCGATAGTGTGGCGGCCAGGGCGCGTCGCCCAAGCCCTGGCGCTCGAAGAGCTCGAGCAGGCCTTCGATGGAGCCGGCGTGCTCATCGATGCGTGCATGCAGGTCGCCTGACTTCTTGAAGCGTGCCGGCATCGTGGCGAGGGTGAAGTCCGCAGGATCGCAAATCTCGACCTCATCCCACGAGAGCGGCGCCGAGACCCGCGCGTCAGGCCTGGGCCGTACTGAATATGCGCCGGCGACGGTGCGGTCCTTGGCGTTTTGGTTGTAATCGACGAAGACCCCCTGGCGCTCTTCCTTCCACCACTTGCTCGTCGCGAGTTTCGGCGCGCGGCGCTCCACTTCGCGCGCCAGCGCAAGAGCTGCGAGGCGGACTTCATCGAAGGTCCAGCGCGGCTCGATACGTACGCATACGTGCATGCCGCGCGAGCCCGACGTCTTCGGCCAGCCAACAAGTTTGAAATCATCGAGTACAGCTCGAGCGATGGCTGTAACTTCCTGGACCTGCTGCCACGTCACGCCGGGTACGGGATCCAGATCGATGCGCAGTTCGTCGGGATGATCGAGATCCTCGGCTCGCACAGGATGAGGATGCAGTTCGAGGCATGCGAGATTCGCGAGCCACGCCAGCGCGGCAGCGTCACGAGGCACCACTTCATCCGCAGCCCGGCCCGAAGGGAAATGCAATTCGACCACTTCGATCCACGGCGGGCGGCTGGCAGGCGCGCGCTTCTGATAAAAGTGATCGCCTTCGATCCCGTTCGGGTAGCGCACCAGCATATTCGGTCGCCCGCCAGCGCCTCGCAGCGCTCCTTCGCTCACCGCAATGTAGTAACGAACCAGATCGAGCTTCGTGTGCTTCGGCTCCGGGAACAGCACTTTCTGCGGATTCGAGATCGCGATCTCACGCCCCGCGACGGTAAGGCTTTCAGCTGCGCTCTGCTTGGCCATACCGATGGAACGATGGCGGCGCCGGAGGGTTCCCTCTCCGATCGAAGGGCAGGCGACGGCTATTTCATGAGGTTGACCATTTCCTGAGCAACGGCCGCGGACGACGGCAAGAACATCGCTGTAACGATTCTGCTGTCGATGACCACATCGTGTTTGTCGGGCAGCTCCTCCTTGCTCACGAACAGCGCACCCCGGGCGCGCAGCCGGTCTTCGACCCGAAATGGCAGCAGCGTTCCGCCCTTGGTCCATTTGCTTCTTTGCTCGGTCGAATTGGGAAAGCCTGTGACTCGCTTGCCGGCCACCAGATAGCGGCCATCGGAGAGCTTCACGTTGCCCAAACTGGCCGGCCCGTGCCCGCCGCCGCCAACGATTCCGCCCTTCTCGTAAACTCGCGCGATGATGGACATCAAGCGGTGGTCCTCGGCCACGTCGAACAGGGTGCCGGTGCCGCCGCCGATGAACACGGCCCTGTAGCCATGCGCGTCGATCGATTCTGGCTTGAGCGTCCGGTCGGCTTTCTGCCGGAAGCCTTCATACTTGATCGTGTAATGGACCATGCCGGGCGGATCGGTCTCGTCGGCATCCAGGGAAAACGACACCGGGCCGCCGTGGGGCGAGACGAAGTCCACGCTCAGGCCGTGCATCACAAATATATGATGCGGCTCGGCGTACTCCCACAAGTTATTCTTGGCCTTGAACTCGCCGGCGGATGCGCCGTTCGAGAGAATCATCAGGACCTTGCCGCTGACCTCCGTGGCCGAAACGATCGGACTCGCCAGCATGCCGAGAAGCAGTAGAGCGCGCACCACCTTCATTCGGTTCTCCTTCGAGCATCCCGGCGCGCCAGCAATCCCATGCAAGCGAAACGGGTTTTCTTTACAGGCATGATTATTATCGTTGCATTGTTTGTCGCACTGGTAGCGGCGCCACTGGCGAGCTTCGCCAATGACAATGCGATCCTCGATGGGTTCGTTGCACGCGAGTATCAGAGCGCGGCGGGAGTGAAGCTGCCGTACCGCCTCTACCTTCCAGGCGCCGCTAAACGCGATCAGGCGCTGCCCTTGATCTTGTTTTTGCATGGGAGCGGCGGCGCCGGCACGGACAACCGCAAGCAGGTTTCGGGTGGCAATACGGACGGCACCCATATCTGGATCGAACCGGCGATGCAGGAACGACATCCCGCGTTCGTGCTCGCGCCACAGATTCCTGAGACATCGAGATGGCATTCGTCGAGCGATGAACCTTTGCCTCATGTCGCGGCACTTTTGGAACTGCTGGGCGAGCTGAGTTCGGAGCTGCGTATCGACACGGGTCGGGTCTATGTCATCGGGCAGTCAAGGGGTGGTTTTGGCGCCTGGGATCTGATTGCGAGATATCCCGACATCTTCGCCGCTGCGATCCCTTTGTGCGGCGGCGGAGATACAAAACGAATTCTGTCGGCGCGCGATGTAGCAGTATGGGCATTTCATGGCGCGGAAGACACCACGGTCCCCGCATCACACTCGCGCGAAATGGTCGCAGCGCTGCGAACCGTTAATTCGTCGGTCAGGTATACGGAGTACCCGGGCGTGGGCCACGACGTGTGGACCCGCGCGTTCCGGGAGCGGGACTTGCTGGAGTGGCTGTTCGCGCAGCGACGGCCTGATCCGAAGTCGCTATGATGCCGGCTCATGAACGTAGCACGTGTTCTCCTGCTGGCAATCGCGATGGTGTCGGTGAACCCTGTGTTTGCCGATCGGGCGCGGTATGGCGACAAAAAGGATCTCACAGCGCACAGCCCGACCCTGACGGTCCGCCATCGGCACGATTGGTCGCTGGTGCTGGAGCAGCTGAGGTTCTCGCTCGACAATCCGTTTGGCGTGGAGCCGAATGTGTCGAGTCTCGAATTTTTCGAACGCGACAAGTCGATTGCGCGAGTGCCGAGTCCGGCCCTGACGTATCTGCATATAACGCCGGATTCGCGGTACGTCGTGGGGCTGTCGAGAATCAAAGCCATGAACGACGTGCAGCTCGTGGTGTTCGATCGCAACGCGAAGCTGCTCCTGCACCGACACATTTCCGCCGAGGTCTTTGCAGTATCGGCAGAGGCTTATCTAAAGCTTCGGGTAACCCACGCCAAAACTTTTGCCGAGTTCGATGAGCTCTATCGATTTACGCAAACCCCATATGCCTGGCGCGAAGGGAACACCGTTTATCTGGACCTTTGGTATGGAACAACGGAGCCGGGTTGGTCCCGACTCATCGAGGACGTGATGCCCGGCAGGCGTGCATCGCCGTATTCCCCGAACTTCTATGGCTCGGTAACCAACGCCATCTACTGGTACCACCAAGCCGATCCTGCACCCAGAATCGTCGAGCGCGACGGCCGGCCCGAACTGATCAAGCTGCGCGATCCGGAGGGCATCGAGATGTCGATTCCGTTCCGACTCACGCCGGCACACCAGGCTGACGCTGCGAAGCGCTGATTCGGAGAGCGACCATGACCAACGATCGATTGTTTGCGTTGACGTTCGCGAAGGTCTACCCGCTGTACGTGCAAAAGGCGGAACGTAAGAATCGCACCAAGGCGGAAGTGGACCGGATCATCTGCTGGCTGACCGGCTACAGCCAGGCGCAGCTGGAGCGGCAGATCGAGCAGGAGAGCGATCTCAAAACGTTCTTTGCCCGGGCGCCCGCCTTTCACCCGAACAGCTCGCTGATCAAAGGCGTGATCTGCGGGGTTCGGGTGGAAGAAATCGAGGATCCGCTGATGCAGAAGATTCGCTACCTGGACAAGCTCATCGATGAGCTCGCCAAGGGCAAAGCGATGGAGAAGATTCTGCGGGAGTAACTCGTCTTCAGCCTTTCGTTTGCGTGGCGGTGAAAACCGCCAGTTGATCGGCGAAAGCGCGCTGGTATGCCGGACGCGCTTCGCCGCGTGCGATATAGGCGCCAACATTCGGATAGTTCTCCAGTCCACCCCCTCCACGCAACCGGCGCAGCACCGTCACCATCAGCAGGTCACCGGCGCTGAACTCACCGTCGAGCCATTCGGCATCGCCCAGGTGATTGGAAAGTTCGCCCAGCCGTGCGCGCACGCGGTCGTCGAGCATGGTCTGGCGCTCGGCATACCAGCTCTTGTCGCGCTCCAGGATTATCGCCATCGAGCGCTCGACGATGGGCGGCTCAACGGTATTGAGCGCGGCAAACATCCATGCGATCGCGCGTGCGCGGGCATTTGCATCCTCCGGCAGCAGGCCGCCATGGCGCTCGGCGATGTGGAGCACGATCGCCCCAGATTCGAACAGGGTGAGGTCGCCAGCCTCGTAGGTCGGAATCTGACCGAATGGATGAAGCCTGCGATGCGCACGCTCCTTCATCCCGGCGAACGAGACCAGGCGGACGTCGTAAGGCTGGCCCACTTCTTCCAGCGCCCATCGAACGCGCATATCGCGCGCCAGCCCCTGGCCGCGGTCGGGAGATTGTTCAAAAGCGGTGATGGTGGGGTTCATTGGGGCGCTCCAGGGGATCCGCGATGTCTCAAGGACGAACGAGCCGGGCTGAAGCCGACAGCCGGTTGACGCATGTTCAACGTTGCTCGGATGTTAGAATGGCCGAGCCTGACGGACTAGGGGATGTCCATGCGAGCTGCTCTTCTCGTCGTGTTCCTTGCGGCCGTCATTGCGTCGCAGAGTGTCAGGGCGCAGCCTCAGGGGCAAGCACATGAGACCCGCGTGCCGGTTGGCGATGTCTCACTGTATGCGCGCGCCATCGGACAAGGCCGGCCGGCCATCGTGCTCCATGGCGGGCCTGATTTCGATCATGCTTATCTATTGCCGGACCTGGATCGGTTGATGGACATCTTTCAGCTCATCTATTACGACCAGAGAGGGCGCGGGCGATCCGCGGAGAATGTTCAGCCGCAGAACGTCACCCTCGCTTCCGATATCCAAGACATCGACAGCGTGCGCCGTCACTTCGCGCTGAACGCTCCCGTTCTCTTCGGACACTCATGGGGCACAGTGTTGGCAGTGGAGTACGCGCTTCGCCATCCGACACATGTGTCCCATCTGGTGCTGATGAATCCGGCACCGGTCTCGGCGCGAGATTTCGCCCTGCTGCGCGAGGCGTATCTTCGCAAGATTGGCGCATCCATGGACCGACAGCGCGAGATCCTCGCCAGCGCTGAATATAAGAATGGCGATCCGGAGGCCGTTGCCGCCCGCTATCGGATTCACTTCACGCCAGCACTGCGACGGCCCGAGGATTTCGAGAGGCTGATGACGATCATGAAGGCGCAGTTCGTCAATCAGGGAAGCGCAGGAATCATCAAGGCGCGGGCAGTCGAAGATCAACTCATGCGGGATACCTGGCAAAACCCCAACTATGACTTGCTTCCCAAGCTGCGCGCGCTGCCGATCCCGACGCTCGTGGTCACCGGCGACCACGACTTCATCCCTGTCGACATTTCCGAGCACATCGCGCGTGCGGTCCCGAACGCCAAGCTCGTTACGATCAAGGACTGCGGGCACTTTGCGTATCTCGAGTGCCGCGACGCCGTTCGGCATGCACTCGAGGAATTCTTTCGATCTGCGAAGTGAGCGCTGCGCGCCTGTTTCGACAGTCAACACCTGCCGCCCCCAGATCGTCACCCTCATAGCAGGGCGGCCCGAGCATCGAGCTCAATGCCGGCCGAAGCATCATCAGATGGCTTTCTCCAAAGACGACCAGCACGTTGTCGCGCGCATTCAAGTGGCGCGCGATGATCTCGAGCAGGAATTCGTCGCGTACGCGTCCGATTGCCTCGGAGATCTTGTTGGTGGCATAGCGCCCGTCGGCCAGCGGTCCACCTTCCTCTAGCGTGAACGACGCGTCGAAGGGTTTGCCGTTGGTTCGTTCATACCATTGCGCCCAACTCGCGTAGCTCGATAGAGGGTCGGCGGGCGCCTGGAGCCGCGAGCGGCTGCGCTCCAGCTCTGCTTCGATGAGCTGTTTCGTTCGGCTGTCGTCCGGGCCGGTGATTTTTTGCTCGCGCACCCATTGAGGCACGGACCGCAACGTGTAAAAGCCGACGAGATCTTGCAATGTGAAGCCTCGAGCCAGGACGCGATCACGGACCTCGGTGTCATCCGGCTCGCCGCCCCAAACGACCGCTCCGTGATCGCGCGCGCCGCGGACCGTTGGAACGATCTCGCCACTTTCGACGAATCCGTCGATCTCTCTTTGGTTCTCGACCCAGCGGAACAAGCGCTCGGCATTGGCCCCGTGCGAATAGGGCGGGCCTTCCGCGATCACGGTGTCGACGTGGAACGAAGCATAGGCCTGCTGGATCAGCCGGAAGGTCAGGCTGTCGGTGCGGGTCGCATGCTTGGCTCCGACGAAGATCAGGCTCTGCCCTCGCCACGAATACACTGCCGCGAACGCATCGTCAGGCTGAGCAGCCCTTAGCTGGGTCGTCCACGGCGTAATCTTTTCAGGAGCTGGCTTGACCACGGCCTGGCAGGCCGGGAGGAACAGGGCTGAGGCGAGGATGACCAGACTGTTCCGCACGCAGCCCTCCATGGTTCGGCCCGATCAACCTCAGCTCACTTCGGTTCGGAGCTCGCGTTCGCCGTAGCTCCGTCACGCCTGAAGTAGAACCGTACAAACATTACCCGCCGATCGTCCAGCTTCGCGGGCGTGAATGTCCATTTCTTTGCTGCCTCGAGGGAGAGCCGCTCGAAGTACCGGCTCGGGCCGGGATCATCCGCGGCAGCGGCGATAACCCTCCCTTGCTTATCGAGGGTCACGCGAACGATCACCCTGATCGTGCCGCGGATCGTATCCAACGCACTTTGCGGAACGTCCGGGACTACTTCGTTGAGGACTGACGGCGGAGCATCGGGCTGTTGCGGCACTTCGGGCTCGACCGGCTTCGCAGGTGTTGGCGCTGGCTCGGCGGCGACTGGCGACTTCGCGATGGTTGCGGGCGGAGGAGGCGGATCGGATTCGAGGCTGCCGATGCCAAACCAGCCCACCAATACGGCGACAACGAGCCCGGCAACTACCAACTGCGCGCCTCTGCCGAATCGTCGCGCCGGAGCCGGAGGCGGAGCAGGCTCTTGCGAAACCAGCTTGATGCGGATCACCAGCCGGTCGGTCGACGGCGTATCTGAGGGGGTTTCGATTGCCGGCTCAGCCATTGCCGAGATGGCCCGTTGCCGAACGGGCAAAAAAAGCAGAGTCTGTGGAATTCGCGGCCAGCATTTCGAGTCTATCGGTGGCAAGCAAACAAGGCGCCTTTATCCTAGATCCAGGCGTCGCGCGCAATCGGATAGTCACTGACCTGCGCTCGCAAAGTGAGATTACGCACCGATGAATCATGTCGATGAGATGACCGAACGCATGCTCGATGACGCAGGCATCGGACCGGGGATGCGAGTGCTCGATATCGGCTGCGGCCCGGGTGCGGTTTCCTTGATGATCGCACGCCGCGTTGGCGGCACGGGCCATGTCTTTGGCGTCGATCAAAACCCCCAGATGCTCGAGCTGGCCCGACGCGCGGCACGCGACGCCGGGCTGTCGAACCTCACCTTCATCGAAGGCGGCTTCGATGTCGCATTTACAGAGCGTGGCACGCTCGATGCGGTGGTGGGCCGCCGCGTGCTCATGTATCAGCCCGATGCGTCGCTAGCCGTGGCGCAACTCGTGGATGCGATCCGCCCGGGAGGCGTCATTGCGTTCCATGAGCACGACATGGTCGCGATCAGCGATAGCTCGACGGCGCTGCCGCTGCACGACCGGGTTCGCTCATGGCTCCGGGAAATGCTTCGCCTGGAAGGGGCCAATCTGCACATGGGCTTCGGGCTTCATTCGGCGCTCTCCGTTGGCGGCCTAGCGGTTCAACGTGTGCGCGCCGAGGCGAATGTGCTGACGCCGACATCCACCTATCCGGTGGGTGCGATCATCCGCTCGGTGCTCCCACGTCTGCAGCACCTTGGCATCACAACCGAGGCCGAAGTCGATGTGGCCACCCTCGACGCTCGGCTGGCTGCCGAGCGCAGGGAGCGGAATGCAACCTGCCTGTGGGAGATGGTGTTTTGCGCCTGGGCGCGCAAGCAGTAGAGCTACCCGAAAGGGTAGAACCAAGTTTACCTCCCCGTGTAGTGCACCGATTGCTCTGGGGATCGTAAGCTGAAAGGAGGCGGCCAGCATGCTGGAGACCAGCCATCCACTGAATGTGACCAATGCTCGGGCATGGCTCGGGTAGCCGGGTTTCAATGTCGAGTCGCGCACCTCACATTTTGATTGCAGCAGTCTGCTGGCTGTTCCTGGGCGCGGCCGCAGCCGCTGCGCCTCGCAGCGCCGATCAGTTCTATCACACGCAATGGACGACGCAGGACGGAGCGCCGCCGGGCATTCAGACCCTGGTGCAGACAGCGGATGGTTACTTGTGGATGTCGAACGGCGCCGGCCTGTTTCGTTTCGACGGCGTACATTTCGAGCGCATTTCGCGCGTGGGCGGACAGGAGCTGCTATCGGCCAACATCAGCACGCTGTGGGCCGCCGAGCGTGGCATGTGGATCGGCTATCGCTTTGGTGGCGCAACTTATATGGAGGGAGACCGCCTCACTCATTACCCTGCCGGCGAGGGATTGCCAGTCGGCACGACGCTTCGTTTCGCGCCGGATGGCTCGGGATCGCTGTTGGCCGCGACGACGACCGGCTTGTTTCGGCTGGTCGACGGCAAATGGAGTCCGCTGGGCAACGAATGGAACATTCCGGCCAGCAGATTCTACGAAATAGCCAGCGACAAAGCGGGAACGATATGGGCCAGCAGTATCGAGAATGTCTGCAGGTTTCTCCGCAGGGGAGCGCAACGGTTTGAAGATTGCACTGTCCCCGATAAGCAGGCACTCAGTTTCCTTTTGCCCAGAGATGGCGCGGTCTGGATGATATCCAGGACGCAGCGTGACGCGCTGATACTGCAAGCCACGACCGATGGCGCCAGGCTCGTCATCGAGGGAATTGGTAACGAGGACCACACGTATTCCTTCGCGCAAGCTCGGTTCGACCGGCAGGGTCAACTCTGGCTGGCCGGCGAACAAGGGGCCCGGCGGCTCGATGTGTCGGTTGCTGCAGCGACGGCGCCCGGTCAGTCGGGGAAGGCTGCTCGCGAGCTGCATGCCAGGGAGCTGAACGGCGATCGGATCGTGCCTCTCACAGGCCGGTATGTGTCGGCCATCCTCGAAGACCGGGAGGGCAGCATCTGGTTCGCAACCAGCGGCGGACTCGACCAGCTGCGCGCTCCGGCTCTGTCGCGGGCCGACCTGCCTTCCGGCTCGATGACTTACGCAATTGCGCCGAGCCACGACGGCGCGGTGTGGATCGGCACCAGCTCGGAACAATTGTTTCGGATTTCGAGTGACTTGCGCCAGACGCCGGTCCCCGCACCGGCAGGCGAGTACGGTTGCTTCTACCTCGACCCGAAGGGCGACCTGTGGATCGGCTTGCGGAATGAGATCTGGCAGTTGCATGCGGGCCGATGGCAGGCGTCCAGACTCCCGATCGCACAGCGCTCGCGAACGGCGCCCGGTGAAATTCAGTCCATGGCCATGGATACGACCGGGGCCATGTGGGTATCGGTGGTCCGGGTCGGCGTCTTCAAAGTCGTTGGCGATGAGTGGACTCTCTGGGGCGGTCGTACCGATCTGCCGCCGGAGGCCGCAACCATCGTCGCCGCGGACGAGCGCGGGCGCGTGTGGTTTGGTTATGTGGATGGCAAGGTCGCCGTGCTCGACGGCGATCGGGTGACGACCTTCACGTCGAAGGATGGATTGGCGGCGGGTACTGTGTTCGCGATCGTGCCGCGCGGCGCCAACGTCTGGATCGGCGGCGAGCGCGGCATGTTTCATTTCGATGGACAGACTTTTCGTCCGATCCGGCGTGCCGAGGGGGCCTTCGCAGCGATCTCGGGCATCGTCGAGCTAGATACTGGCGACCTGTGGCTCAACACCGGCGATGGCGCCGTGCGCATCGAAGCGTCCGAAGCCCGCAATGCGTTGAGCGATCCATCGCATGTTGTGAGTTACAAGCTGCTCAACTATCTCGACGGCATGCCGGGTGTGCCGTTCGTCATCCGGCCGCTGCCCACCGTCGTGGTCGACAAGCAGCAGCGCGTGTGGTTCGCCACCAGTGATGGTGTGGCATGGACTGACGCACAGCCGCGCGTGCGTAACGAAGTCATTCCTACCGTGCTCGTGAAATCGGTTCGCGCGGATGGCGGCACCTATCAATGGACAGCGTCGCAGCCGTTGCAACTGCCGGTGCGAACCCGCAATCTGGAGATCGCTTATACCGCGCTCAGCCTCGCCATTCCCGAACGAGTGCGGTTCAAGTATCGGCTCGAAGGCAACGACTCCGGATGGCAGGACGTCGGCACCCGCCGCGAAGCGTTTTTCAACGATCTGCCGCCGGGAAAATATCGCTTCCAGGTGATTGCTTCGAACAACGATGGCTTATGGAACGAAACCGGCGCCGCGCTGGAGTTCGTCATTCCGCCCACGTTCGTGCAAACGCCCTGGTTCACTGCGCTGCTGGTGGGGTCGGTGCTGGGAATCGTCTGGCTGGCGTTCGCGATCCGCTTTCGCCACGCCAAGGCTCAACTGCGCTGGCGGCTCGAAGAACGCCTGGTGGAGCGCGAGCGAATTGCGCGCGAGCTGCACGATACATTTCTGCAGGGCGTGCAGGGATTGATGCTGCGGTTTCAGTCCGCGACCGAGCGCATTCCGAAGCACGAACCGGCGCGGGCTTTGATGGAAGAAGCACTGGATCGCGCCGACCTGGTGCTGGCGGACGGCCGCGACAAGGTGACGAGCCTGCGCTCGTCTTCGCAGACATCCACGAGCCTGCCCCAGGCGCTGAGTGTGCTGGGATCCGAGCTTGCGCAGGACTACACGGCGACCTTCGAACTTTCCGTCGAGGGCGAGGAATGCGACCTGCACCCGGTCATTCGGGAAGAAGCGTTCCGCATAGGCGCCGAAGCGCTGGCAAATGCGTTCCGGCATGCTCAGGCAACCCGCATCCAAGTGCGTATTTCATACACGCGTCGGGCCCTGGTACTGCTGGTGCGCGACGATGGACGAGGCTTCAATACCGATCGCTCGCAGATTCCAGCGGGCCATTGGGGATTGAAAGGCATGGAAGAGCGCGCGGCTCGCATTCGAGCCCAACTCACTTTATCGAGCAGCGCCAGCCAAGGGACGAGTGTCGAACTGAAGGTCCCCGCCAGGATGGCGTTCAAGTCAGGGCGCAGCGTGCGCAGGATCAGTGAAACGTGACCACCGAACACGACGACCCACGGCCGATCACAGTATTGGCGGTGGATGACCACCCGCTATTGCGAGACGGGATCGCATCGGCGCTTTCCAACGAGCCCGATATGAAACTGGTGGCGGAGGCCGCCGACGGGCGCGCGGGCATCGAGGCGTATCGAAAGTTTCATCCCGATGTAACGCTCATGGATCTGCAGATGCCCGGCATGGGCGGCCTCGAAGCGCTGCACATCATCCGGCAGGAAGATCCGAACGCCCGCATCGTGGTGCTGACGACGTACAAGGGCGACGCGCAGGTGTTGAGTGCGTTGAAGAGCGGAGCTTGCGGCTTCCTGCTGAAAGGAACATTGCGCAAGGAGCTGCGCGAGACGATTCGCGCGGTGCATGCCGGGCAGCGCGTGATTCCTCCGGAGGTCGCCATGGAGCTGGCCGAGTTCGCCGGCGAGAGTACGTTGTCCACGCGCGAAGTGCAGGTGCTCAAAGGCGTCGCGCGGGGCAACTCCAATCGTGAGATCGCAGATCAGCTCAGCATCACCGAAGACACCGTCAAGGCGCACATGAAGAGCATTCTGCTCAAGCTCGGCGCGAAGGATCGCACTCATGCAGTCATGGTCGCGCTGAAGCGGGGCATTCTCGAAGTCTAGAGTAATTGCGCGCTTACCATTTCGGGTGACCCCGAAATGGGTACTACAAAGTGGCGATGCGACGCGATGCTCCGATATGTCATCGTGCTCCTGCTTTCGACGCAACGCATGGGCAATCAGTCATGACTCAGTTACTCGCCACCGCCAGCCGCTCGACCTATCTGCCTCGTCATGAGCCCGGCGAGTGCATCGGCTTCGATGCTTTCGAGTTGTTTCCCACCGCCCGCGTCCTGAAGAGATATGGAATGCCGCTGCCGCTGGGAAGTCGCGCTCTCGATATCCTCGTCGTGCTCGTCGGTAGAGCGGGGCAGGTCGTCTCGCATCGTGAGCTGATCTCCAAAGCTTGGCGGGGCCTCGTGGTCGACCAGGGCAATCTGCGCGTGCAGATCAACGGGCTGCGCAAAGTGCTGGGAGAGGGCGCGGCCGGCGCGCGCTATATTGCCAACGTTCCCGGCCAGGGGTATTGCTTCGTCGCTGCCGTCGAGCGATTCGGTGCGAGCGGGCCGACAGTTTTGCCGCCGCTGGACTATGCGCTACGATGAGGCGCGCACCTCATTGACCGGAGGCAAAATGCTCAAACGCACATTTTGCATTGTTCTCATGGGCTGCATCGCCGCGCTCGGAGCGGGAGCGGACGAGGTGTCCGGCCTGTCGGGGACCTATAAATCGGTGTCCGAACGCAGCAACGATATTGCGCAGGCGATCGACAAGGCCGTCGAGAAGATGAACTTCATCAAGCGGCCGATCGCGCGCGGGCGACTGAGCCGGACCAACTTTGCTTACAAGGAGATCCGTATCGAGTTCGGCGCCAGCGAGGCCGTGATCACGTACGACACGCAGGCTGCGATCCGCATGCCGCTCAGTGGCGAATCGATCAAGTGGAAGCGCGCCGACGGCGAGGTTTTCGATGTTTCCGCGAGGCTCGAGGGCGGCAAGCTGATCCAGACCTACAAGGCCGAGGACGGCACGCGCGTGAACTCGTTCTCGAAAGACGCGAATGGCACGCTGCTTCTCAACGTCGAAGTGTCGAGCGAGCAGCTGCCGCAGCCAGTGAAGTACATGCTCGAATATCGGCCGGCATCGTAACCTGCTTACGACGCCGGCCTTACATCAGAACACGCTCCAGCGGAGCGCGATGCCGGCGACCTGCGCGTCGTAACGACGGTTGACGCGATTACTGTCGCGGTCGCTGCCGCGATAGCTCAGCTCGATGGCGAGCTGGTCGCGCGGCTTGTAGGTGAACGTGAACAAGCCGGTCAGCACATCGTCATTGCGCTGGCCGCCGACCAGGTCGAGGTCGCGGGTGTTCAGATATTCCTGATCTTCGTACGAAGCCGTCAGCGAGAAGTTCAGCTTCTCGGTCGGGCTCCAGCTCGGGGCGAGGCTGTAGCCGTCGGAGATGAAGTAATCCGATTCGACGTCGGTATAGGCCTTCAGCTCGCTCCAGGCGGAGAACAACATCTGGAATTTCTCGCGCGGCTTCCAGTCGATCTCGGCGCGCCAAGTGTCGCCCGAGTAGCGGCCTTCCGGGTCGACGGGCCGTTCGCGCTCGACGTAACCGGCGCTCACACGAAACTGCGTGCGAACGGTGGCGGTGTAGGTGAAGCGGGCAAGGGCCGCGTTCTCCTCGTAGTCGCTGGTCGACGCGTCGAAGCCAGGAGCGACGATGGCGTTCGGAAACTTCGCGTCGATGTAGCGGTACTCGACGCCGAAGGAATGAAACGACGGCGTCGCGTAATCGATGCTGACGCGGCCCACGTCGGCTTCCAGATTTTCGTTTTCGCGAATGTTCAGTCCGTGCTCAGTCTCGATGCGCCCGCCGCTCGCACTGATCGACCAGCGCGGGCCGAGTGCCCAGCGCACCAGCGCCGAGTAGTTGGTGCTCTCGATGATGTCGCGTTGTGTGCCCAGCGTGTTGGCGAAGTCGGCCAGCGTGCGGTTGTATGAGCCCGACAAACGACCCGACAACGCAGTGAGCGCGCGGAAATCCCACGCGGCCGACGCGTCTCCACCGGTGTAGTCGAGATAATCGTTGTCCTGATAGCGCGCATCGTAGACCCGACCCTTGAGGCGCAACGTTTGCTGGCCCAGGTGGAAGTCGTTGCCTACGCCCACGGTGATGCGATTCACGTAGTCCTCGCGCGATACTTCGCGCGGAGTCGCGTTCGGATCGGTCGGATCGCCCGGGATCACGTCGGTGTCGTTGGTCTCGGCATCGCGGAACAGATTGTCGTCGTAGAGAAACTGTTCGGAGAGATAGAGGTGCTCCTCTTTCTTCTCCTGGTCAGGCTGCGCCGCCAGGGCGGCATTGCAAAGCACGGTGCTAACCGCGGCCAGGCACAAAGTGTTGCGACGAAGTGTTCCCTTCGAAGTCATTTGTTCCCCTCCTAAGCTTTCTTCATGAACAAACGGAGCACGTCACGGTCGGACGGCATCAGATGGATGCGCGTGAGTGCCAGGAATATGAGGCCGCCGCCGGCGCTCAGCGTCAGCAGACGGACCAGCGGCGGAAACTCCACGGCCCGCAGCTCGACATCGGCGAAATAGAGCAACGTCGCCATGATCAACGCCTTCGCGATCGAAGGCAGGATCGCGCCGAGCAGCCGCGGCACGGTCTGTTGCAACAGATGCAGCAGTACGCCAAGCGAGATCGCCGCGTTGATCAGTGTGACGACGAAATAGGCAGCCGCGAGACCAAGCAGCCCCCACTGCACGCCGGTGATGAAAGCCGTGACGTGCAGAATGCTGCTGATCACTCCGAGGCGCAGCAGCAGGTCGGTGCGGCCCACCGCCTGGAATACGACGCCGCCGGCGCTCACCAGCGACTGAATGAACCCGATCGGCGCGAGCCACATGATCAGCGCTGCGACCATGCCCCACGAATCGCCGAGCGCCACGTCAACGAACGGTTCACGCAGCACGAACAGCCCCGCCATCATCGGCGCGGTAAAGAACGAAATCACCGACAGCAGGCGCAGGTGCATGGTGCCCAGCTCCTGCGGAGAATGCTGGTGACGGCTCATCATCGGAAACAAGGCGCGCGTCGCGACGAACGTGAGGTTCTGCAACGGGAACAGCATCACGCGATACGCGAGCGAGTAGGGTCCCAGAGCCGCGGGCCCGAGCATGCGGCCGATGATCATCGTATCGGCATTGCGTGAGAAGTAGTTCACCAGGTTGAAACCAAACAAGCTGCCGCTGTAGCTCCACAAGTCCTTGGCATGGTCGGAGCTCCAGCCCCATTTCATCTTCGCGTCCGACGCAATCCAAAACTGGATCGCCGAGAGCACCGCGACCGTCAATGTCTGCAGCACCAGAGCGTAGGGCCCGGCGCCGAGATACGCGGACACCACGGCGACGGTGAATCCCGTCAGCAGCGCGACTATTTCGATGCGAGCAACGGTTGCGAACTGCGACGCGCGCTCCAGCAATGCCTGATGCACCGTCGTGGCGCTGAGAAACGGAAACGACAGCGCACTCAGCTGCACCAACGGTGCGAGCCCCGTTGCTTGGAAAACGTGTTCGGCAACGAACGAAAAGCCGAACAGGCACACCGCGAGCCCCAGGCCGATGAAACAATTGGTCCAGTGCGCCGTCAGCACGGTCGCCTCATCCAGCGTCTCCCGCTGGATGATCGCGGACGCCATGCCCATGTCCCGCAGCAGCAATGCGAAATTCGTGATCGCGAACACGATGGCGACCAGGCCGAAGTCGGCCGGCGTCAGCAATCGGGACAGGACCAGCAGGCCCAGCAGCTGCACGCTGATTCGCGTGACCTGGATCATGCCGACCCAGCGCACATTACGAACGGCGGACATCAGCGCTCCTGCTGGCTGGCCGCGGTTGCGCTGCCGGCAACCAGATCGGCCGCGACTGGAACGGTCGATTCGCTGGCTCGCGGCGCCAGGGCGCGCTCGAAGTTCGGACGCAGCCAGCGGCCCACGACTCGATAGTGACGTTCGAATGCCAGATACAACAGATAGGCGCAGCCATGGGCTGCGACCACGGCGATGGCCACATTCACCCAGGTGCTCTCGGTCTTTACATGTTCCAGGACCAGGATTAGGACGGTGTTATGGATCAAATACAAACTGTAGCTATATGACGCCAGGAATTTCACCGACCCACGCAGCAGGGACGGCGCGCGCTGTACGCTGATCAGCAGTGCCAGCACCCCGAACATAATCATGGCCATCAACAGCGCCGTTTGCAGATCGAACGGCTGAAAGCCAACCTTGCCGGCGCGCCCGACCAGCGCGATGACGCTGAATGCCGTCACGGCCGTGGCGACGCTGCGAATGTTTGCGTAGCCATTGGCTCGCCACAGGTGAAACAGATAACCGGTGATCGCGCCCAGCAGCCAGATCAAGCTCAGCGATTTGCCGCCGCCCGCCGCTGCATTCCAGATCAGCACGGGCACTGCGACTGCCACCAGCGCCAGGCCCAGCCATCGATCGATGCGCTCGCGCTTGAGCAGACAGAAAAAGAACAGGCCCATGGACACGTAGATCCACATCTCGATCGCCACCGTCCAGAACGGCTCCGCGGAGTTGTATGAGCGGATGCGCCACGGGAAATCGATGCCTGCGAACTCGAGGCCCTGAAACACGGCGTGATCCTGCAGCAGCAGCAGATTGCCCAGGAAAGTGAGCACGCCGGTGTTCGTGCCGCCCTGGCTGTGATTGGTGTGGATGAGCGTCAGGTTGAGGATCGCGATCAGGATCAATGCCGGCAGGTACGGCGTCATGATGCGAGCGACCCGATCGGCGAGGAAGCCGGGCAGACGCGGCTCCGGCTTGTTCAGCCAGTTCAGCATCGACTGCATGATCAGAAAGCCGGACAACAAAAAGAAGATCGCGACGCCCAGGTTGCCGAGGCTGTAGGGATCGCGAATGCCCAAATACAGCGCCATGACATGCGCGGCGATGACCAGATTGGCGCCGGCTGCGCGCAAGGCGTCGAGGTAGGTCGACGCCATTTCGCTCATGGCATGGCCGTCAGCGGGCTTCACGACCTGGCTCCGAGGCGTGCGCGCAGCGCGCCGTAATTGCGCATGCCGAGGCTGTGTTTCAGCAGCAGGCTTACCGCATTCGGCGGCGGCAATGCGCCGGAGAACACAGACAACGCCAGTCGCCATGACCAGCGCAAGGTACCGGCCGCGCCGGGTGTCGGTCCGACACTGCGAATCTCCAGCCCCAGCTTTTGCGCACGCGTGAGCCGCGGATGGGCGTTTAGAAACGTCTGCATGACCGTTGGGTCCGGGTTCGAGCTGACGCGTTTCGGGTTGCCGACGTTGCGCCACTCGACCAGCGGCTGCGGACAGAACGTCGCGGCGATGCCGGCTTCGTCCAACGTGAGCACGAAGTCGAGGTCCTGAAAGCGGCGCAGCCGTTCGTTGAAGCGACACTTCGTCAGCAGATGCCGGGGCACCATGAGGGTGCTGGTCTGCATGATGTTGCCGGCCTTGAGCATGTAGTCCGCCAGGCTCTCGCCGATGAACGGCTCGCGCTTCGGCAGGATGTGCTTCTCGTCGTACTCGTTGACCTGCTCGACGGCGCTGAAACAAAACGAATCGCGCGTCTGCGTGCGTAACAGCATCATTTGATTTGCGAGCTTGTTCGGCGCCCACAGATCGTCGGCGTCGAGAAATGCGACGACGTCGCCGGTCGAATGGTCGATGCCACGATTACGCGCAGCGCCGCCGCCGCCGTTTTTCGGGCTGCGCACGATCAGCAAGTCGGGGCCCGCGACCGCTTCGGCTCGTTGAATCGTGTCGTCCTTGGAGACGTCGTCGACGACGACGATCTGCGTCGGACGCAACGTCTGCGCGCGCGCCGTGGCGATGGCCTGTTGAATCGTGTTCCTCGCGTTGTAGGCGGGAATCACGACCGACACGGTTTTGAGTGAGTTGTAGTTCATATTCAGGTTGCCAGGTGCTGTTGCATCGCTGGGTAGGTCAGCGAGGTCGCGAACGAGCCGCCGCTCAGATGCGCCACTTCGTAAGGCCGATCTTTACGAGGACCCGCAAGGTGAATGACGGAAAGCGGACGATGCGGCGCCGTCGGCTCGCAGAGCAGCTTCTGTTCGGCGTTCCAGACCGGACAGCTCAGATGCGGCAACCAGTTGAAGCGCGCGGGCAGGAGCGCCGTCGACAGATTTTCGAGATGAATCGCCGCGAACAGCGCGTGCTGATCCATGTTCACCTTGCCGGTACGCTCCAGCGCTTTCGTGTAGTAGCGCTGCCACTGTTGCCAATGTGGCGCCGTGTCTTTGAGACACAGCACGCCGATGTTGATACTGGTCGCGAACGAGCAGCGCAGGCCGTCGAGCACGCCGAACGAGGCGACCATGTTTCCCGCCCACCACTTCCAGTCCGTGAATGTTTTGCGATATCCCGGACCGTTCTCCGTCACGACGGCCGCGCCGCGGGCACGCGCGCCTTCGGCATAAGCGGTAACGAACTCGGGCGTTTGCATCCACGCGTCGGCGTCGAACCACAAATAAATCTCGTAGCCGGGGAAGTAGTCGCGCAGCGCTGTGCGAGCCACGAGGCCGATGTTTCGCAACGTGCGCGCTTCTTGCGGCACGGGCAGTGTCCACTGCGGTTCGACTATCTTGCAGCCGAACGCGCTCAGTTGTGCGCGTTGAGCCTCGGTCAGTCCTTGATCGATGATGCCCATGTCCAGCGCACGAGTTTCCGCGTGCGCGCGCAAAGAGCTGATCGCCGCAATGATCCAGGGAAAGAAATGAGCGTCGCCGCCCGTGATGATGATTTCCCTGCTCAAGCGCATGCTCCTATTGCCAGTCGGCGGCCAGATCGTGAAGATGGCCGGGAAGAATTCGAGAGGTGACGATGAGCATCATCGCTCTTGCAGCGGCGGCGGCCACGGCTTGTACTGCATTGTTGGGACCGCCCATCGATCCGGCGCGGCCTTACAAACAAACCGGCGAGTTCGAGCTGGTCAAGGATTACACCTTCGGTCGCAGTCGCAAGGATGCGACCATCGATACGCGCGCCAAGCTCGATCAGGAATTTTTCTACCGTTACATCTATGAGAACGGCAAGCTCGACGGGCTGAAGACGTACTGGTCGTACCATCGTGACTATCCCGACGGCGACCCGCGCTCGCTGCATGTGTTCGATGACTGCACGCTCACATTGAAAGGGCGCATTCCGCCGGGCGGCGGCTTGAAGCCGCGCGGCCTGGAGTCGGGCATGTTGCGTGGCAAGCTGCCGGTCACCGACGGCATGTATATCGAGATGCGAGCGAAGCTGCCGACGGGCGTTGGCGCATGGCCGGCGTTCTGGTTGAATCCCGGCGTGCAGTATCCAGATGGCAAATTCTCCGAGCTGCCGTGGCCGCCGGAAATCGACATCTTCGAGTTCTTCAACTGGCAGGGCCGGCCGGAAACGCGCGTGATGACCGGCTACGTGCAGACCCATAAGAATCCCGAGCGCTACGGCCCGCCGAAGGATCTGTGGACCAAATTCAAGAAGAACGAGTACATCCCCGGCTTCGATTTCTCCGCCGACTTCCACGTGTTCTCGCTCGACTGGGTCAAGGACCAGCCGATCTGGTTGCTCGACGGCGAGCCGATCAAGCAGACGTACTACGTCTGGAGCAAGCCGGTGCCCGCGCACATCCTCGTGACCAATCAGCTCGGAATGATCCTGAAGGGTGTCGACGTTTCTTCGATGAAAGCCGACGAGTCGCAGTGGAACTATGCGATCGATTACATCCGTGTGTGGCGACGGAAGCAGTGAGGAGTTGAGCGGCGGCACGTTGCACTCACGCCCCGCGAACGGGAGTTCTGGAGGATCGCAGCTGCTGTCGAACCCAGCCCTTCGCGCGCCCTAGCGGGGCGCGCAGCCGCCAGAGCGCAACCTTGGCCGTCGCCGTGAGGTGAGATGCGCCCGGCATCACCATGGTCATTGCGTCGATGCAGAGCACGGGCTTGCCCGCGCCGGTGGCGATCTCGTGCGCCTGGCCGATCTCGCTCTCATAGAACATCGTCGCGCCCGTTTCGCGATACACGCGAATCTTGTGCGAGCAGTGCGCGCCTTGTCGGATGCGCTCGGCGCGGCTCGGCAGGTCGACGAGGTGCAGCTGGCCGTAAGCAATGTTGTTTGCCGCCAGCCAGTCCTCGGTGAGGCTGCGATATTTCTCGAGACGGGCAGTCACGATGTGGCCGATCTTCAAGGTCGGGCGGAACAGCGGGCGCGCGGTGGCGAGGAATTTCTCGTAACGCGGACCGTCGTCGTTCTCGTACGCTGTCGGGTCGACGCACAGCACGCCGTCCATGTCGAAGCAGGCGGTCTCCACGCAGGCGTGATGAAACGCGTTCCACTCGAATAGCCGGGGCAGCGGCATCGTGATGAAAGAAACATCCACGCTGCTCTTGTGCGACGGCGCGACCACCGCGGCGCACGTCGAGACGCGGCCCGAGTAGCCTGACTCCTGAATGCGTGCGACCGCCTTCTGCATCGAACCACCGGTCGCAATGCTGTCGTCGACCAGCAGGATGTGCTGCGCCTGGCGCAGCGAATTCAGTGCGATGCCGAGTTTGCGCGTGTGACCGTGGCTGATGTTGCCGTCGGCGATGAAGGTATCGATGTCGCAGACCAGGCGATTCAGGAACAGCCCGATCTGATACGCGGGCACCATGCCACTGCGCGGGATGCCGACGATCAAATCCACATCCGCCGGAATCGCATAAAGTTGCGACCGGATGGCGTTGGACAGCTGGGCAAATGAAACGTAACCGAACATTCAGCGCTCCTGCTCAGGCGCTCGCGGCGGCGGCGGTGGCCGACGAGCGTGCGGGGGAGTTCGCACGCGCCTTCTGCAACTCCGCGATGCGCTGCTGTAACTGCAGCCCGCGGTCCTCCCATCGATACAAGGTTTTCGCCTGCTCGAACGCGGCCGTCTGCAAGCGATTCAAATGCTCCAGACGGTCGATGTGCTCGACGATGGCGGACGTCAGACCGGCAAAATCGGTGCTGGTGATCAAATCCTCGCGCAGCTTCGGGGGCAGGCCCGCAGCGGCGGCGTCGACAGTCGCCACCGGGACGCGGCCGAAAATGTAATCCAGGAACTTCAGCTTGAAGCCGCCGCCGATCAGCTCGGGAACGATGGCGATGCGCGCCTGCGCCAGGAACGGCGCGAGGTCTTTGACAAAGCCTTCGAAACGCGTCGCACGGCTGGTGGCGAGCAGTGTTTGTTTCAGGTCATCGGGCACATCGCCGGCGACGACCAGCTCGATGCCGTGCGCGGCGAACTGGGCGTCGGCGTGCTCGACGAAGCGGGCGAGGTTTTCGCGCTTCACGACCCACTGGAACGAACCGACGATAACCGCGCGGCGCGGAACCGAAGCATCGATGACTCGCTCGGGCGCAACGGCGCCCTCATAGCCAGGCGTCAGCGTGAGCGTGTTGTTATCGCTGCGATGAGCCCGCAGTGCCTGCTCGTCTTCGATGGTAATGGCCGACACCAGGTCGACCTCGCGCAACAGCTGACGTTCCAGGCCGCGAACCTTGTAGTAGTTCTGCCAGAGCGCCAGTCGCTTCGGCAAGCCGGCTTCGGCTTGCCTGGCCATGGAATGCCACAACACTTCTTCGTGATTGTGAGAAACATGGACCAGGATGGCTTTCGCGCCCAGTTTCGTCGCGCGATAGGCTTTGCAACGATCCAGCGCCCAACCGGCGCCGTAGCTGTCGAAGACGATCGCATCCCACGGCTCACGCAGTTGCTCTTCGAGCAGCGCACGATATGCGCTCGTCGAATCGACGGCCGCGGTCAGCGGAAAACGATTCAACAAGGCGACGGCGGTGTTCCGACGATCGCCCGGGACAGAAACCCATTCCATGCGGGCACGGTTCTTCGGCGTGGCTTCAGTGCTGCCAAAGCCGAGCACGCGCACGAACGCACCGGCCTGGGCCAGCGCTTCGGAAAGTTTTGCCGAGTACACCTTCAACCCCTCGTTCATGGGGTAGGGCACGTGCCGGCTGATCCACAAACATCTCATTCGGCGACCTTGCGTAACGAGGCGACCGGCGTCCAGGTCTGGAACCGTTCGCCACGCACCGATTTCCAGACACCCAATCCCGCGCCCGCCATGCTGGTGACGATGTCGACGATCTGCGAGAACGGCTTGATCGCGTAACGGGCGCCGAGAATGAAACCAATAGAGCAGGCAGCAACCAGCACCACCGCGGCCCATGAGTAGCCTGCAACCGCCAGCGCAGCGACCGTGAAGACGCCGCTGAGCGCGAGGAAATAAATGCACAGCCAGCGCAACAGCTTGTGCGACACGTATTTGTAGACGGTCACGACGTTGAGCTTTCGGATGTGCGGCCAGATCAGCCGATGCACATTGAACGCCTGGCAAGCGATGCGGGCCTTGCGGCCGAATTCGTCGGACGCGTTGCTCGCCGACTCTTCGAAGGCGCGCGCGTCTTTCGATTGCACGATGCGATAGCCCTGGATCAGCACCCAGAACGATACGAACATGTCGTCGATGATGTGATCGGGCGGCGCCTTGTGCAGCGAGCGGCGGATCGCAAACAAAGATCCATCGGCGCCCATCACCGAGCCTGTCTCCTGCTCGAGCCGCTTGATGCCTTCTTCCAGGCGCCAATAAAGCGAGCCGGTCGACGCGGTCACCGAAGCGCCGCCGTTCGTATAGATGAGATTGCCACAGACGCAGCCGATCTCCGGATCCTCGAAGGAGGCGCGCAGCTTGTCGAGCACTTCCATGTCCAGCATGACGTTGGCGTCCGTAAACAGGATCACATCGCCCGTGGCGCGGCTCGCCAGCAGGTTCATGCCATAGGTCTTGCCATGCCGTGCAGGCGAGACATGGAAGTTGATATGCGGCGCGTAGGCGCGCAGGCGCTTGGCGGTCTGATCGCTGGCCGCGTCCACATAGATAAGAATCTCCAGGCCCGGTTCGCGCTGCTTGAGCGCCAGCAGGTTCTGCAGCTTCTCGCGGATCACGCCTTCCTCGTTGTACGCGCACATGCAGATCGTGAAATCGATGTGCCGTTTGCGGGCCGGCAGCGGCGGAGCGCGATGCGGCCACAGCTTCTTCATCAGATTCAGCGACAAGGGATAGGTGACGAACGGGTGCTGAGCCAAGCCCAGGCAGATCAACGCCAGCACCAGCAGGACGAGTTCGAGTGACATGGTCATATCCGTTTTCTCGCTGGCACATTCGACGTGACCAGCTGCACCTTGCGCGTGGAAGTCAGCACCAGCAGGCCAAGCGCCAGGCCATGCGAGAACGGCACATACATGCCGTTGAGCAGGAAAGTGAGTGCGATAGCCACGCTCACCATGCGCGGCAGGGGCGAAGCGAACAGGCTGCTGAAAATGAACGCGAAGTAGGTGAACGCGCCGACCAGCCCGAATTCGAAGATCATCTTGGTGACCGGCATGTCGGCCACCTCGATGGTGAAGAGGTGCGCGTAATCCATGAACGCGCCAGCGCCGTAGCCGAATAAGGCGCGCGGCAGGTTCGGCCACAGCATCTCTTCGAACATATAAAAGCCGCCGACGAAGCGCGCGAAGCCGCTCGAGTTCGGATCGCTGAACTCGTTGGCGCGGTTGGCGATGAAGTTCAGGCCCAGCATCTCGCCGAACACCAGCACCGCCGCGGCGGCAAGCACGCCGAGCAGTGCCAGATCCCAACGGCGATGGAGGAGCACGACGAACGGCATGCAGATCAGCAGGATCGCGATGCCGGTGCCGGCATGCGCCACCAGGATGCCGGCCACGTACAGGCCCAGGGGCCACAGGCGCCGTGTCGTGACCGATTCGGCGACGATGGCCACCGCCAGGAATTGAGTCAGGAACGACGGCTCCAGCATGAACATGCCGGTGGCGCGGACCTGGGTCGAGTAATAGCTGACGGTGCCCTGGGCGTTGAAGCCTTGCACGATGAAATCCGGCGGCAGCAGGTTGTCGATCGGATACAGCAAGGCGTTGTCGACGATGCCTTGCAGGAAGTACTGCGCGACCGCCAGACAGGCGAGCAGCCGGGCGATATATAAGAAGAACGTGAGCGCCTTCGGGACGAGCTCGTCGCCGCGGACCACGACCAGCACATAAGGAATGTGCAGCACCGCCAGCATCATCAGCGAGTCGAGCGAGAACATGCCGGCCTGCAACAGCTGCGGCAGAATCAGCACGGCGAGCGTAATGCAATAGAACCCGAGGCGGCGCGGCTCGATGCGCACGCAATTGTTGAGCATGCCGAACGCGAGCACCAGCATCATCAACGGAATGGCGATGCCGATGCCTAAGCTGGCGTAGCCCGGGATGCCGAACTTCGACAACAGGCTGGCGCACGCGATCGGCGTGCACAGCAGGAGCAGGGGCACGAAATCGCTGTGCTGATGTGCTCGCGGCGCGACGTGAACGCCGCCAATGTTGCCGATTGCCGTCGTTTCAGCCACTGATCACAGTGCCCAGCACGTGGGTCAGGTTGGGATCGAGCTGCGCCTTCATGCGGGCGATGTCGATCAGGCGCGTGCTGTCCCTGCGCGTGCCGAGCACGCAGCCGCGGGCGCGGGTCGCGATGATCTGGCCATCGGCGAACTCGAGCAGCGGCGGCGTGTCGATGATGATCACGTCGTAATAGCCGGACATCTCATCCAGCAAGTGGGCGAACGGCAGACGGCTCAACAGCTCCTGCGGATTGGGCGGCGGCGTGCCGGCCGTCAGCACATTCAAACTTTCGAACTGGGCAATCTTGCGCAGCGCCTTTTCGGTGCGCGTCGCGCCTTTGATCAGGTCGGTGAGGCCGTCGCATTCGCCGAGGCCGAACAGATGATGTTGGACCGGGTCGCGCAGGTTCGCGTCGATCAGCAGTGTGCGTTCGCCGAGCTGGGCAAATACGATCGCGAGATTCGCGGCCAGCACGCTGCAGCCTTCGCCGCTGCGGGCGGAGCAAACAGCGAGCGTGCAGTCATGCTCGCCCATCCAGCGCATCAGCAGCTGGCTGCGCAGCGTGCGCAAACCTTCGGCGTACTGACCGAACGGCTCGTAAGCTGCCGCGAGCAACGGCGACAGCGCCGACTCGCCGATGCGAGCGATCGGATAAGTGAACTGCTGTGCCAGAGCCGAGCGCAGCTCGCCTTCGGTGATCAGCTTCATGGACACAGCGACCTTGCCGAACGGCTCGCCGCGATCCACGTGTGCGGCCAGCACCTTTTGCAGATCGGCTTCCGAGAGCGCACCCATGTTCAACAGGATCTCGCCGATGCGAATGCGCGGGCGGCTGACCCGAGGCAGGCGGCGGGATCTGGGTTCGACAGCGGCGTCCATTACGGGCGTCCTCAATGGCTCGATCTCGGTTGTTACTCAGTTCGCTGGCGCAACGCCAGGCTGCAGTTTCAGCTGGCGACGCACTTCGCGTTTGCGATGACGGCGCGCGCCTGCCGGGAGTGCCGGCAATTCCGCAAGCACGGGCAAATCGGTGAACTCGACCAGGTCCTGCGCCGAGCGCAACCGCCGGTTGCAAACTTCCAGCGTGAAGATCAGGCCGATCGCGAGCGCGATGCCGGCGAACAGGCCGACCGCGAGATTGAGCAGGATGCGTGGCGACGCCGGCAGCAGCGGTGGCGTCGCTGCATTGAGCACGGCGACGTTGGTGCGATCGACGCGGCTTTCCAGCTTGGTCTTGTTCGCCTGCTGCAGAGCTGCGTCGTAAGCGGTGCGGGCGCTCTCGATGTCGCGCGTCAGCACCGACAGCTCGTCCTGCGAGCGCTTGAGCGCGATGATGCGGTCCTTTTGTTCTTCCAGCGCCTTCTGCACGGCGCCGACTTGACGACGGGCCACTTCGGCGCTTTGCACCAACGAGCCGCGAGTCACGCCGATTTCGACGTTGAGCTTGGATTTGAGGGCGGACACTTCAGCGGCCGAAGCGATGTACTGCGGATGATTCACGCCATAACGCTCGCTGACCTCGGCGAGCTTGGATTCGGCGCGCGCCAGCTCCTGCTTCAGATTCTGAATCGTCGGGTTCTTCATCAAATCCGGCAGCGAATCGAGCTGATCGCTGTTCGTGATCTGCTGGCTGCGCGCGTTGGCATCGAACATCTGCGCCTGCACGGCGACCAATTGATTGGAGATTTCCTGCAGACGGGCGTTTTCGACGTCCATGCGAGCCGCGTCGACGCCGAGCACGCCGTGATCGGCCTGATATTTGGACAGCCGGGTCTGCGCGGCCACCAGCTCATCGCGCAGCTGCGCAACCTGCTGTTCGTACCAGGTGACCTGGCGGCGAGCCGGATCGACCTTCAGCTCCAGGCTGGTCTGGATGTAAGCGTCGGCGAAGGCATTGGTCATGGCCGCCGACTGCACCGGGTCCGGGCTGCTATAGGAAATGCGGATGATGTTGCTGCTGCGGGCGGTCTTCGCGTCCACGTTGCGCAACAGGTTGTCGACCAGCCAGGAATTCAGATCGGTCGTCGAGCCGCTGTCGCGAAAGCTCGCCACCACCTCGGGATTGGTGGCCAGGCCCATCTTCTCGATCACCTTGTGCGCGACATTGCGGCTTTTGATGATCTCGGTCTGGGTGGACAGATGCGTCGGCACCAGCATCGGCGCCAGCGCCTGTTCCTTCATCGGGTCGCTGCCTTGCAGGTCGACCACCAGCGCCAGCTCCGCCACATATTTCTTCGGCGACAGCAGGCTGATGACGGCCACGCCGGTCACCACCGCCAGCACGACGATCGTGAACAGAAACGCGCGTCCGCGCAGAACTCTCAACATTTGAGCGAGGCCCATCATAGTGCTTCGTTCCTGGTTACTTCGCGAGCGTCCATTCAGAACAAACCTTCCTTGACCATCAACACGTCGTCGGCTTGCAGCAGGTCGGAGCCCTTCGCCGAGTAGTGTTCTTCCTTACCTTCCTTGTCCTTGCGCTTGATCACCACGCGCCGCTCCGAGCCGCGCGTCGTCAGACCGCCGCCTTTCGAGATCGCGCGTGACACCGTCATGCCGCGCTCGAGCTTGTACATGCCGGGCTTCTGCACCTCGCCATACACATAGAACTGCGGCGCGCGCGGCACATATAAAGTGTCGCCGCCGGCCACCTCCTGGTTCTGGGACGGGTCGCCCGCGAACAACTTGGTCAGGTCGATCGGCACCTTGCTGCCGTCCTTGCGCATCAGCGAAACAACGTCGGCCGCTTCCTCGCTGATGGGGCCGCCGGCCGCGGCGAGCACGTCCAGCACGCGGCTGCTCGACTGCAGCGAATATTGGCCGGGCTTCGTGACATGACCCATCACCGACACCTTCTGGCTGCGGTACTCCAGCACCAGCACCGACACCTGCGGCTGTTTCAAATAGCCGCCTTCGACGAATGCGCTGACCAGCTGCGCTTCGACCTGCGCCGGCGATTTGCCGGACACCTGCACCTGCCCGATCAGCGGATAGGTGATGTTGCCGGACTCGCTCACCCGCACCTCGCCGGACAACTCCGGCGAGCCGAAGACGTTGACTCGCAACATATCGCCCGGTCCCAGGCGATAGTCCGCATCGGCCGCGAAGCTCGACCTGCCCAGCATCGAGCAGATCATCAGCAGCACCAGGCTCAACGTTGAGACAGTTCGGCGCGCCATCGGACTAATAAGCATGTCTGTCGTTCCAAACCACCATTGCTGTTTTGAGGATGATCATCAGGTCGAGCGTGAGCGACCAATGCTGGAGATATTCCAGGTCGTGTTCGATGCGCGAGCGCATCGAGCCGATGTCATCGCCGCCGCGGAAGCCGTTGACCTGCGCCCAACCGGTGATGCCTGGCTTCACCTTGTGGCGAAGCATGTAGCCGGGGATCAGCCGCCGGTACTGTTCGTTGACGGCCACCGCATGCGGCCGCGGGCCAACGATGCTCATGGTTCCTTCCAGGACATTCAGCAGCTGAGGCAGTTCGTCCAGCGACGTGGCGCGGATGAACGATCCAACCGGCGTGACGCGCGAGTCGTTGCGCGTGACCTGCGTATAACTCTTATTGCCATCTTCCGTGACAGTCATCGAGCGGAACTTGTAGACCACGATCTCCTTGCCGTCCAAGCCATAGCGCTTCTGACGGAAGATGACGGGGCCCGGCGACGTCAGGCGAATCGCCGCGGCGACCGCCAGCATCACGGGTGACAACAGCGCGATGGCGAAGGCCGAGATCGCGATGTCGCTGACACGCTTGGCGATGCCGCGTCCGCCGTAGAACGGCGATTCGCAGACCGCCACCACCGGCACGCCGTTCACCAGGTCGAAGCGGGGCTGCACCAGGTCGCACATGGTCAGGTCTGGTACGAAATACACAGAGGCGGTCGAATCTTTCAAAGATTGCAACAGCTCCGTGATGCGCGGGTGCCGCGTCATCGGCAGCGTGATGTAGACCACGTCGATCGAGTTGCGAGCGATGTAGTCACGCATCCAGCCGAGCTTGCCCAGCACGCGACGCGCACACTCTTCGGGCATGCGCCCGGAATCGCGGTCGTCGAAGAAGCCGAGCACTTCCATGTTCAGCCAGGGCGACTCCTCGAGCTTGCCCGCGAGCTTCGCGCCGAGCCGGTTGGCGCCGGCGATCACGACCTTGCGAGGCGCGCCGCTGTTGCTGGCTCGAACGAACAAATGCGGCGCGTACAGCCGGCCGACCCACAGCACCAACGGCGTGGAGATGGCCCAGCTGACCAGCACTTCCCAGCGCAGCTGCCTGGCAATGCCCGCGATCTCCAGCAGCGCCCAGATGAATGCGATCACCAGGCACCAGCGGAAGATGATGTCGAGCAGCGACGCGATCGCCATCGAGCGATGGCGCGGCGGCGCCATCGGCAAGGCATCGAGCACATCGGCCGCGCCGAAGAAGGCCAGTACTGCCATCAGGAAGTACGGCCCCTGCAGCAGGCTCTCGCGCCACACCAGCATGCACAGGCCCAAGGTGAGCACCGGCATCACTGGATAAAGCAGCGATTTCAGGACGAACAACGATGTCGGCTCGGACGCGCTGACACCGGTCGAACGATCGTAAGACCTTAAGGGCTGACGTTGATTGATCATCGCACCTCCCGCATGTGCGGAAGCAGTGTTCGGCGAATCAAAGATCGCTGAAGCGCTGCGGACGCAGGAAACGATGCTTACGGCGCAGCTGATGACCGATCAGCAACACCGCGACCAGGGCCATGAGCCAGCCGCGCGAGTCGTCTGTGCCTGCGGCAGAGGTATTGGAAATTGTGCGTGCATCCTTGCCGCTCAAGTTGCTGGCCAGATCGCCGGTGAGTCCGGCGCGGTCGAGGCGCACCTGCGCCTGGCTGGCGACCATTTGAGTGCTGGCCGCCGCAGGGCCGGCGATAGAGCCACTCACGTTGCTGTGGATTGCCGGGTTCGCACTCACAGCCCAACTAACGCTCAGGGCCACGAGAGCCCCTGCGAGTCTGATCAGACGCATGCATCACTCCTCATCAATGACGCACACGCGGACAGGCACAGTTGCATATCGTTGTGTGCGTTTGCGCCCCCGTCCCCACGGCTCGCAAAAAACATCTTGCAAGACTCATCAGCTGTCTTGCCCCATCGTCACTTGCTTTTACAAAGCAAGTTTTATTCCAGTGTAATTTTTGCCGTCGCTGATCGGCGAAACATCACAACGCGCACCGAAATGCATCAAACAAAGCCTGTGCAGGCTAATTAGACGAATCTCGAGTGCTGCGCAAGTACAACATCCAAACACGACGAGCAGATGACATGCGTCACACCGAAACAGTTCCGATGCAGCTGTGCATCAATATGGAACGTTGATTTCCAGTGTTAAATCGTCACCGTCTTGCGACGGCGCCGACTGAAGCAACGGCGATACAAACATCTGTTGCTTCGCTCGCACGAGTCAAAAGCTGCCCGCTGCGCTGTTCGCGAATGGCGACAGCGCAGTCTGAAATCAAAAATCCGGACTCGAATCGTTAACCGCTTTTCTTTTCGGTCTGTCGCGCGACGGCTTCAGCTGCGGCTTTGATGGCCTCGGGATCGCCCAGGAAGCGACGCGAGGTCGGCTTGAGCGCCTGATCCAACTGGTAGTGAATGGGCACCCCGGTTGGAATGTTGAACTCGACGATGTCCGAATCGGACATGCCATCGAGCATCTTCACGAGGGCACGCAAACTATTGCCGTGTGCGACTACTAATACATTTCGTCCGGCAATTAACTCCGGAGCGAGGCGGTTGTTCCAGTAAGGCAGCACTCGATCGAGCGTGGTCTTCAAAGATTCGGTGGTCGGCAGCTCCGCGGGCTGCAAAGAGCCATAGCGCAGGTCGAAGCGCGGATGGCGTTCATCGTCCAGCGTCAGCGCCGGCGGCGGAATGTCGTAGCTACGGCGCCAGATCTTCACCTGGTCGGCGCCGTACTTTTCGACGGTCTCGGATTTGTTCAGGCCCTGCAGGGCGCCGTAGTGGCGCTCGTTCAGGCGCCAGCTGCGCTCCACCGGCAGCCACATGCGGTCCATTTCATCGAGCGCGATCCACATCGTGCGGATGGCGCGCTTGAGCACCGACGTGAACACCTGCTGGAATTCGAAGCCTTCTTCCCTGAGCAGCTTGCCGGCGGCGCGCGCTTCGTTGCGGCCTTGCTCGGTCAGGTCCACGTCCACCCAGCCGGTGAACAGGTTTTCCAGATTCCAGGTGCTTTGTCCGTGACGCAGGAGTACGAGTTGGCCGGCCATAACTAAAGTGAGGCTGAACGAGGGCCGACTTTATAGCAGACATCGCCCCCAAGCCGCAGGTGTCGCCGCGTCCATTCATTTTGTCCCGGCAAGCAGCAATCATCTGTCGCCAGGTACCGTCACTTTCGGCAGAAACAGGGTTCGGGAGCGCCTGAGGCGCTCCCGACAGGCCCCTTATTCCGTCATTCGGCGCACAGCCTGCAGGGCGACCGACAGCGTTGCGAAATCCATCGCCGGCAGCGCGCGCATGTCGCTCACCGTCTGTCGCAGATAATCGACAGCGGCCCGATGGCGATTGCTCCAGCCTTCGAGCAGCTCGGCCGGCGAGGCTTTGCCGTCCTTGATGGAGCGCTTCGACTCTCCGATGACTTGCAGGCACAGCGCCCGCTGCAGGTTGTAAACATTGTCACGCAAGGTCGTGCGCGCCACTGCCTGCCAGTGGCCTTCCACGCCGAGCACTTCCACCTGCTCGCGAATCCAGTCCAGCGACAGCGCCGTGCCGACACCGAAATAAAGCGCGGCGACTCGATCGAGCGACAGATCGCTCGCTTCGGAGATCTCGATCAGATCCGGGCCGGAGCGCAGCGCCATCAGGCTGGCCATGCGCCGGGCGAGTTTGTCCGGCACGTTCGCGCCGACGTAGCGGCTGTGACGACTGTTGTAGACCGACAGGTCATCGCCGCTGAGCGCCTTCGGCAGCAGGCCGTCGAGATCCTTCATACCCTTGCGGAAGCGCGACACCTGACGCTCGATATCGAGCTGGCCGCTGAGCCGATGAATCAGCCAGTAGGTGCAGAAGCGCAGCAGGCGAGTGGTCTCGAACATCATCTCGTACTGAACGGCCGCCGCGATCTTGGTATCGAGCGCTTCGATGTCGGCCCACGTGTCGCGCATCGCGACGAACTCGCGAGCGATGGCATAGGCGCGGGCGACGGTGCCGGCGTTGGCGCCGGTGTCTTCCTGAACCCGGCGAGCGAATGTCGGGCCCATGCGATTGACGATGCTGTTGGTGGTCGCCGTGGCAATGATCTCCCGGCGCAGACGGTGCTCCGGTAGATACTTATTGAAACGTTTCTGCATCAGTGCAGGGAAGTAACGTTCCAGCTCGTGGCCCAGGTACGAATCCTCGGGCACATCCGAATCGATGAGCTTCGAATACAACGCCATCTTGGCGTAGGCCAGCAGAATGGCGAGCTCGGGCCGCGTCAGGCCCTTGCCGGCCTGGTGCCGCTCGGTGATTTCCTCGCTCGCCGGCAGGAACTCGAGCCCGCGATCCAACAGCCCCGACACTTCGAGGCGACGGATCGAATGCGCGTGTTCGAGCAGATCCTTGCTCGCGCGGGCCTCCAGCATCGACAGCGCCTGGCTCTGCAGATAGTTGTCACGCAGCACCAGGGCGGCGACCTCATCGGTCATATCGACCAGCAGCTCGTTGCGTTTCTCGAGCGTCAGGCCGGCGCGCTTCGGCAGGTTGTTGAGCAGGATCTTGATGTTGACTTCGTGGTCCGAGCAATCGACGCCGCCGGAGTTGTCGACGAAGTCGGTGTTGAGGCGGCCACCGGCGAGCGCGTACTCGACACGGCCGCGTTGTGACATGCCGAGGTTGCCGCCTTCGCCGACGACCTTGCAGCGCAGATCGCGACCGTTGACGCGCAAGGCGTCGTTGGCGCGGTCGCCGACCTCGATGTGAGATTCGTCTGTAGCTTTTACATACGTGCCGATGCCGCCGTTCCACAGCAGATCGACCGGCATGCACAGAATCGCGCGAATCAGCTCGATCGGAGTGAACGTGTCGCGCTTGATGCCGAGCATCGCCTGCACTTGGGGCGACACTTTGATCGACTTGACGTTACGCGCGTAGACGCCGCCGCCCTTGGAGATCAACTTGCGGTTGTAGTCCTCCCAGGTGGAGCGCGGCAGGTTGAACAGGCGCTGTCTCTCTTTATAAGAAGAGGCCGCATCCGGTTCCGGGTCCAGGAAGATGTGCTGATGGTTGAAGGCCGCCAGCAGGCGGGTGTGCGGCGACTGGAGCATGCCATTGCCGAACACGTCGCCGGCCATGTCGCCGATGCCGATGGCGGTGAAGTCCTGCGACTGGGTGTCGATGCCCATCTCGCGGAAGTGACGCTTCACGCACTCCCAGCCGCCGCGCGCGGTGATGCCCATCTTCTTATGGTCGTAGCCGGCCGAGCCGCCCGAGGCGAACGCGTCGCCCAGCCAGAAGTTGTAGTCGGCGGCCAGGCGGTTGGCGATATCGGAGAAGGTCGCCGTGCCTTTGTCGGCCGCGACCACCAGGTAGGGATCGTCGCCATCGCGACGGACCACCTGCGCCGGCGGCAGGATCTTGCCTTCGACGATGTTGTCGGTGATGTCGAGCAACGCCGAGATGAAGGTGCGATAGCACTCGACGCCTTCTCTCTGCACGTCTTCGCGGCTCGCGCCGGCCGGCATGCGCTTGGGAACGAAGCCGCCTTTCGCGCCGACCGGGACGATCAGCGTGTTCTTCACGTTCTGCGCCTTCATCAGGCCCAGCACTTCGGTGCGGAAGTCTTCGCGACGGTCCGACCAGCGAATGCCGCCGCGGGCGACCTGACCCATGCGCAGGTGGACGCCTTCGACGCGCGGCGAGTAAACGAAGATCTCGAACGCCGGTCGCGGCTGTGGCACTTCAGGAATGCTGCGCGAGTCGAGCTTGAACGAGACCCACTGCTTGGGCGCGCCGTTCGTGTCCATCTGGAAGTAATTCGTGCGCAGCGTTGCCTGAATGGCATGCGCGAAGCGGCGGAGGATGCGGTCCTCGTCGAGGCTGCGCACGGAGTCGAGCAGATCGGACAGCTCCTGTTTCAAGCGATCCACTTCGCCGCTGCGCCTGGCCGGCTTCACCGCCGGATCGAACTGCGCTTCGAACAGCTGCGACAAAGTGGTCGCGATCTTGGCGTTCGACGTCAGCACTTGCTCCATGTACGCCTGGCTGAAGCTCGCGCCGGTTTGAATTGCGTAACGACAGTACGCACGCAGCACACTGGACTGACGCCAGGTGAGATCGGTGACGACGATGAGCTGATTGAAGCCGTCGTTCTCGGCGCGGCCGGTCCACACGGCCGAGAAGGTGTCGGTGAAGCGTTGGCCCAAGGTCGCGGGGTTGATCGTACCGCCGTCGCGACGTTGCATCTCGAAGTCCTGCAGCCAGATCGGCCGACCGCTGGACACAGCGATGCGATACGGGCGCTCGCTGACAATCACGAAACCCATGTTCTCGAGAATGGGCAGCGCTTGTGACAAGACGATCGGCGCCGCGGCTCGGAACAGCCGCAGGTGAACCGTTTTGCCTTCGCCGCTCGCGAGACGCATGGCGATCTTGTCGGTGTCGGCGACGACTTCGTTGAGCTGACCGATGTCGTCGAGCGCGACTTCCGCAGTCGTGTCTTCCTGGTACGCAGCGGGGAAGGCGTCGCGATATTTTTCGGCGATCAGACGGCCGTCGAGCTCGCCGTGCTTGTCGATCGATGCGTCGCGGAGTTTGTCGTTCCAGGTGAGCACCGTCTCGGCGATCAGTTGCTCCAGCTCTTCCGCATCCATGCGCGGGCCGCCATCGGCCGGCAGGCGAATGATCATGTGCACGCGAGCGAGCGCGGACTGAGAAATCTGGACCTGCGATTCGATCGCAGTGGCTTTGAGCTTCTCGTTGATGACCGCTTCCATCTTCTCGCGCACCTGCGTGTTGTAGCGGTCACGCGGCACGAAGATCAGTGCGGAATAGAAACGACCGAATGTATCCCGGCGCAGGAACACACGCACACGTTGGCGCTCGTACAGATTGACGATGCCGCGGACGTTGCGGATCAAGTCGGTGATGCTGGCCTGGAAGAGCTCGTCGCGCGGATACGTTTCCAATACGTGCACGACTGCTTTGCCGTCGTGACTCGCCGGGTCGAGGCCGAAGTGCCCGACTACGCGCTCGATCTTGTGACGGAGCATCGGAATCTCACGCGGGCTGCGGTTGTAGACAGCGGACGTGAACAGACCGAGAAAACGTTTCTCTCCGGTGACGCGGCCTTGCGAGTCGACGGTCTTCACGCCGACATAGTCGAGATAGGTTGCGCGATGAACGGTGGAAACGGAGTTCGCCTTGGTGATCTGCATCAGCTCGGGTTGCCGAGCGTGCTCGCGCAGCTCGCCGGTGAGCACGGTCGGCTCGGCCCGATAACCTTTGCGGGCGCGCAGAATGCCTAGGCCGGTTTCCGGCATGGGCACGAGCAGGTCTTCGCTGCGGCCTCGTTTCAATTCGTACTGGCGATAGCCGAGGAACGTGAAATGATTCGCGGCCATCCAGTCGAGCAGCGCTTTGGCTTCGCGCGCTTCGCTGGGCTGCACGCCGGGATTGTCACGCTCGATCTCGTTGGCCAACTCGCTCGCGCGCTGGCGCATCTCGCTCCAATCGCCGACGGCAAGGCGCACGTCCTCGAGGGTGCGTAACAACTTTTGCTCGATCTCTTGCAGCCGCTCGGGCGCGCCGATGCGGTCGATCTCGATGTGCTGCCACGACTCGTGCGTGAACTTCTTCCCGTTGCCGACCTCGCCCAACTCCTCGAGCTTGCCAGCGCGATCGCGGCGGATCGGCAGCACCGGGTGGACCATCATATGAATAGTGAGGCCCGCCTGCGTCAGCACCATGCCGAGCGAGTCGACCAGGAACGGCATGTCCTCGGTGGTGACCTCCACGATGGTGTGCGTAGTGCTCCAGCCATCGCGCGCTTCATCCGTATTGAATACACGCACCAGCGGACGGCTCGGCTTGCGCACGCTCGCGCTGCGAAGATGCGCCAGCGCCAGCGCCGCCAATGTGTCCGGGCGGTATTCAGCGAGATCTTCTTCGCCAACGCCGCGGTAGTACTGGCGGACGAACTCCTGAACATCCAGCGGATCGCCGCGTCGCTTCAACGCGCGGGCGGACTGCGCAATGCGCTCGATCAGTTTTTGACGTGCAGCGGGAATAGTCGTTGTCATGATGCCAACGTTGTTGGTTTGAAGGGGGCAGAGTGAGCCCCTGAAGCTCACCCATGTTCAATCAGTAAGGGGCGCAAGTCTTGAACGATGAACTATGACGGTGCATAGGGTAATAGACCGCCGTGGCGCCGGCTGCACCAAAAAGGAATAACGACGAGCGCTGGAGCTTCTCGCCAGTTAGTTCGGCGACTGCAGATCGTTTATGACAGCGGCGAGGAAACGCAGGGCTTCGCCACCGGTGACGCAGCGGTGGTCGAACGTCAATGACAGCGGCAGACGAACGTGTATCTCCGGGGCTTTTGCGCCGGCAACGACGTCTCTTTGCAGTTTGCCCGCTGCCAGGATTGCCACCGTCGGCGGGACCACCAGCGGAGTTGCATACCGTCCGGCGACCGTACCGAAGTTAGAAAGTGTGAACGTGTAATCACGCATTTCTTCCGGCGTGATGGTACGGGCGCGCGTCCGCTGCTTGATATCGTCCAGTTGAGCACGCAATTGCGGCGCCGATTGCGAAGTGACATCGCGCAGAACCGGGACGATCAGGCCGTCGTTTGTATCCACTGCAATCGCCAGATGCACCTGCTCCATCAATTTGCGCGACGGGCCGGCGGGATCGAACCATGCGTTAAGTGCCGGCTCCGCCTTGATGCCGGCGGCGATTGCTCGGACAAGTCGGATGCTGATGTCGCCGCGGTTCTGCCAGGCGTCGATGTCGGCGTCATCGAAGATTGTGCACATCGCGATCTCATCGCGAGACAGCGACATGCTTTGCGCCATCGCCTTTCGCGGACCGCGCAGTTTGTCGGCATCGGTGAGGCCGGGGACGGCGGGAGCGCGCTGCTGCGATTTGCTCAGGTTCGCCCGAGCAAGCACGTCGTCGACGCTCACCAGGCCGTGGCGACCGGTTGCCGAGCATGCCGATAGTTCTACGCCCAATCGCTTGGCCAGCATGCGAACAGCGGGTGCCGCGCGGACGCGACCACGGTCTCTGTATGCACGACGGCCGCGACCGACGATAGCGTGATCGACGAGCTCTTCGTTACGGGTGGCCATGTGGCCGACGACCATGCCCTGATTGGCCTGCGCCGGCGCGCTGGTATCCGACGCTTTCGCGGCTTGCGACGGCAGATCGAAATCGACGAGCGGCCGGCCGGTCTGAACCGTGTCGCCGGCTTTTGCATGCAATCGAACGATGTTGCCCGAATACGGGCTCGGCACATCGACAACGGCTTTGGCCGTTTCAACCGACAACAACGGTTGATCGACTTCGACGCGCTGGCCCTCCTTGACATGCCACGAGACGATTTCCGCTTCGGGCAGGCCTTCGCCGAGGTCCGGGAGGTTGAAGGTCACGCTCATAGTCTTCTTCCTAACCGGCCAGCGTCGCTTTCGCCGCATCGACGATGCGGGTCACGCTGGGAATGTAGTCGTTCTCGAGTCGATACAGCGGCACGACGGTGTCGAAACCGGTGACGCGTTGAATCGGCGCCAGCAAATCATAAAGCCCGTGCTCGGCGACGATCGCGGCGATCTCAGCGCCGACACCGCAGTTGCGCGCGGCTTCGTGAACGATGACGAGGCGGCCGGTCTTCGCAACGGAATCGAGGATGGTCTCTGAATCGATCGGACTCACCGTGGCCAGGTCGATCACCTCCGCGCTGATGCCTTGCGCCGCGAGTTGCTCGGCCGCCTGCAGCACATCGGTCGTAATCGCGCCCCAGGTCACGATGGTCACGTCCTCGCCTTCGCGCAGGATGTAACAAACATCGAGCGGCGCGGCGACGCCGTCGTCCGGCACTTCCTGCTTCGCCAGTCGGTAGATGCGCGTCGGCTCGAGGAACAGCACCGGATCCGGGTCGCGTATCGACGCCAGCAACAAGCCATATGCGCGGGCCGGCGAAGAAGGGCAGACCACGCGAATGCCGGGCACGTGCGCGATCATCGACTCGACCGATTCGGAATGATGTTCCGGCGCATGAATGCCGCCACCATGCGGCGTCCTGATCACTACTGGGCACGACAAACGTCCGCGAGTGCGATGACGCAGCCGGCTCATGTGATTCACGATCTGATCGATCGCCGGATACAGGAACCCCATGAACTGGATCTCGGCGACCGGCCGCATGCCCTGCGCCGCCATGCCGACGCACATGCCGGCAATCATGTTCTCCGCCAGCGGCGTGTCTTGAACGCGATCGGCGCCAAATCGTTCGAACAAGCCCGACGTGGCGCGGAATACGCCACCGCTCTTGCCGACGTCTTCGCCGAGCACGACCACGCTCGGGTCGTGCGCCAACTCCCACGCCTGCGCCATCGCGATGGCTTCGACCATTGTGACTTTGGGCATGCGAGGACTTCAGTGAGAAGGCCGGCCGGTGCCGGCATAACGGCGCGCGAGCTCTTTCTGCGCTTCCACGTACGGCGGCGGATTGGCGTAAAGATGATCGAACATCGCGTCCGTGGCCTGGCGCGGCGTGCTCAGGTATTCCTGAACGGCTGCGTCGACCTCACGGGTGAACTCTGCCTTCATGGCCTGTTCGCGAGCTTCATCGAGCACGCCGCGAGACTCGAGCAGCTTGCGCAGCCGGATCATCGGCTCGACCTTCCAGGCTTCGGCGACTTCGGCTTCGTTGCGATAACGGCTCGCGTCGTCGGCCGTGGTGTGATCGCTCAAGCGATAGCTGATCGCTTCGACCACGGTCGGGCCGCCGCCATTGCGCGCCTTTTCCAGCGCTCGCGACATGCAATCGCGTACGGCGATCACGTCGTTGCCGTCGACCTGAACGCCCGGGATGCCGGCGGCGATGCCTTTCTGCGCCAGGGTTTCGGCCGCGGTCTGCTCTTCGATGGGCACGGAGATCGCCCACTTGTTGTTGACGACGACGAACACGATGGGCAGCTGGCGCGCGCCGGCCAGGTTCATCGCTTCGTAGAAAGTGCCTTCCGAAGTGCCGCCGTCGCCGATATACGCCACGGCGCAGCGAGGTTCTTTGCGGATCTTGAATGCCATGGCCGCGCCGGCGGCGTGCAGCGTCTGGGTCGCGATGGGCACGCACCAGGGGAAATCGTGGCGGGGCACGGCGAAGTCGTTGCCGCGTTCATCGCCGCCCCAGTAGAGCAGCACTTCGGTCATGCTGACACCGCGCCAGAACAGGGTGCCGATTTCGCGATAAACAATGGCCAGGCAGTCTTCGGGGCGCATCGCCGCGCCGACGCCGACATGCGCGGCCTCCTGGCCGAGGCAGGGCGCATAAGTGCCGAGCTTGCCGGTGCGTTGGAGATTGACGGCTTTGGCGTCGAACGTGCGAGCCCGCAGCATGGCCGCGAACATCTTCAGCAATTCTTCGTTGTCGGCGGCGAAAGCCGGCAACTCGTCGAGCGGACGACCCTGCGGGCTCAGCTGCCGCAGGTATTCGATCCGGAACTCCGCCACTGTTCTCACTCGTTGCCGCTCCTTCGATCGCGGAAGAGCGATCATGCAAGCGGCGCGGATTATAGCGAGTCCTTCCTAAACGTCGCGACTCGCTTGCATTGATTTGGCTTGCTCCATCAGCCGGGTCAGCAGGCGGTCGAGCGTGCGCTGGTCGCTTGGACTGAGTGCGCTCAGCAATTCGGCCTCATAGCGCAAGGCCATCGGCGCCACGCGCGTGTAGACGGCCTGTCCAGCGGCAGACAGGCGGAGGATGGAGCGACGGCGGTCGCCCTTGTCGAACGCGCGCAACACACGCTTCTCATCGAGCAAACCCTGGATCGCGCGGCTGACGGCGACTTTGTCCATGGCCGTGCGCTCGGCCACCTCGACCGCCGACAGGTCCGGGTAACGGGCCAGAACCGCCATCACGCGCCATTGCGGGATGGACAGGCCGAACTCCCGCTCGTAGGCGCCGGCAATCACCATGCTGACCGTGTTCGTCAGCACCGACAGCCGGTAGGGAATGAAACGATCGAGCTGTAGCGCGGGCCCTGCGGGCGGCAGGTCGGCAACTTTTTCTTTAGGTCCAGTCATGGCTTGCGCGCACTCCCCTTGACGGGCTCCGGGAATATAGTTTCAATTGTAACCATTGGTTTCGCGTTCAGGGGATGAGTATGAGCAGCGCCGCCCAGGACAGTCACAACCCGCTCGGCACCGACGGGTTCGAGTTCGTCGAATACACCGCCGAAGATCCCGAATTGTTGCGGACCTTGTTCGAGCGGCTCGGCTTCCCGGCGACTGCCCGACATCGCAGCAAGAATGTCACGTTGCATCGGCAGGGCGATATCAATTTCATCATCAACGCCGAGCCGGACAGCTTCGGCCAGCGTTTCGCGCGCGAGCACGGGCCGTCGGCCTGCGCGATGGCCTTCCGGGTGAAGGACGCGGCGTACGCGTTCAAGCGTTGTGTCGAGCTGGGCGCCAGGCCGGTCGAAACCCGCGTCGGCCCGATGGAGCTGAACATTCCCGCCATCGAAGGCATCGGCGGCAGCTTGATCTATCTGGTCGATCGTTACGGCGAGCACACGATCTATGACGTCGACTTCGTGCCGGTGACAGGCGCTGCGTTGAGCCGGACGGCGGGGCTGACTTACATCGATCATCTGACGCACAACGTGGCTCGCGGCAACATGGATAAGTGGGCGGGCTTCTACGAGAAGCTGTTCAACTTCCGCGAGATCCGTTACTTCGACATCGAAGGCAAGAAGACCGGCCTATTCAGCCGCGCCATGACCAGCCCGTGCGGCAAGATCCGCATTCCCATCAACGAGTCTCAGGACGACAAGTCGCAAATCGAGGAATACCTGCGCGAGTACAAGGGCGAAGGCATTCAGCATATCGCACTGGGCACCGCCGACATCCAGCGCACCGTCGATGTGTTGCGTGAGCAGGGCGTGGCGTTCCAGGACACGCCGGACACGTATTACGAAGGCGTCGACGCGCGCGTCACCGGTCATCGCGAAAATCTGGACGAGCTGCGCAAGCGTCGCATCCTGCTCGACGGCAATCCGGCCAAGGGCGAAGGCCTGCTGCTGCAAATCTTTACGCAGAACGTCATCGGGCCGATCTTCTTCGAGATCATCCAGCGCAAAGGCAACGACGGCTTCGGCGAAGGCAACTTCAAGGCGCTGTTCGAATCGATCGAATTGGATCAGATGCGTCGTGGTGTGATTTAACCCGAGGTGCGTCATGAAACGACCCATCATTCCATCGCGGGTCGAGGGCACGGCATCGCGGCAGGCGCATGCCGACCTGCCGCAGGGCACGTTCGAGCGCGAGATCAGTAAGGAAGGCTTCTTCGGCCCGGCCGCGTTCTTTCATCATCGTCATCCGCCGACCGGTTGGGTGGAGTTCGAAGGGCCGCTGCGGCCGCATGCTTTCGATCTCACCAAGATCGATCAGGATCAAACATCGCCGTGGCAGGCGGCGGAGATTCTGCGCAATGCGAATGTTCGGGTGCGCGTGTGGAATGCTGCCAAGTCGATGGATCACCTGGCGCGCAATGCCGATGGCGATGACCTGTTGTTCGTGCATCGGGGCGCCGGTGAGTTTCATTGTGACTACGGACACCTGACGCTCGCGGCGGGCGACTACGTCGTGATCCCCCGCGGCACGATGTGGCGCATCGAGACGAAAGAGCCGTTGTTCGCGTTGCTGATCGAGGCGACGAACTCCAGCTACGCGCTGCCGGATAAGGGGCTACTGGGCGCGCACGCCATCTTCGATCCGGCGATGCTGGATGTGCCGCAGATGGATGCGGCATTCGTCGCTCAGCAGCGCGACGATCGTCACTGGCAGGTGCGCGTCAAACGAAACAATGCGATTTCGAAAGTGACCTATCCGTTCAATCCGCTCGATGCGACCGGTTGGCACGGCGATCTTTCGGTCGTTCGCATCAATGTGAAGGACATTCGACCGGTGGCGAGCCATCGCTATCACTTGCCGCCGTCGGCGCATACCACGTTCGTCGGTAATCGCTTCGTGGTCTGCACGTTCGTGCCGCGGCCGTTCGAGACGGATCCGGGCGCGTTGAAGGTGCCGTTCTTCCATAACAACGACGACTACGACGAAGTGTTGTTCTATCACGCCGGCGATTTCTTCTCGCGCGACAACATCAAGCCGGGAATGATGACGCTGCATCCCTGCGGCTTCACGCACGGACCGCATCCGAAGGCGCTGAAGAACATGCTCGTGCAGTCCAAGCCGGCGACGGATGAGTACGCCGTTATGATCGATACGCGCGATGCGCTGGAGATCACGGAGTCGGCTGCGGGCGTCGAGTGGGCGGGCTACGTTGATAGTTGGAAACAGAAGTGATTGCCGGCCAATGAGCGCCGCTTCGCTGGAACCTCGGTGGTCTTTGAAATGAAGTTAGCTACGCTGAAAAGCGGCTCTCGCGATGGCCAGCTGGTCGTCGTCAGCCGCGATCTGAGCAGGGCGGTCGCGGTCCCGCAGATCGCTGCGACGTTACAGGCCGCGCTCGACGATTGGTCAAGCGTCGCGCCGAAGCTTGCCGACGTGGCTGCCGCGCTGGAGCGTGGCGAGGCCAAAGATTCGTTCGCCTTCGACCCGAAGCGGGCCATGGCGCCGCTGCCGCGCGCGTATCACTGGGTGGACGGCTCGGCTTACGTCAATCACGTCGAACTCGTGCGCAAGGCGCGCGGCGCGCAGATGCCGGAGAGTTTCTGGACCGACCCGCTCGTATATCAAGGCGGCTCAGACGATTTCCTCGGCGCACGCGATGACGCGCCAGTGCCGAGCGAAGAGTACGGCATCGACTTGGAAGGCGAGATCGCCGTGATCACCGACGACGTGCCGATGGGTACGAAGCGCGACAGTGCATTCGATCACATCAAGCTCGTGATGCTGGTGAACGATTGGTCGCTGCGTCACCTGATTCCGGGTGAGCTGGCGAAGGGCTTTGGCTTCTATCAATCGAAACCGGCGACCGCGTTCTCACCGGTGGCTGTCACGCCGGACGAATTGGGCGCGGCGTGGCGGGACGCGAAGGTGCATCGGCCGCTGGTCGTGCATGTGAACGACCAGCCTTTCGGTCAGCCGAACGCCGGCGTCGATATGACGTTCGATTTCGCCCGATTGATCGAGCACGTCACCCTCACTCGCAATGCCGAAGCGGGCACGGTGCTCGGCTCGGGGACGATTTCCAATTACGACCGTTCGCTAGGCTCGGCCTGCATCGCCGAGCGCCGCACGCTGGAACAGATCGAGCAGGGCAAGGCGGCGACGCCGTTCCTGAAGTTCGGCGACACGGTGCGCATCGAGATGTTCGATGAGCAGGGCCGCAGCATCTTCGGCGCGATCGATCAGAAGGTCGTGCGACTCGGCTAGCTTTTCTTCTTCGCCTGCTTGGGTGGCGGGGGCTCGATTTCCCGCAACAGGCCGACGCCGCCCAGGCCGCGCATCTGTCCCAGAATCCATTGTTGACGTGACAGCACATAGCGCGACGGCGCTCTGACTTTCATCCGTTTCGGACTCGGCAGCACTGCCGCCAGCAACGCCGCTTCGGGCGCGTTGAGCCGTGCGGCCGGCTTCTTGAAAAAGATTTCCGAGGCCGCGCCGACACCGAACACGCCGCTGCCGAACTCGGCGATGTTGACGTACACCTCGAGAATGCGCCGCTTCGGCCACAGCGTCTCGATCAGCACGGTGAAGTACGCTTCCAGTCCTTTCCGGATCCAGCTCTGCCCGGGCCAAAGAAACAAATTCTTCGCGACCTGCTGACTCAGTGTGCTGGCGCCGCGGACGCGACGGCCGCGTTCGCGATCTTCCAGGGCGTCATTGATGGAATCGAGATCGAAGCCGTGGTGCTCGGGAAACTTCTGGTCCTCGGACGCAATCACGGCCACTTTGATATGCGGCGAGATCTGATTCCCATCTACCCATCGGTACTGCACCGATCGCGGCTTGCCGGGCTCGCCCGCGGAGAGCTGCTCACGGATGATAAAAGCAGTCGTGGGCGGATCCATCCATCTGAGCAGAGCCACGGGGCCGATGCTCAAGAGAAGTAACAGGGTCAGCAGCCAGGCGAGCAAACGAAACATGCGAAGTAGCGGCGATGGATGGCGTTATTGCGGAACTAGAACCGGGCACAGGTCACGAAAGCGCTGCAAGCGCCGGGCAAGTGTGAGCCAGTTGCTGTTTGATTGCACATAAACATCTAGCATCGCCGCCCAAATTCCGGGATGGACTCTTCCCGTAAATGATGTCACGGACCTACGGAGAGCTTGAGACATGACTAATAAAGCGCGCCTGCTGACGGGCCTGGCGCTGGGCTGTGTGCTGTCGACCCCGGCGCTTGCCGAGGAGTATCGAGGGTTCTATTTCGGACTCTGGGGCGGTAGCGGCATGACCGATATGCCTTCGAGCGCCGAAATCGACGATGCCTTCGACACCGCCTGGGTGCAGAGCATCCTCGACAGCATCGCGAACGACTATAACAGCGATCCCGAGACCGTCGGCACACTGACCTTGACCGACGCCGGCCGCAGCCCTTCGACGCTCGATGACACCACCGATGTGTGGGGCGGAACGATCGGCTTCCGCTTCAATCGGTGGCTCGGCATGGAGGTCGGCTACGTGCATCTGGGCGAGGTGAAATACGACTTCAACGGGGTCGTCAACAGCACGTTCGACCCGGGTGCGATCAGCGAAGACTTCGATTACACCATGGGCTACCGTTTCACCAGCGCCGGCCCGACCGGCGCGCTCGTGGGATTCGTGCCGCTGGGTCGGCGTTTCGAACTGAGTGGCAAGGCCGGCATCTTCCTCGCCGATACGCGGGAGACGATCCGGCTGTATGACGTCGAGTTCGCGGAGAACTTTGCTCACGGCCGCTCCGACGCGAGTCAGACGGAACTGTTCGCCGGCATCGGCGCGACCTGGAGCGCGACCGAGCGCCTGGCCATCCGCGTGGAGTATCAGAAGTTCTTCGATGTGGGCGACGACTCGAAGACCTACGAGCAGGATATCGACGTGATCAACGTCGGCGTGTTGTTCAAATAACGCGCAGCACCGCTCGCTACGCAACGCCGGACTCGCGTCCGGCGTTGTCGTTTGGGAGATCAGGCCTTCGGTTCGATGCGGCGGACCGACTCGATCGTGACCGTTTCCACCGGCACATCCTGGTAGCCGCTGCGGCTGCCGGTCTTCACGGCGACGATGGCGTCGACCACTTCCATGCCCGAATCGACGCGGCCGAACACGGCATAGCCGTAGTTGCTCGGGCCCTTGTGATCCAGGAAATCGTTGTCGACGACGTTGATGAAGAACTGCGACGTCGCGCTGTTGATGTCGTTGGTGCGCGCCATGGACAGCGTGCCGCGCTTGTTCTTCAAGCCATTGGTGGCTTCGTTCTGAATCGGCTCGTGACCCTTCTTGTTCTTCAGGTCCTCGGTCAGGCCGCCGCCCTGGACCATGAAGTTCGGGATCACGCGATGGAAGATCGTGCCGTCGAAAAAGCCTTCGTCGGCGTAACGATAAAAGTTCTCCACCGTGATCGGCGCCTGCTTGTCGAACAGCTGGACGGTGAAGGTGCCTTTGGTGGTCTTGAATTCGAGCATGGGGATTATCCTCTAGGTGGCTCTGGCCACGGTCCTCGTTGGGTGCCGGGCCACTGGCCTTCGGTGACGCGTTCGTGGCCGGCCAGATCGGCGTGCGAGCGTACGTGAACGAAGCCTTGGCGCACAAGCCGCTGACGGACCCCCTCGGCCTGCTTCCAGCCGTGCTCCAGCACCAGCCAGCCGTCGGATTCCAGGTGTGTCGGCGCATCGCGGAGGATGGCGTCGATGGCTTCGAACCCGGTGCGGCCCGAGATCAGGGCCATGACGGGCTCGAACTTCCGGACGTCGGGTGCGAGGTCGGGATCGTCCTGCGCGATGTAGGGTGGATTGGACGCGATCGCATGGAATTTCTGCCCTGCCACCGGCGCGAACCAGCTGCCGTGTAATAGCGAGACGTTGGTCAGCTGCAGTCGGCCGATATTGCGGCTGGCCAGCTCCAGCGCATCCTTGGACGCGTCGATGGCGGTGACTTGCGCTTGCCGTCGTTCGGAGGCGACGGCGAGCGCGATGGCGCCGCTGCCGGTGCCCAGGTCCGCAACTCTGACCGGGTCTTCTTTATTTATATGAGCCAGCACCCGCTCGACCACCAGTTCGGTCTCCGGGCGCGGAATCAGCACCGCCGGACTCACTTCCAGCAGCAGCGACCAGAACTCCTGCTGCTGGCGGATGTATGCAACCGGTTCGCCTTGCGCGCGACGCTTGACCAGTTGCTGGAACGACCAGCCGGCATTGGCAGGCAGCTCGCGCTCTGGGTTGGCGCGGAAATTCGTCCGTGACAGCCCGGTTACATACTCCAGCAGCAGCTCGGCATCGAGGCGCGCGGAGGGCGAGGACCGCGACAGCAACATGGTTGCGGTATGCAGGGCATCGGATACGGTTTGCGAGGATTTGACGGCAGGCATGAATGACGTTGGACTAACACACTGAATCGAGCTTCACGGAGTCTTCCATGCACGTTTACCAGAACGCGATCGAGATGATTGGCCGCACTCCCATGTTGCGGCTGCATCGGCTCGATACCGGTCCTTGCGAGCTGTTCCTGAAGCTCGAGTACATGAACCCGGGCGGCTCCATCAAGGATCGCATCGGCCTGTCCATGATCGAGGAAGCCGAGCGCCGCGGCGATCTGAAGCCCGGCAGCGTCATCGTCGAGGCCACCGCCGGCAACACCGGCCTGGGCCTCGCGCTGGTCGCCGCGCAGAAGGGCTACCGGCTCATTTTGGTGTTACCGGACAAAATGAGCCAGGAAAAAATCTTCAACCTGCGCGCGCTCGGCGCCGAAGTGGTGTTGACGCGCTCGGATGTGGGCAAGGGGCACCCGGAGTATTACCAGGACCTGGGCGCGGCCATCGCCAAGCGCAATGGCGCTTACTTCATCAATCAGTTCGCCAATCCCGACAATCCCAAGGCGCACGAGCTCACCACCGCGCCGGAAATCTGGGAGCAGATGGAGCAGAAGGTGGACGCGGTGGTCATCGGCGTCGGCTCGAGCGGCACGATCGCCGGCCTCGCCGCGTTCTTCAAGAAGCACGCGCCTCATGTCGAGCTGGTGCTCGCCGATCCGGTCGGCTCGATTCTCGCGGAGTTCATCCAGACCGGCAAAATGACTCAGAAGACCGGCTGGCTGGTGGAAGGCATCGGTGAGGATTTCATTCCCGAGATCGCCGACTTCTCCATGACGAAGCGTGCTTACAGCATTTCCGATGCCGAGTCGTTCTCGGTCGCGCGCGAGTTGTTACAGAAGGAAGGCGTTCTGGCGGGATCGTCCACCGGCACTTTGCTCGCATCGGCCTTGCGCTATTGCCGTGAGCAGAAGACGCCGAAGCGCGTCGTGACTCTGGCGTGCGATACGGGCGCACGCTATCTGTCGAAGCTGTACAACGATTTCTGGATGGAGGATCAGGGTTTCATTCAGCGCGAGACGTATGGCGACTTGCGCGACCTGATCGGTCGCCCGCACGGTCAGCGAGCCACGATCACGGTCGGTCCGAACGATGTGCTCACGACCGCGCACAATCGTCTGCGCAACGCGGGCTTCTCGCAGTTGCCGGTGATGGATGGAGAACAACTGATCGGTGTCGTCACAGAAGATGACATCCTGCGCTTTGCCTTCGGCCATCCGGAGCGTTTCAACGAGCCGGTGCATAAGGCCATGACCAGCACGTTCCTGCGCGTCGACAAGACCCAGACGCTGAACAATCTGGTGGCGATGCTCGAGGTGCGCTCGTCGGCGGCCGTGATGGATGGAGAGAAGTTTCTCGGCCTCGTCACGCGCTCGGACGTGCTCAATTACCTGCGCCGCCAGGTCAAGTAAGACTCAAGCATGCGACGGCGTCCAAACAACCCCTCATCTTCGTTGGTCGGCGCGCAGCGCCGGCTAGCAGAAAAAACTTTTGCTACGTTATAAACGGTACTCACCATGACTGATTCCCGCTCATTGCGTTTCGGCACTCGCTGCATTCACGCCGGTCAGGCCCCCGACCCGAGCACGGGCGCGGTGATGCCACCGATCTACGCCACCTCGACTTACGCGCAGAGCAGTCCGGGCGTGCACAAGGGTTACGACTATTCGCGCACCTCGAATCCCACGCGCAGCGCGTGGGAGAAGTGCATCGCCGATCTCGAAGGCGGCGTGCGTGGCTTCGCGTTTGCGTCGGGCATGGCGGCGATGAGCACGCTCCTGGAATTGCTCGACGCCGGAAGTCACATCGTGGCGATGGAAGATCTCTACGGCGGCACGTTCCGTTTGTTCGAGCGCGTGCGCAAGCGTTCGGCGAATCTCGATATCACCTTCGCAAATCTGGCGGATCCAAAGGCATTGGAGGCCGCAGTCCGTCCGACCACCAGGATGATCTGGATCGAGACGCCGACCAATCCGACGCTGCGTCTGGTCGATATCGAGCAGGTCGCCGAGTTCGCGCGCAAGCGGAACATTCTCACGGTCGTCGACAATACGTTTGCCAGCCCGTGGGTGCAGCGGCCGATCGAGCTGGGCGCCGATATCACCATGCACTCGGCGACCAAATATTTGAACGGCCATTCCGATATGGTCGGCGGCGTCGCGGTGGCGTCCAACAACGAGCTGGCGGACAAGATCGGCTTCCTGCAGAACGCCGTCGGCGCGGTCAGCGGGCCGTTCGATAGCTTCCTGGCGTTGCGCGGCCTGAAAACATTGGCGCTGCGCATGCGCCAGTCGAGCGAGAGCTCGCTACGGATTGCCGGCTGGCTGGAGAAACATTCGCGCGTTTCGAAGGTGTTGTACCCGGGGCTCGCCAGCCATCCGCAACATCAACTGGCCCGGCGTCAGATGCAGAACGGCTTCAGCGGCATCGTGACGTTCTTCGTGAAGGGCGGGTTGGGCGAGGCCAAACATTTCCTCGAACGCTGCCGGATCTTCACGATCGCCGAGAGCCTGGGCGGCGTGGAAAGTCTGGTCGATCATCCGGGCCTGATGACGCATGCGTCGATTCCGCCGGAGAAGCGTCGCGAGCTCGGCATCGACGATTCGTTGATCCGCCTGTCGGTGGGTATCGAAGACGTCGAGGATCTGCTCGCGGACCTGGAGCAGGCGCTCGCCGATTAAGAGCCTTCCGTGTCCTCGCCGCCCTCGACCGGCGGTGGGGGCGCCGAGGAATTCATTCTTCCCGCCTTGCGAAGCGCGTCGCGCAGGACGTACTCGATCTGCGCGTTCACGCTGCGCAGCTCATCCTGCGCCCAGCGTTGAACGGCGTCGAGTACGTCGCTGCTGATACGCAGCGGATAAGCTTTTTTCTCCGCCAACTGCTTACTCAGCCGCTATACAAAGTGCCGGTGTTGACGACGGGTTGCGTGCCGCGCTCGCCGCACAATACCACCAGCAGATTCGACACCATCGCTGCCTTGCGCTCTTCGTCGAGGTGGACCACGTCCTTCCGCGCCAGCTGTTCGAGCGCCATGTGCACCATGGTGACCGCGCCTTCGACGATGCGAGTACGAGCGGCGATGATCGCGGCGGCCTGCTGACGTTGCAACATCGCCTGTGCGATTTCGGGCGCGTAGGCGAGATGGCTGACGCGCGCTTCGATCACGGTCAGCCCGGCCTGTGCCAGGCGATCCTGCACTTCGTTACGAAGATGGTCGTTGATCTCATGGGCGTGCGAGCGCAGCGCGATCTTGTGTTCTTCGTGCAGATCGTAGGGATAGGAAGTCGCCATCTGACGCAACGCCGCTTCACTCTGGACCTGCACGAAGTTCTCGTAATCGTCGACGTTGAACACGGCCTCGGCGGCATCGTGCACCTGCCAGACCACGACCGCGGCGATCTCGATGGGCGAGCCTTCCAGATCGTTCACCTTCAACTTGCTGGACTCGAAGTTGCGCACGCGCAGAGTGACGGTTTTCTTGGTGTAGAACGGATTGGCCCAACGCAGACCGCTGTTGCGTTCGGAGCCGACGTACTTGCCAAAGAACTGCATCACCGCGGCCTGGTTCGGCTGCACGATGAAAAAGCCCATCCCGCAAAAGCCGACCAGGGCGGCGGCCACGATCGGTGGCAGGGGCGATACCAAGGCTGCCACCGAATGCCATAGCCACCAGCCACTCAGCGCCAATAACACCAATAAGATCAATACCATGGGTACGCCGGGCAGGGTCATCACTTGTCGTTCTTTCATGGCTTTCTCCTGAGCTTCTGCTGCACCCTAGCATAGAAAGATATCATAGTGATATCACAGTGCTGCCCAGGCCCACGGAGCACGGCTAAGCCCCTGGTTTTGCGAAAGGGATATTTGCCATTGGCACGGAGCAACCGCGATCATCTGCGCCGCCGATCTGCCTGAAGCGGACGGCAGCTCGATCAACCGAGACAAAGCACAAGGGAGAGACGTGTCATGGCCATTCAGCCCACTCAGCCGCAGGGCGTCGGCGGCGTCCTGGACACTGCGTTTCAGTTGTACAAATCCTCGCTTGGCGTGATCTGGCCCATTGCGCTGCTGGTGACGGTCCTGAGTCTGGCGCCGTTCGTTTACCTCGTGCTGACAGGCGTCCCGGTGTTCGATCCGACCGCGACGGCTGTGGACCTATCCGTGATCGGGAACATCATGATCGCCGTGCTGATCTCGCTGATCCCATCCACGTGGGGCATGAGCGCGATGTTCCTGAAGCAGGAAGCGATCGGTGCCGGCGGCGACCTGTCCACCGGCGCGGCGTTTCAAACGGCTTTGCAGCGGCTGCCGACGATGATCGTGGCGCTCGTTCTTTACATGCTGGCGCTCACGGTCGGCTTCGTGCTGCTGATCGTGCCTTGTGTGATCCTGGCGCTGAGCCTGGTCATGTACATGTCGCTGGCGCTGTTCGAGCACAAAGGTCCGGTCGATGCGCTGCTCGGCAGTCACAAGCTGGTGTGGGGTAACTGGTGGCGCACCGCTGCGATCTTCACTCTGACCGGCATCCTGATGATGGTCCTCTATCTGGCGCTGGCCTTCGTTCTCGGACTGATCTCGCCGTTTGCCGCCATGGCGCTCGGCAATTCGCTGGTGGTCGTCATGGCCGTGCAGCTGATCTCGCAAGCGGCGATCAACGTGCTGGTCATGCCGTTTACCTGCGCGGTGTTCATTGCGACCTATTGGGATCTGAAGCTGCGCAAGCAAGGCGGCGATCTCGCCGCGCGCGTGAATGCGCTGAGCGCCGCCTGATTGGTGCGTTCGAGCTTTCTGGCTCTGATGTTGTTGGCCGCGCCCGCGGTCCTCGCGCAAAGCGAGGGCCCGGCGCGGCAAGCGATTGGGGAATGTATCGAGGCGCTCGAGCCCGATGCCATCGGCCTGGAAGCCATCGAAAAGACTTGCCCGGAGATCCGTGTGGCCCTGGAGCAGCTCGGGCTCACCGATCTGGTTTCCGAAGATCAGCTCAGCCTGTTGAGCCGCGACGGTTTGCACAGCCTGCACCAGCTCGCGCTTCGCTATGAGCAGGAGCCGGAGCATGCAACGATCGGCAGCGACACGCTTGCGCCGGTGCTCGAGTCGCTGCGCGAGCCGCCGGTGGCCGAGCAGTCGCTGTCCTGGTACCAGCGATTGGAACGTTGGCTGCGCGAAATCCTCGACAGAAAACCATCCAACTCCAGCAACGACTCCTGGCTGAGTCGCTGGCTGAAGGAATATTCGTTACCGGATACCGTGCGCTGGGGCCTGATCTACGGCTCGATGGCCTTGATGGTCCTGCTTGCGTTGGGAATCGTCATCAACGAGGTGCGGACCGCCGCGCGCGGTCGTCGGCGCAAATCCGCCGCGAAGGCGGCGAATGCAGCGGATGTTCCTTTCGATTCGAGGTCCGCTGGAACGGGGCTGGACGCCGGCGGCGAAAGACTGTCCGCGCTGTTGAGACTGTTGATCGCGACGCTCGTCGACACCGGGCGTTTGCAGGGCGCACAGAGTTTGACTCATCGCGAGCTCGCGAAGCGTGCACGGTTCGACGACTCCACGCAGCGCGAATCTTTCCAGAAGATCGCGCAGCTCGCCGAGCGTGAAACCTTCAGCGGCAAAGAAGTTGCGAGCGACGACCTGGCGGACGTGCTGCGGGTGGGGCGCACCCTGGATGCGCAGCTGAAGGGAGCGGCAACGTGAAGGAGCGCCTGCTCACATTGGCGCTCGCCATCGGTGCGTTCGTTGCGTTCTATGCGGTGATGGGGCCGAAGCCCGAACCGCCGCAACCGCAGGCGACGCGTCCGATCAGCACCGAAGGCGGCCCGAACGGTTATCTCGGCATGGTGCGCTGGCTGGAGTCGGAGCGCGTGCCGGTGCTGTCGTTGCGCGAACGGTTCCCAAAGTTGAGCGACGTGCCCGGTCTCGAATCTCACACCGGCAATCTGTTGATCTCGGCCGCGCCGTATTTGTACCCGGTGCGCGATTCCGAAATCCTGCCGCTGCATTCCTGGGTGCAGCGGGGCAATACCTTGCTGATCGTCGCGGGGTTGTCCGATACACCGGACTGGTCCATGGAGCCGGGCGGCGACGCGCCGTTCATCGAGCGTCTGCAAGAGATCACGCGGATGAGTTTCGAGCAGCATGCCGACGATGCGGAAGAAGAAGGCGAGGAGGACGCCGAAAAGGAAGACGCCGCAGAACCGACGGAGGCGGAATTGGTCGCCGTGCAGACCAAGCTGCCAGAGCCGCTGCATTTCGAGATGCGACCGGCCGGCACGCATCCGCTGCTCGAGGGCGTGAACAAGGTGAGCGCGACGTCGGAGTATCTGACTTCGAAGTGGGATGCCTGGACCAAGGGCATGGGCGTCCTGGAGCTGGCGCACGATCCAGAGTCGGGCGCACCGGTGCTGTGGCTGTTGCCGGAGGGCAATGGGCAGATCATCGTCAGTGCCTACGGCAGCATTTTTGGCAACAAACTGCTCGGCGAAGACGATAACGCCCGCTTGTTGGCCAACATCGTGCGCTGGTCCTTGCGTGGCAACGGCAAGGTGATCATCGACGACGCGCATCAGGGGCTGGTGGCGTTCTACGATCCCGATGCGTTCTTCGGCGACTCGCGGCTGCACGCCACTTTGTGGTGGTTGTTGGCCCTGTGGTTGGTGTTCGTCCTCGGCTCGCAGCGGCTGCGTCCGTCGCAGTCCAGCTGGAATCCGGTGGACATCACCGGCTTCGTGCGCGCGACGGGTGGATTCATGGCGCGCGTGATGCGGCCCGCGACCGTCGGTCAACAAATGATCGCGAATTTCTTCAACGACGCGCGCAAGCGCCACGGCCTGCCGGCGGACGGATCGCCGATGTGGGAATGGTTGAGCGCGCAGACCGTCGTGTCCGAGCAGGATGTCGAGCGCCTGCAAGCGCTGCACGCCAAGGTACAACGAGGTCATCGCGTCAACTTGTCTCAGCTTCACAACCTGCTGATACGATTGCGCGCGGCTTTGAATTAGTCGCTTACCCCGGGAAAGGAAATTAATGAACGCGCTGGTCGCTTTCGAAGAACGTTTGCAACAGGAGTTGGGCTCGGTGGTGCTCGGCTTGCAGCCTGTGATCCGCGCGCTGGCGATTGCGGTCGTCGCTCGGGGGCACGTGCTGCTGCAGGGTGCGCCTGGCCTGGGCAAAACATTGCTCAGCAAGTCGCTGGCGGCGTCGCTGCGTGGTGTGTTCAAGCGAGTGCAGGGCACGTCGGATCTGATGCCCGCCGATATCACCGGGGTCCATGCCTACGACGCCGAAAAGCGCCAGTTCGTGTTTCGCCCTGGGCCGGTGTTCGCCGATGTGCTGCTGGTCGACGAGATCAATCGCGCCGGGCCCAAGACTCAGTCGGCGTTGCTCGAGGCGATGGAAGAGCGCCAGGTCACGGTCGACCGTCAGAACTACGAGCTGCCGGAAAACTTTCTGGTCGTGGCGACCCAGAACCCGCGCGAGTTCGAGGGCACATTCCCATTGCCGGAGTCGCAGCTCGATCGTTTCATGCTGCGTGTGGAGCTCTCTTATCCGACGCGCGAAGACGAGTTGGCCATCGTCGCCCGCTACGGCAATACGGACGCGCATGCGCGAGGCGAGCAGAAAGAACAGTTGCCGCCGCTCGATCTGGTCGCGGTTCGCCAAGCCGTCGAGCAAGTTCATATCGCGCCCGAACTGTCGGGGTATGTGATCGATCTGGCGGCGGCCTCACGCTCGCACGCTCACGTCAGTCTTGGTCTTTCCACGCGTGGCGTGCTGGCACTCGTGCGTGCGGCGCGAATTGCCGCCGGCATGCGTGGCGGCGACTTCGTTACGCCGGACGATGTGAAACAAGTGGCGCCGCTGGTGATTCCGCACCGTTTGATGCTTGCGCCCGAAGCGCTGCTCGAAGGCGTGACCGAGCAGACGATCACGCAGCAACTGCTCGATCGTACGCCGGTGCCTCGCTGAGCCATGCATCTTCGTATCAACGGCTTCGTGTTCGCGGTGCTCACCGTGCTCGTGGCCATTCTCGGCGCGTGGAGCGGAGAGGCTGACCTGCAGCGCCTGTGGCTGTTGCCGCTCGCACTGTTGCTGCTCGGCCTCGCGTACGAAGGCATGACGGTGACGCGCGCGCGAACAAACGTCGCGATCGACGCGTCCGCGCAGGGAATATTGGGTCGCCCGATGTCGCTGCAGCTTTTGTTTCGACACGCGCTCGGACGCGATGTCGAGCTTCAAGTTGCGCCGGCCGCGCCTGAAGCGGTCGAGATCGACAATGAGATTCGCATGCTGAAGGTGCCGGCGGGTGAGGCGGCGGCCATCGAGTTGGGTGCAACGCCTCGCAGGCTTGGGCAACACCAGTGGCCAAGCATGCAAGTGCGCGTTGGCGGGCCTCTGGGATTGGCGTGGTGGTCGCGTCGCTTCGATGCGAATTACTCGTTCAAGGTCATGCCGGAGTTGCTACGTGACAGCGCGGGGCGCATCAGCGCCGTGGGTGGCGGCATGCGCGCCCACTTCAATCAAGGCGCGGGCGCGGAAATTCTGCAGCTTCGCGAGTATCGTGAGGGCGATCCGCAGAACGCCATCGATTGGAAGGCGACTGCGCGGCGGGGCCGATTGATCAGCCGGGACTACACCGAAGATCAACACCTCGACATCGTCATCGCCATCGATGCTGGACGCACCAGCGCGTTGCGCGCCGGCGATCTGGATCGGCTCGGTCACTACATCAATCTTGCTGCCCGCTTTGCCGAGCATGCGGTCGCGCAGGACGATCGGGTCGGCGTCATGTTATTCGCCGATCAGCCGCTCGCGACACTTGCACCCGGCCGCGGCATCGGCAGTGTGCTTCGCATTCGCCAGATGCTGGCGGCGGCGACGCCGAAGCTGGCCGAGTCGAATCCATTGAACGCAGCGCTGCGCATCCGCACGCTGGTGCGACATCGCAGTCTGATCGTGATGCTGACCGATGTGGACGACGCGACCGTAGCCGGGCAGCTCGCATCGGCGGCGCGTTTGTTGCTACCGAAACATTTGCCGCTGATCGCGGGGATCTCCAGTCCGGAAGCGGAGGCGATGCGCGATGCACCGGCGCATTCCTGGCTCGATCCCTATCGGGCGCTGGCGGCTCAGGAATACCTCTCGCGACTGGAGCGCAACGTGCGGGCGTTACGTGCTTTGGGTGCGCCGGCGTTGGTAACGCGTCCCGAGCATATGGAGCGCGCCGTGTTCGATGCCTACGCTGAGTTCAGAAATCGGCGGCGGGTTTGACCCGCTTGCGGCCGAACAAAGCGCCGGTCAGTGCGCCGATCATCACCATTCCATAACCCAAGCCGACGATGACACGGCTGATCATCGGGAAGTTCGGATCGGGCGACAGATAGCCCTCGATGAATCCGCAGCCCACCAACAGCAAGGCGCATAGCACGAGCAGACGCGAAGCTTTGGTCGCGGCGTGCTGGAACGATTCACGCCGGGTCGCATGCGTCGGGCGGATCACCGCTTCGCCGAGCATCGTGCCAGCCGCTCCGGCAAGACAAATCACCGACAGCTCGACGACGCCGTGCGCGGTGACGAACTTCAGCAGTTCGCCGGCCATGCCATGCTGATGGGTGAAAGCGAAGATCGCGCCGAGCATCAGGCCGTTGGTGGCGATGATATAGAACGTGCCGAGCCCGAACAGGATGCCGAGGCAGAACGCCATCAGGCTCACGGCGATGTTGTTCGACAGGATGCCGATCGACAGCATGGAAGAGGGCGTGACATTCAGCAGGCCCTCGGTCCACAGCCGGCCGCCCTCCACGCCGTTGATCATTTCTTCGCTGGCCAGCAGCGAGATCAACTCGGGATGCTCTGAGATCAGCCACCAGCCGGCGCCCGCGCTGAGCACGAACAACAATGTCACCCAGACGATTGCAGGACGCAGCTCGCGCACGACCGCGGGGATCTCTTCCCGGAACAAACTGAGCAGGCGCGCCCGCCAATCGTGCGGTTTACGATAGATGATGGAATGAAGCTTCGCGTAGCTGTGTTCGAGCGCCTTCGTGACACGGCTTCCCGGCAGGATGCGACGCGCGATCGACAGGTCTCGTCCGAGCGCGCGATACAAGTCGATGGCCTGCAACGCTTCGGCGGCGGAGTGGTTGCGGCTTTTCTCGAGCGCTTCCAGCTGAGGCGAAAGTTGACGCCACGTCTCGACCCGGGACGCCAGCCACGCCTGCATGCCGGCTTCGGCGGTCATTCGATCAACGCCTGCAGGCGGGCTTTGAGCCCGAGGGTGGTCATCCGCGCCAGCTGTTCGGGCGAGATGGATTTGTCGGTTTGTGCGAGCAGCGAACGTCCGATCTCACCTCGCGTCTTCTCGTCGAGCGCCGTCCACCGTTCCAGCAATTCGTGGATCAGGTCCGCAGCGCGCGGATCGAGCGAGCGATTCGCGGGTGTGAGGCGCGCAAAAGAGGTGTCGTGTTCCTTGCTGTCGAGGATCAGCAACGTGCCCGCAGCGATATCGCCGAAGCGAACGTGCTGTTCGGTGAACATCGCCGTCGCCAGCCCGACCAGATAAGCGAACGGCAGCGAATCGATCAGGCGAAACACATTCCGGATCAGCAGCGCTCCGATGCCAGGAATGTCGCCGGTGCGCGTGACGATGCGAACGCCCGCCATGCGCTTGCCCGGCGTACTGCCGCGCATGAGGATTTCGAGGATGGGGTGATAGAACAGATAAATGCCCGCTGTCGGCAGCAGCACCCACAGGAAATAGCCCGGGCTCAAGTCGCCGTCATCCGCCAGGAAGTTCAGCTGGCCGATGCTCATCAAGGTGCCCACCGCCCACCACGAGAACGCCAGGATCAGGCGGATGTGCCAGTCGATCACGAACGCGAAGCTGCGGCTGCCGACGCCGGCGATGCGCAGCTCGACATCGACGCCGGTAATGCTCTGCAGGGTGACCTGAGGCGCGGCCATGAGGGTTTCTTGCTCCGTTACTCCACGATGCGGGCCAGCTGCTCGGCCTGATATTCCTGCTGCAAAGGCTGGATCAATCCGTTCAGATCGCCATTGATCACGTCGGCCAGCTTGTACAGCGTCAGGTTGATGCGATGGTCGGTCACACGGCCTTGGGGAAAGTTATAAGTCCGGATGCGCTCGGAACGATCGCCCGAACCGACCTGCAGCTTGCGTGAGCTGGCCTCGGCCTGGTCGCGCTTTTCCTGCTCGGCGGCCTTGAGCTTGGCCTTGAGCAGGGACAGGGCGCGCGAGCGGTTCTTGTGCTGCGAGCGTTCATCCTGACATTCCACCACGATGCCCGTGGGCAGATGCGTGACGCGAATCGCGGAGTCGGTTTTGTTGACGTGCTGACCGCCCGCGCCCGAGGCGCGGAAGGTATCGATGCGCAGGTCGGCCGGGTTGAGCTCGATGGGCTCGATATCGTCCAGCTCCGGCAGGATGGCGACCGTGACTGCCGACGTATGAATGCGACCTTGCGCTTCGGTGGCGGGCACGCGCTGCACGCGATGGGTGCCCGATTCGAATTTCAGATGCGAGAACGCGCCGCGCCCGACGACGCGGCTGATGACTTCTTTATAACCGCCGTGTTCGCCGGGGCTTTCCGACAGCACTTCGACGTTCCAGCCGTGCTGGCTGGCGTAACGCGAATACATGCGGAACAAGTCGCCGGCGAAGATCGCCGCCTCGTCGCCGCCGGTGCCGGCGCGCACTTCGAGATAAATGTTGCTTTCGTCGCGCTGGTCTTTCGGGATGAGCTCTTTCGCAAGCTCTGCCTCTTCGACTTCGATGCGCGCGGAGAGGCTGGCGAGCTCTTCCTGGCCGAGCTCGCGCATTTCCGGATCTTCGCCTTCGGCCATCTCGCGCGCCGAGACGCGTTCGGCGAGCGTGCCGAGATAGGCTTTGTAGCGCGCGACCACCGGGTCGAGCTTGGAATATTCCACGGAGAGGTCGCGAAACTTGTTGTTGTCGCCGATCACCGCGGGGTCGGCGAGCAGGCCGCTCACTTCCTCGTGGCGATCGGCCAGCTTTTCCAGCTTGATGCGTATCGAATCTTTCATCACGTTTGATCGGGAGCGTCGGCGGCAAACAAAATGCGCGCGGCCTCCAGTAATTCCACTTCGCCCTGTTCGGCGGCTTCGCGCAGGCGCTGGCTCGGGCCGTGCAACAGCCGGTTGGTCAGGGTCGAGGACAGGAAGTCCACGACGTCCTTCGGATCGCGCCCGGCCGCCAGCATACGCCGCGCCTGAGCGGCGGTCTGCGAGCGCACCTCTTCGGCGTCCTGGCGCAACTGCCGGATCATCGGCACCGCATCCAGCGTCTTCAGTTGCTGCTCGAACAGCGACACTTCGGTCGCCAGCATTTCGCTCGCATCGCGCGCGGCTTCGCGTCGCGAGGCCAGGTTCTCGTTCACCACGTTTTGCAAGTCGTCGATGGTGAACAGATACACGTCTTCGATCTTCGACACTTCCGCTTCGATATCGCGCGGCACGGCGATGTCGACCATGAAGATCGGCTTGCGCTTGCGGGCACGAACCGCGGCCTGGACCGCGTCGTAGGTGATCACGGGCGTCGGGCTGGCGGTCGACGTGATCACGATGTCGGCCTCGGGCAAATGAGCCGCGATGTCGTCGATGCCGATCGCGAAGCCTTTGAACTCGGCGGCGAGCTCCTGCGCCCGCCCGATGCTGCGATTCGCGACGATCATGCGGCCCAGGCCATTCGCGTGCAGATGACGCGCGGCCAGTGCAATCGTCTCGCCGGCGCCGACCAGCAACGCCGTGTGGCCGGCAAACTTTTCGAACACCGTGCGCGCCAGCGACACGGCGGCATACGCCACCGACACGGCATTGGCGCCGATCCGAGTCTGCGTGCGCACCCGCTTGGCGACCGAGAAGGCCGTCTGCATCACCCGGTTCAGGTACGGGCCGGTGACTTTCTGCTCGTGGGCGGCCCGATACGCATCCTTGAGCTGGCCCAGGATCTGCGGCTCGCCGATCACCAGGGAATCCAGGCCGCAGGCGACCGCGAACAAGTGCTGGACCGCGGCCGAGCCATGCAGGCGATACAGGGTCTGATTGAGGTCCAGCCGATGCGCGGCCAGGTCGTGCCAGTGGGCGAGCCAATCGGACAGGGGCAGCGATGGATCCGGGAGCAGGGCCGGCTCGTTAATGACACCGTCGGGGGATTCTCCGCCGGCGTCCGCGAAACAATAGAGCTCGGTGCGGTTACAGGTGGAAACGATCAACGCTTCGCGCACCCCCGGCTGGCCCGCCAATTCCCGCAAGGCCGCGGGCAGCTCCTCACCCGCAAAGACCATCTTTTCGCGGATTTCGACGGGCGCGGTGCGGTGATTGATTCCTATGACGACGAGTGGCATGCCGGCTGCAGTCGCAACGGTGGCGGATTGTCGGGGAAGGGCTCACCAATGACAAGCGAGTCCGCAGGTTCCGCCGACCAAGCGGTGTCGATCCAAGCTGATATAGTTAATTGACAATGAGCCCACTTCCTCGTCCATTCCGCTATTTCCCGCGTATTGCGGCGTTATTGCTGGCCTCCGTCCTGGCGGGTTGTAGCGCGCCGGGAGGCAAGCGCGAGCCGGCCGCCGAGAATTTGCCGGCGGATCCCAATGCCCTGGTATTGGGCGCCGAAATGGCCTTGCAACGGGGGCAATACCTGGAAGCGTCCAAGGCCTATCTGCGCGCCGCCCAGGCGTCCAACGACGAGGAGCTGGCCGAGCAGGCCACCCGGGTCGCCCATGAGCATCGCCAATGGACGGTCGTGCAGGCGGCCGCCGAGCGCTGGCTCGAGCTGAACCATACCAACGAGGAAGCCCGGCGCTTCGCCGCCTTCGCCGCGCTTCATCTATATAGGATCAATACCGCCACCGAGCACCTGGGCATCCTGCTCGACTCGGCATTCATCAATCCGCAGGCCGGTTTCCTGGCGCTGCTGCCGCAGCTCGCGGACGAGGGCACGCCCAGCGGGGCCACCGCCGTGCTCCGCCAGCTGGTCGTGAAGTACCCCGATGTGACAGAAGCGCACTACGCGCTGGCGCAGGCTGCGTCCCAGTCCGACAACCTCGGGTTGGCGATGGAGCATGCCCGTAAGGCGCGCGAGCTGGGGCCGTATTGGTCGCCCGCTGGCTTGCTGCTGGCTCGCATGCAAATGCTGACCGGCGACGCCGAGGGTGCGCTGGTCACCGCCAAGCAAGTCATCGATCAGGACAATCAGGATTCCAACCGGCTCGAATATGCGCTGATGCTGATGCAGGCAGGCAAGGAAGAGCAGGGGCGCAAGGAATTGGCGGCGCTCGCCAACAGCGAGTCCACTGGGACTGTCGTGGAGCGCGCGCTGGCCGACATCGACTTCCAGCTCGGCAATCGCGACTCCGCCGCGCAACGCTTCAGCAACCTGGTGTCCAATGGCCGGTTCGTTTACGAGTCGCTGTTCTATCTCGGCGCGATCGCCGAAGGCCGCGAGGCTTGGGATGACGCCTCGCAGATCTACGGCCGCGTCACCGGCGGCGAATTCGCAATGGCTGCGCAGACGCGCCTGGCCCGCATCAAGGCGAAGAACGAGGGCCTCGAGGCCGGGCTCAAGCATCTCGAAGAGTTCGGCGCCACTCGGCCTCAATACCGGATCGAGACCATCACTGCCCGCGCTTCCTTGATGAGCTCGAATGGCGACACCGCCGGCGCGCTCGCGCTGCTGGACTCGGCGTTGAAGGCGTATCCCGATGCGGTGGAACTGCGCTTCGCGCGCATTTTCCAGCTCGAATCGGCGGACAAGGTCGATGAGGCGATTACCGATCTGCGCCGGCTCGTGGCCGATCGACCGAACGATCCCTCGGCGACCAATGCGCTCGGCTACACGCTGGTCGATCGCACTCGTCATCACAAAGAAGGCCTCGACCTGATCGAACAGGCGCTCACCGAAACGCCGGACAGCGGCGCGGTGCTCGATAGCATGGGCTGGGCGCTGCACCGAGTCGGCCGTTCTCAGGATGCGCTCGGGTATCTGGAGCACGCCAAGCGCCGGATCAACGATCCCGAAGTGGATCTGCATCTCGGCGAAGTGCTGATCGCCCTGGATCGCAAGGACGACGCCCGCGATGTCTGGAAGCGGGCCAGCGAGCGCTACCCGGAAAACAACGAGATCAAGCAGCGGCTGCAGAAGCTGAATTGACCGTGGGCACGATGCCACTGGCCTCTGGGTTGGCCACCGCTTCGCGGGACCAAACGCTACGCTTTTCCTTCGCCGCCGCTTCGCTGTGGCGCGCCCTTCGCTTTTCCTTCGCCGCCGTCTTGCGGCGGCAACTCGCCGAGGTCCGCGGTATTCGCCTTCGCCTCTTTTCCTGGCCGGCGCTGGCCGCAGTTTTTTTGCTTGCTGCTGGTTGTGCCACCACGCCTAAAGCGCCTGGCACGGCGATTCCTGCCGATCTCAAGGACTTGGATCGTTGGCAAGCTCGCGGCCGGCTCGGCGTTTCCGGTCCCGATAACGGCGGCTCCGGCAGCTTCGAGTGGCGTCAACGCGGCGATGTTTCCAACGTCGACATCCGCGGCCCGGTCGGGATCGGCGGCGTGCATCTGGAATTGAGCGGCACCGGCGGCAATCCCAATCTCATATTGGAAACCAGCGACGGCCTCAAGCTAGAGTCCGACGCTGCCTGGGACGAACTGCAGAACCGCCTCGGCACTTCCGTGCCCGCCGGCAACCTGCGCTATTGGATGCTCGGTCTCGCCGCGCCCGGCGAGCATCGATGGCGTGATGAAAACGAAAACGGTGTAACCACGCTGGAGCAAGGCGGCTGGCGCATCGACTATCAGCGCTACTCCACCGAGCCCGGCGCTCGCGTACCGATGCGCATCACCGCCACGAGCGGCGACGCGCGCGTGCGCATCGTCGTCGACCGCTGGCAGCTGGGACAATGAACTACAACAACGAATTCCTCGGGCTGCCGGAACCCTGGCCGGCGCCCGCCAAGCTCAATCTGTGCCTGCACATCGTCGGCCGCCGTGCCGACGGCTATCACCTGTTACAAAGCGCCATGCAACTCATCGATCTATGCGATGAGCTGCAGTTCTACCGGCGCCCGGCCGGCGTCATCGAACGCGTCGGCGACAATGCCGACATCCCCGCCGAAGAGGATCTGGTCGTGCGCGCCGCGCGCTTGCTCGCGACCCGCTACGAGGTCTTCGACGGCGTCGGCATCGAAATCAAAAAGCGCATTCCCGTCCAGGGCGGCCTGGGCGGCGGCAGCTCAGACGCTGCAACCGTGCTGGTTGCGCTCAACGAGCTGTGGCGGCTGGGCTTGAAGATCGAGGAGCTGGCCGCGCTCGGCCTGGGGCTCGGCGCCGACGTGCCCATTTTCGTGCGCGGCCATTCGGCCTGGGCCGAGGGCGTCGGCGAACAACTCACGCCTTGCGACTTCCCGGAGCAGCTGTTTCTGGTGCTTAAACCGCAAACCGGAGTGAGCACTGCGGCCGTCTTTCAGGACCCTGAATTGACACGTAATTCACCCGTCACGACAATACGCGCCTTCTTCGCGGGGGGTGGTCATAACGACTGTGCCCCGGTGGTCCGCAAGCGCAGTGGTGAGATTGCCGAAGCGCTTGATTGGCTTGAGGAATTTGGGGAGGCAAGGCTGACCGGCACCGGCGCCTGCGTGTTCGTCGCGCTGCCTGACGAGGCGACGGCCCGGAGCGTACTGGCGCGCGTACCCGCGCGCTGGACCGGTTATGTGGTCCGAGGTCTGAACCGTTCGCCGCTGCTGGACCGGCTGGCGCACGAATCGGCCTGAACTCCCCCGACTCGAGATCGAGTCATTCTTTTGCAGCTGTTGGGGCGTCGCCAAGTGGTAAGGCAGCGGGTTTTGATCCCGCCATTCGGAGGTTCGAATCCTTCCGCCCCAGCCAACATTTCTAGTAAAGGCAATAGCTTAAAGAATCGGTGGCGTCCCCTGAGATCCCCCGGCGCTGGCACCAGGCTGGCACTTGACGAGGATGCATCCGCTGAGTTGAGCGACTTTCGCGTCATTCGCAGCAAACGAGTTGTTTGCTAGAGAAATGAGCGACGATCGAGTCGCTTACCGAAGAGCCACGCGCAAGCGTGCGTAGTACCAATGGCGGGATTTGATCCCGCGATCATAAGGCCCGCACACTTACTATTACCGGGTCTTGCTACGAGTATCTACCGCATCGCTGCTGGCCACGACCGCCGGAGGTGCCGGACTTACGTCTGCGCGGCTACTGGCTGCAACAGACTGGCCTCTCGGTCCCAGGCGACGAACAGCCGAACGCCGCGGTTGAGCCGCGAGCAAAAGCGCATCGCTTTTGCGAGTCGGGCGGGCGCAGCCCGCGAACTTGACGCGCTTGTTAGGCATTCTGATCACGCGCGTGCCGATTCCAGATCTGCTCAATGATCTCATCTGACTTACCCGGGCCACCATCCATTGTCTTGAACGACAGATCTCCAACATTCTCTCTGCTCAGTAGGTACTCCACGCCGCCAGCGAGAGTTAGCACGACAGTGCCACCAACCATGACAACGGACTGGGTATTCCAGTTCTGCGGGATGGAGATCTTCATGTTCGTCCAGCCGCCTTCTTCAGGACGCAGTTCCTGATCTAGATTCAGAAACTGACCATAGAAGTCATTCTCTTGTATGGACGCGCTAATCGATTCTGGACGCCACAAGAATTGATCGTCAGGCTCTCGCTGCTGCTCCGCGAGTCTCCGCTCTCGCGGTCGCCAAGCAAGTGCAAGGATCGCGAATGCACCGACACTCAGAAAAATGACTATCGCGATGCTCAGCATTTCTTGATGCCTAACGTCTGCGCTCAGGCGCGTGCGTTTCGCACGTCGCCTGCAGCGCGTCGTTGGGTTGCGAGCTACTTAATTTCATTCACGTACATCCGATAAGACTTTCCGCGATTATCGACTGCCCGCATTTGCTTGCGTTCACGCGCGGGCCAAACAAACAGTAGCTCCGTAAGCGCCTCAGGCCCCACACCATGCTTCGTAAGGTGCTTTGAAAGATTGTCTCTCCAGTACCCAATGGACTTCTTGATTCTGGGCGATCGAAGCACTTCTGGCTTGAATGTACCGGTGAGCCAGTTGACCTCTATGTCATAGCCCTTCGCATGGATGTCCACGAGTTCATCAATCACGTACCCATCGTCCACGTAGTTCATCAGGCTGGTGAAACTGTGTCCAAAGTTGTGGATAGCGGAGTTGATGTGCTTGTACTTCATCGCCTTCCTGCCACCCAACGCTGCGAATGAGCCGCGAGCAAAAGCGCCTCGCTTTTGCGAGTCGGGCGCGCCATGCGCGCGGACTCGATTCGCTTGTTAGCTGCTCTTGAGCCGGTGTTCATATGCGGTCACATGCTCCGGAAATAGTGTTCCGTATTCTGGACTAGCGATGCCGAGAACCGAGACCTCCATGCCGTCTGGCCCCAACTCCGCCGACTGATCTTCGAGATGAACTCCGCCAGATGCTTCAATGAGAACCCCGCTGGCCGTGCAAACAGATAACACGCCAGAGGATGCAGCTCCCGCACCTTTATACCGCTCGTTAGGGATGAACCTTCCAAAGGCTACGCCCATCGGTGGATCCCCGAACTCAAGGTCCGAGCCGCCGATCATCTCCTCGCCGCGATAAACGTTGAATCGAGCCATGCGTCTGCAGGCAGCTAACGCCCCGCGTGAGCCGCGAGCAACGGCGCCTCGCCCTTGCAAGTCGGGCACGCAACACGCGCGAACTCCAAGCGGTTGCTAGAGCGCATTGTTGGAGTCTCTATCGGGTTGAAACAGCCAGGCGAAGAAGAGACCGAAAAGACTCCCAGCCACCGCAGTCGGAACGCCAAAGAGGAGAGCAATCGGCCACATTGAAGCTCCGCCGCCACGATAGGGCAGCACGAACTCGTCGAGCAAGATCAAGGCTGCGAAACTTATTGAGGAAAGCGGCGCAGCTAGCCACCACCATCGCTTGAACCACTGCAAAGCGAACGCTACAAGGAAGGAGGCAACGAATAGCAGAAGCAGTCCCATGCGCTCTAACGCCGCCGTTCAGCCGGAGCGCGCGTCTTCGCGCGCGATGGGCTGCAACGGCTTGTTATGCACGCTGGGCCACAATAGAGACAGAACAGCGGCGACCGCGCACGCGACCATGGAAAGAACGAAACAGCCTATCGTCGCGATGAGAGCCGTGAATGTGGCTCCAAAATCCATATCTCCTCCCACCGGCCCAACAGCCAGACTCCGCGCGCAGAACGCAAGCAGAACCGACCCGATGCAGTACCCCGCCGCACGAAAGAATGGGTTCTTCCACCAAACCCAGAACCCGGCGCAGACCAGTGAGGGAAGAGTCAACGATAGATGAGACATAAAAGAAAGACTGTATTGCGAATCCACGCTAGCGTAGCGAGCCGCCAGTGCAACAAGACACACTGCCGAAGCAAGTGACAGCAGTGCTATCGAGACGCTGTAACGGGAAACTCTAGGATGCATAACTCTTACTATAGACCGCCTAAATGCGGTAGTCCGTGCCGCGGCGTATTTCTGGATGCCGCAAAAGTGCGGTGTATCCCCCAGCCAACCTGGCTCCGATCTCCGCTTTCGTCCCATCTCTTCATGACTTAGGCACTTATTGGGCAATTCGCGCAGAAATATTACCGCACCGGACTCCGTTCGGTGGCCAAGATAGTGCCGCATTGTTGCCAGCGACAATCTGCCAGCTCATTGGAGTGAACAAGGAGGTTCTTATGTCGCCTGATTCGCAGGATCGAAACTCGCCGCGGCTGCTCGACCAAGTACGTGAGCTGATACGAATCCGCCACTACAGCATCCGTACGGAGCAAGCATATGTGCAGTGGATCAAGAGATTCATTCTGTTCCATGACAAACGCCATCCGCTCGAACTGGGCGCCGATGAGGTCACAGCGTTTCTCAGCCACTTGGCCGTGAAGCGCAATGTAGCGGCTTCCACGCAGAACCAAGCGCTGAACGCCATACTGTTTCTCTACCGGGATGTACTGACGTGCAAACTGCCGTGGCTGGACGGCGTACAGCGCGCCAAGAAGCCGCAGCGATTGCCAGTGGTGCTCACTCGCGATGAGGTCAGAGCCCTGCTCGCGCAAATGCAAGGCACCACCTGGCTCATGGCGGCGCTCGTTTACGGCGGCGGGTTGCGGCTGCTGGAATGCCTGCGCCTTCGAGTGAAGGGCATCGATTTCCAGTATCGCCAGCTGGTCATCCGAGACGCCAAAGGCCAGAAAGATCGCATTACACTGTTGCCGCAGAACCTGTTCGAGCCGCTACGCGACCATCTCGTCCGCGTACGCGCTCTACATGAGAGCGATCTTCGCGCCCATTCGGAGGTTCGAATCCTTCCGCCCCAGCCAATATTTCCAATAAAAACAATAACTCAAAGAACCAGTTGAGTCCCCAGGGATCCGCCAGTGGCGGGACACATTCTGGCGATCAGAACGACCCAAACGTCGAGCCGAGCACGAACGCCACGGCCAGACCGATGATCACGCTGACGATCACGGTCATTACCATATCCAGGTAGCTTTCTCGATGCGTCAGGTGCGAGATCTGAAGCAGCAGCAGGACGGTGCCGTTGTGAGGCAGAGCATCGAGCGTGCCGGCACTGATCGTCGTCAGGCGATGCATGAGTGCGGGGTCGATGCCGTGCTCAGTCGCGAGCTGCATGTACGTCTCACCGAGTGTATTGAGCACGATGGCCATGCCGCCCGACGCTGTGCCGGTGAGGCCCGCCAGTGCGTTCATCGCGACTACGAGTGAAACCAGCGGTCCGCCCGGCACCTCCAACACTGCGTCTTGGACGGCTTTGAATGCAGGCAGCGCTGCAATCACCGCGCCGAATCCCACCAGGCTGGCGACCGTCATGATCGGCAGGACCGAGCCCTTGGCGCCGGCATCGAGGCTTTCGCGCAACGAGGGCAGACGACGGTAGTTGATGACAATCAGGGTCACGATGGCCGCCGTCAGCGCGACGACTACCGACCACACGCCGGCCACTGCTGCGCTCGTAACCGCGCCCCACCTGTCCGCCGCGAGAAATGTGAGATCCAGATTCGGGAGCACGAGCAGGGACATGAGAAAGTTCACGCTGATCACCACCACAAGCGGCAGCAGCGCAAGAATGAACGGCGGCTCGCCGATACTGCGTTTGCCGTGCTCGAATTCCGCAGGATCGAAATCTCCGGCAGCTGTCGCTCGCTCGCGAGACATCTCGTCGATGACGGGCGCCGTATCCGCGGTATCGACGTAGACTTCTCCGGCATGCCGCGCTCTCGCCTCGGCGCGTTTCAGCCACCACATCCCAAAAGCTGCGATGACGATCGATGTAACGATGCCCAGACCGGGAGCCGCGAAGGTCGTGGTGCCGAAGTAGGGCATCGGAATCGCGTTGTTCACCGAGGGCGTTCCAGGCATGACCGACATGGTGAATGTGAATGCGCCCAGACCGATCGCCGCCGGCATCAGCCGGGCCGGGATATTCGCCGCCCGGAACAGCTCTCGCGTCATCGGCACCAGCACGAAAAATGCGACAAAGACGCTGACCCCGCCATAGGTGACCACGGCCGAGGCCAGCACCACTGACAGCATGGTCCGTCGCACTCCCAACTTTGCCGTCAAGAAATTTGCGATCGACTTGATCGAACCGCTGTCGTCCATGAGCTTGCCGAACAACCCGCCGAGCAGAAACATGGGAAACCATTGGGCGATGAAGCGCGCGGCCCCAGGCATGAAGGTCTGCGTCCAGTGGGCGAGAAGCGGCTCGCCGGAGATGGCTGCAGCCAGGAGCGCAGCTGCAGGCGATAGGAGCAGAACGCTCCAGCCCCGGTAGGCAAGCCACATCAACAATGCAAGCGCGAGCACTATCCCGGCGAGACCCATGGGTCCATGCCTTTGTTTCTTTAGAATCCCGTGAGCAGGGCGACGCCGAACAGCGCCATCGCGCCGCCAGCGACCCGAGCGACGCGGTATGGCCGGTTCATCCGCGGCAGATCGAACTTTGCTCCGAGTGCAACGCCAGTCATATGTAGCAGCGCCGTCGCGCTGACGAAGCCAGCGACGTAGGAAAGCATCGAAGCCGTTACGGGCATCTCGGCACCGTGCACATAGCCGTGGAATAGGGCGAAGAAGCCGACAACAATCACGGCCGCCACTGTTTTCAACTGCAGAGGAACCGCGATTGCCATTCCAAAGACGATGACAGACATCGCGACGCCGAGCTCGGCAAAGGACGGCGAAACGCCTGCCATGCCGAAGATGCCGCCGATCGCCATCACACTCACGAACGCGAGCGGCACGAGCCATCGTGCGCTCCCGCCGATCTGTGCGGCGAGCACGCCGACGGCAGTCATGGCGAGCATGTGATCGATTCCCGTGATGGGGTGCCTGAATCCGTGCATGAAACCACTCGTGTCCGAGTGGCCGGTGTGCGCCAGCACGACTGCGGGAACAAGGACGAAGGCTGCGGAAAGCCATGGAAGAACCGAGCGTCTCATCACGTTCTCCTCGAGAGCGCGGCAGCGATCCCCCTCCATGCAGCCGAGCCCCAACGATACGGACACTCGCCAAACGATCTATGCGGGCTTGGGGCGCGCGAGCAGGTCCAATCACAGATTGACCGGTCGGATTCGGCAGGGTCAACTGCGCGATCTGGCGATGTCGGCAGAGTGTTCGCCGATGTCGATGGATGTGCTCGATGTTTTCTTGCCGGGAAGTCGTTGAGGTCTGGAGAATCGCATGCAGCTGACTCCCAGAGAGTTCGACAAGCTGCTCGTTTACGCGATGGCTGACGTTGCCCTCAAGCGCAAAGCCAAAGGGCTGAAGCTCAATTACCCGGAGGCCGTCGCCGTCATCTCCGCCGTGGCCCTCGACGGTGCGCGCGCCGGCAAGACCATCGAGGAGGTGACGCAGGACGCGAGCGCTGCGCTGACCAAGGCTGACGTGATGGAAGGCGTTGCCGATCTCATTCCGATGGTGCAGATCGAAGCCGTGTTCACCGACGGTAGCCGCTTGGTGACGGTGCATACACCGATCCAGTAAGTTTGCTCCACAGGAGGTTTCCATGGCGGGACCGAAGCTAGGGCCAGCAGTGGCAGCCGACGTCGACCCGGCGACAGCAGAGGTCCCGGTGGGTGGGTACGTGTGCAGTCCCTCGGCGATCACTTTCGATGCCGATCGTCCGGTGACCATGCTCAAGGTCCGTAACACCGGCGATCGCCCGGTGCAGATCGGATCGCACTTTCATTTCTTCGAGGTGAATCGCGAGTTGGAGTTCGATCGCGCAGCCGCCTTCGGGTTGCACCTCAATATTCCGTCATCGACGGCGATGCGATTCGAGCCCGGCGACGAGCGCGAAGTGCAGCTCGTTCCGTATGCCGGTAAGCGCGCCGTCTATGGATTCAACAATCTGGTCGACGGCGAAACTGCCGGCAAGGATCTCGCCAGTCAAAAGGCGAAAGCGCTGGCCCTGGCGGCCCAGCGGTGCTTTCGTTCCTCCAGCTCGAAGCCGTGAAGGTCTCTTTTCATGCCAACCATCTCGCGACACGAGTACGTCGGCCTCTTCGGCCCCACCACTGGCGATCGCATTCGTCTCGGAGATACGAATCTGTTCGTGGAGATCGAGCGCGACTTGCGGGGCTACGGCGACGAGATCGTCTTCGGCGGCGGCAAGAGCATGCGTGAGGGCATGGGCATGGACAATCAGGTGACGCACGCGCAGGGAGTTCCTGACCTCGTGATCACCAACGTCACTATCATCGATGCGGTGCTCGGCGTAGTGAAGGCCGACGTCGGCATCAAGGACGGACGCATATGCGGCATCGGCAAGGCCGGCAATCCGCAGATCATGGATCGCGTTACGCCGGGACTGCATGTTGGCCTGGCGACCGACGCGATCTCGGGTTCACATCTGATATTGACCGCCGCCGGGGTGGACACGCACATTCATTTCATTTCTCCACAGCAGGCGCAGGTGGCGCTCTCGAACGGCACGACAACCTTGATCGGCGGTGGTACCGGTCCTTCGGATGGCTCCTACGCGACGACGGTTACGTCAGGCCCCGGCAACATCACCATGATGTTGCGCGCGTTCGAGGGCTGGCCAATCAACGTCGGCATTCTCGGCAAGGGGCACGGATACGGAAAGGCTTCGCTGGCCGAGCAGATTGAAGCAGGCGCGGTCGGCGTAAAGTGTCACGAGGACTGGGGCACAACGCCCGCGGTGCTGCGTTCCGCGCTCCGGCTCGCCGACGAGATGGATTTTCAGGTTTGCATTCACACCGACACGCTCAATGAATCGGGCTTCGTCGACGATTCGATCGAAGCCTTCGAAGGGCGCGCGGTGCACTCGTTCCATACGGAAGGATCCGGCGGCGGTCATGCGCCGGACATCATCAAGATCGCCGGTCTGCCGAACGTCCTGCCGTCCTCGACCAACCCGACGCTTCCCTACGGCATCAACTCGCAGGCAGAGCTGTACGACATGATCATGGTGTGTCATCACCTCGATCCCAGCATCCCCTCGGACGTGGCATTTACCGAGAGCCGGATTCGCGCCGAAACGATCGCGGCCGAGAATGTTCTGCAGGATCTCGGAGTGATCTCGATGTTTTCGAGCGACTCGCAAGCGATGGGGCGTATCGGGGAAGTCTGGCTCCGGTGCATACAGACTGCCGACGCGATGAAAACCGGACGCGGCAAGCTGCCGGAGGACGCGCCAGGCAACGACAACTTCCGCGTGCTGCGCTATGTGGCGAAGGTCACGATCAATCCGGCGATCACGCATGGTTTCGCCGATCTGCTCGGCTCAGTCGAGGTCGGGAAGATCGCCGACCTGGTGCTGTGGGAGCCGGCCTTCTTCGGCGTCAAGCCGAAGCTCGTGATCAAAGGCGGGTTCATCAGCTGGGCGGTGATGGGCGACCCCAATGCGTCGCTGCCAACGCCGCAGCCGACATACTACCGTCCGATGTTCGGAGCCTGTGGCGATGCATTGCCCGCGACCTGCATCACCTTCGTTTCTGGCGCCGCATACAGCGCCGGCATCAAGAAGCGACTCGGACTGCACCGGCAGGTCATACCGGTGAAGAACGTGCGCAAGATCGGCAAGCGCGACATGGTGCGCAATTCCGGAACGCCGCGGATCGAGGTAGACCCGGAGACGTTCGCGGTCACTGTCGACGGCAAGCACGCGACCGTGCCGCCGTTGCAGTCGATCGCGCTGAACCAGAAATACTTCTTCAGCTGAAGAGCCTGTTGTGATCATCGTCGACGCTGTTCTTGGAAATATCGGCGATCCGGCTTGGGCGGAGCGTCTGTCTACAGCGGCGGTGGATACACTGGAGATCGATCAACGTGAGGCGCAGAAGAGCCGCTTCCGCAAGCAGACCGCCAAGGGAGTGGAGGTGGCCGTCTGCGTCGACCGCGGAACCTACCTGAAAGACGGCGACGTTTTGCTTTGGGACGAGCAGGCTCCCTCCGCCGTCGTGGCGCGCATCGAGTTGAGCGATGTGATGGTCGTTTATCTGGACGAGCTTCTACAGTTCGGGCGCGAAGCTGCGATGCGCACGTGCGTCGAGCTTGGCCATGCAATGGGCAACCAGCACTGGCCCGCTGTCGTGAATGAAAGTCGCGTCTACGTGCCGCTCATCGTCGATCGCAAGGTGATGACCTCCGTCATGCAGACGCATCGCTTCGAAGGACTGCGTTACGAGTTCGTGGCGGGGCGCGACGTCATTCCCCACCTGGCTCCCTACGAATCGCGTCGGCTCTTTGGTGGGACGCACGGATCGTTGCATTCGCACCCAAACATCAGCTTTTCCGCGGCCGGCCATGCGCACGACCACGGCGAATGATTGCTTCGAGGCGCTCGGCTCAGCGATCTCGTTTGCGCGAATGCTGCAGTTCGGCGAGTCGATGTTTCCTATCGGCGGGTTCTCGTTCTCTTGCGCTCTGGAGTCCGCCGTTCAGAAAGGTGTCGTCACGGATGCGTCCACGCTTCGTGCATTCACGCTCACTGCGGTAGAGCAGGCGGCGCGAGGCGATGGCATCGCCGTGATTGCCGCACATCGCGCGGCAAGCGCGGGTGACGTCGATGCGCTGATTCACATTGACGGCGAGGTCTACGCCCGCAAGCTGTCCGATGAAGCGCGCTTGATGTCTGTCCGTATGGGCAAGCGGTTCACTGAAATGGGCGCGCAAGTGATCGGCGCTCCGCTACTGCGAAAATGGCTCGAGTGCATAGATGCGTCAGTGGTGATGGGTTGCTATCCCGTGGCCTTGGGCATGAACTTCGCCATCCAGAACCTGACGGCGCAACAAGCGTTCGTCGTCCTTCAATATGGCACAGCGTCGACCATCCTGAGTGCGGCCTTGAGGCTGATGAAGATCAGCCACGTGGAGACGCAGAGAATCCTCTTCGATCTCAGTGGACTGACCGAGGCCGCCTACGAGAGTGCCGCGAGGGCGCATTTGTCGAGCATGGCCAGCTATGCGCCGCTCGCGGAGATTCTCGCCGCCATCCACACCAAGGCGCATGTGCGCCTGTTCATGAGCTGATGAAAAGTCATGGCGAAAAAAATCACACGCATTGGCATCGGCGGTCCGGTCGGGTCGGGCAAGACCTCGATCGTGGAAGCGATCACGCCGCGTCTGCTCGATCTGGGCATCAAGGTGCTGATCATCACGAACGATGTGGTGACGACCGAGGACGCCAAGCACGTTCAGCGGACGCTCAAAGGCGTACTCCTGCAGGAGCATATCGTCGGTGTGGAGACTGGAGCGTGCCCTCATACCGCCGTGCGTGAGGACCCCAGCATGAATCTGGCGGCGGTGGAGGATATGGAGCGACGCTTTCCCGATAGCGATGTGGTGCTGATCGAGAGTGGCGGCGACAATCTGACGCTCACGTTCTCGCCGGCGCTGGTCGACTTTTTCATCTACGTGATCGATGTCGCCGCCGGCGACAAGATCCCGCGCAAGAACGGACCCGGCATCACGCACTCGGATATCCTCGTCATCAACAAGACCGATCTGGCGCCGTACGTCGGGGCAAGCCTCGAGGTAATGAAGCGCGATTCACAGCTGATGCGCGGTGGCAAGCCGTTCCTGTTCACCAACTGCAAAACCGGCGAGGGCGTTACCGAATTGGTCGCGCTGATCGAGCGAGAGCTGCTGTTCGATCTCGAGCCGCGACGGCAGCAGGCGCCATGATGTCGTCGGACACCGCACGATGGGCTCGCGCCGAAGCGCTCGGCGTCTCGATGCCTGAGCTTGCGGCCTATCAGGACGAGCCGCAGCAGATGAGGAGCGGTACGGCGGGTAAGACAGGGTTCCTGCATCTGGGCTTCGAGCGCCGCGGTTGTCGTACGATCCTCGCGAACCTTCAACGGCGCGCGCCCTACATGGCGCAACGTGCACTGTACTTCGATCAGGCGATGCCCGATCTGGCCCACGTCTTCCTGATCACTACCACCGGCTGCCTGCTGCAGGGAGACCGGCTGACCCTCGATATCGCGCTGGGTCCGCGCGCGCAGGCACATGTCACCTCGCAATCCGCCACCAAAGTTCATTCGATGGATGCCAACTACGCGGTGCAAGTCCAGACCATCACGCTCGAGGACGATGCTTATCTGGAGTTTCTGCCCGATCCCCTGATTCCGCACCGGCACGCGCGATTCGTCAGCGACACGCAGATCACCATCGCGCCGTCCGCGACGTTGCTGTGTTCGGAGATCGTTCAGTCCGGTCGCAAACACTATCGATCCAGCGAGTGCTTCGGGGCCACGATGATTTCGTTGGCGACCGCTGCTGCCCGGCCGGAGGGACCCAGGTTGTTCGTCGAGAAGTTGCTGATCGATCCGCAGCGCTACGTGATGCGACAGACCGGTGTGATGGGTCCGTTCGACGTGCTCGGCAACGTCATCGTGTGCACGCCCAAGAATCATGCCGATCGCATTCTGGAGCGCCTCACCGCCGACGTCGATCTCACCACTGGCGTAGCGTTTGGGGCGTGTCGTCTGCCGCACGATGCCGGCCTGATCTATAAGATCTTGGGTTGCGAGACCGCGCAGGTCAAGGCCAAGGTGCGCGAGCTATGGGGAGTAGTGCGCGAGGAGGTTGTCGGCGCTCGACTCTCGCCACCTTTTCTGTGGCGGTGACAACGGCTCAACTCGCTCGTGGAGGCGCCCGATGAAAGCCCTCTTGGCAAAATGGGAAAAGCTGTGCGCGAGGTCACGCGCCTTACGGTTCGTGGACGGCAATCTGCGGGGCATCGGGCAAGTCATGTTTCAGGACAATCCGCTGACCGGATTGTTCTTCCTGGCGGCGATTTGCTGGGGCTCCTATGCGGCCGGCGTCCCTCACGTGGCGGTTGCCGGTGTGCTCGCGATCGTGGTCGCAACCTTGACGGCGAACTGGCTTCACGCTGACGACGCAAAGCTGGCTGCCGGTCTTTATGGCTATAACAGCATCTTGGTCGGACTCGCGGTGGCGACGTTTCTTGATCCCGGGCCGTTGCTCTGGGTCTATGTGGTGCTGGGGGCGGTCGCCTCGGTCGCCGTTACGATTGGAACAGTCACCGTCGTCAAACCTTGGGGCTGGTCGGCGTTGACGTATCCATTCGTCATTACGTCATGGCTCCTGCTGCTCGCGACGTATGGATTCGCGGGTCTGACCGGCACCGCGCTGCCTTCGGCCGAGGCTGTCGCACCGTACGAGCCTTATGAAGCGAGCCCGCTCGATCTCGCTGACTTCGTACAGGGCGTGTACCAAAGCATCTCGCAAGTGTTCTTGAAGGCAAGCGGCGTGGCGGCGTTGCTCCTGCTCGCGGGCCTGGCGGTGAATTCTCTCGCTGCCGCGGCATTCGCATTGGGTGGCGCGATTCTCGCGGTCGCCACCGCACACCTTTTCGGAGCAGAGAGCACCCTGATCACCGGCGGTCTGCTCGGATTCAGCCCGGTCCTGACGGCGATCGCGCTCGGCACCGTCTTCTATCAGCCGAGTTTGCGTGTCGTGGCGTACACCGCGGTTGCTACTATCTTCACAGTCATCGCGCAGTCGGCCCTCAACGCGGCTTTGTCGCCGTTCGCGATTCCTGCTCTCACGGCGCCCTTCATACTCGTGACCTGGCTATTCACATTGCCGAGCCGGTATCTCGACGACACCGCCACCGCCAGTCCCGACGCGCCGTAAGTCGGAAGCGATGTGATTTTTTGTTGGGCCAAGGCCCCATGGACCTGTCCGCGGCGGTCGGTCAGCCTCACGGGCGCCGCGTCGTTCGCGCCGCGAGTCGCTCCGCTACAGACCTGACGCGATAGCGCGCGTGCGGGTCGGGATGAAGGACTGATGATCGAGTTCATGACAGAGCGTGTGTTGCCATTCGCACTCACCCTCTCGATTCAAATTTTTGCAGTATCGAGCATGCTGATGGTCGGTCTGCGCTACACCATCGGCGACCTCGCGCGACCGCTGCGTGACATCTCCGGCGTCGTCATTGCGCTGGTGACGAACTTCGTCCTCGTGCCTCTGCTCGCGATGCTGTTGCTGCGGGCCGTTCCGCTGGACGCTCCGTACGCGACGGGGTTGATGATCGTTGCGAGCGCCGGGGGCGCTCCGCTGCTCGTAAAGCTGGCGATGAACGCGAAAGAAGATGTCGGCTTCGCGGCATCGCTCATCGTGCTGCTCCTGATCGGGACCATCATCGCGATGCCGCTCATCCTGCCGCTCGTTGCCGAAGGAGCTCGAGTCAGCGCTGTGGCGATCGCCCAGCCTCTTCTGATCACGATGTTCCTGCCGCTCGTCATCGGCTTCATCCTCAGGCCCGTTATACCTGAGCTGGCCAGGCGCGCCGTTCCCGTCCTTGCGACGATTTTAGGGATCGCGTTGTGGGTCATGATCGCGCTGTCGCTGTTCCTGAATCGCAACGCCGTCCTGGATATCGTCGGGCACGGGGCGATATTCGTCTCGATCCTGTTCATCGCCATTGCCTTCGTGCTCGGCTATGTCACTGGAGGTTTCGACAAACCCGAGCGGGTGGTGCTGGGATTCGGCGCCTCACAGCGCAACTTCGCTGCGGCGATCGTGGTTGCGACGCAAGCCTTCGATGAGCCGAGAGTGCTCGTCATGGCGGTGGTCGTCTCAATCGTCGCGATGCTCCTCATTCCGTTTTCAACCTACCTGGGCCGGCGCAAGGCGAGGGCAGGCGGAGAGCACGCTCCACCGTTTCCGTCACGATGAACCGGCCGGAGTCGACGCGATAGAACGCCAGTGTTGGCAGGAGACCGGAGGTGGGTATGTCTCGTCCAAACTTCATCTTCATCATGGCGGATGACATGGGTTGCGCCGATCTCGGGTGCTACGGCGGGCGCTCGAATTGTTCTCCGGTGCTCGATCGGATGGCCACCGAGGGGGCGCGTTTCACGAATGGTTATTCGAACTCTCCGGTGTGCTCACCGGCGCGCTTCGCACTCATGACCGGCCGCTATCAGCATCGATTGAGAGGCGGCTTCGACGAGCCGATCGCGAGCGGCGGGCCCTTGTTGGGCCTGCCTCCGGAACATCCGACCCTGCCTTCGCTGCTGCGTGACGCCGGATACTCGACTGCGCTGATCGGCAAGTGGCACCTGGGATCGCCGCCGTGGTTCAGCCCCGAGAAGAGCGGATACCAGGAATTCTTCGGCTTCCGCAGCGGCGCGGTGGACTTCTTCACTCATCGCAGCTTCGCTGGGCCGCACGACCTCTGGGAGGGGGACGCAGAAGCTCATGTGGACGGATACCTCACCGACATTCTGTCCAAGCGCGCGGCCGATTACATCCGACGCAAGGCGAACGATGGCCCTTACATGCTATCGGTTCATTACAGCGCGCCGCATTGGCCATGGGAGACGCGTGACGACCGCGCCGAGGCGGAACGAATCAAGAGTCTGTTTCATCTCGACGGCGGCTCGGTCGAAATTTATCAGCGGATGATTCATCACATGGACGAGGGCATCGGCTGGATCTTGCAGGCGATCGAGGAGACGGGTGGGCGCGACAATACGCTCGTGGTGTTCACCAGCGACAACGGCGCCGAGCGATTCTCAGATACCTGGCCTTTCGTCGGCAAGAAGATGGACCTGCTCGAAGGCGGCATTCGCGTGCCATACGTTGTGCGTTGGCCGGCCCGTATCAAACCCAACACGGTGAACGATCGCATCGTCATGGGCATGGACTGGATGCCTACGTTTCTGGCTGCGGCGGGTGTAGCGCCTCATCGCGACTATCCGCTCGATGGCGTCGACATGTTCGGTCCGGCGGTGGAGCGCAAAGTGTTCTGGCGCATGATTTTCAGGAACCAAAAGGCCGTGCGCGCCGGCGACTGGAAATGGCTCTGCGTCGATGGCAACGAATTCCTGTTCAATCTCCAGAAGGACCAGCGCGAACGTGCGAACCTCAGATACCGGGAGCCCGAGCGCTTCATGGAGCTACGGCGCGCCTACTTCGAGTGGGACGAGGGCATGCCCCTGATACCGGAGGACGCAAAGTACACGCTCGCCTACAACGAAGAGACGCTGGCAAAGTCCGTCGGGTGATCCGCACGAACCAGGCAGTCGAGGTTGTGCTGGCATGGACGAGCCGCTCATCAATGCGCAGTTCCCAAGAGGCAGCGAGGCTGATTTCAATCAGCCTGGCCTGTCCGCACTGCGCACCGCTGTCGCAAACCGTGCGCATCGTGCCCTCGACGGGACGCCGATCCGACAGGACTCGATCGCTGGGTTGAACAGCGCGCTGAGCAGCATCCCAGACGGCATGGCGAGCGGATTGCTTGCAGGTGTCAACCCAATCCACGGCCTGTACGCGTGCATGGCGGGGCCGATCGCGGGCGGACTTCTGTCAAGCTCGCAATTGATGCTGATCACGACGACCAGCGCTGCGGCGCTGGGCACGGGTCAGGCGCTCGCCCATCTGCCTTTCGAGAAGTACCGGTCGATCGGCAGTTGCGCTCCAACCAGGTCACTGTGCTCGATGTCTACGGGGGTCTTTTTTATGCTGGCGCGCGTACGCTCGAGCGTCAGCTGCCACTGCCGTTGGGCTCGCACAATGCAGTGGTGATCCTGAGGTTACGAGGGCGCACGTCGCTCGGCGCGACGCTGCTTGCGGTGCTGGCTGGCTATGCGGAAAGTCTGGCGGCGGAGGGAGGGCGACTCTATCTATCCGGTCTCAACCCAAGTGCATTGCGTGAGCTGGTCGGCTGGAGAAAGCTCGATCTCGAAGGTCCAGTGCGTGCTTTCGAAGTAACGCCGATTCGTGGCGCATCTACTCGGGCCGCCCGCGAGGACGCAGAAGCGTGGTTGATTCGCAGGCTAAAGAATTCAGCCAAAGTAAACGCTTCATTGGAGTAGCTGAAAGAATATCGGCACCAACGACGGCTTCTGAGAGATCGCCGCACCGTGGTCACAGAACCATTTTCTCGAGACAATTAGGTTTGCCTCCCACAACGCGTTGCGCCTCGCGAGCGGCGGAGTAAGCGCCGGCTCTTGCGCCAGCGGATGGCGGGGCACAGCAGATCGCGAATGGGCGCACCGGAATCCTGGAAGAAGACCTGGTGGTGATCGATTTGCCCAGGAGCTCGACGTGAAACCCTGGGCGGCTTGCACCGCGCGGAAGCCTGTCGGGCTATGGTTGTTTCATGCAACTGCCGGCTCGCGCAGCGTTTTGAGATAGCGCTCGTACGCTGCCTGATCGTAGATATAGTCGAGCGTCGGCACGAGGCTCACCTCGACGCCGCCGAACTTCCGTTTGAAGACACTGATGTCCTGCCACGGGTCGTCCATGTGGCCTGGGGGGGCGACACCCCACAAGTCGTACCACTCGCAGCCTCGGGCTTGCGCGTGCCGCATGATCTCGAAATGCAACAAGTAGGGCGCCATGACCCGCCGTTTCAACGCCAGCGAGCCGCCGAA
>NZ_BLJO01000004.1:687280-710401 GCF_009932555.1 Steroidobacter agaridevorans
GAAATAGGTTGCCCTGCGGCCAAAGTAGACGACCAGCGCAGCCGCGAGCCGCTTGCCCTCGTGCTCGGCGAAGAAGAGGGACACCTGCTGTCGCGCCCCTAGCAGCGCCAGCAGCGCGCGAAAGTAACCCGGCGGCTTCGGGTCCATTTGCTGACGTTGAGCCGTTCGTTTGTAAATCCTCACGAAATCCGCCAGTCCCCTCTCAGACGTGTCTTCGACGATCGTTACTCCGTGGCGTCGCGCGACGCGAATGTTGTATCGACCTTTGGGTTTCATTTGCGCGAGGAGTGCCTGTTGCGATAGACGTAGATCGATCCATAGCGTTGCTCTCGGCTCCGTATACGGATCAGGTCCGCCGAGCGGCTGGAAGCCTTGCACGAAGCTTGGTAGCGCACTCCAGCGGGGCTCGATACGTAAATGACTGACCGTCTGCGTCTCTGCGCGCCTGTGCGTCTCGATGCTGTCGAGGATTGCGCGAAACGTCGCGAGCGCAGTCGACTCATCGTTGGCGAGCACCGGGCCGTCGCAGATGTAGTAGAAACATTCGGACGGCGAGTAGGACCATTTGATCACCATGGCCCCGCCGACGACCGTCTCCTCGTCCTTGAGGACGACGCCGAAACATTTGTAGCCGACGCTCGCACGAAAGTCCGCGTACCACGACGACTGCATGAATCCCGCGGCGCTGGCTTCCAGGAAGGCATCCCAAGCTCTCCAACGATTCATCTCTAAACTCGGCTGCGACATTCCGGCGTCCATGATCAGTATCCACTGCTGCGTTCAGCCGCGATGCGCGGCAAATGAGCATCTGGGGTCTTTACGAGCAACAGCGTTCGCTCTCGGCCGGGAACGAGATGGATGACGCGGTCGGTGGATCGAATGGTCTCCGCTCTATGGGCGACGATGATGCGCGTCACTTGCGTGTAGCGAATGGCTGCGCTCACGGCGCCCTCGTTCTCGGCATCGAGGTGACTGGTCGCCTCATCCAGCAGCAACAGGCTCGGTTGCCGGTACAGCGCGCGTGCGATGAGCACGCGCTGCTTTTGTCCGCCGGACAGCACCGTGCCCATGTCCCCGATCAATGTGCTGTATCCCATCGGCATGGAGACGATCGTCTCGTGCACGCATGCAAGGCGCGCACATTCCTCGATGCGCGCGAAATCGGGACGCTCGGCGAAGAAGCAAATGTTGTCGGCGAGCGAGCCGGAGAACAGTTGGTCATCCTGCATGACCACCCCGATCATCGATCGCCACCGCGCGATCCCGAGTTGCGATAGAGGAATGTCGTTCACCAGAAAGTCGCCTTGGGTAGGCGGGAGTAGACTGGCGAGGATCTTCAGCAGCGTCGTCTTGCCGCAGCCGGAGGGGCCTACGATCGCCACTGTCTCGCCCGCTTCCACACGAAAACTCACGCTGTTCAGCACCCAAGGCTCGTTGTCGGCATAGCGGAAGCGAACGTCACGCAGTTCGATGGATACCGGCGGGTGCTGCTCCTCGATCGGCGGGGCGTAATGGCGCGGCTCGGGCGCAGTGAGTGCTATGTCGGCCAATCGATCCGCATGCAACCTCAGCATCGACAGGTCGACGAGCTTGTCGATTAGGTTGCTGATGCGGCCCAGGAACTGGTCCTTGTAGGTGATGAACGCCAGCAGCATGCCGACCGACATCCCACCCGCCAGCACGCGTCGCGCGCCGAGCCAGACGACGAGAATGGCGAGGATCCCGACGAGCAAAGTGTTGGCTATGCGAAACAGGAGGCGAAGATTCTGCGTCGTGAGCTGACGGTTCACCGATTCGACGAGCAGGTTGAGCCAGTGGGTACGGCGCCCCTCCTGCGCGTTGAACAGTTTGATTGTCTTGATGCCGCGTAGCGTCTCGAGAAAGTGACTGTCCCGGCGAGCCGACCATACGATCGCTTCGAGCGACGCCTGACGCAGCGGAACGTACAGAGACCAGCGCAACAACCCATACAGCGCTGCGCCGATCAGCACCAGCACGGTCACGCCTGGCGCAAACACGAACATGATGCACACAGTCACGATGACGAACAGCCCATCGAGCACGGCCTCGATGATGTCGGTCGTGATCGCCTGGAGAATCGTTTCCTGCGAGCCGAAGCGCGACATTACGTCGGCAAGATGGCGCGCCTCGAAGTAGCCGGCAGGCAGGCCGAGCAAATGCGAGAACAGGTTCGAGCGCCCCTGCACCTTCATCGTCGCGCCGATTGTGATCAGCATCCAGCCGCGCATCGCCAGGACCGCGACCCTGAACAGCAATAAGAGCGTGAAACCGAGCGCCAATGTCAGCAGCAGATCGCGATCGGCCGTGATCAGCGCGTGATCGACGACCCACTGCAGAAACAGCGGACTCACGATCGAGAACAGCTCGACCGCAAGCGCGAGCAAGAACAGCTGCACAAGCGTTCGCTTCAGACCGACCATCCGTCCGAGCAGCGAGCGCATGCTCAATCTTGGCCCGGCTCTCACCGCCTCGAAGCCGCCAACCGGCGTGAGCTCGAGCGCAATGCCGCTGAAGTGTCGGGAGACCTGGGGCAACGGCAAGCGCCTCACGCCGACGGCGGGGTCGTGCACGATGACGCGATCGCCGCTGACCTCATCGAGCACGACGAAGTGATTGAGATCCCAGTGCAGGATGCACGGCGTCTTGAGCCGCACGAGCTCGTCGAGCTCGAGCCGCACGGGCCGCGAAGCAAAGCCGACTCGATCGGCCATGCTCATCAGGTCCTGGAGATTCACGCCTTTCAGAGAGATCGCGAGCCGCCGACGCAGGTCGCCGAGATCGGACTCCGAGCCGTAGTACCCAGCGATCATCGCGAGACACGCGAGCCCGCACTCCGCCGCCTCCGTTTGCAGATACATCGGCAGCCGCGTATTAAAACTGAGATTGAGCTTGTCGAGCAGATTCATCGTTGCTGCCTGCCCGTGACCGTATAAAGAGGATCCAGCATCCACTCGTAAAGGCGGCGTCGATCCAGCGCGATATCGGCCTCCAGCTGCATTCCCGGCTGCAGCGGCACGGCCTGCCCGTATGCCTTCACGGTCTGACTCTTGAGCCTCACGGTGATGCGGTACACGGGAGTCGTGCCAAGCACTCCGGGCGTAGCGCCGAGGATTCCGGCGAGCTGCGGCGGCAGCTCACTCGGGCTGACCGCCGATCTGGAAACGCTGACCGCGACGCCCTCATGATGGCCAAACTTCTGATACGGATAAGCTTGGTAGCGCAACAGCACTTTCTGTCCGGGATGCACGAAGCCGACAGCGCGACTCGGACCATACAGATGCGCTTCCAGGGCTGCGCCCGTCGGCACGATCGACAGCAACGGGCCCGACACGTTGGCGTACCCTCCTTGATCAACGAGCACGGCCGATACTGTTCCGTCCTGAGGCGCAGTGATAAAGATCTCTCGGCGAGCTTCGGCTTGCGCGAGCTCTTGCTCCGCGGCCACGATATTGCGCTCGATGCTGGCAATGTCCGCGCCCACCTTCACCGGCAAGTCTTTCAGCTCGCCTTCGAGCATCACCTGCTCGCGCCGTAACTCGATGCGCTGACGGCGCAGTGCCCCGAGTTGAGATTGCCGCTCCAGATGCTCGCCTTGAACGATCTGAAACTGCGGTTCCGAGATGTAACCGTCCGCGCGCAGCTTGCGATTCAGCATGACGTTGCGCTCGGCGAGCCGCACGCGTTCTCGCATAGTCTCGATCTGACGATCGATCTCCATGCTCTCCGACCGCAGCATGGCAACTCGATCGGAATAGGAGCGCTGACGCTGCACGAGCAGCCGTTGCTGCTGGCGCCGCTCTTCTTTGAGCGCATCGCGTAGACCGGACAATCTCCGAATGATCTCCGCCTCGGTCGCCCCGAGCCTGACGCTCTCCAGCTCTCCCGAAAGCCTGAGCAGACGCTCGCCTTTGCGTACTTGCGTGCCTTCATGCACATAGAGCCCGCTCACGACGCCTGGCTGCGGAGCAAACACGCGCACGAGTCCCTGCTGCGGCATGAGCCAGCCCTCGACACGCGCCTTGCGGGTGAACTCACCGAAGATCAGTAGGCTCGCGATCGCAACGATCGCGAAAACAGCCACGATCGTGAAAATGCGATGCGAGCGGCGCGGCGTGAGCAACACCGTGCCCAGCCACTGAGTCTGGCGGTACGTGAGCGCTTCGGTTCGGAACAGCTGCGGATGCGCGGACTCCGCATTGGGAAACGATTGCGTGCGCTCCGCGACGACTGCGCTCTTGGCGCTGAGATCGACTGCGTTTGCCTGCTTCAGCGACGGCATGGCGCGACACACCTACTTCGCAACAATCGGGTTCTCGACGAGATGCTTGATCTCCATCTTCACCTCTACGAGTTGAGTCTGCGCGCGCAGAGGCAAGATCTTGCGCAGCCTCGCGTCGAAGAAATCTTGCAGCAGCGGTGGCCGTGCGGACTCGAAGTAGAACTCCGGATTTTCGGCGGCACGGCCCTTGACGGCCGCCTGAATCTCATCGACGCGCGTCGCCGTTTGCACGATACAGGGCGCGTGCGTGAGGCCGAGCGTCCGTAACGCCACTGCCCGGTGGTAACCGTTGTGGAGCACGATCCGATTGCCGACGCGCACGCCATTGAAAAAATCGCAGCCGAAGCCGACGACTATGCCGAGCACAGCAGCCACCGTGCCGAAACTGTGATAACCGACGAGTTGCTGCGGACGCAGCACCGTCGTCTCATGGAACCGCAAGTCCGTCGACTCGCAACGAAACACGTAACGGTGCGATCCAAGTGAGCAGATCTGAACCGAAGGCGTAGGCGTTTCGAGCGGCAAGCATAGGCGAAACAACGTCTGCAGTTCCGGTGCTGATCCGATCCGCGCCACGAGCCGCTCCACGAATGTGCGCGTCACGTGCGTCTGCGTAACAATCAGCTTATCGAGCTCGACCTGCATGATGCTCGTCGGGAGAGTGTCGAAGGCTCGTCGGTAGTGAGGGTGAGCTCTCACCTGTGCCGCCTGTGGCGCGAATTCCGCCTCCAGCTCGCGATGCGCGCCGGAGTTTGCGATGCCGGCCTGCGTGCGTTCGAGCTCCTGGTAGTAATCGTTCGCGATGCGCCATTCTTCGGCCAGTTCCGAGCGATCGAGCTGAGCGCCAGTCGTGGTTGAATGCTCGGCAAAGTCGAGATATTTCCACAGCGGCGGCTGGCCGAGCAGCCATAGCTCCTCGTGCCGCTCTGGGGCGGGAACACTGCGCAGAGTGAGGCCTCGTTGCCCAGGATCAATCGCAGATGCCTGCGTTCCCAAGACTTGCGTGTGCATGGCACATCCCCCACTTGCGAAGCGTGCCCCGACGCCTCCTGGCGCGGGGCACGCGAGAGTGCACCTAGGTGCACTTGCTGCCTTTGCTTCCCTTGCTTCCCTTCGATCCCTTGCTGCCGCACTTACTGCCGTGGCCACTCTTGCTTCCGTGTTTCGAGCCTTTCGACCCTTTCGACCCGATGCCGTCCAGGCAGCTGAGTACCGGCAGCCCGCCACCATAGACGTGGGTCAGTTCTTCAGGCTTCAGATTACGCATGAATGTCTCCTACAGCTGTGAGCGACGACGAAACAAATGAGTCCGGTGAGCTCGACTGGACATCGTGCATCCATGAGTCTCCGGTGGCGCCGCGCCGCCTCGAACGCCATTTTCTCGACACAACGAGAGCCAGTGCCGACGAGCAGGCTGACGCTCGATGCATTGAGAATCAGGCATACTCAGAGTGCCATTCCCTGCGCGCCCATGCGGATGCGAAAGCGAGGTGTACAACGCGCTTCGAGTTTTGGTGTTCCGCTTGTTGGGCGATGTGCTGTGCGCCTAGCGATATATTGATAGATCAACGAGGGGCGATGTTGCGGTGCTGTTGTCTCTGTGTCGAGTGTTGTTGTACGCGGATATCGAGGCGCGCTGCGTTAATGCGGCGCGATGTTTGTATCGTTTGTGGCGCGTAATCGATGGACTCGTGACTTATGCAAGTTCGACTCGATCTCGCACGGTGAGAGTCTGAGCGAAAAGTGCCGCCAACGAAGTATGTTGCTCGTCGGTCGAGAACGTTGGAGCGAGTCTTAGGTACAGAGCGACTCGCGGCTCCTCATCGGTTCCAGCCACGAGTGTCCCCGCAAACACGAGGATCAGTAGGAAAGACTGCGACTTTGCATGTTCGAACGCCTGAAACAAAATTCCCTCGGCATCGTGCGGTGCTCGATTACTCTAGGAGATCTATGCTCGCTTCGTTGTGGCTGCGTCGTCCGACTGGCGAAGCGTTTGGGTTGTCTTTGATCCTTCAGAAACCCTTGGAAGCTCGGGTGGCCCTGATGCGCGGGGCCGTTTGAATCGCAGCCACCGCACTTACGCTCGCGATCAAGGCGAAGGGACTCTGTTGCTTGCCGATGAAAATGGAAAACCCATTCTGGAGTTCAAGATTTGGCATTGCTGCTGCCGACAGGCTACAGACCTAAAGCAGGAGATGTGCGCCCGACCAGTCATGACGGCAATACCGGTGACAGAAGTTGCGCGCGGCGTATTACTCGTCAGGTCTGGGGCGGCTGGCTGCGAGCAATGTAACGATCGCCAGCACTCCGAAGATGAATGCCAGGATCTTGGCGATCTCAAACGTCGCTCCGGTCAGGGTGGTGAAGGCGAGTAGTGCAGCGCTGATGGCAAGGAGCAAGAAGGCGATTGTCCAGGTTCCCACAAAGGCCCCTCCATAGAAGGTACTGATCAGGCCGGATTGGCAGTGCAGGAAACACGGGCTAGTTGTCGACGCCACCTATTGAAGGTGCAACTTGAGCACGCGTCTCCCGTCCTTTGCCTCCGAGGAATCAGGCAGATAACTGGATGTGATTTTTCCCCTTCAGTCGAGACACGGACGAAGCGCAACGAAGGTTCCACGTGCGATGCTTACCGGAAGCTAATGGATTCTGGCGTCAAGTCCGTCGGATGCGCCATTCGCAAGACATAATCCAGTGATTGACTCCAGCCCGCCGCGACCATTCGCATGTCATCAGGTAAGAGCGACGATACTTCGTGCATCTTCGATGCTGAGCAATCAACAGTTCCAGCACATCCGCCGCCACCCTTTGGATGAATGCTGCTGAGGAACCGAGCTCGAAACCGTTACGAGGCCAGCAGTTCCTGCAATCGCGAGTCGATGAAATGGACATCGTCGCGATTCAGGCCGAGCCTGCCTGCGAAATGGCCCCAAACCGAAGGAATGGGATCGAGCTTCGCATTCTGCATCTGTGCCACGTCGAGTGCGTTATCCTCCGGGGGGAAATACAGATCGGTTTTGCTGGGCATGAGGACCGCCCTTGCCGCGATCGCGCGCAGCGCCTGCCCATAGTTGCCCTGAAACACTAACGTGCGCGCGCGATGCTTTACTCCTGGGGGCGAAACTTTCCACAGACGCCGACGCTGCATGTCATTCGTGGCGAGCGGTACAAGTACATTCGGCGTGCTGGCGTGACGCACGCTTAGCCTGATTGGAAAGCGCTGGGGGCAATTTGGGGATGCTGCCGATTCCATCGGAATGCGACACTTCGCTGCACAATTAGTTTTTGATCCCTTCTGCATCTAACTCGACCACTTCAAACAGGCTCGTCGGAGCTGCCAACAATTCCTCCCACCGGCCGGCCCGTTCTCTCTTCCGCAATCCACAGCCTGAACGTGTACCCCGCAGAGTCTCCACGGACTACGTATGCGGTACCCGGCTCAGCCACGAACCATAGGCTCATAATCCCGTTCGCGATCCCCACGACATAGCTAAGCTCGATCGTGTGTTTGCCTGGCGCGACCGAGATGGGTGAGCGGTGTCGCAGGATCCATGTGGAGCCAGAAGGGGCCTTTCCATCGATCTTCGCTAGCGCTACAGAGCCGGTAGCGAACAAACCGCTCGGCTTTTGCTCGAAGGAAAGCGTGGCAAGTTGATCGGTCGGCAGCTTTGGCGCTTCATAGACCGCACACCCAGCGAGCAGAAGCGGGAAAAGCAGAGCGAACCTTCTAAGCATTGAACCCTCCTGAGAAATTCGAGTTGACGAAAGCTCTGGGCGACGGATAGCGGTGCATGGGATCGTGATGAGGCCCAACGCCGCTGAACTCCACGCGCTTGTTGGGCACGCCCTACCGAAACGGTCGCTCTCACTTCGAGCGCCGCCCGCCGGGAACAAACCAGCCGAAGAGCACAGCCTCGAGCACGACTCGCACTTTGTCCCGAAACCGCATCGGTGGAGTCGTTGCGGCAGGCTCGTTAGTGGGCGCTGATTCCGCCAACGCTTCGCGTACTTCGTCGAAACGCTCCTCCGGAACCACGATGGTTCTGGTGTTGAAGGACTCTATCCGCAACCCAGGCAAGAGGATCGAGCTCTTTTGTCATAAAGCGAGTCGGAACCGGCGGCTTGTTATACAAATAAGACCGCATCGACTCCATCCGGCGGCCAAGATAGTGCCGCATCGTTGCCAGCGTCAAATCTGGCGGGTCATGCATAAGAGGGCTGGCCAATGAGGTTGAGTATCGCTGCTGAAAGCCCTCCACGACGCTGGTGTGATCGTCCTTCCTGGCACGGACGCGCTGGCGGGTTACCAACTGCATCATGAGCTTGAGTTGTATGCGCGCGCCGGCATTGCGCCTGGCAAGTACGCGGACATGCTGCTCATAGACGGAAAGCCCACGCGAGACATGCAGGACATACGCAGGATCAAGAGCGGCAGGATCTATGATCCGGCTGCCATCGAGCGCGCCTTGGGAATCGAGCCACGCCGCTGACTGCAAGGACGCACGCGCCGAATCCAATGGCGCATGGAAGCGATATCTACGATCCGCTGCCCATCAATTCGCAGACACAGCGCGATCCGCGCGTAGCGGCTGCCAAACCGTGATTGCGCGATCCTGACGCAGCAGCCGGGGTAGCGCGTCGTGCCATCGCTGACGATAGGGACGTTTGAGTTGAACGTCGATGACGTCCTGATGGCTCTGCCAGGTCTCATACAGCATGAAGCGGTTTTCGTCGTTCGGGTCCCGATGCAGGATCGCTTCGCGAAATGCGGATTCTCCTCTCATCGCATCGAGCACGGCCTCGAGCAGCTCGAGAAACTCCGGACGCAGCTCCGGAACGACATCGAACACGATCACATAAGTCACTGGCGCCATGGGGACTCCGTCCAAGTAGCAGATCACTAACCTTGGCGCCAAGTTTCCGTGTATTCGAGTGCGCGATCCATTACCTCGCAGGTAAACTTTGCGACATCCCCGCGCGTCGTTCAGTTTGTGCCGCTTGACACGTCGGCGTCACTCGAAGTAGAAATGTAAGCGCTTTCAAGGCTGAAAAACGCTACAAACTCATGGATCGGAAGCCCCAGTGCTTCCGGCGTAGGAGGGGATATGTACGCCACGCGTATCTGCAGGGCGCTGATTGCATTGATGTCGGGTATCGCGGGCGTGGCTGCCATGGATGCCGCGGCTTTCAACGGGGAGGTCGTCGCTGGTCGCGGCAGCTATTCCACCGTGTTGCCGCCCGGTGCGGCCGATATCCAGCCGACGATCTACAAGACATCCAACGTCACCGGCAAGATACAAACAAACGATTGGTGGAGCTCCACCGCGTGGCTGCGCTACTCGGAGCGGCAGTATCCGCATCCGCTCGCGGTACAAAACCAGGCGAACGGACTGCGCTTGTTTTATCCAGGCCCGACCATCACGGGCAATTCAGCTTGCGTGTGTGGCTGGATGCCGGCCTCGACGGATGGCAATGGCAATGACGATCTGACCATCGGTCACAGCGCCACGACGAGTTTTGTCGACACTCGCGTCGACGGCTTCAGCGACTGGTTCGTCACGAACGTCTCCGCGAACGGCGCGAGCTCGCTGAAAGTTACGTATGGCCACGGTTCGCCGTATGTCTATGCCGAGTACGCAGGCGGCACGCCTCGCGTGACGTTCCCCTCGGCGCCGGCGATCTGGTCCGGTAACGCCAACACGCCGGTGCTCGGGGTGACGATCAATGGCCGGCATTACGCGTTGTTCGGTCCTGCGGGCTCGACATGGTCGGGCATCGGCACGACGGCGCTGGTCAACAGTCTCGCTGGCCAGAATTATTTCTCCGTCGCCGTGCTCCCCGACAACTCGGCCGCGACGCTGGCGAAGTTCCAGCAGTACGCTTATTCCTTCGTCACCGGCACGCAGGCGAACTGGTCCTACGACAGGCCGGCCGCCGAAGTCGTGACCACTTACAACTACACCACCGTTGCCAAGCAGGGGTCGCAGACAGGCACGCTGTTCGCGCTGTACCCGCACCAATGGAAGAACAGCACCAAGGCGCTGCTCACGCAGACCTATGGATCCGTGCGGGGCGTCATGAAGCTGGCGGAAGGAACTTCCTTCACCACACGGATGAAGTTCACAGGTGTGTTGCCGTCGTTGCCGGATCTCGGCACCTACAATCGCACCACGCTGGCCAACTACGTGAACGAAGCGGAGGCGGAGGTGTATGACGGCTCGCCGGACACCTACTGGTTCGGCAAGCGCCTCGGCAAGCTTGCCACTCTCGCGCCGATTGCGGATCAGGTGGGCGACGCAACGGCGGCCTCGAAATTCCGTAACGAGATTCGCGCAGGGCTGCAGAGCTGGCTCAAGGCGAGCGATGCCCAGGGCGCGCTCAAATCCAATCAGGTCTTCTATTACAACAACAATTGGGGAACGCTGTTCGGCTATCCCGACAGCTACGGCAGTGTGCTGGAGCTCAACGACCACCATTTCCACTACGGCTATTTCATCAAAGCGGCCGCCGAGATCGCCCGCGTCGACAAGACGTGGGCGAGCAATGCCGAATGGGGCGCGATGGTGAAGTTGCTGATTCGTGACTTCGCCAGCTCCAATCGCAGCGACGCGCTGTTCCCGTTCCTGCGCAACTTCGATATCTATGCCGGGCATACGTGGGCATCGGGACACGCCAATTTCGGTGACGGCAACAACAACGAGTCTTCGTCAGAGGCGATGAATGCGTGGTCGGGCCTGATCCTGTTCGCCGAGGCGGTCGGGGATACGGCGTTGCGCGATCTTGGCATCTATCTCTACACGACGGAGATGAACGCCATCAACGAGTACTGGTTCGACGTCACCGGCCAGAACCATCATCCGAACTTCACGCGCTCCACGGCGAGCATGGTGTGGGGCGGCAAGACGGTGGGCGATGGCGTGTGGTGGACCGGCAATCCCGAGGAAGTTCACGGCATCAATTGGCTGCCGATCCAGGCCGGTTCGCTGTATCTCACGCAGTTCCCCGATTACACGCGACAGAACTACGAGGCGCTGGTGGCCGAAAACGGTGGTGCCAACTGGAACGAGTGGGGCGACATCATCTGGATGTATCGCGCCATCCAGAATCCCGCGGACGCCATCAGCCAGATGAATGCGGGAATCGGTTCGTTGCTGATCGAGCGAGGCAACTCGCGAGCCAACACGTATCACTGGATCCACAATCTCAACGCGCTCGGAACCACCGATCGCGCGGTGACCTCGGATCATCCGCTATATGCCGTGTTCAATAAGCAGGGCAAGCGCACCTACGTCGCATACAACATGACCGGCGCTCCGATCACCGTATCCTTCTCGGACGGTGCAGTGGTCAATGTTCCAGCAAACGCGTTCAGCAGCGGCAATGGCACTGGCCCTGTTGGCGACACCCAGGCGCCAACGGCGCCCGGCGGGCTCACTGCACCGAGCAAGACTTCCAGCAGCGTCACGCTGTCCTGGGGCACCTCGACTGACAACGTGGGCGTGACGGGTTATCGGATCTATCGCGGCGGCGCTGCTGTCGCTACCTCATCGAGCACGTCTTTCACCAATACTGGCTTGAGCGCTGGCACCAGCTACACCTACAGCGTTCGTGCGTTCGACGCGGCTGGCAATGAGTCCGCGTCGAGCAACAGCGTGACGGTCACGACCGATGGCGGAGGGGGTAATGGATATGGACATACCATCGCCGGCAGCAGCGTGCAGTTCTACGTCAACAATGCTCCGTGGGCTGATGTTCACTACACGATCAACGGTGGCGCGCAACAGAACCTGCGCATGACGCAATCGGGCGGGAACAACAGCTATCAGCTGACGAACTTACCGGCCGGCGCCACGGTGTCCTATCGGTTCACCATCGGGCTCGCCGCTGGTGGCGCGACCGAGACCGCGTGGACCACGTTCACGGTGGGCGGCGGTGCTTATGGCCACACCATTTCCGGCAGCAACGTGCAGTTCTACGTCAACAATGCGCCGTGGGCGGATGTTCACTACACGATCAATGGCGGCGCTCAGCAGAACCTTCGCATGACCGTGTCGGGCTCAAACAATGTCTACACGCTAGCGAATGTGTCGAGTGGCGCGACTGTGAGATATCGCTTCACGATCGGGGGCGCCGCGGGCGGCGCGAGCGAGACCGCATGGGTCACGTTTACCAAGTGAGGTGCGGGTGAGCCACCAGAACACCAGGCCCGCCGCACTGAAGCTCGCGCCGAGCATGGCGACGCCGGGCCAACCATGAAAAGCATAGATCGTCGTTGCTGAGATCGCGCCGATGCCGCTGCCGATGGAATAAAACACCATGTACCCACCGACCAGGCGGCTTCGGGCTTCAGGATGCGCAGCAAAGATCAGGCTCTGATTGGTTACGTGGACCGCTTGCACGGACAGGTCCAGCAGGATGACGCCGATGATTAGAGCAATCAGCGAGGAATGCAGGAATGCGATCGGCAGCCAGGAACTGGTCAGAAGGACCAGCGCTATTCCGGTCGTCCATTGTCCCAGCCCGCGGTCGGCAAGGCGCCCCGCGCCGCCAGCGGCGAGAGCGCCGGCCAAGCCTGCCAGGCCGAATAGACCGATCTGGGTATGCGACAGAAATAGAGGCGCCGCGCCCAGCGGCAAGACCAATGCGGTCCACAGCGTGCTGAAGCTTGCGAAGATCAGGAGCGCCAGGACGCCGCGAATCCTCAGTAGCGGATCACGCAGGAACAGCGAGGGTATGGAGCGCAGTATCGTTCCGTAGCTATCGAACGTCGGAGTGGTGGCATTGCGCGGCAGGAGCCTGGCGAGCAATGCGCTTATGAGAAACATCAGCACCGCGGAGGTGAGATAAACAGACCTCCAGCCACCCAGATCGGCAATCACTCCCGCTACGAATCGGGCCGAGAGAATGCCGATGACGACACCGCTGGTGACGAGACCCACCGCGCGTCCGCGTTCGGAGGGTGTGGCGAGCGTGGCGGTAAAGGCGACGAGAACCTGCACCACCACGGCCAGCACTCCAACGACGATCAGCGCACCGAACAGCACGCCGGCATCATGCGCCGTGCCGACAACGACGAGTGCCAGCGCCAATAGCAAGGTTTGAGCGACGGCGAGCTTGCGGCGATCGAGCAGATCGCCGAGCGGCACGATGAAAAGAAGGCCGAGCGCATAGCCTGCGTGCGTCAGCAGGCCGACAAGTCCGATCGAGGCCGGGCCGATCGCGAAGGCCGCGGCCATCGAATCGAGCAGCGGCTGAGCATAGTAGATATTGGCGACACTCATGCCGCAGGCGCCGGCAAGCACGAGCAGCAGGGTTTGTGTCAGTCCATAGGACTGGGCGTGCTGACGCACGCCGGCGCCGATTGCCTCAACTTCCTCACCCAGGACTTCCGTCATGCTCTCCGCAGCCTCGATCTCAAATCTGGTCCTATATTGAGACCACTTGCGGGTGACGAAATCTAGTTCTATTTTAGGACCAGATGTTCGGCGATGTGTCGGAGGGCTGCGAGGTGGTAGCGAAGCGAAGCAGTGTGGCGGATGCGGATTGTCCCGTCGCCCGGGCACTGAATGTCATTGGCGACTGGTGGTCGTTGCTGATCGTGCGCGACGCTCTCGACGGTGTGCGACGCTTCAGCGACTTCCAGTCGGGACTCGGCATCGCCAAGGGCATGTTGGCAACCCGGCTCCGCGATCTCATCGAGCGCGGCGTGCTCACGACGGAGCCGGCGTCGGACGGCAGCGCTTATCGGGATTACGTGCTGACGGAGCGAGGGCGCGGACTTTTTCTCGTCATCGTCGCGCTTCGCCAATGGGGCGAAGGTCATTTATATCGGCAAGGTGAGCGTCACTCCTTGTTGGTCGATACCGCAAAGAGCAAGCCTGTCGCTCGCCTTGAGCTTCGGTCGAGGGATGGGCGCGTGCTGCGCTTGAATGATACGCGCGTCCAGAAGACTGAAGAGAAATGAACGGCGAGCGTTTCGCAGCGTCTAGCGAGGAGTGGTCACTCGATCCACAGCCGCCGCCAGCCTTCGTGACCCAGCCGGCGCAGGGTCTCCATATTTCTGGGGGCGATCTCATCGATACCCGGAAAGCTTTCCACCGCGCGCGAGATGCTGGCCTCGCGCAACAGATGCAGCATCGGGTAAGGCGAGCGATTGGTGAAGTTCGTGATGTCGTGTTCGTGGGTGCCAGCGAACCGATACTTCGGATGAAAGCTGGCCACCTGCAATTCGCCTTCTAGCCCGAGCTCCGCAACGGCCGCATCGCATTCGTCGAGAAAATCGTTGTAGTCGAGGAATTCAGTCAAGACCTGGGGGTGAATGAGGAGCGTGGTCTCGCACTGGAGCGGATCTGCATCGCGCAGCATTTGCAGCTCGCGACACAGTTCCTCGAGCAACCCGGCCGGGGACGGCTGTGCATTGATACAGAAACGCACGCGGCCGGTTCGATACGGGCCCGCGGCGAACGGGCAGAGTTGCTGGCCGATCACGGCTCGTTCGAGCCATGCCCGGGTGGCTGCAATGACTTGCTGGTCGGATGGGGCGCTCTCAGGCGCAAGCTGCCCGAGCTGCACGGTCAGGGTTTCGGCGGCGGAAGGTCGGAGGCCTTGCGGGCGGCCTGCTGCCGCTGCTTTTCTTCGTTTTTCTTCTTCTGCATGTCTTCGCGACGCTTCTTCTGCTGCTTGTAATTGGGTGTCTTATTCAAGGGGCTCTTCAGGTTGGGAGAGATGAGCGGCAGGCGCGATGTGCCCGCCGTCGAGCAGTCTAATACGCTTTGCGCCGCGTCGCTCCGATATCTTGCCTGTACGAGTTTCACCACGCTCATCGCCGGTGTGTTTGGCGTGCATTTACCGACGCGCGTGCTTTGCCAAGAAAGCATCGAGGCTGTTTGCAAATGCCTGTCGGTCTCGCTGACTCAGCGCGCTGGGCCCGCCCGTCGTGACGCCGCTGCCACGCAGCTCGTCCATGAAGTTCCGCAGCGACAGCCGCTCCCGGATGTTGTCCTTCGTGTACAACTCGCCGCGCGGGTTCAGGGCATGGCCGCCTTTATCGATTGCAGCCGCTGCCAACGGAATATCGGCGGTGATGACCAGGTCCGCTGCAGCGAGCAGCTCGACGATGCGTTTGTCTGCAACGTCCAGTCCAGGCGGCACTTGTAACGAGCGAATATACGGCGATGGTGGGATCCGCAATGCCCGGTTCGCGACCAGATTGATCTGCACGCGCTCGCGCTCGGCGGCGCGAAACAAAATTTCCTTGATTGCGCCTGGGCAGGCGTCTGCATCGACCCAAATCTGCATCGGCCTAGACAGCACGCCCGACCCTGGCCTTATCGACGCGAACCATAAGGTCCTCTGCCACTGGATTCTTCGCGAAGGGATTGAAGGAGACCCTCGAAGGCGGAGAGAACGAAACGTCGGCGCCGAAGCGTCCCGGACGCACCAGTCGTAACGTGATTCTCGGTGGATTCATGTTGGTGGACGCGCTGACATTCATGATGTTGCTGAGGGCAATTCTTTCCTGTTCACTGCCCTTCCTGACCAGCAGGGAGTCCCCGCAGTCGTGGACTTCATCCACGAGATCCCAAACCAGCTTCTTCATCAGGAAGAAACCGAACACCGCCATGAAGGCTGGCATGACAAGGAACATCCACTGGCCATTCTCAATCGCGCCTCCCGTTACGGCCGTCGCCACGAAGAAGGCAAGGAGGCCGAACCAGATCAACGGAAATACCTTCTTGTAGAACACCGTCGAACCGGACGAAATCTTCTTCATGGAAGTCACCCGAACCAGTTCCCTCGGACGTGAGAATCATCAATTGATGAAAGTTACCCGGACGACCGGAAGATACCCACCCACACACGTTGCTGCGTCATCGATGGTGATGGCGAGGGAGCGTTCTGTCGCGGCGGCGAGCTCGACTATAGAAAGAGTTTTGTTGGCGCCCGGGCCATCCACGGCAAAAAGAGCCGGGTTGCAGGTCGAATTTCCGGGCGAGGCGGGCTGGGCGTCGAGGATGACGTAGAAGTAGGTCCCACCCGGATACGTCAGGATCTGCTCAACCTTTCCATTGTAGGTGACCCATGCCGCCTGCGCCGGTGTCGCTAGCTGCAAGAGCGCGATGAGCAAAATGTTTCGAATACCACGGTGCATTCCATTCTCCAGAGGTGTCCGTCACGGCCCGCGCAGAGTAAGAGATTCGCGCGTGTCAGGCAACGCCGACATCAACTGGCAGCGCCCCATCGCGGTGGGCCGATGGGGCGCCTTCCATCGATTAGAAGTGAACTGTTCCGCTGATGGAGAGCGAACGCGCGTCGGTGCCATCCAATTCGGCGCCTTCGTACTCGGCACGCACGCCGAAGCTCGGCGTAATGCGGAAGGCAGCGCCGATTCCGAGCACCCAATCGGTGCCATCGTTTTCCTCAACGACGCTGAGTTGGCCGACTCTCATGGAATTCTCCGTGTCCCATGCAAGGAAGCCGGCGCGGGCAAAGCCTTCGAACCGGGCGCTGATCGGTATATGCAATAGTGCCGAACCCTGGATTGCACTTGCATCCGACTCGATCTTCACGCCGGAGATCGTGTCGTCAGGTTTTCCCGCGAGGTAGCCAACCTCGACTGAGCCGTATTCATTGAATCGATAGCCGCCGAAGATCTTGAATCCAGTGCCAGTGGCCTTGATGCCAAAGCCCTCGATGGTGTCTTTCAGCGTGACCTGGCCTATGCCCACTCCGCTGTAGAATCCCATTTCAGAATCTGCCATTGCTGGCAGGCACGCGAGTGCCAGCGCGATTCCTGTCGCTAGTTTCTTTCGCATTTCATCGCTCCCAGAGAGCCCCGCTTGCGGGGTCATGATCTTTTTTTGCTGGTCGAGTCGTTTGCCCGGCGCTCCCGTCCTTGCTTGTTGGAGCGCTCGGGGCGGGACTCTATCAGGAGCGTCGCGCAGCATTCAGCTAAGGGCTAGCCCGTAGCGCGCGGGCAGCGTTGAGTTTGGATACTGCGGAGTACGTCGTAGCTCGGCACTGAGCGAACATGAATGATCCGTCGCAGAACGGAGAAAGAAGCAATGGATCTATGCGTGATGTTCCGGACCTATGACGGCGGCGGCTACAATTTGACGCTGTCCGCGGTCGGCGATTTCCTCGTGCAGGGCGCGCCGGACTTCGGTCCTGCCGTCAAGCAGATCGAGGTGACTCTGTTCTTGCGGCACACAAGCGCGCCGCGCGCAACCTTGGGAGGTGATCTCAAGGAACATCGCCAGCTACGCGCGACGTTACCCAAAACTGTTTATCGGCGGGCCAAGGGCAAGGTGGAGATCGACGTTGCGTCGGGACTCCTCAGCAAAGATGTGTGGGCGCGGAAGCCTCGGCCGTCGCTGCCGATGTTCGTGCGCGCCATCGATGAGGTGACCAGCGCGCTCTCGCTGTTGTCGAAGCGATTGAAGCCCACCGACGCCTTCGATGTCGCAGCCTTGCTTTCTCACTGTGAGGCGGCCAAGAAACGTATGCCTCGCAGCCAGACGGCACTGAAAAGTCTCATGGCCAGGCTAAAGGCGCAGGCGGACAGCAAGCGCGCTGCGTTGTCGCCCTGGGAAAGGCTCGACATAGATTGGGAAGAGTTTCACCCGGCTGCGCGCGATCTTCTCGACGATCCTTTCTTTTGGGACCCCACTGACGATTTCTCGCCGAACGGCAACGACACGGGCGCCGATCTGCTCGAGAGCTACCGTGACTGGATCAAGCGGCGCAAGCAGGCTCAACCGATGCAATTCCTCGAACGCCTCGCGGACGACTGGGGCTATGAGAGCTTCGCGGCGATCGACGACGAGCACCGCGACGAAGCCGCGGTCGGGCTCGCTTTCGCCGACCTCAAGTTGCGTGGCGAATGCGATCCAGAGGCCCGGGCACTCGCGCTCGCGGCGATCGAGCGGCAACGCCGTGAGGCAGAAGCCGCGAAGAAATGGAAACACCGCGAGGAGCAGTTGCAGGCGCTGGAGAAGATCGAGCGCAAGCTAACTCCGGGGCGGAAGGCACGGGGAGGGAAGGGACCTGCGCGATGAAGAGTTATCGATCCGACAACTACCATCTTGCCCTTAGTGAGCGAACGGGCCTCCTTTTAGGCTAGCGGTGGGTGTCCAAGATGCTCGCGGCGTGAGAAGCGAAGCGGCGCGCAGCTAAAGCGAAGCGCAACACCAGCAAGCAGCGTGTCGGGCGATCAGATAGGGCGATCGCTACTGTCGATTGTGTCTTGCATTGAGCGATCGGGCCAAGTGAAGTGCTAGCTGCAACTTTCGGCGTTCCGGCGTCGTGAGGATCTTTCGAGTTCGCCGATACTCCTCCACCGGCCATGTCTCGAACACCGTCTCCTGGTCGGGATTGCGGCGAGGTATCTCGATGTGAGCGACGGTAGCTCCATCAACCAGCACGTCGTATAGGTCCTCACCCTGCTCGGGTATCCAGCGAAGGACATAGACGTTGGGGGTGATCGATTGCAGTTTTCGTCGCAAGACACGCAGGAGCCCTTCAGAAGAACTCGCCGATAGCAATTGCTCTCGGCTCTTCTCGAGTTCATCGATCATCTTCCTATCCGTCAATGTGTGCTCGTTCATTGCAAGATTCCTGGGAATGCGGTGACGAGATTGCCGAACCCGTCCGACAGCACGGTGAGAGTTGACGTGTTCGCACCGTGAACTTGTCCACTCCTAGCGTGTATCTGACGTCAGCTGACGCACAAAGCGCATGCCGTCTGCGCTTTCCAATGTGCGAACTACCGGTCGTCAACGTACTGGCTTTCGGCCTACGTCCAGCTCCCTGCACGGTAGTTGCGCAGCGTGGCCACGTCATCCAACACGGCGTCGATCCCGGTGTAAAGAAGGTTCATGACCTCGTGTGCATGAAAGGCGCGGTTGCGTCGCTGCTGTCCTTGGGGGCGCAAAATGTCCAGCTCGACGAGGGCGGCGACGGCCGCGTTGGCCGATGGAAATGTGACCTCCAGGCGTTCGACCAACGCGGTCACGGTAACGACGGGCTGACCGAGCAGGAGATGCGCGACGCGCCACACAGTCGCGTGCTTGCGCGTCCTTGCCTAGCATCCGGAATGCCCCGGAACCGGCACGGCGGAGTCTCGCAATGACGGATGCAGGTCGGACTCGCGCATCGAGTAACCTTGAATAGGGAGCTCGTTGCTAAAGGTTTAGAAAAAATAAATCTTTAACGAGGTGAGCGCCAAATGAGGGTTCCTGGCGAGGCGACGCTACAAATCCTTGGAGCGAGGCGCATGAAATCGCTGGGATTCGTGTATATTGCGCCCCCGCTTTCGACCGTGTGCTTTGACTGGTTCACCGGTATCGCCGGTGCCCAGCCTGGGTGCCAGCCACGGGGAATCGATGGGAGTGGAGGGGGGTCAAAAAAGCGGGTGGAATCAGTAAGTTACTGATTCCGCAAGTCCTCTTGTCGGGTTTATCCCGCCATTCGGAGCGTCGCATCCTTCCGCCCCAGCCAAGACGCATTTGAAGTCGGAGTGTTGAATGGATCGTGCCACGATGGCGGTGTTTACGGGCAACGCCAATCCGCAGCTCGCCCAGGATATTGCGCGTCACCTGATGGTGCCGCTGGGCCGCGCTGCTGTCAGTCGCTTCAGCGACAGTGAGTGCACGGTCGAGCTGCTGGAAAACGTGCGCGGCCGCGACGTGTTCATCGTGCAGCCGACCTGTTCGCCGGCCAACGATCACTTGATGGAATTGCTGGTGATGACCGACGCCTGCCGACGTGCTTCGGCGGCGCGGATCACGGCCGTGATTCCTTATTTCGGTTACGCCCGCCAGGATCGCCGCCCGCGCGCCATGCGCGTGCCGATCACGGCGAAGCTGGTGGCGAACATGATCGCCAGCGCCGGCGTGAACCGGGTGCTGACGGTCGATCTGCATGCCGACCAGATCCAGGGATTCTTCGATATCCCGGTGGACAACGTGTATGCCTCGCCGGTGTTGCTCGGCGATGCATGGAAGCAGAAGTACGACAACCTGATGGTGGTGTCGCCGGACGTCGGCGGCGTGGTGCGCGCGAGAGCGTTGGCGAAGCGGCTGGACGATGCCGAGCTGGCCATCATCGACAAGCGCCGCCCGCGCCCGAACGAGTCCGAAGTGATGAACATCATCGGCGAGGTCAAGGGCAAGACGTGCGTGCTGATCGACGACCTGGTCGACACGGCCGGCACGCTGTGCCACGCGGCCGAAGCGTTGAAGGCGAACGGCGCCAAGAAGGTGCTCGCTTACATCACGCACCCGGTGTTGTCGGGCCCGGCGATCGATCGCATCTCGCAGTCGCAACTGGACGAGCTGGTGGTGACGGACACCATTCCGCTGCGGCCGGAGGCGAAGAACTGCAAGAAGATCCGTCAGCTGAGTGTCGCGGGATTGTTGGCGGAAACAATGCGCCGCATCCGCGATGAAGAGAGCGTGAGCTCGCTCTACATCGATTAGTTTTCGGTTTCTTTGCGAGGCGCAAGCCGGGCAAAAGAAACATCCACAGTGGCGGCGTTATTGGTCGCGATACGCCGTTGCTTCGTTCTCAACTGGAGTAACCATGAAATATTCATTCGACCTCGTCGCCGACTCCCGGCCGAACGAGCAGGGGAAGGGTGCGAGCCGCCGCCTGCGTCGTTCCGGGAAGGTTCCGGCGATCCTGTACGGTGGCCATCAGGAACCCAAGCAGATCATTCTGGATCACCAGAACCTGCTCACCCTGCTGGTGAACGAGAAGTTCTTCTCCACCATTCTGCAGCTGAAGATCGATGGCACGCCGCAGGCGGCCATCCTCAAGGATGTGCAGCGTCATCCGGCCAAGAACATGATCCTGCACATGGATCTGCAGCGCGTGCTGGAGAACGAGAAGATCCGCATGACCATTCCGCTGCACTTCAAGGGCGCGGCCGGTTCGCCTGGCGTGAAGACGCAGGGCGGCGTGGTGTCGCACCTGTTGAACGAAGTCGAAGTGCTGTGCTTGCCGAAGGATCTGCCGGAATTCCTGGAGATCGATCTGTCGGAAATGCAGATCAACGACATCCGCCGTCTGTCCGACCTGCCGCTGCCGGCGGGTGTCGAGCTGGTGGCGCTCTCGCACGGTCGCGACGAGGCGGTCGTCTCGATCCACCATCCGCGTGCCGAAGAGGCCGAGACTCCGGCGGCTGCCGCTGCTGCGGCTCCGGCTGCTGGTGCGGCTCCTGCGGCTGGCGCTGCTGCGGCTCCGGCTGCCGGTGGCGACAAGAAGGCGGCGGCTGCTCCGGCGGCCAAGGCTGCTCCGAAGAAGTAACGCACTCGCGCACCCAGCCCCGGGCTGGGTGCGTGAACGATGGCGGGCGCCCAGTTATATATGCTGGGCTGCTTGCCATCGTTGCGTTATTTTCGGTCGTACTGCTATGTCGGGCACCCACCTCAAAATCATCGTCGGCCTCGGCAATCCCGGGCCGGAGCATCTGCTCACGCGCCACAACGCGGGCTTCTGGTTCGTGGACGCGCTGGCGGCCAAGCTGGGCGGCACGTTTCGCAGTCACGCGAAATTTCACGGCGACATCTGCCGTGTGCAGTACTGCGGGCAGGACATCACCCTGCTCAAACCCAGCACCTACATGAATCGCAGCGGCCTCGCGATCCGCGCGCTCGCCGATTACATCAAAGTCGAGCCGGCCGAGATCCTGGTCGTGCACGATGAACTGGACCTGCCGGTCGGCGACGTGCGTTTCAAGCTCGGCGGCGGCGCCGGCGGCCACAACGGCCTGCGCGACACGACCACTCACATGGGCCCCGACTATTGGCGTCTGCGCATCGGCGTCGGACATCCCGGCGACAAATCGCAGGTCATCGACTACGTGTTGCGCCGTGCGCCGAAGGACGAGGAAGAAAAGATCCTCGCCTCCATCGATCAGGCGCTGCAGGCGTTGCCGACCTTCCTCGAGCAGGGGCCGGAGCGCGCCATGAACGGGCTGCACAGCAAGAAGTGATTTAAATTATGGGCATCAAGTGCGGCATCGTTGGACTTCCCAACGTTGGTAAATCGACTCTGTTCAACGCGCTGACTCGCGCGCAGATCGCGGCGGAGAACTATCCGTTCTGCACGATCGATCCCAACGTCGGCATCGTGCCCGTGCCCGATCCGCGGCTCGACGTGCTCGCCGGCATCGCCAAGTCCGAAAAGCGATTGCCCGCCACGGTCGAGTTCGTCGACATCGCAGGCCTGGTGGCCGGCGCGTCGAAGGGCGAAGGCCTCGGCAACAAATTCCTTTCGCACATTCGCGAGACGGATGCGATCGCGCACGTCGTGCGTTGTTTCGAGAACGACGACATCGTGCACGTCGCCGGCAAGATCAAGCCGCTGGACGACGTCGAAGTCATCAACACCGAGCTGGCGCTCGCCGACCTCGACACCGTCGAGCGCGGCCTGCAGCGCGCCGAGAAGGCGGCGAAAGCCGGCGACAAGGACGCGATCAAACAACGCGACCTGATGAAGAAGCTGAAGGACCATCTGGATTCGGGCCAGCCGGCGCGCTCGCTGATCAAGGATCCGGAAGAGAAGAAGCTGCTGCAGGAGCTGCATCTCATCACCATCAAGCCGCTGATGTATGTCGCGAACGTCGCGGAGAACGGCTTCACCGACAATCCGCATCTCGACTCGGTGCGTGAGCTCGCGGCTCGCGAGAATTCGGAAGTGGTCGCGGTGTGCGCCGCTATCGAAGCCGAGATCGCACAGCTCGAAGAAGCCGATCGCGCCGACTTCCTGAAAGACATCGGCCTCGACGAGCCCGGCTTGAACCGCGTGATCCGCGCGGG
>NZ_BLJO01000004.1:710427-763140 GCF_009932555.1 Steroidobacter agaridevorans
CTACACGCTGCTCGGTCTGCAAACGTATTTCACCGTGGGCCCGAAAGAAGCGCGTGCGTGGACTGTCCGCGTCGGCGCCACGGCTCCGCAAGCGGCCGGTGTCATTCATACTGACTTCGAGAAAGGCTTCATCCGCGCCGAAGTCATGGCGTACGACGACTACGTGACTTACAAGGGCGAGCAGGGCGCGAAGGAAGCCGGCAAGCTGCGCCTGGAAGGTAAGGAATACATCGTCCACGAAGGCGATGTCATGCACTTCCGCTTCAACGTCTGAGCCTGCGCGCCTCCGGCGCGCGCGGCAATCTGCGTTGACGCGATTGGGCAAGCGCGTTGCATTTTTGCGTCTTCACCTCCACCTGCCGAATCCATAGCATGGCAGGCGAGAGGTGCAATCATGAAAGTCGGTTTGATCGGCCTGGGTTTGATGGGCCACGGCATGGGCGAGAGCCTGTTGCGTGGTGGGCATGAGCTGACGGTTTACAACCGGACAGCAAGCAAAGCCGACGCGCTCGTCGCAAAAGGTGCACGACTCGCCAAGTCTCCCGCCGACGCGTGTCGGGGTGACCTGGTCGTCACGATGGTTGCGGACGATGCGGCGCTGGAAGAAGTGACCTTCGGTGCGCACGGCATTCTCGAGAACCTCAGCGCCGGCGCAATCCATGTGTCTGCCAGCACCATCAGCGTCGCGCTGGCCGAGCGCCTCACCGATGAGCACGCCAAGGCAGGACAACATTTCGTATCCGCGCCCGTGTTCGGCCGCCCGCAAGTTGCCGCCGCGGGTCAACTCAACATTCTGGCGGCCGGCGCGGCCGATCCGGTCCAGCGCGCGATGCCGGTGCTGGAATCGATGGGGCAGAAGGTGTGGCCGTTCGGTGAGCGGCCGAGCGCTGCCAATCTGGTCAAGCTCAGCGGCAATTTCATGATCTTCGCCGCCGTCGAAGCGCTCGCCGAAAGCATCGCGTTGTTGCGCAAAGCCGGCGTGGACGAACATGCGTTCGTCGACATGATGACCAACACGTTATTTGCCGCGCCGATCTACAAGATCTATGCGCCGTTGATCACGAAGCAGCAGTATCGACCGCCCGGGTTCGCGGCACCGCTCGGCGCCAAAGACACTCGGCTGGCCCTTGCCGCCGGCGAAAGTTTGAATGTGCCTCTGCCGCTGGCGAGCCTGGTTCGCGACAAATTTCTCGCGCTGCTGGCGCGCGGTGGCGAGGGCGACGATATCGCCGCGTTGGGAAAGGTCGCGGCGGAACAAGCGGGGATGTGAGATTGCCGGTGGCGTGACGAAGCTGCGTCACGCCACCAGCCAACGAGCAGATCAGAAGTTGAATCGGCCCTGCGCGCCGAACACGCTGGTGTCGCCGCCGACCGTGATCAACACGCCCGCCGAGAACTGCTGCGTGAAGTTGTAACGGCCTTCACCGATCAGGTACGTGTCGCCATCGATGCCGGCCACATCCACGGCCACGTGCTCGACACCGCCTTCGACTTCGATCTTGGGCGCGACCAGCGAGCGCAGGCGCACGCCGGCAAACAGGCCCGTGTCGTCATCGTCGAAGCGACCGGCGTCCACTTCGACATGCACCAGGCCGCCGCGCGCGATGATGTCCAGGTTCGGGCCGAGCGCCCAGTGGCCGCCGGCGCCCACCATGAAGCGTGTGGCGTCCACATCGAAGTCCAGGTCCAGAGACTGGAATTCGGCCAGCGCGAAAATATTCTGATAGACGGGCAGCGAGCCGCGCAGCTGGATGCCGTCGCCGTCCACATCGACGTCGTCAGCGTCGATTTCCGCTTCGGGGAAATGCGCGACGTCCACATAGCGATAGCTCAGCTGCTCGGCGGAAGCCGCGAACGGCAGGGCCAGCGCAGCGGCACAGATCAGAGTTTTGGCGTTCATCTTCATAGTTGATTCGTTCACTCTCACGAGGTAGCGCATCGGTGCGCCGACGGTATTCTACTGTTCTTGCGGAAGCGTCGCTCGGATTCACGCCACTGACGTCGTCGCTTGGCGACAGGATCGTGGCTGAAATCTAACAAAGGGGCATTGGTTGTGGGGCCATGGTTTTTTGTGATCTCGATCACGGCGCTGCCGACCGCATGCGAGGTTGCAACGATTCGCAAGAAAGACTTGTCGAGCTGCTCGGCCGGCCCTCGATAGGAAACATTCGACGCCGAATTGTGCACGCCATCGCGATGCAAACATTCCGGTCGCCGTATTCGGTTCGACGGTCCGCGTCTGCCAGGTTCTGGTCGGCTCTGGGGGCGGTGAAGGAATTTCGACAGTGGCCGGCGCCGCGGGCGATCAAGAGCGGTTGAGCATTGATCGATAGCGCCTTTGGTTTGGACCGGGGCGGTGTGCTACTCGTACGCTAGCGGCACATGGAGCAATCGCCGCTTCAGGAACTTGCCGCAACAAATGCCTCTCACCCCCACGGAAATGGCCGTAAGCGTCGGCCGCGGATTGCTGTCCTTCCCTGTCACGCATTTCGATGCGAACAACCGCTTCGACGTCGAGCCCTATCGCGCCCACTGCGCGGCGATGATGAAGCACGACCTGGCAGGGCTGTTTGCTGCCGGCGGCACGGGCGAGTTCTTTTCCCTGACGTTCAAAGAAGTCGTCGATGTCGTGTCCGCGGCGGTGGCGGAGTGCGGTGGGCGATTGCCGGTGATTGCCGGCTGCGGCTATGGCACAGCGATGGCCATAGAGCTGGCGCAAGCGACGCAGGCCGCCGGCGCCGATGGCGTGTTGTTGTTGCCGCCGTACCTGGTCAATGGCTCGCAGGAAGGGCTGGCCGCGCATATCGGGGCGGTTTGTAAAGCCGTCTCCATCGGCGTGATCGTCTACAACCGGGACAACGCCATCATCGACGACGTCACATTGGCGCGGCTGTGCGATCAGCATCCCAATCTGGTCGGCTTCAAGGACGGCGTCGGCGACATCGAATTGATGACGCGCATCTACACGCGCCTGGGCAACCGGCTGACATACATCGGCGGCCTGCCGACGGCCGAAACCTTTGCCGCTCCGTATCTGAAGATGGGCGTGACCACGTACTCCTCGGCCATATTCAACTTCATGCCGGGCTGGGCGTCTTCGTTCTACAAGGCGGTGCGCGCCGAGGATCAGGCGAAAGTGCTCGCGGGCTTGCGCGATTTCGTCATGCCGTACATTGCGCTTCGCAATCGAGGCAAGGGTTATGCGGTCGCCATCGTCAAGGCGGGCATGCGAGTCGTCGGCAAGTCGGCCGGCCCCGTGCGTCCGCCACTGACCGATTTGAGCGAGCGCGAATTGGAGGAATTGCGCGCCCTCATCGAGCGGGCCGAGGCGACCGCACCGGCGATTTTCGGAGGCCCCCTGGCACGCAGCGCCTGAGCACGCTATATGTCAGTGCATGTTCGAACTGAGCCAGCTGCGTTGTTTCGTAGTCACCGCCGAGGAACTGCACTTCGGCCGGGCCGCTGTACGGCTAAACATGACCCAGCCGCCGCTCAGCCGGCAGATTCAATTGTTGGAGCGGGGGCTCGGTGTCCAGCTGTTGGAGCGCAGTAGCCGCCAGGTCAAGCTCACGCCGGCCGGCAGCACTTTTCTTCCCGAAGCCCGCCGCATCATCCGCCTGGCTGAAACGTCCGCGCTCGCGGCTCGTCGCGTCGCCAAGGGCGATACCGGACGAGTGGCGATCGGCTTCACCGCAGTATCTGGCTACAGCTTTCTGCCGCGCATCGTGGCTCGTGCGCGCGCGTCGCTGCCGCATTTCGAGTTAGAGCTGTTCGAGATGGTGACCTCGGATCAGTTCGAGGCGCTGATGACCGGTCAGATCGATATCGCTTTCGTGCGCCCGCCGGTCGAGCAGACGAGCTTCGAGTCGCGGCTGATTCTCAGAGAGCCGTTGATGGCGGCGTTGCCCGCCGGCGATCCGCGTGCCGACAATCCAGCGCTGACGCCGAGCGATTTCGACAATCAGCCGCTCATCATGTATTCGCGCATGGGCGCGGGCTACTTCCACAACATGCTCACACGGCTGTTCGAAGCGGCGGGCGCGTTGCCCGAGTACGTGCAGCACGTGACGCAGATTCATTCGATGTTGGGATTGGTCCGCGCCGGGCTCGCTGCCGCCATCGTGCCGGCCTCGGCAATCGAGCTGCACATGGACGCGATTCAGTTCCGCAAGTTCGCGACCCAGCCGACGCAGCCGGTCGAGCTGCACATGGTGTGGCGTCGTGATAACGGCAATCCCGCGCTACAACCGATGTTGAATCTGTGCGGAGAGTTCGCCAGCGACGCTTAGCGCAGCCAAGGGAACGCCAGCGTGGGCGCATTCGCATAGCGGCGCATGTTCAATTGCAGTCGCGCGCCGCAGCCTGGGCGCAGCTCGAGATCGAATGCAGAGCCGTCGATTGCAACGCGTCGTCCATCCAGCGTTGCCGACTCGATGCGATGTTCCGCGTACGCCCCGCCTTGCACGGTGATCGTGCGCGAGCTGGCGGGATTGAGATTCACCAGCGTCACGCTCGTGCGGTCGGCGCCGAGCTCATCGACCAGCGCCGCGACATCTGAAGGCAAGCCTGCTCGCCGACGCTCTCGATCGAAATATCGCAATCGACAATGCAGCGGTGCGCCGCCCTGATGAGGCGACGTGCTCGACCAGGGCGGGCGCGCGATGTGCAGGCCGCCCTGCGTCAGTTGAATCAATGCCGTCACCGAAGCGGGATTGAAGTTGATCGCGTTGTCGGCGAGCCGCGTTTCGGGCGTGCTCGTGTCCGCTTGCATGCCGGCGATTCGTTCCCTGACGCGAATCAGCGCCTGGCGTTGCGCCTCGATCGGATAGGCCGCATTGCGCCCTTCGAGAAACGCAATCCACGGATGATCGCCTGCGAGCTCCCGGTCGCTGGCGCGCATCGAGACATACCAGATCTCGAATACGTTGGTGCGATAGGGGCCCGGCGCGTAGCTATACCAGCCTTGCTCGCCATACATGCGCGGCGTGTGCAGCTTGCCGTCGATGGTGCGTGCCTGCTGATTGATCACTTCGTTCTGTCGCCGCCACAGCTGCATGTAACGGTCGTCACCCGTCAGCAGGCTGGCATTCATGAACGCGACAATGGCGCGCGGCACCCGATTGCGATCCTCGCGCTCGCCGGTTTGCGGCACGATGGGGCTGAAGCCCCATCCGTACACGCCGCCGTACCATTTTCCAGCCGGACCGCCGATGCGGCCGTCAAGCCCGACGATGCTGGGCAGGATGCCGCCGTTCGCTTCGGCGCGCTCCACCCAGGCGTCCAGATACTCCAGTGCCCAGGTTCGATACTTGCGATCGCCCGTGAGCATGAAAGCATTCAAGGCCAGCGTGGTTGCGTGCAGGTTGAGCGGATTGTCACCGACGATATCGGTGTAGTCGCGATAGTGCGCGAGCGTCTCTTCATAGGTGCGCTCGCCATGCTCCATCTTGAACTTGGAAACATCGAAGGGATCGCCGGCCCAATCCAGCGCGGTCGCGGGCCGTAGCAGCGGGCCGGCGCTGCCGTTGAAGACGCTGCGGATGATGCGACGTTCGCGATCGTAGTTCGGCGCGGACTGATCCTCGCCGGTATAGAACCCAGCGAAGCGACGCGCGCGTTCGATGAGCTTGGGATCCTTCGGCGTCGACAAGCCCATCAGATTAAACGTCGTGAGCCCTTCGCTGATGTGTTGCCAATCCATCTGCGGTGGAAATTCGCGGACATACATGCCGCGCCGGCCGAGCTCGACCTGCTTGGTGCGTACTCGCGAATACTGTTGCAGATGACCTTCCCACGCCTTGCGATACAGCTCGAGGATGCGATCCGACCCGCCGAGTGCATGCAACAGCGCCCAGTCATTCAAGTGCTCGATGGCGTCGTCGGGGCCGTCGTTCGCGCCCCAACGCTCGACGGCGCGCAAGTAACCGCGCTCGTCGAAATAACGAGCATAGAAAGCTTCGCACGCTTCGGTTTGAACGCGCAGCAGCTCTCGCTGGAGCAACGCCCATTCCGGCGGCGCCATGGGCGTCGCGACGATCAGAGAGGGGTTCGTGCTGGCGCTCAGCGGCCATGCCGCGAGGGCAGATGCACTCGCGACGAATTGGCGGCGATTCACTGCAGCTCCACGCGGCGAATCGGTCCCACGATGACAAAGTAGGCGAAGATGGTCAGCAGACAGTGCACGCCGACAAAGATCAGCGCGCTGTCGAACGAGTCGGTGGCTGCGACCAGATAACCGATCACAATCGGTGTCACGATGCCCGCGCAATTGCCGAACATGTTGAACACGCCGCCGGTGAGCCCGGCAAACTGGCGAGGTGAGACATCGGAGATGATCGCCCATCCCAGCGACGCGATGCCCTTACCGAAGAACGCAATCGCCATGACCGTGACCACGAGCCATTCCTGCTCGATGTACACGCACGCGATGATCAGTGTCGCCAGGATCATGCCGATCAGCAGAGGGGTCTTGCGCGCGATGGTGAGCGATCCGGTGCGCTTCAACAGCCAGTCGGAGATATAGCCGCCGAGCACGCCGCCGATGAAACCGCACATCGCCGGCGCCGCGGCGGCAAAGCCCGCTTCGAGAATGTTCAGGCCGCGTTCTTTCACCAGGTAGATCGGGAACCAGGTGGCGAAAAAGTACGTGAGCACGTTGATGCAGTACTGGCCCAGATAGATGCCGAGCAGCATGCGATTGGTGAGCAATTGTTTGAGATTGTCCCAGCGAAACGTATTGCCCTTGCTGGCATTCGCTTGATCGAGTGCGACCAGGCCGCCGCCGCGTTCGATGTAGTCGAGCTCGGCCTGATTGATGTCCGGATGACGCACGGGGTCGTGGATGAAGCGGACGAAGGCCAGCGCTGCTAGCACGCCGAGGCCGCCCATCACATAGAACACCGCCCGCCAACCGTGGTTGTGAACCACCCAGCCCATGAGCGGCGCGAACGCGACCAGGGAGAAGTACTGGGCCGAATTGAAGATGGCAGAGGCGGTGCCGCGCTCGCTGCTGGGAAACCAGGCCGCCACGATTCGTGCGTTACCGGGAAACGACGGCGCTTCGGACAGGCCGACCAGGAAGCGCAGCGCGAACAGCATGGTCACCGCCGACAATCCGGCGATGAAGCCCGCGAACCCCTGCAAGAACGTGAACACCGACCAGACCGCGATGGCGCCGGCGTAAATGCGCTTGGTGCCGAATCGATCCAGCAGCGCGCCGCCGGGAATCTGCGCCAGCGCATAGGCCCAGGCGAAGGCGGAAAGGATGTAACCGGTGGCAATTGGCGACAGTCCCAGCTCGCGCGCCGCGTCGCTGCCGGCGATCGAGAACGTCGCACGATCCGCGTAATTGATGGAGGTGACGATGAAAATGAAGCCGATGATGAAGTAGCGCACCTGCGTGCGCCGCTCGGCGATGGCGGCGATCGACATTCCCCCGCGTCCCCTCTCGTAGTGTTTGCCCGATGCTAGGCCGTGGGCGGTGGGGCGTCTAAGTCAAAAAACCTATGGATCGATCCACAGGGAGCATAGGTGCGGAACCGACCGCCCGGCTCGCCGCTTCAAGATCCAAGGAGGCCGCCATGCCCAACGCATCTCCCATGGAGCTGCCCGCGCTGGACCCGGACACCGGCCTGGTGCGCGTGGTCATCGACACGCCCAAGGGCAGTCGTAACAAATACAAGTTCGATTCCAAGCTCGGCCTGTTGAAGCTCAGCCGCATTCTGCCGGCCGGCATGTCGTTTCCCCATGACTTCGGCTCGATTCCGTCCACCTGCGCCGAGGATGGCGATGCATTGGATGTCATGGTGCTCGCCGACGCGCCGTTGTTTCCGGGCTGTCTGGTGCACGTTCACTTGATTGGCGTGATCCGGGCGGTTCAGAAAGAGCGTCGCAAGATGATTCGCAACGATCGGCTGCTCGCGACGCTCGAGACCTCGGTGAACAAACCGTCGATCACCCAGCTCGATCAGGTAGACGGGCAGCAGCTGAAGGAGATCGAGCATTTCTTCCGCTCGTACAATCAGGCGCAGGGCCGCGAGTTCAGGATCACCGGGCGGGGCGGCGCACGGCAGGCGCAAAAAATGTTTCGCGACGCCGTCCGCGAATTCGATCGATCCAAAGCGAAGCCGGCCAAAGGCGCGTGACGATGCACGAGTTGCAGTCCGACGAAGCCGGTCTGTCAGGGGTGCGGCGAATTCTGCAAGAGTGGCTGGCCGGGGCCGACGAGTCGCTGCGTAAGAAGAGAATCACGGATGCGAACATTCACGACGCGCGCAAGCAGCTGAAGAAATCCCGGGCGGCACTCCGATTGTTGCGAGGCTCGATGGGCGAGATTGCTTATCGACGTGAGAACAGCGCGCTGCGCGATGCTGCCCGTCCGTTGGGGGTGGCTCGCGATAGCAAAGTATTGATGGCCGCGCTGGACGACCTGGTCGAGCGTTACGACCCGGCGACTCGTTCGCTAAAACTGGACCGGTTTCGGCGCGTGCTGCGCCAGGAAAAAACATCGGCCCGGCAGGCTATCAACATCACCCTGGTCAACAGGCAGCGGAAGGCGTTGCGCGAAGTCAGGGCGCGCAGCCAGCGATGGACCCTGAAGGGCGGTGACTGGACGGTCATCGGCGGTGGCCTAAGGCGCATCTATCGCGGCGGCAAAAAAAGAATGAAAGCGGCCGAGAAATCGCGGGACAGCGCCGATCTGCACGACTGGCGCAAGCAGGTGAAATATCTGTGGCATCAGTTGCAGATCCTGCAGCCGGCCTGGCCCGGGCCGCTGCAAGAGCTGGCCGACCAGACCCACAAACTGGCCGATCACCTTGGCGACGACCACGATCTGGCCGTGTTACGCGCCAGAATCGCATGCCATGCCGATGCCTTCGAGAGCAAAGACTACGAAGCATTGGTTGCTGTGCTCGATCGGCGACGCAAGCGGTTGCAGGACAAGGCATTCGAGCTGGGAGCGAGAATCTTCCAGGAAAAGCCGCCGCGCTTTGTTGGACGCATCGGTCAGTACTGGCGGCTCTGGCGCAGCGAATGACCTGCCCAACTGTCATGGCGTCATAACAAAGTGGCTCCGCCCTTGTTTCTTATTTAACGACAACTGGCTCTTGGGTCACGAGCTGTAACCAACACCCTGTCGATTCCTGCTTATCCGGCACGAGTGAGTTTCGCTGCCCCCGATTGGTCCGCTGCCGGGCAAGGCATACCTTGCACGCCTGTCGCAGGATTTGGATCTTTAGGGGATCGGACGATGAAGTCGCGTCAATGGATAGGGTCTTTGTTGCTCGTGGGCGCGGTAATCGTGTCCGGCGTGCTGCTCAGTGCCTGGAAACGTTCCAGCATTGCTGAATCGGAAGCAGCGGCGGCCAATCAGCCGGAGCCTGCGGAATCGGTGGTTACCGCGGTGGCTCGCGAGCACGAACATATTCGGACCACAACGTCGATCGGCACGGTGGTCGCCTTGCGGTCCATCACGGTCCGCAATGAATTGCCCGGCACCGTGCGTCAGGTCGCGCTCGAGCCCGGCAAAATCGTCGAGGCCGGCACCGTGCTGGTGGCGCTCGATGTATCGGTAGAAGAGGCAGATCTGCAGGCGCTGCAAGCGCAGGCCGAGCTGGCCCGCACTCAGTTCGCCCGCATGCAACGCATGAGTCAGCATCGCGCGGCGTCGGAGATGGAAGTGGATGCCGCTCGCGCCGAACAGGAAGTGGTGCAGGCGCAGGTCGCCCGTATCAAAGCGGTCATCAACCGTAAAATCATTCGCGCCCCGTTCCGGGCTCGCATCGGTATTTCCGACGTGCATCCCGGCCAGTATTTGAACGAAGGCGCGCTGTTGACGACGCTGCAAGGCGTGGACGACTCCACCTATGTCGACTTCAGCGTCGCTCAGCAGGTCGCGGCCGAACTGCGTCCCGGCAGCAAGGTGGATGTGTTTGCTTCGGGCGATCCCAAAGGCGTGAAGGCCGAGATTCTCGCGATCGACGCACGGGTCGATCCGACGACGCGTAACGCGGCGGTGCGCGCCAAGCTCAAGAATACGGCGCAAACGCCGGCGCCCGGCGCTTCAGTGCGAGTTCAAGTCGCAGTCGGCCAGCCACTGCTGGCAACTGCTGTCCCCGCGAGCGCGGTCCGCAAAGGTCCTGCCGGCGATCATGTATTCGTCGTGGTTGCGGACGAGCAGGGCAAGACTCGAGCCCGCCTGCGCGAAGTCGTGGTCGACGCAATGGCGGGCGACGAGGTTGTCATCACCAAAGGCCTGGAGCCCGGCGAACAAGTCGCGGCGTCCGGCTCGTTCAAGCTGCGTGAGGCGGCGCTGGTCGCGGTGAGCAACAAGCCCGAGTCGGTGGCGCTCAATGGCGGCGAGAGCCAGGCGCAGCCGAACGCCACCAGCATGTAACGGACTATAGTCATGCGCTCATTCACAGACATATTCATCAAGCACCCGGTACTCGCGATCGTCGTGAACCTGGTCATCGTGCTGGTCGGCGCGCGGGCGCTGTTCAACCTGCCGGTGCAGCAGTTCCCGAGTGTCGAAAGCTCGTCGGTCATCATCACGACCTATTACACCGGCGCGAGCGCCGAGACCGTTCGCGGATTCCTGACGACGCCGATCGAACGCGTGGTCTCGCAGATCAGTGGCGTCGATTACGTCGACTCCACCAGTCGCGCCGGCCAGAGCACGGTGACCGTGCACTTGAAGCTGGATCACAACAGCACCGATGCGCTGGCTGAAATCACCGCACGCCTGCAGCAGGTCCGTTCCGAATTGCCGGCCGATGCCGAGCCGCCGGTCGTCGACGTGCAACGCGCCGATCGTCCGTATGCGACGTTCTATCTCGGCTTCACTTCGCCGGACCGCACTGTCCCCGAGCTGACCGACTGGCTGTCGCGCACATTGCAGCCGCAGTTGTCGACCCTCACTGGCGTGCAGCGCGTGACTTACGAGGGTGCGCAGCCGTTGGCGATGCGCGTGTGGATCGATCCGGATCGGCTCGCGGCCCGCAATCTTGCGCCGGGTGACGTGCACGATGCCTTGCGCCGAAACAACTATCTGGCCGCTGTCGGTCAGACCAAGGGCAACCTGGTGCAGGTCAACCTGCTCGCCAACACCGATCTGCGCGCAGTCAAGGAATTCGAGAATCTGATCGTTGCCGACCGCGACGGCGCAATCGTGCGCTTGAGCGATGTGGCGCGGGTCGAGCTGGGCGCCGAAGAAGCGGCGATGGTCGCCAAGTACAACAACCAGCAGAGTGTGTACCTCGGCGTGTGGCCGTTGCCCGGCTCGAATGAAATCGAAGTCGAGAAACATTTGCGCGCCGAGATGGAGCGCATCGAGCCCACGCTGCCGGCTGACATCGAGATGCGGCTGGTGTGGGACGGCACCATGTTCATGCGCAGCGCCCTGGAAGAGATCACCAAGACGCTGGGCGAGACGGTGCTGATCGTGGCCATCGTCGTGTTCCTGTTCATGGGATCGGTCCGGACCGCGCTGGTGCCGCTGGTCGCGATGCCGGTGTCGCTGGTGGGCGCCGCCATCGTGATGATCGCGTTCGGCTTCAGTCTGAACCTGCTGACGATTCTCGCGATCGTGCTGTCGGTCGGCCTGGTCGTCGACGACGCCATCGTCGTAGTCGAAAACGTCGAGCGGCACGTGCGCGAAGGCAAGTCTCGCATCGACGCTGCGCTTGCGGGTGCGCGTGAGCTGGCCGGTCCCGTCGTTGCGATGACGATCACGCTCGCGACCGTGTACACGCCGATTGCGTTCCAAGGCGGCCTGACGGGCTCGTTGTTCCTCGAGTTTGCGATCACGCTCGCGGCCGCAGTTGTCGTGTCCGGTCTGGTCGCGCTGACGTTGTCGCCAGTGATGAGCTCGCGTTTCGTGCACGAGCACGGCCACGAGACCAGGTTGACCGTCCTCGTGAATCGGGGATTCGACGCGGTCCGTCGCGGTTACGAGAAGCTGCTCGACGGCGCGCTCGGCATGCGGTGGGGCATCGTCGCCATGGCGGCGCTAGTAACGCTCGCGGCATGGCCGCTCTTCATGTACTCGCGTCAGGAACTGGCGCCGGTCGAAGATCAAAGTCATATCAGCTTGTTCTTCGAGGCGTCGCCGGATTCGTCGCTGGTGGCGACCGATCGCGATTCGCAGAACGTGGTGAAGGCGCTCACGGCCTTCCCCGAAGCGGACTTCATGTGGTCGCTGACGGCGGCCTGGGGCGGCTACGGCGGTCTGGTCGCGAAGAACTGGAAGGAGCGGGAGCGGTCGACCGAAGAGATGTTCGGCGAAGTTTATGGCGCCGTCTCTCAAGTGCCGGGAGTGCGCGTGTATCCGCGCCTCGATCCGCCGTTGCCGACACCGGGCCAGTATGACGTCGAGATGGTCGTGCAGAACGACCAGTCCATCGAAGAATTGCTTGCGACCACGCAGGCGGTGCTCGATGCGGGCATGGCCAGCGGCAAGTTCCTGTATGTCGATACGGATCTGAAGATCGATCTGCCGCAGGCGCGGGTCGTGCTCGATCGCGAGCGGCTGGCCGATCTGGGGCTCGACCTTGCAGGCGTCGGTCGCGAGCTGGGCACGTTGCTGGGCGGCGCGTACGTGAATCGCTTCAACTATTTCGATCGCAGCTACAAGGTGATTCCGCAGATCGGCGACAAGGATCGCGCCACGCTCGATCCGCTGCTCGATCTGAAGATCAAGACGCCGAGCGGCGCGCTGGTGCCGGTGTCCACCTTCATGCACATCGAATCGGAAACGGGGCCGCGCACGTTGAATCGATTCGCGCAACGTAATTCGGCGCGCATCTTCGGCGGCGTGCAGCCGGGGGTGACCAAGGACGAAGGATTGCGCGTGCTCGAAGCCGCTGCCAAGAAGGCCGGTGGCGAGAATGTGCTGATCGACTACGCGGGCGAATCGCGACAGATTCGTCACGAGAGTGCAGCGTTGACGGCCACGCTGGGCTTCGCACTGATCATGATCTATCTCGTGCTGGCCGCGCAGTTCCAGAGCTTCCGCGATCCATTGATCGTGTTGCTCGGCTCGGTGCCGCTCGCGATCTCGGGTGCGCTGGTGTTCACGTTCCTCGACATGACCACCATCAACATCTACTCACAAGTGGGCTTGATCACGCTGGTTGGCCTGATCGCGAAGAACGGCATTCTCATCGTCGAGTTCGCGAACACGCTGCAGGAGCGGGGCGTAGAAAAGATCGCGGCTTTGCGTGAGGCCTCGCTGACCCGGTTGCGTCCGGTTCTGATGACCTCCGCAGCGACCGTGTTCGGCCACTTCCCGCTGGTGCTGGTTTCGGGCCCAGGTGCCGAGGCGCGGAACAGCATCGGCATCGTGCTAGTGACGGGCATGATTGTCGGCACGCTGTTTACGCTGTTCGTGGTGCCGGTGTTCTATACGTTGATTGCTGCAGATCATCGCAAGCACGGCCCGCAGCAAGAAGAGACGAAGCCGCAGATCGCAGGAATACCGACCGCCCAGCCGGTTTAGTTGGAACCGCGACGGGTGACGCCTGTCTAAATTCGCCATCTACGAGATCGGGCGCGAGCCTCAGGCATTCCCCCAAAGGAATTTGCCTGGCCTCGCGCCCGTCTTGATTCGCCAGGCAGCCGTCACAACCTTGGATCTGATGAGCACCATTCCATCTATTCGTGCCCGCGCCGCAGGCCTTCGGCGGCAACAATTGTTGGATGCCGCTGCGGCGCTGGTGCTGAAGAGAGGCACCGCCGCGTTGACGCTCGATGCGGTCGCCGAGGCCGCGCATGTCAGCAAGGGCGGGTTGTTGTATTACTTCGACTCGAAGAATTCCCTGCTGGAAGCGCTCGCCGACTATCTGGCCGAACAGCTGCAGATCGAAGTCGAGCGTGAGGCGGCGGGTGGCAGCCTCGCGAAAGCTTATCTGCAGGTTGTGTCGCGGATGGGACAGCTGCCCAAGGATCAGCAGGTGTTCAAAGCCCTGACCATCATCTGTACTGCGCAGCCCGAGCTGGCGGGGCGCGTGCGGGCACGCTTGCATCTGTCGCCGTCCGACAATCTATCGGGCGAGACCCCGCTCGAGGAACTGCATCTGCGATTGGTCGCCGATGGTATGTGGCTGGCCGATCTGTTCAGTTGTTATGAGATCAGCCCGGAGCAGCGCGCGGCGCTGCTACAAAAACTGGGCGCAGCCTGATCTAATCTTTTTCAGCCTGCGCAGCCGGCGGCGCCAGCTCGCCTTGCAGGAACTCGATCAAGGTGGCGTTGAATTCATCGGCGCGCTCGACGTTCGACAAGTGCGCGGCATCCAGCAGAACCAGCTTTGCTTCCGGAATCGAGTTCGCCATGAACTCCGCGTGCGCGGGTGTCGTTCCCGCGTCATGCATGCCGCCGATGATCAGCGTCTTCGCAGTGATGTTCTTGATGGACTCGCGCTGATCCATATCGCGAATGGCCGCGCAACAGGCCGCATAGCCCTGCGGCGATGTTTCCAAAAGTAACGCACGGATCCTGGCGACCTTGTCGGGATGCGCTTGATGAAACTGCGGCGTGAACCATCGCCCCAGCGTGCCTTCGACCAGCACCGCCGGCCCTTGTGTCAGTGCGGTTTGAATTCTCGTATCCCAGGTTTCGCGAGGCGGCATGTGAGGCGTGGTATTACACAACGCCGCCTTGAGCACTCGATCCGGCCACTTGGCGGCGATATGCATCGCGATCATTCCGCCTAAGGACAGCCCGCAAAGATGGGCGCGCGCGACCCCGCAGGCTTCGAGCACGTTGAGCGCGTCGGCGGCCAGCAAATCCAGGGTCGCTTCCGGGTGCGTGCCGATTGTAGATTTGCCATGGCCGCGCGCGTCGAAGCGGATCAGCTCGAAACGCTCGCTCAGCGCCTCGAACTGGTCGTCCCACATTTCCAGCGACGTGCCGAGCGCATTCAATAGCAACAGCGCCGGCGCACCCGGCCGGGGTGTGTGCTCGACTCGGAGTTGTACATCCTGTGAGGTGACTTGCTTCATGAGAACGGTGCGTCCGCGCGAAAGACAACGGCCCTATCCTACAACAGTCCTCACCGCCATCGAGTTCAGGAGCGCCGGATAAAAAGCGCCCCGCATGAAGCGGGGCGAGTGCAGGGAGGAGGATCGAGGGTCGAGAGACTATGCGGGGATGCCGTCGCTTTCCTTGGCTTCATCGGTGGCGCTGGTGCCTTTGATGCGGTCGTCGCCGACCGGATCGAGCTTCAGCGCGCGACGTACGCCTTCGCCGTATGCGGGATCGCATTTCGTGAACAGCGCGAGCTGGCGACGGACGATGGACTCCGGCACGCCTTGCATGGCCGCGGCGATGTTGTCGAACAAGCGTTGCTTCTGGGCGGCGTCGAACAGACGGAACAGAGTGCCGGGCTGAATGAAGTCGTCGTTGCCCGAGCGATGATCGTAACGATCGGCCGCGCCATGCAGCGGCAATGGCGGCTCGGCGAAGCGCGCATCCTGCTTCGGGCCGTCCAACGAGTTCGGCTCGTAGTACGCATCGGCATTGCCGGTGTCGTTCTGGAAGAAACGCATCGAGCCATCCTTGTGATAATGATGCACCGGACACTTCGGCGCATTCACCGGCAACGCTTCATAGTGCGTGCCCAGGCGATAACGATGCGCGTCGGCGTAGCTGAAGATCCGAGCCTGCAACACACGGTCGGGCGAGAAGCCGATGCCCGGCACGATGTTCGACGGCGACATCGCGACTTGCTCGATTTCCGCGAAGTAGTTGCCCGGGTTCCGGTTCAGTTCGAGCACGCCGACATCGATGAGCGGGAAGTCACGATGCGGCCACACTTTGGTGAGATCGAAAGGGTTCAATCCGGTCGCTTCCGACCACGCGGCCGCCTGAGCTTCGGTCATGATCTGCACCTGCAAAGTCCAGCGCGGGAAGTCGCCGTTGTCGATGGACGCGAACAAATCTTCCTGCGTGCTCTCGCGGGTGCGGCCGACGACCTGCGCCGCTTCGGCATTGGTCCAGTGACGATGGCCCTGCCGGGTCTTGAAATGGAACTTCACCCAGACGCGTTCGCTCGCTTCGTTGATCAAGCTATAGGTGTGCGAGCCGTAACCATTCATATGTCGCACATCGGTCGGCAGGCCACGATCCGAAAACAGAATGGTGATCTGGTGGAGGCTCTCGGGGGAGAGCGACCAGAAATCCCATTGCGCGGCCGGCGAACGCAGGTTGGTGCGCGGATGGCGCTTCTGCGTGCGAATGAAATCCGGGAACTTGAGTGGATCGCGAATGAAGAACACCGGCGTGTTGTTGCCGACCAGGTCCCAATTGCCTTCGGGCGTATAGAACTTCACCGCAAAGCCACGCACGTCGCGTTCCGCATCGGCCGCGCCTAGTTCCCCGGCTACAGTCGAGAAACGCAGGATCAGATCGGTCTTCGCGCCCGGCTGTAGCAACTTGGCTTTGGTGTATGCGGAGATATCGCCCGTCACTGTCAGAGTCCCGTAGGCACCCCAGCCTTTGGCGTGCACGACGCGCTCGGGAATACGCTCGCGGTTCTGATGAGCGAGCTTTTCGATCAGTTGATAGTCCTGGAGCAGCAGCGGTCCGCGCGGCCCCGCGCTCAGCGAGTTCTGATTGTCGGCAATGGGGTTGCCGGCAGTCGTCGTGAGTGTGACGTCGGTCGCGGATCTGATATCGGCTTTGCTCATGGGCTGCGTCTGCTTCGGTTACTGGAGTACGCAGGGAAGGTACGCGACCGGCTTCGATCGCAGAAATCGATTGATCGGATCGGTGTCATAGACGAATTCGTTGCTCTGATTGCGCTGTCAACGCGAATCCGCACCAGAAGTGTGACTCCGCTTCGAGCCCTAAGGGTTGCCCCGCAGCGCCCCTACACCGTTTCCGGCAATGCGGCATCAGGAGAGATCAAATCAAGTCGTTGCAATGCGACGCCGATAGTGAGGGTGTCACGGGGCCAAGGCTCCGTCGCTACAAAACTTACGGAGTCAGCTCATGTCCTCACGTTTTTCGATCGTCGCGTTGGCGGTTGCGGCAGCGTTGCCGACCGTGGCATCGGCGGTGGATTTTTCATACAGCGGCTTTTCGACCGCTGCCTACTCGCAGTCGGACACCAATCTCGCCGACGTGGGTTACACCTCGCAGCCGGACAGCATCGACAAAGGTGGTTCGTTCGAGACCGACTCGAAGCTCGGCGTACAGCTGACCGCGAAGTTCAACGATAATATTTCGGCGACCGTGCAGGGCGTGGCTTATACCGACCTGACCGGCGACTTCGAGCCGCATCTGGATTGGGCTTACGTTCGCGCCCAGGCCACGCAGAGCCTGAGCTTCCGTGGCGGCTACCTGCGCGCCCCGACCTTCATGTATTCGGACTCGGTGTTCGTCGGCTACGCCAACACCTGGGTGCGTCCGCCGCTGGAAGTTTATAACCTGTCGCCGGTGTATCAGCTGCTCGGCGTCGATGCGACGTACCGCGCGCAGCTCGGCGCGTTCACCGTCACCGTGAATCCTTACTTCGGCGAGAGCGAAGTCGACGTGTCGACCCTCAAGCTGGACGTGCCCGAGTGGAAAGGTCTCGCCACCACTGTGAACGTCGGTTCGTTCCAGGCGCGTGTCGGCTACGGCGTCATCGATCTGGAGACGGATTCCAACTCCGTCGCCGCATTGACCGATCCGTTGTTTGCGGTTCCTGCCGCCTTGTGCGGCAGCTGCGCGTCCGAAGCTCAGAAGCTGCTCATCGGAGGCGCCCGGATCGCCAACTTGAACGTCGGCGTGCAGTACGACGACGGCACCAACCTGATCGCCAGCGAATACGCCAGGTCCGATGCGGATGGCGGCGAATACTTCATGCCGGATCGCTACTCGGCGTATGTCACCTACGGTCGCCGCTTCGGCAACCTGATGCCCTATGCCACGCTGGCCGGCACGCGCCGTGAGACCCCGCTGTCCACCAATGCCATTTCGATTCCCGCGCTGAGCGCCGCCGTGAACGGCGTGATCGCGAGCCAGGGCGCGACGGACCAGGATAGCTACAGCCTCGGTGTGCGTTACGAGCTGCCGTCGTTCTCGGTCGTCAAGGGCGCGCTGGTGAAGTTCCAGTACGACCACATCGATGCTGACGGCCGCGGCAACCTCAACAACGTGCAGCCTGGCTTCGACGGCAAGATCGACATGGTCAGCGCATCGCTCGACTTTATTTTCTAACGGTGTCTCATGCGTAGTCTGAAATCGATTTTGAGTGTATGCGCGCTGACGCTGGCTGCGGCCGGCGCCAACGCCGAAGTGGTCGTGATCGTCAACCCGAAGAATCCGGCGGCGAGCCTGTCGGCGGAGCAGGTGGCGGCGCTGTACCTGGGCAACTCGAGCACGTTCCCGGAGGGCGGCGCGGCCACGCTGGCCGACCAGCCGGAATCGGCGGCGGTTCGCGGCACGTTCTACGAAAAGGCGACGGGTCGCTCGGCCGCGCAGGCCAAAGCCACCTGGGCGCGCCTGACCTTCACCGGTAAGGGCACGCCGCCGAAAGAGCTGAAGAGCGACGCCGATGTGAAGGCGTTCGTGGCTTCGGATCCGAAGGCGATCGGCTACGTCGATTCGAGCGCGGTGGATGGCTCGGTCAAGGCCGTGTTGAAGCTGTGATGCTTGCCCGCTGGCGGCGTCTCAAGGAGACGCCGCCAGCTGCCGTTACTCAATAGTCCGTTGCGGAATGCGGCCACGAAGGCCAGAAGTTAGTGCAATGAAATTCAAACATCGAATCTGGATGCTGCCGATCATGACGGCAGTGATCATCATGATCGGCATCGCGGTCAGCTCGCAGATGACGTCCCAGACGTCGGCTGCGCTCGCGCGCGTGGAGAAGGTCCAATACCCGACCGTCGAAGCGTTGCGTGTGGTGCGCTCCGAATTCACCGATGTGCAGGAATCGCTGCAGCGGGCGGTGGCGGAAGGCGACCAGGACGGCATTACCGCCGCGACCGAGCATGCCAATCGCGTGCGCGCCGCGTTGAAGGACCTGGCTGCTGTGGATCCCGATCGCAGCATCGCAAGCGACCTGGGCAGTGCTTTCGACGATTACTACTCCGCCGCCACCTCGGCGACGCGGATCATGCTGGGTAGCGAGACCGGCGACGCCGCCAGCGCCATCGCCCGCATGCAGAAGACCAACGAGGCGATGACCGCGTTGGTGACCAAGTCGCAGGAAGATGCGATCGGTGAGTTTCGTTCCTTGCTCGCCGGCGGCACGGAGAACGTGCAGCGCAGCCTGATGGCGAGCCTGGTCACCGCGGTGGTGATGTTGCTGGTGTTGGGTGTGGGTTCGTGGTGGTTGATCGGCAACGTGTTCCGCAGCCTCGGTGGCGAGCCGGAATTCGCGGTGCAGATCGTGCGCTCGATCGCGAGCGGCGACTTCACGACGGCGGTCACGCTGCGCCAGGACGATCAGTCCAGCCTGTTGCATGGAATCGAGACGCTGCGTCAGAAGCTGGGCAACCTGATTCAGGATGTGCGCACGACTTCCGGTGCGGTCGACTCGGCCGCCGCCGATATCAACTCTGGCATCGATCGTTTGAGCACTCGTACGTCGGATCAGGCCGCGAGCCTGGAAGAGACTGCGTCGAGCATGGAGGAAATGACGGTGACCGTGAAGCGCAATGCCGACAATGCGCGTCACGCCAACCAGCTCGCGTCCGAAGCTCGCGATCAGGCCGAACGCGGTGGCGCAGTCGCTGCCCGCGCGGTGAGCGCGATGGCCGAGATCAACAGCTCCAGCCGCAAGATCGCCGACATCATCGGCGTCATCGATGAAATCGCGTTCCAGACCAACTTGCTGGCGTTGAACGCAGCCGTCGAAGCGGCGCGTGCCGGCGAACAGGGCCGGGGTTTCGCGGTCGTCGCGTCCGAAGTGCGCAGCCTCGCGCAGCGTAGCGCCACGGCGGCTCGCGAGATCAAAGAGCTGATTCAGGACTCGGTGTCCAAGGTGCAGGATGGCACCAAGCTGGTGGACGAATCCGGCCAGCATCTGACCGACATCGTCTCCGCCGCGAAGAAGGTTGCCGACATCATCGGCGAGATTTCGTCGGCCAGTCAGCAGCAGGCCAGCGGCCTCGATCAGGTCAACGGCGCGATCACGCAGATGGACGAGAGCACGCAGCAGAACGCGGCGATGGCCGAAGAAACGTCGGCGGTCGCGGCTTCGATGAGCGAGCAGGCCAAGAAGCTCACCGACATGATTTCGGTGTTCAAGATCCGCTCGAGCGGCGGTGGCTATCAGCAGCCGGTGGCGCGTACGCCTGTAGCCTCGGCGCCGCAGCCGGTGCGTGTTGCTAGCGCCAAGCCGGTCGCGGCTCCGGCTCCGCAGCCTCTGAAGAAAGCGGCGGGCTCGGATGTGGAGTGGCAGGAGTTCTAAACACGAACCGGCGAGCGCCGAACGGCTCAGCCGGTTTTCTTCTCGAGCACGAGCAATAGTTTGTCGCGTAGCTCGTTCAACACGAATGGCTTGGCGAGCGCAGGATAGTCGCTGAATTCCTGGGGAATGCCGGCGGTGCCGTAGCCCGTGCTGAACACGAACGGGACGGCGCGCTGGCGCAGGATCTCCGCAACCGGCGTCGCCGCGACGCCGGCGAGATTGAGGTCCAGCAGCGCGAAGTCGATCGGCGCGGTTCTGGCGAGCTCGCAGGCGGTGTCCAGGTCCGCCGCCGAGGCCGCGATCTCGCAGCCCAGATCGAGGAGCATGTCCTCGATCATCAAGGCGACCGCGCCTTCGTCCTCGACGACAAGTGCCGCGAGACCGGCCAGATCAACCATGCGCGGCGCAACTCGCTAGCGGTACTGTTACGCGGCATTGAACGCCCTCGGGCTCGAACTTCAGATCGAGGTCGCCACGCAGGTCGGTTTCGATACAACGTTCCACCAGACGTGCGCCAAAGCCGCGCCGGGTCGGCGGGCTGACCGGCGGACCGCCGCGTTCCTGCCAGTCGATCTGCAACATCGCGGGCTGTCCTGGCTCACGGCGGATATCCCATATCACGGTGAGTGTGCCTTCCTCGGCAGAGAGGGCGCCGTACTTCGCTGCATTCGTCGCAAGCTCGCCGAGCGCCATGGTGAGACTGAGCGCGGCGCGCGGAGTGAGGTCGACGGACGGCCCCTGAATGGACACACGTCCCTGCGCCGCTCCCGCTACTGGCGCCAATATCTCCTTGGCGAGCGCATCCAGCGGCGCATCTTCCCAATGACGTTTGGTCAACAGATCGTGCGCGCGCGCGAGCGCCATCAACCGTGCCTGGAACTTCACCACGAAATCCTGAGGATTGTCGGCATGCCGCGCTGTTTGCGCCGACAACGATTGGACGGTGGCAAGCGTGTTCTTGACGCGATGATTCAGTTCGTCGATGAGCACCTTCTGGCGCGTCTCGGCCTGCTTGCGATCGGTGATATCGACCAGCATGTTGATCGCACCGATGAGCTTGCCATTGGCATCGTGCAAAGGCGTCGGATAGGGAACGAATGGGACTCGGGTGCCATCCGGTCGCTCTGCGACAGCCTCCACGCCACGCACGATCCTGTCCTCCTTCAGCGCGATCGCCATGGGACATTGATCATGCGGTAATGGCACGCCATCAGGCGTGTACAGGCGCCAGGTCACGCACCACTCATCTCCGAACTGCGGCGTGCGGCCGGCCATTTCGACGGCGGCTTTGTTGTAGAAATCGATTCGACCTGCGGCGTCGGTGGTGTACACGGCGGCGGGCAGCGCTTCGAGCAGTTCGCGCATCTTCTGCTCGCTGTGGCGACGCGCGTCTTCCGCCAGATGCAGGTCGGTAACGTCGGTCGTAAAGCAGCGCGTGTTGAGCATCTGCCCATCTTGTTGAAAGCGGCAGTTGGAAGTGATGACCACGTGCTTGATCGAACCATCCTTGGCTCGCAGCCGGGCCGGATGGCGCACCAACTGCTCGCCGCTGGAGAGTCGGCGAAGAATGTCGCCGATGACCGGCGCATCGGCATGAAATTCGGCGATGTGCCGGCCGATGTATTCCTCCGGCTTGTAGCCCAGCAACTCGAGCTCGGCGCGGTTGGCGCGCAGGATGATTCCATCGGCATTGACGATGTGCAGTCCGACGGCGCCGTTCTCGAAGAAATCTTCCAGCGCTTGACGCTGGCCACGCAGTTCTGCTTCGAGCGCCTTGCGCTCGGTGATGTCTTGCAAGCAGTTGATCGCGCCCTGGACCGCGCCGCGATGATCCTTGAGCGCGCGAATGTTCACCAGGACGCTGCGGTTCGATCCATCCGGCCGTTCGATCAGCACTTCGCCATTGCGCGTATCGACGCCGTCTTCGATGGCCTTGGCCATCGGAGCGTCTTCATGCGCTAGCGGCGTACCGTCCGGCAGATGCAGGCGATACGAGCCGCAGAAGCGCTCCTTCGGCTCTGTCAGGCTCGGCGTACGGCCCCACAGCGCGGCGGCTTCGGAATTGAAGCGTACGAGAAAGCCTTCGCGGTCGCAGACATAGACGGCGCCTGGGATGGCGTCGAGCGTGGTCGCGCTGGCGGCGACGAGGGTTTCGTAGTCGGTAGGGCGCCGGGCGTTGAGGGGGAGGTCTGCGACGGTCGACATGGCTGTAACAATTACTCGGAGATCGATTTTGTTCCGCAAGGTGTCGGCCATGGTGAGATCCGGTCGTCTTCAACTCAGATCGCAGCAATCAACCGACAGGAGCAGGAACATGCGCGTCATGGTAATGATCAAGGCCACCAAGAATTCTGAAGCCGGCGCTGCCCCCACCGAGGAGTTGGCGGCCGAGATGACCAAATTCAACGAGGCGCTGGTGCAGGCCGGCATCATGCTCGGCGGCGACGGCCTCAAGCCGACCAGCAAGGGCAAGCGCGTGCGCTTCTCAGGCGATAAGCGCCTGGTGATCGACGGCCCGTTCGCCGAAACCAAGGAAGTGATCGCCGGCTATTGGGTCTGGCAGGTGAAGTCCATGGATGAAGCCATCGAATGGGTGCGTCGTTGCCCCCATCCAATGCCGGGCGAGGACACCGAGATCGAGATTCGTCCGTTCTATGAGCTGGAGGACTTCGGCGCCGAGTTCACGCCCGAGCTGCGCGAGCGGAACGAGGAGATGCGGGCCGAGATCGAGCGCCAGCAGCGCACGAAGTAATCCGGCCGAAATATTGATTTGCTAGTGAGGCGGGGGGGCGGTGAGACCGGACAGAGGTTCTTGGTCGTCCCCGGTCCGGTCGCAGTGGCGCGCTCTCGAAACGAGGCGCGCCATGTTCTTTATATGATTAGAGCGGGCGCTGCCAGGTCGTCATCGAAGACGAGGCCTGCGCTTTCAACTGCTCCAGGGCCGGCGACTGGACGGCCGCCTCGGGCTTGGAGGCATTCGTTCCAGGGGCGACCGTGTTGGTGGCGACCGCTGTGGACATCAGACTGGCAGCAACCACCATAAGGATTGGGATGCGTTTCATGGGGTTCTCCGGTGAGTGATGATCAGGCGACGAGGGGGCGCTTGCCGCCAACCGTGCCATCAGCCAGGAGCGGACGCTTGCCGCCGACCGTGCCGTCAGCCAGGAGCGGGCGCTTGCCGCCAACCGTGCCATCGGCCAGGAGCGGACGCTTGCCGCCGACCGTGCCATCAGCCAGGAGCGGACGCTTGCCGCCGACCGTGCCATCAGCCAGGAGAGGGCGCTTGCCGCCAACCGTGCCGTCAGCCAGGAGCGGGCGCTTGCCGCCGACGGTGCCATCGGCCAGGAGCGGGCGCTTGCCGCCGACCGTGCCATCGACCAGGAGGGGGCGCTTGCCACCAACCGTGCCGTCAGCCAGCAGCGGGCGCTTGCCGCCAACCGTGCCATCGGCCAGGGCGACGTTCGCCATCAGTGCAAAGGACACAGCGAACGCCGAAATAATCTTGCTACGCATATCAACGTTTCTCCCGCAAACAATGTGCTAAGCCACCCGCTCGACAGGACGAATCATAGACATAACCGTTGTTTAATTGTGATCCTCGTCACACTGGAAATGTTCGATTATGTTATCTCCAATGCAAAATCAGGGTATTGCTTAAGCGGCACTGCATCCTGCGGCCCTAGGTGGTCGGCGTGAGAACCCGGACGAGAACCTCGAAACTGGAAAGTCCGACACGCAAACATCCTGTTTTTTACGGAGAATTGGCGCTCGTCCGAGGGTTGTTATTCGATGTGGCTTTGCACATCCCTGGTCCGATCCGCCACTGACGTTTAGTAACTATCGATGCCGATCTAATGACATCTCCGAGAACCGCCGAGGAGCGGCGCCTAACGCGAGTGGGGCAAGTACTCGAAGAAGCGATGCAGCTTCTGCCCGAGGACCGGGAGCATTACGTTCGTCAGCAGATCGCAGAGCCGCAGGAGCTCGAAGAAGCTCTGGGCTTGCTCAGCGTCTATCCCGAGGCGGCCACGAGCGGCCCCATCTCACGGGCGGTCGGCGCCGCATTCCTGCGCTCCAGCCAGGCAGGCCGTCACAGCCTGCTGGGCCATGTCATTGCGGATCGATACAAGATCATTTCCGTGCTCGGCCGGGGCGGATCGGGCACCGTCTATCTGGCCGAGCGCGCGGATAAACAATATTCGGCGCAGGTCGCGGTCAAGATCATCGATGAGAGCGCCGCGGCTTCCTTCGGGCTGCGCTTCCGCGCCGAGCGGCAGATTCTGGCGAGCCTCAATCACGCCAACATCGCCCGGTTGCTGGATGCGGGCGAAACCGAAGGTCACCAGCCCTACCTGGTCATGGAGTACATCCATGGCGAGCCGGTGGATCAGTTCTGCGATCAGCGGCAGTTGAACCTGCGCGAACGGCTCGAATTGTTTCTCCAGGTCTGCGCCGCGGTGCAGTACGCCCATCAAAACCTGATCGTCCATCGCGATCTCAAGCCGGCAAACATTCTGGTCACGGGCGATGGCGTGCCCAAGCTGCTCGACTTCGGCATCGCCAAGCTGCTGGACGCCAGCGATGTCACCAAACCGTCCGACCTGACGCGCATGAACGACCGCCTGCTCACGCCCGAGTATGCGAGTCCCGAGCAGATTCTCGGCCGGCCGGTAACGACCGCGAGCGATGTTTATTCACTGGGCGTCGTGCTCTATCAGCTGCTCACGGGATTGCGCCCGTACACGTTGTCCTCGTCCTCGGCCAGTCAGCTCGAGCTGGAGCGCGCGATTTGCGTGACCGATCCGCTGCGTCCGAGCGTCGCCGTGCAGACAGCGTTGCGCGCCGGACCGAAAGATGACGAACCATCGATCTCCGTTCTGGCCAACGCACGCGCCACGACGCCGGACAAACTGGAGCGCGGCCTCGCCGGCGATCTCGATGCCATCATCATGCGCGCCATGCGCAAGGAGCCGCAGCATCGCTACAGCTCCATCGATCAGCTCATCGGGGACATCCGACACTACCTGGCGAATGAGCCGGTGCAGGCACGGCAGGGCAACTGGGCCTACTACACCTCCCGTTTCATCAGGCGCAATCGCCTGGCGGTGGCCACCGGCACCACCGTGGCGGCGCTCATCGTGAGCTCGCTCATTACCGTGTCCATCCAGCGGGCCGCCGTTCAGGACGCGCTCGAGCTGGTGACCCAGGAAAAAGAAACGGCCGAACGGGTGTCCGGACATTTTCGCGACATCTTTGCCGCGGCCAATCCCTATGTGAACTTCGGCCGGGAGATGTCGGCGCGAGAGCTGTTGGATCAAGCCAAGCTGGTGATCGACGCGGATCCGAACGTGAATCCCGAGGTCCGCTCGGAGCTGCACGTCAACATGGGCGTCGCCTACCGGCGCCTGGGCGAACCGAACGAAGCGGTCGATCAGCTCGAGAAAGCGCTGCGCCTGCGGCGTGAGTCGAGTGGGGAATCGAGCCCGAAGGTCGTGACCACTCTGATCGAGCTTGCGGTCGCGGAGCGAGATGCCGGACTGGCTCGGGAATCCGATGAGCACTTCGGCCAGGCGCAGGCGATGATGGCGAGCCTCGGCGAGACCGATGCGGAGGCCAAGGCAAAGCTATTGGCCGAGATCGGTCGGCTCGAAACGATGCGCAGCCGGCCGGTCGAGGCGCTGGCCGCTTTCGATGCCGCGCTGGAATTGATGCGAAGGGCGAAGGGATCGCGGGATCCGGAGATCGGCAGCATCCTGAGCGAGCAGGCCAATCTTTACACCTGGCTGGACGACTATGCCCGGGCCGAAGCCGTGGCACGCGAGGCGGTCGAGATCTACGAGTCGGTCGACGTTCGCCATCCCGACCGGGTCAAGGCGGACTTCGTGCTGGCCGAAACGCTGTTGTACCAGGGCAAGCTCAGCGCGGCCGCGCCGATTTACGAACGCACGCTGGCCACCCAGCGAGCGCTCTTCAAAGCGAATCCAGCGGTCGCGGAAACCATTTCTTCGCTGGCCCAGGTGCGGCTGGCGCAAGGGGACACGGTCGAAGCAGAGAAGCTCGTGCGCGAGGCGATCGCGATTCATCGCAATGCGCATAGCACGGCGTACGCCAAGATCGGTTTTCTGCAAACGATGCTGGGAACGGTTTTGATCCGGCAGGCCAAGTTCGAAGAAGCCGAGCCGCTACTGCGCGACACTCTGGAATTGTTCGGCAAGAGTCTGCCCCCCGATCATCAATACGTCGCATCGGCCGAGCACTACCTGGGCGAGGTCCTGGCGGCCACCGGTAAGCTCGCCGATGCCGAAGCGCATTTCACGGCCGCGGCCAACCGTTGGAAGCGCACCGGGGCGCCCGAATGGCGCGCGGCGCGATCGGCTAACGCGCTTGGCGAAGTCCTGCACAAGGAAGGCAAACATCGAGAGGCCGAATCGAAGCTGGTCGAAAGCTATCGCATCCTGGCCACGGCCGATGGCGTCGATTCGGCCACCCGTGAGTTGGCGCGCACTCGAGTGATTCGCTTCTACGTCGATACGAGGCAGAGAGACAAATTGGACGCGCTCATGCAAGAGCTGCATCCGGAGCGGGCACAGAATATCAGGGCGCAACGAACGCTTTAATCGTCCGCGCGCAAATCGAACAATCCACGGAATCGCGCCGGCTGAGAACGCAAATATTGATCGGGCGCTTTCACACGAGCGCCGAAGTGAGCCGCGGCGTGCCACGGCCAGCGCGGGTTGTAGAGCATGGCGCGCGCAAGCGCGATGAAATCCGCATCGCCTGCAACGAGCACCGATTCCGCGTGCTCGAAATCGTTGATCAAGCCAACTGCGATGACCGGCATTTTCACGGCCGCTTTGACCGCTCGCGCTAGCGGCACTTGATAGCCGGGACCGACCGCAATTTTCTGCGCCGGTGACAGTCCGCCGCTGGAAACATGAATGGCGTTGCAGCCACGCGCGTCGAGCGCTCGCGCGAATTCCACGGTTTGTTCGATGTCCCACCCGTTCGGCGCCCAATCCGTTCCGGAGACGCGAATACTGACCGGCTTTTCGGACGGCACCGCGTCCCGGACCGCATCGAACACTTCGAGCGGAAAGCGCATCCGATTCTCGAGCGAGCCGCCATATTCGTCATGGCGACGATTCGACAGCGGCGACAGAAACTGATGCAGCAAGTAACCGTGCGCGCCGTGTAGCTGGATCGCGTCGAGACCGATGTTCACAGCGCGGCGAGCGGCGGCGACAAAAGCGTCGCGGACATCTTTCAAGCCATCGCGATCCAAGGCGATGGGCGGATGGTCGTTCTCGTGGAAGGCGAGCGAGGAGGGCGCTTCGGTCTGCCAGCCGTGTGCATGAGGGGGCGGTAGCTGCGCACCGCCTTTCCAAGGTACGTCGGTGGACGCCTTGCGGCCGGCATGCGCGAGCTGAATTGCAATCGGCATGTCCGACCAGCGGCGCACCGATTCCACCACCCCGTGCATCGCTCGCTCGCACTCATCGGAGTACAGGCCGACGTCGGCATAAGTGATGCGGCCTTCCGGCTTGACCGCGGTTGCTTCGATGGTCAGCAGGCCGGCGCCCGACACGGCGAGCTGCCCGAGATGCATCGTGTGCCAGTCGGTCATGCAGCCGTTGTCGGCCGAATACTGGCACATGGGCGCGATCACGATGCGGTTCGCAAGCGTGAGAGGGCCGACCTGGGCCGGCGTGAACAAGTGGGATCGCATCGGTCGTCTCCGTCAAACGGAGATGATGGCGGCTTCAGCGGTGCGGTCGCAAGTGGACGTGGTGGTGTTGAGGGTGCGCGCGACCGTTGGTCTCCGATTCCACCGGGATCACGTTGAACTTGCCATGGCGCACGCCCTTCTCGGCGATCAAGGCTTCGGCAAACTGCACCACTTCCTGCGTGTGGCCGCGCAGGATCATGGTCTCGATGCAATTGTCGTGATCCAGATGCGCGTGCATGGTCGAGACCGTCACGTCGTGATGATCGTGCTGAAGCTGCGCGAGACGTCCGGCGAGTTGGCGCTCGTGATGGTTGTAGACGTAACTCAGCGCCGCCACGCAGTGGTGAGCACCGCCCTGGTCGACGCTGTCCCGACCTAGTTCGCCACGCAACAGATCGCGAAAGGCCTCGGAGCGATTCTGGTAACCCTTCTGCTGCATGAACCGATCGAAGGTGTCGGCGAGCTCGTCGTCGATGGAAATGGTGAGGCGTCGCATGGCGGTACTCGTGCTTCGAAGCGGGCAGCATAACTTACAGAAGCACGCATTCATGGATGAAGCCGGGGCCAATAAAAAAGTTGTGGCCTGAAACCTGTGTGAAATATTCTGAAATCATCATACGTCCCGCTCGCGCCTCGGACGGTTCGACGCGAATAACTCCATCGAGGGCGTGGGTGGCTGTGAGAAGTCGCTTTTCAGTGCAGTTGTCCGTTGTCTGTGGTGCGGCGAGCGTGCTGCTCGCCGCCGCCACGGCAATGGCGCATTCGGTCAGCGAACAAGCACAACAGCGCATGTTGATCGGCGGATTCTCCGACGCCGCGTGGATCGGCGCCGAGCACATGCTCACTGGCTACGATCATCTGTTGTTCCTGCTGGGCGTGATGCTGTTTCTGACGCGCTTCAGCCAGATCGTCGTGTTCATCACGGCGTTCACAGCGGGCCACACGATCACGCTGCTGTTCGCGACGTTGGCGGGCATCACTGCGAATCCCTATCTGGTCGATGCGGTGATCGCACTGACCGTGACTTACAAAGCCATCGAGAACATGGACCTGTTCCGTCGCTGGTTCGGCCGGCCCGCGCCGAATCTGCTGTTCATGGTGTTCGTGTTCGGCTTGATCCACGGCTTCGGCCTGTCGACCCGTCTGCAGCAGATGACGCTGGCGAAGGATCCGGAGCTGGTGACGAAGATCATCGCGTTCAACGTCGGCGTCGAGTTCGGTCAGATTGCCGCGCTGGCGTTGATGACTGCAGTCGTCAAAGTCTGGCGCACGAGCACTGCTTTCCCGGCAATCACGCGCGTAACCAACGGCGCCTTGATCGCGGCAAGCGCCGTGTTGCTGGCTGTGCAAGTTCACGGTTACGTCACGTCGTCGCAGGACGTGACCGCAGTGTCTGAAAGGGCGACCTACCCGTCGTGATGGAGAGCGGCCATGACAGTGCATAACCCGAATGAATCATTGCGGTGGGCGGTCGCGTGCGTGCTGGGAACTTTGTCGCTCGGCGCGGCGGCCGAGACGATCGATGAGGTCGTCGTCAAGGGTCAGCTGCTTCGGCCCGAGGAATCCGCGTTCAGCGCGACGGTATTGGACAACGTGGCGATTCGCGAGCAGGCGCTGGCCGACGTCGACGATCTGTTTCGTTTCGTGCCCGGCATGGTCGTGCGCGACCTGCAGCTCGGCTCGGTGGCCAGCAACATCGTGATTCGCGGCTTCGGCAACGGCGGTCACGGTGGCGATCTCGGCGCCGTCATCGACGGCATTCCGCTCAACGAAGCCATGTCGCATGCCGACGGTTATGTCGACCTGAACACGGTCGTGCCGCTCGAGATCGAGTCGTTCAGCGTTTTCAAAGGCCCGGTGTCGGCGCTGTACGGCAACTACAATCGTGGCGGTATGGTCGATATCCAGACGCGCAAGAGCGGCGACTATGCCGAAACGGATTTGTCGTTCGGCTCGTATGACACCGTGGATCTACAAGCTGCATACGGCGCGGGGCTCGGCGACACCCAACAGATCAACCTTGCGGGGCAGCTGTTCCGCACTGACAGCTACCGGCCGCAGAGTGAGACTGAACGCAGCACGTTCTCCGGCCGCTGGTCGGCGGATGTCACGCCAGACCTGCAAGTTGCAGTGTCGTCGCGCTACTTGCAGTCGGAGAGTGACTCTGCGTCGTATTTGACGCAGGCGCAGTTCCAGGCGGATCCCCGCGGCATCGATCCGAACACACAGAACGACGGCGCGGACAAGGAATTCCTGACGGTTCGCGGCGACGTGAACTATCAGATCGACGATGACCTGAAGCTGCTGACGTTTGCGTACACGACCCAGCAGGACTTCACACGTTGGTTCTCGCGGCCCATCAATGCGACGACCTGGCGGCAGCGCGAAGAAACGTACGATCGCAGCGTTCTTGGCGCCGGCACCAGTTTGAATGGCGTGACGGCGCTGGCGTCCATTCCGGTGAGCTACATCGCTGGTGTCGAAACATTCCGCGAGTCCACCGAATACAAGTTCTTCGACGGCCTGGACCGTCGCCGTCGCGTGCTGCCCGCACAGTCGAATCGCGAGACCGATCTCAACAGCGTCTCGGCATTCACCGAAGTGCGGGCGAGCCTGCACCCGCTCGCACAGCTGTCGCTCGGGCTTCGCGCCGATCGTTTCACTGGTGGGTGCGAGCTGCGCGGCACAGAGACGGGCACCGACCCGTGCAGTGCTCTCAACAAGGCCGAGCATGCCAGCCCGAAGGTGGGATTGAATTCGCAAGTGACCGACTGGTTGCAGTTGCGCGCCAGCTGGGCTGAGGGCTTCGCGCTGCCGAACGGATTCGTGAAATACGCGATCGGTGGCCAGCCGCTCGATGAGAACGTGTTCCGTCAGACCGAGATCGGCATGCGCTTCGCGGCCGCCCACGCATTCGAGTTCGACATCGCCGGTTATCGTTTGAAGTCGACGGGCGAAGTGCGCACGGTGTCGCCCGGCGTTTACGAGAACTATGGCGCGACCATGCGTGAAGGCGTCGAGGCGAGCGCGAAATGGACGCCGGTCTCGAACTTCGAGCTGAGCGCGGTCTATGGCGTCACGGACACCGAAGTGGAGCAGAACGCGGATGCTCGACTCTTGGGCTTGACGGTGCCAGGTGTGCCCGAAACGTCCGGCAGCCTCGAAGCAACTTACCGTCCGTTCGCGGACTGGAGCATCAACGCGTTCTGGCGCTACGTCGGCGAGTACGAAGTCGATGCGCTCAACACGGTGCAGGCGGAGAGCTACGATCTCCTCGATCTGGGCGTCTCATACACGAACCGCAGCGCGCGCAACTATCGCGTCTACGCGCGGCTCGACAATGTTACAGACGAGAAGTACGCCACCTCGGTGTCGGTCATCGGCGGTCAGCTCCTGTTCGCGCCGGGATCGCCCCGCACCGTGCGCGCCGGCATTCAATTCGATTTCCAATGAGATAGGGATATGTTCGCCAGATCACGCCAGCTGATTTTCTCCGCGATGCTCACATGCTGCGCTTCGGGTGCCATGGCGCACACGGTCTGGCTCGAGTCCATGCCGCAGACTCAGGGCGACTTCCAGGTTTTGTTCGGCGGCCACGCCGGCAAGCTCGAGACTTACCAGCCGGAGAAGATCAAGCAGATCGATGCGGTCGACAAGCAGGGCAGGAAACTCGGCGTCAAGCAGGAGGTGACCGCCGACGGCGTGCGCCTGCATGTTTCGGGTGCGCCTGCTTTGATCTCCATGCACTTCGATAACGGCATTCACTCGCGGCCACCGACGGGGCCAAGCGTCGAGAAGCCGATGAACGAAGTCGCTGGCGCCACGCGTGCGACCTACGCCGTCAAATATCACAAGACAGTGGTGGACTGGGCGCCGCTGGTGACCAAGGCGCTCGGTCAGCCGTTCGAGGTCGTCCCTTTGTCCGCGCAGCAGCCGGTGGCCGGTCAGCCGTTCCGCGTTCGTGTACTTCAGGATGGCAAGCCTGTCGCCGGTGTGAAACTGGGCCATGGCGAGGAAGGCACGGCGGCGGATCCGGTGACCGATGCCGAGGGCGTCGCCGCTTTCGTGCCGAAGCAGGGTTTCAACCGGCTGTGGGCCGGCAAACGGATTCCGGTTGCAGGCAATCCCAAATATACGGAGCTGAGCTATGAATATTCCTTTGGGTTCGATGCGAAGTAAGGTGTTCGCTTGCCTGATGTTCCTGCTGCCGGGCCTGGCGGCGGCGCACGGTCTGTTGCTCGACGCCAAGCATGTCGGCGACAAGATCGAAGGCACGGTGTATTACTCGAATGGCGAGCTGGCGGTGCGCGAGTCCGTCGAGCTGCTCGATCTTTCGACGCCGGATGCGACTGCCGTGGCGGGCGAGACCGACGATGCCGGCAAGTTCAATTTTCCGGTCGCGGACGGTCATCGCTATCGAGTGTCAGCCTACGCCGCGGAAGGGCACGGTGTAGACATCGAGATCGACGCCGTCGCCAACGCTCGCCCGAAACTCATCGAGACGGCAGCTGCGGCCGAAGAACAATCCTGGATGCCGCCGGCGTGGGCGGTCATCGGTTTGCTGTTGCTTGCATCGCTCGTGCCGGTCGTGGTCTCACGCCGGCGCGCGGCGGCCGGCCCGGCTGCGAATCGATAACTCACTGCGTGCGCTTCGCGCCCAGCCATTCCCCGTTCCGGAACGAAAGATACACCGTGCTCCAGAGCTGAGCCGCGTTCGATTCGTCCGCATGCGTATTGTGTTGTCCGAACGCCTCGGCACGATACTGGCCGTTCGCAAACGACCACGTCCAAAGCTCCGAAGAGCGCAGCGCGTTGGTCGCATCGATGGCTTTCCAAAGTTGAGCGCGCGCCGCCTGCAATCGCGTGCGAAGTTCTGCTGACAAATCGCTTCGGGCGAGCTGACGACTGAGCCCCGCCGCAAGCACCGCCTGCTGCCACGACCAGACGACCGTTCCGTGATAGGCAGAGTTGCCGAAGCGAGCCTGCGTGTCTCGATCGGCAAACGCAGGATTGGCAACCAGCAAGCCGGCCGGCGTCATCAGCCCCGCGGGAAACGGACGCATGATCGCATCGATCGAACGCTGCAGTTGTGCAGCGCTCGGCTGAGTGAACAGCAGCGCGAAGCCATCGTCGGAGTGCATGATGGGAATCGGCTTGCCATTGGCGTCGAGCGACAGGGCATTGAACGTCAATGACTGCTCACGCAGGCCGCTGTCGAGCGCGGCGAGCGGCTGCTTGGCATCCACACCGATTGTTGCGGCATAAGCTGATACCTGATCTCGCGCCTGCTTCGCGGGCAAGGTCACGACGAACATCGGTGGCGCCTTGCGGGACCAGGCGTCACGTTGGTTGCCTGCTCGCTGCAAGCTGCGACGCTGGGCATCCGTCAGATAACTATCGATCAATCCACTCTTTAGCAGACGATCGATCGCGTCGAGCGCAGCCGGAACGAAGACTGCGTTCACGTCGTAAGCGTAAAGACCGCGGCCTAGGCCTTCCTCGCTATCTCGCCATTGCCCTGTCATGCGACCTTCCTTGATGCCAACGAGGTTCGCGGGCTTGGGATTTGCCACGAACGCGGCGGTACGCTCCACCACCCACGTCAAGTTCTTCACGAGCGCATCGCCTTGTCGCTGGCCGGCGGCGTTCTTCTCGGAGAGGAACTTCGGCGCACGCGTCCTGCCTTCGTTGTCCAGCAGCCAGTCGGCGGCGAGGGGCGCGAGCATGAAGTCGTCGTCGACCATTCCGTAGTCGTAGATCGGTGCGTCGATCTTTCCGCGACCTTCTCTGAAGTTGCGAAGTACGGCGAACTCACCGATATCTTCTTCATGCGCGACCTCGCCGTTCGGCGCGAGCCGAGTCAGAACCGCTCCGATGCCGCTCTCGATGGCCAGGTGCTGCAGGACTGGAGCGAGCAGCGTGAGTGACATCAAGCTGTCGCGGCCAAAGTAAGTATCGAAGCGCCACGAGCCGGCGAGGTACTTCTCGCGATAACTCAGAAAGGTGAGCACGTCGCGTGCGCGAGTGTCGCGAGCGGCCGTCGCAGTCAGCAGCGACGTGTTGTCGATGGGTGTGAGAGGAGTCTCGCCGGTCAACGCGACGACTTTCAGCCTGAGCTTGCCGTTCGCGCCAGTAATGGATTCTGTCGATACTCGCGCGCCGTCGAGCGCTTCGATGGACAGCCGATAGCCCGCCGCACCATCGAGCCTGCCGCGGTCCCAAACGATGCGATTGGCTGTGACATCCGGCTTCGCCGCGACTTCATTCGGAATCGTACCGAGGGCTTGATAGTCACGCAGCACGCGTACGGATGACAGCACCGCTTCTTGGATACGGAGATTGTCAGTGTCGAGGGTGACTTCCGCTTCGACGCCATGCAGCGGCCGACCTTTCGAGTCTTTTTCGTGCGCCGGCATCGGTTGACGAGCGAGCTGCCATTCCACCGGTTGCTCGCTCCTGCCGAACCAGAGGCCGACGCCGCTGTTGCCAGCAGGGAAGGCGACGAGGATGCGCGGGTCCGTGCCTGATCGTAGTAACAAGTGCGCAGCTACGGGCCCTTCGCGCAAGAAGCTGTTGATGTTACGCCCCTCGTCGATCTGGAAGCGCAAGGACGGTGGCGAGGCGGGCTGTGTTTGAGCCGTCGCGCAGTGGGCGGTCGCGAGCAGGCCGACAACAAATACAGTGAGGCGAAGCATGCAGCCGATGATGCGCCGGCTCGCGATCCGGCGCTATACGTTGCTGGTCGTTCTCGCGCTATGAAATTTATTCAAGCAGCCAGCGACGCAGCAACGTCGATGTCTCCTCCGGCGCTTCCATCGGCGGCAAATGGCCGCACGCAGCGAACACGTAATAGGTCGAGCCTGCGATCTGCCGATGCATCTCCTCGGCATCGCGAGGCGGCGTGAGAATGTCCGAGTCGCCAACGGCGATCAGCGTGGGAACATCGATCGAAGCCAGCAAGGGGCGCGAGTCGGGCCGATTCAAGATGGCGTTCTGTTGGCGCAGGAAAGCGTCACCGCCGACGCGCTTCGCCATGGCCTGTACTTCCGCGCCGACGGGGCCGTGTACATGCTTGGTGTGAACCAGTTGCGGCAGCATGCGAGTCGTGACGCCGAAGAAGCGCCCGTGCTTGAGTGACTGGATGCCGGCCAATCGTTGCGTCACTCGTTGTGGCGAGTCGAGCGCTGCGCTCGTGTCCAGCATGGCCAGACGCGTCACGCGTTGAGGCTGCTGACGCAGGATTTCAAACGCGACGTAGCCGCCCATCGAGAGCGCGGCCAACGCGAAACGCTCGGGCGCGGCATCGAGCACGCGTTTGGCCATCGCGCTCAAGTTGTCGTCGAGCGTGAGGTCGGGGAGAGTCGGCTCGGCAATGTCTTCGAGATCCCGAGCTTGATCGCGCCACAGCCGGTGATCGCACAACAGGCCGGGCAACAATACGAGAGGCAGTCGTTCTGGCACGATGAGTTTCCTTTGACTCAGCGTAACGAAATGAGCTTCGGCCGAGCAACTGTTGACTCATTCGCCGTGCGTGCAATCGTCACAGTTATCTGCTATTAAACCTCGCGAATCTGCAACCGTGGCCTCGATGGGTGTGAGGCCAGCAGCAGGGAATGACCAGGGATCGGGTAAGAGCTGCGACCGTCGCGGCGCCATTCGCGCGCCGCTGCCACAATACCTTGCTCCCTGGCGATCCACCGTTGCGCGCGGCGGATTCGCGCTTGCATTATTTTCGCAAACTACGTTAGGGAGAACCATGAAAAAGGCAGCATTGTTTGTCAGCGGTCTGTTGTTGACCGCGTTGGCGTCCGCACCGGCGGTGGCGGAGGTCGTGCGGGTGAAGGTCACGGCTCGAGTCGTCGATGTTTACGATCCGGGCACCATGCTCCACGGCAAGATCCTCGCAGGCAGCCGGTTGACCGGCACGTATGTTTACAACACGAACACGCCCAATACCTCGGACGATCCCGAGGGGTATGGCAGGTATGTGCCCTATGCCAATGAGGCGCGCATGCGTTTCGTGTCTGGCGGCATCGTGTTCGAGAACAATCAACCGACTCAGGGCATCGAAATTGAGGTCGACCCGCAGGGTGAGTTCGGGTCGGGAATGTTCGAGATGACCAGTCGCGACAACAAGCCGCTGGCGAGCACCGCGCAGGTCGATGAGATCACGGTTCGCTTCAATGGCCGGGGCAACATGACGCAGTCCGTGGCGCTGCCGGCAGCCGTGCCCACTCTGACTGAGTACGACCCGAAGGAAGTCGTTATCAGCAGCAACTTTGGTCAGTCGTTCATGGTGGTCGCAAACATCGAGAGCGCCGAGCCCGTCGTTGTCGACGCTGTCGTCGTGTCGCCGGCGGCGGGCAGTTTCCTGTCGACCCAGCAGTTCGATGCAGCGCTGGCTCTGCCTCGTAACAGCAGCGTCGTGAGCGTGATCGCGGAGGCCAACGGTGCGCCGTTGCCGATCGGCTATCCGGGCTCTTGCACACTGGTGCCGCCGCCGACCAGCGCCGCTCAGCCCGCGGTGCTGTGCCCGAACGCCGATTCGCTGCTGCCGCTGGCGGGCGGTGCGCCGATCGAGTGGACGGTCGAGCTGTCGAACGGCTCGATACTCACCGAGACGTCGAACTGGACTTTTCTGCACTAAGTGCGTAACACGCGCGCGCTCGTTCCAGAGCGCGCGCGTCTTCAACAAACTCGGACGCAGTTCTTGCCTTCGAGCAGTCGCGACCGCGGCGCCATTCGTCCCCTGATTCTTCCGTTATAGCCAAGCGCTCGAGTCATCCGGTGAAGTTGACAAGCCGGAATCTGTGATACACAGTGTTTCTCAAAGAAACAGTGTGTTTCATAAGTGCAATGACGGGGTTCGCTTAAAACAGAACGGAAAAGGGGGGAGTGCCATGAAGGCGGAGTTGCACAAGCGTCCGTTGGTGATCGGCGCCGCGCTGGCGGCGGGTCTCGGTGTGAGCGCACCGGCGCTCTCTCAGACACCGCCCGTCAATGCCGCCGGCGGCGATGCAGCGATCGACGAGCTGAACGAAATCATCGTCACCGCCCGTCGCACCGAGGAACGGCTGCAGGACGTTCCGATCTCCATCACCGTGTTCAATCAGGAGCAGCTCGCGAACCGCAATGTGACCAACGCGGTCGATCTCGCGAACTACACGCCGTCGCTCTCGGCAAACAGCAACTTCGGCATCGAGAATACGAGCTTCGCCATCCGCGGCTTCGTGCAAGAGCTCGGCACTCAGCCGTCGGTCGGCACTTACTTTGCCGATGTGGTCGCGGCGCGCGGCCCGACTCAAGGCACGCAGGCCGGCGATGGTGTGGGTCCTGGCAGTTTCTTCGACCTGCAGAACGTGCAGGTGTTGAAGGGGCCGCAGGGCACGCTCTTTGGGCGCAATACCACCGGCGGCGCCGTGCTGCTCGTGCCACAAAAGCCGACTGGCGACTTCGAGGGTTACCTCGAAGGGTCGTACGGCAACTTCGATATGTATCGGCTGCAGGCGGCGCTCAATGTTCCTTTCGGCGAGGGCGCGCGCTTTCGGCTTGCGGCGGATCATCAGGGGCGCGAAGGGTATCTGAACAATATTTCGGGCATCGGGCCGAAGGATTACAACGACGTCAATTACAGCGCCGTGCGCGCCAGTCTGGTGCTGGATCTCACCCCCAATCTCGAGAATTACACCATCGCTTCCTGGAGCAAGTCGGACACCAACGGCAGCGTCGAGAAATTGATCGCCTGCAATCCGACCGGCTTCAATCCGCCCGATCCGCAGCTGGGATTGCGCAACTTCGTCGGCATTCTTTCCTGCGGACAGCTTGCGGACGAGCAGGCTCGCGGCACGGACTTCCATGATGTGCAGGCAGCCGTCACCGATCCGATCTCTCTCATCGAGCAGTGGCAGCTGATCAATACGACGACCTGGCATGTCTCCGACACGGTCACGCTGAAGAACATTGCGAGCTATGCGGAGTTCACCAACGAGCAGCGCGCGCAGCTGTTCGCCACGAATTGGCAGACGAGCACGCTGCCGATGCCTTATCCAATGGTGTTCTTTCGTGGCGTGCCGGCCGTGTTCACGGGCGTGTTCGCGATTCCCGGCCACAACACGGCGGATCAGTCCACTTACACCGAAGAGCTGCAACTGCAGGGATCGAGCGAGGATGGCAAGTTGCGCTATCAGCTGGGCGGATATTTGGAGTGGAGCGATCCGCTCAGCACGGTGGGCAACCAGTCTTCACAGCTGGCGTCGTGCACTGACCTGGCTACCCTCGACTGCACCGATCCCATCGGCAGCGTGTTCAGTGTGGCGCTGAGTCAGCAGCTCGGATTCCCGGTGCCGGTCAACGTAGGAGCGGTCAATTACACGGCTGGCAGAACGGCGTATCGAAGCCGCGGCGTCTATGCGCAATCGAGCTACGACCTGGCCGAGCGGTTCACTTTGACGGGCGGCCTGCGTTACACGTGGGATGAGCAAACGAACAGCGCCCAGCGCATCACATACAGCTTCCCCGTGTTGCCGCCGTTCATCGGCGGGCCATCGCAGCGCTGCACCGATCCGTCGAGCGCGCCGTCGTGCGGTCAGTTCCTGAAGCAGGAGTCCGACAAGCCCACCTGGCTGCTGGGCCTGGATTACAAGCCCGGAGACGACGTGCTGGTGTACGGCAAGTACGCTCGCGGCTATCGCGCGGGTGGCGTGTTCACGAATGCGCCCATCGACCATCGCACGTTCGATCCGGAGAAGGTCGATAACTTCGAACTCGGTTTGAAGACCAGCTTCCGCTCGGCAGTGCGTGGCGTATTCAATATCGCCGCGTTCTACAACGACTTCACCGATCAGCAGCTGCAGTTCGGGTTCGATGCTCGCGTCGATCCGGTGACAGGAGCGACGGCGCCGGTGTCGCCGACGACAGCCGTCATCAACGCCGGCAAGTCACGCATCTATGGTGCGGAGGTCGAGGTGTCGATCACGCCGATCGAAGGGCTGACGTTCGATGCCAACTATACTTACCTCAATGCCGAGATCCGGAGCATCGATCAGGTCACGACGCTCGATCCGAACTATCAGGTGCAGACTTCGCAGATCGAAAGCGGCGCGCCGCTCGCCTTGTCGCCGAAGAACAAATATGCGCTGTCGGCGAATTACACCTGGCGCCTGCCCGAGACGGTGGGCTTGATCACGTTCGGCGCGACCTTCGTGCACACGGATGAGCAGCTCACCAGCTACAGCTACCAGGATCCGGCGATCCTGGCGCTGTTCGGCAAGAATTACGGCGTGATCGACAGTCGCGACCTGCTCAATCTGAATGTGACTTGGGAGGGCATCGCAGGCAGCCCGGTGGATCTGTCGGCGTTCGCCACCAACGTGACCGATGAAGAATATTTCCAGTACGTGCCGGGGCTGCCGACCTCAGGCAGCGACTATGCAGCGCTCGGCGAGCCTCGCATGTATGGCTTCCGGTTGCGCTATCGATTTGGCGAGTGATCGGCTCAGGATCGCCTGGCGCGCTTGGTCTTGGCGCGCTGAGCCCAGTTCCTGTCAGCCGCGACCGTCGGATTGATGATGATGCGCTCCTGGATCTCGGCCACGCGCTCGATGGACACCGGGCGCTTCTGCCGCAGCCACCAGCTGAGCAGCTCGATCGTGCAAGTCACATTGAAAGTCACGGCCAGTTCGGGCGGTAGCCAGTTGTCCGGGTTCGAGCGGCTGGAGGCTACATCGCTGGCCTGTTTCAGCAGCTCTTCGCGCAACACCGCAGCGGCGCCGCCCGTTAGCAGCGTGGACCAAAGCTTGCGGTGAGAGTCGACGTACGTGCACAGATTGACGGAAGCGGTGCGCGTGTCGTCCGCCTCCAGCGCAGGCAGCATCAGCTCGGACAGCCGGCGCACCTGGTCCGCCGCTATCGCATGCAGCAGCGATTCCTTCGTCGGGTGGTGACGGAAGAAAGTGACGTAACTGATGCCAGCCCGGGCGGCGATGTCGCGAATGCTGATCTGATCCAGCGGCTTCTCTTCGAGCAGCTTCAGGAAGGCGGTGCGCATCGCCTCGCGCGTGTGGACTGCGCGCGGATCCTGGGCCGCTGACAAATGAGGTCGGTGCGTTCTCGATGCCATGGGTGCGAGTGATCGGGTTCGGTCGCCGCATTGTAGCCGAGACAACTGTGATTCACAGTGTTGCTTATCTAAGCAATATGGTGTTTCATAGTTTCATCTGCGGGGGGAGTCAGCCATGCGAATGGAAGAGCGCGATTACTTCACCGACTATGCGGTGCTGAAAGAGCCGTACGAATACTTCGAAGCGGTGCGCGCCAAGGGGCCGGTGCATACGCTGCCGGATCGGGGTGTGGTCGTCGTCACCGGCTACGCCGAAGCACTCGAGGTGTTGAACAACACCAGGGATTTCTCCTCGGCGATCGCGCCTCAGGGGCCGGCGATGCCGTTGCCCTTCGCGCCCCAGGGCGACGACCTCACGCCCCAGATCGAGGCGCATCGCAATCGATTCATCGGTGGCGATCTGCTGGTGGCTTATGACGACCGGCAGCACTCGATGTCTCGCTCCATCCTCAGCCGTTTGTTTACGCCGTCGCGCCTGAGGGCCAACGAGGCTTTCATTCGCGAGTACGCCGGCGAGCTGGTGAGCGATGCAGTGGCGCGCGGCGGCTGCGAGTTGATCAATGAGATTTCGACGCCGTTCGTCACACTCGTCATCGCCGATCTGCTCGGCGTGCCGGCGGACGATCGCAAGCTGTTCATGGAAGTGATCGCCGCGGGGCCGCCGCCAGGGAACATCGAGACGGAAAATCAGCAGGCTCAGAACGGTCCGCTGGAGTTTATGGGCCGGTACTTCGCGCAGTACGTGATGGACCGCCGGGCCAACCCTCGCTCCGACGTGTTGTCCGAGCTGGCCAATGCGACCTATCCCGACGGCTCGACGCCGGATCTGATGGAGATCGTCCGGCTCGCGACCTTCCTGTTCGGCGCGGGACAGGATACGAGCGCCAAGCTGCTCGGCAATTCGATGCGCTACATCGTCGATGTGCCCGGGCTGCAGGACAAACTGCGCGCTGATCCCTCGCTGATCCCTCAGCTCATCGAAGAAGTCCTGCGCCTGGAAGGCTCAACCAAGATGACGTCTCGCCTGGCCCGCAAGAACACGCGCATTGGCGGTGTGGAGATTGCAGCGGGCACGAAGATCTTCCTCGCGCTTGCCGCGGCCAATCGCGATCCGCGTCGTTGGCCGGAGCCGAAGGAGTTCCAGCTCAATCGCGAAAAGATCAAAGAGCACCTCGCATTCGGCCGCGGCCCGCATGTCTGCGCCGGCGCGCCGCTCGCACGAGTGGAAGTACGGGTCATCCTCGAACGCTTTCTCGAACAGACATCGCAGATCGAGCTGTCCGCGGACAAACATGGTCCGCGCGGCAACCGGAATCTCGACTTCGAGCCGAGCTTCATCATTCGGGGACTGGCAGCGTTGCATCTGAAGCTCGTTGGGTGAAACCCTGATTCCACTTTCCCCAGTGTCAAGGCTGTTGACAGCACTGAGTTGCGCTTGCAACTTATGTGCAACGGCGGTGAAGGGTAACCGCACGAAAGCAGCTAGGGATGGCGAATAACAAAAGTCGCCGCGAACCCCGGCAAGAACAAAGTTTCATCGGCGCGTCGCATGGCGACGCGATGGGATGCTTTTGGGGTGACGTATGACGACATCAAGAACAATCGGCGTCATGGGTTCGTGTCCGGCGTGGCCTATCTGAAGCAGCATCGCGCTATTGATCATGCCGGGCATGAATCGATATCAACGCGAAGTCGCCGAGATGGATCGGCGACATCGGTGGCTGATGCGCACGTTCTGCGTGGCGGCATCGTCAGTGGTCGTCGCGGTGTTCTTATGGGCTGCGGATATCTCTCCGAAGCGCTGGTTTGGAGATTCGTCGGAGACGGCGCAGAGCGCGGCAGTCGCACCGGCGCCCACGGCGTCCGTGCAGCCGGCCAACACAAATCAACAAAGCGCACCCGACGCTTCCGATCCGCAACGGTTGATTCTGGTCAGCACTTCCCCTGGACGAACCCCATACGAAGGTACGGCGCGACTCGGGCCTGATCCCGCCGAACCGCAAACATATGTCGCCGGCGCTGTGCTGGCCAATGGTGCGGAACTGGTCGAGATTCATGCAGATCGCGTGCTGCTCAAGCGAGGCACTGAAACGGCCACGTTGTATGTCGCAGGCGGCGGCGCGGGCGCGGCCGCCGCATTGACTAGCTTGCGCGCAACTGACGTTCCGGCGCGAAGTGCGAAGCGCGCGGCCTATTCGATCACGAACATCATCAGATCGGCTCCCCATTACGAGAACGGATTGATGGATGGGCTGGAGATTTTCCCGGGCAAGGACCGTGGCGCATTCGCGCAGCTCGGTCTGCAGTCGGGCGACGTCATTTTTGCCATCGACGGTGCTGTTGCAAACGACGTGCTGCGGGCGAGGGAGCAGCTGAGCGTGCTCGCCAAAGGCGAAGTCGTCACGGTCACGATCCGACGTGGCGATGTCGTCACGGATCTCGCGCTCGATGGCTCCGTCATTGCGAACGATAGGGCAGCAACGCCCGGGTCGCCACTGTCCGCCTCGTAGCGAATCACGAATCAATCGAAGTCACGTGCTCAATGGAAGAAGGCATGAACTACTTCACTCGACTGTTGTACCTGCTGTTGGCTCTGGTCGCGACACCGCAGGTGTTGGCGCAAACCTCGATGAGCGCGCAGGACTACGCGTTCATAGGAGTCGAATACAAGCCGACGCCGAGCCTGCTGTACATCGGGCGCGATGCCAGCAAGCTCAGCGGTACAGCGGCGCTGGACAACGGCTTCTTAACGGAAAATGTCATTTATAGCCGGCAGTCCTGGGCCAGCAACTACCTCGGACTGCAATGGTCGCTGGAGGTATATAACTTCATCTACGCCGACTTCGACGGTAAGAACGGCCCCGACATTCTGATGCAGAGCAAGGCCGGCGGCGCGAGCTACCTGCTGCTGGCCGACAGTAACCAGAACTTCACCGGCGCAAGCCAGAGCTTCGCCAACCCGGCCTTCGGCCTGGACTGGTCCGAGGCGAAGCACAAGATCATTCCCGGCGACTTCAACGGCGACGGTCGCGCGGACTTGTTTTTCCAGGCGACTTCCGCCGCGGGCGACAGCGCAATCCTGTTCGCCGCATCCTCGGGTGCGCCTTTCAGCAGCTCGGCATGGGTCTATAGCTGGTCGGACAACGGCAATCCGGTCGAGGGATTGAACTGGTCGACGCAGGCGGCCGTGGTGCATGCCGCCGATTTCAACGGCGATCAGAAGACCGACTTCTTCGTCCAGGCGAAGCCGAAGTTCGTCACGATCGATTTCGATGTGCCCTTCCCGGTGCCGACGTACCCGGCCGAAATGAGCGGCATCGTCCTGTCGTATTCGACGGGTTCGGCGCCGGTGTTCGCGACCGCGGATCTGTTGAGCCGGCACGAGCGCGGAGTCGATTGGTCCCCGAACAACGCCAACGTGATCGTCGGTTATTTCAACGGCGACAATCGAGCCGACATCCTGCTGCAGGCAAGGCGCTCGGGAGGTACGACGTATCTTCTGACCACCGACGGCAACACGCAGCTGACGAATGGCGTTGCCATGCCTGGCTCGCAATGGTCGTCGACCAGCTCGCAACTCATCCCGATGGGTTTCCCCAACGGCAGCGGCTACAGCAGCGGTCTGATTTTCCAGACGCTGGATGCAGGGGGAATCAACCAGCAGGCGACCTCGATCGCCGCTGGCGTGAGCCCCTCGTTCCAACGGATGTACGACACGACCGGCACTTACCCTGGCATGGCCGGAGTCCGGCTCGGCGGACAGCCGAATATCTCGATCGATGGCGAGGCGCAGTACACGATTCCGCTGGACCTGCCGGCGGGCATCAATGGCGTAGCGCCGCGGCTCGCCATCTCGTACAACCACAACAGCAAGGCTGGGCAGCTCGGGCCGCGCTGGGACATCACCGGCCTGTCCAACATCACTCGCTGCCCGAAAACGTTTGCGCAGGATGGTGTCACGACCGGGATGACGCTGACTGCCAACGATGCCTATTGCCTGGACGGCAGGCGCCTGCGTCATGTGTCGGGCCCCTATGCGCAGACCAACTCCACGTATCGCACCGAGATCGAGACCTATTCGCTGGTGAAGGTGACCGGGCACAACAGCTACGGTCCGACGGCCTTCGAGGTGCGAGGCAAGGATGGTTACATTTACGAGTACGGCAACACGGAACAGTCGCGAATTGCGACGACTCTCGGCGGCGCGACTATCACGAATACCTGGGCGCTCAATCGCGTCAGCGACCGCGCCGGCAATGCCATGGAAGTCACCTATGACATCGAGAGCGGCCATGCCTATCCGGCGCGTATCACTTACGGCGGAAATCAGAGTCGTGGTATCCAGCCGCAGGTATGGATCGAGTTCAACGATGACCCGACGCTGGGCTCGGATTTGCCGCCGAGCGATGTCTCCTGGTGGTTCGGCGGCCTGGCGAAATATCACTATTATCTGACTTCGATCCACATCTCCATCGAGGGTTCGCAGCAGAGCCTGCCATGGCGCACTTATAACTTTCAGTACGCAACTCGCGGCAATGGCCCCGACGGCCGGCCGTTGCTGAGCTCCATTCAGGAGTGCGTGTATTCCGGCTACGAATCCCGGCTGGGCTGCGGGTCGCCGACCAGCGTGGAATGGAACGTCAGCAGCAAGGGCTGGGGGCAGACCGACGCAAGCTACAGCAGTGGCCCCTGGGAGGCTGGTGTCGCAGGAGATATCAACGGCGACGGCTACGAAGATACCTACTACGTCGAGATGACCGGCCCGACGGAGTGGGGCGACTATAGCCGGTTCCTGCGCGTGAGGTGGGGCTCCGCCACCGGCCCTGGAGCTTCCGAGCTGGTGCTGCCGACCGATTACGGCTCGGGCGGCCTGATGTTCCTGCCGACCGATCTGGACTCGGACGGTCGCACCGACCTGCTGATAATGAACTACGGCACGTGGTACTGGCTGCGTTATCACAACGGCGCATTCGTTTTCACCGATACCGGCGTACCCACCTCCGGGGCGATCCCGTCCGGACCGTGGGGCATCTGGGAAATGACCGATGTGGACGGCGACGGTTACGAGGACCTGGTCAATATCGGCGCCAACCAGAACCAGCTGCGGATTCGCTATCACAATCACGACGGCTCGGCGGGCTTCGAGGGCGGCACGACCACTTACAACGTCGGCTTCAACATGGTCCGCATCGGCGCCGGCCAAAGCATGCGCGCGTTCGGCGGGATCGATGTCGACGGCAACGGCCGCGGTGACCTGATCGCACAGGCCAGTGCAACCAACTACACCGCTCGCGTTCTCTACTCCACGACCAGTGGTTTCACGGTAGGCGAGACGCTGAACTCAGTGGCGGTCGACATCGACGCCAACTCCGATCACTGCACGGACCTGGTAAGCAACACGCAGCTCTGGATCAGCAAGTGCATGCTCTCGGGCGCTTCGGCGCTCAATGCGCCTGTGACAGTGCCCGGCCTGTATGCCACTCCGCTCATCCACGATTGGGATGGCGATGGCTTCGAGGACCGGCTCTACAGCAACGGCGGCACCTTGTTCGTCAGCCGCTCGACCGGCACGTCGTTCGAGCAACCTGTTTCCACCGGCGTTCCCTACTACGGCGATCAGCCGGTGAATGCCACCGTGCTGGACATGGACGGCAATGGCCGTCGGGACATCATTTACCTGGATACCGGCGGCCAACTCCGGCACCAGAGCAATCCGAACGGCCGCTCCGAGCTGGTCACGGCCATCACCGATGGATTCGGCAACTTCGCGCGCTTCAATTACAAGTCGACCGCGGCGGGCAACTGCTACACCGGATCCTCGACACCTCCGGCGGCGAACACGCATCTGCGCGCAGTGAGCATCGGCATGCTCGTAGCGTGCGGCGTGGAGATCAGCGATGGCAATGGCAGCTCTTATAACTTGAGCTTCGCTTACGAGAACGCCAGGTTGAACGTACAAAGACGCGACTTCGCGGGATTCTCGCGCAGAACCGTCACGGACAGCCGCAACAGCGTTGCCACTCGCGTGGATCTGCACCAGCAGTTTCCTTATCGAGGCATGGTGAGCTCGAGCCGTGTCAGTCAAGGCGGCAGCATCGTCAGCGAGACCACCAACTCGCCCACTAGCCTGACGTACTCCAGTCCGACCACGGGTCAGCAAACGAGCTATCCGTATGTCTGGCAGGCCGTGACCAATCTGCGCGAGGTCACGGGCGTGCTCGCCAATTCAGTGGTTGCAAGAAAGACCATCACGGTGGGGCTCGACAGCTACGGCAATCCGACCTCGACCAGCATGTCGCTATTGGATCTGCAGACGGACTCGCCGCTCTACAACGTCACTTTGTCACGAAGCACAGCCGAAACGATCCATAACGATGCGGCCACCTGGTGCCTGGGTCGTTCCAATCGCACGACGTTCACCGAATCGCTCGGTTCGTCATCCAGATCTCACGTCACCTCGCGCACCGTCGACTATGCGGCGTGCCGCGTGGAAGACGAGACCATCGAACCGGATTCGGTCGCTACAGCGGCGGAGAGGCTGTTCATCGATTACACGTACGATCCCGAGGACTGCGGCAACCTCAGCTCGGTGCGCGTGGACGGCTTGTATGCCGACGGTACGGCCATGCCGTCGCGAACCACGCAGATCGGTTACAACACCGCTTCGTGCCGCTTCCCGACCAGTGTCACCAATCCCCTGAACCAGACGGAGTCGTTCGGCTTCGACGATCTTCTGGGTGTGCCGCGGACCCATACCGATGCGAATCAGTTGCAGACGGTTTGGGACTACGATGCCTTCGGGCGTCTCAAGTCCGAGACGCGTCCCGATCAGACGTCCACGCACATCACTTACGGAAGCTGTGCCAATGGCCAGTGCGGAGTCACGGGCGCTCGCTGGCAGCAAACAACTGCAGAAAGGGATCGCGACGGCCTGGAGATCGTGCGCCGGATGCAGGCGCTCGATAGTTTCGATCGTCCCATCTTCGAGCAGGCGCAGCGGGCCACCGGTCCCTCGTCCGGATCGTTGAGCAACGTCCGCAAGACTTACGACGCTTTCGGCCGGCTCTCGACCGAGAGCGTTCCGTACAGCGCCGGCGGCAACGGCGCTCAGCGCTATCTCTACGATCTGCTCGGTCGCGTGACTCGCTCCGAGTTGCTTCGGGCCGATAACACGATCGATCGCTACACCGAGCTTACTTACGCGGGACACAAAGTCAGCATCCGCAACCCGCGCGGACACACCACGCAGCGTTTCTTCGATCTGTTTGGTCAACTGCGTAAAGTCGTCGATCCCTCGCCGGGAGGAACGACCGAGTATTCCTATTCATTCGACAGCGCCGGTCTGTTGGCGACGTCGGCCATCGACAATGCCGGCAACGTGTTGACGAGCAAAACCAATCGGCGCGGCTTCAAGCTCGAGCAGAGCGACCCGGATGCCGGCGTGTGGCAGTACAGATACACGTCGTTCGGCGAGCTGACCCGGCAGATCGACGCCAAGAATCAGCAGGTCGATTTCACGTACGACCCGCTGTCGAGGATGAAGACTCGTACCGAGCCGGAAACGCCGGGCGTGCTGACGCAGTGGAATTGGGGCGCGTCCGCGGCGTTCAAGAACATCGGTCAGATGGAATCCGTGACGGCGGCCGGCGGCTACATCGAATCGTACACTTACGACGGGTATGGTCGACCCAATCACGTCACGTACAACTACGGCGCGGACGGCTCTTACGATATCGATGTGGGGTACAACGCGGCGGGACTGCTCGACACACTGACCTATCCCGCGAGCAGCGGCGCCAATCGGTTCCGCGCGAAGTACTCATATCTGTATGGCCAGCAGGTCCAGGTCAAGGACGACTACGCCAACACGACGCTGTGGACCCTGGCGAATACCAACGACCGCGGCCAGGTCACGCAGGAAACCTTCGGCAACGGCCAGCAGATCGTGACCGGCTTCGACGCGCTGACGGGCCTGGTCAGCAGCGTCAGCTCGGGTGTTGCCGGTTCGACCACGAATCGGCAGAACCTCAGTTATCAGTGGGATCCGAACGGCAATCTGGAGTCGCGCACCGATCTCAATCGCTCGAATCTGAACGAGACCTTCACGTACGACGCGCTCGACCGGCTGCAGAACGTGTACCGGCTCGGCGTGCAGACGCTGTCGCTCTCCGTCAATGCGATTGGAAACATCACGCAGAAGTCGGATTTCAGCGCGTCGACGTACGACTATTCGACCGCTCAGGCTGGCTGCAACTACTACTCGCATAGCCAGCCGCACGCCGTGCGCCGCGTAGGCACGGCGTCGTACTGCTACGACCAGAACGGCAACATGACGTCGCGCGCCGGCAGTGCGATCAGCTGGACGTCCTTCAACATGCCGAATGTGATCAACGGCTCGGGCGGCGCCTCCAGCACCTTCACATACGCACCGGATCGAAGCCGTCGCAAGCAGGTGGCCACTTACTCCGGCGGCGGCGAGACCACGATCTATGTGGCCGGCTTGTTCGAGAAGGTGACTTCGGGAACGACCACCTACTTCCGCCACCACGTCGCGGCAGGTCGCGGCACGGTCATACATTCGCGCCTCGCGAACGGGACGTCGCAGAACTACTACGTTTCGCCGGACCACTTGGGCAGTTCCAGCCTGATCACGGATGCGAGCGGGAATGTCATCGTCGATCAGTCCTTCGACGCGTTCGGCAAGCGCCGCAGTGCTGACTGGCTCAGCGCTCTGACCACCTCCGAGTTGCAATCGATGGCCAACGCCACGCGGCACGGATTCACCGGCCACGAGCACTTGGACAATCTCGGCCTGATCCACATGAACGGCCGCGTCCAGGATCCGGGGCTCGGCCGCTTCATCTCCGCCGATCCATTCATCTTCTCGCCCGGCAGCAGCCAGGGCCTGAATCGCTACAGCTACGTGGGGAATAACCCGCTGTCGATGATCGACCCGAGCGGTTTTGCGGAGGTGTGCGTTTCGACTGACGTCGAGGTAACGGTCTGCGCGCCTGGCTTCAACGATCAACCGGTGAACTCAGCGATCTTCGGTGGGGGCGGCGGCGGCGGCGGCGATGGCATGTCGGCCGGGCAGGCGGCCGCTGCGATTCTCGAGACCGTGGTAGTGCATGCAAACGTCAAGCTCACTAATGTCAGCGCCTACTCGATCGCTGCCGACGGTCGGATGTCGAGCGTGACGGTGACGGAACTAGGTTGGATCGACCGGCCCGCGCCACGCAGTTCAAACCCATTCACACGCTTCGGCGAGCCAGGCTCATTCGCTGCGAGCGGCGCGTACGAGTTTGTCAGCGATCCGGACATCTCCGATCAGGCCAAGGTAAGCACTGCCGCGGTCGCACTGACTGTGGCAACACTGGGTCTGACTGCCGAGCTCATGCCGCTTGCGGCAGCCCCCTTGGCATTCGGGTTGGAAGTGCAAGGGATTGCCGATGGCATGCCGGCCCGGTTTGGCCCTCGGATAGTTTTCCCGCGCGGCCCGGGCGCAGCAACTGGCCCCATTCCGCCTGGTCACACATCAGTCAGCAGATGGGCGTCCGCGGAGGAAGCCGAGATTTGGATTGCTAATGGCGGCACAGCGATACCAGCCGGCATAGGAGCCGAGGGGCGTGTTTACGTCACAGCCTTCGGCGCGGCCAAACCTGGCGGAACTGACGCTGTGCGCATAGATTTTGCAATTGACTCACGGGCGCTGCTCGGTGCCGGAAAACCAGAGTGGTTTCAGATACTTCAACCCATGCAGCGTGTGCCGATCTATAACATGTCGGTCACCTACCCGCCTTGACTAGAGGAGGATCAACCATGGCATCGGTCGTCATCAGTGCCGAAAATGGAATCGTCGTGCGATTGGCAGCGCTGCGCGCGAAAGGAATTCAGTTCAAGCGGGTGCTCGATGCCATGGAGGTGGACAAGCCGTTGGACAAAAACGAAGACATTGCTTCGTTCGGTCCTCACTTTGGGCGCGAGGCAGCCGACGAGTTCCAGCGCAGACTGGAGAGTCTTGGCCTCGTCTACATCGACGACTTCTTCATCTTCTCAGGAGATTTTCCCGATTGGACTGCTTTCCAAATGGAGTTGCGTTAGCCAGCAATGTCCGGTGACGATCTCAAGGAATTGCTGGAATCGATGCGGAGCTTCGTCGATGGCCGCCTTCCTGCAGAGGAGTTCGCGGATCGCTACCAGGTGCTGTGGAAGCGCCTGCGCGACTCGCGCTCCATGGAGAGCCTGAATCCATATCTGCAGCGCGCGATCGATGTCGTGTTCACGGCCATAGACGATGCCGATAGCCCTATTCACGGCCGATCGCTCAATAGTTGCGAAGCCCAACTACGGCAGGACGTTTCTGTGGTTCTGAGCGTGATCGATGGAGTGGAGCCGGACCAGTCACGGATGTAGTACGACACGGAGTATGACTATGAGCAAGAAAATCGTCAGAGGCGCGATCGTCACTGCCATCGTCGGCCTGGGAGTCAGCCAAGTCGCCAGTGCCGGCCCCAACTATCAGGATGGTCGGGTGATCGACATCACGATGGCGGGCGGCGAGGTGATGATCCGGCTCGATACCGGCCTTCCCGACAATTGCGCGGGCGCGCCTTACGGTTGGATGTCCATACCCGCGACAGGCAAACCGATGCAGGCTTACATACTCGGGTTGCAGTTACGCGGCGATCTCGGTGACGTGCAGATGCGTGTGTTCACTGCTGGTCTGGTGAACGGCAGCTGCAGCGTCAATCAGATCGATCCGACGTAGCCAATTGCCAGCGTTGGCATCGGCGTGTTAGATGCCGATGCCATGAATGGCACAATCCTGGATCGCTGGCTGCTCTAGCGGGCGGCCTGGACACCCATCGACCTGAATATCTATCGCATGCGCGGCTTACGGCGAGCCGTGCCGTGCTGGGAGTGGACATCTCTGGATACCCACTGAGGGAGGCCCGAATAGGGAAGAAGGCGACGGCGCAAAGTATGTGGAAAAGTATGTGGATGTCCAAAGAGGAGCTACGCAGGGATGGAATCGCTACGCGTACGTGGGCAACAATCCGCTCAGCATTACAGATCCGAGCGGTTTCGGTGGCTGTCGTATAACAATCTGCCATCCCGACGGTCAGGAGAGTCTGAACGACGCGATCTTTGGCCACCTGGATACTGGAACGTGGGATCCGGGCGGGCCCGACTTCAATGACCTCGGCCTTGGCGTCAGCGCCGCGGACTATATGTTTAACTCGCTGCTCTCGTGGACCAGCATGGATCGGCATGACATGCTGTCGAGGATCCAGCGGCTATCGACCACGCCCCACATAACCGCTTACAGTATCCCTCGCACTCACCAGCGCGAGCCGTTCAATCTGCCTCACCAGCCGCGGGATGCGGGGACGTCGAAGGGGAGCACAGTCGGTGGGGCAAGCGGCACGCGCTTGGCATGGGCATCTCAAAAGGGCTTTTACGTTCATCAGAACGTCACACGCGATGTGATCGGGCGTACTCTATCGTCCCGTGAGCGCGCGATTCTTGATAGGGCGCAGGTATTTGCTGATGGCGTGCAGTTTCAAGACGCCGCCTCGTCGTTCCGGCATGCAATGAGAAATCCAGATCAGACCGCGGATGAAGCAAGAGCGCTTGCGAACGAGTTTGTCAGAGCACACTTCGCGCGAGCGTGGGCAGCGTCGACACGAGACGAAGCACTCTTCAGATTTGGGGTTGCACTTCACACGCTTCAGGACGCCACGTCACCGTCGCACGCGGGGTTCCAGCTTTGGTCTGGAAACGAAACCTTTGGAGAGCAGGCGACACACGTGCGAGCCGAAGTCTTTGACCCGGGTGCTGGCAGCGCTCTTCACAGAGCGACGGAAGCTGCGTGGCAATGGTTCCAACGCGGGGAGTTACCTCAAGGTGATCTGTTTATCTTCGGGCACGACTGAGGACTGCAATGAAAGCGAGACTTGTCTCTGTACTATACGGCTGCTTTCTTCTCTTGCAGGGAACTGCGGCGCATGCAAGCGGTGATCCAATCGTTATCTATTTGGCTGCGGGTGGTGGAATCGTTCAGGTCACGCTCCTCGTCTTCATATTCATTGCTCAATCCTTTCGAGCAGCGAGGGCGCCAACAGTTGCAGCTTACTTGCTCTACTTGGTGGTCGTTTGGGCATGGGTTTGGCAGTCGAGGCAATCTGCGACAATGCTGGGGGCAAGCTTAGTAGTGCTTCCGTCTCTCATCGTTGCTGCACTTCTCTGGATGGCATCCGCCATTGGCCGTCGATCACACACAATCGCGCAGCGCTGAGCACAGTCGGTGGGGGTTTCAGCTCGATCGCGCAAACATCTGGCCTGGGTAATGGGAGGGACATCCTGGGGAGGGACATCCTGGACACCCACCACGCCATCTGTGTCTGAGGCCCTGTTCGTCGAATTTCTAGCGAATCGCCCAATTAATCGCCATCGGCCGGCGCGACCCA
>NZ_BLJO01000005.1:0-25501 GCF_009932555.1 Steroidobacter agaridevorans
GCGGGCACAGGGACGTGCAGGAGCTGACTTGGGCACGGATGCCCTGATGCAGCGGGCACAGGGACGTGCAGGAGCTGCCAACTGTTAAGTCACAAACCGGTCCTGCGTCGAAGTTTTGGCTGCCGGTGCGGCGTGCGGCCCGAAACTGTGCGCCATATCCGGTGGCGCTGACCCTATTTCGCGACACTGCCGTCGTCGAAATAATAATGCGCCTCAATGTTCTACCTTGCCGTTTGTGCCATCGCCGCCCTTGCCGCCGTCGCCGCCTGGGCGATTACGCTGCAACTCCGCATGCGCAAGCTGGACGAGCGTGTCGTCGAGGCCGAGTCGCGGCATCGCCAGTTCATCGAGCAGGTGGAGCACGGCGGCATGGTCCGTCGCAAGATCGAGGCCCAGTTGCTGGAAAAGCAGCAGCGGCTGGATCGCCTTGCCCATCACGATCAGTTGACCGGCTTGCCCAATCGGCTGTTCCTCGCGGTCCATCTGCCCGCGGCCATCGAAGAAGCCCGCCGCAAGAAAGCGGCGCTGGCAGTGCTGTTCATCGATCTCGATCGCTTCAAGCACGTCAATGACACGCACGGTCACGAGACCGGCGACAAGCTGCTGCAATCTGTCTCGCAACGGATCAAAGATGCCGTGCGCAGCGAAGACGTCGTGGTGCGGATGGGCGGCGATGAATTCGTGGTGGTCCTCAATATCGTGAGGAGCAGCAATCAGGTTCAAGAAACCGCATCACGCATCACCAGCGCACTGGCGGCGCCATTGGAAATCGATGGCAAGCCGCTGGTGACAACTGCGAGCGTCGGCGTGAGCATGTTCCCGCGCGACGGCGAAGACGTTGGCGCCCTGCTCCGCCATTCGGACACGGCGATGTATCAAGCCAAGGACCGCGGCCGGAACAACTTCCAGGTATTCAGCCCGGTGATGGATCGCCAGCTGAAGGAACGGGTTGCCATCGAGGAGCGGCTGCGCGCCGCGCTCGAGTCGCAGACTCAGCTCGACGTGCATTATCAACCGCTGGTCGATATCGAGACCCGGCGCGTCGTGACCTTGGAAGCGCTGGTACGTTGGAAACATCCAACCGACGGCTACGTTTCCCCGACACGCTTCATTCCCATCGCCGAGGAAACCGGTTTGATCGCGGGGCTCGGCGACTTCGTGATCAAGCGCGTCATCGACGATATGGTTCAGTGGCGCAAGGCCGGCAACACCGTACTGGTGCCGGTCGCGATCAATGTCTCGCCCGGCCAGCTGGCCCGCTGCGATCTGCGTCAGCGGATCGCCGAGTTGACGCAGGCCAATTCGATCAGCCCGGCGATGCTGCAGATCGAGCTGACCGAAGGCGCGATGTTCGACCAGGTCGAAGCGCGTCATGGCTCGACCGCGAGCGAAGCTGGCGTCGACGCCATCAACGATCTGCGCGCCCTGGGCGTGCGTATCGCTATCGACGACTTCGGTACCGGGTATTCCTCCCTCAGCTACCTGAAGCGCTGGCGCGTCGACTACCTGAAAATCGACCGCAGCTTCATCCGCGACCTGGGCACGGATGCCAACGACCACGCCATCGTCGGCGCCATCATCGCGATGGCCGAGCACCTGAAGATCAAAGTGATCGCCGAAGGCGTGGAAGGCTGGTCGCAGCTGGACATGCTTCGCAAGCTCGGCTGCCGGTACGCGCAAGGCTATTTGTTCGCCGAGCCCGCGCCCGCGAATAAATGCCGTGATTTCTTAAACGGCCGCTCGCTCGGCCTGCACGACGACACCGATCTGCTGAAAGTCGTCAGCGCCTGAGCGGCGCGCTAGAAAAATTTCAAAGACAGGGAACCGTCTCGCGCCGTCGCGCGTAACAGACGGTCGGGCGTCATTCGCGGGTGGGCGCCGGCATCCTCTAGACGGCAAATCGAAGGCTCCGTGAGCGAGCCATTCCTAGCCATTAACCAGCGCCTTTAGGTCCTGGCCTCTCGAAGGCCGTATACAGGAGTCGCGGATGAACCGACTGGCAAGTCGGCTGCCGGCCGTTGTCGAGCAGCATCAACAAGAAATCCTCACCGAGTGGGTCAGACTGCAGTTGGAATCGGGCGCTTGGCGGGCCGGGCGCCTGCAGGAATCGCAGCTGCGCGACGAGTCGCAGCGCTTCCTCGCCTTGTTGGTGAGCAATATCCAGAAGGGCCTCCAGTTCGACGCCCGCAGCTCACAATGGTCCGACATTCGTGAGTTCCTGGGCGAGCTGTCACGCAGCCGCGCCACCCAGGGCTTCTCGCCGTCGCAAGTGGCGACGTTCGTGTTCTCGCTGAAACAGCCGATTTTCACGCGCCTGCGCACCAGCCTGCTCAAGGAGCCCGAGGCGCTGGCGGACACGATGTGGGAAACGACCCTGCTACTCGACTCGCTGGGTTTGTACACCACCGAGGTTTATCAGCAAGCACGTGAATCGGTCATCGCGCGCCAGCAGGAAGAATTGATCGAGCTGTCGACGCCGGTGGTCGAGCTGTGGCCCGGCATCCTGGCGCTGCCGCTGATCGGCACGCTGGACAGCGAGCGCACGCAGGTTGTCATGGAAACACTGCTGCAACGACTGGTCGCCACCGGCTCGAGCATCGCAGTCATCGACATCACCGGCGTGCCGACGGTCGATACGCTGGTCGCGCAGCATCTGCTCAAGACTGTATCCGCCGCGCAGCTGATGGGCGCGGATTGCATCATCAGCGGCATCCGTCCGCAGATCGCGCAGACCATCGTGCATCTCGGCATCGATCTGTCGGCGGTCGCGACCAAGGCCAGCTTGTCCGACGCTTTCGCCCTCGCATTGAAACGCCGGGGACTCATGGTGACCAGCGGCGTCACGACCGCCGCGCGAGGATAAAGCCGTGGACCGCGTCCCGATTCTGCGTCTGGGCGATTGTCTGCTGGTCACCGTGCAGGTCGACATGCACGACGAGCTGGCGATGACCTTGCAGGACGATCTCACCAACAAGATCGTCGCGACCAAGGCGCGCGGCGTCCTGATCGATATTTCCGCGCTGGAAATGGTCGATTCCTTCATCGGCCGCATGCTCGGCAACATCGCGGCCATGTCACGCATCCTCGATGCGAGGACCGTAGTCGTGGGCATGCAGCCCGCGGTTGCCATCACCCTGGTTGAGCTTGGATTGTCGCTGCCTGGCATCCGCACCGCTCTGAACGTCGACGCCGGCCTGGCCTTGCTGCGCAGGATGCTCGACGAGGGCGGCGAAGGCACCCATGTCGATTGAACCGACCACGCTGCCCGTGCGTTCCGGCGAAGACGTGGTCAAAGTCCGTCAAGCCGTGCGTACGCTCGCCATGGATCTCGGCTTCAGCCTGGTCGATCAAACCAAAGTCATCACCGCCGCCAGCGAGCTGGCGCGCAACACGCTGACTTACGGCGGCGGCGGCGAAGTGCGCATCGAGCGCCTGAACCAAGGCCCGAAGCGCGCCGGCGTGCGCCTGACCTTCGAGGACCGCGGGCCCGGCATCAGCAACATCGACCTGGCCTTGACCGATGGCTTCACCACCGGCAACGGCCTGGGTCTGGGACTGAATGGCGCACGGAAGCTTTCTCACGAATTCGATATCTGGTCGCAGCCCGGCGTAGGCACTCGCGTGACCATTACGCGTTGGAAGTAAATGCAACAGTTTCAGATCGGCGATCCAAGTGCCGTCGCGCCGGCCCGACGCGGCATCACCACACTTGCCGCCGAACTGGGCTTCGATGCGGAAGATGCGGGGCGCGCCGCGTTGGTCGCGACCGAGATCGGCACGAACCTGGTAAAGCATGGCGGCGGCGGCGAGCTGATCGCGCAGAAGATCTCGCGTGACAACCGCGTCGGCCTCGAACTGCTGGGCCTCGACAAGGGGCCTGGCATGGACGACGTGGCCAAGTGTCTGCGCGACGGTTATTCCACCAGCAGCAGCCCCGGGACGGGACTTGGCGCGATGGAACGTTTGTCACAACGCTTCGAGATCTATTCGCGGCCCGGGCGAGGCACCGCTGTGCTCGCCCAACTGTGGCAAGACTCACGCGAGCCGCCGCCCGGACGCACTCAAGTTGGCGCGCTGGTCGTTCCGAAGCCAGGCGAAGTCGCTTGCGGCGATCGTTGGTGTTGTCACGAGCGGGTCGAAGGACCGCTGGTCGTTGCCGTCGATGGACTGGGTCATGGGCTCGGCGCCGAGCAGGCCGCCACCGAGGCGTGCCGGGTCTTCGAGACGGAGAAACATCGGCCGGCGCTGCGACTCATGCAGAGTCTGCACGAAGCTCTGCGTCCGACGCGCGGTGCTGCGGTCACGCTGCTGGAAGTCGATTGGGATGCGGGCCGCATCGCCAGCGTCGGCGTCGGCAACGTCGCAGCGGCATTGATCAACGGCACAGAGACCAAGCGCATCGCGACCGACAACGGCATCGTCGGCCACGTGATCTCGCGGCCGCGCGAGTTGGTGCATCCGGTTCAGCCGGGCACCGTGTTGATATTGCACTCGGACGGGCTGACTGCCAGTTGGCAGGCCGATCGCTATCCTGGACTGATGCAGCATCATCCGGCGTTGATTGCCGGGGTGTTATATCGGGACTGCAAGCGCGGCCGCGACGATTCCCTGATTGTTGTGATTCGACGCACACCGCCATGAATCGCTCGTTGCTACGCCTGGATCTCGCGCAGGATCGCGACATCGTCGCGGCCCGGCAGCGCGCGCGCCAGGTCAGTGCCCTGCTCGGTTTCGATTCACAAGACCAGGTTCGCATCGCGACCGCGGTGTCGGAGCTGGCGCGCAACGCCATCCGTCATGCCGGCGGCGGCACCATCGAGTTCATGCTGACGGAAGCTCCCTCACCCGGCGCGCCTATAGCCAATCCACTGTTGCAAATCATCATCAGCGACCACGGGCCGGGCATTGCCAACCTGGACGATGCGATCGCCGACTCGGGCATCGGCGAGCTGAAGCTCGGGCTGGTGGCGGCGCGCCGGATGATGGACACGTTCGATGTGTATTCCGGCAGGGGCCGCGGCACGACCATCACGCTCGGCAAATTTCTGCCGCGCCGGACCGATAGCTTCTCGGCCGCGCGAGCTGCGACGATTGCCGATCAACTCTCGACCGACAGCACAGACGATCCCACCGCCGAAATTCAGCAACAGAATCGCGAGCTGTTGCGCAGCCTGGAAGAACTGCGCCTGCGCAAGGAAGAGCTGGCGCGACTCAACTCCGAGCTCGAGGATACGAATCGCGGCGTGATGGCGTTGTATGCGGAGCTGGAAGAACGCGCCGCCCATCTGCGCCTCGCCGACGAAACCAAGACGCGCTTCCTATCGGCCGTCAGTCATGAATTCCGCACGCCGGTGAACTCCATCCTGGCGCTGTCCAAGATCCTGTTGCATCGGCTCGACGGCGAGCTGACGAGCGAGCAGGAAAAACAGGTGACTTACATTCGTCAGGCGGCCGAACAGCTCGCCACCATGGTGGATGACCTGCTCGACCTGCGCAAAGTCGAGTCGGGCAAGCTGCAGCTGCGCGTCGAAAGTTTCAACGTCACCGATCTGTTCGGCGCACTGCGCGGCATGTTCAAGCCGCTCAGCATCAAGGACACGGTATCGTTGAGCTTCGAGGAGATCGGCGCGTTGCCCGAGCTGCACACCGACCAGGGCAAGGTCTCGCAAATCCTGCGCAATCTGATTTCCAACGCACTGAAGTTCACCGAAGCCGGCGCGGTGCGCGTCACCGCGAAGCTCGCGGCCGATACCGACATGATCGTGTTCTCCGTCGCCGACACCGGCATCGGCATCGCTCCGGAGAATCACCGCCGCATTTTCGACGAGTTCACACAGGTCGAGAATCCGCTGCAGACGACTGTGAAAGGCACAGGCCTGGGCCTGCCGCTCTCGCAGCGCCTGGCCGGCTTGCTCGGCGGCAGCATCGATATCGCGAGCGAGCTGGGCAAAGGCTCGGTGTTGTCGCTCGCGATTCCAATACGCCTGGAAGCGTCGGCTCCGCTGGGAACACCCGCGCTTCCAGCAGCCAGAACTGCGCAACGCGTGCTGATCGTGGATGACAGCGAAGTCGAACGCTATGCGCTGCGCCAGTTCCTGCCGAGCAGCACGTTCGAAGTGATCGAAGCCAGCGGCGGCTACGATGGCCTGCGTCTCGCGCGCCAGTCGCATCCCGACCTGATCTTCCTCGATCTGGCCATGCCCGACGTGCACGGCCTGGAAGTCTTGAAAATGCTCAAGGCCATCGACGAGACGCGGCACATTCCGGTCGTCCTGTTCACCTCGCAGCGGCCCGACGACATCGGCGAAGAGCAAGCTGCCGCCGCGAGCGGACTGTTGTTGAAAAGCGAGTTGTCACGCGAGTCTGTCGCAGCCGCGATCCGGCGCGCCGGCAGCTCGGGAGAGATCCACCATGCCGGCCATGCCTGAAATCATTCTCAACGTCGACGACAACGAACCGGGTCGATACGCGACCACGCGCATCCTCAACCGCGCCGGGTTTCAGGTGCTCGAAGCTGGCACCGGCAAGGAAGCTTTGCGTCTCGCGCGCAGCGCCTCGCCGCAGCTCGTGGTCCTGGACGTGAACCTGCCCGACATGAGCGGCATCGATGTCTGCCGGCAGCTGAAGACCGACCCGGCAACCGCCGGCATCATGGTGCTGCAGGTCTCCGCCACCAACATCGCCGTGCTCGACCGGGTCAGTTCGCTCTCGGCGGGCGCGGACAGCTTTCTGGTCGAACCGGTCGAGCCCGAAGAACTGGAAGCGGTCGCCCGCGCGCTACTGCGTCTGCATCGGGTCGAGGCCGAGTTGCGCCGCTCGCTGGCCGAACGCGAGATGTTGCTGCGTGAAGTGAATCATCGTGTCAAGAACAGCCTGCAATTGGTGCTCAGCATGCTGAGCCTGCAAGGCGGCGAATTCCGTGAGGCCGGAGCGAGAGAGATATTCGCCAAAGCCATCGCGCGCGTCACTGCCATCGCGTCGATTCACGAGCGTCTGTATCAAGACACCGATCCGCTCTCCATCGACATGCAGACTTATCTGAGCGGCCTGTGCGCCGAGCTGGCGCGCGCCGGCATCGGCGACGAGCGTCACGCCGACCTGCGCACCGATATCGAGCCGCTGCGACTGCCGACCGAAAACGGCGTGTCGCTGGCGCTGATCGTCAACGAGCTGGTGATGAATGCCTTGAAACACGGCCGGCCGGACGACCGGCCGGCGATCATCAATGTCAGCCTGCGTCGGCTCGATGCCGGCCAGGCGCGAGTGACCATCGCCGACAACGGTCCGGGCATCGCTGCGGGCGGCGCGAACAAGCCGGCCGGCGGCTTGGGCTCGCGACTCATCAACATGCTGGTGCGGCAATTGAACGGACAGCTGCGCATCGAGCATGCCGACGGCTACGCCGCCCACATCACCTTCCCGCTGCAAGCCGCGGTGACATGGGACTCGAAGTCCTAATCGTCGAAGACCAGATGCTGATCGCCATCCACCTGCAGGACCTGGTGGAGGAGGCGGGGCATCGAGTCGCCGCGATCGCGCACGATGGCGTCAGTGCGCTCGCAGCGGTCGCCAACCAGCGCCCGGCGATTGCCATCATGGATATCCGGCTGGCGCATGGCGCGAGCGGCATCGACGTCGCACGGCAGTTGTATGAACAGCATCGCATCCGATGTTTGTTCGTCAGTGCGAACATCAACGAAGATGTCCGCCAGCGCGTGGCTGACCTGCGGCCGCTGGGATTCATCGGCAAGCCATTTCTAGCAGCCGAAGTCATCGCAGCCGTGCAAGCCGCCGCCATCGCTGTCGATTCGAACTCTTGTTAGTCCCGCGCCTTCAGATAGCGAGTCAGCAGCTGAGAGATCAGCGCCTGCGCTGATCTCGCCCGCTCCGGATTCCAGCCGGTGCCAGCGGCTTCATCCATGTACACGCGCCGGGACAGCTCCAACTGCACGGCGTAAACGCCTTCCTGCGGCTGACCATACTTCATCGTGATATAGCCGCCCTTGAAGCGGCCATTCAGCACTGCACCGAACTTGCCGTCGGCGGTCACGAGATCGAGCAGCGGATCGGCAACCGCACGCGGACAGCTCGCACCGTCGCGCGTACCGAAGTTGAATTCCGGCAGCACGCCGATAAATAACGACGGCACCTCGCTCGCGATCGAATGCGCGTCCCACAGCAACGCGTAGCCATGGCGCTGGCGGATGGTCTTCAACTCGGCAACGAGACGCTGATGATACGGCTGCCAGAACTGCTCGATGCGCGCATCGATCTCCGTTGCAGTGACCTCGCGACCGGGGGCGTAGATCGGCTCATCTTTGAATGTGAGCAGCGGGCACACCGGCGAGGTGGGATTGCCGACGTACAGCGACGCGGAGTCCGGCGAACGATTCAAGTCGACCACGTAGCGCGAGTAGTTCGCCTTGAGGATGGAAGCGCCCAGCTCGCGCGCGAAATCATAAAGCTTGTCGACGTGCCAATCGGTATCGGCCAGGTGCCCGCCGGCCAACGTGAATCGTTGTGCGATCGGCTCCGGCACGAACGTGCCCGCATGCGGAATGCTGATCAGCAGCGGCAGCGTGCCCTGGTGGAAGTCATAAACGTTCATGGACGCTCCAGCATCGGCAGGTGCAGCTTGTTCTCCCGAGCGCACTGGATGGCTTCGGGATAACCGGCATCGGCGTGCCGCATCACACCGCTGCCCGGATCGTTCCACAACACTCGCGCGATTCGCCTGGCCGCGGCATCGGTGCCGTCGCAAACGATCACGACGCCGGCGTGTTGCGAATAGCCCATGCCCACGCCTCCGCCATGATGCAGCGACACCCAGGTCGCGCCGCTCGCCGTGTTGAGCAGCGCATTCAACAGCGGCCAATCGGACACCGCATCCGAACCGTCCTGCATCGCTTCGGTTTCGCGGTTGGGGCTGGCGACCGAGCCCGAGTCGAGATGATCGCGGCCGATGACGATCGGTCCTCTCAATTCGCCCGCCGCGACCATTTCGTTGAACGCCAGGCCGAGTCGATGCCGCTGCCCGAGCCCGACCCAGCAGATGCGCGCCGGCAAGCCTTGGAAGCTGATGCGCTCGCGCGCCATGTCCAGCCACCGATGCAAGTGCGGATCGTCCGGAATGAGCTCTTTCACCTTCGCGTCGGTGCGATAGATATCTTCGGGATCGCCCGACAACGCCACCCATCGGAACGGCCCGATGCCCCGGCAAAACAACGGCCGTATGTACGCCGGCACAAATCCCGGGAAATCGAACGCGTTCTTCACGCCTTCATCGAACGCCACCTGGCGAATGTTATTGCCGTAGTCGAACACGGGAACACCAATGCCGTGATACGCGAGCATGGCTTCGACATGAATCGCAGCCGAGCGCTGCGCTTCTTTCACGACGGTCGCCGGATCGCGCGTGCGCATCTCGAGCCATTGCTCGACGCTCCAGCCGATCGGCAGATAGCCGTTCACCAGATCGTGCGCGGACGTTTGATCCGTCACCGCATCCGGGTGCACGCCACGGGCCACGAGCTCCGGCAAGATCTCCGCCGCGTTGCCAAGCACTGCTACAGAAATCGCTCGGCCGCTGGCCGTCGCGTTGGCAATCATCTGCAAGCCCGCATCGACCGACGGTGCTCGAACATCGACGTAACGCGTATCGAGACGCTTCTGGATCCGGCTCTGCTGACATTCGATGCAAAGAATGCTCGCGCCCGCCATGGTCGCCGCCAGCGGCTGCGCGCCGCCCATGCCGCCGAGACCGGCCGTCAGAATCCACTTGCCTTGCAGCTGACCGCCAAAATGGCGCCGCCCCATTTCGACGAATGTTTCATGCGTGCCCTGCACGATGCCCTGGCTGCCAATGTAGACCCAGGAGCCGGCCGTCATCTGCCCGAACATCATCAGGCCGCGCCGATCCAGCTCGTTGAAATGCTCCCAGGTGGACCATTTCGGCACCAGGTTTGAATTCGCGATCAGCACGCGCGGCGCTTCTTCGTGCGTGCGAAACACACCGACCGGCTTGCCCGACTGGATCAGCAACGTTTCATCGGCTTTGAGCGCGCGCAAGGTGTCGACGATGCGATCGAAACATTCCCAGTTGCGCGCCGCCCGCCCGATGCCGCCGTACACGACCAGCTCGTCGGGATTCTCGGCCACTTCCGGATCGAGGTTGTTCATCAGCATGCGCAGCGGCGCTTCGGTGAGCCAGCTTTTCGCCGTCAACTGCGCGCCGCGTGGCGCTCGTACATTACGAGCGCCCTGGCGACGATCCAGGGCCGGAGTGGTCAATGCACTCATGATCGATCCCTCTTGAACATCTTTTGCAGGGCGCGCTTGTAGCCCGCGGCCACTGCGGTCTCGGCGAAATGGCGTCGATCCTGGACCAGCCAGCGTCCGCCCACCATGACATCGCGCACCGATTCACTGGTGCCGGAGAAAACGAATGTATCGATGATCGAATCGTCGCTGCGCGCCGCGAACAAGGGCGAGTTCATATCCAACACGACAACGTCGGCGCGCTTTCCCGCGGTGAGTTCACCGATCGGCCGACCCGACACGCGCGCACCCGCGGTGCATGCCTTCTGCCAGAGCAACGCGCCGCCAGACAGCTTGCCGTCGGTCAACACGCCCCGCTGTCGACGCGCCAGTCGCGCTTGATATTCGAGCCAGCGCAACTCTTCGATGGGCGACAACGAAATGTGACTGTCCGAGCCGATGGCAAACGCGCCGCCCGCCTCCAGCAGCGTTTCCATCGGAAACAGGCCGTCGCCCAGATTCGCTTCGGTCGTGGGACACAATCCGACCACTGCGCCGGCAGCGGCGACGCTCTGCAGCTCGGCCGGTGTGGCATGCGTCGCATGGATCAAGCACCAGCGGCGATCGACCGGGGCGTTATCGAGCAGCCATTCGATGGGCCGCTTGCCGGTGCGTTCCAGGCAAGCCTGGACTTCACGCTCCTGTTCGGCGATGTGGATATGAATCGGCTGCCCGTTCCGCTGCGAGTCGAGCACCGCCCGCAATGACTCCGGCGGCACGGCGCGCAAGCTATGCAATGCCACGCCCACTTCGAGCTGCGGCGAACGTTGCGACGACTGGCGGAGTGCGTCGAGCAGATCCAGATACTCGCGCGTCTCCATGGAGAACTGCCGCTGACGTTCGGTCGGCGGCGCGCCGCCAAAGTCGGATGTTTGATAGAGCGTCGGCAGCAGCGTCAGCCCGATGCCCGCCGTCGAGGCTGCATCCATCAACGCCTGACTCATGGCCAACCGCTGCTCGTGAGAATGGGCCTCGCCGGAGGCATCGCCGGGGCTGTGCAAGTAGTGGAACTCGCACACCGAGGTGTAGCCAGCCTTGACCATGTCTGCATACAACTGGGCCGCCACCCCATTCAGACAGTCCGGTGTGATGCGGCTGGCCACGTCGTACATGGTCTCGCGCCAGGTCCAGAAACTGTCGTCCTTGCCGCCACGCTGCTCGACCAGGCCGGCCATCGCGCGCTGGAACGCGTGACTGTGGATATTTGGCATACCGGCGATCGCCGCGCCGTTGATCATCCTGGCCGCCGTGACAGTGTCGTCCGCGGAGACGTCGACGATATCGCCTTCAGGATCGACCGAGATCACCACATTGCGATGCCAACCGTCGGCCAGCCACGCGCAGGTGAAGCGATAGCGGGATTGCATGGACATGCGGCCGAGTATAAGACTGAGCCGCCATGAAATCTTCGACCGCAACTACGCCTGCCTGGGATCGGCTGTGGCTGGGCGCCCACCTGGCCACGATGACTGGCGGCCCTGCATACAATGACCGACAAAACCCGGCCGGAGTGGGTGAGCTACGCGACGCCGCGCTCGCCATCAAGGATGGACGCATCGCCTGGGTTGGCAGCCGCCAGCAACTCGACGACATGCAATGGTCGGCCGACAACGTGACCCTGGCCGAAGACCTGTGGATCACGCCCGGGCTGGTCGAATGCCACACACATCTCGTCTACGGCGGCGACCGAAGCAACGAGTTCGCCGCACGGCTCCGAGGCGCCACGTACGAGGATATATCGCGCGCCGGTGGCGGCATCGTTGCGACGATGCGCGCGACGCGCACCGCGAGCGAAGATCAGTTGCTCGAACAATCGTTGCCTCGAGCCCTGGCGCTCGCGGCGGAGGGCGTCACGACGCTGGAAATCAAATCCGGCTACGGGCTCGATCTCGACAGCGAGCTGAAGATGCTGCGAGTGGCGCAACGCATTGGCGAAGTCACCGGTCTCACCGTGATCAAAACATTCCTGGGCGCGCACGCATTGCCGCCAGAGTTCATGGGCCGGCAAGAAGAGTATGTGCGACATGTCTGCGACGACATGTTGCCGGCCGTCGCCAAAGCCAGGCTCGCCGATGCCGTCGATGTTTTCTGTGAGCGCATCGCGTTCACGCAAGAACAAACGCGTCGCATCTTCGAACGCGCGCGCGAGCTTGGATTGCCGGCGCGGTTGCATGCGGATCAATTGAGCGATGGCAACGGGGGTGAGATCGCCGCCGACTGTGGCGCACTCTCCGCCGATCACCTCGAACATACGAGCGAGCGTTCCCTGCAACGCATGGCCGAGCGCGCTGTCGTCGCGGGGCTCCTGCCCGGAGCGTTTTATTACTTGCGCGAGACCAAGCTGCCGCCCATCGAGCGACTGCGTGAACTGAATATTCCGATGGCGGTCTCGACCGACTGCAATCCGGGCACCTCGCCGATCGCGTCGCTGCTCACGGCGATGAATATGGCTTGCGTGATGTTTCGTTTGACCGCAGCAGAGACACTGCGTGGCGTGACCGTCAATGCCGCCAGGGCATTGGGGCTGGCGCAGGATCGCGGCACGCTCGAAGTGGGATCGCGGGCCGACCTGGCCATCTGGCGGTTACGTCATCCCGAGCAACTGTGCGCCGAAGTGGGCGTGCACCGCCCGGTGGAGATCGTGCTGGCGAATAAACTCAAAACACCACGGTAATGCCGATCGAAATCACATCGGTGTCGGCTTCATCGGTGTTCTTGTCGCCGGCATCGATGATGCGCTGATACTCCAGGCGCACATCGTAGATCTCGAGGAAGTTGAAGCTGGTGCCGACGGCGCCGAGGAAGTCGACGTCGCTGTCGGAAAAGCGGTCGCGCTTCGGGTCCTGCTCGACGTCGACGTAATAGATGCTGAAATCGTTGCTGGAAAACAGCGCGCCGGCGCGGCCGTACACTTCCCAGCGATAGCTCAGCGGCCAGACGCCCACCGCCGCCACGGTGAGACCGGCGCTCTCGCTGTCGAAATTGAGCGTGGCGTCGGTCGGAATGCCGGTGACGTTGCCTTGGACCTGGGCCCGATAGGACACCCGGCCGAGATCGATGTAGCCGCCCTCGACGGCGAAGTGCGTGTTGAAGCGATAGCCGGCGAGAAAGCCAAAGGACGCGTCCTTCGTGTCGAGCTTCTCGTCGATCGACTCCACCGTGAGCTGCACCACCGGACTGGGAAAGATCCGCGTCGCGGCGTACACGCTGTAGTCCTGGATGTTGCTGTCCTTGTCGCTCTGGCCATAGAAGCCGCCGACGTAAAAGCCGGGCTGCGCGGCCTCTGCTGTTGGCAGCAGCGCGGCCGCGGCGAGCGCGACCGCCGCAATGGCGGCAGCAAAACCTCGTTTTTGATATGCCAAGCGATCACCCATGCTGCGACGTTGGGGACCTGACTTTACCGAAATTGTCGGACCGCCGCTTCAAGCCCCGGAATGGAAACGGCGTATCTCAGCATATCGCAGGCGGGCGCCGGTCAGATGCAGTCTCGAGGGTTCGACGACCGGCCGCCGCCGCATCATTCGATGCTTTTTTCGCGGCGGCCAGTCGTCGACCGGCGACATATTCAGCGCCAGTTCACGCATGCAGGGGAGTGACGGCGGCCGACTTGCGCAGGCCGATATATTCCAGCTCCACCATCAGCGCGACGAACGCAGCCTGCCCCGCGACGAACAGGTAACCCAGCAAGCTCGGCTGCACCCAGCCGGTGAACAACAGCACGATGCTATCGATGGCCCAGATCGCGTTGCCCACGATCACGGCCCACACGGCCGCTCGCGGCAAGCGCGCCCGCGTGCTCAGAAACGCCAGCACCAGTGCGAACGGCAGCAGCACCATGCTGGCCTGTTGAAGCAGCGCCACCGGCAGGTTCAAGACGCCGGACAGCCCGCCGCCGAATGTCACCAATAACAATCCCATGCCAGCGCAGCTGACGGCGTCCAGCACCAGGATCCGACGCAGAAAAGTGGAAGTTTGGATCAGGCTCATGACAGGCTCCTTCGGTGTGTTCGTTGACAGTGTTGACGGGGCTCAGCATGGCCGCGGACACGGCGCCGCGTCGATTACCCGACAGGTAATGGAGCGACGGCCGACGGCTGCGTTATCGTCTGCCCCATGAACGCAACTGCCCTCCGACCCATCGGCGATCTGCTGCGCGAATGGCGCCAGCGACGGCGCCTGAGCCAGCTCGACTTCTCCGTGGAAGCCGAGATCTCCTCCAAACATTTGAGCTTTCTGGAGACCGGCCGCTCGCGTCCCAGCCGCGAGATGCTGTTGAAGCTCGCCGAGCTGCTCGAAGTGCCGCTGCGCGAACGCAATACGTTGCTCATCTCAGCGGGGTTCGCACCCATGTTCTCCGAACGCAAGTTGGACGATCCCTCGTTGCAGGCCGCGCGCGAGGCAATGGAAATCGTGCTCAAAGGTCACGAGCCCTATCCGGCCATTGCGGTCGACCGGCACTGGACCCTGCTCGCCGCCAATCGCGCCGTCGCGCCGATGCTGACCGGCATCACAGCAGAGTTGCTGGCGCCACCCATGAATGTGCTGCGCGCCAGCCTGCACCCCGATGGCCTGGCGCCAAGGATCGTCAATCTTGCCGAGTGGCGAGCGCACATCTTCGCGCGCCTGCGCCGGCAAATTGAAATCTCCGCCGACCCGGTGCTGGTGGCTTTGCTGGAAGAGCTGATGGCCCTTCCTGCGCCGGAGCATCCAACTGGGCGCAATGGCAACGAACTCACCAACGCCTTCGTCGTGCCCATGCGACTGGCGACGCCGATGGGCGTGCTCAGCTTCATCAGCACCACCACGGTCTTTGGCACTCCCATCGATGTAACTCTGTCAGAATTGGCGCTGGAATCCTTTTTCCCCGCCGATGCGGCCACCGCGGCCGCGCTCCGACAGATGCCGTTATGAGTTACGTCTACCGAGTCGATGGTTCAATCGCCCACGCCCAGCCCTGCGCCGCCGGGCCCTGGGATCCCAGCATGCAGCACGGCGGCGCGCCGGCATCGTTGATTGCCTGGGCCGTCGAGCGCATGCCCATGCGGGAACCGATGCATGTCGCGCGCATGACGTTGGATTTGTTACGACCCGTTCCCGTCGCGCCGCTGGAAATCAAAATCGACGTGCAGCGAGAGGGCCGCAAGATCCAGGTCTGCAATGTGACTTTGTTACATGAGGGCGTCGCCTGCGTGCGCGCCACCGTGCTCAAGATTCGACAGGCGGAAACGGAACTGCCCGATGACGTAATCGATGAACAAGTGACCTTGCCCGGCCCGGAACAGGGGCGCGAGTCCAAGATCCGCTTCACCAACTATGAGCAGTTCGCTGGCGGCGTGACGTTACGCTCGGTGCGCGGCTCATTCGGCGAATTGGGTCCCGGTGCGGTGTGGTTTCACGCGCATCGCCAGATCATCGAAGGCGAACCGATCACACCGTTGATGCGCGCCGCCATGACTGGCGATTTCTGTAATGGCGTCTCGGCGGTGCTCGACTTCAACGAGTGGATCTTCATCAACGCCGACCTGACGATCAGCCTGTCGCGCATGCCGGTGGGCGAATGGATTCTGCTGGATGCGCAGACCTGGTTGGGAGACCACGGCGCGGGCCTCGCGTTCGCGAAACTCGGCGACGAGCGAGGTTACTTTGGCCGCGCCATCCAGAGCCTGGTGATCGAGCGGCGCCCGAAGTAACAACTAGGATTCGGTACCCGGCGGCGCTGGCGATTGACTCGCCTGGGCCTTCTTGCGCTCTTCTTCTTCGGCGCGCTCCTTGCGGATCGTGTAGACCACCGAGCCGAATGCAGCGGCGATGACCAGCATCAGCGCGCCCATGATGAAAACCAGGCCGCCGGCCAGGCGCCAGCCCTCGTACAGGCCGATGGCCAGCCCGATGGGCGTTGTCACTAACAGCAGGGGTTTGGCGATACGCATGCCGCTATTGTAGGGCCGGACCGGCGATTTCCAGCCCTGGAATTTGCCGGCACCGGTATCATGCACACCCCGACTGCTTTCCCGCCCTCCGATGCCCCTGCTTACGCTGCGCAATGCCGAACTCGCCTATGGCCTGCATCCGCTCCTGGATAAGGCCAATTTCGCCATCGACGAGCGCGAGCGCGTCGGCCTCATCGGCCGCAATGGCACCGGCAAATCCTCGCTACTGAAAGTCATCACGGGCCTTGCGCCTTTGGATGACGGCGAAGTGTCGCGGCTGGACGGGCTCAAGGTCGTGCTGGTCGAGCAGGAGCCGCTGCTGCCGCCGGCCGAAACTGTGCGCGACAGCCTGGTCGTGCGCGGCCAGCTCGAACAAATCCACGACGAGCGCGAACGCTGGCGTCTCGAAGCGCGCCTCAGCGAATTCTTACAACGCCTTGGCGTCGCCGCCGAGCGCGCTCCCGAAACCACTTCGGGCGGCGAACGCAAACGCGCCGCACTGGCTCTGGCGCTGGCGTTGGAACCGGACCTGCTGCTGCTCGACGAGCCGACCAACCATCTGGACATCGATGGCATCACCGCGCTCGAAGAACTGTTGATCAAAGGTCCGGCGTCGATCGTCGTCACTCACGACCGCTCGTTTCTGGATCGCGTCGTCACGCGCATCATCGAGCTCGACCGGGGCCTGCTGCGCTCGTATCCCGGCAACTTCGCCGCATACGAAACGCGTAAGAGCGAACAGCTCGCCGCCGAAGAAGTGATGAATCGCAAGTTCGACAAGTTCTGGGCGCAGGAAGAAGTCTGGATCCGCAAAGGCGTCGAAGCCCGGCGGACTCGCAATGAAGGCCGCGTGCGCAGGCTCGAAGCGCTGCGTGACCAGCGCGCTGCGCGACGCGAGCAAATGGGCAGCGTGAAACTCACGCTCGATTCGGGTGAGCGTTCCGGCAAGCTGGTCGCGGAATTGACCGATGTCGCGAAGTCGTTCGGCGATCGCCCGATCGTTCGCGATCTTTCCATGCGCATCATGCGCGGCGATCGCCTCGGCTTGATCGGCCCGAACGGCGCCGGCAAATCGACGCTCATCAAGCTGATTCTCGGCAAGCTCGAACCGGACAGCGGCAACGTGCGCCTCGGCACCAACATCGCCGTCGCGTACTTCGATCAATTGCGCGAGCAGCTCGACCCGGAGAAGTCCGTGGTCGAGACCATCAGCCCGGGTTCGGATTGGGTTGAGATCGGCACCGAGCGCAAGCACGTCATGACTTATCTCGGCGACTTCCTGTTCTCGTCACAGCGCGCCAACTCGCCGGTGAAGGCGCTGTCCGGCGGCGAGCGCAATCGATTGTTGCTGGCCCGGCTGTTCGCGCGTCCCGCGAACGTGCTCGTGATGGACGAGCCCACCAACGATCTGGACATCGATTCGCTCGAGCTGCTGGAAGACACCTTGCAGACCTATCCCGGCACGTTGCTGCTCGTCAGCCACGACCGAACGTTCCTCGATAACGTGGTCACGCAGACACTGGTCGCGCAAGGCAACGGCCGATGGCAGGAATATGTCGGCGGTTACAGCGATTGGCTCGCACAGCGTCCCGCGCCGTTGGCCGCAGCCCCGTCGAAGCCGAAGCAAGAAACCAAAGCTCCTGCTCGTGCGCCTGCACCGGTAAAGCTGAGCTACAAAGAGGCGCGCGAGCTGGCGCAGCTGCCGGCAGAAATCGAGGCGCTCGAGCAGCGGCAGCAAGAGCTGACTGCGCGCATGAGCTCGGCTGAGTATCACAAGCAAGGCGCCGATCAGATCAAGGCCGATCGCAAGCTGGCCGAAGACCTGGAGCGCGAGATGGCGGAGAAATTCGACCGCTGGTCGACGCTCGAAGCGAAGTCGGAAGCGGCGGCAAAAAGCTGAACGCCCGGACCGGGCACGCAGGAGCTTGCGGCCCGTCACGGCCGTGGCGGCGCCATATGCTAAATTTCCGTCCATCGTCAGGGTCGACGGACGTCCATGTCGCAAGTCACTTTACTGCTCGACGCATCACGGCGGGGCGATGCCGGCGCCGTCGAGCAGCTATTCGATCTGCTCTATAACGATCTGCGGCAGCTGGCCCACGCCCGGCTGCGTCGCAGCGGCCAGTTCACGCTGCTCGACACGACAGCGCTGGTTCACGAATCCTATCTGCGGCTGTTCAAGGCCGGCTCCATCGAAGCGAACGATCGCGGCCATTTCATGGGTTATGCCGCGCAGGTCATGCGGTCCATCGTCGTGGACTTCGTGCGTCGTCGGTCGGCGGACCGGCGCGGCGGCGACGCCATCCATGTCGACATCGACGTGGCGGCCGCGCACATCACCGACCCGCGCGAGCGGGAAGTGATTCAGATTCACGAAGCGCTCCAGGAACTGGCGAAGATCGATCCGCGACTGGTGAAGGTCGTGGAGATGCGTTACTTCGCCGGCATGACCGAGGAAGAAGTCGCGGACGCGCTCGACCGCAGCGTGCGCTCGGTGGCGCGCGATTGGGAAAAGGCGCGATTGTTTCTGGCCACGACGCTGGCACAGTAGCTCCATGCAAAGAATCGGGCCCGAAGACTGGAAACAGATGTTCGAGCTGCTCGATACCGCGCTCGATCTGCCGCCGGCCGAACGCGAGGCCTGGCTCGATTCGCTGTCCGGGGATTACGAAAGACTCAAGCCGGCGCTCCGCGAACTGCTGGCGAAGCATGCGACTCGAGACAGCGACGAGTTCCTGCGAGACATGCCGCAGTTCACGAGCCTGACGGGCATCAATACCTCTCCCCTCAGCACGCCTTCGCCCGGCAATCACGTCGGCCCGTACCGCTTGGTGCGGGAACTGGGCCGCGGCGGCATGGGCAGCGTGTGGCTCGCCGAACGCGACGACGGCACCTTCAAACGGAATGTCGCCCTCAAGCTGCCGCACGTCACCTGGATTGGCGGCTTGGCCGAACGCATGGCGCGTGAGCGGGACATTCTCGCCACCCTCGAACATCCCAATATCGCGCGGCTGTACGACGCCGGCGTCGACGACTTGGGCCGGCCGTTCATGGCCATGGAATATGTGGAAGGCGTGACGATCGACCGGTACTGCGCGGAGCATTCGCCGGCCGTCGACCAAATATTGCAGCTGATCCTGCAAGTGGCGCGCGCCGTCGCTCATGCGCACGCGCGCCTCGTGGTCCATCGCGACCTGAAGCCCAGCAATATCCTCGTGACGGCCGATGGCTCCGTGCGCTTGCTGGACTTCGGCGTCGCCAAGCTGCTGGAGAATCAACCTGGCGAGCAGACACAGTTCGCTGTGCGCGCATTCACCCCTGAATACGCCGCTCCGGAACAGATCAAAGGCGAGCCGATCAGCACGGCCACTGACGTGTATTCGTTGGGCGTCGTGAGCTATCAATTGCTGACGGGTGCACTGCCCTACTCGCCGAAGCACACCGGCGGCGGGCAGCTCGAACGCGCGATCACCGAGATCGATGCGTCGCTCGCGAGCACGACCGCTCGAGATCATCAACGCGGCCGGCGTTTACGGGGCGACATCGACGCCATCTTGAACCGCGCGCTGAAGAAAGATCCGGCGAAGCGTTATGCGAGCGCTGACGCCTTCGCCCTGGACATCGAACATCATCTGCAAGGCCGCCCCATCCAAGCGCGACCCGATAGCGCGTGGTATCGCTTCAGCAAGTTTGTCAGTCGAAATCGGGTTGGCACTGCAGCCGCAGCCGCTGCGCTGATCGCCATGCTGGCGGGCGCCAGTGTCGCCCTCTGGCAAGCTCGCGAGGCTCGCGAACAAGCGGCGCGCACCGCCATCGAACGCGACATCGCTCGCAGAGCCGCGGCTCGCGAAGAGGCGGTGCGCATGTATCTGACGCGCATGTTCCGCAACTCAGTGACAACGGATGGCTCCGGCCCAACGACCGCGAAGGCCATGCTCGATCGCAGCGCCGAGCGAGTGTTGCAGGAATATCGTGACGATCCTTATCTCGCCGGCAAAGTCGTGGAGACGCTCGCCGATTTGTACGGAGCGCTCGAGGATGTGGCCGGACAAGTGCCATTGCTCGAAGGTTATTTGCAACAAGCCGGCCCGGAAGCAAACCCGGAGACGGTGGCGCTGGCCAGACAGAAGCTCGCCCATGCCGAACTGGCCCGCGGCAACCTGCAACGCGCCGATGAACTGTTGCAACCGGCCGAACAATTCTGGAACACCGACCGCAAGCGCTATGCCGAGCAGCACCTCGAATGGGTCACCGTCAAAGCGAGAGTGCTCCGCGCGCAAGGTGACCTGGCAGGCTCCATCGCGACCAATGAGCAGGCGATCGCCGAGCGCATCGCGCTCTCCGGAGAGAATCACAGCGAGACGGCTATTCTCTACAACTCGCTCGGCATCGCGCTGATGAATGCCAATCGGCTGCAGGAAGCCACGGCAGCTTATCGGAAGGCGCTGGGGATTCACGATGCGCTGGGTTCTGGCGAAGATGTGCCTGCGTTGGTGATGCGCGCGAATGTAGGCACGCTGTCATATCGAGTCGGCCGCATCGCCGATGCCGAGCGCGAGTTGAAGCATGCTTTCGAAGGCCAGCGCGCGATCTCGGGCGATTCGGCGGCTGTGGCTGCATCGATGGGCCAGTACGGCTCATTGCAGACGACGCTGGGCCGACCCGATCAAGCCATTCCGATTCTCGAAGAAGCTTCGCGCATGGCCGAGAAGTTCACCGCGCGAGGCAGCGGCCTGCACGTGCAGAACCAAACGTTTCTTGCCGAAGCGCATGCCGCGGCCGGACGAAGCCAGCACGCGGCTCAGCTGGCGGACGAGTCGTTTGCGCTGGCGCGCAAGCAATTTGGTGACGATCACTTCTTTGCTCAACGCGCGCGACTGGCCAAGGCCAGACTCACCGCTCATCAACAGCCCTTCGAGAAAGCGAACGCCGAACTCGCGGATGTCATCGCCAAACTCCGCGCCGGCGGCCCTGCGGCGCAACTTGCGTTAGGTCAGGCCTTGGTCGCTCAAGGCGAATTGTTTTTGAAAAACGGCCGCGCGGCCGAGGCCGCCCCAGTGCTGGAAGAAGCAGTGAAGCTTCGCGAACAAGTGATGTGGGGACAAAGCTGGGAGCTCGCCGAAGCCCGCGCGCGGCTGGGCGAAGCACAGGTCGCGACCGGCAAGCCGGAAGGCAAGGACCTGATCGAGCAATCGTTCGCCACGCTGCAGTCACAACTGGGCCCTGATCATCCGCAGACCGCTCGCGCCAAACGCGCCATCGCGATGTAGTAACGGCCGAGCTGCGCAGCGCTTCATCGAATCAGTTTGCCGGAGCGGCGCCCTCGTTCAGGCCTTCTTCCGATATCCACTCACTTGCATCCGCCGTCGGCAAGCACGTCCAGCTCTCGTACAACACCTGCGATGGGGCAATCGCGACTCCGGGCTGTACACAGATCACACCGCCGCGAATCTCGCGGCTGTGACGCCAGACTGGCAACTCTGGCTCGGCGCGCATCGAATCGATGTCCTCCAGCCCACTGTCGGGTTCCGGCTTGAAGCGCACATACACCGACTGCGATTCGGCCAAGGGCCGATCGACGAGAACCTGCACGCCGAAAACCCCATCGTTCGTGATGATGCGTGCACGTGGGCGCGGCAGTTGTGAGATCGCCGTCGCATGCCGCTCACCGTACGAGTCGATATCGCGGTAAAACTCATCCAGTACGATGCCGAGATCCATGCCGGCCGTCTGGTACACCGCCTGCCATAAGGAGATTCCTTGGAGATTGCTCGGCAGTCGTGGATCGGCAAATGTGCGCAGCAGATTCGGCACGGCTTCCTTGCCATACAGCTTCACCGTGGCCGCGATCAATGCCTCGCCCAGAGGATACTGGATGTCCTGATCGCGCAGGCGACCGAGCGTTACGGGATCTGCGAACTCCTCAACGGTCAGTTCGCGACGTGCGTGCAACACCGCAAGTGCAAGGCGCCCGGTTCGTTGCTCCTCTGTGGCACCAAATTGCGAGTGAACCCAGGTAGCGAGTCCTTCGTTCAACGCTGGCGCCGCGTCCCAGAGCCAGGCACGCTCGTTACCCGCCATGCGACTTGAAGCGACGTGGGCCGTTTCATGCGCGAGCACCACAGGCGCTTCATCGTCGAGAATCATGCGCACCCGGCCAAAGAACGCGGTTCCGTGCGTATTCTGCATGGACCCGGACGCATCGACCTGAATTGCATCTCCGGCCGCCACGCCAAGCAACTCGTGAACCTGTTCGAAAATCGTGTCGGCTTGTGCGGCGAGCTCGCGTGCCGCGCCTGCCTTGGCGGCGGCATAGGAAAAGCGGTAGTAGCGGGTTTGCGTCTGCGCTGGCGGAGTTGGCGCGAAGAACCACTCTTCTCCGTCGCTCACATCTACAACATCCGACGCTGCTGCCTTCTCGGCTTCCTGACTTGCCAGCAGATACATCCCGAAGCCGATGACCGTAACCGTCAGAGTCGAGACAACTGCGCTCATGACGGGTCGGGTCAACAGGTCCAGATTCAGAATCGGCTCACGGTGTACGCGAGTGAAACCGCGCCACGCGAGCCAGCCCGCCACCGCACACAACACCAGTTGTGTTTGCACGGCCGCTGCGTCGAAGCGCACACGACCGCCATGGAGCCGCACATCGAGAAGCTCCGTCGGGTCGAGCACAGCCATCTTCGGGTAATGCTCCATTGCAAGCAGCAGCACCACCGCCAGGCTTCCGAACGCGAGCCAGGTGAGGCTCCGCAGCCGTCCGAGCGCAGCGCCGAACAGCAATCCCGCACTCATGGCGAGCGCATGTTGCGCGAAGATCAGCAGCAGCAGATCGAGGTTCAGCGACTGGCCCAACGAATCGCGCGAGAGCAGATGCAATGTGATCACGAGCGTAAACTGCACCACCGGCGCAAGCATCACGAGCCCGAGCGCCACCGACATCTTTGTGAAGAAGACGCGCGATCTGCTGACCGGCAAACCATCGAGAAATCCCAGTGTGCGATCGTCCTGCTCGCGCGTCGCAAGTCCTGCGCCGATTGCGAACGCAATGAACCAGAACAGCACGGCATCTGGACCGCCGAGAGTCGCATAGGTCTGACTGAGCGGTCCCATATCCGGCTGGCGAAGCAAGGCCGTAAGAACACCGAACGCGCCAAGCACGACGCTCAGCACGCCCCATGGCAGCAGCTCGCGCAGTTCCTTTCGAAGCAGTGCGCCGCTCATTTCACTTCGAGCCTCGTTGCCGTGATTCGGACGGGGCAGCCTAGCGCCTCATCTTCGGTTTCCACCGCAACGAGCAAGCGCGTACCGCTCGCGGGCGAGACTGGCAGCACTGCAGACGCGCCAGTCGCATCGAAACGCGAATGCCCACCCACCTCCCCTGTCCAGGGTCCGAGCGTCTGGTGAAGCACCCAATACGAACGTGGGCCGTCGACGTGAGTAAGGACGCTATATCCCTGCGCCTTCGAGTGCTGCACCTCCACTCGGGCGCTCATCGGAACGCGCTGTGCGAGCGCGGCAGCGTGTTCGACACGCCGCCGCACGAGCATCGCCTCCGTACGCGCAGCGAGCGTTTTCCATTCGAGTCCGATCGCCGACAATCTATCCTCGGGAGATGCCTCGAGCAGAACACGAACATCATCTGGCGGCTGGACATACAGCTCACGAAGCAGATCGAAGGCCCGCTCGCGCCCTACCATATCCAGCAACGCTTCGAACGATGCAAACGCGACCGCCTGGCTCATGCAGTCACCCAGTTGCTCGCTCGTGCTCGACCAGTTCGTCAGATGCCGCTCAGTGATTCGATCCGGGAACGCAGCCGCTCGCAACCGCCATAGCGTGCGCGTTGCGTCGTCCTGCCGCACCGGCCACCAGGCTGCAAGGCCATCGAGCAGGACATGACGGTCCTCGCGCTGGGCTCGACCGAGCGTGGCGTCGATCAGCAGTGAATGAACGACATGTGCGCGCAACATATCCTGCGGCACATCCGGCGCGGCCTTCAGAACGATGCCGCTTGTGCCGCGCAATGACGCGCGCTGCATGTACCAGCGATCCCAACCGCTCTGCGGCACAATGAATACGCGCGGCTCTGCAACGATCGCGAACGTACGAACGAGCTCATCCAAGTCGTTTGCGAGAGTGTCAGCGAGTGCATGTGCTCGATCGGTCGGCACCGCCGGGGTCACAAGCACGCTGGCCTGTGCGCGTCCAACGGTCACATACTCTCCATCGACGAGCTCATACGGCGGGATGTCCGGCTGTGGTTCGATCAAGTCGACGACGACCAGCGTGGTCGCGATGCAGATCAGCACGAAGACCTTCTCGCGCGCGGTCATACGTTGCGCAAGCGCACTTGGCAGTGCGCCGGATCCAACGGTAGTCAGCAGGATGGCGACGGTGAAGCACATCACCGTAATTACAATCGGCGCGATGAAAGCAGACATCGGAGGTGAGCCGATACCCATCTCGACATCGCGTCCAAGCAGTCGGAACAGCGGCAGATCGGTCAGCGGCAGATCAACGATTGCCGTAGCGATGAACACACCCAGTCCGGCAGCGAGCCAGATCATGTAGCGATACCGTCCGAGCACTCCTGCCATGGCTGCAAATGACCAAAGCGAGAGCGCAAACGCGACTACCACAGCGAGCACGGGCAACGCCTCGACGATCGGCATCACCTCGGTACGGCGGATGAACCAAAGGTTGGTGAACCACGCGAGCACGATGGTTCCGACGACAACCACGCACCCGAGCGCCCACTTCGTCAGAACCACGCGCAGGCGCGACACCGGGATCGTCTCGAGAAAGAGCTGCGTCTTTCCGGCGTACTCGCGCGCGAAGAGGCGATTGCCCGCCACCATCGCAAGCAACACGCCCATCGTCGGCGTGAACCTCAGGAGCGCCAGGAATCGTCCACCGAGATCGCTCAACTGCATCAGCAGACCCGCCAACGCAAGCGCACTGATCGCGATCGCTGCAGCCACGACCACGCCGTGCTCGCGCAACTCCTTGGAGACGAGCGCGAGATTCATGCTGCGGAAGACAGGACGGCGTCGGTTCGTGCGTACGCGAGGAAGATCTCTTCGAGTGGAAGCGTCTCCACGACCGTCTCCGCGGACCAGGCCGCGGCGGCCCACACCTCCGGTTCCGCCTCCCAGACGTTGTCACGTACGCGATGGAACTCGGACGGCAGCGCGAAATCTGGGGCCGACTTCACTCTTCGGACGCGGCTCATCAACTCACCCACCTTGCCT
>NZ_BLJO01000005.1:25522-85118 GCF_009932555.1 Steroidobacter agaridevorans
TCGATGCGCATGCGACCCGCCTGGATGATGCCCACACGGGTCGCGATGGATTCGACGTCATCGACCAGATGCGAGGAGAAGAACGCCGTGACTCCTCGTTCCGCGACCATTGCGACGACCAAATCGTTGAACTCGCGCCGGGCAACAGGATCCAGGCCGGTCGTCGGCTCATCGAGCAACAGAAGCGGAGGCCGCGGCGCCAGGGCAAGGGCGAGTCCCAGTTTCGTTCGTGTGCCGCCACTCAACTCGGCGGCCCGGCGGCGGGGCGGGATATCGAGCACCTGAAGCAAGCGTCCGTACTCCGCTTCATCCCATGTCGGATAGAAAGCACCGACGAACCGCCCCAACTGCTCGGCGTTCATCCACGGATAGAAGTTCTGTTCCTGGGATACGTATCCGATCCGACGTTTGATCGACACGGGCACGCGCTTCATCGATTCGCCGAATAGCCGGATCTCGCCCGCGACGGGCTCGAGGACCCCCATCAATACACGCATGGTGGTCGTCTTCCCCGCGCCATTCCGGCCCAGAAACCCGTAGATCTCGCCAGCCCGCGCCGTGAGCGAAAGACCGTCCAGAGCCAGAAACTTGCCGTAGCGTACAGTCACCGCGCTGAGCTCGACGAGCGGTGGAGCAGCAACGTCCATGGGTTTGCCTGCCGTTGTAGTAGTAGTTCAGGCTTCTATCAGAGTTCCCGGCTGAAGAGAACCGAGTGCGACACGCCCTTCTCCAGGTCGATCAAGAGCCGAATCTGAATTGCGTGACGTTCGTTTCGACCGTCGGCCCATTTTTGTGCCCGGCCTCGCCCCTTTGCAGCCGTTCGAGAATGTCTGGTATAGGGAGTTGCAGCAGAGTAGCGATATATCGAGCCAGCACGTGCAAAGGGCGCCATGACGATTGGTCGATTCCTTGGAGCGCTGTTCTCTATCGCGCCGGGCCTGGCGCTCGCCGCTGCGCCTGCGCCGATCATTCCAGATACGCCGGCCGGCCACGCGCTGGCCGCGTGGCTCGACGCGTTCAACAGCGGCGACAGGGCAAGATTCCAATCCTTCCAGAAGGCCCATGCTCCGTGGTTGAGTCTTGACCAAGAGATGAACCAGCGGGCGCGCACCGGGGGTTACGATCTTGTGACTATCGATAAAGGCGACAAGTTATGGATCGTTTTCCGGGTCAAGGAAAGAGCGAGCTCGGCACAGACTCTCGGCAGCCTCGTAGTCCGGTCGAGCGACGCAGATCATATCCGCCTGTTGAGGCTCGCTCCGGCTGGCGCCAACGCTGCGGAGGTCGTTTTGGATGAAGCTCAGCGCAGCCGTGTGATTGACGGGGCAGCCAAACTGCTGGCTCAGTTTTATCTGTTTCCGGATGTGGGGAGAACGACAGCGGAGAAACTCGGAACGCAGCAGAAGCAGGGCGCTTATCGAGACATCACGGATGGTCGGATTTTCGCGATCCGGCTCACCGACGACCTGCGCACGCTAACCGGCGACAAGCACGTTACGGTGGATTTCTTCGCCAAGAGCACGCCCCCCGCAGAGCCAACCGCTCGTCCCCGCCCCGACCCTGCCCGGCTCGCCGCCACCAACTGCGGTTTCGCGAAGGCTGAGCACTATCCTCCGAATATCGGTTATCTGAAATTGAATGGCTTCGAGGAGCCTGACCATTGCGGATCGACCGCGGTCGCTGCCATGACCTTCCTCGCCGACAGCGATTCCATCATCATCGACCTGCGGGACAACGGCGGTGGAGCGCCGCGCATGGCGGCCCTGATCTCAAGCTATCTATTCGACGAGGTCGTGCACCTCGACGATCTCTACGACCGCAACCAAAACATCACCGAGCAGTTCTGGACGGTTCCCTACGTGCCGGGAAAGAAGAAGGCCGGCAAGAATGTTTTTGTGCTCACATCCAATAGAACGTTTTCCGCGGGTGAAGTATTCAGCTACGACCTGAAGAGCCTCAAGCGAGCGACCCTGATCGGTGAGACGACGGCCGGCGGCGCCCACACCGTAGCTCCGCACCGGATCGACGATCACTTCTTCATCCGCGTGCCATTCGGGCGATTCGTCAACCCGATCACCAAGACGAACTGGGAAAGCACCGGAGTCGAGCCCGACGTCAAGGTGCCGGCCGCAGAGGCTCTTGATGAAGCGCTGAAACGCGCGCGCAGCGGACACTAATTGGCGTCATCGCACACGTACACGCACTGCTCCACCCGCGACCTACAGTCAGGCGGTCAAGGCTGGCGGCTCGACCGCGGCAGAAGAACACTAGCGCACGCTCTTGACGGGCAGGATGGTGATTGACGCCATCAGCGCGATCGAGCCTGCAATCGCGAACAGCCACGTGTAATTACCCCCCGTGAGCGCGAGGATCACCGGCGCGACGGCGGGAGCGATGGCTTGGGGCAATGCATTCGCAACGTTGAAGATGCCGAGGTCCTTGGCAGCGTCGCGCCATCGATTCGGCAAAACATCGGTCACGAGCGCCAGATCGACTGCGAAATAAACACCATGGCCGATGCCGGTGATAGTCATGCCGAGCAGGAAGGTTGGATAGTCCGGCGCGGCGGCGATCACCCACAATCCGATCGCATAGACCGCACCGCCGATGACCACAAAAATCTTGCGGCGGCCGATCGCATCCGACAGCCGACCGCCGAGAATGCTCACCGCCATGATGGCGACAGTCTGCACCAGGATGCCCTGGAAGATGAGCGTCGGAATTTGCACCTCGGCGTGACCGAGCTTGTCGATCAAATAAAACGGTTGATAGGTATTCAGGAACGCGGTGCCCAGCACGAGTAACAATCGACTCAACCAGGTCCAGCCGAAGTCCGGATACTGCCGTGGATTGACCCAATAGATTGCAATCACATCGCGCCAGCCCAGCGGCGCGACCTGGCCAGGCGCGAGGCGCCGATCGGGCAACATCACAGCAAACAACAACACGACCGCGACACAGATCGACGCAGGTACCATGAAGGTGTGCAACGTCGAAGTGGCAACCGATTGCACGAGAAACGTGCCGCTCACCTGCCCCAGCGGCAGACAAACACCCATCACACCGGCAACCGTGCCGCGCTGTTCCGCGGGCACCTGATCGGGCAACACGGCAATGATCGCCGCCAGCACCGCATTGAATGCGAGCTGGGCCAGGCACCAACCGATGAGCACCACCGCGATGCTGGTTGCCGTTGCTATCAGCAACAACGCCAGCGCGCCGCAGATGACTCCGCCGATCAGCCACGGCCTGCGCATGCCGAAGCGCGAGGTGGTCCGATCGCTCAATCGTCCGAACAAAGGATTGCCGACCAGCGCGAAGAACGCGCCGAGCCCCAGCACCAGCGACAAACTCGACGCAGCTGTCTCGGGCGCGAGATGCCGCACTCGCAAGGCAATGGTCACCAGCACCGGCGTTAGCAACGCCAGCCACGTGCCTGTGTAGGCCAGCGCGTGGAGCGTGATGAATCCCCAGCCGACGCGCGGTTTGTCATCGACAGCTGCGACCGAAGCCGGCTGCTCTTGTGAATACATGGCGCGCAGGATGCCCGGAAGGTTGCACAACTCACAAGCGACTTTGTTCCGCCCTATGAAATCAACAAGCTGGGCTCGCCGCCAGCCGCTGCTGCGACTACACTGATTTGAATTGTCGGTACGCCCCACCAGGAAGACAGGCGGCGACCGCGATGCAGTTGCGAAAGGCTTAATTCCATTCGAGCGCCTGCACGGGGGAACACAATTGAATACTCAGGATCCGGCGGCCACGCCGCCCGCATTCGCTGGAGCCGTGCCGTATCCGGCCTCGGCGCAGGCCTGGTATCTGGTCTTCGTACTGCTGCTGTTCTACATCTTCTCGTTCATCGACCGGCAGATCATTTCGCTGCTGGTCGAGCCCATCAAACGCGATCTGCAGGTCACCGATACACAGATCGGCTTGTTGCAAGGGTTTGCGTTCGCACTCTTCTATACGTTCTTCGGCATTCCGATCGGCCGACTCGCCGATCGCATGAACCGCAAGAGCATCGTAGCGGCGGGCATCGTCGCGTGGTCGCTGATGGCGACGTTCTGCGGTCTCGCGAAGAACTGGGTGCAACTGTGCCTGGCTCGCGCCGGCGTCGGTGTCGGCGAAGCGGCCCTTTCGCCAGCGGCGTACTCGATGATCAGCGATGCGTTCCCGCGAGAGAAACAAGGCCGCGCGTTCAGCGTCTACAACATGGGAATCGCAATCGGCGCAGGCATCGCGATGCTGGTGGGCGGCCTGGTGGTCGCCGCCATTTCGGGAGAAGGCAAGACATTCACGTTGCCGCTGCTCGGCGAAGTCCGCGCGTGGCAATTCGTCTTCATCGTCACCGGCGCTCCGGGATTGTTACTGCCGTTATTGCTGCTTGGGGTGCGAGAGCCGGCGCGTCGCGGACTGATGAAAATCCAATCGGCGAGCGGTGAAGACTTCGGCCAGAAAGTGCCGTTCCGCGAAGTGCTGAAGTTCCTGGTCAAGCACGGCAACTTTTACAGCTTGCACTTCATCGCGCTCGCCATGCTGGCCATGATCGGCTACTCGGTGGGCGCCTGGCTGCCGACGGTCATTGCCCGCACGTATGGAGTGCAGCCAGCGCAGGTTGGCATCGTCATCGGCCTGTCCACCATATTCATCAATACGACCGGCATCCTGCTCGCCGGAAAGCTCTGCGATTTCTGGGCAGCGCGCGGTCAAACCGACGCGCCGATCAAGGTCTGCCTGGTCGTGGCGCTGGCGACACTGATCACGAGCTCGCTCACCCCGTTCATGCCGTCGTTTGCGATCGCGTGCGTGGCAATCTGCGTTGCCGGCCTGCCCTTCCATGGTTATGTGGCGATGGGCCCGATGGCGGTCAACCAAGTCACGCCGAACCAGATGCGCGCGCAGATCTCCTCGGTGTACCTGTTCACGATCAACTTGATCGGCATGGGCGTCGGCCCGGCGCTGGTGCCGTTCATCAGTGACTACATCCTCAAGGACCCGGCGCAGATTCGCTGGGGACTGGCCATCGTCGTGGTCGTGGGCAGCAGCATCGCCGCGACACTGCTGTGGCTGGCCCGGCCGTTGTACCGGGAAAAGATTGCGGCAACCGCGAACTGGCACTGACGCCCGCGGGCGGCGGAGTGGACTAGAATGCGCGCATGCACGCCACACCACTGCTCTGCCACCCGTCGACACCGGACAATATCGTCACGGGCATCACGGTCGACGTGGATTCCCTCACGTCGGACCTGCTGGTGCTGGACTATCGGATCCGTGGCGACATCGATCGCCTGCAACTGCCGGCCCAGGCGGCCAGCAGGTTCCAGGATCTGTTGTGGCAGCAGACCTGCCTGGAAGCGTTCATCGGCTTCGGCGACAGCGACGCCTACTTCGAATTCAACTTCTCGCCCTCGAGCCAATGGGCGGTGTATCGATTCGGCGGCTATCGCCAGAACGTCACGTCGCTGAACCCGCTGCCGCCGCCGCGCGTGATCGTTCGTCGTCACGGCGACGAGCTGGAAGCCGATGTGGACATCCACCTCGGCGCCATTCCGGGGCTGACCGCCAGTGAGATCGAGGGCCGCGAGTTGCGGCTCGCCCTCTCGGCGGTCATGCAAAGCGATCAAGGCGTCATTTCCTATTGGGCGCTGGCGCATCCGCCGGGCAAGCCCGATTTTCATCATCGCGATGGCTTTGCCTTGCGGCTGGCCGGAGATCCTGCATGAAGTTCGGTATCGATCGGCTGCTCGACGAGCCGTCGCTGCGTCGTGAGTTACAAGGCAAGCGGGTCGCGCTGCTCGCCCATCCCGCGTCCGTCACGACGGATCTGACTCATTCCCTCGATGCGCTTGCGGCCGCGGGAGTGAAGCTCACGGCGGCCTTCGGTCCGCAACACGGCCTGCGCGGCGACAAGCAGGACAACATGGTCGAGTCGCCGACCTTCAACGACCCCATCCATGGCATTCCGGTCTTCAGCCTGTACGGCGAAGTGCGACGACCCACGGACGAGATGATGCAGCCGTTCGATGTGCTGCTCGTCGATCTGCAGGATCTCGGCTGCCGCATCTACACGTTCATCACCACACTGCGCTACGTGCTCGAAGCAGCGGCGAAGCATGGCAAGTCGGTGTGGGTGCTCGATCGCCCGAATCCCGCCGGCCGACCGATCGAAGGATTGCGTTTGCGCGCCGGTTGGGAAAGTTTCGTCGGCGCGGGACCGCTGCCGATGCGGCATGGCCTCACGCTCGGCGAGCTCGCGCATTGGTTCGTGCGCACGCTCAAGCTCAACGTCGATTACCGCGTGGTCGAGATGCAAGGTTGGCAACCGGAAAGTGCACCGGGTTACGGTTGGCCGCTGGGCGAACGAACCTGGGTCAATCCCAGCCCCAACGCGCCGAATCTTTGGATGGCGCGCGCTTATGCGGGCACCGTGATGCTGGAAGGAACCACGCTGTCCGAAGGACGCGGCACGACGCGGCCACTCGAATTGTTCGGCGCGCCGGATATCGATGCGAACCAAGTGCTCACCGAGATGCGCTCGCTGGCGCCGCAGTGGTTACATGGCTGTCGCCTGCGTCCCTGTTATTTCGAACCGACATTTCATAAACATGTCGGGAAACTTTGCTCAGGACTGCAGATTCACGTCGAAGATCCGAGCTACGACCACCACGCGTTCCTGCCGTGGCGCCTGCAAACATTGGCGTTCAAGGCCATCCGTCGCCTGCATCCCGACTATCCGTTATGGCGCGACTTTCACTATGAATACGAGAAGGATCGCCTGGCCATCGACATCATCAACGGCGGCCCGCAGCTGCGCGAATGGGTCGACGATGCGAACTCCACAGCTGCGGATCTGGATGCATCGACGCAGCCCGATGAGAAATCGTGGGCGCAGGAGCGTGAGGCGTTCCTGATCTATCGGTAAGCTTTTCGGAACAGCCCGCTGCGTCGAGGCGTTGGTGGTCGGGACTGATCCATCCCGACACACGAGGAGCCGTTCATGGCGACCAAACGCAAGTACAGCAAGAAGGCCTCGAAGAAAGTCGAAAAGACCATGCGCGAACGCAAGAAAGGGACGCTGCGCAGCGGTCGCTCCGGCAAGAAGGTGAAGAGCCGCAAGCAAGCGATCGCGATCGGCTTGTCCGAAGCGCGGCGTTCCGGAGCGAAGGTGCCGAAGAAGAAGAGCAGCCGCAAAGGCGGCGGCCGCAAGAAAAAGAGCTCGAAGAAGAAATAGGCCGCCCGAGCGTGCGCAGCTCCGATCAAGCCTTGGAACTGCGCACGAGCAACAGCGCGCTGAGTGCGATCAGCGCCAGCGCGCTGAGGGTCAGAGAAGTGTGAATGCCGATCGCGGCGCCCATCAACCCCACCGTCACACCGCTGAACGTTCGCAATCCCAGCGCCATCATCGAGAACACGCCCAGCACGCGGCCGCGAATGTCGGCCGGCGCGTTCAACTGCACGAGCGTCTGCGCCATCGAGTTGAACGACAGATCCATGAAACCGGCGATGAACAGCAGCAGCACCGCGAGCGAATAGACCGACGACATCGCGAAGCCGGCCAGCGCAGCACACCAGAGCATCGCCAGGATCATGGCCGTGCGCGGATTCGGCGCCAGCCAGCCGCGACTCTCCAAGATGAAACCCGCCGTCAACGCACCTACCGCGTCCGCACCCAGCAACACGCTGTAGGAAAGATCCGCATCGGCGTGACCCAGCGAGCGCGCGAAGTCCGGCATCTGCGGCAGATAAGCATTGCCGATGAAGAACGACGCTCCGCCCGACAGCAGGATCATCGACAGCAACGTCTTGTGCGAGCCGATGCGACGCAGCGTCGACGTCACATCGCTCAACGAAAGCAACGCGCGTCGCGGCGGCCCCTGCCCGGCCGCGGCTCGGGAATACGGCGCTTTCCACAACCAGGCGATCGTCGGCAAATAGAAAAATGCATTCAGCAGAATGCCGTGCGTGGGGCCGAGCAGCATCAACAGCGCGCCACCGATCGCCGGTCCACCGAGCAAGCCGAGTTGCCGTGACGTTGCATTCAATCGCACGGCGCTTTGCAGATCCTCCGCTGGCACGACGTGATGGAGCAGCACCTGCGCGGTAGGCGTCCACAACACACCGGCGATACCGTGCAGAGTCAGCAGCACCATCGCATGCCAGACCTCCAGCGTGTCGGTCAGGAACAGCGCCCCCCAGGCGAGCGACACGCCCATGAATATCACCATGCCGATCTGAATCAGGCGTCGCGGATCGAAATGATCGGTCAGCGCGCCGACCGGCAGCGACAGCAGCAGAAACGGCAGCCAGTGCGACACCACCGCGAACGCCCCGAGCGCGTTCGACTGGAACTTCTCGAACATCATCCAGTAGCTGATGACGTGCTCGACGCTGTCGGCCATCATCGCGCCGGCAAAGCTCAAGAAGAACCCGCGATAACCGGGATGGCGCAGGGCCGCGAAGGAGCGGCGAGGCGGCGCCGTAGTCGTCGCGTTATTCACTGGCCGTGTCCGAATGCGGCTTCGCGCGCAACGGCAGCTCGGGAATGAACAGCACGACGAACAGCGCGAGACCGACAATCCACAGCGCTCGCTCCAGCATGTGAGCGATTGAAGCGGCGAATGCCACTTTCACGCCGCGCTGAATGTCGGCGACCAGCTTGTCCGCGTACATCGTCATCCCTGCCTTGACCATCTGCAAAGCGTTCTGCGCGCGCTTGGCGACGATCGCATTCTCGGTGGCGAGCAAACTGTCGCGAAACAACGTAGCGACACCGGCGATCACTTCCGGCTCATTCCAGGCGCGCGAGGGAATATTGGCCAGCTGCTTCTTCATGGCGGGCGACAGATCCGGATCCTTCAACAATCGATCGCGCCCCGCTTCGCCCGCCTTCAATTCGGCGACGAGCGCGTCGGTGCGTTCCTCCAGCTCGTCATGCGTTTTCGCGCGCAGCCCGCCGTCGCGCAGCGGCGCTTTGACGGCTTCAGGCAGGCGCGAATCGGCTAGCACTTCCTGCACCGCGCGCTGATCTTCGTTGAAGGCGCGCTCTATGACTCGATATCGCTCATCGAGCGCCGTGTGCACGCGCGCACGAATCTGGTCCACATTCATGGCCTGGCTCTGAGCGTGCGCCAGATCCAACTGCGAGAGGTTGCCGCCGGGCAGCTGGGGCACGTGCTTGGGCAATTCAGCCGTGAGCGCATGCGTAAGAAATGTTCCGAAGATGGCCACGCCGACCGTCGAGCCGATCTGCCGGCTGAACTGGCTCATGCTGGTAGCCACGCCGATCTGATTCGCGGGCGCGGCGTTCTGAATCACCAGGCTGAACAGCGTCTGCGCCGGCCCGAGCCCGAGGCCGGTCAACGCGAGTCGCCACGTCAAATCGGCTTGCGTCGTGTCCGCGCCGATGCCGGTCAGCGAAACGACACCCGCGACGAGCAGGACACCGCCGCTCACCATCAACCATTTGTACTTCCCGGTGCGCGCGACGATGCGACCCGAGCCGATGCTGCTGACGATCAATGTAAGCATCAACGGCAGCAGGGCCACGCCACTCTGCACCGCCGAAACGCCCTGCACGACCTGCATGTACAAGGGCATGAACATCACCACGCCCAGGAACGCCATGCTCATGACGAACGAACCCAGCGTCGCGATCCGGAACGTGGGAATGCTGAAGAGATGCAACGGCAGAATGGGCTCGCGGGCGCGCCCTTCGACCCAGATGAAAATCGCCAGCGACACCAGCGACATGGCAAACAGGCCGAGGATGCGAGGCGAATCCCATGCGTAGTGCGTGCCGCCCAACGTCAGGCCGAGCAACAGCGACGCCGCGGTCAGCACAACCAGCACAGCGCCCAGATAATCGATGTTGCCGCCGCCGCCCTTCCGCAAGGCAGGCATGCGATAAACGATCATGAACAAGGCGAGCGCGCCGAGCGGCAGGTTCACATAGAAAACCCAGCGCCAGCCGGCAATCTCGTAAGCGCCCATCGACACGGTGCCATGATCGGTGAAGAAGCCGCCGATGAATGGCCCCACGACCGTGGCCAGACCGAACACCGATCCAAACACACCGAACAACCGGCCGCGCTCGCGTGGCGGATACATATCCGCCATGACTGCGAATGAAACAGTCATCAATGCGCCGGCCCCCAGCCCCTGCAGAGCGCGGAACACCACCAGCTGCATCATGCCGTCGCCCAGCACCGGCAAACTGCCGAACTCGCCGCTCAATCCGCACAGCGCCGAACCGACCAGGAACACCACGACACCCAGGATCAAAATCGGCTTGCGTCCGTACTGATCGCTCAACTTGCCATAAAGCGGCACCGAGACCGTGGACGTGAGCATGTAGGCCGTCGTGACCCAGGCATACATCGACAGGCCTTGCAGCTGCTCGATGATGCGAGGCATGGCCGTCGCGACGATGGTCTGGTCGAGGGCGCTGAGCAGGACGACGACCGCCAGCGCCGCCAGCGTCAGGCGCCGTTCGGCGGACGTGATTTGTAAGTCGCTCGAGTCGTTCAAGGGAGGTGGTTCAGGGTCGCAAAAAACGCCGCAGAGCTTAAACCGTCCGCCGCCGCCCCGCATCACAAGGTTCGTTCCGTCGTGATTTGAATTCGGCCTGTCGCAACGGCCCAAACCGGCGGACCGAGCTGCGGTCCAATCCGCACCTGGCCAAACCGAAGAAAGGGAGCCGAGCGATGCGCGTCATTGCCGCTGCCATCCGTAACCCCATTGCCGTCGGCGTGACGGTGCTGCTCGTCGCCCTGTTCGGCACGCTCAGCCTGCTGGAGCTGCCGCTGCAGCTGTTTCCCGATATCGAGCGACCGACCATCGGCATCACGACCAACTGGCGGGGCGCCTCGCCCGAGGAGGCCGAGGCGGAACTGCTGGAACCGCAGGAACGGGTGCTGCAGGGCCTGGCCGGCGTGGAGGAAATTACCGGCAACGCCAACAGCGGCGGCACCGAAATCGTGCTCACATTCGCGATCGGCACCGACATGAAAGCTGCGCTGGTCGACGTGATCGGCCGCATGAGCCGCTTGCCGCCGTTGCCGCGCGATGCCGATCGACCCGTCGTGCAGTTGGGCGGCATCGGCGGCGACACCAACGAGAGCCTCACCTGGTTCTTCGTGCAGCTGTTGCCGGGCACGCCGGGCCCGATCGACAACTATCGCCGCTTCATCGAAGACGTCGTGCAGCCGCGTCTCGAATCAATTCCCGGTGTGGGCGGCATGCGCGTGAATGGCGGCGCGCCGAACGACGTTCGTATCACCGTCGATCTGCCGCGAGCCGCGGCGCTCGGCGTTGGCATCCCCGATATCGCGAGACTGGCCGCGAGCGCCAACAATGTTTCTGCGGGGCAGCTCGATGTAGGCCGACGGCAGTACGCGTTGCGCTACGCAGGCCGATACGATGTGGATCAATTGGGCCAACTGGTGCTCGCGTGGCGGGATGGCCAGCCGGTGCGACTCTCTGACGTCGCCGTGGTCGAGGCCCGTCCACCCGACCAGCTTTTCTATTCGCATCAGAACGGCAACCCCGCCATCGGCCTGCAACTCTTGCGAGCGCCAGGCGCGAACGTGCTTGCTACGCTCGAGGAAGCCAAGCGCGTCGTCGCCGAGCTGCGTGACGGGCCGCTGCGCGAGCGTGGACTTGGCATCGAGCAATCGTTTGACGCCTCGGTATTCATCACACGGGCCGTCAATCTGCTGATCGAAAATCTGGTCGTCGGCGCGCTGCTCGCGCTGGTGTGCGTGTGGTGGTTCATGCGGAACGTTCGCGCCACCGTGATCATCGCGACCACCATCCCGATTTGTTTGCTCGCGACGTTCTGCGCCCTGCATCTCGCCGGCCGCAGCATCAATGTGATTTCGCTCGCCGGACTGGCGTTCGCGGTCGGCATGGTCGTGGAAGGCGCGATCGTCGTCTCCGGCAACATCATTCGCTTGCGGGAAACCGGCATGCCGATCGATCAAGCGGCGCACGACGGCACGCGGCAGGTCGTGCCCGCTCTGTTCGCATCGACGACCACGACGATCGCGGTGTTCCTGCCCGTGCTGTTTCTCAAAGATGTCGAAGGCCAGATCTTTGCCGACCTGGCGCTGACCATCTCCATCGCCGTCGCATTTTCCATCCTGGTCGCGATCACCGTCGTGCCCGCCGCGGCGGGACGCTGGCTCGGCGGGCCAGCGCAGAAATCCGGTTACGGCGAAGGCTGGCCCGGGCTGACCGACAAGGTGATCGAGTGGACACGCACCCGGCATCAGCAGGTCATGTGGGTGCTGGTCTTGTTGGGGGCGCCGTTGCTGTTGTCGTGGGCGTTCTTGCCGAAGCTCGATTATTTGCCGCCGGTGAAGCGCGCGGCGATCGACGCGTACTTCAGTTTTCCGCCCGGCATGAGCCCGGCGACGGTGGATCGCGAGATCGCCACCAAGCTGCACGAGCGCATGCAGCCGTACATGACGGGCGAGAAAGAGCCGCGACTCAAGAATTATTACGTGCTGCTGTGGCCGGGTGGCGGCACACTGGGCGCGCGCGTGATCGACGACGATCGTATCGGCGAACTGGAACGCATCGTGCGCGACGAGATTGTCGCCGGCATTCCCGACACGCGAGTGTTCGTCAATGAAGGCGAGTTGTTCGGCGGCATCGGCGGTTCGGCGCGCTCGGTCGCCATTCATCTGCAAAGCACCGACACTGCCTCGTTGAACACGGCCGCTGCGGCGGGCCGGCGATTGCTGGAGGAAACGTTCGCAGGCGCGAACGTGCAGTCATTCCCAAATACGGACGTGCAAGTGTTGGAACTGCGCGCCGAGCCCAACGATCGGCGCATCGCGGAAGTTGGCTGGGATCGCGCGGCGTTAGGCACGGTCGTGCGCTCGCTCGGCGATGGTGCGTGGCTGGGCGAATATTTCGATGGCCAGGCTCGATTGCCGGTGATCTTGCGAACCAATCTGGGCGAGACGCCCGAAGATCTCGCGCAGGCGCCGTTGATCACGCCCTCCGGCGAGGTCGTGCCGCTCGGCGAACTGGTTACCCTGGAGACGACGCTGGTTCCGGAGCAGATCCGACGCGTCGATCATCATCGCACCGTGACGCTCACCATCGATCCGCCGCCCACGCTGTCGCTGGAAGACATGCTCACGAAGATCAACAGCGACATCGTGCCCCAACTGCGCGCCAACTTGCCGCCGGATGCAAACATCCGCCTCGCGGGCAGCGCCGATCGACTCGACACCATCATCGCAACCATGAGCGGCAACTTCCTGCTCGCGCTGCTGGTGCTGTTCATGCTGATGGCGGCGATGTTTCATTCGCTGCGCGATGCGCTAGTGGTCGTGCTCACCGTGCCGCTGGCGCTGGCCGGCGGCGTGCTCGGTATTCGTTTGCTGGGCGTGGTGGCGTTCCAGCCGCTCGACCTGCTCACGATGATCGGCTTCATCATGATGATCGGCATCATCGTCAATCACGCCATCCTGCTGGTCGACCTGACCCGCGAGGCGATGAATCACGGCCACAGCCTGGAAGAAGCGCTGCGGATGTCACTCAATCAGCGCCTGCGCGCGATGGTCGCGAGCACGCTGACTGGCGCGCTCGGCGCTTTGCCCATGGTCGTCAATCCTGGACCCGCCAGCACTATTTATCGCGGCCTCGCGGCCGTGAACGTCGCGGGCGTGATTGTGAGCATGGTGTTTTCAATCGTGTTGCTGCCGAGCCTGATGCGACTTGTTTACGAACGTCGCTCGCCAGCGGCGACTCACGACGTCGGCTTGTTAACGGAGACTGCGCAATGATGCGATTCACGAAAGGCTGGTTGCTGATGCTGTTCGCGGCGAGCGCGGGCGCTCAGCAAACGAAATCCGAGCTGCCGGTGGTGATGGTCGAAGTCGCGCAAGCGTCGGTGACGCGTGTGGCGCCACGACGCTGGGTTCCTGGCAGTGTCGTCAGTCGCAACGATGCTCGGCTCGCGACCAGCGCAGCCGGTCGCTTGGAGTACGTCGCCGAAGTGGGCACTCGCATTCGTGCCGGTGAGCGTGTTGCGAAGTTGGAAGACGAAGCCGTGCGTTTGCAGGTCGAAGATGCGAAGGCGGAGATGATGCGCATCGAGGCGCAGCGTGCGATGTCGGAGCGACAGCTGCAGCGGATCGAGAAGCTGGCGAACAACTCCATCTCACAAACCCAGCTCGACGAAGTCAGGTCCCAGCTCGCCATGCTCACGGCTCAGCTGCAGCAGGCGGAGGTGCGTCATCGTTCGGCCAAACATGATTTGGAGCAGACCGAAGTGCGGGCGCCGTTCTCCGGTGTTGTGACGGAGCGCCTCGCTCAGCGCGGCGAATACGTTGCGACCGGTGCGTCCATTGCCCGACTCGTCGATACGGTTCACGTCGAAGCGCGCGTTCAGGCGCCGCTGGCGCTGCTCAGCTCAGTGAAGGCGAGCATGGAGTTGCCGATCAAGGTCGCGAACAAACAGATCCCTGCAACGGTGCGGACGGTCGTGCCCGTCGGCGAGGAACGCTCGCGGCAGTTCGAACTGCGCATGCTGCTGGCGGACAGCGCCTTCAACGTCGGCTCCGCCCTCGAAGTCGGCCTCCCAGAGCGCGACGCAACCGAAGCCCTCGTCGTCCCCCGCGACGCCATCGCCGTCCGCCAGACCGGCAACTACCTGATGCGCATCCGCGGCGACAACACCGCCGAACGCGTCGCCATCACCTCCCTCACGACCGACGGCGACCTCGTCACCATCGACGGCCCCGTGAGCGCCGGCGACGTCGTCGTCATCCGCGGCGTCGAACGCCTGCAGGACGGCCAACGCGTCACCATCCTGACCCGCGACGCCTCGCTCAAGGGCAAGCCCCGGCCGGATGCATGAATCTATTCACTAAATAACCAATCGCGTCCTTTACCGATTGATTTTATTGTAAAAATAGTCTGATTTTTCATTCAAGTATCTATTCACGTATCTATTCACTAGACTAGGCCCATGGCTACCGCCGAGGGCCTGCTAACAATCCTCGCTGATGGCGCTTCCAGCAGCTCGGTGCTGGCGGAAGCGCTCGGGATCTCCCAGCCCACGCTTTCACGGCTGATCAATCCACTGGTCAAAGCCGAGCGTGTTCTCAAGATTGGAAGCACCCGGGGGGCTCGCTATGCCCTGCGACGGGAGGTGAGAGGCGCCGGCTCCAATTGGCCGCTGTTCCGGATAGACCGAACGGGGGCAGCGCATGCGGTGGGCACTTTGTATGCGCTCGCAGCCGGTCAGTTCTATCTCGCAACCTTGTCTAATGAAGACTACCGCCCCTCCGAGCTCAGCACCGGGCTGCCCTATTTCCTGCAAGACCAGCGTCCCGGCGGATTCCTTGGCCGCGGCGTGCCGAGGCGCTACCCCGAGCTGAGCCTGCCGCAGCGGACTACGGATTGGACCGACGATCACTACCTGCTCTATCTCACCCAGCATGGCAGCGATCCGCTCGGCGATCTGGTGCTCGGCGAGCCTGCGCTGACCGAGTATCTGGCGACGATCGCGCAACGCCAGCCAATACGAAATCGCGCCCAGGAATTTCCCAAGCTGCTTCGGGACGCCATCGAAGGCGGACTGCCGGGCTCGTCGGCCCATGGCGAACACCCGAAGTTCGCCGCCTTTGTCGACGACGGACGTGGCCCCCGGCATGTGCTGGTCAAATTTTCGCCACCTCTGACCCATCCCATCGGCCAGCGCTGGTCGGATCTGCTCGTCGCCGAGCACCTTGCGCACGTGGTGCTGGCGAGCGATGGCATCGCTGCCTGCCGCTCGCAAATCCATCGCTTCGACGATCACACGTATCTGGTCGTCGACCGCTTCGATCGCCTCGGCAATGACGGACGCCTCGGTGTGACGTCGCTGTTCGCCATCGATCTGGACCACTATGGGCAGCTGGATAACTGGATCGCCGCGGCCGCACGACTGCTCAACGACCGAATGATCGATGCCGCCACGCTCGAACAAGTGAGATTGCTCGCGACGTTTGGCGCGCTGATCGGCAATACCGATCGCCACTTCGGCAATCTCTCCTTCTTCGATACATACGACGGCACATTCACGCTCACGCCCTCGTACGACATGCTGCCCATGCTGTTCGCCCCCGAGCACAATCAAATCATCGGGCGCACCTTCGAAGCGGCGCATCCGACTGCAAACACCATGGTGTGTTACGCGCGGGCGCGGCGCCTGGCCGAGCAGTACTGGCGCACGGTCGCCAGTGACACTCGCATCAGTGAAGACTTCCGCGGAATAAGCGCCCAATGCCTGGCGGCGCTCGAAGCATTGCCTCGCACGGGACCCTACTCGGCGAATCCCTCTCGCTGACCGCATTGCATTCCAAATAAGAATGATTATCATCGGACGGCTTTAATCGCTGGGACCAGCCACGCCCGTTTGAGGCCCGACTTTCGCGGCCGAGACCGCTAGCCATCCCTGGATAGTCGTCGGGAGGCGTATGCAGTCGGGAATCGGGCGCGGGTCAGCAGGGCGGAGTCGCTAGTCATGACGGCGCTCACCCCCTCCTATCGCCTTTCCGTCGCTTCGCGCGCCCTCGCCGCCATCATCGGCGGCTACGCGCTGACTGCGCTTGCCACGTTCGCACTGGCGATCTTCCTGCCGATGTCGAGAGCCGAGGCGTCGATGACGGCGACGCTGGCGTCGTTCCTCATCTACGCATGCGTCGTGCTCTGGGTGTTCGCCACTCGCACCGCCTGGCGCGCGTGGGCGGGAATCATCGGGTCCACGGTCGTGCTCGGCGCACTCGTTTGGTTGCAAAGACAGGTGACTGCGTCATGAAGGAAGGATTTCGCCAGTCGATGGCATGGCTGCACACCTGGTCCGGGCTGGTCGTTGGCTGGATCCTCTTCGCGGTGTTCGTCACCGGCACGCTGAGTTACTTCCGGCCCGAGATCTCACAATGGATGCGGCCGGAGCTGCGCGACGTAAAGGCCGATGCGCATGCGGCGTCAAAGGCGATTGCAATGCTTCAGGAGCGAGCGCCGAACTCGCCGCGTTGGTTCATCACTTTGCCGGAAGCGCGTGAGCCGGTAGTTCGCGTGACGTTCCGGGATCCAAACGGCGGCGGCGAGGGACGGCGCGGCTTCAAGGTCGCCGTGCTGGACCCAAGCACCGGCGAAGAAGTGAAAGCCCGCGAGACCCGCGGCGGCGACTTCTTCTATCGCTTCCATTTCGAGCTGAGCATGAAGCCCATCTGGGGCCGCTGGGTGGTCGGCTTCTGCGCCATGCTCATGCTCGTCGCCATCATCAGCGGCGTCATCACCCACAAAAAGATCTTCAAGGACTTCTTCACGTTCCGCCCGAAGAAGGGTCAGCGCTCGTGGCTCGACGCGCATAACGCCGTTGGCGTGCTCGCCTTGCCCTATCACGCGATGATCACGTACACCGGCCTCGTGACGCTGATGTTCATGTACATGCCCTGGGGCATAGAGGCGAACTACAGCGACAATCGTGAAGCTTTTTCCAAGGAAGCCTTGGGGATCGCGGCAGAGGTCAAGCCGGCGAATCAGCCGGGCACGCTGACCGATATCGAGCCGCTGATCGAGGAAGCACGCAGGCAATGGAACGGCGCGCACGCGGCGTTCATCACGATCAATAACCCATCCGACATCAACTCTCGCATCACCATCCGTCGCGACACCGAAGGCCAGCTGGCCAATAGCAATCGAAACGTCGTGTTCGCCGGCACGACGGGCGAGCTGCTCTCGGTAGCGGGTGAGCCCGCGCCAGCGTCACAGACGCGCGCAGTGATGTTCGGCCTGCACATGGCGACGTTCTCTTCGACGACCCTGCGCTGGCTATTCACGCTGTCCGGCCTCGGCGGAATCCTGATGGTCGCGAGCGGCCTGGTGTTGTGGTCGGTAAAGCGCGCGCCCGAGCGCGCCAAGCTGGGCTACACGCCGTTCGGACATCGGCTGGTCGAAGTGCTGAACATCGGCGTGATCACGGGCCTGCCGGTCGCGGTTGCCGCGTTCTTCTACGCCAATCGCCTGCTACCCGTGACGCTGGCCGAGCGGCCGGGCTGGGAAGTGCGAGTCTTCTTTGCCGCCTGGCTGCTCAGCTTCGTGCTTCCGATGATCCGGCCGGCCCGGGTCGCCTGGACGACTCAATTCGTCGCCGGCGCGGCGCTGTTCGCCGCCCTGCCGGCGATCAATGCCCTCACCACCCAAGCCCACCTGGGCATCACCCTGGCTCAGGGCAACTGGGTCTATGCGGGCTTCGATTTGACAATGCTGGCCATCGCCACCCTGTTAGGTTTGACAGGGTGGTACGCCTCCCGCCCGCCCGGCAGCCGCAAACCCGCGAAACATAAGGCTTCGGAGCGTCTGAATCTCCCGGCAGAAGCGGAGCGGGCGTAATGTCCTTATTCCCATTCGCGCTGACGTACACGGGGTGGGCGGCGCTATGCTTATCCATGAGCCGCCATGCCCGCGAGCTCTTGCAGCGGGAGCCAACGCCTCTACAAAGGCAGCTCCTGCGCGCCGCTGGCTGGATCGCTTTGACCGTGTCGCTGTTGATGGCCGCCGCCCAGGCGGGCTGGCCGATAGGCACGGTCGAATGGTTTGGCATGCTCACTGCGAGCGCCGTGAGTTTCGTTTTACTGCTGACGTATTCCCCCCGGGTGGCCGCTGGCCTGGGACTGGGGCTGCCGATCTGCGCCCTGGTGAGTCACTTTCTGGTCAGCGCGTGATGAGGAATTGAGGAACCAAATGTCTGCTTTCAACACTGAGCGCGTTCTGAAGGTCCGTCACTGGAACGACACGTTGTTCAGCTTCACGACGACTCGCGATCCGGGCCTGCGCTTCGAGAACGGCCAGTTCGTCATGATGGGCCTGCAGGTCGACGGCCGTCCGCTGACCCGCGCCTACAGCATCGCCAGCGCCAATCACGAAGAGCACCTCGAATTCTTCAGCATCAAAGTGCAGAACGGCGCGCTCACCTCACGCCTGCAGCACCTGCTGCCGGGCCATGAAGTGCTGGTCAGCCGCAAGCCCACCGGCTCGCTGCTGATCGACGATTTGAAGCCGGGCAAGCATGTGTACCTGTTGAGCTCGGGCACCGGCCTCGCGCCGTTCATGAGCCTGGTCAAGGATCCGGCGCTGTACGAGAAGTTCGAGAAGGTCGTGCTCCTGCACAGCGTGCGCGCCACCAGCGAGCTCGCGTATGAGGAATACCTGACGCACGTGCTGCCGCGAGACGAGCATATCGGCGAGATGGTCGCCAATCAGCTCATCTACTTCCCGACCGTGACGCGCGAGCCGTATCGCAATCGCGGCCGCCTCACTGATTTGATCGAGAGCGGCAAGCTGTTCGAACAGATCGGCCTGCCGCCGCTCAACCCCGAACACGATCGCGCGATGATTTGCGGCAGCCCGTCCATGCTGAAGGACCTGTCCGCCATCCTCGACGCGCGCGGCTTCCAGATCTCCGACCACATCGGCTCGCCCGGCGACTACGTCATCGAGCGCGCGTTTGTCGAGAAATAATCTCTCCTGACGGGCGATGCCGGCCTTCAAGCCGGCATCTGCTAGTCGATCGCTACGCTGACACTCACCGGGCAGTGATCGCTGCCCATCACGTCGGCGTGGATCTCCGCCTTCTTCACCTGCTTGCGCAGCTTCTCCGACACCAGCCAGTAATCGATTCTCCATCCCACGTTGCGCGAGCGGGCATTGGAGAAATTGCTCCACCACGAATAGTGGCCGTTGCCTTCGGTGAACATGCGGAAGGTATCGACGAAGCCGGCGTCGAGGAAATTCTGGAAGCCTTCGCGCTCCTCTTCGGTGAACCCTTTCTTGCCGCGGTTCGGCTTGGGGTTCGCCAGATCCAGCTCGGTGTGCGCGACGTTCAGATCGCCGGAGAACAGCACCGGTTTTTTCTTTTCCAGTTGTTTGCAGTACGCGAGGAACGCCGGATCCCAATGTTTGTGCCGCAACGGCAGGCGGCTCAGATCGTCCTTGGCATTCGGCGTGTACACCGTGACCACGAAGAACTTATCGAACTCGGCGGTGATGACGCGGCCTTCTTCGTTGGCGTCGCGCTTGAGCTCGTCGGCGAACGAGAACTTCTTGGCGAAGTCCTTGGGAAAGCCGTTGATCACATCGAGCGGCTCGCGCTTGGAGAAAATCGCCGTGCCCGAGTAGCCCTTCTTGACCGCCGAATTCCAGTACTCGTGATAGCCGGCGAGATCGACCTCGGCCTGGCCGCGCTCGGCCTTGGTTTCCTGCAGGCACAGGATGTCGGGCTTGTGCTCCTTGATGAACGCCTGAAACGTTCCTTTCTTCACGACGGCGCGGATGCCGTTGACGTTCCACGAATAGAATTTCATTGGTTATTTCTTATCGCCACCGTGAGTTGCGAACACGCTGGTCTTGCCTTCCTTGTCGACCAGCAGCACGTCGTAACGATCGACGCGGCCCGACGGCACTTCCATGCCGGGCGATCCAGCCGGCATGCCCGGCACCGTCAAGCCCTTGGCCGCCGGCTTTTCACTCAGCAGCCGCTTGATATCCTCCGCCGGCACGTGACCTTCGATGAAATAGCCGCCGACCTCGGCGGTGTGGCAGGAGCCCATGCCAAACGGCACGCCGACGCGTTCCTTGATGGGCGAGAGATTCTCGAGGTCATGCACCTGGACGGCGAACCCCGCCGCCTGCAGATGCTTGACCCAAAGTCCGCAGCAGCCGCACGTAGGCGTCTTGTTCACGACCACGACGGGCGCGGCGGCAGCCGAAGCAATTTGTGCCACCGCGGGCAAGGCAACCAGTCCAAGCAAAGCCTGGCGACGATTCATGGCGATCTCCGGGACGGCCGAAAACGATTAAGGCGGAGCCTGCCACGCAGACTCCGCCCTAATGATGACCGCGACCCGATGAACTGACCAGTCTTGCCAAACCGAGGGCGATTGCGCTCGCCGCCAGCCAGCCTTTGACAAGTCTGGCCGCCGCCGTTACTCGCCCTTTTCGTTATCCGCCTCGTCCTGCTTGACCGTCTTGCCGGCGGCCTGACGTTCCTCTTCACGCGCACCGGCCAGGATGCCCGGCAGCGCGTAGTTGCCTTCGTGGCAGGCGTACTCGTACATGAGGTCTGGCGTCGCATTCATCGGCAGCTCGCCGGCGAACGGTTGCGTGAGCGCCGGATCTTCCACCTTGAACTGATACAGGATCTGATCGGCCGAGACGCGAGTGAAGCGCTCGGTGACTTTGCGATCCGGGCCGAGGCCGCGGAACGTCTGCATGGGATGGAAGTTGGTCGTTTCGACCACCAGCGTGTCGCCTTCCCAGCGACCGATGGAATCGCCGTACCACTTCTTCACGCTGTTCGGCACGTGCTTGCCGCCGATGCGCACGACGCGCGCGTCGTGAATCATCTCGACCAGGATCATCACCGTGTCCGGCGTCTGCACGATCGAATACGTGTTGTTGTACATGAGCGGCAGCATCGGCGGTCCCGCGCTCGAGCCGAACGAAGTCAGACAGCGCTCACCCAGCGAACGCAGCTCGGGACCATCGACCGGACCCGCACCTTTGCGGAACGCAGCCACGCGCGCCATTGCTTCTTTGCCCGCAGCGGGCGTCATGGGAGGAATTCGGCCGTTCGCCGGCTCGGTAATGATGGAGCTGCGCGGCTCGCCATTGATGCGGATCACTTGCGTGCCGCGATCGACCCAGAAATTGTTGTAACCGCAATTGGTGCCGGAGAAGCCGTAGCCGCAATCCTTGGGCAGATCCTGAATGCCCAGCTTCGGATCGGTGGGCTTGGCGTTTTCCTCGACGTGCTCAGCGGCGGCGCCTTCGATCTTCTGCGCCTCCTCGGCGGTCAGCACTTTGCGATCGCCCTGCGCCGGCGAGCGCTCCAACTGCGTGAGCGTCGCATTGGTCCAGTTGCCCTGCAGGTCCGGCTTGCCGTCCGCAGTGCGCGGCACTTTCCACCCTGCGGCAGACGCGCTGACGACACAAAGCACCGACAGAATACTGCCCAACAGAACACGGGCACCCGACGAACGATATTTCATAGCTCCCCCACTCGCGTCACTCATGCGACGCCCGCGCAGTGTTATGGATGAAGCGCAACGAGACAATCGCGCGGGCCACGCTTTGACTTTTCTTTTTACGGCGCCCCGGTCGAATCCGGTAAACAAGCAAGCGGGGGATTCACATGTCAGCGTGGTTCATGAGCGAGAATTCACTGTGTCGCAAGGCTTTCGCGCGCGTTGCGGCGGCACTTGCTTTAGGTCTTATCGTCAACCAGCTCGCGGCAGCGGCCGAAGGTCCGGCGCCCGACCCTCGCGCCAATCTTCCCGGCCGCCAGGTGTATGAAACGTACTGTGCGGCCTGCCATAACATTCCGGGCACTCGCGCCCCTGCTTTGTCAGCGTTGCAACTGATGAGCGCGCAGTCGCTGCGGCTCGCACTCACAACCGGTGTGATGCAACAGCAAGGCTCGATGGTTCCTAAAGAGAAGATGCCGCAGCTCATCGAGTATCTCGCGGCCCCGGAACAGGATACGAACTGGACTGCCGCGATGATGTGCGGCCCCGATCAGCGCAGCGTGAATCTGCAGGCCAGCCCTGCGCTGACCATGTTTGGCGTCGATCACAACAACAGCCGCCGGCTGAGCGCCAAACAGGCCGGGCTCAGCAGCAAACAATTGCCCGAGCTGGAACTGGCGTGGGCCATCGGCTTCCCGAAGACCACGTCGCTGCGCTCATCGCCCGTGATCGTCGGGTCGACAATGTTTTATGCACCGGCGCAGAGCGGCAAGCTGCTCGCGCTGGATATCGAGAAGGCGTGTGCAAAGTGGGTTTATGACGTCGGTGTCGCGGTGCGCAGCTCGGTGTCGTTCGGCGACATCGGTTCTCGCAAAGCGCTGATCTTTGCCGACCAGCAAGCTCAAGTGCACGCCGTGGACGCGCAGACCGGCGAGCGCATCTGGAAAGCAAACGGACGTCACGATGCGACCGGCAACATCACTGGCGCTCCCGTGCTCTACAAAGATCGCATCATCGTGCCAGTCTCTTCGTCGGGCGTCGGCAGCGGCGCGAATCCGAAGTTCGAGTGTTGCGTCGGCCACGGCGCGGTCGTCGCACTCGACGCAGCGACCGGCAAACAGTTGTGGGTCGCGCACACGATGGAAGACGCCCAATACACCGGCAAGACCAGCGCGACCGGCGTGAAGTTGCGCGGCCCGTCGGGCGCACCGATCTGGTCGACACCTTCGATCGACGTCGAACGCGGGCTGATCTACGCAACCACGGGACAGAACACTTCGTTGCCGGCCACACCGACCAGCGATGCGGTGCTCGCGATCGACCTGGCCACCGGCAATCTGAAATGGACCTTTCAGGCCCTCGCGAACGATGTTTGGAATCTCGCCTGCCGACCGGAGCCAGCGCAGTCCGGGCCGAATTGCCCGAGCCCCGCCGACAGCGTGCTGAAGGACTACGACTTCGGCGCTGGCGCCGTGCTCACAAAGAAGCGCGATGGCAGCGACATCGTGCTCGCGGGCCAGAAGTCCGGCGATGTCTGGGCGCTCGATCCCGAGCAGAACGGCAAGCTGCTGTGGCGACAAACATTCGGCGACGGCAGCGCGCTCGGCGGCGTGCATTGGGGTATTGCCGTCGACAGTGAATATCGCGTGTTCGCGCCCATCAACGATCCGCACTTCCCCGAGTTCAAGGACTACGTGCCGGAGCCGGGCATGAACGCCATCGACATCGATACCGGCAAAGTCCTGTGGCGCAAGCCCGTCACCGCGGATTGCAGCAACGGTCGTGAAGCTCGCTTCAACTTGTGCGGCGAGAAGTATGGTTTGTCGGCCGCACCGCTGGTGATCGACAAATCCGTGGTCGCGGGCGCGCTCGATGGACGCATCTATATTTTCGACGCCGCGACCGGCGACATCGTCTGGCAATACGACACGCTGCGAGATTTCACGACGCTCAACGGCGTCAAAGGGCAAGGAGGCGGCATCGACTCGCATTCGGTGTTCGCCGGCAGTGGCATGTTGTTCGTGGCGTCCGGCTACGGCGGCTTCCGCCAGCCGCCGGGCAACGTGCTGCTGGCGTTTCGTCCGAAGACTAAAACCCGCTGAGTTTTCATAGGGGGACCCTCATGACCAACAGCATCATTCGAGTTTCGATCGCTGCCTGCGGCTTGCTGCTCGGGACCGCGTCGTTCGCGCAATCGTCCGCGCCGGAAAGCGCGCCGCCGCCAGCCGCCAACGATTACAGCAAGGCGGAAACCTGGCTGTGCCGTCCGGGCCGTCAGGATGCGTGCGCCGTCGATCTGACGACGACCGTCATCGCGGCAGATGGAAAACTCACGAAGGAAGCGTTCAAAGCCAATGCGAACGCGCCCATCGATTGTTTCTATGTATATCCGACGGTGTCGAACGATCCCACGCCGAATAGCGATATGAACGCGGGGCCGGAAGAGACGAACGTAGTGCGCGCTCAGTTCGCCCGGTTCGGCTCTCAATGCAAGCTATATGCGCCGCTCTATCGGCAAATCACGCTGAAGGCGCTGCGGGCCGCGATGGCGAGCGGCGGCGGCTTCCCGGCCGATCGCAAGCTCGGTTACAACGATGTGCTCGATGCCTGGAACTACTATCTTCAGAATGACAACAAGGGCCGCGGCGTCGTGCTCATCGGGCACTCGCAGGGCTCGGGCATGCTGACTCAGCTGATCAAGAACGAGATCGACGGCAAGCCTGTTCAATCGAAGGTCCTCTCCGCGCTGCTGCTGGGAACGAACATCGCCGTCCCCAAAGACAAGGACGTGGGCGGGTCGTTCCAGAGCATGCCGTTGTGCCGCTCGGCCTCTCAGCTCGGCTGCGTGATTTCGTATGTGACTTTCCGCAGCGACGCGCCGCCGCCGGCGAACTCGCGCTTCGGTCGCGTACCGACGGAAGGAATGCAGGCCGCTTGCGTCAACCCGGCAGCGCTGAAAGGCGGCAAGGCCGAGATGCATGCGTATCTGTCGAGCGGCTTCAACGGCGTGAGCACGGAGTCCGCGCAGCCGAAGCCGTGGGTGGCCGGTGCGAAGATCGAAACGCCGTTTGTGAGCGTGCCTGGATTGCTGACTGGCGAATGCGTAAGCAACGATACGGGCTCGTATCTCGCAATCACGACCAACGGAAATCCGGCGGATCCGCGCACGGATGAGATCCCTGGCGATGTCGTCGCCGGCGGCAATGTGATGAAAGACTGGGGCCTGCATTTGATCGACGCGCACGTCGCGATGGGCAACCTGGTCGACGTGGTTGAGCAGCAGTCGAAGGCATATCTCAAGAAATAACGCCGCCACTAAGTAATTTTTCTCTGCAGCGATCGCGAGCCGCCTCCCGGCGGCTCTGCGATTCGCGCCCGCGCCGAGCCGAAAGCGGCATCTGCGGTAAATTGATCTACACGTTGTATGCGGCAGGTCGCGCCGCGTAGGCGGAACCGAAAATTCCCCCGCCGCGTTCGTCGACCATGCGTTATCTCGCCTTGTGCACTGACTACGACGGCACCATCGCCCGCCACGGCGTCGTCGACCTGCCCACCATCGACGCGTTGGCGCGGCTGCACGAGTCAGGCCGCAAGCTCATCATGGTCACGGGGCGCGAGCTGGCCGAGCTCATCTCGGTATTCCCTCGCTTGGATCTGTTCGACTTGGTAGTCGCCGAGAACGGCGCCCTGCTCTACGACCCCGCGACCAAGGAGCAAAAGCCTTTGTGCGAGCCGCCGCTGCCAGAATTCGTAGCAGCGCTGCAGCGGCGCGGCGTCTTTCCTCTGAGCGTCGGGCGCACGATCGTCGCGACGCGCGAGCCCTATGAGGAAGCCGCACTCGAAGTGATCCGCGATCTCGGTCTCGAGCTGCAAGTGATATTCAACAAAGGCGCGGTGATGATCCTTCCCTCGGGCGTCAACAAGGCCACGGGCCTGAAGGCCGCCCTCAAGGAGCTGAAGCTCTCCGAGCACAACATCGTCGGCGTCGGCGATGCGGAAAACGATCACGCGTTTCTCGGTATCTGCGAATGCGCGGTGGCGGTGGCGAATGCACTGCCGGCCCTGCAAGAGGCCGCGGACTTCGTGACGAAGGCGACGCACGGCCCGGGCGTAACGCAGCTCATCGAGGAGATGCTTCAGGACGATCTCGCCTCGCGCGAACCGGCGCGACGCCGCCGCCACATCGAGCTCGGCAAGAGTCCGCACGCCTGGCAGCCCGCACCGAGCCCGCATTGAATCGGGCCCATTGAAATACCACGATTTGCTTGTATACATGCCGCAGCCGTGAGCTTTTGATGGGCAGGATGCCCAAATGCCGGGAGCGCAGGGACGCGCAGGACCGGCCGGCGCCGGCGCGACTCCGCTCGACGCATCGTGCTTGATGAACGGGCGCGCTTTTGTAACCCTGGCCGTCTCGCCGGACACCGAAGCTCACTATGTCAACCAGCAAGCTCGCCGCCGCGCTGTTAACCGCGGCGCTCGGAACCATGACCATGAACGCGATCGCCGCCCCTGCACTGTCGCCGGACAATCCCTTTGCCCGCGAAAGCACGCTGCCCTTCAAGTGGCCGCCGCTCGACAGGATCAAGAACGAGCACTATGTGCCGGCAATGGAAGCCGGCATGGCCGAGCAGCGCCAGGAAGTCGCCGACATCGTCCACAACAAGGCCGCGCCGACCTTCGAGAACACCATCGTCGCGCTGGAGCGCTCCGGCCAGTTGCTGAACCGGGCCACGACGGTGTTCTTCGCGCTCAGCTCGTCCAACACCAATCCGGACATCGAGAAGGCGCAGACCGAAATGGCGCCGAAGCTGTCGGCGCACTCGGACAGCATCTATCTCGACGCCACCCTGTTCGCGCGCGTGAAGAAGCTCTACGACCAGCGCCAGTCGCTGAAGCTCGATCCCGAATCGCTGCGATTGCTGGAGCGCTATCACACGAACTTCGTGCGGGCCGGTGCGAATCTCTCCGAAGCGCAGAAGCAAGAGCTGCGCGCGCTCAATGAAAAGATCTCGTCGAAAACCACTGAGTTTCGACAGCTGGTGCTCAAGGGCGACAACGCGGCCGCGATCGTCGTCGACACGAAGGCAGAACTGGATGGTCTGAGCGATGCGCAGATCGCCACCGCCGCCGAAGCGGCGAAGACGCGCGGCAAGGAAGGCAAGTACGTGCTGACGTTGCTCAACACGACCGGTCAGCCGCCGCTTGCGCAACTGAAGAACCGTGCTGTTCGCGAGCGCTTGTACAAGGCGTCCGCCGGTCGCGGTTGGAGCGGCGAGTTCGACACCACGAAGTTGATCGCGGACATCGTCAAACTGCGCGCCGACCGCGCCAAGCTGCTGGGTTATCCGACCCACGCGGCTTATGTGCTGGAAGATGAAACAGCGCTGACCGCCGAAGCCGTCAACGGCATGCTGAATCAATTGGCCCCCGCTGCGGTCGCCAACGCCAAGCGCGAAGCGGCCGACATGCAGCAGCTCATCGATGAGCAGGCCAAGGCCAACGGCACGCCGAGCTTCCAGCTGCAGGCGTGGGATTGGGACTTCTACGCCGAGCAAGTGCGCGCCAAGAAATACGCTTATGACGACGCGCAAGTGCGCCCGTACTTCGAGCTGAATCGCGTGCTCGTCGATGGCGTGCTGTTCGCCGCGCAGGAGCTGTACGGCCTGAAGTTCACAGAGCGCAAAGATCTGCCCATCTACCAGGAAGACGTGCGCGTGTTTGAGGTGTTGGATCGGGACGGCTCGCAGCTCGGCCTGTTCCTGTTCGATCCCTACGCCCGCAGCAACAAACGCGGCGGCGCGTGGATGAACAGCTTCGTCGAGCAGTCACGACTGTTCGGCAACAAGCCCGTCGTCACCAACACGCTGAACATTCCCAAGCCGCCGGCGGGCCAGCCGACGCTGCTGACCTGGGATGAAGTGACCACGACGTTCCACGAGTTCGGCCACGCCATCCATGGCCTGTTCTCGAGCGTGCAGTACCCGCAGTTCTCCGGCACCAACGTGCCGCGCGACTTCGTGGAATATCCCTCGCAGTACAACGAAATGTGGGCCACCGAGCCGCGCGTGCTGGCGAACTACGCCAAGCATCATCAAAGCGGTGCGGCCATGCCGAAGGCGCTGATGGACAAAGTGCTCGCCGCGCAGAAGTTCAACCAGGGCTACGCCACGACGGAATATCTGGCCGCGGCCATCCTCGATCAGCACTATCACCAGCTGGCGCCCGGCAAGACGCCGGCGGCCGGCGATATTGCCGCTTTCGAGGCGAATGCATTGAAGTCGGCGCAGGTGGACTTTGCGCCGGTGCCGCCGCGCTATCGGTCGACTTATTTCCTGCACATCTTCTCCAGCCCGATCGGCTATTCGGCCGGGTATTACGCCTATATCTGGAGCGAAGTGCTGGCGCGGGACACGGAGCACTGGTTCAAGACCCACGGCGGGCTGAAGCGCGAGAACGGCGACCTGCTGCGTTCGAAGGTATTGTCCAAGGGCTTCAGTGCGGATGCGCTGACGATCTTCCGGGATTTCTACGGCAAGTCGCCCGAGATCGGGCCGCTGCTGGAAGCCCGTGGCCTGACCGGTGGGACCGAGTAACCGGCTACCTGAACCGGGCAGCGTCGCCGCTGTAAGACACCGGTAAACAAGGGCTAAAGGGGCGGCCATGCTGTATGCTGGCCGCCCTTTTTTCTGCCGGACAAGGACTCCCATGCGCGCGTTTCTGATAGCAGCGGTCGGATTTTTGGTGTTCGTGGCGGCGGTCAAGCTATATGCCAAGGAGCCCAAAGCAGCGGGCGCGGCCCCGGCGACCGCCTCTGCGCCGCTGGCCGGCAGCGACGATGACAAAGCGTTCTATGCGCTGGGCGTCGCCGTTTCCCAAAACATTGCTTCGTTCAACTTCACGCCGGCGGAACTGGAGAAGGTCAAGCAAGGCTTCACCGATGGCGCGCTCGGCAAGCCGTCGCAGGTCGATGTGCAGACCTACATTCCGCGCCTGCGTGAATTGCAGACCCAGCGCATTGCCGCTGTCGCCAAAGTAGCGCTCGACAAAGCCGCTGCCGAACCGGGTGCGAAGCGCCTCGACTCCGGCCTGGTCATCACCACGGTCAAAGAAGGCACCGGCGCGTCGCCGAAGGCCACCGACACGGTCAAGGTGCACTACCACGGCACGCTGCCGAACGGCAAAGTGTTCGACAGCTCGGTGGAGCGCGGCGAACCGGCGACGTTTCCGCTTAACGGCGTGATCCCCTGCTGGACCGAAGGCGTGCAGACGATGAAGGTGGGCGGCAAGAGCAAGCTGGTGTGCCCGGCTGCCATCGCCTACGGCGATCGCGGCGCGCCGCCGGATATCGGCCCGGGCGCGACCCTGATCTTCGACGTGGAACTGCTCGCCATCGAAGCGCCGCCGGCCGCCGAGCCTGCGCCCGCCAAGTAATCGATCGTCGGCCCAGTAAACAACATCGGGGAGAGAACCATCGTGACCGCAGCTCGGCTCCTGTTCGCGCTGTTCCTGTCAGTCGCGGCTCCGTTGTCGCTCACGCCGGCGCAGGCAGCGCCGGCGCAGGGCACGGATTACAGCTTGATCAATCCGCCGCAGGCGCCGACCACCGCCGGCAAAGTGGAAGTGATCGAGTTCTTCTCATACGGCTGCCCGCACTGCTTTCACCTCAACCCGCTGCTGACCGAATGGCACAAGACCGAGCTGCCGGCGAATGCGGTGCTGATCAAAGTGCCGGTGTCGTTTGGCCGCCGCGAGTGGGGCCAGCTGGTGCGCGCTTACTACACGCTGGAGGCGTTGGGCGAACTGGAGCGGCTGGATGCGAAGCTGTTCGAGGCGATCCACGTCAAACATGAGCAGTTGTTCGATCTCGATGCCCTGGCAGGCTGGGCCGCCCAGAATGGCATCGACGCAAAGAAATTCCGCGGGCAGTTCACTTCCCCGGAAATCACCGCGAAGGCGGTGCGCGCAGAGCAGCTTTCACGCGACTATAAAATCAACGGCGTCCCGACCTTGACGGTCGCCGGCAAATATCGCGCGATCGGCAAAGACTTCCCGGACATGCTCCGCATCACCAAAGAACTGGTGGAGCAGGCAACCGCGAACTGATCGTCGGCGGGCGGTCTTCGCAACGAAGGCCGCCCGCCTCCTTCATGCCTACTTGATGTCGTAGACCAGGTTGATCGTGGTCAACGTATCGGTCTTCTTGAACTCCACCGGCGGGTTCGAGTTGTGGCGCACCCCGTAGCCCACCGCCAGCGCCAGCACGTCCGTCATCTTCACCTGCAGCGAGATGTCGTTCTGCACGAACGTATTGTCCGCGCCGGACTCGACGATGAACTTGTCGATCAGCGACGTCGTGGCCGTGAACTTGTGCTCGAAGTCGATCGTGCTTCGGAACACCACTTCGCTGTCGCTGCGCCCCTCCTCGAGCAAAACGCCGGTCACGTCGTCGAACGCGTCGCGCGTTTCGAAGAACTTGTAACCGGCGCCGAGCGTGCCGACCATGGTCGTGGTCGGGTTGTCGAGGAAGCGGCGGCCCACGCCGCCCGACAGGGTGGCCTGGTAGTCGAAACCGCTGAACTCGTCCTCTTCATAACGGCCGGCGCCGAACACGAAATTGCGCTCGGTGAATTTCCAACCGAGCTCGCCGAACGTTTCCCAGCGATTCGCGGTCTTGCCGTCCTCATCGGACGCATAGAGCGCAGCGCCGCCGACGGTGTTCTTCCACTTCTCGGTTTCGTACTGGAGATTGAGCCTGGCGTTGGCTGTCTCGGTGTTGGTGTTGCCGCTGGCAATCACCAGGCCTGCTTCGGATTTGCCGGTCCACTCCGCATGCGCCGGCAGCGCGGCGGCCAATACCGTGGCCGCGAAAAACAATCGTCGCATCAATAGAACTCCGTAAACAAAAGCGCCCGCCCCACGAAGGAACGCGGGAAAATAGCGGGCGCAACATGGAAGCAGAATACGTAAATGCTTCCAACCGCGCAGCGAGTTCCCCGTCGCTCTCTGCCGACGCATCCGCCCGCCGGCGACAGCCGAATCAAAAAGGGTTTTTCAACTGCCGGCCAGTGCTTCACAATCCACAGGATGACCTCGTCCGATAGCCTACGCGCCGCCCAGACCGGCCCCGTCTATGAGCAGCCGCTCAATGAGCGGATGCGTACCTTTTTGCGACTGGACTTTTTGTATCAGCAGGCGCTGTTCCACGAAGAGCGCGAAGACCCGTGGTCGACCCGCGCCGCCATGAGCGCGCTGCTGGAAATCCTGGCAATTACGGCGCGCGGCGATATCCGCAGCGAAGTGCTGAAGGATCTCGAGCGGCAGATGACCGTGATGCACGACTATGCCAGCCGCGCCGGCGTGGACAACTCGCGCCTCAAGGCCGTGCTGAGCAATCTGACGCGGCTCAGGACCGAGCTCAATTCGGTGGGCGCGCTGTTCATGCAGCGGCTGCGCGACTCGGAATTCCTGAATTCGATCAAGCATCGCAGCACCATTCCCGGCGGCACCTGCGAGTTCGACCTGCCCGATTACCGACATTGGCTGGACCAGCCTTTCGCGGCGCGTTCCAAGGCGTTTGGCGACTGGATGGCCACCATCCGGCCGCTCTGCGATGCCGTCACCGAGCTGCTTTGGCTGACGCGCGAGGCGGCGCGGCCCCGGCCCGAAGTCGCCACCGGCGGCACCTTCCAGATCGCGTTCGATCGCGAAAATCCCTGTCAGCTGCTACGCCTGGCGCTGCCCGCCGGCACCCAGCTGTTCCCGGAGATCAGCGGCAGCCACCATCGCTGCAGCATCCGCTTCCTGTCGTGGAACGATGTGAATTCGCGGCCAGTTCAAGCCACAGAGGATGTGCAGTTCCAGCTCGCCGTCTGTACTTGAGCCTGTCATGACCGTGGTCCGTTGCCCCACCTGCGACCGTCCCGTGGAGTGGACGGAAGCCTCCCGTTGGCGTCCCTTCTGCAGCGAGCGCTGCAAGCTCATCGACCTGGGCGCCTGGGCCGCCGAGAAGCACGCCATCCCCGGCGAGGTCATCGAAACCGAGGATGGCCCGAAACGCGGCGGCGGCCAGGAAGACGACTAGTTGGCCCCTGCCCCAGTTCGCTGGGACAGCAGGCCCGCGTCCTCCATGTGCAATGACTTGACCAGGAACGCCCACTGGTCGGCGTAGTCCTCGATCTGCATCCACACCGGCTTGCCGGCGCCATGGCCGGCCCGGGTCTCCACTCGCAGCATCACCGGATTGGCGCAGCTCTGCGCCTCCTGCAGCGTTGCCGCGAACTTGTAGCTGTGCCACGGGACGACGCGGTCGTCGCGATCCGCCGTGGTGACCAGCGTCGGCGGATAGCAGACCTTGTGGACGTTATGCAGCGGCGAGTACGCCAATTGCGCACGGAATTCCGCTTCATTCTCGCTGAGCCCGTAATCGCTCGACCACTGGCGCGCATTGGCGCTGGGCGTGTGATAGCGAAGCATGTCGAGCACGCCGACGGCCGGCAGCGCCGCGCCGAATAAATCCGGACGCTGTGTCAGTGCTGCGCCGACCAGCAAGCCGCCGTTGCTGCGGCCGCGGATCGCGATCTTCGCGGGCGACGTGTACTTCTCGGCCACCAGGTACTCGGCAGCCGCGATGAAATCGTCGAACACGTTCTGCTTTTGCAGCCTGGTGCCCGCTTCATGCCAGGCCTCGCCGTACTCCGAGCCACCGCGCAAATTGGCCACCGCATAGACGCCGCCCATTTCGAGCCACACCAGCACCGGCACGCTGAACGACGGCTGCTGCGCGATGTTGAAACCGCCATAACCGTACAGCTGCACGAAGTTCTGCCCGGTCAGCGCGAGATCCTTCTTGTGCGCGATGAACATCGGCACCTTGGTGCCGTCCTTGCTCTTGTAGAACACCTGCTTGACCACGAACTGACTGGTGTCCGCGGCCAGCTTCGGCGCGCGGAATACTTGCGTCTCGCCGGTCGCGAGATCCAGGCGTGAGATCGACATCGGCGTCAGAAAGTCCGCGTACGCAAAGAAGGTTTCGTTGTCGTCCACGCCGCCTTCGAAGCCCTGCGCCGTGCCCAGGCCCGGCAACTTCACGTCGTACTGGACCTTGCCGTCGAGATCGAACACGCGCACCAGCGAATAAGCATCCTGCAGATAGCGCACGATGATGCGGCGTCCGACGATGGAAACCTCATCGGCCGAGAACGGCCCCGCCGGCACGACGACGCGCGTTTCTTTCTTGCCGTTCACCGGCATCGCAACCACTTGCGCATTCGGCGCGCCCGAATTGCTGCGGATATAGAAAACATCGTCGATCTCGGCGATGAACTGATAGTTCGCGTCGAAGCTGTCGATCAGCCGCACCGTCTCTCCGACCGGCGCGCCGTCGCGACCCAGCTTGCGATAGTAAATACCCGTGGACTGCGAGCCGTCGTACAGCCAGAAGATCACGTAACGACCGTCGTCCGAGATCTGCACGTACGGATTGCGGGTGGGATGATCCGTGACTTTGAAGATCAGCGGGTCTTTCGCGACGTCGGCGCCGAGCTTGTGCCAGAACACTTCGCGCTGTTTGCTGTCGTCGCCCTGGCCATCCGCCTTCAGCGGAAAGCGCGCGTAATAAACGGACTTGGAATCCGCCGTCCACGCCACCGGCACGAACTTGATGAAGCGCAATACGTCGGGCAGATCCTTGCCTGTCTCGACATCGCGGAAATGCCACGTCCGCCAATCGGTGCCGCCGTCGGAAAGGCTGTATGCAACGATGCGGCCGTCCGGGCTCGGCACGAACTCGCCGAGCGCGACCGTCGCGTCCTTGCTGAGTTGATTGGGATCGAGCAGCACACGCGGCTGCGCATCGAGCCGCTCGGTCATATAGAGCACGCTCTGATTCTGCAGACCGTCGTTGCGCAGGTAGAAGTAGCGTTTGCCGCGCTTCAGCGGAACGTCGTAGCGCTCGTAGTTCCACAGCTGCGTCATGCGCTGCTTGATGCGTTCGCGCGCCGGGATGGACTCGAGGTACGGCTGAGCCAGCGCGTTCTGCGCCTGGATCCAGCTCTGGGTGTCGACGCTCTCGGCCTGCTCCAGCCAGCGATAGGGATCGGCGACCTGCGTGCCGTGGTACGTGTCGATATGGTCGATGCGTCGCGTCGCTGGATACTTGAAGGCGGGGTTCATCGCAGTGGGCGTGGCGGACGTGCTGGCGGTCAGGGGCGCGGGGTCGTCGGAGGCCTGCTTGGCCGGCTCCACTCCGCAGGCGCCAAGCAACAGCAAGGCGGGCAATAAGAGCTGAATCTTCCTTTGCATGGTTCTCTCGCTCGACACTTAAAATGACGGGGTGGGCGCGACCAGGCGCCGGCTCCTGCCTTGGAGCCTGGCTTAGTGTAACGTCGTCATTCCATTTCCGGCGCAACTCTCATGCGGTATACAACGACCAACGTCGCGATCCTTGCGACCTGCCTGATGGGCCTTTGCTTGTCCAGCCAATCCAGCCACGCCGAACCCTTGACCGTCGCCCGTATTTTCGCGGATCCCGATCTCGCCGGACCTCGGCTACGCGAGCCGAAGTTCTCGCCCGACGGCCGCTACGTGACCTATCTGCAGGGCAAGGCCGACAACAAGGATCAGCTCGATCTGTGGGCCTTCGATACCCGCAACGGCACGGCCCGTGTACTGGTCGACTCGCGCAAGCTGGTCGGCGACGACGAAAAGCTCTCGGCCGAAGAAGAGGCCCGGCGTGAACGGCAGCGCACCGCCGCGCTGCGCGGCATCGTCGAATACGAATTCTCCAGCGACGGCAAACGTCTGCTGATTCCGCTGGGCGGCGATTTGTATCTGTACGATCTGGACGCAAAGAGCGAGCCGGTCACTCGGCTCACTCACAGCGCCTCCTATGAGACCGACGCGAAGATCTCGCCTGCCGGCCGCTACGTCAGTTTCATTCGCGACCAGAATCTGTTCGTGATCGACTTGCGCACCCGCCGGGAGCAGGCGATCACGACCGATGGCGCCGGCCTGGTGCAAAACGGCGTGGCCGAATTCGTCGCGCAGGAAGAGATGGGGCGCGATACGGGCTACTGGTGGTCGCCCGACGATTCCCATATCGCGTTCACTCGCATCGACGACACGCCGGTGCAGGAAGTCGAACGTTTCGAGATCAACGCCGATGGCGCGCGCATGTTTCGTCAGCGCTACCCGGCAGCCGGCACTGCCAATACCAAAGTCGAGCTGAAGGTCGTCACGCTCGCAAATTCGAAGATCAAAGATATCGAGCTCGGCCTGGGCGACGGGTATCTGCCGCGCCTCAAATGGTTCCCGGACTCGAAGGCGCTCGCAGTTCAACGCCAGACACGCGATCAGAAAAAGCTCGAGCTGCTCAGGATCGACATCGCGAGTGGCGCGTCTCGCGTGCTGCTGACCGAAACGAACCCGCATTGGGTCGAGCTGAGCGATGACTTCAAATTCCTGCAGTCGAAGCCGCACTTCATCTGGAGCTCCCGTCGCTCCGGCTACAAGCATTTGTACCTGTACGACTTCGACGGCAAGCTGCTGCATCCGCTGACCGCCGGCGAGTGGATGGTCGTAGGCGACGGCTCCGAGAATGGCCTGGTCGGCGTCGACGAAGCCGCGGGCCGCGTGTATTTCCTGGGCTCGAAGGATTCGGCGCTCGAGCGGCATATGTATTGGACGTCGTTGACCAAAGATACATCGAGCAACGTCACGCGCGTGTCTCGCGAGGCAGGCTGGCACGATGCGAAGCTGCTGCCGGGCGGTCGGGGCTATCTCGATCTGCATTCCTCGCCAGACCAGCCGCCCTCGGCGAGCCTGCGCAAACCCGACGGTTCGCTTCAGCATTGGCTGCTCAGGAATCCGCTCGACGCGACCCACCCGTACTACCCGTATGTTTCCAATCAGGTCGCCGAAGACTTCGGCTCGGTGACGGCGAGCGATGGACAGCAGCTCTATTATCGGCTGATGAAGCCGGCGAACCTGGTGGCCGGCAAGCGCTATCCGGCCATCATCGATGTCTATGGCGGCCCGCACGTGCAGAACGTGCGCAAGGATTGGATGGGCGGCGCCCGTGCCGCTCAGGGCTTGTTCCGCCAGGTGCTGGCGCAGAACGGATTCGTGGTGCTGACGCTCGACAATCGCGGCTCGGGATTCAGAGGCAATGCGTTCGAGAGCGCGATTGCCGGCCGCACCGGCAAAGTCGAGATCGAAGATCAGCTGCGCGGTGTCGAATATTTGCAATCGCTGCCGTTCGTCGCAGGCGACCGCATCGGCATCATGGGATGGAGCTACGGCGGCTACATGGCGCTGATGGGCCTGACCACCACCAGGGCGTTCCGCGCCGGTATCGCTGGCGCGCCTGTGACCGACTGGGCGCTGTATGACACGCACTACACCGAACGTTATCTAGGCACCCCGCAAAACAATGCCGAAGGCTATCGCAGCAGCGCAGTCTTCCCTTACGCCGACTCACTCCACGGCTCGCTGCTACTGGTGCACGGCATGGCCGACGACAACGTGCTGTTCACGCACAGCACGCGCTTGATGCAAACGTTGCAGTCGTTGAACAAGCCATTCGACGTGATGACGTATCCCGGCGGCAAGCACGGGCTGGTGAGGATGCCGCAGCAGGGGCGGCACTATTATGAGATGGTGTTGCGGTTCTTTGGGCGAGAGCTGGCCGATTCCGACGAAACTAGTTGACCCCGATCGCCAACGCATCCGGGCGGCGCGTGTCGGCGCCGCCGAGGAAGCGGCCGTTCGTGCACATCACTGACTGCGTGCTGCCCATGTTGCCGACGGGCTTCACCTTGTGGCCGCGCTCCTGCAGTAGTCGAACGACATCCGCTGGATGACCCGGCTCGAGTTCCAGCTCACCCGACGTCATGTTCTGAAACACGCGCGGCCGGCCCGTCGCTTCGGCGACATTCAAACCATGGTCGATCACGTTGACCAGCAACTGCGCCATCGCTGGGATAATGCGCGCGCCATCCGGTGAGCCACTCACCAGATAAGGCCGCTCGCCACGGAACACGATGACCGGCGTAATCGCCGAGGTCGCACGCTTACCCGGCGCCAGCACGTTTGCCACACTCGTATCCAAGCTGTGCGGAATCACCGGCCCGGCATGCAATGCAAAGTTGTAGATGTGATCGTTGAGCAGAATGCCCGTGCCCGCGACCATCACGTGCGCTCCAAACGACGACCCGAGCGTGTAGGTGTTGCTGACCGCATTACCCGCGCTATCCATGATCGAGTAATGAGTCGTATCCCGGCTCTCGTACCGCATCGGATCGCCGGCCTTCAAAGCCGCCGTGTCGGTCGACTTCGTGAGATCGATGTTCTTAGCCAGGGAGCGCGCGTACTCCTTGCTGGTCAACCCGCTCACCGGCACTTCGTAGTCCGGATAACCGCCGAAATACACACCGCGATCCGCAAACACGCGCTTCGAGGCCTCGGCGATCACATGAATGCTCGCGACGCTGTTGGAGCCCAGGTCCTTCATCGGAAAGTTCTCGATGACATTGAGCAACTCCGCAAGCAACACGCCTGACGCCGGCGGCGGCATCAATGCCAGACGATAGCCCCGATAGTCGCTCCAGATCGGCTCCTGCTCGCGAAGCTGATAGCGGCCGAGATCGTCCAGGGTGATCGCGCCACCGTTCGCCTGCATGTCGGCAACGATCTTGCGCGCGATGCTGCCTCGATAGAACGCATCGGCGCCGCCCTTGGAAATCTCCCGCAGCGACCACGCGAGATCCTTCTGCACAAAACGCTCACCCGCGCGATACGACTCCCCATTCGATTTATACAGCGCCTTCGCGGCAGCGGGATCGCGGCTGAGCCGGTCACGCCGTACATCGAGCGCATAGGCGAAGTCTTCGCTGACGACGATGCCCTTCGCGGCGAGATCGATCGCCGGGTGTAGCAAGCGCTTCCAGGGCAACTTTCCATACTTCTGATGGACGTGCCACAGCCCGGCGACCGTGCCCGGAACGCCCGCACCCAAACGGCTGTACCGTTTTTCTTCATCGACCGTGCCGTCAGGCTTACGCAACTGTTCGATGCGAATGCTTGCTGGCGCCTGCGAGTAGTACTCCAAAGCGATCGTGCGCTTCTCTTCCGCCAGGTGCAGCAACATGAACCCGCTGCCGCCAAGATTGCCCGCTCGCGGCAATGTCACCGCCAGCGCGAAGCCGACTGCGACGGCGCTGTCCACCGCATTGCCACCATCGCGCAACACCTGCGCGCCGATGGCCGACGCAAGCTCGCTTTGCGTGGCCACCATGCCTTCGCGACCGATGACCGGATGATCGATGCTGTCGTAGCGAATGTTGTACGACGCCGCATCGACTGCCCGCTGCGCCGAACTGCCGTCGCGAGCAGGATCGGAACAGACGTTAGCGGAGGACGCGACCGCCTGTGCCGCACACAACAGCCCGCACGCCAGCCACCCAGCGCTGAACAGCTTCATCTCGGCCATGCTCACTCGAACGACTTCGTGAACTGCAGGTACCAATAGCGGCCACGATTGTCGTGCAGCGTCGCGAAGTAACCGAAAGGCTCGTCCGCAAGCGGCGGATCTTCGTTCAACACGTTGTTCACACCGAGTCGCACGGTCGTCGCATCCAGCCAGCCGGAGCGCAGCGTGTAGCTGCCCGAGACATTGAAGATCAGCCAATCGTCGACTGGATAATCCAACGCCGTCGAATCCTCGACCTCGCCCACATAGCGGGCAAACAACGTCGCACCCACATCGCCGCGCCGCCAACTGAACGTCGCCGACGCGCGATTGCGGGGATTGTCATCGCGCTCCAGCAACGAGCCGCCTGCGGTCGCAGGCAGACCGGCCGCAAGCAACTCGGCGCTTTCCGATGACGGCGAGACATCGAAGCGTGTCAGCCGCGACCAGTCGAGCATCGTGCGGAAGTCGCCGATCGCAGTCTCGAAGTCATAGCTCACGGCCACATCGACGCCGCGCACCACGCGCGAGGTCAGATTCAGGAACTCATTGAAGATGCGGACAGGCTGACCCTGCGCATTGCGCTCCAGCGCCGGATCGCTGCTGCCCTGTTCGAGCCGGCGCACAGCGTCGAGGTTGAGATGGTCGATGGCCGAGAACACGCCGACCAGGCCAGTCTGCTCGATGCGCCAGAAGTCGACGGTCAACGTAAGGCGATCGATGGGCTCCAGCGCGAAGCCATAGCTGATCGTCTCGCTGTCTTCGGGCTTCAGCTTGTCGCCACCGCGCCGAATGTCTTCGACGTTATAACGAAACGCACCGCACGCGCTCTGATTCACGGCTGCGATGGAGGTGGCGCCCTGGTTTAGCGCGCACAAGTACAAGTCGGTCAGATTCTCTTCGACCCGGCGGATCTCGGTTGCATTGATCTGCTCCAGGTTCGGCGCACGAAAACCCTCCGCATACCCGGCACGGAGTTGCAGCCAATCCTTCACTTCCCAGGCAATCGCGACCTTGGGCTTCAACACGTCATCCTCGATGTCCGAGAATTTCTCGTAGCGAGCGGCGATCTGCGTGTTGAGCGCCTGCATCAACGGAATCTCTTGCTCCGGCAGCACCAACGGCACCTGCCACTCCACGTAGGCGGAGGTGACATTGCGCGAACCTTCGGTATCCGGCGTCGGGCTCGTGCCCATCACGTCGCTCGTGACGAGCCCACTGGTCGATACGAAGTTGATGGTGCCGTCGATGCGCGGATCCCGGTCGTCGTCGTACGTCTCGCGACGCCACTCGACGCCGGCCGCCAAACCGATATCGCGACCGAGAACAGTGAACGCCTCCGGACTGGAGATCTTGGCGTCGGCCAACGTCAGCGTCGCCGTGCTATCGCGCGACACATTGATTCGCAGCGGATCGGTGACGCTGGCGGGATTCCAGGTCGAATCGCCGACGGCGGGATTGCTGGGATCGCCGCCGTTGAACGGGTTGTAAGCGGTGGCCAGATCCGAACTGTTCAGCGCCGCCTGCAGCGCGGTGTTGCTGACGCGGTTGTACTCAACGTCTTCGGTATTCGCCCGCGAATACAACGCAGCCGTTTCCCAATTCCATCTGCCAATGTCGCCACGCAAGCCGCTGAGCACTCGCCATGCATTCGATTCGACTTCGATGCGTCGATTGCCCGCGTCGAATACCCGGATACCGGCAATCTGCACGGCTTGCGCCGGGCCAGTGTAGCCCGCCAGACGGCCTGGACCGGAGCCGAACGGGTTATAGGGATTGTTGGCCGACACGGTCAACGGCGCCGATGTGAGATCGGTGGAGCCGCCGCGCACTGCCGTCGAGTCGGCGCCGTAGTACATCAGCTCGCCAAACGCTTCGAGGCCGGAATCGAACTCGTGCGTCAGCGTGCTCATGAGATTGAATCGATTCGACTCGGGCGTCATGGTCGACATCGAGCCCTCGTCCGTGCGCAACGACGCATCCAGTGACGAGGAACCGCCGTCGATACACGCTCCCGATGTTCCCGGCACGGCCGCATCGGACCCGGACAACCCGCAAGGCTGAATATGAAACTGCGTGAATGCCGTGCCGAAGCCGGTGACCGGCGTCGTCACCCGGCCGCGCAGCCAGGGTGCGATCGTCGAGGCATCGTTGAAGTTCGATGCGTACTGCGAGGAGACGAAGCCGCTGCGATTATTAGTCCCGGCATAGTCACGCTCGCTCGCCATCATCTGCGCGCGATGCATGTACGAGCCGAACAATGTGACGTGGCTGCGACCCTCATTGAACGAGAAGCCGGATTTCACGTCGAACGAAGTCTCATCGAAGTCGGTGCCTTCGGAAAAGCCGTAGCGCGCGCCGACTTCCAACCCTTCGTAGTCCGAGTCGAGCACGTAATTGAGCACGCCTGCGGTCGCGTCAGCGCCGTAGATGGCGGCCGCGCCATCGCGCAGCAACTCCAATCGGGAGACCGAGGATGGCGCGATCGTATTGACGTTGACGATCTGCACCGGCACACCGTCCTCCTGCTGCGTGGTCGGATGCATGACCATGCGCCGGCCATTCAACAGCACCAGGGTATTGCCCGATCCCAGACCTCGGAGGTTTGCTGAAGCAACGTCGCCGCGCGCTTGATTCGGCCCCTGTTGTTCGTTGTTGAAATTCTGGCCGCCCGCTTGCGGCAATGAAGCGATCAACTGATCGGCGGTGAGCACGCCGACCGCGGCGATGTCTTCGCTCGAACGCACCGAGACCGGCAGAATCCCCGCGGCCACCGGGCCTTGAATGTGAGATCCGGTAACGACGATTTCTTCGACCGCCGCGGGTTCCACCTCATCGCGTCTTGCGGACTCCCCCGCTGCCGCGACCTCGGCGCGGGTAATACGAATAGTGCCATCTTTGTCCCTGACATATTGCAGCCCCGAGCCGCGCAACAAACGTTCGATCGCGTCTTCTGGCGTCATCCGTCCCGTGACGGCAGGCGCAGGCAGATTGGCGACGAGATCGGCGGCAGCGACCACCACCAGATCGGACTGTTGTGAGAACGCCAGCAAGGCGCGCGACAGTTCTTGCACGCGAATATCGAAATTGCGCTCAGCTTCGGCGGCGCCAACGTTGGCCGCACCGAGCATCAGCGCGGCCACGGCGACAGTGGAGGTAAGCTTCGGCAGAAAGGAACGAACGCTGCGTCGGATCATGAATGCATGGCGCGCAGTCACCTGGACCGCATGTGTAAAGCGCGCCGACTCCCCGTATTTTTTGTAACCGTGCATGAGACGTTCGAGCGAGCCGATCGTGCCAACCTCTCTTGACCGGCACCGCATCGCCCACGTACTTTCGCACGCAAGTGTCATCGCACTTGGGTTCAGACCAGCCGTGGCCGGCGTTTCTCTCGACAGCATTACCTCCGCGGATCGTGACGAGCGCCCGCAGCTGAAACAGCTGTACGAGCGCTATTGGAACGATCTGTGCCGTCACATTCGCGCGACCTTCGGCGGCGCTCGGGCGCCGGATCCTCAGGACGTCGCACAATCGGCGTTTGCGCGTTATCTGTCGATCGACGACCAGCAGGCCGTCGAGAATCCACGCGCCTTCTTGTATACAACGGCGCGCAACATCGCGCTTGATATCGCTCGACATCGCAAGCACGCCGACCGACATTCGCAAAGCGCCGCCCGGGATGAGGGCGCTCAGACTGATGATTTCTCTCCCGAGCGCATCGCGCTGGCGCAGGAACGCGCCGCTGCGTTGTCAAAGGCGATCGAGAATCTGCCGAAACGGCAGCGACAGGCGTTGCTGCTCAACCGGCTGCACGATCTGTCGTACAGCGAGATTGCCGAGCGCATCGGCTCGTCGAAGTCGGATGTGCGACGGCAGATCGTGCGCGCCTTGGAAACCATCGAAGCGGCAATGGAAGCCTACGAATGAGCGGCGACGTCACCAGGATCAAGCGCGAGTGCCGCGAATGGCTGGCACTGCTGCAGTCGGGCGAAGCCAACGAGGCCGATCGCGCCCGCTTCAGCGCCTGGCTGCGTGCCGATCCTCGACATCAACGCGCTTACGACGGCTTGCGCATGCTGTGGCGTGATATCTCCACGCTGAGTCAACTCAAAGAACTGGAGCCGGTGCCGCCGCGGCCGGCTGCGAAAACAACGCGTCGATTCTTGCCGCTGGCCGCAGCGGCCGCAGCGGCTGGACTCGCGATTGCACTCCTGTTGTCGCAGCCACAATCCGTTCAACAGCCTGTGACCACCGCCGCGTTGCAGACGGAGGAATATCAAACGCAGCTCGGGGAAGTGCGTGCGATTCGCTTGACGGATGGCAGCACGCTGACTCTTGGTGCACGGTCGCACGCTATCGTGAGTTTCAGTGACAGTGAGCGCCGGGTGCGGCTCGAGCAGGGCGAAGCCTATTTCGATGTGGCCAAGAATCCGGCTCGTCCCTTCCATGTCGCGGCGCCGGGCACGGCCGTTCGAGTCGTCGGCACTCGTTTCGACGTGCGCGTCAGCGACAGTCACGTTCGCGTGGCGGTCGATGAAGGCGTCGTCGCGGTCAACAATCGATCAGGCGCACTCACGCGCGGTCAACGCATCGACGTGCTGCCCGATGGCGCAATGACGGAAGTCACTCAAGTGGATGGCAGCGAAGTGGCGGCGTGGCGCGAAGGCAGACTGGTGTACGACGGCGCCACTCTCGCGGAAGTCGTTTCGGATCTGGCGCGCTATCGACCCAATGTCACACTCAGCTCTGTTGAGGCCGGCAAGCTGCGTGTCACTGCTGGCTTGCGTGTGGAACAGATCGAACAGTTCGTCGACCGCCTGCCGGATATCCTGCCCGTGCGCGTCACCCGCACCGACGACGCGATCACCATCGACGCGAGCTGACCGTCAGCGGCGCGCCTCGCGTAGCGCTGGAATCATCGGGCGGTCGGCTTCCAGCAAGCCGACGGTTTCGAGCTCATCGAGCGTCACCCATTTGAGCGGCTGACCTTCCACCGACCTTGCCTCGCCGGTGTAGAGCGACACCAGCCAAAGGTCGAGCAGCACTCGACGATCCGAGTAGCCATGCTCGTAGGCGATCAGCGGCGTCGCATCGAGGACTTCGATGCCCAGCTCTTCTCGCAACTCACGCTGCAAACCCGCGAGCGCCTGCTCTTCGGGCTCGACCTTGCCGCCGGGGAATTCCCAACCGCCGGCCATGTGCTTGCCGGGAGGCCGTTGTGCAATCAGGACGCGACCCTGCTCATCGAACAGGGCGCCGGCGACGACGTGAATCATTCGCAACCCACTCTCTTTGCCAATGCATCGACGGGGCGAATCATACGACGAATTTGCCGGCCCGCTCGTGGGCAGGAGGCTAACCCCCTGCCCACGGCATCGCATCAGCTCCGCAGATCGAAGCGATCCAGGGTCATCACCTTGGTCCAGGCGTTGACGAAGTCCTTCACGAACTTCTCATTCGCATCGCTGGACGCATAGTGCTCGGACACGGCGCGCAGCTCCGTGTTCGCACCGAAGACCAGGTCCACCGTCGTGGCAGTCCACTTCACGGCGCCGCTCTTGCGATCGCGGCCTTCGTAGATGCCCTCGCCGGACTGCTTCCACTCGGTCGACATGTCGACCAGGTTCACGAAGAAGTCATTGGTCAGGCTTTCCGGCCGCGTCGTGAGCACGCCATGCGTGGCGCCGCCGGCATTCGCCTTCAGCACACGCAAGCCACCGACCAGCACCGTCATTTCCGGCACGGTCAGGTTCAACAACGATGCGCGTTCGACCAGCGCTTCAGCTGGCGGCTGCGCATTCCCCTTCGCAAGGTAGTTGCGGAAACCATCGGCAGTTGGCTCGAGCAGCGCGAACGACTGCACATCCGTCATGGCTTGCGTCGCATCGGTACGGCCCGGAGCGAACGGCACGGCCACCTCATGGCCCGCATTCGCCGCGGCCTTCTCGATCGCCGCGCCGCCGGCCAACACGATTACATCCGCCAGCGAAACTCGCTTCTTGTCACGCTGAGCGCTGTTGAAACGTTTCTGAATGCCTTCCAGCACCGGCAGCACGCGAGCCAGTTCCTGCGGCTGATTCACCGCCCAGCTGTTCTCGGGCGCCAAGCGAATGCGCGCACCGTTGGCGCCACCTCGCATGTCCGTGCCACGGAACGATGCTGCCGACGCCCACGCCGTGCGGACGAGTTCCGGAATCGTGAGACCCGAGGCGAGGATCTGCGACTTCAATACAGAAGCATCCACTTCATCGATCAGCGGATGATCGACCGCGGGCACCGGATCCTGCCAGACGAATGTTTCTTTCGGCGCCATCTTGCCCAGGTAGCGCGTCGTCGGACCCATGTCTCGATGCGTGAGCTTGAACCAGGCACGCGCGAAGGCGGCCTCGAACTCCTGCGGGTTCTTCAACCAACTCTGCGTGATCTTGCGATACGACGGATCTTCCTTGAGCGCCAGATCGGTCGTGAGCATGATCGGCGCGTGACGCTTGGTCGGATCGTGCGCATCCGGCACGAGGTTCGCCGCGGCGGGATTCGAAGGAATCCACTGCGTGGCGCCGCCCGGGCTCCTGGTCTGCACCCAATCGAAGGCGTACAGGTTCTGCAGGAAATTGTGAGTGAACTGTGCAGGGCTGACGGTCCACGCACCTTCCAAACCGCTGGTGACCGTGTCTGCGCCCTTGCCAGTGCCGCACTTGTTCTGCCAGCCCAAGCCTTGCTGTTCGATGCTCGCCGCTTCCGGTTCGCGACCGACGCAGTCCTTCGCTTTGTGCGCGCCGTGCGCTTTGCCGAAGCTGTGACCGCCGGCGATCAGCGCGACGGTTTCTTCATCGTTCATGCCCATGCGGCCGAACGCCTGACGAATGTCATGCGCGGCGGCGAGCGGATCCGGCTTGCCGTTCGGGCCTTCCGGATTCACGTAGATCAAACCCATTTCGCTCGCGCCTAACGGACGCGCGAGTTCGCGCTTGCCGCTGTGACGCTTGTCGGTCAGCCACTGGCCTTCCGGCCCCCAGTTGACTTCCGCGGACTGCCAGCCGTCCACACGACCGCCAGCGAAGCCAAGAATCTTGAATCCCATGTCTTCCATCGCGACCGTGCCAGCGAGCACGATCAAGTCGGACCACGACAGCGCGCTGCCGTACTTTTGTTTGATCGGCAACAACAGGCGCTGTGCCTTATCGAGGCTCGCGTTGTCGGGCCAACTGTTCAGCGGCGCGAAGCGATGGAAGCCGCCGTCGGCGCCGCCGCGTCCATCGACTGCGCGATACGTGCCTGCGCTATGCCACGACATGCGGATGAAGAACGGTCCATAGTGATCATAATCCGCCGGCCACCAATCCTGCGACGTGCGCATGACAGTGGAGAGATCCTTCTTGACCGCATCGAGATCGAGCTTGGCAAACGCCTTCGCATAATCGAAGTCGGCGCCTAGGGGATTCGCGGAATTCTCGCTCTGGCGCAGCGGCGCAAGGTTCAGTCGGTTGGGCCACCAATAATCGTTGTCGGGCACCGCCGTTTGCGCGCTTCCCAGGCTCGGCGCAATCGACAGGATGCCCACCACACAGGCGGTCACCAGCGAAGGGATTCTCTTTGACATTGGATCTCCAATTGACGTTCTCAATAAGCGCCTCGCCACCCGCAGCGAGGCGGGCGCCAAGCTAGAGATCCAACAATCGTGGGTCCAATGTATGTTTGCTATGCCGGCGATAGGCAGACGCAGTCAGGTCTGCGGCACACCGACGCGTCTACCCTTCTGAATCAGAGCTGCGATTCCTTTAGCCCCCAGCGTCAGAGTCAGTCCGATCGTGAGATCGATTAGCGACAACACGAGATTCGCTTGCTGCTCGAACGAGAAATCGGGAAACGAGGACTCCGGCGCCAGCGCCAGGATCGACCAGTAGATGATGTCGGGAATGGCGCGCGCCAGCACGAAGACACCGACGCCGACGAACACGAGATCGCGCCACTCATCGAATGGCACCGCGCTCGGCTGCACCTGAACGTTGCTGGCCCGAAGCAACTTCGACGCGAGCGTGGCAGGAAACAGCCAGAGCACGACGATCGCGACCAGCTGCAGCACCAGTGTGATCAGAAATGGCTTCGCAGAGATGTCTGTGTTCTGGATTGTGCCCGGAAGGGCCGCGGCCTGGCCGATCAGGCTGAGAAACCAGAAGATGACCAGCACCCGAATTCCGACGATCAGGATCTGATGTGGAGTCACGTTCTTTCCTTGATTGATTTCGCAAACGACGTTGAGAGCTATTGCTCCGGCTGGAGGATCCAATAGCTCACGGTTTCCATCTGCGTGCCGGGATGGCAAACGCCCGTGCCCTGAACGGCGACCGAAAGGCCGCTGGCCTTTGCCATCAGCAGCGACGAATAGAGCGCCTTGCCATCGGCGTTGGAGATATCGATGACGAATTGGTAGCTGATGTGATTATTGCAGGCCGCCCGATTGACGGGCGCGGGCGATAGGGCGAAATAAACCAGATTGGGACCTAAACCCTGACCGCCGATCGGCCCGAGCTGACCGATGCCGTACGCAGCGGCATTCGCCGCTCCAAACTGGCAACACATCACTGCCATGAGAACGCCGCGTGCAAACTTGGACATCGATGTCTCCTTGTTCAATCCTGTGCGATGTGAGGTACCGACTGGCCGCTGTCGACTCCTCTTATTGAGTACGCGGCGGCGGATGATAGTACTCGTTCAAACGTTTCCTCGCCGCCTGCAGCTTCGCCAGCACCGGAGTCTCTTTCGGACTCTTGGCGCGCGCCAGCGTCAGGATCTCCTCGCCGGTGTCCACCAACCACTTGGGCGGAAGATCTTTGTTCGCGACCCCGGTTCTTGCGCTGGGCCAGCCCACCCCTTTCAGATGGGTCCGGAACCGATAGCTCACGGCATCGGCGCCGGAGGGCGCGTGCCGGGTGTATCTCGCTTCGAGAATGTTGTTCGCCCAAATGTCGTACACGACTTCGGCGAACTGCCTGCTGACCTCGAAACGCAGCACGTCGACTTGCCGGGCATCCACATCGGATTTGGGATTGACCAGCCGCCAGCTGCTCAGCACATATTTCTTATCCTCCAGCTGGATCTGCCATTCGGAGGCCGGCTCGGAGGAAGGATATCGACCGAACTCCGCGAGGCAGCGCATGCATCGCCCACGGACGCTTGCGGAGCCGTCCGGAATCAAACGATCGGAGGCGCCGGCGACAGTCTCATCGCGCTGCTGGGTCACATCCGGCTCGTAAGCGGACGCGATGCTCGCTCCGATCAGGAGCGACAGGCAGACCACGAATCGTTTTCCCGGCATCGAGCCATCCCCTCAGTCCCCGCTGCCGCGATCATATCTCGTTGTGCACAAATAAAAACGCGCCGGGTGGAGAACCCGGCGCGTTTGGTTTCGAACGATACCTGTCGAGCGCGGCTAGCCTTGTCCGGCCAGCGCTCCATGACAATGCTTGAACTTCTTCCCCGAGCCGCACGGGCACAACTCGTTCCGTCCAACCTTCTTGGTCTCACGCACGAACTGCGCGACGGGCTCGCCTGAAGCAGCGGCCATCGGCTGCGGCTCTTCGGCAGGGGCGGTTGGGGAAGTGAGCTGCTCCGGAGCAGCGTGCTGGAACTGCAAGGCGCGAGCAAGGCGAGCCTGGCGCTCGGCTTCTTCGCGCTCTTCGCGTTCGACGTCGGCCTGCGTGCGCAGTTGCATGCGGGAGAGCATCGAGACGGTGTCGTGCTTGATGCGATCGAGCATGGCGGTGAACAGCTCGAAGGCTTCGCGCTTGTATTCCTGCTTGGGATTCTTCTGCGCGTAGCTGCGCAGGTGAATGCCCTGGCGGAGGTAGTCCATCGCAGCGAGGTGTTCGCGCCAGTGCGAATCCAACTGCTGCAGCATGATGGCCTTCTCGATGTGACGCACGACCGGCGCGCCGTACATCTCCACCTTGTCCTCGTAGGCCTTGTCGATGATCTCGTGGACGCGCTTGCGCAGCCCTTCCTCGACCAGGTTCGTGTCCGCTTCCAGCCAGGCCTTGGGATCGATGCCGACGGCGAAGTCCTTCTCGACCGCCTGCTTCAAGCCCTCGAGGTCCCACTGCTCTTCCAGGCTGCCGGGCGTCACGTAACGATCCATCAACGCATTGACCACTTCGTGACGGATGCCGGCGATGGCGTCGCCCACTTCCTCGGCGGCCATCAGATCGGTGCGCTGCGCGTAGATCACCTTGCGCTGATCGTTGGCAACGTCGTCGTATTCGAGCAGGTTCTTACGGGCATCGAAGTTGTGCGCTTCGACCTTGCGCTGGGCGCGCTCGATCTGTTTCGAGAGCATGCGGCTCTCGATCACTTCGCCTTCCTTCATGCCGGCGGTCTGCAGCCAGCGCTTGACGCGCTCGGGATCGCCGAAGATGCGCATCAAGTTGTCTTCGAGCGACAGATAGAAACGGCTCGAGCCCGCGTCGCCCTGACGGCCGGAACGGCCGCGCAGCTGATTGTCGATACGGCGTGACTCGTGACGCTCGGTGCCGACGATGTGCAAGCCACCAGCGGCGAGCACCGCCTCGTGACGCTGTTTCCATTCGTCGCGCACGCGGGCCTGGGTCGCTTCATCGACCTCGCCCATGCCCTGCAATTCGACTTCCAGGTTGCCGCCGAGCACGATGTCCGTGCCGCGACCGGCCATGTTGGTCGCGATGGTCACAGTGCCGGGGCGGCCGGCCTGCGCGACGATCAATGCTTCACGCTCGTGCTGTTTGGCGTTCAGCACCTGGTGCGGAATGTTTTCCTTCTCCAGCAGCTTCGACAGCAGCTCGGAAGTTTCGATGGACGTCGTGCCGACCAGCGCCGGCTGGCCGCGCGCCACGCAGTCGCGGATGTCTTCGATGATGGCTTCGAACTTGTCCTTCTGCGTGAGATACACGAAGTCGGGGTGATCCTTGCGGATCATCGGCTTGTTGGTCGGGATGACGACCACTTCCAGGCCATAGATCGACTGGAATTCGAACGCTTCGGTATCGGCCGTGCCGGTCATGCCGGCCAGCTTCGAATACATTCGGAAGTAGTTCTGGAACGTGATCGACGCGACCGTCTGGTTCTCTTCGCGGACCCGCACGCGCTCCTTCGCTTCGATGGCCTGATGCAAACCGTCCGACCAGCGGCGGCCCGGCATGGTGCGGCCGGTGAACTCGTCGACGATGATCACTTCGCCGTTGCGGACGATGTATTCGACATCGCGGTGATACAGCGAATGCGCGCGGAGCGCCGCATTCAAGTGATGCATGATGCGGATGTTGGCCGCGTCGTACAGGCTCTCGCCCGGCTGCAACAACCCGGCTTCGGCAATCAGCTGCTCGGCGTGCTCGTGACCGACATCGGACAGATGGACCTGGCGGGACTTCTCGTCCGCCCAGTAGTCGCCTTCGCCTTCTTCGCTTTCCTGGCGCTTGAGCTTCGGCGCCAGCTCGTTGATGCGCAGATAGAGCTCGGTGCTCTCTTCGGCGGGGCCGGAGATGATCAGCGGCGTGCGGGCTTCGTCGATGAGGATGGAGTCCACTTCGTCGACGATGGCGTACGCGAGGCCACGCTGCACGCGGTCCTCGAGGCGGAACGCGAGGTTGTCGCGCAGGTAGTCGAAACCGAATTCGTTGTTGGTGCCGTAGGTGATATCGCAAGCGTAGGCGGCGCGCTTCTCGTCCGAGCTCTGGCCGCTCTTGATCACACCGACCGTGAGGCCGAGGAAGCGATAAACCCGGCCCATCCAATCGGCGTCGCGCGAGGCCAGGTATTCGTTGACCGTGACCACGTGCACGCCCTTGGCGGGCAGCGCATTGAGGTACGCGCCCAGGGTGGCCATCAGCGTCTTGCCTTCGCCGGTGCGCATTTCGGCGATCTTGCCCTGATGCAGCACCGTGCCGCCGATGATCTGCACATCGAAGTGCCGCATGCCGAGCACCCGGCGCGCAGCCTCGCGCGTGGCCGCGAAGGCTTGGGGCGCGATGTCGTCCAAGGTCTTGCCCTGGTCGAGCAACTGGCGGAACTCCGCCGTCTTGGCCTGCAACTGCTCGTCGGACAGCGCCCGGAAGGATTCTTCCAGGGCGTTGGTCTTGCCGACGATCTTGGAATAGCCGCTCAAAAGCCGCTGATTGCGACTGCCAAACAGCTGGGTCAGCCAATTCGCCACGCTGAAACTCCGGGGAAGGGGCCTTCAGGGCCCGCTAAAGCCTGTTGGGAAAAGCCCGTTATTGTACACGCGCGCCCGGCGACTCTAATTAAGGTCGTGCCATGCTGAACACCGGGCGGCGTCAGGCTGGGGGCAATCGGGGCGAAAACAAGCCGAGCAGGCGCTTTTTAGCGCCGGACGAATGTCATCGGATCCACGGCACGGCCCTGCTTGAGCACCTCGAAATGCAGGTGCGGGCCGGTGGAGCGGCCGGTGGATCCCATCAGCGCGATGGCTTGGCCTTTCTGCACGGTCTCGCCCACCTGCACCAGCGCCTTCTGGTTGTGCGCGTAGCGGGTGACGTAGCCGTTGCCATGATTGATTTCCACGGTCCGGCCGTAGCCGAACCGGTCCTTGGAATAGGTGACCACGCCCGAGGCGACCGCGACGACTTGCGAGCCCGCCGGGCCGGCGAAATCGATGCCGCGGTGATAGGCGTTACGGCCGGTGAACGGATCGGCGCGATAGCCGAAGTGCGAGGAAATCCAGCCCTGCAGCACCGGCCGGCCGTCCGGTACTACCTGGCGGCTCAGGTTGCGCGTGGAGATCATGCTCTCCAGCACGCTCAGCTGGCGCTCGCGATCGCGGATCTGGTGGGTCAGGTCATCGAGCATGGCGGTCAGCTCGGGGGCGGCGACGGTGGCGCTTTCCACCAGGCCTTCGGGACCGCCGACGGCGGGCTCGCTATCGAAATTGAATTCGCCCTTGTCGAGATTGGCCATTTCGGTGAGCCGGCGGCCGAGGGCGTCGAGGCGGATCACATGCGCATTCATCTGGCCGACCCGGCTGGTCAGCGCGTCGAGCCGTTCCTGCAGGTCGCGCCGGGCATTGGCGATATCGAGCCGTTGTTGCTCGAGCTTGCCGCCCCACTCCGTGACCTGCGCGGCGGGGTCGAGGACCAGGCCGCTGCGGCCGAGCTGGATGCCGGCGAACAGCACGCCCGCAAGCACCAACACCACCGAGGAGATCGTCACCGTCATCGCCAACGGACGGCCAAGCTCGAATTGGCGAGCCTTGCCGAAGCGCTTCGAGAACACGATGACGTTCATTTGATCACTACCTTCTCTCTTTCGCGCCCTAAACGGCCAGCTTGCCACTGGCGGCACGACAATACGTTCACACCCGCCTGGAACCATGGGGTTTCCAGCGGCGATACGAGCCGGTCTATCTCTCTGGTCGAAAGCGGCCGAGGCCCTTTCGACACGTCTGGCAAAAGGCGTGACTTTTGCCAGCCTTTGGCTCGAGCAGGACTGCGGTGGACGTAGAACCGAATGTTCGTGTTGTACATCCTGGCAACCCCGCTATCGTGGCGCGGCTCGCTTCACTGGCGTGCCTGCTGCCGTAGACCGGTGGCTTTGCGTCCCCGCCTTTCGACGGGTTTGCCCTTAACAGTGGCCGGAATATGCATAACGACGCGTACAAAGATCAAGCGCCTGGCGCCCAGAACGGTGCTTTCAGCGAATGACTGATCGTTTCAAACCGCTGGGCGAGACAGTTGGCCCGTTATTCGCGCAGCTGGAGCAGCGCGTGGCGGCGCATGTCGAGCTCACAGAGAAGATCCGCGAGGCGCTCACGGGGCCGGAAAAAGATCATGTGGTGTCAGCGAGTTGCCGCGGCGATACCCTGGTGGTGCTGGCGGACTCGGCGGCCTGGTGCCCGCAGATTCGTTATGCCCAGGCGCAATTGTTGGAAGTGTTAAATCGCGCCACCCCTAACCCGGGTGAGAAGCAAGTCACAAAAGTAAAAGTTCGCGTCGGCCGGAAGACGCCGGGCCCGACTCAGCGCTAACGGCAGATTTCTGCGCTGAACGCCTAGGCGCTCACCATCGCGGCAGCCGGTACATAAGAAATCGGGCTGTCTTTGATGTTGTCGAAGGTCACCGGCTCCCACGCATTCGGCGTGTTGATCAGCTTGCGGACCAGCTGATTGTTGAGCGCGTGGCCGGATTTGTGGCCGCTGAATTCGCCGATCAGGCTCTTGCCGAGCAGGTACAGGTCGCCGATGGCGTCGAGGATCTTGTGTTTGACGAACTCGTCCTCGTAGCGCAGGCCGTCTTCGTTCAACACCCGGTACTCGTCCAGCACGATGGCATTGTCCAGGGTGCCGCCGAGCGCCAGGTTCTTGGAGCGCATGTATTCCAGGTCGCGCATGAAGCCGAAGGTGCGCGCGCGGCTGATCTCTTTCAAATAAGACGTCGTGGAGAAGTCCATCGACGCGGTCTGGGAGCGCTTTTTGAAGACCGGGTGATTGAACTCGATCTCCATGTTGACCTTGAAACCGTTGTACGGCTCGAAGCGCGCCCACTTGTCGCCATCGCGCACTTCCAGCGGCGCGAGGATGCGGACGAAACGTTTCGGGGCGGGCTGCTCTTCGATGCCCGCCGACTGCAGCAGGAACACGAACGGACCGGCGCTGCCGTCCATGATGGGGACTTCTTCGGCGGACAGGTCCACATAGGCGTTGTCGAGGCCGAGACCGGCAAATGCCGACAGCAAATGTTCGACCGTGTTGACCCGGACATCGCCATTGAACAGGGAGGTGCCGAGCATGGTATCGCCGACGTTTTCGGCATACGCGCGCACGTCCACCGGCTCGTTCAGATCGGTGCGACGGAACACAACGCCGGTGTCCACCGGCGCCGGTCGCAGCACCATCAGCACTTTTTTCCCGGAGTGGAGGCCCACGCCGGTCGCGCGGATGGTGTTCTTGAGGGTGCGTTGTCTGAGCATGCGGTTTTCCAAGCGGCGCAGACCCTAACACTGCCAGCAAGTGAACGGCAAGCCTCTGACTTGCCGTTACTTTTGCTTACATCGAAAAGGGACTTCCCGCGTCCTGATGAATCGACTTGCCAGCGTACAGCGAAGTTCCTGGGGCACCATGCATGTTCCCTATGCAGCCCATAGAGATCGCCGCCCCCGGCCCGCCGTCAGCAAGCGCGGTTCACCAGCCGGTTCCGCCTCAATCCGCCTGCCGGCGCAAAAACGCCGGGATATCCAGCATCGACGTATCTTCAGCCGTCAGACCGTCGCCCACCGCGCGGCGAGCCTGGCCCGCATGCGGATCGCGCTGGTTGCGGATGTAGGTCGGAACGTGCAGATCGTCGAGCGTGGGCACGCCGCCGCGACGGCCGCCGGGGATGGCGGTCATGCGACGAGTATCCTGCTGCGGCGCCTGCATCTGCGTGCCAGGACGGCCGATGCCGGTGGCGACCACGGTCACGCGGATCTGCTCGGTCATTTCCGGATCGATCACGCAGCCCACGACCACATTGGCGTCTTCCGACGCGTACTGTTTCACCGTGTCGCCGACGATGCTGAACTCGCTGGTACGCAGGTCCATGCCGGCCGTGACGTTGATCAGCAGGCCATGCGCGCCCTGCAGATTCACATCTTCCAGCAGCGGGCTGGAGACAGCGGCTTCGGCAGCTTCACGCGCGCGATGCTCACCGCGAGCGATGCCGGTGCCCATCATCGCCATGCCGGTCTCGGCCATCACGGTACGCACGTCGGCGAAGTCGACGTTGATCATGCCGGGACGGGTGATCAGCTCGGCAATGCCCTGCACCGCGCCTTGCAGCACCTGGTTGGCCGACTTGAATGCGTCGAGCAAAGTCACATCGCCGCCCAGCACGGTCAGCAGTTTCTGGTTCGGGATGGTGATGAGCGAGTCGACATGCTTGCTCAGCTCGGCAATGCCACGCTCGGCGGAGCCGTGACGCTTCCTGCCTTCCATCTCGAATGGCCGGGTGACGACCGCGACCGTCAGGATGCCCAGCTCCTTCGCGACCTGCGCCACGACCGGAGCCGCGCCCGTGCCGGTGCCGCCGCCCATGCCGGCGGTGATGAACAGCATGTCCGAGCCTTCGATCATTTCGATGATGCGGTCGCGGTCTTCCATCGCGGCCTGACGGCCCACTTCCGGATCGGCGCCCGCACCCAGACCCTTGGTGATGTTGCAGCCGATCTGCAGACCGACTTTCACCTTGGAATGTTTCAACGCCTGCGCGTCGGTATTGATGCAAATGAAATCCACGCCTTCGATACCGGCCTGGATCATGTGAGCGACCGCGTTTCCGCCGCCGCCGCCGACGCCAATCACTTTGATGACGGCGCCTTGGTTTTCTGTATCAGCAAGTACAAACATCGTTAGTCCCCTCAATGTCAGCGAGACGAATCAAATTGCAACTCGACGTACGGCCGGTTCAGAGGCCCGCCGCACGTCCCACCTTCCCCAGACATCCCCTTTTTGTTGCCATGTCCCTGGCTCGCATCTGAAGTCATTAAAAATTTCCTTGAAACCACGCTTTCATGCGATCGAACGTGCCGCGCACGTTGCCGCCCAGCGGCTCGCGGCGCCCGCGCAGATAATTCTCCCGGCCGTACAGCAACAGGCCGACGCCGGTCGAATGAATAGGATTGCTCACCACATCGACCAGTCCGGTGATGTGTTGCGGCACGCCGAGCCGCACCGGCATGTGAAACACTTCTTCGGCGAGCTCGACCGCGCCTTCCATCTTCGCGCTGCCGCCGGTGAGCACGACGCCCGCGGCGATCACTTCTTCGAAGCCGGAACGGCGCAGCTCTTCGCGCACCAAAGCAAACAATTCCTCGTAACGAGGCTCGACCACTTCGGCGAGCGTTTGTCTCGCCAGCCGGCGCGGCGGACGATCGCCCACGCTCGGCACTTCGATGGTCTCGTCCGAGTTCGCCAGCTGCGACAGCGCGCAGGCGAACTTCATCTTGATCTCTTCGGCGTGATGCGTCGGCGTGCGCAAGCTCACCGCGATGTCGTTCGTCACCTGGTCGCCGGCGATCGGAATCACCGCGGTGTGACGAATTGCGCCGCCCGAGAACACCGCGAGGTCGGTTGTACCGCCGCCGATGTCCACCAGGCACACGCCCAGTTCCTTCTCATCGTCGGCCAGCACCGAGTAGCTCGACGCCAGCTGCTCGAGCACCACGTCCTCGACCTGCAAGCCGCAGCGCTGCACGCACTTCACGATGTTCTGCGCCGCGCTGTCCGCACCGGTGACGATGTGAACTTTCGCTTCCAGTCGCACACCCGACATGCCGATCGGCTCGCGGATGCCTTCCTGGCTGTCGATCAGGAACTCCTGCGGCAGGATGTGCAGGATCTTCTGGTCGGCCGGGATCGCGACGGCGCGCGCCGCGTCGATCACGCGATCGACGTCCTCGGACGTCACTTCTTTATTGCGGATCGCGACGATGCCGTGCGAGTTCAGGCTGCGTACGTGACTGCCGGCGATGCCGGCGTACACCGAATGAATCTCGCAGCCCGCCATCAGCTCGGCTTCTTCCACCGCGCGCTGAATGGACTGCACCGTCGACTCGATGTTCACGACGACGCCACGCTTCAGGCCGCGCGAAGGATGCGAGCCCAAGCCCACCACTTCGATGCGACCTTCGTGATTGACCTCGCCCACGATGGCGACCACCTTCGAGGTGCCGATATCGAGGCCGACAATCAGATTTCGGTCATTCTTCCTAGCCATCAGAGCGAGGTTCCTCGGCGTCGCGCGCGACTCGGGCTGGAGCGTTCCAACCCACGGAAAAGCCGTTGCTGTAACGCAGATCTACGTAACTGACTTCCGCTGCCCGCGCGGCCACGACCGGGCTCGCCACAGCGATGAATCTTTCCAAGCGGGCCGGCACGTCCTGCCGACCGAGACGAACCATCACGCCATTGCCGAGCGTCAGCTGCCACGCGCCGCGCGCGTCCAGCTCGACTTTGCTCAGGCGCATTCCCACGCCCAACAGACGGGGGTACGACTCGAGATAGAGCTTCGCGACCTGAGCTTCGGTGCCCGACGGGCCGATGAGCTGCGGCAACTCTTGTGGAATGTGCCGCGCCTCTTTCAGAAACAATTCGCCTCGCGTATTCATCAGGCCCGACTCGCCCCAGCGAGCCGCAGCGACATGCTCGGTGATGAACACGCGCACACCGTTTGGCCACTTGCGTTCGACCCGAGCGCGATCCACCCAAGGAATCGTTTCCAACGACGTGCGCAATGCCGCCAGGTCGACGGAAAGAAAACCCGAGCCCCGAAACTGCGCGACGACTTCTTCGACCTGCAGCGGCGTGACGCGCTGAAATTGCCCGCCCACTTCCACCTTGCCAATCGGTCGATCGAACGAGACCATCAGCCCCCACGCCATGACGCCGATGCCGAGCATCAGCGCGAGCACGCCGAGCGCAGGACGCAAGCCACCATTGGTCAACGACGCGACCAACGGTTGCAGCCGGCCAAGCAGATCGAGCTGCTCGCCTCCGGCCTTGCGACGATTGCGCTTGCGAGTGCCCATCATGAGCGGGGTGCTCCTTGACCGGCGTGCGGCACGCTGGTTTCCAACACGCGCCACACCAGCTCATCGAACTCGATGCCGAACTGCTTCGCCGACTTGGGCACCAGCGAATGACTGGTCATGCCCGGCGCCGTGTTCACTTCCAACAAGTAGAACTTGCCGCTGGCACGGTCGCGCATCACGTCGACGCGCCCCCAGCCGGAGCAGCCAGCGGTACGGAAGGCTTCGAGCGCGAGCGCACGAATCTCGTCCTCAGCTGCGCCTTGCAGCCCCGGGCAGATGTATTGCGTGTCCTCGGCTTTGTACTTGGCGTGATAGTCGTAGTACTCACCCGCCGGCACGATACGAATGCTTGGCAACGCGGTGTCGCCGAGGACGGCAACCGTCAACTCATCGCCGACGACCAACTGTTCCATCAACATCTCGCCTTGATAGCGAGCGGCCAGATCGACCGCCTGCTTCAGATCCGCTTCTTTGAATACGCGAGTCACGCCGACGCTCGAGCCTTCGCAGGCCGGCTTCACGATCACCGGCAACCCGAGATCGCGCGCGGCCGTCGCCACGTCGCTGTTGCGAGACAGACGCGCATAGCGCGGCGTCGGCAGACCGAGCGACAGCCACACCTGCTTGGTGCGGATCTTGTCCATCGACAGCGCCGAGCCCAACACATCCGAACCGGTGTATGGAATGCCGAACGCATCGAGCAGGCCTTGCAGGATGCCGTCCTCACCGCCGCCCGCATGACCGTGCAGGATGTTGAACACGCGCTGGCAGCGCTTGTTCACCAGCTCATCGACGAGCGCAGCGATGCCATCGACTTTATAAGCATCGACACCCTGCCGCTTCAGCGCCTCCAGACAATTGCTGCCGCTATCCAGCGACACTTCACGTTCGCTCGACGTGCCGCCCATCAGCACGGCGACGCGACCGAAGTCCTTCGCGTTGCTGACGCGCCTCGGCCCGATGTTGTTTGCTTCAGCCATGTTTCACCTCGCCCACGATGCGCACCTCAGTGTTGAGTCGCACACCGTGTTTTTGTTCCACCGTCTGTTGCACATGACGAATCAACTGCTCGATGTCGGCAGCGCTCGCCGTGCCGTCATTGACGATGAAGTTCGCGTGCATCTCCGACACTCGCGCGCCGCCGATGCGAAAACCTTTTAGTCCGCACGCCTCGACCAGTCGCGCGGCGTGATTGCCCGGCGGATTGGTAAACACCGAGCCGCACGACCACTCCTGAATCGGCTGCGTCGCCTTGCGCTTGGCGAGCAGCTGACGGATGTCGTCGTTGCTCACACCGGGACGCTGCTCGAAGCGCAGCAGCGCGCCGAGAAACCATTCGTCTTTCGGGCCTTCGACGTGCCGATAGCCGACGTTGTAGTCGGATGCCGGGCGCTCATGACGCACGCCGTTGCGATCGATGGTCGCGACCGACACGACGTGCCGCCACGTTTCGCCGCCGAACGCGCCCGCATTCATCGCCAGTGCGCCGCCGAGGGTGCCGGGAATGCCCGCGAAGAACTCCGCTGGGCCCAAGCCCCACTTGATGCATTGTTTGGCCAGCTTCGCGCACGCAACGCCGCTGCCACACCAGACGTCGTTGTCGCTTCGGCGCTCCAGCTCATCGAAGATGCCGTGCGTCTCGATCACCGCGCCACGCACGCCACCGTCGCGAACCAGCAAGTTGCTGCCCAGACCGATCCACATTACCGGCGTGCCGGGCTCCAGCCCTTGCAGGAAGCCGGAGACATCGGTCGCATCGAGAGGTGAAAAGAACAGATCCGCCGGCCCGCCCACGTGCCACGACGTGTGCTTCGACATCGGTTCGTTACGCTTCACTCGCGCTTCGAAATCGGGCGGCAGCGACAGCGCGTTCACGGTTGCCTCCGCTCGGCCGACAACGTGGTCAACGCCGCCGGCAATTCCGGCGCGAGGCTGCCGATGCTGCCGGCGCCCATGGTCACGATCACATCGCCGTCGCGGGCGATCTGAATCAGCGCGCGCGGCAGTTCGTCGATCTTGTCGACGAACACCGGCTCGACACGACCATGCGAACGCACGGCGCGGCAGATCGCCTTCCCGTCGGCGCCTGCGATCGGTGTTTCACCAGCCGCATACACTTCAGTGACGATGAGCGCGTCGGCGTTGGCCGCAAGCACGCGAGCGAAGTCATCGAGCAAATCTCGCGTACGGCTGTAACGATGTGGCTGGAAGGCCAGCAGGATGCGGCGATTCGGCCACCCCTGCCGGATCGCTTCGAGCGTCGCCGCGAGCTCGGTCGGGTGATGACCGTAGTCGTCGATGATCGTGACCTTGCCCGCCGACGTCTGCACATCGCCGTACTGTTGCAAGCGACGATCGACGCCATGGAACGACGCGAGCGCGGACTGAATCGCGGCGTCGCTCACTTCCAGTTCCTTCGCGACAGCAATCGCCGCCAGCGAGTTGAGCACGTTGTGCCGGCCCGGCAGGTTCAACTGCACAGACAGCTTCTGCGAAGAGCCGCGACGCTCGACATCGAAGCGCGTCTGCACGCCTTCTCGCTGGATGTTCA
>NZ_BLJO01000005.1:85139-339521 GCF_009932555.1 Steroidobacter agaridevorans
CGGCGCGCAGGTCGGCCTCTTGGCTGTCGATGCCATAAGTCACGAACGGTCGATTGATCCGCGGCAGCAAGCTCTTTGCGATCGGATCGTCGGCGCACACCACAGCCAAGCCGTAGAACGGCAGGTTGTGCAGGAAGTCGATGAAGCTCTGCTTCAGCCGCTCGAAGTCGCCTTCGTGCGTGCCGAGGTGATCGTTGTCCACATTGGTGACGATCGAGATCATCGGCTGCAGATGCATGAACGACGCGTCGCTCTCGTCGGCCTCGGCCACGAGATATTTGCCGGCGCCCAGGCGCGCATTGCTGTCCGCGCTCTTCAAGCGGCCGCCGATGACGAACGTCGGATCCAGACCGCCCTCGGCGAGAATCGACGCGACCATGCTGGTCGTCGTGGTCTTGCCGTGCGTGCCGGCGACCGCGACGGAATAACGGAAGCGCATCAGCTCGCCCAACATCACCGCACGCTGCACGATGGGCAGCCGGCGCGACTTTGCTTCGACGACCTCGGGGTTGTCCGCTTGCACGGCCGTCGACACGACGAGCACATCCGCCTTGCCGACGTTCTCCGCCGCGTGGCCGATCTTGATCTGCGCGCCCAGCTTCGCCAGCCGCTGCGTGACGCCGTTCGGCTTCAGGTCGCTGCCTTGAACGTGATAGCCCAGGTTCAACAGCACTTCGGCGATGCCGCCCATGCCGCTGCCGCCGATGCCTACGAAATGGATGTTATGAATGCGGCGCATGCGATCTTTCATGCGACACCTCCCGCGGCGGCCACGCATGCATCGGCGAGACGCACGTCAGCATCCGTGATCGCAACCGAGCGGGCACGCATGGCCATCGCTTTGAGTTGCTCACGTCCACCGCTCAGCAATTTGTTGAGCTCCTGCGCGAGCCGTTCCGGCGTGAGATCGCGCTCGGCAATCGAGATGCCCGCCTGGGCATCGACCAGGAACTTCGCGTTGAGCGTTTGATGATCGTCGACGGCGGCGGCGAACGGCACGAAGATGGCCGGCAGTCCTGCCGCGGCCAACTCGGAAACCGTCATCGCGCCGGAACGACACACCACCACGTCGGCCCAGCTATACGCCTCGGCCATATCAGTGATGAAGGCACGAACGTCACCCTGCACGCCGTGCTTCCTATAAGTCTCTTGCACGACCGGCAAGTGACGCTCGCCGGCCTGATGAATCACCACGGGGCGAAACGCCGCATCGATGGTTGCGAGCGCCGCCGGCACCGTTGCGTTGAGCTTCATCGCGCCCTGGCTGCCGCCGATGATGAGCAAACGGATCGGACCGGTACGGTCGGCGAAACGTTGCTCGGGCGGAGCAATCGCGGCGATCTCACGTCGCACCGGATTGCCCACCTGCTCGGCATGCATGCCCGACGGAAAACTCTTTGGAAATGCTTCGAGCACACGACGCGCCAACTTCGCCAGCATGCGATTCGTCATGCCCGCAACGGCGTTCTGTTCGTGAATAACCAGCGGCCGACGCGTGAGCCATGCAGCCACACCACCCGGACCCGCGACGAAGCCACCGCAGCCGAGCACCACAACGGGGTTGCGTCGGCGGATGACTTGCAGGCTCTGCCAGATCGACTGCACTACCTTGAACGGCGCGAGCAACAACGTCGCCGCCCCTTTGCCGCGCAGACCGCTCATCGAGATCCACTCGATCTCGATCTGTGCCGGCGGGACCAGCTTCGCTTCCAAACCCTTTCTCGTCCCGAGCCATACGGGTTCGAAACCGCGTTCGCGCAAGACGCGAGCAGCCGCGAGCGCCGGAAACACGTGTCCGCCCGTTCCGCCGGCCATGATCAACACCGTGCGCTTCATTCGTCACTCTCCTCTCGCGCGCGGCGAGAAGGACGCGACACAGCGAGGCGGCCCGATGTCTGTGCCTCGTGATGAATGCGCATGAGGAAACCCAGCCAGCCGAGCGTCACCATCACGCTCGAGCCGCCGTAAGACATGAGCGGCAAGGTCAAACCCTTGGTCGGCAGGATGCCCATGTTCACGCCGACGTTGATGAAGGTCTGCAACGCCAGCCAGATGCCGAACGCCGCCGCGCAGTACGCCTGGAATGCGAGCCCCGCCTCGGACGCGATGCGCGAGATATAAAAGCTGCGCCACACCAGCAGCACGAACAGCGCCAGCGTGACGATCACGCCCGCAAGACCCAACTCCTCGGCGAGCACGGCGAACACGAAGTCGGTGTGCGCTTCGGGCAGGTAGAAAAGTTTCTGCACGCTGGAGCCGAGCCCGACGCCGAACAACTCGCCGCGACCGATGGCGATCAGCGACTGGGTCAGCTGGAAACCGGAATTGAATGGATCGGCCCACGGATCCATGAACGCGGTCAGACGCTTCATTCGATACGCTGAAGTCACCGCAATGAACGCCATGCCTGCGGCGGCAATAGCCACGAGCGCGAGAAAGTGACGCAGCTTCACGCCGGCGAGGAACAGCACGCCAAGGCCGGTGGCCATCAGCACGGTCGCCGCACCGAAATCGGGCTCCAAAAGCAGCAGAGCCGCGGCGCCCATGAGCACGCCCAGCGGCTTGAGGAAGCCTTTCAGTTCTTCCTTCAACTCGCCTTGCCGCCGCACGACGTAGCTGCACAGATATATAAGTAGCAGCACGCGAGCCAGCTCGGACGCCTGGAAGTTCATGACGCCGGCACGCAGCCAGCGGCGGCTGCCGTTCACTTCGTGACCCAGGCCGGGAATCAGCACTGCCAACAGGAAAACGAAAGCGACCAGCAGCAGCGGCATGGCCAGCTTTTCCCAAACTGCCGTGGGAATGGACATCATGATCATGGCGCCGAGCACGCCGAAGCCCACGCCATAGAGCTGACGCTCCAGGAAATAGAGGGGGTCCTGCACTTGCTTGTCGGCGATGCTGATGGACGCGGACGTCATCATCACCAGCCCGAGCAGCAAGATGCCGCCGATGGTCAGCAACAGCACGGAGTCGAACGCGAAGCGTCGCGGCCGGCCGTTGTTACGCGCGAATGCGAGAGGTACAGCGCTCATGCCTGCAACCCTCTAACCGCAGCGGCGAACACATCGCCGCGGTGCCCGTAGTCCCGAAACATGTCGAGGCTCGCGCACGCGGGTGACAGCAGGACCGTCTCGCCCGGACGCGCCGCATTCGCAGCCGACTGCACGGCCTCATTCATATCTTTCGCGAACTGAGTCGTGGCGATCCCGTGCAGGGCCGCGTCGATCTGTTTCGCGTCCTGACCAATGAGCACGACGTGCCGGACCTTGCCGCGAAACGCCTGAGCGAGCGGCTGGAAGTCCTGACCCTTGCCTTGACCGCCGGCGATCAACACCAACGAACCCGGCATGCCTGCCACGGCCGCGAGCGTCGCGCCGACGTTCGTGCCCTTCGAGTCATCGACGAAGCGCACACCTTTCACGTCCGCAACCCACTGCGAACGATGCGGCAGTCCGGCGAACTCACGCAGCGCCTGCAAACAGGCGGGACGCGACAAGTTGAGGGCATCGCACATCGCGATCGACGCCAACGCATTCGCTGCGTTGTGCAGACCGCGAATCTTCAGCTCCGACATCGCGATCATTCGCTCGCGACCGTGCATGAGGACCACGTCATCGCCTTGCTGATGCACGTAGTAATCCGCCGTATCGGCATGCAGGCTGAAGCCGAAAACGCGCGACGACTGATAGCGCATGGAGCGAACTGCGATGTCGTCCATGTTCACGATGGCAGCCTGCGCGCGCTGGAAAATGCGCTCTTTCGCGGCCGCGTATTCTTCGATCGTCGCGTAACGATCCATATGATCCGGCGTCACGTTCAACACAGTGGCGGCTGCGGCACGGAGCGACAGCGTCGTCTCCAACTGGAAGCTCGACAGCTCGAGCACATACAACTCGGGCACGGGATCGTCGAGCAGCTCCAACGCCGGCCGTCCGAGATTACCGCCGGCGATAGCGCGCCGACCCGCGGCGTTTGCCATGAGGCCAACGAGCGTCGTGACCGTGCTCTTGCCATTCGTCCCCGTGATCGCCGCGATCGGCGCTTTGGCCTCGCGCACGAACAATTCGATGTCGCCGACGATCGGAATGCCGCGCACGGCGGCACTCATCAGGAAAGGCTCTTTCAGCGACACGCCCGGCGACGCCACGATTTGCGACGCGCCGTCGAGCAACGCTTCGTCGAAGCCGCCGAAACGCAGTTCCGCTTCCGGCGCAAGTTTCTTCAGCGCCGCAGCTTCCGGCGGCGCCGCGCGACTGTCGGTGACAGCGAAGCTCAAGCCGCGAGACTGCAAATAACGCGCGCACGACAATCCCGTCCGGCCCAGGCCGACGACGATCGAACGTCCGCGCTGCTGCTGCGTCATGGCGTTAGCGCACCTTCAACGTCGCAAGGCCGATCAGCACCAGGATCACGCTGATGATCCAGAAGCGCACGATGACCTTGGGCTCGGCCCAGCCCTTGAGCTCGAAATGATGATGGATCGGCGCCATGCGGAAGATGCGCTTGCCGGTGAGCTTGAACGACGCCACCTGCAGCATCACCGACACCGTTTCCATCACGAACACGCCGCCCATCACGAACAGGACGATCTCCTGGCGCACGATGACGGCGACGATGCCTAGTGCCGCACCGAGCGCGAGGGCGCCAATGTCGCCCATGAACACTTGCGCGGGATAGGTGTTGAACCAGAGAAAGCCGAGACCTGCGCCGACCAGCGTCGCGCAGAACACCAGTATTTCACCGGTGCCCTCGATGAAAGGAATGCCGAGATAGCCCGAGAACACTGCATTGCCTGTCGCATAAGCGAACACCCCCAATGCTCCACCCACCAGAACCGCCGGCATGATGGCCAGACCGTCCAGGCCGTCGGTGAGATTCACCGCGTTGCTGGTGCCGACCACGACGAAGTAAGCGAGCGCGACGTACCAGACGCCGAGCGGAATCACCACCTGCTTGAACAGCGGCACATACAACGCCGTCTCGGCCGGCGACTTGGCCGTCATGTACAAGGCGATCGCGCAGCTCAGGCCCGCGACCGACTGCCAGAAATATTTGTATCTGGCGATCAGGCCGCGAGTGTTGCCGACCACCAGCTTCAGATAGTCGTCCCAGAAGCCGATCAGGCCGAACGCCAGCGTCACCAGCAGCGTGACCCACACGAAGCGGTTGCTCAGATCGGCCCACAGCAGCGTGCTGAAGGTGATCGCGACCAGAATCAGCAGCCCGCCCATGGTCGGCGTGCCGGCCTTGGGCAAATGCGTCTTCGGGCCCTCGTCGCGCACGCGCTGGCCGATCTGGTTGACCTGCAGCTTGTTGATCATCCACGGGCCGATCAGGAACGAGATCACCAGCGCCGTGAGCGCGGCCAGAATCGCGCGCAGCGTCAGGTATTGGAAAACGCGAAATGCGCCTTCCAGGAGTGCGAGCTGTTTGGTGAGATACAGCAGCATTTAAGTAGTCGTTCTCTTAATGATGGCCGTTGGTATTGCCAGGCGGCATCGCGGACAGTGCCGCCGACACGCGCTCCAACCGATTCGCTCGCGACCCTTTAATAAGTACCGCGACCCCGCCGCTCAGCGATGCCTTGGCTTCGCGAATCAACGCGTCGATATCGGCGAACCATCGGCCACCGGGACCGAATGCCTCTACCGAGAAGCGCGAGCCTTCGCCGATGGCGAGCAGCCGCTCGATGCCCGTCTGCCGCGCATAGCGACCGACTTCGGCATGCAACTCATCGCTCGCATCGCCCAGTTCTTTCATTTCTCCCAACACCAGCCAGCGCGCGCCGGCGAAGCTCTTCATGGCGTCGAGCCCGGCCTTGAGCGAGCTCGGATTGGCGTTGTAGGAATCGTCGACCAGGAATGCGCCGTTGATGGCGGGCTTCAATTCGAGCCGGCCAGCCACCGTCTTCATCGCCGCAAGGCCTTTGACGATCTGCTCGACTGGCGTGCCCGCCGCGCATGCCGCCGCAGCCGCGCCCAGCGCGTTGCGCAGGTTGTGCAGGCCAGCGAGCGGAATGGTCGCAGCGACCGTCCCATCCGGCGTCACCAGATCGAAGTCGATGCGGAAGCCGGACGGCGAGTTGACCTCACGGACCTTGTGCGCCATGAAATCGGCCGGCTGCTCGAAACCAAACGTCAGGATGCGATCGGCCGCGCTCGCGTCGCGCCACTGCCACGCATATTTGTCGTCGGCGTTGATGACCGAGACGCCTTCGAACGGCAGCGCCTGAAACATCTCGCCCTTGCCGGTCGCGACGCCGTCCAGACTGCCGAACCCTTCGAGGTGCGCGGCGCCCGCATTCGTCACGATGCCGACCGTCGGCTCGGCCAGCGAAGCCAGATGGGCAATCTCGCCCAGATGATTCGCGCCCATTTCGATGACCGCGAAGCGATGCTCCTTGGTCAGCTCGAGCAGCGTCAGCGGCACGCCGATGTGATTGTTCAAGTTGCCCTTGGTCACGAGCGTCGGGCCGCGCTGCGACAGGATGGAGCCGATCAACTCCTTGGTCGTCGTCTTGCCGTTGCTGCCCGTCACGCCGACCACGGGAATCGGGAACTGACGCCGCCACTCACGCGCGAACGCGGACAGCGCCGCCAATGGATCGGCAACGACGATCTGCGGAATGTCGACGGGCAACTGCCTCGCCACCAACGCGGCGGCCGCACCGTTCTGAGCCGCGGTCGCGACGAAATCGTGACCGTCGAACGACGGACCGCTCAGCGCGACGAACAACGCGCCCGGCTTGATGGTCCGCGTATCGGTCGAGACGCTGGTGAATGCACGATCGGCGCCGACCAGCTGGCCCATGCCATTAGAGTGGGCAACCTTCACGAACTCACTCGGTTTCCAGGCAATCATGACTGCCTCCCAAGCGCTTTGAGCGCCTGCTCGTGGTCGCTGAACGAGCGTCGCTCAGTCCCCACGATCTGATAGTCCTCGTGCCCTTTGCCCGCGATCAGCACCACGTCGGTCGCCGCACTCTCGGCAATCGCTCGATTGATAGCGGCCGCGCGGTCACGCTCGACGATCGCGGCTTCGGGACGAGTCAACCCTTTAAGAATGTCGGCGACGATCGCGTCACCGTTCTCGGTGCGCGGATTGTCGTCGGTGATGATGATGCGGTCGGCGAGACGCTCGGCGATCGCGCCCATCAAAGGACGCTTGCCCGCGTCGCGGTCGCCGCCGCAACCGAACACACAAACCAAATTGCCGGTGCGATGCTTGCGCACGGCCAGCAACGCCTTTTCCAACGCGTCCGGCGTATGCGCGTAGTCGACGATGGCGAGCGGACGGTTCGGCGCCGTGATCGTTTCCATGCGGCCCGGCGGCGGACCGCACTTCTCGAGCGCACCGATCGCGTCCTGCATGGACACGCCGCTGGTCAGCAAGGTCGCCAGCACGGCCAGCAAGTTCTCGACGTTGAAGTCGCCGACAAAGCGCGAACGCAATGTCGCCGCGCCCCAGCTGCCGTCGAAATCGATGTCGAGGCCGTTCGGGGCGGCGGTCACGCGGCGAGCAAACAATTGCTTCACTTCGCCCTTCTCGCTGCGCCAACGCGGATCCAACTGGATCTCGCCCGCGCGACTGAGCACGACCAGGCAGGTGTGCGCCACTCGGGTCGCAATCTCGCGGCCGAACGCATCGTCCACGTTCACGATGGAATAGCGCAGCGACGGCCAGCGGAACAGATGCGCCTTGGCTTCGCCGTACGCTTCGAGCGTGCCGTGATAATCGAGATGGTCGCGCGTGAGATTCATGAAGACCGCAGTGTCGAACCGCACGCCGTTGACGCGATGCTGATCGAGCGCATGCGAGGAAACTTCCATCCCCAGGCAACGCACATCTTCGTCGCGGAGTTCAGCGATCTGCCGATGCACGGTGATGCAATCCGGCGTCGTGTGCGAGCCTGAATGCAAGACGCCGACGCGGCCATAGCCGAGCGTGCCGGCGTAGGCGGAAGTCACATCCAACTGTTGCAAGGCGGCGGCGATCACATGCGCCGTAGTCGTTTTTCCATTGGTGCCGGTGACACCGATGACACGCACGCTCGCCGACGGCGCATCGAAAAACCAATCCGCAATTGCGCCGAGCCAGGCCGTCAGTCTGGGAATGCCGATCAGCGGCACGTCTTCCGGCAAGCGCGGCGGAATCACTCCTTCGACCGGCTCCCACAGAATGGCGGCCGCACCGGCGTTCACCGCCTGCGCCGCGAAGCCGATGCCATGAGTGCGCGTTCCGGGAAGTGCAACGAACGCAGCGCCCGGCGTCACTGCCCGGCTGTCGAGTGTGAGATCGGTGATCTCCAGATCGGGCGGCACGAAATCGACGGACGACACGCCGCTGTCCGCGAGCAGCTCCCGCAGATTCTTGGTACGCACGTTGTCGACCCGGCTGTTCATGGTGTTCTTTGCAGCGGCTGTCCTCATGGATTGGCCTGCACCAACGTCGTGGCAGGCACTCGGTCGAGACCGTCGGGAGGAACACCCATCAAGCGCAACGCGCCCGCCATCACATTGGCGAACACGGGCGCGGCGACGTCGCCGCCGTTCTTTCGATCGCCGGTGGGCTCATCGATCACGACCAGCGCAGCCAGACGCGGATGGCTCGCCGGCACCACGCCGCCGAACGATGACTTGTAGCGGTCGCTGGAATACGCGCCGGCATCGGCGGTCCACGCAGTGCCGGTCTTGCCGGCCACTCGATAGCCGATCAGCGAGGCGCGCTTGCCGGTGCCTTCCATCGAGACCACCGACTCCATCATCTCCAGCAATTCTTTGGCGGTGCGCGGATCGATGACTTGCTCGCCCGGCACCGGCTCTTCCACTTTGCGCAATGTCACCGGCCGCTTCACGCCATAAGCGCCGAGCGTCGCGTAGGCGCGCACCAGCTGCAGCGGCGTGACTGACAAACCATATCCATAAGAGATGGTTGCCTGGCCGATCTTGCGCCAGTGCGAGTATTCATTGAGCAAACCGGCCGATTCGCCCGGAAAGCCGCTGCCGGTGACCTCGCCGAAACCGAACGCGGTCAGCGTGTCGTACATGGACTTGGGCGGCAGGCTCATCGCCATCTTGGTCATGCCGACGTTGCTGGATTTCGCCAGCACCGTGGCCAGCGTGATCGGGCCCAGGTTGTGCTTGTCTGGAATTCGTTTGATGCCCACCTGCACGAAACCCGGCGAAGTGTCGATGATGGTGTTGCCGTGATAGCGCCCGCTCGCCACTCCGGCAGCGGCGATGAACGGCTTGATGCTCGACCCGGGCTCGAAGATGTCGGTGGCGGCGCGGTTGCGATAACGCGAAGCCGCGACCTGGTCCCGATCGTTCGGGTTGTAAGCCGGCTGATTGACCATGGCCAGCACTTCGCCGGTCTCGATGTCGAGCACGATGACCGTGCCGGCCTTGGCGCCGTATTCCTGAACCGCTGCCTTCAGTTCGCGATAAGCAAGGTACTGGATGCGCAGATCGATACTGGTAATGAGATCGCCACCCGGATGCGCCGGGCGGATGCTCTCCACGTCTTCTACCGTGCGGCCGAGACGATCCTGAATGACGCGCTTCGCGCCGGCTTCCGCGCCGAGCCAACGGTCGTACGCCAGTTCCAGTCCTTCCTGGCCGATGTCGTCATACTTCTTGGTGAAGCCGAGCAGATGGCCCGTGACTTCGCCGGCCGGATAGAAGCGCTGATATTCGCGCTGCAGGTACACGCCGGGAATCTTCAATTCCTTGACCTTCGCGGCATCGCTCGGGCGCATGTGGCGCACCAGATAAACGAACTCGCGATCCAGGTTGCTGGTGATGAGCTGCGTCAGCCAGCGCTTGTCGCGATTCAGTGCTTCGGCCAGGCTCGGGATCTGATCCGCGGCCTTCATGACTTCGGGCGGGTTCGCCCACACAGTGTCCACCGGCATGCTGGCAGCCAATGGTTCGCCGTTGCGGTCGTAGATGCCGCCACGGTTCGCGGTCAATTTGGCGATGCGGGTGTAGCGAGCGTCGCCCTGACCTTCCAGGAACCCTTCGTCGAGTACCTGCAAATCCACCGCGCGCGCGACCAGGCCGGTCGCGATCAGCACCAGCGTGCCGAGCACGAACCGCAGGCGACCGCGGTACTGCTCGGGGGAAAAGCTCTTGGTTTCGTCGCGACGGATCATGGCTTCACAATCCGCACTTCATCGGGGCGCGGCACGACCATCTGCAGATTCACGCGCGCGGTCTGCTCGACCCGCCCATGCATCGCAAAGGCGCTCTGCTCCAGCTTCAGCTGGCCCCATTCGATTTCGAGCCGGTCGCGCTCCGCATGCAGACGCTGCAGCTCGATGAACAAGCTGCGCTGCTCGTGCTTGCTCCACACGACGGCAATCGCGGCGCCGAGCAGCGCCACTCCCAACACTGGCATGACGACGCGAGCGCTCATGCGGCCACCCTTTCCGCCACTCGCAGCACTGAGCTACGGGCGCGAGGGTTGGCGGCGACTTCGGCTTCGCTCGGATGAATCGGCTTGCCGACACGGCGCAGTTTCGGACGGGCGTGCGCAGGCACGTCGGGCAAGCCGGCGTACACGGGATCTTCCTGCGACTGCTCCTGCATGAAACGTTTGACGATGTTGTCTTCGAGCGAATGAAAACTGATGGCGCACAACCGCCCGTGCGGCGCCAATGCAATGAGGCTGCCGGCCAGCGCGGCCCGGATTTCCTCGAACTCCTGATTCACTTGAATACGAATGGCCTGAAACGTACGCGTCGCCGGGTGTTTGCCCGGCTCCCACTTGGGATTCGCCTGCGAAACGATTTGCGCGAGTTGCAACGTACTCACGACCGGCGCCTCACGGCGCGCATTCACAATGGCGCGCGCAATGCGCTTCGCAAACTTCTCCTCACCGAAATCACGAATGACGCGAGCGATGTCGTGCTCCGACGCCTTCGCGACGAAGTCCGCTGCGGTCATGCCGGATGAAACATCCATGCGCATGTCGAGCGGACCGTCCTGCGTGAAACTGAACCCTCGCGCGGCTTCGTCCAGCTGCGGCGACGACACGCCGAGATCGAGCAGCACGCCGTCGATGGCGCCTTCCAGCCCCATCTGCGTCACTACCGAGCCCAACCGCGAAAACGCACTGCTCACCAAAGTCATCCGCCCATCGTTGGCGAAGCGCTCGCGCCCGGCTGCGATCGCTGCCGGGTCCCGATCGAATGCGATCAGCGCTCCCTGCGGCCCGACCCGCTCCAGAATCGCGGCGCTGTGGCCGCCGCGACCGAACGTGGCGTCGAGATAGCGGCCGCCCTCGCGTATATCGAGCGCGGCCAGCACTTCCTGCAGAAGCACCGGCGTGTGCGACAACATGACCGGGCCTTACAACGACAGCGATTCGAGCTCGGGGGGCAGCTCCTCGGCGGTTTCGTCGACCTTCAGCCACTGCTCGCGGCTGTCGTTCCACAACGCCTCGTCCCACAGCTCGAACCGGTTGCCCTGACCGATCAGCATCGCGGTCCGCGACAGCGTCGCGTACTCACGCAAGCTCGGTGGAATCAGGATGCGGCCGCTGGTGTCCAGCTCCAGATCAGTGGCGTGACCGATCATCAAGCGCTGCAAGCGCCGCGCGACCGGATTCAAGGTCGGCAGACGACGCAGCTTCAGCTCGATCTCTTCCCACTCCGGCAGCGGATAAATCAGCAGACATCGGTCGGCGCGATCGACGGTTGCGATCAGCCGCCCGTTGGAGCGCTCCACGATGCGCTCGCGATAGCGCGTCGGCATGGCTAGCCGACCTTTGCTATCGAGAGTGACCTTGTTTGCGCCCCTGAACATGCCCCGCTAACCCACGCATTCCCACTTTTTCCCACCGATTTGCACTATAGGTACCGATGTGTCGCGGGTCAAAAAAATTTGGGGCATTTCCTGTTTAGCGACAGGCACTTAGGACGTGAAGCTGGCACCCACCCCGAAAATTACAAAAACTGCTCTGACAGAAATCAGTGGGTTAGGAAACGTTCTTTGCGTGCCGCGGCACGAATACCAGGGTTTGTCCCCACCTGTGATTTCAACCAGTACAGGGAAAACCTTAAGCCGCGGAAATGCGCAATCGAAGGCTGAAGAGCGGCCGTTTCAGGGTCGAAATCGGGCCGATTGTGGCGTTTGCCGACGTAAGGATTTTGTCGACAGTGGTAGGTGATTCAGCCCAAAAGCGGTGCCGTAGGCTGAACAGCGTTTATTAAAATTTAATGATATCGAAACAGCCGCCGGCCCCGGCATGTCGGTGCCGGGGCTGAGCGAGCCAAATCGAAAGTGGGAAAAGGAGTCGGCCGGTAAGCCGGGTTCTGTCGTGGACAACCATTCATCTGCGATACGCGTCACCGCGTACCTCCAGCGACCTACCCGGGAGTCTGTGTGGGCCACACATGCGGCCAGTCCGAGGACTGACCGCGCGCTCCCCTATTTGGTCTTGCTCCGGGCGGGGTTTACCGTGCCACCGAGTGTTGCCACCGGCGCGGTGCGCTCTTACCGCACCCTTTCACCCTTACCGTCGCGTGGCCGAAGCCGCGCGCTTAGGCGGTTTGCTTTCTGTTGCACTTTCCGTGGACTCACGTCCCCCAGGCGTTACCTGGCGCCTTGCCCTGGGAGCCCGGACTTTCCTCCACCCTTGCAAGCAAGAGCAGCGGTTGTCTGGCCGACTCCGGCGCGCATGATACAGACTTATTCCCGTTTGCCACCGCTCAATTGCATGGCTCGCGCATAAAGATCGCCGCGCTTTTCGCCGCTGAGTTTTGCGGCGATTTTCGCCGCCTGCGATGGTGAGAGCTCGTCCAACAGCGCGCGCAGCAGCTGATCTGCATTCAAGCTCTGCGCTGTGCTCGCCTCATCAGGATTGCCGCTCACAACGATGACGATTTCGCCGCGTGACATATCGGCGTTTTGCTCGGCGATTTCACTCAACTGCGCGAGCGTGCCGGTGTATGTGGTCTCGAACCGCTTGGTAAGCTCGCGGCTCACCGATGCTGAACGCTCACTGCCCAATTCCGCCGCCATGTCGCGCAGAACTTCGGGCAAGCGATGCGGCGCTTCGTAGAAGATCATCGTACGTTGTTCGCTCGCCAGCGCTCGCAGCCGCGACACGCGAGCTGCGTTTTTCGCGGGCAAAAAGCCTTCGAAAGCGAATCGATCGGTCGGCAACCCGGCGATCGACAACGCCGCGATGGCCGCGCACGGCCCAGGCACGACCGCAATCGAAACACCCCGGGCCCGCGCCGCTGCGACGAGATCGAAGCCTGGATCGCTGATCAGCGGCGTGCCCGCATCCGAGACCAGCGCGATGGCTTCGCCGGCGAGCAAACGTGTGATCAGCGTCTCGCTCTTGTGCATCTCGTTGTGCTCGTGCAACGAAGTAAGCGCAGTATCGATTCCGAACGCTTGCAACATTTGTCGGGTGTGCCGCGTATCTTCAGCTGCGATCAGCTGAACGCCCGACAACACCTCGCGCGCCCGTGCGCTGAGGTCGCCGAGATTGCCTATCGGCGTGGCCACGACGTAGAGCGTGCCGGCCGCCACCGCAGACTCGGTGCTAATTCCAGCGCTCATTTTTTGACCCTATATAATGCCGTCCGCGGCTCACGCCGAGAGGTTGCAGTGGAAATGAATGGCACAAAGACGGGTCGATTTGCGATGAATGGCATCGCCACCATCATACTGGCGATCGGCCTCACCGCATGCGAAGTCACACCCGTCACCCCGGAGACCCCGAGCGCCGCCGCCGACCGGCAGGTCGATCAGGCCGAAGCCCTGTCTGGAAAGGGCGACTACAAGGGCGCCGCCCGCGCGTACGAAGCCTTGGCCGCACAGTCGCCGGGCGACTTGCGCGATCGCTTCCTGTTGCGTGCCGCTCGTGAATATGTTCGCGGTGACGATACGGCTCAAGCGACAGCGCTGTTGAATCAGGTCAGCGCGTCGTTGCCTCGCGCCGATTTCGGATTGCGTTCGCTCGTGACTGCCGAGCTGGCATTGCGTGGCGGCCGTGGCGATAAGGCGCTCGCCGAGCTGGATCGTATTCCTCAGCCGGTGCCCAGTGAATTGTCTTCCGATGTGCTCGAGCTGCGCGCGCGCTCGTTGTTTGCGTTGAGCCGGCCGGCTGCGGCCGTCAGCGCCGCACTCGAGCGCGAGCGTTCGTTGACGAGCAAGGAAGATATTCGCGCCAATCAGCGGATGATCTGGCAGGGCCTGCAAAAGAGCGCGGCAGGCAATGCTGATTTCACACCGCCGGCCGGTGCGAGTTCGACACTCGCTGGCTGGCTCGACCTGGGCCGCGCGGCGCTCGTGACTGCCCGCAATCCGTTTTCCGCGAATGAAGACATTGCGCAGTGGCGCAATCGCTATCCGACCCACCCGGCGAATTCGTTGATCTCTGAAGACGTGCTGCCGCAGTTGAGCGTCGGCCTGGATTATCCAACGCAGATCGCGCTGATTCTGCCGCTGTCGGGCCGTCAGCAGGCCGCAGGCATGGCGGTTCGCGATGGTTTCCTCGCCGCGTTATTGCAGCAGGAGGCGAGCCGTCGGCCGATGTTGAATGTGTATGACTCGGCGGAAATGGGCGCGACGACCGCCTATCGCAAAGCTGTTGCCGACGGCGCGCAGTTCGTCGTCGGCCCGCTGACCAAGGAAGAAGTGACCGCGATTGCGACCTCGGGCGAAGTCTCCGTGCTCACGCTCACTTTGAACCAGACTGCGGACAATGTTTCTTCGCCGCCGCTGTTGTTCCAGTATTCGCTCGATCCGGAAGAAGAAGCTCGGCAGGTTGCGCAACGCGTGACTGCCGACGGCCGCATGCGAGGGTTGGTGCTGTTGCCGAACAACGAGTGGGGTCAGCGGGTGTTTCGTGCGTTCGACACGGAGCTGAAGACGTTGGGCGGTCAGATTGCGGGCATGACATTTTATGACGCGTCGGCGCGCGACTTTTCGCAGCCCATCACCGATTTGTTGCTGATCGACGAGAGCCGCGCTCGCGCGAATTCGCTGTTTACCGCGCTCGGCATGAGGATGGAGTTCGAACCGCGGCGCCGTGGTGATGCGCAGTTCATTTTTGTCGGCGCGCAGCCAGTGCAAGGCCGCTCGATTCGCCCGGGCCTGAAATTTCATCTGGCGGGCGACCTGCCGGTCTATGCAACTTCGGACATTTTCGAGCCGGACACGCAAGCAAACAACGATCTGGAAGGCGTGATCTTCCCGGATATGCCCTGGGTCATTTCCCCCGACGCCGCTTCGACTCAACTCCGCAGCGCCCTCACCCGCCACTGGCCCGTCCGCGCCCGCGGCCGGGGCCGTTTGTATGCTTTCGGCTTCGACGCCTGCCGCATCGTTCCCCTGCTCAAAGCCGGCCAGACCGGCAGCGCGCATGCGATTCCAGGCATGACGGGCTTGCTGTCCGTCGACGAGAAAGGCCACGTCAAACGCGAGCTCGACTGGGCCAAAGTCTCCGGCGGCCGCGCGTTGCCGTTAGGAACGGCGGCGACGGCGTCGGCGCAGTAAACCAATCAACCGAGCGCCGGTATCCATTTACCGGCGCTTTCGCCGAGAAATACGGCCTTCCGCCGCGACTCCATGCTGGCACGGTGATGCCACTTCAAATGCGGCGGAGTGGATCATGGATGATCGAGAACGCAAGGCCATCGGGCTGCTGGGCGAAGAACTGGCGTTGGCGTATTTGCTGTCGCAAGGGCTCAAGCCGCTCATTCGCAACTACCGCTGCAAGATGGGCGAGCTCGATCTGGTGATGATGGAGCGCGAGGTATTGGTGCTCGTCGAAGTTCGCACGCGTGCCAACAACGACTACGGCGGCGCGGCTGCCTCGGTGGACTGGAAGAAGCAGCACCGGCTCGTGCTCGCAGCGGAGCATTTGCGGATGAAGCGAGTCGACCTCCGGCGCTACGCGGCACGTTTCGACGTGGTCGCGATCACCACGGGCGAACCCAAGGCCAAGGTCGACTGGATCAAGAACGCATTCACGCTATAGTCGAGCCGACCTCGGTCGCACCCGCCAGAGAAACCGTCATGCTCGAAACGACCGCTGAAACCACCTGCCCCCATTGCGGCGAATCCATCACGCTGTTCCTGGACCTGTCGGTCGAATCGCAGGAATACATCGAGGATTGCTCCGTCTGCTGCCAGCCCATGACCGTTTATTACAGCGCCGAAGGCGGCGAGCTCACCGATTTGCGGGTGGAATCCGCGAACTGAGACTTATCGCGCGGGGCGGGCCCGCTCGCTGCAGGTAACGTCAGCGCATGTGGCGCAATTTCCGCATCCTGGTCCTGCTGCTGATCCTCCTGGTCGTCGCGCTGAACACGTATTTCGATCGCGTGTACTCGACGGACTGGAATAGCCCGCTGTACGTGACCCTCTATCCCATCGACGGCGACGGCAGCCCGGTAACGCAGCAGTTCATCGGCGACCTGAAGCCGGATCGTTTCCAGGCGCTGGAAAATTTCTTCCAGGAAGAAGCGAGTTTCTGGGAGCTGCCGCTGCAGCGGCCGATCCAGTTCAAATCCGCACCCCAACTGCACGAGGTCCCGCCCGCGCTGGATCGTGACGCGAACGTATTCAGCATCCTGTGGTGGAGCCTGCGCATGCGGTACTGGGTCTGGCAATCGCCGGACCCGCCCGGCGTCGCGCCCGACATCAAGCTCTTCGTCGTCTATCACGACCCGGCGCTGACGCCGACGCTGGCCCACTCGATCGGCATGCAGAAAGGCTTGTACGGTGTCGTGAATGTCTTCGCCGACCGAACGATGACCGGCTCGAACGACATGATCACCGCCCACGAGTTGTTACATACATTGGGCGCAACCGACAAATACGATCCGCGCACCAGCCAACCGATCCATCCGATCGGCTACGCCGAGCCCACCAAAGAACCGCTCTTGCCGCAAACCCACGCCGAGCTGATGGGTGGCCGCATCCCGCTGTCGAACGAAGAGTCGGTCACGCCCGAATCGCTGAACCAAGTCGTCATTGGCGAGCTGACCGCCGCAGAGATCCGCTGGCTGAAAAAATAGCTCAGGCCAGCGCGCTCAGCACGGTCGAATGTAACTTGCCGTTCGCCGCGAGCACCGACGTCGTCTCCAGCGTCAGCGCCTTGCCATCGAGATCCGTGAACTTGCCGCCCGCGGCCTCGACGATCACCGAGCACGCGGCGACGTCCAGAATGTTCACATCCGACTCGATGACCACATCGATCTTGCCCGCCGCCAGCAAGTGATAATGCAGGAAATCGCCATAGCCGCGGATGCGATGAGCGCGGGCAACCAGCTTGCCGTAACGATCCCAGCGCGGGCCGCTCGCCAATGTTTTCAAGTTGCCGCCGGAGATGGCGCCTGCCTCGACAGAATCGATCTCACTGACCTTGATCGGCTTGTCGTTCAACCACGCGCCCTTGCCGATCTCCGCCCACGCCAGCTCGCCATACACCGGCGCCGACGACACACCGACGATGAGCCGGCCGCGATGCATGAGCGCGATCTGCGTGGAGAACATCGGATACTCGCGCACGAATGCCTTGGTGCCATCGATGGGATCGACCAGCCACAAATATTCCGCATCCATCGCGCTCTGCCCGGTCTCCTCGCCGTAAAAACCGTGCGACGGAAAACGCGAGCTGATGATGCCGCGGATGACTTTCTCCGTCTCCACGTCGGCGTCGGTCACCGGCGTCTTGTCGGCTTTGATCGTGACCTGCAGATTGTTCTGGTAGTAACGACGGATAACGTCAGCCGCGGCGCGGGCGGCTTCGAGAGCGGTGTCTAGGAAAGGCGAATTCATGGCGATAGGACAATGGCTGGGCGATGGCCTCATTGTAGCCGCTCATTGCCCCACCAGGATCAACTTGCCGGTTTTTGGATCGCGATACACCTGGCCCACCGGCTCCATACCGGCGCCCGCCGCCTGGCCGCGCAGACCCTCCGGCAACTCGGCCAGCTCACGGCCCGGCTCAACGACTTGCTTGCCACCCTCGGCGCTGCTGGAGGTCTTATTGAGCACCGGCTGTGCCGACACCAGCGCAACGATCAAGCCGCAAATGAACACCAGCATGATGTCCACGAGATTGACCAGCGACGCCTGCGGGTCCTCGGGCGTCTCGTCGAATCGCGCGCTGCTCCAACGACGCCTCACGACTGACGCTCCCAACGGAACTTCATGATTGTTGCTCCCAACGGAGCAAAGCCTCGTCGTACCACCGTCGTCGCAACCGACCGATGATGAAGCCCACGACACCGGCAGCCAGCCCCAGCACGGTGGCGTCGAAGGCCGTCAGCATCGCTTCGGCCAGCAGGTTCAGACTGCCATTGCTGAGCGCCTTCAACCCAGGCCCGAGCGAGATCAACGTGGCCATCAAACCCAGCATCGGTGACGTGCGAGTAAGAATGTCCGCCCGCTCGATGCGTCGATGTGCCCGGCGTTCTACCGCGCCAATATCCGCTGGCCGCTCACGCCGGCGCAAGAACCCGCGTTCCCCGAACAGCACACCCACATCGACACAAGCGAGCGCGATGCAAACAAACAATCCGATGACCACTGGCGTCAAGAGCAGCGGCACCAGCGTGTGGGTCCATTGCACGATGAATGAGTTCATGCGGAACGTTCCTTGGGAGCAATGTAACGTCCGCGGAGATATCCGGCGGACAGCAATACCGCGATCGCGAGCACGATGACCAGCAACGCCCAAGGCGAGCGACCGCTCGCACCCTCAGCATCAGAACGCTGCTTGGCCTCATCTTCAGTTGCTGCCTGCAGTTCCGCCATCGTCGTCGGCGATGAAGCGGACTTCGCATCCACGCGCGCGCGTTCGAGCAGTTGCTTGAGCGGCTCGATCTGATCGGCCCGTAGATAAGGCTGCACCCACTGGAACACGGGATGATCCGGCTGCGTGTGTCCGCTGCCCGGCAAGCCGTGTTCAAGCAACAGATCCACCCACTTCTGACTGAGCCGCTGCAACGTGGCCTCATCGGTCTGCCAGAACTGCTTCTCGGCGGCGACCAGCAGGATGGCAATCATGTTGGTCTTCACGTGCACATTGGAGCCCTGCTCGAGGAACTGGTCCAGTCCGAGGCCATGCGAGTCGTCGACATACACCTGCTTGACCTCGTCCCACGCCCAGCTCTTGATCACATCCGGGTTCGTGACCTGCCAGCCCCACAGGTACTCCATGAACTCGCTGCCCATGGTTCGAGCACCAGCGTAACCATGCTGCATCAACGGTTTGATCCACGCCGGATTCAGATAGCGGCCGCGCAGTTCGGACAACAACGCCGTAGGCAGCGGCTGCATCGTCGGCTGCGCTGGATTGGAATGATCGGCGACATGACTGGCCGGCACACGACCGCTCAACGTTTCCACCGCGAGGCTCAAGCCGCCCAGATAGTCGAACGCATCGTTGTTATCCATCAGGCCGTAGAGATTGCTCGACCGGCCCAGATAGGTGTTGCGCACCTCCCGCAAGTTGCTCTTCAGCAGCTCCTGTTGCGCCTGACTCGTCCCGTCGGCCGAGTATGCGTGCCCAATCCGGTCGATATAGATCTTCGCCAGCTCCTTGCGATCGTTCCAGCTGCCGGAGCGCTCCACCGCGCGATTGATGCCGGCGCTGTAATCGCCCGGCGATGTGCCGAACACACGCAAACTCGCCCGCTTACCCGCTTCTGCATGCCCGACGCGTTGCTTGATGAGCGCCGATGTTTCATTCACCCAATGGCGCGCAACATGATTTCGCGCCAGCGGCTCGTCACCGGGACTCGCCATCGGACCCAACGGCTCCAGCGCAGCGCGCAGTGCCGATGTCAGATCGGGGCGACTGCGCTCGATGGTGCGTCGGCTGCCATCCAGCGCCAGCAGCACGGCCTTGTCCAGCCAGACAATCTGCTGACCGAACAGATCTCGAAACAAACCCGACGTGACGAATACCGTATCGGCGCGCTGACCGACGTCGTTCAGCGGCAGGCGCTCGAGCCCCGCGACGATGCCACGACTGTTCCACTGTGGCGCGACGCCGAGCAGTGACAACCCAAAGCCCACCATCGCACCTTCGTCCCGCACCGAATCGGACGCCCACAGGATGACTGCCTCCTTGCCATCCTCTTTCACTCTCGAGCGCGCCTCGCTCGCGAGCTTCGCGCCCAACGAATAACCCAGCCGTGACGGAATCAGACTGTTGTCGAGACCATGAAAGTTACGCCCCGTCGGCAGCGCCTCGGCATTGCGAATGGGATCGCTGCCCGGACCGGCAGGAACGAAACGGCCCGCGAGACCGTGCAACAGCGCGCGCATTTCATTCTCGGGCGAGCTCTGCAGATTCTGTCGAAGCGCTTTGTCGTCGGCGCCTGCCTTCATGGACACCAGCATCGTGTCGAGGGCTTCCTTCTGCCACGGCTTGCCGAACACATGCAGGCCCAGCGGCATGAAATCTTCCTGCAAGTGCGTGAGGTAATGACCGATCTCGTGCACGAGCAACTCGTCGTCGGCCTGCTCGAACGAGATGCCGCGCACTTTCAACTCGGCGTCCATGCTTGCAGTCAGCGCGTCTTTGAGATGCAGCTCATCGATCAAACCGCGCATCGATTCAGCGGCTTGCTTGCGCAGGGCCGGGTTGTTCGACGACTCGTAACTTTCCACCAGCTGCCGAAGACGCAACAGGTCGTCATAGAGCGGTGTCGCCGTGAGCGGCGGAATCAAATGATCGACCATCACCGCGAGTCCGCGCCGCTTGGCCTGCAAACCCTCGCCGACGCCATCGACTATGTAGGGATAGATACCCGGAATGTCGCCGGCGATCAGCGCCGGATAATCCAGCTCATCCTGACCGACGCCTTTGCGCGGCAGGAACTCATAGGTCGAGTGACGTCCCAAATGCACGATGGCATCGGCGCGGAACTCGTGACGCAGCCAGAAATAGAACGCGAGGTACTGATGCGTCGGCGGAATGCTGGTGTTGGCGTGTAACAGCTCCTCGTTCAGCTCCCAGCCGCGCGGGGGCTGCGGCCCCACAAATATCTTGCCGAAGCGCACACCCGGCAGCACGAGCTTGCCTCTATTCACCATCACATTGCCCGGCAATTCGCCCCAGCCTCGCAGCCCTTCAACGCCGGTAGCTGCAATCGCGCGAGTCAGCGAGTCGATACGCGCTTCGTTGCCGCCTTTACTCAGCTGAGTTTCATACGCAGCTTGCAGCTGTTTCACGAGATCGAGGGCACGGTTTCGCGCGGGATGTTGTGCGCCTTCGAGCAGATGTTCGACCTCGTGCAGCGTTCGATTGACTTGACCCCGCGCTTCCTGAGGCAAGCGCGCAGCTTGTGCCGCTTGGACATTTGCTTGTAGCAATGCCAATGGGCCGCCGGTCATTTCCTTCTGCAACGGTTGCTGCAAGGCCGCGAACCATTGCGCATACTGCTCAGCGCTTACATTGGCAACTCGCGTCGCCATCGCGCGCAACACATCGCCCTGCTCGGGGAGATTCACGCCGTCCTGTTGCAGCCGCTCGAGCAGATCCGCCGATGACGCAGGCAGCGATCCCGTGTCGTAACCTTCGCGCTTCAAAGCCCGCAGGATTTCCAGCAACGAGGCTGGCACGTCGAGATTGTCCGCGCCGATGTTGTGACGACCTGGCGGATGGTTGTAGTAGACGATGGCGACGTGCTTGTCGGCGTTCTTCATCTGTTGCAGCCGTGCCCAACGCTCGATTCGCGCCGTCAGCTGCTCGAGTTGGGATGGAATGGCTGCGACTCGGGTCACTGCGATGCCGGTCAAAGCATCCAGCTGCGGAGCAGCCGCGGCCGCAACGACGATCGGCTGACTGATCCCTTGCAGCTCCGGCATGGCAACGCGGTAGTAAACACTGTCCCAAGCCAGTCCTTGCTCTGACATACGCCAGCCTTCGACAGTGACATCGTGCAATCGAAGTGCTTTCAGCACAGGCACATCGAGCTGCTCGATGCGGCGCGTCGCCTCAGCGCGATCGCTGCTGCCACCGACGATGAAATCCTGCACGGACACGATCGCACCTAGACGGGCGCCGACCTTATCGGCAATCACTCCCAACGCGTCGCTGCTCGGCCTGCCCCAACCCGCGAGCACCGTCAGGCAATCCAGATCCCGCGCACTCAACGAGCGGCAGATTGCTTCACTCAAACTCGCATCGGCGTGCTGATCCTCGAGTACCGCGACTACGCGTCGATCGCCGGAGATGCGCAATGTTTCGGCGGTCGACCACTCGCCGCGATAGTGAAAGCGCATGGGAAGCGCATCTTCGACGGGCTTGATGGCCGCCGCGGCCGCGCGATCTTGCTCGGACAGCATCAACGCCAGCAGCGAGATCAGATTGGACGCACCCCGGTTCTGCCAGTACGCGCGCGCTTGAATCCAGGGCGTCAGTTGCGGATGGCGACGAACGGCCGCAGCGACAGCGTCCGCGCTCGCATCCTTCTCTGCCGTCAGCGACGACAACTCCGCATAGCGCGGATCTTCATCGACAAACAAACGTTTGCTGCCCCATCGACTCTGCCGACCGAGCGCCGGGTCGCCGGCAACGGAGATGATCTCGCGAGCGCGAGTCGCCGGAAGCAGCGCCTGAACGCGCTGAGCCGTTTCTTTGAACACCGTGGCGAGCAACAACGCATCGGCGCCGCTGATCAGTTCTTCCAACTGAGCATCGCTAAGCGCATCGACTTGCGCGGTCGTGCGGAAGATCAATCGATGGTTGGGCAGCCGCTGGTTGACATCACGCGCCGCTTGCGCGAGATCGCCGGAATTGCGCTCGGATACGACCGCAACGAGCGTGGCCGCGGATATCTCGGCGGCGAAACAAGAAAGGATCAGGGCAAACAGTCCGCGTAACACACGGACGACGGGGCGAGACTGAGATCGCACAGCGGGACCTGCGGGAGCTGACACACCACACGGTGCGAACGCCTTCAGGCATCGCTCCGTGAACCTGTCGCCGCTGCAGGAATTCCCGCTCGTTCAGCACACCCCGGCTGCACGAAGACGACCACGGCAAGCTGGTCTCCTGGCTCGCGGCTTGAGGCCTACATCACCTTCCCAGGCGTGAAACCCAGTGGTCAGCTCTCGCGAGCTTCGATGGCGGCACCGCTTACAGTTGCGGGGGCAGCCCGGGCATTGCACCCGGTTCCCATGACTTGTCGTTCGCGCGACACCTTGCGCGAAAATTGTTACGTCGTCAATCGACCGCCACGGAACGTCTTGATGGGCACGGCAATTCCGGCGACTACCAAAGTCACTTCGTCGCAGGCCGCGGCCAGCATCTGGTTCAGCCGACCCTGCTCGTCCTGAAAGCGCCGCGCGACCGGCGACAACGGCACGATGCCCGCGCCCACTTCATTGGAAATCAACAGCACGTCGCGGCGAACTGCCTGCAGCCATTGCAGAAAATCAGCGCGCTCCGACTCCCAGGCTGGCAGCTCCGCGGTCGGCGCATCCTCACGAAAATCCTTTAACAAAGCGTTGGATAACCACAGAGTCATGCAGTCGATCACGAGCATGGACGATGCATCCTGGCCTCGCAGCGCTTGCGCAAGACCGGCCGGTGCTTCTAAGGTGCGCCACGTTGCCGGTCGCTCGGCCCGATGTAACGAGATGCGATGCTGCATCTCCTGATCGAGTGCTTGCGCGGTGGCGACGTAGGTGACATTCACGCCCCGCGCATCCGACAGCGATTTCGCCAGAGCAAGGGCATGAGCGGTCTTCCCCGAGCGCGCACCGCCGATGATCAGGCGCCGCCCGACCGAAGCTCGCTCACCCGACACGTCATCCTCTACCATTGCCTGCACTCACCGATCAGATGCTGCCCATGATAACCAACGCCACCTTGCAACGCCGACTCGATACGCGCACCAAGCCGCAAGGGTCGCTCGGCGCACTGGAAACCCTGGCGGTCCGCATCGGCCTGGCGCTCGATACCGAAACGCCGGTGTTCCGCGCCCCGCAAATGTTTGTATTTGCAGGCGACCATGGCATCGCCACCGATGGTGTCAGCGCTTACCCACAGTCCGTGACCTCGCAAATGTTGCTCAACTACTTGCACGGCGGCGCGGCCATCAATGTGCTGGCGCGTCAGCATGGCATTTCTTTGCGCGTCGTCGACGCCGGCGTCGCCAGCGACACTGGAGAACATCCGTCACTCGTTGCTCGCGCCATTGCCCGAGGCACCCGTAACTTTCGAGTCGAGCCGGCGATGACACAAGCTCAATGCACGCAGGCGCTCGACACCGGTCGCGCGCTGGCGCAAGAAGCTTTGAGCGCAGGATCGAACGCGTTGCTGTTTGGCGAGATGGGCATCGGCAACACCGCTTGCGCCTCGATGCTGCTGCATCGGCGAACGGGTTGGTCCTTGGAAGATTGCGTCGGTCGCGGCACGGGCCTCGACGATGTCGGTTTGGCCCGCAAGCGCGAACGCCTGGCGGCCGCGTCGGCGCGTCGTCCCGAAAAGCTCTCGCCGCTCGAAACGATCGCCGAATACGGCGGGTTCGAGTTGGCGATGATCACTGGCGCCTTGCTCGCAACCGCCGACGCGAAATGCATCGCCGTGATCGACGGCTTCGCTGTATCGGTCGCTGCGTTGCTCGCCATCGAGATCGATCCCCGAGTTCGGACCCGGTGCATCTTCAGCCATTGCTCGGCGGAACATGCACATCGAAACTTGTTAGCTCATCTCGACGTGAAGCCGCTGCTCGACCTGGGCATGCGACTCGGCGAAGGGACGGGCGCGGCCATGGCGTGGCCCATCATCGACGCCGCAGCCCGCTTGATGACCGAGATGGCCAGCTTCGAATCCGCAGGAGTGGACGACAAGGCTTCATGAGTAGCGAAGCTCGCACCGCTCGCCCTTCTCGCCTGCTCGCTGAGCTGCGGCTGCTGCTCATGGCGGTTCAGTATTTCACGCGCGTACCCATGCCAGCCTGGGTTGGCCACTCGGCGGAGAACTTGGGCAGCACGCCACGTTACTTTCCGGCGGTCGGCGCGCTGATCGGCGCTGTCGGAGCACTGGTGTTGTGGGCAACCAGTCTGGTTCTGGCCGGACCGTTGCCGGTCATCTTGAGCACAGCATTCACCGTGTTCATGACCGGCGCATTCCACGAGGACGGTCTCGCAGACACGTTCGATGGATTGGGCGGTGGCGCGACACGCGAGCGCGCACTGGAAATCATGAAGGACTCGCGCCTCGGTACGTTCGGCACGGCTGCACTGGTGCTGACGTTACTGATCAAGATCGAAGCGTTGAGCGAATTGCCCGTAACGTTCGCGATCGTCGTGTTGATCGCCGGTCATGCATTCTCTCGCGCGTGCGCGGTAACGCTGATCTTTGCCGGCACCCTCGTCAGCAATCCCGAGCTGTCACGATCGCGAGCGGTTGCGCAGCCCATGGGCCGCGGCGAGCTGATCTTCGCGCTCGTAATTGGCATCGCGCCGCTGTACTGGTGCGGCACTTACGCGATCGCGGGATTTGTTTGCTCGCTGATCGTGTTGTATGTGCTCGCACGCTGGTTCATGCGAAGACTCGGCGGCTTCACCGGCGACACCCTGGGCGCCACCCAGCAGCTCACCGAGATCGCGTTTTATCTGGGCGTACTCGCGTCGTGGAATTCTTTCTGATTCGCCACACCGCGCCCGCGGTGGTGAAAGGCGTGTGCTATGGCCAGACCGATGTGGCGCTGGCGGCGTCTGCGGAGCGCGACATTCAGGTCGCATTGGCGCCCTTGCCCAAGTTCGATCGGGTCTATTCGAGCCCGGCGCAGCGCTGCCTGCGCCTTGCCTCCGCGTTAGCACAAAGAGACCGGAGCCCCTTGGTGCTCGCGCCCGAGCTGCAGGAATTGAACTTCGGCGAATGGGAGCAATTGCCGTGGGCGCAGATTCCGAGAGAACATAGCGACCCATGGGCGGCGGACACCTGGAACCTCGCGCCGCCCGGCGGAGAAACAGAACAGGCCTTATGGACCCGAGTCGCCACCTGGTATCGCACAGCTTCTTCGACGCCGGCCTCCCGTTGCGCAGTCGTCGCGCACGGCGGGTCGTTGCGGGTGTTGCGCTGTTTGATCCTGGGCCGACCCGTCGAGGATCGCTGGTCCTGGACCCTGAACTGGGGCGAGCACGCGCGCTTCGAGCCGGTCTGAATCCGCCCTGCAATAAAACCCCGCTGTTCCCGGTCTACTTCCCATGAACGCTGCCGATAGTGCTCGTGAGCGCGGGCGCTTCGAGGCGCTGTGCATGCCGTTTCGGGCCGATGTGTTTCGGTTCGTGTACTGGCTTTGCCGAGACCGGGCGTTGGCGGAGGATGTGGTGCAAGAGACGCTGCTGCGAGCGTGGCGGTCGCTGGACTCGCTCGGCGACGAGAAGTCCGCGCGACCTTGGCTGCTGACGATTGCACGACGCGAGCTGGCGAGAGTGTTCGAGCGCAAGAGGCTGCCCATCGTGGACATCGATGTCGCCAACGAAGCCGAGCCCGACTCGCTGGCCGTCAACGATCAGCATGAAGTCGAGGACATGCGACGCGCGATTCTGAAACTGGACGTGACCCACCGCGAGCCGCTGGTGCTCCAGGTGCTGCTGGGCTATTCCACCGAGGAGATCGCCCGGCACCTGGACATCAGTGTCGCTGCCGTGTTGACGCGTCTGTTTCGTGCGCGACAGGTTCTGCGTCAGCAGCTTCTGGGCGCGGAGGGCTCGCGGTCATGAACTGCGAAGAACTGCGCACGCTCGTCGGCGCCGAGCCCAACTCGACCAACCCCGAAGTCCTTGCGCACATCGAAAGCTGCCCTGAGTGCGCGCGCTATCGCCAGGAACTGCAGGCGATGGATCGGCTGATCTATCGCGCGCTGGCCGTCGAAGCGCCGACCGAGACGATCGCTTCGCCACCGAAGCAAACACAAAATCCGTCTCGTGTGTGGCGCATGGCCGCGAGCGTGCTCATTGCCGTGCTCGTAGGCGCCATGTCCCTGTGGCTGCTGACACCGAGAGAGAGCTTTGCAGCGGAAGCGATCAACCACGTAAAGCATGAGCAATTCTCGCTCGTGCGTACTTCGGAAACTGTAGATGACCAGGAGCTGGAAGCGGTTCTCGCAGCATCGCGCTTACGTTTGAAACCGGGCGCGGCGAAAGTGTCGTACGCGCAGAGTTGTCCGTTCCGTGGCCAACGCGTTCCGCATCTCGTAGTGCAAACGGAACAAGGACCCGTCACCGCGCTCGTTGTGACAGATGCGCCGACTCAGGGGCGCGAACATATCGACGAGCAAGGCTTCCAGGGCGAGATCATTCCGGCGCCGCGCGGCGTGATCGTCGTGCTCGGGCAGAACGTGCCGGTAGATGCGGTCGCGAGAACGCTATTGAGCGCGCTGGAATACTGAGCCTGAAATGCACAGCGGCGCTTGCGCGCCGCTGTGCGAGTCGATTGCAGAACGCAATTACTTCTTCACTTTCGCCTTGGCCGCGTCGCACTCGGCCTTGGTCAGCATCACGTAGCCGGTGCCCTTGCACTTGTTCTGGCCCGCGCAGGCATTGGTGGCCGTGCTGCAAGCGGACTGGCCCTTGCACGCGTTGGCGCCTTCGCATTTCACCTTGGCTTCGTCCGCCGCGTTCGCGGTGGTGGCGACAGTGGAAAACAGCAATGCCGCGGCGGCGGCCATGGCGGCGCGAGTGGCTTTCTGTGTGCTCATGAATTCTCTCCTGATCTGATTTCTCGAGCGGGTGTGAAACGGATCGTCATCGATGCCGCGAACAGCATCTTGCCCACAAGACCGGACCCGCCGCCATCCCATTACATGCAAATCGAGTAATAAGCGAGCGCTGAGACCGGTCTGGTTAGCACAGCGACTCGGGCATCCTGCCACTCGCGCTGTGGCGCAGAGAGGAAAAGGCGCGACTTTTCCCCCTGCGCTCGCCGCCTGCGGCGGCGGGCACATTGCGCTGTGCTGTCCTGCTCCGCGCAAGCCCTGGGTGTACATCCGTGTACACCCGCTCGGCGGAGCGAAGCAGTGCTTCGCCGAAAGGCACCGCCGAGCCCCTGTGCCTGGGGTGGCTCGTATTGAGTTTCATGGATCGTGGGTCGGCTCGCAGCCGACGGAAAGCTAGCCAACAACCACAATCGGGAGTGAGAACATGTTGAGCGATACCCTGATGGACCCGAAGAGTCCGCTGGCCCGGCTGCTCGACCACCTGCAGGCTCCGTTCGCGCTGGCTTCCCGGGTTTATGTGAGCTGGGTGTTCCTCAAGAGCGGCTACCTCAAGCTGTCGGACTGGGAGCAGACCGTGGCGCTGTTCGAGTACGAATATCGGGTGCCGCTGCTGTCCCCTCAACTCGCGGCCATCGCGGGTACGGCCGGCGAGCTGGTGTTTCCAACGCTGTTGATGCTCGGCCTGTTCGGCAGGATCAGCGCGCTCGGCCTGCAGGCCGTCAATGCGCTGGCGGTGATTTCATATGCGCACGTGCTGTTCCAGGAAGGCTTCGCGGCCGCCATCGGCCAGCATTATCTGTGGGGTTATATTTTGCTGGTCCTGACGGTCTATGGGCCGGGCGCCTGGTCGCTGGACCACCAACTGCGCCGGCGACGCAAGAATTCTTCCGACACTTGACGAAGACCGGCGCGGACCTCATCCTCGCGCCGCGCGACAAGTTCCCCGTCAAGGGGATTCAAAGGGAACTCGGGTGTGAAGCCCGGGCTGCCCCCGCAACTGTAAGTGGTTCGCCGCGCGTCAAAAAACCACTGGCGTCACCCCAGGAATGGGTCCGCCGGGAAGGTGACGCGAGGACTTCAGCCATCAGCCAGGAGACCTGCTTGCCGCCGTCGTCCATCGATCGGCCGGGGTGTGCCGAGAGAACGGGAATTTCCCTGTAGAGGCGACCGGTGCATGGGTCGCGACGCGTTTGTGAGTTGCAGCCCGTGCGGTTTGTAACTTACAGCGGAGCTCTCAGTGTCTACCCATCCCGTTTCCGGCCCCACCCCCCGGGCCTCGTCTCGCCTTCTCACCCTGTCCGTCGCCTTGCTGCTGCATCCCGCGTGGTCCGCGATGGCGGCCGATATGCAGGATGGCGTCGAAGATGTCATCGTCACCGCCAATCGCATCGCGCAGGAAACATCGCGCGTCGGCGACTCGGTCACTGTAATTACCGCGAAAGAACAGCGTCTCAGCCAGAAAACCGCCGTGTCCGATCTGCTCGCGCTGACACCGGGCGTGACGGTCGCGCGCAATGGCGGCTTCGGCGGCACCACGACGATTCGAATTCGTGGCGCCGAGAGCCATCAGACGATGGTGCTCATCGACGGCGTCAAGCTCAACGATCCGTCCTCGGCCAGCGGCGAATTCAACTTCGCGGATCTCATCACCACCGACTTTGCGCAGATCGAAGTGTTGCGCGGCCCGCAGTCCACGCTGTGGGGCAGTCAGGCGATCGGCGGCGTAGTAAACATCGTGACGCCGGTGCCCGAAGGCCCGCTGTCCGCATCTGTCTCCGCCGAGGGTGGCACTCACGAAACCGCGATCATGCGCGCTCACGCGCAGGCCGGCGGCGACCGTTTCGCCTGGCGCGTCAGCGGCAATTATTTGACCAGCGACGGCATCTCCGCCTATTCGCGCGACCTGGGCGGTCGCGAGCCTGACGGCTATCGAAATGTTGGCTTCACGGCGCGCGGCATTCTGCACATCACTGACAACGTCTCCGCCGAAATCCGCTCGACCTGGAGCGACGGCCGCTCGGACTACGACGGCTTTGTGGGTTTCAATCTGGCAGACACGCCCGAGTACGGCACGACCGAAGAATTGACCACCTACGCCGGTGTGAAATTCGATGTGTTCGACGGACGTTTCGAGAATCGCATCGGCTTCGCGTACACCGATACCGACCGCAAGGACACCGATCCTTCGTCGACGGTGCCGACCACTTTCGATGCGGACGGTCGCAACGAGCGTTGGGAATATCAGGGCACGCTGCGTATCACGGAGCGCGTGAGCACCATCGTCGGCCTGGAGTCGGAACGCTCCGAGCTGAGTTCGGCATCGCCCACCACGTTCGATCCAGATCCCGCGCCGCTGACCGGCGAGGTGCAGATCGACAGCGCCTACGCGCAAGTCAACGTAACGCCGATCGATGCGTTGTCGTTGACGGCCGGCGTTCGCTATGACGATCACGATACCTTCGGCGGGCACACGACGACCCGTGCGTCGGCTGCATGGTCGGTCACGCCGTCGACGATCCTGCGCGCCAGTTATGGCGAAGGATTCAAGGCGCCGACGCTGTATCAGCTGTACAGCCTGTACGGCAATCTGAATCTCGACGCCGAAGAGGCCGAGAGCTGGGATGCCGGCATCGAGCAGCACTTCTTCGACAAGCAGCTGGTGGTGTCCGCGACCTACTTCGACCGCGACACGACCAACATGATCGACTTCGTCTCCTGCTGGGGCGAGACCTCGCCGGATTGCCTGGCGCGGCCCGACGGTTACTACGACAACTTCCAGCAAACGAATGCCCACGGCGTCGAACTGGCGATGGCCGCGCACTTGACCGAACAGCTCTCGCTCACCGTGAACTACACGAACATGGATGCGGAGAACACGGCGCGCGGCACCGCGAACTTCGGCCATTCGCTGCCGCGTCGGCCGGATGAAACGACCAATGCGCAAGTGAGCTATGAGTGGCCGGTCGGTCTGACGACGACGGTTGCCGTCCAGCATGCGAGCCGCAGCTTCGACACGATCTCGAATGCCGCCGTGCTGGATGGTTACACGCTGGTCGACTTCCGCGCATCGCTTGCGGTGAGCGATTCGTTGGAAGTCTACGGTCGCATCGAGAATGCGTTCGATGAAGAGTACGAGACCGTGAAGAACTACGGCACGCTCGGTCGCACGTTCTACGCCGGCCTGCGGCAGAGCTTCTGATGGACAGTGGCGCCGACATTGCAGCCGGTCGTTTCGCACATCACGGTGGCCGGCTGTGTGTCGCGCGCTCGCTGTTTCCCGATGTGCCTCAGCCGTGGATCGACCTGTCTACGGGCATCAATCCTTCGTCATATTCAGCGCCGCGAGCTTCGGCTCGCGAGCGCAATCGATTGCCGGAGCCGAGCGAGCTCGCGAAGCTCGAAGCGGTGGCAGCCGCGGCCTTTGGTGTAGACGATCCTGCGCGCGTCGTCGCGACTGGCGGGACGGAGAGCGCGCTTCGATTGCTGCCGTATTTGTTGAGGACCGGTTCGGCTGTCGTTGCGGGGCCGACGTATGGGTCGCATGCTGATGCATGGATGCGAGCAGGTGTAGATACGAATATGGTCGCCGACTCGGAGCTGGCGGCCCGAGCCAGCGCTGCCGGCGCTGCCATGACTGTCGTCAATCCAAACAATCCGGACGGACGCGTGCTGAGCCGCGAGCAACTACAAACGCTGCATGATTCTTTGCAAGCAAACGGTGGCGCGCTGATCGTCGACGAAGCGTTCGGCGATCTCGAGCCCACTCACTGCGTCGCCGGCCTGGCCGGCACGGACCGCGCGGCGCGCATGATCGTGTTGCGCTCGTTTGGGAAGTTCTATGGATTGGCCGGCGTGCGTTTGGGATTCGTCGTTGCCTCCCCCGTCATTGCCACTCAACTGCGTCACATGCTCGGCGACTGGCCCGTGTCTGTGGATGCGTTGCGCGCGGGACTCGCCGCCTACGCAGACGAGGCCTGGGCGGCGAAAACGCGGCTTCGCTTGCATCGCGCCGCGCAGCGTCTCGACAAGCTGCTCGTCGACGCCGGCATGACCATCGTCGGGGGCACCTCGCTTTATCGGCTGGCTCGTGCTTCGAACGCGCGCGCAAGATTCACGCAACTCATCTCACACGGCCTCCTCGCCCGGCCGTTCGACTACGACAGCACGCTGTTACGTTTCGGTCTGCCGCTCGGTGCAAAAGACTGGCGCCGTCTTGCGGACGCGCTGAAGGTGCAACCATGAGCACACCGACCGACGGCCTTTCCGAAGCCGAGAAGGACCGTCTGCACGCCGAAGAAATGAGGCTGCGCCAGGCGGAGCGTCGCGCCGAGCGCGCAACCAAGAAGGAACGCGGCGGCCTGCTGATGATCCTCACCGGCCCTGGCAAGGGCAAATCCTCCAGCGCCTTTGGCATGGTGGCCCGCGCGCTCGGTTGGGACATGCGCATCGGCATCGTGCAGTTCATCAAGGGCAAGTGGCAGACCGGCGAGAAACATTTCTTCCGCCGCTTTCCCGAACTGGTGACGTTCGAAGTGATGGGCGAAGGCTTCACCTGGGACGTGCAGGACCGCCAGCGCGACATCGCCGCCGCCCAGAAGGCGTGGCAACGCGGCTGCGAGCTGATCGTCGATCCCGAGTATGACTTCGTGCTGCTCGATGAGCTGAACATCGCCATTCGCAACGATTACGTCAGCATCGATGAAGTGGTTGCGTTCCTGAAGAATCGTCCGCGCGACAAGCATATCTGCATCACTGGGCGCGACGCGCGCCCCCAGCTGACCGAGATCGCCGATCTGGTCACCGAGATGACGCTGATCAAACATCCGTACGAGGCCGGTTTCAAACCGCAGCGTGGAGTGGAATTTTGAAACCCTGGCTCGCACCGCTGCTGGCCGCTCTATGGCTCGCGCCGGGCGCACAGGCGGGGGAACCGGCGCCTCACCCGATGCGCATCGTTTCGTTGAACATGTGCGTCGACAGCATCGTCGTCGAACTGGTCTCGCACGATCGGATTGCGGCACTCAGCCACTACGCGCGCGATCCGCAGCGTTCAACGATTTCAGACGCGGCCCGACACCTGCCGATCACTTATGAAACCGCCGAGGAAGTCGTCGCGCTCCGGCCGGACCTGGTGCTCACCAGCCGCCACTCGGCGATTGCCACTCGCAATGCGCTGAAGCGGGTCGGCATTCGATTCGAGTTGTTCGATGTTCCGGCCAGCATCGAAGAGAGCCTGGCGCAGGTGAGACAGGTCGCGCATCTGCTGGGCGCGGAGCGTGAGGGCGAAGCGATGGTTGCGCGCATTCAGGCCGCGCTGGACGCTGCTCGCCTGCCTCCTGAAGAGCCACCGTTGACCGCCGCCATATATCAGCCCGGCGGCTTGTCTGCTGGCGCGGATACCGTCGTCGGTGAATTGATGGAGCTCACCGGCCTTAGAAACATCGCCGCGCGCTATGGCGTCGAGCAGTATCGTCCGCTGCCTTTGGAAGTGCTGGTTTCAGCGCCGCCGGATGTGTTGCTGGTGGGCGAGACTTCGCCCGGCGCACCGCTGCAGGCAGAAAAGATTGTGCGCCATCGCGCATTGCACGCTTTGGATTCTCAAATGACACAAGCCGTGTTTCCAGCGCGGCTCCTGTACTGCGCCGGACCGACGATGGTCCCTGCGGCGGCTGCGCTTGTGCATGCTCGTGAGCAAGCGTGGGCCGTGCGGCGTACGAGGGTCAGGCTGTGACTTCGCGTCGGTGGGCCGTACCTTCGCTTTTGGCGCTCGTGGTCGTGCTCGCGATCCTGTCGATCGCCGTTGGCCGCGTGACGCTGACTTGGGATATGTGGAAGGCACAGGATGCTGTCAGCCGCGCGATTCTGCTCGAGCTGCGCCTGCCTCGCGCGATCCTGGGTGTATTGGTCGGCGCATCGCTCGGCCTTGCAGGCGCAGCGATGCAGGGATATTTGCGAAATGCCCTCGCCGAGCCGGGAACGTTGGGCGTATCGGCGATGTCGGCACTCGGCGCTGTGCTCAGCATCTTCTTCAACATCGCCGGACTGCATCCGTGGGTACTACCCATCTGCGGCGTGACAGGCGGCATGACGGCCATGGCTGCGTTGTTTGTTTTGTCCGGCATGGCGGCCAGCGTGCTGACGCTCGTCTTGTCCGGCATCATCCTGAGCGCGCTCGCCGTCGCCGGCATTTCGTTGGTGCTGTCGTTATCACCCAGCCCGTGGGCAGCCGGTGAGATCGTACGCTGGATGCTGGGTGGGCTCACGGATCGAAGCTTCGATGAGCTGACCATCGCCGCGCCGTTGATCGTGATTGGATGTATCGCGGTGCTCGGTTGTCGTCGTTCCCTGGACGCGCTGACGCTCGGCGAGACGGGCGCCCGCTCGCTCGGCATCGATTTGAACCGTGCGCAATGGCAGCTGGCCTTTGGCATCGGCCTGATCGTCGGTGGCAGTACTGCGGTTACGGGCGTGATTGGATTCGTCGGCCTGATCGTGCCGCACCTGATGCGCTCGCTGGTCGGCTCGCGCCCGGGCGCATTGTTAGTTCCCAGCGCCATTGGCGGCGCGGCCCTGGTGCTCGCGGCAGACATTGCCGTCCGACTCCTGCCCGGCGGCTCGGAGCTCGAGCTCGGGGTGGTGATGTCGTTGATCGGCGCACCGTTCTTCTTCGTGCTGCTGCACTCCATGCGGCGCAAGCTCACATGACGCGGCCGGCTAGCAACCTGAAGATCAACGGACTACAGTTTCGACGTGGCAGCCGCGTCGTGCTGGATGCCATCGATCTGCAACTGCAGTCGGGCGCAGTCACCGCGGTGCTCGGTCCGAACGGGGCCGGCAAGTCCACGCTATTGTCGTGCATCGCCGGCCTGCTTCGGCCGGAGCGCGGCTCGGTCGAGCTGGATGGAACATCACTGCATTCATTGGCCGCCATGCAACGGGCACGTCGCATCGCCTTTCTGCCCCAGACTCCCGAGATCGCCTGGGCGGTCGACGTGCAGACCCTGGTCGGACTCGGCCGCATTCCGTTTCAAGGCGTCAGCAGCGATGAGGAAGATCGCGCTGCCGTCGCTCGCGCCATGGCTAAAACCGAAGTCGCCCAGTGGGCCGAGCGCGCTGTGACGACGCTCTCGGGCGGTGAGCGCGCACGCGTGCTGTTGGCTCGTGTGCTGGCGGGCGAATCGGATTGGATTCTGGCGGATGAGCCGTTCACCGGCCTCGATCCGTCCCATCAGTTCGAAGCGGCCGAACTGTTACGAGCCGCGGCCGATCAAGGCGGCGGCGTGGTGCTGACCATTCACGATCTCACGCTCGCGGCGAGAATCGCCGATCGCGTCATCATCATCGACGACGGCCGCATCGTTGCTGACGGCTCACCTCAGGACGCCCTGACGCCGCAGATCCTGCGCGATGTTTATAACATCGACGCGCAGTGGCTCGAAGGCATGAATGGCACGCCGCCGACGATTGCCATTCACGGGCGTGCGACACGGGGCTAGCGACATGTTCGACCCCTGGTTACTCATCGCGGCGCTGATCGTCGAAGCCTGCGTCGGCTATCCGCTCGCCCTTTATCGCGCGATTCGTCATCCGGTGGTTTGGATCGGGATCGCGCTCGATGCGCTGGAGCGTCGCTGGAACCGACCGGAATTCGGCGATGGAGCGCGGCGCTCGCTGGGCGTTGTCACTGTCGTGTTGGTAGCGGGCGGCGCTGCTGGGATCGGTTACGTCGTTCAGACATTGGCCGGCCATGTTTCTTTCGGTTCGGCTTTGATTGTCCTGGTCGCGAGCACTGGCCTCGCTCAGCACAGTTTATTTACTCACGTTCGTGCTGTGCTTCAGCCGCTTGCCAGTGGCGATTTGGTTGCCGCACGCCGCGAAGTTGCGCAGATCGTTGGCCGTGATACGGAGGCGCTGAGCGAATCCGGTGTGGCGGGGGCAGCGCTGGAAAGTCTCGCGGAGAGTTTCAACGACGGTATCGTCGCGCCAGCGTTCTGGTTGTTCGTCGGCGGCTTGCCCGGCTTGTTTGCTTATAAAGCGCTGAATACCGCCGACAGCTTGATCGGCCATCGAGAGGCGCGCTGGCGGATGTTTGGTTGGGCGGCCGCGCGTGCCGACGACGTTGCGAATCTCATTCCCGCCCGCCTCGCTGGCGCGTTGCTCGCCATCGCTGGCGGCGGTGGATTGTTAGTGATGTGGCGGGACGCGCCGAAACATGCATCGCCAAATGCCGGTTGGCCCGAAGCCGCGATGGCCGGCGCGCTGCGCATTCGACTCGGCGGACCGACGGCTTACGACGGCGTCATGCATGAACGGCCTGTGTTCGGCGCAGGTTCGTCGCCGACGGTTGACGACCTCAAGCGCGGACTTCGTATTTACGTGATCGCCTGCGGTTTGCTGTGGCTGACTGCGGTCGCGACGGGATTCGCGATGGGTGCGAACGGCTGATGGCCGCGATCATGATCCAAGGCTGCGGATCGGACGTCGGCAAATCGTTGCTCGTCGCGGGGCTGTGCCGTCTGTTTGCGGATCGTGGGCTGACGGTGCGGCCGTTCAAGCCGCAGAACATGTCGAACAACGCGGCCGTCACGCCCGACGGTGGCGAGATCGGGCGCTCGACGGCGCTGCAGGCATTGGCCTGCCGGACCCCGCCGACTGTCGATATGAACCCGGTGTTGCTCAAGCCGCAAAGCGATCTGGGCTCGCAGCTGATCGTCCGCGGCCGGCGCCAGGGCGTCATGCAAGCCAGTGCGCATGGACGCGACAAACGGGAGCTGTTGCAGATCGCGGTCGAGAGTTTCCGACGGTTGCAGCAAGAATCTGAGTTGGTGATCGTCGAGGGTGCGGGCAGCCCAGCGGAAACGAACCTGCGCACGCATGACATTGCGAACATGGGCTTTGCACATGCGGCCGATGTGCCCGTTGTGCTGGTAGGCGATATCGACCGCGGACATGTGATCGCTTCTTTGGTCGGCGCGCATGCTGTGCTCGACGAGGCCGATCGCGCTCGCATTCGGGGCTTCATCATCAACAAGTTTCGGGGCGATGCGAGTTTGTTCGATGATGGGCTCAGGACGATCGAGAGTCGCACCGGATGGTCTCGACTCGGCGTCGTGCCGTGGTTGCATCAGGCCGGCGCGCTGCCTGCGGAAGATGCCATGCAGTTGGATCAGTCGGGCATCGCGCCTGCTGTAGCTGCTCGAGATCGGATTCGCATCGTTATCCCTCGCCTGCCGCACATCGCGAACTTCGACGATTTCGACCCGCTGCGCGCGGAGCCACAGGTGGAGCTGCTATTCATTCACCCGGGTCAGCCGTTGCCGCTCGATGCGACACTGATCGTCCTTCCCGGCAGCAAGGCCACCATCGCCGATCTCGAATTCGTCCGCTCCCAAGGCTGGGACATCGACCTGCTCGCCCACGCCCGCCGCGGCGGCCGCGTGCTCGGCATCTGTGCCGGCTATCAAATGCTCGGCAACGTCGTCCTCGACCCGGAACGCATCGAAGGCCCCCAAGCCTCCGCCCGCGGCCTCGGCCTGCTCGACATCGCCACCACCATGACCGGCAACAAACAACTCCGCGCCATCACCGGCACGGACCTGGTCACCGGCTCCGCCGTGAGCGGCTACGAAATGCACCTCGGCCTCTCCACCGGCCCAGCGACTGCGCATCCGTTCATCCGCTTCGACAACGGCACCACCGACGGCGCCCTCTCCCCAGACACCCGCATCCTCGGCTGCCACCTCCACGGCCTCTTCCACTCCCCCGCCTTCCGCTCCGCGTTCCTCGCCCGCCTGGGCGCTGAGTCGAATGAAGAGGATTACGCTTGTCGGGTGGAGCAATCGCTCGATGCGATCGCTGCTCAACTGGAACAAGCGTTGGATATCGCGAAGCTCGCGGGAATCGCGAGGCTCGCCATCTAACCAGCGATTATCCGGATGCGCTCGTAAACCAGCTGAGCGCGATCCGCCTGATCATTCCCAGATGCAATCAGTCCCGGCAGATAGTCGGCAAACAGCGGCGTCGCTAACAGACCTCCACAGTGCTCTCCCAGATACTTGCGTAAGTCATTGGGACTCGCGGCGATCTCTTCGATCAAGCTCGGCCTGCCATCGATGACATTGACGATGTCTTCTAAATCGTGGCTTGCCAAGAGATCGCCGGCGCCGCGATCCGCATGTGCCTCGAACTTGGTCGCCAGAAAACTGGTGCGGCGATCAAGCGAATATCTTCGCCGTCCGGCAGTTTGAACGAAGTCGCACCGCTCACAGCGAGTGGGTACCAGCGATTGGCGAAGCCGAGAATACCGGGATCGGAGGGCATCACATCGACTTCTAGCCCTCGATAGCGCCAGCGACAGATAGGCGCTTCCGTCGCCATGTCTCGCTTGAAACCGAGCTTGGACAGCTCCCTTTCGATTCCGCGATAAGCAGACAGCGCCGAGACTGAAACGACGAGATCCACGTCCAGCGTGGCGCGCACAGGCGCAGCGGCTTCATCCGTTATGAGCAAACCGACTGCGCAACCTCCGACGAACACAACTTCTTTGCGCAACGGCCCGAGCGCATGAGCGACTAACTGTAACTTTGCAACGTTGGGATCACGCGCTGCCACCGAAATACTTCTCCAACAGCTTCTGCGCCGCGGCTCGCTCGCGCGCTTGCCCGGACCGATATGCATCGAATAGCGAAAGCACGGCATACAAATCCGCGTCTCGCGGAGCGGCTTCTGGAATAGTGGGATAGAGCGGCGCCAAGCTCACGCCGCGGGCTTTTCCATTCCTATGAGCCCAAACCGGAATCGGATCGGTTGAAGGCGTGATGACGCTCTTCAATGGCTCAGCCGCATAAGCGGTGGGAACACCGCGACCGACTCGACCAAGTACCGCCGGGAACGCGTACTTGGCACCTCCCAGAACGAACTCCTTCAGCTGCGGCCTCAGTATCGACGGCCGCCCCTCACGGATGACCGCCAGTCCCGCAAGTACGGCCCGTTTCAAGGACGCGTGAACTGCCGATGCCGCCAAGCCAGTGCGCTCGGCGAGGCGCGCGTAGGTGGGACCGTTTTCGGCGCTGGTGAGCAGAGCCAGCAGAACGTACAAATCCTGCGGTTTCAACACCAGCTGCTGAGTGCTCCGTCGCGCCATATTCTTGATTCTTGAATTGAGAATGCCGGCTTCGGCCAACACCCTATCAGCCTGGTTATCGCAGTCAATATTCTCAATTCAAGAATAAAGAATGCCTGCCGCTTAAATTATTTCAACCTACTGATTTTTAAAGAAATGCTTGAAAGATAAGATATCGAAAAATTGTCAGTTTTGATGGATTTCGAGGCGCGCGCAGAGAAGAGTCGACAATCCCGGCCGATCCGGGCAAGGTTAGCCTTTCGACCACACTGACGAGTATTTGCCATGGGCCACCGCCTCTCAAAAATCTACACACGCACCGGCGACGACGGCACGACCGGGTTGGGCGATGGGTCGCGGGTGGAGAAGACGCATGCGCGGATCGAGGCGTATGGGACGGTGGATGAGGCCAACAGTGCGATTGGGATGATCCTCGCTGTGCCTAACTTGCCGGCTGGTGTGTCGGCGGCGCTGACGCAGATTCAGCATGAGTTGTTCGATCTGGGCGGGGAGCTCGCGGTGCCGGGGTATCGGGTGATCACGGCGACGCATATCGATGCACTGGAAGACACGCTGGATAAGTTCAACGAGCCGTTGCCGCCGTTGAAGGAGTTCATTCTGCCCGGCGGCGGGCCGGCGGCGGCTGCTTGCCATCTCGCGCGGGCTATCACGAGGCGGGCGGAGCGCTGCTCGTGGGCGGCGTCGAAGCAGGAAGACATCGCGCCGGAAGTCACGCGTTATTTGAATCGCCTGTCCGATCTGCTCTTCGTGATCGCGCGCGTCTTGGCGCGGCACGAGAACGGGCAGGAAGTGCTGTGGAAGAAAACGACGCCGGTCAGTTCAAAGCCAGCACGCTGATGAAATCGTCCTTGGGCGTGAGCCGGAGCGTGATTTCCTGCTCCAGCTCGCGCGACACGACCAAGGTGGCCTCGAAGCGATTGACCATCACCGGCTTCACTGTAGAACCGCCGGGCCGATGCGTCAGCATGAAGCTGTGATAAGCGCCGGCATGGGTCGCGGTGAACTGCACCAGAATGTGGATGCCGTCGCCTTCGTCATTGATGCGCTCGTCACAGATCACCAGGAACGCCTGATCCGCCGGCACTGAAGCGAAGGCGCCCGCACTTCGCAGCTCGCTCAAGAAATTAGAGATCTGCCGCGACACTCGCATCCAGGTGCTCGCTGCATTGGGCAGGCCCGCACACCAGCGCGTGCCGCGCTCGATGGCGTTGATCACAAACAGCGCGAAACGACGCTGCGCCAGATAAGACCAATCCGACGACGCACTCGCCCCGCAAGCCAAGGTCCGCAAGGCGGGCCATTCGCGATCGGGATTGCGCACCGACTGCAGCACATTGACGCCCATGGCCGCGAGCAGCCAGCGATCGGAGTTGTTCACTTCTTTGGCCAGCTTGGCGCTGGAACGGAGCATCGGCTCCGGCTCGCGGTCTGAAACCGCCGCCGCAACCGCCTCACCCGAGCGCGACAGCAATCCGGCGACCGCACCGCCGTTACCAAAGACCTCGAGGCGTCCTCGCAGCCGGTCCATCGCCGAGATCCGCGGAAAAAACATCAGCGCGTTGTCACTGCGAAAGTCGAGCGCCTTGAGCGAACGAATCGCCTCGGGAGCGCTTTCCCACGACGACGGCGGATCGACGATCAGCATCGCCCGCTTGTCCCGGCAGAAGCGGGTCGCGACCAGCAACGCGCTCACTCCCACATCGATGACTCGCGCCAGCGGCGGGATGTACAGGAACGCCAGATCGTCGACGCTTTCCAATGCAAACAATCCCGTGCCGCGGGCGGCCGAACCGATCACGTCATAGTCGGTGATGGGCTTGCCGTCATCACCATCGGGATTGGAGTTCACATAGCCCACCGGCAGATTGGTGCCCGGCATGAGCGTGCGATCGGGCCGGATCAGCGGCACCGCGCCGCGCACCCGCATCAGGTCCGATTCCAACAGCACCGAAGTGACGAACCGGGGCGACTGCGGATCCACCGACAGGGCACGGAACGTTTCCTGCTCTTCGACCCGTTCCGAGCCCGGCGAGCGCACACGTTGAATGACCAGGTTGAAGGTTTGTTCGTCGTTGCTATCGATATGGTCGTAATCGATCGACGCTCGCAGGAATTCACGAGTGCCGGGCGCTCGCGCTTCGAGCCGCAATGTCTCCCGGCCGCACTTCAACGAGAGCGTTACCGGCGCCGCGCCATTCGCCACCCGAACGATCACCGCCTGGCGACCGCCCTGCTCGAAGAAATGCTCGACTGCGTAGGCAAGGGGGCTCGGCTGCCACAGGCCGCCGAAGTGCTGCTGAAAGTCCGCGAAGCTGCGGACGACGATGGGTTGATGCAACGGACCGCGAAGAGTACGACCGACGAACGCGGTCAGTTGCGCGTTGGCGCGCGCAATAGGTTGCTCCGCACTCGACGTTGCCGCGAACTGGATACCAGCGAGCGTTTGCTCCCGCACCGTACCTCCCCAGGTGTGTGCGGAGCGTAAGTTATCATAGCTATTGACAGGAACTACAACTGTTTACAGCTGATTCGTGCCGAAAGTGTCACAAGCCTGCACCGAGCCCGTCTCGTAGCCGCGTTTGAACCATCGCACGCGCTGCTCCGAGCTGCCATGTGTAAACGACTCCGGCGCTATGTAACCGCGCGCCTGCTTCTGCAAGCGGTCGTCGCCGATCGCGGCGGCGGCATTCAAACCTTCTTCGATATCGCCTTGCTCGAGCAGCTGACGGGAACGATCGGCGTTGTGCGCCCAGATGCCGGCGAAACAATCGGCCTGCAGCTCCTGCCGCACCGATAAAGCATTCGCTTCGGCCTCGCCGGCCTGCTGCCGTGCCGCCATGTTGCGCTCCGAAATGCCAAGCAGCGTCTGGACGTGATGTCCGATCTCATGCGCGACCACATACGCCTGCGCGAAATCGCCCGGTGCGCCGAAGCGGTTTTGCAGCTCCTGATAGAACGACAGATCGATATAGACCTTGTGATCGCCGGGGCAGTAGAACGGCCCGACCGCAGCCTCGGCGAATCCGCAAGCCGACTCGACCGCGCCCGAGAACAACACCAGCTTCGGCTGCTCATAGGTACGTCCAGCCTGGCTGAAGATCTGGCCCCATGTTTCTTCCGTATCCGCCAGCACCACGCTGACGAACTCGCGCGACTGCGCTTCCTCGGGGGTTTCCTCATAGGGACCTTCCTGGGACGTGGGCGCCGAAGGCTGCACGCCTTGCAGAACGACCGATGGGTCCTGACCGAAGTAGATGGCGATCAGCGCCAGCACGATGGTGCCGATGCCAATGCCGCCGGCCCGTCCGAAACGGACGCCACGCCGATCTTCGATGTTCGAGCTGCCTTGCCGACCTCGCCAACGCATGACGTCACTCCGCCGAGATTTCTTGTCGGTAGAGGTTATACGGCCTGGGACGCGAAGTGTTCCAGCCGTGGAGGAAAGTCGAGCTTACGCCGCCAGTTTCTTCGGGTCGGCAGTAATGAGGGAGGAATACAGCTCGGCCATCCGAGCGGCCGTCGCGCCGGCCGACCAGGTGGCGGCGTAGGCGCGCGCTTCAGTGGACATCGTCCGCCGCCGCTCTGGATCATTGAGCAACTCGACGACCAGGTTCGCGAAGCCTGCTTCGTCATCCGGCGCGACGCGCGCCCCGCGCTCGGGCTTCACGATGTCCGCAGTACCCATGTAAGCGGTGGAAACAACCGGCGTGCCGCAGGCCATTGCCTCCAACAGCACCAGGCCCTGGGTCTCGGTCTTCGATGAGAACACGAACAGATCGCCGGCGTTGTAGCAGTCCGGCAGCTCGCGCTCGCGCGACAGGTAACCGACGAACCGAACGTTCGCCGAAAGTTTCAACGACTCGACATAGGACTTGCAGTGCTCGAGGGCGGGCCCTTCGCCGGCCACGACCAGCATCGTCTCCGGCTTGCGCTTCACAACGCGAACAAACATTCGCAACAGGAAATCGATGTTCTTTTCATGAGCGATGCGCCCGACGTGCACCAGCGTCGGCCGATCCGCGGCAATGCCGACGCGCTCGCGAAACCGGCGGCCATCGCCGCTCGCGAAACGTTCCATCTCCATGCCGGTGGGAATGATGTGCATCGGACAACGCACACCGTAGTCCTGCAATGCCTTCTGCATCGCCATCGACGGCACGACGAGCGCATCGAGCGCGGAACATTGCGATACCGTGAATCGACGCGCGACGAAGCGCATCACCGAGCGAGGAATGAGCGGCACGTAGTGATGCAGATACTCTTCGAAGTAGGTGTGATAGGTCTCGATCACCGGCACGCCCAGCTCCCTGGCGACGCTCACACCGTAATAGTGAGCGATGAACGGCGTCTGGATGTGCACGAGATCGAAGCCGCCGCGCTTGAGCTCCGGACGCAGCGAGCGGAGAGCGTTCTGCCTGAGGATGCGATCTTCGGGATCGCGCGGCAGATAACGGGACGGCACCCGGATGACGGGCTCCTGGCCCGCGTCGGAATATTCGAGGGGATATTCCGGCGCGATCAGCACCGTTTCATGCCCGGCCGCGTGCAGACCCCGGCGGAATGTCTGGATCGAGGTGGAAACGCCGTTGATGCGCGGAAAATAAACATCCGAGATCATCAAGATGCGCATGCCGGCACTCGTGACTAGCGATGGGCGCGGAGCGTATGGCGTTTACATGACAGGTTGATGAACTAGGGGGACCTGAGAACCCACCCCCTGGCCCCTCCCGATGGGAGGGGGAATAATTTTTTCTCCCTGCGGGAGACTGGCCTTTTTCAGAAGGGCCATCTCACGCCAGGGGAATCATTCCTGCGGAGCCTTTCCAAAAAAAACGGCGGCCCACCCGGCCGCCGTCGTAGAGAAACTGACCTCGCTCAAGCCGCCTGGCGGAGCGCGGCGATGCGCTCTTCCAGCGGCGGGTGCGTCATGAACAATCGCGCCAGACCGCCGGGCTTCTTCTCAGTGCTGATGCCTAGGGCCTGCATCGAATCCGGCAGTGGCGTGGAATGCCCGTGACGCAAGCGCTCCAACGCGCCGATCATATTTTGGCGACCGGCCAGGTTCGCGCCGCCCGCATCGGCGCGGAACTCGCGATAGCGCGAGAACCACATGACGATCATGCTGGCGAGAATGCCCAGCACCAACTGCGCAATGATCGTGGTGATCATGAAGGCCGGACCATGGTCGCGCTCCGTCTTGAACACGACGCGGTCGACGGTATAGCCGATCACTCGCGACAGGAACACGACGAACGTGTTCACGACGCCTTGAATCAGCGTCAGTGTCACCATGTCGCCGTTCGCAACGTGGCTGACTTCGTGCGCGAGCACAGCTTCGACTTGTGGTTGTGACATGTTGTGCAGCAGTCCGCTGCTCACTGCGACGAGCGCGTTGTTGCGATTCGCGCCAGTCGCGAACGCGTTCATATCGGGCGCATCGAAGATGCCGACTTCAGGCATGCCGATGCCGGCGGCCTGCGCTTGCTTGCGCACGGTCTCGACCAGCCACGCTTCAGTCGGATTGCGCGGCTGCTCGATCACGCGCACGCCCATGCTGCGCTTGGCGATGAATTTCGACATGGCCAGCGAGATCAGCGAGCCCGCGAAGCCGACAACGGCGGAGAACACCAGCAGGTTGGTGAGATCGAGGCCGGTGCCTTGCTCGTTGAGAATGCGATCGACGCCGAGCAGGCGCAGGGTGACGCTGAGGACCAGCAGAATGGCCACGTTGGTGGCGACGAACAGCAATATGCGTTTCATAGTTGACTCGAGGCCGGTGGATCGATTCCTGGGGACAAACGCGCGGGGCATCGAACGCAGCTAACCTGCGGACGATATGCGGCCGGACGCCCGCCGCTTCAAGCGGGCGCCCGGTCGCAATAAACGAGAGGATTTAGGAGCCGCTGGCGGCGCCAGCAGGCTTCGCGGCCGTCTTTTTGGCTTTCGGCGGCGTCTTCTTGGGCAACGGCTTACCGTCGCGCACCGCTTCGAATTCTTCGGCGAGAAACAGACCTTCTTCCGTGTAGTTCCAGGTTGCACCTTGCGGCACCCGGTTCTCCACGCGACGCGCCCGGGCGAGATAGGCATCGACCGTCACGTTCTGGCGCGAAATCGGCATGGCGATGCCACGCGACTGCGCGATGATTTGATTCAGCAGCTCAACGTCGACAGCCGCGGCATGCTGTTGCAGTTTCTGCGACAACTTGTCGTTGATGCCGGCGGTGAGTAATTCCTCCGCGCCCTTGGGATGTTCGCGCTCGTCATCCTCGAGCACTGGAAATACCTGCACATACATCGCGTCCTTCTGCCAGCCGAAGACGAACGGCTGGTTGACGACGCTGACCTTGGTGCCGACCGGGATCTGGTCGTACAGCTGGGCGATGTCTTCCGGATAGAAACGAATGCAGCCGTGGCTCGAGCGCATGCCGACGCCGTAAGGCTTGTTCGTGCCGTGGATCAGATAGCTCGGCCAGCCGAGTGTCATCTTGAAAGCGCCGAGCGGGTTGTCCGGCCCCGGCGGCACACGCGCCGGCAACGGATCGCCGTTTTCCTTGTGCTCCTTGCGCACCGACAGCGGCGGCGTCCAGGTCGGGTTCTTTTGTTTGCTGACGACCTTGGTGCTGCCTTCCGGCGTCTGCCAGCCGATCTTGCCGATGCCGATGGGATGCGTGATGACGGTGCGCATGCCGTCATCGACTTCGCCCTTCTTCAGCTTGGGCGGCTTCGGAAAATAATAAACGCGCAGCTGTGCAAGATTTACAACGAGACCTTCGCGCGGGGCATCGGGCAACACGAACTGAGTCGGCACCACGATCTCGCGACCGACGCCGGGCAGCCAAGGATCGACGCCCGGATTGGCGCGCAGAATCTCCTCGTAGCCCACGTTGAAGCGCCGTGCGATGTCGGACAGCGTGTCCTCGCCTTGCACGTGAGTGATCTGGATCTCGCCGACCACTTCGTCGTGCGCAGGATCGAAGCGGAATTGATGGGTCGCGATCGGCGCTTCGATCGGCGGTGGCGCGGGTGGGGGCGGCGGAGGCGGCGGTTCGGCCGGACGGATGAGTTGGCAACCGGCGGCCACCAGAGCCGCGGCCAACACCACCAGACGGCCCAAGCCGGAACGAATCGACGGGTTCATAGGGCTACTTATTACCTGATTGAGCCGCGCTTTTCCATTTCTGTCCCCGTTCAGAACCAAGCACGAACCCTCATAACAGCGTCGGGCGATCCGGCAATTCGTTGCGATCCGCGGCTGGAAAATGCCGCGAAATGAGCGCGCCTGCGGCCTGAATGCCAGCGATCATCGCGGAGGCCGCCGAGCCCTGGCTGAACAGCTGCTCCATGCGATGGCACACGTCGCTCCACTCCTGGGCGCTGATGCGGCCGTTGAAGCCACGATCGGCGACGATCTCGACATCGCGATCGGCCCACAGCACATAGATCAGCACGCCGTTGTTTAGTTCGGTGTCCCACACGCCCAAGTGGGAAAACGCCTGCAAGGCGCGCTGGCGCGGTGTGATGTCGCTGAACAATTCGGCGGGATCGAGGCTCGCTTCGAGCGCGATGCGCACTTCACCGCCGTGGGTCTTCTCGGTGTCGGTAATTGCCTTCTCGATCGCGTTCAGCGCGGCCTCATCGAAGGAGCGCCGCAGACTGCGTCGAGGCATGAAGATGTGTCGGGTGAGTCGGGCGAAATTCATGAGGCTTACCACCGTCCCGAAGCACCGCCGCCGCTGAAGCCGCCACCGCCGCCGCTCCAACCGCCGCCTCCGCCAAAGCCACCGCCTCCGCCGAAGCCGCCGCCCCAGCCGCCACCGCCCCAACCGCCCCAACCGCCGCGACGATTGCTCCAGCCGCGGCCACCACCGCCGCCCCCGCCGCTGAACAGTGCGAACAGGAAGGCGACCACGGCCGCGATAAAGGAGATGGCCATGACGCTGGTCAATACCCACATCAACAGACCGGCAAGGCCCGCCGTCGCACCGGCGCCGCCAACCCGGCCGAGCAGGCCTCGCAAGATTCCGCTGCCGACGAAAACAAACATCAGCAGGATCGGCAGCGCATTCCCGATGCCCTGCGCCTCACCGCGCCCGGAGCGGCGCTCGGGTTCGGGCAGCGCCTCGCCTTCGATCACTGCGATGATGCGAGTAATCGCTGCATTGATGCCGCCCGAGAAATCGCCTTCGCGGAAGTGCGGCACGATGACCTGAGAGATGATGCGGCTCGCAATGACGTCCGGCAGCGCGCCTTCCAGCCCAGTGCCGACTTCGATGCGCACCGCGCGATCGTTCTTCGCGACCAGCAGAATGATGCCGTCATCCGGCTCGGCTCGGCCGACCTTCCAGGCGTCGGCGACGCGAATGGAATATTGCTCGATCGACTCGGGCTGAGTCGTCGGCACGATGAGCACCGCGATCTGACTGCCCTTCTCTTGCTCGAAGGCGAGCAGCCTGCTCTTCAGCGCAGCGGTTTCTTCGGGCCGCAGCGTGCCCGTGAGATCCAGCACCGGCGCGTCCCGAGGCGGCGCTGGAACGGGCGGCTCTTGCGCGAACGCCGTGAGCGCCAGCAGCAGCGTCAGCAACAGCAGCCAGGGAATCGCAGCCCGCGGCGCTGGCAAGCGTCCGCGGGAGTTGGCGAAGGCGGTCATCAAGGTATTCGCGCTGGTCTCGAGCCGGTTCAGCCGGGCTTCTCAACCTGGGGCTGCGGCGCCGGCTGCGCCGGCGGAGTCTGCTGCTGCGGCCCCGACTCGGTCCGGCCGAAGTCCACCGCCGGCGGACGCGCGATCTCGCGCTCGTTCTCGACCGAGAAATTCTGCTTCGATTCGTGCCCGAACACCTTCGCGGTCAGGTTGGTCGGGAACGAGCGCACGGTGACGTTATAAGTCTGCACCGCATCTATGTAACGTTTGCGCGCAACGGCAATCCGATTCTCGGTGCCTTCCAGCTGCGCCCGCAGATCGTCGAAGCCGGAGATGGATTTCAGCTCCGGGTACCGCTCCACGACCACCATCAGTCGCGACAACGCCTGGCTCAACTCGCCTTGCGCCGCCTGCCACTGCTGGAACGCCTGCGGATTGTTGATCAGCTCCGGGGTCGCCTGGATCGATGTGGCGCGGGCACGCGCTTCCACGACGCTGTCGAGAATGTCCTTCTCGGCCTGCACCGCGCCCTTCACCGTGTTCACCAGGTTGGGCACCAGATCGGCGCGGCGCTGATATTGGTTCAGCACTTCCGACCAAGCCGCAGTCACCTGCTCATCCTGCTGCTGCAACCGGTTGTAACCGCACCCGGTCAACAGCGCGCCGAGCAGTACCAGCAAACCTACGCGCAGAACATGCATGACGGAGCCCTTCATGATAATCGTCGTTTAGCCAGGGCCGGTCCTGCGCATCCCTGCGCTCCCGGCACTCGGGCATCCTGCCCAGTGTCTCTTGCCGCGCACGTCAGCCACGCGCCGCCGGACCCGTCAGCGAAACCGTCCTGGATGGGTCAGAGTTCCGCTGACAGCAGCTGTTAAATTGGGGAAATTCACTCGAACTTTCAAGCGGTCGCCGGCGAATGCAGCAAAGTCGCCGGCGAGCTTCACCAAATGCGGACCCGATCGGCGGGCGCCTTGTACATCTTGTCGCCCGGCTTCACAGCGAAAGCCGCATGAAACTCCGGCAGATTCGCGACGACGTTATTGGTCCGGTACTCGCTCGGACTGTGGGGATCGGTCAGTAAGCGGCGCCGCAACTCGTCATCGCGGTACTTGCGCGCCCAGCCCTGGGCCCAGCCGATGAAGAAGCGCTGCTCGCCGGTGTACCCATCGATCACAGGCGCGGGCTTGCCGCGCAACGATAACTGCCAGGCGCGATAGGCCATGGCGAGGCCCGCGACATCCGCGATGTTCTCGCCCATGGTGAGATCGCCGTTCACAAACAGGCCGGGCAACGGGCTCAGGGCGCTGTACTGCGCGCCCAGCTGCTTGGCGCGGGCGGTGAACTCGGCATTGTCCTCGGGCGCCCACCAGTCGTTCAGATTGCCCGCACCGTCGTAACGACGGCCCTGATCGTCGAACCCATGACTGATCTCATGTCCGATGACCGCACCGATGGCGCCGTAATTGATGGCGTCGTCGGCGGCGACGTTGAAGAACGGCGGCTGCAGGATGGCTGCCGGGAACACGATCTCGTTGGTCGGCGGGTTGTAGTAGGCATTGACGGTTTGCGGCGTCATGAACCATTCGGTGCGATCGATCGGCCCGCCCAGCTTGGCGAGGTTGCGATCGAACACCACCGTCGCGGCGCGCATCTCGTTGCCAACCAGATCGTCGCGGCGAATTTCGAGCTTCGACCAGTCGCGCCATTGCGACGGGTAACCGATCTTCGTCGTCAGACGCTCCAGCTTCGCGTGCGCTTTTTGTTTGGTGGCCGGCGACATCCAATCCAGTGAATCGATTCCTCGGGCGTAAGCACTCAGCAGGTTACCCACCAGCTCATCCATGCGGCGCTTCGCGTCCGGGCTGAAGTGACGGTCCACATACATCTTGCCGACCAGATCGCCCATGGCGCCATCGACCGTATCCACCGCCCGCTTCCAGCGCGGCTTCACTTCTTCGATGCCCGACACGGTGCGCTGAGTGAAGTCGAAATGCAGATGCGCGATGCTGCCCGGCAGATCGGGCGCATAAGTGCTGAGCAGCTTGTATCGGAAATAGCCGCGCCAATCGGCCACTGGCGTCGTCGCAATCAGCTTGCCCAGCGCTTCGAAATAGCTCGGCTGCGAGACGACCAGCGCCTGCGTCTTGTCCATGGGAATCTGCGCGCCGGCGAAGAATGAGTTCCAGTCGAAGCCCGGCATGAGCTTCGGCAGCGCCGCGATTTCGTAACGGTTGTATGTTTTCTGCGCGTCGCGGTTCTGCACGCGCGTCCAGTGCGACTTCGCCAGCTGCGTCTCCATCGCGACGATTTTCTCCGCGATACTCTCGGCTTTCGGCGTGTCCGCGGCGGCGAGCAGATCCTGCACGTAGATCTGATACTTCTCACGAATGCCCTTCAGCCGCTCGTCGCCGGACAGGTAATAGTCACGATCCGGCATGCCCAGACCGCTCTGCGCGAGGACGCCTGTGTACTGGCTGGAGTTCTTCCGGTCGATGGAAACGTAATACGCGAACGGATGCATCACCGAGATGCGCTGGCTGTAGCCGATGTGACGCGCGACGTCCTGCTTGGTCTTCAAGCCGTCGATACGTTTCAGCTCGGCTGCGAGCGGCGCCAGCCCGCGCGCTTCGATGGTTGTCTCATCGAGATAGCTGGCATACAGATCGCCGACCTTCTGCGCGTCCGAGCCCACCGGCGCATTGGCGGCCGCGGCTTCTTCAAGAATGGCCTTGAGATTTTCCTCGGCGCCGTCTTCGAGCAGCGCGAACGCGCCGTAGTTGGAACGATCGGCCGGGATGGTGGTGTTGGCGAGCCAGTGGCCGTTCACGAATCGATAGAAGTCATCCTGCGGCCGGACGTTCTTATCCAGATTCGAGCTGTAAACGCCGGAGCGCAGCGTCGAGGTCGATGCAGCTGGGGGCGCGCCGGTCGGCGGGCTCGAACAAGCGGCGAGAACGACGGCGCAACTCAACGCGGCAAGCAACGGTTTGGCGTTCATGCCCGCGATCATAGCGGGCGCCGTTGCATTGCGGACGGGCTATTGAACAGTCAGTGAGGCCGGCCGACTTTCAGATGCAATGGCCAGGTCACTAACTTGGTCTCGACCGGCGAGCCCCAGCACGGCGCCATCTCGGCCCGCAGAGCGGGCAGCGGATCCTGGCCGGTCGTGCGCTTGTATCGTTGCACGGCGGACCAGGTGCCGAGATAGCCGATCAAGCTGTCCAGATCCCATTGCAGCTGCAGCTGAAATTGCGGCGTGCCGATCTCCTGGAACGGGAACGGCAGATCGCGATAGGCGCTCTCTACCCAGCGCCGCTCGGGCGGCCAGTAGCTGCCCACTACATCGCTGTAGAAATGCCGGACGATCGCATCGATCTGCGGCTCGACGTACGCGAGGCCGTAAGTCCACAAGGCCAGCGCGCCGCCGCTCTTCAGCACACGCTTCACTTCGGGATAGAAACGATCGTGATCGAACCAATGCGCGGCTTGCGCGGCGACGACGAGATCGACCGTGCCAGCGCGCAGCGCCGGCTGCTCGGCCAGATTGCCGATGTATGCAACGTGCGGATGCTGTTCGGCGTTCTGCAGCTGGGACACGCTGCCATCGCTCGCGATCACCAGCTCGAAATGCCCGGCCAGCCCGACTGCCGCCTGTCCGCTGCCCGTGGCGCAATCGAGCGCGACCTTTCTTTGCGGCGTCAGTGAGGCGAGGTAGTCGAACAGCTCGGCCGGATAGTCGGGACGATATTTCGCGTAAGCATTCGCGTGGCCGGAAAAGTGATCCTTGAAACTCATGGCAGCTCCGCCAGGAAGCGATCGAGCGCCGCGCGACATTGCGGCTCGTCGAGTTGCGGCACGTGCCCTCTGTTATCAACCGTCACTCGCTGCAGGCGCGGATGCTCGCGTTGCATCCGATCGAATACATCCACGGACAATAGATCGGACAGCGCGCCGCGAATCGCCAGCGTCGGCGTGTCGCGCAACGCGTTGAAGGCGAGCCACATGCCTTGCGCTGCGCCCGGCGGCGGCTGGATCGCTCGGATCGCGTCGCCGATGCGAGGATCGGCTTCGAGCCGCGGCGAGCCCGTTTCGTCTTCGCTATAGGAGAGTCGCACGAAATCGCGCCACTGCGGTTCGGTGAAATCGGGAAGCGCCACGCCGAAAACATATTTCATCTGCTCGATGGCGTCGCCCCAACTTCGCGGCGGCGGGAAGCGCCCCGCGTAACTGCGAATGCGCGCGGCGCCGACGGGATCGACTTCCGGCCCGATGTCGTTGAGCACGACGCCCGCGAAAGTTTGCGCGCGAACTGCCCCCATGAGCATCGCAACCAAGCCACCGAGCGATGTGCCAATGGCGATGACGCGATCGATGCCCAACTCCCGCAGCAACGACCACAGGTCGTCGACGTAAGTCATCGGGTGATAGTTCATCCACATCGAGTCGTACTGCGACTGCCCGCGCCCGCGGAAATCCGGCGTGATGACTCGTCGCCCCGGCGTGATCCTCAACGCCAGAGCCTCGAAATCACGACAGTTGCGCGTCAGCCCATGCAGGCAAAGCACGGGCACTTTTTTCACGTCGCCCGGATAGTCGCGGTAGTAAAGCTTCAGGCCGTCGCGGGAACGGTAGGTCTGCTCGGAGTAAATCGGCATGCTCGCAGGATAACCCGCGGCAAAATCGAGGCAAAAAAAACCCCGAGCTTGGGGCTCGGGGCAGAGAAGCGGACTTTCTGAAGGGAAGTAAAGCCCGCTAGGGGATCGAGGAATTTTGGGGGCACCCGCTTTAGTGCAACCGGCTCCACTGCAGAACCTTGATATCCTTGGTGTCGCATTCGAAGTTCTTCGCCAGCACCGTGGCGGCTTCCTTGAGGTCGCCGCGCAGCAAGGTGCGGTTCACTTCGACCACGCCGCGGAACTCGCTCATGCCCTTGGGGGCCCGTTCTTGCAGCAGAAAGTGCGTGTAGTACTTGATGCTCATGGGACGGCAGAGTAAAGAGCGCGAGGGCCGGCGACCGTGAAGGATCTCTCAGAATTTCGGCCATTTGACGTTATCAGCGACGGCCTTACGAAAGCTTGGCAAACCGGCTCACATGTCCCGCTACCGACCGCCTCAACCAAAGGGTTCAAAGTTCATTACTCCTGTCGGTGCACAACGACTAAAGGACGAATTGGACCACCTGTGGCGCGTCTTGCGCCCGCAAGTCACGCAGGCCGTGCAAGAGGCCGCGGCCCAGGGCGACCGCTCGGAAAATGCCGAATACATCTATGGCAAACGTCAGCTGCGCGAGATCGATCGCCGTGTACGTTTTCTGCGGCAACGACTCGACGGCATGGTGATCGTCAGCCAGCCCCCGTCGGATTCATCCCGTGTGTTCTTTGGCGCCTGGGTGACGCTCGAAGACGACAATGGCGTCGAGAGCGAATACCGCATCGTGGGCCCCGACGAGTTCGATGCATCCCAGGGGTACATCAGCATGGACTCGCCATTGGGCCGCGCGTTGTTGCGCAAAGGTTTGGATGATGAAGTCCGCGTCGAAGTTCCGGGCGGTCTCAAGGCTTATGTAATAACCGCCGTGCGCTACGAGGCGCCATCAGGCGGATGATTAAACGCCCGTTAACTGGACGATGACGGCTATAGCCCGAATAGGGAAAAGAGGCGGCGCACCGGTCCCGCGGCCGCATCCAGATCGCGCTTACGACGGGTGTGCATGCGTTTCTGCAGCGTCTCACGGCGTTGACTCAGCCATTGCTCGCGATCCGCGCCAGGGGGCGAATGACGCTTGGCCAACTGCGCGGCGCGGAACTTACAGAAGTCGCGATACGACTCCAGATCGTGGTGCAGGTCACGACTGACCAGCTCGATCATGATGGCTTGATCGAGCAGCGCCGAAGAGGCTCCCGGCGCCGGCTCGCCAAAGCAGGCCAGCGCGTTCACCAAGCGCTGCGAATCTTCCTCACTCAGCCGCCACTCCGCGTCGTCCGCCATTTCGAGCAGGGTGCCGAGGCGCGAGTAACGTTCCTTCACGAAGTCGGCGAGATGCGCTTGCGAGCCTTTCAAATAAACCTCGCGTGCCGAAGCAACGATGCGCTCGATGGGCTGCGCACGCGCGGCCGACTGGCGCACCTGCGCGACTTCCGCGAGGTGCTGCAGATCGGCGTCGCCGAGATTGAAGCTGATTCTGAATGGCATGCCGAGACTATCCCTAGTCTCGACATGAACGTCAGCTCAAACGATCACGTTTTTGAATTGCCACGGATCGGTCTTGTCGAGGTTCTCCTCGAACAGCCGGTTGCGATCGAACAGCGGCGTCCAATCGCCGTACGCACCGACGACGGGGCCGAGGTACGGCATGCAGATCTCGAGGGCGCGGCGGAAGTCCAGCTCGTCCGGCTCGACCACGCCGCGATTCGGATTTTCCATCGCCCAGATCATGCCCGCCAGCGCCGCGACACAGACTTGCAAGCTGGTCGCCGTGTTGTGCGGGCAGAGCTTGCGCGCTTCGTCGATCGACAGCTGCGAGCCATACCAGTACGCATTCTTCTTGTGACCCGCGAGCAGCACGCCGAGCTCGTCGATGCCGCCGGAGAGGATCTCCTGATTCAGAATGCGCTTGTGATCCTGCAGCCGCCAGTTGCGGCCGGCGAACTCGTACACCGACATCACCGCGTCGTCGCACGGGTGATAGGCGTAGTGCACCGTCGGGCGGTACACGACCTTGTCGCCTTCGCGATGACTCAGATAGTCGGAGATCGAGATCGACTCGCCGTGCGTGATCAGGAAGCCGTGGAAATGTCCGGCCTTCGGCGTCCAGGTGCGCACGCGCGTGCCTGCTCCCGGCTGCATCAGATAGATCGCGCTCTGGCGGCCGAACTCGTGACGACGGCCCTGCGGCGGCAATTCCTTTTCGTGCGTGCCCCAGCCGAGCTCCGCCGGCTGACAACCTTCGCTGACGAAGCCGTCCACCGACCAGGTGTTCACGAACTCGTTGATCTTCTTCGGCGTGTTGGCGACCTGCGTGTCGCGCTCGGCGATGTGAATGACTTTCACGGCGAGCTTGGCCGCGAGCGCCGCCCACTCTTCGCGCGTCTTCGGGTTGCCCGCGTCAACGGACGTGTCCGCCGCGATGTTCAGCAGCGCCTGCTTCACGAAGTGCGACACGAGACCCGGGTTTGCGCCGTGGGTGATCACGGCGGTCGGCCCGCCCTTCTGCGCGTCGCGCACTTCCAGCATCTGCTCGCGCAGCGCGTAGTTGGAGCGCAGCGACGGCGGCACATTCGGATCGGTGTAGCCGCCCGGCCACGGCTCGATGCACGTGTCCAGATACAGCGCGCCTTTCTCGTGCGCCAGCTTGACCAGCGCGATGCTGGAAACATCGACCGACAGGTTCAGCAGGAAGTCGCCCTTGCCGACCAGCGGCTCGAGCACCTGACGATAATTTTCCTGCGTCAGCGGGTTGATGATGAACTTCACGCCGTATTCGGCAGCTTCCTGCTGGCCCAGATCTTCCGCGGTCACGATCGTGATGCGCTCCGGCGGGAGCGCGATGTGACGCAAGATGAGTGGCAAAACTCCCTGTCCGATGCTGCCGAAACCGACCATCACCAGACGGCCGGGGAACTTGAAATGCACGGGATATTGGGACATAGCACACTCACTCACGCAAACAACAACCCAAAAAGTTTGGAACGTCGAACCTCGATTGCGAAATAGCTCGCTGGGCGACGGCGCGAAGTTTACTGACTTTTGCCGCCGCGTCGACCGTAATGAAAATCGACGGCGATAAGTGCGCCGCGTGAGCGCACTTTCAAGGTCTGGCAGAGAATTTTTCAGTGGCGACGCGCCCGTCAATGCGCGCCGCGGGCACGCTACTCTTTTTCTTTCCAGTGCGGCGGATAGGTTTTTTCGTAGCCGGGCAGCGCTTCCACGCGCTTGATCCACGCCGCGATGGCGGGAAAAGTCGTCTCGATCGGCAGCAGACGCGCGCGCAGATCTTCCGCCTCGCGCCGCTCCAGCACGCGCATCAACTGCTGGATGCCCGGGAAAATGACGATGTCGGCGGCCGAAAACGCCTCTCCGACCAGCCACGCGGACGTCGTCAGCCGATTCTCGATGGTGCGCGCCTCGGCGATCACGAAGTTGAGCGCACGCTCGATCTCCTCCATGTGCCCTTCGACGCCCTGGAACAGAATCGCGTAGATGAGCTTGGCGAGGTGGTCCTCGGCGTACGACTGGTACTCGCAAATCACGCGCGTGATCGTGCCCTCCTCCTCGGCGTTGTGACCGAAGATCGGGATCTCGGGATACTTGCGGTCCAGGTAGCGCAGGATGGCGAGCGACTCGAACACCACATAGTCGCCATCCTTGAGCACCGGCACGCGCCCGCGCGGATTCATCTGCAACATCTGCGGCGAGCGGTGCTCCTGCTTGGAGAACTGCACCAGATGCGACACGTACGGCAACCGCTTGTGCTCGAGCGCGAGCAGCGCGCGCCAGGAATAAGGGCTGCCGCTACCCCACCACAGTTCCAGTGCCATGAAGTCGTCCCCACGAAGCCAAGGGCGGATTGTAACGAAGCCGGCCACAGTGGCTAGTACACTAGCTGCCATGCACACCACACTCGTCAGCGTCGGAACTCTGGCGCAACACCTGACCGATTCACAGTGGTTGATCGTCGACTGCCGCTTCGATCTGGCGCAGCCGGCGGCCGGCGAGACGGCGTATCACGCCGGGCACATTCCTGGCGCCATCTACGCGCATCTGGACCGCGACCTGTCGAGCCCGATCACGCCGACGACCGGCCGGCATCCGCTGCCGGATCCTGAACGTTTTGCGCAGACTTTGAGCCGCTGGGGTGTCGGCGCCGACACACAAGTGATCGCGTATGACGCCGACAACGGCATGTATGCATCACGCCTGTGGTGGCTGCTGCGCTGGGTGGGCCATCGCGCAGTGGCCGTGCTCGACGGCGGACTCAAAGCCTGGACCGCGGCGAGCCTGCCGCTCGCCACTGAAATTCCTGCACGTCGGCCGACACAATTTCAGGCGCGTCCGAACCGCGAGTTGTGGCTAGACGCCGACCAGGTGCAGGCGCGCGTGCAACAGCCTGACTGGAGATTGCTCGATGCGCGCGCGCCGGAGCGCTTCCTGGGCAAAGTCGAGCCGCTCGACAAAGTCGCCGGCCACGTGCCAGGCGCTCGCAATCATCCGTTCTCGACCAATCTGGCGGGCGACGGCCGCTTCGGCGCGCCGGAAGAATTACGACGTCGCTATGAGCAGTCGCAGGCGGGCGTCGCCGACGATCGCACCATCGTAATGTGCGGCTCCGGCGTGACTGCGTGTCATCTGCTGCTCGCGATGGAAGTAGCCGGCAAACCCGGTGCGCGCTTGTACGCCGGATCCTGGAGCGAATGGATCAGAGATCCGCGCCGAGGCGTTGCAACTACTGATTAATCGTCGCGCTTAATTTAGCAATCTCTTTGCAGTATCGTTCGCGCCTTTCTTACACAGGCCCCACACCGGAGAGGCCAGCGCACTTGGACTCCACTGCCAAAAAACCCCTGCCTTTGGGCGTCACCAACGGCTCCTGGGACACCGAGGATTCGCTCGAGCTGTATCAGGTGCCGCATTGGGGCAAGCACTACTTCAGCATCAACGCCGCCGGCCACGTCGTGGTGCGCCCGGATGGCTCGCCGGATCGCGAGATCGATTTGTATGAAGTCGTCGAAGGACTGCGTCAGCGCGATCTGACCACGCCCGTGGTGGTGCGCTTCTCCGACATCCTGCGTCATCGGCTCAGCCGGCTGCAGAAAGCGTTCGCGCAGGCCATCGCCGAGAACGACTACAAGAACCGCTACACCGCGGTGTTCCCGATCAAGGTGAATCAGCAGCGCCTGGTGGTCGAAGAGGTGTATCGCTACGGCAAGGAATTCGGCTTCGGCCTGGAAGCCGGCTCCAAGCCCGAGCTGCTGGCGGTGATGGCGCTGACCGAAGATGCGCCCGAGCGCATGATCGTCTGCAACGGCTTCAAGGACGACAGCTACATCGAGGCGGTCATCCTCGCCACCAAGCTCGGCCGCACCATCATTCCGGTGATCGAGAACTTCGAGGAGCTGGCGCTGGTGCTGAAGCACGCGCAGAAGTATCAAGTGCGCCCGCGCATCGGCGTGCGTGTGAAGCTGGCGAGCGAAGGCGCCGGACGCTGGCGCGATTCGGCCGGCGAGAAATCCAAATTCGGCCTGTTCGTCACCGAAATTCTCGATCTGGTGAAGGTGCTCAAGGCCAACAACATGCTCGACTGCCTGGAGCTGGTGCACTGTCATCCCGGCAGCCAATTGCAGGACATCCGCAAGGTCAAAGACGCGATCAACGAGCTGGCGCATGTCTACGCCGAGCTCAAGCTGATGGGCGCCGGCCTGAAATATATCGACGTGGGCGGCGGCCTCGGCGTCGACTACGACGGCAGCGGCACCAACTTCGAATCGTCGATGAACTACACGATGAACGAGTACGCCAGCGACGTCGTGTACCGCATCGGCAGCGTCTGCAACGCGCGCGGCATCGACCATCCCGTCATCGTCAGCGAATCGGGCCGCGCCACCGCGGCTCATCACAGCGTGCTGGTGTTCAACGCGCTCGGCTCTTCGTGCCTCGATAAATTCCGCATCTCGGACCGTATCGAAGACGAATACAGCGGCGACAAGGACGAGCTGCCGCAGCCCGTGCTCGATCTATTCGAAGCCTATCGCACGATTTCCGAGCGACGGCTGGTGGAGTGCTATCACGACGCTCTGCAGGCGCGCGAGCAGGCGCTGCAGATGTTCAACCTGGGCTTGCTGAGCCTGGAATTCCGCGGCCTGACGGAACGTTTGTATTGGGCGACCTGCGCCAAGATCCGCGACTACTGCCGCAAGCTGGAGCGAGTGCCGGAGGAACTGGAAGGCCTGGAGCTGATTCTTTCCGATACTTACTTCTGTAATTTCTCGGTGTTCCAGTCGTTGCCGGACAGCTGGGCCATCGACCAGCTGTTTCCCATCATGCCCATCCACCGGCTCGATGAGAAACCGACGCGCAATGGCGTGCTGGCCGATATCACCTGCGACTCGGACGGCAAGATCGATCGTTTCGTCAGCCAGCGCGAAGTGAAGCGCACGCTCGAGCTGCACGAATTGAAACCCGGCGAGGAATATTACCTGGCCGCGTTCCTGGTCGGCGCCTACCAGGAAACGCTGGGCGATTTGCATAATCTGTTCGGCGACACGCACGTCGTGCACATCCGCCTGCACGACGAGGGCGGCTGGTGGATCGAGGAGATCGTCAAAGGCGACACCGCCGGCGAAGTGCTCAGTTACATGCAGTACGACGTGGAGCGGTTGTTTCCACAATTCGCCCGCGACTGCGAACGCGCGGTCCGCGAAGGCCGCATGACGCTGGCCGAAAGCCAGGCGTTGCGCCGTTTCTACGAGTGGGAGCTGAACGGCTATACGTATTTGGAAGGTTGATAACACTCCAGGCCGGGCGGAACCCGCCCGGCCTACCTGCCCTCCTAGTTCGCACCTGCAAAAAAATCCAAAAATCCCGTTGTCAAGTAGGATCATTGCAGTCGCCAAAAGGCTGACGTAGTATCGGCCGCGGTCAGCTGAATACGCATTTCAACCTACAAGAGCGACCTTCGGACATACGCGCTGCATAGCTCGTCTCCTTACCACCGCCATTCCCATGGTTGATTGTCAGCGACCAAGACACGGCGATCGTTCTCTCATCCGGGAGCCCATGAGCTCGTCGGAGGCGATCGTTTGGCTGCAACTTTTGTCTGGCCTCAAAGAGTGATCCTTCGATGACGACGATCTACGTTGGCAATCTGCCGTTCAGCGCCACTGAAACGGACGTTCGCACCCTGTTCGAAAAACACGGCACGGTGCAGTCGGTCAAGTTGGTAAACGATCGCGAAACTGGCCGTCCGCGCGGCTTCGGCTTCGTGGAAATGCCTTCGGGCGATGCCCAGACCGCCATTCAGCACATGAATGGCTTCGACATGGGCGGCCGTCCGCTGCGGGTGAACGAAGCCCGCGAGCGCGAAGCCCGTCCGCCGCGGCAAAACGGCCGCTGGTAACCAGCTCCGACAGCCTGCTGCAACCAGGCTGCCGTAACTGAACCGGTCCGTCTGCCCAGGCCACGCTCCGCAGGGCGTGGCCTGGGTCTGGTTTTGATTGCCACTGTCGCATCCACTATCTTCGCGGCTCGTGAGGTCGCGAGGAGAAGGAATGAGATTGCCCTGCGTCGCCCGGTCGTTCCGTTGGTTCGTGCTGAGCGCGATAATTCTGACTGGTTGCGCGACGACGCCTGCCACCGATCCAGCCACCAACGCCGCGCTCGACACCATCCTTCGCGGTGAGCACCGCGCACCCGAGCAGCGCGCGCGGGATATATACCGCCATCCCAAAGAGACGTTGGAATTCTTCGGCATCCGCCAGGACATGACGGTGGTCGAAGTGTGGCCGGGCGCCGGCTGGTACACCGAGATTCTCGCGCCGCTGCTGAAAGAACGCGGCCAGCTGTATAGCGCCCTGCTCGACCCCGCCGCCGGCGAGTACGCCAGGAGCACGGTCGAGACCTACAAGGAAAAACTGCGGATGCGGCCGGACCTGTACGGCAAAGTGATCATGACGACGCTGGCCGCGCCGCCGGCGAAGAACGAGATCGCGCCCGCCGGCTCGGCCGACCTGGTGCTGACCTTCCGCAATCTGCACAACTGGATGATGTTCGGCTGGGAACGCGACGCCCTCGCCGCCATGCATGCGGCGCTCAAGCCAGGCGGCGTGCTCGGCGTCGTCGCACATCGCGGCGACCCGAAGCTGCCGCAGGATCCCAAGGCTGCCTCCGGTTATGTGAACGAGGATGTCGCGATCCGGATGATCGAAGCCGCCGGCTTCCAACTGGTCGGACGTTCGGAGATCAACGCCAATCCCAAGGACACCAAGGCCTACGAGAAAGGCGTGTGGACGCTGCCGCCCGGCTTCGCCGACGGCGATGCTGAGCGTTACAAACAAATCGGCGAGAGCGACCGCTTCACGCTGAAGTTCGTGAAGAAGGCGTCATGAAACGCGTCCTGACTGCGGCGCTGCTCGGTTGCCTGCTCAGCACCCTCGCGCACACCGCCGAAGAGCCAGTGGCGCCGACGCCGGCGCCCGCGACCATGGAGGGCTCGGAAACGCTGAAGCCCAAGGGCCGCCTGCGCCTGCTCGGCAGCGAAGTGCCGCCGGGCACGCGCAAGAAACTCACTTGGACCAGCGGCCAGGCGATGGAAGGTTTCGTCTCGCCCGTGCCGGTGTTCGTGCTCAACGGCAAAGGACCCGGGCCGGTGTTGTGCCTGACAGCCGCCGTGCATGGCGATGAGTTGAACGGCATCGAAGTTGCGCGCCGCGTGCTCGACGACATCGACGTCGAAGAATTGAATGGCGCGGTCATCGGCGTGCCCATCGTCAATATCCAGGGTTTCTATCGCGGCGCTCGCTACCTGCCCGACCGCCGCGATCTGAATCGTTACTTCCCCGGCAATCCGAAAGGCAGCGCCGCCACGCGCATGGCGCACTCGTTCTTCACCGAAGTCGTGAAGAATTGCTCGGCGCTGATCGACCTGCACACAGGCTCGCTGAATCGCACCAACCTGCCGCAAGTGCGCGCCGACCTGCGTCTGCCGCAAGTGTCCCGCATGACCAAAGCGTTTGGCGCGACGGTCGTTCTGCACAGTGTCGGCGAACGAGGTTCGTTGCGGCGGGCAGCGACCGAAGCAGGCATTCCTTCGGTGACGTTCGAAATGGGCGAGCCGATGCGCGTGCAATCCGAGCAGGTCGAGCATGGCGCCAAGGCGGTGGAAACATTGCTGTACTCGCTCGGCATGACCAAGCAGCGCCGCTATTGGGGCGATCCGGAGCCGGTGTACTACGCCTCCAAATGGGTGCGCGTCGATCACGGCGGCATCCTGTTCTCCGACGTGGCGCTCGGCGAGCGGGTCAGCGAAGGCGAGTTGCTCGGCGTCGTCACCGATCCGATCTCGAATCAGCAGCATCGCATCTACGCGCCCACCAGCGGCCGCGTGCTCGGCATGGCGTTGAATCAGGTCGTGCTGCCGGGCTTCGCGGCCTATCGCATCGGCACCGCCACCACGCCCTCGAAGATGTCCAAACAAAGCGCCGAAGATGCCGCCGAGGACGACGAGTCGGCGCCGCCCACCGAAGAAGCCGATCCTCCGCCAGGGTAGGGGCCTGCTAACACGCCATGAGCATCGAGAAACTCACCCACATCTTCACCGGTCGCGCCATCACGGTGAACGTCGAGGAAGTGCGACTGCCGAACGACCACCTCGCGACGCTGGACATGGTTCATCACCCCGGCGGCGCCGCCATCATGGCGCTCGACGACGCCGGCCGCGTTTGCCTGGTGCGGCAATATCGTCATGCGGCCAACGGCTACATCTGGGAATTCCCGGCCGGCAAGATCGACAACAAGGAACCGCCGCTGCAGACCGCGCAGCGTGAGCTGGAAGAAGAGGCCGGCCGTCGTGCGCGCGAGTGGCGCAGCCTCGGCGACTTCCTGCCCTCTCCCGGTTTCCTGACGGAAGTCGTGCATTTGTTTCTGGCCACCGATCTGACCGAGGTCGCCAACCGGCTGGAAGCGAGCGAAGTGCTCGAAGCGCATTGGCTGCCGTTCGAGCAAGCGATGCAGATGGCGCAGTCCGGCGAGCTGCGCGATGGCAAGACCCTGGCGGCGCTGCTTCGAGCCGCTCCTTATGTGCAAACACGGGAGCCATGACTGTCGGTATTTTTAGCGCATTTGCAGCACTGTCGATGGTCATGACAGTCAAGGATGCACATCCGGCACTCACATCACACTTTTGCAACTTGCCCGCGGTTGTGCGAAGCAATTCAATAACGGCACCCGTCCAAAGGGATACGAGGACGTGGAATTCTCAACAGGGCCGGAAGGAGCAAGCCTCCCGACGGGAGATGGAGACGCGGAGTTGAATGACGATTTGAAGAAACTGGGTTTCCGACTGCGGCCTCGAGTGGTCGAGCCGAAGCAGCCGGGCCGCATTGCCTTCGACGAGCGGGGCAATGCCGTTTACGAGTGGAAGGACGATCGCTTCACCGAAGACGGCGAGGAAGGCGAGCGCGCGCGCCGCAAGGCCCTCGATCACCCCGGCCTGTCGTTCGTGGAAGAAGAGCAGCCGGCCAACTCGATCCAGAACAACGCCAAAGGCACGCGCCTGGGCTACAACCCCTACGAGAGCGGACTTTTGAAGCGCAAGCCGGCCGCCCCGAAGCGCGACCTGCGCGAGCTGTCGAAGTGGATCGAGCTGAAGAAGAAGGTCGGCAACAACAGCGGCGAGTGAGCCTCACACCGCGAGTTGCCTGATCTTCTCCTGATGTCCGCAACGGAAGAAGCGGCGTAGCTCGGCCAGCCACTTCTCCGGTTGCGAGCGCCGCGGATGCAGATAGCGCTGATCCAATGAGCGGCAATAGCGCGCCGCGTGCCGATTGGCTTCTTCGTAGCGACGCCGGCTGATCTCATCCAGCTGCGGCAGGAAACTCACCCCGTTGAACATCCTTGCATGCAACGCGCCCGGGAACGCGCCCGCGCGTTGCTGGGTGATCAAGGCGAGCGCCGTGGCGTACTTGTCCACTTCGGCCTGCAGCTCCAGCTCGAGCAGCGACACCGGCCGGCCGCGCGCCAGACTCCAGATCAAGTAGTGAAAGTGACTGACGCCTTCGAGCGCCGTGCAGAAGTCGTGCAGGTTGCCTTCGTCGAGCGCGTTCAGCGGATCCTGACGTTCCAGGCGGTCGAGCACCCGCTCATCGATGAACAGGCCGATGCGCACGTCGCCGTCTTCCTGCACCACGAACACCTGCTCGTCGCTGAGCGGCCCGCGCTGATCGCCGACCACTTCACGCAGCCGTTGCGGGTCGCTGATCAAAAAATCTTCGGCGTCGTGCTCGACGGGAGCGTCGTACAGTCGGGTCAGGAGCGACTGCATACGACGCAGCAGCATGTCAGTGCTCCTTTCTCCCGGCATTCACTGGCGCGACACCGAGACGCTGCAGGATCGCGAAGGCGCGCGGACTGCCCGTCTTCAGCCAGATCTCGTAGAGCCGCAGGATGTCCTTGTCGGTATGCTGATATGCCATCTCGGCCACATCGTTGAGCACATCGACCAGGCTCTGAAACTTTCTTGCGAGCTCCAGGAACACCGTCGCGAATGCCTGGCCACGGATCGAGTAGCGCATATTCTCGGCGAGCGTGCCGTACGCGCGGCCGCCCATCGCGATGTGGTAATCGATGTCGACCAGTTTGCGCGCGAAACTTTGCGCGAAGAAGCCAGCGATGAACAAAGAAACATCGCCCAACCGACGCAATGCCTCGTCACGCTGCTGACTGGATTGCGCGGCCGAGGCATCCGCCAGCATGTGCGCCAGCGGCTTGAGCCGGACGCCTTCGGGCGTCCTTTCGTAGAGCTCTTCGGAGCGCGCAAACATGGTCAGCACGTTAACGACGTAGTGCTCGGTGTGATCGTCGACAGCCACGCGTTGATTGCGTAGCGCCTTCTGCACCGAGTCGTGAAAGAACTCGCGCAGATTGGGAACCGCAACTACCGTTCCTGAGCCATCGTCGCTCATCGCTTTGGCCCTCGTGCATGACCCTTGTACTAAGAGATCGGCAAGAGTCGTCGAGAATTTAACCCTCTAGCGTTAGATACGGTTCCCAGGGGCAAGTTCGCAATCAGACTTTGGATGGATGTGGCGAAATTTGTGAGAAAGTTCCCTTAGCACTCGCCGGCAATGTTTGCTAATTATCTCGCCAGCCTGCCGATGCTCAGCCCGACCACGAGCGAGCCGATCGCCTTGCCACTATCGAGCACGGGCACCGCGACCTGCAGCTGCTGCAAGCCGGAGGACTCGTCGACCTCCACCTCGCCCTGCCAGGTCTTGCCGCTCATCGGCAGATCGTGTTTCGGCTTGCCCCGATGACTCCAGTTGGTCGGCTTGCCGAGGAACGCAACCTTGCCGCCATCCGCGCCCGAAAGAAACGCTTCGGAGACGACCTCGCCCCGCCTGGTCTTGAGCACTTGCGCCGCCGGCGTCTTGGTGAGGCCGCGCACGAACGGATCGATGACGCTGGTGTTGGTCCACCTGGCCTGATCCATCGACGCCGCCTGCGGCGACTTGCTGGTGTTGTACTCCTTCACCGCGCTGACGATGGCCGGATCGGCGGCCCAGGCTTTCACTTCCTTGATCTTCGCGGTCACACTCGCTTGCAGCGCCGGATCGAGATCCGAGGCTGCGGCGACTTGCGACAGACAAAGCAGCGCCGCCAGCATCGAGCCGGCGAACGCCTTGACGTTGATCGTTCTCATGGCCCTGCCAATCAAAACTTGGTGTTGAAATCGAGCATGAGCCGATCGAAGTCGTACTCGGTGCCCACGTCCTTGTTGTTCGCGTTCTTGAAGTACGTGGCGTTCAACACCCAGTTCTTCGCCGGCGCATAGCCAGTGCGCAACACCCAGCCGTCGGAGTCCGACACGCCGCCGCCGAAATCGGAGTCGATGTGTTGGGCGAACAGCGCATCCTTCTCGATCAGCTGATACGCGAGGCCGGTTTCCCACGTGCCTGGGTTCGACGCCTTGCCGACCATCGTGCCCATGGTGAATGCGGTGTCGTATTCGGCGTCGAGGTTGCGCGCGACCTCGGCCCACACCTGGAACGGCACATCGCGCAGCTTGAAGTTGTACTCCGTCATCAGGTCCACGACCTGGAAGTCGTACGCCAGACCGCCACTGGGGTTGAGCGAGTTGCCGTTCGGGGAATTGTTATAGAACGGGCGACGGCGTTCGGCGGCGGCGAGGTCGTAGTAAGAAGCCGCGACCACCAGGTTGTTGCCGCCGAGATCGAAACGATTGCCCAGCTGCAGGCCATACATCTTCGTGTCGGTGGTAGTGCTCGTCGTGGCGGTGCTCTGCACGTTCTCTTCCAGCCAATAGCTCCACGCCGAGCCGAACATCGAGCCGACGCTGTAGGTCAGCGCGATGCCTTCGGGATTGATGTCGTTGTCCCAGAACAGACTCTGGCCGGGCCGCACGAACGGCATCTTCATCTTGCCGGCGATGAAATGAGCGTCGTCGGCAAACGTCCAATCGAAATAGGCGAGATCGAGATACAGCGACTTGCGCGAGAACGCGCCGTCGAGCTGCACGTTCCCGCCGCGCGGACTGCCGGAAGTCACGATGCCAACGGCGGCGACGATGTTGTCGTTTACTTTTGCTTCCACACCGAGACGTGCGCGCAGCAGATCTTCTTCGCGCTTGGCGCTGGCACTGTCATCGTCGGTCTGTTGATGACGGTAACGAACGTCGCCCTTGAGCACGACGCGGCTCGGCCAGTCCGCGCCTTTCACGGCGGGCACTGCCGGCTTCATGTCGGCCGCCCGATTGGCGGCGTGGGCCACTTGTTTGCTGACCTGTTCGGTCTGCGCCTTGAGCTGGTCGTTCTCGGATTTGAGCGAGTTGTTTTCGGCTTCGAGCTTGTCGACTCGCTGCATGAGACTTTGCAACTGCGAGCGGATCTGCGCGAGCTCATCGTTCGAGGCTGCGTGCGCCGCCGAGCCCAAGCTCAGAGCAGCGGCAACGGCGGCCGCGAGGAGCGGATTCTTCACAAGGTTCTCCGGTAAGGGACGATGTATGGCCGTCGTGCCGGGACGTCACGCGTCCGTCACACGACTGCAACATTGCGATGGTTACCGGCCTGCAGCACTGCCGTTATGCGATTTCGCCTGATGCACCCCTACGGCCGGGCCGGGCAGTGACCGTTATGTGAACCTGCTCCCAAGCGGTTTGTGACGTACCTCTCCAAAAAGAAAAACCCCGAGGTATTGCTACCTCGGGGTTCTTCACAAGCGAAGCTAGCTTCGTTGTTGGCGCCGCTTACCAGCGGCCGCCACCGCCGCCGCCGCCGCCCGGGCCACGGGGGCCACGGCCACCGCCGCCGCCACCACCGCCCTGACGCTCCTGCGCTTCATTGACGCGCAGCGGACGGCCACCCATGTCCTTGCCGTTCAAGGATTGAATGGCGCGCTGTGCGTCGGCACGCGGCATTTCCACGAAGCCGAAGCCGCGAGGACGACCGGTTTCACGGTCGTTGATCAGGGCGACGGACTCCACGGTGCCGTGCTGTTCGAACATCTGGCGAACCTGGTCCTCGTTCGCCGAGAACGGCAGGTTACCCACATAGATCTTTGTCATAGCGATACAGTCTCTCTGAAAAAGCCTCGAGCGCGATCCCCCTGCTGGGAAATATCATCACTGCGAGGCCTGGTTACATTCGGGCTCCGCCCCTGCACTCCCCCAGTCGTTCCTGACGCAGAAGTCATGCGGTTTAGGTTCCCAGGCCTACGTTCGCGGTCTCGTCGGATTTTTCAGAAGTTGGCCGAAAAAAGGGTCTTCAATGACCCGGCTGGCCAAGCCAGAGAAAAAAGCGGGCAAAGGCACAACGAACGGCGCGGAATGTACGCCAATCAAAGAGTCAAGGCAATCGGCGACAAAGCCCGCAGGTCCTTGAAAATAGGGATACAACGGCGAATGTATCGGGCGCGCAGCGCACCGTAATGCGCGCCCCGGCGCGGGGCCTTGGTTAGCGCCGCAGCCCCAACAGGGTGCCGAGCTCATGCAATGTTCGCACTGTATGCACCGGCGCCCCGAACTCGGCCGACCATGCGAAGTCGCCGCGATTGATCCAGACCGGATGCATACCGGCGGCCCTTGCCCCGACTACGTCCAGGGCCGGATCGTCGCCCACATACACAACCTGTTGTGGTGTCAGTCCGGTTCCTTCAATTACCTTGTGGAACAGGAGCGGATCCGGCTTCAACGCACCGACCTCCCGGGCGGCCAGGCAGCGCTCGAAATAATGCGCCAGACCGATGCGTTTTAGATCGGCGTTACCGTTACTGGCGGTAAACAGACGGAAGTGCGGCTTGAGCCAGTCCAGGCCCGGCAGCACGTCGTCGTACAGCACCACTTCGTTGCGCGCCTGGAGGAAAGCCTCGAACGCCTCGTCGGCCATGGCCTCGGCGTAACCGAACTCCCGGGCATGATCGGCCAGTGTCTGCCGGCGCAAAAAAGTAAAGTCATGCGCCATTTGGGGGTAGGCCTGCGCAGTCTCCTGGCGAGCTTTGCGCAACATCTCGACCGTCATGGCGGCGGTCACGCGGGGGTACTTGAGGGCTAGAAAATCGTACATGGCCTGTTCGGCCCGCTCGATCACCGGCATCACGTCCCAGAACGTGTTGTCCAGATCGAAGCAGACCGCGCGGACGCCCGACAGGTCGCCCGCCATCACGCCGCCACCGCACGAACCGCCGCGAGGCCGCGCTCGAGATCGGTTTGCAGATCGCGCACGTCTTCCAGACCGACCGAGATGCGGAGCAAACCTTCCGTAATGCCGGCGCGCTCGCGCTCCGCGGGACTGATTCTCGAATGAGTGGTCGTCGCCGGATGAGTGATGGTGCTCTTGGTGTCGCCGAGGTTCGCAGTGATCGAGAGCAACCGCGTCGCGTCGACGAACGCCCAGGCGCCCTTTCGGCCCTGCTCGACATCGAACGCGATAATGCCGCCGAAGCCGCTCTGCTGCCGCTTCGCGAGCGCATGTTGCGGGTGCGACTCCAACCCCGCGTAGTACACCTTGCTGACGCCCGGCTGCACTTCCAGCCAACGGGCCAGCTGCAACGCGGCGGCGGAATGCGCCCGCATGCGCAGTTCCAATGTTTCCAACCCCTTCAGGAACACCCAGGCATTGAACGGGCTCATGCTCGGCCCGGCGGTGCGCAGGAAGCCGAAAATATCCTTGCCGACCAGTTGTTCGTTGCCCAGCACCGCGCCGCCCACGCAGCGCCCCTGACCGTCCAGATATTTGGTGGCCGAGTGGATCACCAGATCCGCGCCCAGCTCGAACGGTTTCTGCAATGCCGGCGTGCAAAAACAGTTGTCGACGATCAACAGCACGCCGCGCTCGTGCGCGATATCGGCGATGGCGCGAATGTCCGCGATGACCGAAAGCGGGTTCGACGGGGTCTCGAGGAAGAACAACTTGGTGTTGCTCTTGATCGCGCGCCGCCATGCCTCGCTGTCGTCCGGACGCACATAGGTGACTTCGACGCCGAACTTCACCAGGTACCGATTGATCAGCGCGATGGTCGAGCCGAACACGCTGTCGGAACAAACGATGTGATCGCCCGCCTTCATCAGCGCCATGCAGGTCGCGAGAATGGCCGCCATGCCGGAGCCGGTCGCGACACACGAGGCCGCGCCTTCCAGCGCCGCGAGCCGCTCTTCGAAGCAGCGCACGGTGGGATTGGTGAAGCGCGAATAGATATTGCCCTTGACGCTCTCGTCGAAGCGCGCGGCGGCATCGGCGGCGCTCGCGAACACATAGCTCGACGTGGTGAAGATGGGCTCGGAATGCTCGGCTTCGTGGGAGCGGCTCTGGCCGGCGCGGACCGCGAGCGTGGCAAGGTGATGTTCAGTCATGGTCAACGAGGGTTTAATAAATCTCGGTGGACGGGATGCGGGGCGTGCCGCATTCTACTCAACCCATGCTTACTCTCGTCATCGGCAACAAGAATCTCTCCTCCTGGTCGCTGCGCCCCTGGCTGGTGCTGAAGCATTTCGGCGTGCCGTTCCAGGAAGTGAAGCTGCCGCTCGACACACCTGAATTCCAGCGCGACATCGTCAAGTATTCGCCGACGCGGCGCGTGCCGCTGCTGATCGACGGCGAGCTGAAGATCTGGGACTCGCTGGCCATCGCCGAGTACCTCAACGAGCGGCTTCAGGGCCGCGCCTGGCCGTCCGATCCCAGCGCCCGGGCGCTGGCGCGTGCGGTCAGCGCCGAGATGCATTCAGGCTTCGCGGCCTTGCGCACTAACTGGCCGATGAAGGCGATCGGTACCGCGATCGTGCCGCTGCCTCCGCAAGGCATCGACGATGTGAATCGGGTTCAGCAGCTGTGGCACGAGTGCCGTTCGCAATATGCGCAACGTGGGCCGTGGCTGTTCGGCGAGTACTCGATCGCCGATGCCATGTACGCGCCGGTCGCCGTGCGTTTCCGCCACTACGGCTCGAGGTTTTCCAGCCCCATCGTCGAGGCGTACCAGCAGCAACTCCTCCAGGATCCATACATGCAGGAGTGGATCGCCGAGTCCCAGGTGGAAGTGGACACGGGCTTCGGCACTTAACCGAGTCGGTAAATAACGCTCAGCTCGCAGCGCTGCCGACGACAGGCCGCGCGACGGCGATTGCAGAATGGCATTTAACGAAAGAATGCCTAGAATCGAGCGCTCGACTCGCATTCAAGCAGGACAGCTATGCGCTGGGCATCCGCCGTCGACACCGATAATTCCTTGCGGGCCGCAGTGGAGCATGCCGCTGAGACCGTGTTCCTCGGGCTGGGACGTCAGGAACCGGATCTGGCGATCGTGTTCGTGAGCGCCGAGCACTCGGGCCACTTCGACGCCGTGCCGGCGCTGCTCCAACGCGAGTTCGAAAATGTCTTCATTTTCGGCTGCTGTGGCGGTGGCGTGATCGGCGGCGGTCGCGAGATCGAAGATCGTCCCGCCTTTTCGTTGACCGGCGCAGTGCTGCCCGGCGTGCGCCTGAAAGGCACGCATCTGGATGCCGCCCAAGTGCCGCCGGTGTACGCCGAAGCACGCGCGTGGGAAGACGCATTGCGGGTCACCTCCGCTCAGCAGCCCTCATTCCTGTTGCTTGCCGACCCTTTCAGCTTCGAGGCCGAGACCTTCATCCGTGGCCTGGACCGAATCTATCCGTTGGCGCCGAAGATAGGCGGCCTGGCGAGCGGCGCGCGGCAGGTGGGCGGCAGCGCGTTGTACCTGGGCAATCAGGTCTACCACTCGGGCTGCATTTCACTCGCCCTGACCGGCAACGTCGATATCGACATGGTGGTCGCGCAGGGCTGCCGGGCGATCGGCGATCCGATGTTCGTCACGTCGGCGCACGAGAATCTGATCCGGGAGCTCGACGGGCGCTCGCCCCGGGATGTGCTGTCGGCGCTGTTCGAGCGCCTGCCCGCGCCCGATCGGGAGTTGTTCAGTCAATCTTTGCATCTGGGCATGGCGATGCGCACCGACGCGAGCGAATTCACGCCGGGCGATTTTTTGATCCGTGGCATTCTCGGCATGGATCCGCAAAGCGGCGCGTTGTGGGTCAGCGCCAACGTGCCCGCGAATAGCGTCGTGCAATTCCATCTGCGCGACGCCGCCACCTCGGCCATCGACCTGGAACGCACGCTGCGGGCTTATCGGGCTTCGCATCCCGTCGAACCCGATGCCGGGGCGTTGCTGTTCTCCTGCCACGGCCGCGGCATTGGCTTGTACGGTCAGGCCGATCACGACAGCAATGCGTTCCGGCGCCTGGTCGCTGACCTGCCCATCGGCGGCTTTTTCTGCGACGGCGAGTTCGGGCCCATCCAGAACTCCACCTTCCTGCACAGCTACACCAGCGCCTTCGCGGTTATCCACGAGAAGAAATAAGCGCTTGCGATAAGCTCTATACTCCCGCCCTTTCGCCGGACCGGAGTCCCCTTGATGCGTCAGTCGTTCGCCCCTGCCGCCTGTGCGTTGTCCGCTTGTTTACTGATGCCGCTGGGCGCCCTCGCTGCCCCCCATCCCTTCAATGTCGAAGACCTGGTCCGCATGCAGCGCGTGTCCGAGCCGGTGCTCTCGCCCGATGGCCGCACGGCCGTTTTCACGATGCGTGAGACCGATCTGGCCGCGAACCGGGGCCGCACCGATCTTTGGGCGCTCGATATCGCAACCAAAGGGGCGCAGCCTCGCCGGCTCACCACCCATCCCGAGGGCGACAGCTCGCCGGAATGGACCGCCGACGGTCGCGAGATTTATTTCCTGTCGACGCGCAGCGGCTCCAGCCAGGTGTGGCGTTTGCCGGCCAACGGCGGCGAAGCGATTCAGGTCACCGACCTGCCGCTCGATGTCGGTTCGTTCCACGTTGCCAGCCAGGCCGGCCGCCTTGCCGTGACGTTGGAAGTATTCCCCGACTGCAACGACCTGCCGTGCACGGTCGACCGGCTCAAGGAAGCCAAGAACGTGAAGGACAGCGGCGAGGTTTACGACCGCCTGTTCGTGCGCCATTGGGACGCCTGGAGCGACGGCCGCATCTCGCAACTGTTCGTGCTCCAGCTGAGCAATGGGGCGGCCACCGAGCCAGTGTCGGTCAGCAAGGCCCTCGATGCCGACGTGCCGTCCAAGCCCTTCGGCGATGCGAGCGAATATACGTTCTCGCCGGATGGCTCCAGGCTGGTGTTCTCGACGCGCCTCAAGGGCAAGTCGGAGCCGTGGTCGACCAACTTCGATTTGTATGAAGTCGGCGTCGACGGCAGCGGCCTGCGCAACCTCACCGAAGACAACCCCGCCTGGGACACGCAGCCCGTGTTCTCTCGCGACGGCAGCCAGCTTGCGTGGCGCGCGATGGAACGCGCCGGCTTCGAAGCCGACCGTTTCCACGTCGTGGTCATGGATCTGAAGAGCGGCCAGCGTCGCGCGCTCACCAAGGAATGGGACCGTTCGGTCGACGGCATGGCCTTCGCCAACGACGGCAAGACGTTGTTCGTGACCACCGATCATTTCGGCCAGCATCCGCTGTGGTCGGTCGAGGTGAAGACCGGCAAGCCCACCATGCTGACCGGCCCGGGACGCGTCGAAGCCTTCAGCGTCGGCGAGAAAGAAATCGTGCTGACGACGTCCTCGCTGAAATCTCCGGCCGAGTTGCAGGCGCTCACCATCAAGGGCGGCGATCTGCGGGCACTGCCTCGCATGAACGAAGCGGCGCTGGCGGAGGTCAAGCTCGGCGAGCCGGAGCAGTTCACGTTCGCGGGCGCCGAAGGTGCGACGGTATATGGCTTCGTGATGAAGCCGGCCGACTTCAAGCCCGGCACGAAATATCCGGTCGCGTTCATCATCCATGGCGGCCCGCAGGGCTCGTTCGCCAATTCCTGGAGCTATCGCTGGAATCCGCAGACCTATGCGGGCGCGGGCTACGCGTCGGTGTTCATCGATTTCCATGGCTCGACCGGTTACGGCCAGGCGTTCACGGATTCGATCAGCCAGGACTGGGGCGGCAAGCCGCTCGAAGACTTGCAGAAGGGTCTCGCGGCCGCGCTCGACAAATATCAATGGCTGGACGGCGCTCGCATGTGCGCGCTCGGCGCGTCGTACGGCGGTTACATGATCAACTGGATCGCAGGCAACTGGGCCGAGCCGTTCAAGTGCTTGGTGAATCACGACGGCGTGTTCGACTCGCGCGCCATGGCCTACTCCACCGAGGAGCTGTGGTTCACGGAATGGGAGCAAGGCGGAATTGCGTGGGAAGTGCCGGAGAACGTCGAGAAGTTCAACCCGGTCAATCACGTCGCGAATTGGAACAAGCCGATGCTCGTCATCCACGGCACGCGCGATCATCGAATTCCGTACGCGCAGGGCCTGTCGGCGTTCACAGCGCTACAGCGCAAGGGCATTCCCAGCCGCCTGCTGATGTTTCCGGACGAGAACCACTGGGTGCTCAAGCCCAACAACAGCATCCGCTGGCACCACGAGGTGCAGAAGTGGCTGAATGAGTGGACCGGCAAGAGCGGCGAATGAGTTTCGATTTTAAAGGCCCGCTGCGAAGCGGGCCTTTTTCTTTGCCCGGCTACTCTTCGTCGGCGCGCCAGGCGGCTTGGTAGTTGTTGCCAACCCGAATGATCTGTTCCAGCAGCGCCGGATACTCCAAGCCGGCGGCGAGCGCCGAGTCGGCGAAGTCCTCCTCGCGGCTGATGTTCGGATTGCAGTTCGCTTCCAGGACGAACACGCTGCCGTCCGGCCGCATGCGAAAGTCCATGCGCGCGTAACCGCTCAGGTACAGCGAGCGGAAGATGCGTTTCGATAACTTATCCAGATAAGCGGCGCACCCTTCCGGCAGGTTCTGCGCAGCGCCGGTGCGGATGCCATGTTTCGTCTGATAGCGGCGATCCCACTTCACTTTGCGGGTGGCGATACCCGCCATCACGTCCGGCAAGGTGCCGAAATCCATCTCCCACACGGGCAGGGTCCGCAACCGGTCGTTGCCGAGCACGCCGACGTACAGCTCGCGGCCCTCGATATATTCCTCGATGAGTGCGTCCGAGTTGGTCTGCTCGTGGATGAACTGGATACGTTCCTTCAACTTGTCGGCATCGGGGACCACCGACGCTTGTGAGATGCCGAGCGACGCATCCTCGGTCACCGACTTCACGAACAGGGGAAACTTGAGCTTGCGCGGCAGCCGGTAGCGCTGCCCTTTGCGAATGACCGCGAAGCCCGGGGTAGGAATGCGGTGATAGGAAAGAATCTGTTTGGAGAGCGCCTTGTCGCGCGAGATCATCATGCCGCGCGGGTTGCAGCCGGTGTACGGCAGCTTCATCAGCTCCAGGAATGCGACCACGTACTGGTCGTAAGTAACGATGCCCTGGAATTCCTCGAGCAGATTGAAAGCCACATCGGGCTTCCACTCGGTGATGATGGAGCGCAGCTCGGCGAGATTGTCGCCCAGCCCGAGCGCCCGCACTTCGTGGCCGGCCTTCTCCAGCGCCGCCTTCACATCGTATTCAGTCCTGAACTCGTCGATTTCCTTATCACTGAGGCCCTTGAGACTCTCTGGCGGCACCAGACTCTCATGCATCAGCACCAGGACTCGACGCGGCTTCATAGGGTGTAGCGTTCGCGGTCCCGCCGCAGCATGTCGATCAAGATTCGCTCCAGTACGCCCAGCAACGAGCGCTTGGCTTCGTGTTTGGAAGTATCCAGCACCAGGTCCAGCTCACGGCAGCGTTGAGTCACCGTCCTCAGCACATGATGCACGAGATAAGGATACAACCGCGAGCGCCGCATCAGCCAACGTTCCAATTCCGGCCGGCTCTGGCGCACGAACGTGCTCGCACGTACGCGCCGCCGACCCTTTTGATATTTGCCGAAGACACGCTTGAGCCGCAAGTCATACGCGTCCGGCGTATCGAAGTCATAGCGGGCCCGCTTGCGGCGATAGTGCTCGGCCAGCGTGGTTTTGTTCTTGCCGATCGGCTCGATCAGCGAACGGTTCATCACGTGCGGCAGCGTGCCGGACAGCTCGATCATCAGCCGATCCACATATTCCAGCTTCTCGAGCGCGGGCCAGCCCTGATAGTCGCGCCGCCAGCGCGCTTTGGGCTGCATCCACACCGCGAAGGTTTCGGCCCAGTCTTCGGTGGGATGGCTCTGCGCGTACCAGTGGCCCAGATGTAAGACGAAGTCACGACTGGCGGGCCGCGGCCGATACACGTTTGGATAGCGCCGCTCCGGATCGCCGAAAGTCTCGCGCCATCCCTTGCGGCGGCGGATGCGATAGGCATTGTCGAGGGCGTGCGCGAACTCGTGGCGCATGATGCGGGTCAGCCAGTTGGCATTGCCGCCCTCCACCTCGTCCATCATCTTGCGCTCCAGGCGCATCAGCCGCGGATGCGCCATATAGAACGCGATGGCGATGCCGGGCACGCCATCGGGGGAGAACCATTCTTCGGACAGCCAGACATGCGGCGCGAACAGGATGCCGCGGCGCTTGAGATCGCGCCGGATCTGGCGGATGTGACTGTCGATCTCCGTGTGGCGCAGAGTCAGCCGCAGGTCGCAGAAACGTTTCTGCAACAGCTCCTCGTCGCTGAGCCGTGTCCAGGCGGGTTCGCGGGAGCGCACACGACGACGAGCAGGAGCACGCTTGATCCGAGTCGCCATCGCTCAATGCATCAAATGGCGGGCCAGGGAGCGCAACACGGCTTCTTCGGACAACTGCCGTTGCAGTTCGGGCGAAATGGCATCGCCGCCATGATAGGCGCCGCACAGGGCGCCACAGAGCGCGGCTGCCGATGGCGCGGCTCGCGAGGAAGTGAGCACACGAATCAACGAATCGTGTAGCGTCTTGGCGCCGGCAAAGCCGTTCAACGCCACGCAGGTTACCGCGAGGGCATCGCTGGCATCGACACAAGGCTTCGCGCGCCCCTCGACCAATTGTTTGACCTGCGGCTTGAGCTGGCGCTGCCGAACCAACTGCATCGCCGGCCCGCCGAAGCCCAGCAATGTTTGTTTGTTCACGCCGGCGAACGCATCGACGAACAGCGCCGCCCAGACGCGGCACAGATCCAGCACGATCGGCGACTGCTGCGTGGTGCGCGAAGCTTCGACCGCTGCGTCGATGGCCGCTTGCGGATCGCTGCGAAGAAACATTGCGACCACCAAGGTGCGCGGCAGCGAATGCGGATCCAGATTGGCTGGGTCGTGCGTGCCCGCCAGCTTTTTTCTCGACCATTGCCACCCCGCCAGCGCCCGGCGCACTTCCTGAGGCACGCCGATATTGCCGACGCTCTGGCTCCAGGCGAGATAGCGCTGCATCTGGTCGTCGGAATCGTTGATGCCCTTGGCCAGCAAGCTCTCGGCCAAGGCGCGAGTCATCGCCGTGCTTGCGCCGGTGACGAGCATTCCGGCATCGCGCAGGCCGCCGCCAGCCACCAGCGTTGCGGCGTCGAAATTGCTGTTCGCGACCATGCTGCCGAACGCGTCGCCGATCGCCAGTCCGACGATGCTGGCTTCATACCGTCCCAGCACATCGACCGGACTGCCCGGCGCCATCGACTCGCGCCATTGACGCACGAATTCGATTTGCTCGTCGGTCTCGGGAATGGTCGGCCAGCGGTGCGAGCGGCCGCACTGCTGCCACAGATCCTGCAGCCGATCGAGCGCTGCCTCGCTGCCCAAGCCGCTGCGGATCAAATGACAGCCGATCGTGGTGCCGGTGCGGCCGATGCCTGCCCGGCAGTGAACGTAAACGCAGCGGCCGGCGGCCAGCTCGCTGTCGATGAAATCCAGGATTCGCACCATGTGGGCCGGCGACTCCGGCAAGCCATGATCGAGCACCGGCAGCCGCCGATAACGGATGTGCTGCTCGCTGAGCTTGGCCAGGAGCGGATCGTAGGCGGGCATCTCGCCCTCTTCGGTCAGGTCGACGAAGCTGTTGATGCCCGCGTGCAACAGCTTCTGCACGCGTTCTGTCGCCTCGGCGCGCGACATCGATCCCGGATACTCACCGGCGAGCAGCTGCCCTGGGCGCACCCAATAGCTGTTCGGGATCGGCACCGAGGCGATGCCGACAGTGAAAGGATCGGTACTCATGGGCAGCCATGATAAGGGATGCGGTCGGCATAAACCCGCACCGCGGCCGGTGCGTTCCACCTATATTCGCGCCCGGCCGGAAGACGCCTCGCGACCTTGACTTGGCCGCAGCCGCCGCCAATTCTCGTCAGACCCCACCCGAGGACTCTTCCATGCAAAAGCCCACCGAATCGGCCGTCAGCTCCGCCAGCGGCTACGACCTGCGTCCCTTGAGCAAGGCCGAACGTGAACGGCTCGCGGTCTCGCTGACCCCGGAAGAGCGCCACATCATTCTGGATCACGGCACCGAGCGGCCGTTCTGCGGCACTTTGCTGAACAACAAGCAGTCGGGGCTGTATGCCTGCCGCCTGTGCGGGTTGCCGCTGTTCCAGGCCAATGCCAAGTTCGAGTCCGGCACCGGCTGGCCGAGCTTCTATCAGCCGTTCGATCCCGAGCACATCACCGAGCTGCGCGATGTCAGCCACGGCATGATCCGCACCGAGATCCGCTGCCGCCGCTGCGACGGTCACCTGGGACACGTGTTCCCGGACGGCCCGCCGCCGACTCATCAGCGCTATTGCCTGAACTCGGCGTCGATGCAGTTCTATCCGGAAGGTCAGCCGCCGGAACAGCACACGGCCGCATAAGCAACCGCGTATCCCGGGGCGAGGTTCAAGCCTCGCCCTCGTGATCGTGACTGCCGTGGGACTTGGCGGTAATTCGATCCAGCACGCCCATCATCACCGCCGACACGACGAACGTCAGATGGATGATGACGTACCACATCAGCGTGTCGCCTTTCTCGGCCAGCGTCGGCGTCTCCATGAAAGCGCGCAACAAATGAATCGATGAGATCGCGACGATGGACGAGGCCACCTTCAACTTGAGGGAATTGGCGTCGAGCTTGCCCAGCCAGCTCAACTTTTCGGCGCCCTCCTCCACATCCAGCGCCGACACGAAGTTCTCGTAACCCGAGAACATCACCATGACGATCAGGCTGCCGACCAGCACCATGTCGACCAGCGCGAGCAGCAACAGCACCATGTCCGCTTCGGCCATGAAGGCCACATCGGTGATCAGGTGGTACAGCTCCTGGAAGAACTTGATGCCCAGCGCGACCAGCGCCAGCGACATGCCCAGATAGACGGGCGCCAGAATCCAGCGACTGGCAAACAACAACTTTTCGATCGTCTTTTCCATTGCTCCGTTCCGGACCGGCGGTACCGGCGGGGATTCTACCGTATGACCCGCTGAACGTATTGGATGTCGATCCGGTCGGGGGTACAGTCCGCCCAGCATGAGCGCAGACACTCAGCAGGGAGAAGGCAGCGGAAGCCCGGCTTCGTTCGCAACCGAGCGCATGCAGCTGGCCCGGCTGCACGCCAGCCCGGCGTCGCGGCTACGCGACTTGTGGTTGCAACTGTCGGAAATTGCGGCGCGAACCTTGAACGTCGAGCGCGTCGGCGTATGGATTCTGGCCGACGAGGATCGAGCGCTGCGTTGTCGATATCTGCTGCAATTCTCCAGTCAGCAGGTTTTTCAAGGCGCGGTGTTGCGCGCGCAGGATTTTCCCACTTATTTTCAAGCGCTGCAGCAGCAGCGCACCATTGCCGCCGATGACGCACTCAGCGCAACGACCACCGGCGAGTTGCGCGAGTCGTATCTCGAGCCGCTGGGTATTACCTCGCTGTTGGATGCCCCGATTTACGTAGGCGGCAAAGTGGTCGGCGTCGTTTGTCACGAGCACATCGGTGCGCCACGCATGTGGAGCGAAGCCGAAAGCGATTTCGCGGCGACGATCGCGGATACGATTGCACGCCTCTATGGCGAATATGAGCATCGCCACGCCGAGACAGCGCTGGAAAGTTACCAGCTGCATCTGATGGAGTTGCATCGCATGGAGGCGCTGGGGCGCATGGCCGCCGGCGTCGCGCATGACTTTCGAGGGATTGTGAGTATCGCGCTCGGCTTCACCGAGTTGATCCGCCGCGTTCCCAATCTGGCGCCGCAGGCGGATCACTATGCGCAGCGCGTGATCGAAGCGCTCCAGCGAGGTCAGAATCTCACCCAGGAGATCATGAACTTCGGCAAGGACGATCCGGTGTCACCGCGCGTTCTGGACATTGGCGCGGCGCTGTCGAAATGTTCTCACATGTTTCGTGTACTGCTCGGCACCGGCATCCGCCTGCGAGTGCGCAGCTCGGGCCCGGTGAGTCGAGTGTTCATGGACGCGTCGCAGTTCGAGCGCATGATGCTGAACCTGGTCATCAACGCGAGAGACGCCATGCCCTCGGGCGGCGACCTCGACATCGACTACCAGGACGCCATCATCGGCGACGAAGATGACGAACGTGCGACGTATGTCGCGATCTATGTCCGCGACAGCGGCGTCGGCATGGATGAGATGACGCGCCTCAACGCGTTCAAGCCGTTCTTCACGACCAAGGGCGACCGAGGCACTGGCCTCGGATTGGTGATCGTCGATCAAATCGTCGCGCGCGCCGGCGGCCGAGTGAAGATCGACAGCGACGTCGGTCGCGGCACGACGCTGCAGGTTTATTTGCCGAGAATCGCGGCGGCGGCTCGGTAAGGAAACGGGTGGCATCAAACGAAGCTTCTCGTCACTTGATGGCCGCCGCGGGCAATCGCGGCCCAGCCTTCAAGCTGCAACAACAGATCGAACGATTGAGCCAGCTGCCCAAGGCCAAGCAGAAGGTCGTCATCAAGATGCTCGATGGCGTGCTCAGTCAGGCCGGTAGATAAATTCAAAGCCCTGGATAAAAGGGCATGGGGAGACAACTATGGACTTGGGTCTATCCGAGCTCGGTGTCCGCGACTGGTCGGTGATCATCGCCACGATCGCCGGTCCCATTCTCGCTGTTCAGGCGCAGAAGTGGCTCGAACGCTTGCGCGAACGTCGCAACCGCAAGCTCTGGGTCTTTCAACAGCTGATGGCCACGCGCGCCTCGCGCCTCTCCAACGATCATGTGCAGGCACTCAACATGATCGATCTCGTGTTCTACGGCACGCACTTTTTCGGCATCCATCGACGCACCAAGGGCGAGACCAGCGTCGTCGAAGCGTGGCACGAGTATCACGATCACCTCGGCAACAAGTTCGATGATTCAACGTTCGCGATCTGGAACACCAAGGGCGACGAGCTGTTCATCAACCTGTTGTTCGCTATCGCCACCGACGTGCATTTCAAGTTCGATCGCGTACAGCTAAAGAAGGGCTCCTACTCACCGATCGCTCACGGCAACCTCGAGCACGAACAGAACTTGATCCGCAAGTCCGTGCTCAAGCTTCTCGCAGGTCAGAGCGCGCTCAAGATGGAAGTCACCAGCTTTCCTATGAACGAAGATGTCGCCAACGCCCAAGCCACGCTGCAGAAGGCGATGAGCGAAGCCTTTGCCGGTAGAGGCGCGCTCAACGTGATCGTCAAGGGCGATGGTGCTGGCAGCTAGGTTCGTTCCGAATCGGAAAGAAACGTCCTATTCAATCGTCGCTCAAGCACCTGCCTGAGCTGAGGCCAATCGCCTTCCAGAAAATCCTTTGCCTCGGTGGACCCAAGCGCAATCGATTGACGCGCTAATCCTTCAACAACTGACAGCATGGCGTGAACGTCCTTCTGGACTACTCGCGTCATGTAAAGCTGAGCCAGATCGAACGCTGCATCCTTATCTCCTGATGAGATTCGATCGAGGCATTCTCGTATCAATTCGTGATTGACCTGAGCCGCGTTCTCGTCCACTGGTTTCTCCTAGCACATGGGCCCGCAAGATTGGTAGCACTCCACGTAACGCCGATTCGCCTCCTTCTTACACGCCACCCAACCACCTTTCGGCCGGCCCTTCATTTTCCACATCCATTCGCACTGAAACATATCCCTATCCCACTGCTCATCACATGCCTACTCACATTCTGCGCGCGCCTTCTCCCGATCCCTCTCAGACATATCCGGTATCGGAAACGCCGGATCGGCGGGCCACGGACGTGGCGTAACCCTTGGCCTTGGCACAACCCAAGGCCGCGGAACGAACCATGGCGCAGCGACCTGCAATCCCTCTGGGTCAACATTGGAAACAGGATTGGATAGCGCATAGGCGTAGGTGTTAATGCCACCATCCAACCCGATCGGATCTGACTCCACATACCTTCCCGTCGCCGGGTCGTAGTCCCTGAAGTAGTTATAGTGTCGCCTAAGGCGATTACAAAGCTCCCCCCATCCAGAATTTGGCATTCACGCCGATCACCAAAGCGAACAAGAACACGATGCATGAAAATATAAGCGCTGACATGAGTGCCACTGGCCTTCTGCCGATTGCTCGCCAATGAATCACTATCGTTGCGATAGCAAAGAAGGCAGTGAGCGAATAGAAAGTCAAGGAACCAAACAAAGGCTCGCGCGCGCGGACCTCAAGCATGATGGCCATCAGCACGAGAACCAGATACATAGCGCCTGCTATACAACTCAGGCGCAATGCATCTTTAAGACCAATAACCACTAGCGCCTCCCCGGCCTAAAGCCGCGGCAAAGATTTCCGCCATAAAGCAAGCAGTCCATATCACCGGGAGAGCATCGGCCGCACACGTCATCACTTTGGCAACCAACGCCGCTACACGGCGCCCCGAGGCGCCCACCCGGCGATCCGGGCGAAGTCAACCCGGCTGACTTGATGCAGTCATTGGCCGCATTGTGGCAATCATTGAACCCCGGAAACCACAATCCATTGTTCGCGTTCTTCTTGCAGCAACTCATCACTTGGTCTTCGAGACCGTCACTGCCGTCGACCTTGACGCAGAAATCGACCGAGGGCCCCTTCTCTTTGTCTCCGGTGGGCCCAAACCCAAACGATCCTTGCATTCCACAAGAGGCATTGGACTTGTCGTTCCAGAGGTAGCCGTGATTTCCGAAGCCAGGAAACCCGCTAACTTTTCGGTTGCAGAGCCAGATCGCAAGACCTAAGGGATCCGTCCATTGCAGCGGATTGCCCTTCACATATGCATATGTGTTGAGACCGCCTTTCAGACCAATCGGATCGGATTCGACGTACCTTCCGGTCGGCGGGTCATAATCCCTGTGGTAGTTGTAGTGCAGCCCCATCTCCGCCATCGCAATCTGCCCCGGAAAGCGCAGATTGAACTCAAACACGCCCGCACCAGATGGGTCGTCATTCGTCGCCCCACCGCCGAACGGCTCACCATCCCAGCGCCATCGCACGGCGGCGGTTGCCGAGTCGGTGATGACACGCGGCGCGTTCAGATGATCCGTGTGGATGTTGTAAAGCTTCACGCCGCCGCCGCTCTGCGGCCGCAGAGTTGCGATTGGCGTGTCGCCCAGCCAGACGATTTCTTCCGTCAGCGCGCCACTGCCATCATAAATTCCCAGGACGTGCCCGGCGTCGTCGTAGTAGTACAGCGTGCTCCCGGCCTTTTTTGCGAGTTGGCCAAGCGCATTGTAGACGTAGTTGGTCGTCACCCCATTCTTCGTCGACGAGCTCATCCGCCCACGGTTGTTGTAGGTGAACGAAATGCCTGTGAAACTGGTCGTGTTGCCAGCGTCATCGTAACCGTAGATGCGCGACAGCGCGCCCGACGCGACCGAGAGCCGATTGCTATTCGCAGCGATTGTGAACGTCGATGGATGCGAGCCGGTCTCTGTTAGACGATTGCCGTTGGCATCGTACGTGTAGCCAATCGTCGTGCCGCTCTTCGATGCGCTCGTCAATCGATCCAGATCGTCGTAGCCATACGTCCAGCTGAACGCGGAATTGGTCGTATCCGTGATGCCGGTTACACGAAAGGCATCGTCATAGCTGTAGGTCTTCAGACCAGCGCTATCGATCAACGCAATACTGCCGTCTTGGTCGAACGTGCGAACGGCCAGCGAACCGTCGGCCCAAGTCCATTGGCGCACAGGACCGAAGGGATCGTAGAGGATGCCCGAGACGATGACGGTCCCGTTTACGCTGATGCTGGTGACCTTGCCGTTCGTATAGCCGTATGTGATGACTTGGCCGGACGGGGTCGTCATGCTTTGGCGCAAGCCGTTAGCATAGGTGTAGCTCGTCGTCTTGCTAATCGAGTCCACGACTTGAGTCGCCGTCAGCGCGCGACCATGCTCGTCGTAGGTCCATGCCAATGAGTGACTGGCGTCGTACGCACCGGTGAGACGGCCTTTACCGAACGCGCCTGCGTCGTATATGTATGTAAGCACCTGGTCCGTAACTCCACCGGCAGAGAACGAAGTCGTCGCGACGCGATGGAGTTCGTCGTAGGTGTGAGACGCAACGGCGTTTCGCGCATCCGTACTCGTGGCGAGGTTGCCGGCCGAGTCGTACGTATTGGCGGTGCCCCCGGTGTCGGGGCTGGTCTGCTGCTGCAGATCACCCAGAGCGTTGTACGAGTAGGACGTGACTAAGCCACGCGGATCGGTGACAGAGATCAATTGGTCCAGCGCGTTGTAGCCATATTGGGTAACGCCATTAAGCGGGTCGGTAGCGGTCGTCAGTCGATTCAGCTCGTCGTAACCCTGTGCCGTGTCGCGCCCGAGCGGTGCGGCGAGACTCGTTTGATTGCCGTTGTTGTCGTAGCCGTAGGTTGATGTAACGCTGGCTGTGCCCGCTGCACCGATCTCCTGGTGCAGACGGTTTAGGGTATTGAAAACCCGTGTACGACTACGCGCTAACGCGTTCGAGGGATCGTATGTTTGCTCGTTCGTTCGATTGCCCATCGCATCCAGCATATAGTGGATGCGGTTGCCCTCGGCATCGTTAATATCGGTGAGGCGATGAGCGGCGTCGTAGGTGTACTCGAGATAGCTGCCATCGGGCAGGGCGGCCTTCTTCAGCAAACCCGTCGGCCAATAGCTGAACATCGTTACTTCGCCCGCGACGGTGCGCGACGTCAGGCGCTGACGCAAATCGTAGCTTAGCGTCCTCACAACGCCGTTTGGATCGGTGATCGTGAGCGGCTGCCCGTGCGCATTGTATGTGTTGTAAGTGGTGACGTGACCGGCGGCGTTGGTGACGGTCTGAACCTGGCCGCATTGATAGCCGGTCACGCAGCTGTAGTACGTGTACGTCGTGACGTCAGAGACATCGGCGCGCGGTCCATCCGCGGTCAGCACCTGGCCGAAACTGTTGTATGTGTACGTCCAGGCACGCGAAACGTTCGTTGTGGTATCCAGCACTGTGCGTGTGAGCACGTTGCCGGTCGCGTCGCGGGTAAATGTTGTGCGTTTGCCAGGTTCGTCAATCTGCACCGGAAGACGGTATGTGGGGTGCCACTGGGTTGTTATCGTCCTGGCCAGCGACGTTCCGTAAGCTTCGGTCCGAGACGTTTCCAACGTACGAGAAAGATCGTACGTGTACCGTGTCTCGATGTTGTTGAAATCGGTACTCGCTGAGACGTTCCCCTTCAGGTCGTACTGCACCGATTTCGATTCGGCGCATCCATCGCAGAAAGAAGGCGATGACGTGTATCGCCGAGCGCCATACCGCACCTGGGAATTGTGAACACGCGCGACACCCAGAGGATCCGTTACCGTTCGAGTGCTGCTGGTGGAGGTGAAGCTATACCGATTGACGCCGCCGGCATGCTCCGTGCTCGTGGCAGCGCTGCCGTAATAGCCGAAGGTCGCATAGCGTTGTACCGACTCGTCGGTGATTCCCGTCAGCAAATTGACTTGGATGGACGAAGTCATCTCGTAGTGGTAGGTACGCGTCGATCCATCAGGGTATTCAGACTGCGTCAGATTTCGAGACGAATCGTATGTGTAAGCGATTTGAGAGCCATCCGGAAGTGTAATGCTCACGAGCCTCTGGTCGGCATTCCATGTGAAGACTAGTGCGTGTCCGAAGCTATCCGTCACGGAGGCGAGCATGCCGCTTGAGCCATAAGAAAGTGTCTGCACAACGCCGGCGCGAGCGGTGACTGACACAAGCTTGCCCGTGAGATCATATTGCTCGATATCATCATCCTCGGTGATGTACTTCCATCCGATGTGACTGCCATTCGCGTCCAGCACGCGCTCGACGCGATCGGCGATCTCGCCGCCATAATCGAAAACGCCTGTCGCAGCCTCCGTGTAGCCCAGCACGGAGCCATTCGGGCGGTATGCCCATACGCCCTGCAACTGCCCCCCCCCATGCTATATCTCAGATGCTGAAGGTAGCTTCCGGCCCAGCCGATGCCGAGAGGTTCGAATCGATCGTTAGTAGCGTCGTTGTATGCGTAGGCGTATTTGCTGTTATAGGAGCGCACGAAGCTCAAACCGTTTGGACCACTGTAGTCGCGCTCCACCTGGTGCTTGTTACCGGACATGACGATGCAAGGATTTCCCTTGCACATCGATCCCTTGTATGTGACGGGAGGAGCACATTCACTGCTCCAGGGGCACGCGCAATATGCTCGAATGCCTGCAGAATCGTCACCACTGAGAGTCCAGCCTTTCGGACAAGTCACTTCTCTCTGACGATAAATCGTAGCCTCGTAGATCCAACTCTGATTGCATGGGACCACATTCGTCTTATGCGCAATCACCTCATACTGCAGCCGGACATACTGACGTCGGAGAACGCCATGAACATAGGTTTCCGAACCGGGGGTGCTGGACAGATACGGCATCTCGCACCAACTCGAATCGGGCAAGATGCTGGCCGGGATAGCTGCAATCAACTCCTCTTGCGAACTCCGCCAGTGGTTTGGAAACCCCACCATGTGGTCATACCCGAGGCTGTAGACCCGCCAGCGCCATGGCCCAATGTCCACCGGTTTGCATGCAGCGCCGATTGTCGACCCTTCAGGTGTGCATTGATACTGCGTGGGAATGGCGCTCGCTGCAGCATGCGAGAATACAAGCGCAATCAGTGCCACCAAGGCCGATAGGGCGAGCGGCAGAACGCTGCGGGATAACTTGAGTGTGATTGGCGCAGTCGGCCCGGATAGTGCGATTGAAGAGGGCGCGCTCCTCCATGGACTCAGCAACGACGAACGCAGCGACATGCCTCTTTCCTGCTTCCTCACGTCATGTCGCAACCCTGCTTGCCGCCATCCATGAGCGAGTCGATTGACTATTATACGACGAGCCTAGGGCGATCTTACAAACAGGGTCAATCGGGGAATAGATGAAGTACAGTGGTAACGAGGTTCCCACTGGACTACCGTGATGGAATAGGGGCTCATCGTGGGACGTGACCGCAACGAGCACATCGCCATTCGGCAGCACATACAACTACCGCGGATGATCGAGCTCACACGCGAACCGAGAGACGGCGCGTCCTTTTGCTGCGGCCGGCGCTTGATCCGCAGCCCACGCTTTTTGCTTCGGCAACGTTTACTGTGGAATGAGGGCAAGCCTTCTTTACGGACACTGCCGGCATCAGTAACAAGGCTACTTGTTCGCCTCGCGCGCGGTGTCGTTCTCAGCCACCTCATAATTCGGGAAGGCGGCGACAAAGAGTTTCCACTGGCGGTCGGCTTCTTCTGGTTTGTTATCTTTCCGCAGCTGGCGAATGTCTTTCAGCCAGGCTTCCGGGTCTGTGTAAGTCTTCTCCAACTTCGCCATGCTATCGGCGCTGGTGACAACGGCGCTGGCGCTGATGGGGCGTGAGTAGCTCAATACCGCCTTGGGCTCGGGCGTTTCGACGGTGTCGCGAGGGCCGGCGACGCCGGCTTGTTCGCCACGCATGGCTCGTTGCGACGCTGACAGCTCCCGTTCTCGCGCAGCCGCTTCCAGAGCCGACTTCTGTCGCGCGACGTCGGCCACGAAAGCTGCATTGTCTCTTTCCTCAGCCTTGGCGACCTGCTCCTCGAGCGGCGCAGGAGCGGGCGCGGCGACCGGCGGCGGCGGGGCTCGACGCTGAACAGCCGTCATCGGCATCTCGGACGCCGAAGCCGGTGGAGGAACCTCGATTTTCGGCGGCGGCGGCACGGGCATTACCAATTCGGCGGCGGCCGAATCCGCCGCGGGAGCATTGGCTGACGGCTCGCTTGCCGGCTCCTCGATCATCCTCGTCTCAATCGGCGCTTCCGCAGCCTCGCGTTTTTCCTGCATCGCGGACACGGTCGTTTCATCTCGCAAGCCCGTCTCGAGCACGATCGAAACCACCAGCACGGCCGAAGCCGCAACCGCGAGCGGCGCAGTCCAACGCATCCACGCAGGCCGCGACGGACGCTTCACCGCCTCCTCCGCCTGACGAAGCACGAGACGATCGAGCGACGGCGGAACGTCCGCACCGGGCAGCTGACGATATTGACGAGACACGCTGGAACCCCCCTTCAGGTATTCGTCCAGCGGCTGCTCGTCAACCTTGTCGGTGGGTTCGGTCATGACACGCTCGACTGCAGAGTCGGAGATTGATGCTGGCGCAGCGCCCCGCGCAGCTTGCCCAAGGCATAACGCAGGCGGCTCTTCGCCGTTTCCATGGCGACACCGGTGATGCGGCCGATATCCTCCAACCCAAGCCCCGTTTCTTCGTACAGCAGGAATACATCGCGCTGTTCCGCCGGCAATTCATCCAGCGCGCGTTTGAAATCCGCACGCAGCTGCGCTTCGGAGAGCGCGGCATCGGGACTTTCATGACCCGGCCCGGGCAACTCGTCCGCCAGCGCATCGACATCCTGTGCGCCTTTTTCCTGCGGCCGGCCGGCACGGCGGAAATAGTCGATCGCGCAGTTGTGCGCGATGTGAAACAGGAACGTCGTGAACTTGGCGCGCACTTCGTAGCGCTCGCGGCTGGCGATCACCTTGCTCCACACCTCCTGAAACAAATCATTGGCCGCCTCCTGGCTGCGGCACAGGCGCCGCAGGTAACGATACAGCGATCCCTTGTGCCGCTCGTAAAGCATCTCGAACGCGCGCACATCGCCCTTGCGATAGCGAAGCATGAGCGTCGCGTCGTCCGGCGCCGCGCCGATGGTCGATACCGTCGCGCCGGCCGCGCCGGTGACATCGCCCGCCGCAGCCGACATCGGCTGCGGGCCAGGAGTGGAAGAAAGATCCATGCAGCGAAGAATATCAGCAATGCTTCATTCTGAAATCTGGCTGACCTTACTGGCGTCCGTCGACGGCGTCAGGCTCTTGGCCAGCGCCACCAGCGACACGAACTCCTTCCGATAACCATCGCGATCCGCACCGAGCGCACCGTTCGCGAGCTTGGTGACATCGCCGTAGCTGAACTCGCCCATGTATTTTCCACCTCGCAGCAGCTGCCCGAACGCCGCGACGCTGGCCGCGAAGCGGAAATCGGCGGTCACCTTATCTGCGACCGAATCCTTGCGGATCGGATATTCCAACAACTGGCTGGCATCCGAGCCGGGCTTCTTGTAACGCAGCCGGACGTTCGCGAGCTCGCCCTTGCCAGCGGTAGCTTCGGTCTTGGCGCCGTAGCGCAATGAGTCGACGCGACCCTTCGCACCCACCGGCACGACTTCATACAACGCCGTCACTCGATGGCCGGCGCCGATCTCGCCCGCATCGACCTTGTCGTTGTTGAAATCCTCACGGGCCAGCATGCGGTTCTCGTAACCGATCAGACGATACTCGAGCACTTCGGACGGATTGAACTCGACCTGGATCTTCACGTCCTTGGCGATGGTGTATAGCGTCGAGCTGAGCTGCGAGACCAGCACCTTGCGCGCTTCGGACAACGTATCGATGTATGCGTAGTTGCCGTTGCCGGCATCGGCGAGGCGCTCCATCAATTGCTCGTTGTAGTTACCCGTGCCGAAGCCCAGTGTCGTCAGCTCGACGCCCGTGGTCCGCTCGCGCTCGACGATGTCCACCAGCGCTTCGAAATCCACCGTGCCGACGTTGAAGTCGCCATCGGTCGCGAGCACGACGCGATTGATGCCGCCTTTGACGAAGGTGTCGTGCGCCAGTTTGTAAGCGAGCTGGATGCCGGAGGCGCCATTCGTCGAGCCGCCGGCGGACAGACGAGCGAGCGCTTCCTGAATTTGATGTTTCGCATTGCCCGGCGTCGGCTCGAGCACGACGCCCGAACTGCCGGCGTACACAACCATGGAAACACGATCGCGACCGGTCAACTGATCCGTCAGCAGGCGAAACGCATTCTTGAGCAGCGGCAATTTATCGGGCGAGTCCATCGAGCCCGAGACGTCGATCAGAAACACCAGGTTCGCGGCCGGACGTTCCTTCGCCTCCACTTCGAAACCTTTGATGCCGATGCGCATCAGCAACGCTTGCGAATTCCATGGCGCGGCGGACAGCTCGGTCGACACATTGAACGGAATGTCGCGACTGTTCGGGGTCGCGTACTCGTAATCGAAATAGTTGATCAGCTCCTCGACACGGACGGCATCCTGCGGCGGCAGGCTGCCGTTGTTGAGGAAGCGACGCACGTTCGCATATGCGCCCGTGTCTACGTCGATAGAGAAAGTCGACACCGGCTGCTCCGCGGCAACCTGTATGCCGTTGTCTTGTTGATGTTGGTAGCGATCGGTGTCGGCGGGATTTGCCGGCATCGCGAAACCAGACGACGCCATCTTCATTTGCACCTCGGCCCGGCGCAGCTGATCGGCCGATGTCACCTGCCGGTACGACTCCTGAGCTGGGGCGGGCAGGGCTGCGGGCGGAACCGGCGCCGCTTGAATCGCCGCGTCGGCGGGAGATGCGACTGCCTGTTCTTCGAGCATGCGGGTTTCTATGGGCTCTGCATTGCCCACCTGCTCCGCAACGGTCTGTTTTTCTTCCCGCTTGGCGGCGCAAGCAGCAAGCACGGCAGCAGCAATCAACAAGGATCCCCGACTGACGACCCGATTCATGGCTTCGCTCCCCACTCCGACGCGGCTTGCGTCACTGGGGGTATGAACGGCGGGTGAGCTCGGATCGGGTTAAGGCGGGGTAAAGATTTTCAGCCCGGTCCCCAGACCAGCTCGTCCAGCAGCTTCTCTCGGGGCGGCCAGCCATACCGGTCCAGATCCACCCGGCCGCCGACGAAATCTATGCCCTCGTTCTCCAGATGCTTACGCTGGCGGGCATAGCCATCGCTGCCGAGGGGAAAGGAAATGCGGCCACTGGCGTTGATGACCCGAAACCAAGGCAATCCTCGCGACGCCGGCGTCTGGCGCAACACCGTGCCCACCAGCCGTGCCCGTCGGGGCAGACCGGCCACGTCGGCTACGCCGCCATACGTGCAGACCTTTCCTCGCGGAATTCGCTTGATTGCCGCAATGATGCGAGCCGCGTCGTTCGCCGGTGCGACCGTCGCGGTCTTTTTCTTCGAGATCTTTCGCGTCGCGTTCTTCCGAGCTTTTTGTTTGTTACGCGAAGCCACGAGTCACCTCAGATCGGCACGCGATCGTGCACGGTTTCCTGGGAGCGATCGGCGCGGTCGGGATTGCGCCGGCGCTCACCGCCGGTGAGTGCGATACCCAGCGAAGCCACGAAAGGCATGACGCGCTCCAGGAAATCGCCCGGCGCATCCGGCAGCAAATGAAATAGCAAAGAAAGAATGAACCCGGACCAGATTGCCGCGAGCATTGCACCGGGACGTACGCGCTTGCCGCACACGCGAACCAACAGCAGCGGCCCGAAGGACGAGCCGATCGCCGCGTAACCGAACATTGCATGCTCGAACACTGTCGCCGGCGCCCATAGCGTCGATAGCACGATCAGCACCGCCGACAACACCATGGCGGCTCGACTCCAGCCGATGGACAGCGGCGCGTTCACACGGCGCATGTCGATTCCCAAGGTGGTCGCGAGCGCCAGCAACTGACTGCCCAGGTTGGCGAAGATCGCGGCGATCAGGCTCGCGACGATGAATGCCGCCAGCAGCGGCGGCAGCAGCCGGTCCGCGATCGTAAACAGCGCCAGCTCGGGCCGATCCAGGTCCGAATACAGAATGCCGGCAGCCCAGCCACAACCCAGCACCAGACCGACCAGCAGCGTCGTGAGCAGGAGCGACAGGCAGCTGGCCCGCAACAATGTTTTCTCATCGCGAGCCGCCATGAATCGAGTGGCGAGCTGCGGCTGGCCGGTCATGCCCAAGCCGATACAAAACACACCGGCGGCGAACGCCAGCGACACCACACCCTTGCGCCCCCCAAACCAATCGGAGGCCAGGGGTCCGAGCGCCGTGAAGGCGATTTTGAATTGGTCCCAACCTTCGATTGCGACACTCGCGCCCGCCAGCAACAGGGCAGCGAACAGTCCGACAGCGATCACTTGCACGGCATCGCCCACTGCCGCCGCACGCAAGCCGCCGGCGAATGCGCCCACGGTGATAAGAAACATCGAGGTCAGCGTGATGCTGATCAAGTTGAATCCAAACTCGTCGACCAGCAGCCCGCCGGCGAAGCGCAACATCGCACTGGTCTGCAACAGCACACACAGCATGAAGATGAGAATGGCCGAGCGCGCCACCAAAGGTTGCAGGCGATCGCCCGCATCGACGCTCAACACCTGAAACAAAGTGGCCGTGCCCTGGCCCACGGAGATGCCACGCAGGCGCGGAGCGATAAAGAACAGATTGAGCGCGGAGCCAAGCACGAAGGCGCCGCAAATCCAGACCGCCGACCAGCCCCAAGCGAAGGCGGCGCCGGCGAGCGTCATCAACAGCCAGCCGTTGACGGTATTCGCTGTACAGCTGACCGCCGTCAGCCAGACACCAAGACGGCGATTCGCCAGCGCGAAATCGGCCGCGTTGTGCGTGCGCCGGCCCGCCCACGCCGCCACCACCAGCAGCAGCGCCGCGAAGGCCATCAGCGTCAGCAACACCGTGGCGGAGCGGTTCATGGTCGAATACGAGTCCTCAAGCGGCCGGCCGGCGATGCTACACGAGGCCGTGTTCGCGCGCGAAAGGTGTCGCCAGAATCAGGCAATCGCTCGCAATAGCGCGTAGAGCCGCTGCCAATCGAAGGCCGGGCCCGGATCGGTCTTGCGGCCCGGCGCGATATCGCTGTGTCCCGCGATTCGAGCGAGCGACAGCGACGGATAGGCTTCACACAGCGCCAGGATGACCGCGCTCAGCACGCGATACTGCGCCGGCTCGTACGGAATCTCATCGGCGCCCTCCAACTCGATGCCGACGGAAAAATCGTTGCAGCGCTCGCGCCCCTGATAGCTCGACGCGCCGGCGTGCCAGGCGCGCTCGTGAAACGGCACGTACTGCACCGGCTCGCCGTCGCGACGGATCAACAAGTGCGAGGACACCTTCAGATCCTTGATCTTCTCGAAGTACGGATGCTCGGCAGGCGGCAGCGTGTTGGTAAACAAGCGGTCGATCCACGGCCCGCCGAATTCGTCCGGCGGCAAGCTGATGCCGTGCACGACAATGAGTTCTGGCAAGATGCCGCCCGGCCGCGCATCGAAGTTCGGCGACGGCGCCTGCCGGGCCGCACGCAGCCAGCCGCTGTTCGCGTCGATGCCCGCCGCCACCGTGAGCAGGTGGTGGTACAGAGCGTCGGGCGGCGAAGTGAAGTGCATGGGCTGTTCCATCACGGTGTCACGGCACAATGTTTGCTTGGCCTTGAATAGATCATGACTGGTCAGGGCTAGGATCCCCTACTCGCAATGAGGCGAGCATGAGAATGAACCGAATCTTTTGCGACGGCCCGCTGGCCGGTCGCACCGAAATCGACCTGCCTCCGGCCGGCGGTTACCACGTCGCACGCGTCCTGCGTATGCGCGAGGGTGCACCGCTTAGTGTATTCGATGGCAGCGGCCAGGAATTCCGCGCCGAAATCGTGCGCGTCGAAGGCGACAAGGTCACCGTCAGCCTCGGCGATCCCACGCCCGGCACCGCCGAGTCGCCCTTGAAAATCACCCTGGTCCAGGGCGTCTCGCGCAGCGAGCGCATGGATTGGACGCTGCAAAAAGCGACGGAGCTGGGCGTGGCCGCGATCTCGCCCGTGCTGACGGCCCGCAGCGTCGTACGCCTCGATGAGAAGCAAGCCGCCAAAAAACGTGAGCATTGGAAGGGCATCGTCATCGGCGCCTGCGAGCAATGCGGGCGCGCGAAGATCCCGGCGGTATCGGCGCCGATGACGCTGCGCGAGTACTTTGCCAACGTGAAAAAGGACGGCCTGCGACTGGTGCTGAGCCCGTCCGCGCCGGCGTCGCTGGTCGGCCTGTCGAGCATGCCTAGCAAAGCCGAATTGTTGATCGGCCCGGAAGGCGGCCTGGACGACGACGAACTGCACGCCGCCCAGAAAGCCGGCTTCATGCCGGTGCGTCTCGGCCCGAGAGTGCTCCGAACCGAAACAGCGGCAGTGGTCGCTCTGTCTGTTTTGCAAGGTCTATGGGGTGACCTTCAGTAGGAATTAAGCTGCCCGACTCTCTTCGCTGATCATCTGCTCCAGATGCTCGAAGTCCGGAATGAGCGGCGACTCATTCAACATGCGCACCTGGCACAGGATCGGACCGCGTTCCGGAAAAGTTCTGCTTGGATCGGATTTCACAACGTCATTGTTGACGCGCACCAGCTGCGGGAAGCCTTGCGTAATGACACCGAAATAGCCGCCCGTTACCTGGCTGCTCAAAGCGACGAAAATCACAATACGCGTACGCGTACCCGGCGTCGGCACAGCCTGGCCGCAGGCGGCTTCGAAGGAGATCACCGGCACCGGCCGCCCGCTCCAGGAAATCGTGCCCAGATACCACGGCGGCACGCCCTCCACCTTCTCCGGCGTCTGCCACGTCACGACCTCGGCCACGCACGCGCGCGGCACGATCAACCGTTCCTGCGCCAGCGGGATCAGCAGGCTGTACAGCTCGTGCGAGGGGACGTCAGTAGCACTCACGACACTTTCCTTCTACGCGCCTGCACCAGCGGCTCGATCGCATCGAGCAGCTGATTTTCCTGATACGGCTTGCCGAGGTAATCGTTCACGCCGATCTCGATCGCGCGGGCGCGATGTTTCTCGCCGACGCGCGATGTGATCATCACGATCGGAATATCGGTCAGACGCGCATCGGCGCGCACCTGCGTCGCCAGCTCGTAACCGTCCATGCGCGGCATTTCGATATCGAGCAGGATCACATCCGGGATGTGTTCCTGCAGGATCGACAGCGCATCGACGCCGTCCTTCGCCGTCATCACTCGCATGCCATTGCGCTCGAGCAGACGCTGCGTCACGCGGCGCACGGTGATCGAGTCGTCGACGACCAGCGCGAACGTACGGTTGTCCTGCTTCGGACCCTGCTGTTCCAACGGCGCCTTGCCGCCGCGCCAATCCGAGCGCACCAGCGTGCCCATGTCCAAGATGATGACGATGCGGCCGTCGCCCAGGATCGTGGCGCCGGCAATGCCGCGAATCGTCGCGATCTGCGGGCCCACCGACTTCACGACCATCTCACGGCTGCCGACCAACTCGTCGGTGACGATCGCCGTCGAATGCTCGCCGGCACGGATCAGAATCAGCGGCACCGATACGTCGAGCTCGGGCAGCGCCGACGGACCGCCGCCCACGAACGCGCCGAGATGCTGCAATCGATAGACCTGTCCGCCGTAGTTGAAGGTCGGCGATTCTTCGGCCAGATGTCTCTGCACTTCCGACTTCGGAATGCGAGCGACGCCTTCGACGGACGGCAGCGGCAGCGCGTACAGCTCATCGCCCGTGCGGACGATCAACGCTTGCGTGATGGCCAGCGTGAACGGCAGACGGATCGTGAACTTCACGCCCTTGCCCAACTCCGAGGCGGTAAACAGCGCGCCGCCGAGTTTCTTGATCTCGTTGACCACCACGTCCATGCCGACGCCGCGGCCGGCATGTTGAGTGATGGTGCTAGCGGTGCTGAAGCCCGGCTCGAGAATGAGCTGCATCGCTTCTTCGTCGGTCAGCACGCGGCCCGCTTGTAACAAGCCCCGCTGCTTGGCGCGCTCGCGCACGGCGTTCACGTCGATGCCGCGACCGTCGTCTTCGAGCACGATGACCATTTCCGAGCCTTCTCGGTGCAGGCCGACTTTGATCGTGCCTTGCGCCGGCTTGCCGCTCGCAACGCGTTCTTCCGGCGTTTCGATGCCGTGCACGACGGAGTTACGCAGCATGTGCTCGAACGGCGGCAACATGCGCTCGAGCACCTGGCGATCGAGCTCGCCGTTCGCACCGACGACCACCAGCTCGACACTCTTCTTCGTGTCGTTGGCGACCTGGCGCACCAATCGGCTGAGACGTTGCACGTGGCGCTGGAACGGCACCATGCGCGTGCGCATCAGGCCGTTCTGCATTTCCGTCACGACACGCGACTGCTGCAGCAACAGGTTCTGCGCTTCGCGCGTGAGATTTTCCAGCAAGCCTTCGATCGAGCTCACGTCGCTCACCGATTCGGCGAACGCGCGCGTCAACTGTTGAATGGTCGAGTAACGATCCATTTCCAGCGGATCGAAGTCGGCGCGATCCGGGAACTGTTCCTGGTGGCGGTGCAGGATCTGCGATTCGGTTTCCAGCTCGAGCTTGCGCAGCTGTTCCTTCAATCGTGTGACGGTGCGGCCCAGCTCGGCGAGGTTGAACTCGATGGAGCTGACCTGCTGTTCCATGCGCGAGCGGAAGATGCTGACTTCGCCGGCGTTGTTGAGCAGGTTGTCGAGCAGGTCGGCATCGACGCGCGCGAATTCGCGAGGTTCCTGCTGAGTCGGCTTTTCGCGGCCCGGCAGTGCGGGGGCTTGCGCTTCCGCAGCTTCTTCCTGCTGCTCGCTGCCGTCGGGCGGCAGCTCGGGAGCGACCGCTGAGACATCGTGGGCTGCATGCACGCCGGTGGCGGCGTGCTCCGCCTGGATGGCGGCGTCGGGAGTTTCTTCCACGCGAACGGATTCGCGCGGAGCGACGGCGCCCAGTTCGTCGGCGCCGAATTCAACTTCGACGTCGGAGACGGCTTCGATTTCCGGCGCGGATGGCTCTTCGCTCCATGCGCCTTCGGACAGCTCGCCTTCGGCGAGCGCCTTTTCGGCGGCCGCTTCTTCTTCGACCAGCGCTTCGATGTCGGTGAGCGTCGGGACGATGTCGGTTTGCGAGCCGATGTCCCGGTCGTCGGGCGAGTAGTCCTCGATCTCGACGATCTCTTCCGCGGGCGCATCGAACACCGGCTCCGGCGTGAGCGCGGCCGGAGGCACGATTTCAGGCGCGATCGGAGCAGCGGGCATGATCGCAGCGGCGGACGTCGGTTCGGCGGCTGCGGCCTGCGGCGCGCTGACTGGCGCGGGCGCTTCTTCGGCTTCGCCGTTGGCCAGCGCACGAATGCGCCTCATCAGTTCGCGAGCCGGCTTGCAGCGCTCGCCGCTGGCGACCACATCGCGCATGCGATGCAGTTCGTCGAGGCTGGCCTGCAGGGCGTCGAACACCCTTTGCTCGGCGGGCACCTGGCCGGTTTCGACCAGACCCATCAATGTTTCCAACTCGTGGCTGAGATCGCCCATGGCGCGAATGCCCGCCATGCGAGCGCCGCCCTTGAGCGTGTGCACGACGCGTTTCAGCTCGAACACCAGCGCGGTGTTGGCGCGATCGCGGATCCACGAGGAGAGCGATTGATCGGCGGTTTCGAGCAGCTCGGTGGCCTCTTCGGTGAAGATGGCCGCGACGTCGGGGTCGAAATCGCTGTCGTCGTAGTCGCCTTCGTCCTCGGGCTCCGTCGCAGACGCGCCTGGCTGCTGCGCAGCCGGCGCTACTTCAGAAACAGCTTGAGATTGAGCAGCGCTCGCCGGCTCGGAAATCGGCTCTGCCGATGTCTCAGAAGCCATAGCCTGTGACTGCTCTGCGCCCGGCGCTGCTTCAGAAGGTGCGGCCGGCTGATCGTCGAATGCCGCCATTTCAGCCGGTTCGGAGAACGGTGCGAGCTCAGGCGTTGCCGCCATCGCAGCGGCCTCGCCCAATGTTTCATCGGCAGCCGGCCGCAGCGACGGGCTGCGAATCGTCTCCGCGTCATCGCGTGCAACCGCCGACTCCGGCGGCAACATTGGCGGCTCGTATTCCGCCGCCCACGGTGCAGTCTCAACGATGAGATCGGTAGCTTCGGCGGGCAGCGGCTCGTTCAGTTGCAGCAGCGCGCGATTGCTTTCATCGAGCAGGAGCTGCGCCTCATCGACGACGATCCCCGGCTCTTCCTGGGTCAACTCCGCCAGCGCAGCCGCTTCCTGCGTGAGATCGTCATCCGAGCTCAGCTCGACTGCTTCGACCTGCAGTTCGCCGCTGGAACCATCATGGTTGGCGGCATCGGCGCCGTCCTTCGGGAAGTTCTCGTAGGACCACTGCAGCGTATCGAGACCTTTGAAGCCAGCTTCGATCTCGACGACCTCGCCAGCCGGCTCATCGAGCGTGATCTCTTCCGGCGTGACCTCGACCGCGCCGAGCACGATCTCTTCGCCGAGCGCTTCGGTGGCGCCGCCCGCCAGGGCGGCCGCGTCGAGCGTGATTTCCTCGACGACGAGCTCCGGCACGGCCAGCTCGATGTCTTCGACAGAGACTTCGGGCGCCTGCAGATTGATCTCTTCGCCGACGACCAGCGTGGTCGCATCGAATGCGCCCGACTCGAGCATGCTCGGCTCGACGGGGCTGAGCTCGAAGGTTTCCGGCTCGATCGGCGGCAGCATGGCATTGACCTCCGCCAGCGACATCTCGTCGACGTGGACGGGTTCGAGCGGCGGCACGCTCAGCTGCAGATTGACGCTGGTGGCCGCGGTCGACGTGATCAGATGCTCGCCCGTCGCCTCGCTATTCGTAGCATTGGCCGAGGTGGTTGCACCGAGCTCGGCGATGCGCGAAATCTCCGCATCGAGCGAGTGCTCGAGGTCGTTCAAGCGACGCACGATCACGTCGTGGTCGAGGAAGAATCCGGTGTTCTCGTTGATATTTTCAACGACCTGCTGGATCGCGGTCACCGCATCCGACAACGACGCCAGCCCGGCGTCGGACATGCCGATGGAATTGTCGTAGAGCTTGCGGATGTAACGATTCAGCGGCTCCGCGATCTTGATGCCCTGGCGCGCGCCGGCAGTCTTCGCCGTGCCGCTCAGGGTGTGACAGGAGCGATGCAGATCTTCCGTAACGACATAAGGAGGCGTCGCCAGCCGGCAGGCTGCGATGAACTTATGAATCGTCGCGAGGTGTCCCGCGGTTTCTTTGGCGTAGATCTCGTGGAGCGCCGGGTCCATTCGGGATTCTGCCGATTCCGCCGCGGGGGTTATTGCCTGCGGGGCTGGCTCTGTTTTTTTTTCCGGCAGAGGCGACAGTGTTGGCGCCTCCATGGCGGCGGCCGTGAGCACCGGCGGCTCCGGACGACGCGCCGGAGCAGGCTTGGGAGCAGCAGCCGGCGCGGCGGCCAATGTCTGAGTCGCCGTTCCCGGACGAACGCCGGCGAGCGTATTCGCCGTGTTGATGATCTTTGCGATATCGGCCTGCGGCGCGCGACCGGTTTCGAGCTGCTCGACGAGCTCCGGCACGGCGGCCACGGCGGAGCGCATCAGCGCCATGATGTCGGGCGTGCGATCCAGCGTCTTGTTGATGACGCGATTCAACATGTTCTCGACCGACCATGCGAAGTCGCCGATGAGCTGCGCGCCCACCATGCGACCGCTGCCCTTCAATGTATGGAAGGAACGGCGCACGTTGACCAGCGCTTCCTGATCCTGCGGGTTGGAGTCCCACAGCGGGAAGAACTGGTTGAGCTTGGCGATTTCGTCCTTGGCTTCTTCGATGAACAGCTCGACGAACTCCGGATCGACTTCGCGATCGACGGGCTTCGTGAGCGCGGGCGGCATCGGCGCTGGCGGCTGCGGAGCGGCGGCCGGCTTGGTCGGACGACGCACTTCCTGCGTGACCGGATCAAGCACAGCAGTCGGCTCGTGCTCGGTGCCGAGCGCAACGGTGGCCGCGTGCGGCTCGATGACGACCGTGCGAGCGTGATCGGAAGTCGTGCCGCCAAACGCTTCGACGCGCGGCACCGGCTGCGCTTCGGCGAGATAACGCAGGCAGGTTTCGGCGTTGTCGAGCATGTACCAGGGATCGGCGCGGCCGGCCTGGATGGTTTCCATGTAGTACTCGACCGCGACGATGGCATCGGCGAGACGATCGACCGCCTCTTGCGGCAGCGTCAGGCCGTCGCTGCGCACGAAGTTCTGCAGCGCCTTGTCGATGCCTTCCATGATCTCGACGACGCGCGTCTTGCCCAGCATCAGCAAGCCGGCGGTGATGCCGCGCATGAGCTGAGGAATCTGGTCGACGGCCGTGCCTTCGCGAGGCTTGTCCAACGAGTGCGCGATCGCTTCCTTGATGCGCGCCATGTTGACGATACATTCGCGCAGCACCGCCTCGGTGACCTGGCGGAACTCGATATCGTCCGGGCCGGCTGGCTTCGCCGGTGCGCTGCTGTCAGCCGTCGGCACGATCATGCCGACCAGCTGCTCATCGAGACTGTCTTCGACCTTGATGAGCGTCGCCGCCATGCGCAGCAACGTGCCTTCGCTGGCCTTGGACTTCTGCGCGACGATGGCCTGCAGATCGGCTGTCTCGGTCTGCACTTTGTCGCGCAGCTCGCCGAGGCCGAGCACGCCGAGCGTATCGGCGATCTTCTTCAGCAGTTCCAACTGCGGCGCGAGCTCGTCGACCTGCGTCCCACCCTGGCGCACGAAGATATCGAGCGCGTCTTTGACGCGGCTCAAATCTTCCTTGATCGCGGCGGCCACGGTCTTCATCAGCTTGACCGAAGGTGCGGACAAGCTTTCACGCGCCTGCTCGACACCCTCGTCGACCGGCAGCAGCTCGGACAGACGGAACGAAGCACGCACGGCGGCAACGCGCGGGCCGTTGGTGCGCGCACGAGCGACGTAATAAAGCAGGTTGTTCAGCAGCTCGAGCGGCGGAGAATCGGCGTAACGCGCTTCGCCTGCTTCATACAAACGTTTCATTTCCCGGTCGGCCTGACCGAGCAAACGTTTGATCGAGGCACTGCCTTCGAGGCCGCCCTCACGCAGCGCTTCGAGGATCGCGCCGACCACCCACCACAGCTGGAACACAGCTTGGGTCGTGGCGACATGCTCCAGCTTCTCGGAGGTGCGCGACAGGGTTTCGAGGTTCTGATCGACGCGCTCGCCCTTGATCCAGCCCAGCAGGCCGAGTTGGAAACGAGTGCGCAGTTTGCGAGCCCACTGCGCGACCGTGAGCGCGCCTTCGGCGGCGCCCGCGACCGGATTCGCTTGTTGATCCGAGCTGAGATTCAGCAGCAGCAACGTGCCTTCGGACAACAACGCATGACCGCGCACCGCGCGCAGGTCGTTCAACAAAGGCAACAGCACGAGCGCCATGTCGCGCCCACCGCTCATCACGCGCTCGAGATAGGTCGGCAGCTGCACCATCGCGCGCATCAAGGCGTCGAGACCTTCGGCGAGATGACGTTTCTCGTTGAAGTTCGCGATCAGGTAGTTCGCGACCTGGCCCATTTCTTCGGCCAGCAAAGCCGCGCCATACACTTCGGCGACGCGCAGGGCGCCGTGCACCGCGTGCAGGTGTTCATTGCACTTACGAAGCAGCGCCAGGTTGTCCTGCTGCTCGCCGAACGCTTCCAACGAAGCGCGTGCTTCGTTCAGTTCGCTGGCGAGCTCGCGCGCAACGATGTGCAGAGTCTGCGATGAAACCTCAGCCATGGTCTCGCGTATTTCTTAAGCGTTGAGGCCGCTGACTTTCTTCGGCGCGTTGGTGCGGTTCGCGGCGGTGCCGCTGCCGGTCGCTGTAAGCGAAGGCGGCGGCGCCACGGGCGGCGCTTTACGGGCCGGATCAGTCAACAAGGCAGAGCCACCGGACACAGCGTCCGGCAGACGGAAGCCCGCGACAGACTTGCGCAACTGCGAGGACAGCTCGGCAAGCTTGCCGACCGAGCTGGACGTAGCGGCGGAATTCTCCGCTGTCTGCGAGCTGATCTCTCTGAGCACGCCCATGTTGCGTGCGATGTTTTGCGCCGCCGAGGACTGCTGGCGGGCGCTGGCGGAAATGTTCTGCACCAGGCTGGCGATCTGATTCGACACCTGCTCGATCTCTTCCAGGGCCGCGCCGGCGTTTTCGGCCAGCAAGGCTCCGCCCACCACGTCCGTGGTGCTGCGCTCCATCGACACCACCGCTTCGTTGGTGTCGGCCTGAATCGTGCGCACCAGCACTTCGATCTGCTTGGTGGCGTTCGCGGCGCGCTCGGCGAGGCGCTGCACTTCGTCCGCGACGACCGCGAAACCGCGGCCCGCTTCACCGGCCATGGACGCCTGAATGGAGGCGTTCAAGGCGAGAATGTTGGTCTGCTCGGCGATGTCGTTGATCAGCTCGACGATGTTGCCGATCTCCTGCGAGCTCTCGCCGAGGCGCTTGATGCGCTTCGACGTTTCCTGAATGGTCTCGCGGATGGTGTTCATGCCGTCGATGGTACGACGCACGGCATCGCCGCCCTTGTGCGCCACGTCCACCGAGTGACGCGCCACGTCGGCCGAACGTTCGGCGTTGCCAGACACTTCCTCGGTCGAGGAAGCCATCGCAGCCACCGACTCAGACGCCAGCGCAACTTGCTTGGACTGAGCCACCGACGCCTTCGCCAGCTGACTGACCGAGCCCTGGGTTTGTTTGGCCGCGGAGTCCAGCGACACCGCCGACTCGTTGATGGTCGCGACCAGCTCGCGCAGCGCTTCGATGGCGTAGTTGATGGAGTCCGCGATCGCGCCGGTGATGTCTTCGGTCACCGTGGCCTGCACGGTGAGATCGCCGTCGGCCAGGCTCGACAGCTCGTCGAGCAGACGCAGAATGGCTTCCTGGTTCTGTTTGTTCCTGCTCGCCTGTACTTCCAGCTGTTTGCGGATATTGCCGCCAATCGAATACAGCAAGGTAAGCACGGTCAGCGAGATCAAGCCGAGCGCGAGCAAACCGATCGGCAAGGCTTTGCTGTTGACGACGCCGGCCGCAGCGCCGCCCGGCACGCCGACCCGGGTAGCAAACGCGCCGTAAATCTTGTCGCCGCTGGCAGCAAGCGCTGCCGCAGCTTCGCGTGCGGACTTCACTCGATCGGCGGAGCTGATGGCCGTGCGAACCTTGTCGCTCAGCTGAGCATACAAAGAGCTGGTGCTCTTGAAGCGGCCTTCGGCTTCCGGCCCGGTGACCTTGGGCAGGCCCAGGCCCGAGTCTTCGCCGCCGAGGCCGCCGACGACCTGGCCCATATAGTCGTTGCCGTCCGCGAGACGACGCGCAATCACCGTCGCGTCGCCGACGCCGCCGGCGAGCGCTTCGACGTCCTGCTGCAAACGCAGGCCGGTCAGCTCGAAACGTTCCAGATGCCGGGTCATGCCTTCGATGCCGGGCGAGCCGAGCGCGCTCGCGACATTACCGAGGCTCTGTAACAGCTGCGGCACCAGGGCGCGCACTTCGATGGACGATTTCTGCACGCCTTCGATGGCTTCCTGCGCGTTCAGGATTGCCTGGCTTTGTTTCAACAGGTCGGTCGTGCCGGCAAAGCTCTGCACGTCGGGGCCGAGGGAAGCGGCGAGCGTCGAATAACGGGTGCGCGATTCAGACAGCGCGTTGAACGCGCCCTGCGTGCCGCTCAGCGCGGCGTTGGCTTGCAACGGCAGCTTCTGCGACAGTGCGAGCAGCTCGTTCATCTCGCGCACGCTCTTGTCGTCGCCGCCCGTATCCGGGCCTGCAAACATCATCAAACTCAGTGCCGCGACTACGCACACCAGCGCGACCACCATGAGGGCCGGCAGGAAGCGCACGCCAGTCATTTTTTTGTCAGCCATGATCCTGCCCTTCCGTGGCGATCATCGGGTCGCAAGACGCCACGCCGTGCAAACCCGCTGTCGCAGGCGCCGGCGCATGCCGTGTGCTGATGCTGTAGTTGTTTTGCACGACCGTCTTCCAACTCGTCTCGTCTATCTAATTGGCCAAACTGCTCGGACTTTCGGTATCGGCTCGATGCGGGCGCGGCTAGGAGGCCGCTGCTTGCAGAAACTCGGCGCTCTCCAGCAGCGAGCGCAGGCTGAACACGGGCCAGCTCTCCGTGCCACGACGGAACGCGCCGGCGAGATAACGATCGCAACGTACGATGGTCGGCGGCGGCGTCGCGGAGAATTCGCCGTCGGCGAAGCGGCGGAATCCCAGCACTTCGTCCACCAGCAAGCCGGCGGGCACTTCGCGATGATTCGCCACCAGCACGCGCGTGCTGCGATTGGTGTTGGTCATGCCGCCGCCCAGATAGGCGCGCAGATCGACCACCGGCAGCAACTGGCCTCGCACATTGGCGATGCCACGGATCCAGGGTTTCGCGCCCGGCACGCGCGTCACGACGGACGGATAACTCAACACCTCGCGTGTTTCTTCACGCGCGGCCAGAAAACTTTCCGAGCTCAAACGGAACGCCACGCCGACCCACTCGCGCTCGGAGGCCGCATCGCGGCCCTGCCCGGTCAGCGCAACGCGCGCCAGTCGCTCGAGCTCCCGCAGGAGGTCGAACGGCTTGTCTCGCAGCGACTTGAGTGTGGCGGAGGCGCTCATTTCCTTAGGGCAGTCCGAAGTCAGCCGGCCTGGGTCAGGGCGGCCTGCGCTTTTTCGATCAGCTTTTCCATCGACACCGGCTTCACCAGGTAGTCCTTGGCGCCCTGGCGCATGCCCCAGATGCGGTCGGTCTCCTGGTCTTTGGAAGTCACCATGATCACCGGAATCGCCTTGGTGTCGGGATCGGAGGCGAGCTTGCGCGTCGCCTGGAAGCCGTTCACGCCGGGCATCACCACGTCCATGAAAATCAGATCGGGCTTCATCTCCTTGGCCTTGCGGATCGCCTCGGCGCCATCGCCGGCGGAGGCCGTCTGATAGCCGTGGCGTTCCAGCGCCTTCTGCATCACGTGCACTTCCGTCGGCGAATCGTCGACGATGAGGATCAGTGCCATACCTTGCTCCGCCGTACCTTGCTCCGTCCGAGTTGCCAAAGCTGCACGCATATGCGGCTACCTTGCCGCCGCGCCAACGTGCGTTTCGATCGCGTTCAACAACTCATCCTTGGTGAAGGGCTTGGTCAGATAGTGCTCGGAGCCGACGATCCGGCCGCGGGCACGATCGAACAAGCCGTCCTTGCTCGACAACATGATCACCGGAATGGAGCGGAACACCTTGTTGTGCTTGATCAGCGAGCAGGTCTGATAACCGTCCAGCCGCGGCATCATGATGTCGACGAACACGATGTCGGGCTGATGGTCGGCGATCTTCGACAGCGCATCGAAGCCGTCGACCGCCGTGAACACCTCGCAGCCTTCCTTCGACAGCAGCGTCTCGGCCGTCCGGCGAATGGTCTTGCTGTCGTCGATGACCAGCACTTTGAGGCCCGAAAGTCGGGCGGACTGGCTCGCTGCTAGGTTCTCCATCGCGCTAATTCCTCAAGCCCTCAACTGATCCGGAAAAAACTGCCGGGGCACAACCGCCGGAACTTTTAACATATTGGTTATAGGGCCGCCATCGCCCGCCTTCCTATACTATGAAGCCCGTCACACAGCGCTCGCACCGCGAATTCCGTGTGATGTGTACGCTCGACTTCCCAGGTGAAATGCCCATGTCCCCCACGACCGACAAGACCCGCCCAAGCACTGTGTCGCAACCTGTCCGCGTCGTCGTGGTCATGGATCCCATCTCTGAGATCAAACCGGCCAAGGACACGACGCTGGCCATGCTGCTGGCCGCCCAGGAGCGGGGCTGGGAGCTGTGGTATGCCGAGCAGCGGGACCTGTGGCTGCGCGATGGCGCGCCCCTGGCCCGGCTCGCACGGGTCACGGTGAAGAACGATCTCGAGGATTGGTATGAGCTGGGCGAATCCCAGGTACAGGGATTGTCCGAATTCGATGTCATCCTGATGCGTAAGGACCCGCCGTTCGACATGGAGTACATCTACACGACGTACATCCTCGAACGGGCCGAGGAGGCCGGCGTGCTGGTGGTGAACCGGCCGCAGGGCCTGCGCGACATGAACGAGAAGGTATACACAGCCTGGTTTCCGCAGTGCTGTGCCCCGACGCTCATCACGCGCGACATGGCCGACATGCACGCGTTCCTGAAGGAGCACGGGCGCATCGTCTGCAAGCCGCTGTATGGCATGGGCGGCCGCTCGATCTTCGTGCTCGAGCAGAGCGACAAGAATGCCAATGTGATTTTCGAGACCATGACCGAGTACGGCACGCGCTTCGCGATCGTGCAGAAATATCTGCCGGAGATCGTCGAGAGCGGCGACTCGCGCATCCTGGTCATCGATGGCGAGCCGGCGCCGTATGCACTGGCGCGGATACCGTCGGCCACTGACAATCGCGGCAATCTCGCCGCTGGCGCCAAGGGCGTGGGCCGCGAGCTGAACGAGCGCGACCGCTGGCTGGTCGGCCAGATCGGCCCCGAGCTGCGGCGTCGCGGGATGTTGTTTGTTGGACTGGACGTGATCGGCGGCTTTGTCACGGAGATCAACGTGACCAGCCCGACCGGCGTCCGTGAACTGGACAAGCAGTTCGGCACCCGGATCGCCGGCCTGCTCATGGATGCGATAGAGAAACGACTGCAATGAATGCTTCGGCTCAGCCTGACGATTCGTCGCTCTCCAGCGAGCTGCAGGAGGGTCAGGCGCCCGTCAACGACCGGCTGACCACCACTTTGTTTCTGGCGGCGCTGTTTCACGGCATCGTGATCCTGGGGATCACTTTCGCCGCGCCTCGCGGCGACAACAGCCCGACGCCGACCCTGGAAGTGCTGTTGCTCACCAGTAACGACACCCGCGCCGCCGATAATCCCGGCGCCGAATACCTGGCTCAACGCAGCCAGCAAGGCAGCGGCACCACCGACGAGCGCGTGCGGCCGGCGAATCCCACCTCCTCGCCCGTGATGGCCGACCTGGATGGCGTGCCCGACGGCAACAGCGATCGCTACAAGGAAGCGGTCAGCGGCCAGCAATCCACCGAGATCGTCAGCAGCCGCAGTGATCGCAGCGAAGTCGAATATCGCAGCGGCGACAACAATCCGTCACAGCAGGCCGAAGTGCCGCTGGCTCTGTCGCCGACCGCGCCGCGCCCGATCGCCACCAGCGCGACCGACACGTCGCTCGTGCTTCGCGGCAAGCGCATGGACGGCGTGACGGAGATCGTGCCGAACACGCGCGAGTCCAAACTCGCGCCCTATTTGAATAGCTGGCGGACCAAGGTGGAACGTCTGGGCACGCTGAACTTTCCGCAGTACGCGCGCAACGGCCAGACCGGCAACCCGGTGCTGGAAGTTTCGCTGAAGCCCGACGGCACCCTGGGCGACGCCCTGATCCGCCGCTCCAGCGGCAGCAAGGAAATCGACCAGGCGGCGCTGTCCATCCTGCGCCTGGCCTCACCCTTCGACCCGTTCCCGAGCGAGCTGCGTAAGCAGTACCAGGAATTGCGGTTCGCCTATGAGTGGCAATTCCTTGGCGCCGCCAAAAATTGAGCTTCCGTGCTTGAGCCCCGGCGGGAGCGGCCGGATACTTGGGCTCATGTCCGAAGGCGACTTCCTCACCAATCAGTTCCTCATCGCCATGCCGGCGATGACCGACAGTAATTTTGCCCAGACGGTCACGTTCATCTGGGAGCACAACGCGGACGGCGCCCTCGGCATCATCATCAACCGGCCGCTGCAGATGCGGCTGCTGGACGTGTTCGAGCAGCTGAAAATGCCGACGGCGCCCGGGGTGTTCGGTCACCAGCAAGTCTTGCAAGGCGGCCCGGTGCAAACCGACCGCGGCTTCGTCGTGCATCAGGTCGGCGGGCATTGGGAACATACCCGCCAGGTGTCGCCGCGCCTGCAAGTCACGACTTCGCCGGACATCCTGAATGCCATGGCTCGCGGCAGCGGGCCGAACACCGCGCTGGTCGCCTTGGGCTATGCCGGCTGGAGCGCCGGTCAGCTGGAAACCGAATTGGCACAAAATGCCTGGCTCACCGCGCCCTGCGATGAGCGCATTCTGTTCGACACGCCCTATGAGCAGCGCTGGCGCGCCGCCGGCCGTCTGCTGGGCGTGGATCTCGCCACCATCAGCGACCAGGTGGGCCACGCCTGAGCCCGCAGGTCATCCTCGCGTTCGATTACGGAACGAAACGCATCGGCGTCGCCAGCGGCGACACGCTGACTCGCACCGCTCGCGCGCTCACCACGCTCGAACGCGGTGAAGTCGTGCCCTGGGCGGCGATTGCCAAGCTGGTGCAGGAGTATCAGCCGTCGCAGTTCGTTGTAGGACTGCCCTGGAACATGGATGGCACACCGACGGTGCTCACCGACGTCAGCCGTTCCTTTGCAGCCGAATTGAAGTCTCGTTACAACAAACCGGTGGCGCTGGTCGATGAAAGATTGAGCTCGCGCGAGGCCGAGGCTCAGCTGCGCGATGCCCGAGCGTCGGGAATGAAGAAGCGTCGCACCACCCACGCCGACGTCGACATGATCGCTGCGCGCATCTTGCTCGAACAATGGCTCGAGAATCCTCACGCTGCGGAACAGGCGACCTGAATATCGATCCGAGGCGGCGAGCAAGCGTGACGCGCCTCTCAATTTCTCCGGCAAACGCAGCGCCGACGCTCGCTGGAAATAATTCGACACAGCTACGGCGCATCCATCGCTCGCCTGGCGCCGAAGCAGCCTGCATCTGCAGCCGAAGCAACAGGCGACCCCATGAATCCCAACGCTCGCGCCGTTACGGCCCGCGTTCCGTTTGCTTTATATGCGTTGCTCACGCTGCCGCTCCTGGGATGCAGTAGCGGCGGCGGCAACGACGATTCAGCGCCCGCGCCAACGCCTAATCCACCGAGCGGCATCGTGCCGGGCGATACGTTCGCGGTCACCAGCTCGAACCGCCTGATGAGTTTCAACAGCGCCACCCCCGGCACCGGTTCGGCGGTTGCCATCGCCGGCCTGCGCGCCAACGAAAACATCGTTGGCTTCGATCTGCGGCCCGGCGGCTCGCCCGCCGGACAACTGATCGCCGTGGGCAATCAAGGCGGCGTCTACACCGTCGATCCGAACAGCGGCACGGCCACGCTCAAAAGCTCGATGGTCGCCGACCCATCGGACACCAGCGATCCCTACACGGCGCTGTCGGGCACACGGGTCAGCATCGATGTGAATAACGTCGTCGACCAGTTGCGAATCGTCAGCAACTCCGGTCAGAACCTGCGCGTGAACATGGACACCGGCGCGACCTTCACCGACCCGCCGCTCACGGTGGCGGGCCTGCGCAACATCGGTGTGGTCGAGGTTGCTTATACGAATAACTTTTCGTCCGCGTGCCGCACGACGGTTTATTACCTCGACACCACGGACGATCGTTTGCTCACGAGCGCTAACGCCAGCGGCGGCGTGCTGACCACGGTCGGCCCGCTGACCGTGAACGCCGGAATCGGGGGCTTCGATATCTCTACCGCCCCCGACGGCACGCAGTCCGCCATCGCCGCGCTGTCCGTGGGCAATGTGACTTCGCTATACATGATCGATCTGAACACCGGCGCGGCCACGCTCGTCGCCGGAATCGGCGGACTGAACAGCGGCGAAACCGTGCTCGGCCTGGCGCGCCCGGTGCCCACGACGACGCCGCCGCAACCGGTCGGCGAACTGTTGGCGCTGACCGAAGGCAATGGCCTGGCCTCTTTCAACAGCGGTCTGCCCGGGAAACTCTGCACGAACGCCACCATCAACGGCTTGCAAGGTAACGAGACCGTCGTGGGCGTCGACACGCGGCCCGCCGACCGCAACGTCTACGCGCTCACCAGCGCCGGACGGCTCTACACCGTCAATGCAGCTACCGGCACCGTGGCGCTCAAGGCAACGCTTACTGCATCGTCGAGCGATTCGACGTCGCCGTTCACGGGCCTCGATGGCGGCAACATCACCGTCGACGTAAGCCCGGTGGCCGATGGCTTGCGCGTCCTGAGCAGCAACGGCATGAACCTGCGCGTGCTGTTCGATACCGGAGAAACATTCACCGACGATCGGCTCAACCCGTCCGGGTCGAGCGTGACTGCGGCGGCGTACACCAACAGCTTCGCCGGGACGGGCACGAGCACGTTGTATGTAATCGATACGGCGAACGATCGGCTGATGATTCAAGGACGCGCGCCGAGCACTCCTGTCGCGGGCGATTTGCAGCCCGTTGGCCCATTGGGCATCACCGGTGACGTGCAGACAGTCGCCGGCCTGGATATCAATGCCATCAACAACAACGCTTTCGCGGCGCTGAATGTCGGTACCGCAACCACTTCCGATCTCTACAGCATCGATCTCACGACCGGCGCAGCTACTCGGATCGGCCCCATCGGCTCGACAGCGCGCATCCGCGCGCTGACGCATTCGAACGTGCCGCAAGCGACGCTGCTCGGCATCACCAACGACGGGCGCTTGCTCAGCTTCAACGTCAACACGCCGGGAACGATCGCCAGCAACCTGGCCGTCACCGGCCTGCAAGGCGGCGAACGGGTGCTGGGCTTCGACATCCGTCCCTCGAACCAGGTGTTGTATCTGCTGAGCGACGCAGGCCGCATCTACACCGTCGATCCGGTGGCCGCCCGTGCGACGCTCGGCAGGGCATTGATGCCCAACATCGGCGATCCCTTTCGAGCACTGATAGGCACGACATTCGGCACCGACTTCAGCCCGACCGCAGACGCGCTCCGAGTGCTCAGCGACGCCGAGCACAACCTCGCCGTCATCGTGGATTCCGGCGCGACCGGCACCGCCACGTCCTTGCGGCGCATCCCCGACGAGAATGGCCGGCCGGCGCCCGATGTGGTCGCGATCGCATACACCAACAACTACGCCAACCCGGGCGACACCACCCTTTACAACATCGATCTGGGCAGCAATGCACTGGTGACCCAGAAGCCGGCGAACAACGGCCTGCTCACGACCGTCGGCCCGCTGACCACCGACCGCCAGACCTTCACCTTCAGCGGCGGCTTCGACATCGTGGGCGGCGACAATGGCCTTGCCGTGGCGGCGCTCCAGCCCACGGGCAGCAGCCAGTCGACGCTGTACCGAGTGGACCTCCGCACCGGTGCGCTGACCGCCATCGGCCCGATCGGTGCGGCCGATACGATGCGGCTGATGGGGCTGACGATCCGGCTCCAGTAAATCTCTACTCGCCGGCCGGGCCTCGGGGCGCCGGCAACGATTGCTGGCGAGCGCGCCTCCAGAACGCGGCGCGCCGAGCCGCCTTCGACTACAATCCCGCCCCGACTATGAGTACCGACCACAGCGCCAAAGTGCAGCGCGACGCCGAAGGGCGGCTGCGACATCTGATCACCCTGGACGGCCTGAGCCGCGACGAGATCGTCGCCCTGCTCGATCTGGCCCAGTTTTACGCACGTACGCCGGGCGAGCTCGCCGCCCGCGATCAAACGCTCGCCGGGCACACCGTCGCCAATCTGTTCTTCGAACCCAGCACTCGTACGCGCGTGTCGTTCGAACTGGCGGCACAGCGGCTCGGCGCGGACGTGGTCAACCTGGACATGCAGTCGTCCTCTCGCGTGAAAGGCGAGACGGTGCTCGACACGATCTACACCTTGCAGGCCATGCAGGCCGACATTCTCGTGATGCGAGACGCCGAGCCTGGCTTGCCGGCCTACGTTGCGAAGTACGTCGCGCCGCATGTTTGTATCTTGAATGCAGGCGAGGCGCATTTGTCACATCCGACGCAGGGCTTGCTCGATGCGCTCACGGTGCGGCAGACCAAGGGCGACTTCACCAAGCTCAAGATTTTGATCGCCGGCGACCTCAGCCACTCGCGGGTGGCGCGCTCGGCCTGGCATGCGTTCACGACGCTCGGCGTCGCTGAACTGCGCATCGCCGCGCCGGAAGATTTGATGCCCGGCAAGGACGAATTCAAAGGCGCCACGCGCTTCACCGATATCGACAAGGCGATCAGCGGCGTCGATGTGGTCATGACCCTGCGCATCCAGCGCGAGCGCATGAGCGGCGCGTCGATCCCCGACGAAGCGACCTATCATCACACCTTCGGCATCACCGCCGATCGTCTGGCGAAAGCCAACAAAGACGCCATCGTCATGCACCCGGGCCCGATGAACCGCGACGTCGAGATCGCCAGCGCCGTGGCCGACGGCCCGCAGTCGGTGATCCAGCGCCAGGTCACCAACGGCGTCGCCGTCCGCATGGCCGTGCTCGCGACCATCGCCCGCAACGTGCAGGCGCGCCGGCATTTCCAGTGATTCATGCAGGTGAGTCGTGCGACTCCTGATCGGCACCGACTCGGAATACGCGGCGGTCGTTCGGACCGCCAACGAAATGCAGCAAGCCGACGATCGCTCGCCGCTGCTGGTGCTGATCGGTAGCGCGAGCTCGTTTTCGTTCAAGCCCCGCCCCTCGACCATCCTGGTGCCCGGCATGCCCGCCGGCGTGATCGCCGCCGTGCCGTCGTTGGAAGAGTTTGGGATTGCGAGCCGGCTCGCGAGTGAAGCCGGTCTGCCGGGTTGTTACGACGGCCCTGTCGTCGAGCTCGCGGCAGCCTGGCTGGGCTCGCTGCCAAACGAACTACGTTCGCAAACGCAGGTCATCTTCGCCGCAGCTGCCAGCGGGATAGCGCCGTTGGCCGAGCGCTTGGGCGTTCCGGGAAGCTCGATACAAGTGCTATCTTAGCCCCGCCACTTCAACAACTCACATCGAGGGATCGAATGAAAAGAGCAATATTCGCGGCGGGCGCGTTGCTATTACCACTGGCGTCGTTTGCGGGATGGGGCCAGCCGGTGAACGTTACCGGATACTACGTTTGGGACAACGGCGTGGCCTACATCAAGACATCGAGTCACGCCAACCCTCAGTCTTGCTCCAGTGCCCAATACCTGGCGCTGGACACGGAGCAGAAAAACTTCAAAGCAATCTGGGCGCAGATCATCTCGGCGCATGCGCAGGGGCTGACCGTCTCGCTGTTCTACGACGGCTGCATGCAGACCGTTGAGGCAAGCTATCCCAAGATACGAGCTATCGCGGTGCCCAACGTCTGGTAACTGGCGCGCGGAACAGTAACGGGCCAAGGCTGAGCGCGCTCGCTCAGCCGAAGTTGATCTTCGCTTCCAGGTTGGTGCGCGAGTCCGCGTAGGCCAGCGCATCTTCCATCGTGATGCGGCCTTGCTTGTACAACTCGTACAGCGCCGTATCGAAGTGCTGCATGCCCTTCTCCGAGCTGGTGCGCAGAGCTTCCTTCGCACCGAGCACGTCGCCTTTCTTGATCAGCTCCTGGACGTGCGGCGTGTTGATCAGCAACTCCACCGCGGCGACGCGGCGCTTGTTCTTACCCGGCACCAGACGCTGCGCGATGATCGCGCGAAGGTACTGCGAGAGGTCGAGGAAGATCTGCGTGTGCTGATCCAGCGGGAACATGTTGATGATGCGGTCGAGCGTTTCCGCCGCATTGTTCGCGTGCAAGGTCGCGAGCACCAGGTGGCCGGTACCCGCAAGCATGATCGCCGACTCCATCGTCTCGCGATCGCGAATCTCACCGATCAGCAGCACGTCAGGCGCGGCGCGCATGGCGCTGCGAAGAGCGCGTGCGTAGGACTTGGTGTCCAGGCCGACTTCGCGCTGGTTGATGATCGACTTCTTGTTCGAGTGCAAGAACTCGATCGGATCCTCGATCGTGATGATGTGGTCCGAAGAGCTCTCGTTGCGATAGTTGATCATCGACGCGAGCGTGGTCGACTTGCCCGAGCCGGTCGCGCCGACCATGAGCAGCAGGCCGCGCTTCATCATCATCAGATCTTTCAGGATCTCCGGCAGGCCGAGATCGTCGATGCGCGGCATGTCGGCAGTGATGTAACGAAGCACCATCGCGGGATTGCCGCGTTGATGGAACACGTTCACGCGGAAGCGGCCGAGGCCGGGCTCGGAAATCGCGAAGTCGATTTCGAGCTCGTCGTTGAACGCGTCGATCTGTTCCTGGGTCATCAAGCCATACGCGGCCTGGCGCACCACTTCCGGCGTCAGCATCTGCTTGTTGACCGGAAAGATCTGGCCTTCGATCTTGATCTTGATGGGCGCGTAGGAGGTGAAGAACAAGTCGGAGGCGCGCTTGTCCACCATCAGCTTGAACAACGGCTTGGTGTTGAGAACGACTGTGCGGTCCTCACCGGTGTTCTCGGCACTAGCTTCGCTATTGATCGTTTCGCCGTCAGCAGCCATGTTCTGGAATCCAACTATCTACCAATGACGCCTTCGGACTCTTCATCCATGATCCGCAGGCTGTCGCCGCCCTCGTCGGGCAGCTTCGCTTCGCGCTTGCTCTCGAGCTTGATGCGCAGGCGCACTTCGTTCTTCGAGTCCGCGTTACGCAGCGCGTCTTCGTAGGAGATCATGCCGCTTTCGTACAGGTCGTACAGCGACTGGTCGAAGGTCTTCATACCCAGCCGGTTCGACTTGCCCATCACGTCCTTGATCTGCGCGACTTCGCCCTTGAAGATCAGGTCCGCGATCAGCGGCGAGTTCAGCATGATCTCCATCGCGGCGATGCGGCCCGTGCCGGTCTCGCGCGGAATCAGGCGCTGCGAAATCAGCGCTCGAATATTCAAAGACAGATCCATCAGCAACTGTTCCCGGCGCTCTTCCGGGAAAAAGTTGATGATGCGGTCCAGCGCCTGGTTGGCGCTGTTGGCGTGCAGCGTAGCGAGCACCAGGTGGCCGGTTTCGGCGAACTGAATGCCGTATTCCATCGTGTCGCGGTCACGGATTTCGCCGATCAGGATCACGTCCGGCGCCTGGCGCAGCGTGTTCTTGAGCGCCACGTGCCAGTTCTCGCAGTCGACGCCGACTTCGCGGTGAGTAATGACGCACCCCTTGTGGTTGTGCACGTACTCCACCGGATCTTCGATGGTGATGATGTGGCCGCGGGTCTTTTCGTTGCGGTAGTTCAACATCGCGGCCAGCGACGTGGACTTACCCGAGCCGGTGCCGCCGACCAGGATCACCAGGCCGCGCTTGCTCATCACGACATCGCGCAGGATGAGCGGCAGCTGCATTTCTTCCAGCGTCGGGATCTTGGCATTGATGGTTCGCACCACGCAGCCGATCTGGCCCTGCTGCACGAACGCGCTGACACGGAAGCGGCCGATGCCGGCCGGCGCGATCGCGAAGTTACATTCCTTGGAGGCGTCGAAGTCGCGCGTCTGCTTGTCGTTCATGATGGAACGGACCAGCACCGCGGCCTGCTCCGGCGTCAGCACCCGCTCGGACTGCGGACGGATCTCGCCGTCGACTTTGATGGCGGGCGGGAAGCCCGCGGTGATGAACAGGTCCGAGCCCTTGCGGTCGACGACACGCTTGAGCAGGTCCTGCATCAGCTTGATAGCTTGTTCGCGTTCCATTTCGCAACCTCAACTGTCAGCGCACGGGCGCTTTAGAACGCGTCCTTGTTTTGAGCGCGGAAGCGCGCTTCTTCCTTCGTCACTACGCCCTTCTGCAGCAGTTCGGCCAGGCACTGGTCGAGCGTCTGCATGCCGTCTTTCTGGCCGGTTTGAATCGCCGAGTACATCTGCGCGATCTTGCCTTCGCGGATCAGGTTACGGATCGCCGGCGTGCCGATCATGATCTCGTGCGCGGCCACTCGGCCGCCGCCGATGCGCTTGAGCAACGACTGTGAGATCGCGGCGCGCAGCGACTCGGACAACATGGTTCGCACCATTTCTTTTTCAGCCGCGGGGAACACGTCGACGATACGGTCGATGGTCTTGGCCGCCGAGCTGGTGTGCAACGTGCCGAACACCAAGTGGCCGGTTTCCGCCGCGGTCAACGCCAGGCGGATCGTTTCCAGGTCGCGCATTTCGCCGACCAGCACTACGTCGGGATCTTCACGCAACGCCGAGCGCAAGGCTTCGGAGAAGCCGAGCGTGTCACGATGCACTTCGCGCTGGTTGACCAGCGAGCGTTTGCTCTCGTGCACGAACTCGATGGGATCTTCGATCGTGATGATGTGATCGGGCTTATTGTCGTTGACGTAGTTGACCATCGCGGCCAGCGTCGTCGACTTGCCCGACCCCGTCGGCCCCGTCACCAGCACCAGGCCGCGCGGCTGCATGGCGAGATCCTTGAAGATCTTCGGCGCATTCAAGTCGTCGAGCGACATGATCAGCGAGGGAATGGTCCGGAACACCGCGGCCGCGCCACGGCTTTGATTGAATGCGTTGACGCGGAAGCGCGCCAGCTTGGGAATCTCGAAGGAAAAGTCCGTCTCGTAGAACTCTTCATAAGCCTTGCGCTGCTTGTCATTCATAATGTCGTACACCATGCTGTGTACTTCCTTATGAGAGAGCGCCGGCATGTTGACGCGCTTCATGTCGCCGTCGACACGGATCATCGGCGGCACACCGGCCGACAGATGCAGATCCGAGGCGTTGTTTTTGACGGCGAAAGCCAACAGCTGCGCGATATCGACAGGCATGAATCTTCCTTCCAATCCGCTTCGCCCGCCGGGATAGGTCAGGGTGCGGACGCAAAAGATGAGCGTGCGGCAGTATAACGGAGCGGTATCGGGCTCAATATGTTAACCGGTCCGCAGATTTCGGCTGACACAGTGACAGACAGCGCATCTCGAAACCTGGCGAATAGCTGGTCGCAGACCCGGCAACGCATTGCCACAGCGGCGTCGCAGTGGGGCAGACTGTGCGATTCCGTCGGATTGGTCGCAATCAGTAAGGGCCACCCGGCCAGCGCGATCCGCGCCGTGGCGGCCCTGGGCCAGCGCGACTTTGGCGAGAATTACCTGCAGGAGGCGCTGCCCAAGCTGCAGGAATTGCAGGATCTGGAGCTCACCTGGCACTACACCGGCCAGCTCCAGGGCAACAAGACCCGGCCGGTCGCGGAGCATTTCCATTGGGTCCACACCCTGGACCGGCAGCGCATCGCCCTGCGTCTGAATGAGCAGCGGCCGCACTACGCCCCGCCGCTCAATATATGTGTGCAAGTCAGCCTGGCGCCCGAGCCCGGCAAAGGCGGCGTGCCGCCGGAAGAAGTATTGTCCCTGGCACAGAGCGTGGCGGCGCTGCCCAAGCTCAAGCTGCGCGGGCTGATGTGCATTCCGCCGCCGCGCGATACGTTCGATGAACAGCGTGCGCTGTTCGAACAACTCGTCGCTTGTCAGCGTCAGCTGCTGGACGCGGGCCTCGCCGTCGATACTTTATCGATGGGCATGTCGGCCGATCTGGAAGCCGCCGTCGCGGCGGGGGCGACCTGGGTCAGAATTGGCACCGCGATCTTTGGCGTGCGAACTCCCAAGTAGACGCAACGGTTAAGCGACAACAGTCCGCATAGACTTCCACGGATTCATCTAGACAAATAAGTATCCGACTCATGAAACAACGCATCGCATTCATCGGCGGCGGCAATATGGGGCGCAGCCTGATCGGGGGCTTGATCGCCAAGGGCGCCGATCCGTCGCAGCTCGTGGTCGCCGATCCCTACGCACCGACGCTGCAAGCTCTGCAAGCTCAGTACAACGTACAGACCGTCAGCAACAATGCCGACGCCGTGCGCGATGCGAACGTGGTGCTGCTCGCCGTCAAGCCGCAGGAATTGCGTAATGTGGTCAGCTCGTTGCAGGAGCAGATTCTGCGCACCCGTCCGCTGCTGATTTCGATAGCGGCCGGCATTCTCGCGACCGACATCCAGCGCTGGGCCGGCGGCCTGCCGGTCGTGCGCTGCATGCCGAATCGCCCAGCCATGCAAGGCTGCGGCGTCACCGCGCTGTACGCGAATGAATTGGTGACCGAAGCGAACCGCGCACTCGCGGAGCAGATCCTCGGTGCGGTCGGCGCGACGCTGTGGGTCGAACGCGAAACCGACATGGATACGGTGACCGCGATTTCCGGCAGCGGCCCGGCCTATTTCTTCCTGCTGATCGAGATGCTGGAAGCGGCCGGCCAGTCGCTCGGCCTGTCGCCGGACGTGGCGCGCAAGCTCGCGGTCGAGACGGCGTACGGCTCCGGATTCATGGCGCACGAGTCAAGCGACTCGCCCGCAACTTTGCGCCAGCAGGTCACGTCCAAGGGTGGAACCACCGAAGCGGCGCTCAAGCATCTGGAAGCGAACAATGTCCGTGCTATCTTTTCGCAGGCCGTAGCCGCCGCCGCGCAACGCTCGGCGCAATTGGCCAAAGAACTGGGCAGCACCTAACGACACATGGAATCCATCAGATTCATCATCGGCACCTTGCTCCAGGTGCTGCTGGTCACGGTTTTCTTATTGCGCGTGTTACTGCCGCTGGCCCGCGCCGAGACCCGCAATCAGCTGTCACAAGCAGTGATCCGGATGACCAATCCTCTGGTCCTGCCGCTGCGTAAAGTGCTGCCGCCGATCGGCAAGGTCGACACTGCGTCCATCGTCGCGTTGATCATCGTGCAGGCGGCGGCGGTCGCATTGATGTGGTTGCTGGGCGGTTACCCGGGGATTTTCACCCCCAGCCAGTTCATCACGGTCGTGCTCCTGACGCTGATCAGGACCATCATCAACTTCTACATCTTCGCGCTGTTCCTTTACGTCATCCTGAGCTGGATCGCTCCCGGCACCAACAGTCCCGGCGCGGCGCTGATCGATACGCTGTGCGAGCCGCTGCTGCGTCCGGTGCGCCGGCTGATTCCGCCGCTCGGCGGGTTCGATCTTTCGGCGTTGTTCGTCATCATCGGTCTACAGGCGCTAAACATCGCGATCACCTGACAAAGCGATCGGTGCTATAAACAGTTCTCCATGCCCTTTTGGAGAACATCGGTGCTCAATAACACACGCAAGCACACCGCCGTTCGCACGTTCCGGAATTCGCCGCTCGGCCCGCTGCTCGCCTTGCTCGCGGCCACCTTGCTGGTCGGTTGCACGGAGCAGCCCGAGCAACGCGCCATGCCGGCGCAGGCGCTGGACGAAACCTTCAAGGACTTCGGAAATTACGAGGTGCATTTCAACGCGCTTCGCACCGACGAGCTGACTCCCGAGGTGGCGCGCGCCTATGGCATTCAGCGCAGCGCCAACCGAGTCATGCTCAACGTAACGGTGTTGCGCAAGGAAGCCGAGCATGCGCCGCGCAAGCCGGTGGAAGCCACCGTGGCGGTGGACGCCTACAACTTGAACGGTCAGTTGAAGGACATCGAGATGCGCCGTGTTTCCGAAGGAGAAGCGATCTACTCCATCGGCGAGGTCACGATCGCCGGCACCGAAATCCTGGTGTTCGACATCAACGTCACACCGCAGGGCGAATCGTCGCCGTTCAACGTGAAGTTGAAGCGTGAATTCGTCTCGGATTAGCTCGGCAAAAGTCGCGCCTTTTGCCGGGCGCATCGAAAGGGCCTTGGCCGCTTTCGATCAGGGAAGTAGTCCGAAAGTCGCATTCGTCCGACGACTTTGGCCTCAACGAACGGTTCGTCGCTGTGAGGGAGTGCGCGCGAGCCTGAAAAAATAGGCGAAAAAACCGGTCCGCTGCTTATTTCCCGGCAAATCTTGTGCTATTTTCCGCGCGTCTTGCGATTGCCCGCGACCGATCCATTTCAAGACGGCGCGATTTGTCACTTACTCAGGAGACTACAAATGGCAAAAAAGAATGCTGCGCCGACCAAGTCGGAGATCCTTGCGCAGATTTCCAAAGACACGGGTCTTGCCAAGAAGCAAGTGTCCGATGTGTTTGAGTCGTTGAGCGGCGTAGTGAAGAAGAGCCTGAAGGGTTCGGGACTGTTCACCCTGCCGGGCCTGCTGAAGATGAAGGTTGTGAAGAAGCCTGCCACCAAGGCTCGCGAAGGCGTCAACCCGTTCACGGGCGAGAAGATGACCTTCAAGGCGAAGCCCGCCAGCAAGAAAGTGCGCATCGCTGCACTGAAGAGCCTGAAGGAAATGGTGAACTAAGAGTTCACTGCTTCCGATGCTTTTCGCGGCGCCGGCTCCGTCCGGCGCCGCTCCCGCCCCGACGCCTCAACGATCCACGACCACTTTCAGCTTCAGGCGCACCCGGTCGCGATCGGAAATATGCAGTAACCCTGCGATCCGCTGGACCAACTGCTCCTCGTGCTTGTCGATCCGGCCGTCGGCATGACTGACCCGCCAGAGCATTTCGACGATCTGCAGCTTGTCCGCCTCAGGCAATTCCCGATTCAACCGATGCGTGAATTCATGCAGCGAGACCGCTTTGTCGGCGCGCTTCGTGGCATTGATCATGAGCACATCGAGCGCTTCGTCGGTCAGCTCGAACCGTTTCTGCAACAGATGACGGATGGCCTGCACCTCGGCATCGCTCTCGGAAAAATCAGCGCGCGCCAGCTCCAGCAGCAGCGCCGCCGTCGCCAGCTCGAACGGCTCGCGATCTTCCAGCACGCCGCGCGGCACGGGATCTTCGCCAAAAATCTTTTTCAATTGACCCAGTAACATGCGTACTCCGTAAGTCCGGCGCGGCTCAGCGGCCCAGATGCGCCAGCTCGATCAACCATTGCACCACGACCTGGCGCAATTCGTTCAAGCGGCCGTGGAAGAAGTGTTCCACGCCGTTCAGCACCGCCAGGCGGGGCGACTCCGGCAATGCTTGCGCCCATTGTTGGATATCGTTCGGGTCGACCAGTTCATCCCGATCGCCTTGCACGATCAGCCAGGGACATTGCGGTAACGAGCCATCGTCGACGCTGACTCTGCGAATCGCCGGCGCTACCGTCACCAATCTCGCCACGTCGCGTGCCGCGGCGGCACGAATCGCGACCGCGCCACCGAATGAAAATCCACCGAGCCACAAGCGTGCACCAGGCCAGCGCTGCGCGGCCCAATCGAGCACGGCGATCGCGTCGTCGGTTTCACCCTTGCCTTCGTCGTAGTTGCCCGTGCTCTTGCCCACGCCGCGATAGTTGAACCGCACCGATGGCGCACCGGCTTCATTGAACGCTCGGGCAATCGAATACACCACTTTGTTGGTCATGGTGCCGCCGTACTGCGGATGCGGATGACAGATCACCGCAACCGACTCGGGCGCGGCAATCGTGGCGGGTACATCGAGCAATGCTTCCAGCGTTCCGGCCGGGCCGGGGATGGTCAGCGTCTGTGAGGCGGTCGGGGCGGTTGCAGTCATTCTTCCAGGGTACCATTCATGGCCGGGGCGCCGGCGCCGAAGCTCGACCGGGCGAAGTTTTCGCACCGGCTGACGGAACATCGACTGCCGTCGTTCAATTCTTTCTGATCCGACCTTGCGAGACTGTCATGAAGCTTACTTCCTCCAGCTTCCAGCACGATCAGCCCATCCCGGAGAAATTCGCGTTCGGCGCGCCGGATCCTGTGCTGCACATCCGCCTTACCGACAATCACAATCCGCAGTTGCAGTGGGCCGATGCGCCCGCGCAGACACGCAGTTTCGCCTTGATCTGCGTCGATCCGGATGTGCCGACGAAACCGGACGATGTGAACCAGGAAGGCCGCAGCGTGCCGGCGAGCCTGCCGCGCACCGATTTTTATCACTGGGTGATGGTCGATATCCCGGCGCAGACCGCCGAAATCAAGGCCGGCGAAAGCTCCAAGGGCATCGTTGCCGGCGGCAAGAAAGAGCTCGGCGGGCCCGCCGGTTCACGCCAGGGCGTGAACGATTACACGGCGTGGTTCGCGGGCGATGCCGACATGAAAGGCACGTACAAAGGTTATGACGGCCCGTGCCCGCCGTGGAACGACGAGATCGTGCATCACTACAACTTCACGGTGTACGCGCTCGATTGCGCGAAGGCGCCGGTGGATGGCGATTTCACGGGGCCGCAGGTGTTGCAGGCGATTCGCCCGCACATCCTTGCGCAGGCGACGCTGACCGGCACTTACTCGAACAATCCGAAATTCAACAAGCCGAAGCCGTTGGATAAATAACGGTTACGGCGCCGGCGGTGGCGGTGGGTCTTCGATTGCCAGCAACTCGACGTCGAACAACAAGGTCGCGTTCGGCGGAATCTGTCCGCCACCCGCGCCCGTTGCACCGTAACCGAGATCGGAAGGAATGATCAGCTGACGCTGACCGCCGGGCTGCATGCCCTGCACGCCCTCCTCCCAACCTTTGATCACTTTGCCCTGGCCGATCACGAAACGAAACGGCCGGCCGCTGTCGCGCGAGCTGTCGAACTGCTTGCCCTTGCGCTCGGGCGCGCTGGGGTCGTACAGCCAGCCGGTGTAATGCACGACCGCCTGCTGTCCGGAAGAAATCCCCTCACCGGCTCCCTTGACGATATCGATCTTCCGCAGCTCGGTGACTGGCGCCGCGGTCGGCGGAGGATTCTCCACCGGCCGGCGGGCCGTACTCGGGGCATCGTTACCGCACGCCGCCACGAGCAGAGCCGCGGCGACGCCAGCCAGAACCAACGACGATGAACGCGTGTGCTTCATTCTGACGATCCAGTTTTTATCGAAGCGCCAATAGTGCCCGCGAATCAGGCGGTCTTCATCAGTAGCCGGTTCAAGCGCTGCACGAACGCGGCGGGCTCGGGCAGCTGACCGCCATCCGCCAGCGTCGCCTGCTCGAACAACAGCATCGACAGATCGTTGAACTCCGCATCCTCGGCGGTCTTCTCGATCCGTTGCAGCAACGGATGATTCGGGTTCACTTCCAGCGTCGGCTTGCTGACCGGCGCCTTCTGTCCCGCCGCTTCCATGATCCGGCGCATCTGCGCACCCATGTCGTACTGACCGAGCACCAGACACGCGGGCGAATCGGCCAGGCGAACGGTCACGCGCACATCGCTGACCTGATCGGTGAGCGCCTTCTTCATGCGCTCGACCAGATCGGTGTGGCCCTTCGAAAGCTCTTCCTGCGCTTTCTTTTCCTCGTCCGACTGAATGGCCGCGAAATCCAGCTCGCCGCGCGCCACGTTCTTCAGCTGCTTGCCATCGAACTCGCGCAGGTGATCGACCAGCCATTCATCGACGCGATCCGACAACAGCAACACTTCGATGCCCTTCTTCCGCAGCACTTCCAGATGCGGGCTCGACTTCGCGGCGCCGAAGTTGTCGGCGATGACGTAATAGATCTCCTTCTGACCTTCCTTCATGCGACCGACGTAGTCCTCGAGCGACACGTCCGCTTCCGGCTTGTCGGCCAGCGTGCTGGAGAAACGCAGCAGCTTGGCGATGCGTTCGCGGTTGGCGTGATCCTCGGCCGGACCTTCCTTCATCACCGTGCCGAATTCCTTCCAGAACGTCGCGTACTTCTCCGGCTCGTCCTTCGCCATCTTGGCCAGCATGTCGAGCACGCGCCGTGCGAGACCGGTCTTCATGGTCTCGATCGCCGGATCGTGCTGGAGCATTTCGCGAGAAATGTTGAGCGGCAGATCGGCCGAATCGACCACGCCTTTGACGAAGCGCAGATACAGCGGCAGGAACTGCTCGGCGTCATCCATGATGAACACGCGACGCACGTACAGCTTCAGACCGCGAGCGCCTTCGCGATGCCACAGGTCGTAAGGCGCGCGCGACGGGATGTACAGCAGGCTCGTGTATTCCTTCTTGCCTTCGACCTTGCCGTGCGACCACGCGAGCGGATCGGTGAAGTCGTGCGTGACGTGACGATAGAACTCTTTGTATTCCTCGTCCTTCAACTCGGTGCGCGGCCGCGCCCAAAGCGCTTGCGCCGCGTTGACGGTTTCGAATTCCGGCTTCGCGTCTTCCGGCTTGACCTCGGCAACGACCGAATCGTCCTTCTTCTCTTCATCCTCGCCCTTGTAGGGCGCGGGCTTGGGCATGCGCACGGGGAACGCGATGTGGTCGGAATACTTCCGCACCAGGGAACGAATGCGATATTGATCGGCGAACTCGTGATCGCCTTCCTTCAAGTGCAGCACGATGCGCGTGCCGCGCTCCGGCAACTCGATGTCCGACACGGTGAATTCACCGTCGGCGGCCGACGTCCAATGCACGCCAGCGCCCGCCTCGAGCCCGGCACGGCGCGAGAACACTTCCACTTTCTCGGCGACGATGAACGATGAATAGAAGCCGACGCCGAACTGGCCGATCAGCTGCGCGTCCTTCTTCTGATCGCCGGTGAGCTTGGCGAGGAAGTCGGAGGTGCCGGACTTGGCGATGGTGCCGAGGTGCTCGATGGCTTCCTGGCGGCTCATGCCGATGCCGTTGTCGACGATGGTGATGGTGTGCGCTTTGTCGTCGGCGTCGATGGTGATGGTCAGCTCACCGCCGCCTTCCAGCAGCTCGGGCTTGGCGAGCGCCTCGAAGCGCAGCTTGTCGAGCGCGTCGGAGGCGTTGGAGATCAGCTCGCGGAGAAAGATTTCCTTGTGGCTGTACAGCGAATGGATCATCAGCTTCAGCAGCTGCTTCACCTCGGCCTGAAAGCCCAGCGTCTGGGTCTGGGTCTCGTGCGTGCCCGTGTCGTTCATTGAGTGCTCTCCATAAGTTCGCGTCGCGCCCAGCCGCCTGTCGGAATGGCGTGGCTGAACGGTGAAAGGCCGGTCCGGGAGACCGACCATGATAGAGGGACGCGGGGGCTTATGGGGACCCGGGCTACGGATTCAAGAGCCGGGGTCCGGGCATTCTCCCCGATATATTTTTCGGGGAGTTACGTAGCGGGTGTCAGTCGTTATTAGCCAGTTCTGCGCGGCGCCGACGCCAATAGTCATAGAGCGAGGCCGACAGCATCAGGCCGATGGCGGCCAGCGTCGCCTGGGGCGCCAGCATCAGCGCGAATCCGGTGAGCGCGAACAGAGCGAAAGCCAGCAGGAAACCGAGAATTTTCGGCGCCAGGTGCCGGGTGGCACACAGGGCGTCGTCAAGGTTGTCCCACCACAGCAGCAGGAATTCCATAGGGGTCCTCAAAGTTGATGGCGACGACTCTAGCGGCGGCCAGTTGGGGTCGGTGTGAGCCGACTCACAGCAACGGCAACCACGGCCGGTGATGATCGTCACAACTCTGAGCTTGCGGCGTTGCCAAACGCTGCGTAGGCTGATTCACGACAGAAAGTGACTCTATTTGACAGTCGGCGAGCATGCAAAAGATCGTCGTATTGAATCCCAAAGGTGGCTCCGGCAAGACCACGATAGCGACCAACCTGGCCAGCTATTTCGCGGTCGAGCAGCTGCGCCCGACGCTCATGGACATGGACGCCCAGGGCTCGAGCACGCACTGGCTCAGCAAGCGCACCCCGGAGCAACCGCTGATCAGCGGCATTGCCGCTTACGAGCGTAATACCGGATTGACCCGCAGTTTCGCCACCCGTCTGCCGCTGGATACACAGCGTCTGGTGGTGGATACGCCTGCGGCCGTCGAGCCTCAGAAACTCCCCGACATCACCCGCAATGCCACTGCCGTGCTGGTGCCGGTGCTGCCGTCGGACATCGACATTCACGCCGCGGCTAAATGCATATCCAATCTGCTGCTGATTGCCAAGCTGCGTCGTGACGAGCAGCGCATCGCGGTGATCGCCAATCGGGTGAAAAAGCAGACGCTGATCTACAAGTCGCTGATGAAGTTTCTGGAGAACCTGCAGATTCCGGTGATCGCGACGCTGCGCGACTCGCAGGCTTATATCCGTTCGGCCGAGACCGGCTTGGGCGTATTCGAGATGAAGCCGAATGGAGTGCGCGAAGACCTGGAGCAATGGCTGCCGCTGGTGGGCTGGCTCGCGCAACGCAAGCCGCTACCCATCGAGCCCGGCACACCGGCGATTACGTCGGCGCCGACTACGGCGCCAAAAACCGCGACCACTTCGCTCGAATCTCTCGTGACACCGACACCGCCTGCGAAGCCGGTGCTGGCTCAAGCACTCGCCGCTCCACCCGCTCGATTCAATCCCGCTGCTGAATCCGCGAAGCCGCCGCAGGTGAGTCCGGACGCGGTCGTGAACGCGCTCGCGAGTCCAGCCAGCGCGCTGACTCCTCGGGGCTCCAGCGGCACGAACAAGATCGAGCGCTCCGAGTCGTTGCTGCCGTCACTGCTTCGCCGCGTCTTCGGCTGAAGCAGCTCCGCTCGAAAGCGGAGTTACTTGCCGCTCTTCGTATCCTTGTCCCAACTGCTCTTCACCTTGTCAGTCCAGCTCTTGTAGTTGGACCAGGTGTGCAGCGAGCGCGTGATCGCGGCATGACGCGAGTTGCTCGCGGCCGTCGGCGCACGGTCGAGCCAGTTGGCTCGCTGCGGCTCACGCGGCGGAGTGCCCGTGCCGGCGCGAACGATCGCACCCGCGCTCTCGCCCGCCCAGGCGCGATGCCGGCCCGTGGCGGTCATCTCATCGATCTTGGTTTCGGTGGTGGTCATGTGTGATCTCCTGTTGTGAGCGAAGTTACGGAGCACACACCACACACAAGAGGAACTACATCACAGCGATGAAGCGACGTCTCCAGAGTGCGACAGCCATCGCAAGGGCGGCGCCTCACACGTCACAAAGCGCGCTGCATTTAACCGGCCGTTATGCATTATTGGAGCGATTGCACCGCGTCGCGCGCAACACACATCGATGCACGCATGCGTTCATCGGCGAGAGTGGAAAAAGTTCCGACACTCGCGGCTAAGTAACAAATGTTTTATTTCGCTGCGAGCAACGCAGCGAAGGCCGGTTTGATCTCGTCAAGGATGTCGTGGATCGCGGCAGGCACGAGACTGCTGAACACATCGAGCAGCACCACTGCATTCACGATCGCATCCTGTCGGCTCGCCGCGCGCAGACGCGTCGCCATGCCGCGATTCACCGAGTGCACGCCGCGATACACGCGTTCGAGATCGTTGAGCACGAAATCCGCCGATGCACCTTCGCGCGCAGCGTAGTGCTGAGCGAGCAGATACATCGATGCAACTCGATACGCCGTTTCGGATTCGCTGGAGAACGGCAGATGGAAGCGCGCCATCGGGCGAAACACCGCGGTGCGCGGGCAACCGCTCGATGCCATGATCAAGCCCATCAGCGAAGCGAGTGCTTGCTGTGCGGCCAAGGTCGCTGTGACCTGGCGCTCTTCGCTCTCCACCGTCACTTTCACCTTGTCGTAGGAAACGATGTCGGTGAAGCCATCGATCACGCCGGCGAGCTGCAAAGCCGCGGGACAATGCGGCGTCTCGGCGGCATTGAACGGACAGCCGGTGCACTGATTGAAGCCCAGCGCCGTCCACGCCGGCGGCTGCGGCACATTCGGCGGACTGAGCTCCGCCGTGTCGCGATCCATCTCCAGCTCGAAAGCGCGTTCCTGGGAATCGGGGAAGGTGAAGCGATAGGTAAGTGTGACCTTGCTCATGCGACCAGCCGATAGCAGGGCTTGTATTCGCCCGCGAGCTTCATGCGTTTTTGCCGCACGAACGCCGACAGCAGCTCATCGAGCAGCGTCATCACTTCCTTGTCACCGTGCAGTTCGAAGGGGCCGCGCTCTTCGATGGCGTGAATGCCGTTCTCCTTCACGTTGCCGGCGACGATGCCGGAGAACGCGCGGCGCAGATTGGCGGCCATCACGTGCGAGGGCAGATCCCGCCGCAATTCCAGGCGCGCCATGGCCTCGTGCGTGGGCTCGAACGGACGCTGGAAATCCTCGGGGATCTTCAGCAGCCAGTTGTAGTTGTAGGCATCGCTCTTGGTGCGTCGATATTCGCGCACGGACTCGATGCCCTTGTACGCCTCGCGCGCCGCCTGCGGCGGATCGCCAATGATGATCTTGTAACGGCTGCGCGCAGCTTCGCCCAAGGTCGCACCGATGAAGCGATCGATCTGACCGAAATATTCGGCGGCCGACGGCGGCCCGGTGAAAATCACCGGCACCGGCTGATCGGCATTGGCCGGATCGAGCAGGATGCCGAGCAGATACAGAATTTCCTCGGCGGTGCCGGCGCCGCCCGGGAACACGATGATGGCGTGCGCGCAGCGGACGAACGCTTCGAGACGCTTCTCGATGTCCGGCATGATCACCAGCTGATTGACGATCGGATTCGGCGGCTCGGCGGCGATGATGCCGGGCTCGGTCATGCCGATATAACGCCCCTCGCGAATGCGCTGCTTGGAGTGGCCGATGGTGGCGCCCTTCATCGGGCCCTTCATCGCGCCCGGCCCGCAGCCCGTGCAAACGCTGAGCGCGCGCAGGCCGAGCTCGTAGCCGACCCGCTTGGTGTAGTCGTACTCCACCGAGCTGATCGAATGGCCGCCCCAGCAGACCACCAGGTCGGGCCGGCCTTTGTAGTCGAGGATCCGCGCGTTGCGCAGGATGTGATAGACCGCGTTGGTGATGCTGGCCGAATCGGTCAGATCGAAGCGCTGGCTGCCGAGAATCGCATCGTGGATGTAGACGATGTCGCGCAGCACCGCGAACAGATGTTCCTTGATGCCGCGGATCATCGAGCCGTCGACGAACGCGCTCGCCGGCGCATTCTTCACTTCCAGCTTGATGCCCCAGGCCTGGCGGCCGAGCCGGATCTCGAAGTCCTTGTAGCGATCGAAGATGGCGCGCACGTCGTCGGACTCGAGGCCCGAGCTGAGCACCGCCAGCGCACAGCGGCGGAACAGATCGTAAACGCCGCCCTGCCCCGAGCTGAGCAGCTGCTGCACTTCACGCTGCGATAGATTTTCCAGGCTGCCTAGCGGCGAGACTCTGGCGTCGACCACTCCTTCGGGTTCAGCCTGGGTTACCGAAACCGAGGCCGAGGCGCGTCCATCGGTGGACGGCGCCTTCATCTTGAACTCTCTTTCACGGCAAGATCTCTATGGGCGTGTCGGGCGGCGTCATCAACCAGATTTCCACCATGTCCGAATTGGACACGGCGATGCAGCCCTCGGTCCAGTCGACATTCGCGTAGTAGTCGCGGGACTTCTTCGGAGTGTTCGGCTGGCCATGAATCATGATCGCACCACCCGGACGCAGGCCCTGCTTGCGCGCACGCTTCACGTCCTGCTCGTTCGGATAGTCGACCTGGATGGAAAGGAAATATTCGCTGTTCGGGTTCCGGCGCGTCAGGCGATAGGAGCCCTCGGGCGTGCGGAAGTCGCCTTCGAACTGCTTGTGGCCCTCGGGGCGCAGCCCGAGCGCGATCTTGAACGTCCTGAGCGCCGCGCCGTTGCTCATCAGGAAGAGCTTGCGCTCGGCCTTGCGCACGATGATCTTGTCCGCCAGCGGCAGCGCCGCTTCGACGCTGGAGGAGACCAGGGCCGAGGACTGCAATGGCGTTTCCGCCCGCAGCGGGGCGGTGGCGAAGAGAATCAATGAAGCGATGACTGGGACGGCAATGTTTCGCGGCATAAGGGTGACGACGGTCAACGCTGACGGAGTATAGCGTGCTTGCGAGTTATGTCGGCTCGCCGGTGAGCCGATTGAGGGCTGTAGGGCATCCTCCATGTGTATCTTGGCGACACGGGGCGGAAAAACCGTGATTTGGATCGCATTCAGTCCTGGGATTCCAGCGTCACACCGGTGCATTCACGCAGTGCCGGCCCGGTCTCGGCGCGTAACCGGTATTTACGACCGCCGTACACCTCCACATCGAGCGAATGGCGCGAGCCGCCCTTGGTCTCGGCAATCCGGCAGTCCACCAGCAAATTGTGCTTGCCTTCCAGGACATCGACCGAGGTCTGCGTGACGCCGATGTCGTGACCGTCGACCTGCCGCAGGATCACGGTAACCGGCGAACCGGCGGTGACCACCGGATCGCCCGTGATGCGGGCAACTTCGTCCCGATCTCGTTTCGGTCCGTCATACAGCTGCACGCTCATGCAGCCGCCGGCCAGCAGCGCGGCAATCGCCAGCAGACTCAGTTCGATGGACTTCAAGCCGAGGGCTCCGCAACACCTGTGGCTTCGACCAGCGGAATCACCAAACGTGCGCCAGGCTGCAACGCGCCGAGGTCCAGGTCCGGGTTGTACTGGCGCAGCAGCCAGATCGGAATGTTGTAGCGCTGCTGAGCCAGCACCCACACCGATTCGCCGCGCTTGATGACGTGCTCGCGCGTTCCCTGGATGCGGAACTCCGTGAAGAACGCTTCCTGCAGAGCGCGGTGATATTCCACGCGGCGCGCTTCGAACTGGTCGGGCGTGACCTTGGAGAAGTCCAGCTTCACTTTGCGGCCGATCACCACCGGCGTCGCCATCGAGATGCGGTTCAGCTGGCGCAGCTGGCTGGCGCGCACGTCCAGCCACTCGGCGTAGTGACCGAGCGTCTCGGCCGCCTGCACGATGACCGTGTTGTTGTCCTTGACGCCGTAATCGCTGGGATCGGCCGAGGCCGCCGTCTGCGTGCCGGGCACCAGCGCGGGGCCGATTTCTTCGGCTTCGCGCTCCGACACCGGCTCGACCGCTTCAGCCTCGGCCGGCGGCTCGCTGACGGCGGCGATCGTCGCCACCGGCACTTCAGCTTCCACTGGCGGCTTGGCGCGCGCCGAGGCCACCAATGCGAGCACCTGGCCTTCGTAGATGAACTGGCGATTGCGGATGCTGTTCATTTCCATCAGCTGGTCTTCGGTCAAACCATGCTTCTTCGCGATCTTGCCGAGCGTGTCGCCACGACGGACCACATAGCTCTCCGCGCCGACCACACCGGTCGGAGGCGTCGGCTTGGCGGCCGGCAGCGCGGGCGGCGGTGTTTCTTTCGGCGCCTGCGCGACCGTGGCGGCCGGGCGAGTACCCCTCGACGGCAACTCCAATACCTGACCAATGCGCAGCCGATACGGGCGGTTCAAATCGTTCAACTCGGCCAACTGCTGCTGGCTCACACCGTACTGGCTCGCAATGGCCGACAGCGTCTCGCCGCTCTCCACTCGATGCTGAGATTCGGCCAGCGCGACTTCGACAGCCTCGGCTGCGCCGCCCGTATTCAGCTTGGCCATCACCGTCGACAGATCGATATGCGAGGGCACGCGGAACTCATAGCCGCGCGGCACATTGCGAGCGCCCTTCCAGACCGAGTTCAGCAACGCCGGATTCAGGCGGCGCAGTTCTTCGCGTTCCAGGTCGAGCACGGTCGCGATGCGGCTGGCCGGAATCGATAGCGGCAACTTCATCACCAGGCTGCTGTCCGCAGCGTTGCGACGGATGCCGGGGAAGTACTTCTCCGGGTTCTGATCGATTTCCAGCGCCGCCAGGAACGCCAGATAGAAGTTGCGCGAAGCAAAGCCGAACGAACGGCTGTTGTACTTGCGCACGATGGTGGTGATGTCGCTGGTGCCGAGCTGCTCCTGAGCGCGCTTCATGCCGCCAGGACCGTGGTTATAAGCGGTCAGCGCGAGCGGCCAGCTGCCGAGAATGATGTAGTTCTGTTCGAGGAAGCGCGCGGCCGCCTCGGTGGAACGGTAGGGATCGAGGCGCTCGTCGACCGTTGCGTCGATGCGCAGGAAGCGGCGGCCGGTGCTGCGCATGAACTGCCACATGCCGGCGGCGCCGACTTTGGAATAAGCGTAAGTGTTGAACGAAGACTCGACGTGCGGCAGCGAGGCCAGCTCGCGCGGCAAGCCCATTTTCTGGAACGTATCGGCGATGTGCTCGCGCCACGCGCCCGAGCGCACCAGGCCTTCGCGGAAGCGGTCCGCCTGACCCAACTGGAAGCGCACTTCTTCGGAAGCCTGCTCGAAACGTGAACGGCGCGTGTTCTTCGGCCACAGCGCCTGAACGCGCAACTCTTCCTCACTCAGGTCGTCGGCGCCGCTCGCCAGACGATCCAGGATGCGCGAGTACTTCTTCTTGGCGTCCTCGATGCGCTTGGTGCGAGTTTTCGGCGCAATGTCCGAGGGAAACTCGAGCACTTCATAAACGACGCTCAGGTCTTCCGGGTCGTGCAGCAGACCGCCTGCGGTCGTGACCTCGGTGTAAATGCGGCGCCAGAACGCGATGTCCGGTTCCAGCTCTGCCGGGCGCACGAAATGCTCGCTCTGGCTGGCGCTGGCGCGGGCCGGCATGGCCAGCGCGAGCGCCAGCGATGTCAGCAACAACAGGAGGGTGAGGCGATACGAGGTCGTCTTCATGAAACTTAAGGCAACGGGAAGCTTGGCGGCAAGACTATGTAAAACCTTGGCGCTTGCACAGCGGTGCAGTTCGCAAATTGCGACAGGTAGGGCCCTAAGCCTTTCCCTGATTTAACAACGACCGATCGGACTCCCTGTCACGACGGTCGTGCTCCGAGGAAAAAGCGTCGTTTTTCCTCGGAGCCGCCACTTGCGTGGCGTGGTCACATCCATGTGCCCAGTTGCCCATTCGTCGCGGCGCGCCGGCCGGTTTTGCGACGCGCCGCGCCTGAATAAAAAAACGGCAGGAGAGTTGCGGCTCCTGCCGTTAAAGTCGTCGGCGGGTAACACCACCGGGGGTAAACGACAGCACCCCCGCCGACGTCTCGATCAGCGTTTCGGGCAGCCGCCTCCAATGGTGTCGCCATGCGCCAGATGCGCAGGCACCGCGTGCTTGTTCACATGCTGGCTGCGGCCCTTGTGACAGATCTGGATATCGCTCGGAATCTTGACGATCACTTCGGCCGCGTGGCTCGGCAGCTTGCCGTCGCCGGCCATTACCGTGAGCTGGTAAGCCTCCCGCTTGAAGTCGATGCGCTGGGGCTGCGCGATGCGAATGGTTCCGGTGTCCGCGTCGATCTCGAAGATGCCGACGCCGGCGCCGCCTTTGATCTGCCAGCTGCCAATCGTGTCGTTCTCATCGGCGTCCTTGCCGTGCACCGTGCCGACCGTGTTGAGCGGCGCTTCTCCGAGCCGAAATTTCTGATCGTTGGCAATGACCGGACGGCTGTCGTTCAGATAGCGGGCAGCGAACATCGCGAACGTCGGCCAGTTCGGCGTCGAGACGTGACCTTCGATCTGGCGCCGCCAGCCCACCGTGCCGTCGATGAACGCCACGTTGAATGGCGGCGTGCCGCCGATCGATTCACCCGGCCCCGAAGTGAACACGGTGCCCTCTGGAACGATCTGTCCTTTCCAGCCGAGCAGGTTCCACACCGGCGAGGCCAGCTGACCCGAAAGGAATGTGCCGCGCGGATCGGCCCATGCGTCGCCAAAGCCGGGAGGTGTATCCGTACCGTTGGTGACAAAGATGGCGCGCGGTGCGAGCAGCGATGTGGTCGAGTGCGCATCCACATCGAGCAACTCGAGCTTGCGTGGCATGAACTGCCCTTCGTGCAAGGCTCCGGCGTATTTCAGGATGTTGCCATTCACCCAGTGATATTCACCGGTGGAACTGGCCACGAATTCCAACGACTCGCCCCAATGACGGCGCGCCATCGCCGTTCCCAGCGCGCCCGCGTCACTGGGCCAGGCAACGACGACGCGCTCGTCGTACGCGGCCGTAACCAACGTCGCTTTGCCGTAGCGCGAGTGTCCCTGCACGGCGATCTTGTCGCCGTCGAAGTCCGCGTCGCGCTCCAGCGCGTCGATGAGTCGGCTGACACCCCAGCCCCACGCCACCAGCGCGCCAGGATCGTCCGGCTTGCGCCATTGGCCTTGCGTGACCAGACCGATGAGATAGCTGGACAGGTTGCCGGTGTTACCGTTGTCCGGCTGCACCTGGGTCGGCAAGTAATTGCAGACACCGATCCCATACGGCGCGGTGTATTGGAAACGATTCACGCCTTCGCCGTAAGTGATGACAGCGGGATATTTCTTGCCGGCCTCGGCCGGATAGCGGCAGGTCGCATTGACGACCGGCACGTTGCGCAGCTGCGGATAGCGCGATGTATCGACCGTCCCGGTGAAGGTTTTCTCTCGATAGGAATAGCCGACCCCGCCGACGACTTGCGTCCCCGTGGTGACGGCGCTCACCGCCCAACTCACTTCGATATTCGGATCGATGGGCTTGCCGTACAGCTGCTCCTGCACGAGCTTGAAGATTTCCGGCCGCCGCTTTTGCCACCAGTCCGTGGCCGTGGCGACTGCGTCGCCGTCCTTCATGCGTAACAGATCGATGTCGGAATAGCGCGGCGACGAAAAAGGGCCGTAGTCGCCGAAGCCGCTCATGGCGCCGCCCGCCTGGCCGGCGGAATCGTCATAGGTGTGCCACAAACCGAAGTTGGTGCGCACTACGGTGTGACCGAGCGCATCGGTCCAGTTGCCTTCGGGATTGGCGGGATTCGAGGGCCACGCGTTGCTGGGACGATTGGGATCTTGCAGACGCGGCGGCAAGACAGGAAACGAAATGCCGAGCTGGCACAACATGCGATCGCGATCCTGCGCCGACGTGACGGTCGCATCGGGCATCGCTGGCAACGCGCAGTTCTGCGCAGGTGAGATCAAAGGAAGAAGCAGGCCTCCCGCGAGCGCCCCGATGACGCTGCCGCGGGGGATGGAACTAACATTCATGTCGATCCCCCGAAGTTCTTCGCTTGTTTCGACTCGCCGCGGCCCGAGGATTGCCTCGGGCCGCGAACGAAGGTGCTCCGTGCGTGCTGGTCTCTCTAGCTAATTCCCGCGGGATGACCGCAGGCCGCGCTCCTTAGGTCGCGCAGCCTTTCCGGCCTCAAAACTTGCCGCGCAGGCCGACGATCACCGTGCGGCCAGCTTCATACTGCGTGAACGTGGCGTTCGGGAACTGGAAGTACTGACGCTGTTCCTCGTCGAACAGGTTGATCACGTCGACCGTGAGCTGCGGAATGAACTCGGACCAGCCGAACATCGTCGTGAAGTCGAAGCTGGACGAGAAGTCCCACTGCTCGTAGTCGTCGTTGAACAGCGCCGCGGTCGCGATGCCGTTCTGGTTCAGACCCGAAGCCTGCGAGCCCTGGCTGAACGTCGTCGACAGACGCGCGCTGATGCCGAAGTTCTCGTAGTAGATCGTCGCGTTGTAGGTTTCCGGCGCGACGCCGACCGCCACCGCCGGCACCTGGCCGTCGCCCTTCTGGTCGACGATCGTGTAGTTGGCCGTGAAGCCGAGGCCTTCGACCCCCAGATCCGCCAGCAGGAAGTCGAGCGGCTGCACCCAGTTGAGCTCGAGGCCGTTCACCGTGAGGCGACCGTCCGCGTTCACCTGCTGTTGCAACACCACCGTGGCCGCATCCGGGCCGCCGCGAGAATTGATGGCCTGCTGCTGCGTCGGAGTGAGGCTGTCGAACGTCACGCCGTAAAGCGCGAGCTCGCTGAACGGCACGGTCTTCGAGCCCAGCACCGTGAAGCCGTCGATGCCTTTGCGGAACGCGGTCGCGCCGACGTAACCTTCCTTGCCGGTGTAGATCTCGAAGCCCAGATCGATGTTGTCCGAAAGGAACGGCTTCAGATCGGGATTGCCCACCGTGCCGACGTCCGCCGACGGCGTGCTGAAGCCCAATCCCGGCAGCATGTCGTTCGGATTCGCGCGGGTCATGGAGCGCGAAGCTGCGGCACGAATCACCACGTTATCCGTAACGTTGAAGGCGACATTCGCCGACGGCAGCCAGTTCTCGTACGTGCGCTCGGTCTCGACGAAGTTCACCATGTTCGGATAGCGCGAACCGTCCGCAATCGAGGTGCCATCCGGCAGCGTGTTACGAGGATCGGCGATCGAGACGCGGCCACCGACGGTCTGATCGGTGCGAACCCAGCGCACGCCCACGTTGTAACGCAGCCGCTGGTCGCCGACATCAACGTCACCGTTGACCTCGGTGTAGAAGCCGGTGGACTGTTCGCGAATCAAGCCGCCACTGGCGCCGGTGTTGGACGAACTTGCTTCCGGGGAAGCTCCGTGGAACGCCGCGTACTGCGAGTCACGCGCGAAAGCATCCCAATCGGCAGTGACGAAGCCCGGGCCGGGCCGCAGATAGTTCACGAGCGACGACTGCGGAATCAATGAACCTTGATAGTTCAACGCCGGAGCGCCCACGGACGCGCCCGTGCCCAAGCCCGGATACGCCGGGTAACCCGCTGGCGCCGCGCCCGGTGCAACCGCGCCCAAGCAAGCCGGCTGACTGTTCGGCGTCTGCAGGAAAACGTTCGGATTGTTGCCGCAGACTGCGTTCTGCCAGGCCTGGCTGTTATCGAAGGCGCGAATCCGACGTTCCACGTCGTCATAGGCGCCGCCCAGACTGACGCTGAAATCGCTGTCGCCCCAAGTCAGGCTGGCGCGCGTGCCTTTCGTTTCGGTCTCGCGCTCTTCGTCCTGCATGTTGACGCGGCCGCCCGCCCAACCGAAGTTCGCCGGATTGTTCAGATCGAGCGAGCTGTCGATGGTCGGAATGCCGCCGTTATTGGTGTAGTTCACCGTCATGCCGGAGTTCGCCGGCGTGCTGACCAGGAAGGTCGGCGATTCGCGATGGAATTCGCTGTGCGTGTAATCGGCCTGCCAGTTCAGGCTCAGCTTGTCGGTGAGCTGCCATTCGAAGCCCGGATTGGCGCCGTAGAACTCGGTGTCTTCGATGAACGGCCGGTACTCGAGGAACGCCTGCGCATTCGCGAACGTGGCGCTGGTCACCACGCAGCCCTGCGCGCAGTTGACGCGGTCCACTTGCATGTTCAGCGGAATCATCGCCCCGTTGCGCCCGACCAGGTTCATGTCGATGCGCTCCAGGTCGTTTTCCTTCTTGCCGTACATCGTGTCGAGGTAGGCGTGGAAGGTATCGGTCGGGCGGAATTCGAACGCGGCCACGGCGTTGTAACGGTCGCGGTCGCCGGAGATCACCGCGGGACGGCCCAGGCGCGGAATGATGGCGTTGTCGATCTGCTCGAGGGTGAGGCCCGGGTTGTTGGCGAGCAGGAATTCCCGATTGATGACGTCGCCCGGCGTCAGGCCGTTGCCTGCATTGCTGGGCACGACGCCCGGAATCGTGAAATTGCCGCCGCCGGTGCCGTTACACCGATCGCCGGCGCCGGGTCTGCATTGCGCATTGGCCTCGGGCACGGGGTTGGTCGTGCTGGTGCTGGGCACGACCAGATTGGGATTGGTCCAGCCGATGGTTTCGAAGCCGGTGGTGTTCACTTTGTTGTGAACGCCGGCCACGCCGATCAGCGCGCCGAAGCTGCCCCAGGTGTTGCTGGCAACGATCGAGCCGCGGCCGCCCATCGAGTCGGCCTTGCTGTTGTCGATGCCTTGCATCGAATAAGCGATATGGCCGCCTTCGTTATCGAACGGACGCGCACTGCGCATGTTCACCGTACCGGCGGCGCCACCTTCCAGCATTGCGGCGGTGGGCGTCTTGCTCACGGTCAACTGCGAGAACAATTCGGTCGGAAACAGATCCAGATCGACTTCGCGGTTCGTGCTTTGCGCATCGGTGCGGCCGGTGGATGCGACGGCGACCGGGGCGCCATTCAGCAGCACTTTCGTGAAGTTCGTGCCGAGGCCGCGGATCGCGATGTTCAGGCCTTCGCCCGAAGTTTCGCGGGCGATGGTGATACCTGGAATGCGATTGAACGATTCGGCGATGTTGGAATCGGGAAACTTGCCGATGTCCTCGGCGAAGATGGCGTCGACGAAGCCGACCGCGTCCCGCTTGGCCGTGGTCGAGCTCTCCAGGCTCTGGCGATAGCCCGTGACCACCACTTCTTCGAGCGCGCTCTCATCGGCCGCCGGCGCGGCAGCCTCCTGAGCATGCGCGAACTGCGCCTGGCCCAGGGCAGCAGCGATACAGATGCTCAGAGCTTTACTGCGGGCGGCGCGCCCTGCGTCCAATTTGCGATTACTCACAATCCCCTCCCCATCACGAACGTTACGACATGCGCCGAATGGCGCAGGCATGGCATAGGGAGGGAGTCCGCAGCTTTGGCGGCAGAGACAACAAAGAGCCGAGGCAAAAGCATCGTTCTCTCCCCCTGACAACTCGATCTTTATCTGGGCCGGCCGCGCTTACGGCGCGGGGGCCCTGTCGCTTTCCAGCGAAGGCGATTTGATGATAGCGCTCACAATTCGACAAATGCAACCGTCCCTGGCGAGCGCTCCGTCACAAAGTCTTCAGGCCCCCTGGCGGAGCTGTTGTCGCGCCGACGCCATCCAGAAAATTCGTCTAAAAATCTCACCGCTGGCGAATGATGTCCGCGCGCCACAGTGCGCGACCGAGCGTGGGCGGGAGGAATTTGCAGCCGCGATTGACCCCGACCGGGGGCCTGGGTTAATGATACCGGTATCACCTTACTAACAAAGACGAGCCCGTTTTGGAGCCCGTTTCACAACCCTAGGGGGGACCCATGGTGCGAGCTTTCAGCCTGGCCACGGCTGGCCAGCGGATGCGTAATCCGAGCGCGAAATTAGGTGTCTTGATCGCCGCGGTGCTGGTGGCGTCCGGAGTATCGGCGCAGTCACGCAGCGACCGCCCCACGTATAAAGATCCGGCGGCGCCGGTCGAACAGCGCGTGCAGGACCTGCTCTCGCGCATGACCCTGGAAGAAAAGATCGCGCAAATTACCGCGGTCTGGACCAAGAAGAATGAGCTGCTCGATGCCAAGGGAAACTTCGTTCCCGAAGCCGCGCAGAAGCTATATCCCGCAGGCATCGGTCATTTCACACGCCCCAGCGATCGTCAGCAGGTCGGCAGTCCGCTCCAGACGCCATTTCGTAACGAGCGCGAGACCGTCGAGCTGATCAACGCGATCCAGCGTCATGCCACTCGCAACACACGGCTGGGCATTCCGGTTTTGTTTCATGAGGAAGGACTGCACGGCCATCAGGCGCTCGGCGGCACACACTTCCCGCAAGCCATCGCACTCGCGAGCAGCTGGGATCCGCAGTTGCTCGAGCGGATTTTCACTGTCGTCGCTCGAGAGATTCGTGCTCGCGGCGCGCATCTGGTGCTCGCTCCCGTCGTAGACGTCGCGCGCGACCCGCGCTGGGGCCGCTTCGAAGAAACATACGGCGAAGATCCCTACCTCGTAAGCGCGATGGGCGTGGCGGCGGTGCGCGGATTCCAGGGCACTACCCTGCCGCTTCCCAAAGATCGAGTGTTCGCAACCCTCAAGCACATGACGGGGCACGGCCAGCCGGAGAGCGGCACCAATGTCGGCCCGGCAAATATCTCCGAGCGCATCCTCCGTGAAGTGTTCTTTCCGCCCTTCAAGGCCGCCGTCGCTGCCAACGCCCAGGCGGTAATGCCTTCATACAATGAAATCGACGGCGTGCCGTCGCACGCCAATCACTGGCTGCTGCAGGACATCCTGCGTGGCGAGATGGGCTTCAAAGGCGCGATCGTCAGCGACTACTTCGCGATCAAAGAACTCATCGACGTGCATCACATCACGACCGATCCGGTCGATGCCGCGGTCCGCGCGTTGAAGGCCGGCGTTTCTTCGGACCTGCCCAACGGTGACAGTTATGCGTTGCTGCCGCAGGCGCTCGCCGCAGGACGCATTCAGCAGGCGGACATCGATAGAGCCGTCGGCGACATGCTGCGCCTGAAGTTCCTCGCAGGCCTGTTCGAACAGCCGTATGCGGATGCCAAATACGCTGAAAAGATCACCGGCAACGCCGAGGCCCGTGCGTTGGCGCTCGAAGCTGCACGCAAGTCCATCGTGCTCCTGAAGAACGATGGCGTATTGCCGCTGCGTGCCGATGGATTGAAAACATTGGCGGTGATCGGCCCGAATGCCGCTCGCGTCGAGCTGGGCGGCTATTCGAACGTTCCCAAGCACGTCGCCACTCTTCTGGATGGCATCAAAGCCAAAGTCGGGCAGCGCGTGAACGTCGTCTCGGCCGAAGGCGTGCGCCTGACCGAGAGTGGCGACTGGTACACCGACGAAGTCGTCCGCGCGAAGCGTGAAGACAATCTCGAGCGCATCAAGGAAGCAGTGAAAGTCGCGCAAGGCGCCGACTCCATCGTGCTGGCAATTGGCGGCAGCAGCGCTTTGCACCGCGAGGCGTGGGCGAAGAATCATCTCGGCGACAGCCTCACCCTCGGCCTGACGGGGGAACAGAGCGAGCTTGCCGAGGCGATGTTTGCTCTGGGCAAACCGGTCGTGGTGGTGCTGATCAACGGCCAGCCACTGTCGATTCCCCAGGTTGTGGACAAGGCCAACGGCGTGCTCGAAGGCTGGTATCCCGGCCAGGAAGGCGGCACGGCCCTCGCGGATGTGTTGTTCGGCGACGCCAATCCGGGCGGCAAACTGCCGGTCACGGTCGCTCGCGACATCGGACAGCTGCCGTTCTTCTACAACCAGAAGCCGAGCGCGCATCGCGGTTACCACTTCGAATCGAAGCAACCGCTGTTCCCGTTCGGCTTCGGTCTGTCCTACACCAAGTTCGAGCTCGGCGAGCCGAAGCTTTCGAGCGCGCGCATCAGCGCCGACGGTAACGTGAAAGTGTCGGTGGACGTGCGTAACACCGGCTCGATGCAGGGCGATGAAGTCGTGCAGCTGTACGTACGTGACGTTGCCAGCTCGATCACGCGTCCCGTGAAAGAGCTCAAGGCATTCCGCCGCGTTTCATTGCAGCCCGGTGCGTCGACTACCGTGGAATTTACGTTGGCCAAGGAGGCATTCGCGTACTGGAATCAGGAGATGAAGTACGCCGTCGAGCCTGGCGAATTCAGCATCATGACCGGTCCCAACTCGGCCGAGCTGAAGTCCGCAACTTTGACCATCGGCGACTGATCGACGATGGCTGGCGTCCGCCGTTGCCGGCGGACGCCATTGCCTCGAACTAGCGTTTCACTTCAAATGTCTGTCGGGCGCGAATGTCCGCGCTCGAGGCACCGACCTGCACTTCGTACTTGCCGGGATCGACCGTGTAACGCTTGGCGTTCACGTCATAGTGACGCAGATCGCTGGACGCCTCGAGCGTGAAGCTGACATTGCCCACCTCGCCCGGCTTCAACGCAACGCGCTTCACACCACGCAGATCTTTGTTGGCCCACTGCTGCTTGGAGTCCTTCGGCGCAACGTACAGCTGAACGACTTCCTCACCGGCCCGCGAGCCCGCGTTCTTCACCGTGAGCGACGCCTGAATCGTTCCATCCGGAGCGACGTTCGCGCGATCCAGCTTCAGGTTCGAATACTCGAAGCGCGTGTACGAAAGCCCGTGGCCGAACGGATACAACGGCTGGCCCGTGAAATAACGATACGTCCGGCCCTGCATGGCGTAGTCATCGAACGCCGGCAACTTTTCGTTCTCTTTGTAGAACGTGACAGGCAGGCGACCCGACGGATTCACGTTGCCGAACAACACATCCGCCACCGCATTGCCACCGCGCTGACCCGGATACCATGCCATCAGGATCGCAGGCAGACGCTGCTGCGCCCAATCGACCGCGAGCGCCGAGCCGCCCGTGAGCACCAACGCAACCGGCTTGCCCGTGGCCTGCAACGCTTCGAGCAGTTTTCGCTGGCTGCCGGGCAAGCGCAGATCGGTGCGATCGCCGCCGGCGAAGCCCGGATAGCTCACCTTCATCTCCTCGCCTTCGACATCGCCCGTCAGACCGCCGACGAACACAACTGCATCGGCGGCGCGTGCGGCGTCCATTGCTTCTTCGAATGGCGCCTTGGCGCCGGGGCGTCGCCAGCCCAAGCGGATTTCGGCGTCGCGGATGTCTTCGAAGTATTCGAGCTTGATGCGATAGGCCCGCCCGCCTTCGAGATCCACGCTCGCGCTGTGACTTTTCACGCGCTCGTTCTGATCCCAGCCGTTCACGATCAGGCGATCGTCGATATACAAACGCACACCATCGTTCGCACCCACGACCAGCTCGTACTTGCCCGAAGTCGGCGGTAGCAACTGACCGGTCCAGCGAACGCTGAAGTCATCGCCGGCCAGCGCCTGCGCATTCGACAGCTCACCTCGCGCAGCCAGGTCATCGGTCGGCGCGCCGCGATCCCAACGGAACGCGATTCGCGAATCGACGCGCGTCATCACCGGCGCGCCCGCAAAGTCGCGCCCCCGGAAGTATTCGCCTTTGAGGCCCTGCTCTTTCGAATTTGCATCGGGCCGCAGGAAGTTCGCGTCGATCAGCGGCACCGCGCGAGGCTCTTCGCGTCCTTCGACCAGGTCGACGCCACGCGAATAGATCACCTTCGTCTGCTTGCCCGCTGCCTCACGGATGCCCTGGAGAATCGTCACTGGAGCCGCCGGCGTGCCGTAGTAATTGCCGAGCAGCGACATGACTTCATCGGCTGTCGGACCGATGACAGCCAGCGTTTTGATATCGCGCGAAAGCGGCAACATGCCGTCGTTCTTCAGCATCACGATGGATGACTGCGCTGCCCGCCGCGCCAGCTGATCGTGTTCCGCCGATTGATTGACCGAATATGGAATCTGCGCCCACCGTACACGCTCGGGCGGATCGAACATGCCCAACTGAAAGCGCGTCAGCATCAGCTTGCCCACAGCGGCGTCGATCTCTTTCTCGCTGATCAGATTCTGCTTCACGGCCGGCAGGAGAGCGTCATAGGTCTTGCCGCAGTCCAGCTCGCAGCCATAGCGCACGCCCAGCGCGGCGGCTTCGGGCGCCGTCGCGACGATCTTGTGATGTTTCCAGATGTCCTCGATGGAATCGCAGTCCGAGACGACGTAGCCATCGAAGCCCCAGTCCTTGCGAAGAATCTGCTGTAACAGCCGCGGACTGGCGGAAGCCGATTCGCCATACACGCGGTTATATGCACCCATCACCGACGCGACCTTGCCCTCCTGAACGAGCGCTTGGAACGCAGGCAGATAGGTGTCGTACAGATCGCGCTCGCTCGGATGCACGTCGAAGTGATGTCGATCCGCCTCCGGCCCGCTATGCACCGCGAAGTGCTTGGCGGTGGCGTCGACCTTCCGATACTTCGGATCGTCGCCCTGCAAGCCCTTCACGAACGCGACGCCCATGCGCGCAGTGAGCCATGGATCTTCGCCGTAGGTTTCCTGTCCGCGTCCCCAGCGAGGATCGCGGAAGATATTGATGTTGGGGGACCAGAACGTCAGGCCCTGATAGCGCTTGCGCAGACCGCGACGTGCGAATTCATGATGCTTGGCGCGCGCCTCGTCACTGATGGCAGTCGCGATCTCGAACATCATCTTCTCGTCGAAGGTCGCGGAGAGCCCGATAGCTTGCGGGAACACGGTCGCCGCGCCGGCGCGAGCGACGCCGTGCAACGCTTCATTCCACCATTCGTACTCGGGAACATCGAGCCGCGGAATGGCAGGCGCGGCGTTGCCCAACTGGGCGATCTTTTCTTCCAAGGTCATGCGGGACACCAGGTCGGCCGCACGTTCCTCGAACGACTTGTTCAAATCCTTGTATGCAGGCTGCTCGGCGCCTGCCGAGAACGAAACGCACAGCAGTGCGGCAACGGTCAAGGCAAGCTTCGTCGATCCCGACTTCATGTAGCGCATGGTTACCAATCCCACATTGAGCCGTCTTCCAGACGAGCGATAGGTAGTTGTTTGGGCGAGTACGGATACTTCGCCGCGAGTTTTTCGTCGATGGTGACGCCGTGTCCCGGCGACTCGCCACAGTGCAGCCGGCCATCGCTGAAACGATAGTCGTGCGGAAACACTTCGTCGGTCTCCTTGGCGTGATGCATCCACTCCTGAATGCCGAAGTTCGGCACCCAGGTGTCGAAATGCAGGGCCGCGCCCATGCACACCGGCGACAGATCGGTCGCGCCGTGAAAACCCGTGCGCACTTGATACAGCGATGCAAAGTCCGCGAGCCGACGGACGTGCGTGATGCCGCCCGCGTGCACGATGGTCGTGCGGATGTAGTCGATGAGCTGATTCTCGATCAGATGTTTGCAATCCCAGATCGAGTTGAACACCTCACCGACGGCGAGCGGCGTTACGGAGTGATGCCGGATCAGCTCGAATGCCTTCTGATTCTCCGCTGGTGTCGCATCTTCCAGCCAGAACAGGCGGTATGGCTCGAGGCTCCGCGCCAGACGCGCCGCCTCGATCGGTGTCATGCGGTGATGACCATCGTGCAGCAGCTCGACCTCGTTGCCATGATCGATGCGCAACTGCTCGAACAGCTTAGGCACGATCTCCAGATACTTCGGCGTCGACCACAACGTCTCCAGCGGCAGCTGCGTTTCCGCGGGCTCATAAGCCTTACCGCCGCTGGCAATGCCGTACGTCTTTGCCAATCCGGGCACTGCGCACTGAGCGCGGACCGCACGAAATCCCATTCCGATGTAGCGAGCGACTTCATCGCTGGTCTCAGCGATGTCGCGGCCGTTGGCATGCGCGTAGACGAGCGCACCCTCGCGCGAACGACCGCCGAGCATTTGATAAAGCGGCAGACCGGCGAGCTTCGAAACGATGTCCCACAACGCCACGTCGACAGCAGCAATCGCCGTCATCGTCACAGGGCCACGACGCCAATACGCGCCGCGATAGAAAAACTGCCAGGTGTCTTCGATGCGACCGGCATCTTTGCCGATCAAGTTGGGAACGATGTGCTCTTGCAGATAGGCCGCGACGGCCAGCTCGCGACCGTTCAGCGTGGCGTCGCCGAGCCCGGTGATTCCCGAGCGCGTGACGATCTGCAACGTAACGAAATTACGACCCGGACAAGTCACGATCACCTTGGCGTCGACGATCTCGCGATCCCGACTCGAGCCGGCCACTGCTGGCGACTCTTTCTCGACCTTCATCATTTGACCTCGATCTGGAACGGACCGGCCGGCAGCGGCGCCGTGTCATATAACGTGCACACGGGGCTGTCGGCCCAGCAATAACGGACGCGCGTCGCAGTCCCTGAGTTCGCGCTATTCAACAGCACGCGCTGACCTTGAATCGTCGCTTCGGCGTATTCGCAGGTGCCCGCAGCAGCGCCGCAGGTTTCGAAGCCGATCGGACGCGCGGCGCTGTAGGCCACGAGCTTTCCGGTGACATCCGCGAATTCAACCGAAACAGCGTCGCCCTCGCGACGCGCGCTCGCCGGCACAGGGCCGGACGGGGGAGCAGTGTCCTTGTACAGAACATGCCGAGCCGCACGAGCAAGCCGCCGCGCGACCTCTTGTTTGTTGGCCGGATGAACGTCGGTGTACTCGCCCAGATCGATGGCAACCGCGAGAGCCGCATTCGGATCTGCCTTCACCGCGAGGCGCTGCGCTTCGCGCGTCTTCGCCCAGCCGCTTTCGGTCGGCTCTGTCGAGGCCGGGCCGTAGCCCGCGAGTTGCACCACGAAGAACGGCACGCTCGCACCGAACTGCGTGCGCCAATCGGCCATGAATCGGGTCAACAGCGCCTGATACTGATCGCCTTCATCGGTATTGGATTCGCCCTGATACCAAACGACGCCACGCAGGCTGAGATTCGACAGCGGCGCGATCATGCCGTTGTGGATCACGCCCAATCCGGCAGTTGCCTCCCAGGGCGCACGCAACGGATACGCAGCATTGGCCGGCGGCAATTGGTAACGCCATTCCTTGTTGAGCAAGACGTTCGAGCCATCGGCGAAGCGAATTGCACGACTTTCCATGGAACCGGGCAGACCGCCGCTCGCGTATGTATCGAGCACGCTGACGACGACCGTGTTCTCTCCAGCACGCAGCACCTTCGGCGGCAGCGGATAAGATTTTTCGCCGCCCGGGCCCGCGGCCCCCACCAGGCGGCCGTTGATCCAAACTTGATCGGACTCATCGACGCGCCCCAAGGCGAGCGTGGCTTGCTGCGCGGCTTGTGACTTCGTCAAAGTCACATTCGTCCGATACCACAGCATGCCGTCGTACTTGGCCAACTCGGGCACGCCCCACTCTTCCCAGTAGCCGCGCTCCACCGGTGCAGGCTTCCACTCGCCGTTGGGCTTTGCGCTCCAGGGCTCCTGGCCCGGACGATCTTTGGTGCGCTCGCGCCACCAGCCTTCCCAAATGCTGGCCCACTGAGCGTTCGCAGCGATCGGGTCTTTGCTCGACAGCGCCAGCGCGTCCAGCGCGCCCTCATAACCGCCCATCGAACGAAGCGCCGGCGCCGTCATCCAGGACTGGATCTTCGATCCGCCCCAGGCCGCGGCGATCAAGCCCATCGGCACCTTGTCTTTCTTCTGCAGCTCGCGCGCGAAATACAAACAAACGGCCGAGAACTCCGGCACTGTCTGCGGCGACGCCTTCAACCATTTCACCGGACTGGCAAAGCCGTACTGAGGAACCGGATTGTTCGCCAACGGCACGGTCAGCATGCGAATGGAGTCGTTCGTCGAGTTGAGGATCTCCGAACGAGAATCGAGCGCGCGGTGGACTTGCAGGACCATGTTGGACTGGCCCGTGCACAACCACACGTCGCCGATCATCACATCGTCGACGACCTGCTTTTCGCCCGAGGCGGCGGCGACGGACAGCTGATAAGGACCGCCCGCGCTCATGCTTGGCAGGCTCGCTCGCCAACTCCCCGTCGCGTCCACCTTCGCCTGTACGCTCGAGCTCGCCAACGTCACGGTGAGCGACTCACCCGGCTCGGCGCGTCCCCAAACATTGATCGCCTGCTCCCGCTGCAGGACCACGTGATCCTGAAACAGGTCGTGCAGCAGCGGAGCCGCATTCGCGCTTGTCGTCGAGAGTACTGCCAACAGCGCGCCCGGGATCCACTTCGACATGCAGCGAGTCCTCATGATCAGTGATGTCCCGGCGCGTACGGGAACTCGAGCGACTTGTAGTAATCGAGCGAGTGCTCAGGAGGCGCGAAACCTGCGGGCAGCGGGCGCTTCGAGAAGGTCTGGAAGTAAGCGATGCTGGCGTCGCGCCACCACTTTGCTTCCTTCTCCTGAATCTTCAGGAAGGCAGCGACCTCGTGGTGACGTTCGGCATCGACGAACGGCGCCAGCCCTTGCCACGTGCCTTCCATCTCGCGAACCGTGTCGACACCCCGCGTGTATCGATACACCAGCTCGTCCCATAGGATGCGGCCGGACTTCGTGCGGTAGTCCCAAGGCACGTGATGGAACCACAGCAGGAACTGCTCCGGCACTCGCTTGAGATCGCCAAACTGTGCGGCCACGGGCGGCGCATATTGAGCGACGGCATTGCTGCCCGTCTTGGTGCGATCGAAGCCAATGCCGTTGGCGTCGGCGCGATGGTAGTAAACGGAAGTCCAGTCGGCGCGCGGACCGCCTTCGACCCACGGTCCCGGTCCATAGTGATGACCGCGTCCCATCAAATGATGCAAGCCGAGCGGCGTCATGTAATCGACGACCGCCTCGTGCGACTTCATCATCATCGCGACCACCGGCTTTACGAACTGCGGATCGTTCGAGAACGTCATCCGCACCCATTCTTCGGCGAGGTCCTTGGACGACAGCATCGGATTCCAGGCGAGGCGCCCGAAGGCATACCAGTTCGCCTGCTCGAACTGCGCGCCGCTCCAGTTGCGATCGGTGCCGATGTTGGCCACGCCCGCAATTGCCGTGCGCGCGTAGTTATGTACGGAGCCATCGAGGATCTTCGCCACCGTCGAACCCTGACGCGGGCGATAGGTGTCGGCACGCAGCACTTCTTCGTAGAACGCGCCGAGATAAACCAGATGCGTCGCGAAGCCCAGATATTCCTTGGTGATCTGGAATTCCATGGCCAGCGGCGTCTTCGGCATGGCGCCGAACAAGGGATGGAACGGCTCGCGCGGCTGGAAATCGATGGCGCCGTTCTTCACCTGCACGAGCACGTTGTCGCGGAACTTGCCGTCGAGCGGCACGAACTCGTCGTAGGCCTGTTTGGCGCGATCGTCCGGCTGCTCGTGCGAATAAACAAACGCACGCCAGATGACCGTGCCGCCGAACGGTTTGACGGCGTCGGCCAGCATGTTCGCGCCGTCGGCGTGAGTGCGGCCGTAATCCTGCGGGCCCGGCTGCCCTTCGGAGTTGGCTTTGACCAGGAACCCGCCGAAATCGGGGATAAATTTGTAGACCTCGGCAGCCTTTGCTTTCCACCACTGCTGCACACCGGGATCGGCGGGATCCGCCGTCTTCAAGCCGCCGATTTCGACTGGAGCACTGAAGCGCGCCGTTAGAAACACCCGGATGCCATACGGGCGAAACACGTTCGCCAGCGCCGCGGCCTTTTCCAGATACGGCGCAGTCAGCATCGTCGCGTTTGCATTGACGTTGGTCAGCACCGTCGCATTGATGCCGATCGACGCGTTGGCGCGCGCATAGTCGGTGTAGCGCGGGTCGAGATAGTCGGGCAGCTTGTGCCAGTCCCACAGCGAAAAGCCCGCGTAACCGCGCTCGACGGTGCGGTCGAGATTGTCCCAGTGATTCAGCATGCGCAGCTGAATGCGCGAGGACTCGGTGATGTTGATGTTGCCCAACGGCTGCTGGGTCTGCAGCACCCGCAGGAAATGAAACACGCCGTAGAGCACACCGACATCGTCGTTGGCCGCGATGATCACGGTCGCCTGGCCATTGATGGGCCGGTGACGAATGACATAACCCTGCGCCGCCAGCCCCTTCAAGCCCAGATCGAACTGAGCAATCTGCGCGTTCGACTGTGGCGTGCCGATCACCAATGCGGGCGCCGACACACTCTCGACGGCAGCAGGCTGTTGCGACAGTAAGCCGTTCAACCCGCGCAACAATTCGTCCTTGGCGGCAACGAGGGTCGGCGAAGGAGTCGGCATCACGAGCTGAGTCGTGGCTCCGGCATAACGATCGCGCTGATCGGCAGGTAGCGGGCGATAGCGGAGCCAGAGCTCATAGCCATCTTCGGCGGCGGCGGGTTGCATGAAAAGCGCCGCGCACAGCGCCCAAATAGACATGACTGCTCGAAACAAAGGCGCGCATCCGCCACCCAACGAACGATGACCTGGCGCCATCTCTTCCCCCTACCATCGGCTAACCGGAGTTTTGGTAACGGTAACACGGGCGCTCGACGCGCTTCCACCCTTCCCGACTCCGAGGCAATAATGTGCTGAATTCATGAGCCCATCGGGCCCGTCACCTACAACCTGCATGCAAAACGCACCTCGCAAAGCCCGCAACTCGGCCACTTCGACACGCCGTAAAAGCGCCGCTGTCACCATTCACGAAGTGGCCCAGCGCGCCGGCGTCTCGCCGATGACCGTGTCCCGCGTGGTCAACGGCAACGCCAATGTGCGGGCCGCGACTCGCGAATTGGTGATGCGCACGGTGCGCGAGCTCAACTACACACCGAACGCCGCCGCTCGCTCGCTGGCCGCCGCGTCCGGCACCCGGATCGCATTGATCTATACAAACCCGAGCTCGGCCTACTTGAGCGAGTTGCTGGTCGGCGCGCTCGACGGAGCCAGCAAGGCGGCAACGCAACTGGTGCTCGATACCTGGGATCACATGACGCGCGCGACCGAACGAGCCGCCGCTCGCAAGATCGCCCAGAGCGTGGCCGGCGTGATTCTTCCGCCCCCTTTGTGCGAATCGAAAGCCGTTTGTTCCGAACTGGTGGCTGCGGGAATTCCGGTGGTCGCCATCGCTTCCGGGCGCTTCCAGCCGGACATTTCCGGCGTGCGCATCGACGACTTTCGCGCAGCGCAAGAAATGACCGAGCATTTGATTTCATTCGGACATTCGCGCATCGCCTTCATCAAAGGCCATCCCAATCAGACCGCCAGCGCCCTGCGCTACGAAGGTTTCCAGGCGGCCATGGCGGCGGCCGGCATACCGGTCGATCCGACCATGGTTCAGCAAGGGTTCTTCACCTATCGCTCCGGCCTGGAAGCGGCGGAGAAACTGCTCGCGCGCAAGAAGCCGCCAACAGCCATTTTTGCCAGCAACGACGACATGGCCGCGGCCGCCGTGTCGGTGGCTCACCGCCGGGGTATGGATGTACCGCGCGACATATCCGTGGTGGGTTTCGACGATACGCCGACCGCGACCACCGTCTGGCCCGAACTGACCACCATCCGTCAGCCGATCGCCGCGATGGCGGCGTCTTCCATCGACCTGCTGCTACGGAGCATTCGTCGCCGTAAGGACGGCGAAGCCCGGGTGGTGGTCGATCACGTCGTGGCTCACGTCCTGGTCAAGCGCGACTCGGTGGCCGCCCCCGGCCCAGGCTGATTCCGCGCTTCGGAGCGCATTTCCTTCCCCTCGTCCTACGTTCTGGTAAGGCAAGGTCGCGCTTGAATTTTGATAGCGCTATCACTACGCTCGTCCATCAGCATGAGGCCATTGAGAGCCTCGCTTCGCCAATCTACCCATAGGCGTCATCTCAGGGGGCGCAATTTATGTCACAGGGGATTTCCCAGGCCGAGCTGAATCCCACGCTGGTGCGTGGACTTGCGTTCGTCGCCGCACTCGGTGGACTGCTGTTCGGCTACGACACGGCTGTCATTTCCGGCGCGGTCGGCGCCATCGACCATAACTTCATCCTGCCCCGTGGACTGCCGGAAACCAGCGCAGCCAGCCTGTCGGGTTGGGCCATTTCCTGCGCCTTGCTCGGCTGCGTGATCGGCGCCGCGTTGGCCGGCCCGATGTCACAGAAGATCGGCCGTCGCGGCGGCCTGATGGTCTCGGCCGTGCTGTTCATCCTTTCCTCGGCCGGTTCCGCCTACCCGGAATTCGGCTTCCTGGGCATTGGCGGCGAGGGGCCTGAAGCGCTCACCTCGTTCATTCTTTATCGAATCCTCGGCGGCATTGGCATCGGCGTGGCCTCGATGCTCTCGCCGCTATATATCGCCGAGATTGCTCCGCCGAAACAGCGCGGCCAGCTGGTCACTTATCAGCAGGTCGCCATCGTCGTCGGCATGACGCTGGTGTACTTCGTGAATTGGTTCATCGCCTCGCAGGGCGACGACCAGTGGGTGCTCTCGACCGGCTGGCGCTTCATGCTGCTGTCGGCTGCGTTGCCGGCGGCTTTGTTCCTCGGCCTGTTGCTGCTGGTGCCCGAAACGCCGCGCTGGCTGGTGATGAAAGGCCGCATGGACGAGGCACGGGACGTTCTGGCGCGCCTGACGAACGAAGCCGAAGCCCGCGTCGTGCTCAAAGAGATCGACGAATCGCTGCACGAGCGCACCGGCAAGTTGTTTGCTTTCGGTGCACTGGTGGTGTTCGTCGGCATCATGCTGTCGGTGTTCCAGCAGTTCATCGGCATCAACGCGGTGCTGTACTACGCGCCGCTGATGTTCCAGAACATGGGCGCCTCGACCGATAGCGCGCTGTTGCAAACGATCATCGTCGGCGTGGCCAACATCGTATTCACACTGGTCGCGCTGGTGACCGTGGATCGCTGGGGCCGCAAGCCGCTGCTGATCCTGGGCGGCGTGGTGATGGCGATCTCGATGCTGTCGCTGGGCTTCCTGTTCAACAGCCACAACGTCGGCACCGCCGCGCTGGTCGCGGTCGTCGCTTATATCGCCGGCTTCGCGCTTTCGTGGGGCCCGGTGGTGTGGGTGCTGCTGGCGGAAATCTTCCCGAACCCGATCAAGGGCAAGGCGATGGCCATTGCGGTGGCCATGCAGTGGATCGCGAACCTTTTCGTTTCCTGGTCGTTCAAGGTGCTGGACGGCAACTCGGCGTTGAACGCGATGTTCAACCACGGCTTCTCCTACTGGATCTACGGCGTGATGAGCATTCTCGCCGCGCTGTTCGTGTGGCGCTTCGTGCCCGAGACCAAGGGTCACAGCCTGGAAGCCATTCAGCACTTGTGGATGGAAAAGCCGCAGGACCACTCGAGCTCCGAGGCTGCCTCCAAGGCCAGCACTGCTAACGCGCTCTGAACGATCTATTTATGAGACTACTTGCCCATCTTCCGGCGGACTGGCGTGAGGCCACCTTGGTTGGCCGCATCGCCACGGCCGCCGGCCCGACCCCAGTCGTCATCACTCGCGGCCACGTTCGCGACGTGTCGCGAGTCGCGCCGACGGTTTCCGACCTGCTCAACAATTGGAACGGCACCCTGCCAGCTGGCGATGACCTCGGCCCGCTCGAGCAGCTGCCGTTGTCGGCTGCTTTCAACGGCGGCGCGGATGCGTCGACGCGCTTGCTCGCGCCGGTAGATCTGCAATGCGTAAAAGCTTGCGGCGTGACGTTCGCCGTCTCGGCGGTGGAACGCGTGATCGAAGAGCGCGCCCGTGGCGACTACGCCAAAGCTCAGTCCATCCGTGATGCGCTGGGTGAACGTGTTGGCGCCGACATCCGCTCGGTCAAGCCCGGCTCGGCCACCGCGGTTCGCTTGAAAGAAGCGCTGATCGCCGACGGCCTGTGGTCGCAATACCTGGAAGTGGCCATCGGTCCGGATGCCGAAGTGTTCACCAAGTCGCCGGTGCTCTCCTCGGTGGGCTGGGGTGACTGGATCGGCGTGCGCAAGGAATCGCAGTGGAACAATCCCGAGCCCGAGATCGTGCTTGCGTGCGATGCGAAAGGCCGCACGCTGGGCGCCTCGCTCGGCAACGACGTGAATCTCCGCGATATCGAAGGCCGTAGCGCGCTGTTGCTCGGCAAGGCGAAGGACAACAACGCGTCCTGCGCCATCGGCCCCTTCATCCGCATGTTCGACTCGACCTTCAGCATCGACGACGTGCGCCAGACCGTGGTGTCGCTGACCGTCGAAGGGCCCGAGGGCTACAAGCTCGAAGGCCGCAGCTCCATGTCGTTGATCAGCCGCGATCCGCTGGAGCTGGTCGAGCAGACCCTGAGCCAGCATCAGTATCCGGACGGCTTCGCGCTGTTCCTCGGCACCATGTTTGCTCCCACCGACGATCGCGATGTGGCCGGCCGCGGCTTCACGCACAAAGTCGGCGACATCGTGCGCGTGTCCTCGCCTCACCTGGGCACGCTGGAAAACAAACTCACGACTTCGGACCAGGCGCCGCCGTGGTCCCACGGCATCGGTCATCTGATGCGGAATCTCGCCAGCCGGGGCTTGTTGGCCCAGCGCTCCACTTAAGCTCAGGCTCAGCTCATTTTATGTCTCACACCGTTTATCCCTCGCTTCGTAACAAGCGTGTCGTTGTCACCGGTGGCGGCTCCGGCATCGGCGCGGCCATCGTCGAATCGTTCGTCCGCCAGGGCGCGCGAGTGGCGTTTCTCGACATCGCCGATGACGACTCCAAGCAGCTGGAGCGTCAACTGGAATCCAGCAGCGCCACGCCGCCTCGCTACTACCGCTGCGATCTGAAGAGCATCGACGCGATCCGCGAAACGTTTGTTCGCGTGCGTGCCGATCTGGGTGGCGGCATCGATGTCCTGGTGAACAACGCGGCCAACGACGACCGTCACACGGTGCAGGAAATCACCGAGAAGTATTGGGACGACCGCATCGCTGTGAACCTGCGCCATCACCTGTTCTGCGCGCAGGCCGTGGTCGAGGACATGAAGGCGGCCGGCGGCGGCGCCATCATCAACCTGGGCTCGATCTCCTGGCATCTGGCCCTTCCGGACCTCGCCATCTACCAGACCGCCAAGGCCGGCATCGAAGGCCTGACCCGCTCGCTGGCTCGCGACCTGGGAACGTTTGGCATTCGAGTGAATTGCGTAGTACCGGGCGGCGTGCGCACGCCGCGCCAGATGAAGTTGTGGCATACGCCGGACGAAGAGGCGCGCATGCTCGGCCTGCAATGCATTAAGGCCCGCGTCGAGCCGCACGACGTGGCCAACATGGTGGTGTTCCTGTCGTCGGACGACGCCCGCATGTGCACGGGACACGAATATTTCGTGGACGCTGGCTGGCGCTGAGCCAGCGGAACTCTCACATCACGGACTGAAGCATGACCAAGGTCGATTGCGTCTGCGCCGTGGGCGCCCAACTGGGTGAAGGCCCGCTCTGGTCAGCGCCAGAGCAGGCAGTCTGGTTCGTCGATATCAAAGGCCGCCAGGTTCATCGCTTCGACACTCGTGGCAGCGCATTGAGCTCGTGGGCGGCGCCGGAAGAAGTCGGCTTCGTGGTCAAAGCGACCGGCGGACGCTTTGTCGCCGGCATGAAGAGCGGGCTGCACTCGTTCGATCCGACGAACGGCAAATTCACTTTGATCACGCGCGTCGATTCGGATCGGCCGCGCAATCGACTCAATGATGGTTACGTCGACGGCGCCGGCCGCTTGTGGTTCGGCTCCATGGACAACGACGAATCGCAGCCCACCGGCTCGTTGTACCGCTTCGACCAGCGCGGGCTGCGACGCTGCGACGAGAACTACGTGATCACCAACGGCCCGACCACCAGCCCGGATGGCCGCACGCTGTATCACGTCGACACCCTGGAACGGATCATCTACGCCTTCGACTTGAACGATGGCGATCTCAGCAATCGTCGCGAGTTCGCTCGCATCGAAAAGCCCGGCGCCTATCCGGACGGCCCGGCCATCGACGCCGATGGCTGTGTATGGATCGGCCTGTTCGGCGGCTGGGGCGTGCAGCGCTTCTCGCCGCAGGGCGAGCTGCTGCAAACGATCGAGATGCCGGTCGCCAACTGCACGAAGGTGGCCTTCGGCGGCAACGACCTGCGCACCATGTACATCACCACTGCGTGGAAGGGCTTGTCTAAAGAGCAGCTCGCCACGCAACCGCTCGCTGGAGGCTTGTTCGCGACCCGCGTCGGCACGCCCGGCGTAGCTCCGAACGAGGTTCGTTATGACGGCTAAGCGCCGCTTCCGCTCCCAGGATTGGTTCGACGCCCGCGATCACATCGACATGATGGCGCTCTACCTGGAGCGCTTCATGAATTACGGCCTGACGCCGAAGGAGCTGACGAGCGGCAAGCCCATCGTCGGCATCGCTCAGAGCGGCAGCGATCTCACTCCCTGCAATCGCATCCACGTCGATCTGGCTACGCGCGTGAAAGAAGGCATTCGCGATGCTGGCGGCATTCCGATGGAATTCCCGACGCATCCGATCTTCGAGAATTGCCGGCGCCCGACCGCGGCGCTGGATCGCAATCTCGCCTATCTCGGCCTGGTTGAAATTCTGCACGGCTATCCGATCGACGCCGTCGTGCTGACGACGGGCTGTGACAAGACGACCCCAGCCGCAGTGATGGCTGCATCGACCGTCGACATCCCTGCGATCGTGCTCTCCGGCGGCCCGATGCTCGATGGCTGGTTCGAAGATGAGCTGGTCGGCTCCGGCACCGTGATCTGGAAGAGCCGCCGCCGTCTGGCAGCGGGTCAAATTACCGAACAAGAGTTTCTCGATGCCGCCGCGGCTTCGGCGCCCTCGCCCGGCCACTGCAACAGCATGGGCACGGCTTCGACGATGAACGCCGTCGCGGAAACCCTTGGCCTGTCGTTGCCCGGTTGCTCCGCCATTCCCGCGCCGTATCGCGAGCGCGGTCAGATGGCGTATGAAACGGGCCGTCGCGCCGTTGAAATGGCATTCGAAGATTTGCGCCCGTCGAAGATCCTCTCGCGCGAATCGTTCCTCAACGCCATCACTGCGATTGCGGCTCTCGGTGGCTCGACGAACGCGCAACCGCACCTGACTGCGATGGCGCGCCACGCCGGCGTGGAGCTGAATCCTCAGGACTGGACCAAGTACGGTCACGAGATCCCGCTGCTGCTCAACATGCAGCCTGCCGGCAAATACCTGGGCGAGCGATTCCATCGCGCGGGCGGCGTGCCCGCCGTTCTGCACGAGCTGATGGAAGCAGGCAAACTGCACGCCGACGCGATGACCGTCACCGGTCGCGCCTTGAAAGAAAACATCAAAGGCCGCGCGAGCCGCGACCGCGAGATGATCACGACCTACGACAAGCCGCTGCGCGAGCGCGCGGGTTTTGTCGTGTTGAGCGGCAATCTGTTCGACTTCGCCATCCTCAAGGCCAGCGTGATCACCGAAGATTTCCGCCGCCGCTATCTGGGTGAGGCCGGGCACGACAACGTGTTCGAAGGTCGCGCCATCGTGTTCGATGGCTCCGACGATTACCGAGCTCGCATCAACGACCCGTCATTGAATATCGACGAGCGCAGCGTGCTTGTGATCCGCGGCGCCGGCCCCCTCGGCTGGCCCGGCTCTGCCGAGGTCGTGAACATGCAGCCGCCCGATGCGCTGCTGAAGCGTGGCATCACGAGCTTGCCGACCATCGGCGACGGGCGGCAGTCCGGCACTTCGGACAGCCCGTCGATCCTGAACGCCTCTCCGGAGAGCGCCGCTGGCGGCGGGCTCGCGTGGCTGCGGACCGGCGACATCATCCGCATCGATCTGAATCAGGCTCGCTGTGACATGCTGGTGTCCGATGAAGAGATCGAACGCCGCAAGAAGGACGGCATCCCGGCCGTGCCCGAAAGCGCGACGCCGTGGCAGGAGCTGTATCGCTCCACCGTCAGCCAGCTCGATACCGGTGGCGTGATGGAGATGGCGCTGAAATATCGGCAAGTGGCCAAGAAAACGCCCCGGCACAATCATTGAGCCCGGCTCGCCAGATCCTGTAACGCTGGCGAAACAAACGCAGATCAAAGTGGCAGGCTGGCGCGAATCTACGCGCCGGCTCGGCGGGCTCATGTCAGAGGCTTAACCTGACGCGGCAGGCCGAGCGCCGTAAAATGGCTGGCTATTCGAGTCGAGTTCCGACTCTCATCAGGCTCCGAAGTCGCCGCCCATCCATGAATTCAACGTCCCGCTCGGCAATCGCACGTTGCCTGTCCGTCTGCATGTTGCTCGGCTCGCTCACCGCAGCTCCGCTGCACGCAGCCGAACCGCCGCGTCCCAAGCTCGTGGTCGCCATCGCGATCGACCAGTTCTCCTCCGATGTGTTCACCGAGTACCGTCCGTTGTATCAGGCCGGGCTGAAGCGCCTTGCCAGCGGCGCCGTGTTCCCGAAAGGCCATCAGAGCCACGCCTCGACCGAAACCTGCCCCGGCCATTCCACCATCCTGACCGGCGCGCGTCCGGCACGAACCGGCATCATCGCGAACGACTGGCAGGATCCGTTGCTGCCGCGGACCGTGAATGGAAAGGAAACATTCACGCTGTACTGCGTGGAAAAGCCCGAGCCGGCCGGCAGCGTCGTGGACAAGACAGTCGTCTCACCGGACTCTCTGCTCGTGCCGACGCTCGGCGATCGCATGAAGGCGCGCGATCCCGCCACTCGAGTCGTGTCGGTCGCCGGCAAGGATCGATCGGCGGTGATGCTTGGCGGTCACAACGCCGACCTCGCTTTGTGGTGGACCCAAACGGGCTTTGCGACGTACGACGGCAAGGAGTCGAGCATCCCCGAAGAGATCGCCGATAAGATCAATGCGAACCTTCGCAAGTCATACGGTTCGCCGTCAGTGCTGAAGCTGCCGGCCGCTTGCGCCTCGCGATCGCGCGAGACCAGGCTCACCGACAATATTTCCATCGGCACCTTGCAGAATCTTCCCGCCAGCTCCAAGCGCTGGCGCGCGACTCCGGCGATGGATGCGTTCACCGTCGACGCCGCGCTCGCCGCGGTGAAGAGTTTCAATCTCGGCGGCAAGGGCGCCACCGACCTGCTGGCAGTGAGCTTCTCCGGCACGGATTACGCCGGCCACTATTACGGCACCGAAGGCGCCGAGATGTGCACCCAGCAACTCGCGCTCGATCAATCGATCGGTCGGTTGCTCGCCGGCCTCGACAAGACAGGCATCCCGTACGTGGTCGCAATGACGGCCGACCATGGCGGCATCGACACCACGGAAAGAAACAAACAGCGCGGCGTCGCCGAGGCAGCTCGCATCGATACGAACCTGCTGGCGGCAAACGTCAACGCGATTCTCGAACAAGAACTGCCGGACTTGCCGAAGCCCGTCGTGCTCGGCCCCAAAGAGTTCGCAAACGACGTTTACTTGAATGCAGCGATCCCGGCGGGTCGCCGCGCAGGCGCCCTGCATGCGGTCGCTCAGTACTATCGCAATCACCCGCAGATCGCCGCGGTGTTCACGAAAGACGAATTGATCGCAGCCGCACCGCCTTCCGGTCCCGTCGATGAGTGGACGCTGCTCCAGCGCGCCAAGGCCAGTTTCAATGCGCAACGCTCGGGCGATCTGATCGTGCTGCTCAAGCCTTACATCTCGCTGTATCAGCTGCCCAAGAACGTGGACAGCGACTACACCGCGTCGCATGGCTCGCCCTGGGGCTATGACCGTCGCGTGCCGCTGGTGTTCTGGTGGAAGGGCATTGTCGGCTTCGAGCAGCCTGTTGCCGTCGAGACGGTGGATCTGGCGCCGACGCTGGCAAAGATCATCGGACTCGACGTCCCCGCCGGCGAATTCGACGGGCGCGCGCTGCCCGTCGTCCAACCCTGATCAGGCCGCGTCTGAGGCGGATTGCCGCCTCAGTCACGTTTCATGTAGCGTGCGCCGTGCATGACCCACGGCTTTCGACAACTGCTGTCGTTGTTTGCCACGGTGCTGCTGACGGGCCTGCTCTCCGGCTGCGCCTCGAACGACGCCTGCTACGCGCCGACCACGCCGCACGAATCCCTGCATTCGGTGTATGTGATCAAACGCGCCTGGCACACTGGCGTCGCAGTCGCGGCCGCCGATTGGCCGAATCGCAATTGGCCGGTGCTCGCCGACTTTCCGGAGTCACGGTATCTGGAGTTCGGGTGGGGCGATGCTCGCTTCTATCAAGCGCCGGCTGGCGAAGAAAGCTGGTGGCTCGCGCTTCGCGCAGCGTTCTTTTCGACCGCCAGCGTCGTTCACGTCATCGGCTTCGACCGTCCAACACCGGAAGCGCTGCTCGCAGATGAAGTGATTGAGGTGCGACTCTCGGCGGAGGGATTGCGGAAGCTCACGGCCTCGATCGAAGCAGAGTTCAACGAGAACACGCCCAAATCGTTTGGCGCGCCGCTGCTCGGCACGCCCGATCCGAACAAGTTCTATTACGCCAAGCGACGTTTCTTCTTTCCTCGCATGTGCAATTGGTGGACCTCGCAGCGCCTGCACGACGGCGGCTGTCCGATTGCTGCGTGGTCGGTCGTCTCCGCGAACAGAGTGATCAGGGAAGCGAAGGGATTCGCGAGCGCGCCTTGAGCACGCTCGCGGTGGGTAAGGCCACGATCATTCCTGCGGCTCCCGCTCCTGCTCCTCGGTCAGCGCGATATTGTTTTCAACGTCTCTAACGCCAGGCACGGCGCTGGCCGCATCGCCGGCGCGAGCTTTCTCTTCCACGCTCGTCACAAAGCCGCTCAGCTGCACCACGCCCGCACTCACTTCGACATTGACGTCGCTTTCGTCGTCCATCTCGACGTTGCCCAGGCTGCTGCGGACTCGGGCTGCAATGACTGTATCGGAAACAGGTTGCTGCGCGGGCCGGTCCTCATTGCGAACGACCAGGTCATTACGAACCTCGTCGACGCCATTGACCGATCGAGCACGCAAGACCGCCGCGGAGATCGCATCGTCGGACTCCACAAATCCGCTCAACTGAACAATGCCATCGCGTGTCTCGACCTCGATATCTTTCGCTTTCACGGCGCTATCGGCCGCCAGAGCCGATTTGACCTTCGCCGTCAGCGCGGTGTCGCTGACAGCTTGAGTGTCCTGGGCAGCCGCTGCGGCGGCAGGGATGACGCAAAACAAGCACACGATGAGGGTGAGTTCTCGCAGGTGACGCATTGGCTGATCTCCGGTCGCAGACTCGCTGCGATGTAGTGGGAATGAGTCAGCCAAATCGAAGTTCCCCCGGCAGGGGAAAGTGCGCACACTGTGTGTAAGTAAGCCGACCGCCCCGCTACTGAGCTTCGCGGGCGCCTTGCACGACCACGGCGCTGTCAGCCGGATCCGAAGTGCCCAAGCGTCGTTGGATGTCCTCGAGCCGGACGCCGCTGGTCTCGGGAAAGAACATCCACACGACCAGGAACTGCAGGATCACCATGACCAGGAACACGAAGAACGGACCGGACTGCGACTGAGTCGCGATCACCGGAAACGCGGCCGACACGATGGCATTCATGACCCAATGCGTCGAACTGCCGAGACTCTGTCCTTGCGCGCGCACGCGATCGGGAAAGATTTCGCTCAAGTACACCCAGACGACCGCACCCTGCGAGAACGCAAAGAACGCCACGTAACCGACCACGAACACCAGCAGCGTTTGCTGATACTGCTGGATCCGGAAGATCGTCGCGATGGCGGCCAGGCACACTGCCAGTCCGACGGAGCCGACCAACAACAGCGTCCGCCGACCGAACCGATCGATCAGGCTCAGCGCGATGAGGGTTGCGATCAACATCGTCGCACCGACGGCCACCGCCTGCGCGTTCTGCGACGCCCGATCGAAGCCAGCCATCTGGAAGATATCGTTCAAGTAATAGAGCACCGCGTTGATGCCGATCAACTGGTTGAACATGGCCAGCACCAGCGCCAGCAGGATCGGGCGGCGATAACGCCATTGAAACAGACGATCCGAGCTCGGCCCCACATCCGCCTGCAGCGATGCACGGATGGTTTCCCGCTCGGTTTGCGGCTGCGGCGAGCCGAGCTTCCCAAGCACCTGATCTGCTTCCATCAAGCGATTCTGTGCGATCAACCATCGCGGGCTCTGCGGAATGCCGACCAGCATCCATAGAAACAGCGCCGCCGGTGCAGCTGCGACGCCCAGCTGCCAGCGCCACTCGATATCGCCCAGCGCAAACGATCCGATCACGTAGTTCGACAGATACGCGAGCAGAATGCCGCCGATGATATTTATCTGAAACGCGCCGACCAATCGCCCGCGCCACGCAGCGGGAGCAATCTCGGCGATGTACACCGGTGCAATCACAGATGAACCGCCCATGCCGAGGCCGCCGACAAAGCGGAAGATCAACAGCCACGTCCAGGATGTGGAAAGCGCGCAGCCCAACGCCGATACGAGATAGCACGCGGCCAGGATCAGCAAACTCGTGCGCCCGCCTAGCGCGCGGCCAAGCCAGCCTGCCGCCATCGCGCCCAGCACCGTGCCCCACAGCGCGGCCGACACTGTGAACCCCAGCTCGGCCGGCGAGAGATTGAATACTCGGGTCAGTCCCTGCGTCGACCCGGCGATGACCGCCGTATCGAAACCGAGCAGCGAGCCACCCAGCGCAGCGACGAAGACCGTGCGGATCAAGGTACCGTTGAGCGTCTGTTTCATTGTAATGCGAGCCCCGGTAAGGTTCCCGTGCGCAGGAAGTCGAGATGACAATAGACCGCCACCGCGGCGCCCGACGCCGCGCGCAGCACGATGCTGTTATCCCTCCAGTGACCTTCGATATCGGCGACGCAGTCGAAATCTGCCGGTACGCGCGCGACGCCCTGGAGATAAAAGATAGAGAGCCGGCCGCGCACATCCGGCCGCAAAGAAGTCGGTATGCCTCGCGCGTTCAATGGATTCTCCCGGCAGGACGCGGCGAGCCCGGCGTGAAAGTAGGCCGTGATGTCCTCGATGCCCATGACGTTGACGTGCCTGCCATTCCACGGCGGAAAATGACGTCCGCCATTGGAGAACCACAGCAGCGTCGACGCGAGTTGCTTCGGGTCGCGCAATGCGAACCAAACAAATCGTTGCTCCGGAAAGGTCACGGCCGACCAGGCGAACTCTTGCGCCGGGTCCGCGCACAATAGCGCGAGATCTTCGAATCCGCGTCGCGCGGGATAGCGGCACAGATCCGTGGTCGAGCCATCGATGCATGGCGCGGCATGTAGATCGACGATCTGCTGATCCGTCTGGAGCCACGAGTAGCCGCGATCTTCCGGCCTGGCAGTTGGCTCAACATACGTGCGCGCATGAAGCAACGAACTAAACGAGAGCCGGGCAGCGCCCTGGCCGGTAGGAAACGCAAGTGTCGCGTGATGACCCGGGTTGATCGGCCCGGTCAGGCCCGAGAGGTCGTGCCGTTGATAAACGATCGATTGATTGGCGAGCAGCGCGGTGGTCGCATGGCATGCGCCACCTTGCAACGGCATGTCGACCCCCAGCCGCAGCCAGCAGCCGTCGTTTGTTTCTCCACTATCGATCTCGCGCCATTCGCGATTCGCGGTTTCACCGTGCGGCGGCAAACGCTGGCCACGATACGGCTCGGCGTTCTCACCAAATGCCGAGCAGAACCAGTCGCCACGCAATGCCCGAAGCATCGGCGGCACATCGGCAGGCAATGATTCCTGTGCCCACGGCGCAATCGCGTAAGGCTGAATGGGCTCATCGTCTCTGGGAAAAAACGTAACCGGACCCAGCATGCCGCCGGTCCGGGTCAACGCCAGCTCGACATCCCGCGAGCCCAGCAGGAATGAGTCCTGCCCCTGAATCTTGACAGTGGACTCGAAGGTCATGCGACACCGGGCGTCAATATTCAGTACACAGTTTGTGCGTCACCGGCTCGTCTTCGTCGATGGTCGGAAAGCGCCCGACCTTGGCATGGAAGGCATTGTCGGTCTCATCGTCGTTGACCGACGAGACTTCGCCCACGATGGCCGTCCCTCTGCCTTCCTCGGCCCAGAACTCGTGATACAGATAGGGCGTCAAGGTGATGGAGTCGCCCGGCTGCAAGCGAAATGTATGTCCTGCCTTCACACGGTAGCGCACGCCGTCCAGCGAGACTTCGACATCCGAGTCCGAAAGCGTGCCGTCCGGGCCGCGATTGAACAGACGAATCAGCAGATTGCCGCCCGACTTGCAGATGATGTCCTCGGACTTGAGCATGTGATGGTGCATCGGCGTGTGCTGATTCTCTTGAATCACCAGGATCTTCTCGGCGTACGGCTTCTTGTTGTAAGGCGCGATCTTGTGATGCCCGTTACGCACCGTGAAGACCACCAGGCCGACTTTGTCGAAATCTCCCGAGCCGAAATCGGTGATATCCCAGCCCAGCTTGCATTGACGGATCTCATCGCATTCCTCGCCCTTGGTCGCCCACTCGGCGGGACTCCAATAAGCGAACGGCGGCAGGCGCACCTGATGTTCGTGCAGCAGCGCGATCGCGTCATCGATCAGCGCATTGATCTCGGATCGTTTCATCGTTCCCCCTCAGATGACCCGCTCGTTGCCGCCATCCACTGGAATCTGCGCGCCCGTGGTCCTGGAGAACCGGGGCCCGCACAGTTCGGCGGCCAGCTCCGCCACATCTTTGCTCGTCACCTCGACCTTGAGGACGTTGTTTGTTTTGTATTCCTGGACACTCAGTTTGTAGGAGGCCGCACGCGCGGCCAGCACTTCAGGTGTCCAGATGGCCGTATCGAAAACGGCATTCGGATGCACGCAGTTCACGCGAATGCCATCGCCACCCCACTCCAGCGCCGCAACTCGCGCCAGCTGTTGCATCGCCGATTTCGAAGCCGAGTAAGCCGCAGCTCCCGGCCCCGGGGCGGCGACATTCTTGGATCCGATAATCACCACCCGCCCCCCGCGCGGCGCGAGCTTCAGCAGTGGATGACATTCCCGCATCAGCACCAGGTTTGCATCCAGATTAATACTCATGGTCCGGCGCCATACGTCGGTGGCCAGCGCGGCAATTGGCGAGCTCTTTGGAAAGATCCCGGCATTCAGGACCAACATATCGATCGAACCGAAGGTGCGCACGGCCTGATCCAGCGCCGCGCCGATCCGCTCCTCATCGGTGAGATTGCACTCGATGCCCAGATAGCTCTTCCGGTCGTACAGATGTTTGACGGCCGGCGCCACATCCAGGCCGATGACGGCGGCGCCGCGCGCGAGTAATGCATCGACGCAGGCTTTGCCGATGCCCGAAGCCGCCCCAGTCACCAGCGCTACTTCACCCAGGAAATCGCATTCAGGATCGGGCTTCGTGAGCTTGGTGCGCTCCAGGTCCCAGAACTCGACATCGAAGAAGTCTCTGGCTGGCAGCGCCTTCCAGCCACCGAGTTTCTCGGCGCTCATGATGATGTCGATGGTGTGCCGATAGATATCTTCGGCGATACCCGCATCCTCGGCGCTCCGGCCCAGCACCACCATCCCGAGCTCCGGATCCAGAATGACGCGCGGCGCCGGATCGACGACCGCCAATGTGCGTCCCGCTGCGTAGGCCCGCGCATAATCTTGATATGCCGCCGCGTAGGCCGCGACATCGCGCCCCACCATCGGCACGCGCTTCGTACGAATGACGTGATCGGGCGTCACGCCGCCACGCTGAGACAACTCGAGCACATCGGTACGCCGAGCAAAGCCCAACGCCTGTGAGTCCGAGCGCACTGTCATCACCATAGGCGCTCCGGCCGCGTCGCTCACTTTTCGACGAAGCGCCGCGATCTCCGCGCGTGGCTGAGGCTTCACCGGCTGCGTAAGCCATTCGATCCGGCCGGCGCCGTGCGTCTCGAGATAGCGCTCCGCCTGCGACACCAGATCGATCATGCGCTCGTAAGAAATCTTCGCCGATTCGCCGAAGGTAAAGAGCCCGTGATGCATCAGCACGACGCCAATGGTTTCGCGCGTCGCTTCCTTGGAAAGAATCTCGCGGCACAGACGCACCAGCTTGAAGCCCGGCATCGCATAAGGAATGATCACGACCTGCGTGCCGTAGATCTCCTGCAAGCGCTCGAAGCCATTGCGTGAGTTCATCACGGCGATGAGCGCATCGGCGTGCGTATGGTCGACGAACTTCTGTGGAAGTAGCGCGTGCAGCAGCGTTTCCACCGACGGCGCGGGAGCGGAGGCACGCGTCAATGACAACTTCAGCTCGCTCTCCATCTGCTCGTCGGACAGTTCGGAGAGACTCACGAGCCGTAGCAGCCGCCGCAACCGACACGGCGAAAATCCGGCCGCGTCGATCGTGCTCAGATCCGCGCCGCGACCTTTGACGTACAGCACTTCTTCGGATTCGCCGAAGAGATTCGGCTCGAGCAGCTTGACCGAGGTGTTGCCGCCGCCGTGAAGGACGAGCGAAGGATCGCGACCGAGCAGGCGCGAAGTGTAGACCCGTTGCCCCAACGGCCCCTGGAATCGGAGCGCGTCCTGATCGTTCCACAAACTGTTCATCGCAACGCGCCTGTCATGGCCCTGGCATTCTCCAACGGAGCCTTGCCATCGAAGACCGCGCTGCCGGTGACGATGATGTCGGCGCCGAGGCGGGCGATGCTCCCAATGTTGTCTCGCGTGACGCCGCCGTCCACGCATATCAACGCCGTATCTCGCACGATCTCTCGCAGCCGTTTGACACGATCGCAGGTCGACGCGATGAACTTCTGACCGCCCCAGCCGGGATTCACCGCCAACATCAGCACCAGCTCGAATTCGCCCGCCAGCGGCTCCAGCACTTCCAGCGGCGTGCCGGGATTCAAAGCGATGCCACGCACGATGCCGCGGTTCGAATCGTTGGCATTGGTCATCTTGCCCAACGCCTGCAGCACGCGATGAATATGACGAGTGGATTCAGCGTGCACAGTGATGATGTCGGCGCCGGCGGCGACGAACGCATCCAGCTTGCTGAGCGGATCTTCGATCATCAGGTGCACGTCTTTGAGCAGACGCGTCTTGAGCCCCGCGACGACGGGCGCGCCCATGGTCAACATGGGGCAGAACATGCCGTCCATCACATCGAAGTGCAGGAGTTCGACGCCGGCGCTTTCGAGGATCTCCAGCTGCGAGCCTAGCGTCAGCCAGTCCGCGGTGAGCACCCCAACGCTGATCTGAGGCGCGGAGGCGCGCAAACGATCAACCAGAGGTGAGCGCGCCATTTCAACGTCCTTTCGACTCTTCGCTTCTCAACGTCAGGAACAGCTCATGCGCTTCCTTCGGCTTGAGACCGCTGTGCACGACTTTGTGAATCGCCAGCATCATGGCGCGCGGCGCTTCGCTCTGGAAAATATTGCGCCCCATGTCGACGCCGGCGGCGCCTCGCTGAATCGCGTTATAAGCCATGGTCAGCGCGTCCAATTCCGGCAGCTTCTTGCCGCCCGCCATCACGATGGGCACTGGGCACGAAGCCGTGACCGTTTCGAAACCTTCGGCGCAGTAATACGTCTTGACGATCTGCGCGCCCAGCTCGGCACAGATGCGGCAGGCCAGGCGGAGATACTGAGCATCGCGCGTCAGCTCCTTGCCCACGGCGGTAACCGCCATCGTCGGAATGCTATAGCGCAGGCCCATGTCGACGAGCCGCGTCATGTTGTGAACCGAGTGCGTCTCGAACTGTCCGCCGATGAACACCTGCGTGGTCAGCGCCGAAACATTCATGCGAATGGCGTCTTCGATATCGACCGCCAGCTCCTCGTTCGACAGTTCCTTGAGAATGCTCGGACCGCCGCTACAACGCATGACGATGGGTTTGTTGATCGCCGGCGGCACCGTGGTCCGCAAAATGCCGCGCGTGAGCATCAGTGCATCGGCCATGGGCATGAGCGGGACGATGTTGAGGTCCACCCGTTCCAGGCCGGTCGTCGGCCCTTGGAAATATCCATGGTCGATGGCGAGCATCACCGTGCGCGCGGTTTCAGGATTGAAGATGCGCGCCAGGCGATTCTTCATGCCCCAGTCGAGCGAGCCCGCTCCGCGCAGAAAGAATCCGGGCGTGCGCATCGGCACGTCCTCGTGGAAATTCTTTGCTTCTCTGAGTGCTTCTGTATCAGCCATGGCTTTCCTCCAATATCTCGCGCACTCCCATCGAGATGCAGTCCGCATTGGGGCGGTATGCGTTTTCGAGCACGGGAGTGAAAGGAACAGGAACATCGGGCGAGGCCACGCGCGTTACGCGCACGGACGGCCAACGCTCGGCGATACCGGCGGCGATCTCGGCGCCCACGCCGCCAGTCACCGGCCCTTCTTCGACGATGACGGCGTGACCGGTCTTGCGCACCGATGCGCCGATCGTTTCCCAATCGATGGGAGACAGACTGCGCACGTCGATCACTTCCGCGTCGAGCTCATCGGCCACTTGCATTGCGTAGTGGACCATCAAGAGCCAGGCCAACACCGTCACGCGCTTGCCTTCGCGCCGAACCGCGGCTTTGCCGATCGGTACCACATAGTCTTCCAACGGAACATCGCTCGACGCATCGACCGCACCGCCCTCGGCGCGCGCGCCCTTCGAGCCGTACAACAACTTGTGCTCGAACATGAGCACAGGATTGCCGTCGCGTAACGCCGCCTTGAGCAAGCCCTTGGCGTCGTATGCATTCGAGGGCGCAACTACTTTCAGCCCAGGAACGCCAGTGAAATAGCGCTCCATGTTTTGCGCATGCTGCGAGCCTCGGCCCGTCGCCCCTACCGGCGCACGCATGACCAACGGGACGCTGATCGTTCCGCCGGACATGTAACGAAGCTTGGCCGCGTTATTGATGATTTGATCGCTCGCGAGGAACAGGAAATCGCCATACTGCACGTCGGCGATCGGCCGCATGCCCATCACGGCCGCCCCGGTGGCCAGGCCGAAGAAACCGAGCTCCGCGATCGGTGTATTGATCATCCGCTCCGGAAATCTTTTCTCCAGGCCCAGCGTCACCGTGAACGCACCGCCCCACCCCCCCGGCACCCCAATATCCTCGCCGATGCAGAACACGCGCGGATCCGCAGCCATTTCTTCGGTAATACCCTCGCGCAACGCCTCGGCAATGCCGAGACGCCGCGTTGATCCACCTGCGCTCACGACGGGGTTTAGTTGTTCATTGAGCGCAGATGGCCGCGGCGACGCCTCGGCAAAAACGTAGTCGGTCAGGTCGCTGGCGCTCGGATGAGGCGCGACCTTTGCTCGCTCGACCGCTGCGGTGAGCGTCTTTTGAATGCGGGTATTGATGAGCTCGTGCTCTTCGGCCGTAATCTGAACCTTCGCGGCGAAGCGCTCGATGGGATCGCGTTGCGCCCAGGCCTCGCGCTCATCCTTCGGTTGGTAATGACACGGGTCGCGACGCGAGTGCCCGGTGCGACGATAGGTCATCAGCTCCAGCAGCACCGGACCGTGGCCGGCGCGACATTCGGCGACCGCCTTCTGTGCAGCTTCATACACTGCGAGAACATCGTTGCCGTCGACTGTTTCACCGCGGAATCCGTACGACTTCGCGCGATCCGAGATGCGCGAGTTCTTCATTACCAGATCGACATGCGTCGACGCGCCGTACAGATTGTTCTCGCACACCAGGATGAGCGGCAGATTCCAGATGGCCGCCATGTTGACGCCTTCGTGGAACGCGCCTTCGGCGATGGCGCCGTCACCGAAGAAGGACGCCACTACGTGTGGCTTGTTTTCCAACTTGAATGACAGCGCCATGCCGGCGGCCAACGGAATGCCGCCTGCCACGATGGCGATACCCGGCACCATCCCCTTGCTCATATTGCCGACGTGCATCGAGCCGCCCCGGCCCTTGCAACACCCGGTCTCCGCGCCAAACAGCTCATCCATCAATTCTTGCGGCGCCAATCCCTTGGCCAGCGCATGGCCGTGGCCACGAAATGTCGAAGTGATCCAATCATCGGACGACAGCGCCGTGCACACGCCGACAGCGGTCGCCTCCTGGCCCTGACATTGATGAATCGTTCCCGGCATGGTGCCTTCGAGGAACAGGAATTTGACCGTGTCCTCGAACTCGCGGATCAGCACCATCCGCTCGTACATGTCGAGCAGGAACTTGCGATCGTAGCCAGGCATCAGCTCACCTTGATGGTCGCGATGACGGTGCCGACGGGAACCTTCTGCCCGGACTGCACATGGATGGTGGCCAGGGTGCCGTTGGCGATGCACTCCACTTCCTGGACCGCTTTGTCGGTTTCGATCTCGAGCAGCGCCTGACCGCGCTTCACGGGGTCGCCCACATTAGCCAGCCAGCGGGTGATGCCGAGCTCCACGCCTTCGTTGGTGGCGAGATCCGGCATCTTCATATTTACATCCATCGTCAATGTTCCTCGCTGGTAACAGGCAACGGATGCGTGCCTAGAAATGTATCGGCTTCTTCGGCGCTGAACACGGAGTCGGTTGTGCCCGCAGCCCTGGTAGCGGACGCGCCGACGGCGCTCGCATAGCGAAGTGTTTGCTGCAGGTCCCAGCCCTCGAGCAGGCTGCGGATGACGCCCGACGTGAATGCATCCCCGGAGCCGGACGGATCGACGACAGCCATGCGGTAGGCCCCGCAACTCCACATCTTGCCGTCCCGCCCGGCGACGGACCCATGTGGGCCACGCGTGATGATCACGGTGTTTGCACCGGCATCTTTCAGCGCGCTCAGTTGGTCGTGCGGATCGGCGAAACCCGTGAAGGCGCGCGCTTCGTCGTCGTTCGGCAGAAATACATCGATGTAGGGCAGCAAGGGGGCCAACTGCGCCATGCCCGTCATTCCTTGCGGAACGACCACATCGACGACGGTCTTGACCTCGGCTTCCCTGCAGAACTGCAGCAGCGCTTTGAGCTTCGCGAAGTCGATGCCCGGCATGACAAACAGGCCGCCGAGATAGAACACTTTCAGCGACTCCAGCCACTGGGGCGAGATGCGATCGATGCTGAATGCGTGGTTGGCGCCGAATGTATGCAGGTAACGGCGATCCTGATTTTCAATCAGCAGCACGATCGTCCGACTGGTCGGATACTGCTCGACCCGCTCTACCAGCGAACAACCGACGTCGTGCCTGTTGAACGCTTTGAAAAGCGTTTCGGCGGAGCCGTCGCGGCCGACACAGCCGACGACATCGACACTGACGCCTTGTTTGGCCAGATCGATAGCGACATTCGCGGCACAACCGCCGGCTCGTACCGGCAGGTCGTCCAGCGCGTGCAATTGTCCCGCCGGTGGCAGGGCCGGAAGCGGGCCACAGAATGTGTCTTCGACCAGGATTCCTGCGCAGCCCACATCAGGCATGGCTCACGCCCTTCCGCAGCAACCGAGAAGATCGATCCGCTCCAGTACCGCTTCCTTCACGACGCGACGGCCGATCACCATCAGGTCGGTGCCGCTGCCATCGCCGAGCAGTGCATGCGGATTCGGCTCGGCGGTGTCCAGCGCCTCGCGGATGGTTCGAAGATACTTCTGTTTCATATAGGTGCCATAGTTGATCTTCCTGACACCCAGATGGATGGCGGCCTTGATCGAGTCGTCCTCGATACCGGTCCCCCCGTGTAATACCAAGGGCACATCGAGCCGCCGGCCCAGCGCTTCGAGCCGGCTCAGATCCAACGGCGCGCGGCCTTGCAGTTTGATTTCTTCGTTCCCGACGCTGACCGCGAGCAGATCGACGCCAGTTTCCGTTACGAACTGCACGGCGCCGTCGGCGTACGCGGCGGTGTCCAGATCGTCGGCTTCGAAATCCGCTTCCACCGCGACCTGCCGGCTGTGGGCCAATGCCGTGAGCCGCTTCACCCGGCGGGTGTAATCCTCCAGCGGCGCATGCGGATCGGCCGGCATGACCAGGTTGAACCCCGCGCCGATGGCCTGTTCCACCCACGCATCGTTGGGGCATTCATTGAAGATGAACCCGACCGGCACATCGGCTTCGATGGCCGCCGCTTTGCCGAGCGCGGCGTACAGGCGCAACTCCTGGGCCGAGGCGTTCTGCCGTTCCGCGAGCCATTCGCCGTTGAAGCCGATGATGATGGGCGAGCGGGTTGCCTCGGCCGCATCGATCACGCCTTGCACGGACTCGAGGCTCCAGCTTTCGAAATAGCCGAGCGCATAGTCGTGATGGCGGGCGTGCTGCATCAGTCGATTGATCGGTTCGAGCGACATTGGAAAAACCCGCGATGACAAAGACTGAAATGGCTGTGAACTAGCGCCGGAACTACGACTGAACTATGTTCACTAATATTGTAGTGTTACTGAACTTGGTTCAAAACTACGCGGCCGCTGGTGTGCTGTCAAGGCTGCTCATAGAATGGTCCTGTGCGACGCAAGAACTCTGCATTAAAGGCATCGACTGACACGCTTGGGGGCGACGGCCGGCGGCCGTTGCTGACCTATATCAAAGGCATCCTCGCGTCCCTCAATCCGACAGACCGGTTGATCGCCGACTGTGTGCTCGCCGACCCGGAACGGGTCATCACCTCATCGATCGCACAGTTGAAAGACGACTGTGGCGCCAGTGTCGGCGCCATCGTGGCGTTCTGCCGTCGCGTCGGTGTCGCGGGTTTTGCCGAGTTCAAAATCGCCCTGGCCCGCGACCTGGCGCAGTCGGGCCTGCCGGCCGGACAGGGGCAGGAAAGCGGCACGCTGCTCGAGAAGGTGTTCCAGGTTCACGCGCAGAGCCTGACGGAAACCTTGCAGATCAACCCGCCCGCCCAGTTCGAGAAGATCGCGCAAGTCATCGACAAGAGCCGGCGCGTGGAGCTGTTCTCCATCGGCCTGTCCTATCCGGTCGCTCACACGGCGTACTGCAAGTTCCTGCTGCTGGGACTGCAGGCGTCGGCGCATTTCGACTCGCATATCCAGCTCATCGCCGCGACTCAGCTGGAGAAAGGCGATGTGGCCATCGGTATTTCGTTGTCGGGCACCACTCGCGAAACGGTGGAATGCCTGAAAGTCGCCAAGGCCAAGGGCGCCACCACCATCGGGCTCACCAATGCCATGAAGTCGCCGATCACGACTTACAGCGATTACTGCCTGTACGCGACGCCGAGCGAGATCAAATATTTCCAGGCGCCGCTCGCCTCGCGCGTGACGCAGCTGGCGTTGATCGATGCGTTATTCGTTTTTCTGGCGCTGAAACACAAGAGCCGCACGGCGGCCAAGCTGCAGTCCTCCGGCGAGGAACTGATCAAGCGCCGGATCGAGTGAGACGGTTGCGAATACCGACTTACAATCTGGCGTCTTTCTGCACGTCCTTGCGCTCGCCGGCGCCGCCGCGTGGCTGTTGAAACGCCTTCGGCAGTTGCCAGCCACGCTTGATTGCCATCGCGCGCAAGACGAAACAAAACGCAGCTCCGCATAAGGCGGCAGGAAGCGGTGGCGCGCCGAACTGATCGCCCAACACCACCACCGTCGCTCCGGCGAGCGCGGCCACCGCATACAGGTCCGCACGCAACACCAGAGGAATCTGCGCGAGGAGTAAATCGCGAGCGACACCGCCGCCAATGCCGGTGAGCATGCCGAACAACGCCGCCATCACCGGATTGAGCTCGTATGCGAGCGCCTTCTGAGTTCCTGCTACCGCGAACAGCGCAAGACCCGCCGCGTCAAACATTCGCACCGGATTCTCCATGCGCTCGATGGCGGCATGCCACCGGAACGCGATGATCCCCGCGACGGCGGACGTAGCAAGAAACCGCCAATCCGTAATCGCCGCCGGCGGCGTGGCCCCAATCAAAACATCCCTCGCGATACCTCCAGCACATGCCGCCGCAAACGCCAGCACGAGAACGCCAAAGATATCCAACTGCCGCCGCGCCCCTGCCGTCGCACCAGCGAGCGCAAACACGAAGGTGCCGGCGAGATCGAGGACCAGGACGAGGGTTTTCATGAGAGCGCCTGCAGCAATCGTTTACGGCGCGCGCCGCTCTATCACCGCCAGAATTCCCTTGTGATCGCTGATGCCCTCCAGCACCTGCACCTGTGTCACCCGATATTCCGGCGTCGAGAAAATGGTATCGACTGCCAGCTCGAGCGCGCCGGCGTAATGGAACTGCGGGTCGAGCGTGGTGGTGACATCCGGCGGCAAGTGATCTACCAGCCCTAACTCGCCCGTGAACCTCGAGAACATTTCCCCGCCGCGAGGCGCATTGAAGTCGCCACACAAGACATAGTCGGGATATGGCATCAGCACCTGTTTGAGCCGCGCGAAATCTTCGCGTTGTTCGTCGGTCGGTTCGCCGTTCCTCGACCAGGTGAAATGAGTGGTGCCGATCTTGTAATACCGCCCCTCGTGCGGGAGCTCCGTCATGACCACCAAGCGCCGTGGATCGTTCGGCTGCTTGAAGATCCGGATGCGGGGATCGTCGGCATAGTAACTGACGGTTTGATTATGAACCGGCACCCGAGTCAGCACCGCCAAGCCCCAACTGCGCGGACTGGTATTGCCCGCCTCGCCCTCCGGCATGAGCGCGCTGAGGGCGTACTTCACTTGATAGCCGCCCGCCGCCGCGAGCTTCGCACAGTCCTTCTCGAATACTTCCTGCAAGCAGACGATGTCTGGCAAGTGCGTGGCAATCGTCCGCGCCACCCGGTCGAGATGACGATCGTGTTCGATATTCAGGGTCAGTAGTTTGAGCGGCATAGCCGCAACAGTACGCGGCGGCCGGTGAAAAGGAAAATCACGACCGCCGCGACGGATCAGGTGTCGCCTGCGTGCGTCATGCGCGTTTTCGCATGCAGCGCCTTGATCTTCACTCCATCGGTGAGCGTTTTCACCAGCGTGACCCTGTCCTCGCCGACCGTATGCACCTTCATTTGAATCCCCGCCATCGTCACCGAGCGCTGCTCGGTATACGACACCTCGGCGGTCCAGGGGTGCAGCCAGTCGCGGCTCACCTCGACGTCGTCGCGCCGGACATTCATGCCGCTCACGACGAGCTTCATGGCCGGAACGACCTGCGCGTAGTAATCGCACAGGTCCTCCTTGCCTCCCTCCATATCGAGCGGGCGGCCCGGCGTCGTGCGGTCATCGATCGAGAACTCCAAGTCCTCGTGCATCATCTCGCAAATGCCGTCCGCATCGCCGTTCAGCGAGAGCTGCTCCCATTCGTCGAGATAGTTCATCGCGCCTCGCGGCCCGAGGCTCATGAAGCCCGAGCCATAAATCCAGGCGAGCGCGATCGTTACGACCCAGAAGAGCTTCTTCATCATGCGTCCTGCGATTGAGCTGGAGCGAATGCTCGCGCAGTCGCGGCTGTCCGTGTGCGACGAGCGTCACGTTCCCGGTACGCACGGAATCGCCCGCTCCCTCTCGATTAACAATTCCGGCGCGGCGTCGCCCAGCCCGTGCGCGTGACGGCCATAGTAGCGGCCCGGTGGTCAGCGGCGGGCACCTACGCTACTCCCCCGGCCCGCGTCGATCTGCGTTCGACGCCGCTTCATGAAAACTCTGCGCAACTACTTCTTCCGCCCGGTCAACTTCTTCGTCCCGCATCCAGCTGAAATGCGATTTGCGCTTGTTGGTCGATAGACGGTTGTTATTTTGGTGCACGACACGAATGAACGTGTCCATGGAATGAGGCGGCCAGTCCAGCATTCCGTTGAGAGCTTTCTTGGCAAGATCATATCCGAGCAGGTACGTTATTTCCTGTTCGAGGTCCTGCTCCACGGTGCAATCGAGCGCGTGATACAGGAAGCTCGCTTGCTCGGTGGCATCGAAGTACTGGTAGTACACCGCCTCATTTCCCTGAGCCTGCATCTTCGAGACGATCGGATCGTATGAGGTGATGGCGTTGAGAGGCTTCGAGAATGCCTTCAGCGCCGCCGAATAGGATTCAAGATGAGCGAGAATGACGGCCGACACTGGAAGGATGATTCCCTTCGGCGTGAATTCGGCAACCGACAGTTGCTCATGGATCAGGTAGCGGTGCAATCGCCCGTTGCCGTCGATAAACGGATGTATGAATACGAAGCCGAAAGAGACGCTCGCCGCGGCAATGACCGAGTCGAGCGCAGCGGGAGCGGCTCGCAGTCGGTCCGAGAAGCGGACCAGGCCGTCCATAAGGGGACGCACATCATCGGGTCGCGGAGGTACGAACTCGACGCGTGGCATGTGCCCCAGACCATGATCTCCGATCCAGTTCTGCTCAATCCGATAGGACGCCTCGCGGAAGCGTTCGTCGACGACGGCGTTCTGCAACTCGATGAAGCGGTCCTCGCTCAACGGTTCACCGGATTCTGCTTTCCGAAGCAGATCGGCGAAGCGCTGGGCACGGGCGGGACTGGGACGCTCGCGCTCCACTTCGAACGAGGAGTGAGTTTCCTTTAGATAGAGATATTCAGCGGCGCGCCGTAGCAGGCCCGCATCGTACTTCTCAAGCTTCTCCTTGGTCCGAACTTTGAGGTTCTTGCCAACCATCGTCTCGAGATAGTCTGTGCGCCGCACGAGTGGGCAGAACGCACGGTTACCCGGGAGATTGTCAATCACTCGATATTTAGGATCTCGTGGACTCTGGTCGAGGCGCATTCCGAATTGCAGAGACTCGTCGAGGACCGGGAGGTAGGCTGACTTCGGCGACACCTCCAGCGGCGCGATATCGAGCCTCTCCCCTGTGAGCCATTCATACAGGTAGCCGATGCGCCGAGAGAACGCGGACTGGAGTTGGGCTGTGATGAGCTGTCGAACGGGCTCGTCGCCCAGTTGCGCGAAGAGCAGCGCGAGCACGGTCAGGTTCAGACCTTCGTAGCGAAGCGCGAACTGCAGGTCACCAGACAGGGTGTCCTCAGGGCGGTAGGAAGGCTGAAACTCGCAAATCTCGCTGCTTCCATCGTTCCGGGTTCGCCGGCCGTGGACGGCGGTGGCGACCTGCGCGACGATTGGAAGCGCTGGAAGCTTGAGTTGGTAACGCTCCACTAGGCGGGCGTACCCGATCGGCTCGCCCATACTGAACTCCTACAAAATTCACCCGCGGCGTACATAAATGGGCCGCACTGGCGCCCACAGTACAAAAACGAGCCGCGATAATCCACTTCAGGCGGGTGAGCCGGAGATAGTGGCCATAAAAAAGCCCCGCCGTATCGGCGGGGCTTCAGTCGGCCAGGTTAGTCCCCATCGTGCCGTAAAGAAATCCAGTTGCAGAGGCTGCCCGCTAAAACCTGACCAACCCCAGCTCTTCCAATCGAATCGCCATCACCTCGACCGAAACGCCGAACTTTTCATCGAGGGAATGAAAGTGCCTGGAGTTGTAAGAATGCGCCGATGCGAGCCTACGGCTCAGGTCGCGCTCACTTCGACATTTGCGTTTTAGTTGGGCGAGAGGCTCCGCCGTCAACGCGAAAGCAGTCGCGTCAGTCAGTTCGAAGGGCGCTGCAAGAAATCTGTTAATGAAGGCCTCTCGGACCAACTTCTCTGGCAACAGAAAATATGCAGCAAACTCATCTGCTTCACGTTCCTGAGGATCGCGGGAGCGAGCCGCCGAGCCATCGGGCGCTCGGTCTCTGTGCAAGCCAGAGCCCGTATGTAGAAGCGCATGACCCAGTTCGTGAGCAGCGGTGAAATTTCGCGACCAAGGATCGAAACGCCGCGAGACACGCACCTCGCCGTGATCTCGATCCATCAATCCCGCCACTTCATACGTGTCCTTTCCCGCAGCATGCTCCCCGAGCGATTCATGCTCAACGACTCTGTATCCAAGTGCTTTCAATGCCAAAGCAGGATCCACAATCTGAGCTGGCTCGACGTCAGCGGCCCCGAGCAACCTCTCTCGATGCGTCCACATTAACCTGTGGAGCGTTCGGGCGATCAACTCGAGATCGCGTTTGGCAAACGGGCGCCCTCTACGATACCCGTTCATCACTTGAGCAGCATTGAGTACTGGCTGGTCAAGTGCGGGCAGGACAGCATCGTACTCACCCGCACCATTTAGATGGGCGTAGGGGTTCTTGAGCAACTCTCGGCTTTTTCTGATTCGAGAATCCACATTCCGAGTCATATCGTGCAGCCCTGCCTGTCACAGGCGATCGCTGAAGAATCAACCAGACATTTAGCTCACACATTCGTTCATTCAAAGGAGGGAGCGCCGAGCCAGCCCCGGCTCATCCGCACTTCGAATCGCCGCAGTTCAAACAAGTCATGCAGCCGTCCATCAACACGACCGCGGTGGTGCTGCACTTGGAGCACAGCTGCGCGCCCTCGGGGAAATGGCTCTTCGCAAAGGCGTCGACCTGTTTGTTGCGCGCCTCGTACTCGGCCTTCTTTTCCTCGATGAGCTTCTTGCGCTCCTCTTCCATTTCCGGCTTCTTCAGCAGGCCGATGGTCTGCAAATGCTTTTCGACCACGTAGCCGAGCTCGGCGATGATGGACGGCATGAACTTGCCGCCGCTCTGCCAGTAGCCGCCGCGAGGGTCGAACACGGCTTTCATTTCATCGACCAGGAAGGTCACGTCGCCGCCCTTGCGGAACACGGCCGAGAGAATTCGGGTCAACGCCACGATCCACTGGAAATGATCCAGGTTCTTGGAGTTGATGAAGATCTCGAACGGCCGGCGCTGCTCGTGGCGGGTGCCTTCGTTCAGGATGATGTCGTTGATGGTCACGTACATGGCGTGATCCGACACCGGCGTCTTGATCTTGTAGGTCGAGCCGATCAGCACGTCGGGACGCTCGACTTTCTCGTGCATCCAGACGACGTTCGATTCTTCCTTGCGTTCCTTGGCCTGCACGGCTTCGGCGGCGGCTTTTTCGGCCGCAGCCTTGTCCTCGGGCTTCTCGACCCGGTACTTGATGATTTTCTTGTCGATCTTGGAGCTCATGGTTTGACCTGCTTCAAGTGCGGCGGGCGCTGCGCGCCCGCCAGCGACTTTAAAATTTTCCGTAGTAGCCTTCTTTGAGCGCGTCGAAGAGATTCGCGGCGGTGTGCTTCTCGCCGTCGTACTCGATCTCTTCGTCGCCACGCACCTTCACTTCGGTGCCGTCTTCCAGCGTGAACACGTACGTGGTGTTCTTCAGATCTTCTTCCTTGACCAGCACGCCCTGGAACGCTTCCGGGTTGAACCGGAACGTGGTGCAGCCCTTCAGGCCCTGCTCGTAGGCATACAGATAAATGTTCTTGAAATCCTCGTACGGATAATCCGTCGGCACGTTCGCCGTCTTGGAGATCGAGGAGTCGATCCACAGCTGCGAGGCCGCCTGGATGTCGACGTGCTCCTTCGGCGTGATGTTGTCCGCCGTCGTGAAGTAGTCGGGCAGCTTCTCGGCCGCGTTGGTCGAGTTCGGCATCGCGCGCGGATTGATCAGCTCGCGGTAGGCCAGCAGCTCGAAGGAGAACACGTCGATCTTCTCCTTGCTCTTCTTGCCTTCGCGGATGACGTTGCGGAAGTAGTGATGCGCGAACGACGGCTCGATGCCGTTGGACGCATTGTTCGCCAACGACAGCGAGATCGTGCCGGTCGGCGCGATCGAGCTGTGATGCGTGAAGCGCGCACCCACTTCCGCCAGCTCATCGACCAGTTCCGGCGCGGCTTCGGCAACGCGTTGCATGTAACGGCTGTACTTGGCGTGCAAGGTGCGGCCGTGAATCTTCTGACCGACGCGCCAGCCGTCCTTCTTCATCTCGGGACGCTTGCGGAGCATTTCCGCCGTCACGTCGAACTCCTCGACCATGATCGGAGCCGGGCCCTTCTCACGCGCCAGCTCGAGGCCCGCTTCCCAGCCCGCGAGCGCCATTTCGCGCGACACGTTCTGTGTGAAAGCAACCGACTTCTTCGAGCCGTACTTCATGCACTGCATGGTGATCGCCGAGCCCAGGCCCAGGAAGCCCATGCCATGGCGGCGCTTGCGCATGATCTCGTCGCGCTGCTGACCGAGCGGCAGGCCGTTGATCTCGACCACGTTGTCGAGCATGCGCGTGAACACCTTCACGGCCTTGCGGAACTCTTCCCAATCGAAGCGCGCGTTTTCGGTGAATGGATCGAGCACGAAGCGCGTCAGGTTGATCGAGCCCAGCAGGCACGAGCCATACGGCGGCAGCGGCTGCTCGCCGCAAGGATTGGTCGCGCGAATGTTTTCGCACCACCAGTTGTTGTTCATTTCATTGACTTTGTCGATGAGCACGAAGCCCGGCTCGGCGAAGTCGTAGGTGGACGACATGATCACGTCCCACATGCGCTTGGCCGGCAGCGTCTTATAGATCTTGCAGCAGACCAGGCCGGTCTCGTTCACGACATAGCCGTCCTTGGTCGGCCACTCGCGCCACACGTACTGGGAGCTGTCCTGCAGGTTCTCGCCGCCTTCCAGCTCGCGCTGGCTGACCGGGAAGGCGAGCTGCCAGTCCTGGTCCTTCTTCACCGCCTCGACGAATTCGTCGGTGATCAGCAGCGACAGGTTGAACTGACGCAGCCGGCCGGCTTCGCGCTTGGCGCGGATGAAATCCATTGCGTCGGGATGACCGATATCGAATGTGCCCATCTGCGCGCCGCGACGACCGCCGGCCGACGAAACGGTGAAGCACATCTTGTCGTAGATATCCATGAACGACAGCGGGCCCGACGTGTATGCGCCGGCGCCGGAGACATACGCCCCCTTCGGGCGCATGGTCGAAAATTCGTAGCCGATGCCGCAGCCGGCCTTCAGCGTCAGGCCCGCTTCGTGGACCTTCGCGAGAATGTCATCCATCGAGTCCAGAATGGTGCCGGACACGGTGCAGTTGATCGTGGAAGTGGCGGGCTTGTGCTCCAGCGCGCCGGCGTTCGAGGTGACGCGGCCAGCCGGAATCGCGCCCTTGCGCAGGGCCCACAGAAACTTTTCGTACCATTGGTCGCGCACGTCTTCTTTCTCGACGTCGGCGAGCGCACGGGCGACCCGTTTATAGGTGTCGTCCATGGAGCGATCGACGGGCGTGCCGTCTTTGGCGGAGAGGCGGTATTTTTTGTCCCAGATATCCAGCGAGGCTTCCTGGAACGGAATGCTGTTGACATCCATGGGCTCAAGTTTGATTGCGGTCTTCATGCCGGCAAAGAACTCCGGATTGCGAGCGGGCGCCAATCGTCCCCAACTGACGTCCCAAAACTCCCTCCAGCACGAGCCCCTTCAAAGCCCATGACTGGCGGTCCATCTGACCTGCGCAGTTATCTCGCCGGTCGTGTTTTTCTTTCCACAGCGAGACACTACATATTGTGTCAGAGGCACAAGCCTAGACCTGCCATCTGAAGCCGTCAAGAAACCCTCCTTCGAAAAATAGGCTCGGAAAGCCCCTATAGTTCAAGGGCTTGCTGGCTTTCGCGGGAGGATTTCGGCGCTGCCGAAAAGAGGTCGCCAGTATCACCGCAAACGCAGCAAACCACAACATCTTGTGTCCACCCGGTATCAACTGTAAGCGCACAAGTTATCCACAGCGTGCCCACCGGTGTGTCCACAGAGCCATCGTTCGCCCTCGAAATGCCAAACCGGGCGGATTGCTCATAGAATCCGGGGCTGGGCAGGACTGGCCCGGATCGAACCCAAAAACCTCAACCATTGTCTTGGCAAATGCGGCGGCGAGCCGCTTTCACGCTCCACACTAGGATTGCTTCATGAGACAGGTTTACGCGCTGTTGGCCGCAACGGCTCTGCTCTACAACGTGGGCGCCGCCGCACAGCTACCGGAGAAAGTCGGAGATGCGCCGCTGCCCTCGCTGGCGCCCATCGTCAAAAAAGCTTCGCCGGCGGTGGTGAACATCGCCACTCGCGGCACCGTGCGGGAACAGCGGCCCCGCAATCCGCTGCTGGAAGATCCGTTTTTCCGCCGCTTTTTCGATGCTCCAGAGATGGGGCCGCGCGAGCGCCAATTCCAGAGCGCCGGCTCGGGCGTCATCGTCGACGCGAAGAACGGCTACATCATCACCAACGCGCACGTAATCGAGAACGCCGACGAGATCACCGTGACGTTGCTCGATGACCGGCAGGTGAAGGCCGAAATCGTCGGCCGCGACAAGGCGTCGGACGTGGCGGTGTTGAAAGTGCCCGCGAAGAATCTGGTCGAGATGCCGCTCGCCGATTCATCCAAAGCCGAAGTCGGCGATTTCGTGCTCGCGATCGGCAATCCTTTCGCGCTCAGCCACACGGTGACCTCCGGCATCATCAGCGCGCTCGGTCGCTCCGATAACAATCCGGAGTCGTATCAGGATTTCATCCAGACCGACGCGCCCATCAATCCCGGCAATTCGGGCGGCGCGCTGGTGGACCTGAAAGGTCAGCTGGTCGGCGTCAACACCGCCATCTTCTCCGGCAGCGGCGGCAACATCGGCATCGGCTTCGCCATTCCTTCCAACATGGTGAAGGCCGTGATGGCGCAGCTCGTCCAATACGGCGAAGTGAAGCGCGGCATGCTCGGCGTGCAGCTGTCTAACAACTTCACTCCTGGCATCGCCGACAGCCTCGGCCTGGAAAATGCGCGAGGCGCGCTGGTGTCGCAGGTCATCGAAGGCTCGCCGGCGGATCAGGCGGGCATCAAAGCCGGCGACGTGATCACGTCGATCAACGGCCGCACCGTCGCCAATGCTGGCGAACTGCGCAACACCATCGGCCTGCTGCGTATCGGCGAGAAGGTCGAGCTGGGTTTGATCCGCGAAGGCAAGCCGCGTCGCGTGAGCGCTGTCATCGGTGAGCGCGATGGCGCCGATGGTGAAGGCGCCGCAGAGATTCATCCGGCCCTCGAAGGCGCCGCGCTGACCAACGCTGCAAACAATACTGGCGTGCTGGTGGAAAGCGTCGCCGACGGCAGCCCGGCTCAGCAGGCCGGTCTGCGCGCGAACGATGTGATCCTCGCGATCGGCCGCGCACGCATCAGCTCGGTTGAACAACTGCGTCAGGCAGTGAACGGCGCGACGGCCTTTGCGCTGACGATTCGTCGCGGCAATTCGACGCTGGTCTTTACGATCCAATAAAAAAGATTCGATAGTCGCTGTTACCGCGCCCTCTGCCGATCCGGGCAGAGGGCCTTTGATTCCCATCGCATCAGTAGTCGATCGAGCGCGCGCAGCGGACTCCGGTCGCCGTGAATTTTGCGGTCAATAACTCGGTGGGATCGGCAGACATCAGCACGCTCCAGGCATGGTCCGGGCCGTACTGGGTCGAGCTCCAGTAGCTGAAATTGGCCATCTCGGGCCTGAACCCCAGTCGCACCAGGTTCGTATGGATGCTTGGAACGCCGGCGGGGCAGTTCGCCAGTCCACCCACGTCGGTCAGCTGGCAAACGGCGGGCAAGTACCAGGTGCCGACACTGGCTCCGCCAGCGGTGCTGGTATCACAAACATCGGCCGCCGGCGCAAGGTTACCTAGCTGGGCCGCGATCGACGCCGTGTTGCCCGCGCCGTCGATTGGATCGGTCCCGCTCACCAAGAGCGTCGTCCCGGACCAGCTCCAAGAACCCATATTGGCGCCGTCAATCACGCTGGCGCTGGTCGGCGAGTCGACCGAGAACACCAGGTACCCATCGATCGAGAACGCGATCGCCGTCGTCGCCGACGAAGAAACATTGTCGCCTGTGATCTCGATGCCGCCCTGAGCGACGTAGGGGACGGGCGATCCCAAGGTCAGCGTGCATGCAGCCAGGGGCGGCAGCGACGGACCGCAGGTCGAGCTCACGACCGACACATCCGTCCAGCCCGCCGGCAGATTGATTGCGATGTTTTGCGCCGAATAGCTGGCGCCAGTGTTCGTCACGGTCAGCGACGCCGTGCCGTCGACCGGGATCACGGCGCGAGCAGTGACCGAAAGCGTCGTGGCGTTATCGGCGCAAGAGACACCCACGTTCGCAACGTCGCTCATGTCCATCATGCCGCTGTCATTGCTCACGGTGCACGTTTGCGTCGCCGGCTGAGTCAACACAGTGACCGAATAGTTGCTCCCCTGCGCGACGGGGCTGGGGAATGTGTAGGCGCCGCTGCTAGTGATAGCGAGATTGTCGCCGCCGTTGTTTTGCAGGACGACGGTGCCGTTCAATCCAGAGACCGTGCCGCCCAGATTGAAGTAGTTGGTCGAGCAGACGACCACGACGTTGGAAACATCGCCCGAGCCCACCGCGCCCGCTCCCTGACTCACACTGCAGGTCTGCGTCGCCGGTTGAGTTTGAACCATCACGGCGTACGGGCTGCCCTGCGCGACGGCAGCGGGGAACTCGAACGCTCCATTGCCGCTGATGGTTATCGGATCGCCGCTGTTGTTTTGTAACACGACGTCGCCGGCGAGGCCGGAGACAGTGCCACCGATGACGAAAGTGTTGGTCGAACAAACGACAGCCACATTCTCGACCGCACTTGTTCCCATCGTGCCGGCGCCATTGCTGACCGAGCAGGTTTGGATGTCCGGATGGGTTTGAACGCTGACGGCATAAGCCGCACCTTCAGTCACGGGCGTCGCGAACGAGAATGGTCCGTCCGTGCTGGACGGGTATGTATCGTTGCCATTGGTCAGAGTCACGGAGCCGACGAGCCCCGAGATGTTGCCGCCAACGGCGTGGCTGCGGCCTGCGCAACTGACGACGACGCTATTGATCGATGCGTAAGGCATCGTGCCCGTGCCGCCGAGCACTGCGCAGACCTGATTCGCCGGCTGCGAACCGATCGTGACGACATAGCTCGTTTCCGCAGGCAACCGGGTGGCGAAATTGAAACTGCCGTTAGTGGAAACTCGCAGCGATTCGCTGCCGTTTAGGATCAACGTGACTTCCCCGGACAGCCCGGTGACCGTCCCACCCACGCCAGCCTCGAAGGAAGCCTCCTTATCGGAATCGACGCAACCGCCCAGCGCCAGCGCGGCTACCGCAGTCCATACCTTCGACAATCGCACGGCTCGTCCTTTTCATTGTTTTGCCGTGGAATTGTGCACCGCAGTCAGCATTGGGTCCGTGACACAGCGCTAACTCCGCGACCGTCGACTGGGCCGGTCAACAACATGCGACTGGCTCGCTCGCCGGTGCACCTCGTCCGCCTTGACCTTGCCACCGTGGCAAGGTTCATCATGCAGGCCGTTTGGAGGTGAGCCATGCCTGCTGTCAAAGCGCGAGCGGAATTGTCGGAAGCCAAAGATCAGGGTTACTACAGTATCGGCAAGGCCGCCGAGCTGTCGGGAATCACCCCGAAGATGATTCGTCACTACGAATCGCTGCAGCTCATTCCCAAGGCCGCCCGCACTGCCGGCGACTATCGCGTCTACAGCGCGGCCGATATCCATACGCTGCGATTCATCCGCCGCGCACGGGGTCATGGATTCTCGATGGAAGAGATCGGGACGCTGCTCGGCTTGTGGCGCAATCAGCGGCGCGCCAGCGAGCAAGTGAAGCGGCTCGCGACCAAACACATCACGGACCTCGATCATAAGATCGCCGAGCTGCAGTCCATGCGCGCGGCGCTAGCGGAGCTCGCCGAGCATTGTCACGGCGACTCGAGACCCGATTGTCCCATTCTCAGCGATCTCGCCGGGCTGCCGCCGGCGGAGTGAAAATCATGTCGAAGCATCAGCATCATCATTCAGAGAGCAAACACGAGGGCGCGGCCGCGAAGTCGTGCTGCTCGACTGCACCCAGCGCGCCTGAGGCGGCAGCATCTGACTCGTGCTCGCACACGGGCGCAGCGAAGCGCGATTCATCCGGTTCGCACGGTGCCCATGGTCACGCGCAGAAGGCTGCATCGAGCTGCTCGCACGAGCGACACGAGCATCATGGACATCATCGCGCGCGTCCCGCGAGCGACGTGCCGCTGCCGGCCGGCACGATCTACACCTGCCCGATGCATCCAGAAATCCGGCAGGTCGGCCCGGGCAACTGCCCCAAGTGCGGCATGGCGCTCGAGCCAGAGCTGCCGAGCGAGCACGTCGACGACAGCGAACTGCGGAGCGTGCGACGCAAGTTCTGGATCTCACTGGCTCTGAGCATTCCGGTCGTCCTCGTGGCGATGGCGCCGCATATGCTCAATCTGGCGATCTCACATTCGACAGCAAGCAACCTGCGCTGGCTCGAGCTCCTGTTGAGCGCACCGGTCGTGCTCTGGGCCGCGGGCGACTATTACAAGCGCGGTTGGATGGGCGTCATGCATCGCGCGCCGAACATGTACACACTGATCGGCCTCGGCGTTTGTATCGCCTTCGGTTACAGCCTGGTCGCGACGTTTCTTCCTCACGTCTTCCCAGCCGAGCTCCGCGATGGACACGGCATGGTCGGCGTGTACTACGAAGTCGCGAGCTCGATCGTCACACTCGTGCTGCTCGGCGAATGGCTCGAGTTGCGAGCACGCGGCCGTACCAGCGCAGCGATTCGTCAGCTCCTCGGTCTCGCACCGAAAACCGCGCGCCGCATCGAGGCCGATGGCACAGAACACGACGTTCCGCTCGGCCACGTCCACGCCGGCGACAAACTCCGCGTCCGCCCGGGCGAGAAGATTCCGGTCGACGGTGTAGTCGTCGAAGGCAACTCCAGCGTCGACGAATCGATGCTGACCGGCGAGCCCATGCCAGTGGAGAAATCCGCCGGCGATGCGGTGACAGGTGCGACCATCAATCAAACCGGTGGCTTGATCGTCGAAGCCCAACGCGTCGGCGCCGAAAGCCTGCTCTCTCAAATCGTCACGATGGTCGCGCAAGCCCAGCGCTCGCGTGCCCCGCTGCAGCGACTGGCCGACCAGGTCGCCGCCTGGTTCGTCCCGGCCGTGATCGTCATCGCAATCGCCACGTTCATCGTGTGGTGGTTCGTCGGCCCGGACCCGAAGCTCGCCTACGCGCTGGTGAACGCAGTCGCCGTCTTGATCATCGCCTGCCCTTGCGCGCTCGGACTCGCAACGCCGATCTCCATCATGGTCGCCAGCGGCCGCGGCGCTCAACAAGGCGTGTTGTTCCGCGACGCGCAGGCCATCGAGAACCTCCGCAACGTCGATACGCTCGTGCTGGACAAGACCGGCACGATCACCATCGGCCGCCCGACGCTCGATCGCGTGATCGCGTTGAACGGCTATTCAGAATCTCAGGTGCTCAGCTGGGCCGCCGGACTCGATCGCGCGAGCGAACACCCACTGGCGCGCGCCATCGTGACCGGGGCCGAACAGCGGAAGGCTCAACTCGCCACCGTCACTGGCTTTCAGTCGGTCACCGGTCAAGGCGTTCGCGGCCAAGCCGACGGCCATGAGCTTGCGCTGGGAAACAAAGCGCTCATGAGCAACGTTGGCGCGTCAATCGACACTCTCGCCGAGCAAATCGCAGATTTGCGAAGCGAAGGAAAGACGGTCGTATTCCTCAGCGTCGACGGCCAACTCGCCGGCGCCATCGCTGTGGGCGACGCCATCAAAGAAACCACGCCGAGCGCGCTGCAGGCCCTGAAGCAAGACGGCTTGCGGCTCGTCATGCTCACTGGCGACAACGAAACAACGGCTCGCGCCGTGGCCAAACACCTCGCGATCGACGAAGTGATCGCCGAAGTGCAGCCTCAGGACAAAGCGAACGTGATCGCGAAGCTGCAATCCCAGGGCCGCCGCGTCGCCATGGCCGGCGACGGCATCAACGACGCCCCCGCCCTCGCCAAAGCCGACGTCGGCATCGCCATGGGCACGGGCACCGACATCGCAATGGAAAGCGCACAGGTCACCCTGGTGAAAGGCGACCTCACCGGCATCGTCCGCGCCCGGCACTTGAGCCGAGCGACGGTAAAGAACATTCGCCAGAACCTGTTCTTCGCGTTTGGCTACAACGCGCTCGGCATCCCTATTGCCGCCGGCGTGCTCTATCCGTTTACCGGCTGGCTGCTGAGCCCGATGCTCGCCGCGCTGGCGATGAGTCTGTCGTCGGTATCAGTCATCAGCAACGCGTTGCGGCTGAGATGAGCCGCAACACCACTGAGACATATCGACGCCGTCGCGACAGCCGAGACCCATCTCTTTGCCGGCAAGCCAAGCGAACGTGTCGGCGCGTCGACGAGGTGGGGGACCTCCTTCCGGCAGCTTTTCGGCACAGGGACGGGGCCGAAACAGCAGGGCTCACCATGGACGTGCGGCGAGGGGCGCAATGCGCTCCGGCCGGCGCCCGGTGCCGGAAGGAGGTCCCCCACCTCGGCGGCGTGCGGGAACCGACGCCTCTCCTATCCGAAACCGACGCCTCCTGAATCCCGGTCGACGCTGAGCGCCAGATCAGGCATGACTCTCGAGCACCGGCACCTCGACATTAGCGGACTTCCCCTCGACCGCGACCGCAGCCGCCACCGGCGCAGCCGGACTAACAGTCTGCGGCTGAGCCACCGGCGCCGTCGACTTCAACAGCGCGCGAGCAAAGATCGGCCGCAAGTACGTACCAACGGCACGGTGATGTTTCTCGAACGAGTGATACACCACCAGCGCCACCAGATGCGCCAGCACGACACCGAACGCAATCGCGGCCGGCTTCGGCCAGCTGTGGGTGTTTTCGAACACGATGACCAGCACGGTGTTATGCACCAGATACAGACTGTAACTATACGAAGCGCCGAACTTCGCCAGCGCGGCGGGAATCCTCCAGGCCGCCGTGGCCTGATTCAGCCTTAGGAAGATCCCGAAAAAGATCACCGTCATCAAAAAATTCGTCTGCAGATCGTACGGATCGAGTCCCAGCTTCACGACGCGCGCACCGAGCGACGCGACCCCGCAGACGACGATGATCCAGGCAAGCAATCTTGAACGGGCGGCGGCGCTGTCCGCCCCCATGAACACGACGAGAAAGCCGGCCATGCCACCCACCATCCAGGTAAGCGACAACGCTTTGCCCGCGCCGTCCGCCGCATTCCACAGAATCACCGGCACACTGATCAGCGCCAGCAGCACGATCCAGCCGCCCCGGATCCGCTCACGCTTGATCGCACAGAAGAACAGCAAGCTCATCGCGATGTAGATCCAGAACTCGATCGCGACAGTCCAAAAGGGCTCGGCGGTGTTGTAGGGCCGGATGCGCCACCACACGTCGACGTGCGCAATGTCCAGCAACTGGAACACCGGATAGTCGAACAGCAGAAACAAATTCCCCAGCAGCGCAACGAAGCCCGTGCTCAACCCGTCGAGGCTCCAGTTGGTGTGAATGACCGTCGCATTCAACAGCGCAATCGCCAACAACACCGGAACGAACGGAGTCATGATGCGAGCGACGCGGTCCGCCAGGAACGCCGGCATGTGCTCGCCAGGCTTCTTCGCTCGATACATCAATGAGCGCGTAATCAAAAAGCCCGACAGCACGAACAGGATGATGACGGCCACGCCGCGGCCCTGGTAGGTCTTCTTGTTGTCGAAGAACACGACAAAGACATGCGACAGCAGCACCAGATTGGCCGCTGTAAAGCGCAGTAGATCCAGAAAAGCCGTCGCGGACGCACTGGTGCCCCGGGAGTCCCGCTGCTTCGACGCGTCAGCCGTGACCGGTGGAGAACTGTCCATTGACGACCACCTACTTCGATTCGATTTTCTGCTTGAGCGTCCGTCCCAACACTTCGTAACCCGCAGGGCCGATATGCAAGCGATCCGCAGCCAGCAGATTCGGCTGCGGCTGCCCGTCCGGGGTTGCAAACAGCGGAAACAAATCCAGCAACTCCACGTTGTCATACTTTTTCGCCAGCTCGCGGATACTGGCGTTGAGATGGGTCAGCTCCGACGCCTTGATCGGCGCCTTCTCGCTGTTCCTCGGCGGCAAGGTGCACAGGATGACCGGCAGGTCCGCCTTGTGCGCCCGGATGGCCTGCAACATCCGATCGATGTTTCGAGCAGTCTGATCGGTCTTCTGTAACGCGCTCAGATCGTTGCCGCCGATCAGCACGACGATCCCGCTGGGGTTCAGCTCGAGCACGTCTTCCTGGAATCGAAACAACAATCCGCGGCTCACGTCGCCGCCGATGGCTCGATTCGCGATCGGCGTCGGCGCGAGATCGCGCTCGGAGGTCTTCCAATTGCCCAGCAAGGAGTCGCCGGCGAGCACCCAGGCGCCCTGTTTTCGCTCGCGCTGCTTCCAGAAACTTTCGCGGTTGTCCTTCATCCAGCCGAAGACGCGGATCACGCCTTCGCCGGGCCAATCCTTCTCAGCCGCCGGGTAAGGCGTGGGCCCATTCTTTGAAATATTTTCAGTCGCACCGGCAACCGTCATCAAGCCGGTGCAAATCAGCGCGGCAATTGCCCGCACCCATCTCCGCATATCTCGTCCCTCGCCCGTAAACGGCGACGATACGCGAGTTGCACCGTTTTAAATATAGATACGGTTTTCAGACAAGGAACGATGACGTCACGAATCGGCGACAGCGCAAACTGCGGCAGCCCGCGCCTCTCTTGTTTCTTTTGCCAGCTCGCGCGCCTTCTCGTAGAACCGTGGCAGATCGCTATCGACCGATTGCAACAGTCGACGCAACCCCGGCACGCAGCCGTAGTAAGTCGCGGCAGACACCAAATGAGCGTTGTTCAGCGTGCGACCGAACCAGGCGTCATAGCCGCGATAACCATTCCACTGCTCGGCTTTCAGCTGCGAGTACTGCAGCTTCAGCACGCCGAATTCATATTGTTTGCGATCGCGCTTCTCGTCGTCGGGCAAGTCCGACCGATACAACGCATCGAGGCGTTCGCGAGTCTGTAACAAGAGTGCAACGAACTGAGCATTGCGCTCGCGCTGCTCATTCCACGCATCCAGATCCTTCAACCGGCCGCGCGATGCGAGCCATCGCTGCAAGCCTGCCTCCTCGACCACGGTCGCGAACGCTTCGTTGAACTCCGAATCGCCGGGCACATAGACGACCTGATGCGCCAGCTCATGAAACAACGTCGCCGCAAGCTGCACGTCGCTCCAGCCGAGCATGGTGTTGAGCACCGGGTCTTTGAAATGACCCAATGTTGAGTAAGCGGCAACACCACCCACCGCGGTGTCGCTGCCTCGCAAACGCAAGCGACGTGCATAGGTCTTCGCGTTGTTCTCTTTGAAGTAACCGCGATACACGACGCAGCCGGCAATCGGAAAGCACCAGCGCTTCGGCTGCACCGAGAACTCATCGGTCGCGAACACATTCCAGACGACGTAAGGACGGCCGACATCCGCATAGCTGCGATAGCTGTCGTTGTCCGGCAGGCCCAGCTCTTGCGAAGCGAAAGTTCGCGCGGCGGACACGTATTCGAGCCGGTCGCGCAACTGCTCCGGCGTGCGCGCGTCGGTCAGCAGCTTGGCGATGGGCTGACGCTTGGAGGTGAGCTCCATTTGCCCGGTGGCCGCCTGGATCAAATAGCAGCCGCCGGCCGATAGCGACGCCGCCAGGACGAGCGCGATCCTGCACAGGCGGGCAATGAAACTAGGGGTGTGGTCCGTTCCGGGCATCGTTCGGGCAATCAGCTCACGATCGCGCCATTTTGTCCCACCGCGTCAAGTGAGACAAAATGTCCGTATGAAGATTTACCTGGTCGGCGGCGCAGTGCGTGATGAGCTCCTCGGCCTGGCCGTGCGAGAGCGCGACTGGGTCGTGGTCGGCGCGTGCCCGGAGGAATTGCTCGATCAGGGCTTCAAGCCGGTGGGAAAGGACTTCCCCGTGTTCCTGCATCCGCAGACCAGCGAGGAATACGCACTCGCCCGCACCGAGCGCAAGACCGGGCCGGGCTATCGCGGCTTCGACACCATGTTCTCGCCCGACGTGACGCTGGAGCAGGATCTCGAGCGCCGGGACCTGACGATCAATGCGATCGCCCGGGATGAGGCGACGGGCGCGCTCGTCGATCCATTCCACGGCCAACGCGATCTCCAGGAGCGCTGGCTCCGGCACGTGTCGCCGGCATTCGTCGAAGATCCGGTTCGAGTGCTGCGCCTCGCGCGCTTCGCCGCCCGGTTCGCACCGCTCGGTTTTCGGGTCGCACCTGAAACAATGGAGCTCTTGAGAGAGATCGCTGCACGCGGCGAGCTCGATGCGCTCGTGTCTGAACGTGTCTGGCAGGAGACCCAGCGCGCGCTGGAAATGCCCGCTCCGCGTCAGTTCTTCGAGGTGCTGCGCGAAGGGAACGCGTTGCCGGTGATCTTTCCGGAAATCGATGCGCTTTTCGGCATTCCTCAGCCCGAGCAATGGCATCCGGAGATCGACACCGGCGTGCACACCATGATGGTGCTCGATCAAGCCACCAAGCTGACTGACGATCCGGTGGTCCGCTTCGCCGCGCTCGTTCACGACCTGGGCAAAGCGACGACGCCAACTCATGAGCTGCCCCGGCACATCGCGCACGAAGAGCGGGGCGTCGGCATCGTCGAGGAGCTGTGCGATCGTCTGCGCATTCCCAATGCCTATCGCGAACTGGGCGTGCTGGTGTCTCGCTATCACCTGCACATGCATAAGATCACAGAGCTGCGTCCGCAAACCGTTCTGGAGCTGCTGGAACGTCTCGATTCGTTCCGGCGCCCGGCGCGATTCGAACAATTTTTGCTCGCGTGCGAAGCCGACGCTCGCGGCCGTAAAGGGCTCGAGCAGCGCGATTATCCGCAGCCCGAATATTTACGCCGCGCGCGTGAGGTAGCTGCGGCTGCGACACTGAGCGCAGAAGAACGCGAGGGACTGCAAGGCTTCGAGATCGCGAAGCGGCTGCACGACAAGCGCATCCACGCGCTGAAAGAGCTGAAGCGACAGCACGAAGCCGCTCGCAGCGAAACTAAAGAGACGCCGCCAGATCCCGAACGCTGAAGCCGCGCAACGGCAGCTCGATTCCTTTGGCGAGTCCGATGACTTTGAATCGCTCGCCCATCTCGCCGGGCAGCGTCAACAACATCGCCTGTCGCGCCATCTGTAATCGCGCCGCGAGTTCTTCATCATTCGTCGGCGCGAGGAACTGCTCGATACCGGTGCCGATGAGGAAGTGCGCCTGCGTCGTGTAACCGGCGACGCTCATGCCCGCGGCGATAGCAGCCTCGGCGACGGCGGTGAAATCCACCCACGCGCCGATATCCTGCACACCGACATTGATGAGCGGATCGTCATGGAAACGATGCCGGAAGTGACAAAGCATCGTGCCAGCGCTGCGGTTGGCCGCGTAGTACTGTCGGCGAGGCAGTCCGTAGTCGATGAAGAACGCGGCGCCTTGCTTCATCGATGCCGCGATACCTGCGATCCACTGCGACAAACGGAGATTGATCTCAGAGGTGTAACCGTCGGCGAACGGCTCGCCCAAATTGAACTCGATTTCGCGCACCGTCGCCTCGAGCGCCGCGTCGGCGTGCACCTCGGACCAGTCGAGTCGGCCGAGCTCCCAGGTCACGCCCAACTGATTCACCTGCAGACCGCGGATCCGAAAGCGCTGAATCGGCAGTGCGTCGAGCACTTCATTCGCGAGCAGCACGCCGCGAAATTCATCCGGCAGACGATCCAGCCACTCGATGCGATCCATCAGGTGCGGCAGGCGCCGTTGTAACAACGCGCGCTGCCGTTCGCACAGATCGGCGCTGACTTCGAGGATGAGATATCGCTCCGGTGTTTTCTGCTGTCGGTCGAGCTCGCTCAGCACGTCGGCGGCCATCACGCCGGAGCCGGCGCCCAGTTCCAGAATGTGACCGCCGTTGACCGTATCCAGCACCTGGACGCATTGATTGGCGAGGCAGCGGCTGAACAAGGGAGAAATTTCCGGCGCGGTGACGAAGTCGCCTTCGCTGCCCAGCTTGGTCGCGCCCGCACTGTAGTAGCCGAGGCCCGGTTCGTAGAGCGCCATCTCCATGAAGCGCTCGAAGCTGATCCAGCCGCCGGCGGCTTCGATCGCGTCGCGAATGCGCTGGACCAGCTGCTCGCTGTGCGCCAATTCATCCGGCGAGAGTGCCGGCAACGGCAGTGACACGTTCAAGCGACGCGCTCCGAGTCAGCCGGGCTTGCAGCAATCATCCGTTCGTTCACCATACCTGCATGGACACTTCCAACGCACTCGCCCAACGTTCGGTGCTGATCACTGGCGCGGCCCGCCGCATCGGCGCGGCGCTGGCCCGGGGCTTTCATGCCGAGGGCGCCAATGTCTGCATTCATTTTCACCGTTCGGCCGGCGAAGCGGAACAGTTGCGTGACGAGCTCAATGCCGCTCGCGCCGACTCGGCCGTCTGCGCCGCCGCCGATCTGCTGGATACCGAGGCCCTGCCGACGCTCGTCGAGCGAGCAACCTGCGCGTTCGGCCGGCTCGATGTGCTGATCAACAACGCTTCGACGTTTTATCCCACTCCGCTCGGCACTGTCACGGCCAAACAATGGGACGACCTGATGGGGACCAACCTGCGCGCGCCGCTGTTCCTGGCGCAAGCAGCCGCGCCGGCGCTCAAAGCAGCGCGAGGTCTCATCATCAACATGATCGACATTCATGCGCAGCGCCCGCTCCCGCAGCACCCGGTTTATTCCAGCGCCAAGGCCGGATTGATGATGCTGACCCGGTCGCTGGCGCGCGAGCTGGCGCCCGAGGTGCGGGTCAATGGCATCGCGCCCGGCCCGATCCTGTGGCCCGAAGGCGGCCTCGACGAGACGGTGAAGCAGGAAATCATCGACAAGACCTTGCTCAAGCGCAGCGGCTCGCCGCCCGACATCGTGCGCGCGGCGCTGTTCTTCGCGAAGGACGGCCCGTTCGTCACCGGCCAGATTCTGGCGATCGATGGGGGGCGGAGTGTGGGCTGGTAGGCTCGCCGCCCAGCAGCACCTCGACCATGGCGTGCTCACCGCCCTGAAAACTTTCCCAGAGCTCGCGCATGGTTTTATCGAGCATCGGGTGCCGCACATCGGGCGCGATGTCGGCCATCGGCTTGAGCATGTAAGGCCGCTTCACCAGATCCGGCCGCGGGATGACCAGGCCGGGCTGGTTGCTCACCAGGTCGCCGAACAAAAGGATGTCGAGATCCATGGTCCGCGGCGCCCACTTCGGCGCGTCCGGCGGACGGTCGCAGGCGGCTTCGATCTTCTGCAGTTGTCGGCGCACTTCAGCGACGGAATCTTCCGTGTTGAAGCCGACCACCAGATTGATGAAATCGGCGCCCTCGAACCCTACGGCCTTGTTCTTATAAGCCGGCGACAACGTCATCGGGCCATACGCCGCCGCCAACGCGCGTAACGCGACCGACAAATGTTTTTCGGGCTCGACGTTGCTGCCAGCAGCGACGTAAACAGCCGTCATGGCTGAGTCTGCTGCGTCACGCCCGCGTAATCCTCAGCACGTCGCTCGATCTCGATACCGACATCCCGCGCGCCCCGAATCGCGCCGCGCTTATTCAGCCGCACCTTCACCCACGAAACACCGAACTCCGTGACGATCACTCTCGCGATCGCCTCGGTCAGCGTCTCGACCAGCTGATATTGCGACTCGCCCACGAATGCGAGCAACCGTTTGGCGACGCGTTTGTAATCGATGGTGTCATCGATGTGGTCGGTGGCCGCGGCTTTGCGAATGTCGGCCGCCATTTCGACATCGAGGATGACGGTCTGTTTGACGCGCCGTTCCCAGTCCCAAATGCCGACGATGCATTCGACACTGAGCTGGGACAGAAAGATCTTATCCATGGACTGAAGGGGCAACTCTCTAAAGGATGGATCAAACGGCCGCGGGCATGCGCAGCGTATCGAGCGGCCAGCGCGCGGTCGCACGAATCTTCAAATCGTCGTGCTCGCCTGCCGCCAGACGGCGATAGCCAGCGTACGCGATCATCGCCGCATTGTCGGTGCAAAACTCCGGCCTCGGATACAACACTCGCAACCCGCGCTTCTCGCCCAACGCCTGCAGCTCGGCTCGCAACCGGCGGTTCGCGCCCACGCCACCGGCAACCACCAACGTCTTCAACCCGGTTTGTTTCGCGGCGCGCGCGCATTTGGCGACCAGCGTCTCGACCACGGCTTGCTGAAATTCATAAGCAACGTCGGCCCGCGTCTGTTCATCGAGCTGCCGACCGCGAATCGCGACCACCACCGCCGTCTTCAGACCGCTGAAGCTGAAATCCAGCCCCGGCCGGTCGAGCATGGGCCGCGGAAAATCGAAGCCCCCCGGCTTACCGCTGTCCGCCAGCTTGGCCAGCGCCGGGCCGCCCGGATACGGCAAGCCGAGCATCTTGGCCGTCTTGTCGAACGCCTCGCCGGCGGCATCGTCCAGGGAGGAGCCGATGATCTGGTACTCCCCGAGCCCGCGAACTTCCGCGAGCAGGGTATGGCCACCGGACACCAACAACGCCAGGAATGGAAACTCGGGCGCCGCCGTCTCCAGCATGGGCGCGAGCAGGTGCCCTTCCAGGTGATGAACCCCGACCGCCGGCTTGCCCCAGGCAAACGCCAGGCTGCGAGCCAGCGAAGCGCCCACCAGCAATGCCCCGACCAGGCCGGGCCCGGCGGTGTAAGCGACGCCATCCAGCTGATCTGCATCGATTTTTGCCTCGGCCAGCGCTTGCTGGACCAGCGGCAACAGCTTCTTTACATGGTCACGCGAGGCCAGCTCCGGCACGACGCCGCCATAAACGGCGTGTAGTTGAACCTGACTATATAAAGCGTGGGACAGCAGCCCGCGCTCGCCGTCGTACACGGCGGCGGCGGTCTCGTCACAGGAGGTTTCGATACCGAGGACTTTCACAGTGGCGCGTAGGGCTGGTTGTAGGAAAGGGCCCAAAACCCAATTTTGGGGGCGCGAAGCTTAACCCCCAAGGCAGCCCAAGTGCCCCTATCCGCGGGCTGCAGAAAGCCGATTTCTGCGTTATTTTGCTTTTCCCCTCGGGGACCATTAGACTGCCGCGCTCTCAATCGTCCCCGTCTCGTTTCGTCCTCGACCCCGACGCCAGTCTTCGGCGCTCGTCGTCGGCTCGAATCGACCGAAGCGGGCCGTGTTCAACATTCCGAGGTTAGTAATGCCGAGCGTTCGCGTCCGAGAAAACGAGTACTTCGATGCCGCCTTGCGGCGCTTCAAGCGCGCCTGCGAAAAGGCCGGGGTCCTGACGGAACTGCGCCGCCGGGAATTCTACGAGAAGCCCACTCAGGAACGTAAACGCAAGAAGGCCGCCGCCGTGAAGCGCCACATGAAGCGCGTCACCCGCGACGGCAGCAGCCGCGGCCCAGCCCGCGCCCGCGCTTACTGATCGAACTTGTTTCCCGGGACGGAGCCTTCTCGCTCCGTCCCCGTCGATTCCCTCCCGCCGACCTGCCCGAGCCGCCATGTCCTCACTCAAAGACCGCATCACCGAAGACATGAAGACGGCGATGAAGGCCAAGGACACCGAGCGCCTGGGCACGATCCGGATGATCACCTCCGCCATCAAGCAGCGCGAAGTCGACGAGCGTATTCAGCTCGACGACACGCAGGTGCTGGCTGTGGTCGAGAAGATGATCAAGATGCGCAAGGAATCCATTGCGCAGTTCCAGAGCGGCGGTCGCGAGGACCTGGTCGCCAAGGAACAGAAGGAAATCGACCTGTTGCAGGGCTATATGCCGCAGCAGCTCAGCGACGCCGAAGTCGATGCGCTGATCGCCCAGGCCATTGCCGAATCCGGCGCCACTTCCATCAAGGAAATGGGCAAGGCCATGGCGTTGCTGAAGCAGAAGGCGCAGGGCCGCACCGATATGGCCAGCGCCAGCGCCAAACTGAAGGCCAAGCTCGGCGGCTGAGGCGATCGGGCTCTATGCCGGCCACGTTGCCGCGCATACTCTTGCATTCGTGTCCGGCCTCATCCCCAAACATTTCATCGAAGAGCTGATCTCCCGGGTCGACCTGGTCGAGCTGATCGGCAGCCGTGTGCCGCTGAAAAAGGCCGGCAAGGAATATAAGGGCTGTTGCCCGTTCCACGGAGAGAAGACGCCGTCGTTCACCGTGGTGCCGGACAAGAACTTCTACCACTGCTTCGGTTGCGGCGAGCACGGCAACGCGCTCGGCTTCCTGATGAAGCACGACAACCTCGGCTTCATCGATGCGATCGAGGAGCTGGCCGACCGGGTCGGCGTCGAGGTGCCGCGCGAGCAAACTCCGGGCCAACGGCCGCCGCCGTCGGATGTTTTGTTCGCGACGTTGGAGAAAGCCGCGGCTTTCTACAGAAGTGAGTTGATGAATACGGCCCGCGGCAAGGACTACTTCAAGTCGCGCGGCCTCACCGGCGAAACCGCCGCAACTTTTGCGCTGGGATACGCCCCGGACGCCTGGGATTCGGTACTCAAGCTACTGGGCGGCAGCGACGCCGAGCGGTCGCGGCTGCTGCAGGTGGGGTTGATCATCGAGCGCGACAACCGCTCCGGCCATTACGACCGGTTTCGTGATCGGGTGATGTTCCCGATCCGTGATGCGCGGGGTCGCACCATCGGTTTCGGCGGGCGCGTGCTCGATAAAGGCGAGCCCAAGTACATGAACTCGCCGGAAACAGAACTGTTTCACAAAGGCCGCGAGCTTTATGGCTTATATGAGGCTCGTCAGGCCAGCCGGACCCTGAGCCGGCTGTTGATCGTTGAAGGTTATATGGATGTGGTGCGGCTCCATCAGGCCGGCATCACTTATGCAGTGGCGACCCTGGGTACGGCAACGACGCCGGAGCATCTGGCACGCGTGTTCCGCATCTGTAACGAAGTGACTTTCTGTTTCGACGGCGACCGCGCCGGCCGGGCGGCCGCGTGGAAAGCGCTGGAGAACTCGCTGAGCCAGGTGCGCGAGGGACGGCAGATCCGGTTCTTGTTTCTGCCCGAAGGGCACGATCCGGACACGCTGGTCGGCGAGGAAGGCCGCGAGGCTTTCGAAGCACGTATCAAACAGGCGATGCCGTTGTCTGAATATTTCATCAATCATCTGAGCGCGCAGGTCGATACGCACAGCATCGACGGGCGGGCGCGGCTGGGCGAAATGGCACGGCCGTTGCTTGAGCGCATCCCCGCGGGAATTTTCCGTGAATTGCTGGCCGAGGAAGTAGCCAAAACCGTCGGCCTGAAACGCGACCGATTGACGTCTATGTTAGGCGAGGGCGGCGAAAAGGCGGCCGCGCCGGAGCCGGCGCGCCGGCCCATGAAGCCTCAGGTTCAGACGGGTCGGCGCAATCTGGTCCGGCAGGCGATTCATTTGTTGGTGCATTACCCTGAAATTGCCGACAAGGTGACCTTGAATCCTGTCTTGAGCACGCTCGAAAGGCCGGGAATTCCGCTGTTGATCGAGCTGATCGAGGAACTAGCCCAGCGCCCGTGCGCTAACACTGGGGCGCTGCTTGAACGCTGGCGGGATCGCCCCGATGTTGAGCACCTGGCGAAATTGGCCGCTCAGGAGTGTCTGGTCGACGCCGCCGGCGCCGCCACCGACCTGGCCGGCGCGGTCCAGCAGCTGGCCGCCGAGGCGATGGAGGCTCGACAGAAGCTTCTGTTAAGCCGGGCGGGCCAGTTAACCGATGCCGAAAAGGCTGAATTGCAGGGGCTATTGGCCCGGAAACCTCCGGTTGCTCATGGTGCGTGAACGCGAACCTAGCGCCCGGAAAACGATCAAAGTACACTGCGCGGTCTTTTTAAGCCCGCCCACCCCCGGACAGCACGTGAGGGCCACGACTTGAGCAAAACCTTGGCAGCAAAGAAGGAACCGGCGCAGATCGCCGATGAGCGTCAATCGCAATTGAAGCTGCTGATTGCCCGTGGCAAGGAGCAGGGCTACCTGACGTACGTCGAGGTCAATGACCATCTGCCCAGCGAAATCGTCGATCCGGAGCAGATCGAAGATATCGTCAACATGATTAACGACATGGGCATTACGGTGTACGAGAAGGCGCCGGAATCCGAAGCCCTGTTGTTGGCCGAGCCCGTGGTCGCCGACGAGGAAGCCGCAGAAGAAGCCGCCGCCGCGCTCGCCACTGTGGACGCCGAATTCGGCCGCACGACCGACCCGGTCCGCATGTACATGCGCGAGATGGGCACCGTCGAGCTGCTGACCCGCGAAGGCGAAATCCGTATCGCCAAGCGCATCGAGGAAGGCCTCGACACGGTTCGTGGCGCGCTGTCCAGCTATCCCCTCACCTATAACTTCATGCTCAACCAGTACGAGCAGGTGAAGGCCGGTCAGGGCCGCCTGGTCGACATCATCACGGGCTTCATCGATCCGAACGCGCCGGACGAAATCGCCGCGCCGGTCAATCCGAAGCTGGCCGCGGCCGCCGCGCCGGCCGAAGAGGAGAACGAGGACGAGGAGAGCGAGGGCGGCAGCGAGGACGAGGAAACGCTCGAGACCGGCCCGGATCCGGAAGAGGCCGCTCGCCGCTTCGTGTCCATTGCCAAGGGCCACCAGCAGGTCCTCAAGGCCATGGCCGAAGACAAGACCGGCAAGGACCCGAAGTCGGTCAAGCTGCGCAAGAAAGTCGCCAGCGAGTTCATGGAACTGAAGCTGTCGCCGAAGATGTTCGACGCGCTGATCGTGCAGCTGCGCGACAACGTCGCCGAGATCCGCAATCTCGAGAAGCAGATCATGATCCTGTGCGTGCGCGACGCCGGCATGCCGCGCAAGGACTTCATCTCGACCTTCCCGAAGAACGAGACCAACACCAAGTGGCTCGACAAGCACATCCGCGCCAAGCGCAAGCATTCGGCCGCGCTCGCGCGTCTGCGTGAAGAGATCGAGAAGCAGCAGAAGAAGCTGATGTCGCTCGAGGAGCGCGTGCACCTGACGATCGCGGAAGTGAAGGAGATCAACCGCGAAGTGGCCGTGGGCGAAGCCAAGGCCCGCCGCGCCAAGAAGGAGATGGTGGAAGCCAACCTCCGTCTGGTGATCTCGATCGCGAAGAAGTACACGAACCGTGGCCTGCAGTTCCTGGATCTCATCCAGGAAGGCAACATCGGCCTGATGAAGGCGGTCGACAAGTTCGAATACCGCCGCGGTTACAAGTTCTCGACCTATGCGACGTGGTGGATCCGCCAGGCGATCACCCGTTCGATCGCCGACCAGGCGCGCACCATCCGTATCCCGGTGCACATGATCGAGACCATCAACAAGCTGAACCGCATTTCGCGGCAGATGCTGCAGGAGATGGGTCGCGAGCCGACGCCGGAAGAGCTGGCGGTGCGCATGGAAATGCCGGAGGACAAAGTCCGCCGCGTGCTCAAGATCGCCAAAGAGCCGATCTCGATGGAAACGCCGATCGGCGACGACGAGGATTCGCACTTGGGCGATTTCATCGAAGACACTTCGGTGGACTCGCCGATCGATTCCGCGACGATGGAAAGCCTGCGCGAAACTACGCACTCCGTGCTGGCTGGCCTGACCCCGCGCGAAGCGAAGGTTCTGCGGATGCGCTTCGGTATCGACATGAATACCGACCACACGCTGGAAGAAGTGGGCAAGCAGTTCGACGTGACGCGCGAGCGCATCCGTCAGATCGAAGCGAAGGCGCTGCGCAAGCTGCGTCATCCGAGCCGCAGCGAGCAGCTGCGCAGCTTCCTGATGGATGACTGACCGTCACCGCCGCTACAACAAAGCAAGACATTCAGCCCCCTCACGGGGGCTGAACTTTTTCAGGGCCTGGCATTCCAAAATATCGACGCTCGGGAACCGACCACCTCGTCCGGTCGTTTTTTCGACAAGACGAAAATGTTGGAGGCTGCACAAATGGGCCTGTTGTTTTATCTGACTCTGTTCATCGTGATGTGCGTGTTCGGCTGGTCCGCTCGCGGCGCAGGTTGAACTTACATTCACATCCGTTCAGCGCGCTTTCAGTTTCTTCAGCGCGCGCATGAGCTCACCCTTGCGACTCGTGACGGCGTAATTTTCCAGGCCGAGCCAGCTCGCCAGCTCAACCAACTGTTTCGCCAGCGGCTCGGCGACGCGCGCCGGCACGACACCCGGCTCGACGCTTCCGCCCTTGACCTGTAGCACGCCGCTCTGGCGCTCCGATTTCAGATCGACACGCCCGACGACGCGCTCGCCCAGCAACAGCGGCAGCACGTAGTAACCATGCACTCGCTTGTGCAGGGGCGTGTAAATCTCCAGCCGGAAGTGAAAGTCGAACAGACGTTCGGTGCGCTGACGTTCCCAAATCAACGAGTCGAATGGCGATAGCAGCGCGGCCACATCAGCAATCTTGGAAGCGCGAGGAATCTTCGCTTCGTGGTGTAAGTATCCCTGCTGCTTCCAGCCTTCCACGCTGACGGGCACGAGCCTGCCCTCTTCCACAAGCTCCGCGAGCCGCATCGCCGCCTCTTTCGTCGGAAGCCGAAAGTAATCGCGCAGGTCGCGCGCCGTCGCCACACCCATGGCTCGGGCGCCAATCATCATCAGCTCGCGCTGTGCGCTCTCTCGTGCGGGCACAGGCGCGTTTCGTACCGACTCGGGTAACACGCGCTCCGGCAAGTCATACAGTCGTTCGAAATTCCGCCGACGCGCCGTGGTCACGTCACCGATCCAGAACAGCCACTCCAGGATTTCCTTGCCCTGACTCCAGCCCCACCAGCTGCCCTTGGATTTGCCGGCGTCCGTCAGCTCACTCGCGCCCAGCGGGCCGCGCTCGCGGATTTGATCGATCGCGCCTTTCACCAGATCTTGATGACTGGTCGCATATCGCTTGAGGCGGCCCCAGGTGCCGACGCCTTTGCGCGCGTCGTCCATGCGCCAGCGGAACAATGGATACGATTCAATGGGAAGCAGCGAGGCTTCGTGGCCCCAATATTCGAACAGCAACCGCTCGTCGTAGGCCGCGCGTTCGAGCAGCGCGCTCTTGTAATCGCCCCGCCGCGAAAACACCGGCAGGTAGTGCGAGCGACACAGCACGTTGACGGAATCCATCTGCACGACGCCCAAGCGTCGCACGATGTCTGCGAGTGCCTTCCCGCTTCTCGGCGCGGCTCCTGCCGAGAGGAACTGCTGTGCCTCTAACGCTACCCGTCGCGCTTCGCCGATCGAAAGTGAATCCTTCGCCGCGCCCATGAAGCCACGCATCCCCAACAAACAGGAAGCGCGCAGTGTAGCCGCAAACCCTGACTATCCCCGCCGCTTTTGGGCGCAGCGGCTCACATGGCGTGCGTCGTAGCAGTCATGCTCATGCTGGCAGGCCGAGGTTGTTTGAAACGCCACCACGCCTGCGCGGCCTGGTAATGATCCAGGCGCTCAGCCTCGCCAATGCGCGGCATGGTGAGACGAATACCGTGTTGCGACGACAGCGTCAGCATCTTTTCCATGGGCTCATCCCAGGAATGGAACGCCAGATCGAACGTCGCGTTGTGGATCGGCAGCAACCAGTCGCCCCGCAAATCCCGATGCGCTTGCATGACCTGTTCGGGAAGCATGTGCACTCCTTCCCATTGCTTGTCATAGGCGCCGGCCTCCAGCAACGTCAGATCGAACGGCCCATGGCGCCGGCCGATCTCCGCGAAGCCGTCGAAATAACCCGTATCGCCGCTGAAGAAAATGCGATGCGTGCCGGTGTAGATCGCCCACGACGCCCACAACGTCGGGTTCTTCGCAAAGAAGCTGCGGCCGGAGAAATGCTGGGCCGGCGTGGCAGTGAATTGCAGGCCTTCCAGTTCGACGGTCTGCCACCAATCGAGCTGCTGGATCTTGCTGGCGGGAACGCCCCACCGGATCAGATGATCGCCCACGCCCAAGGGCGTAAGAAACATGCGGGTCTTCGCGGCGAGCTTCACGACCGTGTCGCGATCGAGATGATCGAAGTGATCGTGCGACAGCACCACGCCGGCCAGCGGCGGCAAGTCCTCGAGCGCGATCGGCGTCGGGATGAAACGCTTCGGCCCGGCCCATTGCACCGGCGAGGCGCGCTCGGAGAACACCGGATCGGTGATCCAGAACCTGCCATTCAATTTCATCAGCACGGTCGAATGGCCGAGCCGCCAGATCGATCCGTCGGCGGCCTGCTGCAATTGATCCGGCGCCAGCGGCGTCACGGACAATGCTTCGGGCGGCACCGTCCGGCTCGTATCCTTGAACATGAACTGCCACCACAATTTCAGCAACTGCCACCCGCCCGGCTGCTTGGGCGGCGCGACGTTGTGAAATCGACCGTCGCGAAACTGAGCCGATGAAAAGGCAGGCCGATCGCCGTAGGCTGCGCTCATAGCGACAACTCCCAATAACAACACCCAATGGGTCAGGCGCATGGGCAGTATCTTGCCCTGGGAGACTTAGCCAGGAGTTAGGCGAAGCTGGCGGGTTCTTGCCTATTCCCGCACATCCCGCCTGGATCAACCCAACGGATAGAACTGTGGCAGCACCCAAGTCAGCGCCAGCCACATGATCAACGTCAGCGGCACACCGACGCGCAGGAAATCGCCGAACGAATAGCCACCTGCGCTATAGACGAGCAAATTGCAGTTGTCGGCCATCGGCGTCGCGTATCCCATGTTCACGCCGAACATCACCGCCAGCACGAATGGCTCCGGCGCCAGCCCCAACTGCCTCGCCAGCTCGATAGCAATGGGTGTTCCGATCACCGCGGCAGCACTGTTGGAAATCACACTGCTCATCATCGCCATGAACAGCATCGTCGCGCTCAGCACGGCCAACGGCGGCAGCGACTTCGCCACTGCGGCAGCCACTTGCGCGATGAACGCAGCGCCGCCCGTCGTCACCAATGCAAGGCTCAACGCGAGGCTCGCCACCGTCAGCAGGATCATCGACGAGTCGAGCGCCCGCGTCGCGTGACGCCACTTCAAACACCCCGTCGTGACCATCACCAACACGCCGCAAATCGCGGCGATGGCGACCGGCGCGATTCGCAACGACGCGATCAAGACGATGCCGGCCATGATGCCCAACGCCAGCGGCGCCTTGGCCGTCAGCGGCACATTGCTGGTCGCATCCAGCACCAGCATTTCGCTGCGCTTCTTGAGCGCCTCGATCTGCTCCGCCGGCCCCTGCACCAGCAACACGTCGCCGACGCCCAGCCGCACGTCCCGTAGCATCGTGTGACTCAACGCCTCTTCCTCACCGGGCCGATGAACCGCGAGGGGAATCAGCTGGTAGTGCCAATCGAAGTTGGCCTGCGCCAACGTGCGATCTCGCAGCGGCGACGCGGGTGTCAGCACCAACTCGGCCGTCTGCTGGTTGGGCGCAGTCAGCGGATGCTCCGCGTCGACGCGTACGTCGCCGGAAAACAGCGTCGCGCCGAGCACCCGCGAATACTCCATCAACTGTTCCGACGTATCCCGCACAGCAAGCTGATCGCCAGCTCTCAGGATTACGTCCGGCAGCGGCGAAATCACCAAATCCTGCGAGCGCCGCACCGACACGACGGACATCTCGCCCTGCGTGAGCTTCTTCGCATCGGCCAACGTCTTGCCCGCGACCGGACTGCTGTCCGAGATATGCAGCTGAGCATCGAAAATACGCGGCGAGGCATTCACGAACGACGGATGCGGGTGCTTGTCCGGCAGCAGTCTCGGCGCGATCAGCCACAAGAACAGCAGGCCTGGGATCGCCGCCAGCGCCGCCGGCGCAATGAAGTCGAACATGTGGAAGCGCTCGACTCCCAGGCTCGCCGCGCTGCCGATCACCAGCAGGTTCAGCGACGTGCCGATCGGCGTGCCCATGCCGCCGATCTGCGAGGCGAAGGTCATGGGCATGAGCAGTTTCGACGGCGACATGCTCGAGCGCACCGCCACCGCCGTGAGGATGGGGATCATCAACACCACCTGCGGGGTGTTGTTCATGAATGCGCTGATGACGGCCGTCACGATGATCACGACCCCCATCGCCAGCAGCGGACTGATCTGCCACACCCGGTGCACGACCCGCCCGATCGGCGCGAGCGCCCCGGTGGAGACCAGCCCCTGGCTCGCCATCACCAGGGCGCAGATCGCGATCAAGGCCTCGTTGCCGAAACCTGCGAAGAAGCGGATGGGATCGAGCTCGCTGCCGTCCGTCCCCCGATAGGGGAACAAGCTGAACCCGATGGCCAGCACCGCCACGACCAGCAGGCTGGACGTCTCGATGGGAATGAAGTCGCGCGAGAAGAGATAAAGCGCGCCGAGGGTCAGCAGCATGACCGCGATCGCGTGCGGGTCGGGCATGGGGATCGGGGTCATCGCCGTCAAATGAACGACTTTACATTATGGTTCCCTGGAGGTCACACGTGCCGTCCGGGCGGTTAGAATGCGCCGCGCTGCCCGACCGGATTACGGTAAGTCGCACCATTTCATAATGCTTGCGACTCGCGTGTGTGAACTGCGTTGCAGGCTTCAGCCACGCGCCTCTGGCAGCATCCATGGGTCGAAGTCGAATGAGGGCCGAGCTCAATGAATCCCATCGCGGAGATCTCCATCGATCTCACGGCCCAGGAATTGACCGATCCCTCGAGCGTTGGCCCCCTCGCCCCCAATGAAATCGAAGTGGACGACATCTGCGAATTCGACCCGCTGTTGAAGCCGCTGCCGGCGGCGAACAACGATGGCGCCGTGCTGTCCCCCGCCGATCCCATCCCGGACCTGGCGCTGGACGACGACACCATCGAAGTCGAAATCGAGCTGAGCGTCGAGCAGATGGACGCCATGCTCTCCGGCTTGCCGGTTCGCTAGCTACATATTCGGCTTGCCGGGGTACTGCCGCATCAGCTCGGTCACGACCGCGTTGATGGCGACCTTCGGGTTCTGCAGCTCGTCCTCGTTCACGCGACCTTCGGCCACGCCTTCCCACACCAGCTGCTTCTTCTCGGCATCGACGATGTCGAGATTCAGCGTGCCGACTTTGTACGTGACGGTGCGGTCTTCGTCATACATCGGCCAGGCGTTGTACAGGCCGTAGCGATAGCCGTAATAGCCATAGCCCACCGACGCACGCGCATCCGGACGGATCTCGGTGCGCTCGCGAGTATTCATGTAGAAGTTCACCAGCAGGTCCGGATGCTCCTCGCTGTACTTGTAGCCGCGAGCTTCCATCTGCGCCGACATCGCGCTCTTCAGATAGCTCGTGACCAGCGTCGAATAACCGCCGCGATCGGTGCCGGTTTCCTTCGGGAATCCGTAAGTGCGATACACGGAAAAGTCCGCCGATCGATCGTAGTCGATGCGGGTCTTGGGGCCGCTGGTGGTGGCGCAGCCGGCCGCGAATAGAGCCGCGGTCAGCGCGAACGCCGCCGCGACCCGTGAAAAATATGGCTTGAACGACATGATGGAGTCCCTCGTACGCATCAGCTTACTGTTTAGGCGAATCGTCCGGGCCTCAAGTTCCGAAGCGACGCGTTACCAAATGTTCATCCTCGGCGCCTATATGGCGGCTGAACCGGTGCTCACAAGCCCTACAGCGCCAATGAGCCCTGACCCCGCTCCAGGTCCAGCAGAATCCGTTTGCGCCACAGGCCGCCGCCGTAGCCCCCGTCGCCGCCATCGGCGTTGATGACCCGATGACAGGGAATGACGATGGCGATGGGATTCGCGCCATTCGCATACCCGACCGCCCGCGTCGCCAGTGCATCGCCGATGCGCACGGCGAGCTGCAAATATGACCAGGTCTCGCCGTAAGGAATTTCGCAAAGCGCCGCCCACACACGCTCCTGAAACGGCGTGCCGGGACTACGCAACGACATCGTGAACGTCTGGCGCTGACCCGCGAAATATTCCGCCAGCTGCACTCTCAGATCGTTCAGCACCCGATTGCTGCCCGCTTGTAGCGTCATCGCGTGCCGCTCGCGCAGCTCGTGCAATCGTTCTTGCAGGCGATCGGCGTCGCAGAACGACAGGCCGCAGAGCGCGCTGTCGGTTGCACGAGCAATCAGCGGCCCGACCGGCGATTCGTACCAGTCGATGGAGCGGACCTCGGATGGGGCAGCGGCGTTCACGGGCGCGCACGTTACACCAGCGGGCACGCGCCCACTAGAAGTGCGGTTTATCCGCTTTGCGTCTTTCGGAGCGCTGCTCGCCTTCGACCGGCTTTGGAGCCTCGTCATCCGCGGGCTTGGTGGCCAGCCGCTTCTCTATCTTCGCCAGCACGACGAGCACGATGAGCGCGAACCCGGTGCCGATAGTGGCGAGAAAGTAATACCCGGCACCGCACGCGACGCCGAGCGCGCCGGCAAGCCACATGTTGGCGCCAGTCGTCAGGCCATGCACGTTGCCGCGACTCTGAATGATCGCGCCCGCGGCCAGAAACGCGACGCCGGCGGTCACCGCCTCGATGATACGAACCGGATCGGCCGTCTTGCTGCTGTTGTCGCCGGTGAACTGCTCGTGCAGCTCGAAGGTGATCAAAGTGAACAAAGCCGCCGCGAGCGATATCAAAATATGCGTGCGCAGACCGGCCGGTTTGTTACGCAGCTCGCGATCCAGCCCGATGAGGCTGCCCGCCACAACCGCGAACAGGAGGCGGAGTGTGGCTTCGAGCGATGGCAGCACCGTGTGGTGTCCGCCCAAGGTGACGAACAGGTCCATGGCCAGGAACGTTGCACCCGGCCGTAGGGTTCCTCTGATGCAGTGTGCTGAACTCGCTTCACGGCCGGGCTGCCGTAATGGCCAGACGAGGCATTTGCCATTAATCTCACGACCATGACTCGTTTCCGCCCCATGAAATCGTCGCTGCTCGCGTTGACCCTGCTGTCGCTGATTGGCGGCACGGCGCTCGCTGCCAAGGATCCGTACAAGCGCACTCGGGAAGTGTTCCAAGAGGCGTACGAACTGGCGAGCACCCAGCCGACCGATGAGAAGAAAGACAGCGAGGCGTTACGCAATTACCCGCTGTATCCCTATTTGCAGGCAGCGCGTATCAAGCGCGCCCTGGGCGAGGCGACCGACGAGCTCGGCCCGGCCGATCGGAGCGCGGAAACATTCGTTTCCTATTATGAACGCGAGCCGGTGGGACGCGACGTGCGCGGCGCCTGGTTGACGAGCCTCGCGACCCGTCAGCAATGGCAACCGTTCATGCAACACTACCGGGACGCGTCGGCCAGCGATTCCTTGCGCTGTCAGAGCTTCACCGCCCGCATCGCGCTCGGACAAACCGAAGACCTGTCGCTCGACATCGCGCGCCAATGGCTCACTCCGGTCAGCCTGCCGGATTGTGAGCAGGCGTTCGCATGGATGCGTGCGCAAAATGCGATGACGCCCGAGCTGATCGAGCAACGTGTGCGTCGCGCGCTCGAAAACAACAATCCCAGCTTTGCCAAACAGATCGCCACGGGATTGCCGGCCGATCGTGCCGCGCCGCTGCTGCGCTGGGCCGCGCTGCTGGAAAATCCGCAAAAGCAGATCGATGCGCTGATCGGCTCACCTGCGCTGGAGGTTGAACCGAAGGCGCAACTCGCCGGCTGGCAGCGGCTGGCGCGCATCGACCGTGACGGCGCCGTGAGTCGCTACGAAAGATTCGTCCGCGCTCGCAAGCTCACAGAAGAAACCGCGAGCCCCTATGCGCTGGCGCTCGCACTTGGCCTGGCCTGGGACCGCCGGTCGGAAGAAGCCCTCGATTACTTCAAGCGCGTGCAGCTGAAAGATTTCGATGACATGGCTCGCGAGTGGCACGCACGCGCGGCGCTGTGGACCGGCGATTGGAAACTCGTCGCCAATATCATCGCCGCCATGCCGGATCAGCAGCGCTCGCTGGCTCGCTGGCGATATTGGGCGGCGCGCGCCACCGAGAAGAACGGCGACCCGAAGCTGGCGCGTCAGCTCTATGAATCGGTGCTGGCCGAGGACAATTTCTATTCCATCATGGCCGGCGCACGGCTCGATCGGCCCGTCTCTCCGCATCCTGAAAAGCTGCCGCTGGATCAGGCGCAAGTCGAGCGCATGGAACAATTGCCGCCGATGGTGCGCGCGCGGGAGCTGTTGTTGAGCGACATGCGCAATCAGGCCAACAGCGAATGGTCGTTTGGCTTCGAGCAACTGATGGACTCGGCGCGCACGCAATCCATTCATCTCGCCGCCCGCTGGGGCTGGTACGACCAAGCCATCGCCACGGCGACTCAGCAGCGGGTGTTCAACGATTACGAGCTGTTGTATCCGCAGCCTTACGATGCGGAAGTGCTGACGGCCGCGAAGCTCACCGGCCTGTCACCGCAGCTGATCTACAGCGTGATGCGCCAGGAAAGCCTGTACCGCCGCGACGCGTACTCGTCGGCCGGAGCGCGCGGTCTGCTGCAGATGCTGCCGGAGACCGCACGGCGCACCGCCCGCAAATGGAATAAACCGCGCCCTTCTCCTGACGACCTGTTCAATCCGGTGATCAACGTGCCGCTCGGTGCGGCCAATCTGCGCGGTCTGGTGGATCGTTTCGGCGGCCAGACGATGGTTGCATTGGCCGGTTACAACGCCGGCCCGAATGCAGCGGCGCGCTGGATGCCGCCCGAATCGCTGGATCCGGACATCTGGGTCGAAAACATTCCCTACAACGAAACGCGCAACTACGTGCAGCGCATCCTCTGGCACAACGTGGTGTTCTCGTGGCTAAAGACCGGCGAGCCGCAGAAGGTGGACAACTGGCTGGCGCGGATCGCACCGTTGAGCGATTCGGCGGTGCTCGGCCTCGCCGAAGAAGGCACCTGATTATTTACTGGGCCTGCACCGAGAGCTGATGCGACTTACTGGTCGGCTCAGCGCTGGCGGACTCGGCATTCGCTGCGAGCAGACGATCGATTGCGGCGACCGCCTGCTTCGCGCCAACCACCATACAATTCGCACCGGCTTCGCGGAAGCGCTCGATGGAACGAGGCGCTTCATCGTCCGGCAGCTGCGGACGCATCACGATGATTCGGGTTTCGGGAAGCTCACTCCGGATGCGGCGGCAATAGTTGCGCAGCTCCGATCCTCGAGTCGAGGCAGCGGCGGCGATACAGATCATCGCAGGCGCCTGCCGAATCGCGGCACGCAGCGCTTCTTCCGCAGTCATTTCGGGTGACATCACCGCAATCCGGTCGCGCCCGTACGCCGTACGCAACATCTCGAGCACCAAGTCGTCCGCCGGCGCGCGCACCGTCAAGCCGATGATGTTGGTCTTCGGCATCACCACATTGTCCATGCTCGGCAGCTGCTGCAAAGTCTCGGCGACCACATCCAGCACGAACTCTGTGTCGTCCTCGCTGATCTCGTTCTGCTCGCGATGACTCAGCACCAGCGTCACCGTGGGCACCAGCACATCGTCGATGACGGCGATCGGTCCCATGTCGTTCAGCATGCGATTGACCAGCACGCTGGCCTCATCCTCATCCCGCGCCAGCAACCGTTGATAGAAACGAACATGCGGCTGCAATGCCGGCTCGTCCGCGAAAATGACGGCGAGGAAGCGTAGCGAGCGCACATGACGCCCCAGCACGGCAATACACACCGTCAGTGGCGTCGCGAGCAGCAGTCCCACCGGGCCCCACACCCAGATCCAGAACAGCGCCGAGATCAACAGCGCGAACGAAGAAACACCGGTGCGATAACCGAATACCACGGGCTCGACGAAGTACGCGGTGATCAGATCCAGCCCAAGGAACAGCGCCAGCGTCTCGGCGGTTTCGGACCAGCCAGGAAAGATTGCGAACGCCAGCGACGCCGGCATCAACGCCGAAAGCACGGTCCCGACGTAGGGCACGAAACGCAGCAACGCCGTGATGCCGCCCCACAACGCCGCATACGGCACGCCGATCCAGTACAGCCCCAAGCCCACCAGGATGCCGAAGCCGAGGTTGATCAGCGTCTGCCACACCAGGAACTGGCTGACCCGATACGCCGCTTCATTCATCAGCCGGGTCGTCAGGGTCACATTGCCGGCGCCGATCAATCGTATGAAACGGTCACGCAGGTCTTCGCGCTGCCCGAGAAGAAACGCGACCAGCACGATCACGATGAATGCACTGGCGACCGACTCGAAGATCGCCGTGAACGATTCGCGCAAGCGTTGCGTTGGCGGCAATTTCGCGGGCACGACCCGCACGGGCTCTGCCTTGGCTTGATCGGGATCGTCGTAGAACTGATCGGTCACGCGGCCCAGTGTGCGCGTGAACTGTTGAATGGCGGCGTCGTTCCCCAGGCGCAACTGGCTGACCTTGCGACGCATGGATGAGGTGTATTGGCTGATCTCTCCGGACAGCTGCGCGAACTGGTCGTAGACGACGTAGCCCATGCCGCCGACCGCGCTCAGCGCCAGCACCATGGTGAGCGCCACGCCGGCAAATCTTGGCAGATGCATCCGATCGAACTGGCGGACCAGCGGCGTGAGCACGAAGGCGAGCACCACACCCAACGCCATCGGCAACAGCACTGCCTTGCCGGTGTACAGAATGCCAACGACCAGCACGAGCGTGAGCAAAGTGACCCACGGACCGTTCAATCGTGCGGGTAAAGGGTTCTGCGGCACGTGAATTTCAGCCCCTGCGGGGACGCTGATAGGAAGACGACGTTGCAGAAACTCCGCGCCGCAGGCGCGGGTTCCTCACTTCTCGTCGGCCGGGGGTCTGCCGGAACGAGCGCCGCGCGCAGTGGACGCTCGCAAAGTACGTAGCCGTGTAGTGTTCGACTCGTTTTCGTGGACCGGCGCGGGCGCGCCGATCATCAATTGTTCCAGATGCGCGCGTGCCTGATCGATGAACACCGGCACCGTCGCCGCATTGATGGGTCGCGACACCAGATAGCCCTGGACCTGCACGCCGCGGTCGTTCAGCAAAGCACCGAGCTGCGCCGGCCGCTCGACACCTTCGGCGGTCACCTGCAGGCCGAGGCTGTGGCACAGGCCAATGATGGAACGCACGATCGCCGACGAGCGCCCGCCGGTGTCGATCGTGCTCACCAGGCTGCGATCGATTTTCACGCGGGTCAGCGGCAGCCGCTCCAGCGACGTGAGCGAGGAATAGCCGGTGCCGAAATCATCCAGCGCAATGCTGATGCCGAGCTCGCGCAAGCGCTTCAGTGTCGCGACGGTGTTCGCGCCGGTCTGCAGGACATTCTCGGTCAGCTCGATCTCCAGACACTGCGCCGGCAATTGATACTGCTTCAGCAACGACTGCAGACGGCTGACGAAGCTCGCGCTCATCAGCTGCTGCGAAGAAATATTCACCGCGACGCGCGTCTTGGGCCATGGGCCGCTGTGCCAGACCGCCGCCGTTTGAATGGCCGTGCGCAGCGCCCAATCGCTGATATCGGCGATGAGCCCGGTCTGCTCGGCGACCTCGAAGAAATCCGCCGGCGACACGACGTTGCCATCGGGCTGACGCCAGCGCAGCAGCGCCTCGACCGTGTGCGTCTCCAACGTTTCGAAACAGACTTCCGGTTGATAGAGCAGCTCGAACTCGCCCTGCTCCACCGCGCGTCGCAGCGACTGCTCGACCTTGAAGCGCGACGCCGCCGCCTCGAGCAGCTGTGGCGCATACAAACTCCAGCAATTGCGGCCCGACTCCTTGGCGCGGAACAACGCCGAATCGGCCGCCCGTAACAAGGCATGAGAGTCGGACGCGTGATCCGGAAAGATGCACGCGCCGACGCTTACGCTGATCCGTAGCTCGCGGCCGTGGACGCTCAGCGAACGCTGGAACTCTTCCAGCACCGAGCGGCTCAGCCTCTCGACATCCCCTAGCTGATCTACTTCTTCACAAACAACCGTGAATTCATCGCCACCGAGGCGGGCGCTGAACGAGCGCGAGAACAAGCTGTTCATGCGCAGCCGCTCGCTCACCGCCTGCAGCACGCGGTCGCCGAACGCGTGACCCATGCTGTCATTGATGGTCTTGAAGTTATCCAGATCGATGAACAGCAGCGCAAGTCGACCATTTCTCAAACGCGCACGATCGATGGCTTCGTCGAGATGCGCCAGCAGATGGCGGCGATTCGGCAGATCGGTCAGCGGATCGTGATGTGCGAGATGATTCAGCTCGCGCGTGCGCTCATCGACTCGAGCTTCCAGCTCCAGCTGATGCACGCGAACGGCGCTCTGTGCCTGCTGGAGCTGCTCGGCCATCTGGTTGAATGCCTCGGCCAGCGTGTCGAGCTCGGGCACGCCGCCGCGGACAACGCGAGTTCTCACCGCGCCTCCCGCCAACCGACGGGTCGCTTCGGTCAAGCGACGAACCGGCGCCGTCACGCCCGTGACAGTGACGATCGCAATGCCGATCAACAACAGCATCGCGATGCCGCTCGCCCAACCAAGCCGACGATCGGCCCGATCCGACGCTTGCACCGCCAATTGATCCGCATCCGCCAGCGCACGTCGCGCCGGCTCGACGAGCTTCGTCACGACCATGCCGGAAATCTCGGCGGCGTGATCGCGAAACGTCACCGACTGCTCGTTGAATGTGTCGATGCTATCGAAGGCAGCCCGCCGTCCGGTCACCACACTATTGAAATTGCGCTTCACTTGATCGAGCCAGGGCTGGCCGTGCAACTTCGCCAGCTCGGTCGAGTGCTGCTGCAGCCGGGCGCGAAATGCATTTTCACTCGCGATGATGAGCTGCAAGGAACGCGGCGACGACAGGCTCGCGGCGGCACTGACCTGCTCACGGACACTCGCCAGCGTGCGAGACAGATCCATCAGTTTTTCGCTCGCGAACACCGCGCCAGCGAAGCGCACCGCATTCGCTTGCGGCGCATTGAGGCTCGTTTCCAACGTATCGAAGCGCGCCCAGTAATCTCGCATTCGAGAACGACGCGTCACACTGGTACGCAGAAGATCGTCGCCCGATTTCAGAAAGTCATTGAGCTCGCCGGCAAACGCCGGCGCGGGACGATCGTTCTCGGAGAATCGCGAGGCCGCTTCTTGATAGTCGGCCGCGGCTTCGGTCATGCGCTGGGCAGCGGCTTTGACCGGCTGTTGGGCGATCGTGCTGGTCTCGCTTTGATCGATGACCGCGCGCTCGTACATGGATACGGCAGCGGCGAGCGATTCGGTGGCGCGCACCAGCGGCTCGTGCTGGACCAGCAGCTCACGAACCTTTTCCCGGGCCTCGCGGGCGCTCTGCTGCGTGGAAATATTGGTGACGATGACCGTCAGGCCGACCGCCGCAAAGCCGATGGCCACACGCCAGGCCATGCCCGGCCGCCAACGGCCGGGGCGGGCGTTGGAGACTGGACTCGATGTTCCTTCGCCAGAGTCGATCCCGTCGGTTCGGCTTGGAGGAAGCTCCATCCAGTATCACTACGTAAGTTAAGAGCCGGCAATGTGCCACCGGCTCTGTCCCCGGTCTGTAGGAACTCGATTGGATTGAGCAGCAAGTCTCGCTTTGTCGCCGCTCTGAACTCAGTCTCGCACTGTGATTTAACTTATCGGCCGCCGGCCGGCACCGGTGGCGCAGTGCGTTCCGCAAACTGTCCGTTCCAATACGGGTAATAGGGGTACGGCGGCGTCACCGCGCTGACCGCATCCAGCCTCGCCATTTGATCCTTCGAGAGCTGCCAGCCGATCGCGCCGAGATTCTCACGCAGTTGTTTCTCGTCTCGCGCCCCAATGAGGACGGTCGAGACGGTCGGCCGCTGCAGCAGCCAGTTCAACGCGATCTGCGGGACGGACTTGCCGGTTTCGGCAGCAACTTCATCGAGCACATCCACGATGCGATACAAGCGCTCATCGTCCACCGGCGGACCGATGCTGGCGGTTTCGTGCAGACGGCTGGACTTCGGCAGCGGCTGACCGCGACGGATGCGCCCGGTCAAGCGGCCCCAGCCCAGCGGGCTCCAGACCACCGCGCCGATGCCTTGATCGAGCCCCACTGGCATCAGCTCCCACTCATAGTCGCGCCCGAGCAGCGAGTAATACGTCTGATTGGCAACGAAGCGCGAGTAACCGTAGCGATCCGCGGCGGCTTGTGACTTCATCAATTGCCAGCCCGAAAAGTTCGAAGCGCCGATAAAGCGCACCTTGCCCGCGCGCACCAGATCGTCGAGCGTCGACATCACGGCTTCGACCGGCGTCATCGCGTCGAAGTGATGCAGCTGTAACAGGTCGATGTAGTCCGTGCCCAGGCGTTGAAGCGCACGATCTGTTGCACGGATGAGGTGATACTTCGACGCGCCGACTGCATTCGCGTCTGTACCGGCGCGCAGAGTCAGCTTTGTGGAGATCACAACCTGATCTCGCCGTCCTTTGATCGCGGCGCCGAGGATGGACTCGGACGCACCGTCCGAATATACGTCGGCCGTGTCGAAGAAATTCAAGCCCGCATCGAGACTCACATCGATGAGCCGTCGCGCCTCCTCGACATCGGTATTGCCCCACGCACTGAACAGCGGCCCCTTGCCGCCAAACGTGCCCGCCCCGAAGCCCAGCGCCGACACTTTGAAACCTGATGCACCTAAGAACCGATATTCCACGTTTGCTCTCCCAGTCAACCGAGCGCCTGTGGATGCAGCAATTGCTTCCAGAAGGTCGCCGAACGAAGTGCTCTGCCGGCGTCGCGGCGCGGAGCGCCGCCGACGCAAGCCATGGATCGCAGGTTAGAGGTGCGCCTCTTGTGTTAAAACCACGCGCATCGACCAGCACTTTCTACGTTTCGTTGAAAATCATGGACCACCTCGGCGACTTGAACCTCTTTCTGCGCGTGCTCGACTTGGGCTCGATCAGCGCCGCCGCTCGCAGCCTGGATCTCTCCGTCGCGGTGGCCAGCCAGCGCCTGAAGCGACTGGAGCGCGGCTTGGGCGTTCGGCTCTTGCACCGGACCACGCGTCAGCTGCAGCCGACGCCGGAGGGCGTCGCGCTGGCGGATCAAGGTCGACACCTGGTCGAAGAATTGGACGTACTGACCAGCAGTCTCGCCAGCAACGCGAAGAGCATCGCGGGCACCCTGCGCGTCACGATTCCCGGGTCGTTCGGCCGCCAGTACATCTCGCCGGTGCTGCCGCAATTCATGGCGCGCCATCCTCGGCTACGTCTGGACATCGACCTGTCGGACCAGATGCGCGATCTCGTCAGCGAAGGCCTCGATCTCGCCATCCGCATTGGCACGCTGAAGGACTCCGAGCTCGTAGCGACTCGACTCGCTGAAAATCGGCGCGTACTGTGCGCGTCGCCGGATTACTTGCGTCGTCATGGCACGCCGAAGCAACCGACAGAACTGACGCGTCACGAATGTTTGCTCATGTCGTCGAATCGCGAGTCTTCCAACGTCTGGAAACTGCGCGGCCCGGATGGGAAAGAGACGGACGTACGCTTGCAAGGCCGAGTCAGAAGCAACCTCGGCGAGGTCATTCGCGACGCGGCTATCGGGGGCTTGGGAATTGCGCTGCATTCGACCTGGCACGTTTGCGAAGACCTGCGCGCCGGCCGGCTCAAGATCGTGCTGCCCGACTATCAGCTGCCGGACAGCGGCATCTACGCCGTCATGCCGCAGCGGCGGATGGTGCTGCCGCGAGTGCGTGCTTTCGTCGACTTCCTGAGTCAGCAGTTCGGCAAAACCCCGCCGTGGGAACGATACTTGGCCGCGAAGTCTTCAAAGAAGTGACGTCACCCGAGGAATCACCATGGTGTACGAGCTTTATTACTGGCCGGGCATCCAGGGGCGCGGCGAATTCGTCCGGCTGGCGCTGGAAGAAGGCGGCGCGAAGTACATCGACATCGCATTGAAGCCCGAGAACCGCGGTGGCGGCGTGCCCGCCATGAATAAATTTCTCGAAGGGCCGCGTGTGCCGCATCCGCCGTTCGCGCCACCCTTCCTCAAAGTGGGCAAGCAGCTCATCGGCCAGACCTCGAACATCCTGCTGTACCTCGGCGGCCCGTTGAAGCTCGCGCCTCGCGATGAAGCAGGCAAACTTTGGGTGCATCAATTGCAGCTGACGGTCGCCGATCTGGTCGTCGAAGCGCACGACACGCATCACCCGATCGCGGCCGGTCTCTATTACAAGGATCAGAAAGCGGCGGCAAAACGCCGCGCCGAGGACTTCCGCGAACACCGCATTCCGAAGTTCTTCAACTATTTCGAGAAAGTGCTGACGCGCAATCGAACCGCCGGCCCCTGGCTCGTCGGTCGTCGGGTGACCTATGCGGACCTGTCACTCGCGCAGGTCGTCGCGGGTATTCGTTACGCGTTTCCCAAGGCGTCGACGAAGGCGCTCCGCAAACATCCTCGATTGATGAAACTGCACGACGCCGTATTCGAACGCCCGCGCATCAAGCGCTACGCCGAGTCAGGCCGACGCCTCGCATTCAACAACGACGACTTGTTCCGGAATTACCCGGAGCTGGATGGCTGAGCCGGCACTGACACGTGGGTGTAAACCACCTGCCACTTGCCGTTGCGTTTGGCCCAGATGTCCGCGAATCGCAGCGTGACCGCGAACGGCTTGCCTTCCGATGTGCCTTTGAGATGCACAAGCCCGCCCATGACCGCGCCATCGCCCCAGGCCTTTTCAACCGGCTCCAGCACTTTGAACGGCTCGATCTTGTAGCCGGGCGAGAGATAGTCGGCGATCAGCTCTGACTTGTTCTGCACCTTGCCGCTGCTGTTGACCAGCACGTATTCATCAGCGACCAAGCGGTGCAACTCGGCGCCATCCGCCTTCACCTGCGCGTGATCGTAATCCTCGACGGCCTTGCGCAGGTCAGCCGGAATATCCGCCGCAATCGCAGCTGCTGCCCAAGCGACGCACGCGAGCAGAACGGCAACGCATTTCTTGAACACTGTGAGCACCTCATCCTTTGGCGATGAGGCATGGTATGAACTGGCAGCTACGCCGGCAACAGCGCCGGGCGCAGTCCCCGATCCGACAAATTGCGCAGGAATACCGGAAGAATCTGTACCAGCTGATCCGGCCGATTGTGCTTGTTCTGACCGTCGTGCATCAGCACGATGTCGCCGCCCTTCACCGCGTCGAGCCGCTTCTCGATACCCTCGGCCGCTCCGAGCGGGCCCCAGTCGATGGCGCTCACATTCCAAAGAACGACCTGCTCGCCGCAACGATGCGCCTCGTCACTCATGCAGGCTCGTTCGCGTCCATGCGGCGGGCGATAGAACCCGGGCTGCACGCCGAGCACATCGCTGATCGCGTTTGCACCATCGCGCACCTGCGCTCGCGCAGCTCGTTGCGACATGAACCACGGATGACGATGGCTGAATGTGTGATTGCCCACTGCATGCCCGGCGTCATGAACTCGCCGCATCAGATCGGGGAAGCGCTGCGCCTGTCGCCCGATCGCGAAGAACGTTGCCTTCACGCCCTCTTTCTCGAGCGCATCGAGCACGCGCGGCGTCCACTCGGGATCCGGTCCGTCATCGAACGTGAGATAGACGCGGTTGGCGCACATCGCTAGCCGACCTTCAACTTATCCAGATTGCGCGACAGAGCCTCACGCGTCAGCCAGTATAGGCGGGGCTCCGCCTGCTCGCGATTGCGAATGCGCGCAGCCGGCGCGAACACCCACATCAGCATCTTGAAATGCGCCGAGAGCAACCGGGTCTTCCACGTCTTCGGCATCGGCGTGCTCACGAAACCGACGACCTCGCCGTGCGCGGGAATCCAAGTCGTGCCCTGAAACACACGCACATCGGCCAACGAAGGATCGTTATGCGCCGCCTCCGCCAGCTTGCGCAGCGATTCACGCATCAGCTTGGCAAAGCGAAAGCCGACGCGATGCATCGAGCCCTCGCCCAATGCGGCGATGCTCGCATTGTTGAAGTGCAGACGGCCGATGACGTCGTTGTCGCGCAGTAACGTGCCATCCTCGAATTTCAACTCCGGCCCGCGATAGTGCGTCCGGCCGATGAACAGCACCGGTCCGAGCGTTTTCAATTTGTAGCGACGGTAGTACCACGCGTCGACCAGGCCGAGCGCGCGCTGCGCGAGCCGATGCATTGCCTTCATGGAGTTTGTTGCGCCACTGCCCGGTTGACGGACGCGAGGTCGAGTGCGAGTTGCGCCACCTTGGCCGCGCCGTCGCGCTGACCCAGCAGCCACGCGCGACGCTGCATATTCTGCAATACATCCCGATCACGCAGCAGCGCATCGACCCGCTCCAACAATTCACCATCGGCGACCAGGCCGCCGACTTCGTGTCGCGTGAGGAAATCGACGTTGAAGCCTTCCTGCCCGCCAAGCGAGCGCGTCGCGAGCAGCGGCCGGCCACAGGCCAGCGCTTCGGCGACGGTGATTCCGCCCGGCTTGCCGACGACCACATCGGACGCGCGCAGATAAACATCCATGCGATCGGTCCAGTCGCACACTTTCAACCGCTGCGGATGCCGGGCCGCGAGCCGATCCAGCGCCGAGCGCGCTTTGTTATTTGTGCCGGGCATGACGATGACATGCGTCGACGCCGGTCGCTGCAAGAGCGACATCGCTGCGGTGTCCACACTCAGCCCCAAGCCGCCGCCGAGCACCAGCACGACCTGCGAATCTTCCGGCAGGCCCACCGCACGCCGCGCCTCCACCTGTGACAGCGGGAACGCGAAATCCGGCATCAATGGCACACCAGTAACGACTGCCCGCGAGGTTGTCGACGAGCCATCCCCTTCCAGGATGGAGGGGTGCGCTACACAGTACCGATCGACACCGCGCTGCTTCCAGAAATCGTGCACGCCAAAATCCGTCAGTACTCCGATCATCGAAGTCTGCACCTTGCCGCGTTGCTTCAAATAGGACGTCATGGCGGCAGGAATCATCTGGGTGCTGATGATCACATCGGGCGCGAATTTGCGGATCGCCGGCTCCAGGCGCCGAATCAGCCGCAGGTACGTGAACTTCCAGAGGGCTAGCCGGGCGCGCACGCCGTTGCCCGCAAGACTGTCACCGTCATACGGCATCGACGCGCACAGCAACGAGTACAGCAGTTTGTCCGATGCGTATCGACCGCCTCGCGGGATGCTCTGCCCCTCCTTCGACGCAACCGAAGCGATCAGCTCGAGCACTTCGAGCACGGCGCGCGGCGGGCCGGAACGGCTCTCCAAGACCTGGCGCCAGGTGCCGGCTTCCAGGTGATACAGCCGCTCATACAAATCGGAATGGTTTTGAACCAGATCCAGATACGTCGCATGAATAGCGCGCGCCGCGCCGGCATTCATCAGCGACCAGAAATCGACGGTGGCGACCTCGGCCTGATCCTGCAATGCCGCCGCGACGGCCTGGGCCGCCCGCACATGCCCCAACCCCAGGCCCGACGTGAGCAACAGGACACGCAGCGGCGGCCCGTCGTGAGATATCGGCTGATCGTTGTCAGAAAATACGAATGCTTCGCGAGCGGGTAGCGATCCTGAACTGGGGAGATCGAGGCGCATGCCGTGTTCCGATGTCCGGCGGCTGCGCCGGGCGTGCAATGAACATTACTCCTTTGAATGCCCCATCGTAGTCCTCGGTTCCGGACGCCGCATGAGGACATTGTTCATTTTCAATCACTTCAGTCGTGATCGTTCGGCGAGCGGCGGCATCACCCACATATATATGCCGTCGGCGCCGAGATTGACCGAGCGATCCGGCGGCCAGTCTTTGCCCATGTCGAAATCATGCGAGACCACTCGCGCGCCCGGCGGCAGCTCGGCGAACAGTTTCGGTTTGAGACGCCGATTCAATTCGGGCAAGAGATACAACATGACGACCGTCGCTTCGCGCAGATCGGTCTCGAACATATCGCCAACTCGGAATGTGACCAGCTGGTCGACGCCCTGCGCTTTGGCATTGGCGCGCGCTTCTCGGATTCGAGCCGGATCGAGATCCACCCCGACGCCGCGTGTGCCGTACTGCTTGGCGGCGGCGATGACCATGCGACCGTCGCCGCAACCGAGGTCGTAGACCACGTCGGTCGCTTTGATCTTGGCCTCGTAGAGCATCCGGTCGACCACTTCATGCGGCGTGGCGACGTACCAGACGTCGAGCTTGCGCTTGGGTTTGGTCGGCTCGACCTCGGAGCCGGCGGCGAATTGGCAGAGCGCCAGCAGTATTAGCCCCAATAGCGCGAGTGCGGGGTGTGGCACTGGGTTAGACGGTCGCAAGCAACCTCCGTCAACGTTGATCACTGAACGATCAATCCAACGCCCGAGCCATCTTCCGCCGCAGATGCGCGAAGTCAAGCCTCGGTTATCAAGAAGTTATCCACCGCTTCTGTGGATATCTGGGCGCTGGCGCGACTGACTGCTAGAATTGCGCGCTTCGACGATATGGGCCTGTAGCACAACGGTTAGTGCAGGGGACTCATCGATAAAAGGTGCCTTCGTGTGCGAAAGCCACGAAGTGGACGGGATGAATTCAGGGAACCCTTCCGCCTCACCCTCGCGGGGATGGCGTGGCAACCCTGAGCCAAGCCGGCGGTACACCGCCGGAAGGTGCAGAGACTACCTGAGGGCGGGTTCGATACCGGGACTTCGGTCCTGGCGACGAATCCGAGCGCCCTTGATAACAGGCTGGAGCGTCCCGCACCCCACCGCTCGCTTCGATTTATTCGAAAGGCGCGGGTGAAGAGATAGTCCACTCCCTTTGGAAACATCGGGACCACAGTGAATCCCTTGGTTGCAGGTTCGAATCCTGCCGGGCCCACCATTTCGTTCTAGCGCGCGGTGCAGCGCGCATGAATCCAAAGTCGACCCCCGCTCGAACTTTGACGGTTGGTTAGCCTCCCCCTCTTGAGTCAGAGCCGCGAACGTTCGTCCACGCGACGCCAGCCTCGCGTTCGGTTCCATCGTCCCGCGAGGCCGAGTCGGGCACGAACTACGCGGACACCTTTCGGCTATGAACAAAAAAACGGCGCTGGCCCTGCTGGGCCTGAATGACAACAAGGATCGGGTCAGGGTGGCGCGGGCTTATGGCGAACGACTGGCTCTTCTCCAGGACAAGCTCATGTCGGCGCAGTCCGAGCAAGAGCGCAGCGCCCATGGCGTCGAACTCGCCGAGTTGGGCAAGGCTTATGAAGTGCTCACCGGCGCAGGCCACGGCGCGAAATCAAATGAAGCGTCTGCGACTGTTATGCGCACGGGCACGATGCAATCGCCTGCAGCAGATGCGTTCGTTCGCATGGAGCCCGGCGCAGTCATCGCGGGTCGTCTGGAAATCGGCGCATTGCTCGGGGAAGGAGGCATGGGCTGCGTGTACGCTGCGCGCGATCGTCTGAAGGGTGAGGACGTCGCGATCAAAGTGTTGCGACACGACCTGCAATTCAGCAGCGCGGCAAAGGAGCGTTTCCTCGCCGAAGCAAAAGTTTCCTGCAGTCTGTCTCATCCCAACATCGTGCGCGTGCATGACGTCGGCATCGGCGGCGGCCTCTATTACCTGTCCATGGAGCGCTTGAAAGGTCACACGCTGCGCCACCAGATCGAGCAGTATCGCAAGAAGAATCGCGCCTTCCGTATTGCCGAGGTCACGGACATCGCGCATCAGCTGATCGATGCACTCGACTACGCGCATCGCTACATCATGCATCGGGACATCAAGCCGGAGAACATCTGGCTGGCCGAGGATGGCACGGTCAAGTTGATGGACTTCGGCATCGCTCGAGCGTCGAGCGACTCTCAGATGACGAAGACCGGCGTGACGCTCGGCACGGCTTACTACATGTCGCCGGAACAACGCATCGGCTCGAAGAAAGTGGACTGGCGCACCGATCAGTATGCGCTCGGCGTGGTGTTGTATGAATTGTTGGCCGGCACCTTGCCGACCGGCGCGGTGCAGCCGATCGATACGATTCGTCGCGATCTGCCGAAACGCTATGCGAAAGCGCTCATGCGAGCGATGTCGACATCGCCGCGGAAGCGTTTCCGATCGTATAACGAGATGCTGGCCGAGATGCAGTTGCCACGCTCGAGGCAGTCGTTTCGTTTTGCTGGCTTGCTGTTGATCGGCGCCGGAGTGGCGGCAGCGGGGTACGCGGTCTGGAATGTCCCCGATTGGCAAACGAAACTGTCAGCTGCTGTTATCGCGCTGAAAGCAGAGCTGGCGGGAACGGGCGCAGCGGAGGTGGGGGCTTCCGATGCCGGACGTGCAGAGGGGTTGATCCCTGTCGACGTTCCGCCGCCGGAAGAAACATCGTGGGTCGCAACTGCCTTGACGGAGCCCGAGTCACAGTCGGCGTTGGAGACAGTGCCCGTGCCGGACTCGGAGTCAGAGCCGAAACTGGAATCGCAGTCGGACTCGGAGTCAGAGCCCGGCTTGGAGGCTCAGCCGCCCTCCGAGCCGGAACAATTGCCAAGCTCGGTGGCAGAGCCGGAGCCAGAGGCATCGCTGCAAGCTCCAGCCCTATCGACCGATGCAGTCAGCGCGACCCCGCCGTGAAGGTCACGCAGTCGCCGGCATCAAAACGTGTAATTAACCGACATCGCATAACTCCGCCCGAAAATCCCGTCGTAATACGCAACCGTTCCGCCCGCCGCGGGCACCGGGAACGGCGCCTCGCGATCGAACACGTTATCGACGAAGACGCGCGTCGTGATGTTTTCGTTGAGTCGATATCCCGCCGACAGATTGAACAGCCACCATTCCCCAATCTCCGCGAAGTTGCGAGTATCGATCTGCTCATCGACATCCCATCGCGCCGGCCCCATGTATTGGGTCTGCAGTGACAGGGAAAGATCCTTGACGCTGTAGTTCAGCGTCAGCGAGCCCTGGTCGCGGCTCGTCCCCACCTCCCCTGCTTGGCGATCCAAGTCGCCGAGGCCGACCCGCGTGGTGAGATTGCGAAGGTTGTAGAAGTTCAGCGATGTGTCGAGTCGGCCGAAGCGGCCCAAGCCGACGCCGTAGTTCAACTGCGCCGTGATTGCTTTGAAGCGCTTGGACCCCGCATTGGCGTAGCCGGTGCGTACAAAGGTGACTTGGCCGGATGCGTCACGATCGATGTTGTCGCAGAGCGCGGTCGCGCCGATGCCCGCTTCACTGTCGTAGCACGCGTTCATCACGCCGACCGCGTTGAGGGCGACGATGGCGTTGGTGAGATCGATCTCGATCCAGTCCACCGCAAGGCTCAACGACGGCACCCAGCGCGGGCGCAGGACCACGCCCCAGGTGCGCGAATCTGCTTCCTCGTTCAACAGATCGGGATTGCCCGACACACTGACTTGAGCCGAGGCATCCACAATGTTGGATTGGAACGGCTGTGTAATGCCCGCCGCTGCGCAGTTCGCCGCACGCGTCGCGGGGTTCGGGCCCGCGTCGATGAATCGCGAGTCGCAGGGGTCGTCGGCCGTATCGAATGCGCTCGATGTCGGGACGAACGCTTCGGTGATCGCGGGCGAACGAATCGCGAGCGTTTTGTTGCCGCGGAACTGAATGTCGGGAATTGGCGCGAATCGCGCGCCCGCAGTCCAAGTGAGATCGCCGCCGGCGACGGAATGGTCCACGTAGCGAGCAGCGCCTTCGACCTGCAAGGCATTCACGAACGGAATGTTCTGGTGCTCACCGACGATCGGGATCAAGAGTTCGGTGAAAGCCTCATCCGTTTCGAACTCGCCGCTCAAGCCGTCGATGGGCACCAGCCGTCCCCACGCTTCCCGGAAGAAACGATCGGGATCGAATCGAGAAGTCTCCCGGCGGTTTTCCACGCCGACGACAGCCTGGACCGCACCACCAGGAAGATCGACGATTTCGCCGGAGATATCGGCAGTGACGACGCGCTGAGTGACCGTCGAAGTCTGCATCGCCAGCGTCGTGATGTAGTCGCGCGCGGCTTGGCTGGGCGAACCGACGCCGAACAGGTTCAAAGGTGCGCACGAGTCCGACCGTGTTCTGATCGGTGCAGACTCGAGCGTTCCATTCAACGTGCCGCGGCAGACAATCTGCCCGGTCGCGGCATCGATCACCGCATCCATCGCATTCTCAAAATTCTGTTGAACGACCATCGGCTCGCGCGACGTCGTCTCGGAGTTGCCGTAGTTGCCCGCGATCTCCCATTGGAACGAACGTTCGCCTATATCGAACGCACCTTCGAGGCCCGCAACCACTCGATACACATTGCTCTCGGAACGAGCCAGCCCGCTCTGAAGATCGGAATTCGCGCGAGCGAGATAGAAGAACGAAGGATCAGCCCCTGCGGCCAGCAGATTGTCCCGAATGAGCGCGCGCGACTCGGCCGACAGGAAAGGATTGTCGGTGCTGACGATCAGATTGCCCTCGGGCGATCCGCCCGGGCCGAACAGCAGCGAGTTGTACACCGGTTGATCGGCGAATTTTTTGCCGCTGGTCGTCGAGTACCACGCTTCGCCGAACGCCCGCACTCGGTCCGTGATCTGGAAATTTCCCAGCGCCGTGAAGTTCGCCCGCTCGGTCGGAGCAAGCAGAGTGCTCACCGCAGTGACATTGAAACCGTCGCCAGCGGACTTGTTGACCAGGTTCCCCGTCCCCGTGCCGAAGTTATACGGCACCAGCGCGCCGCCCGGGCCAAACTGCAGGGTGTTGCCGGTCGCATCGAGGATGCCCGCGAACTGCGCCAGGGAATCGTCGATCAAAGGCAACCCACCGGCGGTCACCACATCGACTCGACGCTGCTCGATCAACTCGTTGACGTACGGCGAATCCGGATCCTCCGGTGTGGTGTAGTACAGGCCGCGCGCCGTGCGCGATCTGTCCATGTACATCAAGCCTTCGCTGCGGGCGTACTCAGCGCTCATCGTCACATTGCCGCGACCATCGGCGAAGTTCGTGCCGGCCAAAGCTCGCAGCCGATAGTTGTCCGCGTCGCCGCGTGCGGATTGGCCGAAGGACGCGTCAACGTCCGCGCCCTCGTAGTCACGCTTGAGAATGATGTTGACCGTGCCCGCGATGGCATCTGAGCCGTAGACCGGCGCGCCGCCGACGGCGATCACTTCGACCCGATCGATGAGTTGAGTCGGAATCGCATTGAGATCGACCTGTTGCCCGGCATCGGCCGGCCCAAAGATCGAGGCCGTGTTCGAGGAGACGAAGCGACGTCCGTTCACCAGCGTCAAAGTCCGCTGCGAGCCGAGCGAGAAAAAGTCGGCGAAGCTCTGCGCGACGCCAAACGCGGAGGGCTGCGTACCCGCACTGCTCGACGCCGGCGGGCCGAACGCAGGAATGTCGTTCAGCACCTCGATGACGTTCGGCGCACCTCGATTCTCGATGTCGTCGCTGCTCACCACGACGGTGGGCTGCAAGCGCTCGAGCTCGGGCCGCGCAATTCTCGATCCGGTGACGACGATCGTATCGACGACGTCGGACGCGGGCGCCGTTTGTGCCCAGGCCGGGGCACTGGCGGCAACTGCGATGGCTGCAAGCGGAACGACTCGAATCCTCAAGAGAACTCCTCCCAATCCAACGACGACTCCAGCGTCTGCGCCATCCGCACCAGGTGCGCAAACGAGCGTGCACGCATTTTGTCCATGATCCGGCCGCGATGAATCTGCACGGTGACCTCGCTGATACCGAGATCGAGCGCGATCTGCTTGTTCATCATCCCGTTCACGAGCAGGCGCATGACCTGCCGTTCCCGCGGCGTCAACCTGGCTCTGCGGTTGCGCACTTCCACGAGCGTCACCTGGGCGTGCCGGCGGCGGCGATACTGATCGAGCGCCGCATTGACCGCAACGAGCACGTTGTCCCTCGACAACGGCGGCTGCAACAGGTCGACCGCGCCGGCCTTCAACGCACGAACGATCGCCGTCACTTCGGAGTACGCAGTGACGAACACGATCGGCACTCCGAGCGCAGCGAGTTCCAGTTGCAGATCCAACCCGCTCATGTCCGGCAACTCGATATCGAGGATCGCGCAACACGGCGGCGTCGCGGCGGACTCGTTCAAGCATTCGGCGGCGGATCCGCATGCGCGCGTGTCGAGCCCCGCGCCTTCCAGATAGCAGCAGATCGTTGCACGCGTCTCCGGGTTGTCATTCACCACGTAGACGATCTCATTTCGTCCGCTCATTTGTTCCGGCGTCTCGCGCGACTGCGTCGTCACGCAATGTATTCGCGCGAGCGGTGGTGGCACATCATCCCGCGCGGCAGGAGATCGCCTACCCTTTGGGGTAACTGTCAGCGATCGCTGGCGTACGCAATGTTCGCTGGAACTCTCAGCTCGATGCTCGTGCCCGCATCGGGCCTGCTGGCGATTTCGAATTGCGCCTGGATCTTTCGTGCGCGCTCCCGCATGCCCGCGAGACCCCAATGGCCGTTCGCGGGCGCCGCCTGCAAGACACTCTCGTCGAAGCCCCGGCCGTCGTCGACGAGGCGCACTGTGAGCTCGCGCCGCGAATAAAGGATCTCGATCTGGATCGTGTGGGCGTTCGCGTGGCGGAGCGCATTCGTCAAGCCTTCGCTGAGAATGCGCTCTGCTTCTTCCGCGACGACCGGATGCAGTCCGCGCGATTGACCCTCGACAGTCAGACGCACGTCCACGACGGTGTCTTCGGAAACGTGCGCCACGAGCTGTCGAATCGCCGCGGTGAAATCGCGTTGCGCACGCGTCGAATGACGTAACGCCGTGACACGCTTACGCCCTTCGACTAGCACGACGTCTGCACGATCGAGTGCCTGCTCCATCAGATCGCGCGCCGGTTCGCCGCTTGGGATCTTCTCCATCGCACCTTGAAACTTGAGCATCAGCCCCTGCACGCTCTGCAGGAACGTGTCGTGCAGCTCGCGCGCGATCCGCTCGCGCTCTTCCAGACTCGCCTCGAGGCGGGAGCGGATGCGCGTCGCCACTTGCCGCACGCGGATCGCCAATACAGCCCATAGCAGCAGTACCGACGCAAGGATGGCGAGCACAATGAACCATGCGGTCTGATAGAACGTCGGCAACACTTCGAAGCCGAAGCTGGCGCCCTGCTCGTTGCATACGGCGTCGTGATTGCAGGCCGTCACATGAAATGTATATCGGCCTGGCGCCAGATCGTTGTAGAACGCCTGCCGTCGCGTCCCGACCTCTTGCCAGTGCTCCTCGTAGCCTTCGAGGCGATAACGAAACGTGAGCTTCTGAGGCAGCGCCAGACTCGGCGCGGTGTAATCGATCTCGATGTCGCGCGTGAGCGCTGGAAACACCGGCCGCGATCGCACGCTGTACTGCTTACGATCCGCGACTATTGCTTCGATATGCACGGGCGGGGCGGCGGCCGGCTCCTTCAGGCGCGACGGGTCGATCACGTGCGTACCGTTGAGGCTCGGGAACCAGAGCCTGCCATCCTTGGACATCGCCGATTCGCTCATGAACGGCGCGCGCGTGGGCGTCGCTCCGTCCAGAGCATCGAACCAACGCAAAGCAACCCGGCGGGATGGCTCCTGACGCCAGGCAGCCAGCTCGCCTTTCGTGATTCTCACGAAGCCGCACTCCAGGCTGAGCCACAAGTCCTCCGATCTGTCGAACTGCATGGCCCACACCCGATCGCACGGCAGGCCGTTGCTCCTAACCAGAGCTCGGCGCTGACCGCGCTGTGTCTCGATGAGCCCGTATCCCGCCGCGCCCATGACGGTGCCGTCGGCTAGCACGATCAGGTCGTCCACATGCCGCTCGGTAATGTCGGGGTTCACGTCAGCGAACGAGATTGTTTCCAATTGACCATCACGATAGCGAGCGAGATCGCCGCTCATGGTGCCGATCCAGATACCGCCGGCAGGATCGGCCGCCACCTCGCGCCCCGGGGGCACCTGTGGTTCGCGCAACTGTTCGACGATGCGAGTACCCTCCACACGCATCAATTTGCGCTCGCGCGCGGCCAACTGCATCCAGACATTCCGCCGGGTGTCTTGCGCGATGCTCGCGACCAGTCCGGATGGGCGGCCCTCGGCATCTTCGACCGGGGTGAACGTCCCCCGATCGAAAATAAACATGGACTGCGCAGCGCCGAGCCAGAGACGGGCAGAGGCATCCTCGAACATCGACGTGATCTGGTGGTCGCGCAGCACCGCCGGCCCCCGATCGAGTTTCGACACTCTGCCATCGCGCAGAATGTTTACACCCTGACTGGTGCCGAGCCAGACGGAACCGTCCGCACGAGCCATGACCGAGCCAGTGTCATCGGAGCTCAGTCCCTCGCGCGTCGAGTATGGGACCACGCTGAACTCGCGAAAGCGATCCAGGCCGCGCACGGTCGAGACCCATACGTTGCCCTCGCGATCCTCGAAGAATCTCAGCACGTTGTCGGCCGAGAGTCCGTCGCTGGCCCGAAAGCGCTCCACGCGATCGCCGTCGATGCGCAACAGTCCCTGGTCCGCCGTTGCCACCCAAAGCGTATCCTGGCGGTCTTTATTGAGAGCAAAGATCGATAGCGCGCTCGAGTCGAAGCCCGTTGTGACCAACGGTTGAAATTTGCCGTTGACGAGTCTCTGCAACCCACCCTCGCGTCCGTCCCTGGCCATGGCAACCCACAAGTCGCCACGACGGGTTCGCGCGACTCCAACGACGCCGGCCATGCCCCGACTTTCGCTCAGCGCGGCGGGATAAATGGCCGAGGTCTTGCCCGCCTGCCAATGGATCATCCCCAGATCGGCGCCGAGCCAGATGCTGCCATCCGCTTCACGCAAGAAGCCTCTGGCGCAACACGAGCTCATCGTGAGCTCCAGACCCGGCAATGGCGCCGGACATTCCAGGCGATCCTCATGCACGCGACACAGGCTGGTCGCGAAGGGGGCGCCATACGTACGCACGGCCCAGATGCTGCCGTCGGGCTCGAGCGTCAGCTCCACGATCGCTGCGTCCAGTTCCTTCGAGATTCGCGTCAGGCGTCCGTCACGCAATCGATCCAGTCCCGAGTCGGATCCGATCCAGAGACTGCCGTCGGGAGTCCCGAGCAACGCGGTCACGTTCTTCGCCGCCAGTTCCTCGCCAAACTCGGAAACCCAACGCGTGAAGCGCACACCGTCGAATCGATAGAGACCGCCCGTGGTGCCGATCCAGAGGTAGCCATCGGCGCTCTGCGCGATGGGATCCGGCACCGCCGGCAGCGAGCCGTCCTGCAGACGCCAGCTGGTGTGTCCGTACTGCGACAGCAGATATGCGGGATCCAACGCGAACGCGCACCGGCTCGCGCATGCGAGCAAGACGAACGTAAGAATTCGCATCAGGTGGCTATGAATTCGCCCCTGCGCGTGCCGGTTCACATACATGCCGCTGCTTTTTCTTATAACTCGATGATGCCGCGTTTGACGGCAGTCACGACCGCGTGAGTGCGGTCGTTCGCGCCGAGCTTCGCTAAAATATTCTTCATGTGGGCCTTCACGGTGTCCTCGGAGATGCCCAGATCGGCCGCGATGCGCTTGTTCGCGTTGCCCTGCGCAGCTCCGCGCAGAACATCGAGCTCGCGCAACGACAGCAGCTCGTCGGTCAGGTGCTCCGCAAGCATGGTCGCGACATCTGGAGGAATCACACGACGCCCCGCATGCGCCGTCCGAATCGAGTCACGCAAGGCCTTGCGCATGGTGTCTTTCAACATGAACCCGCACGCACCGGCACGAAGCGCGCCGGTGATCTGAGCATCGCCCTGAAACGTCGTCAGGACCAGAATCCGTGCGTCGGGAAACTCTTCGCGAATGATGCGGATCGCGTCGATGCCATTCATGTCCGGCATCTGCAGGTCCATGAGCGTGACATCGGGGCGAGTGAGCCGGAACTGCTCGATGCCGGCGCGCGCACTGGCGGCCTCGGCGACCAGTTGCATGTCCGGCTGGCCGGCCAATGTGGCGGCGATGCCTTCACGAAGCAGCGGATGGTCATCGATGGCAAGCACCCGGATCGGTCGCACCGAGGGGTTGTTCGACGACATGCTGCGCTCCAGGGAAAGGAACGCCAATCATGCCGCAGCACATGACATATCGAAAGCATCCAGACTACCCGAAAGTGTTAGCGGGCGATTGCTCTTGGGTGGGGTGGTGACCGGACAGTCACGCACGTACGCTCCCGACGATGCAGGGATTCTTCTCCATGTTTCCTTCAGGACGCGCCGGCCTCGCGCTCCTGGTCCTACGAACGTCGGTCGCCGCCGCTTTACTGTTGGGAGCAGTGGTTGGCTCGCATGCACTCTTATGGACCGCCGCGAGCGGCAGCATTGCCGTTTTGCTGTGCGCGGGGTTCGCGACGCCGATTTGCGCCGGGGTGTGCAGCGTCGTTGCAGCCATCGTCGCCTTCAGGGCAAGTGGCGAGAGTGCGCTGTGCCCGACGCTGTTCGCGCTGACTTCGCTTGCGCTCGCGCTGCTCGGGCCGGGCGCCTATTCGCTGGATGCACGCATCTTCGGCCGCCGTCGCATCGTCTTCACGAGCCGCGACAAGGACCGCAATCAAATAAACATGTGATTCAGCAGCGGCCGTGAGGCACTCACTATCTGCCAGGCACACGAAGGCGTGCAGGCAGTCAGGAGCGAGCCCATGGTGACGAGCAATCAAACTGAAACAATGATCGCGACGGGCGAGTCGCGAGCCAGGGAAATCGGAGTTCCCGTCAACATCGCGGTACTGGATGCAGGCGCGCATCTCAAAGCGTTCAGCAGAATGGATGGCGCCGTCATCGGCTCGATCGACGTTTCCATCTCGAAGGCGCGCACCGCCGTTTTGTTCGGCATCCCCAGCGAAGCTGTTTGGGAGTACTGCAAGCCCGGCGCGCCCGCGCCTGGTCTGGAGCGAAGTAACGGCGGGCTTGCAACGTTCCCTGGCGGCATCCCGCTGTTCGATTCGAGCGGCGCGCTGATTGGCGCCGTCGGCGTCTCCGGCGGCGCGGTCTCTCAGGACCTCGAGATTGCCAAGGCCGCAGCCGCGGCGCTGCGCTCTTCGTGAGCCAACATCCCCCTTGCTATGGAGTCAATGTGTCATGCCAAAAACTATCTTGATCACGGGTGCGGGCTCGGGCTTCGGCGAAGCCGCCGCGATCGGAATGGCCAAGAACGGTCACAACGTCATTGCCACCGCCCAGGTCTCGCCGCAGGTCACACCGCTGCGGGAAAAAGCGAAGGCGCTGGGACCGAAGAACCTGCGTGTCGAACGCCTGGATCTGACCGATCCTTACGATGTCGCCCACGCCCAGAGCTTCGACATCGACGTGCTGTGGAACAACGCCGGCATGGGTGAGGCCGGCCCGGTGTTCGAGATTCCCATCGATCTCGTACGCCGCAATTTCGAAGTGAACGTGTTCCTGCCGCTGCAACTCACCCAAGGCTTCATCCGCCAGTGGATCGCTGCGAAGAAGAAAGCGAAGGTGGTGTTCACATCGTCCATGGGCGGCCTGTTCACGCCGGCGAACTGGGGCACCTATGTGTCCACGAAGCACGCGCTGGAATCGGTGGCCGAGGCCATGCAACAGGAGTTGAAGGCTCACGGCATCAAGGTGCAGACCATCAACCCGGGCGCGTTTTATACCGGCTACAACGAAACGATGGCGGACGCGCCGTTTCGCTGGCTCGACGATTCGAAGCACGTCACCAAGCGCGCCGCGCTGCGCGCCGAGTTCGACTCGTTCCTGCAAGCGCCGGATGGGCACCTGGACGCCCGCGAGATGATCGATCGGATGATCGAAGTCGTTCCTGCGGACACCGGCAAGTTCCGCAACGTCGTGCCGAAGGCCACCGAGGACATGCTCAAGGCGCATCAGCTGGCGGCGTGGGAAAACGCGATCTGAGTGGGTGCTGAGCGGGCCTATCGCCCGCTCAGTCCTTCCCAACTGTTACTTCTGCGGAGCCACCCGGTTCCACAAGTCGTCGAAGGCGATGCTGTCGAAGAACGCCGTGGCCTCGACGACCTTGCCGTCGCGCATCTTCAGGAACCACGCGTACGTGTTCCTGTAGGGCTTGCCATCGTGAGCCACCGCCTGCGCGTCGAAACGAATGACGACCTGCTCTCCATCGGCCATCACGTCGTGTACTTGCGGAATCAGTCGCTCGCGCATTCGCGCGTTGAACGGCTTGATGACCTCGTCGATGAAGCTCTGCCGATTCGGATACCGCTTGGCCGCCGCCGAGTGGCCGACGATGGTCCACGGCGCTTCCGGGGTCAGCAAGTCAAACGGGCTACCCGCCCCGGTCCGCCAGGCATCGAACGCCTTGGTCACTGCATCGACATTGCGACGCTCGATCTCATCGTGGGTTTGCGCCATCGCTATCTCTCCAGAAGTCAGTAGCCAACCGAGCAGCAGCGCCGCTGCAACTCGCTGCTTGTTAACGTGCACGTCTCGAACTCCTTTGTATGCTGCCGAACGCGCAGCGTAGGTCGAGCGAACTGCACTGGCCCATCATGGGAATCGATGATTGCGACGGGCGGCGCGAACAGGGATGTTTGCCGACATCATGATGCGGCTCGGCGTGCTTTCATCCATCGCGGCCTTTTGTCTCTGCATTCCAATGCACGGAGCCGCGGCGCCCGTGAGCGTGAATGCAACGGCTGGAGCAGCCTTCGCCGGCGAAGCGGTCAACGTCGCCTTGCTCGAGATCCGCCGTGACGTGACTGCTCATTTCTCGCTGGCCGCTGCAGCTGGCTATCTGGATGTGGCCGGTGGTCGCGACGAGGGGCAGCTGCGGCTGATGGCCATCGGCACTTGGAACATTCACGGCTGGGCGATCGACAATCGCCACTTGCTTTCGCTCAGTACCGAATCCGTCGAGCGCTATCGGATTCGAGCACGTGTTGCGCGCCCTGGCTTGTTTGGCCTGAGATCGCTCAGCGCTCGAGCGTTCGACGAGGGGTTCGTCGATCTGGACGGCGCCGGGTTCATTCGCAACAACATCGCGCTGGGCGTGGGCTTCGAGCTCAATCGCGCCGTGCTTGCCGAGTTCTATCGCGTCTGGGAAGGCAATCGGGATGCGCCGAACGATCGGTACGTGCTTGGACTGGTGACAGTTCGATTCTGAGTTCGCACATCAGGAGGTGACCGCTCCCCTGGGCGGCGAAGATCGCTGCAGGCACTCGTGCAGATCGACCAGCTCCGTCTCCAGCACATGAGGCAGTGTTGGTAGCGCCGGCAATGCGTTGCTTTTCAGAATCGCCGCGACAAACCCATCGATCGCTTCGCGCACACGCGCGGCTCCCTCGTTAACGAACATCGATGCCGCAGTTTCGCGGGCTGCGTCACCCCCGAGCTGTTCGAGCGCCCAGCAGGTCGAAAGCGTGCGATAGGCGAGACGTTCGACGGCGGCGATGGCCGGCCACCACTCCTCGGCGGCGAATCGCTGAGCGCGAGATGCTGCCAGGCTATCTTCGTAAGCATGATTTAGCGCGAAGCTCGCGAGCTGCAACTCGCGGCGGGATTTTCTGGCGTCGGGCGTTGTGACTTCACCGTGAGCGAGATGGCCGGTGGCTTCTGCGACAGCTCGCAACACACGCGCCAATTGCTCCGGGATTTGGCGTGTAGTGGAGCGCGGCGGGAGCAACCGAAACACGACCAGCGCAAGCGCGCAGCCCACCAGCGTATCGATGCCCCGCGCCCATAAATAACTGCCTGCATCTTCGACGGGATGGCCGCCCGCCGCAATCGTCAGCGCCGCGCCGGTGATGAACACGACCGCGAGCGCGTAGTTGCGCATCACGAGCATCTCGATGGCGAACTGGAGCGCCATGATCGTCAGCGCGAGCCACACGCCTTGTGGATGGATAAATAGAATGGCGCCGGCGAGCAGCAAGCCAATCCAGGTCCCCAGCAGTCGCTCGATGCTTCGTTGAAGCGTGCGCATCCAGTCGAATCCCTGATGCAACATCAGCACGGTCGCGGCCACTGCCCAATACGCGCGCTCGAAATGAAATATCGACGTAAGCGCGCCAGCGAGCACGGCGGCGACACCCACACGCACGATGACGCGCATCGGATTGGAACCCGGCTGCAGCGCTTCGAGCATCGCGGCGCCGGCGCTGGGATGGCCGAGCGGGATGGCGCTTCCATCCAGGGCCGGCATAGTTTTCGGATCACGCACCTGCTCGATGAATATGTGCAGATCTGCGATGAGTTGCGGTCGTGGCGATTGATGACGGCTCGCGTCACCCATCGCCTCTGCAAAGCGCAGATGTAACTCTCGATTCAGTGCGCGGAGTCGGGCGATCGGACCGTCGGCGGGCACTTGCGAAGGCTGATGATTCACCAACGTCGTCCAGGCCCGATGCAAAGCGAACGCCGCGCGAAAACGCGCTGCGCCTTCGTCGGGTGTGCCAACCGATTTGATATAGCCGATGACTGCTCTGCCCGCTGATGTCACTGCGCTTCGCTCGGGCCCGCGATAGGAAATCAACGCGCCGCCCATATGAACCGCCCACGCGAATGCTCCACCGCCGAGCACTAACATCGCCGCCCCCACCGGCCCGATGTGCGCCGCCGGCATCGCCGTGCCCGCTGCACACGCAAGCGTGAACATGTACGCCCCGGGCGGGCCGATCTGCAGCGCATTACTCAACCAAGTCGCGACCATCGCCAGCGCCGCGACCGCAATGACAACGGCCCAACCGAGCGGCGCTACCCAAATCCCAATGCCCACACTGAACGCGAAAGCCAACGCGATCACGGCGAGCTGTAACGCGCGACTGAAATACGGACGCCCGCTCCCGTACAGCGCCGTGAACCCACCGATCGACGCCATCAACCCAGCCGATGTATCACCCGTCAGCCACCCCGTGAGAATCGGCGCCCCCATACACACCGCCGCCCGCAACGAAAACCACACCCGCCCCGCCGGCGCCGGCCGCAACTGGAACAGGCCATGAAGGATTTGCTTGGCGGCAGACTGGGAGTTCGATTGAGGCATGCGTCCCTGCCTATACCAATACACGCTGCGTATTGGTATCAGGGGGCGCCATCACTAAGAACAGATCAACTAGCTGAACAAATCCGACTGCCCACCCTCTTCCCCGCGAGGTTTGATCAAGTCCGGGCCGTCGTTGCGGTTGCTGTTGACCAGATTGCCGACCGGATACGCGAACATCATTCCGGAAGGAAACTGTTTGAGCGCGGAGAACGCTTCGGTGGGCGTGCCAGTCAGCCAGGTCTCGTAATCTTCCTGGGCCAGAATCGCAGGCATGCGCCGGTCTCCGGGCGGCAATAGCACGCGCTTGCCGGCGGTCTTCTTCGAGTTGTGAATATCCGCCATCAACTCATTCGCCGGCATGGTGATGACGGTGCAGGACTCGATCACTTCGCCAGAGTCGCTCACCGAGCGGTCCCACAGGCCGGCGAGGAAGAACGGATCCTGATCGACGACGGTGATGTAGTAAGGCACAGCGACTTGCCAGTCCGGCGGCTGAGCCTGCCATTCATAGAAGCCAGATAGCGCCACGAGGCAGCGTTGCCCACGCCGCCACGCATCTCGAAAAGAAGAATTGGTCTGCAGCGTCTCGATGCGCGCATTGATGGTGTTGCCCATCGCTTTGCCGCGGGCCCAATGCGGGATCAAACCCCAACGCAGGTGAGCGCCTTCCCGCTGACCCTCCAACTCACGCACCACGCGCACGACCGGCACCGGATCGGTCGGCGACACGTTGTAACGCATGCCGAACAATCCCTGCGAACGAAACCGCGACGCCCAGCTGCGACGCTGGATTTCCACCGCACGCTCGATCGCGGCTTCTTCGGGAGACACATAACGACCACACATGGCGTCATCCTAACATCCGAGCCTCGAACCCCGCCGAATCCCGCAATGGAACGAATGGCGACCCGGCGCGATTCGATACTAAGATGGGTGGATCATGAAGAGAATCTCCCTGCTGCTCCAGTGCGCGCTGCTCGGCAGCTTGCCGTCGCTGGCCGGATGCCAGGACTCGCCCGACGGGCCGCGCAAGACTTATCAGCCCAAGGGCTTCGTCCGTAACACTCGCAGCAATGCCGAGTGGGGCATGCAGTTCGTCTGGCCGATGCAGGCCGACTACGTCATCGTCTACCTGGATCGGCAGTATCAACAAACCATCATTGCCCGCGAGCAGCGGGACTATGTATGGATCATGGCGCGCACACCGCGCATTTCCGCGACGGAATACGACGCGCTGACAGACCGGGTACGCGCGATGGGCTATGACATGAGCCTGCTTCGACGCGTGCCGCAGACCCAACCTTGACCGGGAGCTTGCCATGACCAACGTCGGCTTCATCGTCGGCAGCCTTCGCAAAGGCGCGTACACCCGCATGTTGTCTCGGGCGATCGTCGAGATCGCGCCGCCGACATTCAAGCTCACGGAGATCGGCATCGGCGAGCTGCCGTTGTACAACCAGGACCTGGAAACGGACACGCCGCCGCCGGCGTGGACCACGTTCCGCAATCAAGTGAAGAGCAGCGATGCGATTCTGTTCATCACGCCCGAATACAACCGCGGCATGCCGGGCGGCGTGAAGAACGCCATCGATGTCGGCTCGCGGCCACCGAAACAAAGCTCATGGCGCGGCAAGCCCGCAGCTGTGATTTCGCTGACGCCCGGCAAGCTCGGCGCGATGGGCTCGCACCACCAACTGCGCCTGACGCTGTCCGTCCTCGGCGTGCCGGTGATGCCCATGCCGGAGATCTACCTCGCCGAGGCCGGCAAGCTGTTCGATGCCGACGGCAAGCTGGTGAGCGAAGATACGATCAAACTGCTCACCTCCATGCTCAACGATTTCGACACCTGGATCGGCCGCTTCAGGTAGCGGCCGGGCTCACTTCTCTTCCGGAGCCTGATCCGGCAGCGGCGGAATGACCTGACCGGGATACCAGAACTTCAGGTGGCAACCTTCGCACACCTGATCCATGGCTTCGCCGGCGTCCATGATTCCTTGCGGACTGCGCTCTTCGGCAGCTTTGAGGAACTGAACACCCACATCGTGCAGCGCCTGGCCGAAGCCGACGAACGTGGCGCGCTCCGCCGCGATGGCTTTCTCGGCTTCCTCGGCTGTCAAATTACCGGGCGTGCCGTGATCCTCGAGTTGTTTGCCTTCACGCGCTACATGCCGGCCGTCGAGCAGCAGCAGATTCGCAGACTCGGCCAGGATGATCGCGTGCTTGCGCACCTCGGCCCATTCCTCATCGGTGCGCGGCTGCTTCTCCTCGATCCCCTGTGCCGTTTCGGTGACGCTCACCGATTGCCATAAGAAGTCCGCGGCCGGATCGATCATGTCCCTCATGATGTCCTGCATGCCCGCCGTGAGCTTGACCGGGCTCGGCGCAGGCGCAGCTGGCGGCTCGGTTTTGGCACAGGCGCCCAGCGCCCCTGCAATCGCTGCCGTCATGAGAACCCTGGCCACCCGCGGTGAGTTGATCATCCGACCACCCCTGTTTTTGGAATACAGGTCGCCACTGTACCGGCGCCTCTAGCGGCCTTCATAAAATTAGAGTCAAGATGGCCTGCCCTTTGGAATGTGACCGTCCTTAAACCGGAGCACCGCACTGTCATGGCGTTTTTCGAGACTTTGCTCGTGCTCCTGTTCGTCGCCATCCTGTTGTTGCAGGTGACACGGCGCTTCGCTGTGCCCTATCCCACCATGCTGGCGGTGGCCGGCGTCGTGATCGCGCTGCTGCCCGGGGCGCCGCATCTCGTCATCGAGCCGGAGCTGGCGCTGGCATTGTTCATCGCGCCGGCGCTGCTGGATTCAGCGTTCGATTTGCCGCCGAGAGAGCTGCGCCGAAATTGGCGGCCGCTGGTGGCGCTGGCCGGAGTCGCAGTAATCTTGACAACCGCAGCCGTCGCCTGGACCGCGGTTGCACTTCAGGGCTTGCCGCTCGCGGCAGCGATCGCGCTCGGCGCCATCGTCGCTCCCCCCGATGCAGCGGCCGCCGCCGCCATGCTTGCACGCGCCGAAATTCCTCGTCGCATGGTCAGCGTGTTGAAAGGCGAAAGCCTGCTCAACGATGGCGTTGCCCTGTTGATCTTCGCAGCGGCGGTCAACATCGCGATCTCGGACAAGCCAGCCACGCATGCAATCCCCGAGCTGGCGTTCGCGGTGCCCGGAGGAATTCTGCTGGGCATTGCGTTCGGCGCGACGCTGGCGTGGATGATGCGCTGGATGTCAGGCACGCTGAGCTCGACGCTGATGACCTTCGTGGCGACTTTCGGCGCCTGGATCCTTGCGGAGCAGTTGCATCTATCGGCCATCCTCTGCGTCGTTGCCCACGGAATGACGGTCGCACACATCGTGCCGACGCGTACGCCGCCTCGCGAGCGAGTGCATACCTACGCTGTCTGGGAAGCCGTCGTGTTCCTGCTGAATGTGCTGGCCTTCTTCCTGATGGGCCTGCAAGCGAGCGAGATCCTCAGCCGCTTGAATCCCGCCGAGATCTGGGAAGCCTGCGGTTTCGCCGCCATCGTGTTCGGCGTCGTGGTGGTCGTGAGATTCGCGTGGGTGATGTTGTACATGCGGACCAGCGCCTTCGTGAAAGCGAAGCGTGGCAAACCCACCTTCAGCAGCAACGCGCACGCCGTGCTCGTCTCGTGGTGTGGCATGCGCGGGCTGGTGACTTTGGCGACTGCGATGTCTCTGCCGGGCACATTCCCGGAACGCGACCTGATCGTGCTGAGCGCCTTCGCGGTCGTGCTCGGCACGCTGGTGGTGCAGGGCCTGACGCTGCGGCCGTTGATTCGTTACCTGTCGTTCCCGCCCGATCGTTCCTTTGCAAAGGAGGTTGCGGCGGCTCGATTGCTGTTACTGGACGCGGCGCTCAACAGCATGGCGGATCGCGACGACGCAGTCGCCACCCGCTTACGCGAGACCTACGAGGAGGAAAGAAAGATCGCCGAAGCGGGCAACCATCCTCGCGACGTGAGCGAGTTCGATGCCGTGCGCCGCCATAACATCGCGGCCAAACGCAACAAGCTCGCCGAGCTACGAAGCGAGGGCGCGATCGACGACGATGTCTTTCACGCCCTGGAGCAGGAGCTCGACTGGGCCGAGCTCGCGGTGACTCCGCCGCAGGAATTGGTCGAGAGCTAGTCGGCTTTCTTCTCGGGAGTCGACGGACGCTGCTCCGCCTTCGGGTTTTTGCGAGAACGACGGCGAGTGATGACGAAAGCCGTGAATCCGCCGGCTGAGCCGGCACCTGCGGCAATCCATGCTGCCGCGGCAAAACATGCTGGGCACATCAGGCAGTCTCCTCGTCGAGAATGTTGTGGGTGACGCTCGATTCAACCGGATCGGTGTCGTAGCGATCGTGATGCCGGACCCAGGCCATCGGGAACTCGAACCCACCCTCGTCGCGCCCCTTGGGGGCGATGTCCAGGAAGTTGTACGTATTCGCGAACATCTCACAGCCACGGGCGTAGCTCGAATACGTATGAAAGACGTCGCCGGCGGCGTCCTTGTAGAAAACACTGATGCCGTGAGTTTCCTCGGCCGGATACTCGAGCAGTTCGTAGTTGTAATAAGCCGTGTTGTTGGAAATGTCCTGCGGTGTGTGCGACGCCTGGAAGTCGTAGTTGAAATCCGTGCCGTGCGAGGAAACCCAATCGAACTGCCAGCCCATGCGGCGCTTGAACTGCGCGAGCTGCGAGTACGGCGCGCGCGACACGGCCATCAACTTCACGTCGCGCTGTTTCAAATGGACCAGCGCGCCGTCGATATGATCGGCAAGGAACGAGCAGCTCGCGCAGCCTTGCGGCCAGCTCGGACTGAACATGAAGTGGTATGTCATTAACTGGCTGGCGCCGTCGAACAGATCGGCCAGCGTGCGGCGACCCTGTGGGCCTTCGAACACGTACGGCTTGTCGATGCGAACCCAGGGCAGGGTGCGTCGTTCGGCACTCAGCAGATCGCGCAGGCGGGTCAGTTCCTTCTCCCGTCGCAGCAGGCTCTTGCGGGCTTCCAGCCACTCTTCCCGGGACACGATTGGGTTATTCTTCATCGCAGTGCTCCGCCGGCGTGGGTTGATATCTCCAGGACGAACGGCGCGCCGCGATTCCGACAGGGTCGTCATTATTTTTGCCCGGCTCATGATCTATACCGTCGGTCATTCCAACCATCCGATTGCGCACTTCCTGAAGCTGCTGCGGGGCCCGGGCGTGACCCTGCTGGCCGACGTGAGATCAACGCCTTACAGCCGGTTCAACCCGCAGTTCCGGCGCGACGCTCTGGTCGAGGCGCTCGGCAAGGAAGGTATTGAATATCTATTCCTTGGCGAGGAACTGGGCGCGCGGAGCAAAGATCCGTCGTGCTACGACGAGGGGCGAGTGAGTTATCGCAAGCTCGCGGCGACGGACCTTTTCCGACAGGGCATTGACCGGCTACTGACGGCCGCGAAGTCTCACACGGTCGCGATCATGTGCGCCGAAAAGGATCCGCTCGATTGCCACCGGACTATTCTGGTCGCACGCGAATTGGTGAAGCGCGGCGAGACGGTTGCGCACATTCTGGCAAGCGGCGAGGTCGAATCGCATGAGCAGGTCATGGAGCGCCTGCGCGAGAAGTTGAAGATCGAGCCGACGGATTTGTTTGGCGGCGATGCTAATGAACAAGCGTATGAGCTACGCGGTCGCCAAATCGCGTATGTCGATCCAAAAGCCGCGCGTGCATCAAAGTAGCCGCACCCTGCGATCTGCCGCGCACCGGACCAGCAATCAGATTCCGGCCGCTCTGTTCCGAGCCAGGCGGAAAGACACCTTTAAAAGCGTGCTGCTGGCTAGTGCGTCTGCCGCTTCTTGCCTTCAGCCGCCAACTTGTCCAGGTGCGTGCGAATATGCGCCGCCTCGGCCGCGGTGTTCGCCAACGAAATCGCCTTATCGAACGCCACGCGCGCTTCATCGTTACGGTTCAGCTGCATTAGCAGACCACCGCGCAATCCATGAAAGTGAAAGTAACTCGACAGCGCCGACTCGAGCGGCTCGATCATGGCCAGCGCCGCCTCGGGGCCCTCGCATTTCATGACCGCGACCGCGCGATTCAACGTCACGACCGGCGATGGCTGAATGGTTTCCAGCAACGCATACAGCCGATCGATCTCATGCCAATTGGTGTCTTCCGAGCGCGGCGCTCGCGCGTGAACGCCAGCAATCGCCGCCTGGATCTGATACGGCCCGGGCTGCTGCAAGCGAACCGCTTTGTCGAGCAGCGCGAAGGCCTCGGCAATCAACTCACGCCGCCACAAGCGACGGTCCTGATCTTCCATCAACACAATGTTCTGCTCCGCATCGAGCCGCGCCGGCGCTCGCGCATGCTGCAATAACAGCAGCGCATTCAAGCCAAGAATCTCCGAATTGCCACGAAACAATCGCAGCAGCAGCCGAGACAGGCGGATCGCCTCCTCGCACAGCGGCTCGCGAATATGCAACTCGCCGCCGCTCGCCGAATAACCCTCGTTGAACAGCAAATAAATCATCGCCGCGACGGTGGACAAGCGCTCCGCCCGCTCCACCGCGCCCGGCGTCTCGAACGGCACATCGGCCTGTGAGATACGACGCTTCGCGCGAGTGATCCGCTGTTCCATCGCCGCTTCGCCGACCAGGAACGCGCGCGCGATCTCCTGCACCGACAAACCGGAAACGATGCGCAAGGCCAGTGCGATTTGCTGAGTCGCCGGCAAGTCCGGGTGGCAGCACACGAACAACAGCCTCAGCACGTCGTCGCGGTAGTCCTCGCTGTCGAGTCGGTCGGCCATGGCAGTTTCGGCATCGCTGGTATCGGAAAGCACTTCTTCATCGGGCAACGTCTGCTGCTTGCTGCGTCGACGCGCCTCGTCGAGCGCGAAGTTGCGCCCGACCAGAATCAGCCATGCCGCCGGATCGCGAGGCGGACCGTTCACCGGCCACTTCTGCAAGGCGCGTAAGCACGCCTCCTGAAACGCCTCTTCGGCAGTCTCCAAGTTGCGGAAGTAGCGCAGCAGCGCCGCGACCGCCTGTGGCCGCGCTCCGGTGATCGCGGCGTCGATCCAGCTCAAGTCGCTCACACGTCACTCACTTCGCGGCGGCAGTTTTCAGCACACCTGGATTGAAGAACTGCACCGGACGGATTTCCATGCAGCCGGGCTCATGCACCAGCTCGCGCGCGGCGGCAATGACTTCGTCCAGGGTGTCGCAATCGAACAGGTAGAACCCGAGCATTTGCTCCTTGGTCTCGGCGAACGGCCCATCGAGCACCACCATTTCGCGACCGGTTCGCACAGTGGTAGCCGTGGTAGTCGGCATGAGGCGCGCGACCGGACCGAGCTTGCCTTTGGCGGCAAACTTCGCGAGCACGCCCTGATGATGCGCCATCACGGCGTCGTCTTTTTCCTTCGACCACGCGCCGATGACCGACTCCGAGTTGTAGCAAATGACCGCATACAGCATGGTTGACTCCTCTATGAACCAAGGACGATGCAGTATGACGGATTCCGACACCGCCCCCGTAAGACGGACGAGGGGCGGCGGAAGAGGCAGCTCCTGCACGTCCATGTGCCCGCTGCATTTGGGCGTCCCTGGCCCAGACCAACGATCAGTCGCAGGCGACCGCGGCCAGGACGATGGGCAACTCGTTGATCTTGGAGACGACGATGCGAAAGCCGTCATCGGCCAGCTCGGTCGGATCGAGCTCGATCTGAATCTGGAGGTATTCGTCGCCGAGCCGTTCGCTCGCGACAGAGCGCGGGATGAGGTTACGCGCCTGGAAGAATTGCAGTACGCGGACCAGTGCGCCTGGATCCGCTTCCACCACCGCTTTGAGCCGCAGAGCTGCAGCATTGCCGACTTGCATGATTGATCGCCTCTGATTCACCTGAATTCACAATTCGCATCGACACCCCGGCATCCGCGGATGCCGGGCGGCGAATTTGAATCCCGATGATTCGGTGGGCGGTCATATGGCGTGCAATATAGCCCAGCTCTGTCAGCCGCGGAAGTTGCCGCAGATCAGCTCGATGGCCCGATCGGCGATGGCTTTGAGCGCCGCTCGCGATTCGCCAGCACGCGCTCGAACGGAGATGGTGTGCAGCACCGCCGACGCAATCATCGACAGCGCGGCGGGATCGGCTGACGGGTCCAGCTCACCAGCGGCCTTGGCATCGCTCAGCCGCAGTTCGATGGCATGATCCAAGCCACGCAGCGCGCCCAAAAGTTTCTTCCCGACTTCGGGATCCTGTACCGCTTCGGTGGTGGCAGTGGATATTAAGTAACAGCCGCGCGGCCCGCCCTGCTCCAGGTAGAGCGATATCGCGTTTTCATAAAAGCGGTGCAGCCCCTCCGCGAGCGAGTGCTCGCGACTCAGGTTTTGCTTCAGAGCTGCGGCGCCATCGGCGATATAGCGATCGAGCGTCTGCAGATACAGCGAGTGCTTGTCGCCAAACGCCGCGTACATGCTCGGCCGGTTCATATCGGTGGCATCGCTGAGTACATCGAGCGATGTACCCGCATAGCCCTGGTTCCAAAAGGCATCCCTCGCGCCCGTCAGCGCGGCGGCCGGGTCATAGGCTCGCGGCCGGCCGCGGGCCCGAGTTGCTTTTTTATGTACCATTTCGCATAAAAATACTTGACCACCGACGGCCGCCGGGCGAATTATATATCGCTCGGTACAAAAACCCACCGGACCCGGAGTCTGTCCATGAATCTGTATTTTTCACCCCTGGCCTGCTCGCTCGCCACCCGAATTGCGCTGTACGAGGCCGGCGCGCCGGCCGAGTTCACGCAGGTGGATCTCAAATCCAAGCGCGTGTTGAAAACCGGCCGCGACTTCGCCGAAATCAATCGCCTGACGCTGGTGCCGACACTGGGCATCGACGCTCAGACGGTGCTGGTGGAGAACTCGGCCGTTCTGCAATTCGTCGCCGATCGCTTTCCCGAAGCGAAGCTCGCACCCACGTCGGGACTGCAGCGCGCCCGCATGCAGCAGTGGCTCGGCTTCATCAACTCGGAGCTGCACAAGGGCATCTTCAATCCCCTGCTGGATTCGACCGCGCCCGAGGGTGCGAAAGAGTATGCGCGAACCAAAGTCCCGTCCCGGTTCGCGCTGCTCCAAGATCACTTCGCCACGCACGAGTTCGCGCTCGAGCAGTTTTCCATTGTCGACGCGTACCTGACGACGATCCTGAACTGGAGCGCGTTCAGCGGCGTCGATTTGAAACAGTGGCCGGCGGTGAACGACTACTTCCAGCGCATGCTGAAGCGTCCCAACGTGGCGCGCGCCATGAATGAAGAGCTGGCGCTGTATCAAGAAGAAGTGCGGCGCCGGGCGAGCTGAGCAACCCACACATCGAAGCGGAGATCATCGACCCGCTGCGCGTCACTTTTTACTCGGGATCGGGCATCCTGCCACGACCCTCGTGCGAGCCAGCAAAAAGGCGTGACTTTTTGCTGCTCGCCGCCGCCTGTGGCGGCGGGATACATCCATGTACCCGGTGATCTCCGTTAGTTACCGCAGCTACGCTTTGCCCTTCTCCGGCAGCGCCACGCTGAATTCGAGCACCTCGTGGCCGTCCTCTTTCTCGAGGTTGATCTGCACGGCCTCGGGATCGACATTGATGTACTTGCGGATCACTTCCATCAGCTCACGCCGCAGCGTCGGCAAGTAGTCTGGACCGCCCCGCGCGGTACGTTCCTGGGCAACGATGATACGTAGCCGCTCCTTGGCGACGTTGGCGGTCGGCTGGGAGCGGCGGAAGAATGCGAGTAGTCCCATTCTCAACCTCCGAACATGCGGGCCAGGAAGCCCTTCTTCGGTTCTTCGAGGAACCGTAGCGGCAAGGTGTCGCCCAGCAGGCGGCCGACCGCATCCTCATAGGCTCTCGACACGTCGCTCTGCTCGTTCAGGATGACCGGGGTGCCGGCATTGGACGCCGACAGCACATCCGGCGACTCCGGAATCACGCCGATGACATCGAGACCGAGGATTTCCTTGACGTCCCCGACGCTCATCATCTCGCCGGTGGCGACGCGACGCGGGCTGTAGCGCGTCAGCAGCAGATGTTCCTTCACCTTCTCCTCGCCCTTCTCGGCGCGCTGCGTCTTGCTGGAGAGCAGGCCGAGGATGCGATCGGAGTCACGCACCGAGGAAACTTCCGGATTCACGACCACGATGGCGCGGTCGGCGTAGTACATGGCGAGGTGCGCGCCCTTTTCGATGCCCGCGGGCGAATCGCAAATGATGTATTCGAAGCCATCGGCGATCAGCTCGTCGAACACCTTGCGCACGCCTTCCATCGACAGCGCATCTTTGTCGCGCGTCTGCGAGGCGGCCAGTACGAACAGGGTCTCGAGGCGCTTGTCCTTGATCAACGCCTGCTTGAGCGTGCAATCGCCCTGGATGACGTTGACGAAGTCGTAAACGACGCGGCGCTCGCATCCCATGATGAGGTCGAGGTTGCGCAGGCCGATATCGAAATCGATGACGGCGACCCGCTTGCCTCGGCGTGCCAGGCCGCAAGCGACGCTGGCGGAAGTGGTCGTCTTGCCGACGCCCCCCTTGCCGGAAGTTACAACGATGATTTCAGTCAAAGTGGGACTCTCCCCTTAAAGTAGAGTGAGGAAGTTGGTGAGTATTCGGTTCGAGAGGAAGGATCGGGCGGGTCCGCACTTCAGCCACCGATGCGGGCGAAGCGCAGATCGTCGCCATCCAGCCAGGCTTGCACGGGCTTGCCGGCCAGCTCGGGCGGCAAGGTCTCGAACACCCGGAACACGCCGGCGATGGAGATCAGCTCGGCATGAAATTCCTGGCAAAACACGCGCGCGGTGACTTCGCCCCGGGCTCCAGCCACGGCGCGACCGCGCAGCGTTCCATAGATGTGTACACAACCGTCGGCAATCACTTCGGCGCCGGCGCCCACCGTTGCGGTGACCACCAGGTCCGAATTGCGAGCGTAGACGCGCTGCCCCGAACGAACCGGCTGATGCTGCATCAATGAAGGCGGATGCAATACCGGCGCTTCGACCGGCGGCGGCGCTGCCTTGGGCACTTCTTTCACGGGCGGCGGCGGCTGCACCGGCGCGGCTTTGCCCTGAACGCGAAACTGCGTCAGCACCGGAACATCGAGCGAACGCGCCAGCGTGTCGACCGCCTGCGTGCCGTGGGCCAATCCGACCGCGAGCATGCCGGCGCGACGCACGGCGTCGAACACACCGCGCATGTCACTCGCCGTGGGCTCTTTTTCCAGCGCGCTCAGGTCCAGGCACACCGCGGTCCGCTCGAAAAACTGCGGCGCCGAAGCCACGCGACCGGTCAACTCATCGAGAATGACCCCGGCATCGGTGGTGCGAATGCGCACCTGTGCCAGACCGACCTGGCCAAAACGGATTTCAACGGCTGGTTCTCGCACAGCTTCGAGGGGTTTATTCATCGCTGACTTTCGCACGGGCCAGGGGGGACTTTGCCGAGGCGAAGTGTAGCGGATGCTGCGGCCGCTGCGTGCGCCGATGCAAACTGTCGTACGACGTCGACAGCGGTTTTTTATATCGCGAGGGAACGATGGGCCGGCCCGGTTCGTCATTCCACGAGTCTGGCGGGCTCAGCCGGTCAGTAAAATTGTTTCGCACGTCCCGGCAACGATGTCGGTCCCCCCGAGGGCACTCATGGCAACGACGCCTCTATTGTGGACGGGAGGTTGGGATTCCACCTTCCGGCTGCTGACTCTGCTGCTTCGTGAGCAGCACGAAGTTCAGCCCTACTACATCCTCGACAGCCTGCACTATCGGCCAGCCGTCCCCGCCGAGCGCGAAGCGATGCGACTGATCCGGCAGGCGTTGCTGAAGCACTGGCCCGAGGCAGCTGTCAGATTGGCCGACACTATCGAATGCCAGCTCGCCGACATCGAGGCGGACACCGAAACTCAGCGTTACTACGAGCGCTGCCTCGCCATCGGCTTCATCGGCGGCCAGTACGAATGGCTGGCGCGCTATTGCCGCCAGCACGGCATCGAGGGCATGGAGTTGTCCATTCACCGCGACGACAAGGCCCGCGAGCTGCTCGTCGAGCTGATCGGCCCCGATCGCTATCAACTCGATGCACGCTTCGCCGGCGACTGCCGTTACGAGTTGTTCAAAACGTTCCGCTTCCCGCTGTTCGACATGACCAAGCGGCAAATGCAGGCCGAAGCGCGCGCCGGCGGCTTCGACGAAGTCATGAAACTCACCTGGTTCTGCCACCGCCCCCGCCGCGGCCAGCCGTGCGGAACCTGCAATCCCTGCATCTACACCATCGAGGAAGGCTTGGGTGAACGGGTGCCGCCGAGCGGGCGGTTGCGATATCACCTGCGGATCGTGCCCAGAATCCGGCATTGGCTGGCGCGCCACCCCGATTTGTACATGCGAGTGCGAGCGCTGTATCGCCGATTGCGACATCCTTCCGTCGCCCCGCCGCGCGCCCCCGCGACTTGAGGTCAGCTTAAGTTCTTGACAGCGGCTGACCGGTTTTCCGCGTACGGTGACGGCGAACATGAACCTCTGGAGAAGCCGTCATGACCGCCACGCAAAGAGATAAAGCCGCCGCGTTTCGCACGTTACACGAACAGCCTCGCGCCTTCGTCATCGCGAACGCGTGGGACGCCGGTTCAGCCATGCTGCTCGCCGGCCTCGGCTTCCCCGCCATCGCAACGTCGAGCGCGGCCTTCGCCAATACGCTGGGCCGACAAGACGGCAAAATCACCCGAGACGAAGCACTCGCCCACTGCAAGACGCTGGTTGCTGCTGTGAATGTGCCGGTGGCCGCGGACCTCGAGAACGGCTTCGGCCACGCTCCCAGCCATGTGGCTGAAACGATTCGCCTCGCCGCACAAACGGGACTGGCGGGCGGCTCGATCGAAGATCACACCGGCGATCCGACCAAACCGATTTATGACTTCGAGCAGGCGGTCGAAAGAGTGACTGCCGCCGTTGAGGCCGCCAAGTCGCTCGGCACGCCGTTCATACTCACCGCCCGCTGCGAAAACTTTCTGCACGGCCATCCCGACCTCGACGACACGATCAAGCGACTGCAGGCGTTCGAGAAGGCGGGCGCGGATGTGTTGTTTGCGCCGGGGTTGCCGGATTTGAAGGCGGTGCGCGCGGTGTGCTCTTCGTTGTCGAAGCCGGTGAACTTCATGGTTGGCATTCCGGGCCGGTCGTTCAGCGTGCCGGAATTGCAGGAGGCCGGCGTGCGTCGGATCAGTTTGGCGACGTCGTTGCATCGGGCGGCGATGAGTGGGGTTTATAACGCGGCCCATGAGATTCTTGACAAGGGCACGTTCGAGTTCTTGAATGCTCTGGTAAGTCCAAAGGAGTTGGGCAAGTCGCTCCGGAAATAAGCTTCACAAGTTATGTGCGACGCTGCGGATCAAAACCTCCGCAGCGACGCCTCTCAAGCACAACGCCGGGCGTCACGAGTCGCCCTCATCAGCAGGGCCCCGTTCGACAATGACTCTTCCCCTCGAGAGCTCCGCCCCCACAGATTTCGATTTCATCATCGGCGACTGGACGGTCAAACACCGACGGCTGAACGAGCGCCTGGCCGGCTGCACCTCCTGGACCGAGTTCTCCGGCCGTTCTTCCACCCGCAAGACGCTGGGCGGCTTCGGCAACATCGAAGACAACATCCTGCACTTCCCCGAAGCGACGTTCCGTGCGATCGCAGTCCGCTCCTACTGTTCCAAGACCGGCACCTGGTCCATCTGGTGGTTGGATGGCCGCAATCCGACGCAACTCGACAAACCCGTCATAGGGAAGTTCAGCGGCAGCACCGGATTGTTCTATACAGACGACGTTTTCGCCGGCAGGCCCATAAAGATCCGCTTCACCTGGCTCTGTGCTCCAAATGAAGATCCTCGCTGGGAGCAGGCTTTCTCCGCCGACAACGGCGTGACCTGGGAAACCAACTGGGTCATGCAGTTCACGGCCGCGTGACGGAGCGTCAGCAAGGAGTTTCTACGACGTTAGTACCTTCAGAGACGAGAGCTGAGCTTGAAGGACTCTGGCGGAGCACGAACGTCTGCTGAATCATAATTAGTTGGAGCTCGCGGCGAGCCAGGCGTATCGAACTTTGGGCTCGCCAATCGTCTTATCTATCGGAGGCCCATCTGGGGCCATCGACAGGATGGATCAACCATGAAATTTCTGTGTCTTGCATTTGGCGATCAGGCGGGCTGGGACTCGCTCACCGATGACGAGAAGGCTGAGGTTCTGGCGCAGGACGATGTTATTCGCTCACGAGGTGCGACCATGTCCGCCGTTCGCCCACAGGTAACGTCTGTGCGTAACTGGGACAAGAAGCTGGAGATCTCAAAGCAACCGCATGCAACCAGCCTGACATTGGCGGGCTTCTCGATCATCGAAGCTGAAGACATCGATGAGGTTGTAAAGATGGTTGCAAACACGCCCTGCGCCAGGGGCAAGGGTGTGATTGAAATCCGCCCATTTTGGAACGCAAACGCGAGCGCCGCCTGACATGGCGTCGAAGCCGACAAGCGGCGGATGGAATAACAGTATGCGTTCCAGCTGAAGGATCTGAGCGTAGCGAAGTGCAACGTTAGCCATCTATGGAAATGAAGCCGGAATACATTGCCGCAATCGTTGCGGCGCTGGCGATCGGATATTTCCTGCTCGGTCGCCGCAAGGCGCCGGAGCAAAAATCGTTTCGCTGCGCCCGCTGTTCCAAGACATGCCAGCACACGCCTCGCACCATCAATGCGTGGCGTAACGGGAAGTCAAAGTTTTTCTGCGACTCATGCCATTCGGGATGGGTGCGCTTCCATCCGAACACTCAAGTTGGCCGCATTAGGGGGCCCGGATCGCGCTCCGGTTGTTTGGGGGTTCTGGCTTGTATCGTCTTCATTCCGGTTGCGCTTATTGTTGGATGGCCTTATGTGTAGCGACGCGCGCATGACGTTCCGAATCGCCCGCTCAACCAACGTCCAGCAGTTTTTCGCAGTCGCGAATCGAGCGAGTCCGGCAGTTCGAAGTGATCGTAGCGGGTGGCTGCTGAATGGCGCAGGAATCCGTCACTGCGTGACGAACGTCATCGAGCAGTCGAAATGAGGCTGCTTCCACCTCTTCGCTTTCTCGCCCGGACCAACCGAACTGTACAGTAATGATGCCTTCGTACAGGTGGATGCCGACCGCCGAAGTCCCGCGTTTCACTCCGATCTCGACAGCGCCGCCTTGCCTCGGCCCGGGCCCGTAGACTTCCCCCGGATCCACGCGTCCGGCGGCTGCACCGATGCACCGTGGATCAATGGGTGCCGGTGTCTCGATGACAACGCGGCCGTAGGTGTACGTTTCGCAACCCGCGAGCGCAGATGAGATAGCTACGACAACGCTTGCACATACGCGCTTGCTGAACCAGAGCGACAGCCGTGTACTCATGTAGCGGGTATTTCCTAGTTCTGTCCTACTCCCGCCTGAAGCCTACACCCCGAGTGCAGGTGGTATCACCCCACGGACGCAGGGTGATACCAAATCACGATCATTTTCCGCCCAACACCTTTTCCGTTTCCTCCGCCGACAGCGGCTGACCTGGATTGATGGTTGGACTTTCCACTCTCTTCTTGGAATTAGAACCCGATGCCGGCGCAGACTGGGCCGCGTTGCTGCCAGTCATGTCGATGCGGCCGTTGAACACGGCGCCATCCACCAGCCCGACTCTGGGCGCGAAGATGTTTCCGGCGACGCGGCCGGTTTCATGGACGACGACCGATTCGATGCCGTGCAGGTCGCCTTCGACGCTGCCATCCACCACAACGACACGCGCGTAGATGTTTCCAACCACGGAACCATCCGTGCCGATCGTGACGCTCTGAGTGTGATTGATCGAACCTTCGATCCGGCCCTGCAGAATGAAGTCTTCTTCCGCGCTCAGCTCACCCTTGAACCGCAACGTCGGGCCAAGCACGGCGATCTTGCGTTCCGGTGCGGCCGCCTTCGATGGCGGCTCGGCCACAGACGTAGAAGGTGTTTGCGATTGAGACAGAGGCATGGACGACAGTGACGGCACGCGAACCGTGTCCGTGCCCGAGTCCTGCCGTTGATCGAATCCGAAGCTGCGCATACGAGGTCTCCAAAATGACTTCTTCAAGTTGAGAACGATCCTGAACCGCGGCCCTTCGACAGAATTTACGTTCCCGTCTTACCTCGCAGCTGCGCCGACTTCTTCGAATCCATGTCGACCGCGCCATTGAACTTCGAGCCTTCGACCAGGCACACCGACGGCGCGTGAATATTGCCGCGCAGGTTGCCGGACTCCTCCACATACACCGAACGCTCGGCATGCAAGTCGCCTTCGACGGTGCCTTCGACCTTGATCGTCTGCGCGGTGATGCTCGCTTTGACTTTGCCTTCCTTGCCCACGGTGACGCGTTGGGTATGTTTGATCGTGCCTTCGATCTGGCCTTGAATCAGCAGGTCCTCATCGGCCGAGAGCTCGCCCTTGAAGCGCAACGTCGGTGGCAGGATCGACATCCGCTCGCTGGCTGTATCGTACGGATTGCTCATTGTTATCTCCTGGGGTTGCGAACTGCAGCACACTGTAGGCAGCGGCGCACATCGACAAGGAGAGTTACTTCACAAAATGAATAGCGCGAGCCGCGTCGCGGCCGATATCACAGAACTGTCACCTTCCCAAAATTGTCACAATGTGCCTGCCACGCGGGCGATCCCTGAATCGGACTCGCAATTGTTAAACCGATCGAGTCAGTGCCTCATCTTTTTCAGCAGCTCGTGCAGCCGTCCCTGCAGCATGCGCGCCATGGCTTCGTAGTAACGCGCGGCCTTTGCTGGATCGCTGTGCCGGCGGCTCGGACGTCTTTTATGGACGGAATCCCGCCGTCGATTCCTCAGCGCGTAAACGATGTCCATGCCGACATCGAGCGAAGTGTCGTCGCCGAGAATGCTGGCGACCATCATGACGCCGGACTGCGTAAAGGCGAGCGCGGGCTGGGAATCGAGCCGGCCGCGGGCGTAACGCTTCGACAGCTTGTAATAGGCTGGCGATTTCAGGATCCACAGCTTGTGGCCGATGCGTTTATAGAAATCCGGCAGGCTGATGCCGAGCAAGGCGGCGAAATCGACGTCCTTGATCGCCTTGCTGCCTTCCACGGTGACGATGAGAGACGCGATGGCGCTCGCGTCGAGCCGTGTGGGCTTGCGGGGCGGCGTCATGCGGCGCTCCCGCCGCAGCCCGCGGCCTCTAACGCGAGTTGCTTTGTTCGAGCACGTCGATGATGCGAACGACGAAGCGTTGCTGAGTTTTGGTCAGCGCCTGCAACCGTTCGGCGTGCCGCATGGCCCGAGGCGACAAACGCCCCTTGGGAACGCGCGTGGGCTTGGACATACCGACCAGGTCTTCGACCGAAATACCGAACACCTTGGAAAGCTTGAGGAGCACGAGCACTGAGATGCGACGGTCGCCGAGCTCGTACGCGAACACAGCTTGCTGAGATACTCCGATGGAGCGCGCCAGCTCCGCCTGCGTCATCCCCCGCGACTTGCGCAGCACCGAGACGTGCGCACCGAGAGATCTGAAGTATGCGCGACTTTCGTGTTTGATCACTAGCTCGAGCTTCCATTTGTTTGTTCTTCCTAAAAACTAAATCCTGATTTGGGATGTGGAAATATCAATCCATCGAAGTTGGCGAGCAGCCGACAGCGCCTAGGGGACGCGGAAAAAAACAATTCTCGGCAGTTTTCGCACGTTCGACTCGAGAGCCTGCTTCGCAGACTGCCACGACTTTTGGCGCGCTTGTTTGTTGAAATTCGAGTCGATGCGCAAATCGCTTTCATCGCCACGGCGCGCGATTTCGCGCGGAACGGACCGATGTAGTTGCAACCACGTATGGCATGCCGAGGCACGCGCGCGCAGACGACGCTCCGTGGGCATTTCCGCGCCGCTTCACACGGCGCACCGCGTCGTCGATACTGCACTTCTTCGCGGCGAGGGGGCCAAACGTGAACGATCTGAGCTTCAGCGGGTTTCTGGTGCGGGTGGTGCTGTCACTGATCCTCGTGCTGCTGACCTTCAACCCCAGCGGCTATTCGTATGTCCACATGGTGGCTGACGGTTTTCCGAGTGTGACGCCGGTGGAGGCGGTGCTCGGCATCCTGCTCTTGATCGGCTGGATCGTGTTCCTGGGGGCGACGCTGAAGTCCATCGGCCTGATTGGGATGGTGCTCGCACTCGCGCTGTGCGCCGCACTGGTCTGGCTGGTCGCGTCTTGGGGCTGGGTCAGCCTGGAGAACACCAATGCCCTGATCTGGGTCGGCCTGGTGGTGCTCGCGCTGATCATGGCCATCGGCATGGCCTGGGCTCATCTCTACCGTCGCTGGACGGGCCAGACGACGGTGGATGAGGTCAATGAAGGACAGTAACGCGCGCTACTTAGCCGGCGTGGCTTCTTACGCCGGCGTCGTGACGATGACGTTCCAGGACAGCGGCTTCAACTTCGCGCTGACCACACCCTTGTCGATGGAAACGTCGGTGCGTTCCTTCGGCGCGACCGCATTGGGCGCGGCCTTGCTGTTGATGGCCTTGAGGTCGGTGTGATGCAGCTCGCTGGCAAGCGCCACCTTGCGGCCTTCACCCAAGCCACGCAGCTCGACATCCAGCTGCATCTCGTCCGTCGTGCTGCGATTGAGCGCCAGGATGGTCACCGTGCCGGTCGCTTCGTCGTGAATGACGCTCGACAACAGCAGTGACGCATTCGGATGCGTCTTGGTCGAGAACGTTTCGGACTGCACCTTCGCACGCAGCACCTGACCGTGCGCGTGACGCGAAGCCTGCGCGAACGGATGGAAAATGGTTTGGCGCCAGGCCGCACCGCCGGTCTCGGTCATGATCGGACCGATCACGTTGACGAGCTGCGCGATACAGGCCGCTTTCACGCGATCCGCGTTGTTGATCATGGTGATCAACGCACCGCCGACCACGAGCGCATCTTCGAAGTTGTAGATCTCTTCGATCAGCGGCGGCGCCTTCGGCCAGCCCGGCTTGCGCAGGTCGGACGGCGAGTGCGCCTTGTACCAGACATTCCACTCGTCCAACGAAAGCATGATGCGCTTCGGCGAACGGCGTTTCGCGGCTACCGCGTCGGCAATCGAGGCCACTTCCTTGATGAAGGAGTCGAGGTCTTCGATGACGGTGAAGAACTCTTTGACGTCGTTGCTGTCGTTGCGGAAGTACGCGTGCAGCGAAATGAAATCGACATCGTTGAAGCAGTGGTCGAGTACTTCGTACTCCCACGACGCGTAAGTCGGCATCGCACGCTGCGACGAGCCGCACGCAGCGAGCTGCAGATCGCCATCGACCCAGCGCATCACCTTCGCGGTTTCCTTCGCGACGCGGCCGTATTCCTGCGCGGTCTTCTGGCAGATCTGCCACGGACCATCCATTTCATTGCCGAGACACCAGAACTTGATGCCGTGAGGCTTCTCGTAACCGTGCTCACGACGCAGATCCGAGTAGTACGTGCCGCCGGGATGATTGCAGTACTCGAGCAGATGGCGAGCCTCATCGGGGCCGCGCGTGCCGAGGTTCACTGCGAACATCGGCTCGACCTTGGCGGTGCGACACCAGGTGATGAATTCATTTGTGCCGAACTCGTTGGTCTCGGTGGAGCCCCACGCGAGATCGAGACGAGTCGGACGTTTGTCCTTCGGACCCACGCCGTCTTCCCAGTTATAGCCCGAGAGAAAATTCCCGCCGGGATAGCGAACGATGGTCGGGCCGAGTTCGCGCGTCAGCTCCAGCACGTCCTGACGGAAGCCGTCCTTGTTCGCGGTGGCATGACCGGGTTCGTAGATGCCGCCGTAAACACAGCGCCCCATGTGCTCGACAAAAGTGCCGAACACGCGGCGGTCGAGTTCGGAGATGACGAAGTCGCGGTCGACGACGATGCGTGAAGTGAGCATGACGATGATCCAGTGAGCTAGAGAACGTGAAACAGCAGGTCGTTGATACGGTGCTCGGCATCCGCGAGCGCGGCATCGACGGATTTGTGGCCGGTGATGGCGGCTGACATTTCCTCGCCGACAATGTCCGCCACCGGGAATTGGCGTTGCACGCTTGCGGGCAAGGTCATGCCGGTCGACGAGAGCTTCGAGATCTCCCGGCGGTGAGGCAGCGCGTTGAAGCGTTCGCTTTCGATGACGGCTCGATAGGCGGGCAGATGGCCGGTGCGCGACCACTCGAAGTTGTTGTCCGCGAAAAACTTGAGCAGCCGGAACACGGCCTCGCGCTGTTGCGGCGTACGTTCCTTCGCCGGCATCACCCAGGCATGACCGTCGATGTAGGTCGCATCGCGCCCGAGATAAAGCTGCGGAAATGGCCGGACGGTATAGCCGTTCGAAAGCGGCCGGTCAGGCCGGCGCGATTCGGCCTCGAAGTCGCCGATCAACCACGTGCCGACGATGAAGACACCGCCGGCGCCGTTGATGAACGCGTTGGTGGAAGCGGCGTAGTCCAGATTCTTGGTCGTGAGATCCTCGACATAGATCTGTCGAAACAAGTCCACCACTCGTTTCGCTTCTGGCGATTGCAGATTGATGTGCTGTGGATCCGGAAAGATGTTCGCGTTCTGCTGCATCAACAACGTGTACAGATTGCGGGCGTAGGACGCTCGCTCGATGGCAAGCGTCTGCACCAGGTACGGCTTGCCCGTGGCGGCCTTGAAGCGACGCGCATGCTCGAGCAATTCCTCCGGACTGCGCGGCAGGACAGGCAAGCCGTCCTTCACCAGACCGGCCTGCCGAAAGTAGTTCATGTTGATGTGCCACAGCGGCGCCCAGTTATCGATGGGCAGGCCGTAGACATCGCCTTGTATGTTGACGCCCGCCGAGCTGGCGGCCGTGAAGCTCTGCGGATCCACGCCAACGGCGCGCAGCTCTTTGCCGAGCGGCTCGATCAGCGCTCTGGATTGGTAATCGGGAATCGACGACAAGTGCATGGTCACGAGATCGGGCGGATCGCCGGCCGCGAGCTGCGCGGCCAGCTGGTTATATCCAGGCCAGGCCACCGGGCTGACACGAACCCGCACGTCCGGATTCTCGGCGCTGAACTTATTGATCAGCGTGGTCATGATGCCGCACTCGCCCTCGGCAGCCGCAACGTCGGTGCGATCTCCATACTGGGCGTTGCACGTGCCAAAGAACCGCTGCACGACGATTTCGTTCGGCGGCT
>NZ_BLJO01000005.1:339555-652654 GCF_009932555.1 Steroidobacter agaridevorans
GCCGCACTCCACAGCTGACGAGCACCAGGCAGCTCAGCAATATTGCGATCGGGCGGATCACGTCGCCGCTCCGGAAACCGCGCGCACGATGTACTTTTGGAAGAACATGTAAACGATGAGGACGGGTAAGGACGCGAACACCGCCTGCGCCATCAGGTAGCCGAGACCGGCGGACTCGGCGAAATTCTGCTGGGTGGAGGCGATGCCCACGGTGAGCGTGTACATCTGCTGATTGGTGCCCGACACCATCGGCCACCAGTAATCGTTCCATGCGTGCAGGAACGTGAAGATGCCGAGCGTCGCTTGCGCCGGCAGCGTCATCGGCAATAGCACGCGCCAGAAGATCTTGAAGCGCGACGCGTTGTCGAGCATGGCCGCCTCGTCGATCTCGGTGGGAATCGCCTTGAAGTACTGAGTCATCAGAAACACGCCGAACGGCGCCGACATGCCCGGCAGCATCAGGCCCGCATAGGTGTTGTGCAGATCCAGATCGCTGAACAGCTGATGCCGCACCAGGATCACGGCCTGTTCGGGAATCGCCAGCCCGAACAGCACCAGCACGAAAATCACATTCCGTCCGGGAAACTCGAGACGGGCGAAGCCATAGCCCGCCAACGACGACAGCACGAGCACGCCCAGGCTCATGCCGGTCGAGACGATGATGCTGTTGAGCAGCCACCGGAACACGCCGGAGCCGATCAGGATGTCGTAGTAGTTGATGAGCGTCCACGGCGCTTTCAGCACCGACTGGGTATCCACCAGCAACTCTTGATTGGTCTTCAGCGACAGGCCGACCGCCCACAACATGGGAATCACCATGACGATGGCCAACGCAATCGTCGCCGCCAGGATCAGTCGATCGCCGAACGCGCGCCCCACGGCGCCCGATGCGAGCTGCGTCCTCATCAGAATGCCTCCTTGCGGCGCGCGACCAAATACTGCGCGAACGCGGCGATCGCGATGAAGCCGAACAGGATCTGACCGGCCGCCACGGCGTAGCCGACGTCCCAACGAGTGAAGCCCACCTCGAAAAGGAACAGCACCATGGGCCGCGACGCGTTGTTCGGTCCGCCCTGGGTCATCAAGTACGCCTGACCGAACAGCTGGAATTGCAGCACTACTTCGATGATCAGCACGAGCGCGAACGTGCGTCGGATCGATGGCAGCGTGACGTGCCACAGCGTCTTCCAACGACCGGCGTTGTCGAGCGCCGCGGCTTCGTACAACTCGCGAGGCACCTGCTGTAACGCTGCGAGGAACAGCATCATCGGCAATCCGATGCACCACCAGATCGTGGTGATCGCAATGGCCGGCAAGGCCAGCTCGGCGCTGCTCAGGAAAGCGATCGGCGGACGGCCGAAGGCTTCCAGCAGATTCGCGAGAAAGCCGCCCTCGGGCGCGAACACCACCTTCCACAGCAGCGTCACGATAGTCACGGACAGCACTGAGGAAGAAAAGAAGACGCCGCGCAACACGGCGGCCGTGCGCGTCTGGCGGTTTAACGCGAGCGCCAGGCCGAGGCCGATGATCGCCAACGCCGGCACCGTGAGCACAATGAAATAGAACGTGTTGCCGACGGCGCCGAGGAACACTTGGTCGTTAGATAGCCGTTCGAAATTCTCAAAGCCGACGAAGCGTCGGCCGCCGAAGAGATCGGCTTTGTGCAAGCTCAACCAGAAGCCGGCGAAGAGCGGGTAAACGAGTAACGCCGCGTACAAGAACAGAAACGGAGCCACATAGAGCATGTGACTCCAACGACTCTGCTGAGCACCGGCGCGCGCGGGTTGAACGCGCGTCCGGCCCAGATCGCTCAGCTGTCCAGCCGCGGTGCTCACGTCGCGCTCCCGTCCAGCACAGCGTGGTGGCCGCGGTCCTGATCATCGAATAGATGCGCCTCGCTGCCGTCGAACTTCACGCCGACCTGATCGTTGATGGCTACGCGGCTGTTGCCGGCGTCTTCGGCCACGATGGTCGCCCCATCGGCCAGCTTTACGTACACAAGCGTGCGATCGCCCAATCGCTCGACGAACTGAGCCACGCCCACTGTCTCGCCCTGCCCGGCCGGACAAATGTCCAGCGACTCCGCTCGAATACCCAGCTTGAACGACTGGGACGCGGGCAGCGACGCCTTGTCGATGCGCGTCGCGACGATCGCACCGTCCGGCAATCGCGCCGATACAAATCCATTCGGCCCATCGCTCAACTCGACCGGCGAGAAATTCATGGCCGGCGTGCCGACGAAACTCGCGACAAACGTGGTCGCGGGTCGCGAATAGATCTCCATCGGCGTGCCGATCTGCTCGATCTTGCGGTTGTTCATCACGACGATGCGATGCGCGAGCGTCATCGCCTCGATCTGATCGTGCGTGACAAAAATCATCGCCGCGTCGACGCGCTGGTGAAGTTGTGCGATCTCCAGGCGAGTGCGCACGCGAAGCGCGGCGTCGAGGTTGGAAAGCGGCTCATCGAACAGGAACAGATGCGGCTCTTTGACGATGGCGCGGCCGATCGCCACTCGCTGACGCTGACCACCGGAAATCTGCCCGGGCTTGCGATCCAGCAAATGCGTGATCTCCAGCATCTTCGCTGCCGCATCGACGCGCTTCTCGATCTCCGCATCGGGCAATCGAACGTTGCGCAAGCCGAACGACATGTTCTCGCGCACCGACATGTGCGGATAAAGCGCGTAGTGCTGAAACACCATGGCGACGCGTCGCTCGCCCGGCGCCAGCTGATCGACGCGGCGATCGCCGATCCAGATCTCGCCGGCGTCGACCGACTCCAGGCCAGCGATCATGCGTAACAACGTCGACTTGCCGCAGCCCGACGGGCCCAGGAACACCATGAACTCGTGCGGCCGGATGCTCAGCGACACATTGTCGATGACCGTGGCGGCCCCGAAGGTCTTGGTGACGTTCTTTAGCTCGATACCAGGCATGAGAAATCGCCGATGAAAAGTGAGATGGGGCGGAGCTAGGACTGCACGACCGGCCAGCCGTCGGCAGTCCATTCAATCGGCGAGATCCGCAGCGTCGCCCGGCCGTCGAGTTCCGCGTCGTACGCGTGGTACACGAGATAGTCGCGATCGCCATCGCGCAGGATCGCTTGATGCCCGGGGCCCCGAAACCGCCGGTTGCCTCGAATCACGACGGTGCCGTAGCCATCCATTTGCGACTTACCGTCACGGCCCACGTAAGGGCCAGTCACCTCGCGCGAGCGCCCGACGACGACGTAGTACGAACTGCTCGCTCCTCGGCAGCAGTAATCGAACGACGTGAACAAATAGTAGTAGCCGTTGCGCTCGACAAGGAACGGCGCTTCGATCGCGGCCGGCGCGTTTTCCGGCGCGGGCCGCCGGGCCAAGGAATATTTGCGCGAGTCATTCGAGATCGGCTTGCCGGTCGCGGGATCGAGCGGGAACAGCTTAATGCCGCTCCAGAAACTGCCGAGGCAGAGCCAGTGCTTGCCCTCGCGATCGATCAGATGGTTCGAGTCGATGGCATTGAAGTCGTCCTCGAGCTCGGACTTCACGACCAGCCCGCGATCTTCCCATTTGAAATCCTTGGACGCCCGATCCAATGTCTTGTTGGTCACCAGGCCAATGACGGAATGATTCGAGCCGAATCGCGAACACGAGTAGTAAAGGTGATAGAGCCCGTTGAAGTACGCGATATCGGGCGCCCACATGCCGCGCGTGCCGGGCACCGCGTCCTGCGCCCATTTGGGAATCTCATCGAACACACGGCCGTTGAGCTTCCAATTCACCAGATCCTTGGACGTGCGCCAGGGCAGCAGGCCGGTCGGATCATGGGCCTGACCGGTGCAGAATAGATGATAGGTATCGCCCTGCTTGACGATGCAGGGGTCATGCACGGGCGAGAGATCGCCGGCGAGGCGGTCGTTGAGACTTTGCTCGGGGGTAGCGGCGCTGGCCCAGACGCCGGTGGACAATCCCAGCGTCGAGCCCATGAACAGCGAGGCGCGTAGCAGGTCGCGCCTGTGGACGCTCACGTTCCGCACGTGAGCCTCGACTCGCCGTCGCGGCTTTGCATGGGTCCCCCGGTCATTCACGATTGTTCTGAGCAATATAACTCAGACAATTCATGGTAACGGCTTTCGATTTGTCAGGCAAACCGTGCCGCGGCATTTTGCAGATTGGCCGGGCGCCGACGCAATCGGCGCGGGCGATCCGGTGCAAATCGTTGCGGATCCTGCGAAATCCGCGCGCGGCGTGCGTAAACTACTGTCGTATGACGCTGCGCGCCGGGCCAAATACCCGCAGGCGTCGCGAGGGAAATCATCGATGTCGAGCAAAAAATCATCCGCGGCGAGGGCCAATGCACGGGCCCGACGCAAATCGTTGCGGCTGCATGGAACCATCGCGCGTGACCTCGGGGTGTTGATCGTGTCGGGCCGCTACAAGCCCGGCGACATCCTCAATGGCGAGATCGATGCGAGCGATCGGCTGCAGGTCTCGCGCACCGCCTATCGCGAGGCAGTCCGTATCCTCGCGGCGAAAGGCCTGGTGGAATCGCGGCCGAAGGTGGGCACGCGCGTCAGTCCGCAAGCCCGCTGGCACATGCTCGATCCCGATGTTTTGTCGTGGATTTTCGAGTTCGAGCCGGACGACAACCTGCTCGCGAATCTGTTCGAGCTGCGCAAGATCGTCGAGCCCGAGGCCGCCGCCCTGGCTGCATTGCGCCGGACCAATGAAGAACTGGAAGCCATGGAGAAGGCGCTCCAAGGCATGGCCGCGCACACGCTGGCCAGCGAAGCCGGCCGGCTCGCCGACCAGGAATTCCACTCGGCGATGCTGCGCGCGAGCGGCAACGCCTTCATCGTGTCGTTGACCAGCGGCGTCGGCGCCGCGGTGTCGTGGACGACGATCTTCAAGCAGCGGCACAACCCTCTGCGCCGCGACCCGATCCCCGATCATCAAAAGGTGTACGAGGCCGTCAAAGCCTCCGACCCGAAAGCCGCCCACGCGGCGATGTTGAACCTGGTCGAGCTCGCGCAGCTCGATACGACCAACTCGCGCAAACCCAAGGTCGCCAAGACTGCGACTTCGGCGCGCAGCTGACGTAACCCGCCCCCGAAACTCCCGCTGGTCGGCCCGAATTGAGGCTGGCCAGCGATGGATTTTGCGTCCGAGTCCCCCACCTTTCGTTGCACGGTCTTGTTGACGGCGGCCTCGGATGTCTTAATGCCGCAGGCGTTGTTAACGCTACCTTGCGCCCAGCGAGCCCTGGCAATTGCCCGCCACGGCATACTGGGATATTGTCTGAGTAAATCAACGGTACAAGTTTAGGCGGAGATCTCCCATGCCCCTGACCGGTCAGCTATTCATCGGTCGCGAACGCGTCGCGACCTCGCAAACCTTTCGCGCAGCGAACCCCACTACCGCCTCATTGATCGACCCGCCCTTCAGCTCGGCCGGCGCCGCCGAAGTAGAGCGCGCCTGCCAGCTGGCCAGCGAAGCGTTCGATCAATACCGCGCCCTGGATAACGAAACGCGCGCGAAATTCCTGGAAACCATCGGCGATCGCATCATGGCGCTGGGCGACGAGCTGCTCGAGCGCGCCAATGCCGAGTCCGGTCTGCCGCTCGCGCGTCTGACGGGTGAGCGCGGCCGTACCGTCGGTCAGCTGCGTCTGTTCGCGGACGAGTTGCGCAAAGGCGGCTGGCAGGGCGTTCGCATCGATCCGGCAATGCCCGATCGCAAGCCGTTGCCGCGCGCCGACCTGCGTCAGCGCAAAGTGCCGCTCGGCCCTGTCGTTGTATTCGGCGCCAGCAATTTCCCGCTCGCGTTCTCAGTCGCCGGCGGCGACACCGCCTCCGCGCTCGCGGCTGGCTGCCCCGTCATCGTCAAAGGTCACTCGGCGCATCCGGGCACGAGCGAACTGGTCGCGCAGGCCATCAGTGAAGCGGTCGCTCAGTGCGGTCTGCATCCGGGCGTGTTCTCGCTGTTGAACGGCGATAAGCGCGACCTGGGCGCAGGCTTGGTCGCCGATCCGCGCATCAAGGCCGTTGGCTTCACGGGCTCGCGTGGTGGCGGCGTCGCGTTGATGAAGATCGCCGCGGCTCGCAAAGAGCCGATTCCTGTTTACGCCGAGATGAGCAGCGTGAATCCGGTGCTGTTGCTGCCCGGTGCACTTGCCGCTCGCGCCGAAGCGCTCGGCAAGGAATTCGTCGGATCGCTCACCATGGGCTCGGGTCAGTTCTGCACGAACCCCGGTTTGGTGTTCGCGCTCGAAGGTCCGCACGTGGATACGTTCATTCAATCGGCTGCCGCAGCGCTCGGCGGCGCGGCCCCTCAGGTCATGTTGACCGCTGGCATCTACGATGCGTTCCAAAAAGGCGTGGATCGTCTCGCGACTAACAAGTCCGTGAAGACGATTGCTCGCGGCGCCGATACTCAAGGTGCGAACTGCGGCCGCGGCGCTTTGTTCTCCGTGCCTGCCGGCGCACTGACACACGAAATCGCCGAAGAAGTGTTCGGTGCTTCTTCCGTCATTGTCCGCTGCGCCAACGAAGCGGAGCTGGTCGATGCACTGGAAAAGCTGGAAGGCCAGCTCACCGCCACACTGCACGTCACCGAGCAGGATTATCCGATTGCGCAGAAGCTGCTTCCCACGCTGGAACGCAAGGTGGGCCGCATTCTCGCGAACGGCTGGCCGACCGGTGTCGAGGTCTCGCACGCCATGGTTCATGGCGGTCCGTACCCGGCGACGTCCGACAGCCGCACCACCTCGGTGGGCACGCTCGCGATCGAACGTTTCCTGCGCCCCGTCTGCTATCAGGACCTTCCGGATGCACTGTTGCCGCCGGCCCTGAAGCGTGACGCTCAATCTGCCACGCCGCATCGCTTCGACGGCGTCTACCGGAGCTAATATGAGTTTGCGTTTGATACAGGTGCGCGCTGCCGATGGGCAGCGCCTGGTGGCCGCCATCGACGACAACGGCGTCGCTCGTAAAGTGAAAGATTGCGTCAGCACTTATCAGCTGGCGCAAACCGCGCTGGACGGCGGGACGTCGCTGGAAAAGTGCGTGGCCACGCGGCTCTCCGACGAACGGCTCGATCTGGAGGAGTTGCAGAACTGGAATCGTCTGCTCGCTCCGATCGATCATCCGGACGTTGCGCACCTGTATCTCACCGGCACCGGCCTGACGCATCTCGGCTCGGCCGAAGGTCGCGACAAGATGCACAAGGCCGCTGCCGGCGGCACGCTCACCGACTCGATGCGCATGTTCAACATGGGCCTGGAAGGCGGCAAACCTGCCGCCGGCCAGGTCGGCGTGCAGCCCGAGTGGTTCTACAAGGGCGACGGCTCTTGCGTGGTCGGCACAGGTGAGGCGTTGCCCTCACCTGACTTCGCGCTCGATGGCAGCGAGGAGCCGGAGATCGCCGGCATCTACATCATCGACGCCGCGGGCAATCCGCGTCGCATCGGTTTCTGTCTGGCCAACGAGTTCTCGGATCACATCACCGAGCGTGGCAATTACTTGTGGCTGGCGCACTCCAAACTGCGCCATGCCGCGTTGGGCGCGGAGTTGCTCGTCGGCGAGTTGCCTGCCGACGTTCGCGGCATGAGCCGCGTGCTTCGCGATGGCAAGACGCTGTGGGAAAAGCCGTTCCTCACCGGCGAAGCCAACATGTCGCACACCATCGCGAACCTCGAGCATCATCATTTCAAGTATCGACTGTTCCGTCGGCCTGGCGACATTCACGTGCATTTCTTCGGCACGGCGACGTTGTCGTTCTCCGAAGGCATTCAAACCAAGGAAGGCGATGTGTTCGAGATCGAAGCGCCGCCGTTCCGCCTGCCGTTGCGCAATCCCCTGAAGCGCAGCGAAGCATCGACCGTGGCTGTGCAGGCGTTGTAAGTCATGAGCCCGATCAAACTCGCCATCGTCGGCTTGGGCAAGATCGCTCGCGATCAGCATCTGCCCTCGCTGGCCGCCAATCCGAACTATCAGCTGGTGGCCGTCGCCAGCCCGCACAACAAGCTCGAAGGCACGCCGAGCTATCCCAACATCGAGACCATGCTGCGCGAGCAGCCGGAGATCGAAGCGGTTTCGCTGTGCTGCACGCCACAGGTTCGTTACGAAATCGCGAACTATGCGTTGGAGCAGAACAAACATGTGATGCTGGAGAAGCCGCCCGGCGCGACGCTGAACGAAGTCGCGGGCCTGATGGATCTCGCCCAACAACGCCGGCTCGCTTTGTTTGCTACCTGGCATTCGCGCGAAGCCGCGGCCGTCGAACCGGCGCGCGATTGGCTCGTCGGTCGCAACATTCGCAAAGTGCAGGTGACCTGGAAGGAAGACGTGCGCGTGTGGCACCCGGGCCAGGCATGGATCTGGAAAGCCGGCGGTCTGGGTGTGTTCGATCCTGGCATCAACGCGCTGTCCATCATCACTCGCATCCTGCCGCAGCCTCTGGTGCTCAAAGACGCCGAGCTGCACGTCCCCTCGAATTGTGAAACGCCCATTGCCGCCGAACTGACCTTGCAGGGTCCGGGCGGATTGCCGGTGCGCGCGGAATTCGATTTCCGCCAGACCGGCCCGCAGAGCTGGGACATCGACATCGAAACCGACGACGGTCATCTGCTGCTCTCCAAAGGCGGCTCGGTGATGCACGTCGACGGCAAACAAACGGTGTCCGCGCCGGATCGCGAATACGCGAACCTGTATGCGCGTTTCGCCCCGCTGGTTCGCGAGCGTCGCATGGATGTCGATCTCGCCGCCTTCCGCCTGGTCGCCGATGCATTCATGTGCGGCCGGCGCTCCGTCGTCGATCCCTTCATCGAATAGAGGACAACAAGATGCCGATTCTTCAGGGGGCTCTCCGCCTGACCGCCGCGCTCGGTCTGGCGACGCTCAGTTTCGTTCCTTTGGCCGCCGGCGCCGCCGAATCGGCCGCCGTCTCGGTGACCATTCAGGCCGACAAGCCGGGCGCCAAGATCGATCGCAATCTCTACGGCCAGTTCGCCGAGCACCTGGGTCATGGCATTTACGAAGGCATCTGGGTCGGCGAGGACTCGTCGATTCCGAACACGCGCGGCTATCGCAATGACGTCGTCGCTGCGTTGAAGAAGTTGAAAGTGCCGGTCGTGCGTTGGCCCGGCGGCTGCTTCGCCGACGAATATCACTGGCGCGAAGGCATCGGCCCGCGCGACAAGCGGCCGGTGAAAGTGAACACGCACTGGGGCGCGGTCGAAGAGCCGAATACTTTCGGCACGCACGAGTTTCTGGATTTCGCCGAACTGATCGGCGCCGACGCTTATGTGTCCGGCAACGTCGGCTCCGGCAGCCCGCAGGAAATGGCGGAGTGGGTCGAGTACATCACCTCCGATACGAAGTCGACGCTCGCCGAGCTGCGTCGTAGGAACGGCCGTGAGAAGCCCTGGAAGCTGCCGTACTTCGGTGTCGGCAACGAAACCTGGGGCTGCGGCGGCAACATGCGGCCGGAATATTTCGCGGATCTCTACAAGCAGTTCGCGACCTTCATCAAAGCCCCGCGGGACAACACTCCGTTGAAGATCGCCAGCGGCGCGAATGTCGCCGACTATCACTGGACCGAAGTGATGTTGTCGCAGGCGGCCAAGCACATGGATGCCTACTCGCTGCACTACTACACGTTCCCCGGCCGTTGGGAGAACAAGGGTGCGTCGACCGGCTTCACCGAAGATGCGTGGGCGTCGACGCTCAATCACGCGGTGCGCATGGAAGAATTGGTGACCAAGCACTCGGCCATCATGGACAAGTACGACCCGGACAAGAAGGTCGCGCTGTATGTCGACGAGTGGGGCACCTGGTACGACCCGGAACCGGGCCGCAACCCGGGCTTCCTGTATCAGCAGAACACGCTGCGCGACGCGCTGGTCGCTTCGCTGACGCTCGATATTTTCCATCGCCACGCCGACCGCGTGAAGATGTCGAACATCGCGCAGATGGTGAACGTGCTGCAGGCGATGATCCTCACCGACAAGGAGAAGATGACGCTCACGCCGACGTATCACGTGTTCGAGATGTACATCCCGTTCCAGGGCGCGACTTCCCTACCCGCCGAAGTTCAGTCGCCGACGTACTCGCGTGGCGAGTGGTCGCTGCCGCAGGTGTCGGTGTCCGCTGCGCGTGATGTGAATGGCAAGTTGCAGATTGCGTTTACGAACGTCGATCCGAACAAGGGCGCTTCCGTGTCCGCGAAGATCAATGGCGCGAATGTGAAGTCGGCTTCTGGTCGCATCCTCACTGCATCTGCGCTCGATGCACGCAATACGTTCGATAAGCCTGAGGCTGTGAAGCCGGCGCCGTTCAAGGCGTCGAAGAAGGGAAATGAGCTCCGCGTTGAACTGCCGCCGAAGTCGGTGGTGGTTGTCGCTGTAGAGTAAAGGTTCTCTCAGAGGCTCAGTGGTTCGCGGTGCCGGGGTGGGTCCTCCCCGGCACCGCGCCCTCTCGGTCGCTCATCAAAACCCTGAATCCGCGCCGTCGTGCCGGATGTTCTGTTGACAGGCTCACGCGAGCGCTGAGATCGTATGGGCCAGGAATAATCCGGCACAGGATTGATCGTCGGCCTTTCAAGGAGGGATCCCCATGAACGTTTTGCTTCGATCCGCGGTCCTCGCAGTCGCATTCTGGTTTTCCGGAAACGCGATGGCTACGTGCACATCGATTTCTTGTGAGGATGAATCGATTCTCGCGATGATGACTACGTCCACCGGCGACGTCTACGTGAAAACGAGCGGCGACATGAGCAGCCTCAGCTGTACGCGATCACAGGGAGTGTATGCAACGCTGATTCATGGAACAGAAGGATTCAAGCAGATCTACGCCACGTTGCTCGCGCACTATATGGCGGGCATGCCGATCTCGATCAGAATCAACGAGAACTCGATCGGCTGCACCATCGGTTACGTTTATACCGAAGCCGGCTCCTGAGGCGGGGCATGCCTCCGTCTCAGCCGCCAAATAGTCCGGGCGGCAATCCACGCACCCCGCCGGCATCCACTTCGAACAGCGAACCGGCGAATGTTTCCTTACTCCGATCGAGTCCCTTCGCCGCCGAAGTAACAAACATCCGATCCAACTCCGGTCCCGCAAACGCGATGCTCGTAATCTGCGGCGCCGGCAATCGAATCTCCCGATCCAGCTTCGCGTCCGGCGACCAGCGGCTGATCCGCGAGCCGCCCCAGTGGGCGATCCAAAGGAACCCTTCGGCATCCGTCGTCATCCCATCGGGGAACCCGAGGTCGTCGGGGAACTTCAGCCACTCCTTCTTGTTGCTGAGCTCGCCCTCCGGCGACAGATCGAAGCGATAGATCGTCCGCGCCGGTGTATTGGTGTGATACATGAAGTCCTGCTTGGGACTGAACGTGGGTCCATTCGTCACCTTGTAGCCCTCGTCGACGCGCAGCACGCTCATGTCCGGCCGCAAGCAATACAGCGAGCCGGTGGTCTCGACGATGGCGGCATCCATCGTGCCCGCCCAGATCTGCCCGTGACGATCCACCTTCGCATCGTTCAAGCGATTGCCCGGAAGCTGCGGCTCGGGGTCGACGATCAGCCGCAAAGCCAGCGGCTCCAGGTCCAACTCGTAGAAGCCGCTTTGCAAGCCCGCGATGAAGCCGGGTTTACTGCTGCGCTCCACCACCCAACCGATGTTCTCGGGCATCGACCAACGGCGGATGCTGCCGTCGGCGAGCGAATAGCGATAGAGGAAGTGAGAAAGGATATCCACCCAGAAAAGGGCGTTGTGCTTTGCAGACCACAGCGGACCCTCGCCCAGCTCGTCCTTCTCCTCACGAGCAATGACTCGCCATGCTTCCGCCATGTTCTTACCCTCTCTACAAATGAAAAAGCTCCCGCGCAAGATGACCTCGCGCGGGAGCCCGAGAGTTTAAATCAGTGATTGTGTCGCGGCACGCCCTTGGTCTGGGCGAGGCGCTGATACTTCACTGCGGACTCGAGCACGGCGCCCGTCTCGGCCTGGCCGATGTCGGCGCGCTGCATTTCCTGCCATGGCGTCTGGCTCGGGGGATACGGGAAGCCGCCGGCGTCCTTCAACGCCTGACGGCGCTGATTCAGCTCTTCCTCGCTGATGAGGATATTCGCCTCGCCCTTGCGCAAGTCGATGCGCACGCGGTCGCCCGTCTTGAGCAACGCCAGGCCACCGCCCACTGCTGCTTCCGGTGAAGCATTGAGAATCGACGGCGAGCCCGACGTACCCGACTGCCGACCGTCACCGATGCACGGCAAGTTGTGAATGCCCGCTTTGATCAGGTTCACCGGCGGACGCATGTTCACCACTTCCGCCGCGCCCGGATAGCCAACCGGGCCCGCGCCGCGCATGAACATCAGCGTGCTCTCGTCGATGCCCAACGACGGGTCGTCGATACGCGCGTGATAGTCCTCCGGACCATCGAACACGATGGCGCGCCCCTCGAACGCTTCCGGATCTTTCGGATTCGACAGATAGCGCGCGCGGAACTCGTCGGAGATCACGCTCGTCTTCATGATCGCCGAATCGAACAGATTGCCGCGCAGGACAGTGAAGCCGGCGCGCTTCTTCATCGGCTCTTCAAACGGCTTGATCACCTTCGTATCGATGATGCTCGCACCGCGGCAGTTGTCGCCCAGCGAGCTGCCGTTCACCGTCAGCGCCTTCTCGTTGATCAGGCCCTGACGCATCAACTCGGCCACAACGGCGGGCACGCCACCGGCGCGATAGTAGTCCTCGCCGAGATATTCGCCGGCCGGCTGCAGGTTCACGAGCAAAGGGATATCCAAGCCGTACTTCTGCCAATCGTCGATGGTCAGCTCGACACCGATGTGCCGGGCGAGCGCATTCAAATGAATCGGCGCGTTGGTGGAGCCGCCGATCGCGGAGTTCACGCGAATCGCGTTGATGAAAGCTTCGCGAGTGAGGATGTCCGACGGCTTGCGATCGGCCCACACCATCTCGACGATCTGCTTGCCCGTGAGATACGCGCATTCCTGGCGATCGCGCAGCGGCGCGGGAATGGCCGCCGAGCCAGGCAGCGACATGCCGAGCGCCTCGGTCAGGCTGTTCATCGTCGTCGCCGTGCCCATGGTGTTGCAGTACCCGGTCGACGGCGCCGACGATGCGACCAACTTGATGAAGCCCTGATAATCGATCTCGCCCGCCGCCAGCAACTCACGAGCACGCCACACGATGGTGCCCGAACCCGTGCGCACGCCTTTGTACCAACCGTTGAGCATCGGGCCGACCGACAGCGCGATGGCCGGCATGTTCACCGTCGCCGCCGCCATCAAACAGGCGGGGGTGGTCTTGTCACAGCCGACCGTGAGCACGACACCGTCGAGCGGATAGCCGAACAACACCTCCACCAGACCGAGGTAGGCGAGGTTGCGATCCAAACCCGCAGTCGGACGCTTGCCGGTTTCCTGAATCGGATGCACCGGAAACTCCAGCACGACGCCGCCCGCCTCGCGAATGCCTTCACGCACGCGCTCCGCCAGCACCATGTGATGACGATTGCACGGCGACAGGTCGCTGCCGGTCTGCGCGATGCCGATGATGGGCTTGCCCGACTGCAGCTCTTGCAGCGACAAGCCGAAGTTCATGTACCGTTCCAGGTACAGCGCCGTCATGTCCGCATTGGCGGGATCGTCGAACCAGGCGCGCGAGCGCAGGCGACGCGTTGCGGACGGATTGGAATTGGATGGGCTCATGGGGTTCGCGTCAGGTTCGAAAGCTTAGGGAGCGGCGGAGAAACGCAGCACCATGGTGTTCACGTACGTCTGGCCGGGATTCAGGCGCGCGTTGGGGAAGTCGCTGCGATTCGGCGAGTCCGGAAACACTTGCGGCTCCAGACAGAAGCCATCGCCCTGCCGGTACACACGCTGGCTCTTGCCGGTGCTGGTGGCGTCCAGGAAGTTGCCTGAATAGAACTGCACGCCCGGCGCGTCCTGAAGCAACTCCAGTACGCGACCGGAGGTCGGCTCCTCGACGCGAGCTGCCGGCCGCAACTTCCCGGCCTCGCCGTCGACGATGTAGTTGTGATCGTAGCCACGACCGATGCGCAGCTGCTCGTCGCGGCCGTCACGAACGCGCTCGCCGATGGTATGAGGTTTGGTGAAATCGAACGCGGTGCCCGCGACAGCGCGGCGCTCACCCGTGGGAATCAGAGTTGCGTTGACTGGCGTGTACTTGCTCGCGAACAAGGTCAGGCGATGCCCGAACACGTCGGTGGGCGCCGCTTCACCCGCCAGGTTGAAATAGCTGTGGTTGGTGATGTTGACGATGGTCGGCTTGTCGGTCGTCGCGCGGTACTCGATCGACAGCTCGTTCTTGTCGTTGAGCGTATAGGTCGCCGTCACCTGCAGCTTGCCCGGATAACCGCCTTCGCCATCGGCGCTGCTATAGGTAAGCACCGCTTTGGCCGGCGAGCCGGCGCTGATGGACTCGATCTTCCACAGCACTTTGTCGAATCCCTGCTTGCCACCGTGCAAGTGATTCGGGCCGTCGTTGGTCTCGAGCTGATACTGCTTGCCGTCCAGCGAGAACTTGCCGGCAGCGATGCGATTGGCGTAGCGGCCGACCGTCGCGCCGAAGTACTGCGGCTGGTCCACATATTGTTGAGCGGTGGCATAGCCGAGCACCACGTCGGCGGATTTGCCGTTGCGGTCTGGCGCCTTCAACTCCTGAATGACACCGCCGAGCGCGAGGATGCGCACCGACATGCCCTTGGCATTGGCCAGCTCGACCGACTCCACTTTGCGGCCATCGGCCAGCGTTCCGAACTCGCCGCGACGGGCTTCCACCGCCCCCGCGACCGATGCACCCAGACTATTGACCACGAGCACTCCCACCAGCCATCGACCTGCCCTCCTGACACCCTCGCGCCGGTACTGACCGGACGCCATTGGGACCTTGCCAACCGCAGTGTTGCGGCCCGACGAAACTCGCTGTTCTTGTGTCACGAAAACCCTGGCCGGCGACTTGGATGGGACATTCTAATACTCAGACAAAATGTCATCAATTGTCTCGGCAGACAAGCCGGATTTTCCCGCCAAAAAGCCCGATCCAATGCGCCCGGCTGGCCGTTTGACGCGCCGATCGAGCACAATCCGCGTGGCGCCCCACCGCGCCCCCCCTCATGGAGCTGGTAGTGAAAGGAAGTCAAAAGGTCGGCGCTATGGCGCGCCTGGCAACCGGCGCCGCCGCCACTCTCGTCGGCCTGGCGCTGGCTCATCCGGCCGGGGCCGCGGAGCTCGTGATCGAGCAAGTGACGGTCGTGTCGCCCCAGCTGGCCGCGGCTCAACCCAAACAGAATGTGCTGGTTCGCGACGGCCGGATCGTGTCCGTCAGCTCGAAACCAGTCAGCGCGGCGGCGGGCGCAGTTCGCCTCGACGGTCGGGGCAAGTTTCTCACACCTGGACTCATGGACTCGCATGTCCATGTCGGCGACGTCCCCGGCTTCCCGGGCGGCGCCGACGCCGACCCGGCGATGGGCGCGATCCGCGATGCCTACGTGCGCCAGCAACCTCGCAGCTATCTCTATTACGGCGTCACGCAGGTCGTGAATCTGCTCAGCACACCCGATGCCGCCGCTGCGTTCGAAGCGCAGCCTCAGCATCCCGATTTTTATCGTTGTGCGGCGACGTTCGTGCTCGATGGCTATCCCTCGGTATTCATCGAAGACAAGGCCATTCGTTATCGCGCCATGCCGGACTTCATCTACGAGCCGGCCAACGCCGCGGAACATCCGCTACCCGCCGGCATGGACGCTGCTCAACACACGCCTGAAGCCGTCATCGGCAAGCTCGCCGAGAGTGGTGTCCGTTGCATCAAGATCTTCATCGAGAACGGTTTCGGCCCCGCCTCCGACTGGCCGGTCATGAGCAAAGAAACATTGCAGCGAGTGCGCGCCGAGACCCGGAAGCGCGGCTTGCTGCTGCTCGCGCATGCCAACGCCATCGACATGCAGCGCCTCGCCGTCGAGGCGCAGGTCGACGTGATCGCGCACGGCTTATGGAACTGGAATGAATATTCAACCGATCAAGGCGTGCCGCCGGCCATCGCCACGCATCTGCGCGAGATCCACGCGAAGAAGATCGGCTTTCAATCGACGCTACGAGTGATCGCAGGCCTGGCCGATTTGTTTCGTGAAGATACGTTGAAAGATCCGGCATACGCCAAGGTCGTGCCGCCCTCCTTGCTCGCGTGGTATGCGACACCCGCGGGGCAATGGTTCAAGGAAGAGGTGCGCAAGGGCATGGGCGGCGTACCGGACATGAAGGCCATGCACACCTACATGGTCATCAGCTCGTACGGCATGCGTGCCACCAAATATCTGTCCGACCTCGGCCATCCGTTGCTGCTCGGTAGTGACACGCCGTCGGCGCCGACATTTGGCAACCAGCCCGGCTATGACACCTATCGCGAGATGCGCATGATGGCGCAGTCCGGCGTGCCGCTACCTGCGATCTTCCGCGCCGGCACCATCAACAACGCCCGTCAGTTCGGCCTGGACAAGGAATACGGCACCGTGGAAACCGGCAAAGTCGCGAACCTGCTGCTACTAACGGCAAACCCGCTGGAAACCATGCGCGCCTGGACCAGCATCGACCGCGTCATCCTGCGCGGCTCGGTCATTAAACGCGAATCGCTGGCAGCGCCACGCGAATAGTTCCGCCTGACGGCATGGAGCCGCGCCGTTACAGAAGTGCAAAGATTCTTAACATTCATTAGTGCCATTTGGGCCGGGCGCGGATAGACACCCGCGCGGCCGCGGACGAGACTGCCCGGATAGAAGAATTACTGGCTCTCTCACAGGGGTTCCCAGCAATGAGCATGAAGCACGGATCCAAGCTGCTCGGTATCGCTACTGCCCTGGCGCTCTCGGGCGCAATCAGCCCGGCGTTGGCGCTCAATCCGGGCGACACCGTCGACAACTTCCGCCTGCTCGATCACACCGGCGCATCGCGCCAGCTCTACTATCTTTCCGACATGAAGGCCGTCGTGCTGATGGCCCAGGGCAACGGCTGCGAAGTCGTTCGCAAGTCGCTGCCGGAAATGCAGGCGCTGCGAGACAAATATCGCGCGCAGGGCGTCGAGTTGTTGATGATCAACTCCAACCTCGCCGACACGCGCGACGCCATTGCAAAGGAAGCGAAGGCACAGGGCATCGACCTGCCCATCCTGCTCGATGAGACCCAGATCATCGGCGAGTCGCTCGGCCTGAAGCGCAACGGCGAATTGCTGGTCATCAACACCAAAGGTTGGAAGGTTGCCTATCGCGGCCCGGTGTCCGCCGGCGGCACACCGTACGCGGCCAATGCGCTCGATGCAGTCATCAATGCCAAGGCGGTGACCACCGCGCAGGTCGATGCCAGCAACGGCAAAGGCTGCGACCTGAAATTCCCCGAAGCCGATCGCAAACAGGCGCACGCGAAAATCTCCTACGAGAAGACCATCGCGCCCATGCTCATCGACAATTGCGTGACCTGCCATCGCACCGGCGGCATCGGCCCGTGGCAGATGAGCAGCTACGACATGATCAAAGGCTTCAGCCCGATGATCCGCGAAGTGGTGCGCACCGAGCGCATGCCGCCATGGCACGCCGATCCGCATTACAACGTGTTCTCCAACGATCGTTCGCTCAGCAAGGACGAGATCAAGAACCTGGTGCACTGGATCGAAGCGGGCTCACCGCGCGGCAGCGGCAGCGATCCGCTCGCGGAACTGAAGAAACAATGGCCGGAGTGGGCGCTGGGCGAGCCGGACCTGGTCGTCGAGATTCCTGCGTTCGAGGTGCCGGCGACCGGCGTGATTCCGTATCAGATGCCGATGGTCGACAACCCGCTGGATCATGACGTATGGGTGCGCGCCGTCGACTTCCAGCCGGGCGATCGCACCGTGCTTCATCACATCATCGCGACCATGGGCACGAATGCCGAAAGCGTGCGCGATGGCGGCAGCCTCGGCGGTTATGTGCCGGGCGCCGGCCCGATGATGCTGCCCAAAGAGACGGGCGTGCTGATCAAGAAGGACGCGAAGTTCTTCTTCCAGATGCACTACACCGTGAGCGGCAAGCCCGCACGCGACGTGAGCCGCATGGGTCTGTATTTCCGGAAGGATGCGCCTGAATATCAGATGCGCAGCGCCGTGCTGCTCAATCCGCGCCTGAAGATTCCGGCGAACACCAAGGAGCACACCGAGTCGGCCTCGAAGACCTTCGACCACGACGTGATCGTCTACAACCTGCTGCCGCACTCGCATTTCCGCGGCAAGGCGTCGGACTTCATCGCGACTTATCCGGACGGGCGCACCGAAGTGCTGCTGTCAGTGCCGAACTACGACTTCAACTGGCAGACCACGTACGAGCTGAAGACACCGAAGCTGCTGCCCGCCGGCACCAAGGTCACTCACCACACAACCTGGGACAACTCGGTGCAGAACAAGGCGAACCCGGATCCCAACCGCGTTGTGCCCTGGGGTCAGCAGACTTGGGATGAAATGCTGTACGGCGTGGTTCGCTATCGCTATGTGAATGAGAGCGATGCGCCGACCGCGCCGCCGGCCAAGGTGTCGCAGACGGCGAGCGAATAGTTCTTCAATGAAACAACTGCAGCGCCCGCGGTATTGACGCCGCGGGCGTTGGCTTCCCTTCCAGAATCGCCGAGATGATGTCGATGCTCGGCGGCAGATCGGCCGGGTTGTAGGGCTTACCGATAAAGCCCAGTGCCAGATCCTGATTCTCGAACGCCGATGGATGTTGAGCACTGACGAACACGGCGGCGACGTGCAACTCGCGCAGCCGCTTCGCGAGCTCGACGCCGTCACCGGCGTGCATCAAATCGATATCGATGAGAGCGAGAGTCGGATGACCGGAGCGGGCCAGCTCCAGGCCCTCTTCAAGCGTGGCGGCGGGGCCTAATGTCTTGTGTCCTGCATGCTCCAGCTCGGCAACCGTGCTCAGCGCGCAGATCGGCTCGTCCTCTACTACCAGTATCAACATCTTCGTTTTGACTGCGACAGCATCTCCTGAAAATGCCAACGTCGCACAAACGCGAATCGTTCCTGCCCGAGAACGCAAAGTTGTGCGACGGCAGTCGGAGAATCAATCACATAGGCACTCGCGACTACGCGAAAGCCGAAGCGCTCAATTCACATAGATGGGATTGCCGAGCAGCGCCAGGTTGCCGGCGGCGTCGCGCACATCGATGCGAATCCAATGATGCTTGCCATCGGATGTTTCCTCGAAGGACCACGAGTGCGTGGCCGCCGGAATCGCGGTGCGCCGAGTCATTTTCCCGTCGCGAATGATTTCGGCGGTGCCGCCCGTCATGCGCTCGATGCGAGCCGTGAAGGTCACAGATTGCTTTTCCGGCACTGAGAGCTGACCGCCCATCGCGACCGTCGATTCCCGATACGTGGCGCTCAGCTCGAGCTTGCGATCGCGCGAACCCGCGGTGTCGACGAAGACATTGCCGGCGCGAATGCCCGCCATGATTCCATCGATGCTCAACTCCTGCGCATACACGACGGTCGTAGGTATGCCGATTCGTCCCGGTGGAGGGACGCTCTTCGACGTCACATCATGAGTGTCGCTGCCGCCGATCGCGGTGAGGCGATGGCCCTTTTGCAGTTGCTCGTGCCAGAACGGAATGCCCGTGACGGGGCTTTCCACATCGTTGCCGTTCACGACCTCTACGGCCTGGACGAGCGACAGGTCCGCCGGCGGATTCGGCGACCAGCCGCAACCCATGCAGGCTTCGCCGGTCGGCACTCGCGGATGATTGATCGACACCAGCGCGCCTTTGTTTTTTGCTTCCGTGAGCAGCGTGTTCCAATCGGGGACCTCTGCGCTGCCGACACGGAAGTCGACGACCTCGCGCAGATTGAATGCATTGGCATGACCTTGAAACGTCGTCATCTCCATGCCGGGGATCAAGAGCAATCTGTCGAAGTATGGCTGCAGCGCGGTCAGCTCTTTGACATGCGAATTGGTGTTGTGGTCCGTGAACGCGATGAAGTCGAGCCCGCGGTTGGCGGCCGCGTCCAGCGTCAGGAACAACGGACAAGGCACCCGCTTCTCGCCGCTCTTGGTCGCACAGTTGCCATCGCTGTGCTCGCTGTGCATGTGCAAGTCGCCGCGATACCAACCGGCTTCCGATTTGAGCGGCGCCGGCTCGGTCGGAAGCCCGTGCTTCTCGTTGCGCTGGAAATAAACTTCCGCGGTGAATTCGGAAGTTTGGCCGTTGCGAATGTTCGGCACACCGAGCAGCAGTTGCCATCGCCCTGGCGTGACCGGCCCGGATAGATAGGAAGGTGTCGCGTCGCTCGCCGAGAGCGTGAATGACCGCTTGTTTCCGCCGCTCCAGCCGCGGAACTCGTTCTCGAACTTTTCGCCCGGCCCGAGCAAGCCCACGTCGATCGTCGTGCGCGCTTCGCGGCCGGTGTAGTCGAAACGAATCTCCAGCGCCTTTACTCCATCCGGAACGTCGAACGGCAGCAGGCGATAGGTGCGATACGCCTTATCGGTGATGGTGTCGCGAAGAATGAGATCAGGCGCCGGCGTGGCCGCGTGCGAACTCGTCGCAACAGCCAAACAAACCAGTGCAAGCAGGGTGGCAAATCGCATAGAACCTCAAACGAAAAAGGGCGGCACGAAGTGCCGCCCCCTCAATCATGCCCGCGGTCGCGTTAGAAATCCCACGTCAGCGAGAAACGGAAGTTCCTGCCGTAGATCGGGCGCGCGATGAAGAATGGCGAATTCGCCTCGCCGCTGACGAACGTGCCAGCGCGCGGGTTGCCTTCTGTCAGGCCCACTTCATTCAACAGGTTCTCGCCGCGTACGTAGACCGTCATGCGCTCGATCGGCGACCAGCTCAGGTTCGCACTGAGCACGTCGTACGAAGGCAGCTTCGTGACGTTGGCTGCATCGGTAAAACGATCGCCGAAGTACTGATAGTCCACCTCGAAGCGCACCTGCTCGGCAAGTTTGAAAGCCGGCGTCACCCGATAGCTCACTTCCGGCACGCGCAGCAGGCGGTTGCCGGTGAAGTCGACCGTCGTCGGCGTGCCGTTGACCAACGTGGTCTGCACGAAGTCGCCGAACTCCGGATCCTGCCAGGTCGCGCTGAAGCCGATGTCCAACCAATCGGTCGCGACGACCGTGCCTTCGAGCTCGACACCCAGCGTTTCGGTATCGGTGAAGACGTTCACCTGATCGTAGTTGCCGGTCGTCGGGTTGTAACGAGTATCGCCGAACCGGAACTTGTCGTACTGGGTCTGGAACAGCGTCGCGTACAACGAGAAGCGGTCCGAGTCGTATTTGTAGCCGGCCTCGATGAAATCCATCGTGCGAATCACCGGCGTCGCGAAGGCGTTGGTGATGTAATCGCCGACGCTCGGCAGACGGAACGTCGAGGTATAGCGCGCGAACACGCCCATGCTCTCGAGGAATTGCCAGTTCACGCCCGCGGTCCAGCCGAAATCGTCGTAATCGGTGTCGAAGCGGTCGTACACGCCGGTGCCAGCGAGGACGGCGTCATCGGCCGTGCTCTGCAAAATGCCCAGGTTGCGCGCAGCGGACTGCTCTACCTTGCCTTCGACGTCGACCTGCTCATAGCGCGCACCCAGGTCGATGCGCCACTGGTCGTTCAAGCTCCACTCATCGGAGAGATACAACGCCTTGGTGAACGACTCGCCCTCGCCATTCGCGAACTCCGAGCCATAACGAATGAAGCCATTGTCGCTGAGCGTCCGCACCGGATTGCCCGCGGCGTCGACGGCGACCAGGTCGAGCAGGCGAGCATTGTCGCGAACGTCGATGATCGCATTCGCCGAGTAGCGATCGAATGCCTCGTCGACCTTGGCCAGATAGACGCCGATGGCAACGTCATGCTTCTGGCCCGCGATCTCGAAATTGCGCATCAGGCGCAGATCGTTGAGCAACTCGTCGAGGGGCACGTGCACCTGGCGGAAGGAACCGTCGCTGGTGAGCCCGTTGCCGTTCTGGTTCGCAACGTTGAAGACCTCGTTCGGCGCGTTCACATAGCGAAGTTGCACATCCACCGCACCAGGGACGAGCGTGCCGATGTTGGCGCGCGCCGCTGCGAGCCGAGCCGCGGCGGTGACCGGCGTGTTCGGGAACAGGCCGATGCGCGAGCTTTCCGATTCGCGATAACGCGTGCCATTGCTCAATTTCCAATCGCCAGGCAGCTGATATTCGAACCGCAACGTGTACTGAGTGAGCTCGACATCCGTGCCGCGATCGATATCGAGCGGGAACGTGCCATCGGCATCGCGCAGCGTGACCCGGCGGGTGTCCGGACCCGACAGCGTGCCGAAATGCTCATCGATGCCCGGCACGCCGACCACATCGCCGTCGGCGTCATAGGTCAGCGGCAAGCCGGTGTAGAAAATGACGCGGTCATCGATGCGCTTGACGTTGAAGTCCACCGAGCCGTTGTCGAACGAACGGCCGACCGCAAAGCGCAGCTGACCGCCCTTGTTCGCGGTGTAACCCGCATCGCGCACGCCATCGTCTTCACGATAGAAGCCGCCGAAGCCGAGGCGCCAGTCGCCGACCGGCAAGTTGTACCAGCCATCGACGCGACGCAGGCCGTAGTCGCTGCTCTCGACCTTGACGGTGCCGCCCGCGACGTCGCCGGGCTTGCGAGTGATGAAGTTCACGACGCCGCCGGGCGCGTTCGACGAGAACATCGATGCCGGTCCGCCGCGCACCACTTCGATACGATCGATGGTGTCATCGAGGCGGAACGATTGATCGGCGTTCAACCAGCCGAGGCCGGGATCGTGCTGCACCGGCAGGCCATCTTCTTCCATGGCTACCGCCGAGAACCCTTCTTCGGGAATGCCGCGCGCACGAATATTCGCGCTGGCTTCACCGCCGGTGGACTCGACCCAGAAGCCCGGCACCGAGCCGAGGGCGTCGGCGACACCGAGCGGTGCATCCATGCGCAACGATTCGGCATTGATGGTCGTGACGGCATAGCTCACTTCCACCTTGCGGATCTCTTCCACACCGGCACGGCCGGTGACGACGACTTCTTCTAAGTTGGCGGAGGTGCCGGCGTCCTGCGCCTGAGCAAACCCGGCAACAAACAAGGGCAGCGCTATGACGAGTTGACGACGAATAGCGTGGCTGAGCTGCGACATATGACCGTGGCGTCCTTCTATGTATTGTCGAAAGCGGCCGAGGCCCTTTCGACACGTCCGGCAAAAGGCGTGACTTTTGCCGGACTCTGCTTCGGAAATGCGGCGCATGCTCGTGCGAGCACGTTAAGGATCGATGACAGCATAGTGACGTGGGCGTGACAATCGTCAGTTTTCAGAAGAAACAAAATGTGATTTCCGGCCGACGTCCGTTGGAACGCAACCAATGCGTCATGGATTTACCCCGGTTCGTTTCAGGAGGTGATGCTCATGAACAAGTATGTCGGTCTCGTCGCAATCGCTGCCTTGATCGGCGCCTGTGGTCAAAAAGAGCACACCGCTCCGACCTCCGACGCGCCACCGCCTGCGGGCGACGGTCCATCGGTTGCAACTACTACCGAACCCGAGACGAGGGCGACCGCCGAAGCCACCGCTGGAGCGGCCGTGAAACTCTCGCCCACTCAAGGCAACACCGCGAACGGCGCGTTGAAGATCACCGCCGCGGGCACGGGAGTAAAAATTTCAGGAATGGTCCAGGGACTGAAGCCCGACAGCGAGTTCGGTTTTCATTTTCATGAGAAGGGCGATTGCAGCGCGCCCGACGCCACCAGCGCCGGCGCCCATTTCAATCCCACCAGCCAGGATCACGGCAACCCGCAAGCCCAGCCGCATCACGCCGGCGACATGTTGAATGTGAAGTCGGACGCGCAGGGCGTCGCCGAGGTCGACATCGACAATCCCGAGGTCTCACTGCAATCGGGTCAGCCCAACGATGTCCTCGGCATAGCGCTCGTGGTGCATGCGAAGCCCGACGACTACACGACGCAGCCGTCCGGCAACTCCGGCGACCGCATCGCTTGCGGTGTCATCGCGGTTCAAACGAACTGATCGATTCAGTCGAAACTCGAGGCGGCGGCGCGTAGCGATACAGCGCCGCTGCTTTGCCTTGCGCCACGCATTTCGCATTCGGCTTGCCTCGCACGATGAACCACTCCATGCGATTGGCCATGCCCAATGACTGGGCGGCGGTTTCGCCGAAACATAGCTGCCGGGCGTAATCGTTGACGACCAGCTGGCGCTGCTCCGAGCCGCTCAACCACAGCGCCGCGTCCGCCGCTTCCTGATCCGCTTCTCTCCAACGCGCGTGCCCGAAGTGAACGATGGGACGATGCACGTTGAGCAGATACTGCTCCTTGAAGCCGACGAAGCCGAGCTCGGCGGTGGGATCGTCGATCTGCTCGACCCGCTTGATGAAGGCAGCACCCGAACGAGTGCTGTTCATCACGGGATTGACCCAGTAGCTCACCGTGAGCAACGCGGTGGCAAGCAAGCCTGCGTAAGCCAGGATTCCCCGCGCCGGCCTGACGAGCGCGCAGATCAAGACGCCCGCGATGCCGATCGACAGCAGCGGACCGAAGACGTCGATCTCATAACTGGCAATGAGCTCGAGGCGCTTGGCCGGTTGTATCTGAACGTACGACGCGCCGAGCAAACAAAGCAGTGCGATCGCCGCGGACAGAATGAACAACGTTCGCTGCACCGAGCGACGTTGCATCAGATCCAATAGATAGGGACCGCTCGCGAGCGCGACCGCCGGCAGCGCGGGCAGAATGTAGACGCCGCGCTTGCCGCTGCTGAAACTGAAGAACAACACGACCAGCACGATCCAAGCCGTCAGCAGCCCGACGCGCAAGTCGCCCGCCTGCCACGCTTTGCGCCAATGAGGCACGAGCCAGGGCAGCAGCAACGTCAGCGGCAGCCACAAGCCGGGAATCACTTCGACGATGAAATACCAGAACGGCTCGCGGTGATGCCACGCATCCGTGTAGCGGCCGACGGTTTGATGAAACAGGATTTCGTCGCGGTATGCCGCGAGTGTCGGATCGCCATTGGCTGCCAACAGCATCGGCACGAGCCACGTGCTCACGGCCAGCAGAAATGCCAGCGGCCCGATGAACCACAGCCCGACACTCGTGCTCCGCATGCGTGGCGACCAACGCGGGCCACGCATTGCTGCGAAGGGAATCAACATCAACAACGGCAGAAAGCCGACGCCCTTGGTGATCACACCAAACCCGGCGGCAGCCCAGCCCAGCGCGTACCAACCCCACGCTGGCCCAAGTAATAAATGCCGGACCAATCCATAGAGTCCGAGCACGACCCAGAACAACAGTGTCGCGTCGATCTGCGCCTGGCGCACTTGCCAGACAAATTGAACGGTCAGCAGCAGCGCCAGCGCGGCGGCGAGGCCCGTCTCGCGATTCCACAGCCGACGGCCGAGGTCATGAATAAGGAGCAGACAGGCGAGGCCACTGAGCAATGACGGCAATAAGAACGCGATGCGCAACGAGCCGGTCGCCAGCAGCGACAGCCCCATGATCCAGAAGTACAACGGCGGCTTGTCGGCATAGACATCGCCGCCGACGCGAGGCAACAGCCACTCGCCGGTCGCCACCATGTCACGGACGATCAATGCGAAGCGCGGCTCATCCGCAGGCCAGGGGTCGCGCAGCCCGATGCCGGTCGCGATCAGTAGTAACCCAAGCCCCAGGAGCCAAAACAAGTCGAGCCGGACATCGCGCGCGCCAGTGTCGCCGACGCGAAACACCTTCTGGATCCAACTCGCCTGCATCTTTCACCTTGCGTCTGAAAGTGCGGCGATTATGCCTAAGCCGCCGCAAATTGGTGTTGGACGAGACTTGTGGAAAAAACCAATCGCGTTCGGCGCAAATTTATTTTCGATTGGGCGCAGCGCGGCCGGCCGTCCAACGGTCGATGCACACACAACACCTTCCGGCCGCGCCGCTCCCCTTATCCCTACGGCTTCGCGAGCGTTGGGCCGCTGGCATTCCCTGCTCCTCCGATGTCACGTTCGCATTCGGCGTGTCATTCATTTGGCTGGCGCTGTACAACGTCCGCTTCTGGGAGCTGTCGGCCGCGGCCATGTGGCATCCGAGCGCAGGCGCGGTGCTGTTCATGGCGTCTCTGTTCGTGCTCGCCTGGGTCGTGCTGGCACTGCTGCTGCTCTTGTCGCCGACTCGCGGGGTAATGCGCGCCGCCGCCAGCGCGATGTTCGTCATCGCTGCGTTCAGCGCGTATTTCATGAGCGAGTATGGCGCCATCATGAACCAGGAGATGATGCGCAACGTGCTCCAGACCGACCACGCCGAAGTCGCAGCACTGTTGAACGCAGACATCGCTCTGCATGGTGTGCTGCTCGGAATCGTCCCGGCCCTGCTGGTATGGCGGGTGCGTTTGCCGGAAACGAGCTGGCGCACTCAAATAGGTCAACGCGCAATAGCTGTTGTTGTCGCACTCGGCGTAGCGGTCGCGGGGATGTTTGCCAGCTCGGCCGACTACGCCACCTTCTTTCGCGAGCACAAGCCGGTTCGTTACACCCTCAATCCGATGGCGCCGATCGTCAGCATGGTCGGCCTGGTTGCCGGCAGCAACAAGACGAACGCCAACGCGCCGCTGATCGATCCCGCCGGCAAGATCGAGCGCACAGCCGCGCCTGCAGCCAAACCGCTGGTGTTGTTCCTGGTGATCGGCGAAACGGCGCGTGCCGCGAACTTCCAGCTTGGCGGATATGCGCGCGAGACCAACCCCGAGCTCGCGCAGATCTCCGGGCTGACCTATTTCTCGAACACCTCGTCGTGCGGCACGTCGACGGCGATCTCCGTGCCCTGTCTGTTCTCGCACCTGCCGCGCACCGCGTTCAAAGTCGATGCGGCCGGCCGCTACAAGAACCTGCTCGATTCGCTGGTCCAGGCCGGCTTCGACGTGCAATGGCGCGATAACAACTCCGGTTGCAAAGGCGTCTGCGCGCGCGTGACCAACATCGACTACAACCGGCAGCCCGATCCGAAGTATTGCCACGACTCGAACTGCTTCGATGCCGTCATGCTCGAGGACCTGCCGGAAACCTTACGCAAGATCGAGCGCGACACCGTGATCGTGTTTCATCAGAAAGGCAGTCACGGTCCGTTCTACTCGGAACGCTATCCGCCGCGGTTCGAGAAATTCCAGCCGGCGTGCCGTTCCAATCAGCTCCAGCATTGCAGCCAGCAGGAAATCGCCAACGCGTACGACAACACGATCGCGTACACCGATCATGTGCTGGCCAGCCAGATCAGGCTGCTCCGGGAGGCCAGCTCACGGGTCGACAGTGTGCTGATCTATGTTTCCGATCATGGCGAATCGTTGGGCGAGAACGGCATCTACTTACACGGCATGCCCTACGCCTTCGCCCCGGCGGCCCAGAAAGAGGTGCCCATGCTGCTGTGGACCTCCGAAGGTTATGTCCGACGCGCGCACGTCCAGCCGGACTGCCTGCGCACCGAGGCCAAACTGCCCGTGAGTCATGATTTTTTCTACCACACGGTGCTGGGGGCGGCCGAGTTGCGCAACCAGGCTTATGATCGGCGCCTGGACCTGATCGCCGGCTGCCGCCGCGGAGGTGGCAGCGAATAGCGACGATTGATTTATCGACGGTATCCGTCCTACTGGTTGAAGTGAGCTCCGAACCAAGCACCGACAGCGTATTGATCGCCGCCATGTTGCGCGGGGACGAGGCCGCTTTTCGCCGGTTTTTCGAGACTTATTTCCCGCGTGTCTACCGGTTCGCGCTGCCGCGGCTGGGTAACGATGCCGAGGCCTGCAAAGAAGTGGTGCAAGCAACCTTGGTCAAAGCCATGCGCGGCCTGGCCGGCTTTCGCGGCGAGGCGGCGCTTTTCAGCTGGTTGTGCCAGATCTGTCGCCGCCAGATCGTCGATTACCTGCGCGCTCACAAGCGCCACCATGAGAATGTAGTGCTGATCGACGACACTCCGGGCCTGCGCGAAGCGCTGGAATCCATCGCCGCGCCGGCCTCGGACGAGCCCATGCAGGGCTATAGCAACGCCGAAGCGCGCCGCCTGGTGCAGTCGGTGCTCGATCGGTTGCCGGCACGCTACGGCGATGTGCTGGAATGGAAATATATCGAGGGACGCAGCGTCGAGGAGATCGGCGATCTGCTCGGCGTGGGGCACATAGCGGCGCAATCGCTGCTGGCCCGCGCCCGCACGGCATTCCGCGAGGCATTGGAAACGGTTTTCGGTTCGACTGCGAGCGATGTGCTCGCCGGTATGAGAAAGTAGCGCCATGACGACGGTACGAGACGAACCCGAGTCTAACGACGCCAGCATCGAAGCGTTGCTTCGAGAGGTTGGCGCGCGCGACGAGCCTTCCGCCTCCGCAACGAGCGAGGTCATGTCGGCCGTGCACGCCGAATGGCTCACCATCGTGCAACAACGCCGGCGGCAGCAACGCGTCGTTGCCTGGCGGCTCGCCGCGGGTGTGGTGCTCGCTGTATTGGTCACCACTTTCGCATATCGATTCATGGCGCCCGGGCCCGAGCAATTCGCCAGCATCGCAAGCGTCGATGGGCGCCTGCTGGCAAGCACCGGCGACACGGCGGTCGAAGCTCGCGACGTCGGGCAGCTCATTCGCGTCGGCGACACCATGCAAACCGATGCCCGATCGCGCGCCGCCGTTTCATTCCCTGACGGATTGTCGTTGCGGCTCGATCACGATACCCGGCTCACCGTGGCCGCGACCGATCGAGTCACGCTGGCGTCGGGCGCTGTGTATATCGATGCGCCTCCTGGCGTCGGCAGCGCCAACGCTCTGACGATCGACACGACTGCGGGATCGGTCCAGCACGTCGGCACTCAGTACGAAGTGCGGACCCACGCCGACGCCATGGTGGTCAGCGTGCGCGAAGGCCGCGTGCTTGTCAGCAACGCTTCGACCTCGAACACCGGCGAAGCCGGTCAGGTGCTGCGGCTGACGACCAGCGGCAATCTCACCCGGACCTCGCTCGCGGCCAGCGATCCTCACTGGCAATGGACCCTGGAAGCCGCTCCCGTTTTCGACATCGACAACCAGTCGCTCGCAGCTTTCCTGCAGTGGATCGCCCGTGAGACCGGTCGGCACGTCGTTTACTCCACGCCGCAAGCCGAAGCGGCTGCGGAAGCCGTGAAGCTGCGCGGCTCCATCGCGGGCCTCGATGCCGACGTAGCTTTGACCACCGTGCTTGCGACAACCCAGCTGCGTCGCTATCGAACAGACGCGACCGAGATCGGCATCGAGCTCACGCCGATTGATTCGAGCGCAGCCACGCGTCAAACCCACTGAGCGCCGAGCCGGACGCGAATCATCGCGGCCGAATACGGCGGCGATGGGGGCGCGATGAAATGTTTCACCAGGATTGCCGTTACGACCGCCGCGTCGACGCTGCTCGCCGCACCGCTGGTTCACGCCGCCGATGCGCTGGTCGCGATGCTTCCTGGCAGGACCGCTCTGGACCAGTCACTGCTCCCCTCGGATGCCGAGCTCGAGCAACGCGGCGCCAGCATCGGGCGTATCGACATTCGAATCGACGACGTGTTCGAAGATACCGAGTCGTTGTCGGCGCCCTATCGCATGGTCAATGGCTTGCATGTCTCCACGCATAGCGAGACGGTGCGTCAGCAGTTGCTGTTCCGAAGCGGCGAGCCCTTTCACCGCCGCGTGCTCGACGAGACCGCGCGCATGCTCCGCCATCAGCGCTATTTCAACGAAGCCTCCGTCAACGTGATCCGTTACAACGAGGACAACACCGTCGACGTCGAGGTGCGCGTTCATGACGTGTGGACGTTGAGTCCCGGCTTTTCCTTCGGCCGCAAGGGCGGCGAGAACAAGACGCGCCTGGAATTCGAGGACACCAATTTCCTCGGCTTGGGCAAACAGATCGCAGCGGAGCGCACCAACGACGTCGATCGCACTGCCTGGCGCCTGACTTACACCGATCCTCATCTGTTCGGCAGCTGGTGGACGCTCTCCACCGCCTACTCATCCATGAGCGACGGCGCGGAGCAGGCAATCGGTTTGTCCCGGCCGTTCTACGCGCTCGATTCCCGCTGGAGCGCGAACCTGGGCGCCTCCGACGTCGACAGTGCGATCTCGCGCTACTCGCTCGGCAAGCGCATCGAACGCTACGACATGCAGGAACGGCAGTTCGACATCGGCGGCGGTATTTCTTCCGGCCTGCACGATGGCTGGACCGTGCGGTATCTCGGCGGCTTTCGCTACGACGCGCGCGCATTCGCGACGCGCTTGAACGAGCCCGACGTGGCGATTCCGGACGATCGCACCGTGGCCTATCCCTGGGTCGGCATCGAAGTGCTCCAGGACAGCTATCTGAGCACCCGCAATCTCGATCAGATCGGCCGGACCGAAGATCTCCATCTGGGCCGTAGCGCCCGTCTCGAAGCCGGCTTCGCAAGCACCGCCTTTGGCTCGACGCGCGACGCCTTCATCTTGAACGGCGTGTTGCAGGCGGGCGCCGATCTCGGTCACGAGCGCTATCTCATCAACGGCCTGGGCTGGCGCGGACGCCTGGAAGACGGTTCGCTCCACGACGCCGTGCTCGACGCCAGCAGCCGGTTGTATCTGCGTCAGTCCGAACGACGCGTGTTCTTCGCGTCGATCTCGGGATCGATCACGTCACACCTGGACCCGGAGAATCAACTCCTGCTCGGCGGTGACAATGGACTGCGCGGCTACCCCCTGCGCTATCAGGCGGGCAAGACCAATGCGCTGCTGACGCTGGAAGAACGTTTCTACAGCTCATGGCAGCCGCTGAAGCTGTTCAACGTCGGCGCCGCGGTGTTTTACGACGCCGGTCGCGCGTGGGGCCAGGACGAATATGCCGCTCCGCCGGCAGGCTGGCTGCAGGACGTAGGCATCGGTCTGCGGCTTGGCAGCGCCCGCTCCGGCCTCGGCAACGTCCTGCACATCGACCTGGCGATGCCGCTGAATCGACCCGACAACATCGATTCCCTGCAACTGTTGATCGAAACCAAGAAATCCTTCTGAAGCATGCCGACTGCAATGTTCTATTGGCGCCACGTGCGCGCGCCCTTGGTGATGTTTGTAGTGCTCGCCGCCCTGCTCGCCAGCACCAGCCTCGATATCTCCATCGCGCATGCGCTGTACTTCGACGAAGCTCACTCGCGCTGGCTGGGCGCGACCAGTTGGTGGACCAACGAGCTGATCCACCGTGACGGCGCCTGGCTCATGCGCAGCGTGGCGGCGCTGGCGCTGGGACTTTGGATAGCGACCTGGGTGCATCCCCAACTGCACGAATTGCGTAGACCCGCTCTGTACTTCTTCGTTTCGATCGTGCTGTCGGTGGGTCTGGTCGGGCTGCTGAAATCGCTGACCAACGTCGATTGCCCGCGCGACCTGACCGAGTTTGGCGGGGCGTTCCCGTTCATTCATCTGTTCGAGCATCGTCCCGCAGCGTTGCGTCACGCCCGTTGCTTCCCCGCCGCGCATGCCAGCTCCGGTTACGCGCTGCTGGCCTTATACTTCGTGCTTCGCGAGCGTAGTCGAATAGCCGCGCGCTTCGGCCTGGCAGCCGGCCTGGCGATGGGTCTGGTGTTCGGCATCGCTCAGCAGTCGCGCGGCGCGCATTTCGTTTCACACGATGTGTGGAGTGCGATGCTCGTATGGACGGTCTCGCTATCTCTGTACACTTTCGCTTTCAAGGCCCGGCTGTGGAATGCCGCGCCTCCTCGATCTCAATGGGAGTGCAATGAAGTCAGCGCTGCGGCGCGTCGCCTGCCTGTCGACGGGACTGTTGATGTGCCACCCAGCGCTGGCGCAACTGCAGGGCCGTAACGTCGGCGATGTGCTCAAGGATCTGCGCGCCCAGGGCCTGATCTTTATTTACAACGACCAGATCGTGCCGGCGAATCTGCGCGTCGAGGCCGAACCGGGCGCGACTCGTGGACTGGAACTGGCTCGGGAAATCCTGGCCGCGCACGGATTGTCGCTGTCCGAGGCGGCGCCGCGCGTTTACGCAGTGGTCCGCGATTCATCCAACGCTTCGACGCGACCGCCGCCGCCGCGAAAGCAGGAGCCCGAGCGGCTGGAAGAGGTCGTCGTTCAAACCAGCCGTTACGTGCTGGCGACCGATAACATCGCGCCCAAAAAATTCCTGACCCAGGACGAAGTGCAGGCGATGCCGCGCCTGGCGGATGAAACATTGCGCGCCGTGCAAAGGTTGCCTGGCGCGGCGACCAACGGTGTATCGAGTCTCGGGCCGATTCGCGGCGGCGAACCGAACGAGACCGCCATTCTCCTGAACGGGCTGCGGTTGTACGAGCCGTTTCATCTCAAGAATTTCTACAGCCCGGTCAGCTTGCTCGACTCCCGCCTGATCGACGGCATCGAGTTCTACTCGGGCGGCTTTCCTGCGCCGTACGGCGATCGCATGAGTGCCATCATCGATGCGCGCACCATTCGCCCGGCGGAGCGCTATTACGAAGCCGGGATCAGCTTCTTTCATACCAGCGCGCTCGCCGCGACCGGCTTCGGCGACGGCCGCGGCCGAGCGCTGATCTCCGCCCGTCGCGGCAACCTTGGCGATCTCGCGCAGTTCGCGGAGGAGGACTTCGGCAAGCCGGACTATTCCGATGGGTTCGCGCGTGCCGAATACGCGCTGACCGACTCCACGCACATTTCCTTCGACGCACTCGCCTCCGGCGATCAGATTACCGCCAAGCGCGACGATGGAACTCAGCAGGCCCGCGCCAGGTATCGCAACGCCTATCTCTGGCTCACGCTCGAGCACGATTGGTCGCCCGACCTGTCGAGCCGGGTCATCGGATCATTCACCGACCTGGTCAACGAGCGGCGCGGCTCGGTCGAGCAGCCCGGCCAACGCTCCGGCCGGGTGAAGGACGACCGAACCTTTCACATCGCCGGACTGCGCTTGGAAAACACCTGGGACACCGGCGCATTCACGCATCGCTTCGGCGGTGAAATCCGCAAGCTGTGGGGCGACTACGACTACTCGCTCGATCTCACCGTCTCGCCCGACTATCCGTTCCCTGGCTCGCCAGGCTCCGTGACTACGCGTCGCGCCTCGCCGGCGCCGGAGGGCTATGAGAACTCGGCGTATTGGGACATGCGAACGACGCTCGGCCAGCGCTGGACCATCGAGACCGGCCTGCGCGTCGATGTGCAGACTTATGACGGCAGCGACGATGGCGAACAAGTGAGCCCGCGCTTGAGCGTGCTTTATCAACTCTCGCCTGCCACCACGCTGCGCGCCGGCTGGGGACGGTTCTTCCAATCCCAGGGCATCAACGAGCTGCAGGTCGAAGACGGCATTTCGACGTTCTATCCCGCGCAGCATGCGGACCACGTCATCGCCAGTCTCGAACATGCTTTCGACGAAGGGTTCAATCTGCGCGTCGAGGCTTATCGAAAATACTATCGAGAGCTCAATCCGCGCTTCGAAAACATGTTGGATCCGCTGGTCTTGTTTCCGGAGGCGGAGTTCGATCGCGTCAAGGTCGACGCGCGTGGCGCACGCGCCGAGGGCATCGAAGTACTGATGCAGATGCGGCCGCGAGGCCCTTGGAGCGGTTGGCTCAGCTACACGTGGTCACAAGTGACGGATCGCATCGGCAGCGAAGACGTGCCGCGCAGCTGGGACCAGCGACATGCCATCAATCTCGGCGTGACCTGGGCGAGTGGCCCGTGGACCGCCACCGTCATCAACAGCTTTCACAGCGGCTGGCCGACCACGGAACTTCCGATAGATCCCACCACGGGAGTGCCCCGCATCGACGTGTCGGTGCGCAATCGCAGCCGTCTGGAGGACTTCAATTCCCTGGACATGCGGCTGACTCGCACGTTCCTCATGCCGCGAGGCGCGCTGGACGTCTTCATCGAGCTGACGAACGCGACTTCGCGGGACAATCCTTGCTGCGTGGAGTATGAGCCGCGGCAGAACGCGGACGGCTCGACCAGCTACGTCCGCGACTTCAGTTCCTGGCTGCCGCTGATCCCGTCGGCAGGAGTGCTGTGGCGATACTGACGATCGCGGAAAATACCTAGCCGCTTCTGCTTCCGATCGTGACCGAGCGCACACGCCGCGCTCGCGCCGGTCGCGAAGATTCGCAACCGCAGCCAGTATTAGAAAACTCCCTGGATCGCCCATCCGGGGCTGCGAGGAATAGAGGTTAGATGAAGATCCTGCATCTCGAGGACAACCCGAGCGATGCGCTCATCATTGAGCGCGGCATTCAGCGACAAGGCATCCCGGCGACATTCATTCAAGCACGCGGTCCCAGCGAATATTCCGCCGCCTTGCAGGCCGGCGGCTTCGATGTGGTGCTGGTCGACAACAATCTGCCGGGCTACAGCGCCGAGGATGCGATCCTCGAAGCCAAGACGGCCTACCCCGATGTGCCGGTGATCGTGTGTTCCGGGGCGGCGCTCGAATCCGAAGTGGCGGCGAGCTTCGCGGCCGGCGCCAACGACTACGTGCTCAAGGATCATCTTTGGCAGCTGAGTGCAGCACTGCGCCGGAATATCAAACCGCCCGCGCCGGTGGTCGCTCCTCCACAAGCGGCGATGATGTTGCTGGTCGATGTCGTGCAGAAGCTGTCTCTGGCTCGCGGGCTCGACGCCATCGTCGACATCGTTCGCAAGGCAGCCCGCCAGCTCACCGGCTGCGACGGTGCGACGTTCGTATTGCGCGATGGCGCACACTGTTACTACGTCGACGAGGACGCGATCTCGCCGCTGTGGAAAGGCCAGCGCTTTCCGCTGGAGACCTGCATCAGCGGCTGGGCCATGCTCAACAGCCAGTCCGCCGTCATTCCCGACATATATAAGGACTCGCGCATCCCGCACGCCGCCTATCGGCCGACGTTCGTGCATAGCCTCGCGATGGTGCCGATCCGCTCTTACGCACCCATCGGCGCCATCGGCAACTATTGGGCGAGTGAACACGAGTGCACACCCCAGGAATTGATGCTCCTGGAAGCCCTGGCCAACACGACCGCGGTGGCGATGGAGAACGTCGAGGTCTATCAAAACCTGGAACGTCAGGTCCGCGAGCGCACGCGCGAGTTGCAGACGGTGAACCAGGAGCTCGAAGCGTTTTCATCGGCGGTATCGCACGATCTGCGGGCGCCGCTGCGAATCATGAATGCGGAGCTGGATATGGCTCGCGAGCATGCCGGCGTGCTGCCAGCATCGTCGGTCGCTCGACTGCGAGACTCCACAGCGCGCATGGGTTCGCTCATCGACGACTTGCTCCGCCTGTCTCACATCGCTCGCACCGAGCTGTATTTACAGACGACCGAGCTCAGTGAAATCGCCGGCAAGATCATGACCCGGCTGCGCAACGCCGAGCCGAAACGGGATGTCGAGGTCAGCATCGCGCCGGGTCTGAAGGTGACGGCAGATGCGGGGCTGATGAGCGTGGTGCTGGAAAATCTGCTGTCGAATGCCTGGAAGTACAGCTCCAGACGCGAGCGCGCCCGCATCGAGCTGAGCTCCTATGTCGACGGCGCGGGCCGGGTCGTTTATCGGGTGCAGGACAACGGCGCGGGCTTCAATCCGAATCAAGCGGACCGGCTGTTCAAGCCGTTCACTCGCCTGCACGACGCTCGGCAGTTCCCGGGTGTGGGTATTGGCCTGGCCACCGTCCAGCGTATCGTGCACCGTCACGGCGGCGAGATCTGGGCGGCCAGCGACGGCCGCACCGGCGCGCAGTTCATGTTTACTCTTGGCGAGCAAACATGATTTCTTACTTTGCGGCGTCTTCGAAACCTTGCAGGACGTGCGCGACGTTGTGACCGATCTCGGCGACGGCATAGCCGCCTTCGAGGATGAACACGGTCGGCAGGTTCAGCGCCGCGATCTGCGCGCCAAGTTTCAGATACTCCGGCTCGCGCAGTTGGAACTTGGAGATCGGATCGTCGGCGAAGGTGTCGACGCCCAGTGAAATCACCAGCGCGTCCGGCTTGAACTCGTTGATGCGCCGGACCGCATCGCCCAACGCATCGAACCACAGCGCATTGCTGCTGCCGGCCGGCAATGGATAGTTCTTGTTGTAGCCGAGACCTTCGCCGCTCCCGGTCTCGTCCGCGTGACCGAGGAAGAACGGATACTCGGTGCGCGGATCGCCATGGATGGAAAGGAACATCACGTCGCTGCGATCGTAGAAGATGGTCTGCGTGCCGTTGCCGTGGTGATAGTCCACATCCAGCACGACGACTCGCTTGGCGCCGTTGTCACGGAACGCCTGAGCCGCGACCGCGGCGTTATTGACGAAGCAGTAGCCGCCAAAAAAATCCGGCCCCGAGTGGTGCCCGGGCGGCCGCGACAACGCGAACGCGGCGCGCTCACCGCCACCAACGATCTGCTGCGCGGTCAGCGCGATATCGGCGCCGGTTTTTGCCGCTGCCCAGGTGCCCGCCGTAAACGGCGTGCCGCTGTCGTAGGAATACAAACCGAACTTGCCGGCGAAGTGATCGGGCTCGATGTCAGTGCGGTGACCGCGCACTGGCCACACCGCCGGCAACGCATCGTTCGTGTAACCCTGAGCGCTCCACAGATCCCACGCTTTTTCGAGAAAGCGAATGTAGCGAGGCGCATGCACCCGCTCGATGGCGGCGACCGCAAATTCCTTCGGCTCGAGGATCGGCCCGAAGTTGCGCGCTTTCACCGCGTCGTACACGAAGTCGGCGCGCTCTGGCTTCTCGAAGCACGGCACCAGCTGGCCACGATACATTTCCTTGTCACCGGCATGCAGTCGGTGACGGTCGCTATAGATGATTTTCATGAGCGCGCCTTGAGACCCACGGCGACCAGGTTGGCGATCTCGCGGGCGATGTGTTGCTGTTGTAGTGGGTCGGTAGGCACGTCGTCCTTGACCAGCCAGCTGAGCAGGCCGGGCAGCATCAGTGCGCGCGCATGCACGTCCACATCCTTGATCGTGCTTTCGCGCATGCCTTGACGGATCAGCTCGTGATAAGCGTCGCCGAGCTGATCGGAGCGCACCGCGAACTTCGCCTGACCTTCCGGCGACAACGCGCCGTGCCCGACGAGCGGCGACAGTGGATTCAAGTCTTCGTTGGGATAGGCGCGCGCCAACGCATCCATCGACGCCGACAGCGCTTCCATCCGCGTACCCGAATATTCGAGCATGCGGTCTTTGATAAAAAGAAAGATGCGAAACGCGCGCTCGTAGCACGCCGACACCACTTCCTGCTTGCTGCCGATGTGATGATGGAACGTGCGCTTGGTCGTACCCAACTGGCCGGCGATCTCTTCGAGCGAGGTTGCGTCGATGCCCTTGCGATTGAACGCACGCGACGCGGCTCGCAGCAGCGCTTCGCGCTTGGCCTCGAGCGCGGCATCTCGATCGAACGCGCTCACGACTTGGGGCGCGAGCGCGGAAAGATCCAAAGGCTGATAATTCGGCAACTCCGCCCGCGTCGAAAATCCTTCGAGCACAGTCGCCATCACCGCGGACCGCAGCCGTTCCGCGCCCATGGGACCGACGGCGTGCGCCCACGGTCGAGCCAGCGGCGCCCAGGTGACCAGACTGAGAATGACTCGCGCGTTCACCTCGATATCGCAGGCTCGCAGGACACCTTCGCGGTGCCCGGTCTCGAGCAGGTGCGCCAGGCGGGCGGTCAGCGCGTCGTACAGCCCCTGAATGGTGTCGCGCTGAGTCTGGTTCATCATCGCGATCTCGGCCCGGGCCGCGATTTCCGGCTCTTTCGGGTCGAGCATGCGGCTGATGAAATCGACCAGGATGTTGGCCGAGGTGCCGCCGACGCGCTCGGCTTCCCGCAGGTGGCGCGCAATGATCTCGGCCGCCCGGCGATAGCACTGGAACACCAGGTCCTCGCGATCGGCGACGTAGTGGTACATCGCCCCACGCGTAACGCCCAGTTTCGCGGCAATTTCCGCTAGCGAGGTGAGCAGCACGCCCTTCTGATTCAATTGACGAGCGGCCTCGTCGAGCACGCGCTCGTGACGATTGACCGAGGTTGGCGCCTCGGCGGTGGGCTGGGCCGCGCTGTCTTTGGAGTTCGAGGTCATGGCAGTAAACCGGAGTTACCCATAGTAACCCGCAGCGACGCTCCCGTTCACCCCGCCCGCGTTGTCTGCCATTGGCGGCGCCTCACGGGGCGACGAGAGCCGGTTCACAGTTCCGCAACCGCAGCGGCACGGACGGGGGCTAACTTTCCTACGGCTGCGGTACGCTTTACCCCGAATCCCGGGTGACGTAAGCCACTACCCGCTCGCCTGCCACAACCAACAACACGGCTGACATGGAGTCTTTTTTCAGCTCACAGGGCCCCTCCTCCGACGCTGGGGCGACTCGTATCAAGGCCATGCGCTGGCCGGCCAGCGTGCGCCTGGGCCATGCCACCGTGCTGGCCGGCAAGGCCATTCAGATTTCCAACACCGGCGTCGGCCTGCTCATGGATCGGACGATTCGGGAAGGCGAGACTGCGCTGGTGCGTGTCGACGCCTATGTGAGCGGCAACCCGGTGCGGTTACAGGCGCGGACCAGCGTGGTCTGCTGTACCTGTGTGGGAATGGATGGGTTCCGGATTTCGCTGCGCTTCCAGGAACTGGACGAAGACGCGCAGAACGCCGTCGAAGCGATGCTGCGCGCCCGCTGACGCGCAGCAATCAGATCGGATCCGAGCCGGATCACTTCAACAGACTGCGCAGCATCCACGCGGTCTTTTCGTGCACCTGCAAGCGCTGGGTCAGCAGATCGGCGGTCGACTCATCGCCACCTTTCTCCGCAGCTGGGAAGGTCGCACGAGCGGTGCGCGCCACCGCCTCGTGACCGGCAACCAATAGCCGAACCATATCCATTGCTTCCGGCACGCCCTCGGTCTCCTCGATCGAGGTGAGACGGGCGAATTGGCTGTAGGTGCCCGGCGCCGGGTAACCCAGCGAACGAATGCGCTCGGCCACCGCATCCAGCGCGTTCCACAACTCCGTGTACTGCTCCATGAACATCAGGTGCAGCGTGTTGAACATCGGGCCTTCGACGTTCCAATGGAAATTGTGCGTTTTCAAATACAGCGAGTAGGTATCGGCCAGCACCTTGGCGAGGCCGTCGGCAATCTTTTCCCGGTCCTTACCGCTGATGCCGATGTCGATGGCAACCGCGCTGCCTTTGCTGCCGTTTTTCTTGGAACTTTCTTTGGCCATACAGATTCTCCTGACGAAGCCGAGCTTACGGAACTGAACTTATTCATGATCGTACTCAATCGTTCCACAGCGCTCCAACAGCGAAGCTCTATGTTGACGATCGACGACATCTCGCCGCTGGTGGATGCGTGGCTGCCATATTCAGTGAGCATTCATAGCGCATAACTTGCAATACGCGTGGCGGGCCCGCGGACGCCACGACCACGAACGGATGAGACATTTCGATGACAGTGAAATTTATTTTTGCCGCGCTGGCAGGTAGCGCGTGTCTGCTGGCGACCGCCGGCGTATTTGCCAACGACGCCAAGGACAAGGTCGCGGTTTCCGGCTCCTTCGCCACGTTCGATCGCAATGGCGACAATCGCATCAGCCGCTCGGAAGCCGGCTTCGACCGTAAGCTGTCGGAGACCTTCGCCGAGCTCGACACCGACGGCGACGGCTTCGTGTCCGCTGCCGAATTCGCCACTGCCGAAAAAAATCGCACCACTGTCGGCAAGCTCACGCAGCAGTAACCGCTGCGGCCGCTTGACGATCTATCGGCCGGCCGCGCGCCTGCCAGGCTTCGATACCTCCGGCCAGCGGCCGGACTCGCTTGAAACCCAGCTCCTGAAGCTTTCTCGCCACGACGGCCGCCGAAGCGTCGTTCGGGCAATCGCAGTAGACGATGACGTCCTCGCCGGGCTCGAGTCGTAAGTCGGAGACGTCGCGCACGCTGATGCTTCCCGGAATCCAACCGGACGCCGCGCGGCGCTCCGGACTGCGCACATCCAGAATGGTTGCGGCCGAGCCGGAGTCGAGCAGCGTCGTCAGCTCATCGATGGAAATGCGCGACATGCGGATCTGCGCCATGAATCTCTGGCGCTGCCACCACTTGAACAACACGAACAGCGCGATGGCGACGATCAACAACAACAGCGCGAGATGACCCAGCTGCTCCAGTTGCGCCAGCAACGCCTCGACGGCTTCGTGAAACATCGCGCCCAACGCGATTGCACCAGCAGCCCAGAGCGCGGCGCCGATGCCGTCATAGACAATGAAGCGCCGCCAACTGGTGCCCGACTCGCCCGCGAGTGTCGTCGACACCGCCGCGAAGCCCGGAATGTATTTCGCAAGAATCAACGACGGCGCGCCCCACTTCGCATAGATGTTACGAGTCATGCCGACACATGAATCGGGTGACAACGAGACACGGCACATCAAGCGCAGCAGCTTGTTGCCAAAGCGCCGCCCGCCCGCGAACCACGCCAGATCGGCGAGCAACGCCGCCAGCGTCGCGACCAGCAACACCGGCCACAGCGACTCGTGTTTGTCGGTGGCGAGCGCGGCGGTCACGATCATCGGCGCATACGAAGGAAACGGCAGGCCGCCCTGATCCAGCAGCACGCAAAAGAACACGACCCACAGGCCGTAGCTCTCGATGACGTGCAGCAGCGTATCCATCCAACCTCACTGGCGAATTGTGCACCCGATGTCGCGCGCGAACTGGCATCGGCGTGCGCTTATTGTGCCGGAATGAGGCTGTAGTTATGGCAGCAAGCGCGTCTTTTCAATATCGTTGGGGTCGATGACCAGTCGCTTCTGATAGTTGGCGCCGCCGTGCTTGAGCTCGCCGCTCACCCGGACCCGTTGCCCGAGGAGGTCCCGGTAGCGCTGGAACTGCTCCGGCGTCAGCGCCAGCTCGATCTCCAACTGGATGACTTCCCTCGGATAACGAGTGTTGGCGTCGACGCAGATGCGCTCATCGAGCTGCAACACCCAGACAGTGCGCGGCTCGTCGCCCTTGGTCACACTCTCGTAATCGGGCGGCCCCGCGTAGGTGTGTCGCACGATGGTGCCGGCGATGTCGATCGGGCCGTACTGAAGACAGGCATATTCCAGCGCCACCGCCGGCAGCGCGGGACTGAAAAGCACGATGACAAGCAGCGCCCGCCACCTGCGCCTATCACGGCAGCTCATAACGCAACTCACCATCGCCCGTCACGTCTACTCGGCGCCAGCCTGCCCTTTCATAGAAACGCGAGGCGCGAGTCTCGGGTCCGGTCGTCAGCCATAAACGATCTTGGCCCTGTTGCCGGAGCCAATCGACCATCGTGTCGTGCAGCTGGCGGCCGTAGCCTTTGCCTTCATGCCCAGGCTCCACGAACAGCGCCCAAATACCGCCGGTCGCGGCGTTGCCGACAGCGAAAGCGACGATGTTTCCTTCCAGCTCGATCACCCAGCCCCGGCCCGTCGTTTCGATCTCTACCCGATAGTCCTGTTCGGACAACTGTCGAGACACGAGGCGGTTCTCGAGCACGGACATGCGCACGCGATGCATGCCCGCGATATCCGAAGCGACTGCTTGCCTGATGATGTCTGCCGGAGTGTCCATAGATTTTGGGCGGATGCGGAGCGCGACAAAGCAACCAGCGCAACCGGCCATGGGGCTCGCATCCTGCCAATCTCCGCTATCGTTCCCTGACCTGGAGTATGCCCCAATGAGTCGATCCGATCTTGACTGAACCCCTTCCCGCCAAAGTCCTGCAGCTCGGCGCAGATGAACGGCCGCAGCTGGTCTGGACCAATGAGCGCGGCGGCACGACGTATCAAGCCGGCACGCGCTTCATCAAGTGGAGTCCTCACACGACGCGGCTCGATCTGGATGGGGAACGACGCCGGCTCGAATGGGCGGCGCCTTATCACAATGTTCCTCGCGTGCTGGAATGGGGCTCGAACGACGAAGCTCAGTGGCTGGTCACTGCGGCGCTCGCCGGCACGGGCGCCGTGATGGAACCTTGGATCTCTCAACCGCTGGTCGCGGCGCGCGCCATCGGACGGGGCTTGCGCATGCTTCACGAAGCACTGCCGGTCGCTGAGTGTCCGTTCGAATGGTCGCCCGAAAATCGCACCGGTCGACGCGTTCCTTGGGCGGAGCTCGGCGTACCCCCGATCGACCGCCTGGTCGTATGTCACGGCGACCCGTGTTCCCCGAACACCATCATCGGGGCCGACGGCAGCCCCATCGGCCACGTCGATCTCGGCTCACTCGGCATCGCCGATCGCTGGGCCGACCTGGCGGTGGCGAGCATCAATCTCGATTACAACTACGGCCCGGGCTGGGAACAGGAATTCTTCCGCGCCTACGACATCGAGCCCGATCCGAGGCGGATTGCCTACTATCGTTTTCTCTGGGACAACGAAGACCGGATCGGTGTCTCGCCCGAAGCGGCACGCGACCTGCGAGCCAGCTACAGTTCATCCTGACGCAGAAGGAAGCTCACATGACGAATTGCTGCTCCAGAATCGCGCGCCTGGCTTCGTTGATTTTTGTAGCTGCATGGATGACGGTCGTGCCCGCCGCGCACGGTGAGCCCGGATCCGGCTCGGTCACGCCCCTGATTCGGCAGATGGCCGGCAACTGGCGCGTCGAGCCGAAGATGTGGCCGGGGCCGGACGCCAAGGCCATCGAATTGCCGAAAGCGACCGCTCAGCGACGCATCGTGAATGACGCGTTCCTGGATGAAGAGATGACGCCTGCGGCGGACTCGCAGCAGGAAGCGTTCACGCGCGTCGCCTATGTGAGCTTCAACACCATCAACCAGCAGTACGAATATTTCTCGCTGGATAGCCGCTTGCCGCAGATGATGAGTTACACCCTGCCGGGCGCCAACGAAGCACACGCCGGGCAGCTCGAGCTGCGCGGAACCAGTTTTGTGGCCCCGGTGTGGGGCCAGGCCAGGAACGTGCCCTTCATGTATCGCCTCACGATCGGCGCAGTCGAGGGCGACCGGCAGATCGTGCGCTTGTTTCTCAAGGAGCAGCGGGCACAGGCCAACGAGTTCCTGGCCTTCGAATATCTATATATCCGTCAACCCTGACTCAAGTCGACGGCAACAACCGGCGCCAGAACTGACGCAACGTCCCCGTCGACGAGGAGCGAACGGCCGGCGCGGGACGACCCACGAACGCCTGTTTGCGAGCGCTGTACGCCGCCTGGTTGCCCGTCTCACCGTAGATCGCGCGACCCTCGTACCGCTGCTGCTCCACCAGCTGCAAACTCGCGTTCTCCAGGCGAGCGAGCTGCTCGTCGCTCACGTGACGCTCGAACACGCCGGTGGCCGTCTGCCATTCCCACACCGTGCGGTTTTCATCGAACACCGCGCGACCGGACTTCCGCTCCGATCCCGGCGCCGACACCGGTTTCTCTGCCGACTGACTCATGACTCTCCCACTTCTTCTTGTCCGGCGGTCCCGCGAGCACGTCGTGCCCGTTGCTGATCGGGTAACTCACCAGTAGAAGGAGTTATCGTTGCGTAAGGGAAAATCGTGGATGAGATCAACCCTGAATGCACCCCTAAGGTCGACTATCAAGCGAGCCTTACTGCGGATCCTCCCCAGTCTCACGGCGGCCCCTTGCCGCCTCGCGGCAATCCATTGCCGCATTGTTCAGTCAACGTTTCTCTGTAGGCGCGAGAACTCGCGAGGTGTAAGTCCAGTCATTCGTCGGAACGTGCGCGTCAAGTGGCTCTGATCGCAAAAGCCCAGTGACGCTGCGATCTCGCACACCGGCCGATCGTCCTGTAACAGCATTTGTTTGGCGCGCTCGATGCGCGACTTGAGCAGGTAAGCCATCGGGCTCTCACCCATGCTGACGCGAAACAAGCGTGCAAAGTGAAAGCGACTGACTCCGGCCTGGCGCGCCAGATCGTCCAACGTGAAGCGCTCCCCCAGATTCTCGGCGATGTAGCTGCAGGCTCGATTGAGCGCCCGGCGACTGAGTCCTCGTGGCGTCCTGGCGACGCGATGGCCGGCCAGGCTGGCGAGATCGCTCCACGCGCGCGGCGGCAGAGTGTCATGCGTCTGTAGTTGCGTAGTCATGGATCCTCGCGAGGACAGCGGATGACATCGATAGTCGTTCAGGGCCGCGTCGGCGAACACCCCAGAAGGAGCGGACGGGACATCACCCGATTGGGGAAGTGACTGCTACGCCCCGCCCGCCACCACGCCAGTGAATACCGCCCTGCTATGATCGGCGCGAGATGAGCGACACCGCCCCACCGATCCGGATCCTGACCGTCGACGATCACCCCATGCTGCGCGAAGGAGTCGCGTCGGTGATCGAAGCCCAGCCCGACATGGTGCTGATTGGCGAAGCCGCCAACGGCCGCGAGGCGATCGAGAGCTTTCGCCAGCATCGTCCCGACGTGACGCTGATGGATTTGCAGATGCCGGACATGAACGGCATCGACGCGATCAACGCCATCCGCGGCGAATTTCCCGATGCCCGCATCGTCGTGCTCACCACCTATAAAGGCGATGTGCAGGCCTTGCGGGCGTTGAAAGCCGGCGCGATGGGTTATCTGCTCAAGAGCATGCTACGCAAAGAGCTGCTGGAGACCATTCGCGCGGTGCATGCCGGCCGCCGCCGCGTGCCGCCGGAGATCGCAACGGAGATCGCCGAGCATGCCGCCGATGACGCGCTCACCGAGCGTGAAATCGTCGTGCTCAAGCGCGTAGCGGTCGGCAGCGCGAACAAACAAATTGCCGCGACGCTGGGCATCTCCGAAGAAACCGTCAAGGCGCACATGAAGAGCATCATGGCCAAGCTGTCGGCCAACGATCGCACTCACGCGGTGACGATTGCCCTGAATCGGGGCATCATCGAGATGTGACGTCTCGCAGCTCCCGGCCGGCGGCCAGGCAGGCGCTCTTCACTTCTTCCTTGATGATCTCCGCCAGACGCAACGCGCCCGGCCCCGCGCCGTCGCGATCAGCAAACGCCAGGTACAAGGACTGCATGCGATGGGTCATGTCGCGCATCGGCAGCAGCTTCAGCTCGCCCTTCTGTAGCTCGGTGCGAATCTTGTCTTCAGGCAGCCACGAGAATCCGTAACCGCGCGACACCGCGCCAATGGACGTGGCCATGTTGCTCACCGTCCAGCGACGCGCCACATCGAGCGTCAACGCTTTCTTATCGCGCTTGGCGCTGGAGTCGCGCACGATGATGTGACGATGCTTGCGCAGGTCGCGATATTCCACCGGCCGGCCGAGCTTGTGCAGCTCGTGATCCGGATGGGCGACGGCACTGGCACGCACCATCATCAAGTGCTCCGCCGGCACCCCGGGCGGCACGATGCCGGTGATCGCCAGATCCGCCTGGCCGGTGCGCAACGCTTCGGGCGTGCCGTCGAGCACGGTTTCGAACCATTCGATGCGAGTCTGCGGACTCTCTCTGCCGAACCGGTCCAGGCATTGAAACATCAGCCAGGTTGGAAACAGAATCTCCACCGCAATAGAGATTTCTGCCTCCCAGCCTGCCGAGGCCCGACTGGCGGCGCGCTCGATGGCGTCGGCCTCTTCGAGCAGCAGACGCCCACGTCGATACAACATCTCGCCAACCGGCGTGAGCTTCGCCTTGCGGCCCTGGATCTCGAAAGCTTTCACCTGCAACGTCGATTCGAGCTTCTGGACGGCGTAGGTCACGGACGACTGGCTCTTATGCAACGCCTCCGCCGCGCGGGCGTAGCCGCCGGCCTCGACGACCGCTATCAGGCAGCGCCACTGCTCCATGCTGATGTGGGGTAACCGCATGGTTTGCAACGGCTTTTTGGCCGTCTCCGCAGGTGCTTTGGTAACCATCTATCGAGCCATTCGATGAATAACCTCGAAATCTTCGGCTTTTTTATCGACTCACTCAATACTTAAATAGTGACCACTGAAAACAAAGCCGATTCGGAGGTCACATGAGCACTTTGCTACAGATCAATGCCAGCCTGGCCGGCGCCAACGGTCAGTCGTCCCATCTGGCCCAGCGCTTCGTCGCCGACTGGCAGGCCAAGCATCCCGAAGGCCGCGTCGTTACGCGCGACCTCGCCAGCGATCCGGTGCCGCACCTGACGGCCGACCGCTTCCAGGCGTTCCTGTCGCAGCCCGACGCCCGCACCGATGAACAGCGCGCGCACGCTGAGTATTCGGATGCGCTGATCGAGGAGATCAAGAACGCCGACACCATCGTGTTCGCCGTGCCGATGTACAACTTCAGCGTCCCCTCGACGCTGCGTGCGTACTTCGATCACATCGCTCGCGCTGGCGTGACGTTCCGCTACACCGCCAACGGTCCGGAGGGATTGTTGAAGGGCAAGAAGGCGTATGTGTTCATCACTCGCGGCGGCTTCTATGCCGACGCGACCGACACGCAGACGCCGTACCTGAAGCAGTTCCTGGGCTTCATCGGCATCACCGATGTGAACTTCGTGTTCGCCGAGGGTCTGGGCATGGGCGAGGAGTCGCGCGAAAAGAGCCTGGCTCAGGCGCACAACGCGATTGGAGAGTTGCTCCCTCGCGCAGCGTAACCGCCCCGCTAACGGACATCTTGACAGCCGCACGTTCGTCCACGAACGTGCGGCGCATGCGCGTCCTGCTGGTTGAAGATGACAACATGATCGGTCAGAGCCTGAGGCAGGCACTGGCCGAGAATGGGCTGACCGTCGATTGGGTGAAAGACGGCGTGCTGGCGCAAGATGCGCTGGCACAGGGCGGCTATGCCGCCGTGTTGCTGGACCTCGGATTACCGCGCCGCTCGGGGCTCGAAGTCCTGCGGCGAGCCCGACAGGACGGTGACCGCACACCCATGCTCGTGCTGACGGCGCGGGACGGCGTCGATGATCGCGTCGAAGGTCTCGATGTCGGCGCGGATGATTATCTCGTGAAGCCCTTCGAGATGCGCGAACTGCTCGCTCGCATGCGGGCCATCGTTCGCCGCGTCGGCGGCCACGCACAATCCACCATCGGCACGGCGCAAACCCAGCTGGATCTTTCCAGCCGCGAATTGACTCACGCCGGCGCTTCGATCCTGCTTTCCGCGAAGGAATTTCGTCTCATGCACGCGCTGCTCGAACGGCCCGGCGCGATCCTGTCTCGCACTCAACTCGAAGAACGGCTGTATGGCTGGGGCGAAGAAGTCAGCAGCAATGCCGTCGAAGTGCTCATACACGGCGTACGACGCAAACTCGGCGCGGACGTGATCCGCAACGTCCGCGGGCTCGGCTGGCGCGTCAGCAAGGATGCGTCATGAGAAAGGATTCGCTCCGCAAACAACTGATGACCTGGCTGCTGCCGCTGTATGTGGTGGCGGCAATCGTCGCGGCGACTGTGACGTACTACGTGTACGGCAACATGGTCAGCGTCTTCATGGACAACCAGTTGCGCTTGTTCGCCGATTCGCACGCCGGCGCCTCCGGCTCCGCGCCGACTTTGCGTCCGCTCACTCGTCACAACGTGGTCGAGAAGGGCGACATGTTCGTGCAGGTCTGGGATCGCCGCCATCGGCTGGTCGCAACGTCGTGGCCCGAGCTGGATTTGCAGCGCCAACCTGCCCAAGGCTTTCACGATGTCACCATCGGCGACTCCCGCTGGCGCGTTTACACCTTGCAGTCGCCGGATCGCACCGTACAGAGCGCGCAGAGTTTGCGGTTCCGCCGTCACCTGGTGAAGTCACAGGCTTTCCAGGTCGCTCTGCCCGTGCTGCTGATGATTCCGATCTCGGCCTGTTTCCTGTGGTTCGGCATGCGCCCGGCCGTTCGCCGGCTGGAACTGATTTCCCGGGCAGCGGCGCAACAGGACGAGCATCGTTTGACCGAGCTGCCCGCCGAGCATGCGCCTTGTGAGATTCGGCCGCTCGTGCTGGCCGTGAATACGTTGCTGGCACGTTTGCGGAATGCTTTCAGCGCACAGCGACGGTTCGTGCAGGATGCGGCACACGAGCTGCGCACGCCGATCACGGCGATGAGTTTGCAGCTGGAGAATCTGAAATCCCGGATGCCGGACTCGGCCTCGACGGAGCAACTGAAGCAGCTCGAAGCCGGCTTGGCGCGCACCAAACGCCTGGTCGAGCAGTTGCTTCGCCTCGCACGCCAGGAATCGCCGCGACCGGCCGATCCGCCGATTGCGATTCAGTTGGATGGGCTGCTGAAGTCGACCATCGCGGACTTCATGGTGCTCGCCGACAAGCGCAATATCGATCTGGGCTATGCGGCCGATATCGATGCGACCGTGCATGCGAACGAGGACGAGCTGCGCAGCCTGATCCATAACTTGCTGGACAATGCCTTGCGCTACACACCGCCCGGCGGGATTGTCGATGTGACGTTGCACCGGGACACAGGCGTCGTGACCATCGAGATCGCCGACAACGGCACCGGCATCCCAACGGAGCTGCTGCCGCGCGTGTTCGACCGCTTCTTCCGCATCGAAGGCGCGGAGACCGAAGGCAGCGGACTCGGCCTTGCCATCGCCAAGAATGCGGCGGATCGGAATCGCATTGGCTTGGAGCTGATCAATCGCGTCGATGGCTCGGGATTGATTGCCCGGATGCGTTTCGAAACAGCGACGATCACACCGCCGCCTGTCGCCAAACCGTTAGTTACGGATTCGGAAGAAACAACGTCCGCACCGGAGCTCGCTGCCGAAACTCAGCCGCCGGCCTGACGCGAGCGCGCTAAGTCTGCGCTAAGTCTCCTTCCCTATGCTGGTCTCGCCTATCGGGAGACCGCCATGCACTTGCCTCGCCTCGCGCTGCTGATATTCAGCGGCGTCGGCCTTTGTTACGCCGGAACTCTGCTTGCTCAAAATCACGACGACGCACACGACGAGTCGTGGCAAGTCAGCGCCGGCGCTGGCGTGATCGCACGGCCGGACTTTCCGGGCAGCGACTCGGTCGAAGTGCTGCCGCTGCCGGCACTCAATGTCACCTATGGCGACCGCTGGTTCCTGAATGCAGACGGGTTAGGTGCGTATCTTGTCCAGCGCGACCACAGTTCGTTGACCTTGTCGCTCGCACCGGATGTCACGCAGCGCGATGAATCCGACTCCTCTCACCTGCGCGGCCTCGGCGACGTGGACCGCACGGCTGTCGCGCGACTCAAGGGCGCGTACAACATCGGCCCGGTAACGGCGACTGCAGCCGTGTCGACTGACATTGCCGATCAAGGCCACGGCACGGTCGCCGAAGTGACATTGCAGAGCCGCTCGGATATCACGCAACGATTCTCACTGAGTTACGGAATCGCGGCCCGCTGGATCGACGACGAATACGCGCGAAGCTTTTTCGCCGTCGACCCGCAACAAAGCCAACGATCGGGGTTATCCCTCTATGAGGCGCAGAACGGCATCGGCGACGCGCGGCTGTTCGTCAACGCCGTCTACGCACTCAGCCCGCGCTGGATCGTCGCCGCCGGCGCATCGGCGGCGCAGCTACAAGGCGACGCGCAAGACAGCCCGATTGTCGAAGACGATTCGTACTTTCAGTTCGATGCGGCCGTGATGTATCGATTTTGATCCGGAGGCTCGAGTGATCAAACTTGCCCCGGCGAGCCTTGCCAGCGTAGCGCTGCTGCTGATCAGTACTGCGACGCCGGCTGCACCCGACTACATTCCCGCAGTCTGGCGTCAGCAATCACTCGAGTTCGCGTATCAAGGCACGGCGACCGCCTATTCGTGCAATACGCTGCAGCGACGACTCGAAGCCATCCTCCGCAGCGTCGGCGCTCGCGATGGGATCTCCATCGTCATGCAACGATGCACGGATCAAGCGGACGCGTACATGCAGATCAAGTTGGAGTCGCCGGTGGAAGCGACGGAAGCGAACATCGCCGCCGTGACTCAGCACACCCGCACGGACGAGTTGGTCGCCAAGGTTCGGCATGAGGCGTTGGCGACACCAGAGAACATTGAGCGATTTCCTGCCGAATGGAAAACCGTTTCCATGGCGAGAGATACAACGCTCAAGCTCGACGCGGGAGATTGTGAGCTGGTGAAACAGCTCCGACGCGATGTGTTTCCGCGCATGTCGATACGTGTGGTGCACGACAACTTGCGTTGCTCGGTGGCGTTCGGCAACTTAGGTCAGCCACAGCTCTCCGTAGCTGCATTAGTGCCCTCGCCACTCGCGCCCTGAATCGGAAGGCTTCGGCTCATTCGCATTATTTGCGCGAAGCAAATATATCGTTGGAGTGGAACAAATGGTTTGGTCGACGGTTCCGTCGGCACGCCAAGGAGATTCTCGTGCCACTGACGAAACATTTGCAGAATCGTCACTACGCGGTCCTCGAAGCGCCATCTACGCTGGGACTGCGTTCGGAGGGGGTCGATCGGCTCCCCGAAGTCCTGCTCGAGCAGGGCTTGGCTGAGCGGCTATCGGCACGCCACGCCGGCTGCATCAAGCCAGACTCGCGGAGCTCACAGCGCGATCTGGAGACGAATGTACTGAACGGAAAGGACATCGCGAGCTACTCGTACAAGCTGGCGGATGCCATGGGCGCGCTGCTCGATGCCGGCGACTTCCCTGTTGTGCTCGGCGGCGATTGCTCCATCGTGCTCGGTTCCGCGTTGGCTCTGAAGCGACGGGGCCGCTATGGCCTGCTGTTCGTCGACGGACAGGCCGACTTCTTTCAACCCGAAGCGGAGCCGTATGGCGAGGCCGCGTCGATGGATCTCGCCCTGGTCACGGGCCATGGTCCGACTTTGCTCACGCACTTCGACGGTGACTCACCGCTCATCAGACCCATGGATGCGGTGGCGTTCGGCTATCGCGACCACGAGGATCAGGCCCAGTTCGGCAGCCAGCCGCTGCCGAGTGAGCTGCGCGCATTCGATCTTCCTGCCATTCAACGCCTCGGTGTGGGCCGCGCCGCCGAAGAGGCCGTTCGGCATCTGAGCCGCGGCGATCTCGACGGATTCTGGATCCATGTCGATGCCGATTGTCTCGACGATGCCGTCATGCCCGCAGTGGACTTCCGTCTGGCCGGTGGCTTGTCCCCCGACCATCTCGAAACTGTCCTGAAGACGGCCCTCGATAGCGGCAAGGCTGTCGGAATCGAGGTCACCATCTACAACCCCGCTCTGGATCCCGATGGGCGCGCAGGAAAGCTGTTGACGGACTTGCTCGTGAGCGCGTTGTCGGGCGATACGGCTAGGGCCTGATCACATCGGCTGCGCCGCCGGCGGCGGATCCTCCGGCAACGGAATGAACTCCCGATCGTCCCCCACCGGCAACTTGATCCGGCCCGCCTTCCAATCCGCCTTCGCCTGCTCGATCCGATCCTTGCTCGATGAAACGAAGTTCCACCAGATGTGCCGAGGCCCGACGGCCTCGCCACCGAGCAACATCACAATCGACGGCTCGATCGCAGTAATCCCCGGCATCGCGCCCGGCGACAGCACCGCCATCTGCCCCGCGTCGTACTGCTCGCCTTCAATGCGCACCGATCCCTTCGCGACATAGACCGCACGCTCGCTATATCCGCCGCACACATCCGTCGTGCGCCCCGCATCCAATTCGAGATGCACATAGAACAACGGCGAATGCGTGGTCACCGGACTCGTCAGTCCATACGCCGAGCCCGCGATCACCTTGATGCTCAATCCCTTGTCCGTATGCGACGGCAATTGATTCGCATCGAAATGCACGAAGCCCGGCGCTGTTTCTTCCACCGACTCCGGCAATGCGACCCACGCCTGAATGCCATGCATCGAGCCGCCCTGCTCACGAATGCTGTCGAAGCGCTCCGAATGACTGATGCCGCTGCCGGCCGTCATCCAGTTCACTTCACCCGGCCGGATGGTCTGGTGAAACCCGACGCTGTCCCGATGCACGATCTCGCCATCGTAGAGGTAGGTGATGGTGGAGAGGCCGATGTGAGGATGCGGCCTCACATCGGTCTTGCGCGGCACCTGGGGCGGAAAGTTCACCGGCCCCATGTGGTCGAAGAAAATAAACGGCCCGACCATGCGCCGCCTGGTCCAGGGCAGGACCCGGCCGACTTCGAAGCCGCCCAGGTCCTTACGCCGCGCAGGAATCATCAACTCGATCGTCACTGCCGCACTCCACTAGCTCGCTGCAGATCGAACACTATCACCTCGGCGCCGTGGCCATCAGTCAGGGACAACGCAGCCGTGTCCGTCAGCGCCAGCGCATCGCCGGCGTTGAGCACGTTGCCGTTCGCCGTGACCTTGCCGCGCGCCACGTGCAAATACACCTGACGATCGGCGGCGATCGCAAGCTCAACCTTCTCGTCGCCGTCCAACAGGCCGGCATACACCTTCGCATCCTGGTGGATGCTGACCGAGCCGTTCGCACCGTCCGGCGAAGCGATCAGCCGCAACTTGCCGCGCTTCTCCGCCTCCGGAAAGTGCTTCTGCTCGTAGCTCGGCTGCACGCCCTTCTGGTTCGGCTGAATCCAGATCTGCAGGAAATGCACCGGCTTCTCGCGCGACGGATTGAACTCACTGTGCGTCACGCCGCGCCCCGCGCTCATGCGCTGGACATCGCCGGGACGGATGGTCTCGCCCGTGCCCATCGAATCCTTGTGCGCCAACTCGCCATCGAGCACGTAGCTGATGATCTCCATGTCCCGGTGCCCGTGCGTCCCGAAGCCCGCGCCGGCAGCGACGCGATCTTCGTTGATCACGCGCAGGGCGCCGAACTCGATGTGCCGGGGATCGTAGTAGTCGGCAAACGAAAAGGTGTGGAACGACTTCAGCCAGCCGTGATCGGCGTAGCCGCGTTCGTTACTGCGTCGGATGTTCTGCATGGTTGGCTCCTCGTTCTCGATGGGGCCAAGGTACGCCGCGGCCGTCCGCGGAAATAGCACGCCCATGCGATAAATCTTATGCTCGGAGGCAGCTTTTGGCCCTGACCCCCTCATAGCCCCAGAACTCCCCAGAATCCATCCGGGAAACGTCGCACCGACATGCCCTCCGGCCGCAGCCAACGCATCGCCGAGTGGGCCCGCCACTGGAACGCGGGCCTGACGCGCTATCTGCGCCGCCGCCTGCCCGGCCGCATCGACCCGGAGGACCTGGCGCAGGAGGTCTATGTCCGCCTGCTCCGGATCGAGCAGATCGAGCACATCAAGGAGCCGCAGGCGTACCTGTACCGGGTCGCCAGCAACGTGGCGCAGGAATGGCGCCTGCGGGCCGTGCACGCCAAGCCCCACAGCGACGCCGAGCTGGAAAGCCTGGTCGCCGCGGCCACGCCGGAGTCGCTGCTCGACGATGCGCAGTTCAAGGCGCAACTCGACGCGGCGTTACAGACGATGACACCCATGGTGCGAGCGGTGGTGTACCTGAAGCTGCGCGAGGACATGTCGCACGATGAAATCGCCGGCCATCTGGGCATCACGCCGCGGATGGTCCGCAGAATGTTGACCACTGGTTACGCACACCTCCGCGAGCACATCGAGTTCGATTGACGCATGCAACCCGATCAAGACAACACCCGAGACCCAGCGACGGCGCACGCCCGGCAGTGCGCCGCGCATTGGCTGTCGGTGCTGTCGGATGAGAACTGCACCGAGGCTGAGCGCAAGCAGTTCTTTGCGTGGCTGCGAGCGTCGGGGCAGCACGTCGATGAGTTTTTGCGACTGAGCCGGCTCACGGGCCGGATGAGTCAGCGGGAGCTATGGCCCGATATGACCGTGGCGGAGCTCATCGCGGCGGCGAAGGCGAGTGGCGACGGGAACGTCACAGCGCTCGACCTCCAACCGGAGGTCATCGCAGCTCGGCCTGAGCGCAAGACTGTGCGATGGCCGCTCGCGGCGGCGATTGCCTGCGTGTGCGTTTTGGTTGGATTGATCGCGGGCCGGTCGCAACTCCAGCAGTGGCTTGCGCCGGAGTATGTGACGGCGGTCGGCGAGCAGCGCTCCATCACTTTGGAAGACGGCTCGGTCGTCGAACTGAATAGTCGGTCACGACTGCGAGCGCATTTCAAAGCGGATCTGCGAGCGATCGAGCTGTTGGAGGGTGAAGCGATCTTCCGAGTCTCGAAAGATCCGCACCGCCCGTTCCGAGTCCGCACCGGGGCGACAGATATTGTCGCGGTGGGCACGGCCTTCAACGTGAAGGCGAGTGACTCACGCACGGTGGTCACGGTGTTGGAAGGTCGCGTGCGAGTGAATCAGCGAGACGCCGCCGCGCGATCGGCTGCGGCCACGGATAAGGCGATCAGCGAATACGAGCTCGCGGTCGGCGATCAACTGATCGTCGCGAAAGCACAGCCGGCGATTCGTGTGTCGCTGCGTGATACGGAGAAAGTGACTTCGTGGACGGAACGGAGACTGATATTCGAAGACACTCCTCTGTCGGCGGCTATCTCCGAATTCGCTCGCTACAGCCCGCGCGCAATCCGTATCGAAGATCCGGCGGTGGCGGAGCGGAAGATCAATGGCGTGTTTGATGCGACGGATCCGGCGTCCCTGGCTGAGTTCCTGCGCGGGGATGAGACGCTCAGCGTTCGAAACGAAGCGGACGGGTGGGTGGTTAGCTCGCGTCTGCCGGACTAAGAGGCGTCGGATGGCTCGCGTCGCCGTTTAACGCTGCGTTGCTGTAAGAGGCGTGGTGGTTTGCGTCGCCGAAATGTCACAGCGGCTTCGCGCGTGACTCTGCTCCGACCGTGCAACCCTCGGTTGTGAGTTTGGCGTTGCGCGATGTCGTGACGGCAGTTGCGGCCGCGCCATGCGCGGCCGCTCTGGTGACGTTGCGGCCGGAATTTCGGGCGGTGGATGTCGGGGGGACTCTCGGGAAGTTCGCAACCACAGTGACTCGGCGACCGCCGTCATTCGAGAGCCGCCCCGGCAGCCGCCGCGAACCACCGACGTCTCAGCTTCTTATCTATCCAGAACCGCCGCGAGCCAGTGAGGTCCCTCTTAAATTCCTTACTCCGCCAACTTCGGATACATCGCCAACAACTTCCTCAACACGCCGTTGGTCCACCCGAAGCCATCCTGCAACGGATACTCCCCGCCCCCACCGGCTTTATCCGAAACGACGTCGTACTTCTCGACGAGCTTGCCAGTCGCCTTGAACACCTGAAGGTTCGTGCCAACCCAGCGCTGAGCGATAGTCGCCGCGAGCTGATCCTCGCCGTAATTCTGCAATCCTTTAATAGCCAACCATTGCAGCGGCGCCCAGCCATTGGGTGCATCCCACTGTTCGCCCGTAGTGATAGTCGTCGTGGCCACGCCATGAGGTTTCAGCAGGCTCGTACGCACAGTGGCCGCAATCAACTTAGCTTGGTCCTTGCTGGCGACGTTGAAGTACAGCGGATACACCGTCGCTGCAGTCACCTGTGAGTTGAGCCGCTTGGCTCGCCAGTCATAGTCGGTGAAGGCGCCCACCTTGGCGTTCCACAAATATTTCGTCATTGCCGCCTGCCGGGTCGCGGCTTTGGCCTTCATGTCGGCGGCACACGCCGGGTCGGCGGTCACTTCGCAACCTCTGGCGATCGTCCGCTCCAATTGATACAGCAGGCTGTTCAGATCCGGCGGGATCAAATCCGTGGTGTGGATGGTCGCGAGTTCCTTGCCCGCGAACCAGCGTGAGCTGAAATCCCAGCCACTCTCCGCAGCAGCGCGCAAGTTCCGATAGATCTCAGGCGACCCGGCCTGCTTCGCCGTCGCAACGTCTTCTTTGAAAGCTTCCTCGCGCGGCACGTTGCGATCGTCGTAGTAACGATTCAGCAACGTGCCATTCGGCAGCTTCACGACGCGGCGGTGCGCGGAGCCGGGCTTGAGCGATTCGGAGCCGTCCATCCAGAACTGGTATTCGCGAATCAGCTGCGGCAGATATTTCTTGTAGATCGCCTCGCCTTCTTCATCGGCCGCCAGCTCGATCATCGCGGCGAAGAACGGCGGCTGGGAGCGGCTGAGGAAATAGCTGCGATTGCCGTTGGGGATGTGGCCGAACTGGTCGATCAGCCAGCCGAAGTTGGCGATCATGTCCAGGGTCAGGTCGTGGCGGCCGCTTTCCTCCAGGCCCTGCATGGTGAAGTACGAGTCCCAGTAATAGATCTCGTTGAAGCGCCCGCCCGGCACGATGTAGCGATACGGCAGTGCTATACGCGACGTGTACTCGCGCTGGTCCTCGGGCTTGCGCTCGAGCACTTTCCATAGCGCGTCGATGTGCTGACGAACGTCCTGCCCGGCGACAGTGTGGAAATCGGAAGCGACATTTGGCGGCGGTGCGAAGCGCTCGGCGACGAACTTCTTCAAGTCGAAGCCGGGTTGACCCTTGAGCTGGCGATATTCGCTCAGGATCTGCTCGGGCGGCCGATTGGGCAGCGCGTCGGTGAACGCCTTGCTGTCGGGGAACACGGCCTCGAGCTGCACGTCTTTGAACAGCTCGCCATAAATATCAGCCGGCGTGGGCACGGCCTCCTGCGCCGACGCGACCGCCGCGCCAGCCAACCAAAGACCCATGCAGGCGACTCTCAGAACTCGTTGAAGCATGCCTCGCAGTGTCAACCGGGACGGCGGACACTGCAAGGCGCAGGAATCGCAATTCATCGTCAGGGCCAGCGGTACGTCACCGAGCCCATGAACGAGCGGCCGAACAACGGGCGCACCATATAAATGTTGCCGATCCCGCCCGAACCCACATCGGTGCGGGGATTGCCTTCGGTCAAGCCGATCTCGTCGGTGAGGTTGTCGCCGGTCACCTGGAAGGTCCAATTGGCGCCGACATCGAACATCACACCGGCGTCGAGCTTGGTGTACTTGGGCAGCTCGATGCTGTTCTCGTCGTTCGCGAAACGCTTGCCCGCGTACGTATACGTGAAGTACGCGCGCGCCGCGCCGTCCATGAATGTATACGTCGGCGTGATTCGCGCCATGGTCTTCGGAATGCGACGAATCACGTTGCCGGTGTTGCCCGCCGCCGAGCCCGTGAATCCTTCGTAGGTCGGATCCTGCTGAGTGATGCTGAAGCGAATGCCCAGCGCGTCGCTGGGCTGGAACTCGCCTTCGAGCTCGACGCCGCGCGTGCGTGTTTCCGCCCGACGCACGATGGTCTGGCCGTTGGCAAGAATGTCCTGGAACGGCACGTTGTCGAACTCGGTCTGGAACAAGGTCGCGAACACCACCAGCGTCTCCAGCGACGCCTTGTAACCCAGCTCGATGTTCGTCACCTGATCCTTCTGCAGCACACCGTTACGCACATCGTCGAAGTGCGGCAGCTTGGCCGAATCGGTGTAGTGACCGAACATCCCGTGCCGAGGCGTGAACTCGTAGTTGAAGCCGATGGAGAAGCCGGTGTTGTCGAAATCCTCATCGACGGTGCTGCGATTCGCGCCGATCAAAGAAACGCCGCGGTCGTAGGTCGTTGCCGGATTGCCGTCGAGATCGGTGGGCACGCCGGGAGCCACTTCCTGCGAGCCCGCGCGAACCGTGCCTTCGATATCCTGCGTGTCGTAGCGAACGCCGAAATCGAAACGCAGCGCATCCGTGACCTGCCACTCATCGGCCGCGTACAGCGAATACGCCATCGCGTCGTAGTCGGTGAGCAGGTTGAACGTCGAGTACTTCGTGAAGCCGTTCGCGTCGGTCACGCCAGGCAGCGCGAGCCGGCGAGGCTGGTCGCTCACGTCCATGAGGATGGAATTGCCGAGACTCCACGCGTCCTGCATCGAGTAATCGGCGACATACAAGCCGAACGTCACCGCGTGGGTGTCGAAATTCAAGTTGAGGCGCAGATCGTCCTGGATCGCGTCGAATTCCTTGTTCACGACCCAGTGACCGTGATTCTGCACCAGCTGATTCGCTGCGTACGGCGCGCCTGTCGATAGCACAGTGTAATTCGCAGCCACGCCGAGATCGGCCGCGAAGACCGCACCTGTCTCGGGCGGGTCGCCGGGGAAGATGCCGTCGAAGCGCACTTCGCCATCGGTGTAACGCAACAGATTGGTCACGGAGACCGTGTCGTTGAATTGCCAGTTGAGCTTGCCGCCGATCGTGGCGAGCTGCGGATGAATGCCGTCTTCGAGATTCGAGCCACGCAGACCGACTTCTGCCGCAGTGACGGGCAAGCCCGCGCGAGCCAGATCTTCGCTGTGCAGGGAATAAGTGCCCGCGTCGGCGCCGTTCACACCGCGCGGATCGGAAGGATCGCCGGTCAACGGAATCGGCACGACAAACAACGAACGATCGTCGATGTACTTGCCGAAGAACTCGATGCTGCCGTTGTCGAAGCTGCGATCGAGCTTGACGCGGAACTGTCCGCCTTCATCTGCCGTGTAACCTGGATCGCGAACGCCGTCCGACGTTCGATAATAACCGCCGAGTGCGATGCCCCAGTCGTCGCCGAGCGGTGCACTCCACGCGACATCGCCGCGATACATGCCGTAATCGCTGAAGCCAAGCTTCACCGAGCCGCGTGCGGAGTCTTTCGCTGTTTGCGTCACGAAGTTCACCGTTCCGCCGACCGCGCCGGCAGTGAAGATCGGCGCCGTGCCGCCGCGAAGCGCTTCGACACGCTCGATGGTGTCGTCGACACGGACGAATTGATCGGGGTTGTAGAACGACAGCTCGAAGACCGGATAGATCGGAATGCCGTCTTCCATCAAACCGACGTAGCGATAGCCGCCGTCTTGAATGATGCCGCGAGCAAACACGTTGCCCTGAGTCGTGCCGGCCGTCGATTCGACCCAGAAGCCCGGCACCGCCGAGATCAAATCAGCCGAGCTGGACGGTGCTTGCTGAGCGATGTCTTCGGCGTTGAACGTGGAGATCGCGACGCTCGAATCGAACTTGGTGCGCTCGGCGACGGCAGTACCCGTGACGATCACCTCTTCCACGCCGAATAACGAATCTGCCGGCGCTTGCTCGCCTCCACCGCCTTGTTCTTGCGTTTGAGGCAACGGCGCCGGCGCTGGCTCCGTCGCTTGGGCGAGGCGCATCGGTGCGGCCATCGACGTCCGTTGCATGGAAGCTTCGGGTCGTGCGGGCGCGTCGGTGCTGATTGCGATGGTCTTGGCGTTGACGCGCCGATATTTCAGGCCGGTGTTCTCGAGCAGGCGCTGCAAAGCTTCCTGGCGTGTATACGAGCCGCTCAACGCGGGCGCTTCACGGCCCTTGCCGATCTCGGAATAAAACACGACTTGATCGCCGCTCTGTTGCGCATATTCACGCAACGCTTGCGACAGCGGCTGAGCGGCGATGTTGAATTCCTGGCGCGTCTGGTCGGTGCTGGTTGGATTCGTCTGAGCCAGCGCGCCGGCCGACGCCACGGCCAGCAGCGATGCGATGATTGCACGCAGCATGTATCCCCCGATTAGAGTTGTGGCGGCTCATGGGCACGCCGTTGCCAGCTATGAGGGGGTAACCCTGAAATCCTGCCCCATGCTCAATAATGCGGCGGCTTCTCCTGCTCCAGCGTATACACCGTCTGCTCGGTCATGGTGGCTTCCATTTTGCCGTTCAACGCGGCCAGCTCGGCGCGCAGCGCATCGATCTCCTGTTGCTGGCGATAGACGACTTCGCTCAGATCGTTATTGGCGCGCTCCAGATAAGCGATCTTCAATTCGATGCGCTCGATGAATTCGGCATTCATACTCTCGACCTCACTCATCCCACCGCCCGCAGCACCGGCTTGGGCAGCGAGAAACTGAACGTTGCGCCTTTGTTGGGCTCGGCTTTGGCCCACACTTCGCCGCCGTGACGCGTGACGATCCGTTGCACGATGGCGAGGCCCACACCCGAGCCTGGATATTCACGCGCGCCGTGCAGCCGGCGGAATACACCGAACAAGTTCGAGCTGAAGGCGCTGTCGAAGCCGACGCCGTTATCGCGTATCTCATAAACCAAGCGTTCGCTCTCCTCGTATCCCGACACGACGATGCGCGGACTCTCGACCTTGCTCGTGTACTTCACCGCATTGTCGAGCAGATTCACCCACACTTGCCGGATCAAACCTTCATCGCCGCGCGCCGCCGGCAACTCGCCGATCTCGATGGTCGGCATTACGGCTTCATTCAATCGCGTGCTGCGCGCCTGTTCCGCTGCATATCCTGCAAGCGTCGCCATGTCGAGGCGGCCGAACTCCAACGATTGACGGCCGCAACGCGCGAACTCGAGCAGATCGTCGATCAGCGACGCCATGTGCGCAACGTTGGCGCGAATGCGTTGCAGATGATGGCGCGTTTCGTCGCTGATGGCCTTCGTCTTGTCGTCCACCAGCAATTGCGAGAACCCGTCGATCGCCCGCAACGGCGCGCGCAGATCGTGCGACACCGAGTATGAAAATCCTTCCAGATCGTTATTCGCCGTGCGCAGCTCGTGCGCCTGACGCTCCAGCTCGACATTGAGCTCACGAATCCGCTGCGTCGAGCGCTTCTGTTCGTCGAGCTGCACTTCCAGATCGAGCCGGGCTTGATTGGCGCGATCGCGCTCCTGGCGCAGCTGTTCGGCGAGCGACTCGTTCTCGATGGCGAGTCGGATCTGACGTTCGATCGAGTCGGTCTGCCGCTTGGCGATCACCAGCACCACGGGGATGTACACCATGAACGCGAGCGCGACTGCCAACCGATCCCCGCCCAGGAGCAACTGCGTGACGATGTAAGGCAGGCAGAACGGGATCAGCAGACAAGCGTAAGCCTTGCGCACCGGCGCCTGCGAACCCATGCCCGCCGCCGTACAGCCGATGAAGAACACGGACATCACGATCTCCCGGGTCGGATCGTGCGGCAGGAGAAACGAGCCAGCGACGGACCAGGTCGCGCCGCCAAGAACCGCGGCCGCCAGCATGGCCCGACGCCAGCGATGGATCTCCGCCAGGCCGCGCGGCTTGCGCAGATAGGTGGCGGCAATCCGCCAGCGTAATAGCAATACCAACAACAGCGCGATGTACCAGACCAGGGCCGGGCCCGCGCCGTAATCCTCCATGGTCAGCCAGACCATCATGGCGCCGATCACCACGCTGGCGGTCAGTGGCGACGTGGTCAGACGGCACATCAGCGCGACCTGCTCGGCCAGGACGCGCTCCTCGATGTGCTCGCGGTGGGCCTCCGAAATAATTGAAATTTTGGCGGCTTCGGCCATCCGGACAGGCTCCTTGGCCGTACCCATTTAACAGTGGCCTATTATGAGTGGGCGACGCACTAACACAACTGGCCAAAGATGCGGATTACTGCCGGGATTTACCCCGTTACGGAGTGCAGGAGTAAGATGCGCGCTCGTGCGGAACCTTGCCGTTCCGGCCGGATTTCCCCAGAGACTAGGTTACGAAGGAAGCATCATGACCCGATTCTCTCGCATGACCCCGTCGGCGCTGCTGGCGAGCCTTGGCCTGCTGGCAGCCACCGCCACGCTGGCGGCCGACGCCAAGCCCAGCTTCGAGTCTCTGGACAAGAACGGCGACGGCAAGATCAGCCTCACGGAAGCCTCGAACAACGACGCGCTGTTCGTGGCATTCAAGAGCCTGGACACCAACAAGGACGGTGAACTGACTCGCGAAGAATTCGCCAAATACAAATAAGTCGAACCGAGGGCGCGAGGCATGGACCTCGCGCCCGCTCCGGCCGGACAAGGAAACGTTCGCCTCCAGCGGGATCGTCTGCCAAAGATGCTCCCGGCTCTCTTCCGGCAATGTCTCCCCTTTGTCCTGCCGCGCCAGAACGTGTCGGGTAGTATTTTGCTGTCAACGTCGGGGGATAACACATGAAGAATGAGTTCTCGAGGTCCACGTCTCGTTGGTTGGCCGGCGCGCTGCTGGCAGCCACGCTGCTCGGCTGCAGCAAGCCGCCGCCGGCCCCGCCCAAGGCGCCACCGACGCCCGAAGAGAAATCCAAGAACACCATCAGCAAGGCCGCGTTCGGCACGATGCCCGATGGCACTGCCGTTGACTTGTTCACCATGGTGAACGCGAACGGCATGGAAGTGCGCGCGACCAACTACGGCGGCATCATCACCGCGCTGCTCGTGCCCGACGGCACCGGCAAGGCGACCGATGTGACGCTCGGCCTGAAGTCGTTCGACGACTATGTGAAGAACCCGCCGTACTTCGGCGCCATCATCGGCCGCTACGGCAATCGCATCGCCAAGGGCCAGTTCAAGATCGACGATCAGACGTTCAAGCTGCCGAAGAACGACGGCCCGAACACCTTGCACGGCGGTGTGAAAGGGTTCGACAAGGTCGTGTGGCAGGCCGAGCCGTTCGAAAAGGAAGATTCGGTGGGCGTGATCTTCACGTACACCAGCAAGGACGGCGAGGAAGGCTTCCCGGGCAACTTGCAGACGCGCGTGACCTATACGCTCACCGACAAGAACGAGCTGTCGCTCGACTATCACGCGACCACCGACAAGCCGACCGTCGTGAATCTCACGCAGCACGCTTATTTCAATCTGGCCGGCGACGGCAACGGCGACGTGCTCGGTCACGAGTTCACGATCTATGCGGACGGATATACACCGGTAAATAAACAACTCATCCCGACCGGCAAAATCGAGCCCGTCACCGACACGCCGTTCGACTTCCGTAACAAGGTGAAGCTGGCGGACCGGGTCAATGTCGATAACGAGCAGATCAAGTTCGGCAAGGGCATCGACCACAACTTCGTGCTGAAGAAAAAGGATCCGAAGGCTTTGACGCTGGCGGCGCGCGTTTCCGAGCCGACCACCAGGCGAGTGATGGAAGTGCATACCACCGAGCCGGGCGTGCAGTTCTACACCGGCAATTTTCTGGACGACACGCTGGCCGCCAAAGCCGGCAAGCCGTACGCCAAGCACAGCGGCTTCTGCCTGGAGACTCAGCATTTCCCCGATTCGCCGAACCAGCCGGAATTCCCGAGCACGGTGCTGCGTCCGGGTGAGGAGTACAACAGCAAAACGGTCTATACATTCAGCGTGCGTTGAGCGCGCATTCGCGTCGCGCACAGCGGAATCTTCACATCTCTTCACTTTGATCGGGGCGGAATTGTTCGATTGTCGAAAGCGGCCGAGGCCCTTTCGACACGCCCGGCAAAAGGCGCGACTTTTGCCGGGCTTCGGCCCCGATTTTTCTTGACACGTCATTCATTGACAGGCCCCCGCCGCGCATTGTTTTATCCCTCGCAATTCTCGGGGGTACGGAAGCGTAGTGTTCACGACTTCCCAAAGCTGGAAATCCTCCACTGCTTGAAATGCTTCATCAATGGAACAGCCGACATAAAAGCGGCAGCCGACCGTAGAGGATTCTGAAAATGAAGAGTGTATTGTCGCGCGCCATCGCAACGGCTCTGGCAGTTTGCGTTGCTTCCGCGGCCGTCGCGGCCCAGCCCGCCAAGGGCCCGCGCACCAAGGACGGCAAGCCTGACCTGAATGGCATCTGGCAGGCCATGAACTCTGCCAACTACGACCTCGAACCGCACGCCGCGCGCGCCGCGATGGCGATGGTGCCCGGTCAATTCGTTCCGGTGCCCGCTCCGCAAGTCGTGGCGTTGGGCGCCGTGGGCTCGGTGCCCGCCGGCCTCGGCGTCGTCGATGGCGACGCGATCCCGTACACGCCGGCGGCGCTGGCCAAGAAGAAAGAAAACCAGAAGAACTGGCTCGAGCTGGACCCGGAAGTGAAGTGCTACCTGCCGGGCGTGCCGCGCGCCACTTACATGCCGTATCCGTTCCAGATCTTCCAGAGCAACTCGCAGACGTTCATCGCGTATGAGTATGCGGGGGCAGTCCGGAACATTTACATGAAAGATCCGGGCCCGCCGCCGGCGGATTCCTGGATGGGCCAGTCGGTCGGCAAGTGGGACGGCGACACGCTGGTCGTCGAAGTCACCGGCTTCAACGATCAGACCTGGTTCGATCGTTCCGGCAATCATCACAGCGACAAGCTGAAGGTCACCGAGCGCTACTCGCAGCGCGGCCCGGATCATCTGTGGTATGAAGCGACCATCGAGGACCCCGAGACGTTCACGCGCCCGTGGAAGATCGCGATGCCGCTGTATCGCCGCGTCGAGCCGAACGCCCAGCTGATGCAGTTCAAGTGCGTTGAGTTCGTCGAAGAGCTGATGTACGGCCATCTGCGCAAGAAGCCCGCCACCGAAGGCGCGCCGCCGCCACCGGCGAAGAAGTAACTCGAACGCAGTCGCTAGTTTTTCGGAGGATAAGGAATATGCGCACCAAACTTCTCATCGCCGCCGCCGCTGCTGTGATCAGCACCGCGCTCGGCAGCGCCGTCGCCTACGCACACCACGCATTCGCCGCCGAATTCGACGCGAACCGCCCGGTCAACCTTCGCGGCCCGGTCACGCGCATCGAGTGGATCAATCCACACGCGTGGATCCACATCGAAAACAAGAAGCCGGACGGCACGGTTGAAGCCTGGATGGTCGAGGGCGGCACACCGAATACGCTGCTCCGTCGCGGTATCACCAAGGACTCGCTGAAGATCGGCACGGAAATCGTCGTGCGCGGTTATCAGTCGAAGGACGCGCTGTGCAAACCGAAGTGCCGCGCCAACGGCCGCGACGTGACGTTCCCGGATGGCCGCAAGCTGTTCATGGGATCGTCGGGCACCGGCGCGCCGAAGGACGGCTCGGACGATAGCGAAAAGTAATTCATGAGCACGGTTGCCGACTCGAGCACTCGTGAAAAGATCGCGCTGGGGGTTTCTGGCGCGATCCTTCTTGCCACCGCCGTTTATTGGATAGTTCAGGTCACCGACGTCCTGGAGACGTTACGGCTGGCCTACGGCGGATAACGGCGACTACGGCTGGCCGGCGTCGATCAGCGCCGGCCGCTCGAACCATCTCATCCGGTACGCGTTCATCGCGGTGATGCCCAGTTTCTTCAGCAGGCTGTTGTTCACGATCACTCCCACCGGCGCACCGATGACGGGCAACAGCTGCGCGAGCTTCGCGAGATCGATGTAGTCGCGATACTCCTGCTGAAACCTGCGCCAGTCGAAATCGTCGATCGAGCCCGGCAGCGTGGCGCTCTGCTCGTGCCAGCGCTGCATCTTCCGATACACGTCAGCGCGATGCGCATCGCTGGAGAATGCGAGCTGAAAGATGTGGAGCAGATACAACCGCTCGCGATAGTCCTCGCCGGAGAAGCCATACAGCGCGGCGATCTCGAACAGCATCTTCAGCTTGATGCTGAGAAGCAGCGGAAAGTCGGCAAGGCCCAGCAGAAAGCCACCGGCGCCTGTGATGCCGCCTTCAACCGCCGCCGTTTTCCTGTATCGATCTACTGTCGCACGCACGCGAGTCTCGCGATCCTCCAGACTGCCTTCGCGCAGTGGCGCCGACGCGGTGAAATTCGAGCCTTCCAGCACGGCGCGAGTCATTTGTTTGATGACGGCGGTGACGCTGGCGTGCACCTTCTCGGGAATGTAGCTGTTGATCTTGCGCTGAACGCCGCTGGTCGCGCGATTCCATAGGCCGGGCGCTCGCTGCATCTCATGTTGCCAGCGGCGCAGCTCGTCCAGAGCCTGGGTGTCGTAGGCGCTCATGGTGAAGACGATGCCGTGTTTGTTTCCACTGTGCAAGACATATGGCGGCGGCGCCTGCAAATCGCAAGCTGTGCGCTACCATGCACGCTGACCTATCGAACTCACTACAACCAACAAGGACACCGCATGAACACCTTCGCTCGTTTCTTCGCTCGCGCGACGGCCGTCGTTGCGCTTGCTGTTGCGGGATCGGCGGCGCAAGCCGCAGATCTCACGACACAGGACTACATCGACATCGAGCAGCTGTACGCGACCTACAACCACGCGATCGATTCCGGCGACGCCGACGCGTGGGCCGCGACATTCACGCCGGACGGCTCGTTCAATACGCGCTTCACGGGCAAGGAAGGGCTCATCGGTTTCATCAAGATGTGGCGAGAGAAAATGAATGGCGCGAATCGCCGGCACTGGAATACGAACCTGCGCATCACGCCGTCGGCGGAGGGCGCGAATGGCACGGTGATGCTGATGCTGCTCGACGTGGGCACGAAGCCGCCGTCGATCGTGAGCACCGGCCTGTACACCGACGTTCTGGTAAAAACCCCGAACGGCTGGCGCTTCAAGACGCGAGTGGTGAAGACCGATGCGCCGCCCGCCGCGGCTCCGGCAAGACCCTGATCCGCCGGTGCATCTTCACCCGGCGCGGACAGACATTGATATTTCTTGTCCGCCCGCGCCGGACACCCCGTCTAGAATGAAATCGTCATCGGGGGGACCAACCGCGTGAATTCGGCGTTATTGCAATTCGCTACGTGGCTGAGCGAGCGCTCTTTCAGCGTCGGCCTGCACGAATCCTTTTACATGTACAACTGGATCGAGACGACGCATGTCATGACGCTGATGCTCAGCTTCGGCATGCTCGCTATCGTCGACCTGCGCATGCTCGGCCTGGCCTTCGCGAACGTGCCGGCGTCGAAAATCGCCGAGCGCCTCGACAAGCCGATGCTGATCGGCTTCACCCTCATGTTCATTACCGGCATCCTGCTGTTCACGGCGATTCCCGTGCGCACGACGCAGAGCCTCTGGTTTCGCATCAAGATCGTCCTGCTGATCGCAGCGGCGATCAACGCGTGGCTGTTCCGAGGTTATTTGCTGGCGGCGAAAGGCTCGTGGGATGCAGATGCGGTCGCGCCGCGTCGAGCCCGAATCGCAGCGGGGCTGTCGTTGGCGTTGTGGTGCGGAGTCATCATGACGGGCCGCTTCATCGCCTATGACTGGTTCGACTGCGGTGGTGACAATCCCGCCTTCATCGACTGGGCGGCCGGCTGCGTGGCGGCCGAGTAACCGATCAGGGGAACGCCCATGTTGCTCTCATTCTTCGAATGGCTGGAAGCGTCGAGCCTCGGCGTCTTCATGAAAGACCTGCCGGCGACGTTCGCCGTTGTCGAGGCAGTTCACCTGATGGGCCTGGCGCTGCTCGGCGGTACGGTGCTGGCGCAGGATCTGCGACTGTTGAATGTGATCATGCGAGATGTGCCGTCGAACGTGGTGACGGAGCAGGGGCATCGATGGTTCAAAGTCGGGCTGTGGATCCTGTTACTGACCGGCGTCCCGATGCTCGCGGGGGTGGCGACGAAGTGTTATCACAACCCGTTCTATTGGACCAAGATGATTGCGCTGGCCGTAGGAATTCTGTTCGTGTTCACCCTCAAGCAGCCCTTGCTTCGGGCCGACCACGCAACGCTCAAGCCGGCCACCTTGAAACTGATGGCGCTGGCGTCGATGTCAGTGTGGTTCCTGGTGGCGGCGTCGGGACGATGGATTGGATTCTCGGGCTAACCTAGCCGCACGCCTTCCAACAACGCCTCGGTCATCGCCCTCGCCTTCGCGCGCGCTTCGTCGATGCTCGAGCCGAGCGCCAGCGATACGCCCATGCGGCGCTGGCCATGCACTTCCGGTTTACCGAACAAACGCACCGCCGTATCCGGTTGAGTCAGGGCGCGGTCGACATTCTCGAAGCGAACGTTGTTCGACTCGCCCTCCACGAGCAATGCACAGGAAGCAGCGGGCCCATTCTGGCGAATGACAGGAATCGGCAGGCCTAAGATCGCCCGCGCATGCAGCGCGAACTCGGACAGGTCCTGCGAGATCAACGTCACGAGTCCCGTGTCATGCGGACGCGGCGAGACTTCGCTGAAATAAATGTCATCGCCCGCGACGAACAGCTCGATGCCGAAGACGCCATTGCCGCCGAGATTCTCCGTCACGGCATGCGCAATGCGCTGCGACTCCTTCAACGCCGCATCGCTCATGGGCTGCGGTTGCCACGACTCGCGATAGTCGCCCGCGATCTGCAAATGACCGATGGGCGCGCAGAAGCTGGTCTGCCCGTTGTGACGTACCGTCAGCAGCGTGATCTCGAAGTCGAATTTGACGAAGCCTTCGACGATGATGCGTCCCGCGCCGGTACGCCCGCCCTGCTGAGAATATTTCCAAGCGTGCGGAATATCCGCCTCGGTTCGCACCGTGCTCTGGCCCTTGCCGGACGAGCTCATCACCGGCTTCACCACGCACGGCATGCCTATATCTCGCACCGCCTGTCGATATTCCTCTTCGGTATCGGCAAAGCGATACGGCGACGTACGGATCTTCAGCTGTTCGGCCGCCAGCCTGCGGATGCCTTCGCGATCCATCGTGAGGCGTGCGGCGCGCGCGGTCGGGATCACCGTGAATCCTTCCTTCTCCAACTCGATCAGCGCCGGTGTCGCGATCGCCTCGATCTCCGGCACGATGAGGTGCGGCCGCTCTCGCTCGACGACTGCGCGAAGCGCGGCCGGATCGAGCATGTTGATCACATGCGAGCGATGCGCCACCTGCATGGCCGGCGCATTGGGATAACGATCGACCGCGATGACTTCGCAGCCGAAGCGCTGCAGCTCGATCACGACTTCCTTACCCAGCTCGCCCGAGCCGAGCATCATCACGCGGGTGGCCGAAGATGAGAGCGGAGTTCCTAAGGTAGTCACGGGGGTAGCTCGACGGGAGGGCCGGTGGCGAAGTATCCGGCGGATAGGGATTGCATACAACCGGCAGGATGCCCGAGTCGCTGTTTCGTATTACTCTTGCCGTTTTCGTCAGCGAAAGGATGATCATGCCTCGTTCACGCTTGCTGCTGGGCTCGCTGCTCGCCGCGCTCGCTGCCGCCGCGCATGGCGCAGAACAGAAAACCTGGGATGTGAATGCCCCGCCCGGCGAGCGCCGCGAGATCCCGATCGATGTGCGTTCGGGCACGTGGCTGAGCGTCGACGTGAGCCCCGATGGCAGTCGCGTGTTGTTCGATCTGTTGGGCGACATCTACGAGCTGCCCATCGCCGGCGGCGAGGCCAGATCGCTCACGTCCGGCCTGGCTTGGGACATGCAGCCGCGCTACTCACCCGACGGCAACAACATCCTGTTCACCTCCGACCGCGCCGGCGGCGACAACCTGTGGCTGATGGATCGCAACGGCAATGCGCCGCGCCAGCTCACCAAAGAAGATTTCCGCCTGTTGAACGACGCCGCCTGGCATCCCAACGGCCGCTACGTGGCCGGGCGCAAACATTTCACGACGCGCCGCTCGCTGGGCACCGGCGAGATCTGGTTCTACAACCTCGACGGCGGCGATGGCGTGCAGGTGGTGAAGCGCCAGAGCGAGGAATTTCAGAAGGAGCTCGGTGAGCCGACGTTCTCGGCCGACGGCCAGTATCTCTACTACACACAGAACGTCACGCCCGGCAATCGGTTCGCTTACGCGCAGGATGTGAACAGCGAGGTGTTCGCGATCAAGCGGCTCGATCTCGAAAGCGGCGAAACCTCCGATGCAGTCAGCGGCCCGGGCGGCTCGGTGCGCCCGACGCCCTCACCTGACGGTCGTTATCTTGCTTTCATTCGCCGCCTGCGCACCCCGGAAGCGCTGCAGACGGCGCTGTACACGCAGGATCTGCGCTCCGGCGAAATCAAATTGATCTACGCGGATCTCGATCGTGACATGCAAGAGACCTGGGCCGTGAACGGCCTGTATCCGCGCATGGATTGGATGCCCGACAGCAAATCTCTCGTATTCTGGTCCGGCGGCGGCATCAAGCGCGTGGACATCGCGTCCCTCGCCGTGAGTGACATTCCATTTCATGTCACAGGCACCCGCGCCTCGATCGCGCCGCCTCGTTTCCAGGTCGATGTTGCGCCGGATCAGGTGCAGGCACGCATGGTGCGCTTCGCGACTGTGTCGCCGAACGGTCAGCGCGTCGTGTATGAATCGTTCGGTCGTCTGTGGATTCGCGATGTCAACGGCGGCGCGGCGCGTCAGCTCACCAGCGATGCCGACAACGCGTTCGAGCTGTTTCCTTCCTGGTCGCGCGACGGCAAGAACCTGGTGTTCGTGCGCTGGACCGACGCGACGCTCGGTGAAATTCGAGTCGTCGGCGCCGGCGGCGGCAAGTCGCGCGCCGTGACGAAGCAGCCCGGTCACTACTATCAACCGCGCTTCACTCCGAAGGGCGATGCTATCGTCGTGCAGCGCGCGGCTGGCGGATATCTCACCTCGCCAAACTGGTCCGCTGAGCCTGGCCTGTATCGCGTGCCGACCGGCGGCGGCGAATTGCAGAAACTCACCGATAAAGGCCGCAATGCGCACTTCATCGATTCGTCCGATCGCATCTACTACACGGAAGATGCAGATGCGGCGAAGGAAAACGAGCCGGCGCATGAGCTGGTCAGTGTCGATGCCCAAGGCACGGATCGTCGCGTGCATGCGCGCTCGAACTACGCCAGCAAGATCGAAGTCTCACCGAGCGGCGAGTACATCGCGTTCCGCGAGAACTTCCACGTCTACGTGGTACCGATGCCGCCGGGCGGAACGTTGGATCTATCGCCCAAGACGAAGGCGGTGCGCGTCGTGCGCGCGTCGGAAATCGGTGGCGATTATTTGAACTGGACGGACGGCGACACGTTGACCTGGTCGCTCGGCCCAACGCTATATCGAGGCGAAATGTCCGCGCTGTTCCCGAAGCCGGCCAGCAGCGGCGCCGAGCCGGCGCCAATGTATGGCCAACGCATCGCCGACCTCAGCAGCTCACGCGCCGCCGACAAACCCACTGGCGTCGTGGCGCTCACGGGCGCTCGCATCATCACCATGAATGGCGAGCAAGTCATCGATAACGGCGTGATCGTCATTCGCAACAACCGCATTGCCGCCGTCGGCGCCGCGAACTCAGTGCAAATCCCCGCCGACGCGCAACGATTGGATCTCGCAGGCAAGACCGTGATGCCCGGCCTGATCGACATCCACGCGCACGGCCCGCAAGGCGTCGAGGACCTCATCCCTCAACAGAACTGGTCGGCCCTTGCGCACCTGGGGCTGGGCGTCACGACCATTCACGATCCTTCGAATAGCGCCACCGAAATCTTCGCCGCTGCCGAGTATCAGCGCGCCGGTCTCGTGCCCGCACCGCGCATCTTCTCGACCGGCGATGTCGTGTACGGCGCCCGCTCCGAAGGTCTGGCCGACATCGGCAACATCGACGACGCGCGTCATCACATCCAACGCCTGAAATCGCAAGGCGCGATCTCCGTGAAGAACTACAACCAGCCACGTCGCGAACAACGACAGATGGTTGTAACGGCCGCGCGCGAGAACGGACTGATGGTGGTCGCCGAAGGCGGCTCGCTGTATCCGATGGACATGACCATCATCGCCGACGGCAACACCGGCCTCGAGCACAACAATCCGCCGCAACGTTTCTACGACGACGTGCTGCAGTTCTGGCCGAAAACCGGCGTGGGCTACACCCCGACGCTGGTCGTGACGTTCGGCGGCCTGGGCGCAGAGTTCCTGTACTACCAGGAGTCCGATGTTTGGGCGCATCCGTTGCTGTCGAAGTACGTGCCGCCACACATCGTCCAGCCCCGCTCCGTGCGCCGTCAGATGGCGCCGAAGACGGACTATCAACCGGCGCTCGACTCGGCCGGGAACGCGAAGAAGCTGATGGAGCTTGGCGTGTCCGTACACATCGGCGCGCACGGCCAGCGCGAAGGACTGGGCTCGCACTGGGAAATGTGGACCTTCGTATCGGGCGGCATGTCGCCCATGCAAGCGCTGCAAGCCGCAACGATTCAGCCGGCGCAGTACATGGGCCTCGATAAGGATCTCGGCTCGATCGAAGCAGGCAAGCTCGCGGATCTACTCGTGCTCGATGGCAATCCGATCGAAGACATCCGCGTCACGGACGATATTGCGTACGTGATTCAGAACGGACGCATCTACGAAGGCGGCACGCTCACGGAGCAGCTGACCGGCAAACATCAGCTCGCGCCGCTGTTCTGGCAGAAGAAGTAGGGTCATGTCGCGGCTGCGGCGGCTCATCACCGCCGCAGCCCGGTAAGCTGCGACCTCAGCGAGTCTCTTTCTGCGGCACGTAAGCGATGCACTCCAACTCGACTCGCGCATTCATTGCGAGGCCGCTCGCCGCTAACGCACTCCGCGCCGGAAACGGCTTCTTGAAAAACTCGCGATAGACCGTATTGAACGCCGGCCACTCCGCGATATCGGCGAGGAACACCGTGCACTTCACCACGTCGCTCAGCGACGCTCCGTTGGCTTCGAGCACATGCTTCACGTTCGTCAGCGTCTGACGCGATTCCGGCACGATGCCGCCCGGCGGCAGTTTGGCGCTGGCGGGGTCTTCGCCGATCTGGCCGCTGAGGTAAAGGAAATCTCCGGCTCGCACCGCTTCCGAGAACGGCCGGTCCAGTTTCAGCGCGCGCTCCGAGTTCAGGAATTGCGGTTTATCGGCAGCGCCGCTGCTCACCGTAGCCAGCAGCGCGAGCGCGCCAACGATCGTCCTTGCTCCAATCCGACTGCGAATCAGCATATACGGCCTCTGATGTTATCGTTCGTGACCGACAGCTTAGCCCGTCCGCGGCCTTCCCCGGCAGCTCCTGCACGTCCCTGTGCCCGCTGCATCAGGGCTCCTGCCCAAGTCAGCTCCTGCACGTCCCTGTGCCCGCTGCATCAGGGCTCCTGCCCAAGTCAGCTTCGTCCTTTCGGTTCGTTGCATCAGGTGTGCAATTCGCGTGGCCCACTCATCGACGAACGTCAGCCAGGATAAAATTGCGCCATGACGACGCTCGCCGAAATGAATAACCCCATCTGGTCCGCCCTGACCTCCGCGCAAGCTCACTTTGCCATCGGCGGGCCGATCGCCAAACGTTATCCCGCGGAAGTCGCGCCCTTCATCGCTGTGCCTGAGCCGACTGCCGCCGCAGCCGACGCGCTCGCCGAGCTCGTGTCGCCGGGTGAGATCGTCAACATCGTCAGCGTCACTCCCAAGCTCGACAAGGGTTGGGAGCTCCTCGCCACCGGCGACATCGTGCAGATGGTCTGGCGCGACGACGTCCCTTCACCCGACGAGGACGCTACAGGCATCACACCGCTGACTGACGTCGACACCCCTGACATGCTCGGCCTCACCGCGCTGGTGTTCCCTGGTTACTTTCGCCGGCGCACGCCGGAGATGGGCGAATACTTCGGCATCCGGCAGGAGGGACAATTCGCTGCGATGGCTGGCGAGCGCATGAAGCTGCATGGCTATGAAGAAATCAGCGCCGTCTGCACGCATCCCGACTTCACCGGCCGAGGTCTCGCCGCGCGTCTGATCAATCTGCTGGTCGCGAAGCAATTGAAACGCGGCATCGTGCCGTTCCTGCACGTCAACGAAGCGAATGCTCGCGCGCGAGCTTTGTACGCTCGTCTCGGCTTTGCCGATCGGGCGCTGCTGCCGTTGTGGTTGTTGAAGCGGGTTTAGGGTCCATCCAGCAAATCCCCTAAGCTCCCCTCCCTACGCGGCGCCCCGACCCCTGACGGGCGATCTTACACCCCCGCTCCGAGCTGTACCGACAGCTGCATAGAAATCAGCCGTTTGCATCGCGGGTACGACAATTGCTTGTCAGCCCGTTGTCTTATCATCAGGGGAGAGTCCATGAGTTTCAGATCCACCTGCCTGAGCGCATTCGTGCTGGCGCTCTCGGCATTTACGTATACGCAGTCGGCGGGCGCGGCGCCGCTGCTCTGTCAGGAAGTCAACAAGAACCACACGTTTGTCGACACCTCGGTGGTGGCATCGTGCCTGGGGGCTGGCGTCGGCAACATCAACGGCAATCCGGGCACGGACGATTTCCTGACCGGTGAAGGCGCCGGCTCGGGACTGATCGGCATCGGTTCGGGAACCTTCACTCAGGACGGCAACACCGGCACGTTCGCGCTGGACGCCAGCCTGTGGGACGCCTGGAGCGAGATCGCGATCGGCCTCAAGTTCGGCACCGGCAACCAGGCCGATGAATGGTTCGTCTATCTGCTGAACCCGCTGGTTTCCAGCGGCCTCTGGGAATTCATCGACGCGGACGGCAAACGCGGCGGCGGTCTGTCGCACGTGCAGCTCTACGGCCGCACGCCGAACACGAATGTGCCGGAGCCCGGCACACTTGCGCTGCTCGGCATCGGACTGCTCGGCACTGCCGTGGCGCGCCGTCGCAAGCAAGCCTGATACAACAACCACAACGTTTCTCGATACCTGAAGCCCCGCCTCGTGCGGGGCTTTTTTTATGCGCCGGTGCGCTTCTGTCACCGACGCGCTCCCAGAACGCGCCGGGGGTCGCCAGGCGCAGTGCCTAAGATCGGCGTCGATTCCAGGGGAGACGCCAATGAGCACACACAACAACGCTCGGCTTTGGGCAACCATCATTTGCCTTGCCGTGACCACGCAGGTCGCACAGGCTGATGGCAACAACGATTGCCCGCTTTGCCCGCCGATGGCCACCGTGCCCGCGGGCACCTTCCAGATGGGCAAGACCGTGAATCGCGGCTACGGCGAGATCGACGGCCCGACGCACACCGTGACATTCGAGCAGCCCTTCAAAGTCGCGAAACACGAAGTCACGCTCGGCGAATTTCGCTCCTTCACGCGCGCGACCGGCTACGTCTCGGAGCGCAAATGCAATGTCTATAAAGAAGGCACGAATTGGTACATCGATCCAGAACGCAACTGGGCCAACCCCGGCTTCGCTCAGCCGGAGAATCACCCCGTCGTCTGCGTCAGCTGGAAAGATGCGCAGGCCTACATCGACTGGTTGAACGGCAAGACCGGCCGCAACTATCGCCTGCCATCCGAAGCGGAGTGGGAATACATCGCGAGCACAGCAACTCTCAGCGGCGCTCGCGCTGTCACGCACGACAACGCCAACATCGGCAAAGTCGAATGCTGTGGCGGCAAGGTGCAAGGCAAAGACAAATGGATGCAAACCGCGCCGATCGGCAGCTTCCCGCCGGACAACTATGGCCTGCACGACATGCGCGGCAATGTTTGGGAATGGCAGCGCGATTGCTATCACGACAACTACAACGGCGCGCCGGTCGACGGTGACGCACGCGAATCGTGCCCAACGACGGGATATCACGTCGTGCGCGGCGGCTCGTATGGCGACGCCGGTGAGTTCCTCGAACAACGCTTCCGCCTGCGCGGCCCCGCGGATCAAGGCTTCTTCACGGTTGGTTTCAGGTTGGCTGAGTCGTCAGCCGAAGCTGCTACGGCAGCGACACATCCGGTCAGCGCAATGTTCGAAGCCACGCGGGCCAGGAACGTCGATGCGGTGGCCGGCTTTCTGTCCAGCTCGGTCGAGCCAGAAATCGTCTATTACTGGGGCGAGACGGTGAAGGGTCGCGACAACATCGTGCAATGGCATCGCGAATGGTTTGCCGAGCAGGGCTGGGTGCTTGCAAAGGAGAAGCTCGAGCGCGCCTTCACCGATCAGAAGCTCGCGGCGTTGAGCTATTCGATCGAGTACATCAAGAGCGCCGAACGAAAGTTCCGCATCCTGATCGATTGCACGCTGGTCAAAGAAGGCAACGCCTGGAAGATCGCGCGCATGCAGCAGACGCTGCTGGAAGGCCCGCAATCGTGAACTGCATCACAGTTTGAAGGGTCTATTGCCCTCTCAACGCCCCGCTCGATTCGGCGTTTGGCGACAGCATCGTTCCGCCGAACGGGATTGATATCATGGCGCCCTGGTCTACGACTCCTACAGCCTCCAGGGCGCTCCATGTTCAACCGTTTATTCAAGACAGCTTTCGCTGCACTCCTGTGCGCGTCCGTCCTCAGCAGCACGCCTGCGTTGAGCGATCCGCCCGACCATGCAAAGGCACACGGGTGGCGTAAGAAACACGACCCTCGCTATATCGGCTACACGGGCCGCGAATGGGAATATGACTACGGCGTGCGTGAAGGCTCATGCCATCGCAAGGAGATCGGCACTGTCGTCGGCGCAGTCGCTGGCGGTGTGATCGGCTCGCAGATCGGTGATGGCACCGGCCGCACCGTGGCCATCATCGCCGGCACCGTGCTCGGCGGCTTGATCGGTCGTGAGATCGGCGAAGAGCTCGACGAGGCCGATCGCGGCTGCTTTGGCCACGCGCTCGAATTGGTCGAGGCAGGCCGCCCCGTGCATTGGCTGAACGATCGCACTCACGTCGACTACGTGCTCACGCCGCTCGGCATGGCCGATTCGAAGAACTGTCGCAAGTTCAAGCTGAAGGCCACGTCGGGCAAGAAGAGCAAGACTTCCGAAGGCCGCGCCTGCCGCAACGGCGATGGCGTCTGGCGCATGGGCTGATTGTCCGCGCGACTGCATGCGGCGCTAGTTATTAGCACACGGATACATGACCCGGCTCGTCACGAGCCCTTATCCTGAGCCGGCCGCAACTGCATGCGGCAAGGTGAGTTGTCATGATCACTTCTGTGCAGTATCTATGACGCTTCACTCGGAGAAGTTGCATGTCGTGCGAACACATCGGTCAGGTCAAACCGCTGCCGCCGAAGACCGAAGGATGTGAGGAATGTCTGAAGTCGGGCAGCCGATGGGTGCATCTGCGCCTGTGCCTGACCTGCGGTCACGTCGGCTGTTGCGACAGCTCGCCGAATCGTCACGCGACCAAGCACTTCCATCAGACGCAGCATCCCATCGTGGCGTCGTTCGAGCCGGATGAGCGTTGGGCCTGGTGTTTCGTCGATGAGGACGCGGTGGATCTGCCTCGCGAGGCGCTGAAGTATCTGCGTTGACTTACGCGGCGCGCAGCTGCGTGATGAGCTCGTCTTTCTCCACCCACAGGCCATTCAGCCAGCTCTGCACGCGCTCGCGAAACACCGGATCGTTTTGATAATCGCCGCCGAGGAGTTCGGCCGGAATCGCCCGCTCGCGAATATTCACTCGCACCTCGCGCACCCGATTGCCGAACAGGTCGGCCATCGTCGGCCGCCCGTCCGGATAGACGATGGTCACGTCCAGGATCGAATGCAGCGCGCGGCCCATCGCATCCAGCACGAAGGCAATGCCGCCGGCCTTGGGCTTGAGCAGGTTGGCGAATGGCGATACCTGCTGCTCGTGCTTGGCGGGAGTGAAGCGCGTGCCTTCGACGAAATTCATCACCGACACCGGGATGTGCATGAACTTTGCGCAAGCACGCCGGGTGGCGGCGATATCTCGCCCCGCCAGCTCCGGCCGTTTATCCAGCTGTTGCCGTGAATAGCGCTTCATGAAGGGAAAATCGAGCGCCCACCACGCCAGCCCGAGCAGCGGCACCCAGAACAGCTGGCTCTTCAGGAAGAAGCGCAACAGCGGCACGCGCCGATTCAGCGCAGCCTGCAGCACCGGGATGTCGACCCAGGTCTGATGATTCGCCATCACCAGGTAATGGCCATCGGGCCGCAGCTGCGCCTCGATGTCGAACACGAAACGGGTCTGGGTGAACCAGCGAAGCATGGTGGTGTTGACGCCGATCCAGCTGGCGGCGATGGCCGTCAACAGCCAGTCACAGACGCGACGAATCGGGCGCAGGGGCAGAATGGCCTTCACCACCGCCACCAGCAGCAGCGGCGGAACGTGGATCAGGGTGTTCGTCGTGAACAACAGCGCGCCGAACGCGGTTCGTAACCAGCTCATCACCAGACTCTGTCGCCCCGGCTCGGGGCGCGCGCAGCATACTGAAGATGTAGCTGCTGTGGCGAACTTGGGCAGGATGCCCTGGTGCAGCGGAGCACAGGGACGTGCAAGAGTCGCGTCGGAAGCGGCCCCACCCCGCGGAACCCATTGCAAGCGCGGGTGGTTGATGACATGGTGCCTCGCATGAGCCGCAACTCGCCGTCATCCTCGTTTCGGCGCGTCACCCTGGATCGGGTCGCGGTCTGGCGGCTGGCCGCACTGATCGCCCTCCCCATCGTCGCCCTGGCCTCGGACACCACCGTGAACGGTCCGGCCGGGCCGAATGCCGAATTCCAGTTCATACGAATGCAGTACACCGGCACCAGCCTGTTCGGTGGCCGCGAGCGCTGGCTGACCGATTGGCCCGAGGCCGAGCAGCACCTGATCCGCGGCATCAAGCGACTGACTCGCATCAACATCGCCGAGGAAGGCCGCTACCTCAGCATCATGGACGACTCGCTGTTCGACTATCCCTGGATCTATGCGGTGGAAGTCGGCCATTGGGCATTGACCGACGAAGAAACGGTGCGGCTGCGCGAATATTTGCTACGCGGCGGCTTTTTGATGGTGGACGATTTCCACGGCACGCTGGAATGGGCCGGATTCGTTCAGGGCATGCACCGGATTTTTCCGGATCGCGCCATCGTCGACATTCCGCCGGACGACGCAGTCTTCCACGTCGCCTACGACATCGACGAGCACGTGCAGATTCCCGGCATTCAATCGTTGTACAGCGGCCGCAACTACGAAAAGGACGGCTTCACTCCGCAGTGGCGCGGCATCTACGACGACGACGGCCGCCTGATGGTGGTGATCAATTTCAACATGGATCTCGGCGATGCCTGGGAGCACGCCGATGTGCCTGAATACTCGCTGCTATACACGACGCGCGCGTACAAATACGCGATCGACTATATTCTCTACTCGATGACGCACTAGCGTCCGTATCTCACCACAGGTTCGATCCGCGATGACCATTCATTGGCAGTGGCGCAGCTACGCCGAGCTCTCGCCGCTGCAGATCCACTCGATTTTTACCGCCCGACAGGCGGTGTTCATCGTCGAGCAGGCGTGTCCGTATCCGGACATCGACAGCAAGGATCTGCGGGCGCTGCATCTGGCGGGGTGGTCGGGCGATCAGCTTGCCGCCTATTTGCGATTGCTGGCGCCGGGCGTGAGCTATCCGGAGGAGCCGTCGCTCGGCCGCATCATCACGACGAAGATGGCGCGCGGCACCGGCATCGGCCGGGAGTTGGTCGCGCGCGGATTGGAAAAGATTTACGAGCTGTATCCGACGCTGCCGACGCGCATCGGCGCGCAAGCTCACTTGCACAAGTTCTATGGATCGTTCGGATTCGTGCAATCATCGGAGCCGTACGACGAGGACGGCATCATGCACATCGAGATGATGCGACCGGCAGGGCCGGTTTTCCGGAGCCCTCACCGCAACCCCTCTCCCTGAAGGGAGAGAGGCTAATGATGTTTGCAGCCATCGGCAGCTCAGACGGAATTCAGTCGATGTCGCCCGAGCCCTGCGGCAGCTGCAGATCCAGCTCTTCGAGATCGTCCAGCATCGGCCGCGCCAACGGCTTGATGCCGCCGAACGGGCGCTTGTAAGAAATAAACACGGACGAGCCGAAGTTGTCTTCGAGCGAGTGGCCGGCGCTCATGGACATCGTGCCGCGCCCCACGCCCATGCTCTGTTTCACAGCGATGAGATTCGTGCGCTCGCGGGCCCAAGTGGTCTGAGTCGCATACGCGACCGACAAGCTCGAGCGCTCCGTGACATTCACGCCGACGCTGGCCAGATCCCGCTGCATGATGGGATCGGTCAGCGCCATGCTGCCGATGTCACGGAATTCGCGGCTTTGAATACGCGAACGGAACATCAGGTTGAACATCGAGTTGGTGTGCTCGAAACCCACCTTCGACATCCAGCCCGAGCCGCCATTCACGGCATTGCTCTGCGCGAAGGCGACAGATGCTGTGCCGATCGAGCCAATGCGCCGAGCGACGCCGAAACCGAGCGCGCCGACTTCATCAGCCAGATATTCGCCATGCGCTTCGACGGTGAAACCCAGCGGCGCGCCACAAGTGACAGTCGTGTTCGCGAACATCGGGCCATAGGAGTTGCTGGTGAGCGCGTAGTCCTCGCGCACCTTGCCGAAGCCCACCGAGAAGTCCGAGCAACCACGCTCGACCAGTCGAGTGCGCGCGATCATTGGCGCAGCGACGGACTCGGAATTACCGAGCGCGTCCTGCACGGCCAGGTTCCAGCCCTGCTCGCCCGAAGGCAGCGAACGATTTACCGAAAGGTTCTGCTGGCTCAGGCTCGTGCCGGCCTCGTCGGCCGAGGCGAACAGCGCATCCGCGACGGTAGGCAGCACGGCCATGCCGCTGCTCGCGAGCTTGTTGGAATCGATCACGTCGTCGCGCGTATCGGAACGGGTGCCGTACTGCATGCCGCCGTAGCGGACCGAAGTGCCCCACATGCCGACACTGCTGACGGTGTCGCCGACGCGCAGGCTTTCGTCGCCGTTCTGTTGGGTATACGAGGACTGCAGACGGGTCAGGGTATTGGCCGTGGCTTGCGGGTCGAGCGAGGCAGCGAAGCTGTAATCGACCTTGGCCGCATCGCTCAGGACCTGGGCGTTGACCGACGAATACGCGGGATTCAGGGAGGTCGCACGAACCGCGACTGTCTCGGGCTCGCTGACTTGGGGCACGGCGCAGGCGGTGAGCGCCAGAGCGGGAACCAGGATGAAGATAGTCCGTATCGTCGAAATCATCAGCTGAACGTCAACCTTTCGCGGCCGTGGCGACACCATGAGGGGTCTGGCGGGCGACATTGCCCCGAAACGCCGCGAATTCTAAGCAAGCCGGCTCGGCCTGAACATAAGTCAGGCCCTGTAAGTGTGCGGATTACGTCGCAATTTCACGGTACAGCGGCTAATGTCGCCGCCTGGCCGCCGGGCTGACTCCAGGCTGTGTAACTTCCCTCCGGACGCGGTGTTCTCAAGCTAAACGACGACATCACCGTGGCAAGGCAACCCCCGGACACCACCCCGCGCCAGGACGACTTCGCAAGCTTCATGCGTGCTTATCAGGACATGGTCTTTTCCACCGCCGCGCGGATCACCGGCCGCGACGGCCCGGCGGAGGACATTGCCCAGCAGGTGTTCTTGAAGGCTTACGAGAATTTCGCCCAGCTGCAGACCAGCCCCGCCGCCGGCGGCTGGCTCAAGACCGTGGCTCGCAACCTGGCGCTGAACCACGCCACCCGCTATCGCCGTCGCTGGCGGTTCTTTTCCGAAATGCGCAGCGACGACGATGACGATGCGGATATGGACATTCCGCAGCCCGAAGAAGCCGCAGCGGATTTCGACGACGACACCCGCCGCGCCATCGTCGCCGAGGCCTTGCAGAAATTGCCCGATCATCGCCGCCTGCCGCTGGTGCTGTATCACTTCGAAGAGATGTCCTATGAAGAGATTGCCCAGCAGCTCGGCATTTCATTGTCCAAAGTGAAAATCGACATCCTGCGGGCACGCGGCGCGCTCGCCAAAATCCTCGCCGCCCGCGGTCTCACGGCGGAATGTTTCTAGAGGCCGCCCCCATGAACACTCCCTCGAATCCGAACGAACGAAACGAGCAGCAGCTGGAGCGCTTCATCGGCCAGGCGCTGCGCGATCAGCCGCTGCGCCGTGCTCCTGTCGATCTCGAATCCAAAGTCATGGCGGAAATCGCGCGACGCGCGGCCGCTCCGTGGTGGCAGGGCAGCTTCGCCGGCTGGCCGGTTGCGGCCCGCCTGTTGTTCATCATCGCGTCCGCCGGCCTCATCGCGCTGGTGCTGAAAGCGTCGGCAATGATCGCCGTTCCGCTCAAACCGGGCGCACTGTTCGCCAATGTGGCGTGGATTCCTTCCCTGTTCATGACCATCGGCACGGTCCTCGGCGATCTGCCGTCGTTGTGGGTTTATGGCGGCGCGGCGATTCTCGGCGCGCTGTATCTAACGTTGTTCGGAGTCAGCGCGGCTGCCTACCGGACGTTGTATGCGCCTCGTTGACGGCGCACGGTGCTTCGTATGAGACGTTCGTTTGTTTGCTTTTTCGCGATCGCGGTACTCGCCGGCCTCGGCGGTACACAGCCGGCGTTCGCACAGGAAGAGACCACGCCGCCGGTCGAGCTGGACGATCTGCCCCGCTCCGTCGAGCGCGAGATCGAACAAGCCGAGCGTGAGATCGAACGAGCTCAGCGGGCAGCCGAACGAGCAGCCGATCGCGCCGAGCGGCACATGGACGGTCGCAACGAACGGGTCATCGTAAACATTGGCGACAACTCGTCGCTGCCAGCGGGCGAATACGCGGATGCAGTGATCGCAGTGCTTGGCTCGGCATCTTCGGCGGGCGAGGTCGGGGAAGCCGTCGTAGCGATCGGCGGCAATGCATCCGCAACCGGCCCGGTCGGCGAGGGCGTCGTCGCTCTGTTCGGCAACGTGTATGTGGACAGCGAAGTCGGTGAGGACGTCGTCGCAGTCTTCGGCAACGTGCAGCTCGGTCCGAATGCGGTCGTCAACGGTGAAACGGTGTCGGTCGGCGGCGCTATCACCCGCGACCCGGCCTCCAAGGTGCATGGTGGCCAACAGCAGATCGCGTTCGGCAAGCACTTCGGCGACCTGAAGTGGCTCAAAGCGTGGTTCGAGCAGTGCCTGCTGTACGGCCGGCCGTTGGCGTTCGATCAGAGCGTCGCGTGGGCGTGGTGGCTCGCGGCCGGCTTCCTGGGTTTGTATGTATTGCTGGCGGTCATGTTCGATGGGGCCCTGCAACGCTGCGTGACCACGCTGGAAGAACGACCCGGCGAATCGGTGATCGCGACCATCCTGTCCGTGCTGCTGTCGCCGATCCTGATCATTGTCATGCTGATCACGATCATCGGTGCGGCACTGGTGCCGTTCCTGGCGCTTGGAATGTTCTGCGCGGCGCTCTTCGGCAAGGCGGTCGTGCTCGCCACGCTGGGCCGTCGCATCACTCGCTTCACTGGCATCGGCGCATTCGGTCATCTGGCCGTCGCCACGCTGATCGGCGGCTTGATCGTGCTGTTGCTGTACACGGTGCCGGTGCTCGGCTTCATCGTGTCCAACATCGTCGGCGCACTGGGCTTCGGTGTCGTCATCTACACGTTGCTGTTGGCGCAGCGTGCTCGGAGTGCAGCTGCCGCTCCGGCGGTGCAGACCGTTGCCGCGTCATCCGCTGCTCCATCGGCTATTCCGCCCGACGCCACAGTCGCATCGGCCGCTGTCGCCGGCGATGGCAGCACGGTTCCGCCGCCGTCCGCCGCGCCAGAGAACCTGAGCAATATCGAGCTGAACAGCCAACCGCGCGCAGGCTTCTGGATTCGCATGGGTGCTCTGGCGCTCGATGCGCTGATCGTGGGCATCCTCGTGAAGTGGGTGGACCCGAGCGATGAACTGTTCCTGGTCGCACTGGCCGGCTACGGCGCGCTGATGTGGAAGCTGAAGGGCACTACTGTCGGCGGCATCGTCTGCAATCTGCGCGTGGTGCGCACCGACGGCCGGGACATCGAATGGGAAACTGCCATCGTGCGCGCGCTCGGATGTTTCCTGTCGCTGATCCCGGCCGGCCTGGGATTCATCTGGATGGTGTTCGACAACAACCGCCAGACCTGGCACGACAAGATCGCCGGCACAGTCGTGGTGCGCGTCCCGAGGAATACGCCGCTCGTCTGATACGGCTGGCGGCGCCCGGGTGCCAGGGCTACAGTGGCGAGTCGTTTTCGCTCGCCTGCTGAACAGTCAATGGAACCCGCGCCCCCTGCCGACACGCCCGATCAAACAGTGATCGGCGTAGTCTCCGACACTCATGGCCTGCTGCGCCCCGAAGCGCTGAAGCACCTGAACGGCGTCGACCGCATCGTTCATGCTGGTGACATCGGCGCACCGAACATCCTGGAGAAATTGCAGACCCTCGCGCCCGTCGACGCCATTCGCGGCAATAACGACAAGGGCGCGTGGGCCGAGGCCATCCCTGCAACATTGTTCCTCGAAATCCGGGGACACCGGATTCATGTGCTGCATGACCTGAACCAGATCGATCTCAGCCCGTCGGCCGCGGGCATCTCGGTGGTCATCAGCGGTCATTCGCACAAACCCGTCGTGCAAGAGCGCGAAGGCGTGTTGTTCATCAATCCCGGCAGCCTCGGACCGCGTCGTTTCCGACTGCCGATCGCGCTCGCGAAGTTGTATATAACCGACGAATCCGTGCGCGCCGAGATCGTCGAATTGAAGCTGCCCGGCTGACGACCGCGGCTCGTTTCGCGCTCGCCGCGATGTCGGTTTCGATGTCGCCGGTAATATTTTTCCGGCGACGCTGAACGCGACTATCGACACTGCAGGAATCTGCGCGACGTCACATTTCTGTCACCGACCGGAATTTATTCTCTTTGGCCCATGTGTGAGCGATTCGTCATAGCGCCGCAAACAGCAGTGGAACACGAGTTCCCGCTGCTGCATGCGTGGTGGCGTTTCGAGCCCAGCTTCAATGTTTCGACGCGCAACAACATACCCGTCGTGCGCCTGCATGACGGCGAGCGCGAGGGCGTGATGATGCGCTGGGGCCTGGTCCCCGACTGGGCGGAAGGCGATGAACGCAAGGCCTGCACGACGCACGCATCGACCGATGAGCTGGATCGAAACAAGGCGTTCAGCGGCGCGTGGTGGCGAGGACAGCGCTGCATCCTGCCGCTCTCGGGCTTTTATGGCTGGCAGCTCACGCCGAATCAATATCTGCAGCCCTACTTCGCGCGCCTGGTGAATCGTTCAGTATTTGGTGTCGCGGCGATCTGGGATCGCACCATCAACAAGGACGAGGACGACGTCATCGAGGGCTGCGCCGTGCTCACCGTGCCGCCGAACGATCTATTGGCCGACGTTCACAACACGGCGCAACGCATGCCGGCGATTCTGCACCGAGATGAATACGAGCAGTGGCTGCGAGGCCCAACGGCCCGCGCGCGAGCGCTGCTAAGGACATATCCGCAGGACCGGATGGTCGTGCACGCCGTGAGCCCGCGGATCAATTCGCTGAAGTACAACGATGAGCAGTTGATCAAGCCGGTGCTGTTCGGCTGAACGGCGCGACCGGCTTTCGCCGGTGCGCCTGCAGTTCTCGTCGTTACTTCTGAACCGTCAGCGCCGTGTAACCCAGCCCGTCCGGCTCGCGACCGGCCTGCAACCGGTTCACGATCTTAAGGCCTTCCAGGTCGATGACCGTGACCGTGTCGAAATTGGTATTGGCGACGAACGCCAGCTGCAACGCGTCTGGCATCAGGATGCCCACCGGCACCGGGCCGCTGCCGAACTGAGACGCCATGCGCTTGGTGTCGTCCAGCTTCTCGCCCTCTTTCTGCATCGGAATGCTGCCGATCTTCTTCTTGGTCACCGTGTCGAAGATCGCGACATCGCCCGACACCGCATTGGACACCAGCGCGCGAGTGCCATCGGGCGTGAACTTCACACGGATCGGCATTTTGCCCGGTTCCAGCGTCGTCGTGATCTTCAATGTCGCCGGATCCACGATGGACACCGTGTTGGCCTCACGATTCGTCACCCACACTTCGCTGCCATCGGGCGCCACGGCGATGCCTTCGGCGCCTTTGCCCGTTGTGACATCGGTAACACGTTGGTGAGACGCGAGATCGATCGCCGTCATCGAGCCCGAGCCAATGTTCGCGGTGAACGCACGACGATGTTTCGAGCTGACGGCGACCATGTGAGTGCCCGCCTGGTCGGTCGCGATTGCATGCTTCACCTTGCCATCGTTCACACCGACGATGAGCAGCGCCTTACTGCCTTCGACGGTCACGGCGACTTCATCGCCTTGCAGCCAGACGATGCCGTGCGGCCGGCTGTACGTGCCCAGATCGACGGTCCGCAACACTTTCTTCGCTGGCACATCGACGACCGTCAACGTCTTGCCTGGATTGGCAGCGTCGCCGTAGTTGGTGACGACCGCGGTCTTGCCATCGCTGGAGACGGCGACTTCATGCGGCCCGTCGCCGGTGGGCAGCGTTGCCCTGACCTCGTTGCTCGCCAGATCGATGAACGACATCGTATCGTCGGACTTGTTGAGCACCAGCAACGTGCCCGACGGCGCGGCGGAGGCAGCGCCGCCGGCAGCGATCAGCAACAACGACCAGGCCAGCTTCTTCATCTTGGTTTCCTTGTTTGTTCATTCATTTGGCCGAGCGGCGCATCAGCGTGCTCTTGCCGAACAGCGATTCGACCAGGTCCACGGCCAGCAGCCCGGTCTTGTTGCGAACATCGAGCGCCGGATTCAATTCCATCACGTCCAGCGATGCCATGCGGCCGGTGTCGGCGATCATTTCCATGCACAGCTGCGCCTCGCGATACGACGGCCCGCCCGGAATGGTCGTGAGCACGCCCGGCGCGATCTCCGGATCGAGGAAATCGACGTCGAAGCTGACATGCAGATGCGTGTCGTCGTCGAGGCCGTGCAGCGCCTGTTCCATCGTCTCACGCATGCCGTGCTCGTCGATGTAGCGCATGTCGAACACTTCCAGCCCCTGCTCATGCACGAAACGTTTCTCCAGCGGATCGACGCTGCGAATGCCGATCTGCCGGATCCACGACGGATCGATGGCCGGCTTGCGACCGCTCATCTCGGTCAGTTGCGCCGGGCCGAACCCGCACAGGCACGCCACCGGCATGCCATGGATATTACCGCTGGGCGAAAGCTCACGCGTGTTGAAATCAGCGTGCGCGTCGAGCCAGAACACGCGCAGTTTCTTGCCGCGCTCGCGGCAGTAGCGCGCGACCGCGCTGATCGAGCCGATGCCGAGACAATGATCGCCGCCGAGCAGGATGGGCAACTGGTCGGCCTTCAGCGCTGCATACATTGCATCGTGCACCAGTTGGTTCCATTCGGTGACTTCGGTGAGATGCCGATACCCGTCGACCGGGTGCTGCCATGGATTGCCCGGGCCATTGAGATTGCCGCGGTCGATGACTTGCAAGCCGCGCCCGGCCAGCGCTTCACGAAGGCCAGCCACGCGCAGCGCTTCGGGCCCCATCGACGAGCCACGATCGGCCGCGCCGGCATCCGTGGGTGCACCGATGAGCACCACCGTCCTGCCTTTAGCCATCGCGAATGACGATTCTCCCGCCGCGAATTGCGTGCTCATGATCATGATCCTCTCGATAGAATCGCAGACGAACGCCGTTGTTCGCGCTGCGCCCCGATTGTACTCCACTCTATGAATGCTCCCGCCGCAACCGCGCCGCGTGAATTGCTTACCGGCGTGCTGCTCGCGGGAGCTGGCGCCATCGCGTTCTCCTGCAAGGCCATCATCATCAAGCTGGCCTATCGCTACGGCGTCGATGCGGTCACAACGATCATGTACCGCATGTTGTTCGCCTTCCCGCTGTTCCTGGCGCTCTCGTGGTGGTCGGGCCGCAATAAGCCCTCGCCCACCGCGCAAGACTGGCGAACCCTGTTCGGACTGGGTTTTTGTGGCTATTACCTCGCGAGCTATCTGGATTTCGCCGGCCTGCAATACATCAGCGCCAACCTCGAGCGGCTGATCCTGTATTTGAATCCCACCGTGGTGCTGCTGGCGGGCAAGCTATTGTTCAAGACCGAAGTGAGCCGGCGGCAATGGCTGGCGCTCGGCGTAAGTTATATCGGCGTGCTGGTGGTGTTCGGGCACGACGTGCGCGCCGGGCCGGACATTGCGTTGGGCGCGATCCTGGTCTTCGGCAGCGCCGTGAGCTACGCGATCTATTTGGTATACAGCGGACAGATCGTGCGCCGGCTGGGCGCGCTGCGCGTCACCGGGCTGGGAACGAGCATTGCCTGCATCCTGTGTATCGCGCAGTTTTTTATCTTGAAGCCGCCGTCGGCGATGATCGTCGCACCCGAAGTCATCTGGCTGTCGGCGCTGAATGCGGTGTTGTGCACATTCATCCCGGTGCTCATCACCATGATGGCGCTCGAGCGCATCGGCGCCGGCGTCACCGCGCAGATCGGCATGATCGGCCCGATGTCAACCATCATCCTCAGCGTCCTGATCCTGGGCGAGCCCTTCACGGTCTGGATCGCCATCGGCACCGGGCTGGTCGTGGCCGGGGTCTGGCTGCTGGCGCGGTATCGGGTCCGGCCCCATTCGTGAAAGGGCGGCAATTGCGCCGTGCTCCGATCGCCACTCCGAGTCCTTTGTGACTTCTCTATAATGCCGGGCCTTCACTCGAGCAGCGTCGAGTATCGGAGCCCGCGTGCAGTCCATCATCTCGGTTCAAAACCTGGTCAAGACCTACGCCTCCGGCTTCCAGGCCCTCAAAGGCGTCGACCTCGAGATCCGCCGCGGTGAAATCTTTGCCTTGCTGGGCCCGAACGGCGCCGGCAAGACCACGCTGATCAGCATCATCTGCGGCATCGTCAATGCCACGTCCGGCAGCGTCACCGCCGACGGACACGACATCCGCAAGGAATTCCGCGCCGCGCGCTCCAAGATCGGACTGGTGCCGCAGGAACTCACGAGCGACGCGTTCGAAAGCGTGTGGCGAACCATGACCTTCAGTCGCGGCTTGTTTGGCAAGCCGCCCAATCCGGCGCACTTGGAAAAAGTGCTCAAGGACCTGTCGCTGTGGGACAAGAAGGACAGCCCCATCCTGTCCCTGTCCGGCGGCATGAAACGTCGCGTGATGATCGCGAAGGCGCTGTCGCACGAGCCGCAGATTCTGTTTCTGGACGAGCCCACCGCCGGCGTCGACGTCGAGCTGCGGCGGGACATGTGGGATATGGTCCGATCCCTGCGCGACAGCGGCGTGACCATCATTCTCACGACGCACTATATCGAAGAAGCCGAGGAGATGGCCGATCGCATCGGCGTCATCAGCAAGGGCGAGATCATCCTGGTCGAGGAGAAGAACACGCTGATGCGCAAGCTCGGCCGTAAGCAGCTCACGTTGCATCTCCAGGCTCCGCTGCAGCAGATCCCAACGCAGCTCGCCAACCGTCAGCTGGAGCTGTCGCCGGACGGCACGCAGCTCATCTACACGTTCGACGCTCAGGCCGACGCCACCGGCATCGCCAGCCTGCTGCGGCAACTCAACGAGCACGGCATCGACTTCAAGGACCTGCACACCAGCGAAAGCTCGCTGGAAGAAATTTTCGTCAGCCTGGTGCACCAACGATGAACACCTACGGTATCGGCGCGATCTATCGCTTCGAGCTGGCCCGCTGGTTCCGCACGCTGGTGCAGAGCCTGTTGTCGCCGGTGATTTCCACCTCGCTGTACTTCGTCGTGTTCGGCGCCGCGATCGGCTCGCGCATGGCCGAGATCGAAGGCGTGAGCTACGGCGCATTCATCGTGCCCGGCCTGATCATGCTCTCGGTGCTCACGGAAAGCATTTCCAACGCCTCGTTCGGCATCTATATGCCGCGCTACTCCGGCACGATTTACGAAGTGCTGTCCGCGCCGATCTCCGCGATGGAAATCGTCATCGGCTATGTCGGTGCGGCGGCGACTAAATCCATCATGCTCGGCCTGGTGATTCTCGCGACCGCACGGCTATTCGTTCCTTTCAGCATCGAGCACCCGTTGTGGATGGTTTCGTTCCTCGTGCTCACGTCGCTCACCTTCAGCCTGTTCGGCTTCATCATCGGCTTGTGGGCCAGCGGCTGGGAGAAGCTGCAGATCGTGCCCATCATGATCGTGACGCCGCTGGCGTTCCTCGGCGGCAGCTTCTATTCCATCGGCATGCTGCCGGAGTTCTGGCAGAAGGTCGCGCTGTTCAATCCGGTCGTGTACCTGATCAGCGGCTTCCGCTGGAGCTTCTACGGCGTCTCCGACGTCGCGGTCGGCGTCAGCCTGGGCATGACGCTCCTGTTCCTGACGCTGTGCCTGATCGTGATCTGGTGGATCTTCAAGACCGGCTATCGGTTGAAGGCCTGATGATGACCGATGCACTTTCATTTCGTCGCGCCACGGAGCAGGACGCGAAGTCGCTGGCGGAGTTCGCCGAGAAAACATTCCGCGACACGTATACTCAGTTCAACACACCAGAGGACATGGACGCTCACTGCGCCAAGTCCTTCAGTGAAGAGATTCAGCGCGCGGAGATCCGGGACTCGCGACGTGAAAGCTGGCTGGGGGAGATCGATGGCAAGCTCATCGCTTTCGCGCAGCTCATTCTCGATAAGCCTTGCCCGCCGGTGAACGGCAAGCGCGGCGTCGAAATCCTGAGGTTCTACGTCGATGCGTCTCAGCACGGCAAAGGCGTGGCTTACCGTCTGATGGACGAACTCGCCACCCGCGCGACGGCGTTGAGCGCCGATGTGCTGTGGCTGTGCGTGTGGAACCAGAATGCGCACGCGACCGCATTCTATGAGCGATGTCAGTTCGCGAAGGTCGGAACGACAACGTTCACCCTCGGCGCCGAAGTGCAGCAAGATTGGGTAATGTGTCGCGACCTGCGTCGGATTTGAACTCAGGCCATCCTTGGAGCTGCTGCGAATGACCCTCTCCCGTCGCAACGTTTTGCTTGCCACCGGCGCAGCCGCGCTGGCATTGCCCATGCGATGGGCGAGCGCGGCTACGTGGAAGGGCTACAACGACGCCATCGTGATCGATGGCTTGGGCGGGCCCGGCAGTCTCACCATGCAGCCGGGCGAGAAGCTCAGCGAGGCTCATCTCAAAGATGTGCGAGACAGCGGCCTGTCAGCGGTACTCATCACACTCGGACCGGTCGGCACGACCGCACCGGATGCGGCGTTCAAGGAGCTGGTTCGCGGCCTCGTCGACTCGGATCGTGACATCGAGCGGCATCCGGACACGTTCGCTCGCGTGCGCACCGTGGCGGACATCACGGCAGCTAAAAAGGCCAAGCGCACCGGACTCATTTACGGTGTGCAAGACGGCGTGGCGTTCGAGACCGACCTGGATCTGCTCGACGATTTGTATCAGCTCGGCTTGCGCGTCGTGCAGCCGACTTACAACCGCCGCAATCTGATCGGCGACGGCTGCATGGAGCCGGCCAACGCCGGCTTGAGCCGCACCGGTTTCGAAACCATCGAGCGACTCAACTCGCTCGGCATCCTGGTCGATCTCAGTCACTGCGGCCGGCAAACGTCCGCCGATGCGATTCGCGCCTCGAAGAAGCCGGTGGCGTTCACGCACACTGGCGCGGCGGCCGTCGCCGATCATCCGCGTCATCGCACCGATGAGGAACTCCGCGCGGTCGCGGACAAAGGCGGTGTCTCCGGCGTGTTCTTCATGCCCTATCTGAATGGCGGCAAGCAGCCGACCGGCGCCGACATCATTCGGCACCTCGAACACATGATCAAGGTGGCCGGCGAAGATCACGTGTCCCTCGGCACGGACGGCACCATCTCACCCGCTCTGCTCGACCAGAAATACAAAGATGCGTTTGCCGCAAACATCCGGGAGCGCAAGGAAAAGGGCATCGCCGCGCCGGGTGAAGCCGAGGACGGCTATTTGTTCGCGAGCGATCTCAACACACCGCGTCGCTTCGAAACCCTGGGCCAGATGCTGGCCGACCGCGGCCACAGCGCCACCCGCATCGAGAAAATTCTCGGGCGCAATCTGCTGCGGGTGTTCGGCGACGTGTGGCGCAGCTGAGCGTTACAGCCCGAACAACACGCTCAGCGACGCCTGATCGATGCGGCTCTTGCCCATGATCTCGTTGGCCTGCAGATCGTCGGTGCGTTGATATTCGAGCCGCGCGGTCCAGCGCGGCAGAAATGCCCACTGCACGCCGGCGCCAACAGTGACAACTTCATCGCTGAAGTCGCGATCGATCGGCGGAGGATCGATGACCCTGCCGGTGCCGCCGACCGACCAGGTGCTCGACTCGACTTCCTGTTTGGCGAACAACACGCCGCCGCGGACAAACAATTCCCATTGCGAGCTCAGGGGCAGCGAGCCGAGCACCGACAACGCGGGCCCGCGCGAACTGACTGTGTAGCCGCGATTGATTTCGGTCGCAAAACTGGGATTCGGCGACAGGGCGGCCGATGGCCGATAGTGCTCGACCAGCGATGCCTCGCCCGAATCGACATAGGCGAGCTCTGCCGCCAGATACTTGTTGACGCGATACCCGACCGAGAAATTCCAGCCCACATCGGTTTCATCCGCCGAAAGGCCGGCGGGCAGGAATACCGCGACGGGCACGGCATACGCCGGAGGAGGCGCCAGATTGTACGGAGGCACTATCGTCAACCGGCCTGGATCGAAGGGATCGGGCAACGTCGCCACTGCGGGCGCCGGTCCGACGCCGGCTCGCTGGTCCAGACTTTGCTCACTGCGACCGCCGGCCGCGCCGACATAGAATCCAGGATCGGCAGCTTCGGCAATTTCACAGCTCAGTGAACCAACAAACATCACTGAAGCAGCTGCGCATCGAAACATTCCGCCCGTCATTGGCTCGCTCCGTGACATCGTACGATTGCATCGCTGACCGGGATGCAATCGTACGGCACGGCGATTCGATGCGCAGTAGATTTTACTTAGTCTGACCGCCCTCGCCGGTGGGCGCCTCTGCCTCGGACTTCGCCATCGGCGGTCCGGAGAATTCCGTTTCCACGATGACGTTCACTTCGTCGCTCACGCCGAACTTGGTGCCAGGCGCCGGAATACCGTACGTGATGCCGAAGTCGGAACGCTTGAGCACGCCCGTCGCGGAAAAACCGATGCGCGCGTTTGGATCCATGGGATGGCCGCGATAGCCGCCGTTGAAGCGCGCTTCCAGAACCATTGGCTTGGTGATGCCACGGATGGTCAGCTCACCGTTGATACGCATGGTGCGCGCACCGGTCGGTTCGACGCTGGTCGAGCGGAATGTGATTTCCGGATACTTCGCGCCGTTCAACCAGGTTTCGTTCAGCAGTTCGGCGTTGAAATCCACCTTGGCCGGATCGGGATAGTCCGTTTCCAACGATTTGGCGTCGATCACGACCGTGACATTGGAGGCGGCCAGATTGTTTGGATCGAACTGCAACTGCGCGGTGGCTTTCTTGAAACGCGCCGTGTAGTGCGAGAACCCGAGGTGATCGACGCGGAACAGAATGCTGGTGTGCGAAGGATCGAATGTGTACGCCCCGGCTGGAACGTCCACCGGCTCCTCCGCCGGCGCCGCGGCGGCGGCAGGTTGCGATACTTGCGCGGCGGGCTCCTTGGCAGCCTCTTGCTTGGGCGAGCAGGCGGCCAGAGCAGCGAGCACGCCGAGTACGAGTAATCGGTTCATTGCGTTGTTCCCTCTGAATGTAAGGCCAGATCGATGCGTCTGCCTTGAAGACGCACCAGCCCCGGCCCAGCCGACAAGGCGCGACAGAATAACTGTGCCGGCGTCTTTGTCAGAAACTGCCGCTTGGCGGACCGTGGCCCGCGCCGGATGATTTCGTTCATGAGCGCCATCAATTTCCAGGAGAAATTCTCCCGCTTCAGCGAGCGCTGGAGCCCGAAAGTGATCGCCGAAATGAACGACTACCAGTTCAAGCTGGTGCGCCTGCACGGCGAGTTCGTCTGGCATCAGCACGCCGACACCGACGAAGTCTTCATCGTGATCGAAGGCGCCATGACCCTCCGCTTCCGCGACCACGAAGTCCCACTGCGCGCCGGCGAGCTCTACGTGGTCCCCAAGGGCGTCGAACACCAGCCCTTCGCCGCCGACGAATGTAAAGTCATGCTGGTCGAGCCCAAAGGCGTCATCAACACCGGCGACACCGGCGGCTCGCTCACCGCCCAGAACGACGTCTGGATTTAGCTCAAGGACTGAGCAATTTCTGAAGCGCGGCCATGGCGTCACGGCCGTAACGAGCGGTCAGGCGCCACAGCAATTCTTGGTCGATGGTGCTTTTTCCGGCGGCGAGTGCGTAGCGAGCATCGGCCAGATCCTGCGGCCCGCCCGCAAAGAGCTTCATGGCGATGAAATCTTCAATGCATACGACTCGCAAAGCGCTGCCTTGGAAGGCAACTTCAACGGCACGCTGAAACGCCTCGTTTTCCAGGCCGCGCAGCCCCACCAGCAAGTCGACCCGATTCGAGCTGAGTGGTTATGGAAAGCACGGCATCGGCATCCATGCTGGCCCGTAGCACGCCATGCACAGAGGCAGCCATCGCCCCTATCACTGCATAACCCACTTGCTCGCGCGCCAGCACGTCGATCACGTCCAGCAACAGCAGCGCTGACTCACCCGAACGGCTGGTTCTCATGGGGATTTTGGTTGCCGAGACTCACGCGCTCGTTGGCCGGCCTGATATAGCTCCATCATCAAGCGGCTGTGAGTCAGGAACGCGTCCAAGCGCTGCTCCGGCGACAGGCGCTGCGTTGCTGCCAGCAGATCCTGATCGATTTCCTGACCGAGGCGTCGTTGTAACAGCTTGGAATCCATGGGCCGATTCTAACCAGCAGGCGATCCGGCGCCAGGGGTGCCTCCAAATCCGCCTGAATGGCGAAGTGCCACGCGAGGGTATTGGAGAGGTGGGCTCATGATCAGGCTGGCGTTGCTGGTTGCCGCTGTGGTGTTGACGGGCTGTGCCGCGCACGAGGGCAGGCCGAGCAATGCCCGGATCGGGTCGGTGAGCCCGGTGGATGTGACCGTGACCCGGGATTTCGTCTACACCCCGGCGGACTGGCCGCAGGCGCTGAAGGCGGATTTGTATAAGCCGGCGGGCAACGGGCCGTTTCCGGCGGTGGTCATGATCCATGGCGGGGGCTGGGAAGGCCGTTCGCGGGAGGACATGGACGAGATTTCGCAGCGGGTGGCCGAGCGCGGTTTCGTCGTACTGAACATGTCGTACCGGTTCGCTCCGCAGTGGCATTTCCCGGCGCAGCTCCAGGACGTGCAGCAGGCGGTGCTGTGGTTACGGGCGCATGCCTCGGATCTGAACGTGTTGAAGAACCGCATCGGCACCTGGGGTTACTCGGCGGGCGCTCATCTGGCGGCGCTGGCCGGCGTGACCAGTCCGAACGACAAATGGTACGTCGAGGGCACACGCGTGCAGGCGGTCGTAGCCGGCGGCACGCCGGTCGATATCCGCTACTACAAGGACGGCCCGCTGACCAACGGTCTGACCGGCGTGTCTTATGACGAAAATCCCGGCTTGTGGCGCGAAGCCTCGCCGCTGGCGCTGGTGAGCACCGACGACCCGCCGATGTTCCTGTATCACGGCACGTTCGACATCACGGTCGGCGTCAACAACGCGCACGCCATGTACGAGGCGCTGAATGCCAACAACATCCCGGCCGAGCTGTACCTGATCCGCGGCCTGGAACACTTGAGCACGTTCGTGGTCGACGCGCCGGTGGACACCGGCATCGACTTTCTCGACCTGTACCTGCGGACGGCCAAGCCGAAGCTGAGCGAGCAGTCATCCGAGGGCAATCGCATCCTCCGGTGACAGACCGGGCGCGTGCTGGGCAGGATGCCCGAATGCCGGGGGCGCAGGGATGCGCAGGACCGGCCATTTGGGGCGAAATCTAAGCTACCATCGCGCCCATGTCCGGGCGCAGAACAAGCATCAACGACGTCGCCAAGGCCGCCGGCGTCGCGATCAAAACAGTCTCGCGGGTGCTCAACAACGAGCCTAACGTTCGCGAAGAAACCCGCGCGCAAGTGCTGGCCGCCGTCAAACGGCTGAACTACCACCCCAGCCTGTCCGCCCGCAGTCTCGCCAGCCGGCGCTCGTACCTGGTCGGCCTGGTCTACGACAATCCCAGCGCCAACTACACCATCGAGGTCCAGCGGGGCGCGCTGGCCCGCTGTCGCGAAGCCAAGTTCCTGCTGTTGCTGCATGAAGTGGCCGGGCGCACCGAAGAGGTGATGCAGGACATCCTGACGTTCGCGAATCAGACCCACCTCGACGGCCTGATCGTCGCCCCGCCGCTGAGCGAATCCGCCGAACTGATCCGCGCGCTGGACGCTCAGGCGCTGCCGTTCGTGCGCATCGCGCCCAACGAAATCAAACATCGCTCGCCCTACGTCGACATCGACGATGAAGCCGCCGCGCGCGAGATGACCGAATACCTCATCGGCCTCGGCCATCGCAGCATCGGTTTCATCATCGGCCGTCCCGGCCACTTCGCCAGCGGCGAACGTCTGCGCGGCTACAAGGCGGCGCTGAAGAACCACAAGATTCCCTATGTTCCCGAGTACGTCCGGCAGGGCGACTTCCTGTTCGACTCGGGGCTGGAAATGACCCGTCAGTTGCTGGCGCTGCCGAAGCGGCCGACGGCTATTTTCGCGGGCAACGACGACATGGCCGCGGGCGCGCTCATGGCGGCCCACGAAATGGGCGTGCCGGTGCCGGCGCAATTGTCGGTGGCCGGCTTCGACGATGCGGCCATTGCCCGCACCGTATGGCCGCCGCTCACGACCATCTGCCAGCCCACCTATCAGCTGGCTTATCGCGCAGCCGACCTGTTGTTGGAAATGCTGCTTTCCGGAACGACACCGAAACCGGCGCGCCTGGCGCATACCTTGGTGCGCCGGGATTCGACCGCCGTGGCGCCGAATTCGAAACCCAAGTAACGTCGCCCCGCCAATCCACGGAATTACGGATCGCGACGATGCTGAGCCGCCCGGCCGCTAAATTGCTGACGATGATCGCGCTGGTCGCGGCATCCAGCGTCGCGGCCCCGCAGGAAGGCGCGCCCGTGGCCGATCCTCTGCCGCAGCTCACCCCAGACCGTGTCTATGCGCTGGATGCGGCGCTCGAGCGCATCCTGCAGGAGTTCTCGATTCCCGGGCTGGCGGTCGGCATCGTCGAGAACGGCGAGCCGGTCTACATGCGCGGCTTCGGCGTCCGCGACCAGGGAACGGATCAGCCGGTCAACGCGCACACGTTGTTTCATGTCGCGTCCATCACTCGCACGTTTACCGCCGCCGCCGTCATGCAACTGGCGGAGCGCGGACAGCTCGCACTCACCGATTCGATTGCCGATTCGTCCGTGACGGTTGGCCAACTCCTGACACGCGACGATGCGGCCTTCGACGCACTCGCTGGCATCATCGAAAGCGCGACTCATCAAAAATTTCCGCAGTACCTGCAAACGCGCGTGCTGGAGCCGGCCGGCATGGTTGAAAGCACGTTCGACGTGCCGCTCACCGCCAGCAACGTCGCGTGGCCGCACGCCGGTCACGTGTTCGTACGTCGCGCACCCAATTATCCCTGGGATGAAAAGGTGCTGCCGAGCGCCGGACTCAGCGCCAGTGTCGCCGATCTCACGCGCTGGGCTGCTTTGCATGTGAACCGCGATCCATCGCTGCTTGCGCCAGCCTCCTACGACGCTATGTTCAAACATCGGCGCGATGGCGAACGTGACAATGTCGGGATGGCGTTGGGCTGGCAACTCGAACGTCACGGCAGCGAATGGCTGCCCAGCCTGACGACCAAGCGCCGTGGCTTCTCGTCGTTGCTGACGCTCTATCCGTCGCAGCAACGCGCGATCGTGATTCTTTCCAATGGCGAGATGACGCCGGGCAAAGAAATCCGCGGCGTCATCGAATCGGTCCTGGCCGGCGAAGCGTGGCTGCCGCCAAAACCTTCGCTGTTGATGCGCAGCGACTTTCAATGGACGCTCGGCGGATTGCTGGCGATGTCCTTGCTGCTCGTCGCCGTGTCGGCGCATCGGCGTCGTCGACCGGGGTGAACGCGGGATAGCTCAGGATGAGCGACGCTCGACGCAGCGGGAAGCAACGCACAGCATGCGTGTGCTCGCCGTTTCGAGCGCTTCCATGTGGGTCTTCAGGTACTCCACTTCGTCCTGCAACGCGCGGTAGGTTTCCATCGCCTCCATGAGTGGCGCATCCTGCGCCATGAAATGGCTGGTGAGGGCCCGGTCATCCAGGCGCAGCAGCTCGATCGCGGTGCGCGCCACGACACCTCGAGCCTGCTCCCACGCAGCGCCGAATTTATTCAGATCGATCAACACCGGTGCGAACGTCATCGCCGCCCACTGCTCCGGGGTCGCCAGCCGCTCGGCGGCATGTTCGTCGGATTCGACGGCCGGCTGGTCGTCGTGGGGAAACCGGGACTCGTCTGCCATGCTCGCCTCCTGCAAGAGGGATCGGATCAGACGACGGTATTTACCCTGTTTTGGGATAATTGACTACGTCAAAGGCGCGCGCCGAACTACATTTCGGACGCGCGCCTTCGATTCACCCTGCGCGACTGCTACCGACTCACAGACTGAACGATCGGATCGAGGAACGGCGCGAGCACGGCGTAGTCGCCGTTCCAGTCATCGTCGTTCCAAACGCGGCTGCCCACCGACGAATCCGCCGCGGCTTGCGCGCCAGCGCGCACAGCCACGATGTCGAGGCTCGGGATGACGACGATCAGGCTGTCACCCAGGCCCCAGGCCCAGTACGCATCGCGGGGCACGTTCGGCAACTGGCCGTTGGCGTTCGTCCACCACAGCACGCCGTAATTGGTCGTCGCTCCGGGATATTCCGCTGCCAATGGATTGGGAAGATTGGCGTTCGTGGCCACCGGCGTGCTCACGGTTGATACGAAAGTCTCCTCGAGAACGCGCTGATCGTTGGCCCACATTCCTTTGCGGAGGAACAGCAGACCGACGCGCGCCATGGCATTGACGTTCACGAACATGCCTGAAGCGAGCTCGCGCTTGTAGGGCCCGCCGTCCTGGTCGCGGTACTGGTTGTCACGCCAATGCACGTCAGAGAGGGAACCGCCACCGGTCGGGCCAGACGAGCTGTTCAATCCGAGCGTCGTCCAGACATTCGCCTGAAGCGCCGTGGACAAGTCTTCAGCGAGCACCGCCGTCAGCACCTCGGCCAACCAGTTCAGACCGATATCGGAGTAGCGCCAGATCGTGCCGGGCCGGTCCACCAGTGTCGCCGCCGCGGGCTCGGCGGCTCCCGTGAGATCATCATCCTTGAGGAAGCCGGCGGTATGCGTCGCCAATTGCTCGATGGTGATCTCGCCCAACCAGCCGGTGGAGCCGTTGGCGAGCGGCTTGTTACCGATGGTCGGGAGCTTCGACGCCGCAGTGTCGCTGGGCCGCAGGCCGTTTTTCATGGCCAGCCCCAGCGCCATGCCGCCGATCGACTTGGTGGTCGACTTCATGTCATAGCGTTGATCGATCACGCCCCAGGAAGCCACTACCCGGCCGCCACGCACGATCATGCCGGCATTGTCGGCCTGATTCACCGTACCGCTGGTCCGCGCATAGTTGACCGCTTGATCGAGCACAGACTGATCCATGCCCACATCCGCTGCGGCGACTGTCGCCCAGCCGTGATTGACCGGGTCATCGTTCGCCGCGTCGGACGCCGGATATACCGCAGCTTGCGCCGGAGCGGGATTGACCGTGATAGTCACCGTATCCGTGCCGGTCGCGCTGCCGTCGTTCACCGACAGCGTGAGCACGTAGGTGCCTTCGGATGGGAATGTCACACTCGTGGCGGCGGCATTCGCCGTGCCGAATGTCACACCGCTCGGGCCGCTGGTCGCAGTCCACGCGTATGTGAGTGTCTGAGAAGCATCGTCTGTCGCCGAACCGTTCAGCTGCGCGGTCGCGGTTGGCCATTCGATTGTTTGAGGATCGCCAGCCTCCACAGTCGGCGCGGTATTCGCCGGTGTCGTTGGCGGAGGCGGATTTTGCTGAACCGGCGCGGTGGGCTGACCTCCGCCGCCGCCACCGCCGCCGCACGCAGCGATGGTCAAAGCCAATGAAATGCTGATCGCCGCCTGGCGACAACGCCGAATCATTTCGGAACGAGAGATCTGTGGCTCTCGTGGCATGACGCGCATTCGATGTTCCCCTCGCATGTTCTCGCGCTGTTACTTGTGCGCGATGCAAACAACGCACTGACTTTTCAGAAAGGTCCTGGGCTCCGTCAGAAAAAAACCCTGCTGCTTTCTATGCAGCTCGCGTGCCGTTCCAAAATCGCGGGCGAATGCTTCGCTGCGCGCGGTTGTTCGAATGTTTCTCTTGTACTTTTTGCAACGGAAGGCGCTGTGGCGGGGAATGTTTTTCCACGCCTGGACCTGCGATGTCAGTCGCAATTCTGGAGTCCGCCGGGGCGCGAGATCGGTCACAAAGCCGGCCGTTGGCGCCACGGGCTGGCCCCGGCTGTGAGCCGGTTAACATTTGCTAAAAACGGCAATACGTAGGCTGGCGCTATGTTCAATGTCTGGCCGCCGCCGCCTTTTTCCGCATTGCCATGATCCGCCGGCTACGTACTCGCATCATCGTGTTCGTCGTCGCGTTGCTGGCGGTGGTGCAGGTCGTGGCGTATGTGGTCGTCAGCTCGGCGAACTCGACCAACGCACGCGAGAAAATCGATTCCGAGCTGGCCGTCGGCGAACGCGTGTTTGCGCGGCTGCTGGATCAGAATCGCGAACGGCTTGCGCAAGCCGCACGCGTCATGGCGGCCGACTACGCACTGCGAGGCGCCATTGCCAGCGGCGATCAGGACACAGTGGTGTCCGCACTCACCAATCATGGCGGACGCATCAAAGCGGACATGACGCTGCTCGTGTCGCTGGATCACCGCGTCGTTGCCGACACGATCGCAAGCAACGAGCGCGGCCGGTTGTTCGAGTTTCCTCAGCTGGTCGACCAGGCCGCCCGCGAAGGCGGCGCTTCCTCCATCGAAGTGGTCAACGGCCGCGCTTATCAACTCGTCGTCGTGCCGGTGCTCGCGCCGACGCCGATGGCGTGGATCGCGGTGGGCTTCGTCATCGACGACAACGTAGTGTCCGAGCTGCAGCAGCTCACGTCGCTGCAAGTATCTTTCCTGGAGCGGCGCGATGCCGACCACCAGTGGGGCGTGCTCGCCTCGACGTTAGGCCCCTCGGCCGTCGACCTTGCACATCAATTGCCGGCCCTGCCGGGCGCCACGCTCGTGCATTCGATTGGCGTTGGCGAAAACGAACAGCAGTTGCGTGTGATTACATTCGATCGTCACGGCGATCGCGCACTCGTCGCCGTCCTGCAGCGCTCGGTCGCAGCCGCGGTCGCCGCGTTCGATCGCTTGCAGCAGACACTCGCAGCTCTCGGCATCGTCAGCATGCTGCTCTCCATCGGCGGCGCCGTGGCAATCGCCATGAACATCACGCGCCCTATCACGCAACTGACCAAGGCGGCGGCGCGGATCCATGATGGCGACTATTCCAATCCCGTCAGCGTGACCCGCGCGGACGAAATCGGCGCGCTCGCCAAAACGCTCAACCACATGCGCGAAGGTATCGCCGAACGTCAACAGGAAATCCTGCGGCTCGCCTACCGAGACCAGCTCACCGATCTGCCGAATCGCGCGCTGTTTCATGACCGGCTCGAACACGCCATCTTGAATGCGCATCGCACCGGCGCGACGTTGAGCGTGCTGATGATGGACCTGGACCGCTTCAAGTACGTCAACGATTCGCTCGGTCATGGCGTCGGCGATCATGTGCTGCGCGAAGTGGCGAACCGTTTGAGCGCGCTGCTGCGGCAGGTCGACACCATTGCGCGTCTCGGCGGCGACGAATTCGCGATCCTGCTCGAGAACGTCGACGAACGTTACGTCACCAAGGTCGCGCTGAAGATTCTGCAGGCACTGGAACATCCCATCCGCTACGAGGATCAGCCGCTCGACGTCGGCGGCAGCATCGGCATCGCGCACTTCCCCGAGCACGGCGAGAACAGCAGCAAGCTGCTGCGTAACGCCGACATCGCGATGTATGTAGCCAAACGAAACAAAGGCGGCTACGCCGTCTACGACGCGAGCTACGACACGCATCAGCAGGAACATCTGTCGCTGCTGAGCGAGATTCGCCAGGCCGTCGAAGGCCATCAGCTGCGCGTGTACTACCAGCCGAAGGTCGGGCTCCTGTCGGGTGTGGTCGAAGGGGTGGAGGCGCTGCTGCGCTGGGAACATCCGCGCCGAGGCTTCGTCTCGCCGGGCGATTTCATTCCTTTCGCCGAGCACACCGGCTACATCAAGGTACTGACGCGCTGGGTTCTCGAGCAGGCCATTCGCCAGTGCGGACAGTGGCGCTCGAACGGCATGCCGCTGCAAGTGTCGGTGAACATCTCGGCGCGCGATCTGCTCAATCGCGAGCTGCCCGATCTGATCGTTCAACTGCTCGATCGCTACGGCACACCCGCGTCGCTGCTGTGCCTGGAGATCACCGAGAGCGGTTTCATGGAAGATCCGGCGCACTCACAGCGGGTGCTGGAGCGCTTGCACGAGTTGGGCGTCGTGTTGTCGATCGATGACTACGGCACGGGCTATTCGTCGCTGAGCTATGTGGCGCGGCTGCCGGTCGATGAGTTGAAGATCGATCGTTCCTTCGTCAAGCAGATGAGCGACTCGACGACCGCAACCATCGTGCGCTCCACGATCGAGCTCGGTCACAGCCTGGGACTGAAAGTGGTGGCCGAAGGCGTCGAAGACGAAGCGGATCTGCGCACTCTGCGCGTTTACGGCTGCGATCAGGCGCAGGGATATTTCATGAGCCGGCCGCTGCCGGCCAAGGAACTGGAAGAGTGGCTGAAGCACTCGCCCTGGTCGCGACCGGCGAGAGTGCGGGAGGTCTCGTTAGAAGAGACCTCCAGCAAAGTCACAGTACTGAAGCTGCGCGGCGCTTAGCGCTGCGCTGTCAGAGGCTCCGCCTGATCGCCCAGCCCGCCACCCACGGCGAGCGCCAGATCGATCGTATTGAGCAAAGCATCGCGCTGAGCCGCGACCAGATCGATCTGCGCCTGATACAACCCACGGCGCACATCGAGCAGCTCCAGATAGGCGATATCGCCCTGCGCGTAACGCAGCTCCGCCAGCTCGGTCGCACGACTCAACGCCGCAACCTGCTGATCGTTCGCTTCACGCACGCCCGCAATCAGCGCCTGCCCTTGCAAAGAGTCCAGCACTTCACGGAACGCCTGCTGCACAGTGCGCGCATATTCCGACTTGCGCTGCTCTCTCACCGCCTCCGCACGAGAAACATTCGCGCGCAGCCGTCCGCCCTGGAAAATAGGCTGCAGAATGCCACCCGTCGCCGACCAGATTTTCGCAGGACTGGTGAACAGATCATCCAGCTCGGGACTTGCCCGGCCAAACGCGCCAGTGATGCTGATGCTCGGGAATAACTGAGCCCGCGCGACGCCGATATCCGCAGCTGACGCATTGAGCGCCGCTTCGGCCGCACCAATATCTGGACGCTGTGTCAGCACCGACGAAGGCAACGCCGCAGGCAACTGCACGGACGCCGGCAGACTGATTCCCTGCACGCTGATGGCTTCGTCCACCAACGCTTTCGGCGAGTGGCCCAACAGCACGCCCAGCGCGTTCGTCAGTTGCACCACTTGCAGTTCGAGCTGACGCGTCGAGACGCGAGTCGCCGCGGCATCGGCTTCGGCGCGCTTGAACGTGAATTCATCGCTCTCGCCCGATTCGTAACGCAGCTTCTCGAGATCCGACGCTTCCTCACGCGACTTCAATGTGTCACGTCCGCGCGCCAATTGCTCGGCCGCTGCGATCAACGAGAAGTAAGTGCGGGCGACTTCGCCGGTGAGGCTGAGCTTGGTCGCCTCGCGACCGTACTCAGTGTTCAGCAGCTGCGCACGCGCCGACTCCGAGGCGCGCTGATACTTGCCCCACAGGTCGAGCTCGTACGCCACCGTTCCCTGCACCGTGTACACGGTTTGCTGGGTCGGGAAGCCGGGAATGTTGTCGAATCCCTGCTGCGCCAAAGACGCTTCGCTCTGCTTCGTTCGGGTGACGTCACCTTCGAGATTGAGGGTCGGCAGTCGATCCGCGTTGCTGATGCGCAGATACGAACGTGCCTCCATCACCCGAGCCGCCGCGATCTGCGCATCCGGGTTGTGCTTCAGCGCCTCGATGACGAGCTCATTGAGCCGCGCATCGTTGAACAACGTCCACCACGGATTCGGCAGCGGCGACGTCTCCGCTGCCTGCTGCGGCAGAGCATCCGGCAGCGGCAGCTCCGGCTTTTGCGGATCCACTTTCGACACGAAGCAACCGCCGAGGACGGCTGCAATTGCAGCCGTCAGCGTCACTCGAGTTGCGGTTCTTATTACTTGCCTGCTCATTGCATCACTCTCAATTCGACTCATGCGGCGCGGCCGGCTTCGGCTCCACGCCACCCCCACCCTCATGGGGCTTGCCCTTGCCGTGTTCGTCGTCGTAGGCCTCGCCGCCCTTGGCGCCGGCGATCCACTTGAAGAACAGCGGCACGAACAACGTTGCGATGAAGGTTGCCGCCAGCATGCCGCCGATCACGCTCGTGCCGAGCGAATGACGGCTGTTGGCGCCGGCGCCGGTGCTGATCGCCAACGGCAGCACGCCGAAGATCAGAGCCAGCGACGTCATGATGATGGGACGGAAGCGCAGCTTCGCGCCTTCGATGGCCGCATCCATCAGCTTCATGCCTTCGTGATACTTCATCAGCGCGAACTCGACGATCAGAATGGCGTTCTTGGCCGCCAGGCCGATCAGCGTCAGCATGCCGATCTGGAAATAGATGTCGTTCGCCAGACCGCGCATGAACACGGCCAGGAACGCACCGAACGCCGCGAACGGCACGGCCAGAATCACCGCCACCGGCAACGTCCAGCGCTCGAACTGCGCGGCGAGAATCAGGAACACCATCAACACGCCCAGCAGATACACGCCCTGCGAAGCACCGCCGCTGACCTTCTCCTGATACGCCGTACCGGTGAACGCCAGCTCATAGCCCTGCGGCAGCGTCTGCGCGGCGACTTCCTCGATCGCTTTCAGCGCATCGCCCGAGCTGTAGCCCGGCGCCGCCGCGCCCATGATCTTCGCCGACGTGAACGCGTTGAAGCGCTCGACGATTTCGGCGCCGGTCACTTCACGAATGCTCGCCAACGCGGTGAGCGGCACCAGATCGCCCTTCTTCGAGCGCACGTACACGTTACGAATATCTTCCGGATACGCGCGGAAACGCGGCTCCGACTGCAACTGCACCTGATACACACGGCCGTTGCGATTGAAGTCGTTCACGTACAGCGCACCGAACGTGCTTTGTAACGTTTCGAAGACCTGGCCCACTTCGACACCGAGCGTGATCGCCTTTTCGCGATCCAGATCGATGCGCATCTGCGGCACGCTGGCGCTGAAGGTGGTCTGCGTACCCGCGAGCTCCGGACGCTTGTTGGCCGCGGCGACCAGCTTCTGCGTCACGCCTTCGAGATCCTTGATCGAGCCGCTACCACGCGACTGAATGTAGGCCTCGAAACCGCCGGTCATCGACAGACCTTCGATGGGCGGCGGCTCGACGGCGAAGAAGAAGCCGTCCTTCACCTGCGCACCGGCGCCGAACACCGCACCGACCAGAGCGGCCGGCGACAGATCGTCGCTCTTGCGCTCATCCCACGGCTTCATCGGCAACCAGATGATGCCGCTGTTGGTCTTCATCGCCTGGGTCAGCGGATCCATACCCGCCACCGCCACAGCATTTGCAACGGCGGGATGGTCGCGCACGCCAGCGGCCACGGCTTCAACCGACCGCACAGTGCGATCGAGCGAAGCGGCATCCTGCAGGAAGCCGATCACGAAGACGTAGCCCTGGTCTTCCGACGGCGCGAGCGACGTGGGCAGCGCACGGAACAAGCCGACCACCACGACCAGCATCACGACGAACATGGCAGCAGCCATCGCCGCACGCTTCATCACGAAACGCACGCCGCGCTCATAGCGATTCGTGACGCGCTCGAACCAGCGGTTGAAACCCTCCAGGAAGCGGTTCTTCACCATGTGATCGTGCTTCAACAGCAGCGCGCACAACGCCGGAGTGAGCGTCAACGCGACGAAGCCGGAGATCACGACGGACACGGCGATGGTGACCGCGAACTGTCGATACATTTCGCCGACCAGGCCGCCCATGAACGCCACAGGCATGAACACCGCGGTCAACACCAGCACGATGGCGATGACCGGACGGGTCACCTCTTCCATCGCCTTCTCGGTCGCTTGCGGCGCCGGCAGATTTTCGGTCGTCATGATGCGCTCGACGTTCTCGAGCACGACGATGGCGTCGTCGACCACGATACCGATCGCCAGCACCATGCCGAACAAGGTCAGCATGTTGATCGAGAAGCCGAATGCAAACATCGCCGCGAACGTGCCGATCAGCGATACCGGCACGGCCAGCATCGGAATGATCGTGGCGCGCCAGTTCTGCAGGAAGATCAGCACGACGAAGAACACCAGCACCATCGCTTCCAGCAGCGTCTTGACCACTTCCTTGATCGACACCTTCACGTATTGGATGGTGTCGTAGGGAATGGCATAGGTCATGCCCTTCGGGAAGTCGCGCGACAGCTCTTCCAGTCGCTTCTGCACGGCGCCGCCGGTTTCCAGCGCATTGGCGCCCGGCTGCAGCACCAGCGCCATCATCACTGCGCGCTGACCGTCGATCGTCGCCTGGTTGCTATATGTCTGCGCGCCCAACTCGACGCGAGCGACATCCTTCAAGCGCACGATGCCGCCGGCTTCGGTGGTGTGCACGACGATCTGCTCGAACTCCTCGGGCTCTTGCAGACGGCCTTGCGCCGTCACCGCGTAGGTGAAGTCGACCTGTTCGCTCACCGGCTCGACGCCCACCTGACCCGCCGCGTACTGCGAGTTCTGCTGACGAACGGCCATGGCGACATCGGAGGGCGTGAGACCCAGCTGCGCCAGCTTGTCCGGCTGCATCCAGATGCGGATGGAATAGTCCTGGCCGAACATCTGCACATCGCCGATGCCCGGGATACGACGCAGCTCATCGAGCACGTTGAGCGTGACATAGCTGCTCATCGTCAGCATGTCGACGCTGTTGTCGGGCGAATGGATCGACACGATCTGCAGGAACGTGGTCGACGCCTTGCGCACCACGACGCCCTGACGCCGCACCTCTTCGGGCAAGCGCGGCACGGCGGCCTGGATGCGGTTGTTGACGTTGACCGCGTTCATATCGGGATCGGTGCCGATATTGAACGTCACCGTGATCATCAGCGTGCCGTTGCCCGAGTTCACCGAGCTCATGTACAGCATGCCTTCGACGCCGTTGATCTCCTTTTCGAGCGGCGCGGCGACGGTGTCCGCAATGGTTTGGGCGGTCGCGCCCGGATAGGTCGCGGCCACCGTCACCGACGGCGGAATGATATTGGGATAAGCGGAGATCGGCAGCGAGATCATGCCGCCCAACCCGGCGATCACGATGAACGCCGAGATGACGCAGGCGAAGATCGGCCGCGTGATGAAGAACTTGGAAATCATGCGGTCTCCTTCTGCGCGGGCTGTTGCTCAGCCTGCTTGGTCGGAGCCTCGGGGCCTACTGCGCTCACCTGAATGCCGGGCTGCACCTTGAGCACGCCTTCGACGATGTAACGATCGCCGGGCGCGAGCCCTTCGGTGACGATGATGTTGTTGCCGAACGAGCGGCCGACCTGCACCGGGCGGAATTCCACTTTCTGTTCGCCGTTCACCAGCCAGATGAACTGGCCCTGCGCGCTCGACATCACAGCCTTGCGCGGCACCGTCACGACGTTGCTCAACTGCACGCCTTCGACGCGCGCCCGGATGAACTGACCGGGAATGAGCTGCGCCTCCGGGTTCTTCAACACGGCGCGCACGCGCACGGTGCCGGAATTCACATCGACCGCGTTGTCGACGAACGTGACTTTGGCGGCGTCCGGATATTCCTGACCGTTTTCCAACACCAGGCGCACGGTCGGCTGCGCGACCCGGTTGGCCGGAGCCAGCGAGCCGCGAATGATCGAAGCTTCGGCCTCGGGCACCGAGAACTCGATATACAAAGGATCGACCTGCACGATCTTGGTCAGCAGGCTGGAGCTCTGCTCCGTCGACACCAGGCTGCCCTCGGACATCACTTCGCGGCTGGTCAATCCCGAGATCGGCGCACGGACGTCGGTGTATTCGAGATCGAGCTGCGCCATGCGCTGCGCCGATTCGGCGGCTTGCAGACTGGCCTGCGCCACTTCGAACGCCGACACCACCTCGTCACGACGGCTCTGGCTGACCGCGTTCTTTTCGAACAACGGCACCACGCGGTCGTGCTGACGACGCGCTTCTTCCAAACGCGCCTTGGCAACAGCAACTTCGGCGCGAGCGGACGCCAGGCGCGCACGCACCGGCTCCGGATCGATCAGAAACATCGGCTGGCCCTGCTTCACGGAACCGCCTTCTTCATAACGGCGCTTGATCAAGATGCCGCCGACGCGCGCACGCACTTCTACTTCGCGTGAGCCGACGGTGCGTGCGGTGTAAGTGAGATCCAGCGGTACGGGGTTCTTTTCCACCGTCTGCACCGTGACTTCCGGCGGCGGCGGCGCGTGCTGCTGCTCCTGGCCCTTACCGCAACCGCTCAGCAACACCGCGCTGACAGCGATGGCAACCAGAGATCTCACCAATGACTGACGAATGACGTTCATATGCGTCTACCTGACAAACTAAAAAACGCGGCCGCGAGCGCACAGCGCTCGGGCAAATCAAAACGGGTGGCGTTGGACGGGAGTCCGGCTTCCTATAACTACCGGGTCAACTCAGCGATACGCCTCGTCGGCAATCTGCAGCAGCTGCTGCACGACACGCTCACGCTGCTCTTCCGTAAAACATGAGATGCGCAACGATTCACGCATCATCAGGCCGTCGATCGCCAGCGATACGACCGCGGCCCGGGCAAAATCCACATCGCTGCTCTCGATCTGCCGGGTGTACTGAGCGATGCGCTCACGGATCACTTCCAGCAGAGTCAGATCGTTCGCGGCAGCGGCGAACAGCGCGGCGCCCATGCCAGCGATCTTGGCCCGGGGCTGCTGCGCAAGAATTCCGACGATGCAGGCTTTGAGATCCCGGCCATCGGTCTCGCCGGTGCCGGACTTCGCCTGCTCCACGCAGTCGGTCATGCTCTCTACATAGCGTTTGGCCAGCGCACCGAGCAACGACTCCTTGGAGGGGAAGTGGTAGAGCAAGCCGCCCTTGCTCACTCCCGCCGCCTGGGCCACGCCATCGAGCGTCATGCGCGCCGCGCCGACGTCACCGACAACTCGCTCCGCCGCTTCGAGGATCCGCTCGCGGGCCGGGCTGATGGTGTTCGATGCCAACTCCGCCATGGCCAACCTCGCTGTACCGACTGGACGGTGAATATACCGTCCAGCCGGTACACCTTGTAATAACTTTCCGCTATGCCGCGTGCTGTTTTTCATAGCCCGCCGCCGCCGACGAACGCCCTCGCGGGCTCCGGTCAACACCGGCAGTCGTTTAGAAAATTGAACACTGATCTGGGCTAGCATTGCTCAGTACTGCATTTCTATGAGTTTTTCTAAACCATCCGAACAGCGAAACAGGGCTGCGTAAAGTACCAGTTAGTCAGCGGCAACGCTGCGCTTCACAGTCCGAGGGCTTGCGTAAATCGCAGGCCTCGAACGAAGCCGGCCAACCTTCGCAGCCTCCGGCGCGGTGCGCATTGGATGCTGAAATGAAGACGAACGAGGTCATGCTTTTGCGACAGCGGACTAGCAACAAACCCGCGCCGGGATTGCGTGTGGGCCGCAATGGACGGCTTACAATGCGCGCCGGCCAGTTTTATCGATATGTAGAAGGAGTGGCGAAACGCATGCCCGACACGATCGTGTCCTGGTTTGGCGGCGAACAGTTTCAGCCACATGGACACTGACTCTATGTGGACACCCGGCATCCAATGGATGCATGTCATTGCCGACCTCTTGATTGCGGTGGCGTTCTTCACCATCCCCTTCGTGCTCCTGTACGTGGCGCGGCGGCGGCGCGACCTAACCTTCAACCGACTCTTGGCGGCCTTCGGCGTCTTCATCGTGGCGTGCGGGCTCACGCATGTCATGGCGGTGTGGAACGTCTGGCACACCGATTACTGGCTCGAAGGCGCCATCAAGGTGCTCGCCGCCGTGGCGTTGGTGCCGACCGCCATTCTGTTGTGGCGCGCGTTGCCACAGATCCTGTCGGTGCCCAGCCAACGCCAACTGCGCGATGCGAATGAATCCCTCGCGCGCGCGAATCGGGAGCTCGAAGCGTTTACGGCGTCGGTCTCGCATGACCTTCGCTCGCCGCTGACCACGATCGCCGGTCAGGCCGGCCTGCTGGAGCTGTCCCTACCCAACGCCAACGAAGAACAGCGTCGGCGGCTGACTCGCATTCAAGGCAGCGTGAAGCAGATGTCGGAGCTGATCGATGCGCTGCTGGTGTTGTCGCGCATTTCACGCCACACCCTGCATCGAGAGATCATCGATGTGAGCGCGCTGGCGGAAAGCATCTTTCAGGACCTGCGGCAGAAAGATCCGTCCCGCAATGTCGAGGTGGAGATTCAGCCCGGCATGGCGGTGCATGGCGACCGGCGCTTGATCAACGATCTGTTTGTGAACTTGCTGGCGAACGCGTGGAAGTTCACGTCGCGGACCGAGCATCCTCGCATCGAGGTCGGCCAGTCTCAGCACGGCTCGATGGCCACGCTGTTCGTCAAAGACAACGGCGCCGGCTTCGACATGGCGCACGAGCAGAAACTGTTCAAACCGTTCCAACGCCTGCACGGCGCCGCCGACTTCGAAGGCACCGGCGTCGGCCTCGCCACCGTCGCCCGCATCATCGACCGCCACGGCGGCCGCATCTGGGCCGAAGGAAAACCGAGCGAAGGCGCGGTGTTCTACTTCACGATGCCGACATCGCCGATCACGGAGCAGTTTCTGCTGATGCAGCGGGCGATGGCGTAGTCAGTCGGTTCGCAACGCCTCCACCGGTTCCAATCCCGCTGCTCGGATCGCCGGCAAGATTCCGGCGATCAGGCCGACCGCCACGGCCAACGACTCCGCGGCAATGATGAAGGCCGGCGAATAACTCACCGGCAGCGCCGGCACGGCGATGTCCAACGCCGCCGCTATTCCGAGCCCCGCCAATAACCCGGCAATGCCGCCTAGCGCCGACAACACGACTGCTTCAGAAAGAAACACACGCAGCACTTGATTCTTCTGTGCCCCTAACGCGCGCAGCAGCCCGATCTCCGCCGTGCGCTCGCTCACGCCGATGGTCATGATCGTGAAGATGCCCACGCCGCCGACCAGCAAGGAAATGCTTCCCAACGCACCTACTGCGAACGTCAGTACGCTCAACACCGAGCCCAGCGTATCCAGCATCTGCTGCTGCGTCGTGATCGTGAAATCTTCATCGCCGTGCCGGGCGATCAGAATCTTGCGCACGCCAGTGACCACCTCCTGCACCGACACGCCGGACTCATGCCGCAGCTGGATCTCGAACACGCTGTCTCGATCGAACAACTCCAGCGACTTCGCCGTGGGAATGTAAACCGTGTCGTCGAGATCGAATCCCAGCGTCGTGCCCTTCGGCTTCATCACGCCGGCCACTCGATAACGCTGCCCGCCGACCCGGATCGTCTTGCCCAGCGCGCTCTCGCCGCGGAACAACTCGTGATTCATCTTGCTCCCGAGCACGGCAAGACTGCGCGGGGCGCGCGGATCATCGGCGGGAAGAAACTCCCCGTGCGCGACTTCAAAACGAAATGCTTCGGCGAACGTGGAACCGACCCCGTACACCGTGGTTCGCCGCTTGCGCCCGAGCGCTTCGACTTCAGCGTTTCCTTGCACCATCGCGTTCGTCGATATCACATACGGCGCGCGGCCCAACGCTTCGGCATCGTCGACAGTCAAAGGCCGCACGTTGCCGAGCGAGCCGATCGAGCCGCCCATGGTCTGCGTCTTGCCGGGCGTCACACTGATGATGTTCGTGCCGAACTGCGTGAACTCGGATACGACGAACCGATGCACACCCTCGCCGATCGATGTGAGCAACACGACCGCAGTCACGCCGATGCCGATACCGAGCGCGGTCAGCGCAGCGCGCAGTCGATGCGCCCGCACCGAGCCTGTCGTCAGCCTTACTAGATCAGCGAAGCGCATCAGCGCCGCCCCGCCAGCGCAGCGACCGGATCAAGGCGGGACGCACGACGCGCCGGCATCAATCCGAAAACCACGCCACTGAGGATCGCGACGACGAGCGCCATCACGATGGCCCACACCGGCGGGTTCAATGGCAACGAGGGATAGATGTTCCCAACGACCCAATCGACGCCGAACCCGACCGCCATCCCGGCGATCGCACCGGCCACGGACAGGAGGATCGCTTCCGTTAGAAACAATGCCGTGATCTGCCCGCGCGTCGCGCCGATGGCTTTGAGCAAGCCGACCTCGCTGGTCCGCTGACTCACCGACACCAGCATCACATTCATGATCAGCACACCGGCGACGGCGAGACTGATGGATGCGATACCGGCCAGCGTGAGTGTCAGAGCAGTGAAGATGCGATCGAACGTGGAGAGCAAGGCGTCCTGAGTGATGACGGTGACGTCCTCTTCGCCTTGATGCCTCAGTTTGATGGCCTCGATGGTGGCGTCGCGGACGCGAGTCATGTCATCGCGGGTGTGAGCTTGAATCAGCAGGCGGAATAACGATTCGGTGTTGAATAGCGCCTGGGCTGCGCTGACGGGGACAATGATCAACTCCTGCGAGTCCATGCCGATCATCCGCCCCTGGTCCGCCAGCACCCCGACGACCCGGAAACGCCGGTCGCCGATACGCAAATTGCCCCCGATAGCCTCCCGGCCTGGGAACAACTCTCGAGCGATGTTATTTCCGATTACCGCCACGGCGGTGTCGCGGCTGAGATCACCCGGCGGGAGGAAGTCACCTCTCGCGAGAACGAAACCATGTACAGGCATCAACTCGGAGCTCGAACCCATCACCGGCGCTTCCCGCTCGAGTGCGCCCACGGATGCCGGCGCCGAACCAACCACAAGCGGCGCGACTCGCGCCACGCCAGGCAGGCGCTGCACCGCCAGTGCATCACTCAATGTGAGATCTCTCGGCGTTTCGCCAGAGAGCATGCCCGGCGAGACACCGCCAGTTTCGGAACGGCCCGGAATGACAATGATCATTCTCGTTCCCAGCGCCTGGAATTCATCGGCGACGTAGCGCCGCGCGCCTTCCCCCAACGACGTCAGCGCGATGACCGCTGCAACGCCGATACTCATCGCGAGCAATAGCATGATGCTCCGCATGCGCGCACGGACTGCGGAGTCGAGAGAAAGACGGATTAGATCGCGAAAGCGCATGACCTCTCAATCTCACCGCACCTGTCGGCGCCGTCCGAGGGCGGCGGGAACCACGACGCACTCTTCATGTCGCGTCCTCCACCACCTTCCCATCCCTCATCCTGATATGCCGCCGCGCCCGCTGCGCCACCTCCGCGTCGTGTGTCACAACGAGCAAAGTGATGCCTCGCGCGTTCAATCCCTCAATCGCCGCCAATACCTCCGCACCCGAAATATGATCCAAATTCCCGGTCGGCTCGTCAGCGAGCAGCACCGCCGGCTGCATCACCATCGCCCGCGCAATCGCCACGCGCTGCCGCTGCCCGCCCGACAGCTCATTCGGCCGATGCTTGGCGCGGCTTTCCAAACTCAAACTTGCCAGCAACTCCTGCACTCGCGGCCGTCGCACTTCGGGCGCAACGCCAGCCAGGACCAGGGGCAATTCGACGTTCTCGAACGCCGTCAACCGGGGAATCAGATGAAACGACTGGAAGATGAACCCGATCTTGCGCGCCCTCGTGTGCGCCAGCTCCTCGTCATCCAGCGACGTCGTCTCTCGCCCATCCAACAGATAAGTGCCCGCCGTCGGCCGATCGAGCAGCCCGAGCACATTCAACAGCGTGGACTTCCCCGACCCCGACGGCCCCATGATGGAAACATACTCGCCGCTCTCGATATGCACATCGATCTGATCGAGCGCGCGCACTTCCTGGTCGCCCATCTGGAAGTGCCGGCAGATGTTCTGCAAATCGATCATCGCTTCGCAGCCTGGCTGGCGCGTGCTCCGTCGAGGACGCCCTCGCGGTCGACTGTCGTCACCACCAGATCGCCTTCCGCGAGGCCGCTCGTGACCTCAACGTATTCCCAGTTTCGCAGGCCGGTTTGCACGTCCCTGGCATGAACCCGCTCTTCCGCCGTGTCATATACATAGACACGCTTGCCATCGAGCAGCGCACGGGTCGGAATCCGCAACACGTTGTCCTGTTCCTGCAGAATCACTTCCACATCGGCGCTATACCCCGGCAGCAACGTCACCGATTGAATGTCTTCCAGCTCAGCTTCGATTTCCACAGTGCGCGCCTGCTTCTCCACGTCGAGCACATAGGGCGCCACCCGTCGCACGTGAGCAGCGAACGTCCGGTCTCGGAACGCATCGAGCGACACTCGCGCCGGCATGCCCTCTCGAATTCGCGGCGCGTCGACCTCGTCGATGGGCGCGGTTACATAGATGCAACGAGTGTCAACTACATCGACAGCTGGCGGCGTCGGAATTCCGACCGGCGACGGTGTTACAAACTCCCCGATCTCACCATTGATCTCGGCAACGATGCCGGCGAATGGCGCGCGTAACAGCGTGCGCTCCATCGACGCTTTCGCCTGCTCGATGCGCGCCTCGGCCACTTTGATATTTTGAGTAGTCGCACGACACGCCGCCGCTCGACTATCAGCATCGCCTCGCGCTCGCTCGGCCGCATCGATCGACACCAGACTTTGGGTCACCAGCTTGGCCAGACGATCCGACTCGCGCTGAGCGACTTTCGCCGCGACACAGGCTTCCTCGGCCCGCGCATGCGAAGCCACGGCATCGCGTTCAGCCAAACTCAGCTCGGCGCGGATGTCGTCGTTCCACAACTCGAGCAGCACTTGTCCGGGCTGCACGCGATCGCCTTTCTTTACCGGCAATTTGGCGATTTGACCGCCCGAAGGCGGCGCGAGTCGGGCGCGTTGACAGGCCTTGATGGTGCCGGCCCGCGTATTGGTAACTGTTTCAGCGACCGGCCCGCGGCTCACCGTTGCAGTTTCCACCTCGATGGGAACCGGCCGGCTCGCCAGCACACCGATCGCGAGCGCCACGAGCACGACTCCAGCCACGATATATAAGGTGCGGCGTTTCATATGTTGGCGGTGTCCTGCCCCGCAGGTAGCGCAGATATCGAAGTCACAGGCGGATTATCGACCCAACTTACCGGCGTTGCGCGGCTTTTCACCGACGCGCCTTACTTCTGCCCGGCCCGGGGATTAGAATCCGTGCGCCCTGCCGGTCGCCGGCATTGGCTTTTCTCGCATATACCAATGACCGCGCCGTCATTCGCTACGCGCGCGATCGCTAAAGGACTGAAGGCTTCCATGTCATTCGATCAGAACGCACTCGACAGCCTCCGCATCGAACGCAGCCCGGAACCCACTCGCAACGATCGCCAGGGCGGTGTCTATAAATGGTTCATCGCTGCCGTACTGGTTCTAGCCGCGGTGGCCGCGGCATATGCATTGTTCCGCGATAACGCCATCGAAGTGGAAACAGTGACTGCGACCGCCGCTGCCACGGGCGGTGGCGGCGGCGGCTCGGTGCTGAACGCCTCCGGCTACGTCGTGGCGCGCCGTCAGGCCACCGTGTCGGCGAAAGTGACAGGCAAGGTCTCCGAAGTGCTCATCGAGGAAGGCATGGAGGTCAAGGAAGGCCAGCTGCTCGCGCGCCTGGACGATACGACCACGCGCCCGCAGCTCGACCTCGCCGAACGTCAGCTCGATGCGACGACCAAGAATCTGCAGGAAGTCGAAGTGCGCCTGGCCGAAGCTGAACGCAACTTGCGTCGTACGCAGCAGCTGCGCGCCGACAAGCTGGTCAGCGAACAGGCGCTGGATTCGGCGCAAGCGGAATTCGGCGCTCTGCAGGCGCGACTGGAAGCACTGAAGAGCGAAGTGAAAGTGGCCCAGAGCAGCGTGCGCGTGCGCAACCAGGATCTGGACGATTTGTTAGTTCGCTCGCCCTTCGACGGCGTCGTGGTCTCCAAGGATGCGCAGCCCGGTGAAATGATTTCTCCGATTTCCGCCGGCGGCGGCTTCACGCGCACCGGAATCGCGACAGTCGTTGACATGGATTCGCGAGAGATTGAGGTCGACGTGAACGAGGCCTTCATCAATCGGGTGAAGGCCGGACAAAAAGCCGAGGCCGTGCTGGATGCCTACGGGGATTGGACCATCCCCTGTCACGTCATCAACATCGTGCCCACCGCCGATCGCCAGAAGGCGACGGTGCGTGTGCGCATCGGGTTCGATCAGCTGGATCCGCGCATCCTGCCGGACATGGGCGTGAAGGTGAGCTTCCTCGACGACCGCGCCGGCGAGCCGGCCGCCGCGTCGGCCCGCCCGGCCGTGCGGGTGCCGAGCGAAGCCATCATGAAAGATGGGGAGACGACGTTCGTCTGGCGAGTGCGGGATGACTCGGTGGAACGAGTCGCGGTGCGCACCGGGGGCGAACGTAGCGGACAGACAGAAGTGTTGTCGGGAATCGCCGCTGGCGACGTCCTTGTAGGGAAACCGGTCGAGGGGCTCGCCGACGGCGCCCCGGTCAAAAAGAAAGCGGAGTGACACATGGCTGATGAATCGTTGGTTCGACTGCGCGGCGTGGCGAAGGATTACAAGCGGGGCGCCGAGACCGTGCATGTGCTGCACGCCCTCGACCTGGACATCCCCAGGGGCGATTTCCTCGCGTTGATGGGCCCGTCGGGCTCGGGCAAGTCCACGTTGTTGAACCTGATCGGCGGCATCGACCGCCCGACCTCGGGCAGCATCGAGATCGCCGGTACGCGCACCGATTCGATGACCGACGGCGACTTGGGCAAATGGCGCGCTCATCACGTCGGCTTCGTGTTTCAAATGTATAACTTGTTGCCGGTATTGACCGCCGAGCGCAATGTCGAGCTGCCGCTGTTGCTGACGAAGCTGCCGGCGGCGGAACGGCGCAAGCGCGCGAATGCGGCTCTGGGCCTGGTCGGCTTGAGCGAGCGCGCTCATCACAAGCCTCGCGAGTTGTCGGGTGGTCAGGAACAGCGCGTCGGCATCGCTCGCGCCATCGTTTCCGATCCCACGCTGTTGTTGTGCGACGAGCCCACCGGCGATCTCGATCGCAAGTCCGGCGATGAAATCCTGGATCTGTTGCAGGCGCTGAACCAGCAACAGGGCAAGACCATCATCATGGTGACGCACGATCCGCACGCCGCGGCTCGCGCCAAGCACGTTCTGCACTTGAACAAGGGTCAGCTGAGCCGCGAAGCCGCGGCCTGAGGTGACGTCATGTTCAAATACTTACCTCTGCTGTGGGCCAACCTCGGGCGCAAGCGATTGCGCACCAGTCTCACGTTGGCATCGATCGTCGTTGCGTTCCTACTGTTCGGACTGATGCAGACGCTGCGCGTCGCGATGACCGGCAGCCCCGAGCTCGCCGGCATCGATCGTTTGATCACGATGCACAAGACCTCGTTCGTGCAATCGCTGCCGCTCGCTTATTTGAATCGGGTCAAAGGCGTCGACGGCGTCGTGACGGCATCGTCGCAGGACTGGTTCGGCGGCGTGTATCAGGAAGATCGGAATCAGATCGCCGCATTCGCGATCGACGCCCCGACGTTCTTCGAGGTCTACAACGAATACAAGCTGAAGCCCGAAGAGAAGCAGGCGTTCTTGCAGGATCGCACCGCCGTCATCGTCGGGCCGATGATCGCGGAACGCTTCAAGTGGAAAGTGGGCGACACCATTCCCATGCGCTCCAACATCTGGACGCGCAAGGACGATGGCGGCAACTCCTGGCCGATGAAGATCGCAGGTATCTACCAGGCGAGCAACGGCGACAACCAGAGCATGTACTTCCATTACGACTATCTCAACGAGTCGCGCGCCGAGATCCGGGACATGATCGGTTGGGTGGTCGTGAAAGTGAAAGATCCAGACCGCTCGGCCGACATCGCGCGCAGCATCGACGATTTGTTCCGCAATTCCTCCACGGAGACCAAGACTTCGACCGAGAAGGCCTTCATCCAAGGGTTTGCGAATCAGATGGGCAACATCGGCAAGCTGCTCACGTTCGTGGCCGCGGCCGTGTTCTTCACGATGCTACTGGTCACAGCCAACACGATGGGCCAGGCGATTCGTGAGCGCATCAACGAGATTGGCGTGATGAAGACGCTGGGCTTCTCGGGCGCGGGCGTCACGTTCCTGATTATCGCCGAAGCGATTCTCGTCACTGGGCTGGGTGGCCTGATCGGTCTTGGACTGGCGGCGCTCGCGAGCAAAGGCATCGGCGCGGCGGTCGCGCAGTTCTTCCCCGTGCTCGGCATGCCGCCCGCGACGTGGGGCATCGGTGTCGTGTTGATCGTGCTGCTCGGCGGCTTGGCCGCGGCCATTCCCTGCACGCAGGCATCGCGACTGAAGATCGTCGACGCCCTGCGTAAGTCCTGAGCCAGGAAGGATCAGCATCATGTCGAACAATTCTTGGGATCAGATCACCGCGATCACGAGCATGAACGTGCGCAACATGTCGCAGCGTGCAGCGTCGTCGATCGTCGCGCTCATCGGCATCGCCGGCGTCGTCACCGTGCTCATCGGCGTGCTCTCCATCGCCGAAGGCTTCAAAGCGGTGCTGGAAATCTCCGGCTCCGACCAGGTCGCCATCGTGCTGCGAAATGGCGCGACCGACGAAATGGGCAGCGGCCTGCAGCAGGAACAAACCCGCCTCATTGCCGACGCCAAACAAGCGGCGCGCGACGAGCAAGGGCCGATCGTTTCTCCCGAGCTGTACGTCGTGGTCGATGTACCGCTGAAGAGCACCGGCACCGCGGCGAATGTTCCTTTGCGCGGCGTCGGTCCGCAGGCAGTGAAGCTGCGTAGCAACTTCAAGATTGTCGAAGGTGTGAACTTCACGCCCGGCAAGTTCGAAGTCGTGGTCGGCAAGGGCGCGAGCATGCAGTTCTCCGGCCTCACCGTCGGCAGCCAACTGCGCCTGGGAACCACGAACTGGACGGTCACGGGCATCTTCGAGGATCGCGGCAGCGTCGCCGAGTCGGAAATCTGGACTGACGCTACTGTGCTCCAGGGCGCGTACAACCGCGGCACGTCGTATCAATCAATGCGTGTGAAGCTCACCAGCCCGAGCGCCATGCAGGCGTTCAAGGACGAGCTGTCGACCAATCCGCGACTCAACGTTCGTGTGTTCAGCGAGAAGCAGTACTACGCCGAGCAGTCGAAGATTCTCGTGACGCTGGTGAGCACCATCGGCAGCGCGATTGCGATCCTCATGGGGTTGGGCGCGATTTTCGCGGCGCTCAACACGATGTACTCGGCCGTGTCGTCCCGCACGCGTGAGATCGCGACGTTGCGCGCACTGGGCTTCGGGCCGGCTCCCGTGATCACGTCAGTGCTCGCGGAAGCATTGCTCATTGGCTTGGTCGGCGGTGTGGTCGGGATGGTCGTGTCGTATGTCGCATTCAACGGCGTGCGCGCATCGACGATGAACTTCGCGACTTTCAGCCAGCTGACCTTCGCGTTCACAGTGACGCCGCAGCTACTGGTTCAAGGACTGGTTTACGCGCTGATCCTCGGTTTCATCGGCGGACTATTGCCCAGCCTGCGCGCGGCAAAGTTGCCGATCACGACCGGCTTGCGCGAACTCTGATACCGACGCAGACGTTAGGCATCCATGCCAGAGCTGCCTGACGTCGCCGTCTACATCGAATCGCTCGAGGCCCGCGTCGTCGGGCATCGGCTGGAGCGGATTCTGTTGAAGAATCCGTTCCTGCTGCGCACCGCCGAGCCGCCTCTGCAAAGCTGCGAAGGCCATGCCGTCAGCAAGCTGCGCCGCCTCGGCAAACGCATCGCCATCGGCTTCGATAACGATGTGTGGCTGGTGATTCATCTGATGATCGCCGGCCGGCTGCATTGGTATGAGGCGGGTCATCGCGGCAAGATTCGCGGACCACTGCTTCAGCTCGATTTCGACAACGGCGCGCTGACCCTGACGGAAGCGGGCACGAAACGCCGCGCCTCGCTGCATGTTGTCGCCGGCGAAGCGCAGCTCGAAGAACATGACCGCGGCGGGCTCGAAGTGCTCGGTGTCGAGCCGGCTGTGTTTCGCGGACGCATGAGTGAGCGCAATCACACGCTCAAACGGGCCCTCACCGATCCGACCATTCTCAGCGGCATCGGCAACGCCTACTCGGACGAGATCCTGCATCGCGCCCGACTCTCGCCCATGATCCAGACGAAGCAGCTCGATGACGACGAATGGCGCCGGCTCTACGACGCCGTTCAAGAAGTGCTGACTGAATGGATCGAGCGCTTGCGTGCCGAAGCTACTCGCGGCTTTCCAGAGAAGGTCACCGCGTTTCGCAAGGACATGGCCGTGCATGGCAAGTTCGGTGAACCTTGCCCAGTGTGCGGCACGGCCGTCCAGCGCATTCGTTATGCCGAGAACGAAACCAATTACTGTCCTCGCTGCCAGACCGGCGGCAAGCTGCTCGCCGATCGGGCGCTGTCGCGGTTACTGAAAGACGATTGGCCGCGGACGATCGATGCGCTGGAGAATGCCAAGCGGCGAACGTAGCTACGGCAACAGCACTGTCGCACCAGTCGTCTGCCGCGATTCGAGGCGGCGATGTGCTTCCGCCACCTCGGCCAGCGGCATCCGTGTGTGCACCGGCACTTTCACCGCCCCACTCGCCACCACCGCAAACAACTCCTTACTCATCGCCACGACATCCTCACGCTTCGCCAGATGCGTAAAGAGCAGCTGCCAGGTGGCGAACAGCGAGCCCTTCTGCATCAACAGCATGATGTCGAACGGCTCGATCGCCCCGGATGCCGCGCCATAGCTCACGAAATAGCCAAGAGGTCGCAGGCTATCCAACGAGCCGTGGAACGTCGCTTTACCCACGCCGTCGTAAACGACGTTGACGCCCTCGCCGTCGGTGATCTCTCGCACTCGCTTCGCGAAATCTTCCTTGCGGTAGTCGATGACATAGTCTGCGCCGTTGGCACGCACGAGCTCAGCCTTCTCCGGCGATCCAACCGTGCCGATGACCGTGGCGCCCAGATGCTTTGCCCACTGAGTAAGCATCAGCCCAACGCCACCCGCCGCCGCATGCACGAGAATCTTGTGACCCGGCTCGACCCGAAACGTCCGCCGCAATAGATACTGCGCCGTCAGCCCCTTCAACATCATCGCCGCACCGGTCTCGAAGTCGATGGCATCAGGCAGGCGCACGACGAAATTCGCCGAGACGTTGCGCTCTTCGGCATATGCACCTAGCGTTTCGATATATGCGACTCGATCGCCCGGCTTGAATTCGCTCACGCCCTCACCCACCGCAACGACCTCGCCCGCGGCTTCGTTACCCGGAATGAACGGCAGAGTTGGCGGCGCATATGCGCCGGTCCGAAAATAGACGTCGACAAAGTTGAGTCCGATCGCGCGGTTGCGCACACGAATCTCGCCGGGTCCGGGCGGACCAATGGCGACGTCCTCGTAACTGAGCACTTCCGGACCGCCATGCCGATGAACTCTGATCGCTTTCACGAATGTCTTTCCTCTCGAATCGGGAGAGGAAGATAGCGACGGGCCCAGCCTTCGCGTAGGCTGATAACAGCAACATCTGAGTTCAACGAAAATGATATCGGAGCAAATCGGCCTCGACCTGCTGCGCACCTTCGTCGCCGTCTGCCAGCAAGGCAGTCTGAGCCGGGTGGCTGCGCACACCGGTCGCACTCAATCCGCATTGAGCATGCAGATGCGGCGGCTGGAGAGCTTGTTGGAACGTCACCTGTTTCAGCGCACCGGCCGCGGTGTGGTTCCCACGCCCGAAGGAGAGATCTTTCTGGGCTATGCCACGCGCATCCTCGCATTGAGCGACGAGGCTTACGCTCGCCTGCGCGAGACCGCCGTTAGCGGCAGTGTGCGTATCGGGCTCGCCGAAGAGATCGCCAATTCGGCCTTGCCGGCCGCGCTCGGTCGCTTACATCGCACCCATCCGGACGTTCAACTGGACGTCGTCGTCGAGCACAGCACAGCACTTGGCCGTACATGGGAAGAGAACACCATGGACATCGTGATCGCGCCGACTTCTGCCGTGGGCGCGGCCGATGCCTTGGTGACCTGGAATGTCGAGCTGCAATGGGTGAGCGCCATGGACTACGTGCAGGAGCCCGGGCGTCCGCTCGATCTCGTCGCGTTCGCGGCGCCTTGTCTGTGGCGTCGAAGAATGATTGAGGCGCTTGCGGCGACCGGGCGTGAGCACCGGGTAACTTTCACGAGCCAGAGTGTCATGGGCCTGCAAGCGGCCATCGAGAACGGACTCGGCATCGGCCTGCTTCCGCCCGACTCGATCCGCACGGAGACAATGCGGACTCTCGATGCGTCTTCCGGGGTTCCCCATCCGCTCACCGTTCAATACGGACTATATGCTCGCGACCGGCGAGCGCGCGTCGTCGATGCAACCATCGACGTGCTGCTCGCCGCTACTTCACCTTACGGCTCTCGTAACGAAAGTCCACCAGCTGCACAGTCAGCGATGTAACGCGACCGGATTTCTTGTTGAAGGTGTACTCGCGATCCGATTCGATCGCGAAGAAGCTTCCGTCGGCACGCGCACGCAGCTCGCGCTTGTTGTTAGCGACCTTCATGAACAGCTTGCCCTGCTCCATAGTGACGACGGACGTTTCATCGCTGTACTTGTACTCGCCAACGTAGCTGCGCAGCCCTGAGGGTGAAACAGTCGTCTCCGGAACCACGCTTTTCGGATCGACGCCGATCTTCTCCAATTCCTTGCGGGCGCCCTCGTGTCCTGGGTATAGCGCCAATGTTTTTTTCAACTCCGCCTCGCCCTGCGGTCGGTCGTTCAGCGCCAGATACACCTTGCCCAGCTCGAAGTGCGCGCCTGGACTGTGCGGATACAGCTCCAGCACTCGCTGCAGCACCTGCCGCGCTTCCTGGGGACGTTTGACGTGCTGCAAGTAGCCTTGGGCCTGCATGAGCTGGTGTTCCGGCACCTTCACTTCATACCCCAAATACTTCGAGATGAGCTCGAAGCGCTTGTCGAAGTACTGCAGCCCGCCCTCTTCATACGCGCGCGCCGGATCGTGGGTGTAGTAGAGCTCGTTCAGCCACTCCATCCCTTCGTAAACACTGCGCAAGACGACGGAACCGTGGTTCTCTTCCGGCCAGCGCTGAAAGTTCGCACCCGTCTGACGCAAGCTGGCCAGCGAGCCGATGACCTTCTGCGCGCCACCGAGCATCGCGCCACCTTCATTGCCCATCGTCATGTAGATGGCGGTCTGCAGATCCTTGTGATCGATCACGAACTGGTCGGCCTGTTTCGCCAGCGCCTGGTCGTCCCACCACAGCGACGGGCTCACTGCGATGTACGCCTTGAAGATATCGGGCCGGTTGAACAGCGTGTACACGGCGAACAGCCCGCCGTATGAATGCCCGATCAGGATTCGAGTCGGCCGCGTGCGATACGCGCGATCGATCTCGGGCAGCAATTCATCGGCGATGAAGCTCAGAAACTTGGCGGCGCCACCCACGTTGCCCGGCGGCCGCCCTTCCGTCCCGGCGAACGGCGGCGTGAAGTCACGCTGCCGGTCCGTGTTCTCGATGCCGACGATGAGCATGGGCTCGGACCGACCGTTTCTCGCCAACTGCTCGACGGTTGCGCTGACATGATGAATGTGCCCATCGCCGTCGAGCAGGATGACCACTCCGTAGCGCTGATCGGAGAAGTCATAGGCGTCTGGCTTATGAACGATATAGGTGCGCTGTTCGCCCAGCACCTTCGACGCGATCCGATAGCGATGTCCGATGACGACCGGCTCGCCCTGCGGTTGCACTGGGGCACTCGCCTGTGCCAACGGAGCTGCGAGCAGCGCGCAGCCGAGAATCCATTCATAGCGCATGACCTACTCCTTGTCGCTTCCCTGCAGTGTCCGTTGTATGAATCCGCGCATGACGATCATCGCGCCTTGCTCGACGGTGCCGTGATCCAGCCCCGCCATTTCGTAGAACTCCACTTTCTTATGACCCAGATTGCGCAGGGTCACCGCCATCAGCTCGTTCTCCTCCACGCGCGACTTGAACTCGATGTCCCGGCCGCCGACGATCAGGCAGATCGGCGGGAACTCATTCGCGGCGTGATACAGCGGCGCGTATTCGTCGATGATCGGGCGCAGTTGCGGGGCCGTGTCACCGCGTTGTTTCTTGACGGTGAAATGCGTGGTCATCTGGCCGCTGACGGCGATGACGCCCGCGAGCGATTTGTTAGATAGCCGGTGCGCACCGAGCCACTTCGGGTCCATCGCGATCATGGTTGCGAGGTAAGCACCGGCGGAGTGACCCGCAACGAACACTTTGCTCGGATCGCCGCCATAGCGGCTGATGTTCTTGAGCACCCACGCGATCGCAGCGGCGCTGTCTTCCAGATAGGCGGGCGGTTGAGCCTTCGGCGCGAATCGATAACTTGCGGCGACGAGTGCGATGCCTTGGTCCTTCAAGTTGGGAAAGTAACGACTGCCACCCGTCAGCCCGCCGCCATGAAACCACACGACCGTGGTGAAGCCCTTCGCGCCTTTGGGGTAATAAACATCCAGCTTGCTCTGCTGTTTCTGATATTCGTCGGCACGCGCCAACGCCGCGGCGTCGTAATAGGCGATGTTGTTCTCGATGCCATACTCCAGCTTCGGGGCCGTCCCGTCCGCTAGCGATACGGCGCCCGACAGCAGGCACCACATCCCGATCAACAAAGCACAGCGAAAAATCATCGGCTCTCCCCTCTTGGGCCCATTCCGTCCGCGGTCACACGCCGAAGTATGCAGTACTTTGCACGATTTAGACGCACCCACATTTGTCTGAGATAATGCCAGAGTCGGCGCCACGCGCGCCGAACTGCCGCTGAAGGGTTCCATCGATGCGAAATTTTTTCCGCTCTCGCCGCGACGAGGGCCATGCGTTGCGTCCGCTGCTGACCTGGCGCAACGTCCTGGTCTTCACTCTGTCACTGGTTGCGCCGGCACTGGCCTCGGCTCAAACCATCGCGCCAGGCGAACGCGTTTCCATCAACTCCGGCTGGCGTTTTCAGATGGGCGATCCGGCGGGCCTCACGACGCCACTGATGTACGACGTGCGTCCCGTGGTCACGCTGACCGAAGACGGCAAGCAAGCGGATGCGAAGCCCGAAGAGGCCGCGCAAGTTGCAGCCGCCAAACAGCAGGTGCTGAAGCCGTGGATCCTGCCCTCGGGCAACGCTTTCATCAAAGATCCAGCGCAGCGATATCAACGTCCGGCGGGCGATCCCGGCAGCGATGTTTCCTATGTCCAGGCGAACTTCGACGACAGCACCTGGCGCAAGGTCACCTTGCCCCATGACTGGGCAATTACCGGTCCTTTCATTACCGAAGGTCCGTATGGCGGCATGGGCCGGCTGCCGAGCTGGGGCATCGGCTGGTATCGGCAGAAGCTGGAGATTCCAGCGAGCGATCGAGATCGCTCTGTATTTCTGGATATCGACGGCGCGATGTCCTACGCCACCGTGTGGCTCAATGGCAAGCTCGTCGGCGGCTGGCCTTACGGCTACAACTCCTTCCGTCTCGATCTCACTTCGCACGTCGCTTTCGGCGGCACGAACCAACTCGTCGTCCGCCTCGACAACCCTCCGCACTCGGCGCGCTGGTATCCCGGCGGCGGCCTGTATCGCAATGTCTGGTTGACCAAGACGAATCGCGTGCACGTGAGCCATTGGGGCACTCAGGTCACGACGCCGCAGGTTTCGAAGTCGTCGGCCACTATCGATGTCGCCGTCTCCATCGACAACGATTCGCAGACCGAGGCGTCGGTCGATGTTTCAACGGACGTTTATGCGCTGGACGTTGGCGGCAAACGCAGCGGCGGCATCGTCGCAAAGATCGATCATGGGAAAGCTCGCGTCGCCGCCGGCGCGAGCGCTCAAGTGAAAGGTTCTGCAACGCTCGCGAATCCTCGCTTGTGGGGACCGCGACCGACGCAAACGCCGAATCGTTACGTCGCTGTGACGACGGTATCGCGCGGTGGCAAAGCCATTGATCGATACGAGACGCGCTTTGGCATCCGCTCGCTACGCCTGGACCCGACCCATGGCGTGTTCGTGAACGACGAGCGCATTCCGCTCAACGGCGTCAACAATCACCACGACCTCGGCGCGCTTGGCGCAGCTTTCAACGTGCGTGCGGCCGAGCGTCAGCTGGAAATGCTTCAGGAGATGGGCTCGAACGCGCTGCGCATGAGCCACAACCCGCCAGCGCCGGAGCTGCTCGAGCTGACCGATCGCATGGGCATCCTGGTGATGGATGAAGTATTCGACGTATGGGAACGCAAGAAAACACCGCTCGACTTCCACCTGATCTTCCCGGACTGGCACGAGCAGGATCTGCGTTCGATGCTGCGCCGGGATCGCAATCATCCCTCCATCATCATGTGGAGCGTCGGCAACGAAGTCGGCGAGCAATACACGGGCGAGCATGGCGCCGCGATTGCGACCTCGCTCGTGAACATCGTTCGCGAGGAAGATCCGACGCGCCTCGCCACCACCGCGATGAACTGGGCCAAGCCGGACATGCCGCTGCCCGCTACGGTCGATGTCATCAGCCTCAACTATCAGGGCGCCGGCATCCGCAGCCTGCCCGGCCAGTTTCCTGCGTTCCGCGAGCGCTTCCCGGACAAACTTATTCTCAGCAGCGAGAGCGCGTCAGCACTCAGCAGCCGCGGCGAATATCAGTTCCCTGTGAGCGGCAGCATCAGCGGCCCGGTGCGGCCAGGATCTGGCGGCGATCCGAAAACTCGCCAGGTCAGCGCTTACGAACTGCATGCCGCCGACTTCGGCTCCTCCGCCGATCGCGCCTTCGCCGCGCAGGATCAACATCCGTATGTCGCCGGTGAGTTCGTCTGGACCGGCTGGGATTATCTCGGCGAGCCGACGCCGTACTACTCATCGCGCAGCTCCTACTCCGGCATCATCGATCTCGCCGGCTTCAAGAAGGACCGGTTCTATTTGTATCAAGCGAAGTGGCGCCCCGAGCTGCCGCTCGCTCACCTGCTGCCGCACTGGACCTGGCCCGGGCGCGAAGGCGAAGTCACGCCGGTGCATTTGATCACTTCGGGCGATGAGGCGGAGCTGTTCGTCAACGGCAAGTCACAAGGCCGGAAGAAGCGCGCGGCCTATGAATATCGTCTGCGCTGGGACTATGTGACGTACGAACCCGGCGAGCTGCGCGCTGTGAGTTACAAGAACGGCAAGGAATGGGCCACCGCTTCCGTTCGCACCGCCTCCTCGCCGGCCAAGCTCGAGCTCACTGCAGATCGTTCGAAGATCCAAGCCGACGGCCAGGATCTGTCGTTCATCACCGTTCGTGTACTTGATCAGAACGGCCTGCCTGCTCCGACTGCGAAGAACTCCATTCGCTTCACCGTCGAGGGCCCCGGCGAAATCGTCGCTACTGACAACGGCGATCCAACCAGCTTCGTACCGTTCCAATCGCCCGTGCGCGAGGCGTTCAATGGACTGGCGTTGGTGATCGTGCGCGGGAAGGCGGAACAGGCGGGGAAGGTCACGGTGAAGGCGGAGTCGGCGGAGCTGGAAGGTGCGAAGGTCACCTTGAAGACGACAAGGCGACTCTAGCCGCTAATGGTTGTGACTTAACGGCGCTGCCATTTGGAACGCGGCGCAAGTCGCAGACGCATCGGCGCGGAACATCACGCGCGCACTCTCGCGCGGCATTCCTCACGTATTGGGCGCGCGCAACGGCAGCAAAAAAGATTCGAATTTGCGCCAAGACACTATCTGTTGTTATATACAGCCACGCCGCATCGAGTTACGATCAAACCATCGCTCGAAACCTCCCCGAAATTTTCGAGCGGTCCACCGACGATTCCTAGTGAGAGAAATGTTCAATGCATGAAGGCGGCGCTCGACGGTGCTGTCACACCGCCGAACGCCTGACCAAGCCACCTAACCAGAGGAAGATGACATGGCTGAGAAAGATGATACTTCCAACATCACCCGCCGACGTCTCAATCAACCCGATCACGCCGTCGCGGCACCCGTCCTCGCAACCTCTGACTCCGGCCCGCCACCCGACGGTGCTCCACCACCACCTCGCACCCTGGAGGAAGCCATTGAAAACGTACGCACCCTACTGCGCGAAGTGCGCGGAATGCTCTACTGCTTGTCCGAAGTACTGCAGTACGCGGACGACCCCGACTCAGTGCTACACGCGGAAGTGGCGCACGCCGCGCAGCGCTGGATCAGTGACTCAGCCGATCAGCTAGATCTCGTCAAGCTGAAACCGCTGATCGAGGCAGTTCGCCAGCGCGGCGGTGGAACGCCAGGCAATGACGAGCCGCAGGGAAATGCAGGCAACTTCCCGTACCAAGTGAGAGAGCAGACGGCGGTTTACCGCGTTTAGCAGACGAGCCCTTTGAGCGCCTCTGCCGCTGAGATCGGTTCGGCGGCAGAGAGCCGAGACAAACATCGCTGAGCATGAGGCGAGAACTTTATGGTCGCAATTTGCGACCTTAAATACCGGCCGTGACCAGTAAGGAAGACAACACTAGAGGAATAGGCCTGACGAAGAACGCCGCACTCATCTCCGTCGAGCACGTCGCACAGTCGATCTTCATCCTGCGCGGTCAGCGCGTGCTTCTCGATAGCGAACTCGCTGCGCTTTATCAGGTGCCAACCAAGCGGCTCAACGAGCAGGTCAAACGCAACCTAGACCGGTTTCCGGAAGACTTCATGTTTCGGCTCTCACGCCCAGAAGTCGACGTCTTGAACCGGTCGCAAATTGCGACCGGTTCCCAAAAGCATCGCGACCCGCGCTATCCGCCCTACGCCTTCACCGAGCATGGCGCCATCATGGCCGCCACCATCCTAAACAGCCAACGGGCAATTGAAATGAGCATCTACGTGGTCCGCGCCTTCGTGCAGCTGCGCGATCCGCTCGCTTCCAACCGCCAGCTCGCTGAGAAGTTCGCAGAGCTGGAGCGCAAGGTTTCCTCACATGACCGAGCCATCGTCGGCATCCTCAAGACATTCGCGAACTCATGCACACGCCGGAGCCGAAGACGCGGCCAATCGGGTTTACCGCCAACCTCGATGAGTGAACTCGCCCTACTGAGGCGGTTAAGGTGGGTTTCAGCAAGCGCGGAGCACCATAGTGCGGATTTTAGAGTTTCACCGAACGTCCTTTCGCGGAGACTCCCATGCGCGCACTCTGGTCAGCGTCAATGATGACCCTCGGACTGCTTTCCGCTGCCTGCAGCTCACACGGCACCCTGTATTCCAGACACGACGCGCAACGCAGCTGGACCGTGCGCGAGGGCACCGTCGTTCAGGTAGTCGAAGCCACCATTGAGGGTCAATCGGGAGTCATCGGCACGTACGGCGGCGGCTATGTCGGCCATGAGATCGGCCGAACGATAGGCTCCGGTTCTGGCTCGGGTATTGCCGGCGCGGTAGGCGCAGTCGCCGGCGCCGTTGTCGGCAAGCAAGCCGAAAAGAGCGCCACACAGAAGAAAGCCTGGGAGCTGCTGGTCGAAATGAACGGCAGCCGCGAAACTCTCGCCATCATCCAACCCGCGGACCAAAACTTCGACGAAGGAGAAAAGGTCCGCGTCTACACGCGTTCGGATGGCTCGGCGAGGATCGCGAAGTTGTAATCGCCCGCTGGCGCTAAGGTTGAAATTCCTCTGAAGTAACAAGCGAGCCGTCTGCCAACCTCAGCGTCAGCTTGCAACGCCCGGCCCGGTAGTCCCGTAAGAACTCATCAGGCATAGCAAAGCCTGCAACCAGTTCCAGTTGCCTGGCCGAGCCGATCTCGATGATCTCCGGCATGCCATCCACCAGAGTGTAGGGACCGGGTGTCCATAACCCGGTGGTTCCCTCGTGACACGCCACCCATCCATCCCATGCACTAGCGCGCCCGGATTCTGTGCGGTCACCTCGCAGCGAGATTGCCCGGGCCGACTGGTTTGTCAGCGCAAACACAAATTCATTCTCCGAATTGCTCACGTGTCGCAAGCCGATCTCTCCCGTGATTGGAAGCGGCGGCGTGTCCGGCTGACATGCACACAGCACGGCAATCACTGCGAAGAGACAACTCCTCACAGTCCTTACTCTGAATCGCATTTGAGCGTCCGAGCTTCTTGCATGAGCCCACGAAACTCGCGAACCAGGTCGGCGCGCTTCTGATCGATCGTGGCCAGCCGATCCAGTTCCTCACTGGCTTTCGGGTTGCACGATAGTGCCAACGCCGCATACGCAGATTTGTTGTGGCAACACTTATCGTCGAGCGCGATTTGTCTCAGCTTCGCTATATCGCGCTCAGTCAGAAAGTCGCCGATCCCCATGATCGCGGTATGCGCGATCTCCGAGCTCGGCGACGTCAGTGAGCCGCGAAGAGTATCCAAAACAGACTCCAGTTGCGGGACCTCCAACATCCGATTCGCTTGCGCCTGCGCGAGCGCATTGGCGACGGATACGCGGACGATCTCCTTCTGCATGCAATGATTCACAGCCGGATCGCCGCCACCGTCGGCCCAGGAGTCACTCAGGAACATCAACAGGTCGGCTGACGCCGGCGAACCCAGCACGTCTCGCAGGATCGGCATGACTTTGCCCACGTCGCACTGTTGCAGCAGCTGCTTCAGTTCGTCTGCATCGACGCCCGTCGGCGTGGAAGCAATGAAGGCAGCCGGTGGCTCTTGCACCGATACCGGCTCGAGCTGCGATGATCTGCCACACCCTGCGGCAGCCACGCATGCAGTAACCAATAGGAACGAGCGCCATCCATAGCTCGCGCCGCTCATCGCTCGTGCCCGCGTCATCGATCCGATCATCGCCTCACTCCGTTGATCCACTCACGCCGCGTAACCACTCCGTAACCTAAGGTTTTCTCCTAGCTCAAATCTGCGAACTCATTGACAATTCGATGACAATTTCCGCATCTCGCACTACGCCGTCGCATGATTGCGCTCCCATGCACATCGCGAGTGCATCCAAGCAAATCTCCGCGCATGCAGGCCCTTATTTTTCGCCGCTTCCAGGCCGCGGCGAGTTGGCACGCGTCCTGCATTTATGAAACCGAGCGTCTCAGGACGCGAGTCTCTTCGGTTTCAACGTGCTTACGACGATGGTCAATTATCCCCCTGAGCCATCTCGGATGCAGGCGTGCGCGATGTGATGAACCTCGCGCACGCTATTTTTTTCCCCCACCCTCTCGACGACTGAAACTCAACGCACGCTCAGCCATTGCGGCACGAGCGGCCAGAGGGTTTGTTCGAACTGTGGACGGAAGAAGCCGAAGTGGCCGATGTGGCGGGCGCCGATGTCGCGAGGGGTGATGCGGCGATATTCGACGGGCGCATTCGCATACAAGCCGTGCAGTGACTTGATCCCCTTCGCCGACATCATCTCGTCGTCGGTAAACGAAAGAGAAAGCATCGGCGTGCGCACGGACGCATAGTCGGCGCGAACGTCATCGCCTTCGGCGCCCACGACGTATTCGCGATTGAGGCACCAGCGGCGCCACTGCTGCATCACTCCAAACGGCAGGTTGCCGACTTTGCGCAGACGTTTGCCGGGGAAATAACCAGCGGTGCGCAGCGCGAGCGGCACAAGGATGAACCACAGCCACCACACCGTGGACTTGGTGCGCCAGGTGTTCTCGAGCCAATAACCCGTGCCGGCGGCGACGGTGATGACGCGATCGATGCGATCCCGGTTGGGAACGAGGCCGATCAATTGGCCGGCGAGGCTGTGGCCGATCCAGTGCAGCGGCACGTCGGGCATCTCGGACTTCACCCTGTCGATGATGGTGGCGCAGTCCTGTCGCGCCCAATCGAAGATGTTCACCGGGTAACCGCGCAACGAACGCGGCGCGGAGAAACCGATGCCGCGATAGTCGAACGTCGTCACGTGATAACCCTGCTGCGCGAGCCATTGCGCGAACTGGGTGTAGTACTTCTGAGCCACGCCCATCGCGGACGGAATGATCACCGCCGCCTTGGGCGAATCCGTCAGGCAAAACGTTCGAAACACCAGCGACGTGCCGTCGGGCAGAGTGATGTTATCTTGAGCGGGATCGAGCATCCGTCTCTCCAACTATATGAATGTCACCAACGCCGTTGCCAGCCGGATCAGCTGTCGCGCCTTTCTCGACAAGCCGGTCGAGAAGCAGATCCTGGTCGAGATTTTGGAAACCGCCAAGCGCGCGCCGTCGGGTGGCAATCTACAACCTTGGTTAGTGCACGTGCTCGCCGGGCAACCGCTCGCCGAGTTCCTCGCGGCGATCCGCAGCAAGCGGTCGATGCTGCCGGTCGGCGAAGGCACCGAGTACAACATCTATCCACCCGAGCTGCACGATCCGTATCGTGCCCGTCGCTTCAAGTGCGGTGAAGACCTGTACGCGACAATCGGCATTCCTCGCGACAACAAGCTGGCGCGGATCCGGCAGTTCACACGCAACTACGAATTCTTCGGCGCGCCGGTGGGGCTGTTCTTTTGCATCGACCGCCGCATGGGCCAGGATCAGTGGGCCGATCTGGGCATGTTCATGCAGACCGTCATGCTGCTCGCTCGCGAGCGCGGCCTGCACACCTGCGCGCAGGAAGCCTGGGCGATCTGGCACAAGACGATCGCGGAGTTCCTGCGACTGCCGCCGGACGTGATGCTCTTCAGCGGCATGGCGCTGGGTTATATGGACGAGAGCGCGCCGATCAATTCGCTGCGCACCGAGCGCGCGGCGCTCGATGACTTCGCGACGTTGCAGGGCTTTGAGACTTAGAAGTCGGAGAACTTCGCATCCAGAATCTCGGCCTCGGCAGCACAGCCGATCTCGCGCACGGAGTTCGGGCCGGGGAAAAACTGCTCGCTGAGATCCTTGCCGCCGGCCGCACGCCAGCGCACGGTGGTGGCGATGGTCTTGAAGGTGTGTGAATTCACCAGCCATAGCCGCGTGTTCTGCGCGTCGCAGCTGCCTTCGAGCTTGAGCGTGACGAAGCTGCTCGCAGGAGCATCCTCGGCCGCTTGAACCGCTACTGTTGCTATCGTCGCCACGACGCCAAAGGCGAAGATGGCCGCGATCTGTGTCGCTTTGCCCATGTCTTGTCCTCCCGGTGCATGTGGCTGACCGCTCCGTGCGGGCCCGCCCCCTTGCTCCTTCATGTTGAACCTTCGAGCTCCGCGCGCGCCCGAGACTTCTAGCGATCTCGTGGTCTGCGCAACGGAACCAGCGAAATATAGACGCTCTTGCGGCGCTGCGCATGTTCACTATTGACCGGAAGCCGCCATTTCGTCCTGAAATCGCCCGGTGGGTGCAAGCAAAGCAGCCCGTAGTGTGAGATGAATCACGTTCGTGACCCGGCCCCTGCGCCGTCGCTTGCGCGGCAGGCGGGTGGCCAAGGGCCTGTCAGGGAAGGTATTCTTTCTGGCCGCCTCGTCATCGAACGGTAACGAAGCACCCCGGATCGAGCGGGAACTTCGCGGTCCACGATACGTTGGCCCCTTTACCCCACTGTTTTTAGCGCTAGCTGGAGCCCGCCATGGCGTTCGAATTGATGTCCCTGCCGTTTCCCAAAGACTCTCTTGGCCCGACGATTTCGGCGCGTACGCTGGATCATCACCATGGCAAGCACCATGCGACCTATGTGACCAAGCTGAATGAATTCATCGCGGGCACGCCGCTGGAGAAACAGGATCTCGAGTCCATCATCAAGGCGACCGCCAACAAGACCGGCACCGAGCGCAAGATCTTCAACAACGCCGCGCAGGTCTGGAATCACGACTTCTTCTGGAACTCGCTCGCGCCGAACGGCGGCAGCGCGCCGCCGGAGCCGATCAAGAAGCGCCTCGAAGCCTCGTTCGGCTCGTTCGAGAATTTCCGCGACAAGTTCGTCGAAGCGGCCGTCGGCCAGTTCGGCAGCGGCTGGGCCTGGCTGGTCGCGAAGGACGGCAAGCTCGAGATCACCACGACGCACGATGCCGACAATCCGTTGATCACCAGCGGCTACGCGCTGTGGACCTGCGACGTTTGGGAGCACGCCTACTATCTCGATCACCAGCAGAACCGCGCCGGCTTCGTGAAGGCCGTGGTCGAGCAGATCGCCAACTGGCAGTTCGTCGGCAAGCGCCTCGCAGAAGCCGAGCGCAAGTAACCCGCGAACCGATCAACTATTGATTGCTCATCAGGGGCGGATTGCAAAATCCGCCCTTTTTCATAGGCATTTTCCGCGCCCCCTCACGACCGGCTTCAGTATAAATGCCGGTTTCTCTGGGCCTTGATCGCTCGCAACATGCTGCCCTTGCGTGTCCCTCGGATCCTGGACGCGACGAGCAACATGCAGCACCAGCACGACTCTCATACCGAAGCCGCTCTGTATTGGGCCGCCGTCAGCCTCATCGTTTGCGAGGGGCTGTCCATCGAAAAAGCCGCGGACCGGCTCGGTGTCGATGGCGAAGAGCTCACCGACATCCTGCACCGGCGCCAGAGCCTGCGCCCCACCGCGTTTGGCGACTCCCCGCTGCCCTCGCCCGCGAAGCCACACTGATCGACCTCTGACTCATTCTTAATTGCGAGTCATTCTCGATTGCGAATAAAATCGGGCACCTCCCGCCCGTGGCGGGCCGCATCTACTTCCTACAAAGCGCCCAACATGCTCGCATCCGCCCTGAAGTCCGCCGCCGCGGCCGCCATCTGCTTGTCCCTGGCCGTCGGCTGCACCCGCACCGAACCCAAGGACTCGCGCCAGCCCGTGCTGGAGAACTACGCGCAGATCGTCCTGGCGACGTACGAGGACACGATCAGCGCGGCCCGCGAGCTGGACCAAGCCATTGACGCGCTGCTCGCCAATCCGAGCGAGGAGACCTTGAATGCGGCCCGTGAGCGCTGGCGTGCCGCGCGCATCCCGTACGCCTATACCGAGGCCTTCCGCTTCTACGGCGGCCCTATCGACGGCGAGAATGGGCCTGAGGGTCAACTCAACGGCTGGCCGCTCGACGAGAACCACATCGACGCCGTGGTCGTGGACAAGTACAACGCCGCGCCGGGCCTCAACATCATCGGCGACGTCGAGCGCTTCCCGAACATCACGCCCGAGCTGATCGCCGAGCAGAACGAGCTGGGCGGCGAGAAGAACATCGCCAGCGGCTATCACGCGGTCGAGTTCCTGCTGTGGGGCCAGGACTGGAACACGCCGCCCGAGTCGGCCGGTCAGCGCCCCTTCACCGATTTCGTTGTCAAAGGCGATCCCGCGACCGATGTGAACGCGCGCCGTGGCAAATATTTGAAGGCCGCCTCGACGTTGATCGTCAGCGATCTGGAGTCGGTGGCCGCGCAGTGGCGTGAATCGAAGGAACCGAACTATCGCACTTCGTTCGTCACCGGCGACGTGTACACCGGCTTGAAGCGCATGTTCACGGGCATCGCGGCGCTGTCCGAAGTGGAAATGGCCGGCGAGCGCATGAATGTGCCGTTGCTCTCCTCCGATCAGGAAGAAGAACAATCCTGCTTCAGCGATCTGACCGCCGACGAGCTGCGCGCCAACGCGGTCGGCATCGAGAATGTTTATTTCGGCCGCTACCAGCGGCTCGATGGCTCGACTCTCAGTGGCCCGAGTCTGGCCGATCTGGTGAAAGAGAAGGACGCACGCGCCGCCGAAGAAATCGAAGCGCGCCTCGCTCGCACTCGTGAAACGGTGGGCGCCGTGAAGAGTCCGTACGACCGTGAGATTCTGGCGGACAACGCCGAAGGTCGCGCTCGCATGCAAGCCGGCATCGATGCGTTGCGCGCGCAGACGTTGTCGTTCTCGCGCGGCGCTCGCTCGATTGAAATCTTCCTGTCCGATCTGGAAGGGCTGGGAGATTAGTAGCTCGCGATGATCCGCATTCAAAAAGAGCCAGCCCACGTCGCCAAGCTCATCGGCCTCGCGGCGCTGTGGGGCGCAATGTCATTCCTCGGCGCATGCTCCAAAGGCAGGTCGACCGAGCAGCTGTTACAACCGAACTCCGGCGGCGCCATGACGGTAAGCGAGTCGTCGCGCCACGCCTTCTCGCGGCCCGCGACCAACCTGACGGTCGCGCAGCGTGGCGAGTTCTTCATCGGCAACGCATTCTTCAACAGCCCGTGGGTGGTCGCCCCCGCGAGCGCCGGAGCGCGTGACGGGCTCGGCCCGCTGTTCAATGCGCGCAGCTGCGACCAGTGCCACAACAACGATGGCCGCGGTCAGCCACCGTTGAAAGAAGGCGAGCCGCCCGTGTCGCTCGTCATTCAATTTGCGACGCCGACGCCCGGCGCCAACAACGAGCCGCAGGCCGATCCCAACTACGGCGTCAACTTCAATCCGTTCGGCATCGGCGGCGTGGCCGCGGAAGGCAAGCTGCGCATTCGACATCGCGAAGTTGCAGGCACCTTCGGCGACGGCACGTCATACACGCTGCTCGCTCCCGAATATGCCTTCGAAGAACTGGCGTATGGCGAGCTCGCAGCCGACACGAAGTTGTCGCCGCGCGTTGCGCCTGCTGTGTTCGGTTCGGGCTTGCTCGAAGCGATTCCCGAAACTCAGATCATGGAGCGCAGCGATCCGGACGACGCCGATAACGACGGCATCTCGGGCCGGCCGAATCACGTGTGGGATCCGCTGGCAGGTCGCGCAGTGCTCGGACGTTTCGGTTGGAAACTGAATCAGCCCGACATCGCACATCAAACTGCGGCTGCGTTCTCCAGCGAGATCGGCATGACCTCCTCGTTCCGTCCCGCTGAAATCTGCATGCCTGCTCAAACGGCTTGTGGAGCCGCGCCGAGCGGCGGCGAGCCTGAGATCAGCGATGAGATCTTCGAGCACATGGTCCGGTATCAGCGCATGCTCGCGGTGCCGGTGCGTCGGAATCTGGAGTCGCCCGAAGTCAAGCGGGGCGCGAGGTTGTTTCTCGAGTCCGGCTGCGAGTCCTGCCATCGCGCGACCTTCAGGACTGGCAACGTAAAAGACCAGCCGTGGCTCAGCGATCAGACCATCCATCCGTTCACGGACATGCTGTTGCATGACATGGGCGAAGGCCTCGCCGACGGGCGCGCCGATTTCGCGGCCAGCGGCAGCGAATGGCGCACGTCGCCGCTGTGGGGCCTGGGGCTGCAAAAGATGGTCAACGGTCACACGCGTCTGCTCCATGACGGCCGCGCGCGCGATGTGACTGAAGCGATTCTGTGGCACGGCGGTGAAGGCGAGCGCGCCAAGGAAGCATTTCGCAATCTGTCGACGCAGGATCGCGAGGCTTTGTTGAGGTTCATCGACTCTCTATGAACGCATCCAACCCTAAAGCGCTCAAGTGGTCGCGTCGCCAGGTCTTGGTCGCCTCGGCGTCATTGAGCGCGGTCGCGGCAGGCAGTTTGTTGTTCTCATCCGAAAGCAAGGCACGTACCGGCACCCTGCTCTCCGCGTATGAAGATGCGCGTGGCGATCAATACGTCGGTGGCGTGTCACTGAAGGATCAGGAAGTCTTCGGAACTCGCGTGCCGATGCGGGCGCATGGTTGCGCCGTTCATCCCACCGATCCCAATCGCGTTTTGTTCTTTGCGCGACGACCCGGCACGCAGGCGTTCGAGTTGGATCGCGTGACGATGCAGGCTCGAACCGTATTCACGACTGAGCCGGGTCGACATCTCGCCGGCCACGGCACGTATTCCGCCGATGGCTCGTTGATTCTCACACCCGAACACGACTTCGAGCGCGCCAGAGGCGTTGTGGTCGTGCGCGATGCGCGCACCTTCTCAGTTGTCGGTGAGATCGATACGAGCGGCATCGATCCTCACGAAGTGGCGTGGCTGCCAGGCCATCGTTCGTTGCTGGTCGCGAACGGCGGCATCATGACGCATCCGCGCAGCTTCCGACGCAAGCTGAATATTCCGACGATGGATCCGTCGCTCTGCGTGATCGATGCGGCCACCGGCCAACGCAAGGAGCAGTGGCGGCTGCCGGATCATCTGTTGAGCATTCGTCACGTATCGATGACCAGCACCGGCATCACTGCCGTCGGCTTGCAGTACGAAGGCGAGGACAAGAACAAAGCGCCCGGCATCGTCGCTTTGTATCGACCCGCGCACGCGAACCAACCGGCGCAATTCCGTTTGCTCAGCGCACCGGCGGCGGAGATTCCAATGTTCCAAGGCTACGTCGCCAGTGTCGCGATCAGCGAAACGCACGATCTGATCGCCGCAGCCTGTCCGTACGGCAACGGCGTCGCTTGCTGGTCGATCGGCGACGAACGTTATCTCGGCTTCATCGCAGCTTCGGAAACATATGGTTTGTCGCGAGTTGCCGACGGGTCGATCCTCGCTTCGCAACGCGACGGCACGGCTTACGGCCTCGACGAAACTCGACTGCGTTCACAATTTCTGAAAATCGCGAGCTCACAACCGATCCGCTGGGACGATCACTGGGTCGCGACCGCGTAAGCACCCGGGCATAATCCGGATACAAATGCCGGAGTGCCCGAAGTGATTTCTGAACGCCACGTCGCCCGTCAGTCACTGTTCGCTTGTCTCGCGCTGAGCCTGTTCAGCGGGGCGCACGCCGCCGACCCGAAGCCCACCAACGACAAACTGCCGGACTGGGCGCCGCAGCCCAAGCCGCACGTCGTCGAGGATCGCTTCCGCGTCGAAGTCATGACGCTGAGCGCCAACCTCGACACCGATATTCGCGTCGATCCGACACTGGCCACGCCGGGCACGTTGGTCGACGCCGAAGAGGATCTGGGACTGGACGACAACAAACTGTTGCCGCTGGCGGAGATCACATTGCTGCCGGGCGACCGTCACCTGATCCGTCTGAGCGGCTTCAGCCTGCGACGCTCGGCGCGCCAGGCGATCGATGAAAGCATCGTGTTCGACGATCAGATCTATCTGCCCGGCGAGGTCGTCGACAGCACGCTCAATCTCACATCGGTCGGTCTCACGTACGGCTACAGCATCGTGAAGCTGCGCAACTTCGATCTGGCGCTGACGTTCGGCATACAGATCGTCGAAGTGGACGCGAACGCGGTGGTGCGCCGGCGCGTGGTCCGTGAGTCCGAGACAGCCGTGACGCCGCTGCCGCTCGCGGGCATCGAAGGGCGATACGATTTCAACGATCGCTGGTCGTTCGAAGCCCGAGTGCAATATCTTTCGGTGGAGTTCGACGAGATCGACGGCTCGGTGCTGGACGCGCGCGCCGCGCTCACCTGGCGCATGAATCCGTATCTGGTGTTCGGGCTCGGCTATCGAACCTTCGATGTGGAGGTCGATTCCCGCGACGTCGACGATCCGGGCCTCTTCGACCTGAAGATGGCCGGCCCGCTGTTGTTCATGCGGGCCAGCCTCTAGCCTTCGATCAGGGCTTAGCCCGCAACTGCGGCAAGTCGGCCGGCTGGATCACCAGCGGCGCATCGACATCGTCGCCATTGCCATCGAGGACATGCGGATGGGCCATCGGCCGCATGTCATCGATAAAAATCTTCGACGCATAGTGCAGCCACGACACCGGCGAGCGCGTCTTCACATCCGACGGCGGCGTGCGCAGCGTGCGTGACGGCGATTCGCCGAACAACGCTTTGTAGTTGCGGGCGAACAGACTGAAGTCCCAGATGCCGAAGCGGGCGGCGATGCGCGTCACCGTGTCACGTTGCGGATCGGCCCGCAGCAGCGCGGCGCGAATCTCCCGCAGCTGACGGACCTTCAACAAGCGCATCGGACCGACGCCGAAGAACTCGTGGAAGATGTTTCTCAGCGTGCGCTCGCTGACCTGCGTCACGCGACATAGATCGTCGATGAACAGCGGCTGGCCTTCGTTCGCTTCGATCAGCTGCAAAGTGCGAGCGATGACGCGACCGCGCGAGAACTGCGGCCGGCCGACATGACGATCGTGCACCTTCATGCTGCGCTCGAGCACATGAGTGAGACAGATCGCGACTTCTTCCTCGACAGCCTGGACGGCCGCCGGCTCGTTGGGATCCAGATTCGCGGCAATCGCCCGCTCCGTCACCCAGCGCAGCCGATCGAGATAGGGCAGCGCAGAGCGCGTGCGCGGACCGCCGCCGGAACGTGCGGTGTTCATGAGGTCCATGGACACCAGCTTGGTATCGTGCGGCACGCTGACGCCGGCCCAGCGCACCACGTCCTGGCCAGTGAACGTGAACGGCTGGTCTTCGTACAGCGTGATGAAGGCGTCGGGCTCGAGGAAATGCCCGTCGATGCGGATGTGCGTGGGGTCCGTCATCGGCAAGCCGAGCGTGAAACGGCCGGGTTCGCCGTCGCCCGCGAACGTGGTCGGGCTCCCGATCTGAATCTGCTGTAGCGACACAGCGCCGGGACGCACCGCTTCCGCCCACCATTCCGAGGTCGAGCGCGCCGTCGGAATGAAGCGTCCGTCTACGCCTGTAATCGCTTCGGCAAACTCATCGAAGTCCCGAAATACCAGTCTTGCCATGGCTTTTCCTCCCTTGCCTTGACTGTTGGTCCGATCAACGATCCGTCGACATTTCCAGTTTGCAGTAATCTGCCGTTAACTTTTATGGCCCGCGCAATTGTTGCCGAATCCTCACAGCCGTACATACGCGGAATGGGCAAAGTCGTGTGTTTTCCGATCCCCACCGCCATCGACCGTTTGCGGCGTCATTCCCGTGGGACAACCCGTCCTGTTGTCATTGCTGGTGTTGTTGGCGGTGGCGCAAGGCGTCGTACTTGCCTATTGGGCAATCCGTGACCGTCGTTTCCGCTCGGCGCACCGTGCCGCCCGCCATCTCCACAGCGCCGACACCCATGCCGGGCGCCTGGCGCTGGTCGGCGAGATCGCCGGCTCCATCGCGCACGAGATCAGCCAGCCGCTCAGCGCCATTCTGACCAACGCCGACGCCGCCGAAAACCTGCTCGGCGAGCCGGATCCCCCGCTCGACGAAATCCGCCGCATGCTCGCCGATATCCGGCGCGACGACCTGCGGGCCAACGATATCGTGCGCCATTTGCATTCGTTGCTGAAGCGTCGCGAATTGCAGACCACGATGCTCGACCTGAACGAGGTTGCCGCGACGGCCCTCAGCCTGATCCAGCCGGTCGCGCGCAAGCGACTGGTCACGGTGCGCAGCTGCCTGGACCCGATGTTGCCGCCGGTCCGGGGCGATGCCATTCACCTGGAGCAAGTACTGCTGAATCTGATGATGAATGCCATGGATGCGATGGCCTCTAATACCGCAAACGGCGCCGCTGAGCGTATCCTCGACGTCACGACCGGCCGTTATGACAAATACTCAGCGGCCATCACGGTTACCGACACAGGGCCGGGTATCGCGGCGGCCTATCGGCCCAGGATTTTCGACTCGTTTTTCAGTACCAAGCAGGAAGGCATGGGGTTGGGGCTGGCGATCGCGCGCACCATCGTGCACGCACACGGCGGCAAAATCTGGCAGGAGGGAACCTCCGCCGGGGGCGCCGCCTTCAAGTTCACAATTCCGTTACAGGCGGCGTGAACGGATCGAAGCGAGGGAGAGGGGATAAGACGGATGGACACTGGGGACGGTCGCGAGCTCGACCGGGAATGCGCAGCGTTCGATGGCTTCGTCGTTCACATCGTCGACGACGACGACAGCTTTCGCACCAGCCTGCTCAGATTATTCCGATCGAAAAACATTCCGGCAGTGGGTTACGCCACGCTGGCCGACTTCGAGCGCGCCGATATCGATGGCTCGCCCGGCTGCGTATTGCTGGATCTGTGCATGCCGGACGGCGACGGCCTGGCGCTGTTCGAACGTCGGATCGGCGACGATTCGGTGCTGCCAGTGATTTTCGCCAGCGCTTATGCCGATATTCCCACCAGCGTACGGGTCATGAAGTCCGGTGCGCTGGATATCCTGGTCAAGCCGGTGCGCAGCGAGCAATTGCTGGAAGCCATCGATCATGCGCGCAAGGTCGCGGTGCGGCGTTACGCCGCACGCACCGAAGTCCGCGACCTGCTGGAACGTTATAGAACACTGACCGATCGAGAACGCGCGGTGTTTGCCGGCGTCGCCGAAGGCAAGCTCAACAAACAAGTTGCCGTGGAAGTCGGCGCCTGCGAGCGCACCATCAAATCCGAGCGCGCCAAAATGATGAAAAAGCTGCAGCTCACCCGGCTCGTGGATGTGGTGCGCGCGGCCGAGATGGTGGGATTGAAGCTGTCGTTCGACGACAGCTCTACAACTGAAAGGCAACCGTAAGCAACACACCTTCGGCGATATCGCGCAACAGCCCCGGCGGCTCTGCTCGATATGACGCGCCCTGCTCTGCCATCGTCGCAATCCACTCGGCCAGCCAATCGATGGACTCGCGCCCATAAAACACCACAGCGGCTTCGTGGTTGAGCAGCAAACTCCGCAAGTCCAGATTGATCGAGCCGCACAGAGCGAGCGTCTCGTCGATCACCACGGCTTTGGCATGCACCATCCGCGGCAGCAAGCGAAACTCCACGCCGGCGGCGGCCAGATCCCGCATCGGCCGCGAGCGCACGAAATCAGCTAACAAATGATTCGAGCGCTGCGGGATGGCGATCGTCACTTTCACACCCCGCCGCGCCGCGAGCCGCATGGCCGCACGCAAGCTGTCGTCGGGCACGAAGTACGGCGTGACGACCAGCAATCGCCGCCGGGCGCGATAACACCCGTCGATCAACAGCGACTGCGCGGTGTCCTCGACCTGATCGGGCCCGCTCGGCAGGAATTGCGCCAGCTCGCCGCCTTCCATCTCCACCGTGACGCGCTCACGGATCGGTGCTCTCAGACGCGTGGTGTTCCAATCGAGATCGAACTGATGGCCCGCGGCCGCCGCGACTGGCCCTTCCAGATCGAAAGAAAGATCCGGCCAGACCGTGCCCCGCTCATCGCCGAGGAAATATTCGGCAGCGAGGTTGCGACCGCCACACCACAGGAAACGATCGTCGACCACGATCAGCTTGCGATGGTTGCGCAAGTTGCGAGGACCGAGCCGACGCAAACTGAAGAACGGACGAAACACCGCGACCTTCGCCCCGGCGGCCTTGAGCGTTCTCGTGTAACGACGCGGCACCAGGACGGCAAAGAAGCCATCGAGCAACAGGCGGACTTGCACACCCTCTCGGGCGCGATGCGCAAGCCGCGCGACGACCTCGGCACCGAACGCATCGTTGCCGATGATGAACGTGCTGATATCGATGGTACGGCGCGCGTCATCGATCAATTTGAACAACGCATCCCGCGCCTGCGTGCCGTCGGCGTGCATGTGGACTTTGCATGATGAGGGTGGCGCGAGGCCGAAGCTCTCGATCAACTCCGCCGCCCAATGCGGCCCTTCGACGACCACGCCGGCGTACGGAATCGCGACCGGCTTGAGCTTGCGCTGCCCGAACAACAGGTACAGCGGCAACATGAGATAGGGAACGAGCGCGAGGCCCAGCACCCAGGCAATCGCGGAGGTCGGCGCCCGTCGCTGATCCAGGGCGCGACTGGTGAGGATATAAACGAGGAGCGCAATCGCGCTGACCAGAAAGTGCTGCGAAGGAGTCGGCAGCCAATCGACGATCATTGATCTCGCCCTGCCCGGAAAGGGGGCGGAGGGTAGCAGATCCCGCCTAGTTTTCCGCCTGCAGACGTCTCATGTACTCGTTGGCGGCTGCGACGTCACCGGCGTCGCGGGCGTAAGCGGCCAGCGCGCTGAGCAGATCCCGATCCTTGGGATGCTGGCGGAGTGCGCGCTCGAGCGTGGCGATGCCCTCTTTGCGTTTGCCCGTGTCGTGGAGCGCTACCCCGAGGACATATGCGTAGCGAACATCGTTGGGGGCCTGCTTGGCCGCCATCTCGAGCTGGGTGAGCGCCTCGTCATAATTCCGCTCGCGGATCAATGCGAGACCCAGAGAATGATGGAGCGCGGCAGTCTGTGCACTCTCCTGCCGCTGCGATTCCAACCCAGTACGCAGGACGGCGATCGCCACCGCGTTCTCGCCGCTACGGCTCTTCAGATCAGCCAGATTTACATAGGCCGGCGCGAAGGTCGGATCGAGACGGATCGCGGCTTGATAGGCCGCTTCAGCCTCGGCCGCCCGGCCCAGCGATGAATACATGTTCCCGACATTGATGTGAGCGCCCGGTTGATCGGCGTTCTCCATCTGCGCGCGCTCGTACTCCGCCACAGTCGCAGCATTCAAGCTCGCGGGCGGCGCGGAGGCGATGGCCGCCAGTCGCACAGCACGCACTGGATCGTTGAGCAGCGGCACCAGCGCCGACCGCTGCTCCGGCGCATAAACATTGAACGCATCGGCGGCAGCCATGCGTACGAGCGGATCGGCATCGCGCACGGTGGAATTCAGAACATCGAGGCCGGCCTGGCTCGGATGAGCGCTCAGACGCTCGACAGCAGACGCGCGCACGATCGCCGGGGCATGAGCATCGCCGGCCCACTTCGCCAGAGATGCGCCGTCGCCAGCCGCGAATGCATCCGCGAATGTTTCTTCCTGCCTCCGATTCGGGCCGTACCACTTGGCCACCTGCTCCGCCGCCCATTTCGGCGAGCGCTTGTCGTGACAGCTGTTGCAGGCATTGGGCGTTCCGAGCCGAACGGAAATATCCGGCCTCGGAATGCGGAAGCTGTGGTCGCGGCGAGGATCGATCTGCATGTACACACGTGACGGCGCATGACAGTCCACGCATTGCGAACCTGGCGTGCCGGCCTTGTGAAAGTGATGCTCAGGCGAGTCGTAATCTTTCTTGTGCAGCCCCGATGTATCGATACTGGCTCGCGCCGCCGGCGCAGCCGCGTTGTGACAACCGACGCACAGCTGATTGCCCTCACGACGCAGCTGCAAAGAATGCGGCTCGTGGCAATCGCTGCAGCGAAGTCCCTTCGCATGCATTTTCGATTGCAGGAACGAGCCGTACTCGTACACCTCGTCTCGAATCTGCCCGTCCGGGAAATACAGATCCGCCGTGAGCAACGACGGCAGATGCGTCTGCATCAGCCGTTCGCCATGACGATAGTCGCTGGAAATCACGGAGCGCCGCGAATGACAGCGAGCGCACGTTTCGATCTGAGCACTCGCATCGGGCCCGGCGAAGTCGACGGCGAAATCTTGCTTGCCCGGCGTGGCCGCCACCAGATGCGTGGATGCGGGTCCATGACACGCCTGGCACCCGACATCGATCTGAGTCCACGTGGTGCGATAGCTGTTCGTCGGCAGATCGAAGTTCTTTTGCAGGTCGGTGGAATGACACTCCGCGCACATGAAATTCCAATTCTGCGACGGCTGGGTCCAATGCAACGGATCGCGATGATCGATGCGTTCGTCGGGGTACAGATGAAACCACCGGCGGGCACGCACGTCCCACGCGATCGTGAACGACTGCAGCCGTCCGCGATCCAGCGCGATCAGATATTGCTGAAGCGGCTCGACGCCGAAGGTGTACTTGACCTCGAAGTCGGCCGGCTTGCCGTCGGGGCCGTCGGTGTTGATCCAGTACTTGCCCTCGCGTTGGAAGAAGCGGGTGCGGACGCCATTCTTGGTGAAGCTGGCGTTGTTGAAATTGCCCAGGACGGTGGCCGCGTTCGCCTCCTGCATGGCCAGGTCGTGATGCGAGCCATGCCACGCCTTCGCCTGGTCTGCATGGCAACTCCCGCACGCTGACTCGTCAACGAACGTCGCGGCAACCGGCGCGCGCACGGAAGCCGCCGCAGGAGGCGGAGCAATCTCGGCAGGCGATTCAGGCTGACGATTGAACAGCAGCGCGAGCGCACCGCCGACGAGGATGATCAGAACCAGCGACGCGGCCCATGCGCGACGCCCAAAGGAATGCATTTATTTCTTGGGATCGGCAGCTTGCGAAGTCTGGGACGGTGCAGCCTGCTGCGCCTTCTGGTCCGGGGGAACCAGCAGCGGCGACAGCATCACGACACCGGGCTCATCGGACGTAACCGGCGCTTGCGCCTCGGCAGCCGCTGCGGCGGCGGCCGCTGCTGCCGCCTGCTCTTCGGCCTGCTTGTTGGCCGTTTGCACCGTCACGTCGAGATATTTATGGAAAACCCGCAGGAACGCCTCCGCCGCGGTCAAGGTCAACGCGATGGGAATCGCAGCGATGAGTAGCGCGATGGCCCACTTGAGCGGCTTGGGGCGTCGCTGTTCATGGTCGAGCGCGGCTTCACGCTCGACGGATTCCTGGGCCCGCTGCTGAATGGCTTTCTGCAGGTCGTAATGGCGCCCCTTCATATGCAGTATGCGCGCGCCGGGCGCACCGTTCTGCTCGGCTGAAGCCGATTCGGGCAGGCACTCTTCAGACTGTTGACTCATGACGTGCGCTTTCGGTGACAGTCGCAACGGGACACGCCGCAGCATAACGCGCCGGCCCGCGTGTTCAACTAGTGGGACCCGTCGCGCCGAGGAATATTTGCGGATACCAAGAAGACCGGCGGCGATGCTTCGAGGTTCCCTTCGCCGCCGCGCGCCGACCTGTACTGATGTCCAACATACCCTTACAGCGCTTGACGGGCAGTATCCACGCTGGCGACGATGCTGCAATCAAAGGCGGGGCGACGAGAAAATGAACGGCAAAGCCGTGGTGTGGTTGGGAAGTTTATGCGCGGCGCTGGCGTGGTTCGGCGTCAGCATTGCTGAAGACACCGGCAAGCCCGTCGAGAACACGGCCCAGGCGACGAAGCCGACCGCCGCCGACACCGCCCGCCGGACCTGCATCAATCAATGCGAAATCTCCAACGGCACTTGCAACAGCGAAGTGCGTCAGGCGCGTCAGGAATGCTCGAAGAACGCCGCCAACAGCGGGCGCGACCCGATGACGATGCGCAATAACGACTACACCTACTTCTGCAGCTACTTCCGCAACCCGGGCGGCCGGCGCGGCCCGGGCAATTACGGCGCCCGCTTCGCTCAGCACTACAACGTGTGCATCGATGTCATGCAACAGAACATCGCGTCGATGCGCTACGACTGTTACCGTAACGAACGCGACGCGCAGAGCATTTGTCGCACCGAGCTGCGCGAGTGCGAGGCCGCCTGCCAATGAGAAAACACAGGCACATGGATGTGCCCGCCGCCTTGGCGGCGAGCGCCGGGGAAAAGTCACGCCTCTTCTCCGGCGCCACAGCGCGAGTGGCAGGATGCCCGAGTCGCTGTTTTAGATAACAGCGCTAGACGCGCTCGATCACCATCGCGATACCCTGGCCCACACCGATGCACATCGTGCATAGAGCGTAGCGACCCGACGTTTTCTCCAACTGATTCAGCGCCGTCGTGACCAGACGAGCGCCGCTCGCGCCGAGCGGATGACCGATGGCGATGGCGCCGCCATTCGGATTCACATGCGCGGCATCGTCCGGCAAGCCAAGTTGACGCGTCACTGCCAGGCCTTGCGCAGCGAACGCTTCGTTCAGCTCGATCACATCCATCTGGCCGATCTCGAGCTTGGCGAGCTTCAGCACCTTGAGCGTCGCCGGGGCCGGGCCGATGCCCATGATGCGAGGAGCGACGCCAGCGGTTGCCGTTGCGATCACGCGTGCACGCATCTTCAAGCCGTACTTGGCCGCCGCCTCTTCACTGGCCAACAACACCGCGCAGCTGCCGTCGTTGACGCCAGAGGCGTTGCCCGCAGTCACCGTGCCGTCGGGCTTCACCACCCCTTTCAACTTCGCGAGCGCTTCGAGTGAGGTCTCGCGCGGATGCTCGTCGGCGATGAATTTAATGGGGTCGCCTTTCTTCTGCGGAATCTCGACCGGCGTAATCTCGCTTTCAAAAAACTTCGCGGCGTGCGCGCGCGCATATCTCTGCTGACTACGCAGAGCAAACGCATCCTGATCGGCACGAGCGATGCCGAATTCTGCCGCAACGTTCTCGGCGGTCTCCGGCATCGAGTCGATGCCATACTTCGCCTTCATCAGCGGATTGACGAAGCGCCAGCCGATGGTCGTGTCTTCGATCCTGGCCGTCCGCGAGAACGCGCTGTCGGCCTTACCCATCACAAACGGTGCGCGCGTCATGCTTTCCACACCGCCAGCGATGATGAGCTCGGCTTCGTGCGAACGGATCGTGCGAGCGGCGAGATTCACCGCGTCCAATCCCGAACCGCACAGACGATTGATGGTTGCACCGGGCACTGCATCCGGCAGGCCCGCCAGCAGCGCCGCCATTCTCGCGACGTTGCGATTGTCCTCGCCGGCCTGGTTGGCGCAGCCGTAGTAAACATCGTCGACCGCGGCCCAATCGACTTTGGGATTGCGCTGGATCAGCGCCTTGATCGGGATCGCGCCGAGATCGTCGGCACGCACGCTGGCTAGAGCGCCGCCGTAGCGGCCGATGGGAGTGCGGATGGCATCGCAGATGAAGACTTGGCGCATGACTCGAGCTCGATAATAGCTAATAGCGCGCTGATTCTAGCCGCGTTGAGGCGCGTCGCGTAGCATGCGTTTCTTATGCCCGCGAGTAATGTCCGAGGAATTCTCAGCATGCTGGCCGCGGTGGCGACTTTCGCCGTCATGGATTTGAGCATGAAGCGCCTGGCCGAAACCTATCCTGCCATGCAGGTGACGTTCATTCGCGGCCTCGCCTCGCTTCCTTTTCTGCTGCTCGCAACTGCCTCGGTGGGGCGCTGGCGCGACCTCGTGCCGAATCGGTGGGGCCTGCACCTGCTTCGCGGCGTACTGCAGGTCGCGACGCTGTACTTTTTTGTCTACGCGGTCAGCCGTCTTTCGTTAGCTACGGCGTACACCATCTTCATGAGCGGGCCGCTGCTGATCACAGCCCTGTCCGTGCCCTTCTTCGGGGAGCGTGTCGGCTTGCATCGCTGGGTCGCGGTGATCGCCGGCATGCTCGGCGTGCTCGTGGTTGTCCAACCTGGCGGCGATGGCGTGGCGGTGAGTGGCACGGCGCTGCTTGGCGGAGTCGCGGCCATCGCTGCCGCCACTGCCTATGCGCTGGGCGTGCTGCTGATTCGAGTCTTGAAGCCGACCGAGACCAGCGCGGCGACCATGTTCTGGGCGCTGTTTCTGACTGCCGCGTTCGCGGGCATTTTTTCGATCAAGGGGTGGGTGCCGGTGTTATGGGATCACTGGTACTGGATCGGCATCATCGGCATCACCGGCGCGCTCGGTCAGCACTTTCTCACCGAAGCCTTCCGATTGGCCGCACCGCCGGTGATCGCGCCGCTGGAATACACGGCGCTGGCGTGGGGCATGCTGTTCGACTGGCTGTTGTGGATGACGGTGCCGAACCAGCGCATGCTGGTCGGCGCCGCCATCATCGTTGCCAGCGGGCTCTATGTCATTCACCGGGAGCGACTGCAGGCGCGCGTCGCGACACAAACGACCTGAGCCGCGACGGCTTCAGCACGTCCTGGAACAACACCAGTCCGACGCCGGCCAGCACCAGCACGGTGGCCATGATCACCAGTGGGGTGAGCGTCTCGTTCAACACGATCGTGCCCAGTAGCAGCGCCACGACCGGATTGACCAGCGCGTACGTCGCGACTTTCGGCGCGGCCACCTTCGTCAGCAGCCACAAATAACAATTGAGGCCGACGATGCTGCCGAACACGACCAGATACGCGACCGCCGCCAGCGAGCTCCAGGTAATGATCGAAGGATCGAAATGCGACCACTCGCCGTCCACGACCGACATGAACAGCTGAAACACCCCGCCGAACAACATCTGCGCGCAGGTGAAGCTCAGCACCGCGCCCGGCTGTACGGCTCGCTTCTGAATCAACGTGCCGAAGCTCCAGCCCACCGTCGCCAGCAACAGCGAGGCCAGATACAACGGATGCGCCTCGCCTGACAGCGAGCGAGTGTGCGTGACGATGGTCACGACGCCGATCACCGCGACGGTGGTTCCAATCAGCGCCTGACGCGTCGGTGCGCGCTTGCTGAAGAACGCCCAATCCAACAGCAGCACGATGACCGGCACGGCAGTGACGATCAGCGCAGCGATGCCCGACGGAATGCCCTGCTGAGCCCAGACCACGAATCCATTACCTACGCCGGTCAGCAGCACGCCGGCGAGCGCGGCCATTTTCAGATCGACATTGGCGAGCGGCTTCGACTCGCGCCAGCGCAGCCACACGTACATGGCGAGACCGGCAAGCATGAAGCGCATCGAGCCGCTGATGAACGGCGGGATCTCGCGGATTGCCACGGCGATGGCGAGATAGGTCGTGCCCCAAAAGAAATAGATGGCGGCGAAGGCGGCAAGCATGCCTGCCGACAGTCGCGTCGTGCTGGCTGAAGACATGAAGAAATCCTTTTGGGTCGGCTGTGTACTTTAGCCGGTGCTGGCAAGCAGTACAGACTCAGGTAGACTGGCCCACGACCAATACAGTTGAGGTGGCTTATGTCTGCCGAAGAACCGCTGCTCTACGAACGCGTCGCGCGCCTGGTCGAAGCGCAGATCGCGAGCGGCGCTTTGCGCGGCAATGAGCGCATTCCTTCGGTGCGCTCCATGAGCCGCACGGCGAAGGTCAGCATCTCGACAGTGGTGCAGGCGTACCTGCACCTGGAAAACATCGGGTTGATCGAAGCGCGGCCGCAGTCGGGCTTCTATGTCCGCCCGCCGATGCGCGCGACTGTGCCGCCGCCGCGTCCGAAGGTCAGCCGCTCCAGACGCCCGATCTCCATCGCCGCGGAAACGCTCGACACTTGTCGTGAAGCGCTGGCTCGACCGGACATCCTGCAGCTCAACGGCGCGTTCACGTCGCCGACGCTGTATCCGAATCAACGGCTGAACAATCTGATTCGCGAAGTGTTGCGCGACCATCCCGCTCACGCCGGCGAATGTTTGCTGCCGCCCGGTCATGAGGAGCTGCGCCGACAGGTCGCCAAGCGCATGACGTTCGCCGGCGCACCGGCCGATCCCGCGCACGTTGTGATCACCAGCGGCACGATGGATGCGATCACCATGTCGCTGCAGGTGTTGTGCAAGGCCGGCGACACCGTGCTGGTGGAATCGCCGACTTATTTCGGCGTCCTGCAAGTCGTCGAGTACCTGGGATTGAAAGTCGTCGAGGTGCCCAATCACACCAGCACGGGCATCGATGTCGACGCCGTCAGAAACATTGCGCGCACGACGCGGCTCGCCGCGGCCGTGCTGATGCCGAATTTCAACAATCCCACCGGCAGTGTCACGCCGGACGACGCCAAGCGCGAGATCGTCGCGATCCTCAGCGCCGCCGAAGTGCCCATCATCGAAGATGACATCTACGGCGACCTGCATTACGGCAATACTCGCCCGACCTCGCTGCGTGCGTATGACGACGCCGGCCTGGTAATCACCTGCGGCTCGGTGTCCAAAACCATCGCGCTCGGCTATCGCATCGGCTGGGCGGTCACGCCGCAGTTTCATGCCGATATCGCGCGCGCCAAATTCTTTTCGTCGGTCGCCTGCCCGACCTTGCAACAGCTGGTGCTCGCCCGCTATTACGCGAGCGGCGGATACGATCGCTATCTGCGCCGCGTGCGCACGACGCTCGCTGCGAATTCGCAGAGCGCGGTCGATGCAATCGTTCGTTACTTCCCGCCGGGGACCCGCGTCGCGCGTCCAAGTGGCGGCATCGTGCTGTGGATCGAATTGCCCGCGGGCGTCGACGGCGTGGAGTTGTTTCGTACCGCGCTGGCCAGCCGCATCGGCATCGCGCCCGGGCTGGTGTTCTCCGCGAAGGCGGACTATCGCAATTACATCCGCATCAGCTGCGGCATGCTGTGGACGCCGACCATCGAGCGCGCCATCGAAAAACTCGGCCGGCTGGTGGCAGGCATCGCCAAAGCGGCGTGAGTGGACGACAGCGCGCATCGGTGCATCGAGCGATCGTTCAGCACGGCAGTCGGCCGGAAAACGCTCCGGCCGACCCGTTGTTTTGCAGACCGATCTTCAACAAGGCCAGCACGGCCAGGTTGAGAATCAGCGATGCGGTGAAAGTGATGATTACGAAGGCCATGATCCTCTCCTCCGTTGCAGCTCTATGAAGCCGTTACAGACTGTGAGTCGTCTGCACGAGCTGACCGTCGGCCTGGGCCTGCGTCAATGACGCCACCTGGGCCGGCTCCTCGATCTGGACAACGGTGACTTCACCCGCCGGCGTGACCGCCTCGGTGACGTTCCATTCCCAGGCGGCCAGTGCAGTCACATTGATGACCACCGCCGCTGCCAAAGTCAGTGCCGTTCTCGTATTCATGACTGTTCCCTCCAGAGGGGTTGTTGCGAAAACCAACGATGCGAATGCCGATGCGTCTCGACCGGCTCGGCCAAATCCAGGCGGAGCTGACTCTCGGGGTCGGGCGCCGTAGCGCGCTGTTCCCGTTCGAGTTTCAGACGGTCGGCTTTCAACTTGGCCAGGGTCATGAACAGGTACTCGTCCATAAAAACCTCCGTTGAGATATGCATCTCGGTCATGGAGGCGTAGTGTGATCCTGGCCAATTACTGCGAATAGCGATACTTTGTGTTCTTGATCTATGATCTGAAGTCATATCAGAAGCCATCCTTGCGACTGCCATGAAGCGCATTCCAGTCGGGCCCCTGCGGGCCTTCGATGTGGCCGCCCGGAACCTGAACCTGAGCGCCGCCGCCGAAGAAATGAACGTGACCCACGCGGCGGTAAGCCGGCAGGTAAAGCAGCTCGAGGAGCGACTCGGGGTGAAGCTGTTTGAGCGCTTGCCGCGGGGATTAAGGTTGACGGCTCAGGGTGCGCTCCTGGCGGAGGGAACCCGGGCCGCGTTCGACCGGCTGGCTAGTGCACTCGAGGATGTATCGACGCCGACTGTGCGGCGGAAGCTGACCATTTCGACTTTCTCTTCTTTCAACGCGCGCTGGCTGATGCCCCGCGTACGCTCGTTCTCTATGTTGTTCCCGGACGTCGATCTTCAAGTGATCACGACCGCGCAGTTGGTGGATTTTTCGCGCGAGGACGTCGATATCGGCATTCGTTTCGGGCGGGGAAATTACCCGGGGTTGCACGTCGTGCCGCTATTTCAGCCCCGGGAAATCGTGGTGTGCGCCCCCAGCCTGCTGAAGGTCGGGCCGCCGTTGAAAACGATTAGCGATCTGCGCCATTTCACCCTGCTTCACGACGACTCACATCGCTCCTGGACCCGCTGGCTCGAAGCCGTCGGCGCCAAAGGCATCGATGCCCGCCGTGGCATCGTCTGCGGCGACCGAAATTCCATGCTCCAGGCGGCCCTCGCCGGGCAGGGCGTGGCTATTGCGTCGGAGGTGTTCGCGGCTTCTGACCTGGTGGCTGGGCGCCTGGTGAAGGTGTTCGAGAACGAAGTGACGTCGGAGTATTCGATCTACGCGGTGTGCTTACCGCGACGCTTGAATGACCCGATGGTTGCTGGGGTTGTGCAGTGGCTGCAGCAGGAGGCTCAAGCGTCGCACGATGTGCATCCGCCGCCGGCGGAGTGAGACGGGCCGGCTACTTCTTCTTCCCAAACAACGCTTCGAGCTCAGCCCGAGCTTTATCAGCGGCAGAGGGTTCAGCGGGCGCGTCGGGTTTCTTCCCAAACAGAGCATCCAACTCCGCCTGCGCCTTCGACGCGGCGTCCGTGCTCTTCATGGAGTACGCGTCTTCGCGAGGCTTGAAGTAATCGCAGAAGTTCGCCCGCTCCTTATCCTTCACTTCCTCAGCAACCGTCTCGCGGCAATGTTTCGCGACGCTGAGGCTGTACCACTCGCAGAGTTTGCAAACGTGCAGTTCGGCGTGGCATTGGCGGCATTCTTCGAGGCGGCGCAGCGGCAGCGTGAGGTCTGCCAGGGACGCGCCGCATTTCCAGCAGACCAATGCCATGACATCACCGGTGCTTCTGATCGTGGCTGGTGGCGATCTCGTCGTAGCCCTTGCCGACGAACTCGATCAGGCAGATGCCGTGGCCGAACGGATCGGCGAGCATGGCGATCTTGCCCCAGTTGTTGGTCTTCACCTGGGTCTCGAGGCGGGCGCCGGCATTGCGGGCGCGGTCCAGCGCGCCTTCGATTTCCTCGACGACGAAGTCCAGGTGCACGGGGGTCCAGTGACGGGCGTACGAACGCAGGTGTCGGCTGGTCGCGGACGCCGTCGTGCCATTCGGCTTCACCAGCAGGTAGATGGGCGAAGTGCCGCCGAGCAGCTCCACCGCGTCCGCGCCGAAGCGCCGGCCGACGTGCAGGTTGAAAGCTTTGCAATAGAAATCGGTGGCCTTGGCCAAATCGTCCACGTCGATATTGACCAGCATTTTGACGGTCATCGAAAACCTCGGATCCGGGAGCGGTCGCTATGTTAAGAGAGCGAGATTAACGCGTCGCCGGCCCGAACACAGCAGGTCGCCATCGGACGACTTCCTCCGAGGCGATCATGATGCGCCGTGATAACAGTCATGCCTTGCGGCGCGCAGATGCGCCTTCATTAAAGGTGGCAGGATACCCCCATGAACGCCATCAACCCTTTAGCTTCCAACACCCCTGCCCAGGCCGCCCAACGGCGAATCGCCCGGGTGGTGCAGTCGATCAGCACCATCGAAGGCGGCGGCTTCCCGGTGCGTCGGCCGTTTCCCATCCAGGGCTTCAGCCACTTCGATCCGTTCCTGCTGATCGATCATCTTGGGCCCGTGCAGTGGCCGGCCGGCGGCCCGATAGGCGCGCCCGATCATCCGCATCGCGGCTTCGAGACCGTGACCTATGTGCTCGCCGGTGAGAACGAGCATCGCGACTCGTTCGGCAATGCCGACGTGCTGCGTCCGGGCGACGTGCAGTGGATGACCGCCGGCGGCGGCGTGATTCATTCCGAGATGCCGACCGAGCGCTTCCATCGTGAAGGCGGCAATCAGGAAGGCTTCCAGATCTGGGTGAACCTGCCGGCTGTCGACAAGATGATGACGCCGCGTTACCAGACGTTGCGCGCCTCCGACATTCCGCAGGCGACGACAGCGGACGGTCGCGTGCATGTTCGCGTCATCGCCGGCGAATCGCTTGGCAAGGCGGCGCGCATCGACACGCGAGTGCCGATTCAGATGCTGCATTTCACGATCCAGCCCGGCGGCGAGTTGTTGCAGTCGGTGCCGGCCGAGCAGAGTGGCTTGCTGTATGTCTTCAAAGGCAAGGCGACCATTGGCAGCGATCAGCGCGAGGTCGGCGAAGGCCAGGCGGCGCTGCTCGGTTCGGGCGACTCGGTGAAGATTGGTGTGAGCGCAGATGAGAGCGGCCCGGCCGAGATCTTGTTGCTCTCGGGCAAGCCGTTGCACGAGCCGGTGGCACGCTACGGCCCGTTCGTGATGAACACGCGCGAGGAGATTGAACAGGCGTTCCGCGATTATCAGAGCGGACGGTTTGGGTTGATTCCGCCTCGCACGTGACCAGTTACGCCGGCGCGCCCCGATAGAGCCGCGCCGGCGGGAACCTGAATATCGGGCGCGCGATACCTCGGCGGCCGGCGTTGGTCGCTCAAGTCTTGCCGGCGGCCGGCTCCTTCGCGGTCGGCGCGGCTATCGCATCCTCGAGCTCCACGGTCTTGCGATTGTCATCCGGCAGACGGTCGATCAGCTTGTTATACGGATCGAAGCCGACTTCGTAAGGCATCGCGTCCACCGTCATCGTGAACTTGCCGCGAGGCTGCGTGATCCGCTTGCGCTCCAGATAGAGCGGCTTCTCCAGACGCTCGCTCTCGCCCTCTTCGCGCGCGAACACGCCGACCTCGATCCAATCATCCAACGCGAGGTTGGTCTCTCGGCCCATGCCGTCGCCTTCGCGCTTGGCCATTTCGTACTCGATGGTCACATCGTACTTGCCATTGCGCGGCGTCACCGACGCCGACACGACGCGGTTGTCGTAGAAGATGATCTTGGCGAGCAACTCGTCGATCACCGGGTACTTCTCAGCAGTCGTCTGTGCGCGGATGTAATCGACCAGCTCGAGCGTCGTCGTGTACGGCGCCTGCTGATATGCCTTGTCGCGAATGTAGTTCGCCAGAGCGCGATTGAGATTCTCCTCGCCGATCTCGTCACGCAAGCGATACAGCACCACCGATCCCTTGCCGTAGTGGATGTATTGCTGATCCTCGACGCGCATCAGCGGCAACTCTTCGATCAGCTCGCCGCCGCGGCCGCGCAGATACCGATCCAGCTCGTACTTTAGAAAGCGGCGCATGTGCTCGCGCCCATATTCCTTTTCCATGACCATGAGCGCCGAGTACTGCGACAGCGACTCCATCAGCATGGTCTGACCCTGCACGTCCGCACCGATGACTTGATGGCCCCACCATTGATGCGCCATCTCGTGCGCGGTCACATAGAACACGTAGTCGATGCTGTCGGGATCGGTGAGATCGGCGATGAAGCCGATGCTCTCCGAGAACGGAATGGTGTTCGCGAAGCTCTGCGCAAACCTCGCATAGCGCGGAAATTCCAGAATGCGAACCTGCCGGTGCTGGTACGGCGAGAAGTTGGTCGTGAAGTAATCGAGCGACTTGCGGGTCGCATCGATCATCCGGTCGACGTTATAGGCGTGCTTGGGATCGTGATAGATCTCGATGGGCAGGCCGCGCCACTCGCCGCGCTTCACCTCCCAGCGCGCCGACAGGAAGCAATAGAACGGCAGCATCGGCCGATCCATCTTGTAGTGGAAGTAGCGGCGGCCGTTCTCGGTCCACTCGCGTTGCAGATAACCCGGAGCAAGCGCGATCTGATCGGCGCTGGTGCTGACCGTCGCTTCGAAGTTGATCCAGTCGGAATCGACGATGCCCATGGTGCCGCGCGCATGCTCGTCTTCCAGTTTCGCCTTGCGCGGCACTTCGCCGAGGCCGCGCTTGCGACGCTCGTTCCGATCCAGGATCTGGCGCGACTCGTCGTAGCCGAAATGCGGCATCTCATTGCTGTTGAAGAATGTGCCATTGGCATTGAGCGTCGAGCGCAAATCGCCCGCGCCTGTCGACGGCGGCATGCCACTATTCGTAAAGCCTCGTTCCGCGCGCTCGAGGACGAAGTCGAAGTCCAGCGCCGCGCCGGGAGCCAAGGGTTCGCGCAGCGCATAGATGCGCATGCCAGCCTCGCGATCTTCCTTCTTCATGACCAAACCGGCAGGCTTGGTCACTTCGATGCGCGAGCTGACGTTCGTGTACACGTGCAACTCGGGAATCGCCACGTCGTGCTTGTTGATCAGACGATAGTGGCCCCGAATGACCGAGCGGCGCTCCTCGGGATAGATATCCACGTCGGCACGCACATCGAGGACCCGAGGCTGTGGCAGATCCTTGAACTGCCGATACTCCTTCTCCATGCGCGCCTGGCGGTCCAGCGCCACATCTTCGGGCAGGTACTCGTTGACGACATTGGTGTTATAGAAAATCCAGCCGCCCGTGACGACGAACGCCAGCGCCAGGCCCGCAAGCACGGCGGTCTGAGGACCGCGCAGGCTGCGCAACGCGTCGCGCCAGCGACGGCTCCAGTTCGACGCCGTGCCACGCACCCAGAATGCGTTCGCGAGCACGATCAGCATCGCGGCGAACAGTGTCCAGTACGTCTGGAACCACGCGAACGGCTGCAACAGATGACCGTACCCGTTCATATCCGAGTACGTCATGGCCGGCGCGCCGCCATAGAGATACAAGTTGTGTTCGTAGCCGATCCGGCTCAGTACGATCTGCGCGAGCAGCACCAGGATGAGCAGCAGATAGCCGATGAACTTCTGATTGCTGACGACCTGCAGGAACAGCGCCAGCGCGCCCATCAACACCCAGGGCCAGGAGTCGATGAAGGCGGCCTGCAGAAAAACCAGCGGCTCGAGATTCGTATAGCCGTGCCACAACTGATAGCCGATTGCCGCCAGCACGCCGAACCCAACGAAGGCAACGACGACCGCGGTGATCGCGCCGAGCTTTGACAGCAGCGGCACCCAGTTCGGCACCGGCAACGAGTCGGTCACCTCGGCGAGCCTGGCGTCACGCTCACGCCACAACACGTCGCCCGCGTAGAACGTGACAATGATGATCAGCAGGAACTGATAGCTGCCCTGCATGGACTGCATCATCAGCGCCGTGACCGGGTAGATGGGGGTGCCGAACGTGTTGTCGATCGCGACCGAGCTGCCCAGATAGTTGAACAGGCCGAACGCCAGCAGCACCAGGAACGGAATGCTCCGGAGCACCGACTTGGTGTCGAACCACGCGAGATGAATGAATTGACCGAAGGCGGTCGCGGCGTCGAACGCTCGCGGCGCTGCTGGCGCCGTGGCGATTGCTCTTGGCGCACTGGCCGACACCTCTTCGCTCTTGCGCGAGCGCTGCCACCAATGTTTCTTCGCCCGCTGCCGCTGCGGCTTGAAGAGCAACTGCGTCGCCACCAGCATCACCACCGCGACACCGGCCCAGATCAGACGATTCGACAACACCAGGCCGCTCAGCTCGGGCAACTGCGTGTTGCGCTCGGCCACCGACCAATAACGCATTACCTGCGCGATCGCCTCGCCGCCGAGCGGATCGATCAGCGCCGAGATCGTGTTGTATTGAATGTCCTTGGTGAGCGCGCCGGAGATCGACCACAACGCCACGAAGGCAATCACGCCAATGAACACGAACAACAACCGTCGCGTCGTCACCGCGAGCAATCCCAGCAGCGCGCCGGTGAACAGCAGATTCGGAATGATCATGACCCCGAAGCCCCACAGATACGGGGCCAGCGAGAACGGCCCGAGCCGCTGCGGATCGATCCACGGCATGACCGAGCCGAGCATCATGCCCAGCGCAGTGACGATCATGACGATCAACGCCATGAACGAGCCCGCGGCAAACCGTCCCCACAGATACGTCGCCTTGTTCAGCGGCTTGCTGAAGAACAGCTCCTCGGTGCCGAGCTCGAAATCACGCAGCAACGGCTGCGCGATCAGCGCGACGGCGACGAACAGGCCGAGCGTCGAGAACACATCGAGGAACGTCAGGATGACGTACGGCGCGTTGCGGTTCACATTGCCGATGCCCTCGCCGATCGTAATCATGTCGCTCGTGGTTGCGCCGAACGCCATCAGCGCGAATACCAGCGCGACCACCCAGGGCAACGGCGAGCGCAGCTGATAGCGCAGCTCGAAACGGAAGAATTCGCTGAACATACGCGCGTCTCCCGATGGGTTTCAGGCGGCCGCGAGAGTGGCCGGCGCCGCACCGTGCTGGCGCAAGCGCTGGAAATAAACATCCTCCAGGTCCGGATCGACGGCCGCGAAGCCCTCTTCGGGGCGCGCCTCGCTGTACACATGAATCAACGGCTCGCCGGCGATCAAGCGCGTCGACAGCACGGTGTAGCGCGACTGGTAGTCCGGCAGCGTCGACTTGCTGACCAGCTTGCTCCATACCCGATCGCGCATGGCCGCGATGGCCTCGCGCGGCTCGCCGCTCATCAACACTTCGCCACGGCAGATCATGGCCATGCGCGGACACAGATCGGTCACGTCTTCGACGATGTGCGTCGAGAGAATGACGACGACCTGACCGCCAATATCGGCGAGCAGATTCAGGAAACGATTGCGCTCTTCGGGATCCAGGCCGGCGGTGGGCTCATCGACGATCACGAGCTTCGGATTGCCGAGCAGCGCCTGCGCGATGCCGAAGCGCTGACGCATGCCGCCGGAGAATGTGCCGAGCCTGCGCTTGCGCACGTCCCAGAGATTCACCTGACGCAGCAGCGCCTCGACCACATCGGCGCGCTCGCCCCGGTTCAAATAGCCCTTCAACACGGCCAGATGATCGAGCAGGCCGAGCGCGCTCACTTTCGGATAGACCCCGAAGTCCTGCGGCAGATACCCGAGCGTGCGCCGGATCGCCATCTTGTTCGCGATCACATCGATGCCGTCGAACGTGATGCTGCCCGCGTCCGGATCCTGCAACGTCGCGATGGTCCGCATCAGCGAGGACTTGCCGGCGCCGTTCGGGCCGAGCAGGCCGAACATGCCGGCGGGAATCTGCAAAGAAACGTTGCGTAGCGCGGTCACATTGCCGTAGGACTTCGACAGATTGCGAATCGTGAGCATGAGCGTCTCCTTGACGCCGGCTGCAGGCCAGCGCACTCATTTGGACGAGCTTGTCGGGACGAGCCCTGGGCGGGCTGGCGAATCGAATTCTTGGTTTTGATGCAGCCGGTGCTTAGAGGGTTGCAGGCCCCTGCGAATATCTGCCGTTGCGCTCGGCGCGATCGCGCATGTCCTGTTCCTGCTGACGCGCTTCGACGTGACGGCCTTCGACGGCGTAATAGATGAGATAAGCGAGGCCGATGGCCAGCGGCACCAGACCGAACACCACCGGCAAGTCATCGCCGATGCTGATCGAGCCGGCGACCATCGCCAGGCCGATGAAGAACCACACCAACCCCGGCAACAGCGAGCTGCGGGGCCGGCGGCGGCTCTGGCCGTCGATGAGCTCGAGCGGCAGCGGCGGCACTTCCATGCCGCGCTCGATGGCGGCCATGCGCTCGGCGTGGCTCAGTTCCATGAGGCGCACCCGCTTGCGGTAGTTCAGGGCGATCCAGATGATGACAGCGGATAACGGCAGGCCCAACGAAAAAACGATGGCCAGAATCGGAACGAGATCGCTGAGCATGTTGCCTGCCTCGAAATACCAGATTTCCAAACGTGGGGTTGGGACGCGCCCCACCCCCTGCAAGGTTGCACCTCCCCACGCCGATTTTGCCGGGTCGGTGAACAACCCGTTGTAACCGGCCGACGGCGGCGGTGTTAGGACTAATAAATCGCTCACATTGTTAAAGTGAGCCCACTGCAACCTTTTCCCCACCCCCACACGTCCCAACAGCCAATGACGTCCTCGTCAGCTTTCCAGGCAGACGCCGACATTCAAGAGCGGCTGCAGGCCAAGCAATATCGCGAGGCGTTCGCGTTGTTGTTGCCACGTTATCGGGATAAGGTTTTCCGTCTCATATTCAGTATGTTACGCGATCGCGCATTGGCTGAGGACACTACCCAGGACGTGCTCCTGCGGATCTGGAAGGCGTTGCCCGGCTTCGCCGGCCAGTCGCAGCTGTCGACCTGGATCTATGCGATCGCCAAGAACGGCGCTCTGTCCGAGATCCGCAAGCGCAAGCCCACGGTATCGCTGGACCAGAACGACGACGAGGATGGCTACAACCCGGCCGTCGCCGCCCTGGCCGCGCCGGAAGCCGACGACTCGGCGACGGTCAGCGTCGGACAGCTGCTCGACCAACTCCCCGAGCGGTACCGGCAGGCCGTGGTGCTGTTCTATATGGAGGACAAGTCTTACGACCAGACCGCGGCCAGCCTCGGGTTGCCCTTGGGTACGGTCAAAGCCTTGCTTCATCGCGCCCGTAAGCGCCTAATCGAGCTGAACAAGGAAGCGGAGGCCGCCACCGCCGCCTGACCATGAAGCAGCCAAACGATCATTCACACTGGGATCACGCCCTCCAGGACTGGCTGGATGGCGAGCTGAACGACGCGGAAAGCGCGGCGTTCGAAGCCCATTTGGCTGGCTGCGGGCTGTGTCAGCGCAGCCTGCCGGAATTCGAGGAGCTGGACCAGGCATTGGTCGAGTCGGCTCCGCCGCTGCAGCTCGACGCCAACTTCGACCAGGCCCTGCTCGCGCGGATCGACGCCATCGACGAGAGCAAGCGCCTGGAAGCCCGCCGCCGGCTCGAGCAGGAATGGCAGGAACAGATGCAGTCCCTGAGCCGCAACTGGCGCCGGACGCTGGCTTTTGTCATCCCGGGCATCATTGGCGGCATCGTGCTCGCCGTGGCGCTCATGACCTGGCTGGACAGCTCAGGCATCACCAGCAATCTGGTGGCCCAGGGCGCCGCCGAGCTGGGCGGCCGCTCCATCGACTACCTTCGTGTCAGCATCACCGCCGTGGTCGGCGCGGCCTTCGGTATGCTGATTGCCCCCTGGCTGGCCCGGCTGGCCGACTGACCTCGTGTGACGCCCAGCTTCGCTGGGTCCGTCCGAATCCTCTAGAATCCCGCGCCCTTGGCAGCTGCCGCCACGCCTAGCGTGTAATAACAACATCATGGGCCTCCGCTCATCCGATTCCGCCGACGGCGACCGTAACGGCGCTAACCGCAAACTGGTGCTGGCCGCCCTCGGCGTGGTCTTCGGCGATATCGGCACCAGTCCGCTCTACGCCCTGCGTGAATGTTTCAATCCAGCGCACGGCATCGCCGTGAACGAGGCGAACATCCTCGGGCTGCTGTCCTTGATCCTCTGGTCGCTGGTGCTGGTCATCTCGATCAAATATGTCGGCATCGTGCTGCGTGCCGACAACCGCGGCGAAGGCGGCGTGCTCGCACTCAGCACGCTGGTCTCCACGGCCAGCACCAACTGGAAAGTGTGGGCGCCGGTGAGCGCGGTCGGGTTGTTTGGCGCCGCGCTGTTCTTCGGCGACGGTTTCGTCACGCCCGCGATCTCGGTGTTGAGCGCGATGGAAGGCCTGACGGTCGCGACGCCCAAACTCGAGCGCTTCGTCCTGCCTGGCGCCGTGCTGATTCTTACGTCGCTGTTTCTGATGCAACGTCATGGCACGGGCGCGATGGGTCGATTGTTCGGTCCCATCACGCTGATCTGGTTCCTGACGCTCGCGGCGCTCGGCGCAAGTCATATCGCGGAATCGCCCAACGTGATCTTCGCGATCAATCCGCTGTACGCCGTGCACTTCTTCATCAACAACGGCGTCATGGGATTCGTCACGCTGTCCGCGGTGTTTCTCGCCGTGACCGGCGGTGAAGCCCTGTACGCCGACATGGGTCACTTCGGCCGCTCGCCGATCCGCAAAGGCTGGTTCATGATCGTGTGGCCGGCGCTGGTGCTGAATTACTTCGGCCAGGGTGCGCTGCTGCTGTCCGATCCGACCGCCATCAAGAATCCGTTTTATCTGCTCGCGCCGAGCTGGCTGCTGCCGTTCCTGATCGTGCTGGCCACCTGCGCGACCGTGATCGCTTCGCAGGCCGTGATCTCGGGCGTGTTCTCGATCACGCGCCAGGCGTTGAACCTGGGCTATCTGCCGCGCCTGCGCATCCTGCACTCTTCGGAAGAAGAGATCGGTCAGGTGTATGTGCCGTCCGTGAACTGGCTGTTGTTCGCGGGCACGCTGACGCTGATCCTCAGTTTCCGTTCCTCGAGCGCGCTGGCCGGCGCGTACGGCATCGCCATTTCGAGCACGATGCTGATCGACACCATTCTGGTCATGATGTTGCTCCGGGTGCGCATGGAGCCGCACAACCGCAAGATCATCGCGCTGCTGTCGCTGATCCTGATCGCGGAGTCGGCGTTCTTCTTCTCCAATCTGCTCAAGTTCGCTCACGGCGGCTGGCTGCCGGTGGCCGTGGCCATCGGTATATATATTTTGATGAGCACCTGGCAGGAAGGCCGGCGCACGCTGGCGTGGCTGATTGCTCGCGAGCAAATGCCGGTGCGCGACTTCATGACGATGGTGGAGAAAGAGCCGCCGACGCGCGTCGAAGGCACCGCCGTTTATCTCGCCGCCGAAGCGGGCGGCATGCCGCGCGCGTTGTTGAACAATCTGAAGTTCAATCGGGTTCTGCACAATCGCAATGTGCTGCTCACCTTCGTGCGGCCGGAAGTGCCGTTCGTACAGCCGGAAGAGCGCATCGAAGTACAACACCACGGCGATGGGCTGTGCCGGATCGTCGCGCGTTACGGCTTCATGGAAACGCCGAACGTCGTCGCCGCACTTCGGGGCGCCGAAGAAAAAGGCGTACCGTACGAGCCCGACTCGACGGTGTATGTGGTCGGCCGGGAGAACCCGATATTCACCTCGGGCTCCGGCATGCCGTTGTGGCGCAAACGACTGTTCGCGCTCATGGGCCGCAACAGCCAGCTCGCCGCCATCCATTTCGGCGTGCCGAGCCATCGGCTGCTGGAAGTCAGTAGCTTGGTGAAGCTGTAGAACAGACCACTTCTGGTGCAGACAGCGCAACGTCTGCACCAACTCGACCGGCCTTCTAGTTCAGCAGCTCGGCCATTTCGATCACCGATTTGGCCACGTCTCCCATGCGCCGGTTGCGCTCCATCGCCATGCGCCGGAGCGTGTGATACGCCTCGTCTTCGCTCAGGTTGCGCGCTTTCATCAGCAGGCCTTTGGCGCGCTCCACGAACTTCCGTTCAGCCAGCTTCTGCTGGGCGAGACCCAGCTCGCTGCGCAGGCCCGAGATGAAATCGAAGCGTGCCAGGGCAACTTGCAGAATTGCCGGGACGCGCGCTGCTTCGAGCCCATCGACTACATAGGCCGCGGCGCCCGCGCGCACGCCATTTTCAATGGCCTGCGACGAAGCATCGCCGCCGGCAAATACCGCAAACGGCATGGCGGTCGAGCCCATGGCGTCGAGCAGACGATCCAGCAGATCCAGCGAAGGCGAACGCGCTTCCAGCAGCAGCACGTCGGGCTTGCCCCGTTCCAGCGCCGGCAACAAAGCACTGTCCAGGGGCAGGACTTCGGTCAGTTCATGACCGCCCAGCCGCACTCCCGACTTCAGGATCTCCGCGCCATCGGCGGATTCAGCGACGACGAGCACACGCACGATGCACGCTCACTTGAGTTAGTAGGTGGAACCGGTGTTCCGATGCCTACCACGTTGCAATCCGTGTGCCAGGGGTCCGGAGTCGTGTTTACTGAGCTTCCAGGCGCGGCCCCGGGTCGGTGAACGCGCTGGCCAGGCCGAGCAGCGCCGGCAGCTCGGCGCGTATAACGAACGTCGGCACGCGCGAAACGTAATCGGTAAACCGGCCTTTGTCTTCGAACCGATCGCGGAAGCGCGAGCTGGTGAACATCGGGCCCAGTCCGGGCGCGATGCCGCCGCCGATATAGGCACCGCCCAGCGCACCGAGGGTGAGCACGAGGTTGCCGGCCATCGTGCCGAGCAGAGCGCAGAACATGCTGACTGTTTCGAAACAGAGCCGGCACGTTCCTTCCTGCGCGCGCTTGGTGATCTCGGGCGGGGTGAGTACCTCGGGAATCACACCTTCGACACCGCAGATCGCGTCGTACAACGTGACCAATCCCGGTCCTGAAATCACGCGCTCCGCCGAGACATGCGAGAACCGCTGCTGGAGCTGCTGAAGCACGGCGAGCTCACGCTCGTTCATCACGGACAACGTCACGTGACCGCCCTCCCCTTGCAGCGGAATCCAGTGTTCGCCGCTCGGAACCAATCCTGAAACCCCCAACCCCGTGCCCGGGCCGATAACGGCGATCGGTGCGTTCGGTTGCGCTTTGCCGCCGCCGATCTGCTCGAGGTCGCTGCCCTTCAGATGACGCACGGCCATCGCGAGCGCGGTGAAGTCGTTCAGCACGATGAGACGACGCAGCTGCAGTTGCTGTCGTGTGTGTGCGGCCGAGAACTGCCACACATGATTGGTCATGCGAATGATGTCGCCCGTGACCGGGCCGGCGATCGCGATCGCCGCTTCGAGCGGCCGACCGCTGGTCTTCGCACCGACGCGCTGCAGATATTCTTCGGCGGCCGAGACCAGATCGGGATAGTCGGCGCACGCCAGCACGACCTCATCGCGCCGGTCCATGCCATCGAGCAACGCGAAGCGCGCGTTGGTGCCACCGATGTCCGCGATCATGCGCGGAGGAATTGCTGTTCGGCTCATGTGCGGCTCTTCACGGCGCCCAATACACGTCCATGGGCACTTCCTTCTGGTGCAGCACCGAGCGCACCGGCAACTCGGCCACCGGCCCCGCCGCTTTCGCGCGCTGATAAACCTGCCACTTCGACTCCCCCTCGATATGCAAAATAATACGGCGCGAGTCCAGCAACGCCGACAGATTCAAACTCAGGCGCGCATGCGGCGCCGTCAGCGAGTTGATGGCGATGCAGCCCGGCGGGACCGACCGGTCCAGCGCCTTGCCCAAGGCCAGCGAGCCGGGAAACAACGACGCGGTGTGGCCGTCATCGCCCATTCCCAGCAACACCACATCGAACGGGTGCGGCACTCGGGTTAACGCGCGAGTGGCCCAATCGGCACCCGCCTCGGGCGCCGGCGCCGGGTTCTTCAATCCGACGAAATGCGCCGCCGCGGCCGGGCCGGTCAGCAGGGTTTCCCGCACCAGTTTCTCGTTACTCGCGGCCGCCGTGGTCTCCACCCAGCGCTCGTCGGCGAGCGTGATCCAGACCTTGGACCAGTCCAGCGCCTCGCCGCGCAGCTGCTCGAACAGCCTGGCGGGCGTGCGCCCGCCGGAGACCACCAGGCTGGCCGCACCCCGCTCCTGAATCGCTTCCTCGAGATCCACTTTGATCTCGCCCGACAGCGCATGGGCCAGGGCCAGCGAATCGGGAAAGCGGTGTTCGTGCACCCAGCTCATGGAGTTCTCACTGCCGCTACAACTACCTCTTATTACAGCTCGTTACGCCAGGCGAAGCCATCCCGGCCCAACAATGCGCTGGCCGCGGCCGGGCCCCAGCTGCCGGCGGTGTAGGTCTTGGGCGCCTCGTCCGACTGATCCCAGGCCTGGCGGATGGGATCGATCCACTGCCAGGCGGCCTCCAGCTCGTCACGGCGCATGAACAGGGTCAGATTGCCCTTCAACACATCGGTCAGCAGGCGCTCGTAGGCATCCAGGCGCGGCGCCTTGAAGGTTTCCGAGAAATCCAGGCTCAGATTGACCGGCCGCAGCCGCATGACCTCGCCGGGAAACTTCGCCAGCACGGTGAGCTCGATGCTTTCGTCCGGCTGCAGCTGGATCACCAGGCGGTTCAGCGCCTGCGGCGTGTCCGGGCGCTCGTAGATGGACAAGGGCACATCCTCGAATGTCACCACGATCTCGGACAGCTTTTCCTGCAGCCGTTTGCCGGTGCGCAGATAGAACGGCACGCCGACCCAGCGCCACGAATCGATGTCGACACGCAGGGCCACGAACGTTTCGGTCTTGCTGTCGTTCGGCACGTCTTTTTCATCGAGATAGCCGACGACGGGCTTACCGCCGGCCGCGCCGGCCTTGTACTGGCCGCGCACCGTCTTATGCAGCACATCGCGGCCTCGCAATGGACGCAACGCGCGCAGCACTTTGAGCTTTTCATCGCGCATCGCATCCGGATCCGAAGTCGCCGGCGGCTCCATCGCGATAATGCACAGCAGTTGCAGGAGATGGTTTTGCACCATGTCGCGCAACGCGCCGGTCTCATCGTAGAAGCCGGCGCGGCGCTCGACGCCGAGCTCTTCGGCGACCGTGATCTGCACGTGCTTCACACGGCCCCGGCGCCACAGCGGTTCGAACAGCGTGTTACCGAAACGCAGCGCCAGCAGGTTCTGCACTGTTTCCTTACCGAGATAGTGGTCGATACGGAAGATCTGCTGCTCGCTGAAAATGCGGCCGACCCGTTCGTTGATCTGCGCCGACGACGCCTGATCGTGACCCAGCGGTTTTTCCAGTACGACGCGCGAATTCGGGGTGGCGAGGGAATGTGTCGCGAGGCCTTCGCAAATGGGCGCGAACAGGTCCGGCGCGACCGAGAGGAAGAACGCGCGCCCGTGTTCATCACAACCTTCGAGCTTCTTCTTCAGGCCGGCGAAGTCCTCGGGGGCCGAGGCATCGACCTTCACATAGTCCACATGCTGTGCAAATTCTGCCCAGCGCTTCTCGTCGTAATCCTTGCCGAGGTAGGTCTGGCAGCTGGCCTGGACTTGCGCGAGATACTCATCGCGCGACAACTCGCTGCGCGCCACACCGAGCACGCGCGATTTGGCAGACAGATAGCCGGATGCCTTACGGCGATACAGAGCCGGCAGGAGCTTGCGCATGGCCAGATCGCCCGTGCCGCCGAACAGGACCAGATCGAAAGTCGGAAGAGGTTGCATGAATACTGACGCCTTGCAGGAAATCTCGATCGCAGCCCACTAAGTTAGCGCCCCAGTGTGATGCCCGCAAACGAACGACGAGACATTTTGTGGACATTTGTTTCGGTGCGCGGGCTGCGATTCCAAAAGTCCGCCCGATGATAGCGTGACTCCCGAAGCGATGCGCCGCGTGAGTGGGTAGAATCGCGGGCATGATTGAGCCAAATCCATTGATCCGCCGCGGGGCGGATACAGAGCACACATGAAGACCAGCGCACCCTTGCATGAACGCGTGCGCGCCGTAACCGAGAGGATTCGCGAGCGCAGCCAACCCACCCGCAGCGCCTATTTGGAGCGCATGCGAGAAGCACAGCGGAGAGATAAACCCACTCGCTCGGGCTTGTCTTGTACCAATCTGGCGCATGGCTTCGCGGCCATGGATACACAGGACAAAGACAAGCTGCGCGTCGCGCGTTGGCCTAATCTTGCTATCGTTTCCTCTTATAACGACATGTTGTCGGCACACCGGCCGCTGGAGCGTTATCCGGAGCTGATCAAGCTGGCCGCGCGCGAAGTCGGAGCGGTCGCGCAATTCGCCGGCGGCGTGCCCGCCATGTGCGACGGCGTGACGCAGGGCCAGCCAGGCATGGAGCTGTCGTTGTTCAGCCGTGACGTGATCGCGATGAGCACGGCGATCGCGCTATCTCACAACATGTTCGACGCCACGCTGTGCCTCGGTGTGTGCGACAAGATCGTGCCGGGCCTGTTGATGGGGGCGCTCACCTTCGGCCACCTGCCGACCCTCTTCGTGCCGGGCGGGCCGATGACTTCGGGCATTCCGAACAAAGAGAAGGCGCGCATCCGTCAGTTGTTCGCGGAAGGCAAAGTCGGCCGCGACGCGCTGCTCGAATCGGAAGCGCAGAGTTATCACTCGCAAGGCACGTGCACGTTCTATGGCACGGCCAACAGCAATCAAGTGATGATGGAAGTGATGGGCCTGCATCTGCCGGGCGCGGCCTTCGTCACTCCGAACACGCCCCTGCGCGATGCGCTCACCAGCGCCGCCGCCCGGCGTGCCGCGAAGATCACTGCGCTTGGCGATGAGTATCTGCCGCTGAGCCAGACGGTCGACGAGCGCGCCATCGTGAATGCGATCGTCGGCCTGCTCGCGACCGGCGGCTCGACCAACCATACATTGCACCTGGTCGCGATGGCGCATGCCGCGGGCATCAATATCAATTGGGACGATTTCAGCGACCTGTCGGAAATCGTGCCGTTGCTGGCGCGCATTTATCCGAACGGCGCGGCTGACGTGAATCACTTCCATGCCGCCGGCGGCATCGGCTTCCTGATTCGCGAGCTGATCAGCTCCGGTTTGTTACATCAGGACACGGTCACCGTGGTCGGTCAGGGGCTGGAGGCGTACACGCGCGAACCCTGGCTGTCGCCGAATGGTTTGGAATGGCGGCCTGCTCCCGCACAGAGCGGCGATCACGAAGTCCTGCGGCCGATTACCGACCCCTTCGGCGCCGACGGCGGACTGAAGGTGTTGCGTGGAAATTTGGGTCGCGGCGTGATCAAGACATCGGCGGTCCAGCCGCAACATCGCGTTGTCGAAGCGCCCGCGCGCGTGTTCGACGATCAGGAAGATGTGATCAAGGCGTTCAAGGCCGGCGAACTGGCGCGCGATTGCGTGGTCGTCGTTCGCTACCAAGGCCCGCGCGCCAACGGTATGCCCGAGCTGCATCAGCTGACACCGACGCTCACTTCCTTGCAGAGCAAAGGCTTCAAAGTCGCGCTCGTCACCGATGGCCGCATGTCCGGCGCCTCGGGTGCGGTGCCGGCTGCAATCCACATGTCGCCGGAATGTCTCGCGGGCGGTCCGATCGAGAAGGTGCAGGACGGCGATATCATCCGTCTCGACAGCTACACCGGCGTGCTCGAAGTGAAGGTGCCCGACGCCGTGCTGCGCGGCCGTGTGGTGCCGAAGCCGGATTTGAGCCGTAACAGCTTCGGCATGGGCCGCGAGTTGTTTGCTACGTTCCGAGCCGCCGCGGGGGATGCGGAAGCGGGCGCTGCTTCCGTCTATGGCGGGCTCTGAGTGACCAGTCATTCTTCAATATCATTTACATCGATCTCATGAATATTCGCTCCATTCTCGCACTCGCTCCCGTCGTTCCGGTGATCACTGTCGAGCACATCGATCATGCCGTGCCGCTCGCTCGCGCCCTGTGCGCCGGCGGCTTGCGTGTTCTGGAAGTCACATTGCGCACGCCCGCGGCCCTGCCTGCCATCGAAGCGATGCGTAAAGCGGTGCCGGATGCGGTCGTGGGCGTGGGAACGCTGGCGCGTCCGGGCGATTTTGTGACGGCTGGGAATGCGGGTGCGCAGTTCGGTGTGAGCCCTGGGCTCACTGCGGAGATGGCCGCCGCGGCGCGCGCTGCTTCGTTTCCGATGCTGCCCGGAATCATGACGCCGACGGAACTGCTGGCGGGATTGGGTTGGGGCTACGACACGTTCAAATTGTTTCCTGCCCAACAGGCCGGCGGCATCGGCATGCTGAAAGCGCTCGGCGCGCCGTTCCCCGAAGTGGTGTTCTGCCCCACCGGCGGCATCAGCCGTGCGACTGCGCCGGACTTTTTAGCGCTGCCCAACGTGGCATGCGTCGGCGGCTCGTGGGTCGCACCGACGGACAAGATCCGCGCGGGAGATTGGGCTGCGATTGAAGCGCTCGCGAAGGACGCAGCGTCGCTGGCGAAGGCGAAATAACGGTTACTTGCCGCTAGCAGCGCGCTTCGGCTCGACTGCTGGCTGAGGGAGCAGCGCGAGGTCAGCTGCCGGCTCGCCTGCGACCGGAGCAGACTTTGAAATCAGTGTCAGCGCCTCGGCGCCATTGAGCTCAGCGGGCTTGGCAGGTTCGGGCTTCGCGGCGTCCTTCTTTGCCTCGGGCTTGGTGTCCGAGCGCTGCATGGCCTGCCACTCGCCAGTGGCCAGCAAGGTCAGCTCGCCGAACTCCGTCATGCTGCCAGTTGCGATCGGCGCCTCGGCTGCAGGCTGTGGCGAGACAGGCGGGCTGACTGCTTCGATGACGTGCCGCTGAGGTAATAAATCTGCAGGCAGCTCGAGCGACTGCGTCGGAGAACTATCCGGCTTGGCCGCCTCAGAGAGATCCTTGCCGGCCAGCGCGGCGTTGGCCAGATCCTGGGCCAACGTGCCGAGCGGCTGAGTGCTGCCGAGGTCGACCTTTTGCTTGCCGGTCGCCGATGTGACATCCGCGGTCGTCGGCCATTTCAATGCAGCGAGGCCTGCCATCGTGCCTTCGGGCAACGTTTCCAGCGGCTGCGTGGCCTCCGACTTCTGTGCCGCCGGCTCAACCGGCTTCGACGTCTCCACTGCCGCAACGGTCGCGGGCGGCCGCGTAATTGGAGAGGTCGCCGGCGGCCTGGTCACAGGCGACGCCGATTTGTTTGGAGTCGGAGCAATCGGTTGCAGCGCCGCCATGCGCGCCGCTTTCAGAGCAGCTTGTTTCGCCGCATCGGGCTGAGCAGCAGTCGAAGCCGACGACGCAGCGGCAGGCTTCTTCACGCTTGACGGGCCATTCGACGCGCGCGGCGGCGGAGGCGCTTCTGCCGCCAGCATTTCTGGCGAGAGCAACTCTTCCGAATCGTCGGCAACACCGCGCGCCCGCTCGGTCATCGGCGACTCGGAGCCGAGCGCCTTCACCTGCTGCGATTCGAACACCTCGAGCACATCGCCGAGCGACTTGCTCGCCGCGACTTTCGCTTCCACCTCGGCCTCGCGCTTGGCGCGCTCCTGCTCCTGTTCGAGCCGCCACTTGGGCAGCTCATCCGGCTCCCGCTCGGTAACCTTGGTTTCCAGCGAATCCGGATCGGAAAGATCGACCACCGTGATCGGCTTGCGCTTGGCCGCATTCATCTCGGCTTCGGTGGGCAACGCCGGCGGCACCGTGAGCGCCGCATCGATTTCCGGCGCCGGCAGATCCTTCGCGACCAGCGACTGCCGGCCGATCAAATCGTAATAGAGCTGCAGATACTTCTGCAGCGACCGCACGTAAACGTAATGCTCCAGCGCGTGCTTGCGCGCGCCTTGCGCCATGTGAGTTCGTTTCTCCGGCGCGAGCTGCATGACGCGAGTGATGCCTTTGATGAAGGCCGCCGGACTGCCCGGCTCGATCGCCACACCATGCTGGCCGATCAGCTCGCCCTGCGCGCCGATGCCTGTCGCCACCACCGGCACGCCGCACAACATCGCCATTGCGACATTCATCCGCGACTGGTCGTTCACCGAGCTGGAGCAAACGACATCGCAGGCGTTATACAAAGCGTTGATGTCGGAATACTCGCCCAGCAGATGCACGCGAGTCGACAGCGCACCGCCGCCGATCAGCGCCATCAGCGGCCCATTGCCCTTCTGCACGCCATGACCTGCGAGCACCAGAGCGACGTTTGGATTGGTCTTGATCAGCTCGCCGACCGCACGAATCAACGTCGTGTGGTCGTACTCGGCCTGGAACGGAGCGGCCATGCCGACGACGAACGTTTCGCCGGGCAAACTCAGCTCCTCACGCAGCTTGCGTCGAGCAGCGAAGTCCGGCTTGAAGCGCGTGGCATCCACACCCGGCGGAATGGTTTCATGACCGCCGTCGGGGAAGCCGGCGCGGCGATGCTGAGAGGCGCCCGACTCGGACGCGTACACGACGCGGTCGGCGCGCGTAGAAAACTTAGCAGCGTATTTCAGCTTCTGTCGATCGATGAAGCCCGGGTTCTTGGCGAGCGGCGCCGTATCCGACACGCTCCACACCAGGCGCGGCTTCCAATCGCAGCGCTTGCGGAGCAGCGTCGATATCACTTGCGCCGTGTGACCCCAGGCCTGGATCACATCGGGACGGAAGTGACGCGTCGACTGCACCAGCTCCTGGAAAGCTTTCGGCGAGAAACGTTTGCGCGACAGCGCCAGGTCGAACGTGGGCACGCCATTCTGACGCAGCACCGCCGAAGGCACGGCGCCCGGCGACAGGCATGCGACCTGCGCCTTCACCCGCTGACGCGGCAGGCGCGTCAGTAGCGGCATGAAAAGCGATGGCTGCACGGAGCTCGCGACGCCGCCGGCGCTCACGAGATGCAGTACGCGTATTTGTCGAAGATTGGCGTCAGACACGACCAAACCGTCGCTCGGATTCCCGTTACGGAGTGAATGAGCAAATCGTAACAGCAGTCCGATTCAACACGCGCGAGGCAGAGTGTGAAATTGTTAAACCCGCCACAGTTCGTGTGACAGCGCGCGGGTGACAAGAATTGGCAGATAGTAGCCAGTATTTGGCAGGGCGAGAGCCGCATCACAAACACGGCTCCGGATGAGCCGGTTACGGGCGTTTTTACTGCAGGCTTCTGACCGGAATCCCGCCAGCCGGGCTACGGCGGCACGGCCCACAAATAAATCGCCGCGTAGGCTCGCAGCGGCCGCCATGCTTCGGCCAGTTTGAGCAGTTCCGCCGGTGTTTCCACCTTCGCGGCCCGGATCAGACCGATATCCGATGCAGGAAAAGCATCCCGGTCTCTCCCCAAGCGGATTGCCAGATACGCGCGCGTCCACGGACCGAAGCCCGGCAATGTTTGTAATGCCGTGTCCACTTGCGCCCACGGCTGCGAGAAGTCCACTCGCCCATCGACGATGGCCTGCGCGAAGGACTGCAGCGCTGCGGCCCGCTTGCCGGGCATGCCCATGTTGGAAACATCCGCCGCGACCACACACTCCGGCGTCATCGAGCCACATCGTTCCACCAGCCGCCGCATCAGCGTGCCGGCGGCCGCGACCGTCACTTGCTGACCAAGGATGGTTCGTATGCAAAGCTCGAACGGCGACCACGCGCCCAACGGCCGCATGCCAGGCAGATTCGCCAGACGTTGTTTCAGCGGCTTGGAGCGATGCAGACGCTCATGAATCAGCTCATGGTCATGCTCGACATCGAACAACCTCGCCGCGGCCGCCAATGTTTCATCCGCATCGACCCGCCCGTTCGCAGACACGACCAGCCGCGACTGATTGGCGTCGTATTCGACAATGATGGTCCGCTTGCCCATGAGACGCTGATAGCGACCACCCTCGACGGACTCGAAACCGGGCGTGAGACGGTGCGAGTAATAGTCGAGCAACACCTGCCATGGGAACGGCGTGCGGACTTGAATGTCACCAATGTGCATCGGGCGACCGTAGCCGTCAGACCGGCCGGGCTCTATCCGTTTCCTGCGCCGGCTCTTGTTGACTGGTGACGCCGCCGATCAGCACCAGGCGCATCGCTTCTTCCACCGACAGCTCGGTCTCGCGCAGCTCATCCTTGTGCAGGTACAGGGTGTAGCCGCCGATCTGATAACTCATGGGGAAGTACACGGCGACCAGCTCCTCGCCGTTCGCGCCGAACAGCTTCGGGTTCAGCTGTTCCTCGGTAACGAAGCCGATCATCTGGGCGCTGCCGAAGCGCCAGAGCACGACACGCTTCAGGTCGCGCGCCTTGCCGCCGGCGGGCAGGAATCGGCTGAAATCCTTGAACGCGCCGAAGATGGTCTTGACGATGGGGATGCGCGCCAGGATCGATTCGCCGTAGCGGAACAGGCGCTGCACGATATAGGCGTCGACCAGCAGGCCGACGATCAGGATCAACAGGAAGGCGACCAGCAGCCCGAGCCCCGGCCAATAGCGATCTTCGGGCAACCAGGCTTGCAGCGGCCCGCCCAGCACCGACTCGGCGGTCTTCGCCAGCCAGAATACGACATAGACGGTGAGCGCCACCGGCAGCACCGCCGCCAGGCCTTTCAGGAACGTATTCCACAGTCGCCGCATCGTCGATCCGTCAGTCCACCGCCGCAGGAATGCGAAGTATGCGGCGTACCCGTACGGAAGAACATCGCGGAGCCCGAGTTTGCAGCGCCCTACCGGGCACACACTGCTAAAATTCGGCCGCCCGAAATCGCCTGGCCTGACCTCTCGTCGAATGCTCAAACCTTCAATCGCGCTGGTCGCGCTCGTCGCCGTTGCTTTTCACCCGCTCGCGCTGGCGCGCGACTCGCAACTGCCGCCTGCCGTTCTGCGCGTCATGAATCGCGTCGGCATCCCGGCCAAGAACGTCAGCATCTACGTGCGCGACGCCAACACCAACGCGGTGGTGCTCGAGGTGAACGACAACCAGCCCCGCAGCCCGGCCTCGGTCATCAAGGTGCTGACCACGTACGTTGCGCTGGACTCGCTCGGCCCTGGCTACACCTGGAAAACGCGCGCCTATACCACCGGCACCCTGGCGAATGGCGTGCTGAACGGCGACCTGTTCGTGGCCGGCGGCGGCGATCCGTACATGACTTCCGAGCATTGGTGGCGTTTCGTGCAAAGCCTGCGCGAAGCCGGGCTCGCCAAGATCACTGGCGACTTCGTCATCGACCACAGCTACTTCGCGCCGGCCGAAGGCAACCGTGCCGACTTCGATTCGCAACCGTTCCGCAGCTACAACGTGCTGCCGGATGCGCTGATGGTGAATTTCCAAACGTCGCGCTTCACGCTCATCGCCAGCGAGCAGCGCGGCCGGCCGCTGATCCTGGTCAATCCGCTGCCCTACAACCTCGATGTGCAGAATCGGGTCCGGCTGACCGGCGGCAAGTGCTTCACCTCCGGCATCACGTTCACGACGCCCGATCCCATCGACAATCCGAACACCGTGGTCGTCGGCGGAGTGTTGCCCGCATCGTGCGGCAGCTTCTCGATCGGCCGCGCGATCATGACTGCGCCCGACTATGCATACGGCACGTTCCGCACCTTGTGGAATCAATCCGGCGGCGCGATGGACGGCGGGATGCGGCTGGAAACATTGCCCGCCAATGCCAAGCCGCTGCATGAGCACGACTCGATGTCGCTCGCCGAAGTCATCCGGCTGGTGAACAAATATTCCAACAACGTCATGGCGCGTCATCTGATGCTGACGCTCGGCGCGGAGAAATACGGTCCGCCGGCGACGGTGGAAAGGGGCCGCGACGCGATCCGCCTGTGGCTGCAGAACCGTGGCATCGCGATGCCGGGGTTCGTGATCGACAACGGTTCAGGTTTGTCGCGCGCCGAGCGAGTGACTGCGCGCGGTCTCGGCGAAATGCTGGACATGGCATGGCACAGCCCGTTCATGCCTGAATTCGCAGCCTCGCTGCCGCTGTCCGCGACGGATGGAACCTTGCGCAATCGTTTCAATTCGCCGGGCATGCAGGGACGCATCCGTTTGAAGACCGGCCATCTCGACAATGTCAGCGCGCTCGCCGGTTTCGTGAACGCCGCTTCCGGAAAAACTTACGTCGTCGTGATCATCGTGAACTCGCCCGGCGCTCAAGGCGGCTCCGGCGAAGCCGTTCATGCAGAATTGATACGCTGGGTGTTTGGACAGTAGCGCGCACGCATCATGGAACCGCCGCTGCAAACAAACGTTTTGCACACGCTAGTTGCGAAAAAGGAGTGTGTGCATGAATCGCCTAATTATCGCGGCGACCCTGTTTGCATTGGGCTCGGGTGCGGCGTACGCGCAGTCGCCCGATAACGACGAAGGTTTGTATCTCGGCGGCGGCGTTGGCCAATTCAATATCGAGATCGACGGTCTCGACGGCGTCGATGAAGCCCTGAGCAGTCTGGATGACAACGACACCGCATGGCAGGCGTTCGTCGGCTGGCGCTTGAATCCGTATATTTCGCTGCAGGCGGCATATATCGATTTCGGCGGACCCGAAGACGAATTCGACACCAGCACAGGCGACCACGGCAGGTTCAGAGCAGAGCTGTCGGGCTTCGCTCCCGCCATCATCGGCACGTTGCCATTGGGACCCGTGGAGTTATCGGCCAAGCTGGGATACTACTTCTACGACCTGGAGCTCACCGGCGATATCGATGAGTTCGATTTCGACTCCGACGATAGCGGCGAAGACGTGATGTACGGCGTCGGCGTCGGCATGACGTTCTTCGAACGGCTGCATGCCAAGCTCGAGTACGAGAAGATCGATCTGGAAGACGTGGACGATGCGAATGCGTTCTGGCTGACGGGACAGTGGCGGTTTTAAGGGAAGGTCTAGAGCGACCGGAGCACCAGAACCATGGGAAGCCCGCCGGTGATGACTCACCGGCGGGTTTTTTATTTCCGTGTCAGCGCGCCATCGCGGCCAGGCGCACCGGCATGCGCTTCGCGCCCCAGTTCCCTGCCGCGCCATCGAACACGCCGGGCAGCCGCGTGCCACAGTGCAAACATTTGCCCGCTGCATCCAGCTGCCATTCGCCCAGTTCATACCAGTCGCGCTCGATCACACGTTTGCCGCAGCCGACGCAATAGGTGCTCGACCCGGCCGAATCATGCACGTTGCCGGTGTAGACATAGTGCAATCCATTCGCGCGCGCGATGTTTCTTGCACGGGTCAAGGTTGCGGGCGGTGTATGCGCCTTGTCCATCATCTTCCAATCGGGGTGGAACGCGGTGAAGTGCAACGGCACGTCGGGGCCCAGCTTGTCCATGATCCAGCGGGTCATCTGATCCAGCTCGGCGTCCGAATCGTTCTCGTCGGGAATCAGCAGCGTGGTGATTTCGAACCACACTGACGTTTCGCGCTTCAGATACTCGAGCGTTTCCAGCACGGCGCCCAGCTCGGCGCCACAGATTTTTTTGTAAAAGCGCTCGGTGAATCCTTTGAGATCGACGTTGGCCGCATCCATGTGCTTGTAGAACTCGACACGCGGCGCCGCATTGATGTAGCCAGCGGTGACCGCGACGCTCTTCACGCCGGCCTCTCGGCAAGCATCGGCCACATCCATCGCATACTCCATGAACACGACCGGATCGTTATAGGTGAACGCGACGCTGGCGCACTTCAACCGTTGCGCGGCGGCGGCCAGCATCTCGGGCGTGGCTCGATCGGCGAGCGTATCCATCTCGCGCGATTTGCTCATATCCCAGTTCTGACAGAACTTGCACGCCAGGTTGCAGCCGGCGGTGCCGAAAGAGAGCACCGACGTGCCGGGCAGGAAATGATTCAGCGGTTTCTTTTCGATGGGATCGACACAGAAGCCGCTGGAGCGGCCGTAAGTGAACAGCTTCACTTCGCCCGCCTCGACACCGCGGACGAAACACAGCCCGCGCTGCCCCTCGTGCATGCGGCATTCACGTGGACACACGTCGCACTGGACGCGGCCGTCATCTAAAGCATGCCAATGTGTAGTTGGCCATTGCGCAGTGGAGTAGTCTTTCATCGCTGTCGGGACCGGCGTATACGTCTGGTTCGTTCAGTCATCATGCGCCCTTCGGAACACCTGGGAAACGCGGTGAGCACGAGAATTCGACCTCCCGCCGTGGCCGGCCTGTTTTATCCAGGCGATGCGGCCGAGCTGCGCGATGCGGTATCGGAGTATTTATCACAGGCGCCGACCGTCGCCGGTCCGGTACCCAAAGCTCTGATCGTGCCGCATGCGGGCTATATCTATTCCGGCCCCATCGCCGGAGCCGCGTACTCACAGGTCGTACATCGGCGTAAGCAAATTCGTCGCATCGTGCTCATCGGCCCCAGCCATCGCGTCTACCTGCGCGGTATGGCCGTGCCGTCGGCCGAGGGCTTTCAATCGCCGCTAGGTATGGTGCCGGTGGATCGCGAACTCAAGGCGCGTGTGCTCGAACATGAACAGGTCGTCGAATCCGATGCGCCGCACGCGAACGAGCACAGCCTGGAAGTTCAGCTGCCGTTCCTGCAGGCGGTGTTCGACGATTTCACGCTGCTGCCCGTCGCGTTGGGCTCCGCCTCACCGCCGGCCGTGGCGGCCGTCCTCGCCGATGTTTGGGGCGACGAAGAAACATTGGTGCTGGTCAGCTCCGACCTCAGCCATTACTTGCCTTACGACGAAGCTCGCGCGGTGGATGACGAAACCATCACGGCGATCTTGCGCAACGATGCAACGCTCACGGGCGAGCAAGCCTGCGGTTGCATAGGGATCAACGGACTGACGTTTCTCGCCCGACAGCGTAGCGCGCGCATCGAGGAGATCGCCCGCTGCAATTCCGGCGACACCGCGGGCGATCGCAAACGAGTCGTGGGCTACGGAGCGTTCGCGCTACACGAGTCTGCTCGATGACACTGAGCCCCGCACAACGTTCCGAGCTGCTGTCGCTGGCACGAACGTCGATCGAGGCATCGCTGCCCACGGGCGAGCGGGCGCCCTATGATCAGCCGCCGCTGCATACGGATTTGCTTCGTCCCGGCGCGTCGTTTGTCACATTGCGCGTCGGTGAGGATCTGCGCGGCTGTTGCGGGACTATCGAAGCGACGCGTCCGTTGCACGTCGATGTCTGGAACAACGCATATGCCTCCGCGTTCGCCGATCCGCGATTCCCGGCGCTCACAGCGCAGGAATGGACCAGCACGGGCATCGAGATTTCGGTGCTGACCGAGCCCGAACGCTGTGAAGTGCGCAGCGAGGCGGAGCTGTTGGAAGTCCTGCGTCCTGGACTGGACGGCGTGATTCTTCAGGCAGGCGCGAGGCGCACCACGTTTCTGCCGGCGGTGTGGGAGCAGTTGCCCGATTCCCGGCAGTTCGTTCGTCATCTGAAACTGAAAGCCGGCTGGCCAGCGGATTACTGGCCGTCCGACATGCAGGTGTGGCTCTACACCACCGAAAGCTTCGGTTAGCGCCTATTCGAGTGCCCCATTCAATTGTTCATGCAGGGCATCGATAGCCGCGGACAGCATTTCGGGACGACGCTCGAGCTCATGCCGTAGCGCGTGCACGGTACGGATGACCATGAACAACTTCAACAGCCGCTGCGTACCGGCTTCGGTCGAGGGGAGGATGCCGGACTCGATCACGCCACGCCGATAGCCTTGCATGAAGGCGCGAGTCGTCAGGAGCTGCCATTGCGCGAGCTCAGGCTCCAACCGTTCGCGCAGCTCCGGCCGATGCGCGATCGCGTGATCCAAAGCAACGGTCCGGGCGTACTGGAACGACACCAGCACACTCGCCACGTCATGCAGCGGCGAGTCTTTCTGGCGCCGTTCTTCCAATGACAACATGGTGTCGCCTTCGAAGCCGGTGAGCAGGAAATCGTCCGCTGCGAGCATCACCTTGGCCAGATGCAAGTTGCCATGGATCCGAGTCCGCAGACCGTCGATGGGCGCGGCGGTCAGCTCGCGGATGTGAGCAAACAAGCGCTCGCGTGCGTGGACCAGTTGTTCCGCACGGGCGCGCGCGCCTTCGGAAAGCGTTGGCAACCGCCGATGGAGCGCATTGAGCGCAGCCTCGGTATCGAACTGCACGGCGCTGTACCAGCGCGACAGATCCTGCGAGCGGATCGGTTCCGGTGCGAACGTCACATCCTCCGAGCGCGCCAGAATCGCATGCATCTCACCGATGCGCCGGCCCAGCGTCTGCATCTGCGTCGTGAACAGGGCGTGCGGCGCTTCCGGCGCGCTCGAATCCTGCGACGAGATCAAACTGACGTGCCGCTCGAGATGGTTGAGCGTGTAATTCCACACATCGCCCTGGTTGCGCACATAAGAGAACAGCGATACCAGCAGCGTGGGCGTCTGATCCTCCCACACGATGTGACCGAGCATCGGCGCGACGGACTTGAAACCCGCATCGGTCAGCAGCCGCGACATCTCGAAATCGGGATTCGGTCCGGGCTCGGCGCTGCGATAGGCCTTCATGAACAGCGCTTCGTCGATGACGATGTTGGTATTGGTCGGCTCGGTGCCGACGTGGCGGACATTCTGCAGGTCCGGCTCGGGCAGCGTCGGCAACGGCCCGCGGGCTTCGAAGCGCAGCTCGCCGCCGGCGAACGGAATGGACTCGCCTTGCGCCATGTATTGGATCAGACCGAGACAGAAGATCGGATCGGCGAACGCGTCGATCATCACGCCGGCGCGCGCGTGTTGGCGAACTTTGGCCAGCGTCCACTCCGCGGTCTTGAGCACAGCGTCGACGCCATCCTCCCAACCGATCGTGAGCGGCATGATGTAGCGGCGCCGCCCGATCACGCCGTCGACATCGACAAAGCTGATCAAGTACACGCGCTGCTCGTATCGCCACAACGCGCGCGGCCCGAGATGGACCGATGCGATCTCACTGCGATGATGCGAGAACCAGCCGCGCGCAGCGATGAACTCCGGCAGCACTTCGCTTTCCAGCTGCTGCAGCGTGCGACGCATGAGTCCGCCACTGGCGGACTGGGTCACTTCCGCAAGGAACGTGGCCAATCCCTCCGTCAACACGAGCACAGGCAGTTCGGTCGCAGGCAGACGCTCGACATGCCAGCTCGGCGGCGGCGCCGAATCGCTCAGCTGTAGCCAGAAGAACCCGTGCGCCGGCAGCGTGAGGAAATAAGGCAGGTCGCCGATCGGCGGGAACGCATTCCGACCGAGCATCTCCACCGGCACGCGACCTTTGTATTTCGACAGGTCCAGCTCCACCGCCTGCGCCGTCTGCGACAGGTTCGCGACGCACAGAATCATTTCATGGCCGCAGCTGCGCACGTACGCGATGATCTTGCGATTCTGCGGCCGCACGAATTCCAGCGAGCCCCGGCCAAAACATTGGAACTGCCGCCGCACGGCCAGCATGCGCCGGGTCCAGTTCAACAGCGACGATGGATCGCGGCTCTGCGCTTCCACGTTCACTGCCTGGTAACCATAGATCGGATCCATGATCACCGGCAGATAGAGTCGCTGCGGGTCGGCGCGCGAAAAGCCGGCGTTGCGGTCGATGCTCCATTGCATGGGCGTGCGCACACCGTTGCGATCGCCGATGTAGATGTTGTCGCCCATGCCGATCTCGTCGCCGTAATAGATGATCGGCGAGCCCGGCATGGACAGCAGCAGGCTGTTCATGAGCTTGATGCGATCGACATCGTTGCCGAGCAGAGTGGCGAGACGGCGGCGAATGCCGACGTTCACACGCATGCGCGGCTCGTTCGCGTACATCTTGTACATGTAGTCGCGCTCGCGATCGGTGACCATCTCCAGGGTCAGCTCATCGTGATTGCGCAGGAAGATGGCCCACTGACAGTTGTCCGGGATGTCCGGCGTCTGGCGGATGATCTCGGCGATCGGATAGCGATCCTCGAGCGCCACCGCCATGAAGATGCGCGGCATGAGCGGGAAGTTGTATGCCACGTGGCATTCGTCGCCGTCGCCGAAGTATTCGCGCACATCCTCCGGCCATTGATTGGCCTCGGCCAGGAACATGCGGCCGGTGTAGCTCTCGTCCATCGCGGCCCGCATGCGCTTCAACACCGCGTGCGTCTCGGGCAGGTTCTCGTTGTTGGTGCCTTCGCGCACGCACAGGTAGGGAATCGCGTCGAGCCGCATGCCGTCGACGCCCATGTCCATCCAGAAGCGCATGACCCGGATCACCGCCTCGACCACTTCGGGATTGTTGTGGTTCAAGTCGGGCTGATGGGAGAAGAAGCGGTGCCAGTAGTACTGGCGCGCCACCGGGTCCCAGGCCCAGTTCGACGATTCGGTATCGGTGAAGATGATGCGGGTGCCGGCGAGCTTCTTGTCGTCGTCGCTCCATACGTAGAACTCGCGCTCGCGCGATCCCGGCGCCGCAAGCCGGGCCGCCTGAAACCACGGGTGCTGGTCGGACGTGTGATTGATGACCAGCTCGGTGATGACCTTCAGGTCGCGACGGTGCGCTTCCTGGATGAACTGGCGGAAGTCCTCGAGCGTGCCGTAATCGGGATGGACGTTGGTGTAGTCGGCGATGTCATAGCCGTCGTCGCGCAATGGCGACGGATAGAACGGCAACAGCCAGATGGTGTTGACGCCCAGCTCCTGGATGTAGTCGAGCTTCTGCGCCAGGCCGGCGAAATCGCCGATGCCGTCGCCATTGGCGTCCTGGAACGCCTTGACGTGCATCTGGTAGATGATCGCGTCCTTGTACCAAAGCGGGTCGTCGCTCATATCTTGCAGATTTCAGTTGATTCGACTCAAACGCACCGGGCGGGTTGTCGGGTTCCGTCTGACGTGCGGGTGAACAGGATCACAAAGCCGGCCAGCCAGCCTCAAGATCGCCCCGCTCCCGCCGATTCCAGCCATGGGCGAGCTTCGCCCGAATCAAGCTCGCCGCGAACTAAGAAAAGCACGTATGCCGAGTACATTGGACCGTCTTCTCGCGCCCGGCATCCGGCTGATGCAGGTGGCTCGCCTGCCCGTCAAGTTCGCCATCATCAGCGCCGCGTTCATGGTGCCGCTGTGCGTCGCGGTTTACGGCGTGGTCAGCTATTCCAAGAGCAACATCGAGTTCGCACAGCAGGAGCAGCTGGGCAGCGCTTTTCTGCCTTCCATGAACAAGTTCATGGCCTCGCTTTCCGCCCGTCGCGCCGGTGGCGGCAGCAGCGCCGGCGCCGACGCGCTCGAGCAGGCGCGCGCCTTGAACGTTTCGCAAGACAACGTCTTGGACATCGACCAGGACCTGCTGAGCCTGCAGGCCAGCTGGAAGGGCGAGAATGTCGAAGCCGTCGCCGAGCAGGCGCTCACCCTGTACGGATTGATCAGCGACAACTCCAAGCTGACGCTCGATCCGGACCTGGATTCGTATTACGCCATGGCCATCGTCATGGACTATGCGCCGAAGCTGGCGGAAACCGCCGCCCGCCTCGACGCCATGGCGCTCAAGATCAAAGCGGCGGGCGCCGTCTCCAGCGATGACGATGTGGCAATTCAGTTCATCGCCGCGCGCGCTTCGACTTATCGCGATTCGCTGGCGCTGGCTATCGAGCGTGCGACCGGCGCAAATCCGTCGCTGAAGTCGAAGCTCGACGGCCGCAAGCTCGAACAGGCGTACGCCGAGTTCAAGTCGCACGCCGACACGCTACGCAAAGGCGACCTGAGCGCGGCGCAGGCTGGCGTCGGCAATGCGCTCAGTGAAGAAACATTGGCAGTGTCGACTGCGACTGCCGCTGTCTTGGATGAGTTGCTCGCGATCCGCATCGACGGCTTCGAGCAGCGTCGCAACGTGCTGCTGGTGATTACCTTGATCGGCCTGTCGCTGGCCGTGTACCTGATCTCGAGTTTCTACTGGTCCAACCTGCGCGGCTTCGAAGCGCTGATGACCCGGATGCGCAAGCTCGCGCAGGGCGACCTGACGACGACCTATCCGGCGCGCGGCACTGACGAGATCGCGCAGCTGCTCAACGCCTTCAACGGCAGTCGCGAGCAATTGCAGACCCTGGTGCTGCGAATTCGCGAAGTCACCAGCGAGATCGACACCGCCGGCCAGCAGATCGCCAGCTCCAACGACGAGCTCGCGCAGCGCGAAGCTTCCCAATCGTCGGCTGTGCGCATCACTGCCGAGCGCGCCCAGCACGTTCAGGGCAACGTTCAGCGCAACCTCGACAACGCCTTGCACGGCGAGCGCGTGTCCAACGACGCACGCGGCGTCGCGTCTCGCGGCAATCAAGCGGTCGGCCAGGTGGTGCAGACCATGCAGGCCATCACCAGCTCGTCGAAAAAGATCGGCGACATCATCGGCGTGATCGATGACATCGCGTTCCAAACCAATCTGCTCGCACTGAACGCGGCGGTGGAAGCTGCTCGTGCCGGCGAGCAAGGTCGCGGCTTTGCCGTGGTGGCAAGTGAAGTTCGCAGCCTGGCGCAGCGTTCGGCCACGGCCGCGAACGAGATCAAGAAATTGATCGGCGCGTCGCTCGAAGACGTGCAGAAGGGCGCCGCGCTAGTCAATGGCGCCGGCGACACGATGAAAGAAATCCTCGCGTCGGTGGAGAGCGTGTCGCACATCATGCAGGAGATCGCGACCGCCAGCCGCACACAAAGCGATGACATCGCACAGTTGCATCGGTCCATCGATCGCATCGACGGCGACACTCAGCAGAACGCCGCCCGTGTCGAAGAAACCGCCGCTATTGCTCAGTCGCTGCGCAGCCAGGTGGAAACATTGCTGGATGCGGTGGGCATGTTCACGCTGAGCAAGGATGTCGCCCGCCAAAGCACCGCGGCCGCTCCGCACCCGGTCGTCGCTGCGAGCACGGAATCGGAAGAAGAATCGCTGCGCTCCGCGGCTTAAATCTGCACAGCGGAGCAAAGAGCGGCAAATCACCCGGCGCGAATTGACAGCATCGCACCCCTCGCCGCATATGGTCGTTCTCTGAACCAGGTTCATTGCGGGGGACCGACATGGCGGACGGCGACCAGCCGCGCGCGACCTTTCACACCATGGTAGAGGGCACGCAGGAAGATTGGTCCCGCATCAACCGGGCCATGAAGCCTTTCATCCAGGCCCTGCCCGATCGAGTGCTCGCCCATCTAAAATTGCTAGCTGGAGACTTCGGCGGCTTCGCCGTCGATCGCCTCGAACATTGCTTGCAGACCGCGACCCGCGCGCATCGTGACGGGCGCGATGAAGAGTATGTCGTGTGCGCGCTGTTACACGACATCGGCGACACGCTCGGCCCTCGCAATCACGCCGAAGTCGCGGCCGCCATCCTCAAGCCATTCGTCTCCGAGCAGAACTTCTGGATGGTAGAGAAGCACGCAATTTTTCAGGGCTATTACTTCTTCCATTACCTGGGGCTGGATCGGAACCTGAGGGATCAGTTCCGGCAGCATCCCTGGTACGACTACACCGAGGAATTCTGTCGCCTTTACGACGGCCCGGCGTTCGATCCCGCCTATTCGAGCCTGCCGCTGGAAGCCTTCGAACCCATGGTCCGGCGAGTCTTCGCCAACGTCCGCAACTCCATCTACGTGCCCGGGAAACCGGCCACCTGAGGATGCATCCAAGCATGCCTGCGGTTGCGAATACCTCAGGCAAATAAAGGGCGAGTCGCCAGCTTCCGCCCGCGAGGATTGCATGACCAACCGAGCCCTGCTGCAGATCCTGTTTGCGGCCATCCTGCTGTCTCTGCTCGCCTACACCGTGTGGGCCAGCAATCAACAGCCTGTCTGGCAATGGCAGGGCTGGCGCGGGCCGGACCGCCATTGGACCATCGCGACGCTCATCGACGCGTATTACGGCTTCCTCACTTTCTTCGTCTGGGTGTGCTTCAAGGAACGCGGGTGGTTGTCCCGCGTATTGTGGTTCGTGGCCATCATGGCCTTGGGCAACATGGCAATGGCGAGTTACGTGCTCTGGCAATTGCAGAAGCTGCCACCTGGCGCACCGGCCAGTGACATCCTGACTGCTCGCAGCGAGCCGACGAGATGAACGCGCTGCTGCTCGTGGCGCTCGGCGCGCTGCTGGTCTTCCTGATCATGACGGCGTTGTGGCTGCTGGGCATTCGCAACCGGAACTTCAGCTACGTCGACATCGGCTGGTCGGGCAATTTCGCGCTGCTCGCACTGCTGTACGCGGCGCTCGCACCGGGTTGGGACACGCGCAAATGGGTCATCGCCGCGATGTATGCGCTGTGGTCGATTCGGCTCGCGGGTCATCTGGCCAAACGCATCGTCGGGGAGCCCGAGGAGGGCCGTTACGTCGAGCTGCGGCAGCGCTGGGCGGCCAATCTCAACGCGAAGTTCTTCGGCTTTTTTCAGCTGCAGGCAGTACTGAACGTGATCCTCGCCCTGCCGCTGCTGATCGCCTGTCTGAATCCCGAGCCGAGCCTGCACGTGCTCGAAGCCGCCGGTGTCGCGATCTGGCTGGTGGGCCTGATCGGCGAAAGCATCGCGGACGGCCAGCTCGCCGCGTTCAAGCGCGATGCATCCAACCACGGTCGTGTCTGCGATGTAGGGCTGTGGCGCTACTCGCGTCACCCGAATTATTTCTTCGAGTGGACGATCTGGATCGGCTATGCCGTGTTCGCACTGGCCTCGCCGTGGGGCTGGCTGGCGCTGGCGATGCCGGCGTTGATGCTGCATTTCCTGATCAACGTGACCGGCGTCAGAGCGACCGAGGAGCAGGCGCTGCGCTCCAAGGGCGAGCGCTATCGTGAATATCAGCAGCGCACGTCGATGTTTGTTCCGCTACCTGCTTCGCGGAAGAAGCAGCAAAGGAATATCGATTAACGGTGGTTTGCTGGAACTGATGCGGCCACTGTAGACAACATTCATACGCATACCACTGAGCTATCAACAGCTACCGAGTTTCCCATGACAGCAACCGTTATCACTCCGCGTCCCGCCGATCCGGCGGTCTCACTGCCCTTCCGCCTCCTTGCGCGCAATCTGCTGCCCGATTCGATCGTGCGCCATGGCATTCGCAGGTTGCTCGCCGAGCGGCTGCGTGAAGAGAAGCGCACCAGTGAAGAGGCGCAGCAGCGTCATCTGATGCGTTTCATCGCGCAGCTCAAGGCCAGCCCGATCGCGATCAACACGCGCGAAGCCAACGAGCAGCACTACGAGCTGCCGTGCGAGTTCTTCGAGATGGTGATGGGCAAGCACATGAAATATTCGTCCTGCTACTTCCAGCCGGGCGTCTCTTCGCTGGACGAGGCCGAGGCGGAAATGCTGGCGCTCACGTGCCGTCGCGCGCGCATCGCCGATGGCGAGGAAATCCTCGAGCTGGGCTGCGGCTGGGGCTCGCTCACGTTATGGATGGCCGAACGCTATCCGAATGCTCGCATCACCGGCGTGTCGAACTCACGCACTCAGAAACAGTTCATCGAAGCTCGCGCTGCGAGCCGTGGCCTGAAGAACATCCAGATCGTCACCTGTGACATGAACGATCTAGCGCTGGATCACGAGCGCTTCGACCGCGTCGTGTCGGTCGAGATGTTCGAGCACATGCGCAATTACGAACAGCTGCTGGCGCGCATCGGCTCGTGGTTGAAGCCGGCGGGCACGTTGTTCGTACACATTTTCACTCATCGCGATTACGCCTATCCGTTCGACGTGCGCGACGAGAACGACTGGATGGCCCGCTATTTCTTTACCGGCGGCATCATGCCCAGCGATCACCTGCTGAGCTATTTCCAGCGCGACCTGCGGCTGTCGGACCATTGGCGCGTTGACGGAATCCATTACAGCCGCACGGCCGAGTGCTGGCTGCAGAACATGGATGCCAATCGCGCGCGCATCGAGCCGATCCTGTCGGCCACGTACGGCGCGGAAAACATGCGGCGTTGGTGGGTGTATTGGCGTGTGTTTTTCATGGCCTGCGCCGAACTGTGGGGCTATCGCGGCGGCAGCGAATGGTTCGTTTCGCATTACCTGTTTACCAAGTAGCCCCGACGTCGTAGCCTGTCCGCAGCGGGAGAACGATGTCGAGTCGACGAGTCGGTGGGGTGGGTCATGAGGATCAGGCAATCGGCGAGAACCGTGCTGCGAGCGGTGACGATGAGCGTCCTGCTCGGCCTCACGGGCTCGATTGCCGCGAATCCCGCGCCCTCACCGCCGCGTCCGGAATCGCAGCAGGAATTCTGGGCACGTTACGACAAGAGGGACTGGGCGGCCGCCCTCGACGAAGCACGCCGCCTGGTCGAACGGGCGCGCGCGAATTCACGCGAGCCAATGCAACTCGCCGATGCGTTGACGCTCCTGGGCAACGCCCAACTGAGCAGCGGCGATCGTGTCAATGCCGAAGCCTCGTATCGCGAGGCTCTGCAGATCACTGAATCGCAAGGTGCTGGCGCCGGGCTGGCCGCAGTGGATCCGCTGCGCGGCTTGGGCTACTCGCTGGCGTTGCTCGAACGCCATGACGAAGCGGTTCCCTATCTGGAACGCGCGGTGCTCATCATCCGGCGCTCCTCCGGCTTGTTCGATCCGAGCCAGCAGAGCTTGTTGCGTCAACTCGCGACCAGCCTGACGCGCACCGGCCGCGCCGTCGATGGCCAGAAGCAGATGCTTTATCTGCAGCGTGTCGGCGAACGCACTTACGGCGAGCGCGATCCACGCATGTCGCCGGTGTTGTGCGTGGTCGGCGACTGGTATGTCGACCTCGGCAATTTCCTGCTCGGCCGCGATCGATATCGCGACGCTCTGGAGATCGTCGAGCGCAAGCTCGGCAAGGACGATCCGGCGCTGGTCCTGCCCTTGCGCGCTCTGGCGCGCAGTTACATCCAGGAGGTTTATTTCCTCACGCAAGGTTTTCAGCCGCTGGAAAACCGCAACCAGATGGATACGTTGTCGCCGCTGGAATCCAAGGGCATCAATCCCAAGTACATCAGCAGCGATGGCGAGCGGGCCTTGCAGCGCGCGCTGGCCATTCTCGAGTCGCATCCCGACACACCGCCCGCCGTGTTGACGGACACGCTGATCCAGCTCGGCGACTGGTATCAGGTGAAGCATCAGCCCGAGAAGGCGCTGCCCTACTATCGGCGCGCCGCTGCACTGGTGGCGAACGATAAAGCGGCCGCGGCCGAAGTGGCGGTGGCGCCGTTGAGCTTCCCAGTGCGCGTTTACTATCCAATGCCGCCGCTGGCCATGCGCAATCGTCAGCTGGCGGCGCCGGAGATCGAGGAAAAATTCGTGTCGGTGGAATTCACCGTGACCGGCTCGGGCGATGTGCAGGATGCCAAGGTGATCGAACAGAACGGCACGCAACGCCAGGCTTCACAAGCGCTCGAAGCGATCCGTGCGGCCCGCTATCGGCCGAAGTTCGTCAATGGCGAGCCGGTCGAGACTCAGGGCGTCGTCAACCGCGAAGTGTTCAAGATCCGCAAGCAGGACGACGACGAAAGCAAATCTTAGGACATCACCGGCGCCAGCCCGACGGCCTCGGGCTTGGGTTCATCTTTCTCGGCGTCATCGTTCTTTTCAACTTCCGGCTCCTGCGGGGGCGCCGTCTCTTCCTTGGTTGGCGTCGCTGCCGGATCTTTCGCCGGTTCCGTTGCAGCGGGCGCCGTTGGAATAGCGGCGGGCACAACGACTTTCTTTTCCGATGCTGGCGGCGTTGTCGGCGCGGTCGTAACCGCCGGCGCCGCACCCGGCGCGGTCGGCGTGCCCGGCGGCGCGACTGGCGTATCGGCGGTCGCCGATTCCGGCAACAGTCCGCGCATCACGGCCTGCTCACGGAACTCGACGGCCAGCTTTGCTCCCGCATCTCGCATCGCCAGCGCGGTCGCTACCGACAACGGCGCTTCGCTCGACAAGCCCTGCGAAGGCGACGTGCCGTAACCGGTGAATCCCCACGAATCGGCGAGCTTGCCGTCGGGCAAATAAACGTTCACGCGATACTTGATGCTCACGGCATAGAACGGCGAGCCGGCGTCGCGGGGCGTGACGAATGCATATTCCTCGATGCTCGGCTCCAGAATCGCGGCGACACCGCCCGGCACCTGCGTGCCGGCATTGACGCTCTCCACCGGGATCACGCGTTCGAACATCGCATTCATCAATCGCGTGATGCCGTCGGCCTGCGCCTTGCCGAGCTCGACATGCCACTTGGTGCTCCAGCGCTCTTCCTTGTGCACGTAAGTCGAGAACTCGGTGGGCACGAACAACGCGACGCCGATCGGAATCTTCACCACCAGCGGCGGCGGAATGTTGGTGCTCGCGATCAGCTTCACCGGGCCGCAGCCCGCCAGCAGCACCATCGCGGCGCTCAGGCCGCACGCGGCCGCAGCCGTGAGTTGCCGCCGGCGTGCTTGCAGCCATGAGCTCGAGCGAGACAGCAGGCGATGATCTTTCACGATGACCTCAAGGCGCTGGGCCAGCAACTAAGGCCTGGGAGACCGACTCGCCAGTCGGGCCAGGGGTCGCGTTGTCGCCGATCCGAAATCGGGGACCGCCACGCTGCGGGTCATCCAGGCCGACGAACGAGCCGCCATTGCGTTGACAAAGGATGCGCATCAGCGTCGCGAAGCGGATGCTCGTGTACTGCGGCGCATCCGGCCGCACCGGGAAGCCGATGGCGTGAATGCGCACGCGGCGCTCGCCGGTCGCATCCTCACGGTTGATGATATCCACGCCCTTCACCACCGAGTCGATGGATGAGCCGGTGAACTCATCGCCAAATACGTACAGGCTGATCTTCTTGTCTTTGGAGTGATAGGTGCGGATCGCTTCGACGATGCCTTCGATGGGGCTGGAGTTGGAGAACACGTTCCAGGTGCGCAGCCGATCGATCACCGTGCGCCGTTGATTCGGCGTGTCAGGGATCCACTTGCCTCGGTAGCCGCTAAACATGTACGTGCCTTCGTCGCTCATCACCTGGAAGCCCTTCACCGTCGGATAGGTGTTCAGGGTCTCTTCCACCTTCTGCAACATCATCGGCCACACGTAATTGAACATGGAGCCCGAGGTATCGATGATGAAGATGATGTATTCGCTGTCTACCGGGATTCCTCCGATAGCATCGTCTTTCTTGCGGCGGAAACCGGCGCCGAGCAGGCGCTTCATTTCGTCGGTCAGCGTCTGCTGCGCCGAGGCCAGCCGGCCTTCCAGCTGATTGGCCACATCGGCTTCCTGCTTGGAGGCGTTGTACTGGCCCTTGATGTCGCTCAGGTCGCCCTGCAGACGCGCGATCCGGCGCTTCTCATCCGACAACTGCTCCTGCTTCGCTTTCAAATCGCGATTCAGGATATCGGCCTGGCCTTCGATCTCGATCAGCTCGTCCTGCAAGCTGAGCAGTTCTTCCTGCAGATCCTGCTCGGACTGCTCGATGCTGGGCGTGCGGATATTGCTCAACACCAGCAGCAACACCACCGAGCCCAGGCCGCAGGTGATGCAGTCCAGGAAGGAAATGCTGAAGATTTCCGTCTCGCGGCGCGGTCGTTTGCTCATGGCCAATCCTTCGACGGGCTCATGAAGGAGCCGCCGGTATCGCGCGCCGCCAGCCAGAACGCGGCGGGCGCCATTGGATCGCCTTCCATCGGCATCAAAATGACATTGAACGGCACGTCGCGCGGATACTTCGCGAAAGCGCGCTCGAACAATTTGAGTCGCGCGTCGCCGTCGATGGTCTTGCGGATCAACGGCGCGGCCGCGGCCTGCGTCGGCAGCCCATCCGTGACCATGATGACGTTATCCGGTTTCGGGTTGAGCGCGTTCATCGCGAGAAATGCATTCTCGATACTGGTGCCGTCGGCCGGCACGGTCTTGCGCAGTTTCTCCAGCGCCTCGGTCATCGAGTTCGGATCGTTGGCCTTGAGCCACTTGCCTTCCGAGCCTTGCACCAGCGCATAGGTCTTGGTGTTGAACGCGTAGATCTGGAACTGTCCTTCCAGCGGCATTTGCGCGGCGAGCCACTCCACCGTCGACACCGTTCGGCGCCACTTCTGCGACATCAGCTTCTTGGATTCGGGCATGTTGCGCATACGCAGGACGTTGACGACGGTCTCGTCCAGCATGCTCGCGGACACATCGACGAACAGCAGGATGCGGTCGCCCCCGACCTTCAACCCCGTCAAATACTGGCGATCGCCCTGCCCGACGAAGCCGCGCACACGCGTGCCGGTCGCGCTCGGATCTTTGCTGGCGCCTTCCAGACGGCGGTTGCCCTCTTCGAGCGATTTCAGATCGGCCTTGAGCCGCTCGATGGCCTCGCGACGCGACAATGTTTCTTTGCTCGAGTCGGCCAGCTCGACCTTGAGCCGCTCGGTCTCTTCGAGCACGCGGGTGCCCATGCCTTCGGTGCGCACCGACTCCTTGTCGGTCTCGATCATCGAGTTCCGCAGCACCACCAGCTTCTGGTAACCCTCCAGCACCTGCTCTTCGAGCTTGGAGACTTCGGCGCGCTGAGTCTGGTCCACGGTTTGCGCGCGCAGGCCGCCTTGCGCGTTGATCAACGTATAGACGAGCACGACCGACCCGAATGCACACGTGATGCAATCGAGGAACGACATGCTGAAGACTTCAGTCTTGCGGCGCGCCATCGTCGTCTACCAGTTGAATCAATTCCAGCGTGATGCCCGGCGAGCCGAGCCGCAGCCGGTCGCCGACCGTGAGCGCGGTTCGCCCGGACACTTTTTCGTCGTTGACGAACGAGCCGTAGGTACTGTGATCTTCGACCATGACGGCGCCATTACGCCGCACGACCGTGCAGTGAGCGCGCGAGATGCCCGGCAACGCGCTCGGCAATGTCAAAGCACGCGGACGGCCCTCGACTGCCCAACCAATCGTCAGCGGCTGTGCGGTGATGCTCCAGGCGCGACCTTGAAATAAAACGTGTGTCGGCCGCAGTTGCGGCGGCGTCGCTTCGACGTCCGACGCTTGCACCTCGTCGGTGTCGGCACGCGGCACAGGCAATTGATAAATCAGCGCGAGAGCATCCGGCCCGCGTCGAACGCTAGCCTCATGCTGAAGCGCGCCCCACGCAGCGGCCGCAGGCGGCAGCACTTGAATCGTGCAATCACGCAGCGTCCGCAGCCGATCGAGCAGACCCGGCAGCGCCGCGACCCGCTGCGACACTCGCAACTCGATGGGCATGCCGGCGACGCGTGCGTTCTGCACCAGACGTAACAATTCGAGATAGTGAGGCTCGGCGGCGGCGATGAGCTGCGCCCGTTCCATCTCCAGCTGCAACTCGCGGTCGCCGAATTGGAACGACAGCGTGATCGTTTCCGCTTGCTGCAACTCGCCCAGCCACGCCGGCAACTGATCGACCAGCCGCTGCTCGCTGGCCGCTTCATGCAGCGGATCGAAGCGGGTTTTGCGGACGAAGTTCTCGGCGATGAACTGGGCGAGCGTCTGGTGGATGCCCAGCAAGCCGTGGCGCAAGGCGATCTCGTAACGGCTGCGCTTCAGGCCGGGATATTCGCCGCCTGAGTATTCGAGCACGGTGAGCAGCGCCTGATGCAACTCGAGATCGAGATGCAGCACTCGCGCCGGCGCGGGCTCGAGGCTACATGCAGCGAGCGCGGCGTCGACCAGGCCCGCGACACGCACGCCGGTTTCGTTGATCACCCCGAGCAACAAACCCAATTGCTCGCGGCTGTAACCTGCAGGCACCGCGAGCAGCACACCCTCGTTGTCCTGTTTGAAGCGCCCGAGCAAACTTTCGGCTTGCGCGAAGGCGACGTCCGCAGTCGTGCCCGCGACGCGCGATGGACGCGTCAGCGGCTGCGTGCTCAGGCCACGCCAGAAGTTCGTATTCGCAAGCAACGGCTTTACTCGCAGCCGTTGCAGCGCATCCAGGCCAGTGACCGTCGTTTGATCTTCCAGCAGCGCGACGCCCGGTGCGTCGGCAATGACGTCCACGTTGTCGCCGTGTTTTCGCGCGACGACCAGTGCGGCGTCGATGAGCTCCAGTGCTAGCACTACCTCACCTGCATGTGCCGGATCAGATGCTGGTCGATCCAATGATCGGTGTCGTGCACGAACTGCTCCTGCGCCTGTTGCAGCTGGTGCAGGAAGAACATCAGGATCAGGGTCAGCAGCAGCGCGACGAACGTGGCGTTGAACGCGATACCCAGGCCCGAAGTCACGCCGCTGATATCGCCGGTGACCGCCTTATGGGCTTGCAACAGCGCGTCGCCGATGTGACGCACGGTGCCGATGAAGCCGATGGCCGGGATGGCCCAGGCGATGTAACGGATCATCGCCAGACCCGAGTCGAGTCGATCCGCTTCGGAGTCGCATACCGCCTTCGAGGTTTCGGCGGAGTCGCGGATGCTGCGCGTGGAGGCGAACCGATCGAGCGTGCGTTGTAACGCGCGGACCACCAGCGAGCCCTTCTCCTCCGCAGGCACGGCCTCGAGCTGCCGCGAATAATCCTTGGCGTCTTCGGGCAAGACCTTGATGCCCTCGGGCACGTGGATCAGCTCGCGCTCGAGCAGCTTGCGCTCGCGACGGATCAGGACGGCCTTGTAACCGAGGATGAGCAGCGCCCAGATGAAGTGGATGATCTCGATTTCCTGCTCGGGAGCGTTGATGGTCAGGTAGAACGAGCGCTCCGGCACGTAGTCTTTGTCGGCCTTCATGCGGGCCTGCTCGGTGGCCACGAGCTCGTCACCGTTGGGAATGATCCATGACACGTACAGCGCGTGCACGACCACGATGGTCGCGATCAGGGCGACCAGCGTCACGACGAATTCGCTCGGATACGTGACCGTGCGGGAGGAGCGGGGAGCCGGTGCGGCGGCGGTAACCATGTGGGATTCCTGTCGAATCAAATATCGATGGGGAACGACACGTCGAAATCGGCGCGGACCTGCTCAGACGGCACGAAGCGCTCGGGCGAGCTGCCCTTGCCGGGCTTGGATTTCGGGGCCGGCGGCGGCGCTTCGTCGTCTTCCTCCGTCTTAGTACCCTGCTGAACCTGAGTTTGTTCGTCGTCTTTCGGTGCCGCGGATTCGCCCGGAGGCGCAGTGGCCGCCGACGCCGCCGGCTTGGCAGGCGCGGGTTCGGCGGCGCCGGCCACCGTAGCGACCGTGCCAGTTGCGCAACATGCAGCCAAAAGGGTCAGCAGTCGTAACGGTTTCATATGTTGCCCCTCACCTACTCCGCGCCCGTCTACTCTGCATAACGGGCGACACGAAAGCCCACGTCGTTGGCCTGGCTTTCACCGAAACTCCGCGCCGACAGCCGCAGCTCCGTCACGCTCGCCTGTTTCCAGCTGGAACCGCGGATCACGTGCTGCTTGCCGTCGGCGGGACCGGTCGGATCGACCGCGACCGCGCCGCTGTCCGAACTGACAGTGTAGTAGTCATGTACCCATTCGGCGACGTTGCCGCCCACGTCGAACAGACCCAAGGGATTGGCTGGGAATTTGCTGGTCGGCGCGGCGGCGGCGTAGCCGTCGTCGTAATCTGGAATGACATCCTGAACGATCAATCGTGCCGTCACATCCGCGTAATTTCCCGAGCGTGGCGTCACTGGCAGCGCATTGCCCCAGGGATAGCGCCGGAACTTGCCGCCGCCTTCGAAACGCGCCATCCATTCCCACTCGGCGTCGGTAGGCAACCGATAGCCCGTCGTCAGCGGCTGCACGGCGACCATGCGGCCATCCTTGTTCTGGTACGCCGGCGGCAGCCCATCCTGTTGCGACAGCCAGTTGCAGTACAAAGCCGCGTCGTTCCAGGTCACGTTCACGGCCGGCTGATTGTCCAGATCGAGCGTGTGCTGGCCGATGATGCCGGAGCGATGGTCGGCTTTGAACTTGCGGAACTGGCCGTTGGTGACTTCACTCACTCCCATGTAGAACGGCCGCTTGAACTGCACGTCACGCTGCGCTTCGTTGGCGCGGCGGCCGGGCTCGCGGCGCGGGCTGCCCATGGTGAAAGAACCCACCGGCATCAGCTTCAACGACAGCTCCGCCTTGCTGCGGATGTTGGTCGGCGTCGCGGCCATCCTGGTCTGCTCGGGCGTGAGCAGCGTGGTCTCGATCTTCTGCGACACACCGGGCCGCGGCGTGATGCTGGTCTTGTAGGTGACGAAACCGGTCTTGCGGATCTCGATGTCGTGCGTGGTCGCGACCAGCCGCAATTTCTGATTGGCGGCGCCGGCGGCTTTGCCATCGACGAACACTTGCGCGTCCGCCGGCTGCACCGCCAGGGTCACTTCGCCGAACACGCCGGAGAGCGGCACGGATAGCGTGCGATCCTCGCCAGCCGTGAGTGAAACCTCACGCGTCGCGGCTTCGTAGCCCGGCATCGTCAACACGACGTTGTGTGCAATGTCGGGCCGCAATTCCAGCGAGACGGGCGTTTGTCCGCGATAGACGCCGCCGACCGAAACACTCGCCCCCGAAGGCTCGGAACGCAGCGCCAGCTTGCCATCGGGCAGGCCGAGACGGACCGGGCCGAGATTCATCGCTTCGTTCGCCTTCACCTGCACGTCGGTGGTCCAGGATTTGAAGCCGGCCATGCGCAGCTCGACCGGATGATTACCGGCGAGAATCTGCGTCGTCAGCGGCGTCACGCCACGCTCTTCGCCATCGACAACCAGCATCGCGCCGGCGGGCTCGGAGCTCACGGTGACTTCGGCCCACGCCGGCACCAGCTTCGGCGTGAATGTCTGACTCTTGCCTTCGCCGACGACGTCCAGCTCGCCGGAGAAAGGTTGATAGCGCGCGGCGGCGATGGCGATCGTGTGCTTGCCGGGCGCAATCGTGAATTCGCCCGGCGCATTGCCGAGCTCTTTGCCGTCGACGGTGACGCGCGCTTGCGCAGGCACGTCGACCTTCACCTTGCCGGGCAGCTTTTGCAGCTTGAGCGCGAATGTTTGATTCGGCTCCTTGGTGACCTTGGCTTGCAATTGCGCCGGCGAAAAGCCTTCCTGCGTCGCCTTGATCAAATAATCGCCCGGCCGCACCAGTACGCGACCGGCGAAACGCACCGCCGGCAGCGTGCCCTGGATGTCGACTTGCGCGTCGGCAGGATCGGTGCGCACGCTCACCGAGGTCGCGGTGAAAATAAACCAGAGCACGGCCGCCACGAGCGCCGCGGCCACGCCGGCGACGATTTTCTTGAGATCGAGCCTGACCTTCGGCCCGGCCTTGACCGGATCGCTCGGGCGGAACTGCAACGGATCGATGCGCTCGGCATCGCCTTCGCCGCCTTGCAGGCGGGCGGACGGCTCGATGATGGGCGGCGCCGTGATATTGCCGCTGCTGCCGTCGTCGACTTCGACGATGCGCTGATCGTCACGTTGCGCGAGCAGCCGCAAACGAGCCGCGCCGAAGTTGATCACATCGCCGCTGCGCAGCCACGTGGAGTTCTGCACCGGTACGCCGTTGTGGAGCACTTCGACGCCATCGGCGGGCTGCACGAACAGCTGATCTTCGTGCAATCCCAGATACGCTTCCGCGCCTTCGGGCCGGCCGGCCATGACGATGGCGCTGCCCTGCCCGCCTACCGCGATAGGAAAATCCGTGGCCGTGAATCGGCGCTCGCCCAAGGCCTCGCGAACGATGAGCTCGCTCAAATCTTATCCTCGCAGCGAATCACGACCGGCTCCGGCGCTGCTCCCGGCATCACGCTGATTTCTCGCCGCACGTCGCGATAGCCGGGTCGCGTGCCGACCACGGTATAGCTGCCTGGGACGAGATCCAGGGAGCGTTGTTCGAACGCTCCGAGGACGCCAACGCGATAGATGGTCACTTGAGTAACGTTGTCCGAACGCAGGGCGACCGGTACCGGCACGTCGGCACGCGCCAGCCATTCGCCCAGTGTCTTGATCTGCTTGCTCAGGATCGGGCCGGGATTGGCGATGCCCGCCGCCCGCGACAATGTTTCTTTCGCCACGACCCGCACCGACTGACTGAACAGACGCTCGGGTTGCGTGAGATACATTTCCAGCTGCTCGTTCAACGCGGCGCGCGGCGACGTGCGAGCGGCGCCGTCGTTCGCCGCGGCCACGGTCGAATCGAGCTCGAGCACGCTGCGATAGACCTTGAGCGCCTCGGCCCACTTCTCTTGCGACTCGAGCTGCTGGGCTTCCTGCAACTTCACGCCGATCACGCCGGTGCGCTGCTCTTGTTCGATCTGCCGCAACGCCTGCGGAATCTCCGGTGCGTCGGGACGAATGCGGCGCGCAGCTTCGAATGCTTCACGTGCTTGCGAGTAATTTGTGGCCGCGAGGGCGCTGTAACCTCTCGCCATCGCGCTTGCGAATGCATCGGCGGCCTGTCGCGAAGTGATGCGCGCAATGCCTTCACTCGCGCGCGTTGCTTCCGCATCGAGGGCCAGTGCTTTCTGGAAGTTTTCGAGAGCCGGTGTCGCGTTGCCTTCCTTCTCCTGACCTTCCGCCTTGGTGAGCAGGGCCAGAACCTGATCCAACGTACCCGCGCGCTTCAGACCACGCGAGGCGACCTGATTGTTCGGCTCGATCTTCAGCGCCAGCTCGAACGCAGCTTTGGCGTCTTCGGAACGACCCTCCTGCAACGCTGCGGCGCCAGCCTTCAATTGCTCGGCCAGTACCTGCGGGGCGCGCTTCTCGACGATATCGAGCAGCGGCGTAATCTCGTTGAGCTTCTGCTCGGCGGCGGTGTAGTCGCGGGCGGTTGCGTCTTGATCGGCCGCTGCCAGTAAGGAGTTCGCGCGCCCGAATTCTTCACCGCCCCACTGAGCGGCGGCACGCGCATTGAGCTTCTGCAGACGCTCGTCGATGGCGGTGCGCAGTTCTTCGGCTGCCTGCTTCGCTTTCGCCAGAGCCGCGAAATCGAGCTCCTTTTTCTCGGCCGCCTTCTCGTCGACTTTGGGAGCGACGGCCGCGGCGACCGGCGCCTTCTGAGCGGGCGGCTCGCGCTCCATCACTTTGGGTAACACGAAGAACACCACGCCGATGGCAACCAGCCCGAGCGCCACCAGCGACGCACCCAAGCCGCGTCGGAAACCTTGACGACGCAGATCGTCCTCATTGACGCGCGGGCCAGTCGTGCGCTGCCACTCGCTACGCAACGGCTCGCCCTGCCCTGGCGGCGGACGCAAACCGGGCGGCTCGATTTTCACCGAAGCAGGCTTGATGGGTGCAGGCTCGTTCATATCGCTCATCATCGCAGGCGGCGGCAGACTCGCAAGCGCCGCGCGCAATTCTCTTTCGACACTTCCCATGTCCGCAGGCCGGTCCTCCGCCCGTCGCGCGAGCAGTCTGCCGATCAGCTGCGCAAGGGCCGGCGGCACGTCGGCCGGCGGTGGCGCAGGCTCTCGCGTTACGTCTCTCGCCGCCGCCGCGTCCGGATAAAACGGCGGATAGCCTGACAATAACTCGTAGAGCAGCGCGCCAAAACCATACATATCGTCCGCGACACTCACCGGCGCACCGGCGAGCTGCTGCGGGCTGGCACTGAATGGCGAGCCCCGCGTGAGCGCGCCGAAATCCGCCAGCAACGGCGTGCCGTCCGCACTCAACAGCACATTCGCGGGCTTCACATCCCGATGGACGATGCCCGCCGCATGCGCTGTCGCCAGTGCCGACGCGATCGGAATCGTCGCTCTCAGGATCTCGCCACAACTGCGACCGCGCAGCTGAGTCAGATCGCCACCCGCGGCGTAGTCCATCGCGATCCAGGCGTACTGCGCCGACCGCTGCAGCCCTTCGACTCGCAGAATATTCGGATGGTCGAGCGCCGCGACGCGCGCGTACTCGTCGTGCAAAGCCGCGCAGGTTGCAATGTCCTGCGCCAACTCGGACGACAGAATCTTGACCGCGACCGGGTCGCGGCGTTCACGTTCTTGCGCGAGCCAGACTTCGCCGCTGCCCCCGGCACTCAACCGACGCACCAGGACGAGACTGCGAGACAGTTCCTGCCCGCGCTCCAGCATGACGAATGTGTGCTTGGATCGGGCGGTTGGCGAGTTATCCGCCGCCGGTCTCGGCCTTGGGAGCAGCCGCCTTCGAAGCAGTTTCCTCCGGTACTGGGGTCACGGGCACCGGCGCGCCGGTTTCGTTTTCGTAGAGCTCTTTGAGCAAGCGCCGCCATTCGGTGTACTGCTCTTCGGCCGTGCCTTTGAGCTGCAGCGTGCGGCCTTCCACTTCGACCACCATGGGTTGCACTTCGGCCTGGAACGATTCACCCAACTGCTTCAACGAGTCGGAGTGCAGTTTCACTTCCGCCCCCTTGTCGAAGCCGCTCTTCACGGCATATGCGCCGCCGAAGATCGCACCGGTGGCAGCGGCCTGCCCGGCATATGTATTCGCTTCCGCACCGACTACGAGGCCGCCGACGATCGCCGCTGCGCCGAGCAGCTTGCGCGTGATCGCCGAGCGCTTCGCTTCGTCCTTCGCTTCCAGCTCGGAGTAGCTGTAGCGGCGCCAGTTCGTGTACGGCTCGGACATGTTTTCCGAGAACAGCGAGTAGTGCTCGTTGATCGTGTCGAGCAGGGCGTAATCGCGCTCCCGGATCCGATCCATCCGCTGCAGCATCGGATCGTCTTCGGACGGCAGGCGCACGACCTGCTTCATGCCCTTCTTGTCCTCGGTCATGTAGTTGCTGAAGGCATACGGCGCGAGATCGGACGCGAAGCGCAGCTCGGATACACGACGCACGTTTTCCAGATCGGCGGCGGTCATCTGCTGGCGGAACACGAGCATGTCGTTGGCCAGCGTGTTGTACATGTTCTGGAAAGGATCGCGCGGCTTGCCGGTTTGATCCTTATACGAACGTGTGTCGGCGAGCTGGTTGTACTCGCGCTTGAACCATTGCCGGCCGGTCGCGTCGACCACGGTGATTTCGGCGCGCAGCACCTGCCCGGTCGACTCGATGATCTTGCCGGAGACATAAACGTCGAGCGCCTCGGCGTCTTGCGGCATCACGCGCACCTGGCCCCACTGGCCGGTGCCTTCGAGCGTGTTACGCAACTGCATGGGCAGGAAGCGCGCTTCGGCTTTGCGCACTTCGGGGAAGATGTGCTCTTCCTCCATCTTCTTTTCGTCCTTGGGCAGGTTCTCTTCGAACAGCCGCACACCGACGTCGAGCAGCTGCGCTTCGGGTATCTCGGTCGCGGCCTGTATGGCCTTCACCCGCTGCTGCGGGCGGGTCTCGTGAGTGACACATCCAGCCGCGCCCAGGGCGGCCACCGACAGGAAGATTAGAGCAAGCGTGCGCTTCATAACTTTCAACCTGAGCCGTTCTTGTCGCTGCCTGACCTGCCCCATTGACCTGATTCGTTCCGCCAGTTTTTCGTTTTTGCTTCAGCTCATCGAGGAAGGGGGCCCTCAGGTCCCCTTCTTATAATTCCGATACTCCTGCCAGAGTTTCTCGCGCAGCTCCGGATCGGTTTCGTTCATTGCGGCTTCGCGCAACTGACGGGCGACGATGTCGTCGTCGCTGCCATCCGGAATGCCCGCGGGCACCGTGTTCGGACCGCTGCCGCCGCTGGCGCCGCCGCCAACGCCGCCACCACCGCCCTGGCTGCCACCCTGACCCTGGCCTTGCCCTTGTCCCTGACCCTGGCCCTGGCCCTGGCCTTGTCCCTGACCTTGACCATTGCGACCCTGGCCACCGCCATTGCCGCCTTGACCTTCGCCGCCGCCGGCTCCTTCGCCGTCGCCACCGGCGCCTTGAGCGCCAGCGCCCTGACCGTCGCTGCCGTCACCGTTGCCTTGTCCACCGCCGCCGCCGCGGCCGTTGCCGCGCTGCCCGGCGATGTCGGCCTGCTCTCTGCGCATGCGGCCGTCGAAGATGCTGAACGATTCGTCGAACTTGCGATCGATCTGCGCGGTGCGTTCGCCGCCGGTCATCGGACCGCCGCCGCCACCGCCATCTCCGCCGCCGCCCTGTGAACCTTGAGCACCGCCGCCTTGACCTTGGGCGCCGCCACCGCCAGCGGCTCCGCCCCCGGCCGACGGATAACCGCCGCCGCCACCCGCAGAGCCGCCACCCATGGCGCCAGCGCCACCTGCGGCGCCTCCGCCGCCAGCAGAACCGCCGCCTTGCATTCCACCGCCACCCGCAGCGCCGCCGGCAGATCCACCGCCCTGCGCGCCGCCGCCACCTTGCATGCCGCCGCCGTTTGCTCCGGCGCCGCCAGCCGCACCGCCGCCGCCCTGCATGCCACCGGCATTTGCTCCGGCACCACCAGCTGCGCCGCCGCCTTGCATACCGCCACTGGCTCCGCCACCGCCGGCTGCACCGCCGCCAGCCGCGCCGCCTGCCGAGCCACCGCCACCGGCCGATCCGCCGGCCGCGCCACCGCCGCCGCTGGATCCTTTGAAGATGCTTTCGTTCTGGGAGCCGCCGCCGGATGTGCCGCCGCTCGAAGAATCTTGCGAGCCGGCTGAACCGCCGCCGCCTTGAGCGCCGCCGCCCTGGGCTCCGCCGCTGCTTCCACCGCCGCCAGTGCTCGGCAAGCCGCCGCTCTGGTCTCCACCGGCACCGCCGGTGCTAGGCGAAGGCACACCGACCGAGGGCAAACCAGCGCCCGGCAGTGAAGTACCGACAGTTACATTCGGACTGGAAGAACCGCCGCCGCTTTGGCCGCCGCTCGAACCCGAGGAGCCGCCCGCAGCGCCACCGGATTGACCGCCCGCTCCACCGGCTGAGCCATCGGATCCACCTTGCGATCCACCGCCCTGACTGCCACCGCCTTGCGATCCGCCAGAGCTGCCGCCTGACGAACCACCGGCGTTCGCGCCACCGCCACTCTGTCCGCCGGACTGGCCGCCGCCACCCATGGAGCCGCCCTGACTGCCCTGCGAAGAAGACGAAGAGGGCATGCCCGACGCGCCGCCACCGCCGCTCGCGCCACCGGACGAGGGCATTCCGCCACTCGAACGGCTGCCGCCGCTCGATCCGCCGCTGGGCATGCTGCTGGATGAACCGCCGGAAGATCCGCCGCCACCGCTAGAGCCGGACGATCCGCCGGAGGAGCCAGAGGAGCCGCCGCTCGGCATGCTGCTCGAAGGCATCGATGAGGAAGATTGCTGTTGTGGGCAACCGCCCATGAGGAAGGCGGAGACGGAGCCGACGAGCACACATTGCACGGCCAGCGTCAGCCGACGCTTGCTCGTCGCTGGCAGCTCTGGCGCGGTGGCCGGAATCCGAGTGGGTTGACTCTGCATGTCCTCTCCTTCCTTTCCCCAGGCGCACATGAGGACGCATGACGCCAAAAGGAACTGTGCGACCGATCAGCTGAACGCGCGCTGACCCGAGTCGGTCGAGGTCAGCCCACGTTCGATGGATGTGCCGCCTCCAAGTTCAATGCACGAAAAACGAGTTCGGGCCACGCGCCGCTCAATTCGGCGACACTGCCACCGTCTCCTCGTCTCCCGTACCCATCAAAAACGACTTCAGCTGCCCCGCGAGCCGATCGCAGGCGGTGCTCTGCACCGGCGCGATCAGCGGAATCGGAGCGATGGCGCCGATCATTACCGACGTGCCCTTCACATCGGTGGTGAGACTGCCGGCGCTGATGCCCTGGCGCAGATCCCAGACCGTCGCTTCATAATCCGAGGACTTCTCCCACCAGCCCAGGCCCAGACAGCCGGCGCCACCGGGACCGGCCGCGCAGGCGATGCTGCCGCCGCCGTCAGTCTTTTGCGTCACGCCGTCGACCCACACGATGTAACGCACGCCCATCTCAGCGACCCGTTCGGACACGCCGGGACGTGCGAGAAACGCGCTGAATCCCTGCGCGTTGGCGGGCGCAGTGCTGGGTTCGAGCCAGGGATACAACGCGTCGACGAAATAATGATCCGCGTAAATCTGGAAGGGGCCCTTGCTCAGGTTGCTGCGAGGTTCGAATTGCTTGCCCGCGCGTTGCCTCTCGGCAACGCTGGCGGAGACCGATTCGCCGACCAGCTCGCGCTCCAGACAATCGAGAAATTTGTCTTCCGTGCCCGTGCCTTCCAGATGCGGCTTGGCGAGCAGCACGATCGCCTCTTGCGAACTGATTTGCGTGGGCGCCTCACGCAGCTCCTCGATCTTCGCGGTCATGCAGCCGCTGGTCAGAAGCGTCGTGCCCAGCGCCGCGATGGCCATCGCGAGACGCGGCGAGACAGTGACACCAGAGTTCATTGATCTTCTCCAGGAAGTTCAGGTCGAGGATCAATCCGTCCTGAAGCGTTCGCCGACTTACGGCAATCCGATTCGCTTCCTGCGTCGGCTCGCCGGCCGCGTCGCGCCCGACCTTTACGATCGAGTATACGCCAGCCATTCATACGTCAATGCCGGGAAAACGCGCAAGCACCTCGGATGCTCAATCGCGAATTAAAGAGAGAATGTCAAATAGGCCTTTGGGCCAATCCTTGCGGCGCTGTGAATGTGACAGCCGCGCGAGAGCGCGACGGCGCTTCAAAGCAACGACATTTGCCGCGACTCGCCGCCACTTGCAGCGGAGCCCGCAACAAACAACGCGGTGTTGTGGACAAATCTCTCGCGATGTTTGAGGCCGTATCGCATGCACGCGGCCGCAAACCGCTGCGCCAATAAGTCGGCATATTGTCCCTCGCCGCGCTGACGATGGCCCCAGCGCGGATCGTTGTCACGGCCGCCGCGCATATCGTGCAATCTCGACCAGACATGCTTGGCCTTCAGCGGCTCGTGTTCATCGAGCCACTCGCGAAATAAATCCTTCAGCTCGTACGGCAGGCGCAGTAGTACATAGCCGGCCGAGCGCGCGCCGGCAGCCGCGGCCGCCTCGATAATTTTTTCCAGCTCAGCATCGGTGAGTACCGGAATCACGGGTGCAATCATCACTCCCACCGGAATTCCCGCCGAGCTCAAACTGCGAATGGCTCGCAGTCGCGCTGCCGGCGACGCCGTGCGCGGCTCGAGCGTGCGCTTGATGTCGTTATCGAGCGTGGTGACGCTGACCAGTGTGTAAACCAGGTTGTCCTTGGCGAGCGGCGCGAGCAGGTCGATATCGCGCTCGATCATGGCGCTCTTGGTGATGATGGAGAACGGATGCCGACGCTTCGCCAGCACTTCGATGATGCTGCGAGTGACGCGGTACTCACGCTCGATCGGCTGGTAGGGATCGGTATTGGCGCCGATCGTGATCGGCGAGCAACGATAGTTCTTCGCCGACAGCTCCTGTTCGAGCAGGCGCGCCGCGTCCGCCTTGTAGAACAGCCTGGTCTCGAAATCGAGGCCCGGCGACAGGTTCAGATAGCCGTGCGACGGCCGTGCGTAACAATAAATGCAACCGTGCTCACACCCGCGGTAGGGATTGATCGACTGATCGAAGGAAATATCAGGCGATTTATTGCGGCTGATGATGGAGCGCGCCGGTTCCGGCTGCACCGTGGTTTCCAGCGGCGGCAACGCTTCTTCGATCGTGCCCCAGCCATCGTCCACTGCTTCGGCGCGCGTGGGTTCAAAGCGCCCAGCAGGATTCGACACGGCGCCGCGTCCGTTGCGAACAGCAGGGCGAATCGGGCTGGGCATGGACAGGATAGTACTGGATATAAAACCAGCCTGGCAACTGGTTTGTGGCAGCTACTTCTTCTGCTGGGGGAATTCCTGCATCTTCCACAGCACGGGAAACAAGCGCGTCCACAGGCCGGTGACCACCAGCGTCGCGACGCCGCCGATCAGCACGGCGCGAACCGCGCCCCACCACTTCGCCATCACGCCGGATTCGAAATCGCCCAACTCGTTCGACGCGCCGATGAACACCGAGCTGACCGCACTCACTCGGCCGCGGATGTAATCGGGCGTATCCAACTGCACGAGCAGATGACGCACGTAGACGCTGACCATATCGGCCGCGCCGAGCACGACCAACGCCACCATCGACAAATAGAAGTTGGTGCTGAGGCCGAACACGAGGGTCGCGACACCGAACATCGCGACGCCGCCAAACATCCACGATCCGACGTGCCGCGAGATCGGACTCAACGCGAGCACCAAACCGCACGCCGCAGCGCCGATGCCCGGCGCGGTTCGCAGCAGCCCGAGGCCGGTCGGACCGACGTGAAGAATGTCACTCGCGAACATCGGCATCAGCGCCGTCGCGCCACCGAGCATCACTGCAAGCAGATCGAGCGAGATCGCGCCGAGCACCACTGGCCGCGAGCGCACGAACTTCAATCCTGAAAGCAGCGTCTCCAAACTCAACGGTTCGCGAGTCGTGTTCGCCGGTTCGCTCGCGCCGCGCACTTGAAACATCAACAGCGCTGCGGTCAGCGCCAGTGTCATGACCGTGGCATAGACCACCGACGGCCCGGCGAGGTAGAGCACGCCGCCGACTGCCGGACCGATGATGGTCGCGACCTGCTGAGACGATGAATTCAACGCGACGGCGCGACGGAACGCATCGGTCGGCACCAGATTCGGCAGCAGCGACTGCGAGGCCGGCATCGAGAACGCGCGCGAAGCGCCCAGCACCATCATGATCAGGAAGATCGGCCACGCCGACAGCAAGCCACGCAGCGTCATGATCAGCAACGCCAGCGCGCAGACCGAGCTGGTCAGATAACAGGTGGTCACGATGCGAGCGCGGTTGTAATTGTCCGCGGCGTGACCGGCCGGAAGAATCAACGTCACGAACGGAATGAACTGCGACAGCCCGATCAGGCCCAGGTCGAGCGGATCGCCGGTGATGTCGTACATCTGCCAGCCGACCGCGACCACCTGAATCTGCGCTCCGAGCGAGGCCAGAAAGCGCCCGCCGATGAAGCGCAATACATTGGGGTGGCGCAGCACGCTGTGTGTTTGCGCACTCAGACTGGTCATGCGATGCCGGGGAGGAGTCCTTTACAGACACGCCAGGATACTGGGGCGCGTCGCAAAGACCCAGACTGGAGCTATTAGATTTGTGCTAGTGGCCGCTACGCCGACTTGGTCGTCGGCTGCTCGGGCGGCGGCGCTGCCGCCGGGACGGGGCCGGGCTGCGTCATGCCGGAGACGTGGTGACCGCCGGCATGATGGGGCGCGTGGTGCCCGCCGTGCTTTTTATCGTCGGACTTGAGCTGAGCGGGGAATTTGACCTGCACGACCGTGCCGTCATCCGAGCGCGTCTCCAGCTCGCCGCGCAGCTGGCGTACGAACGCCTCGATGAGCGAGCGGCCCAGGCCGCTTTGATCCTGCGAGCTGGCCGCCATGTCGAAGCCGGTGCCGTCGTCGCGAATGGTGAGCAGCAAGCTCGCCGGCGACTCGCGCACGATCTGCACCTGGATATGACCGCCATCGCGCTCATTGAACGCGTGCTTGTACGCGTTGGTGATCGCCTCGGTCACCAGCAATCCCAGCGGCACAGCCACGTCGGGGCCGATGACCTCGCTCGGCGAGTCGACCGTCAGCTCGACGTTGCGACCGCGGGACAAGCCACCACGACGCAGCTCGGCGCACAAGTCCTCGAGGAACCACTTCAGGTCGATCTCCTGCAGGTTCTCGGATTCGTACAAACGTCGGTGCAGCGTTGCGAGCGCATTGATACGACTGCGCGCTTCGGCGAAGGCCACCTCGGCACGCGGATCGCGGATGCGGCGCGCATGCAGGTTGAGCAAGCTCATCACCAGCTGCAGGTTGTTCTTCACGCGATGATGGATCTCGCGCACCAGGATTTCTTTTTGCTGGAGCGAGTCGCGCAGCTCGTTCTCACGGGCCGACAACAGATCCGCCATGCGCGAGAACGTTTCTCCGAGACTGCGGATCTCCGCCGGCGCGGCACTCACCCGCTCCGGGCGCACGTTGTGCCGACCGGCTGCATAGGCCGAGGTGATGCGCTCGAGGTACGTGATCCAGCGCACGACCAGATGCTCGATGCCGAACCAGACCACGGCGATCGCCAGCGCCCACATCAACAACGGAGTGAACACGCCCCACGCCACTTGCAGCGCCAACGGACCGATCGCCGTCAGCACCGGCGTACCGAGAATGACGAAGATGCGACCGCCGAGCAGCGGACTGATCGCATACAGCCGCCACGTTCCATCGTGGCCGCGCGCGCGGAAGGTCTGAGTCTGACCGCCTTGCAGGTGCTCACGAAGATGCTCGTTCACGATGTCGCGCGATGGCAGCGGCGAGCGGGCCGGCGAGCGCTCCGATTCGCCCGTGATGATCTCGCCCTGACTGTCGAGCAGCGCGAATGCGGTGTCGTCGGTCTCGTTGCCGGAGTGATAGCGACGCGTCAGCCAGTCCAGACCGATGAACAGCGCCACCGCGCCTTGGATGACCCCGTCCTCATTGACGAGCGGCACGGCGGTGATGATGCCCCAGGTGCCCAGCCAGCGACTCACGAGCAGATCGCTGATGACGAAACCATCGCCGCTCATCACCGAGATGAACCACTGCCGGTCGGCGACGTTCACGCCGCTGCGGGTCGGACCGGAAGCGCAGGTGAAATCGCCCTTCGCATCGACGACCGATGCGCCGGAATATTGATCCAGTCCGCCGATGGCCCGCTGCAACGCGCGCCGGCACGCCAGGCCTTCGCCAGCGCGCACGTCGGGTTGTGCGGCCAGACTGGTGAGGATCTCGCGCGACGCCGAGATCATGTTGACCTGCTCGGTCGCCGACAGCTGCGCGGCCTGGGCGAGGTTCTGCTCCAGGATGCGCATGCTGCTGTTGTAGCTCGAGATCGCCTGCAAGACCGCGAGCGCGCCCGGCGCCAGCATCGCGATGCCGACGATGAGCACGAGTCGCGGGCGCAGGCCGGCATTCCGGCCAAACCAGGAACGCGGCGCGGCGACGATCTTGGCGCTCTTCAAGCGGCGACTCCCCGCAGCGAAACAACCTCAGTGCTCAGGACACGCCCGAGCGCCGTTCATTGCTGATATTAGGCTCGCTGAGAGAGTTCACCCCGGGCAACGTCCCGGTCACCTGAGTGGCGTCCTCGCCGAGCAGCTCGACCAGGCGGTCGCGAGCGCGTGCAATACGGCTCTTGATCGTGCCCACCGCGACCTGGCACACGTCCGCCGCTTCTTCATAGGACAGGCCGGTCGCACACACCAGCACCAGAGCTTCGCGCTGATCCACCGGCAGCTCTTGCAGCGCGCGGTTCAAATCGCGCAGGTGCAGCTTGGCATCGTGGTCCGGCGCAATGGCCATCTGCGATGCGCAGATGCCGTCCGGATCCTCGATCTCGAACTTGCGGTGGCGCAGCTCGGAGTAGTAGCAGTTGCGCAGGATCGTGAACAGCCAGGCCTTCAGATTGCTGCCCGTCTGGAATTGCTCACGGTTGGTCCACGCCTTCAGCACCGTGTCCTGCACCAGATCGTCGGCGCGCGCCGGGTCGCCGCACAAGGAACGTCCGAAAGCACGCAGGGCCGGCAGCAGTGCCGTCACCTGATCGAGAAATTTATCCTGGCCGGTCATGGGCGGCGCCCCTTGCGCGCCACTCAAGCGCCACGCTCCTTGTCTTCCAGCTGCTTCAGCAGCTGTTTGAACTCGTCGGGCACGGGCTCGTCCATGACGTCGGTGAACATGCGCTTCAAGCGCGTACCGAGCCAATCTGGGACTTGCTCCGTCGCCGCGCTCGCAGCCGGTGCTTCGACGGACTCGTCAGGCTTGGTTTGCTCACTCATGATCATGGCTGATTGGGGTAATGGCGCGTCGGGTCGCGCATGGTCCATACCTGGGGTCTAACGCTCAGTGGGGGAAGGAACGCCTAGCGCCGTGAAAAAGTTCCAGGGAGTAAGGAACCTTCCCCCCCGTTCGTACATAGTATTGCTGCATTCATCTAGAGCGCTCCATCGCGCCGCTAAAGAAACCGTATTCAGGAGTCTCCATGGCCTTAGCTCACGCCATCGCCGAACATCTGCCCTATCTGCGCCGGTACGCCCGCGCGCTGTGCGGCACGCAGAAAAGTGGCGATGCCTATGTCCGGGCATGTCTGGAAGCGATTGTTGCCGATACTTCGGTACTGGATGCCCGCCTGTCTCCAAGAGTTGGCCTGTATCGCTTGTTCCATAAACTCTGGAACAGCGCGCATATCGAAGTGCCGGCCGCGTCGGCAAAGCGCGACGTCGACGGCGTCGAGCGGCGCTTGAGCGAGCTCACGCCGGCGCGCCGTCAGGCATTGCTGCTCACCGCGATGGAAGGCTTCAACATCAGCGACGCCGCGCACATCCTCAGCGTCGACGAAGAGGAAGTGAAAGAAATGGTGAGCCAGGCGGTGCGCGAGATCTCCAACCAGCCCAGCACCAAGGTGCTCATCATCGAAGACGAGCCCATCATTTCGCTCGACCTCCAGAGCATCGTGCGCGAGATGGGCCATACCGTCGCCGCGATCGCGACCACCCGCGACGAAGCGGTCCGCGCCGCGCGCAAGACCGAGCCGGGCCTGGTGCTGGCGGACATCAAGCTCGCCGATGGCAGCTCCGGTATCGACGCCGTCCGGCAGATCCTGAGCGAAGTGGAAGTGCCGATCGTCTTCATCACCGCGTATCCGGAGCGTCTGCTGACAGGCGAGCGTCCCGAGCCTACATTCCTGGTCACCAAACCGTTCGTGCCGGAGACCGTGCGAGTCGCTGTCAGCCAGGCGTTGCTGTTCGCCTGAGCTCCTCTGCAAGTCCTAAAGAAACGGGGCCTTTCGGCCCCGTTTCTTTTTGCTTGTCCCCCTTGTCACATCAATGTCACACCGGAGGCCTGCCGCGCAACGCGCCACCCACCAGTGCCACCAAGGTCAGGACCAGGAAAATAAAGAACAGGATTTTCGCGATACCGGCCGCGGCGCCGGCAATGCTGGTGAAGCCCAGCACGGCGGCGATGATCGCAACTACAAAGAACGTCAGCGCCCAAGACAACATGTGAACCTCCATACCCCTCGTTGAACACTCCAGCTCGCGACCCTCCTTGTACCGCGCGCCGCTTCAATTTCGGAACGCGTGAGCTTATGCCCGGTTCCGGCGCAGCAATTCGGAACTTCCCGCATGCGTAAACGTTTTTCTGACGAATTTTTACCGCGGAGAAACATCATGAAAATGACGGGAAAACTGCTTTGGTCCGCGCTGCTCGCAGCGACGCTGAGTGTCGGCCTGGCCGCGTGCGAAAAGAAAGGGCCGGTGGAACAAGCCGGCGAAGAAGTCGACGAGGCCGTCGATACGCTCAAGAACGGCGGCGAGGAATCGACGGAAAACAAAGTGGACGATGCGATCGATGAAGCGCGCGAAGGCGCCGAAGATACCGCCGACGAGCTGAAAGAAAAGTAAGCGGACGTTTGTTCGATTGTTTGCAGAGGGGACGGACTTCAAATCCGTCCCCTCTTTCATTTGCTCTCGAGAAACTCTTCGATCAGCGCCGCGACTTCATCCGGCCGCTCGTGATGCATCATGTGGCCGGCATCGTTGACGGTCGCGAAGCTGAGCTGGCGATAGATCGAGCGCAGCCTGGGTTCGGCGATCTCATCGCCCAGGCGCTTCGCCAGATCGGATTGATCGCCGACCACGAATAACAACGGCGCCTCGATGGCGCTCCAGCAAGCCTCGGCCTGCTCGCGTGAATAGAGCACCGGATTGGTTCGCTTGTGTTTGGGATCGGCGCGCAATTCGACCTTGCCGTCGCCTCGCGTTTGTCCCCAGGAGCGCGCAATGAACTCCACTCGATCTTTCGGAGTACGAGGGTTGCGACGCGCGAGCACGCGAACCAGCTGCTCGTAATTGTCGTAAATCGCGAATTCGGTGCCGTGCTTCACCTCATCGAGCCATTCGGCATAGCGTGCCGGCGCCTGATCGGGCGTCGTGCGCGCCATGCCAAAGCCTTCGAGGCTGACAAGTCGGCGGATGCGCTGTGGCCGCACGCCGGCGTACAGCATCGCAATGTTGCCGCCCATGCTATGACCGACCAGATCGATCGGCGCATCGGGCGCCAGCCGATCCAGCAGCGCATCGAGATCGGCGAGGTAGTCTGGAAACCAGTAGCCATCGGCGGGCCATTGCGTGCGACCGAAGCCGCGCATGTCGATGGCGACACAGGTGCGATCGGCGGCAAAGCAATCGACCAGGAACTGATACGTCTCGCCCGTGTCGCCCCAGCCGTGCAGCAGTACCAGCGGATCCGGGTCACTGCCCGGCCAGCGATACACGTGGAAGGTCAGGCCGCGCGCGTGGAGTTTTTCAGTTTGGACGGGGCGCAGCGATCGATACATGAGGGGGCGATGGTCTGGAGGAGAATGGCGATACCGTACGCCTTGCGGGCACGGCATCGCTCACTTTGGTCAGCGCGCGATTACTTCTTTTGCGGCGTGCGGACCACGGTGGCACCGGCCTTCTTGCTGGCCTTCTTCTTGCCGACCTTCTTCTTCGGAGCAGCCTTCTTCGGGGCGGCCGTCTTTTTCTTGCCGGCCTTCTTGCTCGCCTTACGCTTCGTTGCCATGGTTACTCTCCGGGTTAGTCCCAATTCAGTCAGATTTCAGTTTTGAGTCACGTTATTCACGTGCCTGCGCATATTACACGGTAGCGCCTTCCTGATGCATGATGGCGGTCGATGGAAAACGGCAACAACATTCACGAACAAGTCACGACCATCGTCGCGCACGCGCGTGGCCTCAGCACGCAGGACCGTGGCGACTACGTGCGGCGCGCCTGCGGAGCCGATGAAACATTGCTGTCGCATGTCCTGCAGGCGCTTGGCGATGCACTCGGCGAGAAGGTGGCGCAGGAGCAAGGCTTCTGGGATGACGTCGCGGCCGGCGAAAGCGCGCGTACATCGCCACTGGAAACGCTCGAAGGTCAACTGCTCGGCCGCTATCGCATCGTGCGCAAACTCGGCTCCGGCGGCATGGGCGACGTGTATCTCGCCGAGCGCGCCGACGAGGAGTATCAGCAGCGCGTCGCGCTGAAGATCGTACGCGGCGGCCTGTTCTCGCCGCAGATTCAGAGCCGCCTGCGCATGGAGCGGCAGATCCTCGCGACGCTCCAGCACCCCAACATCGCGCGCCTGCTCGACGGCGGTCGCGCGCCCGATGGCACGCCGTATCTGGTCATGGAGTACATCGACGGCGAGCCCATCGACACTTATTGCGACCGTCGAAGGCTGTCCGTGGCAGAGCGCTTACAGCTGCTGCGGACCATTTGCGGCGCGGTCCACTACGCGCATCAGAACCTGATCGTGCATCGGGACCTGAAGCCCAACAACATCCTGATCACTCCCGATGGGGTGCCCAAGCTGCTGGATTTCGGCATCGCCAAGCTGCTCGACTCGCGACACTCGGCGCATACGCTGGCAGTCACGCACTTCGAGTACCGGGTGATGACGCCGGCGCACGCCAGCCCGGAGCAGGTGCGCGGCGATGTGATCACGACTGCCAGCGACATCTATGTGCTCGGCGTGCTGATGTACGAATTGTTGTGCGGCCGGCGGCCGTTCCACCTGGTCGGCACCAGCCTCACGGACATGGAGCGGATCATCTGCGAGCAGGAGGCCTTGCCGCCGAGCGCGATGGTCGCGCGCGTCATGGACGAGTCGCCGGAATTGATGGCGGACCTCGCCTCGCATCGCTCAACCACCGCTGCTCGCCTGCAAAAGCAGTTGCGCGGCGACCTCGACAACATCATCGGCATGTCGATGCGGAAGGACCCGGAGCGTCGCTATGCCTCCGCGGAGCAACTCGCCGCGGATGTCGAGCATCACCTGAACGGGCAGCCCGTTCTCGCAACCAGTGACACTTGGGTCTATCGAACTCGCAAGTTCATCAAGCGACACGCGCTGTCGGTGACGGCCGGCGTTGCGGTGGTCATCACGCTCGCTGCGTTCTCGGCAGTGACGTACATCCAGGCGCAGAAGATTGCGGAGGAACGCGACGTTGCGACGGCCGAGCGCACGCGCGCGGAGCAGATCTCGTCGTTCCTGGTCGAGCTGTTCGAGCTGTCCGATCCGTCGCGGAGTCGCGGCAATCAGGTGACGGCGCGCGAGATGCTGGATATCGGCGCGCGGCGCATTCGATTCGGTCTCAACGATCAGCCGGAAACGCGGGCCACGCTGTTGGGAACGATCGGGCGCGTTTACGGCAGCATGGGGCTGCACGAGAGCTCCGTTGAACTGCTGCAGGATGCGCTGGACTCGCGCATTCGGATTCACGGCGAGCGTCATCCTGAGGTTGCGCAGGCCCGTGCCGCACTTGGCCTAGCCTTATGTGAGCGCGGCCAGCTCGACGCCTGCTCGCAGCAACTCGATGCGGCGCTGGCCATGCAGAAGGAATTGCTAGGGGCCGATGCGGTGGCTGTCGCGCCGACATTGCTCGCCCACGGCCGCCTCGCGCAGCTGCGAGGCGATCTCGATGGCGCGGAACGGTACTTCAGCGACAGCCTCGAGATTTATCGTCAGCACGGTCAGGACCGGACTTCCGCCGCCGCGTCGGTGATGAACGAGCTGGCCGGGCTGTACACCTATCGCAATGACTTCGAGCGCGCGGCCACCTTGTTTCGCGCGGCGCTGGATATCGATCGGCAGTCGCTAGGCAACGATCACCCTCAGGTCGGCATTCACGTGCTGAACCTCGCCTTCACCTCGCAATCGCTCGGCAAGCTCGATGAGGCGGCGGGGCTATATACGGAAGCGCTGCAGATCCTTGGAAAGGTGTTGGGCGAGACGCATCCGCTGACATTGGATGCCAGCGCGAACTATGGCCGCTTCCTGCATCGTCGCGGCGATCTCGCGCAGGCGGAGCAAGTGCTCGTTCGCGTCGTCGATTTGGATCGCAAGGCGCGCGGCGATCAGCATCCTTACGTTGGGCACGATCTCGTGAGTCTCGGCTTGGTGCGTGTAGATGCCGGCAACGCCGCTCGCGCCGAGCAAGACTTCAGCGCCGCGCTCGCCATCTACGGCGCCTCTCTGCCCGCAGACCACCCCTTCGCCGCCTCTGCATTGTCTGGCCTCGGCCGCGCTCAGCTGGAACAAGGCCGCTTGAAAGAAGCGGAGCAAACCTTGCGCCAAGCCTCGCAGATCGCCACCAAGTCCCTCGCAGCCGACAGCCCGCAACTCGCGGCCATCAACAGCTCTCTCGGCCGCACCCTCCTCGCCCAAGATCGCCCATCCGCCGCCGCACCGTTACTGCGCGAAAGCTATCCGCTCCTCGCGAAGGCTCAGGGCGAAGATGCGGTGATTACGAAGCGGACGAAGGAAGCGCTGGCGAGTTTGGAATAACTCAGTCCCAGGTCACAAAAGATAGTTGGATTCGTCGGCAAACGTCGGGCGCGTGGGCCAAACCGGACACAACTCCTCGACGACGGCCATCAGATCGTCCAGCGCCTGGAACGGATCGGCAGGCGCGTCCGCCGACTGATTGACGCCACCTTCCGCGACGATCGGAGCGTCAGTCGATTTCTTGGAGGAGCTCATCGAGCAGTTCCGTACGGTCGAATAACTGAAAGTACTCGCGTACTTCCTTCATGTCCACGGTGTTCCGGTTGGCTCGCAACAATGCCCGGATGTCTTCCATGTCTCGCGTGCGGCGCGCGTCATTCACCCACCCCTGGAGTTTGAAACCAATCAGCCCTTCGGTGCTGATGACACGCAGGCCGCCAAAAGATGTCTTCACGTCTCTGGCGCCCGCCAGCAATCTACGGGCAATCGGGCGGCTCGCATATAGGAAATCCACGCGCTCGTCCTTGCGGGAATAGTTACCTGCATCGGCGCTCCGATGCAGGCAGTCATAACCGAGGCGCATCATGGCCACATGAACGTCGTCCGCCCTATCAGAGTCGACCAGCAGATCCACATCTTGCGTCGCTCTCACGACGTTATGCGACGCCAGTGCCAGGCCGCCGATCAGAGCGAACTGCGCGTCGATGCCTCGCAGCGCCGTGGTGACTTCGGCGATCTGTCTTCCTAGACGGGAGACTGGCGCCGCCATTGCTTCTCACCCACCCAAGAACATCTTGTACGCCGAATTCTCCGTCTCCTCCGCGTACACGTATTTCAGTTCGCGCACGTGCAGGTCGAACTCCGTGCTTTCGGAGGGCGGGATCTGGACGCCGACGAGGACGCGGCCGTAGTCGGAGCCGTGGTTGCGGTAGTGGAACAGGGTGATGTTCCAGCGGGTGCCGATGGCGTTGAGGAACTTCAGCAGGGCGCCGGGGCGCTCGGGGAATTCGAAGCGGAACAGGCGTTCGTTGTCGAGGCCGCGGGCGTGGCCGCCGATCATGTAGCGGACGTGCAGCTTGGCGACTTCGTTGTCGCTCATGTCGTGCACGGTGTAACCCGTGTCCTTCAGTGACTTGATGGTCGCTTCTTTCTCGCGACGGCCGTCGCTCAATCCGAGGCCGACGAACAACTGCGCGGAAGCCGTGTCGCTGTAGCGATAGTTGAATTCGGTGATGCTGCGACGGCCGAGCGTCTCGCAGAAGCGCAGGAAGCTGCCCTTCGCCTCCGGAATCTCCACCGAGATCAGCGCCTCGCGCTGGCCGCCGATGTCGGCGCGCTCCGCGACATGGCGCAGACGATCGAAGTTCACATTCGCGCCGCAGTTGATGGAAATGAACGTGCGATCGCGGCACTGCTCGCGCTGCACGTAACGTTTGATACCGGCCACCGACAGCGCACCCGACGGCTCGACGATGGTGCGGTTCTCTTCGAAGATATCCTGCATGGCCGCGCAGATCTCATCCGTGCTGACCAGGATGATCTCATCGACATACTCGCGCACCAGACGAAACGTTTCCTCGCCGACCCGGCGCACGGCAACGCCGTCAGCAAAGATCCCGACGCGATCCAGCGTGACGCGCTTGCCCGCCTGCATGGATTTGTACATCGCATCGGCGTCGTCGGGCTCGACGCCGATGATCTTGATCTTTGGAAACAAATACTTCACATAGGCCGCGACCCCGGCGATCAGACCGCCGCCGCCGACCGCGATGAAGATGGCGTCGATCTGCTCGCCCGCGCACTGGCGCAACAGCTCCATGCCTATGGTGCCCTGACCGGCGATCACATCCGGATCGTCGAACGGATGAATGAACGCCAGCTGGCGCTCGCCCATCACCTTCATTGCATGCTCGTACGCCTGATCGTAATCGTCGCCATGGAGCACGACCTCGGCGCCGTGATCCAATACCGCCTGTACTTTGATCTGCGGCGTGGTCTGAGGCATGACGATCGTTGCCGGAATGCCGCGACGCTTGGCGGCCAGCGCCACGCCCTGGGCATGATTACCGGCTGAGGCGCAAATCACACCGCGCTTGGCGGCCGTGTCCGACAGGTGTGCAATCTTGTTGTAGGCGCCGCGAATCTTGAACGAGAAGACCGGCTGCAGATCCTCCCGCTTGAAGAGAATGCTGTTGCCCAACCGGCGGCTGAGCCGCGGCGCGGCGTCTAGCGGAGTGGCGATGGCAACGTCATAGACGCGCGCTTTGAGAATACGTTCGAGGTAATCGTGGGACATACAGGCCAGGATACCGCATTCCTGCAATAATGCGCGCCGCTGCCGCCGGCTCACTCTGAACGTCCGCATGAACGATTCGACCAACCGTCTTACACGCCGCGACCTGATTGCTTCTTCCTTGGTGACATCCTTGGGCGCCGCCGCCCTGGGTGGATCCGCGCCCGCCGCTGCCCAGCCGATCGGCAGCATGCCGGCCACCACCAAGGAGCTGTGGCAATGGTTTCGCACTCAGCCGGTGCTGGACCTGCAACGGACCTATCTGGACGTCGCCACCGCCGGCCCGACGCTGCGCGCCGCGATGGCGACCGAATATCGCGTCCGCGATTCGCAAAGCCTGAACGTGGCTTCGTTCGCCGAGGGACAGTGGAGCGCCGAGAGCACGCGCATCGCCACCGCATTCGGCGGCTTCATCGGCTGCGATGCGGACGAAATCGTATTTACTCGCGGCACCGGCGAAGCGCTCGCGACGGTCGCGAACGGTCTCGACCTGAATGCCGGCGATGAAATCCTCACGACCAATCGTGAGCATCCGGCTGTGATCAGTCCGTGGCTGCTGCTGGCCAGGCGCCGCGGCATCGTCGTCAAACAGATCGATCTGCCGGCGCCGCTGAGTGGCCCCGAGCAAGCGCTCGGCTTGTTTGCCGGCGCCGTCACCGATCGCACCAAAGTGCTCATGTTCTCGCACGTCCAGTATGCGGACGGCACGTTGATGCCCGTTCAGGAGCTGTGTCAGTTCGCCCGCAGCCGCAATCTGATCAGCGTCGTCGACGGCGCGCAGGCGCTCGGCATGCTGGATTTCCAGCTGCGCGATCTGGGCTGCGATTTTTATGGAACGTCATTTCACAAATGGCTCGGCGGCAGCAACGGCACCGGCATGTTGTATGTGCGCCGGGACATGCTCGATCGCATCTGGCCCTCATTGCCGCGCGGCATCGATGCCTCGCCGCCGGTGATCACGCCGACGCAATCGAACGGTCACGTCGGCGCGCCGGCGGCACTGCATAAGTTAGGAAACATTGTCCCGCTGAGCTGGGCGCCGCTGCGTGGCGCCGAAGTGGCGCTGGGTTTTCATCAGCAAGTCCTGCGCAGCCGGATCGAGGCGCGCATTCGTGAGCTGACGATCTACGCACGGCTGCGCTTGCAACAGTTGCCGGGCGTCGAAGTGCTGACACCGAATCGCCCGGGCTTGTGGGGCGGCATCCTGTCGTTCCATGTGCCCGGCCGCCTGGCCTCCGATATCACGCTCGGATTGGTACGCGGTCATCGCGTGTTTGCACGCGACATGCAATGGCCCGGCAAGAGCGAAGGCGCGGTCCGAATTTCGCTGCACGCGTTCAACACCCACGATGAAGTGGACAAGCTGTTCGCGGGCCTGCAGCAAGTGCTGCGCTAGTCATGGTTGAGCTGAATTATCTGCTGATCATGGGCAGCTTGAGCGGGCTGGTCGCGGTGCTGGCCCACTCGGTGATCCAATCCCTTTACGAGCTGATCCGCTCGGGCGGCACGCAGATGAGCACGGTGAGTTTCACCGACGCGTTCCTGCACCTGATCTGCGGCACCGGCCTCGGGCTGCTGTTCTGGCTGAGCTGGGGATTGGCCGGCATGGTCGACGTGCCCTGGTGGATCCGGGGCTTGTCGTTCGCGATGCTCTGCTGGGTGCCGGTGTCGTTGCCCGCAGTGGTCGCTGCTTGGATCAGCGTTGCGCCGGAACGCGGGCTGTCGACCAAGACGATGGCGCTGATGGCGTCGCGCTGGGCAACGACCTGCCTGATCGCGGGCCTGGCCTGCGCCTGGAGTTGGGAGCGCGCTTTATAAAACAGCGACTCGGGCATCCTGCCACTCGCGCTGTGGCGCATAGGGAAAAGGCGCGACTTTTCCCCTGCGCTCGCCACCTGCGGTGGCGGGCACATCCCTGTGCCTGGGTGGCTTAGCGATCGAAGAACTCGCGGGCCACGGACGTGAACCGCTGCGGGGCTGCGCTCAGGAAGCCCTGGCCATAGTCGGGCAGATCGAGCATCGAGCCATTCGGCAGCGATGCGCGAGCGCGTCCCGAGTGCTCCCAGAACTCATCCTTCAAGCGCAGCACCAGCGCCGACTGTTTCACCAGCGGCAGGCGCTCCGACGCGGAATATTCGACCATCGCGACGAACGAGCGCGCACCGCTGTTGCCGGCCCGCAGCCGATCGCTCAGCTCATCGGTCAAAGCACCGATGGGCGCGCCCGGCCCGCGACGCTCGACGATCCGGCGCCATTCGTCGGACACGTCGCTGCCGTCTTCACGGGAGCCCGGCGACGGCACATTCTGCAGCAGTGATGCGCGATCCTGCGCGGAGTAGGACGGCACGCCCCACAGCATCACGCGACGGATCGTCTGCGGACGGGTAATAGCGAGCTCGGCCGCAACCAGTGCACCGAGCTGATAACCGGCGAGATCGACGCTGCGCAGACGCAGGCTCTCGATGAAATCGCCGATCGCGGCGGCCAGGTCGGCGACGCTCGCCTTGCTGCTGGCCGGGTCGGAATTGCCGTGCCCCGGCAGGTCGGGCGCATAGACGCTCCGATCGTGTCCCAGCTCGCGCAGGATGGGCGCGAACAAGCGGCCGGATCCGCCACTGTGATGCAGGCAGATAACCGGTGTACGCTCGTCGAAACCGCCGCCCGACGGGTAGGCCGTGGACAGATGAATCTGGCCATGACGGCTCTCGGCGTAGGAACGGCGCACGTGCACGACGGCGGGCTGGGGCAAAGGCAGGCGATTACGATACTTGGCTTGGATCACTCGAAGTCCCCTTTTCTGACGCTCCATGCGATCGACGCCTCCGTGCGAGTTGAGCGTGGCTCTAGCGAGCCGTGCGCGCGGGTCGCGCATTTAAGCGGGGCCGCGCACTTGCTGGACAGTCGAAAGTGTACGTAGCGATGACAGCGAAGAAATGGACCCACTTCTCAGCTTGCACAGCAGGGCCAGACGCTTGGATAGACTAATGTCAATTGCACGGACTGGATTCGAACAGCACGAGGCACACCGATGATCCGCATGCCGCCCATTCGCAGACACGAGCTCGGGCATTGTCATAAGCAAAAGCCGCACAGCAATCGCAGCGTCGTCGCACTCATCGCTGGCATCGTGCTCGCGGCCTCCGCGCACGCCGAGCCCTACACCGCGGCCGCGATGTGGCAGCTACAACGACTCGGCACTCCCGATATTTCTCCCGATGGCCGCCTGTCGGTCGTGCCGGTCACGCGCTTCGACGTCGACAAGAACAAGGGCGACACCGATCTGTGGTTGATACCGACCAAGCCGGGCAAAGCACGCCAGCTCACCAGCTCGGGCGGCTCGGCGTCATCGCCGGTATGGAGTCCCGACGGCGAGATGATCGCGTTCGTCGGCAAGCGCGGCGACGATAAGCAACAGCAGCTTTATGTCATCGCGGTCAATGGCGGCGAAGCCCGCCGTGTGACCAATGTTCCGACCGGCGTGATTGCGCCCAAGTGGTTTCCGGATTCGCGACGCATTGCCTTCCTGTCGCAGGTGTGGACCGATCTCGACAGCTGGGCCGACATGGACAAGCGCATGACCGAGCGCAATGAAGCGAAAATGACCGCACGGGTGTGGGAGAAAGCGCCGGTCAGCCACTGGGATCATTTTCTCGACGATCGCGACACGCACATTTATTCCATCAGCATCGACGGCGGCGAGCCGCAGGCCATCACTCGCAGCGCCGGCGTCTCGCTGGATCGCGCCGAGCCCGATGGGAATTCTTACGACATCTCGCCGGACGGCGCCGAGGTGGCGTTCGCGGTCAACAACGACCCCAGCGGCATCGATCCGAACTTCGATATTTTCACACTGCCGGTGGAAGGCGGCTCGCCGCAGAATCTCACCAATCTGACCAAGGACAATACCGGCGACGACACCGTGCCGCTGTACAGTCCGGACGGTCGGTCGCTCGCGTTCCGTCGCCAGGTGATCAAAGATTTCTACGCCGACCGCGCGCGACTCATGTTGTATGACCGTCGTGGCAGCAAGCTGCGCAATCTCACCGAAGAGTGGGACCGTTCCGCCGACGGCCTGGTGTGGTCGCCCGACAGCTCGGCGCTGTTCGGCGCAATCGATGACGCTGGCACGCGTCGCATTTATCGCTTCGATATCGGCGGCGGCGAACCGAAGGCCGTGACTCGCGAGCACAGCTTCGACTCGCTCGCCATCGCGGGCAGCGGGCCGGTGATCGTCGGCCTGCGCCAAAGCTTCACCGAACCGCCGACGCTCGTGAGCATCATCGCGCGCACCGGGGCGGCCACGAAGTTGTCGGACTTCAATGACCCCGTGCTGGCGCGGCTCACTCCGGGTAAGGTCGAAAGCGTCACCTATAAAGGCGCCAACAACGAAGACGTGCAGATGTGGGTGGTCTATCCGCCGAACTTCACGCCGGATCGCAAGTGGCCGCTCTATCTGCTCCTGCACGGCGGCCCGCACAACGGCGTCACCGATGCTTACCAATGGCGCTGGAATGCGCAGGTGTTCGCGAACTGGGGCTATGTCACGGCCTGGCACAATTTCCATGGCTCGAGCGGCTTCGGCCAGGCGTGGACCGATTCCATCACCAAGGAATCGATGGCCATGCCTTATGAGGACACCATCAAGGCGACCGAGTGGTTCCGTGCCCAGCCGTGGTTGGACACTGAACGAATGGCCGCTGGCGGTGGCAGTTACGGCGGGTATCTTGCGTCTTCATTGTTGGGCAAGCCGCATCCGTTCAAAACATTGGTGGCGCACGCAGCGGTGTACAACTCCTACACTCAATACAGCAGCGACTATGGCGCGGACAAGAAACGTTACGGCGAATTCTGGGACGACGTCGAGCGCTTCTCGCGCAACTCGCCGCACACCTTCGCGGCGAACTTCAACACGCCGACGCTGGTGATCCACGGCCAGCTCGACCGGCGCGTGCCGGTGAATCACGGCCTGGAGCTGTTCAATGTGCTGCAGAATCGTGGCGTGCCCAGCAAGCTGGTGTACTTCCCCGACGAGAACCACTGGATCCTGAAGCCGCAGAACTCGTTGTTCTGGTACGAGACCTCGCGGCAGTGGCTGGAAAAATATGTGCGACCGGGCCCGGGCGACGCCAGCGCGGTGTCGGCGGCTCCGAGCGAGTCGAGTCAAAACAAGGTGTCACAATGAGCATCTCGATCAATCGACGTGAAGCGCTGCTGATGGCTGGAGCGGCAACGCTGCTGGCGGGAGAAACATTCGCGGCGGAGCCGAAGGTGAAACCCATGAAAGTGCTGATCCTCGGCGGCACCGGTATCAGCGGTCCGCATCTGGTGCGCGAGCTGCGCGCCGCCGGTCACCAGCTCACGCTGCTGAATCGCGGCAAGCGCAATCCTGGCTTGTTCAAGGATGTGGAAACTTTGATCGGCGACCGCGCCGGGCCGCTCGATGTGCTCAAAGGCCGCGATTGGGATGTGGTCGTCGACAACTCCGGCTACTTCCCCAAGCAGGTGAAGCTCAGCGCCGAATTGTTGAAGGGCCATACTCAGCACTACATTTATGTGTCGAGCATTTCGGCCTACGCCGATCTGACGCCGCCGGGCATCGACGAAGATTACCAGCTGGCGGAGCTGAAGGATCCCGACGCCACCGAGATCAGCAACGACAACTACGGCGGACTCAAGGCCGCCTGCGAAAAAGTCGTCGAGCAAACATTCGGCGACAACCAGGCGGTGATCCGTCCTTCCTATATCGTCGGGCCGGGCGACTCGTCGGATCGTTTCACCTACTGGCCGGTGCGAGTGGCTCGCGGTGGCGAAGTGTTGGCGCCGGGCACGGCGGCCGACACGGTGCAATTCATCGACGTGCGTGACATGGCCGACTTCATGCGCGCCTGCGTCGAGCGCAAGATCAAAGGCCGTTACAACCTTTGCAATCCGCCGGGCGCCGTGACCATGGGCGAACTGCTCGACGCCAGCAAGCGTATTTCCAAATCGAACGCGTCGTTCACCTGGGCGAGCCAGTCGTTCATCGAGCAGCAGAAACTGGTCGAGAACGGCGAAATTCCGATCTGGGCGCCGCCGGTCGGCAAGGAAGCGGGTGCGACGCTGGTCAGCTCGGCGCGAGCCGTCGCGCAGGGCCTGCGATTCCGCGATCTGGATACAACCATCAAAGACACGCTCGCCTGGCACGAGCAGCGCCCGGCCGAGCAGAAGGCCAAATTGCGCGCTGGCCTCACTGCGGACCGCGAAGCCGAGCTGCTCAAGCAACTCAAGGCGCTGGCTTGAGCGCCCACGCGCTGATGTGACATATGACCGGCGGCCGTCATCAATGGCCGCCGATCATCCAAGTGAGGGCATCGGCCGAACAGAAGTGATGGACTCTCGTCGCCGCTGGAGTGACGATAGAGATCTGCTTCTGGAGACTGTCATGTCGTCACTTGTCATCCGCTCAGCAGCCCGTTTCCCCACCGCTCGCGTCGCTCTCAGCTGTGTCGCGCTCGCCGTGCTCAGCGCCTGTAGCCGCGGCGGTGAACAAGCCTCCACCTTGCCCAGCGAGCCGGCGGAATTGACCTGGGCACGCACCGCCTTGGAACGCAATCCTCGTTACGAAGTGCTGGCGAGTGACACACAGACCAAAGTGTTCACGGTCCGCGACCGCTCGACCGGTCAGGTTCAGACCATCAACCTGAACGATCTCGCCGCCGCACCGATTGCGCAGTTGAAATCGGCGTCCGTGGCATCCGCGACACCCTTGCCCGCTCCGGAAGCGACGACGGCCGCAATGCCGGCCGCTCCAGCAGCGGCGGCTGCGCCAGCAAGTCCGGCCGCGCCCGCTGAGCCGGCGCAAGTCGTCGACAACTCACCGGCCGCCGCAGCCGAGCGAGCTCAGGCCGCCGAATCGAACTACACGATCGATCGCACTGGCGGGACGCTGCGTGTCTCCGGTCCTGGCGTCAGCATCGTCAGCTCCGGCCGAGGCGACGCTTCGACTCGATCGAATGCGGCCGGCGTCCGGGCCAGCGAGCCCATCATCTGCGAAGGCAAGCGCATGCTGAAGCTCGATGACCGCAAGATGTACGTGGAAGGTGACGCGATCATCGCCCGCGGCGGCTGCGAGCTGTACATCACCAACAGCACCATCGTGGCTACCGGCACGGGTTTGATCGTCGAAGACGCCATCGTGCACGTCGCCAACAGTCATATCGAAGGACAGAACGGTTCGTTCAACGCCACCGATCGCGCCAAGATGTTCGTGCGCACCTCTACTTTCGAGGGCGTGCCGCGCCGGGCGGAGTTCGCGAGCGTGCTCGACCAGGGTGGCAATCAGTACCGATGATTGGCGATTGATGCCGCGGCGGCACTAAACTAGCGCCGCCGTGCAAGCTCAGACCAACACCGAACACCCAACACCTGACCGTTTTCTCACCGCCCGCCGCGTGGCGGGCTTGCTCCTGCTCGCCGCGCTGGTCTCGTGGCCCATTCTTCGCAGCTGCACGCCCGAAACACCGGAGCCGGTCATTCCTCCTCCGCCGGTGCGCGAGGAATTCCACGCCTCCAAGCCTCTGCGCCTGCAGTTGCAGAGCGAAGCAGAGAACGCCGACATCGCGTGGCTGCGCTACGAGCTCAACCATCTGCTGACTCGCGGCAAGATGCACATGTCCGCGGTCTCCATCGATCCCGCCGATCCCAAAGTATTCACGTTGCGCGTAACGCTAGGCGCAGACGGCAAGCAGGCGAAGCTCGCATTGATTGCGCCGGACGAGCACGTCGATCGAGAGAGCCCGCTGCCGTTGCCGGATGACACTCGTCTCGCAACCATCGGTGCGTTCGCGACGGCGCTGCCCCGTTTTCTCAACGCTGCGCATACGACCGGCGATTGGGTCTCACTCATCGGCACTGACGACGCCAAGGCGTACGACACGTTTCTCAATACTTCGCTCGAATGGTCGGGCTCGCAAAGCGCGGGCTTCACACAACCGCCCGCAGCTCCGAGTCGCGCGCGCTCGGTCGAGAGGCTCGAGTCGCTGATTCGCAGTCAGCCGAAGTTCGCGCGTGCGTGGGGCGCGCTCGCCGCTGGCTATCTGAGCCTGGGCGGCGAAGACGAAGAATCGCTGACGCAGCTGGCCGAGAGCAGCGCCGAACACGCTCTCACCCTCGATGAAGAAATCGCCGATGCGCACGCCGCGCTCGGTCTCGCCCATTTACGACGCAATGAATGGGTCGCCGCTCGCGAGCAATTCGAGCGTGCGCTGACGCTCGACGTGCAAACCGGCGCGGCGCTCGAAGGTCTTGCCTGTCTGCTCGTGGATGCCGGAAGGTACAAGGAAGCAGCGCCGTTCGCCGCTCAAGCCGTCGCTGTCCAGCCGCAGAGCATCGGCGCGAACGAATGTTTCTCGTACACGCTCACGACGACACCTGCTCCGCCGTCGATCCAATCGACACCGTCGCCGGTACGCGCGCTCGAAGCCATGCTCGCTGGCGACAATCCGTCCGCAAAAGAAATATTGCGCGGCGCGCTGAGCACTCAGGATTTCAATCGCTGGGGCGAGCCGCTGCTGCTCGCGGCGGACAATCGCCGCCACATTCCACAAGCTCTGCAGGCGGTGACGCTCGCAGCGAGCGAGCAGCAGATCGATCCGTCGACTGAAATTCTCTGTGGCACGGCGTTGAAACAACCCGACTTCGTCTTCAACCGCATGTCCCGGCTGCAGCGCCAGGGCGAACGATTGCCGCTGCGTGTGCTGTGGATGCCGCAAACAAAATTCTTGCGCCAGCATCCGCGCTTCGAACAAGTAGTGAGCGCTGCGGGCCTGCCGGCGTTCTGGCAAGAGCAAGGCGTTGCGGACGTTTGCGCTTCGGAACCGCAGCTCTACGGCTGCAAGGCGCATTCGGCAACTGTGACTAAACCGGGCGCCAGGCGCTGATTGTCGGACCATCCGACCGCGCTAACTCATTGATTACCCGTTGGTAACCAACCCGCGCTGCGGAATACTTTGCACTGCGGTAAAGCGCGCGAAAGTGCGCCATAATGCCGGCCCCGCGACGTCGACAAGCAGGGCGGAACGAATCCGTCAGCCGCGTCATTCCGCCTCGCGGATCGATCAATCATCAACAGGAGACGCACCGATGGGGGCAATCAACGCCGTGACCGACCTGTCCGTGGAAGACGGGATCGCGATTATCACAATCAACAACCCGCCCGTGAATGCGCTGGGACATGCGGTGCGCGAAGGCATCGTCCAGGCGATGCACAAGGCGAATGCCGACGCCGCGGTGCAAGCGGTGGTGTTGATTTGCGAAGGCCGCACTTTCCACGCCGGCGCGGACATCACCGAGTTCGGCAAGCCGCCGAAGTCGCCCTGGCTTCCGGAAGTCGTCACCGAAATCGAGAACATGAGCAAGCCGACGGTCGCCGCGATTCACGGCACTGCGCTCGGCGGCGGTCTCGAAGTTGCGCTGGGTTGTCACTATCGCGTCGCTGTTCCTTCCGCGAAGTGCGGTCTGCCTGAAGTTCACCTCGGCTTGTTGCCGGGCGCGGGCGGCACGCAGCGCCTGCCTCGTGTCGTCGGTCCCGAGCAGGCGCTGGCCATGGTGACATCGGGCGCGCACATCGATGCAAAGACCGCGAATGCCGCTGGCTTGATCGACGAGATCGTTCCGGAAGGCAGCTTGCGCGCCAGCGCGATCGCATTTGCCAAGAAAGTCGTCGCCGAGAAGCGTCCGCTCAAGAAAGTGCGCGACATGAACGACAAGGTCGAAGCCGCACGCGGCAAACCGGAAATCTTCGCCGACTTCCGCAAAGCCAACGCACGCAAGTTCCGCGGCTTTCTCGCTCCCGAATACAACATCCGCACCATCGAAGCCGCAGTGAACCTGCCGTTCGACGAAGGCATGAAGGTCGAGCGCACATTGTTCCAAGAGCTGATGGGCGGCATCCAATCGGCCGCGCAGCGCTATGTGTTCTTCGCCGAGCGTGAAGTGTGGAAGATTCCGGATGTGCCTGCCGACACACCGACGCTGCCGATCGCGAAGGTCGGCATCATCGGCGCCGGCACCATGGGCGGCGGCATCGCGATGAACTTCGCGAACGTCGGCATTCCGGTCACCATCGTGGAAACCAAACAGGAAGCGCTGGAGCGCGGCCTGGGCGTCATCCGCAAGAACTACGAGACCACCGCGAAGCGCGGCAAGCTCAAGCCCGAAGACGTCGAGAAGCGCATGGGCCTGCTGAGCGGCACACTCGAGCTGGAAAAGCTCGCCGACTGCGACCTGGTCATCGAAGCCGTGTTCGAGAACATGGACGTGAAGAAGGACGTGTTCGGCAAGCTCGACAAGATCGTCAAGCAAGGCGCCATCCTCGCCTCCAACACTTCGTATCTGAACGTCGACGAGATCGCCAGCGCGACCAAGCGCCCCGAGTGGGTCATCGGCCTGCACTTCTTCTCGCCGGCGAACGTGATGCGTCTGCTCGAAGTCGTGCGCGGCGAAAAGACTTCCAAACAAGTGGTCGCGACCGCCATGCAGCTGGCCAAGAAGATCGGCAAGATCGGCGTGCTGGTCGGCGTGTGTCATGGCTTCGTCGGCAATCGCATGCTCGCCGCCCGTCAGGCGCAGGCGCAGGCGATGCTGCTGGAAGGCGCGATGCCGTGGGACGTGGATAAACCGCTGTACGACTTCGGCATGCCCATGGGCCCGTTCGCGATGGGCGACCTGGCCGGCCTGGACATCGGCTGGAGCAAAGAAACATCGAAGAGCTCGACGGTGCGCGAGGTGCTGTGCGAAATGGACCGCCGCGGTCAGAAGACCGGCGCGGGCTTCTATGACTACGACGAGCAGCGCAATGCCAAACCGTCGCCGGTCACCGAGAAAGTCATCAAGGACTTCGCCGCCAAGGCCGGCGTCACGCCGCGCCAGATTTCCGAACAGGAAATCCTCGAGCGCTGCATTTATCCGATGATCAACGAAGGCGCGAAGATCCTGGAAGAGAAGATTGCGATCCGCCCCTCCGACATCGATATCGTGTGGATCAACGGCTACGGCTGGCCGGTGTATCGCGGCGGCCCGATGTTCTATGCCGACACCGTCGGCCTCGCCAATGTGGTCGCGAAGCTCAAGGAATACGGCCCGAAGCTGGGCGCCGACTTCAAAATCTCGCCGCTGCTGGAAAAGCTCGCGGCCGAGGGCAAGAAGTTTCAAGACCTGAAATAAACAACCGATAGGAATATCCCATGCGTGAAGCAGTCATTGTTTCCACCGCGCGCACGCCGATCGGCAAGGCCTATCGGGGCGCATTCAACAACACTCAAGGCCAGGAGCTCGCCGGCCACGCGATCGCCGAAGCGGTGAAGCGCGCCGGCATCGACGGCGCCCTGATCGAAGACGTGATTCTGGGCTGCGCCTTGCAGCAGGGCTCGACGGGCGGCAACGTCGCGCGTCAGGCGCTGCTGCGCGCCGGCTTGCCGGTCACCGTGTCCGGCATGAGCATGGATCGTCAGTGCTCGTCGGGCTTGATGGCGATTGCCACCGCGGCCAAACAGATCGTTCACGACGGCATGCAGATCGCCGTCGGCGGCGGCGTCGAATCGATCTCGCTGGTCCAGAACGACAAGGTCAACAAGTTCCGCGCCGCCGATCCGTGGCTGGTCAAGAACATTCCGCAGATCTATATGACGATGATCGAGACTGCGGAAATCGTCGCCGAGCGCTACGGCGTAAGCCGCGAAGCCCAGGATGAATATGCATTGCAGTCTCAGCAGCGCACGGCGACGGCTCAATCCGAGGGCCGTTTCGACGCCGAGATCGCACAGCTGCCCTCGACGATGATACTGACCGACAAGGAGACCGGCGCCACGTCCGAGAAGGCCGTGAACCTGAAGCTCGACGAAGGCAACCGCCCGCAGACCACGCTGGCCGATCTGCAGAAGCTGCAGCCGGTGTTCAAGAACGGTCAGCGCATCAAGGAAGGCAAGTTCATCACCGCCGGCAATGCTTCGCAGCTCTCCGACGGCGCAGCCGCCTGCGTGCTGATGGAAGCCAAGGAAGCGGAGCAGCGCGGCCTGAAGCCGCTCGGCGCCTATCGCGGCATGACGGTCGCGGCCTGCGATCCGGACGAGATGGGCATCGGCCCGGTGTTCGCCGTGCCGAAGCTGCTGAAGCAGCACGGCTTGAAGATGGACGACATCGGCATTTGGGAATTGAACGAGGCGTTCGCGAGCCAGGTGCTGTACATCCGTGACAAGCTCGGCATCCCCAACGACAAGCTCAACGTGTCCGGTGGCGCCATCTCCATCGGCCACCCGTACGGCATGTCCGGCGCTCGTATGACAGGCCACCTGCTGATCGAAGGCAAGCGTCGCGGCGCCAAGTACGGCATCGTGACCATGTGCGTCGGCGGCGGCATGGGCGCTGCCGGCCTGTTCGAAATTTTTTAGGTCGAAATCTTCTAAACTTCGGAACCAACGCTGGGACCGATCGGTCTCAACGGCAGGAAATCAGGGGCGGGACGCGTGCATCCCGCCCTTTTTTATTTTTTGAGATGCAGGGCGTGTGGAACCGGTGGACAAGCCCCGAAGGATGCTGCACAAAGAGAGGCGAATGCCCACAGCGACGTGAGCGCTCCTCGGAGATCACCGCGGATGTCTGCTTCGGACAAAGAGGTCACACCGTCGGCGCCACGCGGCCGACCCGCCAAGGCCAGTGGCGGCAATACCAAGTACGCGCGCAAACAACAGGCGATCATCGCTGCCGCCAGCGAGATCCTGAATCGCGACGGCGTCAAAGGCATGACCCTGGCGAATGTCGCCAGCCAGGTCGGCCTGATCACGACCAGCGTGACTTATTACTTTCGCAAGAAGGAAGATCTGGCGGTCGCCTGCTTTCTCGACGCCATCGCCCGTGTCGATGCCTTGGTCGAAACTGCCGCGCAGGAACCGGACCCGCCGGCCCGCGTGGAGCGTCTGCTGAAGCTGTGGCTGGAGCTGCGCTATCGCGTCGTGTCCGGCGAAGAGCCGCCCGTCGCCTTGTTCGGCGACATGCGCACGCTGCAGAAGCCTCAGCGCACCATCGTCGGCGATGCTTATCGCCGTTTTTTCGGCAGGCTGTGCGCGCTGTTCGAATCGCCTGAATTCGGCTGGATGACGCCGACGCTGCGCGCCGCCCGGGCGCACATCCTGAGCGAGCAGATCCTGTGGGGCGTGATCTGGCTGCGGCGTTACGACCCCGATGACTTCGGCCGCGTGCACACGCGCATGTGCGACATCCTGCTGCATGGGTTTGCAGGACCCGGTCGCACCTGGCGGAACGTATCGATCTCGCTGGAGGAGATGCTGCCCGAGGTTCATCAATCCGCTGCGCAGGAAACATTTCTGATCGCGGCGACGCGGCTGATCAACGAGCGCGGCTATCGCGGCGCCTCGGTCGAGAAAATCTCCGAGCGGCTCAATGTCACCAAGGGCTCGTTCTATTACCACCACGACGCCAAGGACGATCTGGTTGTGGCCTGTTTCAAGCGCAGCTTCGACACCATGCGGCGCATTCAGCGCACGGTGCTGACCCAGAGCGCCGATCACTGGGAGCAACTGTTGACGCTGGCCGCCGCGTTGTTCGCCTATCAAATCTCCGAGCGCGGCCCGCTGTTGCGCACGTCGGCGCTGGTCGCTCTGCCGCCTTCGATGCGGCAGGAGATGATCGAAGCCTATGGCCAGGTCTCCAACCGGTTCGGCGGCGTGATTGCCGATGGCATCACCGCCGGCTCGGTCCGCGCGGTCGATCCGATGATCGGAGCGCAGATGTTTTCGGCAACGCTGAATGCCTCGGCGGAATATCGCTGGTGGGTGCCGGGCGCGACCGGCGAACAGACTCACGAGCTGTATGCGAAGCCCATGCTGATGGGCCTGTTCGCAGAATGAGCAAAGACGCCCCATAAAAAAGGCGGGGTTCGTCAGAACCCCGCCTCCACCGGCGACCCCATCCGTGATCGCCGATTACTCCTTTTTCAAACGCTTCCGTTAAAACTTCTTGTTCAGCAGCACCTTGAAGTAGCGGCCGTACGGATTGGCGATGAACGGATCGTAGCCGAGGTCCAGACGCACGAACGGCGGATCCTTGTCGGCCAGGTTGATGACCGACGCGGTGAACGTCGTCTCAGCCGGCAACGACAGGCGATACACCAGGTCGTAAGTCAGGAACGAGCCGATCTCGATGCCGCGCGGCGAGGTGGTCGCCAGACCCGCACGCACATCGGTCACGCCGTCGATGTAACGAGCCGTCAAGCGCACGCCCTGCGAAGCCAGCCAGTTCGTCTGGTAGTCGACGAACGCCGCACCACGCAGTTCCGGCAGCGTGCCCGCGCCGATGCCCGACGCGCCGCGCGTCCCGACGAAATCGTCCGCCTTCTGGATCTGGACACCTTCGACGAAGAGAGCCTCACGCTCGTATTCGAGCGTGTAGGTCGCGTCCGCGCCGATCAGCAGGTCGCCACCGAGCACTTCATCGAACAGATACGAGATACCTGCATCGATACCCGACAGCTTCTGATCCGGGCCGTTGATCGTGTTGGTGCGCACGCGCGTCAGAGCACCGATGCTGCAAGTGTTGCCGCTGAACGTAAAGCGGGTCTGCAGCTGATCGAATGCCGGGTTGTCGCACTGGTTCGCCGCGGTCGGGCTGGTGCCGAAGAACGCCGCGACGATTTCCGAGCCGCTCTCGGTTTCGAGCGCGTCTTCGAAGTCATAGCTCCAGTAGTCGACCGTGGCGTTGAAACCGCCCGCCTTGAAGATGGCGCCCACGTTGAAGGTCAGCGCTTCTTCAGGCTTCAGGTTCTCGCTGCCGAACACGTCATACGTCTTGTAGCCGCCGGCGGCCGGCGTGAAGGTCAGCACCGTCGCCGGCGCATTCACCAGCTGCGACTGTGTCGGACCGCGGAACGTCGTACCCACCGAGCCGCGCAATGTCAGCCAATCGGTCGTCTGCCAACGCAACGAGAATTTCGGATTGGTGGTCGAGCCCACCAGGCCGCCGTAATCCTCATAGCGGACCGCGACCTGCGCCGACAAGCTTTCCAGCAGCGGGACGTTCAATTCGCCGAACACCGCCTTGATGTCGCGGTTCAGATCCGCCGGCGTCGTGGGGCCGAGGAATGTGAAGATGCCCGACTGGACCGCGCAGTTCATGTTGCCACTAGAGAGCGAGTTCACGCACGGGTTCTTGGTGATGTCCGCGAGATCGTTCGGATCGCGCTCGAGCGTTTCTTCTCGATACTGCACACCGGCTGCCCAGCTGATGTCGCCGGCCGAGAAGCCGAGCGGCATCTGACCATTCAACACCGCGTCGACGATGAACGAGGAAGTCTCGTCTTCGATGATGTTGTCCTGATACAGCCACGCGGCGAGCTCACGCGAGTTGACTGCGTTCGGATCGAACGTGACACCGTTCATCTGGCCGGTGACGACGTTGGACTGCACCGCGCTGGAGAACGGGTTCAGCCACAAGCAGCCGTTGGCGCCGGGAGTCGCAGTCGTACAGTTCGGACCGCCGAGACCGTTCAACGCAGCCTGCAGGCGCGTGACGACGATGTCCGGAGTGACGATCTCGCGCGTGTTGACCATGTAGGTCACACCCACGTCCCAGTTGAACGCGCTCACCTCGCCTTTCAAGCTGGCCGACAGACGCGCGCCGTCGAAGAAACGCTCGTCCTGCTTGCCTTCGCCGGTGAGCGGATTGCCGCCGACACCGTACGGACGCCATTGCAGACCGCTGACTGCGAGCACGCTGGCATTGTTGATCGCGGCTCGCTGCCCATCGGTCAGCAGCGGCAGGATGTTCACCAGGCCCGGATTGCGCTTGTCGATGGTGAAGGTCGGGCCGGTGCTGCCCGGACCCTGCGTCGGCGCATACGACGGCGAAGAATTCTCTTCGGGCACGTCATGCGCGGCATACATCGCTTCGACATGGAGCTCGGTGCTCTCGCCGAACAGCATGTTGAACTCGGTGTAGACGTTGTAGTGCTCTTCCTCTTCGACCAGGTTGTCGAACGCGGTGAACTGGAATTGGCACTGCGGGCCACCCCGACTGTCCGTCGTTGCCAGGTTGCCCAGGGCGGTACATCCCGGATCGCGGAAATTTGCGTTCGCGCCGGTTCCGCCCGGGATGATGAACACACCCGGGTTGCCGAAGCTCGAGTAACCGCCCTGCGGATTGTCCGCCAGCGATTGCAGCGCGAAGTCGCGATCCGTGGTGGACAGCTCGGAGCGGCGCCGATAACCGCCGGCCACCAGCACGTCCCAGCGCTCGCCCTTCATGCCCCATGACAAGTTGGCGTTGTAGTCGCCGTCGGAGCCATCGATGTAGCTGTACGCACCTTCGACCGACATGCCTTCGAAGCCGCGCTTGGTGATGAAGTTCACCACGCCGGCGACGGCGTCAGAACCGTAAGTCGCAGCCGCGCCGTCCTTCAGGACTTCGATGCGACCCAGGGCCGCGGCGGGCAACAGGTTGGTGTCGTAACCGATCGCGCCCGCCGGTGACGGCGCAAGGCGGCGACCGTTCATCAGCACCAGCGTGCGGACGGCGCCCAGGCCGCGCAGGTTGATGCTGCCAGCGCCGGAAGTGTTCGGGGCGGTGAACTGGTTCGACTCACCCACCACACCCTGGACCGCCGGAATCTGCTTGATCAGCTCGACCATGCTGGGCGAACCCTGCTTGGCCAGATCTTCGGCTCGCAGCACGTCGATGGGCAGCGCGGCATCTTCGGCGGCGCCCTCGATGTACGAACCGGTAACGACGATCACTTCGATCTCTTCGATGAACGTCGTTTGTTGCGGCTCCGCCGCAGAAGCCACACCCGTGCCCAGCGCGGTCGCCAGCAAAGCGGTGTGGATAGTCGAACGCAAATACGAACTCATGAATCCTCCTGACATAGTCCGGGCATACCGGTGCATCCGCCCGGCCCAAGCACCCCGGCAGACAAATTCGATACCTTTCGCCAATTCGTTTCGGTGTTTGTCCGATTCGCGCAGCAACCGCGCCGCGCTCGTCGGCATTTTTTACGGTGTTGGAAACTGCGGTATTCACGTAACCGCGTCAAGCGCTTTCCAATGTCAAATCACGTTTTGTTGCGTGTGTAATACAAAATTCACCTAAAACTGTGAAAGCCGTCAAATGAGCGAGCGGATTTGCGACCGATTTGCAGCCTAGCTACAACATAGGTGCGTGGAACTACAGTGACTTCAGGCGGAAAAGCCCCGGGTTCGTATTCAGGGAATGTCTATTTGCAAGATTGGGTACGAATGCTGCGCCCAAACAACAAGTTGCCTCGCAGTTTTCGCAATGCAGGCCGAAGGGCGTCTGTGAGGGTGGCCGGCAGGCAAATTAGAAGCTCGCCGGCCGGCCAAAAGAAAAAGGCGGTCGCGCCGGGTAGCGCAGACCGCCTTTTCGAAAAATCGAATTCTCGAGGAGCTAGAACATCTCGGACGCATCCGGGGGGCGGATTTGCGTCGGGGTGTTGCGGGAGGCGATGTACTGGCCGGTGATCATCTCGTTATAGGCCTGCCCCGGACCGACCATGGGATAGACGCCGGCATCGGGGTCGATCATGACCTCGAGGAACGCCGGCCCCTTGAACTCGATGAACTCCCGGACCACGCGCTCGATGTCTTGCTTGCGCTCCAGGCGCACCGCGTATGGGAAGCCGTCGGCCTGGGCTGCCTTGATGAAGTCCTTCTTATGCAGCGACTTGTCACTGGCGGACAGGCGGCCCTTGAAGAACAGCTTCTGCCACTGCTTGACCATGCCGTCGCCGCAGTTGTTCAGCACCACGATCTTCACCGGCAGGTCATAGGTCGTGACCGTCTCCAGCTCGCCAAGATTCATGCGGATGCTGGCGTCGCCGTCGATGTCGATCACCAGCTTGTCGGGATTGGCGGTGGCCGCACCGATCGCCGCCGGCAAGCCAAATCCCATCGTGCCCATGCTGCCCGACGTGAGCCACAGGCGCGGGTTGCGGAAATCGAAGTACTGCGCCGACCACATCTGATGCTGGCCGACGCCGGTGCTGATGATGGCCTCACCCCGGGTGAGACGGTTGATCTCTTCGATGACGTGATACGGTTGAATCAGCTCGCTGTCGCGGTCGTAGTTCATCGCGTGATCGCGACGCAATTGGGCGCAATGCTGCAGCCATTCCGACCAATCGCGCTTGAAGTTGGCGCGACGGCCATACGCCAGCAGCGCCCGCAACGCTTCCGGGAGCATGCCCACGTGATGCCAATGAACCGGCTTCACCTTGTTCACTTCGGAAGCATCGATATCGATCTGCGCGATGCGCTTCGCATTCGGCGCGAACTTCGGCGGATTGCCGGCGACGCGATCGTCGAAACGCGCACCGAGGGTGATCAGAAAGTCACAATCGTCGACTGCATAGTTCGCGAACGCCGCGCCGTGCATGCCGAGCATGCGCATCGACAGCGGGTGTGTCGTGTCGAACGCGCCCAGACCCATCAATGTGGTCACGACCGGAATGTTGAATTCGATGGCCAGCTCGCGCAGCGCCGCCGAGCCGCCCGACTGAATCACGCCGCCGCCGGCGTAGATCAGCGGCCGCTTGGCTTCGCCCAGCATGCTGAAGAAGTCGGCGCATTGCGCATCGGACAACGCGCTGCGAAGCAGACGGTTCATGCGATGCCGATAGCCCGGCACGGGCAGACGGCCGGCGCCCTGGAACGGGCCGCGCCAGTTCTGCACGTCTTTGGGAATGTCGATGACCACCGGACCCGGGCGGCCCGTGCGCGCGATTTCGAACGCGGTGCGCACCGTGGCTTCCAGCTTCGCGGCGTCAGTCACCAGGAAAATATGCTTGGCCACCGAGCCCATGATGCTGGCGACCGGCGCCTCCTGGAACGCATCGCTGCCGATCGCGGCGGTGGGCACCTGGCCGCAGATCACGACGATTGGAATCGAGTCCGCCATACAGTCGCGGACCGGCGTGACGGTGTTGGTCGCACCCGGACCCGAGGTCACGACGCACACGCCCACCTTGCCGGTGGCCCGCGCATAGCCCGCGGCCATGAAGCCGGCACCCTGTTCATTGGCCGGGACGACCAGCGGCATGGGCCGGGCGCCTTCTTTCACGCCATCGCGGTTGTGGACGAAGATCGCGTCGTATGTCGGCAGGATCGCGCCGCCGCTGTAGCCGAAGACCGTCTCCACGCCTTCGTCGGCGAGCACCTGGACGATGACCTCGGCGCCTGACATCTGCTTGCCCGCGAGCGGATGGCTGGCGGCGGAGAGCGCGGCAGGACTGTGTTTCACGACTGTTTCCGGAAAAAAATGCGCCCGGTCGGGCTGAGGCGACCAGGTTTATGCGACCGGGGGAGCCTACAGCAAGGCTGGTGCATGAGTCTATTTGGCACCATTTGATGGGCAGGATGCCCGAGCCCCGGGCACATGGACGTGCCTGCCACCTCAGCAGAACCCTAGGCTGACCGAAGTCAGTCCCGGTATGCTTCCCGGCCCTTTCGCTTCTGAACCGCTCCAGCGAAACCGATGACTACTATAGTGACACCCCAGTCCGGGGCCTGGACCGCCCCAGCCACTTCGAAAGGATCCGCGATGAGCCCCCGCAAGCGCCACATCGTCTCCATCCTGTTACAGAATGAAGTCGGCGCACTGACGCGCGTCGCCAGCCTGTTCTCCACGCGCGGCTACAACATCGAATCGTTGAACGTCGCGCCGACCGAAGATCCGACGGTATCGCGCCTGACGCTGGTCACCACCGGCAGCGAGGCGGTCGTTCAGCAAATCGTCAATCAGTCGCTCAAGCTCATCGATGTGGTCAACGTCGACGACGTGACGCGCGACCAGCACGTGGAACGCGAGTTGTTGTTACTCAAACTGCGCGTGTCGGGCTCGCAGCTTGCGGCAGTGAACTCCGCCGTGCAAAAGGCGGGCGGTAGAGTCTTGTCGGATGACCCAGAAAGCTATACCGTCGAACTGACCGATAGCGAAGCGCAGATCAACAGGTTCATTGCCGAAGCGGGGAATCTCGGCGAAGTACTCGAAGTCGTGCGCAGCGGTGCATTGGCCATGTTGCGGGGAGCGACCACGCTCCGCGCCTGACCGGCACCAAAGTTCTCTGCAAACATCACGGGGCAGGATGTTTTCGGGGGCGGGCTCATTCATTTGAGCGCGTTCTTGGAATTCACGCCTGCGGACGATGATGATTGGAGAGACGATGCACCGCCTGTATGACTATCTGCCCTCTGGCAACGGCTACAAAGTGCGCCTGGTGCTCAAGCAACTGGGGCTGCCGTACGAGCTGATCGAGCTCGACATCAAAGTGGGCGCGACCCGCACTCCCGAATTCCTGGCCAAGAACGCCAACGGCCGCATTCCGGTGCTGGAAATCCCCGAAAAAGGCTATCTGGCCGAAAGCCACGCGATCATTTCCTATCTGGCCGAAGGCTCGGCGCTGATCCCCGACGACGCGTATCAGCGCGCCCGCATGTGGCAATGGATGTGCTTCGAGCAGTACAACCTCGAACCGAACATCGGCACGGTGCGCTTCTGGCTGAAGATGCTCGGCAAGACGCGCGTCGAGCTTGGCGAAAAGCTCATCGAGAAGAAAAAGAGCGGTTATGCGGCGCTGGACGTGCTCGAAGACGGCTTGCGCGAGCGAAATTATCTGGTCGGCGATCAGTTCACGCTGGCCGACATTGCACTGTATGCGTACACGCATGTCGCGCACGAAGGCGGCTTCGATCTCGCGCCCTATCCAAACATTCGCAGCTGGTGCGACCGCGTGTCGTCGCAGCCGCGCTGGGCGCCCATTACCTCACCCTAAGGTAACAACACGGTCGAGCCCGTCGTGCGACGGGCTTCGAGATCGGCATGCGCGCGAGCCGCTTCTTTGAGCGGATAGGTTTGACCGATCTGCACTTTGATCACGCCGCGCGCCATCAGGTCGAATACCTCATTCGCTGCGCGCGCCAGCGCCTGACGCGTCGACGTGAAATGAAACATCGTGGGCCGCGTCAGATACAGCGAGCCACGCTTCGACAACTCCAGCGGCGAAATGGCCGGCGGTGCGCCGGACGCGTTGCCGTAGCTCACCATCAAACCGCGCGCGCGGATCGTATCGAGCGAGCGCATGAAGGTGTCTTTGCCGACCGAGTCATAAGCAACCGCAACGCCTCGCCCGCCGGTGATCGCCTTGGCTTGAGCCACCCAATCGTCGTCGCTGAGCAGCGCATGCTGTGCACCGAGCTCGCGCACCAGGTCTGCTTTGGCAGCGGAGCCGACGATCGCAATCACGGTCGCGCCGAGATGACGAGCCCACTGCACGAGAATCGATCCGACGCCACCCGCGGCAGCGTGGATCAACAGTGCATCGCCCTTCTTCACCCGATGGACCTGACGCAACAGCATCTGTGCGGTCAGGCCTTTCAACGTGGAGGCCGCCGCGGTCTGATCGTCGATGGCGTCCGGTAGGTTGACCAGATCATCGGCGGAGATGATGCGCGCTTCGGAGTAGCTGCCCGCCCCCTGCGCATAGGCGACGCGATCGCCGACTTTGAAATGCCTGACGCCGGGCCCGACGGCCTCGACGACGCCGGCCGCTTCCTTGCCCAAGCTCGAGGGCAGCGGCTTCTGATAGAGGCCGTTGCGCTCGTAAACATCGATGAAGTTCACGCCGACGGCGCCGTGCCTCAGCCTGACTTCGCCGCGTCCGGGCTCGCCGAGGTCGATGGATTCCCAACGCAGAACGTCGGGGCCGCCAGTTTCATGGAATCGGATGATGCCGGTCATGCCGGCATTCTAGGACCGTGGCCGCTTCAGACCAACGCATCAATACTGCCGTGACGGAATGGCACGATTCACAGGCGGCGAGGCTCGCCGCCTGTTGCCGCAAGTACGTTTTACAGCGCTTGATCGTCCGCTTCGCCGGTACGGATACGCAGCACGCGCTCCAGGTCGGTGATGAAAATCTTGCCGTCGCCGACCTTGCCGGTCTTGGCGGCATTGATGATGGCTTCGGTCACCTGATCGACCAGCGAATCCTTCACTGCCACTTCGATACGGGTCTTGGGCACGAAGTCCACCACGTACTCGGCGCCGCGATACAGCTCGGTGTGACCGCGCTGCCGGCCGAAGCCCTTGACCTCGGTCACTGTCATGCCGGACACGCCGATTTCCGACAACGCGGCACGAACGTCGTCGAGCTTGAACGGCTTGATGATTGCGCTGATGAGTTTCATTCCCCGTGGCTCCTGTCTCGCTTGCGCTAAGGTTTCTCTTTTCCGCCGGGTCGCGTGGCGTGGCCAGACAACCTTGCACTACCGCGGCGAAGCTTTGCAATGCACGTTCTATGCCGCGAACCCGCGACCGAACGCAACCGCTAGCCTGCAGCTTACCAGCCGCGTGCCGGTAAAAAACCGATCGTGACCGCACCAGTTTAGCGCGCGCCTCCCGCAGGGCGCGCGCGTTTGGTGCAACTGCGGCCTTTATAGGGCGGTTCGGGCGCCGGCCCGAAATCGAACCTTCATCCCAATTATGAAAACCAGCGCGTGATCCAGATCGCGTCCTCGCGCAAATGGGGAGCTGGCGCGTTGTGGGCGCAAAAACCCTGTGCGAAAAGGTGCGCCGTCATAGTCACAGCGGGTTCAGACAACGATGGGAGGCGGCACGCGCAGCGGCGCTATCAAGCGGTTCGGCGGACGCCTTCACTGGCTGGCTGCAGTCATTTGCAGCAGTGTGACGGGCTCCGCATTCGCATTGGACCGCGCCGACTCCCAGATTCTTTACTTCGAGCCCGTTCAGTTCGCCGCGCCCAGCAGCGCCGGGCAGCAGAAGTCTTCGCCAACGCGCGAGCTGCAGTTCGACGCGTATGGTCGACGCTTCGTCGTGACGCTCGAGCCCAACGACAAGCTGTCGTCGCTGCTCCAAAGCGAGTCCAGCTCTTCCGATCTCGCGCTGTATCGCGGTCGCGTCAACGGCGTCTCGGGATCGTGGGCGCGTCTGTCGGTCGCGGACGGAAAGATCCAAGGCATGCTTTGGGATGGTTCCGAGCTCTACGTCATCGAGCCGGTGGAAGAGCTGCAGGATTCGCTGCCTGCGACGACATCGGCGGATCCGAATACTACGGCCATCTTCCGGCTCAAAGATGTGGTGATGGCTCCCGGTGCGGCTGCGTGCGGCTCCGACTCCAACAGCGCTGCCAGCAACGGTTCCGACGCCTACAACTCCATGCTCGCCGAGTTGAAGGGCTCGCCCGCCATCATGCAGGCGGTCGGCGCATCCAAGCGCCTCGAGATCTCCGCGCTCGGCGACGGCCTGTTCATGAGCCGCTTCGGCAACGACACGTTGGCGCGAGAGGAAATCCTGCGCCGACTGAACAACGTCGACGGCATCTTCAGCTCGCAGCTCGGCATCGAGATCAGCGTACCTTCGATCGATATCGGCGATTCGCTGTCGGCCACTACGTCGGCCTCCTCGCTGCTCGACGAGCTGGGCGATCTGCGCAAGCGCACGCGGACCTTGAATTCGCGCGGCCTGACGCATTTGTTCACGGGCCGCAATCTGGATGGCACGACGGTCGGCATCGCGTTCGTCGGCTCGGTGTGCGATCGGCAGTACGGCGCCGGACTGACCGAGACCAGCAACACTCGCTGGGTGGAATCGTTGATCGCCGCTCACGAAATTGCTCATAGCCTGGGCGCGCCTCACGATGGCGATGCCAGCCAGGCCTGCGGCGGCGTGCCTGCCACCCAGTTCCTCATGGCCTCGGCCATCAACGGCAACGACAAATTTTCGGCGTGCAGCTTGAGCGTCATGCAATCGCGGATCGCGAGCGCGAGCTGCATCACTGCGCTCGCGAATGCAGATATCGCAGTGGACGCCGATCTCGGCTCCGTACAGCACTCGCTCGATAAGCCCTTCGAATGGAACCTGGCGATCCGCAACGCCGGCGGCTTGACGACTGCGAACGCGCGCGCCGAGATCACGCTGCCTTCGGATCTCACGATCGTGGAAGCATCGGTGCTGGGTGGCACGTGCATCAGTGGCGCGGGTCACATCACGTGCGAGCTCGGCCAGATTCCCGGCGGCAACGCAGCCATCGTCAATGTTTCTCTGCGCAGCCCCGTCGCGATGTCGCGCGCGATCACAGTCAACGTGAGCGCAGCCAACGACAGCAATCCGAACAACAATCACGGCACGGGCACGATCAGCACTCAGCCGGAAGTGGATGTCGCACAGACCGTGCAGGCTCCGTCCAGCGGCGGCGGGGGTGGCGGCGGCGCGGCCGGTCCGGGCTTGCTGGCCCTGCTGTTCGGCCTGCTCTGCTTGAAAAACTTCCAGCCGAACCCCACCCGCCCGACACGTCGTCCTTAACCTCACTCCAGGCGCTTGAAAGCGCGGTTGCAAGCGCCATTTACGTCGCCATACACGGACAATCCGTGCCCCATTCCATGGGCGGCATTAGTATCGGTCGCTTGCAAGGCCCGGCGCTGACCGGGCGTGAGGTGTAGTTTCGCCGTGCCTGAATACAAGGATTACTACAAGATCATGGGCGTCGCCCGCGACGTCGGCCAGGACGAGCTCAAGCGCGTCTATCGCCGGCTCGCGCGCAAATTCCATCCCGACGTGAGCAAGGAAAAGGATGCCGAGGCCCGCTTCAAGGAAGTGCAGGAAGCCTACGAGGTCCTGAAGGATCCGCAGAAGCGCGCCGCTTACGATCAGCTGGGCAGCAACTGGCGCCAGGGCCAGGAATTCCGTCCGCCGCCGGATTGGGGCCAGAACTTCGAGTTCTCGAATGCATTCGGCGACCAGGAAGGCGGCTTCAGCGATTTCTTCTCGTCGCTGTTCGGCGGTGCTGCTCGCGGCGGCGCTCGCGCGCGTGGCGCCGGCGGACGGGGCTTTGCAATGGCGGGCGACGATCAAGTCGCCGCGATCGAAATCGACCTGGAAGATTCCTTCAGCGGCGGCACGCAGACGATCGAGCTGAAGAGCGGACAAGGCGCGGCGCGCACGCTCAAGATCACGATCCCGCAAGGCATCGTCGAAGGCCAGCGTATCCGTCTCGCCGGTCAAGGCAGCCCCGGCCATGGCGGCGGCCCTTCCGGAGATCTGTATCTCGAAGTGCGCTTCCGCAAGCACAAGTTGTTTCAAGTGGAAGGCCGCGATGTGACTTTGACGCTGCCGGTTGCACCGTGGGAAGCGGCGCTCGGCGCCACTGTGCCGACGCCGACGTTGGCGGGGCCAGTCGACTTGCGCATTCCCGCGAACGCGAAAGCAGGACAACGCATGCGACTCAAGGGCCGCGGACTACCGGGCGCGACACCGGGAGATCAATACGTAGTATTGAAAATCGTATTGCCCCCTGCCGATACGGCGGAGGCACGCGAGCTATACGAACGTATGCAACGCGAGTTGCCGTTCGATCCGCGCGCAGAGTTGCAGTAATCGGATCAATGCACGCCGGTGGCGTCCGTGGCGTGCTGCGAATGATCGAGTAGATAGGCGACGCGACGCACGATGGACAAGTCCACGTGCGTCTTCTCGATGAAATCCACCGCCCCCTCGCGCATGGCTGCCACCGCGGCGCGCACATCCGCATCTTCTCCCAGCAAAATAACCGGCGTGGACGCGTGATTCGCGCGCAGACATTTCAGCAGGTCCAGGCCCGACATGCCGGGCAAGGCCATGTCGGTGATCAGACAGCTGCCACGTATGCCGAGCGGCGACGCGAGATAGCTTTCAGCGCTGTCGTAATCCTGAACATCCGCGTTCAGCTTACTCAACATAGAACAAAGCATTCGGCGGTCCGTTGCGTCGGCTTCGATTACTGCAACGATGGGGCGGGAGTACGACACAAAAATAAAAGTTCGGTCTGCGCTGAGAAGAAAGCGGCCACGGCCACCATACAAAGTAAGCCCGAGCCGCGGGGAGGATTGGGGGCGGTGGACTCGCCTGTGGGCCGTGGTCGCATGCCGTTATCTTGGCCGAGCGCCACCCGTGAAAAAGTCGCACTTGTACTTAAGGAAGACAGCGTTGCTGAACGCTGCTTCGTGCAGGGTTTTAAGGGTTTTTTCTAGGGTCGACAACGCGTGTCGCCGACCTGTCGCAAGCCACCGTCAGTTCAGCAAAATTATATCCACGACATGCGCGAATGCGCGCCTTCACACCTGGCCCACTTCCAGCACCATGCGCACCAGGTGCGCGAGCGAGGACGCCTGCATCTTCTCCATCACGCGCGCGCGGTGGATTTCCACGGTGCGTTGACTGAGCTTCAGGTCGCCGGCGATCACCTTGTTCGCCTTGCCGTGCACGACCAGATCGAGCACTTCGCGCTCACGGGGCGTCAGCGTTTCTAATCGGCGACGGATGTCGTTGCGCTCGCCGAGCGCGGCGCGGTTGCTGGTGTCTTTCTCCAGCGCCTGGTTGATGCGGTCGATCAGATCCTGATCGCGGAACGGCTTCTGGATGAAGTCGACCGCGCCGGCCTGCATGGCCTCGACAGCCATCGGCACATCGCCGTGTCCAGTGATGAAAATGATCGGCAATATCGAATGTTTTTCGTTCAGCTTCTGCTGCAGCTCCAGCCCCGACATTCCCGGCATGCGGATGTCGAGCACCAGACAACCAGGGCGGTCCTCGCTGTACGCCTCGAGGAATTCCGAGCCCGCGCCGTACGTCTCGACCGATTGCCCGACCGACCGAAGCAGCAGCTTCAGCGCGTCGCGCACCGCCGAGTCATCGTCGACGACGAAGATCGTGGGCCGCTGGTTGGTGACGCTCGCTCTCATCATTGCTGACTCCCTGCTGACGCCGGCACGGCCGGCAGTGTGAAAAAGAATCGCGCTCCGCCGCCGGGATTGGCGCTGCACCACAGCTTGCCGCCGTGAGCGCGAACGATGGACCGGCTGATCGACAGGCCGAGTCCGGTGCCACCGGGCTTGGTAGTGAAGAACGGATTGAACAGCTCGGCCATCGCCGCCGGATCGACGCCGGTGCCGCGATCGGCCACCATGAATTCGACGTCGCCTTCGCTGTCCACCGAGGTCCGCAACAGAATCTCACGGCGCACTTCCGGCACCGTCAACATCGCATCGATGCTGTTACGAACCAGGTTCAAGACCACCTGCTGAATCTGTACCGCGTCGGCCTGCACTTGCGGAGACAGCGGCGAAGGCTCGAGCACGAGCCGCACACCGTTGTGTCGCGCGTCGGTCTGCGCGAGTGTCACCACATCTTCGAGCAAGCGATTCGCTTCTATCAACTCTCGCCGCACTTCCCGGTTCTTCACGAAGGTGCGCAGCCGGCGGATGACCTCGCCGGCACGCAATGCCTGCGCGCCGATGTGATTGAGCGCCGCCTCCACTTCTTCCTGCGAGAAGTCGTTGGCGGCAATCAGCCGCTGACAGGCCTGCGCGTAGGTCGCAATTGCTGTCAGAGGCTGATTCACTTCGTGTGCGATACCGGCTGCCATCTCACCCATCGTGGATATACGCCCGAAGTGGGCGATTCGGTCCTGCATCTGGCGCGCTTCGTCTTCGGCGCGGCGCCGATCGGTAATGTCGTGCAACGTGCCTACTTGCCTCAACACCCGTCCGTCCGGACGCCGTGTTGTTTGAGCAATGTGGTGCACGTAGCGCAGCGACCCATCGGGATGGATGACGCGATACTCGATGTCCATGGAGCGCGCGCTGGTCTCCAGCTCGTCACGGGCCCCTTGCCAGCGCGCGCGATCGGCCGGATGAACCATCGGCTCCAGATATTCGTACACCCCGATGTAAGGCTCGCCATAGCGCCGGCCCAACACACGATATAAATGCGGCGACCAGTAGTCCTCGAACTTGCCGTCGGCATGCACGACGTAGTTGCCGAGGTTCGCGATCTCCTGCGCGATGGTGAGCTGCGCCTCGCTGCGACGGAGCGCTTCTTCGGCGTTCCGGCGCACGGTGATGTCGCGGATGAAACCGACGAAGCGCGGCGGGTCCGTGCCCTGCACGCGCCCCACTGCCAGCTCGGCGGAGAACTCGCTGCCATCCCGGCGCTTGGCGAGCAGTTCGCGACCGATGCCGATGATGCGAGGCTCGCCGGCCTCGATGTAATGACGCAGATAGTCGTCGTGCTGGGAGCGGTACGGCTCGGGCAGCAGGATGTTGACCTTCAGCCCGATGACCTCCTGCTCGTTGTAACCGAACATGCGCTCGCCGGCATGGTTCAACAGCTCGATGCGGCCTTCGTGATCGAACAGCACGACGGCATCGACGGCGGCGTCGAGCACTGCCTGGAATTCACGCTCCAGCCGGTGTGCGCGCTCTTCTTGGGGCTCGGCGACTCGCAGTAGCGTCATAGGATTCCGATCTAACCACGCATGGCAGCAGCCGTGGAAGTAGTGCTGCCCGCGATATACTCCCCGCCCGCATGCCTGCAACCGTCTTGCTCATCGATGCGAACGCCGAGGACGAGCAACTGTTCCGCGAGGAACTGGCTCTGATCCGCGATCAGCCGTTCGAACTGGAGGTGGTTCGCACCCTGGCCGAGGGGCTGGTCCGCCTGCGCCCGGGCCAAGCGCGAACCGATGTCATTCTGCTCGACCTGCATCTGCCCGACAGCCTGGGGCTGACCACATTCCTGCGCTTGCAGCCCAAGGCCGGCGACCGGCCCATCATCGTGCTGGTCGGCCAGGTCGACGAGGACCTGGGCATCGAGGCGGTGGAGCGCGGGGCGCTCGATTACCTGATCAAACAACAGGTGGTCAGCACGCTGCTGAACAAGGCGCTGCGCTACGCCACCGAGCGCACCCACACCCTGCTGGCCTTGAAGGCGTCCGAGACCCGCTACCGAGAGCTGTACGAAAACGTGGTCGCCGGCGTGTTCCAGACCACGCCGGACGGCAAATTCATGGCGGCGAACCCGGCGCTGGTGCGCCTGCTCGGCTATGCCAGCGAAGACGAGCTGCTGGAGCTGCACATCGAGCGCGACCTTTATATGTATCCCGAGGAGCGGGAGAACTGGCTGCGGAACATGGCCGCCGCCGGCGAGATCCGCAATGCCGAGCTGGTCTTGAAGCGCAAGGACGGCCGCAAGATCGTGGTGCTGGAGAATTCCCGCGCGGTGCGTGACGAACATGGCCAGGCCATCTACTACGAAGGCACGCTCACCGATATCACTGAAGCGCATGAGTTGTCGCGGCAGTTGTCGTATGAAGCCAGTCACGATGCGCTCTCGGGCCTGATCAACCGGCGCGAGTTCGAGCTGCGGCTGCAACGAGCGTTGGACTCGGTACAGTCGGGCTCGCAGCACGCGGTCTGCTACCTGGATCTGGATCAGTTCAAGATCATCAACGACACCTGCGGCCACATCGCCGGCGACGAGCTGCTCCGGCAACTCGCGCAGGTCTTGCAGGGCCGCGTCCGAAGCAATGACACACTGGCGCGCCTGGGCGGCGACGAATTCGGCCTGCTCCTGCACGACTGCGGCATCGACGACGCAATCATGGTCGCGAACGGCCTGCTCAAGGCGGTCGAGCATCACGCGTTTGTCTGGGGAAATAGCACGTTCTCGGTGGGCGCCAGTATTGGCCTCGTGCCGGTCACGCCGACCTTCCGACGGGTCACGCAGGTTCTGCAAGCGGCGGATGCGGCCTGCTACGCGGCCAAGGATCAGGGGCGCAATCGCATCCATGTCTACCAGGAAGACGACACGCTGGTCGCGCAACGTCACGGCGAAATGCAGTGGGTCGCGCGGGTCAAGCGAGCGCTCAACGACCACCGCTTCTTTCTCGAAGCGCAGCCCATCGTTCCCTTGCAAGGCGACCGGCAAGCCAAGCGCAACTACGAGCTGCTGGTTCGCATGCGAGACGAGTCGGGCCGCGTCGTGCCGCCCGGCGCGTTTCTGCCGGCGGTGGAACGGTACAACCTGTCATTGCGCCTGGATCGATGGGTGATCACGACCGCTCTGCAATGGATCGCCACGCATCGCTCGCAGATCGAGCGGGTGTCGCGGATCTTCATCAACCTGTCGGGCGATTCGGTGGGCGATCCGCAGTTGCAGGAGTTCATCCGCCATTCGATCGTCGAGCTGAGCGTGCCGCCGGAGCGGGTCGGCTTTGAAATCACCGAGACAGCAGCGATTGGTAATCTCACTCGGGCGAATCAACTGATCGCCGGGTTGAGAGAATTGGGCTGCGCGTTTGCGCTCGATGACTTCGGCAGCGGCGTTTCTTCGTTCGCTTATCTCAAGGCGCTGACGGTCGACTATCTGAAGATCGACGGCCTCTTCATCGGCAATATCGTCGCGGATCGGATCGATTATGAGATGGTCCGATCGATCACGGACATCGGGCATGTGATGGGGAAGAAGGTGGTCGCCGAGTCCGTCGAGAGCCTGGAAGCGATGGAGAAGTTGCGGCAGATCGGCGTGGACTTCGTGCAGGGCTTTGCAGTGGGGACGCCGGTGTCGATTGACTCGATCGGTTGTTGGTAGGTTGCTGCCGGAGGCGTTAGCGGTCTGCGTCGCCCGAGGTGACGTCCCTCCTTCCGGCACCGTGCTCCCCTACTGCCTTCGCTATCGCTCGGCCCGTTGGTCCCATCCCTGGGCGCACTGCTCCGACAAGGTCCCTCTTGTTCGAAGCTGCCGGAAGGAGGGACGTCACCTCGGACGCCGCCGAAACGTCATCTGCGCATTCGCGCGTGACTCTGTTCCGACCGTGCGACCGTCGGTTGTGAGTTTCAGGTGGATCGTTGTCGACGCGGCAGTTGCGGCCGCGCTCTGCGCGGCCGCCGGGTGACGGCGCCGCAGTTCGATGGTACGGCTCTCCGTCGCGAGTCACAGTTCGATCGGGCAGCTCTCCGCCGCGAGTCGTCGCCAAGACGACTCGTCTAGTTTCGAGCGCTAGCAAGAAACGTCAGCGCTCGTAGAGCGCGATAGCTCGACCGCAGGTCGCTCCCGGCGGCGCGGGCCACCGACGCCTCTTTTCTTAGATCTCACCCCAGCACAACGAGCAAATCCTTCGCGTCAACGGTCTCCCCATGCTTCGTGACGACCTCGGCGATCGTCGCATCACGATCCGACCGAACCGACGTTTCCATCTTCATCGCCTCGATCGTGAGCAACACATCGCCGCGCTTCACTTTGTCGCCCTGACGAACCGCCACAGTGGCGACCGTGCCGGGCATCGGCGCGCCGACCTGGTTGGCGTCGGTGGGCTCGGCTTTGCGGCGAGGCGGTTTCAGCGCGACCTGGCTGCGATCGGGCACCTTCACTGAGCGCGGCTGGCCGTTCAACTCGAAGAACACCGTGCGCGTGCCATCTTCATGGCTGTCGCTCACCGCGACGAAGCGAACGATGAGGGACTTGCCGCGGTCGATGTCGACCGTGACTTCATCGCCCGGCTCCATGCCGTAGAAGAACAGCGGCGTCGGCAACACGCTGACACGGCCATAGTCGAGCCGGTTCTTCATGTAGTCGAGGAACACCTTCGGGTACATCAAGTACGACGCGAATTCCTCATCCGTGATCTCGCGCCAGGTCTTGTTCTGGGCTTCATCGCGCGCCTTCTTCAGATCGATCGGCGCCAGCACCTCGCCGGGGCGACCGGTCATCGGCGCAACTCCCTTCAGCACCTTCTCTTGCAGAGCCGACGGGAAACCGCCATATGGCTGGCCGAGATCGCCGCGGAACAGCGAGACGACCGATTCGGGGAAGGCGATTTCAGTATCGGGATCGAGCACCTGCTCGGGCGTGAGATTGCTGGTGACCATCATGATCGCCATGTCGCCGACGACCTTGGAGGTCGGCGTGACCTTCACGATGTCACCGAACATCTCGTTCACCTTGGCGTAAGCGCGCGCCACTTCCGGCCAGCGCACGTCGTCGATGCCAAGGGAGCGCGCTTGCTCGCGCAGGTTGGTGAACTGTCCACCGGGCATGCCATGGACATACACCTCGGACGCACCCGAGCGCAGGTCGCTCTCGAACGCGCTGTAGCAGTGACGCACCTGTTCCCAGTAGCCGGACAGCACGCGCAGATTTTCTGGATTGAGTCCGGAGTCACGCGGGCTGTGACGCAGGGCTTCGACGATCGAACCCAGGTTGGGCTGCGAAGTGAGACCGCTCATGGCGTCCAACGCACCATCGACCGCATCGGCGCCCGCATCGACGGCCGCGAGCACGCTGGCGGCGGCGATGCCGCTCGTGTCGTGCGTATGGAAGTGCACCGGCAGGCCGACCTCTTCCTTCAACGCCTTGACCAGCGTGTAAGCAGCGTGCGGCTGGCACAAACCCGCCATGTCCTTGATGCCGAGAATGTGCGCACCCGCCGACTTCAACTCGTGCGCCATCGACAAGTAGTACTTCAAGTCGTACTTGGTCTGGCGCGGATCGGTCAGATTACCGGTGTAGCAAATCGCAGCCTCGCAGAGCGCACCCGACTCGCGAACGGCGTCGATCGCGACGCGCATGTTCTCGACCCAGTTCAGCGAATCGAACACTCGGAACAAGTCGATGCCCGACTGCGCCGCCTGCTTCACGAAATACTTCACGACGTTGTCGGGATAATTGGTATATCCGACCGCGTTCGCCGAACGCAGCAGCATCTGCAACAGCAGGTTCGGCATGGCGCTGCGGAATTCCTGCAATCGCTCCCACGGGCACTCGTTGAGGAAGCGCATTGCCACGTCGAACGTCGCGCCGCCCCAGCACTCGACCGAGAACAGATCGGGCAGCAGGCTCGCGTAGTACGGCGCGATGGCCTTCATGTCATAGGTGCGGAAGCGCGTGGCGAGCAGCGATTGATGCGCATCTCGCATCGTCGTGTCAGTGAGCAGCACGCGCTTCTGCTCGAGCATCCATTGCGCGAACTTGTCGGGGCCCAGTTCGTCGAGCTTCTGCTTGGTGCCGGACGCGGGTGCGGGCAACTCGACCTTGGGTAGCTTCGGCTGCACCAGTCGCTGCGGCTTCGGTCGCGACTTCACTTCGGGATTGCCGTTCACGACGACATCGCCGATGAAGTTCAGCAAGCGCGACGCGCGATCCTTCTTGCGCGGGAAACGGAACAGCTCGGGCGTCTGATCGATGAACTTGGTCGTGTACTCGGCGGACGCGAACTGCGGATGCAGGATCAACTGGTCGAGGAAGCGCAGATTCGTTACCACGCCACGCACGCGGAACTCCCACAACGCGCGATGCATGCGGGCGATCGTCTCGGCGGGAGTCGGCGACCACGCCGTCACTTTCACCAGCAGCGAATCGTAGGAGCGGGTAATGATCGCGCCCGAATACGCCGTGCCCGCATCGAGACGGATGCCGAAGCCCGCTGGGCTGCGATAAGCCGTGATGCGGCCGTAGTCGGGAATGAAGTTGTTTTCGGGGTCTTCAGTGGTCACGCGACACTGCATCGCGTAGCCATTGAGCCGAATGTCTTCCTGCTTCGGCACGCCACTGTCGGCGTCGCCGATCCTCGCCCCTTCGGCGATCCGGATCTGAGCGCGCACGATGTCGATGCCGGTGACGGCCTCAGTCACCGTGTGCTCGACCTGCACGCGCGGGTTCACTTCGATGAAATAGAACTTGCCGCTATCGGCGTCCTGTAGGAACTCCACGGTGCCCGCATTGAGATAGCGCACCGCGCGGCCGATCTTGAGCGCCTCTTCACACAGCGACTCACGCTGCTCGGCGTTGAAGAACGTGGCCGGCGCGCGCTCGATGACCTTTTGATTGCGGCGCTGAACGGTGCAATCGCGCTCGAACAGATGCACCAGGTTGCCGTGCGCGTCGCCCAGCAACTGGACTTCGATATGGCGCGCCCGACGAACCAGCTTCTCCAGATAGACCTCGTCGTTGCCGAAAGCCGCCTTGGCCTCGCGCCGGGCCGTGGCCACCATTTCGGGCAGCTCCTTCTCGGTCTCGACGATGCGCATGCCGCGACCGCCGCCGCCCCAGCTCGCCTTGAGCATGACGGGAAAGCCGACTTCGCGGGCCAGGCGCAATGTTTCTGCGTCATCGCGCGGCAACGGCGGAGTTGCAGGCATGACCGGCACGCCGGCCGAGACGGCGAGATTGCGCGCCATCACCTTGTTGCCCAGGCGACGCATGATCTCCGGCGTCGGGCCGATGAAAATCAAACCCGCGGCGGCACAGGCTTCGGCGAACTCGGGATTCTCAGACAAGAAACCGTAGCCGGGATGGATGGCGTCGACATGCGCGGCCTTCGCGATGCGCACGATGTCAGCAATATCCAGGTAGGCCTCGACCGGCGTTTTGCCCGCGCCGACCAGATAACTCTCGTCCGCCTTCATGCGATGCAATGAGAAGCGGTCTTCCTGCGAGTAGATCGCGACGGTGCGGATGCCGAGCTCGGCGGCCGCACGCATGACGCGAATGGCGATCTCGCCGCGGTTCGCGATCAGCAGGCTCTTTATTTTCTGAGGCATGACAACACTCGCCGCCCGCACCAGCTGCCGGGCCTTCTGTAGTAGTCATCGAGTAGTCGATGGAAGTGCGCTGCTTTTGGCAGCGCAAGATGCATCGATCATAGCCGCCGGAGGACCACTCGCAAGGCCGAGGCCAATAGGGTTTCGAGATCAAAGTATCGGCCGCGACGATGACACCGCTGGCATGCAAGGCCAATGCGTGGGAAGACGCTTTGACAGCGCTTTCTAGTGCGCGGCGCCGGCTTCGGCGGCGGCTTCTTTGCGAAACGAGCCGGTGGTCAGCTCGCCGTATTCCTTGTCCATGATGACGATGCAATTGCGGCCGCGCTCCTTGGCCGCGTACAGCGCCTCGTCCGCGAGCTGGATGAAGCCGTAGTGACTGCGATCGCTCATCGGCTGGACGCAAGCGATGCCGATGCTCACGGTCAAGCGTTTGCCCGATACGGGGGACGCAGCGTGGGCGATGGCGAGAGATTCGATGCCAGCCTGGATCTGAAGCGCCATATCTTCCGCATGCTGGCGGCTCGCGTCATAGAGGACCATGGCGAACTCTTCGCCACCATAGCGCGCGGCGATATCCAACGGCCGGCGCGCATGACTGCTCAACGACCAGGCGACGCGTCGCAGGCACTCGTCGCCCGCCTGGTGGCCGAAGCGATCGTTATAGGATTTGAAATGATCGATGTCGATCATGAGCAAGGTCAGCGGCCGGCCTTCGCGCGCCGCCTGCGCCCAGACCCGGTCGAGGTGCTCGTCGAACGTGCGGCGATTGGCGATGCCGGTCAAACCATCACGACGCGCCGTTTCGATCAGCAACTGCGATTCGAGGAAGTTGGTGCGATTGGCCCGCTCCAGCGAATAACAAACGATCGCTCCGATGGCGTTGGTGAACAGCAATACGCCTACATCGACCAGTCGCTGCGAGGCCGGCAGTCCGGCCAGCGTCGCGATGATGGGATAGGACACCAGCACCAGCAGCGAAGAGCCCAGCGCCGGCCGGAATGCCAGGCCCAGCATCAGATAGTTGTAGATCATGGCCAGCACCACCGAGGCGATCAGACTGATGCCCTGGCTGGCCGCGATCACCGCGAGCACCACCACACCGACGCCGAAGAGCGTGGCGCCATAGGGACATACGACGGGATACCAGCGCTGATACAGCCGGCTATGCACCAGGATCAGCGCGATCAGAAAGATCGGCCCGAGGACGGTGAGGCGGATCAGATCCAGCGGCCGGTGCACGGCGCCCGGCAGCACGAAATGAGTGAGCGCCGAAAAGCCGATGACGAAGCCGATGCCCAGCAGCAGATTGCGACTGATCTGGGCGCGATTCTTGGCGAGATGCGCGCGGCGGAAGCGCCGTTCCAGATCGGGATCGTCGAACTCGAGGCGTGGAAAGCCGCGCTGGAGCTGCAACGCGTAAGCAGACTGGGGCGGCGCGTCTGCACCGCCTGCGTAACTCGTTCTTGCCGCGGCTTCCGGGATTAGTTCGAATCCTGATGATGTTTGCGACGGTCGCGCGCGTCCTTGATCAAGCGTCGCCATACTTCGTAGGCATCCCAGCCCCCGGTCGATTCGATGGTTGGCTCGATCACCGTGTCCACGCCGATGTCCGGCACGGTCAAGGCGCCGAGCTGATCGGCATTAGCCGCGGATCCTCCGCTGATCTGGCTGACGATGGGTTTGATTAGTGTGCTCATAAAAAAAGTCAGTCGGCGGAGCGCTCTCACGCGGCTGCGGATGGAAAAAACGGACCCATGTTATTTCTCACCCGGTCGTAAAAGCGTGCGCAGTTCTCAGTTTGGGGACTCAGGGCGTCTTCGTTGAGACTTCCGTGCGCGAGACACTCGACAGACGTGGGGACGCGTTTGAAACCGCTCTATTATGTTCAAGCGACCAACGCGCTAGCCAGTAGGCCGAATGTAAACCTCGCTAATAACTTGTGCTAGTCGGGGCGAAAAATAAAACTCACCCGCTAAATCGCGGCGCTGCGATATCCGGATTCGCTCGAGCCCGTTGAAATTGATTCGCTGAAATTGATCCGCTGACGATCCGGCCCGAACTTGTCATCGATCGAAAGCGGCCAAGGCCCTTTCGATACGTCTCGCAAAAGGCGCGACTTTTGCGAGACTAGACTCTACCGCTCGAAATATTTGATCAGGAACTGGTCGAAAGTCATGTCGTCGGCGGCTTCGATCGACGCCTGTCGCTCCAGCGACTGTTCGGCTTCGGCACTGAATTCCGCCAGGCGCTGTTCGTTGGGCGGATACAGATCCACAAAGTACGCTTTGTGGACGCGAGACATCCGCAGCGCGAATTGCGCGAAGCTCTCGCCTGTCGTACGCAACTCTTGCAGACTGCGCGCCGACGGCGTGCGATCGACATCGTCGATCTTGGTCTGTTGCAAGTCCAACGCGGCGGTGTACGGCTTGCGCTCGTCGCCTTGATCCAGCAGCTCGCAGATGCCCCGCATCGAGTCGATGAGCTCCAGCGCCCAGGTCCGCAATTCTACGGGCCGTCCATTGCGATTTAATTTCAACCCCGGCTCGCGCCCGCGGCGCGCCACGATGGCGTGATTGGCATCGAGGTGCGCCTGCTCGCCGGCATCGATCGGCTCGCTTTGTTTCAGCACACATAGCGCCGCGAACGCTTCCAGGAAGCGCAACTTGTTTTGATTGACACCGACCGGGTCGAACGCGCTCACGTCGAGCGCTCGAAATTCCACATATTCGACACCGCCACGGCGCAACGCTTGCGACGGATGCTCGCCGGAGCGGGCCACGCGCTTGGGACGGATGTAACTGTAGTATTCGTTCTCGATCTGCAGCAGGTTGGCGTTGAGCTGCCGGTATTCGCCGTCCACCTTGACGCCAAGCTTCTGATATTCCGGATGCGGCGTGCTGACCGCGGCGGTCAGGTCGCGCACGTACTCATCGAGGCTGTTGACCGAGATCTGCACCCCGGCCTGGCTCTTGTTGCGATAGCCCAGGTCGCTCATGCGCAGCGACGTTGCATACGGGGCATAAAGCGTGCCCGGGGCGAATGTTTCCAGCTGATGATCGCGGCCGCGCACGAACGAGCTGCACAGCGCCGGCGAGTTGCCGAACAAATACAGGATCAGCCAGCCGTGGCGCCGGTAGTTTCTCAGCAAAGAGAAATATTGCTCCGAGATGAAATGCGCGTCGGCGCGCGGCTCCTGCAAGACTTCGGCCAGCACCGGCCAGAACTGTTGTGGAAAGGAGTAATTGAAGTGCACGCCGGAAATCGCTTGCATCATCCGGCCGTAACGATTGCCCAGGCCGAGCCGGTACACCTCTTTCATCTGGCCGATATTCGAGCGGCCGTAGCGTGCGATGGGAATTTCAGCGTCGCCCGTCAGCATGCAGGGCATGCTGGTTGCCCATAGCAGCTGCTCGCCCAGATGGCGGTAGACGAACTGATGCAGGTCGCATAAATATTGCAGCAGTTGCCAGGACTCGCGGAACGCGGGCGTCACCAGCTCGATCAAGGCTTCCGAATAATCGGTGGTGATGTGCTCGTGAGAGAGCGCCGAGCCCAGCGCGACCGGATGCGGGCTGTGCTCGATGCGGCCGTCGGCGGAGACGCGCAGCGATTCCTTTTCCACGCCCTTCAGGCCGTTCTGCAGGACACGCGGCTCGCGGGTATTGATCAGCGTCGCCAGGCGACGCTCGAAAGCGCGATCGATGCCGGAGCTGCTCATGACTCATCAGAAAGGTAAATGGCCGGCAAGTTTCACGACCCACGTGCGAGGCGTCAAGCGTTCCGCCGGAACAACAAAAGTGAATGACCAGTTGCGTTTCGTAAAGTCTGATACCGCAAAAGCGGCCACTATGCTCTGATTACCCCATCCCGACCGAGCGCAGGAGATCCGTGGAGCTGCCGATTGCCTTCGATCTGGAGTACGCATCCTCGTATCTGTCGATCGGAGTGGTCGCAGCCCTGGCACTGACGGCTATTGCCGCTTTGGCACGGACCCTGTTCCTGCATACCCGCCTGGCCCGGCGCACCCGGGAGCTGGAAATCGAGCTGGCGCAACGCCAGCGCGTCGAGACCGAGCTGCAGACAATCCGTGACGATTTGGAGAATCGGGTCCGCGAGCGCACCCAGGCACTGGAAGCGCGCAACGAGGAGCTCAGCCGCGTGCGGCTCGCGCTGGAAACCGCCAATCGACGCCTCCGGCGCCTGGTCGCCGCCGACCCGCTCACCGGCATCGCCAACCGGCGTCATTTCGACCGGGTGCTCGATCGCGAAGTGCGCCGTGCCCGCCGCGAACGGCAGCCGTTGTCGTTGATCTTCCTAGATGTTGACGAGTTCAAGCACTTCAACGACACCTATGGTCACGCCCATGGCGATGAGGTCTTGCGCCGGGTCGCGCGAACCCTGGACGAAAGCTTCCGTCGCGGCGGCGACCTGGTCGCCCGCTACGGCGGCGAAGAGTTCGCCGTGGTATTGCCAGGCATGGATGCTCACCGCGCCGGCCTGTACGCCGAGCGCTTGCGGCGCCGGATCTGGCGGATGGCAATTCCATGCAGTTCGGCTCAAACCGGCGAACGCATCACGATCAGTGGCGGCGTCGCCGCGATCGCGCCGGGCACGCCCGGCTTTCACGATACAACGCCGGATGCATTGCTAAAGGCGGCCGATCAAGCGCTCTACAAGGCCAAATGCCAGGGACGCAACCGCATCGCCATGGCCGCCAGCCAGGACGCCCGTGCACCAGTCCCGAGCACGCCCGACCGACCGGTCATCGATCTCGCCTCCTGAGCTTTCCTGTCTTGCGCCATTCCTTTGCCGTCGGCGTATAGTCGATTCGTCGCATTCATCCTCGATAACAACAGTTACAAGGAATGTGGGTCGCGAGCGATTAGCATTCCTTTTGCAGGGAGAATCGCATGACAGACAAGAAAACGGTCGGCGGCGTCACTTATCAGAACGCCGGTAAGGATTACTTCGAGAAGCGCGGACTGAAGCGCCACGCGCGAGTCTGGTCGCTGTGGGCGCTGGGAGTCGGCGCCGTCATCTCGGGCCACTTCTCCGGCTGGAACTTCGGCATCGGCGCCGGCGGCTGGGGCGGCCTGTTCATCGCGGCCATCATCATCGCCATCATGTATCTGGGGCTGATCTTCAGCCTGGCGGAAATGTCGCCGGCACTGCCCCATACCGGCGGCGCTTATTCGTTCGCTCGCAGCGCCATGGGTCCGTGGGGCGGCTTCATCACCGGCCTGGCCGAGAGCATCGAGTACATCATGACGCCGGCCGTGATCGTGTTCTTCATCGGCTCCTATCTCACCGGCATTTTCGAAACTCCCGCCGCGTATCAGCCATTGTGGTGGATCGGCTGCTATCTGCTGTTCGTGCTGCTCAATTACGCAGGTGTGGAGTTGTCCTTCAAGATCTCTGTCGTCGTCACGGTGATGGCGCTGGCGGTGCTGGTGGTGTTCTGGATCAGCGCGATTCCGCATGCGGATTTTTCACGCTGGGCGCTGAACATCGCCGCCGGCCCGGACGGCAAGCCCATCGAGCTGGCGCAAGGCGGCGGCAGCTTCCTGCCGTTCGGCTGGCACGGCGTGCTCGCGGCACTGCCGTTCGCTGTCTGGCTGTTCCTGGCGATCGAAGAATTGCCGCTCGCCGCCGAGGAGTCGGTGGATCCGAAGCGCGACATGCCGAAGGGTTTGATCTTCGGCATGTTCACGCTGATCGTTTCGGCGCTGATGATCATGTTGCTGAATGCCTCGATCGGCTCCGCCGACGAAGGCAAGCTGCATGGCTCGTATTCGCTGGCCACCTCGGCCGAGCCGCTGCTCGATGGCTTCCGCGTGATCTTCGCCGGCGACATCGCGAAGCTGCTGGCGCTGCTGGCCGTCATCGGACTGATCGCGAGTTTCCACACCATCATCTTCGCGTTCGGCCGCCAGATCTATTCGCTGTCGCGCGCCGGTTACTACCCAGCCGCCATGTCGTTGACGCATGGCTCGCGCAAGACTCCTCACATCGCGTTGTTCACCGGCGCCTCGATCGGGCTCGCGGTAATTCTTGCGGTGTGGTTCTCGCGCGGCGCGGAGAAAGGCGGCGCGATCATCGGCGCGACTTTGCTGAACATGGCGGTGTTCGGCGCGATGATCTCTTATGCCTTCCAGGGCATTTCGTTCATTCTGTTGCGCAAGAACATGCCGAACATCGAGCGACCCTATCGCAGCCCGCTGGGAATTCCCGGTGCGGCGGCGACCGTGGCGATCGCAATCGTCACGCTGTACTACCAGCTGCAGGATCCGGTGTACCGCGCCGGCGTGTACTCGGCGCTGGCGTGGTATGTCGCGGGCGTTCTGTACTTCGCGTTGGTCGGTCGTCACAAATTGGTGTTGTCGCCCGAGGAAGAGTTCGCACTCACCGGCGGGCAGCATGGCCATCCGGAGCGCGAGGGTTACGGCACTACCAAGGTTGACACCGCGTCATGATGGAACCTCGCCAGGTCAAGAGCGCTGCCGACGCCAAAGCCATCGTCGAGCAGCGCGGTCTGTCGCATGTAAAAGTCGGCGTCTTCGATATCGACGGCATCATGCGCGGCAAATACATGTCGCGCGCCAAGTTCATTTCGGCCCTGGAGAGCGGCTACGGCTTTTGCGATGTCGTGCTCGGCTGGGATTGTCAGGACCAGCTGTACGACAACGTGAAATTCACTGGCTGGCATACGGGCTATCCGGACGCACCCGTTCGCCTCCTGCCCGAAACATGCCGGCCGTTGCCGTTCGAAGATGACAATCTGTTGTTCTTGAGCGAGTTCACGGGCGCGGCGGAGCAGGTCTGTCCGCGCGGCGTGCTTCGGCGCGTGCTCGACAAGGCGGCCAAGCTCGGTTTTCAACCGTACGCCGGCTTCGAGTACGAAGTGTTTTTCTTCGACGAGACGCCCGAATCGGTGCGCGCCAAGCACTATCGCGATTTGAAACCGATGGCGCCGGGCTGGTTCGGCTATTCGGTCATTCGCAATTCGACCGCGTCGGAGTTCTATCGGCACCTGCTCGCGACCTGCGAAACCATGGACTTCGGCATCGAAGGGCTGCACGAGGAGACCGGGCCGGGCGTGATCGAAGCGGCGATCGCCTTCGACAGCGCGCTGGCGTCGGCCGACAAGGCGGCGCTGTTCAAAACCTTCGTCAAAGTGATCGCCCAACGCAACAACATGATGGCGACCTTCATGGCGAAATGGTCGCGCGACTGGCCGGGCCAGAGCGGTCACATTCATCTGTCGCTCAAGAACGGCGACGGCAAGCCGGTGTTTCACGATCCGGACCGGCCGCACCAGATGAGCGAGACCATGCGCCATTTCATCGGCGGTCAGCAGAAGCTGATGCCGGAACTGCTTGCCATGGTGGCGCCGACCGTCAACTCATATACACGGTTGATCCCGGGCTTCTGGGCGCCGACCGATTCGACCGTGGGCGTCGAGAACCGCACGTGTGCGCTGCGAGTCATTCCGGGCAGCGCGAAGTCACAGCGCGTGGAGTACCGGGTCGCGGCGGCGGATGCGAATCCGTATGTGATTCTTGCCGCGGCGCTGGGTTCGGGGCTGTATGGCATCGAGCATCGGATCGAGCCCGAGCCGCTGGTCGAAGGCAACGCTTACGATCACAAGTTTCCGGAGAGCCTGGCGTTGCCAAGGACGCTATGGGATGCCGCCCAGCGCTTGAAACAATCGCGCATGGCGCGCGAGTACTTCGGCGACGCCTTCGTCGATCACTTCGCCGCGACCCGCGAATGGGAAGAGCGCGAGTTCCGCAAGCACATTACGGATTGGGAGCTGGCGAGATACTTCGAGATCATTTGACGCGAAGGTCGCGGCGCCCGGCCGCAGGCCGGGTCGCCGCTTTGGACGGCCACATGCAACGAACGATTTCTCCTGTCGACGGCAGCGTTTACGTCCAGATCGAGCTGGCAACGCCGGCGGTAATCGATGCGGCTCTGAACAGCGCTCGCGCCGCACAGCGCGAATGGCGAAGCACATCGGTCGCCGACCGGGCAAAAATTCTTTCTCGCTTCTGCGACATCTTCGAAAGCCAGCGAGCCGACATCGCCAACGAGCTCACCTGGCAGATGGGCCGCCCCATCCGCTACTCTCCGAGCGAAGTAAACGGCACACTCGAGCGCGCGCGACACATGATCGCCATCGCGCCGCAAGCCCTCGCCGACATCGACGCCGGACCGAAGGAAAACTTCACTCGCTTCGTTCGCCGCGAACCGCTGGGTGTCGTGTTCACGATCGCTGCCTGGAATTATCCCTATCTGATCGCCGTCAACAGCATCGTCCCGGCGCTGATGGCCGGCAATGCGGTGATCTTGAAACATTCTGCGCAGACGCCGCTGTGCGCCGAACGTTTCGCGACTTGCCTGAAGCAGGCAGGCCTCCCCGAGGGCGTGTTTCAAGTCCTGCACCTGAACCATGCAGACACCGAGAAGGTTATTCGCGATCCGCGCATCGACTTCGTCGCATTCACGGGCTCAGTTGCCGGCGGGCATGCCGTGCAACGTGCGGCGTCGGAACGTTTCATCGGCGTGGGCCTGGAACTGGGCGGATGCGATCCCGTCTATGTTCGCCATGATGCCGACCTGGCGCACGCCATCGAGAACGTCGTCGACGGCGCGTACTTCAATAGCGGCCAATCCTGCTGTGGCTTGCAACGCATCTACGTTCACGAAAACGTCTACGGCAGATTCGTCGAAGGCTTCATCGACCTCACGAATAAGTACGTGCTCGGCAACCCGCTCGAGCAGGACACCACGCTCGGCCCGGTCATTCGAACCGCCGCTGCGGACACGATTCGTCAGCAGATCGCAGCGTCGATCAGCGCCGGCGCGCAGCCCGCGATCGACGCTGCGAAATTCGCTGACAGCAAACCGGGCACACCCTATCTCGCGCCGCAGGCGCTGCTGAACGTCGACCACTCCATGACGGTAATGCGCGAGGAAATTTTTGGGCCGGTCGCCGGTCTGATGAAAGTGAGCTCGGACGAGCAGGCGATTGCATTGATGAATGACACGACCTTCGGCCTGACGGCCGCGATCTGGACGGGGGACGAGGAAGCCGCGCTCGCCATCGGCGATCGCATCCAGACCGGCACCTGGTTCATGAATCGTTGCGATTATCTCGATCCGGCGCTCGCCTGGGTCGGCGTGAAAGATTCGGGGCGCGGCTGCACGCTGTCAGTCGTCGGTTACGAACATCTCACGCGGCCCAAGTCATTCCATTTGCGCACACGGACTTGACAACCCCATGCGAGAGTTCGTGATCACACCCGTCCGCTCGAAGGAAAACATCATGGCTTCGTTACGCGGCAACTGGAATTATCCCACCGCCGTCCGCTTCGGCCCCGGCCGCATTGCCGAGCTGCCGGACGCATGCAAAGCGTTGGGCATGAAACGTCCGTTGCTCGTCACCGATGCCGCGCTGGCAAAGCTGCCGATGATTGAAAGCGCCGTCGCTGCATGTCGATCGGCGGGCCTCGCCTGTGAAGTGTTCAGCGACGTGCAGGCGAATCCGGTGGAGTCGAATGTCACGAATGGCGTTAGTGCGTATCGTCGCGGTACGCATGATGGCGTGATCGCATTCGGCGGCGGCAGCGCACTCGACACCGGCAAGGCCGTAGCGTTGATGGTGGGACAGACGCGTCCGATCTGGGACTTCGAAGATCGCGAAGACAGGTACACGCGAGTGAATGTTTCAGGCATGGCGCCCACCGTCGCAGTGCCGACAACGTCGGGCACCGGCTCAGAAGTCGGGCGCGCTGCCGTGATCACCGATGTCCGCGATCACACCAAGAAGATCATTTTTCATCCCAGGATGTTGCCGTCCATCGTGATCGCCGATCCTGAACTGACATTGGGCTTGCCCGCGAAAGTCACCGCGGCGGTCGGCATGGATGCGCTATCTCACAATCTCGAAGCGTACTGCTCGCCTTCCTATCATCCGCTTGCCGAAGGCATCGCTCTGGAAGGCATGCGCCTGATTCACGATTGGCTGCCAACCGCGGTTCGCGACGGCAGCGACATCGAGGCGCGCTCGCACATGATGGCCGCTTCCTTGATGGGCGCCACCGCATTTCAGAAAGGACTGGGCGCAATGCATAGCCTGAGTCATCCCTGCTCGGCCAACCTGAACACACATCATGGCCTGACCAATGCAGTCGTCATGCCTTATGTATTGTCGTGGAACCGTCCGGCATTGGGCGAGAAGATGCAGCGCCTGGCGGCTTACCTGAACCTGCCCCAACAGTCGTTCAGCGGCGTGCTGGACTGGATCCTGGAGTTGCGAAATACCATCGGCGTCCCGGATACATTGGCGGAGTTGGGCGTTACCTCTGAGCATGCGGACGCGTTTGCCAAACAGGCGTTCGACGATCCTTCCACCGGCGGCAATCCGGTGCCGGTGACGGTCGCGGAATTTGCTCAGCTGTACCGGAACTGCATCGAAGGACGGCTCCAGGCGGCGACTTGATGGATTCAGCGAGGGTTCATTGGCAATTCATCGGCCGCGAGGCATAGTGAAGACCATGCGTAGCGCACTCCTCATCGGTTTGACAGTGGTTGCCGCGACAGTGGCTGGGCCGGCGCATGCCGACGGCATGCGTTGTGGCAGTCGGTTGGTCCGCGATGGCGATGCACGCGCCGAAGTACGGGCATTCTGCGGCGAGCCTGCCGACGTGCAGACGCGCACTATCCTGCGTCGTCCGACCTACACCGTCGGCGGCCGTATCTTTTATTCCGGCGACGGGCTGATCGAAATCCCGGTGGAAACCTGGACCTACAACTTCGGCCCGAACAAGCTGATGCGCCGGGTGCGCTTCATCGACGGCATCGTCGAGGAAGTCGAGACACTGGGCTACGGATATAACGATCCGCAGCGCGGCTCTTACGCCGGCCGCTGATCTCGCAAGCGCGCTTTGGTGACCAACCAATAGCGCACCACCAGCAGCACCGCGCTGATCGTCAGTCCGACGTTCAGCCCGACCCACACCAACACCGGTCCTTCGCCACGGTGTACACCGAAGTAATAGGCGAAGGTGAACCCAACCACCCAGTACGAAAAGATACACAAGGCCATCGGAATGGTCGTGTCCTTGAAGCCGCGCAGCGCACCCGCCGCGCCGACCTGCACGCCGTCGGAAAACTGAAACAACGCCGCCATCAACAACAAACTGGCGGCCAGTTCGCGCACCGGCAAATCGCGTGTGTACAGCGCAGCGATCTGATCGTTGAACAGCAGGATCACGATCGCTGACACGGTCATCACGATTGCGCACATCACCACGCCGATCACACCGGCATTACGTGCGCCGATGAGATCGCCGCGCCCCAGCGTGTGACCGACATGAATGGTCGTGGCGGAACTGATGGCCAGCGGCACCATGAACATGAACGCCGCATAGTTCAGCGCGATCTGATGTCCGGCCGCCGTCACGGCGCCCATGCCGCCCATCATCAACGCCGCCGCTACAAACAAACCGCCTTCGGCCAGGATGCTGCCGGCGATCGGCGCACCGATGCGAGTGAGCTCGCCGAGCACCGGCCAGTTCGGCGGATCGATGCGCGCGAAAAAGTTGAACGGGCGATACGCGCGATGCGTGCGGACGTGCAGAAACATCGCGAAGAACATCAGCCAGATCGAGATGGCCGTCGCGACTCCGCAACCCACCGCACCCAGCGCCGGCGCGCCGAACTTGCCGTAAATGAAAATCCAGTTGCCGATGACATTCACGGTCAGCCCGAGAAAGCCCGTGAACATGATGGGCTTGGTGCGTCCCAGCCCTTCGCTCATATAGCGCAGCGAAAAGAATGCGAGCAGGCCCGGCATGCCCCAGCTGATGGCGTGAATGTATCCAACCGCGACCGGCAGCACGTCCTCGGAGATGCCGATCGCGGGCAGGAACCAGTCCGCCTGACGCATGCCCGTGAACAACAGGATTGAAAGCGCCAGCACCAGCCACCATGACTGACGCGCATAGGACGTCACTTTGTACGTATCGTTGGCGCCATAGGCATGCGCAACCGACGGCGAAGTGGCCATCAGCAAGCCGAAGCCCATGAACATGAAAAGGTTGAACGTGGCGGCGCCGATCGCCAGGCCGCCGAGGTCGACCGCGCCCAACTGGCCCGCCATCACGGTATCGGCGAAGGCCATGCCGGTGATCGAGAGATTATTACCTAGCAGCGGGCCGCCGAGCGCAACAATAGCTCGGGCGTCCACGACCAGGCGGGCGCGGCTGTGGATACTCATGGGGTCGAATACTGCCGCCAGCTGTGGCGGTGAATGTGTGGCGTTACGGATCGCGGGCCGCACAGCGTACGGACTTCAGTCGTCCGCGCCAACAGCGATTCCCAACTATTCGCGGCTGACGACGGCTGGCATGCTTGCGCCCCCTTCGTTGCCCGCCATGGAGCCGTCATGCTCGTAGGTTCGTCAGTTCGACGCGTCGCCATCATCGGGGGCACGCGCATTCCGTTCGCGCGCTCGATGGGTGTTTACGCCGAGGCCAGCAATCAGGAAATGCTCACCGCCTCGCTGAAGGGGCTGGTGGATAAATTCAACCTGCGCGGCGAAGTGTTAGGCGATGTCGGCGCCGGCGCGGTGCTCAAGCACTCCAAGGATTTCAATCTGACGCGCGAGAGCGTGCTCGATAGCGGTCTCGCGCCGGAAACGCCCGCATTCGATTTGCAGCGTGCCTGCGGCACCAGTCTCGATACCGCCATCGTGCTGGGCTTGAAAATTGCGGCCGGTCAAATCGACTCCGCCATCGCCGCGGGCGTCGATACTGCCAGCGATGTTCCTATCGTCTATCCCACTGCGTATCGCAAATTGCTTCTGCGCAGTGCGCGCGGCCGATCGCTCGGCGAGCGTCTCTCGCCGTGGGCCGGTTTTCGTCCCGGCTTTCTCAAGCCGCAGTTGCCCGGCGTGAGCGAGCCGCGCACCGGCATGTCGATGGGGCAGCATTGCGAAAAGATGGCTCAGACCTGGCAGATCCCGCGCGCCGATCAGGATCAGCTGGCGCTCGAGAGTCATCGCAAGGCTGGCGCGGCGTGGGATGAAGGTTTCTACGAAGACCTGGTCATACCGTTCCGCGGCTTGAAGCAGGACAACAACATTCGTCGCGATAGCACGCTCGAGAAGCTCGCCAAGCTCAAACCTGCGTTCGCGGCGAACGGCACGTTGACGGCCGGCAATTCGACACCAATGACGGATGGCTCCGCGGCAGTACTGCTCGCAAGCGAAGAATGGGCGAAGGCGCGCGGACTGCCGGTGCTCGCCTATCTCACCTATGGCAAGTACGCGGCCGTCGATTTCGTGCAGAAGGAAGGATTGCTGATGGCGCCGGCCTATGCCGTGCCTCGCATGCTCGCCGACGCCAGGTTGACTCTGCAGGATTTCGACATCTACGAGATCCACGAAGCCTTCGAGGCGCAGGTGCTCTGCACGCTCAAGGCTTGGGAGTCGCCGGAGTTCTGCCGCGACCGTCTCGGGCTCAGCGCACCTCTCGGCAGCATCGACCGGAGCAAGATGAATCTCAAAGGCGGCAGCGTCGCCATCGGCCACCCCTTCGCCGCCACCGGCGCGCGCATCATCGCCACGCTAGCCAAGCAACTCGCCCAGCGCGGCGGCGGGCGCGGCTTGATCTCCGTATGCACGGCTGGCGGGATGGGAGTGACGGCGATCGTGGAGCGTTAGCCCACCTTCAAAATGGAGGCGGTCGACAGGGTCTTGATGGGAGAACCCTGCCGACCGCCGTCCGGACCGAAAACTGGAATAAGTTAAACCAGTCGTCAGTCCCCTGCGCGAAGGCCGCGATCCCGGGGAGGGGGCAGTAACGAATCGCGACGCTCCGAGCAATCGATAGCGGTAGGTGGGTCGGTGGGCGGACGCCAACCCGAAAACAAAAAAGATGAAGTGAAAGAAGTGGAGGGCGTCCCTGCCCGGTTGCATGCCCCGACCATGCGGGTCCTTGTGAAGGCATCCCTAATCACACGCACGCAGATCCTAATGGGTATAGCGACAAACCGAGGTAAATACCCTCACAGCCGCCGCAGACACCTTCGCAAGAATTACGGCCGATGGATTCGCACGCGCTTTACTTAACGTATGCGGCAATGCGTCGGCTTGTATTACAGGGCCATCCTCCTCCGCATCGCGCCGCAGCAGTCGATGGACCTTAGGTCGCTGACCCATAAAGAAAAAATGACCTGTGGCATAGCAGTTGCTTTATCTACGACGCGTGCCATAAACGCTCACAGGAAGTTATCAAGATGAACCGAATTTTTGCCTTCGTGCTGCTCGCCTTCGGGTTTGCCAGCACTTCCCATGCGATCCCCACCAGCTGGAGCGACTCCGCCGACTTCGGTGGCGGTGAGCACATCGGCTGGTTTCAGTCCCACACCTACACCCATGACCTGACGGAGCACGGCTTCCGTCCGATGGAAGACCTGATCACCAGCTTCAACCTGACTCTCTCCTTGGGCAACGACAGCGACGATGGCGAGTACGTCGCGGTCGTTCTGCGGGACCCCGAGTTCGACCGCTTTGAATTGAGCGGCGAGGCGTACGGCGGCTTCTCCATCCTCGGTCTGCTGAACGAGGTGGGCACCCTGACCGTGACCGTCCAGTCCCTCTGGGGCGACTTCTTCCTGTTCGGTTCCACCCTGACCGCGTATGGCGATCGCAATGTCGCCAACGTGCCGGAGCCGGGCGCTCTGGGCCTGCTGGGCATCGGCCTGATCGGCATCGCGCTGAGCCGGCGCCGTCGCAAGCAGGCTGCTTAAGCCGCGCGACTACACCAACTCCTGGTGGGAAGGCCCCGCTCCGGCGGGGCTTTTCTTTTTTATGGTCGGGATCGGGCATCCTGCCACGACCCTCCCGGCGAGGCCGCAAAAGGCGTGACTTTTGCCGCTCGCCCGCCGCCCGTGGCGGCGGGGTACATCCATGTACCCAATGGGGCCGATTGCTAGCGACTGTTAGTCGGCAAGCAATCGGGTCATTAGACTTGCGCCCCATGGTCGACTACCTCGGCGATTCTTCTTATCAACACGGCAGCGCCAATCGCATTGGCGTTCTGGTGGCGAACCTCGGCACGCCCGACGGTCCCGATCCGGCTTCGGTCCGGCGCTTCCTGGCTGACTTCCTGTGGGACCCGCGCGTCGTCGAAGCGCCGCGGGCGATCTGGTGGCTGGCGCTGCATGGCGTGATCCTGCGCATCCGCCCGTCGAAGAGCGCCCACGCGTATCGACAAATCTGGACTCCCGAAGGCTCACCCTTGCTCGTGCACAGCTCCGCGCTGGTCAAACGACTCGGGGAGGCATTGCAGCCGCGCTGGAATGCGGCCGTAGCGCTCGGCATGAGCTACGGCTCACCTTCCATTCCCCAGGCACTCGAAGAGCTGCGACGGCAAGGTGCACAGCGCATCGTCGTTCTGCCCCTGTATCCGCAGTACTCCGGGACGACGACGGCATCCGTGTTCGATCGGGTCACTCGTCAGTTGCAGCGTTGGCGCTGGGTGCCGGAGCTGCGCTTCATCGGCAGCTATCACGACGACGCCGGTTATGTCGGCGCGCTCGCAGCCAGCATCGAGCAACACTGGCGCACACACGAGAAGAACCATCTGCTGTTTTCCTTCCATGGCATTCCAAAGAGGTATGTCACCGCGGGCGACCCGTACTACTGCCAGAGCATGAAGACGGCGCGATTGGTCGCAGAGCGTCTCTCTCTGGGCGAGCAAGAGTGGAGCGTGAGTTTTCAATCGCAGGTGGGTCGCGAAGAATGGCTGCGACCGTACACCGACGAACGTTTGCTCGAGTACGCGCGCAGTGGACCGAAGCGCGTGACGTTGATGTGCCCGGGCTTCGCGACCGACTGTCTGGAAACGCTCGAAGAGATCGCACTTCGCAATCGGCAGTTGTTTCTCGAAGCGGGCGGCGAAGCGTACGACTACATTCCCGCGCTGAACTCCAGCGACGCGCACGTTGCCACTTTGACGAATCTGATCGAACGACACATCCAGGGCTGGGCCGAACCCTCGCATCAAACGCCCGCCGAAGCCGACGCCACGCTGCGACGGGCGTTACGTAGCGGCGCTCAGCATTGATGTTCGGCCGGTTCCTCGAAATCAGCGTGTATGCGCCCGAGATTCGCGACTCCCTGGCGTTCTATGAATCGCTGGGCTTCGTGCAGGCGCCGGTCGGCGAGACCTTCGACCATCCGTATGCGGTGGTGACCGATGGCCGCTTGTTTCTGGGATTGCACGGCCAGACCATGCCCTCCCCTGCGCTGACCTTCGTGATGCCACGACTCATGCACGGCATGGAGCGGCTGGAGCAGCTCGGCATCGAGCTCGAAGACCTGCAGCTGGGCAACGAAGTCTTCAATCGGCTCAGCTTCCGCGATCCTTCGGGACAATCCGTCAACGTGTTCGAGGCGCGCACGTTCTCGCCGCCGCAATTGGAAAGTCAGCCGACCACGACCTGCGGTTACTTTACCGAGTACGGGTTGCCGGCACGCGAGGCGGGCCCGATGCGTGTGTTCTGGGAAGCCTTGGGCTTCGTGGCGTGGGATGAGCAACCTGAGCCATTCGCCCGCACGGCGATCACCAGTGACCATCTGAATCTGGCGTTGTATCGTTCACGGGCGTTCCGCCAGCCGGTGCTGACCTTCGAAGATCCTGACATGCGTGAGCGCCTGGCGCGGCTGAAAGAGCGCGGCTGCCAACTTTCCGACGAAATGCCCGACAGTCTCGATGAGTCGAGCAATGCCATTCTGATCGCTCCGGAAGGGACGCGGCTGCTGCTGCTACAGTCCGAAGACTGACGACCCGAGGCGGACGGACCGCCCGTATACACAAGGAGAATTCGATGTTCCGGACTCTCGCCGCCGCCTGTCTGGCGCTGCTCGCCACCGCGGCCATCGCCGATGAAGGCATGTGGACTTTCGACAATATTCCGCAGGCCGCAATCCAGAAGAAATACAACACCACACTCGACAAGCCGTGGCTGGACAAGTTGCAGCGCTCCATCACGCGCTTCGAAAGCGGCTGCACGGGCTCGTTCGTATCGCCGGACGGCCTGGTGCTCACCAATCATCACTGCGCCATGCCATGCCTCGCCGAGATTTCCAGCGAGAGCGCGAACTATGTAGACGACGGCTTCAACGCCACGACGCGCAGCGCCGAGAAGAAATGCCCGACGCAAATCTTGTCCGTGCTGGTGGAGATGGAAAACGTCACGGCGAAGGTCGCTGCCGCCACTGCCGGCATGAAGGACGCCCAAGCGAACCAGGCGCGCAAGCAGGAGCTGAGCAAGCTCGAAGCCGCGTGCACCAAGAACTCCGAAAAGAGCCGCGGCGGACCGCTGGCCTGCGAGTCGGTGACGCTGTATCAGGGCGGCCAATATTATCTGTACAAGTATCGTCGCTATGACGACGTACGGCTGGCGTTCGCTCCTCATCATGCGATCGCGGCCTTCGGCGGCGACCCGGACAATTTCAACTTCCCGCGCTGGAGCCTGGATTTCAGCCTGTTCCGGGTCTATGACAAAGGCAAGCCGATCCATTCGCCGAATCATCTGAGCTGGCGGGTCGAAGGCCCGCAAGTCGGCGAAGCGACGTTTGTCACGGGCCATCCCGGCAGCACCAGCCGCCTGCTCACGGTGGAACAGCTGCGCTTCCAGCGCGACACCTCCGTTCCCTCCTATCTCATTCGCAACTCCGAATTGCGCGGCCGGGTGATTCAATGGGGCAAGACCGGCGATGAGCCGGCGCGCATCTCCAGTGACTATCTGCAAAGCATCGAGAACTCGCTGAAGGTTTATCGTGGCTTCCAGACCGCGCTGCTCGACGACAGTTTATTTGCGCGCAAGACCTCGCAGGAGCGCGAACTGCGCGAACGTGTGAAGTCGGATGAAAAGCTGTCGGCTGCGGTTGGCGATGCATGGAACGACGCGGCCAACGCGCAGGAGCGCTATCGCCAGATCTACGATCGTTATCTCTATCTGGAAGCCGGCGCCGGATTCAACAGCAAGCTCTTTTCGTATGCCCGGCAACTGGTGCGCAGCGCCGCCGAGCGCAGCAAGCCCAACGAGCAACGCCTGCGTGAGTACGCCGACTCCAATCTGCCGAAGATCCAATCGAGTCTGCTGGCGACCACACCGGTCTATCCCGACTTCGAGCAGGTCACGCTGTCGTTCTCGCTCGACAAGCTGCGCGAAGCACTGGGGCCGGACAATTCCATCGTTCGCAAACTGCTGAGCACCGAGTCGCCCCAGTCGCTCGCGGAGAAACTGATCACCGAGAGCAAGCTTGCCGATCCGGCGGTTCGCAAAGCGTTGTGGGAAGGCGGCACGGCGGCCATCCAAAGCTCGAACGATCCGATGATCGTGCTGGCTCGTGACATCGATGGCGAAGCGCGCGCCGTTCGCAAGATTTACGAAGACGAAGTGCAAGCGCCGGTGGCGTCCGCGCAAGAGCGCATCGCCAAAGCACGCTTCGCGGTGCTCGGCACGAACACGTATCCGGATGCGACCTTCACGCTGCGACTGAGCTATGGCGCGGTCGATGGCTGGGTGGAAAAAGGCGAGAAGGTGGAGCCGTACACCCGGCTGTCACGGTTGTTCGAGCGCACCACCGGCAAAGATCCGTTCCGACTGCCGCAGGTGTGGCTGGATGCGCGCGACCGGCTCGACATGAACACGCCATTCTGTTTCGTCACGACCAATGACATCGTCGGCGGCAATTCCGGCAGCCCGCTGGTGGACGCGCAGGGTCGTTTGGTCGGCCTCGCGTTCGACGGCAACATCCACTCCATCGCTGGCAGCTTCTGGTACAACGGCGAGGTGAACCGCACGGTCGCGGTTCATCCCGCGATCATGATCACTGCGCTCAAAGACGTGTACGGCGCGAAAGATCTCGCCGACGAACTGCTCGGCAAACACTGAGCTCGAGTCACGGCGGAGCCGCCCGGCTCCGCCGTTCTTCAGCGTTTCGCCGCCACCAGGTTGAAGCGCACGCGCAACCGGTCCTGCACTTCCAAAGCCCCCAGCGCCACGCTGAAGGGCTTCATGCCGAAGTCCGTCTGCAAGATATCGAACTCACCGCTGGCCGTCAGGCGGTCGCCGTTCACCACGATATTGGTTGGCACGACCACGTCGCGACTCGCGTCCTTGATGGTGATGCGCGCGGTGATCTTTGGAGCTTGCAAAGAGCCGGCGACGGTCGCGGACTTCACAGTGACATTCGGATAGCTCTCGGCGTCGAGTACTTCCTTGCGCAGCATGTTCTTGCGCGTTCCCTCCTTGTCGGCGGCGGGAATGTCCGTCGGGAAGTCCGCACCGGCGGCGCGCCTGGCGTCCGCGTCATCGACGATCAGGTCCGCCACCGGAAACGACAGCTCGAAACCCGAGGCCGGGAATGGGGTACGCATCCAGACACGGCCATGCACCGATTTGCTGGTCATCACATGGTTGTGGCCCAGCCGCGCGAAGGTGCCGCCGCGATACACGAAGATGTGCAGAACGGACGCCTGCGGATCGATCTGGTAAAGCGTCGCGCCAGCCTCGCCGGGCGTCGGTGCGGGCTGCGTTGGGGCTGGCTGGGGCGGTACTTCGGGCGCTGGCGCAGGCGGCCGCACCGGTCGCGGACAAGCGACAAGTCCGAGACACAGCAGCAGCATTGCACCGATGCGAGCTGGTTTGATTGCACGTGTGATGGGTGGCATCGGGCGATCCCGTATATGTCAGATTTGCAGCGACCTGTCCCCGAGTGACCCCAGGTGCGGGTTCCCGGACGAATAATCGCTTACACTGTCGTCTCTTAAGTACCTGCGGATCGAACGAGTGATGCAACTGAAGAACGACGAATCTCGCTACGGCGTCGTCGCACAGTTATTTCACTGGACCATCGTCGTCCTGATCATAGTGCAGTTCATCCTGGCCAACCGGGCCGACGACCTGCCGCTCGGCACGGCGAAAATCGCGGTCCTGGCCCAGCACAAATCCTTCGGCATCACCATTCTCGGCCTGGCGCTGCTGCGCCTGATCTGGCGCTGGTTCAATCCCGTGCCCGCCGAGCCGCTCGACATTCCGCAATGGCAGAGGATCGCGGCCCGCGTATCGCACATTGGCCTGTACGCGCTGTTGCTGGTCACGCCGGTCGTCGGCTGGCTGATGTCATCGGCCCGCAACTTCCCTGTCAGCTGGTTCGGACTGGTGACCTTGCCGGATTTCATCGAACCCAACCGCCCGGCTTATGAATTTCTTCACGAGACTCACGAACTGCTCGCGGGAACGCTGTTCTGGCTGGCGCTGCTGCACGTCGCGGCGGCGCTCAAGCATCACTTCATCGACAAGGACAACGTGCTTCGCCGCATGCTGCCCGTCAAACTGAAACAGGACCGATCATGATGTCGTCGAAATCTTCGCATCGTCTCGCCGGCCGGCTGGTCGTCGGCTGCCTCGCCAGCCTGGCTGCCGTCGTGGCGCTGGCCGCTGCCCAATGGAGCATGCAGCCCAAGGAAAGCAAACTGACTTTCGTCGGCGAGCAGGCCGGCGCGCAGTTCGAAGGCGGCTTCGACAAGTTCACCGCGGACATCGCCTTCGACCCCAAGGATCTCGCCGCGAGCCGTTTCGACGTGAAGATCGACACGGCGTCCGTGAACACACAGGACGGCGAGCGCGACGACGCCATCAAGAGCGCCGATCTGTTCGACGTCAAACGCTTTCCGACTGCGCGCTATGTCGCCGACAGGTTCACGGACAAAGGCAGCAACAAATATTCCGCCACCGGCAAGCTCACGCTGCGCAATGTGACCAAGGACGTGCCCATCGATTTCACGTTCGAGAACAAGGGCGGCGAGGCCTGGCTGAAGGGCACGGCGAAAATCAAACGTCTGGATTTCGGCGTCGGCCAGGGCGACTGGAAAGACACCTCGCAGGTCGGCAATGACGTCCAGGTGCGCTTCGCGTTGCGCCTGAAAGGCACTTCATGACCCAATCCGGATCCGCCACGCCGCGGCACGAGTAACTGCCAACAACGATGACCGCAGCGGCACCGCTTCGATTCATGGCCCCCGACGAATGCGTGGAGGCCACCCTCAACCGCGTCGGTAAGCACGTGGTGCTGGGCTTGCCCGTTGCGATCGGCAAGCCGAACACGCTGGTCAATGCCTTCGTGGCGCGCGCCGTTGCCGATCCCAACGTCAGACTGACCATAGTCACAGCTCTGTCACTGCGCGTGCCGCGCGGTCGCAGCGACCTGGAACGGCGTTTCATCGAGCCGTTCACCCGCCGTGTGTTCGGAAATTATCCGGAGCTGGAGTACCTGCGCCTCATCGAGCGGCAGCAGCTGCCGGCGAACATCGAAGTGCTGGAGTTCTACATGGAACCCGGCGCCTGGCTGCGCAACGAACACCTGCAGCAGCACTATCTGAGCAGCAACTACACGCACGTCGCGCGCGACGCGTTGCGCCGTGGTCTCAATGTGATCGCTCAGCTCGTCGCCGCTCCACCCGCCGACGAAGCACCGGGCTTGTTGAGCCTGGGGTCCAATGCGGACATGACCGCCGACTTGCTGCCGCTGATTGCGGCGAGGCGCGCCGCCGGCAGTAGCAAACCGTTTGCGTTGATCGGCCAGGTGCATCGCGATCTGCCGTTCATGTATGGCGACGCGCTGGTCACCGCCGATACGTTCGATTTCCTGGTGCAGGATCCAGGCACGACGTTGTTCAGTCCGCCGAACATGCCGATCCCGCCGACCGAGCATGCGATTGCGTTGAACGTCAGCACGCTGATTCGCGATGGCGGCACGCTGCAGCTCGGCATCGGCGAACTGGGCGACGGCATTTGCTACGCCTTGCAGCTGCGCCAGAAGCAGCCGGCGCTCTATCGAGAAGTGCTGGAGTCGACCGGCATGCTCGCCCGACATCGCCGACTCATCGAATCCGAAGGCGGCACAGCACCGTTCGAGCGCGGTCTGTACGGCTGCACTGAGATGCTCGCCGACGGCTTCCTCGATCTCTATCGCAGCGGCATCCTGAAACGCCGCGTTTATCCGAGCGCGAAACTGCAACGACTCATCGACGACGGACACATCGATGAGCGCGTCAGCCTGCACACGCTCGATGCACTGGTCGAAGCCGGCATGAGCCGCATGTCGTTCGCCGACTTCCAGGAGTTTCGCGAAGTCGGCTTGTTCCGCGACGACGTTGAATACGATCGCGGCGTGCTCATCACGCCGGATGGCCAGCAATTGCGGGCGACGTTCTCAGATCCTGAACAGCGCGCGCAGATCGCGCAGTACTGTCTGGGCGAAACGTTGCGCAACGGCGTGCTCGCCGACGCAGGCTTCTTCTTCGGGCCAAAAGGTTTCTACACCGGGCTGCGCGAGCTGCCGGCCGTTCAGCGCAAGATGTTCGCCATGCGCGGCATCAGCTTCGTCAACGAGCTTTATGGGCATGAGTGGGAATTGAAATGCGCACAGCGCCGCTATGCGCGCTTCGTGAACACGACGATGATGGTCACCGGTTTGGGCGCCGCCGTATCCGATGGATTGAGCGACGGTCGCGTCGTCAGCGGCGTCGGCGGTCAATATAACTTCGTCGCGATGGCGCACGCGCTGCCGGAAGCACGGTCCATTCTTTGTCTGCGCTCGACGCGCACTGCCGATGGCGTTACTTCATCCAACATCGTTTGGAGCTACGGCCATTGCACCGTGCCTCGCCATCTGCGCGACATCGTCGTCACCGAATACGGCATCGCCGATCTGCGTGGCCGCACCGACCGAGAAATTGTCGAAGCACTCGTCGGCATCATGGACGCCCGCTTTCACGGAGCATTCGTTGCGGACGCGCAGCGCGCCGGCAAATTGCCGAAAGATTGGCGCATTCCAGACGCAGCCCGCGCCAATACACCACAACAACTGGCCAAGAAATTTGCACCGTGGCGTGAGCAGGGTCTGTTTGCCGAATTGCCGTTCGGCACGGACTTCACCGCCGACGAGCTCGTGCTGTCGAAAGCCCTGCGCTCCTTGCAAGCCTCGACACAATCCTGGCCGGGCCGGATGCGTACCTTGCTCGATGCACTGTTAAATGGCGCACCGACGCCCGCCATTCAGCCGCATCTCGCACGGATGGGCCTGGCGCAAGCCGACTCCCTGTCGCAGGCCCTGCAGCGCCGGCTGCTGGCGACCGCTCTGCGCAAAGTTTTGCAAACGGGCTGATCCGCCCCTATCTTTGCTTCCCCTCTGCAGGCCCAGGGATGAGCCCCTGCAACCCGCGGAGCGTCTGCTCCATCCAAATGACTGGGTGCGTGCGGGCATTCAGCTTTACTTATTCGCACAGGAAGTCATTACATGAACAAGTATGCCGCCCAGCTGTTGGCGTGGGTGTTACTCAGCAGCGCCGGCACGTCGGCATGGGCACAGACCGAAAATTGCAAGTTCAGCTCCGATCGCACCGCCAACTTCAACGGCCCGGTCAAGAAAGTGGTGGTATCCGCCGCCGCGGGCGATCTCAAGATTCGCGGTGACGCCAGCGGCGGCGTCACCGCGACCGGCAGGGCCTGCGCTTCGTCCGAAAGCTTGCTCGGCAAAATCGCCCTGGAAAGCCGCCGGGAGAACGACATCGTCTATTTGACAGTCGTGATGGCCGAAGGCATGGGCGACATGTTCAGCTTCAATCGCTACGCCTCGCTGGACCTGGATATCAGCGTGCCGCGCGAGGCCGAGCTGGAAGTCAGCGACTCCAGCGGCGACCTGGAGTTGAGCGATGTCGGTGCGGCGAAAGTCGACGACAGCTCGGGCGATCAGCTGCTCAAGAACATCAACGGCAACCTCATCGTCAACGACAGCTCGGGCGAGATCCGCGTGGTCAGCGTCGTCGGCAATCTCGAAGTCGAGGACAGCTCCGGCAACATCGACATCGAAGACGTGCGTGGCGACGTGACCATCAAGACCGACAGCTCGGGCGATATCGCCATCGCCAAAGTCGCCGGCAACGCCGAAGTCGTGAACGACAGCTCCGGCGATATCACCATCCGCGACGTGAAAAAGAACGTCACGATCGACAATGACAGCTCGGGCGACATCAACGTGAGCGATGTCGGCGGCAACTTCGCGGTGCGTGCCGACAGCAGCGGCAACATCCTGCACGAGCGTGTCGGCGGCAGCGTGCGGATTCCGGCGAGGACCTGAGCCGGTAGTTTGAACTAGGCCAGTTCGGCGAGCAGGCGCTGAGTCATTCCCAGCGCCTGCCGCAAATAGCCGCCGCCGAACAGATTGAAATGATTCAGCACGTGATACAGGTTGTAGAGGGTGACTCGCGTCGCCGCCCCGGCATCCAGCGGCCAGGCGCTCCGATACGCCGAATAAAACGAAGTCCCGAAGCCGCCGAACAAGCGCGTCATCGCCAGATCGGCCTCGCGATCGCCGAAATACACGGCCGGATCGAATAACACCGGTTGACCGGTTGGGTCGCTACCCCAGTTGCCGCCCCACAGATCGCCATGAAGCAACGATGGCGCGGGCCGGTAGTCGACGAAGAAGCGGCCGAGTCGCTCGCAAAGGCGTTCGCCGCAGTCGATGAGATCCGCGCCGGCGCCATTGCTCTTGGCCAACTTCAGCTGCGGCCGCAAGCGCTGTTCACGCAGGAACTCGACCCAGTCCGCAGCGTCTTGATTGGATTGCGGCGTCGAGCCGATCGTATTGTCACGATGCCAGCCGAACTTCTCACGCGTCACACGATGCTGGGCGGCGAGCAACTCACCCAATCTTTTCTCGCTGCTGGACGCGGCCCCGCGCAGATCGATCCATTCGAGGACGAGAAAAGCGATCCCATCCCGCTCGCCGACTGTAAGCACGTCGGGAACACGCACAGCGCGCGCCTTCGCCAATTCGGCCAGCCCGTCTGCTTCGGCCTGAAACATTGTCAGGCTCGACGCGTCGCCATGCTTGACGAACAACGAACCGAGCGCGCTTTCGAAGCGCGCACAGGAGTTGATCGAGCCGCCGCCGACGCTTCGCTCCGACCCCGCCGCGACCTCAGTCCCTAACGCGCGACTCAGTGCGGCAGCGAGCGACATGGCGGCTTACAACAGCTCGCGAGACTGATCTTGCAAGCTGCGAATGGTGGTGCGGATGTCGGAGACTTCGCCGCCGTTCGCCAGGATCGCCCTGGAAACATTCGGCAGCACGCGTCCGCGCGCCGAAGGCATGCGCTTCAACACGTCTTGAATGGTTGCGCCCTGCGCGCCGACACCAGGGGCAAGAATGAAGGACTGCGGCAAAGCCTCCACCGTGGCGGCGGCATCGTCGCAGGTCGCGCCGACGACCGCGCCAATGTACTGAAGCCCCTCGCCCTGCTTCCGATTGCGCAGCGTGATCTCGCGGCACAAGTTTTGAGCAACGGTTTCGCCCTTGGCCATGCGAGCTGTTTGCAACTCGCGCCCTTCGGGATTGGAAGAGCGCACGACGACGAACACTCCGCCTTCGGCGCGCACTGCGATGTCGAGAAACGGATCGAGCGCGGCGAGGCCGAGGTACACATGCGTCGTCACAGCATCGACCCGCAAAGTCGTCGTCGTCGAAAAATAACCCTCGGCGTAAGCCGCGCCGGTGGTGTCGATGTCACCTCGCTTGCCATCGAGCAGCACCAGCACTTCGCGACGGCGCGCCAGCGTCGTCAGCTCTTCGACTGCCTTCAGGCCCGCGCTGCCGAAGCGCTCGAAGAACGCCGACTGCGGCTTGAGCAGGGAGATGCGATAGTCCGCCGCCTCCAGCACGCGCTTGCCGAACTCGAACGCGCCGTCCGGCGTGTCGGGCAGGTTGCAGGATTTGAGCAGCGCCGCCGACGGATCGATGCCGACACACAACGGGCTGTGCTCGACGATTTTCTGGTGCAAGCGGGCGGCGAACGTGGGCATGGGCGGCTACCTTTATCAGCGACACCCCATTGTACTTTCAGTGCTCCCGCCGTGCTCGACGGTAATGGGCTGACGCGGGCTCAGGCGCCGGGCGCCTGGAAGCCGCGCTCGCGGAACGTGATAACCAGCGTGTCGCGCACTCCACCCGGGCCGTCGTTTTGAATCGGTGTGGTTTCGTGAATCACTTTCGCGTCGTCCAGCAGCAGCGCCGTCCACGGGGCGCTCATGGTGAAGCGCACGCCCGAAATGCCTTCGGCCTCGAACACGCGTGTCTCACCGCCGCGCACATGGAAGCGATTCACCAAGATCACAGCGACATAATCGACGCCGTCGCGATGCGCACCTTCCGGCGTCGGACGGCCGATGCCTTCGGCAGTGTCGATGCGAAACTGATGGGCTTCGATATACCAACGCTGCACAGGCCGCGCTCGAGCGAACAACTCGGCCAGCCCGCCGATGAGCTGATTCCACACCGGCGCCTGCAACACCTCGGCGTTCATAGGATCGAACCAGCGCTCCATGCCACCGTGGAGCGCGTTGTATTCGGTGGGCTGCCAGTGCGCGCGATGAGGAACGAGCTGCAGCGACTGTGCCGGCTCATAAATAAAACAACTGTGCCGCCGCGAACGATAGCGCCCGCCATCGCGCAAGTAAGCGTCGCGAGGCAATCGATTCCAGCTGGGCGCGAGTGTGCCTAGATCCTCGAGCTTGACGCGGCATTCCGCAGCCAGCTCGTCCGGCTGCAACAACACACAGCCCACTTCGTGCAGCGTCGCCGCTGCATCACCGTTCGCTCTGCTCAGTTTCAAGGCGCACTCCCGCCGACCGCCCAATGAACCGCACGAGCCGCCGGCCCGCTGATTTTAGCGCTACTGGCGCAAGAAACGAGACAGATTCCGACCTACCAATACAGTAACCTTGCGCGCCTGCCGCACAGGAAGTCCGTTAATGATTCGTCATCAAATCGCTGCACTCATCGCTCTCTGCTCGATAGCGCAGGTTATCGCCGCTGCACCCAGCGGCAATTCGCTACGCACCGTCGCCGAACAATCCGGCAACAAGCGCACCGGCCGTTACGAGGAAGTCGAACGCTTGTGCCCGGCCTTCCAACAACAGTGGCCGCAACAGGTGCGCTGTTTTGAGTTCGGCCGCACGCCCGAAGGCCGGCCCATGCTGGCGCTGGCCGCTTCCGCCGATGGCACGCTCGATCCGGCCGCCGCGCGTCGCGCCGGGCGCCCGATCGTGCTCATGCAGGGCGGTATCCATGCCGGTGAGATCGATGGCAAAGACGCAGGCTTCCTCGCCCTGCGCGAGATGCTCGAAGGCTCGCTCGCCAAGGATGCGCTGAAGACTGCGACGCTAGTGTTCGTGCCGGTGCTCAACGTCGACGGCCACGAGCGTTTCGGTCGGTGGAATCGGCCCAACCAGGTCGGCCCGGAAGAAATGGGCTGGCGCGTCACGTCGCAGAACCTCAACTTGAATCGCGACTACGTCAAAGCCGATGCGCCCGAGATGCAAGCGATGCTGCGTCTGTTGGGCGAGTGGGATCCGATTCTGTATGTCGACCTGCACGTCACCGACGGCGCGAAGTTCGAGCACGACATCTCTTACAGCGTCTCGCCGACGCTGGCTGGACGCGAACCGATTCGCCAGGCCGGCGTAGCGTTGCGCGACGAGTTGATGAAGCGCGCGGCCGCCAAGGGCTCGCTGCCGGTCGACTTCTATCCTTCGTTCATCAAGGACGACGATCCGTCCACGGGCTTTGCAGTCTCGGTCGGCCCGAAGCGCTTCTCACAGGAGTACTGGGCCAGCCGCAACCGTCTCGGCGTGCTGGTGGAAACTCATTCGTGGAAGGACTACCCGACGCGCGTGCGCATCACTCATCACACCATTATTTCCTTGATGGAAATGGCGGCGCGCGATGGCAAGCAGTGGCTGGCAGCGGCACAGGCGGCCGACCGGGAAGCCGCGAGCCGGGGCGGCGCGACCGTGGCGCTCACCTACAAAAACACACCGCACGTCAAAACAATCGACTTTCGCGGTTATGAGTACGAGCGCGTGCCTTCTGCCGTGTCCGGCGCTCTGTTGACTCGCTACAACGATAAGCGTCCGCAGCTCTGGCGCATTCCGTTGCGGGATGAAGTGACGCCAGACATCACCGTGACCGCACCGCGCGGTGGATATCTGGTTCCAGCAAGTCATGCACGCGTGGTCGCTGACAAGCTGACTCTGCACGGCATCGAGTTCCGCACGCTCGCTCAAGGGCAGACCGGCGCTGAAGTCGAAGTGTTCCGAGCCAGCAAGGCGCAGCCGGCCAGCTCGACCTTCGAAGGTCGCAGCCTGTTCTCGGCCGAGGGCGATTGGAGCAAGGAGAAGCAGGACATCGCGGCTGGCGCGCTGTTCGTGCCTATCGCTCAACCCAAGTCCGAGCTGGCGATGGTGTTGCTGGAACCCCGCGATCCGGATTCGCTGGTGAGCTGGGGTTACTTCGCGGCCGCGTTCGAGCGCAAGGAATATATGGAGGCGTACGTGGCCGAAGAAGTGGCCGAGCAGATGCTGAAGCAGGATCCGGCGCTGCGCCGTGAATTCGAGCGCCGCCTGGAAGATCCGAAGTTCGCCGCCGACCCGAACGCCCGGCTCGACTTCTTCTATAAGCGACACTCGTCGTGGGACGAGCGTTACAACTTGTATCCGGTGTTCCGCGTGGCTGACGCCCCACGCTGAGCCGAGATTTCATCGGGCGGCCGCTTCACGGGCCGCCCGATACTCGAGTCGGTCAGCGTTTCTCGAGTTCTTCGGCCTTCTTCTCATCCGCCTTGGCTTCGGCGTCCTTGTTCATCTCGCGATAGATGTCCGAGCGGCGGTAATAGCCATCCGGCTCGTTGGGCTCCAGCTCGATCGCCTTGGTGGCATCGGCCAGCGCCGACTCTGGCTTGTCCAAAGACACGTAGACGCGCGAGCGGGTCAAGTAGCCGTAGGCATCGTTCGGCTCCAGCTCGATGTACTTGTTGCAGTCTTCCAGCGCGGCGTCGAACTTGCCGGAAGAGTCACGGGCACGCGCGCGCAGCGCGTACAGCTCGGATCGATTGGGCGCAGCGTCGATCGCCTTCCGCAGCAGGTTCTCCGCATCGCGCGGCTGACCTTTCTGCATGGCCTTGTTCGCCTGGCTCATCAAATCGTCGACTGCCTTGGTGTCCTGAGCCTGCGCCGCCAGTGGCGCGGCGAGCAACCAAGCCGCCGCGAGCAAGCCGGCCGCAATCCGTTTCATTCCTCTGTGAGTACTAAACGCAACCATGACGACCCCCTGACTTTTGCCGCCGATTACTGTTGTTGCTGACTCCGTACGGCGACATTATGCGCTCACAACATGCGCCGCTGGTACTACCTCACAAGCAGCGCAAGTTTCATCAGCCGCACTTTTCCAGGCGGCGCCGCTGGTCGAGCTGACGCTGTCGCATCTTCAAGCGCTCGCCTTGCTTGGCACTGTAGCCAGTACGCATCTTGGTACGCACGTCACGCAAGGATTGCTCGAGCTTGGCGCAGGTGAGTCGATGTTCAGCAGGATCGGGCAGCCGCGCCTGCCTGGGCGATTTAGCTTTCATTGGCTTGGTCGCCGCCTTTGTCGACAACTGTTTATCTGCCGGTGCGGGCGTGTACACAGTCACGCGACTGTCGTCGATTTCGTGAAGATCGGCGTCCGCGGCGCAGGGACGATCTGAATAAACAGTCCCAGCCCCGCCAGCGCAGCGGTAAATGGGGGTTTGCGCCTCGACGGAATGCGTCAACAGCAAGGATCCGAGGACCAGCGTGGCGACTCGCATGGCAGCTCCTGATGCAGGGGCTGCCACGATGCGGCCGGAAAGCCGGCTCGAACGAGTGAATTGGAGGGATTTTTCCGCAGAAATCGCGCGCCCAGCGCACGCGAAATGCGCTAGCTGAGCGCGGTGATGCGCTCCGCCTGATTGCGCAACAGCCGGCCGAAACCCACGGTGTCGTAGAGCTTGTTGAGCTCGCCCAGATCCGGCGGCCGCCGACGCAGCTGCGCCAGCTCGACATCGAGCGGCATATCGCAGGCTATTTCGGTGAGTTGCCGGGCGAGAAAGGCGGACTCGCGATAGTCGCGCAGCTGGCCGCAGACGAACCCGGCGTTGCGCAGCTTGATCTTCAACACCCGATCCAGGTCGTTATACAAATGATTCAGCGACTCGAAGTGATAAAACAAGGTGGACGCAGTCTTGCGACCGACGCCGGGCACGCCGGGGATGTTGTCGACGGCGTCACCCATCAGCGCGAGAAAGCACGCCATGCGCTCGGGGCGCACGCCGAAACGATCCGCGATGCGCTCGTAAGGGAAGCGTTTGTCGCTGATGTAATCCCAATACTCGTCGCCGGGCCGGACCAGCTGCGAAAGATCCTTGTCGCGCGTGACGATCACGACTTTGTGACCTTCGGCGCGGGCGCGCGTGGCGAGCGTGCCGATGATGTCGTCGGCCTCGTAATCGCCGCTGACGAACGAGGCAATGCCCAGGCCGGCGCAGACCCGCTGGCACAGCAGGAACTGACGTTTCAAATCTACCGGCGCAGGCTCGCGATTGGCCTTGTAGGCGGGATACAGGCGCTTGCGAAACGACGTGACCAGCCCGGCGTCGAAAGCCACCGCGATGTGCTCGGGGCGCACGCGCTCGATGAGCTCGCCGAGAAACCGACTGAAGCCATGCAACGCATTGACGGCGTTGCCGTCCGGGTCGACCAGGTCGAGCGGGACGGAATGCCAGGCACGGAACACGAACACCGATGCATCGATCAGATACACCGGACGCTGAACCAGGAAATCGGAATTCAACACTGCAATTTTAGACGGGCGTGCAACGGACTCGAGCGCGGGAAATGCGCCAGCAGATATTCCATCTGGTCCGCCAGCACCCGGCGGCCTTTCAAATAAATGTACTCGGCGTAGGTCGGCTTGAACGGCACGGCGATCAACTGCAGGCCGGCCTGTTCGGGAGTCTTCGACGCCTTCAGGTTGTTACAACGACGGCAAGCCGTCACTACATTGGTCCACAAATCCAGCCCACCCTGGCTGAGCGGCCGGATATGGTCCCGCGACAGCAGGCTGGACGGAAAACGCTGCCCGCAATACATGCACAAATGCGCGTCGCGCTTGAACAACGTCTGATTGTTCAGGGGCGGCGTGTAGTCGTGCCGCAGATTGCCGGGATTGTGGGTATGGCCGATCGTGGCAATGATGGAATTCACTTCCACCACGGTCTGCAATCCCGAGCGGGCGTTGGTGCCACCGAGCAGCCGGTACAGCCGCGTCCCACAGGTGTATGCCACCTGTTCCGTGTGGTACAGCCGTACCGCATCCCGGTAGTCAATCCACTCCAGGGGCATTCCCGAGACGTCGGTCCTCAGGATCTCTTGGGTCAAGTTGTACAGTTGCGGTTGCACGACTTAAGACACAGCAAGGGGCGTACATCCTAAGATACGCGACCCTTGTGTAAAGATTCAACGGCCCAGGTCTTTCAGGGGGTTATTGGGCCGAAACCATGCCCCGCTTGTCGATCGGCTCGCTTTGCTTCAAATACTCGATGAGCGCCTTGCGATGCCGGGCGTCCGGCACCCCCGGGAAAGCCATCGATGTCCCGGGCACGACAGCGGCCGGCTGCTGCAGAAATCGATCCAGCCGGGCCTCATCCCAAGTCCCCTGCTGCGCCTTCATCGCAGCCGAATATTCATCGTAGCCCTGGGCATCGCCAACGCGGCGGCCGAGCACGCCGAACAGGTCGGGGCCGAGCCGATGGGTCATGCCGTCGGCGATGCTGTGGCAGCCCAGGCACTGGGTCGCGAACAAGCTGGTGCCGTTCTGTTGGGTCGCGGGCTCGAGCAGGGTCAGCGTCCAGTCATCGCTCCAGATCAGGATGCGCCCGTCCGGCATCTGCAGGATGTCGCGCACACGCTTGTCGAAAGCGATCGGCTCCTGCACGACCACTCGGTCCTCGACCAGCACGAGTCGGTAGAGCGATCGACTGGCGAGCGAACCGACCAGCAGGTTGTCCTGCCAGACTGGAAACAACTTGCTGTCGACGGTTGCGACGGCAGAGGCGCCGATGCTCGGCACCCACGCCATGGTCGGTTGTCGATAGCCCAAATGCCGACCTTGATGCGGGTTGCGCGCCCACACGTTCGAGCCGTACTCGGTGCCGTAAGTCACATTGGGCCAGCCGTAGTTCGCCTGGTCTTGTAACAAGTTGAGCTCATCGCCGCCCTGCTCGCCGTGCTCCGTCATCCATACCTTGCCGTCGCGGGCGCGCGTGAGGCCTTGGGGATTGCGATGGCCCATCGTGAAGATGCGGTGCTCGCGCGTCGCCAGATCGATCAGGATGGTCTTGCCGAAGTCGACCGCCGGATCCTGTGCGAATATTTTGTTCGACTCGATACCGGCGAAGCCCGAATCGCCGACCGTGAGCAACAGCTTGTTGCCCTCCAGCAGCAGCATTTCGCCGCCGATCTCCTCGCCGCGGAACGGATTCTTACCTCGCTTGCGATCGGGCCCTTCGAGCGGCACGCAAGGCGTCGTCTCGAAGAGCGTCGACCATTTCGCGTCGGCAACGCTGCGCTCGAAACTCGCCAGTGGCGCGGTCAGCTCCGAGACCCTGGCGACGAAACATTCGTCCTTGGCGTTCCAATAATGATGAGAGGCGAACAACTGCACCTGGTCGCCTTCGACCCGGGCAACCACATCGGCGACTCGGAAGCGCCAGGTCTGCACCCGCGGCGGACCCGCCTCGCGCCAGTCTTTCGACCGTTTCGGTTGACGCGCCGATCCGCCGAACGCCTTGGCGAACTCCTCGCGATTCGCCGGCACCTGCGTCGGCAGCTCGGTCACTTTGAAGTCTGCGCCGGGAGCGTCGATTAGATATAAATGTCCATCGCCAGTGCCGAGCAGCGCGCGATCGCCAATCATGGTCAACCCGCCGCCGCGAGTGGCAGGCTCCGGAATCCATCCTTCGCGAATGGTCGCGCGCAGCGGATAAAACGCGGTCGAGAAATAGACCTCACGCGTGGTGCGCTCGACTTGGGCGGACATATTGAGATGCCCGAAGGAATACGCGGCCGTCATGCCGGCAATGACAACAACGACAGCCAGCGGCAGGCGTCGCAATCCCAGCGGGCTGATCGCCAACGGCACGATCAGGGCGATGGCCACGACCAACGGAATCAGCATGAAGCGCGGCAGCGAAATCGACACCGTCACGGCCGCGATGAGAAACAGACTCAACACCGCGAACGAGCGAATGAGCGCCTTGCCTGCGGTTGACCAGCTGGCGAGCCGGTCCATGAACAGCGATAGCAGGCAGGCGGCGCCAAACGCACCGAGCGCCACCGCGAGCGCAAGCTTTTGCGTCCGTGGCAGCGTTTGCCACAGCTCGGCGTACTTCAATACGGGCAGCAAGAGCAAAACGAGCGCGCCGCAGGCGTACCACACCAAGCGCTGCCACAGAGGCGGTTGCGCGTCGCTCAAATCGAACCCCGTCCTCGCTCGTTATCGAATAGCTGAGGGACTAACGCGAGCAGTGGGTCTTTGGATCCCGGCGACGGAAAAATATTACGCGGGCAGCGCACACGCAGTGCGCGCTGCCCTGACGAGCCTCAGCGCATCTTCCAGTCCAGCATCAGGCCGATGGTGCGTGGACGGATGATGAAGTCCTGCACGCCCAGGCCGAAGTCGCCGTAACCGAACGTCACGCCGCGTTTGTCGGTCACGTTGTTCACGAACGCCGTCAAGCCGACGTTGGCGATCTGCGCACTGACGCGCAGGTCGGTCTGACCGTAACCGTTGATGCGCAGTTCCGGCGTTTGCAGCGATTGCGGTGCATCCGAGAGATAGCGATGCGCCAGCGTGATCGTCGGCTCCCAGGAGTACGGCAAGCGTGCCACCGCCATCGCAGAGACCTGCCATTCGGACGAGCCAGGCAGCTGCTGGCCATCGCGCAGGATCTCGTTGCCGGCGCTGATCACCGTCTGGGTGAGCTGCGCATCCAGGTGCGTGACATTCAGCGACAGGTCGAACGCATCGGTCACGCGCCACAGGCCGCTGAACTCCTGACCGACGTTGCGGGCCTTACCGGCGTTGGTCCCGTACGTAAAATCGTCGGGGCGATACAGACGCACCTGCAGATCGCTCCAGTCGATCAGGAACACGGTGAAATCGGTCTGCAAACGACGGTCGAACGCACTGCTGCGGATGCCGACTTCATAGTTCCACAACGAATCGGTCTTCCAGCCGCTCGGGGTGTTGAAATCCTCCAGCGGATGGATCGTGTTCGGATTACCGAAGCGATAGCCCTTCGACGCGAGGGCATACACCATCAGATCGTCATCGCGACGCCAGGCCAACGACAGCTTCGGCGCAAAACCGTCTTCGGTCTGCTGGCCGGGCGGCAGCGACAACGAACCGGGATAGAGGACGCCGTAGTAAGTCGACCGGCTGTTGACCTCGGTATCGAACCAACGGCCGCCGAAGGTCAGCGTCCATCGATCGGCGAAGCGATAGTTGGCTTCGCCGAACACCGCTTTTTCCTCGCCATCGGTTTTGCCGACGCCCCAATAGAACATGTCGCCGCGCAGGTCCGCGGGATCCCGGTGCACGGACAGAATCTCGTACGAGCCTTCGGAAGTGATGTAGTCCTTGAAGGTCTTGTCGGTGGACGTGCCCATGACACCGATCAGGTAGTCGAACTTCTCTCCCTTCGGCGAAGCCAGACGCAGCTCGTAGCTGCGGCTTTCGCTCTTGCCGGTGTCCAGATACGGCGTCGGGTTCGACAGCACTTCGCCGGGCGTGTCCTCGTCGATCGGCGCAAACACGCTGTAGAAGGGGGTGAAGTCGTTGGTCAGGCTGCGCTCTTTCTCGCTGTAGCCGACCAGCGCGGTCAACGTCGCGAAGCCCAGATCCTGATCGAGCCGCAGGCTATGCAGCTGCAGTTCGTATTCCACCGGCTCGTTCACCAGCGTCTCGCGCACGAACTCGCCGAGCTCGGGATAGCGATAGCCGAAGTCCGGCGTGCGGTTCTTGTCGTAGAGGCTGAACAGCGAAATCTTGCTGCCTTCGGCCGGCATCCACACCGCCGAAAAGCGTCCGCCCTTGTTGGTCTGCTCGTTGCTGGCCTTGCGACCGGTGCCGATGTTGTCGAGATAGCCCGCTTCGTGCCGGTAGTAGGCAACGCCGCGAATTGCGAACGAATCGCCGAGTGGCACGTTGAGCATGCCCTTCGCGGAATAGTTGGGATTGCCGTCGCTGTGATGCGTGCTGCCCGTGGATGTTTGTACGGCCGCGTCGAAGCCGTCGGCGCTCGCTTCACGCGCAACGTAGTTGATCGCGCCGCCCAGTGCCGACGAGCCGAACAACGTGCCCTGCGGACCGCGCAACACTTCCACGCGCTCCACGTCGAATGTATCGACGTCGGGAATGGCAATCGCATATCCCGGCTCGGTGAGCGGAATTTCGTTGATGTAATAACCCGTCGGGCCCTGGCCCTGATCCTTGCCGACCGATGTGCCGACGCCGCGAATGATGGCGGTGGAGTCGCCCAACGGACCGGCGTTGAAAACCACGCCCGGCGTGCGTGTCAGATAATCTTGAAAGCTCTGGGCGCCGATGGCTTCGAGCTGCTGACCCGACATCGCGGAGACTGAGCCCGCAATATCGCGGGCACGCTCGGGCCGCTTGGTCGCGGTGACGATCACTTCATACAGCGATTCCGAAGTATCCGCCGCACCACCGGGACCCGAGGCTGCAGTTGTGCTGCGAGCGGGAGCGGCAGGCGGTTCCGCTTGAGCCATCATTTCTGCGCGAGCGAGTCGTACGGCAGGACCGCTCGACGCATCGGACGTGGAACGCGAAGTCACATTCGACAAGTCGCGCACCAGGATGGCGTTGGAATCGGTGACGGTGTAACCCAGTCCGGTATCGGCGAGAATTTTTTTCAGCGCATCCAGATCCTCATAACGACCGACGACACCCTGAGTCGACTTGCCCTGCGTCAGCTCGGGAGCGAAGAAGATTTCCCGATGGCTCTGGAATGCAAAGGCTTTGAGCGCGCTGCCCAGATCCTGCGCTTCGATGTTGAACGTGCGCGGCTCGGTGGTAGTCGCGGCGATTGCCTGCGACAAACTCGGGGCGCTGCTTGCGGCGGCCAGCACGCAAGCAACTATGGCCTTCAGATGCGGACGCGCCGCAGCCTTGTTCTGCATGAACCCACTCCCCTTTCTGGTGTTGTGTAACCAGTAAGACGCAAGCCCATGCAAAACCGTTAAGGACAATTACTGTGCGGCGGTCAGCAGGATGCGCGAGTCATCGCGGCTCGCGACCTGGATGGGGTAATGACCGGTGACGGTCTCGACGAAACTTTCGCTATGCCCCGCTTTGAACACGCCACTGACGCGCAGCTGACCGAGCGCCGGGTCGGCGAGCTCGATACGCGTCGAGGAGTAACGATTGATCTCGTTGATGGCCGTTGCCAATGTGTCGTTGTCGAAGACGACCTGGCCCTCGCGCCAGCTCTGCACTTTCGCCAGATCCGCTTTGACCTTCTCGACCGGTGCGTCCTCCGAAACGACCAGCGCTTCGCCCGCCAGCAACAATTGTGGGACGGGCGGCGCGCTGATCAGTCGTTGCAACGGCGACAGGATGGGCTCGACCGACACTTTGCCTTCCGCCAGTGTGACCCGCACCGAATCGCCTGCACCCAGGCGGACATCGAACGCGGTGCCGAGCGCAGTCACGCGTCGATCGCCTGCCTCCACCACGAACGGCCGGTTTGGATTCTTGGCGACCTGGAACCATGCCTGGCCCGAGAGCAGGCGAACGTTGCGCTGTTCCGGCGTGAAACGGATTTCGACCCGACTGTTCGTGTTCAACACCACGGACGAACCATCCGACAGCGTAATGTTGGAGCGCTCGCCGACAGCGGTGCGGAACGCGCCGCCTTCAGTCGCCGATCCCATGATTGTCGCCGGGCGCGCAGTGGGATCGGCTTTGAACAACGGATTGACGGCGTACGCGATCGCGACGGCCACACCGACGACGGCGGCAGCCGCCGCGAAACGGAAGAAACGCAAGCGATGCGTGGCGCTCAAGGCCTCACGGCGCAACTTCAAGACGCGCGCGTCCACTCGGGCCGCCGACAAAGACGACCACGTGCGCTCGACAGCTTCGAACGCCGCTTTGTTGCGCGAATCAGCCGCCAGCCACGCGTCGAATTCGGCGTGAGTCTGGGCCGAATCGTCTTCGTCCAGGCGATTGTGCCAATCCGCAGCTGCGGCGTATGCATCGTCGTGCAGCGGTTCCATGCTCACTTCTCCAACCCCCGCGCCATGTGTTCCTTGGCACGCCGCAAATGGAAACGCACCGTCTCGACACTGATCTGCAGGCTGGCTGCGATCTCCTCCTGTTTCATACCTTCGTACAGACGCAACACGAATACGTGGCGGGTGCGCGCCGGCAGCTCGAGCAAAGAGCCGAGCGCCCGATCGAGCAACTGCCTTCCTTGTAAGACGCGCTCCGGCGAAAAATCGTTAGTGGGCAGCTCGCAATTTTCCAACGGATCGTGGTCCGAGGCGTGCCGGACGGCCCGGCGCCGCACGCGGTCACGGATCACATTGGCGGCCACCTGGAAGACATAGCCTTCCAGATACTCGATGTTCTCGAAGTTGGGCCGATGCGCCAGGCGGATGAAGACTTCCTGCACCAGGTCGTCGATGTCGTAGCTTTCGCGGATGCGCTTTTCGAAATAGCTGGTCAAGGGGCGGCGATAGCGCCGGTCCAGATGCACCAGGAATTCCACCGAGTCGGCCGCGGGCGGCGCGGCGGGCACGGGAGCAGCGGCTTGTTTGCGCCAACGAAACATCGGGCCAGACGGGTTTCAGGCGGGAAGTTGCGTCGAGCTTAGAGCCGCGGCCGGCTTCTGAGCAAGCGGCCGCGGGAGGCTTAGTCTTCCAGCTCGATCCAAGTCGGCGCGTGATCGCTCGGCTTCTCCCAACCGCGCACGTCGCGATTCACGCCGCCCGCCTTGAGCCGGCGCAGCGCTGGCGCGTTCAACAGAAGATGATCGATGCGCAGGCCGGCGTCGCGGCCGTAGGCGTTCCGGAAGTAATCCCAAAAGGTATAAATCGTTGCGTCCGGATGCAGGTGCCGGATTGCGTCGACCCAGCCCTGTTCGACGATGCGGCCGAACGCCTCGCGCGTCTCGACGCGGAACAACGCGTCGTCGACCCAACGCTCGGGTTTGTAAACATCGTTGCCGGTGGGAATGACGTTGTAGTCGCCCGCCAGCACGACGGCATTGCCGCTGCCGATCAACTCGGCCGCATGCACCCGCAGACGCTCGAGCCAGCGCAATTTGTAGTCGAACTTCTCGCCCGGCGCCGGATTGCCGTTGGGCAAATACAAACATCCGATGACGACATCGCGCACGACCGCCTCGATGTAGCGGCTGTGCAGATCTTCGGGATCGCCCGGCAAGGCGCGACGGATCTCGGTGGGCTCGCAGCCTTTGCTGAGAATGGCGACGCCGTTGTAACTTTTCTGCCCGTGCCAGATCACGCCATAGCCCAGCTCGCGAATCGCGGCTTCGGGAAATTTTTCCGACGGTGTCTTCAACTCCTGCAGGCAGGCGACGTCCGGCGATGTTTCCTGCAGCCAGCGCTGCAGGCTGGGCAAGCGGGCGTGAATGCTGTTGACGTTATAAGTCGCGATCCGCATTGACTCAGCCTTTGGCGATGAACGCGTCGATGTTACGGGCCAGCACTACCATCGGCACGTCGCCGCCCTTCACCACCGCATCGTTGAACTTGCGGAAGTCGAACTTGTTGCCGAGCGCCTGCTGCGCCTTCTTGCGCAGACGGTTGATTTCGCTGTGGCCGACTTTGTAACCGCACGCCTGGCCCGGCCACGCGCAGTAACGATCCACTTCGCTCGTGACCTCGTCGAGACCCGAGCCATTGGTGCGAGCGAACCACTCGATCGCCTGCTGGCGCGTCCAGCGTTTCGCATGCAGGCCGGTATCGACGACGAGCCGGCAGGCGCGGAATGCAATCGACTGCAGATAACCGAGCCGGCCGAACGGATCGTTGTCGTAAACCCCGAGCTCGCCGGCGAGCTGCTCGGCGTACAGCGCCCAACCTTCGGCGAACGCGTTGAACGCCAGCAGCGAACGGAACAGCGGCAGCTTGAATGTATATTCGCCCTGCCAGACGTGACCCGGAATCGATTCGTGATAGGTCAGCGTCGGCAGTGCATAGGTGGTCCACAGCTTGGTCGTGTGCAGGTTGATCCAGAACTTGCCCGGCACCTTGCCGTCGATCGTGCCAGCACCGCCATAAGCGCCGGGCGCGCCCGGCTCCACTTCCGGCGCCATGCGCGTGATCTCGAGGTTTCCGGGCACGAGCGTCGCGAACGCGCGCGGCAATCGTTTGCGAATATCCGCAACCCGATCGTGCAACAGCGCCATGATCTGCTCGCGGCCTTGATCGTTGTCGGGAAACAGGAAGCGCTCTTGCTTGCCGAGCGCCGTCATGCGCTCGCCCACCGTTCCCTGCGTCATGCCCTGCGCTTTGAGAATCACATCCATCTCGGACTGCAACGCGCGCAGCTCTTGCTGGCCGAGCTCATGGATTTGATCCGGCGTCATGCGCGTTGTCGTTGCCGCGCTCAATGCCCACGCGTAGTACTCATCCCCGCGCGGCAGCTTCCATACGCCTGCATCGCTGGTGGCCTTCTTGCGATGTTCCTCCAACTCGGTGAGCTGACGCTGCAGCGCCGGCGCAATCTTGTCCTTCGCGATCTTCGCCGCCTTCGCTGCGTAGTCGCCTTTCATGGTCTTGGTCCGGTTCGCCAACGACGTGACGAGCGACCATTCGGCAACGTTTCCGCCGCTGGCCATGCGCAGCTGATTGAGCGTCTTGTCGAGCAGGAAATCCGGCGCGATCACGCCTTGCGCGGCGGCGGCATGCAACCGGCCGGTCTCGCCTTCGATTTGCCCGGCATAGGCCTCGAGCCGCGACAGATAGGCATCGGCATCCGCCGGGGTTGCGATGGTGTGGCGTGTATCGAGCAGGCTCGGGATTTCGAGGAAGGCGCCGGTGTTCTGAGCGCACACGTAAGGCGCGTTCCGATACGACCAGTTCTGATTCAGGGTGGCGACATCGCCATAAGGAAACGCGAAGCCTTCGCTGGCGAACTCATGCGAAGTGCGCATCACGTCGACGTCGATCCGAGTGGCGTCGCTGAGGTTCGAGGTGTCGATGGCCTTCAGGCGCTGCAGACGTTTCGCGACCCGCTGCGCAATGGCTCGCTGGCCCTCGGCCGAGCGATCCGTCAGCTTGGCCTTCAACGGCGCGCGCGGCCCGGTATCGATGCCCAAGCCGGTGGCGCTTTCCGGATAGTCGACCATGATTTCTTCGGCCAGCTCGGCCAGCAGCGCCTCGGCCGCCTTGTCGGCGCCGGTCGGGCTGTTGGCCCGGACGGTGGCCGGCAGATTGGCCAGGGCCAGGGCGGCACCGGTGCCCACTAGGAAATCGCGACGGCTGGCGGTCATCTGAAAGCTACCCCTTTCGAATAAAATACAAGCGAGCGGCAACGGGGTTGCCGGGAAGCTTGCGGCAAGGTGAGGTGTGCTGGACGTCCAGGCGGGGTCGACGACGACCCGGGCTGGAATCTGGAGCGGGCGACGGGTCTCGAACCCGCGACCTCAAGTTTGGGAAACTTGTGCTCTACCAACTGAGCTACACCCGCGTTTGGCCGATTCTAGGGGGTGCGCTGTCGCCGATCAATTGGCGGCCGGATTGCGCGCCAGCGGGGCCCCAACGGGGCGGTATACTGCCGTTCCTCGATTTCACCCCGCCGATGTCTTCCGTGGCCCTGAGATTCGATTTACGTGACCTGGAATTGTTCGTGGCCGTCGCCGATGCGGGCAGCATCGCGCGCGCCGCCGAACGGTCGCACACCGTGGCTTCGGCGGTCAGCAAGCGCGTCTCCGACCTGGAAGACAATTTGGGCTGTCCGCTGCTGCTGCGCGGGGCGAAAGGTGTCGAACTGACCGCGGCCGGCCATGCGCTGCTGGCAAGAGCCCGCGTACTACTGCATCAGGCCGGACAGCTGGACGATGAGATGCGCCGCCATGCCTCGGGCACGCGCGGCTACGTGCGGATGTTTGCAAACATTTCCGCGATCGTCGAATTCCTGCCGGACGCGCTCGCCTCGTTCGCCCGACAACATCCCGACATTCATGTTCATCTCGAAGAGCATGTGAGCTCGGCGATCGCGGCGGCGGTCGCGGACAACTCCGCCGACCTGGGCATCGTCAGCGAGTTGCCGGCGATCGACGGTCTCACCACCGTGCCTTTCAGGAACGACGACCTGGTGGTCGTGTTGAAGCCCGATCATCCGCTGGCGAAGCGCAGCTCGCTGACGTTTGCCGAGCTGATCGATCAGCCGTTCGTCGGCCTGCATGCCGGGAGCTCGTTGCATCGTTTGCTGACGCGCGCGGCCACGGAAGTGGATCGGTCGTTGCACTGGCGCGTGCAAGTCACGAGCTTCGACGCCGCCTGCGCGATGGTCGCTTCCGGGCTCGGCGTCAGCATCGTGCCCAGAGCAGCGACCAGCGCTTACATCCGCTCGCTGTCGCTGGCCTCGGTGCCGCTGACCGATCCGTGGGCGCACCGACAATTGTTTCTTTGTATTCGCAGCGGGGCGCCGATGCACTCGGCTGCGAAATTGCTTTACGACCATCTGCAATCCCACGCCGTCCAGAAATGACCCCGGAAAAGTCCCAAGACCCGCCGCCTTCGCGTCGAACCGTCCGCAGTTTCGTGATTCGCGGCGGCCGCCAGACCGCCGCTCAACAGCGCGCGATGGATGAGCTGTGGCCCAGCTACGGGGTCGAATTCAGCGAGCAGCCGGCCGATCTGGATCGATTGTTCGGCCGCCAGGCGCCGCGCATGCTGGAAATCGGCTTCGGCGCCGGCGAGGCCTTGCTCGCATTCACGCAGGCGCATCCCGAGCTGGATTGCATCGGGGTGGAAGTACATAAACCCGGCGTCGGTCACCTGCTGCTGGGCGCGGAGGCGGCCGGGCTGAAGAACCTGCGGGTGATCTGTCACGACGCCGTCGAGGTGTTACAACAGCAACTCGCGCCCGGCTCCATTCAGCTGATCCATATTTTCTTTCCCGATCCCTGGCACAAGAAGCGGCATCACAAACGCCGCCTGATCCAGCCGGAATTCGTCGAGCTGCTGGCGCGCGTGCTGGCGGTGGGCGGCACCTTGCGGCTGGCGACCGATTGGGAACATTACGCCCTGCAGATGCGCGAAGTGATCGATGCTTCAGCCGCATTCGCCAACGATGCGCCCGAGACCGGTTTCGTCGCCCGCAGCGAGGAACGCCCGCTCACACGCTTCGAGCGGCGTGGCCAGCGACTGGGCCACGGCGTCTGGGATCTGAGCTACACGCGCGTGTCCTCGCCATCACAATAAAGTCACATTCGGCATCGCTAGAAAAAAATTCACGTTGCGCTCCAAACACCACACGATCTGCGCGCCGTTGTGAGGGTGAATTCGCAGCGCCGAGTTGATGCCTTGCAGAAAAAATCCCACTTGAATCCAGCGCGGCGCAGGTCTAAAACAAACGTCGATATATAGCGCGTGTCGCCTGACGCAAGGATGCTTCCGCAAGGAGGCTCCCTCACTCCTGTCGGAGGATGGTCATGACTTCGCCGAGCCCAGTCGTGGGTGATTGGTATCGCCGCCTCAATGGCGCCCTGTTCGAAGTGGTTGCGATCGATCGCGACGACGGCACTGTGGAAGTGCAACACTTCGATGGCACTCTGGAAGAGTTCGATCTGGAATCTTGGGAAGAACAGGATTTCGAAGAAGCGCAGGCGCCGGAGGACTGGACCGGCTCGGTCGACGTCGAGCCCGAGGACTATGAGTCCGACCGGGAGATCACCGCCGCCGGCTCGTGGGTCGATCCGCTGATGAGCCTGGATCGCTCGGAAGCCTCGGGCTATTCCGAGTGGCCGTCGCCGCGGGATTTATAACTCTTGTTATATTTCTAATTCAGCCCCGCGCTCAAGCGCGAGGCTGATCGAGCTGCTTGATCTTCTCGCGCATCAGCCATGCCAGCATCAGTCCTGGCAGGGCCAGCAGCACGCTGACGACGTAGTACATGTCCCAACCGGCGTGATCGGCGATCCAGCCCGCCGGACCGCCGAGCAAGTATCGCGGAGTCAGCGCGATTGCCGACAGCAGCGCATATTGAAACGCGCTGTAGCGCACGTCACACAGCGCCATGATGAGCGCGACCGATGCGATATTGCCCATCGCTCCGGCAACGTTGTCGATGCTCACCGCCGCGATCATCAGCGGGTAGCTTTTGCCCGTCAGGGCCAACGCGTAGTACAGGAAGTTGGACGCCGCCTGCAGCACGCCGAAAATCAGCATCGACTTCAACAATCCTAGACGCACCATCGCGACACCGCCGAGAATCGCGCCGATCACCGCGCTGGCCGTGAACAACGCCTTCAACACCAGTGCGATCTCGGTTTTGCTGAAGCCCACATCCATCATGAAGGGCGTGAACAGCCGTAGCGCGAACGCGTCACCCACCTTGAACAGGATCACCAGGGCGATGAAGGCAAGGGCGCTCGGCGTGCCCAGCAGCTCGCGCAACGGCACGACCAGCGACTCCTTCAGTGTGCGCGGCGGCTGATGTTCGTAGTGAGGCTCGGGCGCCAGCAGCGTGCCGAAACAGAACGCAGCCATGACCGCGGCGAGAATCAGAAACGCCGGCTTCCACCCGACATAGTCCGCGACCACCAGTGCAAACGCCGCCGCGATCCAGGCTGATGTTCGATAGCCCAGGTTGTTGGCCGCGGCCGCCAGCCCTCGCTCGTTCGGTTGCGCGACGTCGGTTCGATAAGCGTCGATCGCGATGTCCTGAGTCGCTGAAAAGAACACGATCGCGACCGCGCACACCGCGATCGGCGTCAACGACACCGCCGGGTTTTGCAACGCGAACGCCGCAATCGCCAACGCGAGACACAACTGCGTGAGGACGACCCAGCCGCGCCGTCGACCCAGCAACGGCAGTGGATAGCGGTCGATCGCCGGCGCCCATAGAAACTTGAGCAAGTAAGGCAGCGCGACGTACGACAGGATGCCGATGTTGGTATTGCTGACGCCGCTGTCCTTCAGCCAGGCCATCAGGGCGCTTTCGGTGATCTGATTCGGAAACCCCGAAGACGCCCCGAGCACCATGATGGCGACCATCTTCGGACTGGCCAGAATGTCGCGCCACCTGGGTTTGGGTGCCGCCGCTGCCGCTGTCGTGCTCGCTGCCACTGTGCTCATGGCGGGCGATTATAGAAGGCTCACCGCGCACATGGCCTGAACCCGCAAGAAATCAGGCTTGATCTATGCCCGATGTCGAGCGCAAATCGACTACCATCCTGCGCCATGCGCTCATTCATCGATCTCTGTCTGCAGCTCGGCGTGCTGCGCTTTGGCGAGTTCAAGCTCAAATCCGGCCGGGTCAGCCCGTACTTTTTCAACGCCGGCTTGTTCAATTCGGGACGGGCGCTGGCGGAACTGGGGCGCGCCTATGCGCAGGCGATCGCCGTCGCGGGGCTCGAGTTCGATGTGCTGTTCGGCCCCGCCTATAAAGGCATTCCCCTGGTCGCGACCACCGCGGTGGCGCTGCATGACCAACACGGCCGCGATGTTCCCTGGGCCTTCAATCGGAAAGAAGCCAAGGACCATGGCGAAGGCGGCAACATCGTCGGCTCGCCGCTGCGCGGCCGGGTGCTGATCGTCGACGACGTGATCACCGCAGGAACTGCGATCCGTGAAGCCACCGATATCATCCGCGCCGCCGGCGCACAGCCGGTCGGGGTCATGCTCGCGTTGGACCGGCAGGAACGCGGTCAGGGTCGACTGTCCGCCGTTCAGGAAGTGGAACAGACATTGCAGCTCCCGGTGACCAGCATCCTGCGACTCGCCGACCTGATCGACTATCTGAGGGGCAGCGGGGATGCGGCACAACTGGCGGCAATTGAGCGGTATCGCAGCGAATATGGCGTGTCGGACTGAGAGGATGCGCGGTCTAACGGTGCAGATCGGTGCGCTCCGGCGCGCTCTCGCAGCTGACAAAAACTGTCCAAAGTTGACCCAACAGCGCCCTTCGGCACAATAACCATTCAGCTCCACGGGACTATTTCAAACCGATGCGCGGGATTCGCACACTGACGGTCGTTGTCGCGATAGTCGCATCGGGCGTCGCTTTCGCCGCTCAGAAGCAACAGAAAAAGAGCAACCCGACGGATGAAGCCTATTTCCGCTGCAAGGATGTGAACGGCCAACAGCTGTTCAGCGACAGCATGCCGATGGGTTGCCAGGGCCAGGACACCGAGGTGCTGAACGCCCACGGCTCGGTGCTGCGCGTTATCGAAGGCGACCGCACGCGCGCCGCCCGCCTGGCGCGGGAAGCCGGCGAAAGCCTCGAGCGCAAGCAGAAGCAGGAACGCGAGCTGCGCGACCGCATGCTGCTCGAAACGTACCTGAGCGTTGAAGATATCGAGCGGCTGCGCGATCAACGCCTGGAAATGCTGGTCGCCCAACACCGCGCCACCGAGCAGACCATCGTCAACATGCGCGAGCGCCAGAGCCGGTTGGAAACCCAGATCGCGCGTTTCAAGCCTTACAGCACGAAGCCGGGCGCGCCGCCGCTGCCGGACCATCTTGCCGAGGAGATGGTCAACACGGTCAACAGCATGAAGGTGTACGAGGAGTCGCTGGAGAAGAACCTGGTCGAGCAGACCGAGATCGAAGCGAGCTTCAGCGCCGACATCAAGCGCTTCAAGGAATTGAAGGGAATAAAGTAGTAGCTCAGCCGCGCCCCGAGCTGCCGAAGCCGCCGGCGCCCCGCTCGGTGGCGACGAACTCGTTCACCACGTCGAACTCGACCTGCACCACCGGCACCACCACCAGCTGCGCGATGCGCTCGCCCGGCTGAATCGTGAAAGTGCTTTGGCCGCGATTCCAGCACGACACGAAGATCTGCCCCTGGTAGTCCGAGTCGATCAGCCCCACCAGATTGCCGAGCACGATGCCGTGCTTGTGGCCGAGCCCCGAGCGCGGCAGCACGATGGCGGCATAGGCCGGATCGTGCAGATAAATCGCGATGCCCGACGGAATCAGCTGAGTATCGCCAGGCTTCAATTCGAGCGGCGCATCGATGCAGGCGCGCAGGTCCACACCCGCCGAGCCCGACGTCGCGTATTGAGGCAACGGGTAGTCGCGGCCGATACGAGGATCGAGCACGCGAATCTGCAAGCGACGGCGGTTACCGTCGCCGGAGGTCATTCCATCAGCGGGCATGAGCGGCGGTCAAAGCAGGCGTTGAGTTTTGGTTTTGGGTCTGGCCGCGTGCGCGATAGCGTTCGGCGATCAGCTCCACCAGCTGGCGCGCCAGGGCCGCTTTGCTGGTCAGCGAAAGCTCGCGTTTGCCATCCTGCCAGTAGACGGTGAGGGCATTGTCGTCCTTATCGAACGCCAGGCCATCGCCGACCTTGTTGGCGGCAATCATGTCCAGATTCTTGTTGATGAGCTTGGTCAGCGCATTGCGCTCGACGTGCTCGGTCTCGGCCGCGAAGCCGACCAGGAACGGCTTGTGCTCGCCCCGCGAGACCGTCGCAAGCACGTCTGGCGCGCGCGCCAATGCAAGATTCAATGTGTCGCTGGTTTTCTTGATCTTCTCGCACGCGATCTCTCGACAGCGATAATCGGAAACCGCGGCCGCGGCGATGAAAATATCGGCGCCGACGACGTTGCTCTGAACCGCGCTCAACATCTGCTCGGCGCTTTCCACGTCGACGCGCTCGACACCGCGCGGTGTCGGAATCTGCACGGGACCGCTCACCAATACGACGTGGGCACCCGCTTCGCGCGCCGCTTCAGCGACCGCATAACCCATCTTGCCGGAGCTGCGATTGCTGATGAAACGCACCGGATCGATCTTCTCGCGAGTCGGCCCCGCCGTAACGACGACCTTCAGCCCTTGCAACGGACCAGCACCACCGCGAGTGGTGAAAACTTCGGCGGCAATCTGCGTCGGCTCGAGCATGCGGCCGACACCCACTTCACCGCACGCCTGCTCGCCGCTGGCCGGGCCGAGCACGCGCACGCCGCGCTCTTTCAATATGCGAATGTTTGCTTGAGTGGCGGGATTGGCCCACATCTGACGATTCATCGCCGGCGCGATCGTGATCGGCGCGGCGGTCGCCAGACACAACGTCGTCAACAGGTCTTCGGCAAACCCATGCGTGAGCTTGGCAATGAAATCGGCGGTCGCCGGGGCGATCACGATCTCGTCCGCCCAGCGCGCCAGCTCGATGTGCCCCATCGCCGCTTCACTGCTCTCGTCCCACAGGTCATCGCGCACCGGCTTGCCGGACACAGCCTGGAACGTGAGGGCAGTGACGAATTGCAAAGCCCCGCGTGACATCACGACCTGGACTTCGGCGCCCTGCTCCATCAATCGGCGCACCAGATCCGGGCTCTTGTAGGCCGCGATTCCGCCCGTGACACCCAGAAGAATTTTGCGAGGCTGCGAGCTCATGAACCGGATTATGGGGGCGACCCGGGGGCCCGGCAAACGCTGCTGTCGCATGGAGCCATTCCGCGCAGATATGGCCGGTCGCCGGCCCGCATAGCGCAACCCGAGGCCCCAAAACTGGCCATTTCGAGCCAAAGTCACGCGAAATCGATGCAAATGTCGCCCCGCCGCTCGGCAGACTAACCCTGCGGGCAACGCGTCCGGAGCGCCGGGAGACAAGGATGTCGATTCGCAACTGGCCGGAGCACGACCGGCCCAGAGAAAAACTATTGAAGAATGGCGCGGCCGGGCTGAGCGAGACCGAGTTGCTGGCCATCCTGCTGGGGGCAGGCGTGCGCGGCCGAAGCGCCTTGGATGTTGCCCGAGATCTGTTGGCCGATTTTGGCTCGTTGCGCGCCTTTCTGACTGCGGACCGGCTGAAAGTCTGCAAAACGCGCGGCTTTGGGCCGGCCCGATACGTGGTGCTCCAGGCAGCGCTGGAGCTGACGCGACGGCATTACCAGGAACTGATGACGGTCGGCTCGGCGCTGGAGAATCCCCAGGCGACACGGGAGTTCGTCCAGCTCCGGCTGCGAGATCTGCCGTACGAGGTTTTCTGCTGTTTGCTGCTCGATTGCCGCTACCGGGTGGTCGGTTTCGAGGAGCTATTCCGCGGCACCATCGACGGCGCCATCGTTCATCCGCGCGAAGTCCTGCGATTGGCCCTGTCGCGGAACGCGGCGGCGCTGATCCTGGTCCATAACCATCCATCCGGCATCGCCGAGCCCAGCCCGGCCGACCGGAGCATCACCGTCCGCCTGAGGGACGCGCTCGCGCTGGTCGACATCCGGGTTCTGGACCATCTGGTCGTCGGCGACGGGGTCTGCGAGTCCTTCGCCGAGCGCGGCTGGCTGTAAAAGGATGCCTTTCAGGCATTTTCGGGGCGCGGACGACTTCCCTAAGCCCGCGCCGGCTGGTATAAAGCGCGACTCGTTTTTAGGCCCCCGGCCTCCCCTCTGTGATGGGATCGTCGTGCGCCTCAGATTAGGTACTCCGCCATGTCCAGAGTCTGTCAGATCACCGGCAAAGGCCCGATGACCGGTAACACCGTGTCACACGCCAACAACAAGCGTCGCCGCCGCTTCCTCCCCAACCTGCACGTGCAGCGTTTCTGGGTCGAGAGCGAGCGCAAGTTCGTCAGCCTGCGCGTGTCGAGCCACGGCCTGCGCACCATCGAGAAGAAGGGCATCGACACCGTCGTTGCCGAGCTGCGCGCCAAGGGCGTTGCGGTTTAAGCGGTAGGAGCACAAGCCATGCGCGAAAAGATCAAGCTCGTGTCCACGGCCGGCACCGGCCACTACTACACCACCACCAAGAACAAGCGCCTGCATCCGGACAAGATGGAAGTGCGCAAGTTCGACCCGAAGGCCCGCAAGCACGTGGCCTACAAGGAAGCGAAGATCAAGTAAGTGGGTGAGTCCGCTGGCGGCGGACCACTACCGAATCTGCGAAGGCCCACCTCCGGTGGGCCTTTTGCGTTTGGGCGGCCCTGTCAGGTTGCTTCCAGGCCGGTGAGAGCACAGATCCCGGTGTCGCCCCAGGGCGCGGTCTGAGCGGGGTCGTACCAGAGCACCACCGGCGACGCGCTCGACTTCGCCGCCAATGCCATGCTCAAGGAGGCCTTATCGGCCGCATCGATATAGGCGTAATAGCAACCGCCAGACATGGCTTGCGAGAGTTGGACGATGGTGATGCCCCTCGATGGGGTGACTGTGTGCTTGATCGAATAAGTCCGTAGCACGGCGATCGTGCCAGTCGTGAACAGACTATCGGCGCTCGCCGAGCCGAAGCACATCAAGCCGCACAATGCCGCTGCAATCCTGAGTTTCACGCGATATCTCCTTGTGAATGCAATCCGATGACCTCGACCGGGTCTACGCAAACTCGCAAACGCGCCGCTGGCGTGTCAACGCATGACTGGCTCGGCGTCGTGAAATCAGGTTTTCGATGAGGCGTCCGCCAATAAAAAAGCCCGCCTTTCGGCGGGCTTTCCGTTGACCGTGAGGCCAACGCCTGGAGATCAGGCTGCGTGCGGCTGCAGCGGCAACGAGTAGCTGCGCAGGGTGCTCGCGAAGTCCTGCAGCACCTTGATGCGACTGGCTTCGGCCTGCGCGATCAGCTCCCGCAGGTGCTGAATCAGCTTTTCATTGCTCATATTCGCGCCGCTCCACATCACCGCGAGGCGCTCGCGGAATTCGTGGACGGTCTTGAGCGTCTGATTGGACGCCAGCACTTCGCTCAACCGTGACTTCGCATTCACATCCAGCAAGGCCGGCTCGCGAACCAGCAGTTTGCGGACTCGGCCGCTCAACGCACCGCCCGCCTTGCTCAGCTCTTCGCGGAACACGGGCAACGTCACATGGCGGGTGTAGTCACGCAGCACATGCATGCGATTCACGATCACCGCGCGGACGTTCTCCAGATCGATGTGCACTCGAGGCTCGACCTTCACCGGCTCCGGCGCGGTCCGCAGCACGCGAGCCAGACCCAGCACCTTGAACACGCGGATGTAGAGCCAGCCGATATCGAATTCCCAACGCTGCACCGAGAACTTCGCCGAGCTCGGGAACGCATGATGGTTGTTGTGAAGCTCTTCGCCGGCGAGCAGGAAGCCCCACGGCATCACGTTGCGAGCCGCATCCGCACACTCGAAATTGCGATAGCCGTAGTAGTGGCCCACCCCGTTGACGACGCCAGCCGCCAGCAACGGATTGGCCATCAACTGCGCCGCCATGACGATGATGCCAGGCACGCCGAACAGCAGCAGATCGACCACGATCAGCAGCACGATGCCCATGTTCCGATACTTGGAGTAGACGTTGCGCTCCATCCAGTCGTCGGGCGTGCCGCGACCGAACTTCTCGGTCACTTGCGGATCGCGGGCCGCGGCCTGATATAGCTCGGCGCCTTCCAGCAGCACTTTCTTCAAGCCCACGATGACCGGGCTGTGCGGATCTTCGGGCGTCTCGCAACGGGCGTGATGCTTGCGATGCACGGCCACCCATTCCTTGGTGACGATGCCCGAGGTCATCCACAGCCAGAAGCGGAAGAAGTGGCGCAGCGCCGGATGCAGATCGAGGCTGCGATGACAGGCGTCCCGGTGCAGATACAGCGTCACGCCCATGAACGTGATCTGGATCAACACAAAGGTCACCAGCACGTATTCCCAGAAGCTGAGATTCAGAATGCCGTACAGAAAATCGAGATTCACGGGTGCCCCTGCTACGGACGCAAAGCTTATAGGATGGGCGACTTGGCCTCGCCCCCGCCGGACTATAACCAACCCCGAAAGTCCCCACAAATGAGCCATTCCCTGAGCAACGGCGTCACATGCCCGAACTTCCTGAAGTAGAAACCACCCGACGCGGCATCGAGTCCTCGGTCGTCGGACGGCTGATCGAGAAAGTCATCGTGCGCGAGCCACGATTGCGCTGGCGGATTCCGAAACAGCTGCCTGAACTGGCCGCCGGTCAGCGCGTGGTTCAGCTGCGACGGCGCGCCAAGTATCTGGTGTTCGATCTCGAGCGCGGCAGCATGATCCTGCATCTGGGCATGTCGGGCAGCCTGCGAATCCTGCCCGCGACCACGCCGCCGTCCATGCACGATCACGTGGATATCGTGATGGATAGCGGCCAATGCCTGCGCTTCAACGACCCGCGACGGTTCGGCAGCCTGCTGTGGACCGACGCCGACCCGCTCCAGCACAAACTGCTGAAATCGCTGGCGCCGGAACCGCTGTCGGACGAGTTCAATGGCGAATATCTGGCGCGGGCCGCGAAAGGCCGCAGCGTGGCGATCAAGCAATTGATCATGAACGGCCAGGTCGTGGTCGGCGTGGGAAACATTTACGCCAGCGAAGCGCTGTTTCGCGCCGGTGTACGACCGCGCCGCGCGGCGGGCCGGCTGAAGCGGCCCGAATTCGATGCGCTGGTGAAAGCAATCAAAGACGTGCTGAACGACGCGATCCACGCGGGCGGCACGACGTTGCGCGACTACATCAACCCGGAAGGAAACCCGGGGTACTTTCGCCAGAAATTGTATGTATACGAGCGGACCAAGGATCCGTGTCGAGTGTGCAAGACACCGATCAAACATTTCGTGCAGGGGCAGCGGTCGACGTACTTCTGCCCGCAGTGTCAGAAATAGCGCCCGCATCCCTGACGGGATACCGTGCCTCCGGCGCGGCGCGGGCAACGGATGAATGCGAAGTTAATGTTGGCGTTAATAGACGACGCCGACACCAACGCCGCGCGGGTCTGAGATCGCTTTGACCGCTCCGGTCTTGTAGTCCCACGTAACGATCTGCATGTTGCCCGGCTGGCGCGACTCGCGCAGGTTGTGGCCGAACTGCTTCAGCGTTGCCTGCACATCGGCGTTGAGCGCGCCGGGCTCGAACGACAGCACGTCCGGCATGTATTGATGGTGGAAGCGTCCCTTCTTCACCAACTCATCCGGCGACATTCCCTGCATCCAGTCCAGCGTCGCAAGCAACACCATGCCCATGATGTAACTGCCGCCCGGCGTGCCGAGCACCATCACGCCTTCCGGTCGTTCGACGAACGTCGGCGTCATGCTCGACAGCGGCCGCTTGCCCGGCGCGATCGCATTCGATTCGGCGCCCACCAGGCGGAAGCCGTTCGGCACGCCGGCCTTGGCGACGAAATCATCCATTTCGTTGTTCAGCAGAATGCCCACGCCCGGCACCATCAACCCCGAGCCGAAGAAAAAATTGATCGACATGGTGCCGGCAACCCGATTGCCGTCGGCATCGATGATGGAAAAGTGCGTGGTCTGCGTTCCCACCGGCGCGGGCGCGATACTCGGCAGGGAATCGCTCGGCGTGGCGCGATCCATGCGAATCGAAGCGCGCTGGCCAGCCGCGTAGTGCGGACTCAACAACCGCTCCATCGGCACATTCACAAAATCCGGATCGCCGAGATATTCGGCACGATCACGATGCACGCGTCGCGCCGCTTCGACGATGAGGTGCACCCGGGTCGCGTCGTCGACCGTCTTCAGGTCGTAGCCGGAAAGAATGTTCAACGCATTGACCAAACCCACGCCACCCGACGACGGCGGCGGCGCAGTGACGATGCGTGCGCCCTGATATTCGCCAACCACCGGCTTGCGTTCTTTGACCTGGTACTCGGCGAGATCCTGCAGCGACCAGATGCCGCCCATCTTCTTTACGCCGTCGACCAGTTGCTTCGCGACCGGGCCCTTATAAAACCCATCGGCGCCGCGTTCGGCGAGCGCGGTCAGCGTCTTCGCCAGTTCCGGTTGTTTGATGATGAAGCCGACCGCCGGCACCTGGCCTTTATCCAGGAATATTTTCGCCGCCGCGCCGGCGTTGAACGTCTCGCGCTTGGCGACGATGCCGCCGCGCAATCGATTGTTCAAAGGAAAGCCGTCGCGCGCCAGTCGAATCGCCGGCTGCAGCACCGTCTTGAACGGCAGCTTGCCATACGTTTTGGAGACATACTCGAAACCGGCCGGCTCGCCTGGAATGCCCGCCGCCAGCGCCGTCGATGTCGAGCGGCCTTTGACGACATCGCCCTTCTCATCGAGAAACATGTCGTGAGTCGCCGCGCGAGGCGCGACTTCGCGCGCGTCGACCATTGTTTCGAAACCATCGGAAGCGCGATGTAACAACCAGAAGGCGCCACCGCCCAAGCCCGAGCTGCTCGGCTCGACCACTGCGAGCGCGGCGCTCACCGCCACCGCCGCATCGAATGCATTGCCGCCCTGGCGAAGTATGTCCATGCCCGCTTCGGTCGCCAGCTGATGCGCACTGGCGATGCCAGCTTTGCCCGGGCGCTCCGACTGATCCGCCAGCGCCGCGAGCGGCAACACGAACAATGCAACTAATAGAACACGAATCCGAAGCAGCGGGATGACTTTCATGGGATCTCAAATCGCGCTCGCGCCTCTGAAATCAACCAGAGGGCGTGCGCTTCAACGGAGGAGGACTACTGCTGCGCGCGGCGCTTGGCCCACGCGCGTTGCAGGGCGGCCTCGACCTTGGGATGAACGAACTGCGCGACGTTGCCGCCGAGACTGGCGATCTCGCGCACCAGAGTGGAGGAAATGAAATTGAACTGCTCGGTGGGCGTCAGGAACACATAGTCGACCTTATCCGACAGATGCCGGCTCATGGTCGCGAGCTGAAACTCGAACTCGAAGTCGGACACCGCGCGCAACCCGCGCACCACCACGCCAAGGCCATGTTGTCGCGCGAACTCGACGGTGAGGCCCGAGTAACCCGTGATCTCGACGTTGGGAATATCGTGCAGCACTTCGCGCGCCAGCTCGACGCGCTCTTCCAATGTGAACAGCGGAGCTTTGCCCGGATTGGCGGCGACCGCGACCACGACGCGATCGAAAATGCCGGCGGCTCGACGCACCAGGTCATGGTGGCCGTTGGTCATCGGGTCGAACGTGCCGGGATACATGGCGCCGGTCATGGCAAAACCTCTTCAGCGGAACGGATGCGAGCCGTCGTGACTCGCAGCAGATGATAGCCGACCTGGCCGGCCTGCTTGGAACGGTACACGCTCCAGCCGGCTGACAGCGGTGGCATCGGCACATTCGATGGACATTCCACGTAAATGTGCGCTTCCGGCGCCAGCCAGCCCTGCGGCAATCTGGCGAATACCGGCTGCAACAGCGTCGAAGCGAACGGCGGATCGAGAAATACCAGGTCGAACGGCTGCGGCGTTCGTTCCAGGAAACGGATCGCGTCTTCGCTTTTGACCGTCGCGCCGGTTGCGCCCAGACGCTGCAGAGTCTGCGTCAAATGGCGGCCCACCTGCGGCTCGCGGTCTACAAATGTCACCGCCGAGGCGCCTCGCGACAGCGCTTCGATGCCCAACGCGCCGCTGCCCGCGAACAAATCCAGACAGCGCGCGCCGGAGATGTGCGTCTGTAACCAATTGAATAGCGTCTCGCGGACCCGGTCCGGCGACGGGCGGATCGCTTCGACGTCGGGAAAATCGATCCGCATGCCGCGCCAGCGGCCGCCCACGATACGTAACTGATTCGGCGGACGTCGGCCGGCCTGGGCGGTGGTTTTGCCGACGGGTCGGCGATTGCTGGGGACTCTGGCCATGTGCGCGGCGGATGATAGCCCCGGCGCGCGCCGCCGTTGCTGTTAGAATTGCGCGCCCCGCCGCGAGACCCTGACCCAAGCTCACGAATGTTCGGTTTCAAGAAGGACAAGCCGCCCGCCGCCCCACCGCCTGCACCTCCTGCCGAGGAGCCGGTCAGCCTGTTCACGCGCCTGCGCGCCAAGTTGAACCGGGGCGACTCGTGGCTGACTTACGACCTCGCGAACCTGATTCCCGGCGGCAAGATCGACGAGAACGTGCTCGACGAGCTGGAGATGCGCCTGATCACCGCCGACGTGGGCGTCGACACCAGCGAAAGAATCCTGAGCGCGCTGCGTAAGAAAGCGGCGCGCCACGAGCTCGACGACCTGGACGCGCTGCTCGAAGCCTTGCGCGAGCAGCTCATGGACATCGTCCGGCCGGTGCAGGGCCAGATGGTCATCGACAGCAAATACATTCCGTTCGTGGTGCTGGTGGTCGGCGTGAATGGCGCCGGCAAGACCACGACGATCGGCAAGCTCGCCCGCATCATCAAAGCGGCCGACATGAAGGTGATGCTGGCCGCGGGCGATACATTCCGCGCCGCTGCCGTCGAGCAGCTGCAAGTCTGGGGTCAGCGCAACGACGTGCCGGTGATCGCACAAGCCACGGGCGCCGATCCCGCCGCCGTCGCATTCGACGCCTTGCAGTCCGCGCAGGCCCGTAAATTCGACGTGCTGATCGCGGACACCGCCGGTCGCCTGCACACGCAGTCGAACCTGATGGACGAGCTCAAGAAAGTGAAGCGCGTGATGGGGCGTCTCGATCCCAGCGCGCCCCACGAAGTGCTGCTGGTGCTGGATGCGAGCCAAGGTCAGAACGCGCTCCAGCAAGCTAAGCTGTTTCATGAAGCGCTGGGCGTCACCGGCGTCGTGCTGACCAAGCTCGACGGCACCGCCAAGGGTGGTATCGTGTTCGCCATTGCCAACGAATTAAAACTGCCGATCCGGTATCTCGGCGTCGGCGAGACCGTCGAAGACTTCGTCGGCTTCGAAGCCGAGTCCTTCGTCGATGCGTTGCTCAAGCGGGACTGACACGATCCGCATGATTCGTTTCGATCACGTTTTCAAACGCTACCCCAACGGCCGCGAGGCGCTCAGCGATCTGACCCTGGAGATCGACAGCGGCGAGGTCGTGTTTCTCACGGGCCACTCCGGTGCGGGCAAATCCAGCCTGCTCAAGCTGATCTCGTTGATCGAGCGGCCGACGCGCGGCCAGCTCATCGTCAACGGCCAGAACGTCAACGGCGTCTCGCGTCGTAAGGTCCCGGCGTTCCGCCGCCAGATCGGCATGGTGTTCCAGGATCACAAACTGCTGCACGATCGCACCATCTTCGACAACGTCGCGCTGCCGCTGATCATCGCCGGCGTCGGCACGAAGGAAATCGGCAAGCGCGTGCGCGCGGCGCTGGATCAAGTGGGACTGCTGGGTCGCGAACAGAGCATGCCGCTCGAACTTTCGACGGGCGAACAACAACGCGTCGGCATCGCGCGCGCGGTCGTGAGCAAGCCGCCGGTGCTGATCGCCGATGAGCCGACCGGCAACCTCGATCCCGAGCTGTCGCTGGAAGTGATGAACATCTTCCGTCGCTTCAACGAAGTCGGCGTCACGGTGCTGGTCGCGAGCCACGACTTGTATCTGCTCGAGCATTTCCCGGTGCGACGGGTGCGACTGGAAGGCGGCCGGGTCATCGACGACATGCCCGCGGGCGTCAGCGCCGGCGAGAAGCTCGTCGATCCCGCCAAGCTCATCACCGGCGCCGAAGGAGCGATGCGATGAGCGCCTGGCTGACCCGACACGCCCAGACCTCGATCGGCTCGCTCGGCCGATTGTCACAGCACAAGCTGGCCACACTGCTCACCGTGCTGGTCATCGGCATCGCGCTCGCGCTGCCGGCGTGCTTGCATCTGCTCATCAGCAATGCGCAGACCGCGACCGGCAATTGGAACAAGGCCGTCGATCTGACGGTGTTTCTGAAGCGCCCCACTTCTGCCGAAGAGGCGACTCGCACGGCGAGCCGCATCAAGCAGCGACGCGATGTGAGCAACGTCGAAGTGATCACGGCGGACGCCGCGTTGAAGGAGTTCCGGCACGACTCGGGATTTGGCGCTGCCATCGATGCGCTCAATGAGAATCCGCTGCCCCATACGTTGGTGGTCACACCGGCCACGGATTTCACGACCTCCGCCAATCTCGACAGCCTCGCCGCCGACCTGCGCGCGATGCCGTCGGTCGAGATCGTGCAGCTCGATACCGCCTGGGTGAATCGTCTGAACGCGATTCTCGAGACGGTACGCCGGGGGTTGATCGTGGCTGCGGCGCTGCTGGCGCTGGGGGTCATGGTCATCGTCGGCAACACCATCCGGCTCGACATCCAGAACCGCCGCGCCGAGATCGAAGTGACCAAGCTGGTCGGCGGCACCGACGGCTTCGTGCGTCGGCCTTTTCTGTACAACGGCATCTGGTACGGGCTGGGCGGCGGCCTTACCGCCTGGATCATCACCGCGGCCGTGATCGCCATCCTGCGTGAGCCCATCGGCCGCATGGCCGGCCTGTACGGCAGCGCCTTCGAGCTCGGCGGCCTGGACACACGGGCCACCCTGATCCTGCTCGGCGGCGGGATCGTTCTGGGCTGGCTGGGGTCCTACCTTGCGGCCACCCGCCATCTGCGGGCCATCGAACCGACCTGACCCGTCGATCAGTCTCGCCAATCCGCATACTCAGTCACGGCATTCGTGACTGACGTTCACGGGCCGCCCCAGGGCGAAAAGACTTCAGTAATATCAACGGTTTAGCTAGGCGCAAACCGTTCGGAACCTATGGGCGCCGCCGGAACTTTCAAGGCGACTTAGCACTCAAACATCGCGATTGCTAAACTTCTGACCACTGACTGGAGGGGAATCTTCGACATGACATCAACTGCGCTTGTTCGCTCTCACACCGAACTAGCCGCCAGCCCCCTGCACATGCTGGCCGGCCCGGTCGGCAGCCTCGATTCGTACATCGATCGCGTGTCGCGCATTCCGGTGTTGTCGCGGGAAGAGGAGCTGGATCTGGCTCGTCGCCTGCGTGACAACGAGGACCTGGACTCGGCCCGCCAGCTCGTGTTGTCCCACCTGCGCTTCGTGGTGCACATCGCCCGCGGCTACAGCGGCTACGGCCTGCCCGTCGGCGACCTGATTCAGGAAGGCAATGTCGGCCTGATGAAGGCGGTGAAGCGGTTCGATCCGGACGTAGGCGTGCGACTGGTGTCGTTCGCAGTTCACTGGATCCGCGCCGAGATCCACGAGTACGTGTTGCGTAACTGGCGGCTGGTGAAAATCGCCACCACCAAGGCGCAGCGCAAGCTGTTCTTCAACCTGCGCAAGTTCAAGAAGAACCTGGGCTGGCTGACGGACGTGGAGACCAAGGCGATTGCCCGCGACCTCGGCGTGACCACCGCCGAAGTGACCGACATGGAGCAGCGGTTGAGCTCGCGCGACCTGTCCTTCGATCCGGCCCCGGATGCGGATGAAGAGGATGGCGCGTACTCGCCGTCGGCCTACCTGCAGCACCCGGAAGCCGATCCGTCGGTCGCCGTGGAACGCGAGCAGTGGGACGAGGACACCGCCGAGCGGCTGTCTCAGGCGCTGGAAACGCTGGACGACCGCAGCCAGCACATCCTGCGCAGCCGGTGGATGCAGGACGAGAAATCGACCTTGCACGAGCTGGCCGACAAGTACGGCGTGTCCGCGGAGCGTATTCGCCAGATCGAGGCGAACGCGATCAAGAAACTGCGCGGCCTCGTGGCCGAAGCCACCGCATGAGCGAACTAACGGACTGAACCAGCGTCATGGACCCTGTAAACCAAAGGGCCGGCCTCGTGAAGAGCCGGCCCTTTCTCTTTGCGCCTATCTCATAACGCGGCAGCAGATATTTTTGTCCTGCGGGCGGCTTGCCTGGAGTAACCCGGCCGGCTCGCGCCTCCGACCCATCCTTTCCGGGCCGGCGAGCAGCATCAAAAATAAACAGCTGCTGCGTTAATCTCAGCCCTTCGTAATCGGCACGATCGTCATCTCGACACGCCGATTCTGCGCACGACCTGACTCCGAGTCGTTGGAAGCAACCGGATGCGACTCACCCGCGCCGACCGTCAGCAGGCGCTGCTGAGTGACGCCCTGGCCCGTCAGATAATTCGCAACCGACGACGCGCGACGCTCCGACAACTGTTGGTTGTACTGGTCGCTGCCCGTGCTATCGGTGTGGCCGGCCACTTCGATGACCGTCTTGTTGTATTCCTTCAGCACCATCGCAACGCCGCCGAGCGCGTTATAGAAACCTGAATTCAGGTCCGCGCTATTGGTCGCGAACGTGATGCTGCTCGGCAGGTTCAACGTGATGTTGTCGCCCACGCGCGTAACGCTCACGCCCGTGCCTTCGAGCTTCTGGCGCAACTTCGCTTCCTGCACGTCCATGTAATAACCAACGCCACCGCCGGCCAACGCGCCTACGCCCGCGCCGATCAGCGCGTTCTCCAGCTTGTCGCCTTTCGTCAGCAAGCCAGCCACCGCGCCGACGGCAGCGCCGATGCCTGCGCCCTTGGCAGCCTTGCTGGTTTGCGACTCGCGCGTATACGGATTGACCGTGGTGCAGCCTGCGAGCAGGCAGGTCACGACGATGCCGACACCGGCGAGCTTGGAAAAACGATCGACCATGGGGTTTCCTCTCCGCTGAAAAAATCGCGCGGCACTATGCACCCGCGCCATACACGGGATCAGCCTGGAAAAAACGGACTGAACCGGCACTGAATCCGTGAGTGTCCGCCGCGCTGAGCTACCGAAACTAGTAAGGAATTCGCATTTTTCGATAGATAAAGCTGAGCAACCATAGCGGACCGATCATCAAGAACTGAATGTCTTTGAAAAACGACGGTCGCCGCCCTTCGTAGTGATGTCCGATGAACTGACCGATCCATGCCACCACGAACAACGCGATGCATACGCTCCACAACGGCCACGGCAGGCTTTGCAGTCCGACAATGGCCAACGTCACCAGCCCGGCGAATACCGCCATGCCGACCGCGAGCGACCACGACATCGACAGGTAATACACCACGCCTGCCAATAGAAACAGCAAGCCCCAGTTCAGCAACGGCGATATCTCCTGCCAGGTCCGCGGCGCGGGCACCGACCACAGCAGCCCGATCAAGCTGACGACGATGATGGGCACGCAGATCCAGTGCAGCGCCTTGTTGATGGCATTGCGGTGACTCTCGCCATATTCATCCAGCCATTGCTCCACGGTGCGCATCGCTCCCCCTTGCTCAACGTGATTCCTCGTACAAGTTACCCCCGCTCAGCCGTCACCGACAAGAATTGTAGGCTTGCCTTGCCGTACCGGGCTTGCAGGGGCGCGCCGGGGCCGGAAAATTAAGGGTTTTCGCACCTTCCCACCGCCCGCGGCGGCGGCCACGACACCACCTCCGCTCAAGTGCGCACCAAGTCACTATCGGTCGCGTGCGCTATTATTCGCCCGACCAGGAGAGCCCACATGTCAGCCAAACCGAAAGCAGCGCCGTCCGCGGCCCCCGAACTCGATCCCGTCGATCTGTACAACGTCCGCGCCATGCTCAGCGACGAAGAGCGCCTGGTGCAGGACTCGGTCGCGAAATTCGTCGACGAGCAAGTCATTCCCATCATGGGCGATTGCTTCGAGCACGAACGTTTCCCGCGCGAGCTGGTGACTGGCGTCGCGGAGCTCGGCCTGCTGGGCAGCTCGATCCACGGTCATGGCTGCGCCGGTTTGAATGGTGTGTCGTACGGCTTGATCTGCCAGGAACTGGAGCGCGGCGACTCGGGCCTGCGCAGCTTTGTTTCCGTGCAGTCCAGCCTGTGCATGTATCCAATCGACGCGTTCGGCAGCGAAGAGCAGAAGCAACGCTGGCTGCCGAGCATGGCCAAAGGCGAAACCATCGCCTGCTTCGGCCTCACCGAGCCGCACGGCGGCTCCGATCCGGCCAACATGAAGACGCACGCCAAGCGCCAGGGCAAGGACTGGGTGCTGAACGGCGCGAAGATGTGGATCACCAACGCCCCGATCGCCGACCTCGCCATCGTCTGGGCCCGCACCGACGACGGCATCCGGGGCTTCCTGGTCGAAAAGGGCTTCAAAGGGTTCACCACGGCCACGATCAAACACAAGATGAGCTTGCGCGCGTCGCTGACGGGCAGCTTGTTCTTCGACAATGTCGTCGTGCCGGAAGAAAACATGCTGCCGAACGTCGTCGGGTTGAAGGGCCCGCTGTCGTGTTTGACTCAAGCACGCTACGGCATCTGCTGGGGCGTGACCGGCGCGGCACAGGCGTGTTTGAAGGACGTCATCGAATATTCGAAGACCCGCATTCTGTTCAACAGGCCGCTGGCCGCGACTCAAGCGATTCAGATTCGCCTGGCGGAGATGGCCCGGAAAATCACAACGTCACAGATGCTGTCGTTGCAGCTCGGACGTTTGAAAGATCAGGGGATCATGCAGCCGACGCAGGTCTCTGTCGCCAAGTGGCACAACGCTCGTGCGGCGATTGAAGTGGCGCGAGATGCGCGTGACATTCTCGGTGGCGCGGGCATCAGCGTTGAGTACTCCCCAATTCGGCATGCGCTCAACTTGGAAAGTGTCATCACTTACGAGGGCACGGAGACCGTTCATCAGTTGACGGTCGGTCGTGCTCTGACGGGGATTAACGCGTTCTAACGTTTGTTGTGATTCCGCCGCCGGGGCCCCGGAGTAAGAGGCCTCGGTGGTCTGCAGCGCCGGGAACGTCCTAGGTCTTCCCGGTACCGTGCTCCCCGTCACTCGCGCTATCGCGCGGATTCCTTGGGTCCCGTCCCTGGGCGCACTGCTCCGGCAAAGTCCCTTTTGTCCGAAGCTGCCGGGAAGACCTAGGACATTCCCGACGCCGCCGAAATGTCAGCTGCGCATTCGCGCGTGACTCTTCTCCCACCACCAACCCTCGGTTGTGAGTTTGGCGTCGCGC
>NZ_BLJO01000006.1:0-10639 GCF_009932555.1 Steroidobacter agaridevorans
CCCACCGCCCGCCCGTGTGTTGGCGCTGCGCGCCAAGCCTGAAGATCCCGGCGGCCGCCGTGTGTTCGCGCTGCGCGAGCCATCCGGCCCTCGCTCGCGCGGAGCGCGGCAGACCGGCGCGCCAGCGCCAAGCAATACGGGCGGGCGGGTGGCTCTTGAAGGTCCGGCGCGGAGCGCCAACAACACAAGGGCGGGTGGGTGGGCTCTTCAAAGCCGGCGCGCAGCGCCAAACACAAGGGCGGGCAGTGGGCTCTTCAAAGCCGGCGCGCAGCGCCAAACACAAGGGCGGGCCGGGCTCTTCAAGAGCCAGCGCGGAACGCGCGCCCAGCCAAGCGAATTGCATCGACTTACCCACCCCGCACGAACCGGCGAATTTGAGATGATCGAATCTCCATGAAGAAATGGGCCCCGCTGCTGTGGATTCCGATGCTCGCGCTGGCCGGCTGGGTGCTGGCCGACCGGCTCGAAGCCATCGATTTCCACGACGTACGCCAGCAGGTACTCGCGCAGCCGCCGACGACCATGCTGCTCGGCCTGCTCTTCAGCGCCGGCGTATATGCACTGGTGGGAATTTACGAAGGCATCGCCGTGCGTATGGCGAGCGGCCGAACGATGCCCCTGGTCGCATTTCGAACCGCCATCATCTCCAACCCGATCAGCCGGGCGATCGGACTCGCCCTGGTCAGTGGCGGCGCTCTGCGTTATCGAATGTATGCGGCCGTCGGCTTATCGGCGCGAGAGGTCGCGACCGTCGTGGTGCTGGCCGCCATGCCGTATTTCTTCAGCGTCGGCTGGCTGATCGATTTGTCACTTTTACTCAACGCCGAAACCGCCGCGCAGGCACTGCGAATTTCGACCGGCACGGTGCTGATCCTCGGCGTCATCGGTCTTGCGAAGGATATCGGTTGGCTGACCTTCGTCATCCGCCGCAAGACGCCACTGACGATGGGCGGGCAAACGCTGCCGGTGCCGACGCTGCGTGACACTTCGTTGCAGCTGGCGATCGGGCTGGTGCAGATCTCGCTGATGACGGGAATTCTTTATCTGTTCATGCCCGACGAGCTCAACATGAGCTGGCCGGCCTTCATCGCGATCTATTGCATCGCCTTCGTCGCCGGGCAGCTCAGCAATGTGCCGGCCGGGCTGGGCGTGCTGGAAGCGGCGTTGTTATTGATGTTGCCGCAGGTCCCGCCGGCGAAACTGCTCGGCGCTGTGCTGGCCTATCGGGCCGTGTTCGAAATCCTGCCGCTGCTGATCGCGTTGGGATTGTTGCTGATGTTCGAATCGACCAGCAGCAGCGGCGTTTTACGCCGCAGGCTGCTGCGCCGATAAGTTAGCTATTTTTCGCTCGGGCGATGCGCCCGAGCGGGGCTTAGAAACGCCCCATCGCTTCCTGCGCCCACGCCTTGCCATTGCCCGCCTCCGCAACGGGCACGCAGGCCTGGAACCCGCCGGGCACCGCGACGTATTGCAGGACTTCCGTGGCGCCGACTTTCGAACAGAAGAAGCCCAGCAGCGTCAGCTCGCGCGTCATGAGAATGAAGGGACGCTTCAAATCTTTCGGGCGCGGATCGTAAGAGAGCTCGGTCGCGATGGCGTCGTCGTTGAATTTCTTCACCTGCTCGGTCTGCTGAGACTTGCTCAGCTCGACGAACGGTTTGCCATGCGCCTTGCGAGCCGCATCGTCGAATTCCTTCAAGCCGGCCAGGTAACGATCGCGATCGGCCTGCTCGTAGACATCTTTGAGCATGGTGTCGATGAACCCGGGCACACCCACATCCTTCGCGCCGGGCGTCTTGGTGCGCGGGATGATGATGTCCGCGACCTCGGCCACGATCGCGCCTTGTTCCTTGCTGAAAAATACCGGCTGCCAAAGCGCCTCTTCCTGCTTCGGCGCGCAGCCGTTGAGCAAGCCAAGGACCGCGGGCGCCGAGAGCGCGCCGCCCATCAGATAGGCAGCCCGCTGCAACACCTGGCGACGATTCATGTTCATGTCATCGGCATTCATGAGTCACCTCAGATGTTCATGCGCTTCAGTTCTTCGACCGCGTGATTGCAGGCACGCGCGGTCAAAGCCATGTAGGTCAGCGACGGGTTCTGGCACGCCGCCGAGGTCATGCAAGAACCGTCCGTGACATAGACGTTCTTACAAGCGTGCACCTGATTGTGCGCATTGAGCACGGAAGTCTTGGGATCGCGTCCCATGCGCGCCGTGCCCATCTCATGGATGCCGAGGCCGATGCCCATCTCGCGATCGTAGCTACGCACGTTGCGATAACCCGCGGCTTCGAGCATTTCGGCCGCGTCGTTCGCCATGTCCTTGCGCATGGCCAGCTCGTTCTGCCGTAGCACGGCGTCGAAGGCGAGCACCGGCATGCCGTACTTGTCCTTCTTGGAATGATCCATGGTCACGCGATTCTCGTGATACGGCAGGATCTCGCCGAAGCCGCCGAGCCCCATGTACCAGGGACCGGGCTCCGCCGCGCGCTCCTTCAACTCTTCGCCGAGCTTGGTGTCGAGCATCAGCCCGGTCCAGCCACCGCGCGACGCGCCACCTTGATAGCCGAAGCCACGCAGGTAGTCGCGTTTGTCCTTGCCGACGTTGCGATATCGCGGAATGTAAATGCCGTTAGGACGGCGCCCGGTGTAGTACTTGTCATCGAAGCCGTCGACCATGGCGCGCGCGCCGATCTCGAGCTGATGATCCATGATGTTGCAGCCGAGCTCGCCGCTGTCGTTGCCGAAGCCGTTCGGGAAGCGCTTGGAGATCGAGTTCATCATGATGTACGTCGAGCCGAAGGTCGACGCATTCAGGAAGATCACTTTGGCGAAAAAATCGGTCGTCTGTCGGGTCTCCGCATCGAGCACGCGCACGCCGGTGGCGCGTTCCTTCTTCTCGTCGTAGATGATTTCGTAAACGATGGAGTTCGGCCGCAGCGTCATGTTGCCGGTCTTTTCGGCGGCCGGCAGCGTGCTCGACTGGCTGCTGAAATACGCACCGAACGGGCAGCCGCGAATACACATGTTTCGATACTGGCAGGTGCCACGCTGCGGGCTGTGCGCCAGCGGCGCCGTGAGATGGGCGACGCGGCCGATCGTGACCTGGCGGCCGAGCTTGTCGGTCACCTGCTGTTTGAAATGTTTCTCGACGCAGTTCATTTCCATCGGCGGCAGGAACTTGCCGTCGGGCAGCTGCGCGAAGCCCTCGTTCTGGCCGCTGACGCCGATGAACTGCTCGACGTGGTCGTACCAGGGGGCGAGATCGTCATAGCGGATCGGCCAGTCGACCGCGATTCCGTCCTTGGCGTTGGCCTCGAAGTCCATCGGGCTCCAGCGATAGCTCTGCCGGCCCCACATGATGGAGCGGCCGCCGACGTGATAGCCGCGGATCCAGTCGAAGCGCTGCTTCTCGGTGTATGGGAACTCGGTGTCGTCGACGAACCAGTGCTTGGTCGCCTGTGTGATCGCGTAGCCGCTACGGGCCGCGGTTTCGTGGCGCCTCAGTTCCTCGGCGGTCGCGCGCCCCGCATAGGGGAAGTCCCAGATATCGGTGGTCGCCGTGGGATAGTCCTGGACGTGCCGGACGTTGCGCCCGCGATCCAGCACCAGCGTCTTCAAACCCTTTTCGGTCAGCTCCTTGGCCGCCCAGCCGCCACTGATGCCGGTGCCGACGACAATGGCGTCGTAGGTGTTCTCGTTCATCCAACCCCCTCTCGCTGCCGCCTCGTGGCGGCGGATTCTATGGCTAGTTTCCGGAGTGTAACCGGTTGCATTCGCCGCGAGTATGCATCGCCGCATGGCCCGCTGGCGAGTGAATTGTCAGTCAATAGGTCGCGGCCTGGGCCGAGCCGCCCTGGCAGGCCGCTGCATCAACCAGTAAACCGGCACGCCGGCGGCGAACAGCGCCATGCTCCACCAGAATTCTTCGGCCCCGGCGCCGAACAGGGTCCACAGCGAATACGCCGAGGCCAGCATCGCTATTAGCAAGAACGGCGACAACTTCCGGCCCGCCTCGCCCAGCAGACCGTTCCAGCAAAGCTTGAGCGCGGCCACGGCACAACACAGGTACATCACCAGGTAGGTCGATGTCGCGATGAGAATGATGAAGGTGAACACCTGCACCATGGAGCGACTGTAGTTCATCAATACCAGCGTGGTGAGCAACAGGCCCGTGATCGCCAGCGACGCGCCGGGGGTGCCATGCCGCGACTCGCGAGCAAACACCTTGGGAAACACACCCTCGTTGGCCAGCACGCGCGGCATCTCCGCTTGCAGCAGAATCCAGCCGTTGAGCGCACCGAAGCCGCTGATGAAAGCGAACAGCGCCAGCGTGCTGGCAAGCCGATCGCCCCAGAACATGCGAATGACATCGGCGAGCGGCGCACTCGAATCGGCCAGCTGCGAGCCGGGCAGCAATAACACGACGATGGAGCACGTCAGGATATAGATCGCCGCGGTGCCGAGCGTGCCCCACAAAGTCGCGAGCGGCACATTGCGTTCAGGATTGTCCACGGCGCGAGCCGGAACGGTGGCCGACTCCAGCCCCAGAAACGCCCATAAAGTCAGGATCGCGGACGCATTGATCGCGGGCCAGGAGAATGGCGTGCGCTCAGCCTGGATGACCGAGGCGTCAGCCTTGATCAGCAACCAGAGGCCCAATGCGACGATCGCGATCAGCGGCAACAACTTCAGCACCGTCGTGACGATCTGCACGCCGCCGACCTCTCGGGCGCCACGCCAATTCACATAGGTCAGCACCCAAATGATCACGCACGACGCGAGCGCGGGCGCGCCGGTCGTGTGTTTGATCCACGGGATCAGCTCGGCGAGATAGGCAACCGTCGCAATGGCAATGGCAGCATTGCCGACCCATGCGCCGATCCAATAGCCCCAGGCCGTGAGAAATCCCACCTGATCGCCGAAGGCAACGCGCGCATAAACATACGGTCCGCCAGCCTTTGGAAACAACTTCGCCAGCCGGGCAAATACGACCGCCAATGCCACCGCGCCACCGGAAGTGATGAGCCAGCCGAAGATGCTGTTGAGGCCATACGGCGCCAGCGAGGCCGGTAATAAATAAACCCCCGAGCCGACCACGTTGCCGATCACCAGCGCCAGGCACATCCAGAAACCCATCCGACGCGGAGGCAACTGGGTGGCGCTCATGGTTCAGTCCAAGCGGATCTGACGGCCGGCTTTGATGACGCCGCGCACCTGGCGAAGTGTGTCGATGTCCTGCAATGGATCGCCCTCGACCGCAATCAGGTCAGCGAATTTGCCTGCGGCGATCGATCCGAGGTCTTGTTCCTTGGCGAGCAACTGCGCGGAGTTCAATGTCGCGGCTCGGATGGCATCCATCGGCGTCAGCCCGTAACGCACCATGTAAGTGAACTGACGCGCATTGTCGCCGTGTGGATAAACGCCGCTGTCGGTTCCGAACGCGATGCGGACTCCGGCATTGACGGCTTTCGCGAATCCGTCGCGTTGAGTCTGCGTCGTCTCATCGTTCTTGCGCAGAATCTCTTCGCTCCAACGATCGCGCTTGCCGATCTCGGCGATGTAGTCGCCGTTGTAGATGTCAGCGACCAACCAGGTGCCGTACTTCTTCATCAGCGCAATGCCTTCGTCGTCGAGATACGAAGCATGCTCGATGGAGCGGACGCCCGCGCGCACCGCTCGTTTGATTCCTTCGGCGCCGTGCGCATGAGCGGCAACGAAGACTCCGTACTGAGCGGCTTCGTCCACTGCCGCATGAATCTCCGCTTCGGAATATTCGGCGGCGCCGGGCGTCGTGCCGGCCGTGAGCACGGCGCCGGTCGCGATGATTTTGATGAACGTCGCGCCACCGCTGATCAGCTCACGCACGCGCTGCCGGATCTCGGACTCCGAGTTCGCAACACCCCGGCGCATTTCCGCCGGCACGACGACATCGGGCGCAAAGCCGGTCACCTCGCCTCCGCCGCCGTTAACAGTGATATACGCGCCCACAACAAACATCCGCGGCCCGTCGACGATGCCGCGATCGATGGCATTGCGAAGAGCTACATCGGTGAAGGCTCGATAACAGCCCACATCGCGCACTGTCGTGAATCCAGCTCGAATCGTTCGGCGCGCATTGTCGACGCCTTGCAAAGCCGCGTCGGCCGCTGACGTATACAGAGGGGCTGCGACCTCGGAGGAAGTGACGAAGTCCGCCAGGTGGGTGTGCATGTCCATGAGGCCCGGCAGCACGGTGTAGCTGGACCAGTCCAACCAGCGTCCATCCTTGTTCGCGTCGGGCGTGTAGCTGCTGACTGCGACGACTCGCTCACCCTCGACGCGGATCATTTGATCGCTGAGCACGCGACCGCGCTCCACATCGATCACTTTGCCGGCGCGAATCCACAGCTGTTCGGCGTGGCTGTTCCAACTCAGGACCAGGCTGAGAAGAACGACCCAGCGCGTCATAGCAACGCCGCGTACTGCGACAGCTCGCCGACAAAGTGCGCCCGGTGATCGGGCAAATCGGCGGTGAACTTGAATCCTGAAAACTCGAATCCCGGACTGACCGTACAGCCAACCAACGAATACTCGCCGAGGCTGCGCGCTGCTTGCCAGACACCGGAAGGAATGACTCCCACCGGCCGCGCTTCCGCCGTACCGGCATGAAGCAAGTGACGATTCAGCTGACGGGATTCCGGATCGTAAGCCAGCAACTCCAGCGGTGCGCCGCTATAGAAATGCCAGATCTCATCGGCATCGACGACGTGCCAACGGCTGAGCTGCCCCTGTTCGAGCAGGTAATAGATCGCGGTGGTCGCGCTTCGCGACTCCCTGCCACGCTGAACCCGATCGGTAGAACGATAGATTTCGCGATACCACCCGCCCTCAGGATGGGGAGCGAGCTGCAGCGCCTGAATCACGTCCGTTGCTGTCATGAGCGCAACATACTGCGCGATGCCATCAGCAGCAACATCGAGAACGCCGCGAGCACCGCGGCGGTAATGAATGTCGCCGCCGGACCGCTGGCCTCCCACATGATTCCGGCAATGATGCTGGCGAAGAGCAGCAGCAGGCCACGCATCAGATTGAATACACCGAACGCCGTGCCACGCAGATCAGCAGGCGCGGCGTCGGCGATCATCGCGGTGAACACGCCTTCGGTCAGCCCCATGTGCAGCCCCCAGAGCGCGACTCCTATCAATACGACCGTGGCATCCCTGGCGCCGGCGAGCATCAGATTGGCCAGCACCAGCACTGCCGCTCCCAATAGCAGAATGTGGTGGCGTGGCATTCGATCTGCCAGCACTCCAGCGGGATAGGCTGAACACATGTAGGCGACATTCATGACCACCAGCACCACTGGCGTCCAGGCGATCGTCAGGCCGATGTCGGCGCCGCGCAGGATCAGAAACGCTTCGGAGAACCGAGCGAGCGTGAAGAAGGTGGCGACGATGGCAATCGCCCAGAACGGTTTGGGCAAATCGCGAGGACGCAGATCCACGACGCGCTTTTGCATCGGCTGCAGATGCGGCGGTTCTTTGACCGCAAACCAAAGAATCGCGACCGAGATGAGCGCTGGAATGACGGCGATCCAGAAGACCGCGCGGACATTGTTCGCCAGTAACATCAACAGTGCGATTGCGAGCAGCGGCCCGATAAACGCGCCCACCGTGTCGAGCGACTGCCGCAATCCATAAGCGGCGCCCCGTTGCTCCGGCGTCGTGTAGTCGGCGACGAGCGCATCGCGCGGCGCGCCGCGAATGCCCTTTCCGATTCGATCTATACAGCGAGCCGCGAACACCGTGAGCGCACTGCCGGCGAGCGGAAACAGCGGCTTGGTAACCGCCGCCAGCCCGTAACCGAGCAGCGCCAGCGATTTGCGCTTGCCCCATCGATCCGACAGCGCGCCCGAAAACACTTTGACGATATTGGCGGTGGCTTCGGCGACGCCTTCGATCACGCCGAGCCAGATCGCGCCGGCGCCGAGCGTGCCGACCACGAAGACCGGCAGCAGCGCATGGATCATTTCCGAAGAAACATCCATGAACAGGCTGACCAGACCGAGCGCCCAGACGCCGGCAGGAAGAGGCGCGCGCTGCACGGTGGCTTTAGAGATTCCTGGCTTCGAAACGGGCGACGGGCGCTTGCTGGCTGTTCAGCAATTCCAGTTGCGAGCCTGCGATCCGCCAGCCGGCGGTGGCTTTCATTGCGTCCAGCAGTGCGGTCTCGGTCGGTATGTCCGGGCAGTACATCCGCGTCGTGACCAAATCGCCAAAGCTGAGCTGCGCGCCGCTCTGTTTGTAATTTGTCGAGAGGCGATTGCAGCCGGCGTGCCCGACGACGCTGCCATCGGCGGAGTTGAGCGCGATGTACGCTTCGCGGCCGCCTTCGCTGATCGTCACCGGCTTGTCGCCGAGCTGCACCAGCGCCCAGCGCGTGCCCGCCAGTTCGAACGTCACTTCGTCGCTACCCTTCGACGTGGGAGATCGAGGCTCATTGCTATTACATGCAGCCATCGCCAGCAGCGTGACCATGACTGCAGCGTACGTTGCTCGGGCCATAGGTCTGCCGCGCCTCGCTGGAGAATTCACAGCGACTGAAAATACAGTCTCGCGGGACCGGCGTCGAGGCCGGTCCTCCGCATGGCTCGGCTTAGCCGCGCCCGATGTACGGCATGGCGGTCGCCATCACGGTCATGAACTGCACGTTGGTCTCGAGCGGCAGGCCGGCCATGTAGGCTATGGCTTCTCCGACGTGGTCGACCGGCATGGTGGGCTCCGCCAGCAACGAACCGTTCGCTTGCACGACGCCGGTGGAGATCTTGTTCACCATCGAGGTCGCGGCGTTGCCGATGTCGATCTGCCCGCAGGCAATGTTGTATTTGCGGCCGTCCAGCGACAGCGACTTGGTCAGGCCCGTGATGGCGTGCTTGGTCGCCGTGTAGGGCGCCGAGTTCGGCCGCGGCACTTGCGCCGAGATCGAGCCATTGTTGATGATCCGGCCGCCTTGCGGCGTCTGATCTTTCATCACACGGTAGGCCGCTTGCGCCACCAGGAATGCGCCCGTCAGATTCACCGCAACGACGGCGTCCCACTGCTCGGGTGTGAGCTGTTCGAAAGGCACGGGTGGTGCGCTGGTGCCGGCGTTGTTGAACAACACATCGACGCGACCGAAAGTCGTCTTCGTCTTGTCGAAGAGCTGCGCAACTGAAGCGGGGTTGGTCACATCCGTCGGCACCGCGAGCGTCTCCGCGCCGCCGGCGAGCGATGCAGTCTCATTCAAGGTCTGCAGATTGCGACCTGCGAGCACGACCACAAAGTTCCTCTTCGCCAACGCCAGCGCGGCGTTTCGTCCTATACCCGTGCCAGCGCCGGTGACGACTGCAATTTTCTTCTGGTCCATGCGCGTGAGCTCACTTCAGATAGTCACTGATGTATTCGCGGATGATGCTATCGATGCTCTCATCCTGCGGAAACCCAAGCGCCGCCGCTCGACTCGCATGCATCTGCTCGGGCCAGGCCGATATTACCTTCATGACGAAAGGATCAGGCTGCTCGCTGATCGCCCCAAGCTTCCGATCGCGAGCGACTCGCCGCAAGCTCTCGATCATCTCGCCAACCGTAACGGTGCGCGTGCGCAGATTGACCGAGCGATCGGCACCCAGTTTGCTGCCATCGACTGCGTGTAACGCCAGCAAGCCTTCGATAACAGTGCGATAACCGGTTGCGGCCACCTTCGTCGAGAACGGCACCGGACACACATAGTCTTCACCGTTGAGCGGCTCACGCAGCACCCCGCTCGCGAAACCCGACGCCGCCCGATTCGGCGCACCCGGCCGCACGATCACGAATCCGAGCCGCGCACTGCGGCCATCGATGAAGCCCTTGCGGGTGTAGTCATTGACCAGCAGCTCGCCGATGGCTTTGGTCATTCCATAAGTGGTCTGTGGAATGTGACGGGTAGGATCATCCACCTCACGCAGCGCGCTGTCGCCACCGTAAACGGCCAGCGAACTGGTGAATACATATCTCGGCCGGGAACCGAGTGCCTTCAGTGCGTCGAGCACATAGCGATGCCCATCCAGATTGACGCGCATCGCCAGCTCGAAATCCTGTTCCCCACCGGCGCTCACGACCGAGGCGAGATGAAAGACGGCGATGTCCGGGCGATCGATCAACCTGGCCACGGTGGTCCGATCGGCGATGTCGCCCTCCAGCAGCTTGATGCGCTTATCGGTGACTTTGAGGTCGGGTGGGATTCGGCTGTCGAACAGCACCATTTCGCTCACGGCCTGGAGCTCGCCGGAAGGAGCGAATAAAGATCCTTGCTCGAGAATGCGAGCAGCAAGGCGCTGACCGAGAAATCCCGTGCCGCCGGTGATGACCACTTTCATGGATGCACTGCCTCGCCTGATCGCTACGACGTCGCTGTCGCATGAAGGGGGAGTGTAGTGAGGGTGGAAAGGGAATTCTTGCTAAAACCTTCCGCGCATCGCTAGGAGAAGAGGCGTCGGTTCTTGCACGCCGCCGAGGTGGGGGACCTCCTTCCGGCACCGGGCGCCGGCCGGAGCGCATTGCGCTCCTCGCCGCACGTCCATGGTGAGCCCTGCTGTTTCGGCCCCGTCCCTGTGCCGAAAAGCTGCCGGAAGGAGGTCCCC
>NZ_BLJO01000006.1:10667-219625 GCF_009932555.1 Steroidobacter agaridevorans
ACGACGCGCCGAAACGTTGGTGCGAGATTTACTGGTGCAGAACGCGCGAAGCCCTCCCTCGCATATGACGAGAGAGGGCTCACGACAAAGGTCGTCAGATCGGCTTGTACGTCAGCACCACGAAGCTATTCGGGTGATAAACCTGCTTCTCCGCTCCGCTCGCATCCTTCGTGGTGGTCGAATCGGCCGTCACGAAATACAGGTTCCCGTTGCGCTCATCCATGTACATCATGCGGGCTTCGACTCGCGTCGTGACAGTGCCGAGCACGGTGAACTGATCCGGCCCCTTCTGCTGAATCACGGTCACGAAGCCGTCGTTACTCGATGTAACGATCCGCTGGCGCTTCTCATCGATGCCGATGCCGTCGATGCTCGGGCCGATCGCGACGGTCGCGCTCACCTTGCCGGTGGCCGGGTCCACGGAGAACATTTGCGGGTTGTCGCCGACACAAGCGGCGATGATGCGCTTGGTCCTCGCCTGCCAACGCGTCTTGGAAACATTGCAGGGCACCTGCCAGCGCGCGCTTTCCTTCAGCGTCTTGGAGTCGAGCTTCAGGATCAGGTTGTCCTTGCGGGCCGGCGCGTAGATGTTGCCGGCGCCGTCGATGGCTGGATCGTCCATCTTCTTGAACGGGAAAGTCGTCGTCTTCAGCAGCTTGCCGGTCGCGGCGTCGAGCGTGTACCACGTGGACTGCGCCGGGCGCGTGCCAGTGATGAAATGCACCTGCTTGGTCGCCGGGTCGTGCACACCACTATTCAAGCCACCGTCTTTATCGAGCGCCAAACGCTGGATCGGTTTCAGCGTCTGCAGGTCGATGCTCAACAGCGAGCCATCGGTGTTCGCCACATAGCCTCGGTTGTACTGAGGCAGCAGCAACGGACCATTGGCGCCCTTCGAGTTCTCGACCGTCGCGATCGCCTTGTTCTGGTCCACGTCGAACACGGTCAGGCCATCCACATCGCGCGCCAGGAACAGGCGAGCGGTGCCCGGCTGCATCTTGATGTAATCCCAGCCGCTGTCGGTGCTGGGCAAGCTGACCGCCGACTCCAGCTGGTAAAGCAAGCCGGCCTGGTCGGCGTGGGCCGCAGCCGTTGCGCCAAAGGCAACAGCCCCGGCGAGCACCAATGAACCTAAACGCATCGCATACTCCGCGTGACGGGAAAGCGCGGCAGTATGCGTTCGGCAGGCTGATAATTGACTGACGGTGCGGAGCGAATTCCCCTCCATGGCCATGTCAACGCCGGCCGCCCGCGAAAAATATGAATAAGGCGAACCCCTAAAATGTCCAGGCTGCGGACTGATCGCCTCTTTGCCGAAACCTCTTCTTCTTATACTCCGGCGCATGACAGCCCTGCTGGCCAAGGCGATGCGCACGCTGGTCGATCTACTCCACACCGAGCATGGATACGCGCGGATCTTCCACGACCAGGACGGTTTCAGCTACGAGCTGCACAGCTACCGGCACACGCCGGTGGTTGATCTCTTCACGCGCATGTTGGGCTATGAGTCCGCCGATCACGCGACCGAAGCGGCTCGCGAAACCCTTTCGGCCATTCACGCCAGCCCGCGTGGTCGAAGCAACAAGGGTCGCACCCGCGGCCGCCGCAGTCCTCCGCCCGAAGCCACTCAACTGATCCTGCCCGTCGGCGTCTGCTGATCGTCAGACAGTCGCAGTCTTCAGCAACGACCGATACCACAACCCGCTGCGCTTCAAAGTCCGGCGCAGAGTCGCGTAATCCACGTGCACGATGCCGAAGCGCTTGCGATAGCCCTCGGCCCACTCGAAGTTATCCATCAGGCTCCAGACGAAGTAGCCCCGAACGTCGACACCGTGCTCGATCGCTTCCGCCACGGCGAGCAGGTGCGACTCGATGTACTGGCGTCGCTGCTCATCCTCGATCCGCCCGTCCACCAACTGATCGCGATACGCCGCGCCGTTCTCGGTGATGTAGATGGGCGGCAGCTGGTAATCGCGCTTCAATCGGAGCAGTAAATCGCAGAGGCTGCGAGGCGCAACCTCCCATCCCATATCGGTGACGGCTGCGCCGCTTGAAGCCGGCGAGGCAGGATTGGAGCTGCTGGACACGGTCGGGTGGTAATAGTTGATGCCGACGAAGTCGCACGGCTGCGCGATCAACCCTGCATCGCCAGCTTGGACCACCGGCGCATCGGCGCCGAGATGCTCGACGATATCGGTTGGATATTGGCCCTTGAACACGGCATCCGTGTACCAACGGACCAGCCGTCCATCTTCGAGCCGCGCATGATGCGCGTCGAGCTCGGAATCCGTAGCCGGACGAACCGGCGACATATTCAACACGATTCCCACATCGGCTCTGACACCAGCCGCGCGGATCGCCTGCATCGCCAGTCCATGACTCAGCAACAAATGATGACTGGCCTGGTACGCGACGCGACGGTCCTTCACACCCGGTGCGAACACGCCGCGCTCGTAGCCAAGCACCGCCGACACCCAAGGCTCATTGTGAGTTGCGATGGAAACGACGCGATCGCCCAGGCGACGCGAGATCACCTCCGCGTACTCGGCGAATCGATAGGCCGTGTCGCGCGCCAGCCAGCCGCCGTTCAGACGTTGCAGCTCGGCCGGCAAATCCCAGTGATACAGCGTCGCGTAGGGCCGAATGTTTCTTTCCAGCAAGCCATCGACCAGGCGCTCGTAGAATTCGATGCCGCGCTCGTTGTATGCGCCCTGCCCTCCGGGCTGAACTCGCGGCCAGCAGATGGAAAAGCGATAGGCGGTGACGCCGAGATCGGCGATCAAATCCAGATCCGATTCGAGCCGGTGATAGTGGTCGCACGCCACATCGCCCGTGCCGCCATCCGCGATGGCGCCAGGCACGCGACAGAAGTCGTCCCAGATCGACGGCCCCTTGCCGTCGGCGCGCGCCGCGCCCTCGATCTGAAATGCGCTGGTGGCCACGCCCCAGACAAAATCGCTGGCAAAACGCCGACGCAGCTCGGCTACCGGTAATTGCTCGATCATTCGCTCGATCTTCATTCTTTGGCAGGCGCCGCGGTGGACTCACGCACGATGAGCTCGACTTGCGGCAAGGAAATATCCGGCTGCTCACCTTGCAGCATCTGAAGCATGGCCGCGCCCGAGCTTTCACCCAGCACGCGGATCGATTGACGCACCGAGGTGAGCGGCGGCACTCGATAAGACGAGGAATGCAGGTCGTCGAAACCGACAACGGAAACGTCGCGCGGACAATTCAAGCCGCTGCGATGGAGGGCCAGGCACGCGCCGTAGGCCGTTTGATCGTTCACACAGAACAGTGCGCTGAATTTATTGCCCGACTTGAGCAGCCGCAGGGTCGCCTCGACACCGCCTTCTTCGTGGAAGTCGCCGGGCACGACCAGCTTCGGATCATGTGCAATGCCCGCATCGGCGAGCGCGCGCCGATATCCCTTGAAGCGTAACGATGCGTCCGGGTGATCGAGAATGCCGGCGATGAACGCGATGCGCCGATGCCCGAGCTCGATTAAATGCCGGGTTGCAAGCCAGGCGCCCCGCTCGTCATCCACCTGCAAGCTGAAAATGTTCGGCGCCTTCAGACTGCGGCCGCTCACCACCAGCGGCACTTGCTTCGCATAGCTGGCCAGCTGGCGATCCTGCAAGCGGCCGGAGAAAATGATGATGCCGTCCACGCGCCGGGACAGCAGTTCGGCCATGCACCGTTCCTCGTCCTGCTCATCCCAATTGCCGCTCATGAACAGCGCCGTGTAGCCGCGCTGCTGCAGGTAATCTTCGATGCCTCGCAAGCCTTCGCCGTAGAACGGGCTGTCGATGGCCTGGGTGATGACGCCGATGGTGTTCGATTTCCCCAGCGCCAGTCCGCGCGCCGCGGCGTTCGGCCGGAAATTGAGCTTGGCGATGGCCGCCTCGACCGCGTCCTTGCGTTCCGGGCTTACCTTCGCAGTGCCGTTGATGATGCGCGATACGGTCGCAATCGACACGCCAGCTTCCTTCGCCACCATTTCCAGCGTGGGCGGGGAATCCGGCAAGGCGGTCGTAGCGCGCTTCCTGGCGTTGTTGTCAGCTCGCTTGCTCATCGTCGTGCAGTGAATTTCATATTAATGCGCATCCATGCGCCCGGAAATTCGGGTGTCCCGCCCCTCAGGCAGTCATCAAGTCGCTTTCCAGCTGCTCGAGCGTGCGGCCTTTGGTCTCAGGCACGAGCAGCACCACGAACAGCAGCGCCGCGGTGGCGAACAATGCGAATGCCAGAAAAGTGCCGCCCGAGCCCAGGGTGGACAGCGCCCAGGGGAATATCATTGTGACCGTGGCGCTGACCAGAGCGTTCGAGAATCCTGCCACCGAAATGGCGGCCGCGCGCTGTTCGTTCGGAAATATTTCCGAGAGCAGCACCCACATCACCGGCCCCAGCGAAATCGCGAACGAGGCGACGAAGCCGATGATGGCGATCAACACCAGGCGAGCGTTGTAACTTTCCTGGCTGAAGGCCCAGCTGATCGCGAACAAGGACAGCGCCATGCCCGCGATGCCCACGATCAGCAGCGGCTTGCGCCCCAGCTTGTCGATCAGCCAGATCGCGACGAAGGTCATCGCCACGTTCACCACGCCCACCATGACAGCCTGGCGGAACGCGTCGTCCACGCCGCCGCCGGCCTGAGTAAAGATCGTCGGCAGGTAATAGAAGATCGCATTGATGCCCGTGATCTGCTGAAAGAACGCCAGGCCGAGCGCGATGATCATGATCTTCCGCACGCGCGTGTCGAACAGGCCGCGAAAGCCGCGCGACACTGCTTTCATCGTCAGGCTGCGCTGGATCTGTTCCAGGTTTTCCTGCGCCTGCTGTTCGCCCGCGACTCTGCGCAGCACGGCGAGCGCCGCCTCATTTTGACCTTTCAGCAGCAACCAGCGCGGACTCTCTGGAACGAACCACAACAGAGTGAAGTATGCGAGCGCCGGCACCATCTGCACGCCGAGCATGTAGCGCCAGTTGTGCTCGCCCAGATCCAGCAGGAAATAGTTCGAGAAGAACGACGCCGAAATGCCGATCACGATCATCAATTGATTCAACGACACCAGGCTGCCGCGCTTGTCGGCCGGCGCGATCTCCGCGATATAAACCGGCGCAATCAGAATCGCGCCGCCGACCGCCAGGCCGCCGACGATACGAGCGGCGACGAAGCTCGGGAACGAAGTAGCGGATGCGGCCAATAGCGAGGACATGACGAATAACAACGCGGTGCCGAGCAAAACCCGCCGCCGCCCGAAACGATCGCTCAACGGACCCGCGATGGCATTGCCCGCCATCGCGCCCCAGCCGAGGCTGCTGACCGCAAAGCCCAGTTTCAAATCGCCGCTCGCGCCGCTGAGCGAGAAATATTCCTTGATGAACGGCACGACGCCCGAGATCACGGTGGCGTCGAAACCGAGCAGGAATCCGCCGATCGCGACCGTCAGCGCCACGAATCCGATGTTCAACTTGCCTTGCGACATGTGACTCGCCGATGTTTTTAATCGTCTTTTGCCGTGAGGCGATCAATGTTAGCGATAACTATGACCGCTTCCCCCCAACTTCGCCAGCCAGCGCGCAACAGCCCGCTTGCCGGATCGCTCGGGAGCATGCTACCGTAAATTGTAAGCGCTTACATCCGGTGTTTACTGGTCATCGGCCGGACGCCCAGCGCAACAATAATTTTGGCGACGAATGGACATCGGGGGTAAAAGTCGTGAGCGATCGCGCATTTCATGGCAATAAAGTAGCGCGTGCTATCTCGTTGATTCTCGGAACGGCGGTCGCACTACCCGCCTTCTCTCAGCAAACCACCGAGCTCGAAGAGGTCGTGGTCACCGGCATCCGCGGCAGTCTCACTTCATCGATGGAGTTGAAGCGCGACTCGCAGGGCGTGATGGACGGCATCGTTGCCGAAGACATCGGCAAGTTCCCGGACACCAACCTGGCCGAATCCATGCAACGGGTCAGCGGCGTATCCATCGACCGCTCGCTCGGCGAGGGTTCGAAGGTCACGGTGCGCGGCGTCGGCCCGGACTACAACCTGGTGTTGTTGAATGGCCGCCAGATGCCCGCTTCGGCACTGGCAGAGACCGGTGCATCGGCATCGCGCGCGTTCGATTTCGCAAACCTCGCTTCCGAATCGATCTCGGCGATCGAGGTGTACAAGACCAGCCGCGCAGCGACGCCCACCGGCGGCATCGGTGCGACGGTCAACATCAAGACCGCGCGCCCGCTCGACAATCCGGGGCTGCACACCAGCTTCGGCGCCAAGGGCGTGATGGACACGTCCGTGGACAATCTGCCGAACAGCCTGAAAGGCGATTCCATCACTCCCGAAGTTTCCGGCATCTACAGCCAGACCTTCGGCGACGACAAGTTCGGTATCGCGCTCAGCGCGAGCTATCAGGAACGCGATTTCGGCTTCAATCAAGCGTCGGTGGGCAACGGCTGGAAATCGTTCGCCGGCGACGAGAACAACTGGGGCACCATTCCTCAAGCCGGCGCGCCGGGCTCGGAGCGCATCACCAATCGCCCGGATGCGACCGACACCTACTCGGTGCCACAGAACCTGGGTTACAGCGTCAACGGCGTGGAGCGTAAGCGCACCAACGGTCAGCTGACCTTGCAGTACGCGCCTACCGATAGCATCACGACGACGCTCGACTACACGTACTCCGAGAACAAGATCGCGCAACAGCGCAACGAGCTCTCGGTGTGGTTCAACTTCGGCCCGTCGACCAGCACCTGGACGGACGGCCCGGTGGCCGCGCCGCTGATCTACTCGGAAGCCATCGATGCCGTCGCGGCTCCGTCGGATCTGTCCATGGGCGGCGCCAAGTTCGCCACCAAGAACGAAAACAATTCGGTCGGCTTCAACGTCGAGTGGCGCGCCACCGATCGCTTCGGCCTGGAATTCGATTTCCACGATTCCAGCGCCGAATCGGGCGCCGACAGCCCGTACGGTTCGAACGCAGTACTCGGTGTTGCGGGCTTCTTCCGTGGCACGACCACAGCGGACTTCTCGAAGGACTTCCCGGTCATCAGCGTGCAGCTGCCGCCCGGCATGAGCGCCATCGATCCTTCCCGCACCGAAGTCACCGGCTCCAGCTTCCGCAACAGCTACATGAAGACGGAGATCCAGCAGGCACAGCTGAGCGGCAACCTGGATTTCACCGACGAGTCACGGCTCAACTTCGGCGTTGCGTTGACGGATCTGAAGAACCGCTCCGCCTATTCCAACGTGCAGCTGGATACGTGGAGCAGCAACGGCGACGCGGGCGCTTATCCCGACGACGTGTGGCGCGCAGATACCGTGCGTCAATACTTCGACAATATTGGCGGCAGCGGCAATCCGAACCTGTTCAATCAGTTCTTCACCTTCGATTTCGAGACCGTGCGCAACATCGCCGCGTCCGTCGGCGGCGAGCAGAACTATCGCGCCTCGCCGATCTTCCAGGTCGACCGCCGCGTCGAAGAAGAGTCGCAGAGCGCCTTCGTGCAATACAGCCAGGAATGGGAATGGGGTCTGCCCATGCAGGGCGCGGTGGGGCTGCGCTATGAGAAGACGGATGTGACTTCGCGCTCGCTGGTGCCGACGATCACGGGCATCAATTGGGTCGCGAACAACGAGTTCCCGTTGGTGCTCGGCCCGGGCATCTATGAGCAGCTCGAAGGCGATTACGACTACGTGCTGCCGAGCCTCGACTTCGCCGTCGACCTGACCGACAGCGTCAAGCTGCGCGCAAGCTACGGTCAGAGTATCGGCCGGCCGCTGTGGGATCAGATCCAAGGTGGCCGCACGGTCGACCAGATCGTCCGCATCAACGGCGGCACCGGCAACCAGGGCAATCCCAAGCTGAAGCCGCTGGAATCGGAAAACATCGACCTCTCGCTCGAATGGTATTACGCCGACGCGAGCTATCTGTCGGTGGGTTACTTCCGTAAGAACATCGACAACTACATCGGCACGACGCTGGAAATGCAGACCCCGTACGACATCCACCATCCGGGCCAGGGCGCGTATTTCCAGGAAGCCGTCGCCAACGCCTGTCCGACGGCGGAGCTGACCTGCGTCCGCAATTACATCTTCGCCAACCACAATGGCGATCCGGGCGTGCGCCCCGATCCGAACAATCCGACGAATCCGATCATTTCCGGCCTGCCGGGCGATCCGATCGTGTCGTTCGCGATCAAGGTGCCGGCAAACCAGCAGTCCGCGTCCCTGGATGGCTGGGAGCTCAACGTTCAGCACATGTTCGGCGCCACCGGCTTCGGCGTGTCGGCGAACTACACGCTGGTCGACTCCGACCTCACGTACGACAACTACAACCGCGGCGAACAGTTCGCGCTGGAAGGCTTGAGCGATGCGGCCAACGTGGTGGCGTTCTACGAGAACGACAAGTTCCAGGTGCGCGCCGCGTACAACTGGCGTGACGAGTTCCTCGCCGCACGCTTCGACGGCGGCGGCTTGCCGAACCCCGTCTACACCGAGGCGTACGGTCAGCTCGACGTGAATGCCAGCTACAACTGGAATGACAACCTGACCTTGATGGCCGAGGCGATCAATCTCACCGACGAGATCTATCGCCAGCACAGCCGTAACTCTCATCAGGTGATCATGGTCCAGCAGACCGGTCCGCGCTTCATGGTCGGCGCGCGCTACAAGTTCGGCAATTAGGCCGAGCCTGCACCGAAGCTGCAGGCAGGAAAAGCCGCTGTTTCCCCCAGCGGCTTTTTCCTTTTAAAGGCATTATTGAGCGATGGCGGAGATCCAACACATCCTGATCGTGGGTGGCGGTTCGGCCGGCTGGCTGACCGCCGGCGTGCTCGCGGCAGAGCACCGCTCGCGCTCCGGCCCGACGCTGCGAATCACCCTGCTCGAGTCGCCGAACATCGGACCCATCGGCGTCGGCGAAGGCACCTGGCCGACCATGCGCGACACGCTGAGAAGCATCGGCGTGACCGAGACCGACTTCATCCGCGAATGCGACGCCTCGTTCAAGCAGGGCTCGAAGTTCCAGCAATGGGTCAGCAATCGACAGGACGATCGTTACTTCCATCCTTTCGTTCTGCCGCACGGCTATAGCGAGACCAATCTGGTCGCGGGCTGGCTGGAACGACACGCCGATGTGCCTTTCGCCGACCTGGTGAGCTTTCAGCCACACCTGTGCGCGCGTGACAAGGCGCCCAAACAAGTGGCGACGCCCGAGTACGCGGCGGTCGTCAACTACGCCTATCACCTCGACGCCGGCAAGTTCGGTCTGTTCCTGCGCAAGCACTGCGTCGAGCAGCTCGGTGTGCATCACGTGCTCGATCACGTCATCGGCATCGACACGCACGACAACGGCGACATCGCGTCGCTGCAAACCAAAGAGAACGGCGCTATTGCCGCCGATCTCTTCGTGGACTGCAGCGGCATGCAGTCGCTGTTGCTCGGCCAGCATTACGGCGTGCCGTTCAAGTCACAGAAGCATGTGCTGTTCAACGATTCGGCGCTGGCGATCCAAGTGCCCTATCAGAACGACGACAGCCCGATCGGGTCGCAAACCGTCTCGACTGCGCAAAGCAACGGCTGGATCTGGGATATCGGCCTGCCGACACGGCGTGGCATCGGCCATGTGTATTCGAGTGCGCACACTTCAGACGAAGCCGCCGAGCGCGAGCTGCGGACATACATCGAGCGCACGGGCGGGCAGCAGGGCATGCCGTCGCCGCGCAAACTAACGTTCAACCCGGGCTATCGCGAAAAGTTCTGGCATCGGAACTGCGTGGCGATCGGACTGTCGGCGGGATTCATCGAGCCGCTGGAAGCATCGGCACTCGCGCTGGTCGAACTTTCCGCTGCGATGTTGAGAGATCAGATGCCGGCAACTCGCGCTGCGATGGACATCGTCGCCCGCCGCTTCAACGATGCCTTCAGCTACCGCTGGGAGCGAGTCATCGACTTCCTGAAGCTGCACTACGTGCTGACCCAACGGACCGATTCGGATTTCTGGCGCGACAACTGTCGCCCCGCTTCCATTCCCGAGCGCCTCCAGGAACAACTGACGCTCTGGCGCCATCAGCCGCCGTCCCGTTACGATTTCCATCGCATCGAAGAAGTGTTTCCATCGGCCAGTTATCAGTACGTCCTGTACGGAATGGGCTTTCGTCCGGATCGCGCCGGCGCCTCGCGACGCACCGATGACGCCGACCGGGCCGATGGTTACTTCCGTGAAGCAGCCGCATTGACGAGCAAGATGCTGGCCGCACTACCCACGAACCGCGCGCTGATCGATCACATCAGGCGCACCGGCCTATCGAAGATTTGACGCGCTATGAGCAAACACGTCCTGCTGAACAACGTCGACCACAAAGACCTGCGCGTGATCACGACGCGCAGCGCCGAGTACGGCGACAACGTCATGCTCGCGGCCACGTTCCCTGGAGAGTTCCGCAACCTCCAGGCGCACTACCCGATCGTGTTCCGCAAGAACGCGCAGGGGCAGTTCGAACCCGTGGCGTTGCTGGGCTTCAAGGACGGTCAGAACCTGTTCCTTGGCAAGCAGGGCTGGGATGCGACGTATATTCCGATGACTATCGAGCGCCTGCCCTTCCTGATCGGCTTCTCGCAGGACCGTCAGCCGATGATGCACATCGATCTGGACAACCCGCGCGTCAGTCGCACGCAGGGCGAACCGATCTTTCGCGAGTTCGGCGGCAACACCGAGTTCCTGGAACGCATGAATTCGCTGCTGCTCGCCATCCATCAGGGCCTCGCCGCCAACGAGCCCTTCATCGGCGCATTGCTCCAATATGAGCTGCTCGAGTCGTTCGTGCTCGACATCCAATTGAACGACGGCTCGCAGAACCGCCTGGCCGGCTTCTACACCCTCAAGGAAGAGCGCCTGCTCGACCTGAACGGCGCGGTGCTGGAACGATTGAATCGTGCCGGGCATCTGCACGCCATCTATATGGCGATCGCTTCTGTTTCCAACTTCCGTGCGCTGATCGAGCGTGTGAACAAGCTCAATGCTGACGAGCGCTAAAAGAATCCCGGAGATCACTGGCGTCGATCCGCGCGCGCTGCCGGACGACGTGCTGCTGTCGACGCAACCTGTCGTGCTCAAGGGGCTGGTCGCCGATTGGCCGATGGTGCGCGCCGGACTGGAATCGAATCGGTCCGCGGTCGCCTACATCCGCAAGTATTATCGTGACGCGACGGTGGGCGCGCTGCTCGGCGCTCCGGAGATCGAGGGCCGGTTTTTCTATAACGAAGACCTGAGCGGCTTCAACTTCAAAGCGGTCAAGCTGAAGCTGGATGTCATGCTGGATGAAGTCGAGCGTCACAAAGATGCGGCGAAGCCGCCCGCCATCTATGTCGGCTCGACGACCGTCGACACATGTCTTCCTGGGTTCCGTGGCGAGAACGATCTCGGCTTCGGCGAGCGGCAACCGCTCGTCAGCATCTGGCTTGGCAATCGCACGCGCATCGCTGCCCATCACGACCTGCCCGACAACATTGCGTGCGTGGCCGTCGGTCATCGACGCTTCACGTTGTTTCCGCCCGAGCAGTTGGAGAATTTGTATATCGGGCCACTGGATTTCACGCCCGCCGGCCAGGCCATCAGCCTCGTGGACTTCGCGAAGCCGGATCTGCAGCGCTTTCCGAAGTTCGCTGCGGCAGCCCGTCACGCGCAGGTGGCCGAGCTCGCTCCCGGCGATGCGATTTTCATTCCGAGCATGTGGTGGCATCACATCGAGGCGCTCGACAGCCTCAACGTGCTGGTGAACTACTGGTGGCGCCGGTCGCCGGCGTTCATGGACTCACCGATCGGCGCGTTGATGTACACGATCATGACCGTGCGCGATCTGCCGAAAGAGCAGCGTGACGCCTGGTTCAACCTGTTCCGTCACTATGTCTTCGAGGCGGACGAGCAAACCGCCGCTCACATTCCAGAAAACGCGCGCCGCGCCTTGTCGCCCATGGACGCCGACATCGCCCGCGACATTCGCGCGCGGCTGCTGCAAAGATTGAATCGCTAGGGGAATCGCATGACCAGCAAACGCATCCAGAAAATCGTCATCGCCGGCGGCGGCACCGCGGGCTGGATGGTGGCCGCCGGTCTGTCGCGAACCCTGGGCAAGGCGCTCGACATCAAGCTGGTGGAGTCCGATGAGATCGGCACGGTCGGCGTCGGCGAAGCGACCATTCCGACGTTGGTGACATTCCATCGCCTGCTGGACATCAACGAGCAGGAGTTCCTGGCCGCGACCCAAGGCACGTTCAAGCTGGGCATCGGTTTCGAGAACTGGCGCGACGTTAACCAGAACTACATCCATTCGTTCGGCACCACCGGCAAGGACCACTGGACCGCCGGCTTCCAGCATTTCTGGCTCAAGGGCCGTCAGCGCAATCTCGCCGGCGACTACGGCGATTACTGCGTCGAGCTGAAGGCCGCGCTCGAAAACAAGTTCGCCCATTTGCCACGCGGCGGCATGAACTACGCCTTCCACATCGATGCGGGCCTTTACGCCAGGTTCCTGCGCAAGTTCAGCGAGGGCTATGGGGTCAAGCGCATCGAAGGAAAGATCACCAACGTCCTCACGCACGACGACACCGGCTTCATCAAAGCCATTCGCCTGGACTCTGGCGCCGAGATCGAAGGCGATCTGTTCATCGACTGCACCGGCTTCCGCGCACTGCTGATCGGCCAGACGCTGCACGAGCCGTACGAGGATTGGTCGCACTGGCTGCCGTGCGACAGCGCCGTCGCCGTCCAAACCGAATCCGTCGGTGAAGCCGTTCCACTAACTCGCTCCATCGCGCGTGAGTCGGGATGGCAGTGGCGCATTCCGCTGCAACATCGGGTTGGCAACGGCATGGTCTATTGCAGCCGTTACATCAGCGACGAGCAGGCGAAGCAGTCGTTGCTCGCCAACATCGAAGGCAAGGTGCGCACCGAACCGCGAGTGATCAAGTTCAAGCCGGGCCAGCGCCGGCAAACCTGGGTGAAGAACTGCGTCGCCGTCGGACTCGCGAGCGGCTTCATCGAGCCGCTGGAGTCGACCAGCATTCATTTGATCGGCCGCAGCATCATCCGTCTGCTGCAGATGTTTCCAGGCACCGAGATCAATCCGAGCGACATCGAGGAATTCAATCGCCAGACGGTGGCGGAACTCGAGCACATCCGCGACTTCATCGTCCTGCATTACCACGTCACCAACCGTCAGGACACGCCGTTCTGGAACGCCTGCCGGACGATGGAAATCCCCGCCTCGCTACAACATCGCATCGACCTGTTCCGCGAGACCGGCCGCGTCTTCCGCTTGCAGAACGAGCTGTTCGCCGAGAACTCCTGGATCCAGGTGATGCTCGGCCAGGGCATCGTGCCCAAGCAATATCATCAAGTCGCGGACCTGATGGGCGACGTGGAGCTGTCGCGCTTCCTGGATCAGATCAAATCGCAAGTCGACAACACGGTGCTACAGCTGCCGAAGCATCAGGCGTACGTCGAGCAGTACTGCAAGGCGACTGTTTGAAACAGCGACTCGGGCATCCTGCCACTCGCGCTGTGGCGCAGAGGGGAAAAGGCGCGACTTTTCCCCCTGCGCTCGCCGCCTGCGGCGGCGGGCACATCCCTGTGCCTGGGGTGGCATAACTAGCTACCTATCGGCGCTCTGCCCCTCGTGCAGCCGCTCGATCTCCGCCTCCGAACAACCGGCGCTTTCGAGCACGGCGCGAGTATGTTCGCCGAAGCTGGGGGCGGCGAACGGAGCCGGGCCCGGTGTGCGATCGAATTTGATGGATCGAGTCAGGCCGCGATACTTGCCGACCAGTGAATGATCCAGGGTGCTGACCATCTCCTCCGCCAGCACCTGCTCGTTGTCGAAAACATCTTCGATGGCTCTGGCCGCCGCGCACGGCACTCGATCGCCGAAGTGCGCTTCCCATTCCAGCGCCGTGCGTTCGTGCAAAGCTTCGTGCAGCTTAGGCACGATCTCGGCCGCATGCTGGGCGCGCTTGCGAACCGAGTCGTAACGCTCGTTTTCTGCCAGCTCCGGCAGGTTCACTTTCTCGCACAGCGCTCGCCAGAAGTGCGGCGTGTTCGCGGAGATATACAGATACCCTTCGCGCGTCGGATGCAAACCCGTGATGCCGCCTGAGCGGAAATCACGACCGATGTCACGCGGCTCGCCATCGACCCACACGAGTCGCGCGGACTGCATGGTCAACGCGCTTCTTAACAGCGAGACGCCGACGAACTGTCCCCGGCCGCTGCGTTCACGCTCATAGAGCGCGGAAGAAACACCGCCCGCCAGCAACGCTGCCGCGTAGTAATCGACGACGGAGCCGTAAATGATTTCAGGCGCCCCACCGCGCTTGCCTTGCAGCGTGCACATGCCGGTCATGGTCTGCAGCACCTGGTCGTAGCCGGCCTTGTCTTTCAGGGGACCTTTTTCGCCATAGCCCGTGACGGCGCAATAGATCAGCCGCGGATTGATCTGCGACAACTGATCGAAGTCGATGCCCAAGCGCTTGGGCACGCCCGGGCGGAAGTTATGCACGAGCACGTCGGCCGTGCGCACGAGGCGCAACAGCGCAGCCAATCCTTCCGCCTTCTTCAGATCGAGAGCGACACCCAGCTTGCTGCGATTGATGCCGATGAATGCGCGGCTCTCGTCCTCCAGTGTCGAAGGATACTTGCGCAAGTTGTCGCCGTCGGGCGGCTCGATCTTGATGACGCGCGCGCCTTGGTCGGCCAGCAACGTGCAGCCGTAGGGACCTGCGATGTACGCGCTCAGATCGAGCACGGTGACGCCGCTCAATGGCCCGGCCGGGCCGGCGCGCTCGGGCAGCGTCGATTTAGGTGTGGTCGCCATAACTCGAAATCGGTGATCCTTCCCGTTCAGTCTCGCCCAAGTGTCGTCGTGTGGGCGCCAAACAGGAAGCCACTCGCCCTATCCTCAAACATCACAAATTCTGCGGTCATGCCGGATCGCTCCATGACACCTGCATCCAGGTCAGCCGCCAGGCGCCGTCCTGTCGCCCGCCGGTCGCGAAATATGGCGTGAACGTCAGCGGCTTGCGCCCCTGCGAGTGCAGCCGAAGCTCCGGCCCCGACGGCGCATTCACGAGCTCGACCGCCTGCTCCAGCGACTCTCGATGCATGAGCAGGGTTTCCGCGCTCTTGAATCCGTCGATCAACGGCGTAGCAAAAACCAGCGGCCCGTGCGTCAACGCCAGATAGTCATAGTGCATGACCTCCTGAGCGACGGGCGCGCCATCGGGCGCTCGCGATTCCTGTACGCTGAAACTCGCGCGCTGATGAATCTGGGACTGCAGGGGAATATTCAGAACCAGCTCATCACCGCTGCGCCATTCCCGATTCACCGTGAGGAATTCGCCCGCACCGATGCCGGGAACCGACGCGCCATTGATTGTCGCGTCCACCCGACCCGCCCACGAGGGAATACGAACCCGCAAGCCGAAGCTGGCTGAATGTTCGGGATCGACTCGCAATCGCACGCGGCCATCGAACGGATAGTTCGTGATCTGCTCCAGGCGGACGCGTCCAGCCGCTTCATTCGCGAGCGTCGCATGCCCCGGTCCTAGCAGATTCACGCACAGGCTCTGCCCCTGCTTCGCATAGGCGATCGCCGACAGTTCCTCCAACGCCATCGCGCCGCTGGACTTGCAGCAGCGCCAATAGGTCGTGTGCACACGCTTGCCGTTCGGGAACTGGTAGTAGCACCAGTCTTCGCCATTGGGAGCCGCCGCGCCGAGCAAGTCGTTGTACGCGGTCCGCTCGATCTCTTCGGCGTAACGCGCTTCACCCGTGATCGTCAGCAGCTCGCGATTCAATTGCAGCCACGCCAGGACAGAGCACGTTTCGACGTACGCGTGAGGACTGAACACACTGGGATGATTGAAGACTTCGCGCGAGCGGTGCCCGACGCCGCCCCAAGGTCCGCCGCCCAGCGTCAAGTGATGCTCGCGAATCGACTGCCACAGTCGCGTCACGACAGATGCGTACCGCTCATCGCCCGTCGCTCGATACAACTTCGCGAGGCCGACCAGGTTCCAGCACAGCTGATAAGCCTTGCCCGTCGCGATTTCTGCGGCATCTGCGCCAGCCAGCGCCTGCGAGATCAGCCGCAACTCCGGGCGAGCCTCGGCTTGTTCTACGATTCGCGTTGCCAGCTCAAGATAAAGCTTGTCGCCGGTGGCGAAGTACAACTCCACTGCCGGATCGAGCAGCACCGTCGCGGACATGCCGAAGTGATTGCCAAGCTCGGTGATGTCGATTTCACCCAGCGTCAGCGCCCGCCAGCAGAGCTCGCCAATGCGACCCGCGGCCCCGACGTATTTCTCATCGGGGAAGTATTTGTGGACTTCTAGCAAGCCCAGGATGAGATAGCTATGAGTCCAGATATCCCAAGTGCGCAGGCTCGGCGCGCCGTCCCACGTCCGCAGAGGCGGCTGCTGTTTGCGAGTGAAGCGACGGTCGAGTGCGTAGGTGCCGAGATAACCTTCCGGTGTCTGAACGCCGACGAGGAAGTCCGCCACGTGCAGCACGTTCTCGCGAAGGTCGCGATCACCGCTGCGATGAGCCGCTCGCGCCGCTGCGTACAGCCATTTGCCCGCGTGCTCGCCGTACCAATCGCCTTCGTAGTTCTGCTCGCGATGCTTCGGATGAAATAAAGCAATCGCCGGACTGTGCTCGTCGACGATGAAGCGGCTCAGTCGGCCCAATGCATTGGCCGTCAATGCTTCGCCGAGGACACCGCCGAGCGCAACGTCCGCCGGATCTGCAAACTGCATGAGCGCGTTGGGCACAGCGAATCAGCCTGCGTCCACGACGCAGCGGAAGCCCAGCATGCCCGCGCGATCTTTCGAAGGCGCCATCAGCAGATACTTGCCGTGCTGATCGAGCTGGTACGCCTGAGGAAAGTACCAGTGCGACGTTTGCGGCTGATAAGAGCTGCCACCGCGCAGTGCGGCGGCACGCGTGTGCTCGTCGTAGAACTCACTCGTCCATTGCCACACGTTACCGACCAGATCCATGACTCCAAACGGGCTCGCTCCCTGCGGATGGGCGTCTACGTCGGCAGGCACGGGCATCTCGCGCTCCTTGCTCTGCGTTGGCATGTTCGACGTGTTCCAATCGTTGCCCCACGGATAGAGGCGGCCATCGGCGCCCTGCGCGGCGTACTGCCACTCCCACTCATGCGGCAACCGCTTACCGGCCCAAGCAGCATAGGCCCGCGCATCCTCGATCGACACCCACGTGACCGGCTTCTTCTCCCAACCTTTGCGTGGCGCGCCGTCGACCCAATCGCGCAGGAAGTTGTGCGCGTCCTTCGGCCGGTATCCGCTCGCGTCCAGGAATTTCTTGAACTGCGCATTGGTCACCGGATATTTGTCGATGTGAAACGACTTGACGTGCATGCGATGCCGATGGCTGCGACGCGCCGAGTTCTCCCACGGGTACTGGAAATCCAAGCCCTTCCAGGTATAGCCCTCGATCTCGATGCCGCCGACGACGAAGTCGAAATCCGCGGCTGGAATCGTGACCATGCCCTCGGGGGCGGCGGCGGACGGCTTGGTCGGTTCGATCTCCACCATCTTTTGCGGAATCGCCTGCCAGACATTCGATAGCGACTGCAGCGGCACCTCGTTGTACTTCTTCATCTGCGCGAGCAACGCATCGAGACCTTCGACGCTCGCACCGCTCTCGAGTGCAAGGACCGCACCGTAGCCGCGCGTTTCCAACGTCAACGAAATGTGAGCCTGACCGTCGACGATGCGTGGCGAGAGGCGCGTGCCGTTCCACAAGTCGTAGTAAGTCCGGCCTGCAACGTGCGGCACGACGAGCTGTTCGCCGAACATGTCGTACTCGTTGCGATTGACGATGCTCCACAGCGTCTTGGTCGTCGATGGGAACTTGCTCGCGAACACGCCTTGCTGGAGCGTCAGCGCGTACGGCTCCCAATCCAAGCTCACAAACAGCTCGGAGAACTTGCGCAACAATGTCGACAGGCGACGCAGCGCTTCGCCATCGCGCGCCGTGAACTGATTCCACACACCCCACACGTTCTCCCAAGCGACATAGCCGATGCCGTTGAAGAACATGTAGTGGAAATCGTCGGTGCGATCTCGCGCCCAGCGATTCTCGATGTTGATCACATGGCGCGGCTCGAGCCACTTGAGCTTGCTCACCGCGGGAATGATTTCGATGGATGCCCTGCCCCAGCTCTGGTTGTTCCACATCAACTGCTCGTCGGCATAGGGCACCGACTCGGGCTGGAACGCGAGCGGATGACCGATGGCCTCGGACGCCACACGGAACGAGCGCGGCACGCCATTGTATGTATCGCCGTTCACACCATCGGCGCCAACCAGCTTTGCCAGCCTGGCGACTGCTTCCCAGTCGGGCACGCCTTCACTCTTGGTGCCGTTATCCCACGCCATGGTCGGCAGAAACACTTTCACGCCGCGACGGTGAAAATCCGCAATCGCCTGCTTCAATCCTTCCAGCCCGCCGGGCAGATCGCTCGCCAGCGCGGTTTGATTGCGATCGTCGATGCCGATGTTGGTGTAGACGTACCAGATGAGCACGCTATCGATGCCGCCGAAGCGGCGCTCGAGGTCGTCGAGATACTTGTCGACGGTGTATTTGCCGGCGACCGGATCGTAGAAATAACGATCTTCGACCATCATCTGCGTGTGCACGATGTTCTTCTGCGTCCACGCGAACTCGGGGCGACGATACTCCGAGTCGTCGTAACCCATGCGAATCAGATGCTCGTGCCGCCACACCTTCATCTCGGCGAGCCAGACCGGCACGGCGCCCGTCACATCGATGCGCCATTGGCCGATGTTGATCATGGGCCAGCCCGGCGCTTTGCCCGGCGTCGGCAAATGGGCGCCAACGGTGTGCGGAAGAGCGTACTCGCCGACTTGAGTGACGGGAGCGCGTTGCGGCTTCGATTTCATGAGTTCGAACAGGAATGTTGAGACAGAAAATCCAGGAGCTCGGCGTGCGTCGGGATGCTCGACTGCGCGCCATGTTTGGTGCAGGCCAGAGCGCCGGCGGCGTTTGCCCAGCGCAGCGCTTGCGCCATGTTCATGCCTCGATCCAGCGCCGCGACCAGCACGCCACAAAAAGTATCACCCGCTGCCGTCGTGTCCACCGGCATGACTGCAAAGGCATCTTGCATGATCAGTTCGCCATCGACACGTGCGCAGCAGCCGCGATCGCCGAGGGTTACGACGATGCACGGCACGTCGATTCGTTGCATGCATTGTTCGATGCTGCCTTGATGGGCCGCGACGGTTGCGAGCTCGCCTTTGTTGACCACCAGCACGTCGAGCAGCTCGAGCAACTCATCGGGCAGCGCTCGCGCGGGCGCTGCGTTCAGCACGACTCGCACGCCCCGCTTTCGCGCCTCTCGGGCGTAGGCGATGACCGTTTCGATCGGCGTCTCCAACTGCAGTAGCAGATGATTGCAGCCATCCAGCGACGGCAGGTGCTCGCCGCGCAGAGCATTGTTGGCGCCGGGCGCGACAGTGATTGCATTCTCGGCATCGTCCGAAACACAAATGAACGCCGTCCCCGTCGGCCGATCCTCGACACGCACCACGTGCATCTGCACGCCCGCCGCGAGCAGCGAAGCCTCAATCGGTTTTGAGAAAGGATCGTTGCCAAGGGCGAGCAGCATCTGCGTCGCAGCCTGTCCGGCGCGCGCACAAGCGATGGCTTGGTTCGCCCCCTTACCGCCCGGATACGTTTTGAAATCGCGCCCGAGCACGGTCTCGCCCGGCGCCGGGATGTGCGACGCCTGCACCACGAAGTCGAGATTGGCCGAGCCGGCGACGAGGATCATGACGCGCTCACTGCACCAACGATTGATAAACCAGAGTGTAAAACCGACCGCTGAGCTTGGGAGGCTCGACTGGCGAGCCTTCCGGCAGATGTTGCATGAACAGCATCGCAATCAGTCCTTCGCGCGGATCGATGGTGAAGTACGTCGACGCCGCACCGAACCAGCCGAAGTCACCGACGCTGCCCACGCGGGCTCTCCGAGCTGGATCGATCGCGACAGAGCCGCCCAGTCCGAAACCTTCGCCGGGCCGGAACTCGAGTTGCGGCGGTTCGAGAGTGCCGAGCTGATTGGTCATCATCAAGCTCACGGTCTCGCGGCTGAGGATGCGGACGCCTTCGAGCTCGCCACCCTCTAGCAGCATCTGAGCGAAGCGCAGATAGTCCGCCGCAGTGGAGTAAAGGCCGCCCGCGCCACTGAAATACAGATTGATCGCCCGTCCTGGCTCGACGCCGGCATACGTCGCCGAAGGGATCAGCCGGCCGGCAGCATCGGTCGCCGTCATCTGCGCAATACGATGGCGCTGGCTCACCGGGACTGTGAAGCCTGTGTCTTGCATGCGCAAGGGCGCGAAAATGCGCTCTTGCAGATAGCGATCGAACCTCTGGCCCGACCACACTTCGACCAGGCGGGCCAACACGTTGGTATGCACGCCGTCATAGTTGAACAGCGCTCCTGGATCGGCGGCCAGCGGCACCTGGCTCAGCATGCGGACGTAACTCTGCAAATCCGTCGCCCGGTGTAACTCCGCGCGTTCGATCAGCCGCATGGCCTCCGGCGGTGTCTGCTCGCCCCCCGCGAGTCCGGCAGCATGCACAAACAATTGGCGAATCGTCATGGGGCGCTTTGGCGCCCGCAGCTCCGGCGCATCGGCCGTGCCACCGGCGAGCACCCGCACCTCGCCGAACTCGGGCAGATACTTGCTGACGGGATCGTCCAGCTGAAACTTGCCCTGCTCCATCAGCATCAAGGCCGCCACCGACGTGATCGGCTTGGTCATGGAGTAGATACGGAAGATGGCATCGGGCTCGAGCGCGTCCGGTGAGCCGAGCTCGCGTCGTCCATGCGCTTTCCAGGAAACAACTTTTCCGTGTCGCGCGATCAGCGTGACCGCGCCCAAGTACTGTCCCTTGTCGATAGCCGCCGCGACGAACTTATCGGCGGAGCTTCCCTCCGAAAGAGCTGGCTGCGCGAACAGCGCTATCAAAGCCAGAGCCAACCAGCTCCCGTGGGCCGCCGCGCGGGCGGGGGGAACGCCCGCACGGCTCTTTGACATGGCCCGTCTACCTTCCGGCCTCAAAATTTCATCGTGTAGGTCAGCGAGGTCACTCGACCGCGGCCCGACCAGTAATTACGGAAGCCCGGCACCTGCGACCAGCTCAGCACATAGAACTTGTCGGTGACGTTCTCCACGCCGAGCGTCACCAGGCTCTTGCCGAACTGATAGTTCGCGCCGAGATCGAACAACGTGTAGCCGCTGGTGTGCTCTTCACCCGGACGGCCTTCGTTCAAATCGCGACCGAGATAAGTCGTCGAACCCACCGTCACATCGCCCGCTTCGGTGAACTGCCAACTGAACGACGTGCCGATCTTGTCCGGGCTGATGTCGTTCACGCCCATCTCACGATCGAGCGGACCGGTATCGATCGTGCGCGTCTTGCCTTCGGTATGCGAGTACAAGGCCGTGGCCCGCAGCGTGTCGGTGATCTTGAATTCGCTGCTGAACTCGTAACCTTTGATCTCCACCGGTCGGCGCAACATGACGAAGTCTTCGGATCTCGGATCGACCGCGAGCGACACACCCAAGTCCGAATCGGACTCGTAGTACGACGCGCCGAAGCTCACACGCGAACCACGCCAGTTGAAGCCTACTTCGGTGTTGTCCACCACGACGGGCTGCAGATCGAGAATGCCAGCCACCGATTGCCGCGGATCGTTCGGGCAACCATCGGGCTGCGTGCCTTCGGGATTGTCGTTCGAGCACTGCACGTTACGCAGCGGGATGCCGACGTTGGGCAGCGTGAAGCCCTTGCTATAAGAAATGAACGTCGACAGGCCCGGCACGATGCGCCAGACGACGCCGAAGTTCGGCAGATTCTCTTCATAGCTCAGCGTGCCGCCATCGACCGGCCGACGATCGCGGAACCAGGTGGTGACGTAATCGTCGACCTCCAGCTCGCCATCCTCGCGGCGAATGCCGCCACTCAAGGTCACCGGACCGATGTCATAGGAGAGCTGGGCGAATGGCGCGATGCTGGTGTATTGCATCGGCGGCACCCACACGCGATCGGTGAGCGCGAGGCGCTGTTCCGCCACGTCCTCGGTCCAGTCGACGCCGGCGTTCAGCTCCAGACCGGTGACCGAGAACACATCCGAGTGCGCCCATCCGGTGCGCAATCCTTTCTTCTCGGTGTGAATTTCGGACTGATCGATCAACGTGCCGAGCGGCGCGAGCAACGGGTCCTGACGATCCGGACCGTCTTCCGCAACATACCGCATCGCCTGCTCGGCGCGATACGCGTTGACGGTGAGCGAGCCGCCCAACAAATTGCTGTGGGTATAGGTCAGGCTTTCCTGATCGAAATCGTTGAACTCGGCCTTGGCTCCGAGCGGCCTGCCACGCACCGAGGTGTTCGTCACGCCCGTGGTGCGGTCGCCATCGACCAGGATGTAATTGCCCTTGGCCGCGATGTTGAAGCGGCTGACGCTCAGCTGCAGGCGCTGGTCGTTGCCGATATTGAGGCCGCCCTTGAAGAACAGATTTTCGGCTTCGGAATCCGCGACCGAGCCGCTGGTGTTCAAGCCGATGGCGCGGCCATTGCCGTCGTAGGTCATGCCACGATCCACATAGGACACGGCGGCGAGCACATCGAAACGGTCCTGCTTGTGAGTCAACGTCGCGCCGATCTTCCAATCGTCGCCGTCGTTTTCGAACTGGCTGCTGTAGCGCGCCGTCAAATCCACTTCCGTGCCTTCGACGGTGGGCGAGCGCGAAATGTAATTGATGATGCCGCCCGCCGCGCCGATGCCTTCAGCGGCCGAAGGACCATTGATGACTTCGATGCGCTCGACGATGCCCATGTCGGTGAACGTGCCGCTGCGAGTACCTTCGCGCAACGGCGAGCCCTGCGGCACGCCGTCGAACAGACGCAGCGGGATGCGGCCACGCAACGTTTCACCGGTGTTGCTCATGGCCTGCGAGGATTCGGAATAGCCCGGCACGGTGCGCGACAGCACCGCTGTTGCATCCAAAGTCACCGCCTGGGTCTGGGCGAGCTCCGCTTCACCGATGACGGTGATGGCGCCCGGAATCCTGTCGACCGACTTGGGTACGCGCGTACCGGTGACGATCACCTCGGCGATCTGATCTTCGGCGCCGGCTGCGGTGTCCTGACTCTGAGCGCCGGTAGCGACCGACGCGAGCAGCAACGAGCTCAAACTGGTCGCAAGCGGGATGCGACGCCCCATATAGTTTTTCATGACTCCCCCAAATTCCAGACCAGTGCTTAAGAGCTGTTGTGAGTGCGCTTACGCGATGGGAGTCTGTGCCAACGGGCGACGAAACCAATCCGGGCGGACTATATTCAGACGTTACTTTTTATTACTTGTGCTCGCCGCTTCCTCGACGAAAGCGTTGACCAGCCGGATCCGCACTGAGGCGCGCGACCAAACGATGCCGATGCGCCGCGGCTCCGAGGCATGCGGCAAAGGAATACGCACCAGTTTCAAACCCTCCGGCCACGGCCTGGCCCAGTCCGGCACCAGCGACACACCCAGACCGCGATCCACCATGACAGCGATGGCATTCAATGCATTCAGCTCGAAACGCTCGCGCGGCGTGATGCCCACCATGCGCAGGTACTCATCCGCCTTGCGGCCGCCCCATTGATTGCGGTCGTAGCGCACCAGCGGTTGCGTTGCCAACAATTCATGCGGATCCCGACCGGCCATGCTTTGCGGCGCGAGCACGACCAGCGGCTCTTCACGCAATTGCAGCCAGCCACAACTCTTGTGCAAGGTGAACGGCGCTTCGAGCACGACCGCCGCATCCAGCTCGCCTTTCTCGACGGCGCGATACAAGTCCGCCGAGTAACCCGGCTTGATGAACACACTGATCTGAGGAAAGCGCGCAACGATGCGCGTGAGGATGTCGGGCAACACCCCCGTCAGCGCAGTGGTGCCAGCGCCCAAACGTAGCTCACCCGCGACACCTTCATCATTCGCGACGGCCTTCAAATCTTCGGCGTCTCGTAGCAGCTCGCGGGCGCGCTCGAGGATTCGAGCACCCGCTTCGGTGACGCTGACCGTGCGGCCGGCGCGAGCGATCAGTGCCTGGCCGATCTGCCGTTCCAACGTGCGAATCTGCTGAGCGACTGCGGCCGGCGTGATGTTCAGCAAGCGCGCGGCCGCAGCCATCGAGCCGTTGTCGACGACGGATACGAAGGTGCGAAGGAACTGCGTATCCAAGCGGCTACTCGTTCTGCATCAATGCCGCGCCCGTCGGGCGGCTGCGCTCACCGAAAATCGTCAATCCTTCCAGCGCCTGCGCGCTCGGCGCCGGGAAGAACAAGCTCGCGACGTAGCCGATGCAAATGCACAGCAAGATGGAAATGGCCAGGTAGAAATAGGGGTGGACCAGACTCATGGACCACGCGAACGTAGTTATCACGATGCTCGTGCCGATGCCAATGGCCACACCCTGCCAGTTCGCGCGCCGCGTGAACATGCCCAAGGTATAAGCGCCGGCGAAGCCGCCGCCCAACAAGCCGGCCAGCTCGATCGAGACATCGAACAACGAATGGATGTCATAGCGCGACAGGAGCAACGCCAGGCCCATGCCGGCCAGGCCCGTGACCACCGTCATCCATTCGGCAAAGCGCACGCTCACCTTCGGGTCGGGGTTCTTGACCAGCTTTTCATAGAAGTCCACGGATGCAAGCGTCGCGACGCTGTTCATGATGCTCGACAGTGTGGCCATGGCGGCCGCCAGAATGCCCGCGATGATCAGGCCGCGCACGCCCATCGGCAACTCCGCCGCAATGAACAGCGGAAAGATGGAATCGATCGGCAGCAGCGGGTTCAAGCGCTCCGGATGCGTCTTATAGAATGCATACAATGCGGTGCCGACCATGTAGAACATGAAGCCGCCGGGGATCATGATGGCGGCGAACGTCCACACCGACCGGCCCGCTTCCTTGGCCGACTCGGTCGACAGCACCCGTTGCATGAGCACCTGATCCTTGGGGAAGGTCAGCACCACGTCGAACAGCACCAGGAACACGAAGCCCCACACCGTCGCCTTGGTGAGATCGAAGCTGAAGTCGAACAGCCTGGTCTTGTCCTCGGCCGCGGCAATCGCAGCCATCTCGCCGAAGCCGCCTTTCACCATGAAGGCGATGAACAGGATGGCGAACACGATGCCGCCCATCTTGACGATGAGTTGCACGAAGTCGGTCCAGATCACCGCCTTCATGCCGCCCATGGCGGTGTAGATCATGGTGAACACGCCCATGATCAGAATGCTCCATTCCACGGCGATGCCCGTGGTCGTCGCAATCGCGAGCGACGGCAGGAACATGATCACACTCATGCGCGCGCCGATCTGCATCAGGATGCACAACGCGCTCGCCAGCGTGCGAATCATCGGGTGAAAGCGCGTTTCCAGATAGGTGAACACCGACATGAGATTGAGCCGGCGGAGCAGCGGTACGATCCACACCGCGACGAACATCAGCCCCAGCACCGCAATCAGGTTGTTGGTGAGATATTGCCAGTTGGTCTCGAACGCTTTCGCCGGGATGGCGATGTAACTGATCGAGCTGGTGTTGGCGGCATACAAGCTGACGCCGGCGGCCCAGAACGGAATCTTGCGCCCGCCGACGAAGAAGTCCGACGTGGAGTTGCGCTTCTCCTTCAAATAGAAATACATGCCCATGCCGATCATGGACGCCAGGTAGGCGACGATCATCACCCAATCCAGCGGCTGCAGCAGCAGGTTGGTCGAGCGGACCTGGCCGGAGCTCAGTTGCTGTGTGCCGTCTTCGCTGGTGCGTAACCACACCAGACCGTTTTGCCAACCGGTGGCCAGGGCCTGCGCAGCGTTTGGCGTTTCGGCAAGGGTGGCCCACGAGCCGGTGATGGTATGGAACGTGACGATGGCACTCGGCGTCGCGCTCGAAAGATAGAGCACATGCGCCTGGCCCAATGCACTGGCCGATTCGGGCACCAGCGCCGCGGGCGCCGCGCCTCGATCCTTCCAGCCCTCGTCCGCTTTCCATTGCAGGATCCGATCGACCTGACCTTCACCGCCGCGCACGGCAATCAAGAGCGAGTTGATCTGCTCGACCGCAGAAGTGACTTCATCCGCTGCACCCGGCCACGCGCCATGAGTGATCCAGGTCGGGCTGACGGCACTGAGATCGATCTCAAAAAAGCGACGGCCTCGATTCGAATCCAGACCGAAGAGCCAGACCTTCGCGCCGGCAACGGCGGCATGGGCAGAGAACAGCGGCTCGGGGAGCGGAGGAATCGCGGCCTGCGCCTGGTCGATCAGTGAGAATCGCTCGATACGTTCGACGCGACCGTTCGCGCGCGAGCCTCCGAGCACATAGGCCACCTGTCCATCGCCGGCGACACTGACGACAGAACCGTCGTCCGATTCGCGCAATCGACGCCAGGACTGCTGCCCTGGATCGAGCCGCCAGGTGCCCGACGCGCCCCAGCCGACCAAGGTGTCGCCGATGGCCGTGAGATGGGCGATCGATTCGGGCGCCGCAGGCAGCGACGCGATGTCGAGGCTGACCAGATTTTCGGCTCGCGTCGGCGCGGTGCCCGCAAGCCCCAGGAGCACACTTATTAATAGGAGCCGGACGGCGCGAATCATTGTCATCGATGGCGGTCGGCGCGACGCCTGACCGTCCATCATCCCCCCGAAGCGACCAACGCAGCGCCAGTGTGACGCCGGCCGAGTGTGTGGCAATCCAATCGAAACGAAAACCATCTGGCGGTGATTTCACACCGTAGTTTTTCTTTGTTCTGGTGCCTTCCAGAAGCGCGGCGGTGCCGTTAAGCCCGACGCGAGCTCGCGACAACCCATTCCGCCCGGCGAATATCCGGCGTGTCGATCATCCGGCCATCCAACAGAAAAGCGCCCGCGCCATTTCCCGCCGCCTCGCGCGCAGCGTCCAGCAATCTCTGGGCCTGCTGAATCTCCGTGTCGCCCGGCCGGAACACTTCGTTCGCCAGCGCCACCTGGCTGGGATGGATACAACTCTTGCCCAGGAAACCGAGCCGGCGCGCCATCCCGGCTTCGGCGCGAAAACCATCGGCATCTTTAATATCGGGAAATGCGCCGTCGTAGGCGAACACTCCCGCCTCCGCCGCCGCCATGCGGACCGCGAACATCACCGAATACACGTGTTGCGGATCCCGACGCTCGATGCCGAACGGCCCGAACAAGTCCGCATAACCCAACTGCAGCCCGGCCACGCGCGGGTGTTCGGCGATCGCAACGGCGTTGCGCAGTCCTTTCGGCGATTCGATATTTGCCAGGACACGCAGCGTCGGGCGCAACCCGGCGTCGACGAACGCGCGGTCGACGATGGCAATCGCGGCGTCGATCTCAGTTGCCGACTCGACCTTGGGCAAGTTCGCCAGCGCGAGGCTCGGCGACGCAATCACTCGCACGTCGGTCGAGAAATGTGTCGTCGCAAGTGCGTTGACCCGCACGATGATGGATTTGGTCGACGTCTGCGCCTCGCTCGAACGCAAGAACTCGGCCACGGCCGCGCGCGCCTCGCCCTTGCGAGCCTCGACCACCGCATCTTCCAGATCGATGGAAATGGCATCGGCCGCCGAGGCCAGCGCCTTGCCGAACAGTTCTGGCCGCGCGCCCGGAACAAATAACTTGCTGCGCATGATGGCCCATCAGATAGCACGATTCGGCCGCAGATCTGCTTGCATCAGAAGCAACAAAAAGTTGCTTGTCGCTGAGAGATCTCCGCCGCCGGTCACAGATACCCGTGCCCCCTGCCGCGGCAACCCAGGGCCTGTGAACACGGGCCCAAAACAGCAACGGAGTCCGCCATGCTGACAGAGCAACAGGTGACCACGCTGGCGCACGCGATGACCGAGTCATCGCATGTCGCGCGCTTCATCGATGTGGGCTACACCTATCTGGGACAGTTCGTCGCGCACGACATCGTGCCGCAGACCAATCCGATCCCGGGCCAGTCTCGCGACGTGATGCCCTACCTCAACATGGACAGCGTCTATGGAATCGGCAATCAAACCGCGACCTTGCTGGACGCACGCGGTTTGTTTCCTATCCGGCGAACGACTCCGCAGGGCCCTGAAGATCTGCCACGCACCGACGGCGTCCCGAATATTCCCGAGCTGCGCAACGACGATAACGTGATCGTGTCGCAGCTGCATTTGTTCTGGCAGCGACTTCACAACGTGATTCTGCAACGCGGCTACGCCAGCACCGCCGGCGAAGCGCGAGCGATGACGACGCTGGTGTTTCAATTGGTGGTCGTCGAGGACTATCTGCGACAGGTGTTGGCGCCTGCGGTCTTCGACAGCGTGTTTCGTTTCAATCAACGCTGGTTGAATCTGCCGTCACGCCCGATCGCCCGCGAGTTCGCGCATGCGGCGTTCCGCTTCGGGCACTCGATGGTGCGGCCGTTCTACGAATCGTTCCCGCAAAAGCCCGATGTGACTCTGCCCGAGCTGTTCCAGTCCAATCGCAATCTGGATCCGCGGCTGGAACTGGACTTCCGCAGAATGTTCGGCTGGCCGGTGCTGAACAATCGGGTCGAGGACGCGATGACCATCGATCCTTTCATCACGCGGGAAATGCGTCAGGTGCCGATTCCCACCGGCGCCACCATCAATATTGCGGAAATGAATCTGCGTGCCGGCATCGCCGCACAGCTGCCGCCGGGCAAGGCCTATGTGCAGCAGTTGCTGGCGGGGCCGAACGGTTCGAAGCTCAAGGCGGCCTTCGGCATCCGGCCGCTGCCCGACCTCGGCCCGCTCGCCGATAAGTTGATGCCGTCGAGCGGCATCTCGATCGAGAACTTGCCGCTGTGGCCCTACTTGCTGCTCGAAGCGTCGCATGCCAGCGAAGGCAAGCATCTCGGTGTGGTCGGCAGTTTGATCTGTGCGGAAGGCCTGGCCAACGCGATCGCCGGCGCGCCGCACTCGATCTATCGCGATCGCTGGTTCCCGGTGGATGAAGTCCTGTCCTGGCTGGGCGCACTGGGCGATGAGCTGCAGGAGCAGCGCCGTGTCTTCGCTAACGCCGCATATACGGAGCGCACGTTCTGCATGCGGCACGTGGTCGAGCTGGTGCTTAGAAACAACTAAGGAGGTTCGAATGGAAATCCCCGAAGAGCTGGTCGAGTGGGTTGCGCACGAAGGGCATGAGCCCACGCTGGTGGTCAATCCTTGTTTCATTCCGCCCTCGGCCGTCGAGGAGCTGGCGTTCTATCATCCCGGCTTCGGCAACGACACGGCGCAGGCGTTGCGACATGTGCTCGGGCGCGACGACAACAACAGATACTTCGCGCGCGCCGATTCGCTGTCGGGCAACTGGCACGAGAAAATGGCCGATGTGATGCAACGCCTGCGCTTGTATCCGGGCATGGAACAGGGCCGCCCGGTGCTGATCGACGACCAGATCGGCAACCAGCCCACCGGCGAGATGCACGGCTGGAAAGTAGTGCACTGGAAGGTCGCCAAGGGCCGCGACTCGGCCATGAACCTGGTCCATCAGGACTTCATCACCTGGGCCAAACCGGGTCAGGAGAACGTGGTCTCGCTGTTTTCCTGGCGCCCCTACCGCACGGCTATGCTACAACCACAGGCTCCTCAGGGGCCGGTGGCGAATGAACGAGCCGTCTTGTCGCAGGTATCGCGCTGATTGGCTGGTCGCATGGGCATATCTCATCGGCGCCGGCTGGCTGCTGTTCGGGCTGCAAGCCGGCGCCTCCGATGCAAGTGCGCAGCAGGAAGCGCGCCGCAAGACTGTCGAGCTGCTACGGCGCTCGCAAAACGAGTCGGGACGGCGCTCGATCTATCTGCCGCAGGCCTATGAGCAGATCCAGCTCGGGCTCGCCGGGTCCAAGGCCGATCCGCTGCAGCACGGGCAATGGCTCGAAGCGCTCTGGGAATATCATCTGCTCAATGACGATCATGCCCGGGCCAGGCAGGCGCTGGAGCGATCGCTACAATTCCTCACCGCCGCGCACGCCGACGCGGCGCTCATCGACCGGATCACTTCGAACCTTTCTTATTCGCTGATCCTGGTTGGCGAAGTCGCCAAGGCCAAGGATCTTCTGCGGCGCGCGATCGTCAGCGCCAGCCAGCACAACAACCGCGTCCTGCTGGCCGAGCTTTACTACGGCTTGGGCGATGCGTATCGAAAGACAGGCGAGCGGCTCGTGGCGCAGCGCTACTTCGAAGCAGCCTACGAACTGGACCTGGCGTCGGGCGATGCGATGAAGATCAGCATCTCCCGGCTGAAGCTCGGCAGCCTGGCGCGCGATCGCGGTGAGTATCGGGAAGCGATCGACTGGCACGAGCAGGCGCTGCAAGTGTTCATCGACGAGCGCAACTATCGCGAGCTGGTGACTTACATTGAGCTGGCTCTCGACTACGCAGCCCAAGGCGAGCCGAAGCTCGCACGGAGCTATGCCCAGCTCGCGCTCGACGATCCGCGCGGTTTGCCCGAGCAGCGCATCGATGCCTCTGTACTGTTGTTGCGCATCGCGAACGATCGGCGAGTGCGCGCGGTAGAAGCATCTCAGAACGCGGCGCTCGCCTCCAAGCTGGTCCGCGACATCGAAGCTCTGATCGACGGTTCTTCGGCGCGGCAGAAATCCGAGTTGGCGCGCCCGACGCATCAGCTCCAGTTCGCCGAACAAGCCATCCGGCACTATGCGCTGAATCGCGATCTCGGCAACGTTCGCAAGCACGGGCAAGCAGCCATCCGGCTGGCACAACGTGTCGCCAGCGATCTGCGCGATACGCACGATGACACTCTGGCGTGGCTCACGGCCGCGCAACCGGTGTTGAACGAGTATGTGAAGGCGATCTATGAACTGGATCGCCCGCAAGTCCTGCCGCTCTTGGAAACCTATTACGCGCAGCAGATCGTGCCGGCCGAGCTTCGACATTCAGGTGTCGTCGGCCGTGCGTATGAGACTGAGGCGATCGAGCTGTTCGAGCGGTATCGCACCGCTCGTCGAGCGCTCATCGAGACGAATGCCGCGCTCGACCGCCTGCATCCAGATACGACCGACGCTCGCCGTCGGAAGGATGCGAAGTCACGGTTGGACCAGGCCTTGCGCGATCTGGATAGAGCGCGCGACGCCTATCTCACAACGTATCGAGCTCCCGTCGCGAGTACGCCGCCGAAGCAGCAGGCAACGTTCCGTCCGCAGCAAGTGCCATCGAGCGACGTCTTCATTCGCTACTTCATCCAGGAAAACGTCAGCTTCGGCATCGCGCTCGCCGGCAGCGAAACTCGCTATTTCCGTCTGCCGCCTCGCTCGATCGTGCAAGCGCTGGTACAGCGTTCATTGGATATGTTGAGCGCTCCCGGTCATGGCGCGCAGGTCGAAGCGACACTCTCAGCTCTTGCCGAACTGCTGCCGCGTGACTTCATCCGCAAGCATGGCGGCGCGACGCGCCTCGTCATCGTGCCGGACGATGTCATGCAGCCGCTGCCGTTCTCCGCCATCGACCTCGACGACCGATCCCCAAGTTACGCTCCTTTGGTCGCGAAGTTCGAAATCGTGCGCGCGAGATCGTTGTCGAGCTACTACGCTCAGCGATCGGTGACGTCGAATGCTTCCAGCAAGAACGCTGACATCGTCGTGTTCGCCGCTCCCTTGCTCAAGCCTCAGCGCACCGAGTTGTCGGCGATACCCAGCTCGCTCGCTGAAGCGACTAGCGTCGCGACTCTCTTTGCGCCCCGCGTGATCACCTATGCCGGCGCGGAGGCAACCAGCGACGTGCTGCTCTCACCCAAAGTGCGAGCGGCAAAGGTTCTGCACATCGCGACCCACGGCTATTTCAACCAGACCACGCCGGACATCGTCGGCCTCGTGACGTCCGGCGGTTTCCTTGGTTTCACTGAATTGTTCAGCACGCCGTTCTCGGCCAGGCTGGTGATCGTCAGCGGCTGCGAGACCATGCGCGGCAAGGACTACACCGGCTGGGGCGTGCGAAGTCTGGCGGATGGCTTCCTCAGCCAAGGCGCCGGTTCGGTCATCGGCACATTGTGGAGTGTTTCCGACGCCGCCACCGCCGCACTCATGGATAGCTTCTATCGCAAGCTGCATCAAGGCGCCGGCAGCTCGGCGGCACTGCAAGCTGCACAGCGCGAGTTGCTTGCATCGCGCCGTTTCTCGGATCCCTACTATTGGGCGGGTGTGGCGCTCGCATCATCCAATCGTGGTTACGACCAGCAGTCCTTGTAAAGAAAACAGGATTCGCGCTGCGATCAGGATGACGCCGCTGTCATTCATCGCTATTCTGCGCCGGCAAGTATTATTAAGGACTGGAACACGATTCGTGGTCGAGGACGCGATCTCCAACGAGTTCATCAAGCGGCATTACACCGGTCTGTACACGCTGTTACATCGCCGCATCCGCGACGGGAATATCGCCCAGGAAATATTGAACGAAGCCGTGGCCACGGCAATCGCGCACAGCCGCGCCGGACGCGTGTCCGATCAGGATCGGCTGGCGGGCTATGTGTACCGGGTCGCGCTGAATCTATATCGCAACTATCGTCGCGAGTACGCGAACCGTCCCGGCGTGCACGCCGGCGACGAGAACATCGATCAGTTGCCAGCACAACGGGCCACCGAAGAGTCCGCGATGGACAGCAGCATCATGCGCCACGTCGTGTCCACCATCGCGTCGCTGCCCACCGCCCGCGACCGCGAAATCGTCAAGCGCTTCTATCTGGATGAGGAAGACAAGTCCGAGATCTGCCGATCCATGGGACTCTCGCCACTGCATTTCGATCGGGTGGTGTTTCGCGCCCGGCAACGCATGCGCTCGCTGTTGGAAGCCAAGGGCCTCGACAAGTCGGACTTCTTTATCGCGCTATTGAGCTGCGGAATGTGTTGAGTGCAGCGCGTGAGAGAAGCCAGGTGCCGATGACAGTTACACCATTGGATGGCGTGGGGATGGTCCGAAGTCCATGTTGCAGGGCGGATTGAGCAATGGACCGACAGTACATCGATGACCATCATATCGTCGCGAGATATCTCGCGGACCAGTTGCCTGACCCGGAGCGCGAGGCGTTCGAAACCTATTATCTCGAGCATCCCGAGATGCTGCGGGAAATCGAAACCACAGCGCGCTTCAAATCAGGCCTGGCTCAGTTGCGAGCCAGCGGCGAGCTCGACGCTCTACTGAAGCCCACCCCTTGGTATGCACGATGGCGCTATCTGGCCATCGCCGCGGCGGCGATCCTCGTCATCGGCGTGGCTTTTTTTATCCGAACTCCAACGCCGCCCTTGATGGCCGCGAACCTGGCGGCGCTGGGTGGGCCATCGACCGTCGCCAGTTCTCACGCCGTGCTACGCCGCCGCGGCAGTTCGTTCGATGCCGAGATCACATTGCCAGAGACCGGCGAAGCTATCGAATTGCGAGTGCTGCCGGAATTCGCAGGGGCCGACTCGCACTTTCGGATCTCGCTGGCTCGGGTCGATGCGGACGATAACAAGCAACCAGTCGCGGAGATCGACCATCTGACGGCCGGCGAGGATGGCATGGTCACCCTCTATCTCGATGCGCCGCGCGTCGCGCCCGGCGATTACGAAGTGACGATCACGGACGATACCGATCAAACCAGCCGGTTCCTGATTCGTGTGTGGCCTGCGAGCAGACGCACTGGGTGAGCCCGGGCTATCGGGCCTGTACTCGCACCTTGCTGGAACTCTTCACCTCTTCCATCACAAAGTAAGTGTGCGTCTGCTGGACGCCTTTGATGCACGCGATGTGAGAGCTCAGCACGCTGCGATATTCCTTCATGTCGCGCACGCGAATCTTCAATAGATAGTCGAAACCGCCCGCCACCATGTGGGCCTCCTGCACGAACTCGAGCACTTCCATCGCGGTCCGAAAGCGATCGAAGACCTCCGGCGTCGTGCGATCGAGCGCGACCTGCACGTACGCCAGCAGATTCTGGCCAAGGTGCGCGGGCGACAGATCGGCGCGATAGCCGACGATGTAACCGTACTTCTCCAGCCGCCGAACCCGTTCCACACACGGCGTGACGCTGATGTGCAGCTCCCGGGCGAGCTGCGCCATGGACACCCGCCCGTCCTCCTGCAGCCGGGTCAGGATGCGCTGATCGATCTTGTCCAGGACGGTTACCGCACTCGCGCCAGTTGATTTCACGGATTCACCCCCACTTTTAGGTCGTTTCGACGGGCCCTGGCCCAATACGCTAGTGCTTTCGCCCCAGTTACTACAAGCCCCCGGCAACGCCGATTCGCCCGCTTTACCCATGGTCGCCCAATCCTCAGCCATCCCCACCGCCCCGTCGCTCGAGCAGCTCCGCGAGCAGATCCGAAGTGCGACGCTTCAAGACGAGGCCACTTGCGTCAAAGCCCTGCTGAAAAGCTCGAGCCTGTCGCTCGATGCACGGGCCCGCGCCAAAGCCCGGGCAGCCCAGCTGGTCAGCGGCGCCCGCGCCCGATCGCGCGAACGGCCGTTGCTCGACTCGTTCCTCCAGCAGTTCGCGCTGTCCAATGAGGAAGGCGTCGCGCTGATGTGTCTGGCGGAGGGCCTGCTTCGCATTCCCGATGACGAGACCGCCGACCGCCTGATCGCCGACAAGATCGCATCGGGCAACTGGTCCGCTCACGCGGGCGCGTCGCATTCGACCTGGGTGAACGCCTCCACTTGGGGCTTGATGCTGACCGGCAAGCTGATCGAGCCGCCGAAGCTGGCCCGCGAGGAAACGACTTCATGGGTGCAAGGCCTGTCGCGTCGAATCAGCGCGCCGGTGCTGCGCTCTGCGTTCCGTCAGGCCATGCGAATCATCGGCGGCGAATTCGTCGTCGGCCGCACGATTCAAGAAGCGCTGGATCGCTCCGCCAAGACTTCCGAGCTGTCGCTGTGCTCGTTCGACATGTTGGGCGAAGGCGCGCGCACCTGGGCCGATGCCGAGCGCTATCGCAAATCCTATGAACAAGCGCTGGACGCGATCGGCTCGCAGCGTAAAGGCACGCCCATCGATGAGCGCTCCAACCTGTCCGTGAAGCTGTCGGCGCTGGAGCCCAAGTACGACCTGATGCACGAGGGCCTGGTCATGCAGCGGCTGGCGCCGATCGTCGGGGATCTGGCCCGTCGCGCCGCCAGGTTTGACGTGGGTTTCACCATCGACGCCGAAGAAGCCGATCGCCTCGACTTGTCTTTGAACGTGTTCGAAGCCCTGGCTCGCGATAAGCAGACCCAGTCGTGGCAGGGCCTCGGCATCGTCATCCAGGCTTACGGCAAGCGCGCGCCTTATGTGATCGAATGGGTCGCCGCGCTCGCGCGCGAGACGGGGCGCCGAATCTGCGTTCGTTTGGTGAAGGGCGCTTACTGGGACGCCGAGATCAAGCGTGCTCAGGAGCGCGGCCTCTCGTCGTTCCCAGTGTTCACGCGCAAGGTGTCCACCGATATTTCCTATCTCGCCAACACCGAGCGCCTGTTCAAGCATCGGGATGTGATCTACCCGATGTTCGCAACTCACAACGCGCACACCATCGCCGCCGTGCTGGAACTGCGACCGCCGGGAGCGAAGTTCGAGTTCCAGCGCCTGCACGGCATGGGCGCGTTATTGCACGCCGAAGCACAGCGACAGATCGACGGTTTTCCGCGCGTTCGCGCCTATGCGCCGGTCGGTCAGCATGAGGAACTGTTGTCGTATCTCGTGCGCCGATTGCTGGAGAACGGCGCGAACAGCTCGTTCGTCAACCGATTCATGAATGAAAGCGTCCCCGTCGACACCGTAGTGGAGGATCCGATTGCAGCCTTGCAAGCGGCAGACAGCATGACCAACCCGCATATTCCCTTGCCCAACAACTTGTATGGTGCCTCCCGTGAAAATTCCTCCGGAGTGGACTGGGGCAATCCGCAGCAGCTGGCCGAACAGATCGCCTCCCTGCAGAAGTCCGGCGAGCTGCCGCATGCGGCGCCTTCGACATTGGTCGGCAAGATCGAGTCGACGCCGCATGAAGTGCGGAACCCGGCGAACCTCTCGGAGCTGGTGGGTTATGTGAGCGCCGCGTCCAAGGAAGACATCGCGCTCGCCTTCGACAAAGCGGGCCAGGCGCGTAAAGCGTGGGATGACGCTGGCGCCACTCATCGTGCCGCTTGTTTGGTTGGCGCGGCGGACAAGCTGCGCGCGCATCGTGCTGAACTGGTGAGACTGCTCGTCAAGGAAGCGGGCAAGACGCTGCCGGACGCGATTGCCGAAGTTCGCGAGGCGGAGGATTTCTGTCGTTACTACGCCGCACAAGCTCGCGAGCATTTTGCCGAGCCCACAGTGCTGCCGGGCCCGACCGGCGAAGACAACAAGCTCAGCCTGCGCGGCCGCGGCGTGTTCGCGTGTATCAGCCCATGGAATTTCCCGCTCGCCATCTTCTTGGGTCAGGTGACGGCTGCTCTGGTCGCTGGCAACAGCGTCGTTGCGAAACCTGCCGAGTCGACGCCGCTGGTCGCTGCACTGGCCGTGCGACTGCTGCACGAAGCGGGCGTGCCGCGCGACGTTCTGCATTTCGTTCCGGCCGCCGGCAAGATGTTCGGCGAAGTCGCCTTGAAACATCCGGCGCTGGGCGGCGTGTGCTTCACCGGCTCGACCTCGACCGCGCAGTTCATCAATCGTGCGCTCGCTGCGCGCGATGGAGCGATCGTGCCATTGATTGCCGAGACCGGCGGCATCAACGCGATGATCGTCGACTCCTCGGCACTGCTCGAACAGGTTGCCGATGACGTGCTCACCTCGGCGTTCACGTCTGCGGGTCAGCGCTGCTCGGCACTGCGCTTGTTGTTCGTGCAGGACGATGTCGCAGATCGGCTCATCGAGCTGATCGCGGGCGGCATGAACGAGCTGCACATCGGCGATCCGTCGCTGCCGTCCACCGATGTCGGCCCGGTCATCAACCAGAGCGCCGCGTCGAAGTTGGAGGACTACAGCAAGAAGGTGACGCAGAAAGGCGTGAAGATGCTCAAGCAGTGCGATCTGAACCAGGTGCGCACCGAAGGCAGCTACTTCGCCCCCCGCATGGTCGAGCTCAACAACGCGCGCGAGCTGACTAGCGAAGAGTTCGGCCCGATCCTCCACGTCGTCCGCTTCAAGCGTGAAAATCTACAGAGCGACGTGCTTGCCGCGATTCGCGAAGCTGGCTACGGGCTGACGCTCGGGGTCCACACTCGCATCGAGAGCGTGTGGCAGGAAATCGTCGCCGAGGCTGCGGTTGGCAACATCTACATCAATCGCAACATGATCGGCGCGGTCGTCGGCGTGCAGCCGTTCGGCGGCGAAGGCTTGTCAGGCACCGGCCCGAAGGCCGGCGGCCCGCATTACCTGTTCCGCTTCGCGACCGAGCGCACGCTCACCGTGAATACCGTCGCTACCGGCGGCAACGCTCGCTTGCTGTCACTGGGTTCTTGATCCGTCGCCCACGGCGGCAGCTCACTAGAGCTGCCGTCCCCCCGTTTCAGAAATCTGTCGCTGTACTTGCTCGTGCGTCCGACACGCACAGCGCGCCTGGCTCGCGCCAGCGTTCAGACAGATCTGCACATCACATGCCGGCGCCGGGCGAACTCGCTGAACGAAGTTCGCGGGCGTGCAGCCCGTGAGCCCGACACACAGCAGAACGGAAGTGACATAACAGCGTTTCGCGAAGAACATGGAACTCACCTCGTCGATCAGGTGAGCCCCAAATAGTCAGGCGCCGCCGCCGCGCCCAGAGGTATGTGACGATGCGACGGACGTCGGGACGAGCGTCCGACCGTGGTGATGAGTCAATTCGTCATTCGTCGCGCTGGCGTGTCGGTTCGTCTCAGTACTGGGCGGCCGCCTTGCGCAACTGGTCGCGAACCTCGGTTCTCAACTCGGCCGGCTCCTTTACCTCAACGTGCGCACCGTGACGCATGATATCCATGACGAGCTCGCGTGAATCGCGGTAGGGAATTCTGAGCTCGTAGCTGCCGTCGGGTTGCCATGCTCCGACCTGTTCCGGATGCCAGTGCTCATCCGCCACCCAACGGGCGCGCTCGGGGGTGAAGCGCAGGACGGCGACTTTGTCGGCCTTGCCGCCGAAGATGCCGTAGGCGGTGGCGAAGTGCGCATCCAGCTCGGATTCGGGAACGTCGAAGGCGATCTCCTCGCGCATGGACGCACGACGAATCCGATCGATGGAGAAACTCCGCAGCGCGTTGCGGCCTTCGTCCCACGCGTCCAGATACCAGGTATCCCGGTAATGCACGACGCGCTGTGGGGAGATTGTCCGATCCGTGCGCCGGTCGTCGCTGCGTGCGTGGTACTCGATCCACAGCTTCCGACGCTGCAATGTCGCCGACGCGACGATCTTGAAGGCATCGCCGGCCGGCTTGCCGCCGACACCCGGAAACCGCAATCGACTCGCCGCTTCTCCCAGGTTCAATCGTTGGTGGCGGGTCAACTCATCGAGCCGCTGCGCGAGCGGGCCCAGATGTTCTTCGAGTAAGCCGCCGCCCGCGTCGCTTAGCAGCCGTCGCATCACTGCCAGCGCCTGCAACTCATGCGGTGTGAACCACAATCCCGGCAGCTCGTACGTATCGCCGTGCGGCTCGCGTGCGTATCGATACCCGCCCGCGTCCGGATCAAAGATCACCGGCGCATGCAGATAATCCTTCAGCGCATTGAGGGCTCGATGCAACGTCGCCTTCGAACACTCCAGCTTCGCCATCAGGTCTTCGGGCGGAATGGCGGTCCGGCGCGACGCCAGGATGGCATGCAATTGAAATATGCGATCGAACTTGTCCACCGCGGCACGATACGGCGAACCGATCGTGCTCGGCAATTACCTTCGACGGCGGCTAATTGTTCGCGGCCAGCCGCTGCTCGATCAGCTCGGGAGCCTGCAGGACTCGCGGCAGCACGCCGATAGGCTCCATGGTTTCGATTTCCGTGGTGGCCACCTGAAGACTGTTGAAGCGACGCGCCGAGCTGAGCACCCGCGACTCCAGGCTGACTACGGACTTGTTATAAGCATCGACGGCCTTGCCGAGCCGCTGGCCGACGTCGTTCCAATGCCCCGCCAGCGTCGAGATGCGCTCGTAGATCTGCTTGCCCAACGCCGCGATCTCTTGCGAGTTCACGGCCAGCGCTTCTTGTCTCCAGCCGTAGGCGACTGCACGCAACAGCGAGATGAGGGTCGTCGGCGTGGCGGGCACGACCTTTTCGCTCACACCAAACTCGATCAGCCCGGGATCGGCCTGCAACGCGGCGCTAAAGAACATTTCGCCCGGCAGGAACATGATCACCAGCTCGGGCGTGGGCGTGAAAGTTTCCCAATAGGCCTTGCGCCCGAGCGCCGACATGTGCGCGCGAACCTGCTGTGCATGGCGCGCCAGTTGCAGCTGACGCGTTTCATCGTCGGCCGCCTCGGCGGCTTCGAGATAGGCCGACACGGGCGCCTTGGCGTCGATGATGATCTGTTTACCGCCCGGCAGTTTTACGATCAGGTCCGGGCGCAACCGGCCGTCTTCCGTGCTCTCGCTCGGCTGTTCGACGAAGTCGCAATGATCGAGCATGCCGGCCATTTCGACGACCCGCCGCAACTGCATCTCGCCCCAGCGCCCCCGCACCGTCGGCTGGCGCAGCGCCTTCACCAGATTGCCGGTTTCGCTACGAAGCATAGGCAGGTGCGTCTCGACCAGGCCACGCAACTGCTCGTTCAGGGCCGAGTACGCGGACTCACGCGCCTTCTCCATTTCGCCGAGCTTGCCGTCGACTTTCTGCAGCGATTCGCGAATCGGTTGCACCAGCGCGTCGACCGCTTTCTGGCGCGCATCCAGCTCACCTTTCGCATTTTCCTGGAAACGGCCCAGCGAAGCGGTCGCGAGCTGCAGGAAATTCTGATTGTTTGTTTCGAGCGCCTGGGCGGAGAGCGCCTTGAACGCGTTCGAGAGCGACGTTTCCGCGTCGCTCAGCAAGCGCAGCTTTTCTTCGGCCGCTTTCGCCTGCTCCTCGCCTCGCGCCTGCAGCTGAGTGATCTGGGCCTGGCGATCGGCGGCGACCTGCCGGGCCTGCTGCAACTCCTGCTCGAGCTGCGGCACTCGTGCAGCGACCGCTTCGGCGCTGGCCCGGGCGGAGGAGGCTGTATGAAACGCGGCATTGGCTTGTTCCAGGTCGGTTCGCGCCGCCGTCAAGAAAATCTGCGTTTCCTGCAACCGCTGCTCCGCCGAGAGCAGGCGAGCTTCGGCGCTCGCAAGTGCAATCCGCGTCGGCCCGCTGCGATACCACGCCAACGCGAACCCCACCACCAACGCACCCGCTCCGATCAGCAACTCGACCATCCCACCCTCCACTCAACTAAAGCCGGACCCGCCAGCGATGCGGTCGGGATTCCAGCACTCATCAGTCTCAAAACGTGACACCGCCCCAGCTTCGGCCCGGCGCACCGGCAGAACGCCTCGGCGATTCATCCGAAGATAGAGGGCGGCCGCACCGATAATGGCCCTTGACACCCTCATCGCGGCACAAGGAGCGATTCCGTGACTCGCAGCCCGTCGAACCTGATCCTTCCACTCATCGCGATACTGCTGGGGCCGCTTGTCATGGCCGATGCTGCGCGGCCCGCGCTGGTTCAGTCGGTCGACGTTCAGATTCCGGTTGCGCCCCTGCCCGTGACCATCGCGGGCAAGCGGCATCTTGGCTACGAACTCCACGTCACGAATTTTCGCCCGTTCGACGTGGAAATACTTCGCGTCGATGTGATCGATGGCGGCAGCGGCCAGCAACTGGCGAGTTTCAGCGGATCGCAGCTCGCCGAACGACTGAGCCGAGTGGGCGCGCGGGCAGAAGGTGCGGAACGACGGCGCATTGTAGCCGGCGGACGCACGATTCTATACCTGTGGCTGGCGCTCGACTCCGGCGCCACCGCTCCAACCAAGCTCAAGCACAGCATCGAGCTCGACCTCATGCGGCCGGCGGGTCGAGAGCGGACTGCGATCACCGATCTCATGAGCGTCGTGCGCACCGAGCAACCCGTCGCTCTGGACATGCCGCTGCGTGGCGGACCCTGGGTCGCGCTGTACGACCCAATGATGCTGGGTGGACATCGAACCTCTATCTATACGCTCGGTGGCCGTGCCCGCATTCCGGCGCGCTTCGCCATCGATTGGGTGAAGCTCGCGGACGACGCGACGCGCGCAGCCGGCGATCCCGAGATCGTGTCGAATTGGCACGGCTACGGTGCGGAAGTGCTGGCTGTCGCCGACGGCACCATCGTCGATGCCGTCGACGATATGCAGGAAGGAGCAAAGTTGTCCGCAGCCACCGGTGCGATCGCCCTGGAGAATGCCAGCGGCAACTATGTGACATTGGATCTCGGCAACAATCGTTATGCATTCTACGAACATCTCAAGCATGGCAGCATCAAAGTGAAGCGCGGCGATCGGGTCAAACGAGGCGATGTCCTTGCGTTGTTGGGCAACTCCGGCAGCAGTTCGTCAGGACCGCATCTTCACTTCCACGTCGCCGACGCAGCCTCGGAGCTGTCGGCGGAAGGCATTCCGTATGTCTTCCGCAATTTCGAAGTGCTGGGTGCTTACGAGGACATCGAGGGCTTTACGACCGGCGAGCGCTGGAAATCCTTCCCTGCCGCAACTGGTAAACGCGGCATGGAATTGCCCGCCGCCAATACCGTGATTGTTTTTCCATGACGAAACATCGCAGCGCCTGTCGCGTTCCAGAAGGGAACGGCCAGGAGGACTTCCATGCGACGCAATGTTGTATTCGACAGAGGTCGCGGCTGGCGCGACGATCGCGCGTCTGACCGCATGCACATCCGCGAAGACCGCGGTGCTGACGTAGGTGAATACCGGCATCAGGAGACCAGCGAGTTCAGCGACGCTTACTACGGGCCCGGCGACAACTATGCGCGCCGGGATTTCGTGAGCGGCGGCTACAGTCGCGAGCAGCAGCCGATCGCACCCAGCCAGCTCCAGCCGGGGCCGCCTGTAGGTCGGTTTGCGCCTGAGCGTCATCCGGACAACCGCATCTATGGCGAAGTCCGCTCGTACGGCGAGTTGCACGAGGGACAGCGCAGCTGGGCCGATGTCAAATCGCATCGTGGCCGCGGCCCGAAAGGCTACGCGCGCAGCGACGACCGTTTGACCGAGATGATTTGTGAGCGATTGACGGATGACGCGCACATCGACGCCAGTGACATCGCCGTCGAGGTCAAGCAAGGCAAAGTCACATTGAGCGGCACCGTCCCCGACAAATTGACTCGCTGGCGCGTCGAGGACGCAGTCGAATCGATCGGCGTCGACGACGTAAGCAACCAGCTACGAGTCGCCGCGCGTAGCGAACGATAGAAGGAAAGCAGGAGCCAGACCGCGCAGAATTTGCGTGGTCGCCCTGCTCGTCGATGAGCGGCGCAATCAAACAGTCATCTGTTCGAAAGTGAAGGTTCATTCGCTGCTCACATACTGCAGTTTCGACTTCGACTCGGAGACTGCAGCATGGGAAACGATAGGACTCCTTACCTGTTCGGCCGCCGCGGCTTCTTGACCGGCATGGGCGCGGCGCTGTTAAGCACCGCGGTATCGGCACAAACCTTCTCGCCCTTCGATTCGAAGGAACGTTTGGGCGGCTATCCGTTCACGATGGGCATCGCCTCGGGCGAACCCTCTTCCGACGGCTTCGTTCTATGGACGCGCCTCGCGCCGAAACCGCTGGAACCGGGTGGCGGCATGCCTGACCGACCGGTGCTGGTGCGCTGGCAGATCGCGCTCGATGAAAGAATGCGCAAGGTTGTGCGACGTGGCGCCGCGCTCGCTCTCCCTGAGCTCGCGCATTCCGTACACGTGGAACTGGACCACCTGCCGCCGGGACGTTGGTACTGGTATCAGTTCGAAGTCGGCGGTGAAGTCAGCCCGGTCGGTCGAGTACGCACCGCGCCGCTGTTCGGCCCGCCGCAGCGTGAGCTGACGTTTGCGTTCGCCTCCTGTCAGAACTGGGTGAACGGTTTCTTCCCTGCGTATCGACGTATGGCTGAAGAAGATCTCGATTTCGTCGTGCACCTCGGCGACTACATCTATGAAGGCCCGGGCGGCGCAGGCGTACGCGCGCACTTGCCGGCGACCGAGATCATGTCGATCGACGATTACCGCATCCGACATGCGCAGTACAAATCCGACGCCGCCTTGCAGTCGGTGCACGCGAAGTTCCCCTGGATCGTGACGTGGGACGACCACGAACTCGAGAACAACTACGCCGGCTTCATTCCGCAAGATGAAGTCGACACGCCGATCTTTGCCGACCGACGTGCGCGTGCTTACCAGGCCTATTACGAGCACATGCCGTTGCGACGCTTCTCGTTCCCACGGGGACCGAATCTGCAGCTCTATCGTCGCTTGAGCTTCGGCAGTCTGTTGCAGGTTCACGTGCTGGACACGCGACAATATCGCTCCGCCGGTGCGCCGGAAGGTTGCGCGGTGACCGAGCGAGTCGATGGCTATTGCCCGTCGGCGCTCGATGCTTCGCGCTCGATTGCGGGCCAAAGGCAGCGCGATTGGCTCATCGACGGCCTGAACCGCTCGCGAGCCCAATGGAATGTGCTCGCCAACCAAGTGCCGTTCGCGCCGAATGACGGGAATGCGGATCCCGCGATCAAGTCGTACGGCGGCGAGAAGTGGGACGGCTATCCATTCGACCGCGCGGCCATTCTCGACTTCATCACTGCCCAAAAGCTGTCCAACACCGTCGTGATCACAGGCGACGTGCATCAGAACTACGTGCGCAACGTTCCGCCGGATTACATCAATCTCGACGCGGAGCCGGTGGCGACCGAGTTCATCGGCACTTCGATCAGCAGCGGCGGCGATCGCACGTTGCGGACAACGTACGGCGGCGATGTCAACAATCCGCATCAGCTCTTCCAAAATAACAGCCACGGCTATGTCCGCTGCGAGATTTCTCGCGAGCAGTGGAAGACGGACTACCGCGTCGTGCCGAGCGTCGTCGTGGAAGACGCGCCGATCAGCACTCTCGCATCGTTCGTCGTCGAGCAGGGCAAGGCTGGAGCGCTGAAGGTTTAATGATAGCGATGGGGCGGCGGCGGGCTGGACGCCGCCGCCGCAACAGCCTTGCCGTCAGGGGACCAAGCCGCGATAGAGTGATTTCAACAACGCGTGCGCCCGCTCCGGAGAGTGCCCATCCATCTCGCGGGGCAATTTGGCAACGTCGCTCTGCTCGATCTGAGCTTTCAAAATTTCATCGAGCTTTGCCAACCCGGGGGCACCGATCAGACGACGTATGTCATGCCCCAGCATTCGTGCTCCGCTGTCCTCGTAATCGAAGTCTTCCGACTCGGCCCATTCGCTGAAATCGTTCCAGAATCGTTCTTTATTGTCTGGAAGCGCAAGATAGTTCCTGAAGATGAGATTCAAATCCGCCGCGTCCTTGCGCGGCGCACGCTGATGTCGGTCGTGCCACGCAATGATCTTCAGAAGCGCGAGCGCCGCCAGGCTCACAATGTGAATTTTCACGTTCCCTGGCAGCAGAACCTGTTCCGACGACGCAAGTGACTCCTGAAACCCGTACACATCCATGATGGTGTCACCCGTGGGCGGCCAGGCGATGGTCCGGTCACTTCTTTCGATGCTTCCAAATGGGACCAGGTCGATCTTGATGCCGTTGGCATGCACGAGTCGGTGCTGATTTCCTTCGACAGCCCGAAACGCTCCGGACTCGATCAAGCGTCGTTTCAGCGCATCGAATGCAGCCCAAGTGTCGATAGCAAAGGCGAAGTCCACGTCTTCCGTGCGCCTTTGCTGCGGAACTCCAGCCCCGTAATGCAAATGCAGGTCGCGAGCGAACGCACCCACAACGATGCCCGCCATGCCTGACTGCGTGAGTACGTGCACGACAGCCGCTGCCACTTCACTGTGCAGACTCAACTCACCGCGCTGGGAAAGATCGAGCAAGGATGTCCTCGTAAATCATTTGAGCGGATTCAATGCAACGCGCATCGCCGGTGGCCAGCAGGTCGGCGTAAACGAGCGCCGGCGGCACCGTCACCCAGGGCTTTTCGTGCCACGCAATGTCTCCCCAGAAGGGCTTGCGAATCTCGACCAGATTGTGGTCCGTGCCGTGGCTGGCAGTCGACATGCGATGCTCGACCATCAGCCGTGCCGGTGGCTTCCCGGCGTACAGCGTGAGTACACCTGGCTCCAGGTGCTTTGTCAGTAGCGCCGCCGCGGGCTCACCGCCCCATGCCGCTCGATCCGCTTGCAGATCCCATTTACGCCAGCTCGCAAAGGCTGGCGTCACCAATGTCCGCATGAGTTGTTTGGGGCGTAGCTTGCTCGCATAGGCGAGTGACCATGCATCGAGCAAGCGCCTGGTGGCGATGAGCTTGCGACTGTTGCCCATGATGTGAAGGTGCTCTGCCTGTTGCAGCCCGGCCAGCACTCCAGGAAGCACGCCTAGAGAAACGTTCGCAGCCACCGCTATTTCTCTATAGGGAGCCGCCGCCAACGCCGGTTTGCAGATGAAAGCAAACAGTGTTTTCAAACTCGCGGCAGTGAAAGCATCGACTGGCTTCTCGGGCAACGTGGTCTTATCTGGCTTGCGACCCGTGATCAGCACGAACATCCCGGGAGCATCGAGATAAGCGTTGCCAGCCGCGTCCACGAACTGCTGCTTGAGCGCCATCAGTCGATCCCCGACCGGCGGTGTGATGTATGGAGCTGCGAGCAGCGGCGGCTTCTTGGTCAGTTTTCCCCATTGCTCGAGCTGCGTGACCACGGCGCCCAGAGTCTGAGGCGTGACCTGTTGCTTTACTTCAACCGCATAGTCGACATGTCGCTTGTCCTTGGTAACACGAAGCCACGCATCGATGCGTTCTTCGCGACGAGCATCCTTAACGACGACAAGCAGGCCCCGATCTCGCAAGTGGGTGGCTACCTGCTCCATCACGGTGGCTTCGGTGTCGTTCACTTTTGTACCTTGTTCACAAAATGTGAACACGACGCCATTATGAACAGACCGCCGCCGCCGTTCAAATCCGTCTGGTGTTCATTTTTTGTGAACAAGCCATAAAAGTGAACAAGGCGATCTATGCTCTTCCGTAACTAATTGATCTGCATTGCTTTTTATAGGCCAGACATCTGCCCGACGATGACTCGTGGCAGCAGCGCGCAGAGTCCCCGCATTGCGCGGGGACTCGCTTGCATCCTCTAGCCGAGCGACTTCACCAGAGCGCCATTCACCCGCACGCCTTCGAGGCGGACGCTGCGTGTGTACTTCACGATGCTGGGCTGGGTGACTTCATTGAACTCGCAGTCTTTGAGAGTGATGTCGTCCACCGGCGCCTTCGGCAAGCCCTGAGAATCCAGCACTCGCCCGGCTTTGGCGACCCGCATCCGCTCCACTACGATGTTTCGAAGTCTGGGCGTGAATGCACCGTTCGCGCCTTCTTCGTAGTTGAAGTCGCACGTGATCGCAGCGCGCCCGACTTGACCCACGTCGATATCGCGGTAGTAGAAGTTCTCCAGCAGCCCGCCACGCAATGCATTGTTCTTGAACCGGATCGCATACCAAAGATCCGGACTGTCCATGTGACACTGTTCCGCGAACACCCAACGTGCGCCGCCCGAGATCTGGCTGCCGACGACCACGCCGCCGTGCCCTGCCTTCATCCGGCAGTTGCGAATCAAGATGTTCTGCGAGGGCACGTTGAGACGCCGTCCATCCGCATTGCGCCCCGAGTTCACAGCGATGCAGTCATCGCCGGTATCGAACGAACAGTCTTCGACGAGCATGTGATCGACCGACTCGGGATCCATGCCGTCGTTGTTGGGCCCGTGCCCGAACACATCCACGCCTCGCACCGTCACATTCCGGCACAGCACCGGATGAATGTTCCAGAACGGCGAGTTGCGCAAACGGACGCCTTCGATGAGCACGTTCTCGCAACGATACGGCTGGATGAACGGCGGGCGCAGATAGCCGCCTTCGCCGAAAACGCGCTTCTCCGGCGGCACACCGGCCTCGGTCATATTGAAGAGCTCGGTGCGTGCCTTGAGCTGCGTCGGCAGGCCTTTGCCTTCGACCCAGCCATGATCCACGGTGCCGCCCCAGCGCCCCTTCCATGGCCACCAGTTCTTTGCGCTACCTTGCGCATCGAGGATGCCCTTGCCGGTGATGGCAATGTTCTTCTGCTCGAAGGCGTAAATGAGCGGCGAATAGTTCATCAGCTCCATGCCCTCCCAGCGCGTGAACACCAGCGGATAACTCGCCGGGTTCGTATCGAAGCGGAGGGTCGCGCCATCGACGACATGCAGCTCGACGTTGCTCTTGAGATGGATCGCACCGGTGAAGAAGGTGCCGGCCGGCACTAACACTCTTCCGCCGCCCGCCGCTGCGCAGGCTTCAATTGCCTTCGCAATCGCAGCCGTGTTCGAGGTGGCGCCATCGGGCACTGCGCCGAATTTGGTGATGTCGAAGATGCGATCGGGAAAGGTCGGCGGCCGAATGTTTCGCGCGATGTCGGCCGCTCGCTCCCACGCTTCTTCCGAACTGGTCGCCGCCGGCACTTTGCCCGAGGCCATCAGGGCAACGGCGCCGGTTCCCGCGACGAAGGTCCGTCTATTCATCGATGTGCGCATTCGTACCTTTCCGAGATGAACGTCGGGGTATCTTCACACACCGCGCAACCCGATGGCGCATGCCGCGCGACTTGCGGCCCCGATGCGATGGTATACGATATACCACCATGAGAATCACCGCCATCGCCTCGCTCGCCGCCCTGCTCTTATCTTCTGACCTGTCGGCGGCGAGCGCCGCTGGCGAAACCACTTTCTGGCTCGACCAGGTCGATCTCAAAGCCATAAAACAGCGGCGCGGTGTGCCGCTCGCGAATCTCGCGGTCGGCGGCGGCAAGCTGATCATGGATGGCAAGACTTACGAACGCGGCATTGGCACCCGCTCGATCAGCGAGCTGGTGCTCGACCTGCACGGCGAAGCCACGCGCTTCAGCGCGGTGGTCGGACTCGATGACAGCGCCAACGATCGCAAACGCGAAGGCACGGTCCGCTTCGAAGTGTGGGTCGACGACAAGCAGGCCGCGGACACCGGCATTCTCAAAGTCGGCGATGCGCCCAAAACATTCGATGTGAATCTCACGGGCGCACGCACGATTACGCTGCTGTTGGACGACGGCGGCGACACGAGCAATGGCGACCTCGCCAACTGGGCGAACGCACGAATCGAGCTGGCATCGGCCACCTCACGCCGCCCCACTCCCTATGTCGCTCCGCCGGCGCCGATGCCCAAGATCGCCTCGACTACATCATCGAAACCTGCGATCCACGGCCCGCTGGTTTATGGCGCGACACCGGGCCGTCCTTTCCTGTATCGGATTCCTGCAACGGGCGCAGGCACGCTGCGCTTCGCAGCCGACAGCTTGCCTGCGGGCCTGCGACTCGATCCCGCGACAGGCATCATCACGGGACAACTCGCGAAGGAAGGCACGACCGACCTGCAATTGAAAGTGACGAACGCCGAGGGCAGCGCGACTCGTCCTTTCCGCATCGTCGCGGGCCAACACAAACTCGCGCTCACGCCACCGATGGGCTGGAACTCCTGGAATGTGTGGGGCACCGCCGTCGATGACGCGAAAGTACGCGCCGCTGCCGATTGGCTCGTGCGCTCGGGACTGGCCTCGTATGGCTACAACCACATCGTGATCGACGATGCGTGGACCAGCGGCCGCGATGACAAAGGCGAGCTGAAACCGAACGAGAAATTCCCGGACATGAAGGCGCTCGCCGATTACATCCATTCGAAAGGACTCAAATTCGGCATCTATTCATCGCCCGGACCGAAGACCTGCGGCGATTTCCAAGGCAGCTACCAGCACGAGGCGCAGGATGCAGCGACGTTCGCGCGCTGGGGCGTCGACTTCCTCAAATATGACTGGTGCTCATACGACGACGTCGCGCAGGATCGCTCGCTCGCCGAACTGAAGAAGCCCTATCGAATCATGGGCAACGCACTGGCCGCCCAGAATCGCGACATCGTGTTCAACCTGTGCCAGTACGGCTATGGCGACGTTTGGAAATGGGGCGGCGAAGTCGGTGGGCACATGTGGCGCACGACCGGCGACCTGCTCGACATGTGGGCCAATCTCGACAGCGTCGGCTTTCGTCAGGCCGGGCGCGAAAAATATGTGAGCCCCGGCCGTTGGAACGATACCGATATGCTGGTGGTCGGCCCTGTCGGCTGGGGACCGGACTTGCATCCGACACGACTGACGCCCGACGAGCAAGTGCTGCATATCACGCTGTGGGCAATGCAAGCCGCGCCATTGTTCATCGGCGCCGATCTGTCGAAGCTCGATCCGTTCACGATCGCGCTACTGACCAACGATGAGGTTCTGGACGTCAATCTCGACGTGCTGGCGAAAGCAGGCGGCCGAGTGTGGTCGAAGGATCGCACGGAGATCTGGTCGCGACCGCTGGCTGACGGCACCATCGCGGTCGCCCTGTTCAATCGCGGCCTCGACTCTCACCGCATCGAAGCGCGCTGGTCCGACCTCGGACTCAAGGGCACGCAACCGGTTCGCAACCTCTGGGAACGACGCGATCTCGGTAACTTCGACGGCGGTTATGCGATCGAGGTGCCGAGTCATGGAGCAGTCATGCTGAAGATCGGGCAGGCCAAGTGATGCGTAGCTCACACATGTTTGTATCTGTGATGTTGGCCTCGGCGTTGGCCGCGCCCGCCCTCGCCGCGCCGGATGCAGCGGCCGTCCGCCGCTCCGTTACGCTCCGCGACGACTGGATGTATCTCACTCGTGACGTTGCGGAACCCGTCGAATGGAGTCATGAAGGCAAACGATTTCACTATCGCAAGACCGTCGAAGGCGGCTTCGCTTTCGTTGAAATCGATGTGCGCACACAGAAGCGCCGCGCACCGTTCGACGCTGGGAAGCTGGCTATCGCGCTGAGCGATGCGACCCAGCAGCACGTCGAGCCACTGCGCCTGCCGTTCGAGACGTTCGAATATGCGGATGAGAACCGCGCGATCACTGTGACGGTTAGAGACGAGCGCTGGACGTGCGGCATTGTGAACTTTGCGTGTTACAAGGCCGAACCCACAGACAGGAATCGCCCACGCGCCTTCGGCGTGGTCCGCGATTTGGAAGTGCCGGCAGACAATCATCCGCGCAAGTCGCCGGACGAAAAGTGGGAGGCGTTGGTCGAGGACGACAATGTCGTCGTCCGCGCCGTGGGATCGAAGGATGTGTTCGCACTCAGCACTGACGGAACGCCTGGCAACTTCTACGATCCCGAAACCCTGGCCTGGTCGCCCGACTCGACGCGACTCGTCGCTTATCGTGTGCGGCCGGGCTTTCGGCGGATCGTCACTCGGGTCGAAGCAGCCCCATCGAATCAGCTGCAACCGGCGCTCCGCGAGCAGCTCTATCCGAAGCCCGGCGATGCGGTCGATATCGAGCAACCCGTTTTGTTTCATGTTGCCGAGCGTCGCCGGATCGACATCGACAACGCGCTCTTCCCCAATCCCTATGAGATGTCCCAGCCCGCATGGCGCAAGGATGGCCACACGTTTGTCTTCGACTATGAGCGCCGCGGACATGGTCAGGCACGGGTGATCGAAGTCGATGGTCAGACGGGCGCACCGAAGGCCGTGATCACCGAAGATGCCAGGACCTTTGTGTATGCCGATCGTCGCTATCGACACGATGTTGGCGACGACGCACGAGAGATCGTTTGGATCTCCGAACGCGATGGCTGGCGACACCTATATCTCGCGGACGCTGCTACCGGCGCGCTGAAGCAGATCACCCGTGGCCCGTGGGTCGTCCGCGACGTGCTCAAGGTGGACGACGCGCAGCGACGCATTTGGTTTTCGGCCAGCGGCATGGATGCCGGCAAAGATCCGTATTTCAAACATGTGTTTCGGATCGACTTCGACGGCGCCAATCTCACCCGACTGACGACGGCCGACGCAACACACGAAGTTCGGTTTGCGCCCGACATGTCCGCCTACGTCGATACCTATTCGCGAGTGGACCTGCCCACCGTATCCGAGCTTCACCGTGCAGACGGCACACTGATCGCGACGCTCGAACGCGGCGATATCTCGCGCCTGACCGCCGCCGGCTGGAAACCGCCCGAGCCCTTCGTAGCCAAGGGACGCGATGGCACGACTGAGATTTGGGGCTTGATCGTGCGTCCGCGCGACTACGATCCCGCAAAGAAATATCCGGTGCTCGAAAACATCTACGCCGGCCCACACGACAGCTTCGTGCCCAAGACCTTCTGGCCGTTCGGCTTCCATTCCGGCGGCGACAAAGTCATCGGCATGCAGGCGCAAGCCGATCTCGGCTTCATCGTCGTGCAAATCGACGGCATGGGCACCGCGAACCGCTCCAAAGCCTTTCATGACACCGCATGGAAGAACCTCGCCGACTCCGGCTTCCCCGACCGCATTCTCTGGCACAAAGCGCTCGCCGCTCGCGATCCTTCCTATGACATCAGTCGCGTCGGCATCTACGGCGCCTCCGCCGGTGGCCAGAGCGCGCTCAATGCATTGTTGTTCCATCCTGACTTCTACAAAGCCGCGGTTGCATACGCAGGCTGCTACGACAACCGGATGGACAAGATCAGCTGGAATGAGCAATGGCTCGGCTGGCCCGTCGACGCAAGCTACGCCGCCGCCTCGGGCGTCGACCACGCCGCCAAGCTGCAAGGTCAGCTCTTGTTGATCGTCGGGGAGCAGGACTCAAACGTGGATCCCGCTTCGACGATGCAGGTCGTCGATGCGCTGATCAAAGCCGACAAGGATTTCGAGCTGTTGGTGGTGCCGGGCGCGGAGCACAGCGTGGGGAGATCGACGGGGCCGATTCCGTATGTGCAGCGGAGGCAGTTCGAGTTCTTTATGCGGGCGCTGCGGGCCACGCAAGGGACCGGCGCGGCAGGCGCGCAAAGCGATCTAAGTCCCTAATTTGAAAGTGGTGGCCGGGGTCGGAATCGAACCAACGACACGCGGATTTTCAGTCCGCTGCTCTACCAACTGAGCTACCCGGCCATGCTGGGGTGGCCCGGACCGAGGGTCGGGGCCTGGAGGTGGCTTCGGCGGCATGCGCCGGAGCGGGCGCGTATTAGAGCGGGGGCTCGGCAAGGCGTCAAGAAAAACGAGTGGTCGGGAGGCAAATCGGCCCCCACCCGACATCCGGATGGCGACCGCACCTGCTCTCGGGCCACAAATGCGCACGGAAATGCCGGCGCGGGCTGTCAGGTTTGGGGTTCTATACTCTGCGGCTCGCGCATCGCGGCTAACCCCTCGGTTTACTTAGGTTTGCAACTTTTCGGTGCGATCGGGCGTTGTTGGGGGCGACTCCTTGGACAAGGATGCGCACCCGGCAGACATCCAGGTCCCATATATAAGGAGTCCCTTCATGGCAGCGGTCTATCCGGCAGCCACTCCCGTCATCGATCGCTCCCACGAACCCCTGGCCTGCCGCTATTCCCGCATCCGCGAGACGTCGGTCAGCATTTGCAGCCCGCTGGAGATCGAGGATTACGTGGTGCAGAGCATGCCGGACGCGAGCCCGGCGAAGTGGCACCTGGCGCACACCAGCTGGTTCTTCGAGCAGTTCCTGTTGCGCCCACTGTTGCCTGGCTATCAGCCCTTTCAAGCCGGGTTTGAAGTGCTGTTCAACTCGTACTACCAGGCTGTTGGCCCGATGCACCTGCGCCCGGAGCGCGGCTTGCTCACTCGGCCGACCGTCAAGGAAGTGCTCGCGTACCGGCAGCACATCGACGAGCACATGCTGAAGCTGCTCGATTCGCGCAGCGACGATGACGACCAGTTCGAGCCGCTGGTGACGCTAGGCATGAATCACGAGCAGCAGCATCAAGAGCTCATGTTCACGGATATCAAGCACCTGTTGTCGAAGAACCCATTGCTGCCCGCTTACACGCGCAAGCCACAACCGGCGACCGAAGTGCGCACCTCGGAGCCGCTGCAGTTCCTGACGTTCGAAGGCGGCATTCGAGAGATCGGCGCGACTGGCAAGCACTTTTGTTTCGACAATGAGACCCCACGTCATCGCACTCTGGTGGAGCCCTACGCGCTCGGCGATCGTCTAATGACCAATGGCGAGTATCTGGAGTTCATTCGCGACGGCGGCTATCGACGCGCCGAATTCTGGTTGTCTGACGGTTGGAGTACGGTGACTCAGGAAAGCTGGACGCGGCCGTTCTACTGGACGCCGTCGCTCGACGCCGAATTCACATTGCGAGGCTTGCAGCCGTTGGACGCGGCGGCGCCGGTGCATCACTTGAGCTACTACGAAGCCGACGCGTTCGCTCGGTGGGCGAATGCGCGACTGCCGACGGAAGCCGAGTGGGAGCTTGCCGCCGAATCGTTGCCCGTCCGTGGAAACTTATTGAAGAGCGACATGCTCAAACCGTTGCCTGCCGGCGATCAGCCTGGCTTGAAACAAATGTTTGGCGATGTCTGGGAGTGGACCGCGTCTCCTTATGTCGCGTATCCCGGCTATCGGCCCGTGAAAGGCGCGCTCGGCGAGTACAACGGCAAGTTCATGTGCAGTCAGCTGGTCCTGCGCGGCGGCTCGTGTGTGACACCGGCCGATCATGTGCGCGCAACGTATCGGAATTTCTTTTATCCCCAGGCTCGTTGGCAGTTCATGGGTGTGCGCCTGGCGCGCGACCTGTAATTGAAGGAAGGACAATGGCAAAGCATCCGAGCACCGTTCCCGCCAAATCCACTCAGGACGCCCTGACCAACGATGTACTGGACGGTCTGAAGAAAGAGCCGAAGGAACTGTCGCCCGTCTGGTTCTACGACGAGTTGGGCTCGTTCCTGTTCGACAACATCTGCGAGCTGCCCGAGTACTACATCACTCGCACCGAGCTGCAGATCATGCACGGCCATGCAGCCGAGATGGCGCAGCACATCGGTCCGGAAGCGGCGTTGATCGAGTTCGGCAGCGGCACCAGTTTGAAAACGCGGTTGCTGCTGGATCGGCTGGAGCAGCCGCTGGCCTACGTGCCGGTCGATATTTCGCGCGAACACTTGTTCCAGGCCGCCGGCGCGCTCGCGAAGGATTATCCACAGCTGCACATCGTGCCGGTGTGCGCCGATTTCACGCAAAACTTCGAGCTGCCGCAGTTCGTTCGTAGTGCGCAGCGTCGCATCGTTTATTTCCCCGGCTCGACGCTGGGGAATTTCGATCGCCCGCAGGCGCGCGAGTTGCTCGCTCGCATGCGGGACTTGGTTGGTAAGAATGGCGCGGTGCTGATCGGCATCGATCTGCGCAAAGATCCTCGCGTTCTCGAGCGTGCCTACGACGACGCAGCTGGCGTGACGGCGGAGTTCAACATCAATGCTCTGCGTCATGTGAATCGCGAGCTCGGCGCTGACTTCGACCTCGACGCCTTCGATCATCTCGCCGTGTGGGTGGAGAACGAGAGCCGCATCGAAATGCATCTGGTCAGCAAGAAGGATCAGACCGTGCACCTCGGTGGCGAGAAAGTGCGCATCGGTCGCGGCGAGCATCTGCGCACCGAGTATTGCCACAAGTACACGCTCGACTCCTTCGGCGAACTGGCAGCGACCGCCGGCCTGGCAGTCAAGCGAGTGTGGATGGACTCCAACAAGCTGTTCAGCGTGCAACTGCTGGAGCCCGCACGCCTGCAGTAGAACCGCCGACGGACCTGCGGAGTTGAGCCGGAAGGTAAACCCACGTATGGTCCACGGTCATGTCGGAATCCGCTCCTAATATGCAGGGGTGGGCGCTGTTTCTCGATGTCGATGGCACGCTGCTGGAGCTGGCCGAGACACCGCAGGGAGTGCACGTGCCCACCCACCTCAAACATTTACTCGAAGATGTCCGCTGGCGCCTCGACGGGGCGCTGGCGCTGGTCAGCGGCCGCAGTCTCGCGAATCTCGACGGCCTGTTCTCGCCGTTGAAGTTCATTGCCTCGGGCGTACATGGTTGCGAGCGACGCACCGCAGATGGGCATGTGTTACGCCCCGAAGTGGACGCAGCGACGATCGCGCGTGTGCGCGGCCAGCTTGCTGAATTCGTGCGGGGTCACGAAGGTCTGCTGCTAGAAGACAAACACTACGCCGTCGCCATGCATTTCCGCCGTGCCCCTGAAATGCAGGACGAGGTCTATCGCATCATGAACGAAGTCCTGACGCACCTCGGCCCGACGTTCGCGTTGCAAGCGGGCAAGAGCGTGCTGGAGCTGCGACCCGGCGCGTGGACCAAAGGCAGTTCGATCACGTCCTTCATGCAGGAAGCGCCGTTCGCCGGGCGCATCCCTGTGTTCATCGGAGACGACGTCACTGACGAAGACGCGTTCGAAGTCGTGAACGAGATGAAGGGTGTGTCGATTCGCGTGGGCCAGGCGGCTGCTACTCGCGCGAAGCATCGGCTGGGCAGTGTTAGTGAAGTGTTGCGTTGGTTGCAGACTGTTCCGCCGGTCGTTCCACCTCAGCCAGCTCAGTAGCCCATGGCGTTCGATCCCTCATTCGGCATCGAGGAAGAATTCTTCCTCGTCGATGCCCAGACCGGGCTGCTGGGCACGCCCTCGCTCGATCGGTTGATGAGCGACGCGCAGGCCAAGCTCGGCGATGTCGTCACGTCGGAGTTGTTGCAGTCACAGATTGAGATTGCGTCGCCGATCCTGCGCAGTCACGCGGAGGCGAGCGAAGTGATGTCGCGAACTCGGCGCGTGCTGAGCGAGGTCGTGGCGGAGCATGGGCTGAATATCGTCGCGGCGAGTACGTATCCGCTGGGCGTGTGGCAAGAGCAGCTCGTTACCGAGAAGCGACGCTACGACAAGTTGATTGCCGACTTTCGAATCATCAGCCAGCGCAATCTGGTTTGCGGGCTGCATGTTCATGTGGCCATTCCCGAGACGATCGACCGCGTCGACGTGATGAATCGGGCGATGCACTGGCTGCCGGCGTTTCTTGCGCTGAGCACGTCGTCGCCGTTCTGGAATCACCGCGTTACTGGCTTGCTGAGCTATCGGCAGGCGCTCTATGACGAGTGGCCGCGCAGCGGCATCCCGGATTTCTTTCGGGACGAGGCCGACTACCAGGCGTTCACGGATCGCATGCAGGCGGCCGGAGCGATCAGCGACTCGACGCAGCTATGGTGGGCGATTCGGCCGGCGTTGCGATATCCAACGCTCGAGATGCGAATCGCCGACGCGTGCACGAGACTGGAAGATGCTTTGGCAATCGCCGCCCTGTATCGCGCGCTGGTCGCTACGTTGGTGGACAATCCCGACATGGGCAAGGAGCGCAGCACGCATACACGGCGGCTCATCGATGAGAATCGGTGGCGCGCCAAGCGGGATGGAATCAACGCGAAGTTCATCCTCGAGACGTCCAACGAGGTGGTGCCGGTTGCAACGGTCGTCAGCGATTTGATTGCCGCATGCGGCGAGCAGATCGATCGGCTCGACTGTGCGGAAGCGCTGAAGCCGATCGATCGCATTCTCAGCGAGGGGACAAGCGCGCACGAGCAACTCAAGATCTATAACGACCGTCGTGCGGCGGGGGATGAGAGTTGGGAGGCGCTACTGAAAGTCGTCGAGTGGCTCAAGGTGACTACTTTGCGCTGACGCCTGCTAATGCCGCGGCTGTGGCGCGAGCCATGGAAAGTTCTTCATCGGCGCGCACGGCGAGCAAGTGCACGCGTGAGCCAGCGGCATTGAACGCAGCGACGGGTTGCTCACTCGATAACTTCACACGCTCATTGCTCGCGACATCGAGCACGGCGCCCATGAACTCCAGCCGCTCCGAGCAGCGACGCCGAATCAGAGCATTGTGCTCTCCGACGCCAGCCGTGAACGCGATGGCATCCGCTCCACCCATTCCTGCCGCGTACGCGCCGATGTACTTCCGAACGCGGTGCACGTACAGGTCGATGGCCAACACACCATCCTCATCGCCGACGCTGGCCCGACGCGCGATCTCTCGCATGTCGTTCGTTCCAGCGAGTCCTTTCAACCCGGATCGTTTGTTGAGCAAGTCATCCAGCTCATCCGCATCGAGATGACTTTCGCGACGCAGTTGTAACAGCACGCCCGGATCGACATCCCCTGCCCTCGTTCCCATGACCAACCCTTCGAGCGGCGTCATTCCCATACTTGTGTCGACACTCCGCCCACCTTCGATGGCAGTGACGCTCGCGCCATTCCCCAGGTGGCAAGAAATGACTCGCAGCTTCTTCACATCAGTCCGCAAGTAAGCGGCGACGCTGTGAGCCACATGTTCGTGATTGATCCCATGAAAGCCAAAGCGACGAATGCCAAATCGCCGGCGGATATCGAGCGGCAACGCATACTCACGCGCATGAGCGGGCAGCGCGGAGTGAAACGCGGTATCGAACACGGCGAAGTGAGGAACGCCAGGCAACGAAGCCATGGCGCGACGAATGGCTGCGAGCGCCGGCGGGTTGTGCAATGGCGCGAGGTGGTTCAGTTGCTCGATCTCGTCGAGCACAGCATCGTCCAATCGCGCTGGATCGCGAAACTTCTCGCCGCCGTGGACCACGCGATGAACCACCGCCTCGGGCGACAGCGAAGCATCCAGTGCCCGATACCTCGCCAGCAATTCATCGACCGCAGCCGCCATATCCGAACCGATGTTCTCGATCTGGATTTCTTGCAGGCGACGGTCGTGCGCCGTATCGATCAGGGCGCTTTTGACCGAAGAGCTGCCACAGTTCAGGGCAAGGACGCGCATGACGGAAAAATACCACCCTCCAGGCCGGGCTTGTACACTGCACTGGAAGATCAACGGAGACCCGCATGCATCGTTCCGTAAAAATCAAAAGCATTCTCGCCGGCGGCGTACTGACGCTCGCCATCCCGATGGTCGGAAGCGCCGACGTAGCGCCAGTGGATGTAGCGGCAAAAGCGGTCGAGCCGCACGTGATCGAATGGCGACGCCACCTGCACGCCAATCCCGAGCTGAGCAATCGAGAGGTGAAGACCGCGGACTTCATCGCGAAGCGTTTGAAGGCGATGGGCCTGGAAGTGAAGACCGGCATCGCTCACACCGGCGTGGCTGCACTGTTGAAGGGCGGCAAGCCGGGCAAGACCATTGCACTGCGCGCCGACATGGACGCGCTGCCCGTTACCGAGCAAAACGACCTGCCGTTCCGCTCCAAGGTAACGACCGAGTTCCGGGGCGAGAAAGTCGGCGTGATGCATGCCTGCGGTCACGACGGGCACGTCGCGATTCTGCTCGGCGTCGCCGAGGCTCTGGTCAAGATGAAAGACTCCCTGAGCGGCCAGGTGCTGTTCGTCTTCCAGCCGGCCGAGGAAGGTCCGCCCGAAGGTGAGCGTGGCGGCGCGAAGCTGATGATGGAAGAAGGGTTGTTCAATATCGCCAAGCCCGACGCGATGATCGGCCTGCATTTGATGGCCTCGCTCAACACCGGCGTGATCGGCTACAAGCCGGGCCCGCTGATGGCAGGCTCGGACTATTTCACGATCGTGGTGACTGGCGCGCAGACTCACGGCTCGCGGCCGTGGGGAGGCGTCGATCCCATCACGGTGTCGGGTCAGATCATCACCGGCCTGCAGACCATCGTGTCCCGTCAGATCGACATCACCCAAGTGCCCGCGGTGATCACGGTCGGCGCCATCAAGGGCGGCATTCGTTTCAACATCATCCCGGACTCGGTGGAAATGGTCGGCACGGTTCGCAACTTCGATCGCGCGATGCGCGATGACATCGTCAAGCGCATGCAGACCACTGCCAGCAACATCGCCGAAGCCAGCGGTGCGAAGGCTGAAGTGAAGTTCCGTTCCGACGTCTCGCTGCCGCCGGTCGTCAACGACCTGGAACTGACCGACCGCGCGGTGCCCTTGTTCGAACAACTGGTCGGCAAGGACAATGTGACCCAGATCACCCTGCAGACCACGGCCGACGATTTCTCGTTCTTCGGCACCGAAGTGCCGTCGATCTACTTCTGGGTAGGCATCACACCGCGCGACAAAGACCCGGCCAAGGTGCCGTTCAATCATTCGCCGCTGTTCTATCTCGACGAGGCCGGATTGATCACCGGCGTACGGGCGATGCTGGCGCTGACCACGGATTTCCTGGCCCGCTAACCCCCGGCCCGAATGCGAGTCGCGTCACAAATCCAGACGATACCGATGGCTATCGGTCATAACGCGACATTCGTACTTGCCGCAAACTCACCTACTGACTGTACTGCGCGCCTCGGGAGGAAACGCATCGCTTGGAGTGGCGGTGAAACAATCAAGAAACCTGCTCGCAGTCATCGCCGGACAGAGCTCGGTGGTCGCGATCCTGGTGCTGGTATTGATACTGGCCGTCGCGGGCGCACCGTTGCTGCAACAAAAGAAGGTGGTGGCGGAGAACATCGGCACGGAAGTCGCCATTACCAAGGCCTATGCGCTCAGCGAGGCCTTGTTGTCCCATGCTGTCCCGGGACAATCGTTAGACACGTTCAATCAGGCTTTCACGGCGCGCCACTTCGCGGGCGTGTTGAGTGGCGCCCAGGCTGAGCCAAAGGACGAGATAGCGTCGCGGGCGGTCGCGGCGCTTCGTAACAACGCCAGCCAGCCGTTCGTCCATTTCCAGGACCTGGCTGGAACGCCGCATTTGTTTTATGCGGTGCCGGATCAGGCCGGGGGCGCGCTGCTGATCGATCTGACGCTGACCCGCGAGCAGGCGACCATCTACCGTTTCTTCGGTCAGTCGTATCTCTCCTCCAGCGCGCTGGGCTACATCCTGGTCGGTCTGCTGCTGCTCGGTGTGTTCGGCTTGCGTCACTATCTGCGCTCGTTGATCGAGCTGCCCGAGGATGAGCGCCGTCGTGTCATCCGCCAAGGTCTGGACGGCGCGCCCCGGAACCGTCGCAATCTGCTGCCCTGGCTGTTCGGCATCTGCGCGCTGGTATTCGCGGCCGATCTGGTCAACGTACAGGATTCGATCATCGGCATCGGCTACGTGCTCGCGGTGATCCTCGCTCTCTCCTCGAACCGTCATTGGCATGTCGGCGTGATTGGTTTCGTCAGCGCCGTGTGTCTGCTCGTGTCGCCCATCCTCTCGTCGTATCACGGTGGCTGGTGGGCCTATCTCGAAAGCCATGCGGTCGCAGTGTTTGCAATCTTCGTCACCGCGTTCTTCGGCTCCGCCAACATGCGCAAGACGCAGACGGAGACGGTGGCGCTGGCCGAGGCCATGCGCTCTCGCAACGAGACTGCCGAGCTGCGCGCCGCGCTGGAACGCGCCGAGGCTGCCGAAAGTAACAATCGCCGCATGGTCGAGCGCATGCGCATGGCGAACGAGTCCGCCCGCCTGTCCGTCTGGGAGTGGGACGTCACCCAGGACTGGCTGGTGATCGACGAAGGCTGCCCGATGCTCAAGCGCTGCGGCGGCATGCGCGCGTTCAAGGGCACGGAGTACACGCGCAAGTTCGTGCATCCAGACGAACAGGTTGCATGGAACGAGATGTTTCGGCAGGCCGTGCGCAGCAATACCACGGTCATTGCCCAGCGCTATCGCATGATCGACGCGGGCGGCACCACGCGCCACATTCAGACGCACGCCCGCATCCTGCGGGACGATCGAGGCCGCGCAGTCAGCGTGCTTGGCATCGACTGGGATGTCACCAAGGAAGAGCGGGCGAAAGAAGAAATCTCACGCCAGGCAACCGAGATCAAGGAGGCGCAGGAACGTTTCCAGCGCGCCGTGTCCGGTACGCAGGACGCGCTGTTCGAGTTCAATCTGCAGACCGGCGAAATCTGGCACTCCCCGCAGTTCCGCAAGATGCTTGGCTACGACGGCAGCGAACGCAACGACGAAGGTCGGCCCGAAGCGTTCGTGCATCCCGATGACGGCGCCATCGTCGGCAAGGCGATGAGCGATCATCTGCAGCGTCGCATTCCTTACGACATCGAATACCGTCTGCGTAAGAAAGACGGCGAGTGGTTGTGGGTGCGCTCGCGCGCCAGCGCCGAGCGCGATGAAGACGATCGGCCGCTGTGGCTGGCCGGTTCGATTCACGACATCTCGCACGAACGCGCCGCCCGCGTCGCGATGGAACGCGCAGCCGAGGAAGCCGAAGAAGCCAGCCGCGCCAAGAGCTCGTTCCTGGCCACGATGAGCCACGAGATCCGCACGCCGATGAACGGCATCATCGGCATGACCGGTTTGTTGCTGGATACCGGCCTGGATCGGGTACAGCGCGATTACGCCGAAACCATCCGCGCCAGCGCCGACTCGCTGCTGACCATTCTCAACGACATCCTGGATTTTTCGAAGATCGAAGCCGGCAAGCTCGACATCGAGAACATCGAGCTCGACCTGCGCTCCAACGTCGACGACGTCGGCTCCATCATGGCGTTCCAGGCCGCGGCCAAGAGCCTGGAGCTGGTGGTCAATGTCCGGCCCGAAGTGCCGGAGCGCGTGCTCGGCGATCCGCAGCGCATCCGTCAATGTTTGCTCAACCTGGTCGGCAACGCGATCAAGTTCACCCAGACCGGCGAAGTCGTGCTGGAAGTCGGCTTGCTCGGCCGCCAGAACGGTCGCGCGCTGATGCACTTCGAAGTGCGCGACACCGGCATCGGCATTCCGCGCGAGTCGCTGGATAAATTGTTCCAGCCATTCATTCAGGCGGACTCTTCGACCACGCGTCGCTTCGGCGGCACCGGTCTGGGCCTGTCGATCGTTCGCAAGCTGGTCGAGATGATGGGCGGCCAGACCGGCGCGCAGAGCGAAGTCGGCAAGGGCTCGACGTTCTGGTTCACGCTGCCGGTCGAAGAGCCGGCCGGCATGGGCGATTACGTGCCCGAGCATGCAGCGATTCACCAAGGTCGTCGCATCCTGCTCGTCGACGACAACGAGACCAACCGTCGCGTGCTGTCGAGCCAGATGGTTCACGCCGGCTACGAAGTAGTGACGGCGTCGCATGCTCACGAAGCACTGGCCATTCTTCGTTCGGGTCGGGGCGCGTTCGACGCGGTCGTGCTCGACTATCAAATGCCCGACATGGATGGCTCCATGCTCGGCGAGCAGATCATGAGCGCGCGCGACATTCCGCCGACGCGTCTGGTGTTGCTCACATCGCTGGATCGTTCCGGCGATATGCAGCGCTTCGCGGACATCGGCTTCTCGGCGTATCTCACCAAGCCGGTGCGCACTCGCGAGCTGCTGGATTGTTTGAATCGCGCGCTGTCACGCGGGCCTGAAGACTGGCACATGCGCAGCCAGCCCATCATCACTCGCGGCACGCTGGTCGCGAACGAAGTCAAACGGATGTACTCGGGCCGTGTACTGCTGGTCGAGGACAACGCGATCAATCAGCGCGTCGCGCGCCGCTTCCTGGAGCGCCTGGGTTGCGAAGTGCACGTGGTCGGCGACGGCAAGCAAGCCGTCGATGCTTTTGCGTCCAACAGCTACGGCTTCATCCTCATGGACATGCAGATGCCGGTGATGGACGGCTTGGAAGCCACGCAACGCATCCGCCAGATCGAAGGCGAAGAACGCCGCACGCCGATCGTCGCGCTCACCGCGAACGCGATGATGGGCACGCTGGAGCGCTGTCTCGAAGCCGGCATGGACGATTACCTCACCAAGCCGCTCGACATCTCACGCCTGCAGGACGTGCTGGATCGATTCATGGGCGCGGCGTCGTCGGACCTGGAGCCGACGGTCATCGCGTCGATGACGCGCAACCTCGATGAATCGCTCAAGGCGCGCCTGCAGGAAGTCGCGGGCGACGACGAGGAGTTTGCGGCCGAGCTGGTCAGCGCCTTCATCATGAGCGGCGAGGAAGCGATTCTGGAACTGCGCGCGGCCGCGCATCGCCAGGATCTCGATCAACTAGCCCGCGCAGCTCACAAGCTCAAAGGTGCGGCGAACAACCTGCATGTGGCTCGGCTGGGATTGCTCACTGCGGACGTGGAAACCCGAGCGCGCGGCGGCGGCCGCAACGATTGGAGCGAAGAGCTGAAGATGATTTCGGCGGAATTCGAGCGCGTCTCGGATCAGCTGCGCGCTCTGCTCGACAAGCAGTGGCAGAGGAAGGCGGGCTGAACTACTCGCCTTCGGGTTTGAATTCCGCGGGTTTGTCCGAGCCGCCGCCGAAAAAGAATTTCTCCATCTCCTGGACCAGGAACTTGCGGGCCTTGGGCTCGATGGGCGTGAGGCGGTATTCGTTGAGCAGCATCGTCTGGTGCTTGAGCCAGCGCTGCCACGCCTCCTTGGAAACGTTCTCGTAAATGCGCTGCCCGAGCTCGCCGGGATACGGCGCGTAGTCGAGCCCTTCGGCTTCGACTCCCAGCAACACACACTTCACCATTCTGGCCATAGCGATTCCACCTTACTTCCGGCGCAGCCACATCTCGGCGACCAGCCAGTTCAACACCCAACTGCTCCACGCCACGATGGGGAACGCAACATCGAAGTTCAACCCGCCCAGCTGCAGCAAGCCGAGCTCGAGGCGCAAAGTCACCGCGGCGAATGTGAGCGAATAATTGCGGATCATCCAGCGTCGATGCGCCACGAAATCCCGGCGGCGAGCAGACCCATAGGCCTGCGCTCCGGTGTACAACCAGAACACCGCGAGAATGCCGAAGCCGATGACCCCAGGATTGCCGCCAACACTCGTCGGCGCAAAGTATAGCCCGCCCAGCGCGCCGCTCAGCACCGCCAGCAGATACATACGACCCGTCCAAACGTGGACACGCGGCCAGCGTACCCGTACGCGGCTCAAGAACTGCCACGGCCCGAGCACGACGGCAATCGCTCCGCCGAGCGTATGCATCCAGCCAGCAATCTCAGTCGCAATGAACCGCGACTTGATGCCCGGATGACCGTAGGCGTCGATGCTCATGAACAGGACTGCATTGGCGGCGGCGAGCATCGCGCCGAGCAGCATGAATGCCCAGCCCACCTGCAGCCATCGCGAGCGACTCACATCCTGTGGGGCAATCACGCTCATTTGCTAACTCTGTTCGGTGAGGCCGCGAATCAGATCGACCGCCGGCTTGGCCAGGCCGATCTTGGCAGGCTGTTTCACGTCGTACCAGCAATAACGCTCGGCGTCGGCAATCGCAGGCTGTTCGCGCGCATCGCGCACTAACAGAGGCTGCAATGTGAGATCGAAGTGAGTGAACGAATGTGAGTACGGCGGCAGCGCCTGGGTCGCCAGCGAGGAGTCGCCAGTGTGTCGCTCCATCCAGGCGCTGGCATCTTCTCGCGTATCGAACTGAGGAAACGTCCACAGACCGCCCCAGATGCCCGTCGGCGGTCTACGCTCCAATAAGACTGCGCCGTCGGCTCGTTGAAGAATCGCAGCGTATGCCGCGCGTTCCGGCCGTTCCTTGCGAGGCTTGGGCGTCGGCAGGATGGCCTGCATTCCTTCGCGTCGCGCGACACAGAACTCGTGCATGGGACAGACAACGCATGCGGGTCGTGAGCGGACGCAGACCGTCGCGCCCAGATCCATGATGGCTTGCGTGTAGTGCGCCACTCGTTCCGCCGGGGTGCAGTCGTCGGCAATCGACCATAACTCACGTTCGACCGCAGTCTCGCCAGGGAACCCTTCGATGCCGAAGCAGCGAGTGAGCACGCGCTTGACGTTGCCGTCGAGAATGGGATGTCGCTGGGATTTCGAGATCGCGAGAATGGCGCCCGCCGTCGAGCGGCCGATGCCCGGCAACGCTTGAACCGCGTCGAGCGTCTCCGGGAACTCACCGCCATGTTCGGCGACGATGGTTCTCGCAGCCTTGAGCAAATTGCGCGCTCTGGCGTAGTAACCCAGGCCAGTCCACAGATGCAGCACTTCATCGTCATCGGCGGCGGCCAGCGCCCGCACGTCCGGAAAGCGCTGCATGAAGCGCTCGTAGTAAGGAATGACGGTGGTCACCTGCGTCTGTTGCAACATGATCTCGGAGATCCAGACGCGGTAGGGCGTGATCTGCTGTTGCCAGGGCAGATGCTTGCGACCGTGTATATCGAACCAAGCCAGCAAGGCGCTGGCGAATTTCTCGCCAGCCGGACGGGCAGCAGCGCCGGCACGCCCACGCTCGGTGGCGTCCGATAGAGTCAACTGATTGGCGATGGCGGGCTTGGCGGCAGCTGGCATGGCCGGAATGATGCCATGCCGGCGCGAAACACGGACCAGGTGTCGTGGCCTCCCCGAGGCCACGACAACGCCGCATGCGTATCAGGGCGGCGTAGCCGCCGGATCCCGGGCTTTTTCCTCGACGTTCATGAACAGGTCCCGGGTCTCGTTCTCCAGCGTCCGCAGCAGCATGCGCCGTCCGCCGAGAGCTGGCACCCAGAAGCCGGGGACCACGTTGGTCACATACTTCACACGGGTCGCCCCGTGGTGTCCGGTGGACAGCTCGCTGCGCGTCTCGCTGAACTTCACATCGCTGCGTTCGGGGTCGGCGACCGCCAGCAGCGCGTACTTCGATTCCTGCACGCGCTCGACGCGAGTGACATTCCGGCAGAACCAGCCAAAGCAGACTTCGACCGTCGTTTCCAGGGTGACGGTGTCGGGCGCGGGCCGCTCCAGGATCTTGGACTCGAGGATGCGATGGTTGAGCGAGGGATAATCGGCGTAGTCCCGCAATACCTCATCGACGCGCTCGATGGGCGCATCCAGCGTGACTATCAGCTCGTATCTGAAGTGCTTGTCGACGTAGCGGGCTTCGCTGCGCTCGATATTGAAGGCGCCCGCAGCGGGCGCCGACAAGAGCAGCGCCGCGGCGAGCAGAGCATGACGATGCGGCCAATCTGACTTCGAAGCTGCCATCCCGCGACCCGGAAATATGTGCGCGACACTCACAGCGTAAGTCGCCCGCCATGGCGCTTTAGTTTCAACGGTTGAACAAATCCTTGAGCTTGTCCTTCAACTTCTCCTCGACCTTGTCCCTTTCCTTGTCGACTCGCTGCTTGAGCTCGTTCTTCAGGTAGCCCTCCAGATCGGGGCGCACCTTCGGATCGCTGAGCGAGCCGGTGATTTTCACCGGGATCTCCGCATCGACCAGATCCTGCACTTGCGCGGCATCGGCGCTTTCGCGCGGGATCTTCAGCACCGCGGCGATCAGCTTGTAGTCGAGCGTGCTGGCGGGAACATCGACCGTGCCCTGCCCCGTCACCTTCAGATACTGCATGGCGACGTTCAAGTCGTTGTTGGACAGCACGCCGTTCTTCATCACACCGCTGCCAGTCAGCGCGGTGAACGGCGTGCGCGCCGGGCCGCTGCGCTCCGGAACCGCCTGCTGTTTCAGCACGGCGCGGGCACGGCGGATTTCATACCAAAGATCGGTGCCTTCGAGCGCGCCGTCGGCCACTTTGAAATCGACTGTGCCGTCGAGCGTCTTCATCACATCGTCGGTGTTCTTGCCCGAGCCGGCCAGCTTGATGTTGGCGGCGCCCTTGCCGGAAACACGATCGGTCTCGAAGAAATCTTTGAACAACGGCGCGAAGTCGACGCCGCTGATGTGCTCGTCGAGCGTGATGCGGGCCACGTCGCCGGTTGCATCGATGCCGATGTCGCCGCTGTAATTGCCGCCGTACATCGAGGCCTGCGAGGGATTGAAGCGCACCTTGCCGTCACGCGCATTCACACCGAGTTTCAACTTGGTGAACTTGATGCCGGCGAAGATCGCCTCGCCCACCTGCAGCTGACCGCGTGCATTCAACGTCCGCAACATCTCCACCGGAATCGGCGTCGGCGGCTCGTCGGCGGCAGCCTTGGTTGGCTGCTCGACCGGCGGCGGCAGGTAGCGATCGGCGTTGATGCGATCGACATTCAGATCGAAGCGCAGCGCCTTGGCATCGAAGTCGGCGACGCCGAGCATGCCCTTCGCGATCGTGTCATCGAGTTGCAGAACGATGTCGCCCACGTCGGCGCTCGACTTGGTCATCGACACCGTGCCGGAGAAACTCAGTTTCTCGAACACTTTCGGATCGCTGGTCGCGGGCAGCGACACACCGAGCTTCGGCGCCCAGGTGCGCAGCGACACTTGATCGAGCTTGAGCGGACCGGTCAGCGCCGGCGCGTCGAGAATTTCCTTGCCGGTGAGCGAGCCGGTCAGATGGCCGCCGGCCAGGTCCAGATCGAGGCCGGTGAGCTCGAGGGTCTGCGCGGCGAGGTTCGCGTTGAAATCTTTCGCTTGCAGGATGACGGGCACGCCGGCGCTCGGAAAGCCTTCACCCTTCCAAGTCGTATTCACGGTCAACGCTTCGAGACGATACAGCTCCTTCGCGACATCGGCGCTCAGTGCGTTGGCGGCGATCTTGACCGGGATGCCTTCCTGCGGATAACCCTGACCGGTGATCGTGACATCGATCTGCGGCTTTTCCAGCCGATGCGCGTTGGCTTCGAGATCCGCCGTCACCTTGGTCGCAAGCTTCACCTTCGCGGACAGCGACGGTTCCTGATCGAGCACGAAATCGGTGGTCAGATCGAACGGCTCGCCCGACGCAAGGCGGCCGGTCTTGAGATTGAAGTCGCGAACCACACGGCGCGTTTTTTCCTGGCGGTTCTCCACGGTGACCGCGGCGTCCTCGATCTCGAGGCCGGCGATGGTCGGCACTTCCATGGACTTCTCGTCGGCAGGCGGCGGTGCAGTTTCTTCTTTCTGCTCGCCCAGGTCGGCCCAGTTGTTACGACCTTGCTCGTCGGTGATGAGCCGGATCCGCGCACCGGCCAGACGCACGTCGCCGACTTCGACCTTGCCCTGGATCAGTGGCAGCAGGCGCACGCCGACCCGCGCTTCCTGAATGGAAACGAATGGCTCGTCGCCGAAGCCGGGGGCATCGCCCAGGCTCGCGGGACCGGCCTTGAGCGCCAGCCATGGAAAAATCGACAGGTGCAGATCGCCGCTCAGGGTCAGCTGCCGACCGGTCTTGCTCTCGACGATGCGCTCGATATCGTCGCGATAGTCGTTCGGATCGACGAACAACACCACCGCCAGCAGCACCACGACGATCAGCGCCACGATGCTGCCGACCACGATTCCGGCGATCTTCAATGCCCGCATGTCTGCTCCTTTGTGAGCAAGGTCACAAGCTACGGGATTCTAACAGCCGGGATGCGGGACTAGTTCACACTGGACCCGTTAAGGCCATCCCTGAAAATCCGATGGGACGGGCAGGCTTCCTTGTCCCTTGCCGATACAGGTGGTGAGGTGGCCCCCCGGCAATCGGATTTGCGGATCAATGGTTCAGTTCGACGTTACGCACCTGGCCAGCATTGCGCTCGGCGCCCTCCTGGGCGCGGCGGCGCTTTGGGCCTATTGGCGTCTCCGGGGCCGATTGCGCAAGTCCGACGAGCTCGAAGAAGACGCTCTGCGCGCCGAGCTGAAGCTCGCCACCGACATCGCCGGCATCGGCGTCTGGCGTCTGGATGTCGCCACCCGGCGGGTACTCAGCGATCCGACCCTGCAACGCATGCTCGGTATCGAAGCGCTGCTCGAGGATGGCATGTTGCCCGTGCATCCCGACGATCGCGAACGCACCGGCCAGGAAATCAACGCGCAAGTCGACGGCCCCAACCAGGGCGGCTCGGTGCGAACCCGGATAGTGCACCCGGACGGCCGGATTCGTCACATTCACACCCATTTCCGCAAGCTGCCGCACAGCAGCCCGGCCCATCCGCGCGGCGAGTTGATCGGCGTCACCCGCGACATCACCGAGGAAGTGGAGCACGCCTCGCAACAGCAGATGCTCGCTGTGCGACTCAACATGGCGACCGAAGCCGCGAACATCAGCTGCTGGGAAATCGACTCCAAAGCACGCCGCTTCGCGTGGATCGAGAATCCGTTGTGCAACCTCTTCGGCGACACGCCGGATCTGTCGCTGGATGCTTACTTGGACAAGCTGCATCCCGACGATCGCGACGAGATCGAAGCCGTGGTGGCCCGCGCTCGCGCCCAAGGCGAAGAGCGCATCTCCTATCGTTATCGCATTCGAGGTGCCGACGGCCGGCTGCTGAACATGCAAACGCACGCCCGCGTGCTCAGCACCGACGACGGCTATCTGCGTTTGCTGGGCGTATCGTGGGACATCACCAAGGAAATCGAAGCAGCCGACCGGCTGCAACAGCAGACGCAGATGCTGCGCGAGGTGGAGAAGCGACTGGAACGCGCCTCGCTGTCCAGCTCCGAAGGGCACTGGGAAAAAGATCTGGTGCACGGGCGCATGTGGTTTTCATCGAGCTATCACGCGTTGCTGGGTTATGAGGATGGCGAGCTCGATACCACCTCCGCCCAGGTGGAGGCGCTGGTTCATCCGGAAGATATCGGCCGCGGCCGAGAATCGCTGCTACATCACGTCGAACGAGGCGAGGCGTTCGATGTCACCCTGCGCCTGCGGATGAAGCGCGGCGAGTATCGCTGGTTTCGTCATCGTGGCATGGCCGAGCGCACCGAGCAGGGCCTCGCCGTGTTGGTTGCCGGCTCCATTCAAGACGCTCACGAACAGAAGCTCGCCGAGGATGCGCTGCGCCTCACTCAGCAACGCCTGGAGCGCGCAATCAACGGTACGCAGGACGGCCTGTGGGAAATGGATGCGGACGGCTCGTCATGGCATTCGCCGCGCGTCGCCGAGCTGCTGGGCTACGACAGTACCGACCTGCCCACCGGCGCAAACTTCCTCAAACAATGCCTGCATGCCGATGACGCCGAAGCGGTCGCCAACGCGACGCGCCTGCATTTCCAGCAGCGCCAGCCCTACGACGTCGAGATTCGCCTGCGCACTCGCTGGGACGACTATCGTTGGTATCGCGCACGCGCGACTGCCGAACGCGATGCGCACGGCCGACCGTTGCGTCTGTCAGGCTCGCTGCAAGACGTGACCGAAGCTAGGTCGGCGCGAGAAGCACTGTTACGCGCGACCGAAGCGGCCGAGAGCGCCAACCGCGCCAAGAGCGAATTCCTCGCGAATGTCAGTCACGAGATTCGCACGCCGATGAACGGCATCATCGGCATGACCGGCCTGTTGTTGGAAGGCCCGCTCAACCGCACTCAGCGCGACTACGCGGAAACCATCCGTTCGAGCGCCGATTCGCTGCTGATCGTCATCAACGATATTCTGGATTTTTCCAAGATCGAAGCCGGCAAGCTCGACATCGAAGCGCTGGAGCTGGATCTGCGCAACACGGTGGAAGAAGCCGCGGTGATGCTGGCGTTCCAGGCGGCGGCGAAAAATCTCGAGCTGGTCGTGCACATCCATCCGGACGTGCCGGATCGGGTCGTCGGCGATCCGCAGCGCATCCGGCAATGTTTGCTCAACCTCATCAGCAATGCGATCAAATTCACCCGCGAAGGCGAGATCGTCATCGAGGTGAGCCGCGTCGACTGGGGCGACGGCCGTCCGCGCGCGCGTTTCGAAGTTCGGGACACGGGCATCGGCATCGCCGCCGGCACACTGCAGAACTTGTTCCAGCCGTTCGTGCAGGCGGATTCGTCGACCACGCGCCACTTCGGCGGCACGGGCCTCGGATTGTCCATTGTGCGCCGTCTGGTGCAGATGATGGGTGGCGAAGTCGGCGCGCAGAGCGAGCTCAACAAAGGCTCGTGCTTCTGGTTCACGTTGCCGCTATCGCCAGCAGGACTCCAGGCGTTGCCGGCACCGGCGCCTGCACTGGTGCTCAGCCGCGTGGGCCGACGCGTGCTTGTCGTCGACGACAACGAAACAAATCGCCGTGTGATCGCCGGCCAGCTCATGCATGCCGGCTTCGAAGTGAGCCTCGCCGCCGGCGGCATCGAGGCGATGACTTTGTTACATACCGCGGCCGTCGATGGCCAGCCGTTCGAAGTGGTCCTCGCCGATCACCGCATGCATGACATGGACGGTGCGACGCTCGGCGAGCGCATCAACGCCGATGCGCAGCTGTCGCAAGCGCGCCTCGTGATGCTCACATCGATGGACGGCCACGGCGACATCCATCGCTTCGCGGCGCTGGGTTTCGCTGCCTATCTCACCAAGCCGATTCGCGCCCGCGAGCTGCTCGAATGTCTCGATCGCGTGCTGGCGCACGACGCCAAGCAGTGGCACATGCAGAGCCAGCCGATCGTGACTCGTAACACGCTGGCGGCGCATATCGTCGCAGCCTATCGCGGCACCGTGCTGCTGGTGGAAGACAACGCCGTCAACCAGAAGGTCGCGGTCCGTTTCCTGGAACGCATGGGCTGCACGGTGCGGGTCGCGGACAACGGCGTCGAAGCGGTGCGCGCCTGCGAAGAAACAACGTTCGATCTGATTCTCATGGACCTGCAGATGCCGGTGATGGATGGCATCACCGCGACGCTGCGCATCCGCGAACGCGAGACTGGCGACGGCCGGCCGCATGCGCCCATCGTGGCGCTGACGGCAAATGCCATGGCCAGCCAGCTGGAGCGCTGCATGGAAGCGGGCATGAACGCCTTCCTCACCAAACCTTTGGAAATCCCCCGCTTGCACGAAACATTGACCAAGTTCGGCCTGCGTATCACGGCCGAGGAAACATCGGCGCAAGTCGATGTGGCGACAAACGTTCCGGTCCATTTGTCACGGCTCAACGAGCTGACGGATGGCGATCCGGAATTCACCCGGGAGCTGGTAGCAACGTTCATTGCCAGTGGCGAGCAGGCGCTGGATGAAGCGCGCGCCGCACTGGCCGCGCTCGATCGGACTGGCTTGAGCCGTATCGCGCATAAGTTGAAAGGCGCCAGCGCAAATGTGCACGCCGAGCCGTTGCGCAACTTGTCGCACATGCTGGAGGCGCAAGCCTCGAGTCTGGATCAGCAACGATTGGGCGAACTGGTCGCGCAGCTGGCGACGGAACTGGAGCGCGCGAAGGAATTTCTGACTCAGTACGCGCCGGACCCGATGGCCAAGGCGGGCTGATCAGTCCTGGATTTCGGTGGTGATGCGGTTCCGGCCAGCGGCCTTGCTGGCATAAACGCCGGCGTCACAACGCGCCATCAGGCTGTCGAGCGTTGCACCCTGCGGCACTTTATCCCGCCAGCCGGACACGCCGAAGCTGGCGGACACCGTGAATTCCTGGCCGGGCGCCTTGAACGGCTGTTCGGCAATATGTTTGCGAAGATGCTCGGCCGCATTGGCGGCATTGGCGACATTGGTCTCCGGCAGCACGATGACGAATTCCTCGCCGCCGTAGCGGGCAATCCAGTCGCTGGAGCGCACGCCGCTCTTGAGCGCGCTACCGAACCATTTCAGCACTTCGTCGCCGGTCAGGTGGCCGTAGGTGTCGTTGATCTTCTTGAAGAAGTCGACATCGCACATGATGGCGGCGAGCTGGCGGCCATAGCGGGCCGCGCGATCGATCTCTCGCGGCAGTTGTTCCATCAGATAACGACGGTTGTATACGCCGGTCAGCGGGTCCGTGATCGACAGCCGCCGGTTTTCTTCATTCGCGGCGCGCAGCGAACGTTCCAACGTGACGATGCGGCGGCCGGTATTGAGCCGCGCGATCAGCTCCGGCTCGACCACCGGCTTGATCAGATAATCGTCGGCGCCGGATTGCAGGCCGGCGACCAGGTGCTCGATGGCATCGCGCGAAGTGAGCAGGATGATGTAAGTGTAGCCCCGCTCCTTGGAGCGCAACGCCCGGCACAGCGCCACGCCGTCCATCTCCGGCATCTCCCAGTCGGTGATCATCAACGGGAAATCGCCCTGTTCCAGCTTGGCGAGCGCCTCGCGGCCGTTGGCCGCCATCTCGACCTCATAACCGCCACGCTTGAGCAGCCGCGCCATGATCAGGCGCTGCGTCGGCTCGTCATCGACGAGCAGAATCCGCCAGGCTGGTTGCGCGGAGGAGGTCTCGGAGGGGGTTGCAGACATCGCCGGGGATCGTACCCGGTGACGGCTTCTGCCGCAAAGCGCAGCTGCGGCACTCAATCACATTTGCGGCCATCCCCAGCCGGCTACGCCAGGGCCCTTATCCAAAGTTAGATACGATCTGCGACCGCGTTCACCGTTGCCGAATCATCGCGCGGTCGCGTGCGAAAGAGGTCACATTCCTTTGCCAGTCTAACGCTTACAGATCATCACACCGCCGTTGAGCGTTTTGACCCGCACGCGCCCGTCGCCCTTGCCTTCCGTGAAACGCAGCTCGTTGCCGGGGCCGTATTCCCGGCTGCGGCTCGGCTTGGGCCCGAAGCAGTTGTCGATATCGCCATTGAACGTTTCAATATCGAACTCGGCGTTGACCTGGCCGCGCAAGTTGAAATGCAGGTCGCCGTTGATCGCTTCGGCATCGATGCGCACATCGTCGCCCAGCGCGGCGGTCAGATTCAGATCGCCATTGGTCGTCTTGATCCGGCCGCGATCGAGCCGGTCGAGCGCCACCGTCATGTCGCCGGAGACGGTATTCAAATCCAGCTCCGGGCCGCCCTTGTTGATTTCCAGATCGCCGCTCACCGTGGTGGCCCGCACCTGGCCTTTGCCCTCGCCATGCGCCCGGATGTCGCCGCTGACGGTTTTGACTTCCAGATCGCCCGGGCCGAAATCGGTATCGATGCCGCCGCTGACCGACTGCAGGCGCTGCGAGCCGCGCACACTCTTGATCATCTGATCGGCGCTGACCGTGTTGATGATCAGGCCGCTGCCCTGGGGCACTCGGATTCTCAGATCGCTCGAGCCGGACGAGCTGCCGCCCCGTGGCAGCACGACTTTGATCAGGGTGCGCTGGCCGTCGCTGCGGAAATCCAGCCGCTCGACGCTGCTGCCGAGCTCGCCGTCGACTTTCACTTCGGCGCGATCCCAGCCGGTGACTTCGACCGTGCCGGCGACATTGACGATCTCCACCTCGCCGCGCGCATCGGCCGGCAAAGTTTTGGAAATTTCTTCGGCACCGGCGTGCGATGCCGCCGCCGTCAGCATGGCCATGGCCAGGGCAGCTCGCAGCGCTGCTGACATGGGGGCGTTCATAGATCGGTCCTCACGGGATGGGAAACAGGCACTTCGCTAACGTCGGCGAGCAGCTGCAGCTCGCGCTGATAGGTGGACATCAACAGATCCTGCAGCAGCGGATCGGAGGGATTCTCGGCCAGCGTCGCGGATATCTCGTTGGCCGCGTGACGCAGGTCGGCGAGGTTGCGCTCGAGCTTGGCGCGGGTCGATGGCGGCAGCGTCTTCATGCGCGCCTCGAAGCTCGCATCCAGCTCCGAGCGGGCCTTCATATAATCGGCGCCCAACGCCTCGGTGCCGAAGCTCACCGGCATTGCATTCAACGGTGCAGTGGCCGTCGGCACGGGCTGTTGAGCGACCTGCACGGCGGCGTCCTTCTCCATGGAGCTGCGCGTAAGTACAAACGTAGTGAGGGACGTGGCGAGCACAAGAAGCACCCCCGCGGCCATTTGAAACCAGCGCGTCGACGAGAAATGCACGACCGGCGCGCTGTCGGTGACGATGGGCGTCTTGCCGATCTCGGCTTGAATGCCCTGCCACAGATCGCGCTCGGGCTGCACGTCCTTCGGCAGGGCCGCCAGCATCTGGCTCAACGGATCGTCAGGCTTGTTTGCTTGATTACTCATCGTCCGCCTCCGCCGCCAGGCCCATGCGCTCGCGTAACAACTTTCGTCCGCGATGCAGTTGCGCCTTGCAAGTGCCGACTGCGATGCCGAGCATGTCGGCGCATTCTTCGTGGCTGTAACCGTACACAGCCTGCAATACGACCACGTGACGCGCACCCTCGGGCAAGGTGGTGAGCGCGCGCTCCAGATCCATCACCTGGCCCGCGTCGAGCTCTCGGGCGCCGTCGCCCGGCTCCGCGATGGCGTTCTCGATCGCATCTTCGTTGGATTCGGAGCGCGTGCCGTGATTCCGGCCATGGCTCAGCACCTCGTTCACCGCGATCCGGTGCAGCCAGGTGCCGAACGAGCTGCGGCCCTCGAAGGCCTGCAGGCTCCGCCACGCTCTGATGAATGTCTGTTGCACGCAATCCTCCGCCACGTCCCGCCGCCGCGTCATCCGCAGGCACAGGCCCATTACTTTGCCGCTGTGGGTGCGATACAGGCGCTCGAACGCGCGCGTATCGCCACCCCGGGCAGCCGTAACCAGGCTCGCGTCGGAGAGCAGGGGGTCCGCTACTGGGACCGATTCGTTGGCGCCAGCGCCGTATTGCAAGTTGCCCTCTCCACTCCGTTCGCGTGTTACGTCCGCCTTTGTTGAGTTCGATGCGGCGGAGGCCCGGATGGTTTAACCCAGGGGTAGTCGGATGATTACCTGGGTAAGAGCTTAACAGTAATGAGGTTTTTGTCAGAATCCGCCGGCCGGGGACAGTGCCGGCCGCAGGGCTATTTTTGCTTGCTGTTCCATTCGCGCACGGCGATTTCCAGCGCCGTGCCGGCCATGGGACGGCCGATGAAATAGCCTTGGGCGCGGTCGCAGCCGACCGAGTCGAGAAAGTCCAGGACCTCCTGGGATTCGACGCCCTCGGCGCAGGCGGTCAAGCGCAGTTTGTGAGCGAGCAGGACCATGGTCTCGACCATCGTCCTCGCATCTTCGTGGGCAAACACATCGCGCACGAACGAGGTGTCGATTTTCAGCTCGCTGAAGGGCATCAGGTACAGCTGCTTCAGCGACGAGTAGCCGGTGCCGAAGTCGTCGATGGACAGGCCGAAGTTCTTCACGCGCATGCGGGTCAGCACGTCCATGGTCGTGCCCGGGTCGAACATGGCGGCGCTTTCGGTTACTTCGAAAATAATGCGTCGCGCATCGGCGCCGACCTGCGTCGCCATGCGGGCGACCTGATCGGGGAACGCGAGGTCGTTCAACAGCTGGGGCGAAAGATTGATCGCCACCGATAACTGCAGGCCAACGGCATCCCAGGCGCGGCATTGAGACAGCGCCGTTTCCAGCACCTGTTCGGTGAGCCGACGGATCAGACCGTTCTTCTCGGCCAGCGGGATGAAACGAACCGGCGACACAAAGCCCAGCGATGGATGATTCCAACGCGCCAGCGCTTCCACGCCTTCGACGATCCAGCGATTCGGCGCGAGACGCGTCGCCTTGGGCTGGTAGTGAACGATGATCTCGCGCTTATCGAGCGCTGCGGTCAGCGCCGCGGCGCTGATCGGCGTATCGCTGCTCAAACATTGGCGCAGCGTCGCTTCGAGATCCGCGAGCAGGATCGGCTTTTGAAGCGCGCCCAACATCTGCAGGCCATGGGCCTTGCCGATCTGTTGAGCCGTCTGCAGCACTCGCTGATCCATGCCGCTGGCGACCAGGATCTGTGCCTTGCTGCCGCGCTCGCCCAGGTAACGCAACAGCTCGATGCCATCGGCGCCGGGCATCTGCAGATCGAGCACTACCACCGAGGGCTGGAATTCCTGCACGGCGCGTCGGAACGCTTCCGGATCGGTGACGCCCTTGGATTCGAAGCCAAGACCGGCCGCGGCCTCCGAGATGAACTCGCAGAGGTCGGGCTGATCGTCGATGACCAGCAGTTTGTTGGTTTGATCAGGCGACACGAGCCTCCCTATCGAGGACATGGCGAATCCGCATAGCCAGATCTTCGTTGCGATAGGGTTTATGGATTACATCCGACGACGTGAGCCCCGCAGTCCCCGCGAGCACGGCGTTGTCGGCATAGCCGGTAGTAAAGAGCACATCGATGTCCGGGCGCAATTCCCGGGCGCGCTTGGCCAGCGCCGGCCCGAGCATGCCACCGGGCATCATCACATCGGTGAACAACAGATCGATGCGCTCCGGTCCGGACAGAATGCGCACGGCCGCCGCGCCATTGGCAGCAGCGAGCGCGCGATAACCAAGCTGAGTCAGCGCAGTCACGACGGTGTCGCGCAGGTCGGCGTCGTCCTCGACCACCAGAATGGTCTCGGTGCCGCCCGGCGCAGCCCGCGTGACGATGGTGTCTTCGCGAGCCGATTGTTCCTCTTGCGAGCGCGGCAGGAAGATGGTCACCGTCGTGCCGACACCGACCGTGCTTTCGATCGTTGCGATGCCGCCCGCCTGCTCAGCGAAGCTGTGAACCATCGCGAGGCCCAGGCCGCTGCCCTTGCCCGATTCCTTGGTCGTGAAGAACGGCTCGAACCCGCGCTTGAGCACTTCCGCTTCCATGCCGACGCCGTTGTCGTTGACGCTGATGGCCACGAAGTCGCCCGGCTCGATGGAGGGATACTCGGCGCAGAACTTGGCGTCGAGCGTGACGTTCTGGGTGCGCACCGTGAGGCGGCCGCCCTGAGGCATGGCGTCGCGCGCATTGATGGCCAGATTCAAGATCGCGTTCTCGAACTGGCCCGGATCGGCGCTGGTGTGCCACAGATCATGGGCCTGGATCATACGCACTTCGATGGATTCGCCAATGGTGCGCTGGACCAGCTCGCTCAGGCCCGACAGCTGACGATTCAGATCGAGCACCGCCGGCTCGAGGATCTGCCGACGCGCAAACGCGAGCAAACGACGCGTCAGATCGGCGCCACGCGCAGCAGCGCGCATGGCCGTGTGAACTTTTCTCGCCAGGGTCGGCGTCTCTGCGACGCTGCGATCGAGCAGCTGCAAGTTGCCGATGACCACGCCGAGCAGATTGTTGAAGTCGTGCGCGATGCCGCCGGTGAGCTGGCCGATCGCTTCCATCTTCTGCGCCTGCATGAGACGCCCTTCGAGGCGCTTCTGCTCGGTGAGGTCGTAGACGATGGAGAAGAAGCCCAGCACTTCGCCGTTCGGGCCCATCTGCGGCACGAAATGATTCTGCCATTCGCGATGCCGGCCGTTGCGCACGCCACTCTGCGTGACGCGCACGAACTCTCCGGCCATGACCTTCCTGATCAGCGGCTCGACTTCGGCGAACTGCTCCTCGCTGATGCTGTCGCGTAACGGCCGGCCCAGCACCGCATCGGCGGGCTGTGCAACCCATTCTTCCAGCGCCTTGTTCACATACGTCACGATCATGCTCGAGTTGACGTAGGTCACCGGCGTCGGCACGGCATTCAACGTCAGCTCGAAGAAATCGCGCGTCTCGCGCAACTTGCGCTCGGCGCTGACCAGGTCGGTGACGTCCTGGATCGTGCCATGCAGACGCACGGTGTTGCCGCCGCGCCGCTCGGCTTTGACGATGCTTCTGACCCAGAGCTGGCGGCCGCGCGCACTGGTCATTCGTAACAGCAGATCGGACGGCAGGCCCGCGTCGATGGCCATGCGCTCGGCGCTCTGCATTTTCAAGCGGTCTTCGGGATGGAAGAACGCACGATGCGCCTCGACATCGATCAGATGCCCGACCGGCAGATCGTGGATGGCGTACAGCGCCTCGGTCCAATGCAATTGTTTGCTGGTGACGTCGTATTCCCAGCCGCCGATCTTGGCGGTGGCCTGCATGTCCTTGAGCAGGTTGTCGAGCCGCACGCGCTCGCCGATGTCACGGAACACCAGCACGGTGCCGACTGACGCGCCTTCTTCGGTCACCGGCAGAATTTTGTATTCGACCGGACGGAACGTGCCGTTCTTCCGGCGCAACAACGCGCCGACGCCGCGCATGATGTCGGTCGTGTAACGCACGCGACGGACAGGATCCGTGCGCGAATCGCCGTCCTCTTGAGTATTGATGAGCACGCGATAGTCGAGGCCGGCCAGCTCCTCGGGCTCGTAGCCGAGCATCTTGGCCGCCGCCGGATTCGCGTAACGGACATGACCGACGTTATCGAGCTCGAGCACGCCCTCGCCCGAGCCCTCGACGATGGATTGGTTGCGTCGATTGGCGGCCGTGAGTTGGGCGTGACGTCGGCGCAGTCGGCTGCGGAGCTTGCCCAGCAACGCAAGAGAAATAATCGCCGGCACCAGGCCGAGGGCGACGCCCACGGCCAGGCTGACGAGATTCCCGCCGAGCAGTCCTTGCAATGAGTTCATTTATTGCGCGGTCGCGCGCGAGGCTCTCAAGGCTTCGCGCCCGGCTCCCTCCCGGCATACCAGTTGACCGCGTACTGCATCAGTTGGGCCGAAGTGCGCAACGAGAGCTTGCGTTTGATGCGTTGACGATGCGATTCCACGGTCTTCACGCTGAGATTCAAAGCTTCTGCGGTCTGTCGCGTCGACAGGCCCTTGCCGATCATGTGCAGCACCTGCAGCTCACGATTGGTCAGGCTGTCGACCGGATTCGAGGAGATGTACGCCCCACCCGAGGCGAACTTCTCGATCATGCTGTTGCCGACGGCTTCGCTCACATAGATGCCGCCATCGAGCACGCGCCGGAGCGCGATCAGGAACTGGTCCGAGGCCGCCTGTTTCATGATGTAACCGTTCGCGCCCGCCGAGAGCATGCGTTCCGCATAGATCGCCTCGTCGTGCATCGACAACACGAGCAGAGGAAGCGCCGGGTAGTGAGCGCGCGCGTCCTTCACCAATTCCAGGCCATCGCCCTGCTTGAGCGAGACGTCCACGATCACGGCATCCGGCTCCTGCTCGCGAATCATCGACTTTGCTTCGCGGGCCGTCTCGGCTTCACCGCACACTTCCAGATCCGCCTCCGCTTCGATCAAACGCCGCAGTCCCTGACGCACGATGGGATGGTCGTCGACGATCAGCACGCGGCGCTTCTGGTCCTTGGACATACCGGGGGGCTTATGTGCCGGTTTGAACAGAGAAGGCCCAACGCTCATTGCACTCACTCCTGCTACTTATACTGGTCGAAAGCGGCCGAGGCCCTTTCGACAACGTCCGGCAAAAGGCGCGACTTTTGCCGGACTACAACCTGTTCAGCTGGCGCGCTTACGGGAACGACGCGCCTTGGCGGCATCGGCTGCGGGCTCGAGGGGACATTCGCAAACGATGCGTGTGCCGGGCCGGCTCTGCTCGGAGGAACTATCCGGCCCGCCCCGCTCGAAACGAACTTCGCCGCCCAGGATCCGTGCGCGGTACCGCATGATTTTCAGGCCCATGCCTGCTGCGTCCACCGCATCGGCCGGCATGCCAATGCCGTCGTCAGTTACCGTCAGCCGAACCTTAGCGCGGGCCCCATGCAAATGCAGTCGTATAGACCGCGCCTGGCCGTGGCGGACCGCGTTCCGAACCGCTTCCTGCGCAATCCGATAGAGATGATTGGCCAATTCAGTGCTCAGCGGGCGAATGGTCTTCACACGATGAGTACAAGTGACGTCGACCCCATAAAGCTCCTGCGCATGCATCGCCAGGCCTTCGAGCGCGTCGGACAGGCCGCCGCGTTCCAGATTGACCGGCGACAGACCACGCGCCAGCGCCCGCGTGCTCTCGATGGAGCTGTTCACCAGCCGGGTAATGCCTTCGATTTCCGGCAGAATCGTCGGGTATTCCGTGGTCAGACGGCCGGCCAGCCCACGCAGCATCAGTGCGATGCCCGTCAACTCCTGACCGAGGCCGTCGTGTAGATCATTACCAATGCGATATTGCTCGCGACTCACTGCCTGCAGGATCGCGCGCTCCAGCTGCTTGCGCTCGCTGACATCCTGAAGCACCAGCAGACTGTGATTGCGCCCCGCGACTTCGAAACGGGACAGCACGCCCAGCGCCGCGAAGTGCGTGTCATCGGCGCGACGTCCGTCGAACTCGACCTGCATGGAGCGGCCCTGTTCCACTGACAGCGGTTGCCAACGCTCCGGCTGCTCGAACGGCCAGCCGGCGAGCTGCGCCATATTGCGGCCGATGAGCTCGCCGCGACGATAGCTGAACAACATGTCGAAGGCCGGATTGGTGATCTCGATGACACCCTGCTCGTTGATCACCGCGACACCTTCGAGCATCGACTCGATCATGCGCGCCTGAGTCGCGATGGCGCGCTCGGCCCGCACTTGCTCGGTCGTCTCAGTGGTTACAACCGCGAGCGCGACGATTTTCTGCTCGTCGCGGATCGGGCTCACACGCACGTCGAAATGCCGTGACTGTCCATCGTTGCCTTCGATCTCGGCGACGTAGCCATCGACCTGACCGTTGGCGAGCACTCGATGCAGCGTCGACAAGGCCCGCGCATGCAGGCTCTGTGGGAATAAATCGGTAACGAGCGCGCCTTCGAGCTGCTTGGCCGAGCGCTCGCCGATGCCGCGATTGGCCACGATCACACGCAAGCCGCGATCGACCACGAACACGAATTCGCCGACCGCGCCGACCAGCTGCCGCATCGTGTCCGTTTGCAGCGTCGTACGCAGCCCGGTCTCGACCGGCGAGGGGCCGGCGAGCGCAAGATCGTATGTTTTCGCAGTATTCAAGCCGTGCTGTTCCCTGCGGGGCGACAATGGCAGAACGCATCGCAGGCAGAACTGAGCCCGCGAACATGGGCAGCATGGTGTTGTAGCGGCGTTGTAGGGGATATCAGCCACTCCCCTAATGTCGCACGCGGTGTGAGCGTCTTTACCCGGACTGTGGCGTGTTTCTCGCTTGGTCGATAAAACCAAGCTGGGCAATTACTTATACGTCGCGTTGCGCGTATTGCTCACTTAAGGGAACGCAGTGAGTGTGATGCGTGTCACACTCACTGGACGGCCGTTAGTAGTTTTTACTCAGTGGGTTCCACTAGGGGCCGCGTCGGCGGCGCCGCCTCGATCCGACACCCATTGCGTGGCGTAACGGATCAGCTCGCTGGTGGAGCGCAGATTCAATTTCTCGCGCATGTGACGACGATGCGCGTCGACCGTCTTCATGGACAGGTCGAGCCGTTGCGAAATTTCACGGGTACTGATGCCTTCACCGATCAGGCGAAACACTTCCAGCTCACGATCGGTGAGCGCCGAGACCGGATCTTCATCGGCCGCGGGTGAGCGACCTCGCGCGACCTGGCTGAGCAATCGCTCGCCCATGGCAGAACTGACATGCCGCTGGCCACGGGCGACCTTGCGCAAAGCGCCGAGGAAATCCGTGCCTGCGACGTTCTTCATTACATAACCACTGACGCCGAGGCGGAGCAGGCGCTCGGCGTAGAGCGCTTCGTCCTGCATCGACAGCACCAGCACACGGACATTGGGATGATCACTGCGAATCCAGCGCACCAGTTCGATGCCGTCGTCCGGGCCCAGCGCCAGATCGACTACGGCGACGTCGGGTTCTTCGCCGGCTATGGCGGTTTGCGCGGCCTGCACCGACGCAGCCTCTCCTTGCAGGACGAATTCGCTCTGCCCAGCGAGCAATTGCTTCAAACCTTCGCGGACAAATGGATGGTCATCAACGATCAGGATCCTTGTTGGATCGGCCATGGTCATTCCTCAAAAGGGCGGCCGTCGTGGCGCCCCTCGTTACCAGCTCTACCTTTAATCTTCAGTGGGCACAAGGAAGGAGCAATCCCCATTTTCCACAGTGCCCTCAGGGTGATACGTTCGCTCCCGGCGCGCCCGTGTACAAATTGGGCACCACCGATATGAAAAAGGACTCAACAGAACCGCTGCATTTCGTCCTGCTGGAGGACGATCCCAACGATGCCGAGCTGATTCAATTGCAGCTAGCGAGGAACGATCTCGACATTACGTGGCGTCACGTGATGTCGGAAAGCGATTTTCGCGCAGCGCTCGCCGGCACGCCACCCGATCTGGTGCTGGCCGACTACACGCTGCCTGGCTTCGACGGTCTCGCCGCCCTGCGCATCGTGCTGGAGCGATCGGCCGACATCCCATTTATTTTCGTGTCCGGTTCGCTCGGCGAAGAGCGCGCGATCGAAGCACTCAAGAGTGGCGCCACTGACTACGTGTTGAAGGATCGACTACAGCGCCTGCCGATGGTGGTGAATCGCGCGCTGTCCGAAACACGCGTGCGTCGCGAGCGGCGCTTGGCGCAGACCGCGCTCGAAGAACAACGCGTCCTGCTCAGCACGCTCATCGACAGCCTGCCCGAGATCATTTATGCGGTGGACACCGAGAACCGCGTAACCGTCGTCAATCGCGCACTGCTCGAAACGTTGAACAAGAAACGTGAAGAGGTCATCGGCCGGCTCCTATCCGAGTTGTGGACCGAGGAAAATGTCGTCGACATGGAAGGACAAGCCGCAACGACCATGCGCACCGGCCGGCCGCTCACCGATCAGGAGCGCGCGTGGATCGGGCTCGATGGCTCGGTCCGCTGGTTCACGATCACGCACGTCCCGTTGCGGGATCATGGCACCGTGTCCGGCCTCGTCTGCACTGTGCAGGAAGTGACTCAACGCAAAGAGCTCGAGCAGGAGATCCTGGAAATCTCCAATCGCGAGCAGCGCCGCCTCGGCAGCGATCTGCACGACGGCCTCGGCCAGGAGCTCACCGGCCTGTCGCTGTTGATGAAGGGTCTCGAGATGCAGATGGCGCGCGAGTCGCCGCAGTACTCGGCGCAAGTCACGAAGATCACCGACTTGCTGGCGCGAGCGATTCAAAGCACTCGCTCATTGGCGCGCGGCCTGGCGCCGGTCAATCTCGAACGTGGCGGCCTGCCCGAAGCGCTCAAGCATCTCGTGGCTCGCTGCACGGACATGTACAGCATGGAAACCACCTTTACGATGGGCGGTCAGAAGCTGCCCGATCTCGAAGAGGGCGCCGCGACTCATCTGTATCGAATCGCGCAAGAAGCATCGACGAATGCGGCCCGCTACGCGCGCGCCACGTCGATCAACATCGATCTGCGCTCGACCGGTCGCAAGCTGCAGCTCTCCATTTCCGACAACGGCATCGGCCTGAGCGCGGGCCTCGCGCAAGGCCGGCCCGGCATGGGCTTGAAGATCATGGAATACCGCGCGCGCATGCTCGGCGGCTCGATCAGTTTCGACGAGCCCGGCGCGGGCACGAGGATTACGCTGACGGCGCCTCTGCACTTGCTCCGACAGAGCAAGGACAAGAAGCGCCTCGCAGCGAGCGGTTGACCTATTTGCGAACCACCGGGACGAGCGTGTGATCCGCGCCGTTCCACACATCGATGAACGATTCGATCTCCGACGCCGGCATCGATGGTGCAATGAAATCGCCCTGAAGCGCATCGCAGCCACACTGCTCCAGGAACTCGAACGACGGCGAGTTCTCGATACCTTCGGCGCATGCCGTGAGCGACAGGTTATGCGCCAGCTCGACGATGGCGCGGACGACCGTCGCAGCGGCCTTGCTCTGCGCGATCTCGGAGATCAACAGACCGTCGATCTTCACTTCGCTGAACGGCATCTTGTAGAGCAGCGTCAGCGACGACGTGCCGATGCCGAAATCGTCGAGCGACAGACCGACACCCTTCACACGCAAGCGCGTGAAGATGTCCATCACCAGTTCCGGATCGTCGACCGAGGCCGCTTCCGTCACTTCCAACGTGAGCTGTTCGGGGCGCACCTCGAACTCGCGCAACACGCGCGACAACCGCTCTGGGAACTCCAGATCCTGCACCAGCCTCGGGGACAAGTTCACCGCCGCGCCAAGATCCAGCCCGCGCGTGCCCCAGTGACCGATCTGACGAATCGCATCGGTGAGCACGAAGTCGGTGAGATCGACGATCAGACCGGACTGCTCCGCCAGCGGCAGGAACTCGCCCGGATATAACAATCCCAGGCGCGGATGACGCCAACGCACCAGCGCCTCGGCGCTGCGCACGTGCCAATCGTTCGCCGAACGCACGACCTTCGGCTGGTAGTGCACGATGAGCTCGTGCTCGTCGATCGCCGTCCGCAGCTCTTCGACCGAAATGCGCGAGCTGGGCTCGAGATGTTTGGCAAGCAACGTTTCGATGTCTTCGAGCATCGCCGGCTTCTGCAGCGTGCCGAGCATCTTCAATCCCAGCGATTCGCCGAGCTGCCGCGCGCTCGCAAGTACTCGCTGGTCCATGCCGCTCGCCAGCAGGATTCCGGATGTCACATTCTGGCGCGCCAGGTAGCGCAGCGCCTCGATGCCATCCATGCCCGGCATTTGCAGATCGAGCAGGATCAAAGCCGGCTGCCGCTGAGACAATTGCTCGCGGAAGCTGGCTGCGCTGTCGGCCGTGATGACGGTGCAGCCGACGCCTTTGCCGATCTGCTCGATCAGCTCCAGGAAGTCCGCTTCGTCATCGACCGCCAGTAACAAATTCCTCTCACGCCGGAACACGCTTGTTCTCCTCTTTACCATCCAGCAGCGCGCGAACCCGTCGCGCCAGCTCTTCTAATTGATACGGCTTGGGCAGCAGCTCGACCGAGCCGTCGAGCAGACTCCGATGCATCAGGCTGCTGTCGCTGAAGCCGGAGGTGAGCAGCACCTTCAACTCGGCGCGCCGCTCGGTGAGTTTCTCCACCAGCTGCGGGCCGAGCAGGCCGCCGGGCAACATGATGTCCGTGAACACCAGCGCGATATCCGGATGTCGCATGAATCGCTCCAGAGCCTGATGCCCGTTGGCAGCCTCGTGCACTCGATAGCCGAGACTGGTAAGAATTTCAACCGTAGTCCCCCGCACTTCGGCATTGTCCTCCACTACGAGGATTGTTTCATGGCCGCGCGGCAGATCGGCTTGTTCGGTGCCCTCGGGCCGGGTCTCATCGGCGCCCGCCTGCGACCGTGGAAAATACAACCGCACGGTCGTGCCCTGTTGCGGAACGCTGATGATGTGCACATGGCCGCCGGACTGCTTCACGAAGCCATAGACCATCGACAGACCGAGGCCGCTGCCCTTCCCCACTTCCTTGGTCGTGAAGAACGGCTCGAAGACCCGTTTCAACGTTTCGGCGGACATGCCGGCTCCCGTGTCGGCGACTTCGACCAGCGCGTACTCTCCGGGCGTCAGACCATCTTCACGGGCTTGTCGGTCCGCGCCGATAATCACATTTCGAGTCGCAATGGTGATTGCGCCGCCGCTCGGCATCGCATCGCGCGCATTGATCACCAGATTGAGCACCGCATTCTCCAGCTGTCCCGGATCGGCTCGCGTAAACCACGTATCCGTGCCCAGCTGACTGTGAATCTCGATATCGCCTGTCAAAGAGCGACGCAGCAATTCGTACATCCCGCCAATCAGCGCATTCAGATCGACGATCTTCGGCTCGAGCACCTGCTGGCGGGCGAAGGCCAGCAATCGCTTGATCAACTCGCCGCCACGCATTGCGGCGTTCAGCGCAGTCTCTGCCTGTCGTAACAAACGCGGCGTCTGGTGCAACGAGCGCGTCAGCAACTGCATGTTGCCGACGATGACCGAGAGCAAATTGTTGAAGTCATGCGCGATGCCGCCGGTGAGACGCCCCACCGCTTCCATCTTCTGACTCTGCCGCAGCTCGGCTTCGAGCAAACGTTTCTCGGTGATGTCACGAGCGGCGACGAAACAACCTAGCAACTCGCCGTCGTCGAAGTGAGGAATGAACGCGGCCTCCAGATCGACCTGCTTGCCGTTCGCATCTCGATAACGCCCCTGGCCTTCGAGCGTCTTGCCTTGCAGAGCTTCGCGCACGTAGGGACCGATCGCGCCATAACGCCGATCGCCGATGACGTCTTTGATGACGCGTCCCCGAGAGTCGGCCAGTGGGGTCGCGAAGAATTGTTGAAAGATTCGATTGGCGTAGAGAATGCGCTCGTCGCGATCCGCGTATGCAACGAACAGCGGCAGCGAGTCCAACACGGTGCCGTAGAAGTCCTGGCTGCGACTCAGCGCCTTTTCCGCATCGATCTGTGCACTGATGTCACTGAGCGAGCCCGCGAGTCGCGTCGGCCGGCCGGAGGCATCACGCTCGGCTTCGCCTCGCAAACGACACCAGACAATGTTTCCTTTACGAGTGACGACTCGGCAGCGTGTGTCGAGCCGGCTTTGATTCTCCAGATGCGCGCGGATCTTGCTCAAGACGGCGACACGGTCTTCCGCGTGCAGCACGTTCTGGAATGCCTGGAACGTATTGGCGAAGTTCACATCGGCACAACCGATGATGTCGCGGAAGCGGCTTGCGTACCAGACGTGGCCCGTCAGCAGATCCCATTCATACAAGCCGTCCAACGTGCCACGGATCGCGCGCTCCCAGCGCTGTTCGACTTCATGCGCCGTGCGCTGATCTTGTTTGCTACGCGAGATGTCCTGCAGGACACCGATGACTCGCAGCGCCTTGCCCGCCGCATCTCGGCGCACGACCTTGGCGTGCGCGAGGAACCATTTTTGCGTGCCGTCGTGGGTGGTCAGTCGATATTCGGATTGGAAGTACGGCGCGCCGCCATGGAAGTGACGCTCGAACTTTTCGAGCACGCTGTGATCGTCGGCCGGCAGCATCAAGCGATCGCTCAGTTCCTCGCGTTTCAACAACTCGCTCGGATCGAGGCCGAGGGAAATGCGCCACTGATCGTTGTAGGAAACCTGGTCCTGCTCGACGTTCCAGTCCCACATCGACAGCTCGCTCGCTTCCATCGCCAATTCGAGCCGCGCTTCGGTGGCACGCAGCGATTCGCGGGCGCGCTTGTAGTCGGTGATGTCTTCGAGAGTGATGACGACTTGTTTGGAATCTGCGGCGCGGGTGCTCACGCGAGTCCACAACATCCGATCGCCTTGAGACCGGATCAGCCATTCGGCGGTGAAGTCCTCGCCGGCGACGATCGCGTCACGCAGATGCTGATAAATGGATGTGTCGCTGGATCGATCGGCAAGCAATTGCAGGCCGCCGTGCAGGATCTCGTCGCGCCCGTACCCGGTCAGCCGGCAGAACGCGGCGTTGACCTGGCTCAGTCCGACCTGCCCGCCATTCCGGGTCGCAATAGCGATCCCGTGAACGACGGCATCGAGCGCGACGGACGCGTCGATGACTGAGGTGCGGTCGGCGACAGACATGAAGTGAAGGTTTCGGTCCGCTTGCGAGTTTGGATGAGTGACATAAGCGGCCTGGCTCCAGCCGCAAGTGCGCGATTCTGAAGAAATCCGCGCCGGGAAAGTGTGTTGTGGCGCGCGTCGGCGCTCGGTTAGGGGTTTCCCCTAACGCTGAAGGGCGGCGCGCGCTCGGCGCAGTGGCCCCCAGATTAGGAGGCCCAGTGGCTCGCGAAGGCCAGGGCGGGGTAGGTCCTCCGGGCACCGTGCTCCCCGTCACTCGCGCTATCGCGCGGATTCCTTGGGTCCCGTCCCTGGGCGCACTGCTCCGGCGAGATCCCTCTCGTCCGAAGCTGCCCGGAGGACCTACCCCGCCCTGTCCTCCGCCGACGCGGCGGACTCACTCTGCCCGGAAGAGGGGATCGGAATGTTCCGCCGAGGCCGCGGACTTAGCTTTTCGTGAAGCCTCGGCGAGCGAGAGCGAGACGAGTCGCGCTAGCGAGCGAGCCACCCGCCGTCGACTGGAAGAATCGTCCCGTGCACGTAATCGGACGCGGCCGACGAAAGAAACACAGCCGCGCCGCCCAAATCCGACGGCTTGCCCCACCGGCCGGCAGGGATGCGATTGAGGATGTCCTTGTTCCGTTGCTCGTCGGCCCGAAGCGCCGTCGTGTTGTTCGTTTCGAAGTAACCGGGCGCAATCGCATTCACATTGATGCCATACCCCGCCCACTCATTCGCCAACAGTTTCGTCACGCCAGCAATACCGCTCTTGCTCGCCGTGTACGACGCGGTACGAATGCCGCCTTGGAAGGACAACATCGAAGCGATGTTGATGATCTTCCCTCCCCGCCCCGCATTCACCATCGACTGCGCCACCGCCTGGGCGAGAAAGAACGGCGTCTTCAAATTCACATTGAGCGCCGCGTCCCAATCCTGCTCCGTGAACACCAGCGCGTCGTTGCGACGGATGATGCCCGCGTTGTTGATCAGGATGTCGACGCGACCGGCCGCGTCGATGGCGCGAGCCACGACCTGGTGGGCTTCATGGCTGCGCTCCAGATCGGCGTACAGCGAATGAAACTTGCGGCCGGCGGCGACCACGCCCCTTTCGGTATCGACCGTGCTGGAACGGGCGATGCCGACGATGTCGGCGCCGGCTTGAGCCAGCGCGACGGCGATGCCCTGTCCCAGGCCGGTGTTGGCGCCGGTGACCAGCGCCACTTTGCCAGCGAGCGAAAACGAAACGGGTTGGCTCATGTTATTGCAGCTGGCAGATGTCGAGGACGTTCATGTCGGTGTAGTCCAGGTTCTCGCCGCCCATGGCCCAGATGAAGCTGTAGTTGCGAGTGCCCGCGCCCATGTGAATGGACCACGGCGGCGACATCACAGCCTCTTCGTTGCCGATCACGAGACTGCGCATCTCGTCCGGCTCGCCCATGAAGTGCATGACGCGCTGCTGGTCGCCTTCCAGATCGAAATAGAAATAAATCTCCGAGCGGCGATCGTGCAGATGCGGCGGCATGGTGTTCCACACGCTGCCGGTCTTCAGCAGTGTCATGCCCAGCAGCAGCTGCGAGGACTTGCACGTGGCCGGCACGATGTACTGATAGATCGTGCGCTCGTTCGATGTTTCCAACGCGCCGCGCTCCAGCGGCACCGCCTTGTCGATCGAGATGTGCACGGCTTCGAAGCGCGCGTGCGCCGGTGTCGAAGCCAGATAGAACTTGGCAGTCTCGCCGGCCTTGGCCGCTTCGAACACCACGTCCTTCGTACCCATCGGCACATACAAACCGTCCTTGGGCGCGAGGTTATAAACGGTGCCGTCGAGCGTCACCTTGCCGGCAGTCTTGCCGATGTTGACGACGCCCAGCTCGCGACGCTCCAGAAACGGCTTGCCTTTCGCCGACGCCGGCTCGGTCTGCTCGGGCAGCTTCAACGCCTGGCCGGCAGCCATGGCGCCGCCGATGACGAAGCGCTCGTAGTGCGTGTAGTTCAGCGTGATCTGATTCTCTTTGAACAGATCCTGCACCAGGTAGCGCTCGCGCAGCTGCTCGGTGGTGGCCCCGGCCATCATGTCCGGGTGCGTGGCGTGATACGTTTTCTTGAACACAGTGATTCCCCTGCGATAGAGCGGCGCCGTCAGAGCTTGTAAGCCTGCTTCGGCAGCCGATAGGCGAGATCGCGAGCGACTTGCGCCGCCGCGTCCTCATCGATGCGATGTTCCGCGACCAGGCGCGACAGATAGACACAATCGATACGACGCGCCAGATCGTGGCGGGCCGGAATCGACAGGAACGCGCGCGTGTCGTCATTGAAACCGACGGTGTTGTAGAAACCCGCGGTCTCGGTGGTGTACTCACGGAAGCGCAACATGCCTTCCGGACTATCGTGGAACCACCACGACGGACCCAGCTTGAGCGCCGGATAATGACCGGCGAGCGGCGCGAGCTCGCGGCTGTACACAGTCTCATCCAGCGTGAACAGGATGATGCTCAGCGTCTTGCTGTTGCCGAAGCGATCCAGCAACGGACGCAGCGCCTGGACATACTCGGTCTTCTCCGGAATGTCCGCGCCCTTGTCGCGGCCGAAGGTTTCGAACAACCAGCGGTTGTGATTGCGGAACGCGCCCGGGTGGATCTGCATCACCAGGCCGTCTTCCTCGCTCATCTTCGCCATCTCGACCAGCATGGCCGCGCGGAACAGCTCGGCATCGGTCGGCGTGAACTTGCCCGACGTGACTTTCTCGAACAGACGCTGCGCCTCGACCGGGCTCAGGTCCGCAGTGGCGGCGGTCGGATGACCATGGTCGGTCGAAGTCGCGCCGGCCTTCGCGAAATCGGCGCGACGCTTGCGATGCGCGCTGAGATAACCCTTCCACGAGTAAACATCTTCGCCCGTGATCTCGGCGAAGCGCTGCAAGGCATCCTTGAACTGCTCGTGCTCGGGATCGATCACGGCATCCGGGCGATAGGCCGTGATGACGCGACCTTTCCAGCCGCTGCTCTGGATCTTGTGATGATGATCGAGGGTATCGACCGGCGACTCGGTGGTGGCGAGCACTTCGATGTTGAAACGTTCGAACAACGCACGCGGACGGAAGGCATCCGTCGCGAGCTTCTCGCCGATGACATCGAAATAATGATCGGCAGTCGACGGCTCGAGCCGCACCTTGAGATCGAACACTTTGGCGAACACATAGTTCAGCCACAGCCACGACGGCGTGCCGTTGAACAAATAGAAGTTCGCCGCGAACTTGCGCCAGGCTTCGCGCGGGTTGGCGTTCGACGGCCCGCGTCGCGAGGGAACGCCCAGCTCGTTCAGGTCGACGCCCTGGCTGTACAACATGCGAAACAAATAATGATCCGGCGCGAGCAACAGCTCGGTGGCGTTGCCGAACGGCGCATTGCCGGCGAACCACTGCGGATCGGTGTGGCCGTGCGGGCTCAGGATCGGCAGATCGCGAACTTCCGCGTACAGACGGCGCGCAATCTGGCGGACGGCCGGGTCAGCGGGGAACAGTCGGTCTTCGTGCAGGTGTAACGGTGTGCTCATTGATCAATGCCGGGTCGCTTTTGAGGGAGCGTCAGCGTAGCAAATGGTAACCGGTGTCATGTTCCGCCGCCAGCAATCTATTCCTCAGGAAACCTGAACCGTGCGCAAAATTCGCGCGCTGGCCCGCTAACTCGTGGGGCGTCCGGACGACTCGCGCACCACCAAGTGCGGGAAAACCGTGGTAGCCGCGATCGACGGCCCTTCGGTGCGCGAAATCTTGGAGATCAGTTTCTCCGCCGCCAGCCGCCCCATGTCGCGGATCGGTTGTCTCATGGTGGTCAATGAGGGACAAAGCCGCGAAGCCAGCGGACTGTCGTCGAAGCCAATGATGGTGAGGTCGTGCGGAATGCGCAGGCCTCGCAGGTACGCCGTGCGATAGACACCGGCCGCCGTCTCGTCGTTACCGGCGAAGATCGCGGTGGGCCGCGGCGAGCGCGATAACAGCATTTCGGCGCAAGCTGCGCCGGATTCGAAGGTGTACGCGCCTTCTGCGATGTAATCGGGCGACAGCGTCAGGCCCCGATCGGCGAGCGCATTCGAGAATCCCTCGAGACGCTCTTGCGAAGAACGATACGTCGTCGGGCCGATGATCATGGCGATGCGCGTATGTCCCAGCTTCGCCAGATGCTCGGCCACCTCGGCGGCGGACTGGCGATCCATGGACTGCACCAGGTTCTGCGGCTCATCGAGCGCGGCCGAGAGAATGCGAATGTAGGGGCAGCCGATCTCGCGCAGCATGTCGGCCAACGTATTGTTCTCTGACACCGGCGGCAGGATCAGCATGCCGTCGAGCTTTTGACGGCCGACCAGCTGACGAATATCGCTCAGGAATTCCGGGCTGTTGCGATCGCAGGGATGGACCACCAGCTCATAGCCCACGCGCCGGAGCGCGCCGAGCGCGCCTTCCTGCACATTGATCACGTACGGCGCGTTCGGGTTGTCGTAAACCAAGCCGATCAGGTACGAGCGGCGAAATGCCAGGCCGCGAGCCTGGGGATCCGGCGTGAAGCCCGTGCTCCGAATGATCTCGGCAATGCGCGTTCGCGTTTCTTCACGCACGAACGGCGATTCGTTGATGACCCGCGAGACCGTCTTCTTCGAGACATTCGCCAGCCGGGCGATGTCGTTGATGGTGTGCTTCTTATCGGGATTCCGACGCAACATGGCCGGCGCCGGTTCGGGAACCGCTGCGGGCCGCGTTTCGACGACCGCGCGCGCGGCGGCGGCCGGAGGAGTCGGCTGACGAGTCGCTTTTTTGGCCGATTTTTTCGCCATCGACGAGATAACCTGCTTTAAGGTCGGGCCGCGTCAGAATACCCTGCGTGTAGGCTCGAGCGCAGTAACGGTACCAGAACCGGGCGCCAGCTGACACCGGTTTCCCGATCCGACCCATCAGTGCCATCATGCAGACCATGAACGCGCCCGCTGCTGCCAATTCCGTATCTCCCGCGGTCTATCGAGTCTCGACCGAAGACGACGTTGCCGTGGCCCTGCGAGACCTCGCCGCGCAGGAAACCATTGCGGTCGGCGACCGCTCGGTGCTGGTCACCGTTGCGATCCCGCGTGGACATAAGCTGGCCATCCGCCCTGTGTCCGCGGGACAAGTGGTGCGCAAGTACGGCTGGCCGATCGGTCGGGCAACGGCCGACATCGCGGTCGGGTCGCACGTCCACTCGCATAATCTGGAAACGCTGTTGAGCGGGGCCGATGAATACGAATACGGCGGCTCGAGCGCACCAGCGGCCAGCAAAGCCATAAGCAAAGGCGGTTCCTTCCTGGGCTACCGTCGCGCCAATGGCAAGGTCGGCACGCGTAACGAGATCTGGATTCTGTGCACCGTCGGCTGTGTCGGCCGCACCGCCGAACGCATCGCGCGTCTTGCCGCCCAGAAATACGCAGGTCGCGTCGATAACGTCGTCGCCTTCCCGCATCAGTTCGGTTGCTCGCAACTCGGTGGCGATCTGGATCGCACGCGCCGGTTGATCGCCGGCCTAGCGCGTCATCCGAATGCGGGTGGCGTGTTGATCCTCGGACTGGGGTGCGAATCGAATCAGCTGTCCAAGCTGCTCAGCGAAATCCCCGAGGCAGAGCGCGCGCGCATTCGATACTTCGCCGCGCAAGCGACGGAGGACGAAACCGAAGCGGGATTGCAGGCTGTTGAAGAGCTCGTGCAACTCGCCGAAAAGGATCGGCGCGTAGCGTGCGGCCTGGACGATCTGGTCGTCGGTTTGAAATGCGGCGGCTCCGATGGATTCAGCGGCATCACGGCGAATCCTCTGGTCGGTCGCATCGCCGATCGAGTGACGGAAGCAGGCGGTACAGCCGTGCTCACCGAGATTCCAGAAATCTTCGGCGCCGAGCAGCTGTTGATGGAGCGCGCCGCAAGCCGCGAAGTGTTCGATGGCATCGTGACCATCGTGAATGATTTCAAGGAATACTTCCTGCGCAACAACCAGCCGGTGCACGAGAATCCATCGCCGGGCAACAAGGCGGGCGGGATCACGACGCTGGAAGAGAAATCTCTCGGCGCCGTGCAGAAAGGCGGCCACGCGACGGTCACGCAGGTGCTGCGCTATGGTGAGCGCACGACCAAGCCCGGACTGACGCTGCTCGAAGCGCCCGGCAACGATGGCGTTTCATCGACGGCGCTGGTCGCAGCGGGCGCGACGATTCTGTTGTTCACCACTGGCCGCGGCACGCCGCTGGGTTTCCCGGTGCCTACGCTGAAGATCAGCTCGAATTCCGTGCTCGCCCAACACAAAGCGCATTGGATCGATTTCGATGCCGGCAAGGCGCTGACGGCCGTCGACCCCGAAACGGTGACCGATGAATTCCTGCAGCTGATCGTCGCCACCGCGTCGGGCCAACCCGCACGCAACGAGCTGAACGAGCAGCGTGAAATTGCAATCTGGAAAGATGGTGTGACTCTGTGACTTTATCGCTCGCCTCCGTCGCGGTACTGGGCAGCCGCAATCTGAAAATTCCTGCGTACGATCGCAAAGCCGTCAGCATCGGCGTCGTGCACTTCGGGCCGGGCGCGTTTCATCGCGTCCACCAGGCTTGTTATCTCGACGATGTATTGCATACCGATCCGCGCTGGGGCATTTGCGAGGTTTCTCTGCACAGCACCGGCGTGCGCGACGCGCTCGTGCCGCAGGATGGCCTGTACACCATCGCGATTCTCGACGCGGAATCCTCGTTCCGAGTCATCGGCTCGGTGAAAGAAGTGCTGGTGGCGCCCGAGTCGCCAAGCGCGGTGCTCGATCGCATGGTCGCTCCGACCACTTATATCGTCAGCGCGACCATCACCGAGAAGGGTTACTGCCTGAACAAGGAAGGCGGGCTCGACTTCTCGCATCCCGACATCGCTTACGATTTGAAACATCCCGAAACGCCGAAGACGTTTGTCGGTTTTCTGGCCCGCGCCTTGCGCTTGCGCCATGACAAAGGCCATGAGCCCTTCAACGTCATCAGCTGCGACAACCTCGCGGACAACGGCCATCGGCTGCGCCGCGCCGTGCTGGAGTTCGTTCGCTCGAGCGATCCCACTCTCGCGGCATGGATCGAGAAGGAAGTGACGTTCCCCTGCACGATGGTGGACAGCATCACCCCAGCGACCGACGACGCACTTCGCACGCGCGTGAAAGATGCATTGGGCGTCGAAGATCTCTGGCCGGTACAGCGTGAGTTCTTCTGCCAGTGGGTGATCGAAAACAAACTGCGCGGACCGCAGCCCGACTGGGCGTCGGTTGGAGTCACGGTAACTGATGACGTTGCAGGCTTCGAACGCGCCAAGCTGCGCTTGTTGAATGGTGCGCACTCGACGCTGGCCTACACGGGCAGCCTCGCTGGCTACGAAACCGTTTCTGCCGCGATGGGCGACACCGCGCTCGCGACGTTCGTTCGTCGCATGATGCTCGAGAACATCCGCTCGGGGCTGGCCGCTCCGCAGGGATTGGATCTGGATCAATACATCGAAGCGGTGCTGCGTCGCTTCCGCAATCCGACGATCCGTCATTTGCTGGCGCAGATCGCGTGGGACGGCTCGCAGAAGCTGCCGTTCCGAATTCTGCCGACCATCACGGAGAACCTGGCCGCCGGTCGCTCGATTGCGCGCCTGTGCGTGCCGCTGGCCGCTTGGTTTCATTTCATCCGTCGCATGACACGCGACGAGCGTCAGATCATGGATCCGCTGGCGGCGCAGCTGAGCGAGCTTGCCAAGCGATGCACCGGCGACGCTGCGGCAGATGTGTCCGTCTTCCTCAGTCTGGAGAAGGTGTTCAACAGCGACCTGGCGCGGAATGGAACATTCCGTGCGGCGCTCGAGAATGCGTATGCCCGACTGGCTGCGGTGGAGAGCCCCGCCCAACTCGGCGAGGCTCTAAGCGGCATCGATGCTTGAGGATTAACGGGGCGCGCCGGACAAATACGGACCGGCGCGAACCGCGCGGCATTCGACTTCGCCACAACCTTCGAACACCAGCCGCGAGTGCTGGCCGCTACGAATGTCGTGCACGCCGGTGATGGCGCCGGTAGAAATGTAGTCGCCAGCACGCAGCGGACGGCCACGCTCGGCGCATTTGCTCAGCGCGAACGCCAAAGCTCCCAGTGCGCCCGGACGGATGAATGCGGTGCCACGACCGACGAACCCATCATCGATGAACGTCAGCGCGACGATTTCTTCGATGGAGCGCCATTCGCCAATGCTCGCGCCCACGATGACGCCCCAGTTGTTGCCAAAATCGGAGATCACGGCGCCCGGCCCGAGCTCGTTCAGTGTTGCGAGCGGACTGACTGCGGTTTCGACGCCTAAGTGAAAGCTGCGGACCATCTCCGCGGCTTCATCGATGCTCCAGACCTTCTTATCGGCCGGCGCATCTTCATTCACACGCAGCACGATCTCCGCTTCCACCGCGCCGAAGCCGCCTTCGATCACCGGAAAATCCACGACCTGACCGATCCGAGCGGTGTGCAGATTTCGCGAGAACACCGGACCGACCAGGCGATCTTCGGGGAATTGTTGAGCGAACGCCGCGCCGATGCGTGCGACCTTCCAACCGACAACCTGGTCGGGGAAACGCTCGATCGCCAGCTCCTGGCAACGATAGGCATCGGCCAGGGTCGTGGGCACGATGCCCGGATATTGCGGCAACGATTGTCCGGCCAGACGCGCGCGGACAAACTGCTCGGCAATCATTTCGGCGCCGTCGCCCGGCAGCCCATGCAACACCGCGCTACTCATGTCGCCGTATTCCTCTTTCCAACATTAAATTTCACGATCGCGGCGGCCGTAGGGACCCCGCGACAGGCGAAAAACTGTATATAGGAAACCGGTGTCATTTACAATCCACCGCACTCATACCAAGTCAGTCTCAGGGGGTCTCGATGCTCGTCAAGCCGTTGTCGCTGCGATCTAAATTAGCCTCGCTGCTCTTATTGTTAACAGCGGTAACGTCGCTCGCCGCGGCCGACAATCTGCTGGCGTTTCCGGGTGCCCAGGGAGCCGCGGCGCAAACCCCGGGCGGCCGCGGCGGCAAGATCATCCGCGTCACCACGCTCGACGCCACCGGTCCGGGCTCACTGCTCGAAGCGCTGGAAACCAAGGGTCCACGCATCGTCGTGTTCGAAGTCGGCGGCGTGATCGACATGCAGAAGCATGAGATCAAGATCAAAGAGCCATTCCTCACGGTCGCAGGACAGACCGCGCCCTCGCCGGGCATCACGATCATTCGCACCGGCATCGACGTGCTCACTCACGACGTGATCCTCCAGCACATCCGCGTGCGCACCGGTTCGGCCGGCGCCGAGCCCCGCAAAGGTTGGGAGCCCGATTCGTTCTCGACGATCGGTGCTTACAACGTGATCGTCGACCACTGCTCCATGACTTGGGCCGTCGATGAGAATCTTTCGGCGTCGGGCCCCCGCTTCACCGGCAAGACGGTCGAGGAATGGCGCAAGGGCACGTCCCACGCCATCACGTTCAGCAACAACATCGTTGCCGAAGGACTGCGTCACTCGACCCATTCGAAGGGCGAGCATTCCAAAGGCTCGCTGATCCATGACAACGCCAGCGACATTCTGATCGTCAACAACCTGTACGCGCACAACTACGAACGCAACCCGCTGTTCAAAGGCGGCGTGCACGGCATGGTGATCAACAATCTGATCTATAACCCGGGGCCGCGCGCGGTTCACTACAACTTGATTGCCGAAGAGTGGCGCGGTCAGCCCTACCAGAACGGCCGGCTGGCGCTGATCGGCAATGTGCTGCGCGGTGGCCCGTCGACGCCGGCGCATCTGCCGCTGCTCATGCTGGGCGGCTCGGGCGATCTCGAATATTACGAAGCCGACAACATCGCGGTGGACTGGATCGGCCAGGAGCTGCCCAAGTTCGGCCGTTACACGAACTCATCGGCAAAGCTGATTCCGATGGCGAAGCCGGCGCTGCCGTTTGGCGTTCAGCCGCTCGCGGCTGCCGACGTGCAGGACGCTGTGATTCGTAATGCTGGCGCGCGCCCGTGGGACCGCGATCCGGTCGATGCACGCATCGTCGCGGACACCATCGAAGGCCGCGGCGAGATCATCGACAGCGAAGAGGATGTCGGCGGCTATCCGGCGTACAAAGAAACTCGCCAGAAGTTCGACGAGAAGAATTGGGATCTGCGGTACATGACACCGCGCGAGAAGAAATAAAGCAGTCCGCCGCCGGTCCTGAGTTCAGGGCCGGCGGCAGCTTCTTCAGTAAGTGCCGCGCTGGATGTAAGGCGCCTGCGCGAACAGTTTCCGCTCCTCACCCCGAGGATCGTCGGCCAGCTGAGACTTCAGGTCGAACACCATGGTCGCGCGCGACGGCAACCCATACGGCTTCCATTCTGGAATACCGGCGTGTGCCGGGTTGCCAGTGCGGGCAAAGGCGATGAAAGCTTCGCTCATCTGATCCGCCGTCTTCTGCGCATCCGCATCCGTGCCGGTCAGCGAGCCGGGCTGAGCGATGTTGTCGAACACCAGTGGAATATCCATCGTATGCATCGCGCCGTACCGGCCATTCTCGAGAGGCGACCGATAGTTCAGCTGATATGCATACGTCGGCGAACCTTGCGCGGCCCGTAATTCTGCTTCGATCACGGCGCCGCGCCACGATCGTCCTGCCGTCGTCGCGGCAAAGAACACTTCCGTCGCCGAATATTTCGGATACAGCTTGCGGTACTCGGCGATGACGTACTCGGGCGGGATGTCCACATGCAGTTGCGGCAGCAGGCGCTCGGGCAGCTCTTCCCACGTCAGATTTTCCACGCCCGGCTCATTGCCGAGAAACGCCCGCGTCTCGTCGAGCGTATTGCCGATGATCATGGGAATGCCTGCCGCCAGCGGCGGAGCATCCGGATAGAACGGGTGACGTGGCAGCGCGGAATGATCCAGCACCGGACCGAAATAGATATTGCGCCCGACCATCGACGGATCGTTGGCGCGAGTCGCGGCGACCAGGTCGGCGGTCGGCACATCGTTGAGTTTCGCGACCTCGGATGGCGCAATCTTCAATGTTTCCAAAATCGTCCGCGCACGCTGAGTCGCCCCGCGGGGCCCGGCAGCGGTGATTTGCTGTCCGCTCATCGTCGCGGCTCGGTGGAATGAGCCTTGCGCAGCGGGCATCGCCATCAAGGTCGCGATTTTCGCGCCGCCGCCCGACTGGCCGAATACCATGATCCGCTGCGGATCGCCGCCGATCGTTTCGGCATGATCGCGCACCCAGGCGAGCGCTTGCACCAGATCGAGAATGCCGACATTGCCCGATGCGGCGTACTTCGGCCCCGCCAGCCGGGCAAGATACAAATGACCGAACACGTTCAGGCGATGATTGACGGTGACCACCACGACATCGCCGCGCTGACACAACCGTGTGCCGTCGTACAGCGCACTCGATCCCGAGCCGTTGCTGAATTCGCCGCCGTGGAAATAGACCATCACGGGCCGCTTGCCGCCGTCTTTCAATGCCGGCGTCCACACGTTGAGAACCAGACAGTCCTCACTCATCTGCTCGCGTGAGCTGGGCTGCGGACAGGATGGGCCGTAGTTCGAGGCGTCGCGCGTCTTCTTCCAGGCGACTGGAGGCTGCGGCGGCAGGAAACGTCTGGTGCGAGTATCGGCACCGTAAGGAATGCCCTTGAAGACGTGCACGCCCTGCGCCTTGATGCCGGCAACATTGCCGTAGCGCGTTGCCAAGAGACTGCTCTTGTCCGCACGCGCATGAACGACGGACGGCAGGCTCAAACCAGACGCCAGCAACAGCGAACTGCCAAGCAGTTCCCGGCGAGAGAGGGTCGTGTCGACGGCACGGCGTGCATCGACGGATCGGCTATTCATCGGACGCTCGTGGTCGAGTTACGAGATCCAGCCTTGGCTCTGCAGCCATTGCCGGCAACGATCGATCCAGCGATCGCCGGTAGTAGGATTGTTCAGGCCATACCCATGGCCGCCCGCCGGATAGATCATGAGCTGCGCCGGAATCTTGTGAGCCTGCAAGGCCTGGAAGAACAGAATGCTGTTCTCGACCGGCACCGTCTGATCGTCCGCCGCGTGGATCAGGAATGTCGGCGGCGTTTCGCCTGTGACAGCCAGCTCCGCCGAGAAGCGTTTCATATCATCCTGCGATGGCGTGGCGCCCAGTAGCTGCTGGCGCGAGCCCCGATGCACCGTCGATTCGGTGAAGGTGATCACGGGATAGATCAGCATCAGGAAGTCGGGTCGCACATCGGCGCTCCTCCACTGAGGCAGCACAGGATTGCTGAACAGCGTGCCCGTCGTCGCCGCGAGATGCCCGCCGGCCGAGAACCCCATGACTCCGATGCGCTTCGGATCGATCTGCCACTTCTGAGCATCACGCCGCACGGTCGCAATAGCCTGCTGGGCATCCTGCAACGGCCCGGTGCGCTTGTCTTTCATGTGCTTGTCGCTGGGCGTTCGATACTTCACGACAAACGCCGTGACTCCCATGTCGTTGAAGGCGCGCGCCACGTCGTAACCTTCCTTGAGAACCGACGTGCCACGATAGCCACCGCCCGGCAGGATGACGACGGCGGCTCGCTTCCGATCCTGCTTTGCCGGGCGGTATGCCGTGATCGTCGGGCGAGAGGTGTTCTCGAGAAACCACGGCGCCTTGGGATCGCGCGGCGTTTCTTCGTCCGGCGCGACAATCGCGCCGGGAATATTCCCCGAGTACAACGGCTGCGCCGGCGGCTCGGCCGCCTGGACCGATGCCATCACTGCCAGCCCGCCCAACCAACCCAGCACGCTCTTGTTGGAAATCATGACTTCGCGGAATCCTCCAGCGCCTCGTAGCGCATATCACGAAATATCGCCGCGCCCTGCCCCGCCGCATAAAGCGCCGGCCGCAGGCTGAGGAAGTCGCCGGCCACGTTGTGGTGATAGCCCGAGACTTCCATCTGCACGTCGTACTTCTGCCACTGCTTGCCGTCGAGGCTATGACGAATCGTCACGATGTGACGGTCGTTCTCGATCTGCAGGTGCAGACGACGCTCGACGCCCGGCGGCATTTTGCCACGACGCTCCAGCCCATACCGATGCATGGTCAGACCGCGAGCATCGAAGCCCAGCCCACAATACAGCCGCTTGCTATAGAACAACAGCAGACCGGCCTGCACGTCGCCTTCGAGCTCGATATCGACGGTCACCCGATAGGCGATGTCCGGTGTGATGAAAGACATCGGCGAGCAGTCATTCGGCTGCGAGCCCTTGCCGGCAACGCGCAGCGCCTTGGCCTGGTACTGCACGCGCGACATCTCGTTCGGACCCGGATTGTAGAAGCCCCACTGCACGCCGAAACGATTGCTGGAGAAATCATCCGAGAGCGGCATGCCATTGGGCGATGGCTTGCCTTTCGCCGGCTTGGCGATGGGCTGCGACAGATCGCCGCCTTTCGCACGGAACCAGCCCTCCTTGGTCCATTCCACCGGATCGAGCAGCGCCTGCCGTCCCAGCGTCCAGTAACCGTTCTCGTAACCGTGGTAAACCATCCACCAGTCGCCGGCTGGCCCTTCGACCAGCGTGGCATGCCCGCGCGACCACCATTTCTCCTTCGCATCGTAGGTGCGAACGATGGGATTCGCGGGGTCGTTCTCCCATGGACCGTGAATCGATTTGGAGCGAGCGACGATCACCATGTGTCCGGTTGGCGGTCCAGCCGTGCCACCCACTGCAGTGATCATGTAGAAGTACTGGCCATGCCGCATGACCTTCGGGCCTTCGGGCGCGAATCCTTCGACCACCCAGTCCTCGGGGTAGCGCCACGGATCGTAGACGTGCTCGACCGGCCCGTCGGTTTTCAAACCATCATCGGTCAGTCGCACGCGATCGCCGCCGCTTAGAAACAAATAGCGCTTGCCATCCTCGCCGACCACGTGACCGGGATCGATGTGGTTCGGCAAGTTCAGATCGATGGGATCGCTCCACGGCCCGCGGATATTGTCCGCGTGGATGACATACGTTGACTTGCGATCAGGCCAGCGCGCCGGAATGTAGATGTAATAACGGCCCTTGTGCTTGATGAGCTCGCAGGCCCACACCGAGCCGATCGGCTTGGTGAGCGCGGCCACGACGGGCTGCCAGTTCACCAGGTCGCGCGAATGCCAGATCACGACGCCCGGATAGGCATCGAACGACGAGAACGTCATGTAGTAATCGTCGCCGTCCTTGAGAATGGTCGGATCGGCGTGATCGCCCGCCACGATGGGATTGAGGAACGTGCCATCGCCCAGGTCGGCCTGCCGTTGTCCCTCGATGCCTCGTCGCCACGTCTTCGCCGGCGCCTTCTCATCGTTCGCGCACGGAGTCGCACTTTGTGCCGCGACAGGAAGCGTTCCCGCTGCCGCACCCAGAATGGCCGAGCTCAACAGCTCGCGTCGACTGATCTCTGTCATTTCACCGCCCATCGGATGATATCGGTAACATTTCAACACGAAAGCAAGCGCTCGTGCTGGCGAGCGCTTGCTTCAACGAGGTACCGGCCTCACCAGAACATAGGCCCGGCGAACAGCGGCACCGTCAACGGTGTAGTCCAGGCCGGCGACAACTGATGATTCAACTCCGGCACCCAGCCCGCGTCCGCGCCGAGGTCGGGATCGTTGCTGTCGTTCCAAGCAGCGATGACATCGACCGGGTTGCGCGCGGGCGGCCCGACGAGCAGCGTCCCCGACGCGGACAATGCCGTGCCGTTGAACCGATCCAGAATCTGGTCCGGCATGAAGCTGCGCGGCGCGAGGAAGAAATTTTCTTCGGCATAGAGCGCCGACTCGATTCCCACGCCCCAACTGTACTGATAGTTCGGCGTGTTACGCACATCGTAGAAGTTGTTATATACGTGCACCTGGCCGAAGCGTACGCGCGGCACACGTTGTCCCACTCGCTCGAACAAATTGTGATGCAAGGTAACTCGCAGCTTGCCGCGATCCGCGGCGGCACTGTCGGAAGAGCCAATCAACATCACCTTGTCGTGATTGCGGAAGCGGTTCCAGGAGACGGTCACGAGGTCGGATGCGTTGGTGATATCGAGCGCGCCGTCGTGCTGCTGGAACAGCACGCCAAAGTAGCTCGGCGCGATGCTGTCGGCAGTGGTCTTGTCCTCGAACGTGTTGTGATCGATCCAGACGTTGTTCGAGTCGCGCAACGAGATCGAATCGTAGAGCGCATTCCAGGCGCCGAGCGACCCATCGGTCGGCGACCACTGCGGGAAGCAGTCGTAGGTGTCCTGGAATGTGATGTTGCGAATGATGATGTTGGTGCGGCTGTTAGCGACACCGGCCGTGCCGCGAATGTCCATCCAAGCGCCGCGAATCGTCGCTTTGTTCCCAACACCAACGATGGTCGTATTCGAACCGACACGGATTCGAACTCGTAACTGCTGCGCGGACGCCGATGCCGCGCGCGCCGACTCGAGCGGACCCGACGGATTCACTCGACCCCAGACAGCTGGATCGTAAGTGGCAAGGAAGGCTTCCGGCGTGTAGCCGTTGCGATAGTAGTCGCTGCAACTCAGCGGCTGATTGGCGTCGTCGACGTTGGCGTCGATGGCGCCTTTGACGTAGATGATCTTGGATTCGTTGGACGGATTGGCTGGCGAGGTCGAGGACACCACGCCGTTGTTGAGCGCTGCGATCAGCTCGCTGCGATTGGTGACGACATACACCTGCTCCGGCGCCGCCGCGGCGCCGCCTGTAACTCCGGCACCACTGGCGGCCCAACCATTCCCGGCAGGCAGCGTCTCGAGACCCAAATCTCTTCGATCATGCGCGTTTGCCGTTACGCAGCCCGCAGCTGCGAACAGGCATGCCGCGCGCAGTATTCCCTTCGCACGCATACATCCCCCTTCATTAGTGTTGTCCGGCGGCGTGTCGCCGCCGGACTTGTTTCCAAATCTCGACCCTCGTCTCGCGCGCCAGTTAGAACTTGTAACGCGCACCCAACAGATACTGGCGACCCTGGTGGTGGTAGTACGACAGGCGATCGCCGGTCGAGTCCACGTACTGGTCCTGGAACTGATCGGTGAGATTGAGCGCCTCGAGCGTGAGCGTGAGGTTGTCGTTCACCGTGAAGCTCGACGACGCGTCGATGGTCATCGTGTCCGCCGTTCCTTCCACGTCGTTGCCGTTACGGCCCGGAACCGTCGTCAGGAATTCATCGCGATAGGCGGCCGATACGCGCGCGCTGAACTTCTCGTTTTCCCAATACAGCGTCGCGTTGTAAGCCGACTTCGACAGACCCGTGAGATCTTCCTTGGCGGCCAGCGCGCCGGTCTGCGACAGGTACTCGATCTCGGACTCGACGCCGGTGTAGTTCAGGATCAGACCGAAGTTGCTCCAGAAGCCCGGCAGGAACGAGAACGGCTGCTGATAGCTGATCTCGAAGCCCTTCAGGTCGCCGCCGTCGGTGTTGGTCGGCAGCGAGAACTGCCAACCTGCCAGACACTCCGCCGCATCCGGAATGACCGTGCCGCACGCGGCGAGCGCGACGCTGTCCGGCAAGCCGAGCGGGTTGTTCTGGAAGTCGTCCGTGGCGCGGATGATCTGCACGAAGCTGTCGATGTCCTTCATGAACAGCGCCAGCGACAGCAGCGAGTCTTCGGCGAAATACCACTCGAACGACAAGTCATACGCCTTGGCGCGGTACGGATCCAGATTCGGATTGCCGGCCGACACGGTCTTGAGGGAAGCGGTGGAGGCTGTCACTGCCGCACCTGGCGCAAGAATGCCCAGGCCGGCCGTGCCGCCACCGCCGTTCGGACGCACCATCACCTTTGCAGCCGACGCGCGAACGACGAACTGATCCGTCACGTCGAGCGCGACGTTCAACGATGGCAGTGTGTCGCTGTAGGTCCGCTCGACGGTCGTCAACAGCGGCGCGCCAGCGGTAAAGGTGTAACCCGACGACGTTTGTTTGGTTTCGACGTAACGCACGCCGACGTTGGCGCGCAGCGGACGGTCGAACAGGAACGTGTTGAAGTCGGCCTGCAGGTAGCCGCCCGTGTCCTCCTCCTCGATGTTGTAATTGTTGGCCAACGCGGGCTCGATGCCGAGCGGGAAGCGCGAACGGTCGTAGATCCCGAACTGCGACGCGACGGCGTCGATGTCTGGAATCAGCCACGTGGTCGGCGTGCCATTGGCCACGTTCAGGTTGTTGCTGATGCTGACCAGCTCGCTGTAGGGCCCGACCGCCGTCGCGGGAATGCCCGGCAGCTGGTTTTCCTGGTTGCCGGTCGTGCCGTTCGAGCGGACCAGCGCAGTCGTGTCGAACTCGAACTTCTTGTACTGCGGGCCGGCCTTCAACGTGACCACGTCGGTCACGTCCCAGGCCACGTCGAACGACACGGTCTTGAAGGTATTTTCCGAGCTCTGCGGACGCAAACGAATCTGCGACAGCCGCCATGAGGCTGGATCGGTCACGTCGACATCGCCGTACGTGATCTGCGGCAGCCGGTCGTTGCCACGGAAATCGTAGGTATAACCGTCGACGTCATTGCGATCGAACAGCAGCGTGGTCTGAATCGGATTGTCGTGCTTGGCTTCCGAGTAGCCGACCAGGCCTTTGAAGCGCACCCGATCGGTGAATTCGTGCGTGCCTTCCAGCGTCAGGTGCGTGAAGTCGGTCTCGAGCTCGTCATGACGCGCTTCAGAGCGAATGTCGACGTTGTCGAACACGCCGTAGACGATCGTGTTGCTGTCGTCGACCACCGACTCGCGCACCGTCATGGCTGCGCTGCCAGCGTTATTGCCGCTGAATCCCGGCGCCTCGAGGAAGATTTCGTCGCGCTGGGCTTCGAACTTGGCGTGCAGAGCATCCAGGCTGATCGTCGTCTTGTCGGTCGGCGCCCACTGCAGCGAGCCGGTGAGGCCGAGGCGCTCCTGATCGTGCTTGTAAATGTCGTAGCGAGGAATGCGCGGAACGAAGGCCCCAGTGGGCCCAGCCTGCCAACGCACCGTGCTCGAACCTTCGTCGAGCAGCTTGCGCTCGCTGTACGCAACCGAGAACAACGCGCCAAAACGGCCGTCTGCAAACGTGTTGCTGATGAGGAAGGCGCCGCGCGGGTCGACGTCCTCTTGAATATCGTTGTAGCTGGCCTGTGCGCTGGTGACGACAGTGAAGCCGTCATAGTCGAACGGCCGGCCCGAACGCAGGTCGACGGTCGCACCCAGCGAGCCTTCTTCCACTTCGGCAGCCGACGTTTTGCGAATCGTGATCGAGTTGAACAACTCGGACGCAAAGGTATTGAAGTCGAACGAGCGGTCGCGATTGGTGCCGCCGGCAGCGTCGGTGCCGCCGTTCGCGCTCATCGCTTCCATGCCGTTGATTCGTACTCGCGTGAACTGCGGACCCAGGCCGCGCACGCTGATGTTTCGGCCTTCGCCCGCGTCGCGCGCGATGGACACGCCAGGCACGCGCTGAATGGACTCGGCCAGGTTCAGATCAGGAAAATCGGCGATGTCCTCGGCGACGATGGCATCGACCGCGCCAACGGCTTCGCGCTTTTGATCCAGCGCCAGGCTCAAGCTTTCCTTGAAGCCGGTGACGATGACCTCTTCCAGCGCGCCTTCCTGTTGAGGCGCCTGGGCCGCTTGTTGTGAAAATGCCGCAGCGCTGGCAGACAGCGCGGCAACTCCTAACACGGTCCGAACCGCAACGCGGATGGACCCGTGCCGACCTGACTTCGACATGATTGCTACCCCCATTCCAAATCGCCTAACCCGCTGATCTCGGCCATCGGCTCCTGGCGCCCGGGTATGGCCGCATGCCAACCCTTTGATTGGCCATCCCGAATTGGTGACACCGGTAGCATTTGGTAAACATGGCTATGACACCGGTGACAATGCGGAGGCTAACAGAGCACCCTGGCGGGCGGCAAGACACCCTGTTTGGTTTCCTTGCAACACCCAAAGCCGAGCCTGATCCGCCTACAATCCAGCCGCAGTGCTGCCATTCACATTTCCCACGGAACATTTGCCCGCATGAAACCGGCCATCGTTTGCTTCGGTGAAGTCCTGTTGCGTTTGTCCTCCCCAGGCAAGGAACTGCTGTTGCAATCGCCACGGTTCGACGCCCATATCGGCGGCGCCGAAGCGAACGTTGCAGTGTCATTGCATAAGTTCGGTCATCGCACGCGGGTCGTGAGCGCGCTGCCGGACTCGACACTCGGTCGCGCCTGCGCCGACGAGTTGCGCCGGCATGGCGTCGACACCGATTCGATTCATTTCGGCGACGGGCGCATGGGCATGTATTTCCTCACGCATGGCGCGGGTCATCGTCCGGCGGAAGTGCTCTACGATCGCGCGAATTCCTCGTTCGCAATCGCACCGCCGGCCACTTATGACTGGGCATCGTTGCTCGCAGATGCACGGTGGCTGCATGTTTCCGGCATTACTCCTGCCGTGAGTGCCGCCACTGCCGAGGCTGCTTCGCAAGCGATGCAGGCTGCACGCAAGGCCAACGTGCAGATTTCTTTCGATTGTAATTTCCGAGCGCGCTTGTGGGGCTCACGCTCCCCCGAAGCTCCGCGATTGTTGACTCGTTTGTGCGAACAAGCGGATGTGATCTTCGGCGACGACCGTGACATCGCCTTCATGCTCGGCTTCAAAGCGTCGGCAGCGGATGCACGGCGCGAGGCCGCCGATGTCGCTTTCAAAACATTCAAACATCTGCGCTACATCGTCTGCACCGAGCGCGCGCGTCACAGCGTCGACGTTCAACAGCTGACGGGTTTGCTGTTCGATTCGAAGAACGCCTACACCAGCCGCTCGTATCCTTTGCACAGCATCGTCGATCGCATCGGCGGCGGCGACGCTTTCGCCGCGGGCGTACTGCATGGATTGCTGACAGGCATGACGCCACAAGAGTCCATCGACTTCGGCGCCGCCGCGGGTTGCCTGAAGCATTCGATTCCAGGCGACTTCAACCTGTTGGGCGTGTCCGACGTGGAACTGTTGTTATCCGAGAAAGGCGGCGACGTCCGCCGCTAAAGAGCTATTATTGTCCTCCCTTTTTCGCCGCACGCCCGACCTGCTCTGCGGGCGTTCTGGTGTGCGGATCGCGCTGTTTGGCGGAGGACACATGTACGAGTTCAAGCGGTTTTATATCGATGGCGCCTGGGTCACCCCGCCGGGGCGCCGCGAGCTGGCGGTCATCAATCCGGCGACCGAGCAGCAGGTCGGCACGATCATGCTCGGCACGGCCGAGGACGTCGATGTGGCAGTGAAAGCGGCGCGCGCTGCTTTCGAAACCTATTCGCAGACCTCGCGTGAAGAGCGCGTCGCGCTGCTCGAGCGCATCATCAAGGTCTATCAGAGCCGGATGAAGGACGTCGCCCAGGCGATTTCCGACGAGATGGGCGCGCCGATGAAGTTTGCGTTGAATGCGCAGGCCGGCAGCGGCCTCGGACATTTCATGTCGACGCTCGCGGCACTCAAGGAATTCGAGTTCGAAGAAACATTGGGCACCACGCAGATCCGTCGCGAGCCGGTCGGCGTCTGCGGCTTGATCACGCCGTGGAACTGGCCGCTCAATCAGATCGGCTGCAAAGTCGCGCCCGCGCTCGCGGCCGGCTGCACCATGGTGCTCAAGCCCAGCGAAGTCGCACCGCTCAGCGCGCATATTTTCGCCGAGATCATGCACGAGGCTGGCGTGCCGAAAGGCGTGTTCAACATGATCGATGGCGACGGCCCGACCGTGGGCGAGGCGCTGTCGCGTCATCCGGACATCGACATGATGTCCTTCACCGGCTCGACGCGCGCTGGCGTGCAAGTCGCCAAGGCTGCCGCGGAGACGGTGAAGCGCGTGTCGCAAGAACTGGGCGGCAAATCGGCCAACATCATTTTGGAAGACGCCGATCTGAACGCCGCGGTGAAGAGCGGCGTGTTGTCGATGATGTCCAACACCGGCCAGTCGTGTAACGCGCCCTCGCGCATGCTCGTGCCGAAGAAGCTGTATGAAGAAGCGGTGAACATCGCGAAAGCCGTCGCCGCCAAGCCCGTCGTCGGCGATCCGAAGAAGGACGGCGTGACCATGGGCCCGGTCGCCAACAAAACTCAGTTCGAGAAAATCCAGCGCTTGTTACAGACCGGCATCGACGAAGGCGCGACCGCGGTGGTCGGCGGTCCGGGCCGGCCGGACGGCATCGACAAGGGCTATTTCATCAAGCCCACCGTGTTCGCGAACGTGAACAACAACATGACCATCGCGCGCGAAGAAATCTTCGGCCCGGTGCTCGTGATGATTCCGTACGAGACCGAAGAGGAAGCGGTGCGCATCGCCAATGACACGGTCTACGGCCTGTCCGGCTATGTTTATTCCGGCGACATCGAGCACGCCCGCAAAGTCGCGCGCCGGCTGCGCACCGGCATGGTCCATCTGAATGGCGCCTCGACGGATGTGAACGCGCCGTTCGGCGGTTACAAACAATCGGGCAATGGCCGCGAGTGGGGCAAGGAAGGCCTCAAGGAATTCCTCGAGGTGAAGGCCATGATGGGCTATTCGGCGGCCTGACCCGCTCGCGCTATGGCAGCGGCCCGTGATCCGGATTCGATGCCGGCACGGGCCCGGTGCGGCGATCGTACAGACGCCGCACTTTGATTCCCGCCAGCTCGCTATCGCCGCTCCACTTCATCAGATATTCGAGCTGGCCGGTCTTGGTCAGACGAAACTGCTCCAACGCCCGCGGCCCGCGGCGCACGCGCCGTTCGATCACGAACCACTCGCCGTCCCAGCCGACCCACGAATCCGCGAGCTGACCTTCGGGCATCGACACCTGCGTGTGGCTGCCGGCCTGGACCCGTCGCGAATCGACAGCGGAAATCACATCGAAGCGGCCCGAATCGACTTGTTTGATCTCCAGCGTGGGACTGACACCGAGCATCCGGAGCAGATTTTCCTGCTGCTGCTTCTGCCAGGGTCGCGGGCCACGACGCCGGCTACCCTCGCCCGCTGGCGGCGCATCGACATCGATCGGGGGCGGAATATTGGCAGGCCGCGACTCTTCTTCCCGCCGCCGCATGCGTTCGAATCGCTCCCATTCCTTGGACTGTTTCTCGAACAGCAGCGCTTCGGGATCGTCGCTGACGGCGCTGTTCAGCACCCAGAAACCGGTCAGATCGATGGGTTTCTTGGGAGCGGCGGCATAGTCCGCCAAGGCCAGCGCGGACCAAAGGCACAGAGCGAGTGTGCAAAATGACCGGTTGAACAAGGTGGCTCGCGCGTTATGGCAGATGAATGGAGATCGCTGCGGGTCAGCTTAAAGACTGACCTGCGCTGGTTCAACCGCGGTCCCTGTCTCAGCCTTCCCAGCCCCCGCCAAGCGCCCGGATCAGCGCCACGCTGGCTCGCAGCTGCCGTGTTTCCAGATCGAGAGCCTGACGCTGGGCAGTCAGCGCGGTGGTCTGGGACTGAACGACTTCGAGATAGCTGACCGCCCCTTCGCGGTAGCGATTCATGGCGAAATCCAGCGATTGCTGGGCCGAGGTGACGGCGGAACGCTCGGCGTCTGCGGCATTTCCGTAGTGATAGAGCAAGGCCAGGTTGTCTTCGACTTCCTGGAAGGCGCCCAGCACCACGCCTCGGTACGTCGCGCCCGCCTCATCCAGTACAGCCCGTGCCTGGGCAACGCGCGCCTGACGGCGGCCGGCGTCGAAGAGTTCGAGCAGGATGGAGGGACCAATGGACCAGGCGGCGTTGGGCGCAGTCAGCCAGTCGGTCGAGCGATTGCTCTCGAAACCATAAACGCCGTTGAGCGTGATCGATGGGAAATAGGCTGCGCGAGCGACGCCGACGCTGGCATTGGCGGCGGCGGTGCGGCGTTGGGCCGCGGCGATGTCGGGGCGGCGCTGCAGGAGGTTGGTCGGCACATCGGCGGGAATCTGCGGCAGCTGTAATGGAACAGAACGAGGCGCCAGGGCGAACTGCGAAGGCGACTCGCCGACCAGGACCGCGATCGCGTGCTCGAGCGTCGCGCGCTGAGCCTGATTCTGCGAAACCTGCGAACGCGCGCTGTCCAGCTGAGTTTGAGCCCGCGCCACGTCCAGCCCCGAAACGATGCCCGCCTGATGACGCTCCTTCGTCAACGCCACCGCGCGGTCATAGGCAGCAACCGTATCCCCGAGTAACGCAGCCTCGCGATCCAGACCATAGAGCGCGATGTAGAAATCAGCGAGCTGCGCTTGCAGACTGAGCCGCGCCGATTCGAGATCGGCGGCGGCCGCGCTCGCTTCCAGCTTCCCAGCCTTCACGTCATTGCGGACGCGACCCCAAAGGTCGACTTCATAGATTGCTTCGACCCCAGCGCCGTACGAGTTGTAGTAACGAGGCGAAGACTGACCGGCCGGCGGACTCGTTTCCGATTGCCGCGTCCGAGCACCATCGGCGCGCAAGGAGAAGGAAGGAAACAAACCGGACCGCAGCTGATCCGAAAACGCCTTCGCTTGTTGATAGCGCGCCAGTGCGGCCTGCAGATCCGGGCTGTTCTGAACGAGCTGCGCTTGCAGACGATTCAGTTCTTCATCGCCATACAACAGCCACCAGGCATCGCGCGGCAAACGATCGGCGGGCGCGGCCTGGGTCCAGGGAGCGGGCTCTTTGTAAGACTCGGCAACGGCAACTTCAGGCAGCTCGAGCTTGGGCGCGAACGAGCAGCCCGCCAGCGCCAACAACGCGACGATCGATAGCTCAGCCCGCATTGGCTTGCTGCGCGGCAGGCTCGATCACACGCACGGCGCTGCCGCCCATCAAGCCATCTGGCGGCGTCGAGATGACACGATCGGTAGCCTCGATGCCGCCGGCGACTTCGATGAAGTGTCCGTGATCGCGAGCGATGGTGATGGGCTTCATGACCACGCGGCTCTGCGAATCGACAGTGGCCACACGCAGTCCCGCTTGATCGAAGATCAACGCGCTGGCCGGCACACGCAGCGCCTGCACCCCGCCCGCCAGCTCGAAGCTCACGTTGGCATAACCGCCGGGCAGTAACTCGCCCGCCTGGTTGTCGACCGTAAGCTGCATCAGCGTCGTCCCAGTAGCGACGTTCACAGCGCCCGCCGACGCAGCGACCGCCGCCGAATATTCCTTACCGGGATGTTCGGGTACGGTAATCAGTGCTTTCGCATCCGTATTCAATCGGCTCACATACGATTGCGGCACGTTCACGTATACGCGCAACCTGCGTGTATCCGAAACAACAAACAACTCCCGTCCCGAGCCGCCGCCGGCGGTGATCAGCTCACCAATATCTGTATTGCGCGCGGTCACCACGCCGTCGAACGGCGCCACGATGCGCGTGAAACCCCGCATCGTTCGCAGACGCTCGACGTTGGCTCGCGCGGCTTTAGCCAAAGCTTCCTTGGCAGCGAGATCGCCCACCTTCTCATCCACTTCCTGTTTGGAAACGGAATCGCGACCGAGCATCGACTGCCAGCGCTTGGCGGTGCTCGCAGCGAGCGCGGCATTCGCTTCGGCGCTGGCGAGATCTGCCTCGGCCTGCAGCAACTGCTGTTCGATATCGGGAGCTTCGATCTCCGCAATCAACTGACCGGCCTTCACCGGTGTGCCGATGTCGGCCTTCCATGTCTTCAAGTAGCCCGACACGCGCGCATTCAGCGGCGCCCGCGCAAACGCTTCCAACCGGCCAGGCAAGTCGATCCGTGCGTCGGCTTCACCTTGGGTGGGCGCGACCACCGCGACTGTGGGAATGGCCTGCTCTTCGGTCCACTCGGTCATCTGACGATGATCGTTGACGCGTATCCCGATGCCGGAGACGACGAGCACGATGGCAATGACGGCGATGACGATGCCGGCGCGGCGTAACCCGCGATGCGATTCAGTGGGCGGCATGAGGCTCTCCGGCAAGCAGCGGATGTTCCGCCGGCTTGCGGACGTAATTACGGTGCACGATGCTGAAGACGACCGGGACGAATATGAGCGTGGCGACGGTGGCGAAGATCAGGCCGCCGATCACGGCGCGACCCAGCGGCGCATTCTGCTCACCGCCATCGCCGAGCCCCAGCGCCATCGGCGCCATGCCGATGATCATGGCCAGGGCCGTCATCAGCACGGGACGGAAACGCACGAAGCCAGCATCGATGGCAGCGGCGACAGGGTCTGCCAATTGCTCGAGCCGTTCGCGCGCAAAGCTGATAACCAGCACGCTATTCGCGGTCGCCACGCCCATACACATGATCGCGCCCGTCAACGCCGGCACCGACAACGTAGTAAATGTTGTGAACAGCATCCAGACGATGCCGGCCAGCGCCGCAGGCAGCGCACTGATAATGACCAGCGGATCGCTCCACGACTGGAAATTCACGACGATCAGCAGATAGATCAGCACGATGGCGCCGACCAGGCCCCACATCAGCCCCGAGAAGGAGCTCTCCATGGTGCGAACCTGGCCAAGCAGCGCCACCGACGAGCCCTTCGGCAGGTCCTCGGCATGCGCGTCGAGTATCTTGCGGATCTGCGATGCCACGGCGCCGAGATCGGTGCCCTGCGTGGTCCCGTAGATCTGCACGATCGGTTGAATGTTGTATTGAGAGACCACGCCACTCGAGGTGGTGCGAGTGATATCCGCAATGCCGCCGAGCAGATGCGCCGACTTGGAGCCCGCGCCGGTGATCGGCATCGTCTCCAGCGAGTTCAACTCGTCCATCTTGTATTGCGGGGTCTGCATCACGATGGGGTACTGGATGTTGGTCTTCGGATTCAGCCAGAAGGTCGGTGCGACCTGCACCGATCCCGCCAGATTCACGACCATGCTGTTAGTGACATCGCGCTCGGTGAGACCGGCGAACTGCGCGCGTGTACGGTCGACATCGACGTTGAACGTCGGCAGGCCGCGTGCCTGCTGGATGCGCGCATCGGCGATGCCGGGAATCCGCTTGATATCAGCGAGCAAAGCTTCGGCGTAAGCGAAGTTCGCTGCGAAGTCCTTGCCGCGGATTTGCAGATCGATGGGCGATGGCGTGCCGAAGTTCAGGATCTGGCTGACGATGTCGGCCGGCGTGAACGCGAACGTCGTGCCGGGGAATCGTCTCGGCAGCTCCTCGCGCAGCTTGCGAACGTAATCCGCGGTCGGCTGGTGATCTTCCTCGAGCGTTATCTGAATATCGCCATCCGCCGTGCCGATGGTGCCGGTGTTGTTGTAGGTCATGTTGATGCTGGAGAACGGCATGCCGATGTTGTCCACCACCAGCGCCAGCTCATGCGGCGGAATGACCTGCCGGATCACATCCTGGATGCGCGCCGAGACGGCCGCCGTTTCCTCCACACGCGTGCCCGGCTGCGCGCGGAAGTGAATCATGATGCGGCCGGCATCGACCGCCGGAAAGAAATTGCGCCCAAGGAACGGCACCAGCGCGAACGACGCGACCACGAACAACATGAAAGCTGTCACGAAGCCGCGCCGATGGGCCATCGCCACCGTCAGCAACTCCTTATAGCCGCTGCGGAAGCGTTCGAACTTTTCCGAGAAGCCGCGCTGAAACTTCACCAGCGGATTGGATGACGGCGCCATCGCATCGTCGTGCGAGTGCGGCTTCAACAGATACATGGCCATGGTCGGCACCAGCGTGCGCGACAGAATGAACGAACACACCATCGCGTAGATCACGGCCAACGCCATCGGCACGAACAGGAAGCGCGCCACGCCTTCGAGAAAGAACATCGGCACGAACACGATACAAATGCACAACAGCGAGACGAACGCGGGCGTCACGATCTGCGCCGCGCCGTCGAGGATGGAGGTGTGCACGTCCTTGCCGTGTTCGAGATGCCAGTTGATGTTTTCGATGGTCACGGTCGCATCGTCGACCAGGATGCCCACCGCCAGCGCCAGTCCGCCCAGCGTCATGATGTTGAGCGTCTGGCCGGTCAGCGCCAGCAGGAAGATCGAGCCGAGAATGGCCAGCGGAATCGAGGTGGCGATGATGACGGTGGAGCGCCAGCTGCCCAGGAACAGCAGGATCATCAGGCTGGTCAGCAGCGCCGCGATGGCGCCTTCGGCGACCACGCCGCTGATGGCGCTGCGCACGAAGATGGACTGATCGCCGATGAGCCGGATCTGCAGCGACTCCGGCAGCTGATCCTTGACTTCCTCGACTCGTTGCTTGATGCCTTCGATCACGGACAGCGTCGACGCGCCGCCGTTCTTGAGCACCGTGAGCAGCACCGAGCGATTGCCGGCGACGTGCACGATATTGGTCTGCGGCGAATTGCCGTCGCGCACATGGGCGACATCGCGCAAATAAACCATCGCGCCGTCGACCAGACGAATCGGCAGGCGGCCGAGGTCCTCGATCGCGGACGGGCTGTTGTTCAAATTGATGGCGTACTCGAAGCCGCCGATCTTCTGCGTGCCCACCGGCGTGATCAGATTCTGAGCCGCGAGGGCGTTGGCGACGTCCGTGCCCGACAGGCCGCGCGCCTGCAGCGCTGCGGGGTCCAGATCGATCTGGATCTGCCGGTTCTTGCCGCCGAACGGATACGGCATCGAGGCGCCGGGCACGGTGATCAGGAAGGTGCGGACGTAGTTGATGCCTAGGTCGCTGAGCTCCTGCTCCGTCATGCCCTCGCCGGACAGCGCCAGCTGCAGGATGCCCACGGTGGAGGCGTTGTAGTTGAGGATGTTCGGCGGGTTCGTGCCTTGTGGCATCTGGCGCAACGTTGTCTGCGCGGCGGCGGTCACCTGCGCATTGGCCATGTTGATGTCGACGGCAGGTTGGAAGAAAACCTTGATCACGCCGAAGCCGGTATACGACGTGGCTTCGATGTGCTCGATATCGTTGACCATGGTGGTCAGCGAGCGCTGGAAGTTGGTCGTGATGCGCCCGGCCATGCCATCGGGCGGCAGACCGGCGTAGGTCCACACCACGCTGATCACGGGAATGCGGATGTTCGGAAAGATGTCCGTCGGCGTGCGCAGGATCGAGAGCACGCCGAAGATCAGGATGAGCAACGCCAGCACGATGAACGTGTACGGGCGGCGTAAAGCGATTTTTACGATTCCGAGCATGCGGGCGTGAGAATCCTCGAGCGAACCATTATGGGTCCGATCGCAGCCCGCTACAGTGCCGTAGAGATGAAAGCTTTTTTAGTCTTTCTTGCCGAGTTTTTTGGGCAGGTTTTATCGGCTGGCGCTGCGCAGCTGGGCGGCGTTCGGTCCACATAACAGCGCCAGCCAGGCGCCGCCGGCGGGATTGTCGACGATCTGCAGTTTGAAGCCGTGCAGCTTGACGATGGCCGCGACGATCGACAGCCCCAGCCCCGAGCCCGAGACATCTTTGTTACTACACGTGCCGCGATAGAACCGCTGCAGGACCGCTTCGCGCTCCGAGCTCTGGATGCCCGGGCCGCTGTCGATCACATCGATGCGCGCGCCGGCGTCCGCATCTTTGATCAGGCGCAAATGAATGCTGCCGCCCGCCGGGGTGAACTTGATGGCGTTGTCGACGATGTTCGACAGGGCTTCCAGCAGCAGATTCGGATCGCCACGCACGGTCGGAACATCGGGCGCGATCTCGAACGTGAACGCGATGTGCTTGTCTTCCGCCAGCGGCGTGTACATTTCACGCACGTGAGCGAGCGTGCTCGCCAGGTATACCTCGGTGAACCCGGCGCGCCGGTGCATGTCTTCGAGCTCGGAGATCCGTAACAACGCGCGGAACCGATCGAGCAACGAATCGACATCGAGAATCGCCTGCTCGACGACACCGGCATGCGCGCCATCGTTCGCTTCGCGATGCATACGATGCAACTGCGAGCGCAGTCGGGTCAGCGGTGTGCGTAAGTCATGAGCGATGCTGTCGCAGACACCTTTGACTTCGCTCATCAAACGTTCGATCTCTTCGAGCATCGAATTGACGATGCCGGCGAGCATGTCGAGCTCGTCACGGCGGCCGGACACCGGCAGGCGCTGATGCAAATCCCCGCGCATGATGGGTTGCGCCGCCGACTCGAGCGCACGAATGCGCCGTAGTGGACCGCGCGCCAGCCAGAGGCCACCGATCAAACCCGGGATGATGGTGAGCGTGAGGCCCCAGAACAGGGAGCGATAGATGATGCTGTTGACCTGGTCGACCACGCTGGTGGCGCGCGCGAGAATCAACACTTCACCATTGCCTATCGCTTTGGCCACGCCGCGCGCACGTACCGGTTCCTTGCCGCCGATCTGCTGCGCTCCAACGCTCAGAGAATGCACGACGCCGTCGATCGAAACGCCTGCTGGAATCCGCTCGATGTTGCCGGCGATCCTGCGGCCTTGCTCATCGAACAGACCTTGCATCACGCGCAGATCGAGCGCACCGGTTTGTGCGATCACCTCGGGCAGGCGGTCGCGGTCGACGTGACTGAGGTAATGCATGCGCTGGCGGAGGATTTCGTCCACCACGCCGGAGAGATAACGTTTGGTGTCGTACTGCACCCAGCCGATCAGCAGCACGCTCCACAATACGAACAGAAAGCCGTAGACCGGCAGCAATCGAACTGTGCTGATGCGTGACAGCTCACCGAGCTTCAAGCACGTACCCTACTCCGCGAACGGTATGAATGAGCGGCTCCCGGTCCGGCGGATCGAGCTTGCGCCGCAGCCGGCCGATGTGAACTTCGATCACATTGGTGCCGGGATCGAAATGATAGCCCCACACCGCTTCGAAGATCATGGTGCGCGTCAGCACGCGGCCGCTGTGACGCATGAGAAATTCGAGCAGCCGGAATTCGGTGGGCAACAGGTCGAGCAAGGTATCGGCGCGCCTGGCGGTGCGGTCGATCAGATCGAGCTGCAGATCCCCGACCCGCAGCATCATGGGCCGGGACGCACCTGCGTGCCGCCGCAGCAGCACTTCGATGCGAGCGGCCATTTCGTCGGGATTGAATGGCTTGGTGAGATAGTCGTCGCCACCCGCCCGCAGGCCACGCACCCGTTCGTCCGCATCGGACAGGGCGCTGATCATCAGCACCGGCGTCTGTACACCGTACTCGCGCAGCCGCGTAACTACCGTCAAGCCGTCCATGCCGGGGAGCATGCGATCCAGTGTGATCGCGTCATAAAAACCCCCTCGCGCGCGCTCCAGGCCGGTGGCGCCGTCGCCCACCCATTCCGTGTCCAGGCCATACCGCTGCAACTCGGCGCAGATTTCATCAGCGGTCACGCGATCGTCTTCGATGATGAGTACTCTAGCCACGGCTCCCAGCCACGCGTGTCAAGGAAGTGGCAGGGTACCGCCCCTCCCGGGGAGGGGCAATTAAGGTTGCTTTATGAAGCCGGCGCTAGTGGCCGCCGCCCTCGAGCGACTTCACCGCCTGAATCATCGCGACCATCACCTTCTGCGCGTCGCCGTAGACCAGGTTGCAGTTGTCGGCGAAGAACAGCTCGTTCTCGACGCCCGAGTAACCCTTACCCTGGCCGCGCTTGATGACATAAACCTGCCTGGCCTGGTCCACGTTCAAGATCGGCATGCCGTAGATCGGGCTGGACTTGTTGGTGCGCGCCGCCGGGTTGACCGTGTCGTTCGCGCCGATGACGACGGCAACGTCGGCCTCCTTGAACTCGCCGTTGATATCTTCCAAGTCGTAGATCATGTCGTACGGCACGCCCGCTTCCGCAAGCAGCACGTTCATGTGGCCCGGCATGCGGCCCGCGACTGGATGGATCGCGAATTTCACTTCCACGCCGGCATCCGTCAGCAGCTTCACGAACTCATACAACTTGTGCTGAGCCTGCGCGACCGCCAGGCCGTAGCCCGGCGCGATGATGACCTTCGATGCGTACCGCATATTGATCGCGGCGTCGCCGGCTTCGGCCGGCTTCTGCGAGCCTTTGATCTCGCCTTGTTGTTCGCCGCCGCCATCGCCGAAATTACTGAAGATCACATTCGACACGCTGCGGTTCATCGCTTTCGCCATCAACAGCGTGAGCAACGTACCCGCCGAGCCGACCACCATGCCGGCGATCATCAGCGCCGGGTTCTGCAGCACGTAACCTTCGAAGCCCACCGCCAGACCGGTGAATGCGTTGTATAGCGAGATCACGACCGGCATGTCCGCGCCGCCGATCGGCATTGTCATCATCACACCGAAGATCAGCGCGCCGATGAAGAACGCCGCGACGATGCCGGGCGCCGCATGACCGTGCGCGACGAACACGATGTAAATGCCGACGCCGAGCGTCGCGAGAAACACGATACCGTTGAGAATTTGCTGACCGCCGATGCGCCATACGCCGTTGATGCGGCCGTCGAGCTTGGCCCACGCAATCAACGATCCGGACAGCGACACGGCGCCGATCAGCGCACCCACGACCGCGAGCAGGAGTGGAATCGTTTGATGAACTGCATTGGTCCGTAACAGCTCGACCGCGGCGATACAGGCAGCCGCGCCGCCGCCCATGCCGTTGTAGAGCGCGACCATCTGAGGCATGGCGGTCATCGCGACCCGTTTGCCGCTCCACCATGCCCAGGCGGTGCCGAGGAACAATGCTACCGCTGCGAACACGACGTTCGTACCCAGGTGCGGCAGCGCTGCGTCGTTGACGCCGAAGTAATAAAGGAAGCTGGCCAGCACCGCGACCAGCATGCCGATGCCGGCCACCATGATGCCGGAGCGCGCCGTCACCGGCGACGACATGCGCTTCAAGCCGTAAATGAACAGAAACGCCGCGGCGAAATAGCAGGCGTCGATGATGAACTGCGGAGTGAGGTTCATGGGCGCTTATGCCTTCTTCTGCTCGCCGGCGGGCTGTTTTTTATCGCTGGGCTTGAACATTTCCAGCATGCGTTCGGTCACGACGTAGCCGCCGGCCGCGTTGCCCGCGCCCAGCAGCACGCCGACGAAGCCGATGATCTGTTCGACCAGCGAGGTGGCGTTGAGCAGCGCATACATCGCACCGACCACGACGATGCCGTGCACGAAGTTCGAGCCCGACATCAGCGGCGTATGCAGAATCGACGGCACGCGGCCGATGATCTCGTAGCCGGTGAAGGCGGCGAGCATGAAGATGTACAGGGCGACGAAGCCCGTCAGCGTGGTAGCGAGGTCCATATTTTCCTCGAAAGCATTCGTTACTTATGACTGATGCTTGGGCCGGACAGCGGCCCGGCTGGCGCCGGGTGCTGTCATGCAATGAGTTTCTGCGCGGCTTCGTTGACGATCTTGCCGTCGTGCGTGAGCGCGGTTTTGGCGACCACCTCGTCGGTCCAGTCGAGCTTGACGCCGCCGTCCTTGACGAACAGCTCGATCAAGTTGAATTGGTTCTTCGCATACAGCTCGCTGGCGTGCTCGCCGAGCATGCTGGGCACGTTGAGCGGCGCGACGATGGTCACCTGGCCTATTTGTATGGTCTCGCCCGGCTGGGTGTATTCACAATTGCCGCCACCTTCGGCGGCCAAGTCCACGATCACGCTGCCTGCTTTCATCCCATCGACCTGCGCCTTGCTGATCAGCTTCGGCGAAGGCCGGCCGGGAATGGCCGCGGTCGTGATGATGATGTCGGCTTGTTGAATGTGCTTGGTGACGACACTGGCAATCTTGTCTTTCTCTTCCTGAGTGAGCTCGCGCGCATAGCCGCCTGCACCGCGGGCATCGACGCCGGTATCGACGAACTTCGCGCCGAGCGACTCGGCTTGTTCCTTCGTTTCGGGCCTCACGTCGTAACCTTCGGTCATCGCGCCCAGGCGCCGGGCCGTCGCCAATGCTTGCAAACCAGCGACACCGAGGCCCATCACCAACGTGCGAGCGGGACGAATCGAACCAACCGCGGTGGTCATCATTGGCAGGATGCGCGCCAGATGGGTGGCGCCGATCAGGGCTGCGTAATAACCGGAAAGCGCCGCCTGGCTCGACAGCGCGTCCATGGCTTGAGCGCGAGTGATACGCGGCACCAGCTCCATCGCAAACGTCGTGATATGACGATCGCGCAATCGTTTGGTCAGCTCGACTTCCTTGTGGGCGTAGACGAATGAAATCAGGATGGCGCCCGGCTTCATTGCCTCGACGATGCCGGGATCGGGCGGCTGGACGCTCGCGACCACATCGGCGTCGCGCACCAGCGCGAGCGGATCGGCGCTGAATTTCACGTTCTTGAATGCGGAATCGGGCAGTTTTACAGCGTCGCCGGCGCCGGCCTGCATGTGAATTTCAGCGCCGAGCTTGCTGAGCTTGTCGGCCACCGCGGGCACCAGGGCGACGCGCTTTTCGTTGGCGCGAGTTTCCTTCAGAACAGCGATCTTCACCGTCATGCCGACTGATCCTCCCCCACAAATTTATTTAACCCGGGCGCCAGTTTGCACATAAAATTCCCACCATTGTGGATGCCTTGTTCGCACTCGGCAACACGCGCATGCTGCGCGCCCGGTGACAAGCGCGGTTCATCAAACCACGCGACCCCACCAGGATGCCAGCGGTTCACGCTGCTTTGATTGAACAAACATGGCCACGCGCGATAAATGGCAGTTGACTCCCGAGTATTGACTTCGATCGGCCGCGCCGCCCTGGTGCTCGCGTATCCGCTGGTCGCTCACTTCGGCGTCATTCAGAACAGCGTGACGCTGATCGCTATCGCGCTGGGTCTGTTGATCGTGCTGCCCATGGTTCCGGCCCTCGGACGAGGCAGCGTCGTCGCCTGGCTGGTGCTGCTGCCGGTGGTCGGCGGGCTATGGTGGTTATCACGTTCCACGCACGCGACACTGCCGCTGTATATCGCACCGGTACTGGTGCCAGGATTCATGGCCGGCGTGTTTGGCAGCAGCCTGCTCGCCGGGCAGGTTCCGCTAATCGAACAATTGATCCGCATCATGGAGCCCGAGCAGCAGCCCGAGCCGGAGGTGCTGGCGTACGCCCACCAGCTGACCAAGGCCTGGACGCTGTTCTTCGTGACGTTGGCGCTGACCAATCTGGTGCTGGGGCTGCTGGCCGAGCCCGACGGCATGCTGCTGGCCGCCGGCATCGCGCCGCCGGTGACGGTGCCCGAGCTGTGGTGGTCGCTGGTCGCCAACCTGATCGGATATTTGCTGGTCGCGGCTTTCTTCCTGATTGAGTACGCTTACCGCCGCCACCGCTTCCCGCGGCAACCCTATCGCAACATGTTGGATTTTTTTCTAAAGGTACTCGCGGCCATGCCGCGCCTGGTCAGCAGCGCCGCTGGCCCTCGTCGCTGAATCACATGAACCCCGCCGCCCACGCAACCGTTCTGCGGATCGCCGCGAATCATCCGTCGCTGCCCGGTCATTTTCCGGGTCAGCCGATCGTGCCTGGCGTCGTCCTGCTCGACTGCGTACTGCAGGAAGCGGAGCGCTGGCTGCAACGCCCGGTGCGCGTGCTCGCGCTGCCCAACGCGAAGTTCACCGCGCCGCTGCTGCCCGATCAGGCCGCAGAGCTGCAATTGAAACTGGATGCCGACGAACTGCGCTTCACTTTGAGCCGCGACGGCGCGGACCTGGCGCAGGGATTGTTTCGCATCGCCCCTATGGGAAACGCAGCGGCGTGAAGCAGCAATGGCTCGAGCGCCCCGAAGCCGGCTCGCTCTTCGGGTATCGATTGATCAGCACGTTCGCACGACTGTGCGGGCGGACCGCCGCGCGCCTGGTGCTCTTTCCGATCACGGCGTTCTTCCTCGTGAGGCGAGGACCGGAGCGGCGCGCCGCGCGTGCTTATTTGCCGCGGGTGCTGGGCCGCGAACCGACGCTGAAGGATGTCGCCAAGCAGTTCTACTACTTCGCCTCGGTGCTCCTGGATCGCGTGTTCCTGCTGTCCGAGAGCTTCAAACGTTTCGATGTCCAGGTGCATGGGCTGGATGAGTTGCGTGCGCAGTGGGCCAAGAAACAAGGCGTGCTGGTCTTCGGCTCGCATCTGGGCAGCTTCGACGCCTTGCGCGCCCTGAGCGAATTCCGCAAGGACGTGAAAGTCCGAGTGGTGCTGGACACGGAACAGAATCCTGAGATCACCCGCTTCCTTGCCGCATTCAATCCGGAGCTGGCGCGGTCCATCATCAACGCCCGGCAGGATGGCGCGATCACCGCGCTGGCGATCAAGGAAGCGCTCGATGAAGGCGCACTGGTCACGCTGCTGGTCGATCGCTCACGGCCGGGCAATCAAGTCTCGGTTGTCGATTTCCTCGGCCAGCCCGCGGCATTCCCGACTGGGCCGTGGCAAATCGCGGCCGCGCTCAAGGTACCGGTGGTTCTATGCTTCGGCCTGTACGGCGGCGGCAATCGGTACGACCTGCATTTCGAATCGTTCGCGGACACGGTCCGAGTGGAACGCAAGGACCGCGAGGCGAGTCTCAATGCCATCATTCAACGGTATGCGGACCGACTGGCCCACTACACCCGCCGCGCACCGTACAATTGGTTCAACTTCTATGATTTCTGGCACCTCAACTCGTCTGCCTCTGATGCTGGCTCTGCTGGGGGCGCTGATCGCGCCGCTGACGGCGGGGAGCGCGGCCCTCAGTGAGCAGGACGCCGATGCTCTGATCGGCCGGCTGGCCAAGCCTGCGCCGGCCACCATCTCATTCACCGAAGTGCGCTTCTCGAAGCTGCTGCGCGCCCCGCTGATCGTCTCCGGCGACCTGGGCTATTCCGGCCCGGAAAGTCTGGATCGGCGGGTCACTACGCCTTATCGCGAACAGACGTCGATTCGCGGCGAATCCGTCAAAGTGGAGCGCGAAGGCGAAAAGCCGCGCAGCTTCGCTTTGAAACATGCGCCGGAGCTGCGGGGATTGTTGTCTGGATTCTCCGCCATGCTGGCGGGCGACCCCGTTGCGCTAAGAAAGACGTTCGATGTCGAGATGACCGGCAATGACGATGGCTGGACGCTCAAGCTGACGCCGACCGACACCAAAGCTCGCCGCCGCTTGCAGCAGATCGAAGTCAACGGCCGCCACAGCGAACCGCGCTGCTTTTCGATGACGACGGCCGATGGCGCGTCCAGTGTCTTGCTGTTAGGCGCCGCTTCCGCCGAACCCGTGGCGCCGGATGTGACTTTGATTGCCCTGCAGCGGCGCTGCGGCGGCTCCGGCCAGGGCAGCTAAGCCCGGCACTGCGCTGCTCGCTCCCTCATGAAGCTCACCCGCCCGGCGTTACTGCTCCTGTTCCTCTGGCTCGTGCTGCTCGCGGGCCTGACGTGGTTCGTGCAACGGCAGCTGCAGGTCGGCACCGATCTGCGTTTGTTTCTTCCCAGTCCGACCACACCCGAGCAGCGCTTGCTGCTGGAAGAGATCGGCGAGGGTCCGGCCTCGCGCGTGATGGTGATATCGCTGGAAGGCGCGGAACCGGAACAGCTCGCCGATGCATCGCGCACCCTCGTCGAGAATCTGCAGTCGAGCCCGAATTTCCGTCTGGTCACCAACGGCGACATCTCGCTCGACAGCGTGCCGGACGAGCTGCTGGCCTATCGATATCTGCTGTCGCCCACCTTGGATGAACGGCCGCTCGATCAGAAATATCTGCATTCGGAGCTGCAAGAGCGCGCGCGTGACCTGGCGTCTCCCGCGGGAGCCTTCCTCGAGCCGTGGCTGCCGCGCGATCCGACGCTCGAACTGCTGAAAGTTTTGCAGCGATGGCAGCCGATGCAGGAGCCGAATCGACTGTTCGATGTTTGGTTCGATCAGGAAGGCAAACGCGCGCTGCTGCTCGCACAAACGCGCGCCGCCGCCTTCGATCCGGATCAACAGCGCCTGGCCGTCGAACAACTGAACGCCGAAGCAGAACGACTGAAGGGTGACGACGTGACACTCACCTTCAGTGGCGCCGGCAAGTTCTCGGTGATGATGGAAGAGCGGACGCGCGACGAAGCGACGGCGCTCGGTACCGCAGCCACCGTCGGCATGATCATCCTGCTGCTGATCGCCTATCGACGCATCGGCAGCGTCATATTGAGCGCTTTGCCGCTGGCAAGCGCGGGATTGGCGGGACTCGCGGCCGTCAGCGCGCTGTTCGGGACAGTGCACGGGATCACGCTGGCATTTGGTTTTACGTTGATCGGCGTCGCGCAGGATTATCCGATTCATTTGCTGAGCCACCGGCACGCCACGCGATCTCCCGTCGAAGCCGCTCGCGAACTGTGGCCGACGCTTGCAACGGGCGTAGCAAGCACCTGCATCGCGTATGTCACCTTCCTGTTTTCCGGCGTTATCGGACTGGCTCAACTCGCGTGCTTCACCGTCGCCGGTCTAGCGGTCGCCGGCTTGACGACTCGATTTGCGCTGCCGGTGCTGATGGACCCCGAAGGTCGCGATTTCGGCGAATCGGCCTGGCTCGGCAAAGTTTGGCAACGGATGGAACGCCTCCCGCGTCCGCGCTGGGCCGGCGTGGCTGCCATCGCTCTCTCCATCGCTGCGATGGTGTTCGCGCCTCAACCCATGTGGGAAAGCGACTTGAGCAAGCTCACTCCCGTGCCGAAGGAGCTGTTGATCCAGGATCAGGAGCTACGCTCCGAGCTGGGCACTCCCGACGTTCGCTATCTGCTGGTGATCACCGCGGCCGACACGGAATACGCGCTGCAGAAGCTCGAAGAGCTGGACGAGCCGCTTCAGAAGATGGTCGCCGACGGCGCGATCAGTGGCTATGACCACGCCGCACGCTATGTGCCGACGGCTGAGAAACAGCGCCAACGACAGGCTCGTCTGCCGGAGCCCGCGACCTTGCGTGACGATGTCGATGCGGCCGTCGAGGACACGCCATTCCGCCCCGACGTCTTTGAGCCCTTCCTCGCAGACGTGGAGAAAGCGCGTCACCTGCGATTGCTGACGGTCGATCAACTGCGCGACTCGCCGCTGGGCGTGAGCGTGGAAATGTTGTTGACCCAGCACGGCGACGGAAACGATAAGACGGCTGCCCGAACCACCGCCCTGGTGACGTTCAGCGGCGTTCAAGACGTCAGTGCGCTGGAGCGCTTCGCCAAGGCCGCCGGATCGGGCGTGACCTTGCTGGACACCAAGAACGCCTCGGAAACGCTGGTGACCAACCAGCGCATCAAGATTCTGTGGAGCCTGGCGGTCGCCGCCGTGCTGCTCGCGGGCGTCGTCACGTTCGCATTGCGCCGAGCCTCACGTGTTTATCGGGTGCTCGCGCCGATGGCGCTCACCACGCTGCTCATCATCGGCATCCTGCAGGCCGCCGGCGTATCGATGACCTTGTTTCATCTGATCGCGCTGATCCTCGCCGCGGGCCTCGGTCTCGATTACGCCCTGTTCTTTGAACATGCAGCCGACGATCCGATGGAACAGCGACGCACCCTGCACGCATTGCTCGTATGCTCGGCGTCGACGCTGATGGTGTTCGCGCTGCTCGCCATGTCGTCGCTGCCGGTGCTCCGCGCCCTCGGCTTGACGGTGTCGATCGGCGTTGTTTCTAATTTTGTGCTCGCGCTACTCCTGACCCGACCGACCCCTCCCCCTCATGGCACGTGAAGACATCGCAGCGCTGATTCCGCATCAAGGCGGCATGTGCCTCTGGGAGCACATCGTCGAATGGGATGACACGCGTATCGTTCTCGAAACGGACAGCCATCGCGCCCTCGACAATCCATTGCGCGCGAACGATAGGCTCCGTGCGATTCATCTGTGCGAATACGGGGCGCAGGCAATGGCAGTTCACGGCGCGCTGAGAGCCGCGCCCCGGCAGGCGCGCCCCGGCATGCTGGTCTCACTGCGATCGGTAACGTTCGCTCGGGACTACATCGACGATCTGATGGGGTCACTGCGCGTGGAAGCGATCTGCCTGCAGTCCGCCGAGACCAGTCAGCAGTACAGCTTCAAGATCACGCACAACGGTGAAGTGGCGGCGGAAGGTCGCGCCGCCGTGCTGCTCAAGCTGCCTTCGTAAAGAGCAGCGATTCCGACATCGTCGGCGGGACTTTGCTCAGCAGTTTGCGAACTTCGGAGGCGTCCAGCGACGGATGTTCGCCGCAGGCGCGCTCGATAATTTCCACTGCGAGCGAATTCAACAAAGCGGTGTACTCGATGACGCGAGCGCGGAACGCTTCTTCGTCGAGCTGATCGCGCAGACCGCGATTCAACTCCGCGAACCAAGGCAGCTCAGCCTGATCCAGCAGCACCGCGTCATTGCGACGAGCGCTGAGCTTCGACCATTCGCGCATGAAGTTCTGCATGGCCACGTTCAAGTCGCGCGAATGATTCAAATGATCCGATAGCCGGCTCAGGTTGGCGAGATCGGTGAGCCGACGCTGGAAGAACAGCTGGCATAGCACGCCCCAGTAGTACGTGTAGTCCCAGATCACCTTGACCGGCATGACCTCGGGATCGCCGAACATGGCGTACTGATTCGTATACAGCGTCAGCGTGCTCTCGTAGAACGAGAAGTAGATCTGCTGATACACATGCGCGCGGCCGTTGATCAGCTCGCCTTGCAGATCGCGCGCGATCAGGTCGGCGATGTAGCTGTTGCTGATGCCGATGAAATCGCTGCCGGGCGAGTAGAACGGATCGAGGAACACGCCGGCCTCGCCGGTCAGCGCCCAACGATCGCCCGAAAATACTTGCTTGCAGCCGTACGAGAAATTGCGCAGGAAGCAAAAGTCCTGCAGCAGGTGCTGCTTGCCTTCCAGCTCGCGCGCCAGCCGAGGCTGGTGCACACGGAACCATTCGAGCGCCTTCTCGAACGTATTCATCGTCTCGAGCGGATGAGTGACGGCGTCGCAGACGATGCCGACCGAATGCGAGCCCGACGACAGCGGAATCAACCAGGCCCAGTAACCTTCACCGCACAAATGATTGGTCGACAGCCAGCGGTACGGCGGATCGCAACGATTCAGCCATGCGGCGTCCGACGACCACTCGTCCACGTCGATCTTCGTTCCGATACGGAACCAGATCGCGTTGGCGTTGTGAGCATTGTCCTGGTGCAGGCCGAGCTTGCGCTTGACCAGGCCGGCGCGCCCGGACGCATCGATCAGCCAGCGCGACTGGACCTCGCGCTGTTCGCCCTCGACTTCGTATCGCACGAAATGTCCGGAGCCCTGAGTGCCCACATCGAAGCTGCGCACGACCGCGCCGTCGATGAACTCGACGCCCAGCTCGCGCACGTGCTCACCCAGAAAGTTTTCGAACACGCCACGGTCGAGCTGATAACTCGGCGTCGAGAGATAACGGCTTGCGCCCAGCTCGGTGACGCCATCCAGGTCTTCGCGCCCTTCGGAAAAGAAAAACCGGAAGCCGAATTTTTTCAGCTGCCGGCTGTTCAGGTGCTCTTTGAGACCGAGCACGGTGTCGAAATAGTGCGCGCCGATCTCCACCGACGATTCGCCCACCTTGTGCGCGGCCGGCGGCACCGGATGGCGTCGGCGCTCGACGATGCGAATCGACAGCGAAGGAAACTGCCGGCGCAATTGGATGGCGAGCGTCAGTCCTGCCAGGCCGCCGCCCAGGATGGCCACGTCCACCTTGGTGACGTCAGTCATTGTCAGTTCACCTGCACGTTCAGCGCCATCTGCCGGCTCAGCGCCAGGCGCAGCGTGCGAGGGCTGGAACTCGCCAGCACTTCGAAGAATGGCAAACACGGCGCCAACGCGTTGTCAGCCACCAGCGTGGCCGCAGCGGACCGCGCCGGCGTGGGGTGAGATTCCGCCACCGATTCGGTCGTAAGAATCAAACCGCGCTGCTGCTGCGATTGATTCACCGGCGCCAGCACCAACGCCGCGCCCAACAAACCACGACTCGGCGCCATGCTCGCAAGCGCGCCCTTGGATTCGATGTCGAACGCGACGTACAACACGGGCCGCTGCTCGCAAACGGCTTGCGTCGCGGCCTCGAGCAACCCCGTTCCGAACGTGTATTCGTAAGCACTGATCGCCGTGTACGGCGCGAGACTGCCCGTGCCGATGCTCCAGTAGCCAGCCGCCGCGTTGTGAACGGAATTGTGAAACTTGATCGGCGAGATCAACGCGGGCGTGGTCGCCAGCGTCGAGCACATGTAGTCGCTGATCGCGAGATCGCCGTGCGTCGACGCGAACACCGACGGCAAGTCCGACGGCTTACGTCCGGCGGCTTCGCAGGCACGAGCCGCGACTTCCAGCGCGACGGCAACGGTATCAGGAGCACGCCGACGCTCGGTTGGAGCGAGCAATGTCGGCGACGGCCGAGCACTCGGCGTTTCCGGTGCCGCTTGTTCGCCACGAATGACGGTGCGCGCGATGTCCCACCCGGGCAGACGCGAGGCCCAGAACGAAACGCCTTCGATCGCGACCCGCAGCGTCATCGATCTCTCCCGAACACCAGCACGCAATTGCTGCCGCCGAAGCCGAACGAGAAGCTCAGCGCGTGACGCGCTTTACGCTGGACGTTGTCGCGCTGGATCTGCGGACCGCAGGCGAGATCCGGCACTCTTAAGTTCAACGTGCCCGGCAGGAGCTCATGTTCGAGCGCGATCAAACTGATGGCGGCTTCGACGATGCCGGCCGCGCCCAGCGTGTGCCCGGTCCAGCCTTTGGTGGAGCTGGCGCACATGGTCGTCGGAAACAGATCGGCGACGATTTTCGCTTCGACCTCGTCGTTCTTCTGGCTCGCCGTGCCATGCAGATTGATGTAATCGATGTCCTCGGGCCGCAGGTCCGCGCGCTTGAGCGCATCGTTCAATGCGAGCCGCGCGCCCAGACCTTCGGGATGCGGCGTCGACATGTGATGAGCATCGTTGGATTCGCCGTAGCCCAGCAGCCACGCGCCGCGCGGCGCCTGCTTTTCCAACAGCGCAAAGCCCGCAGCTTCGCCGAGATTGATGCCCCGACGCTCCACATCGAACGGCCGGCATTGCTCGGCGGACACGAGCTCGAGCGAATTGAAGCCGAACAGCACGCTGCCGCAGAGTGAATCGACACCGCCGACGATGGCGGCATCCGCCAGGCCGGTGCGAATCAAACGTTCCGCCTGCGCGAAGACTTTGGCGCTGGAAGAGCACGCCGTCGCGACTGTCACGCTGATGCCGGTGAGGCCCAGCGCGTGCTGCACGAAATCGCCCAGCGAATGCGGCGTATGAATGATGGGGCGACGCAGATCGGCGGGATAGCGGCCGTCTGGATCGAGCCGGGCATACGCTTCTTCGCTGGCGCCGATGCTCGAGGTCGACGTGCCCATGACGACCGCCACCCGGTCGGCTCCATAGCGGGCGCGAGCTTCGTGGGCCGCTTCGATGAAACCGTCAGTGGCCAGGCCGCGCCACGCGAGCCGGTTGTTGCGACAATCCCAGTTGGCGAATTCCGCCGGCAGCGGCTGCTGTTCGAGCCCCGCGACACGCCCGATCCAGGTCTCGATGGGCGCGGGACCGAAATCGTTCTTGCTCAGGCCGGAACGGCGCTCGCGCAGTGCTGCCAGCGTCGCCGCGGTTCCATCCCCGGCCGCGGAACAGAGCGTGTATGCAGTGATTCTCAAAGACCGCGATTGCATCTAATTGCACCGGTCAGCTTGGGTACATGGATGTACCCCGCCGCCACAGGCGGCGGCGAGAGGCAAAAGTCGCGCCTTTTGCCGACTCGCATGAGGGTCGTGGCAGGATGCCCGATCCCTCATACTTTGTTCGTGGCAATGTGGGCCGCCAGCGAGCGCAGTGAGCTGAAAATACGCACATTGTTTTCATCGTCCGAGCGCAGCTGGAAGCCATAGCGCTTGGAGATTTCCAGCGCCAGCTCGAGCGCATCGATGGAGTCCAGGCCGAGCCCGGTCTTGAACAGCGGCGCCTCCGGATCGATGTCCGCGGGCGTCACGCCCTCCAGGTTGAGCGCAGTGACGATGAGTTCGGCGAGCTCGCGCTCACCGGCTGATTGGGTTGCTGACATGAACGAAACAGGCCCTGTACAAAAGGCTGATTTGAGACGCTGGAGCGGCGAACCGCAGGGCGCGAAGTGTATCATCCGGCCCGCGCGTGCTTCGAACGCCGCGCACGTTTTCCAACCCCGAATCCAACCACTGATTTTGACGACGTGATGCGCAGCAGTTCCGGCGAGCAGCCAGCCCAGTCCCTTCCGGCCGCCCTCCGCGTTGCCTATCACCCGTTCGACCGCGCCGGTGAGGCGCCCGCCGGCGTGCTGGCGGCCATCCGCTTCGGGGCGGCGAACAGCCCGCCCGCGGGATTGACCATCGATGTGGGATTGGAGCCGCTGCAGGCGTCCGCTGCGACACCTGGCGCGGAATTATGGTTTGCGACCGGCCCGGTCCACACTGGTCAATGGTCCGATAGCGCCGCTGCCGGCCCAGGCCGGGTGCGTTATGCGCATGACGATCATTATCTGTTCGCGGTCGTCGAGCTGGATGAGCGCGAGCATGGCGGCATTCTGCTGACAGCCGAGTACGTTTACGCCGCCGTCCGGCATTTCCAGCAGCAGTCGGGGTTTCCCCACCTGTTGCGCATGTGGAATTACATGGACGCGATCAACGAGGGCTCGGGTGACCTGGAGCGCTATCGACAATTCAACGTCGGCCGCGGCCGCGGCTTGGGCGACGTGATCCAGAGCTATCCATCCGCGACTGCCATCGGCCGGCAGCGCCCCAATCACGTTCTGCAGGTGTTCTGGCTGGCGGGCAAGGTGGCCGGTCAGTCGCTGGAGAACCCGCGACAGGTCAGCGCCTATCACTATCCGCGCGTGCATGGGCCGGTCAGCCCGGTCTTCGCGCGCGCCTTGATCGCGCCGGACCATACATTGCTGATCTCAGGCACGGCGAGCATCGTCGGCCATCATTCCCAGCATCACGACGATGCGATGGAACAACTGGAAGAAACGGTCCGCAACCTGAGCTCGTTCGCCCCGCATGTGCGGCGTCCCCGGACGGCTGCGCAGGGGGATTTGCTCAAGGTTTATGTGAGGGACCCGGAGCTGACTCCGCGGATCGCCGAGCGCCTGCGCCAGCTCTATCCGACCAGCGCCATCCTGTTCGTGGCGGCTGACATTTGTCGTCGCGAGCTGCTGCTCGAGATCGAGGCAATCTCACTCGCGTCGTAACGCTTTCAACAAATTCTCGCGCGGCAGCTTGCCCAGCTCGTTACGAGGCAACTGGTCGACGATCAGCAGCGGCCGGGGCAGGAATGCACTGTCGACGCCGCTGGCCAGCTGATCCAACACCTCACGCGCCGTGAGATTCGGAGCCACGACCAGTGCGGCGACCCGTCGGATCGTGCCAACCGCATCGGCGTCGGGCTGAAACACCGCCGCCTCCTGCACGCCCGGGATGGCCAGCAAACGTTTGGTGAGATCGGTCAGCGAGGCGCGCTTGCCGGCGACTTCGATCATGTCGGAGCTGCGGCCGCGCACGACAAACCTATTACCCGGCTGTAGCTCAACCATATCCTGCAACAACACCGGCTCGACGAACCAAGGCGCGTGCACGAGCGTGCCGTCGTCGCGCGGCTCCAGACGCACGCCGTCGTAGAGGCGCCATTGCTCTTCCCTGGCCGTGAGCCGGCTGGCGAATACACAAGTTTCAGTCGATCCAAACATTTCAACCATTTCACCGCCGAGCTTGGCGGTCATCGCCGCGGCCAGCGGTTGATCCAACGGCGCCGTGGCGCTGACGATCACATCGACTGCGGGAAACTGCTGATCGGAACCGACGATGGCGCGCATGTGCACCGGCGTAGTGACGAGCACACGCGGCCGCGGCAGCTCCGCCAGAGCGGCGGCGATATCGGCTGGAAACAAAGGCCGCCCGGCATGCACGGCCATGTCGCCGGCCAACGGCAACAACACACTCATCTCCATGCCATACATATGCTGTGGCGGCACGGTCGCAAGCACCCAAACGGTCGCGGTCTTATCCGGAAGCGCTGCGCGGATCGCCTGCGCATTGCGAGCATTGCTGCCGCTCACGGTACGCCAGAGCTTGGGAAAGGTTTTCGGTTGGCCGGTGCTGCCCGACGTGTAGCCGATCATCACGGTCAGGTCGGCGGAAATGCGCTCGTTGACGGCTTGACTCGAGCCCTGCGCCAAGGCGGCATCTACAGCCGCGTCGTCGATGCGATAGCTGCCCGCATTGGCGCTCGCCACATCCGCAACGACTTGCTCGGCACGTGACGATGGCAACAGCACGGTGTGCCCGACGCTCAGTGCCGCCGCATAAGCAACGAGGAACTTGTACCGGTCCTCGCACAGATTGATCATCGCCGCCGGCGCAGAGCGATTCGGCAATCGCGCGGCCACCGGGGCGACATGCGTCCGAAACTCGGCCAGCGGCACCGGCACGCCACGACGCCAGGCAATCGGCCGCTGCGCCTCGGCCGAAACGAACAACGGCAGTGTCGCTGCCTCGGGAGCACTCACGATCGGCGACTCACTTCCAGCGCTTGAACACCATCGACGTGTTCACGCCACCGAACGCGAAATTATTGTTCATGACGTAGTCGGTGCTGATCGCGCGACCTTCGCCGGTGATGTATTCGAGCTCGCCGCAACGAGGATCGATGTTGTCCAGATTCAACGTCGGCGCGAACCAGCCGGCGTTCATCATTTCGATGCTGAACCACGCTTCGAGCGCGCCACAGGCGCCGAGCGTGTGGCCGAGGTAACTTTTCTGCGAGCTGAGCGGCATGCGCTTGCCGAACAATGCCGACGTGGCTCGCGTCTCGGCGATATCGCCATGCTCGGTTGCCGTGCCGTGGCCGTTCACGTAGCCGACGACATCCGGAGAAATTCCGGCATCCTGCAGGGCTAGCTCCATCACCACGCGCATCGTCGACTCTTCCGGCTTCGTGACGTGCACGCCGTCGGAATTGCTGCCGAAGCCGACCAGCTCAGCGTGAATGCGCGCGCCGCGCCGCTGTGCATGCTCGAGTTCTTCGAGGATCAGCATCGCGCCGCCTTCGCCGACCACCAAGCCATCCCGATCGCGGTCATAAGGACGCGGCGTCGTGTGCGGCTGATCGTTCCGCCGGCTCGTGGCATATAAAGTGTCGAACGCCATGGCCTCGGTGGGACACAACTCTTCGGCGCCGCCGGCAATCATCACATCCTGCCGGCCGAACTTGATCGCCTCGTACGCGTAGCCGATACCCTGGCTGCCCGACGTGCAAGCGCTCGAGGTCGGAATGATCCGGCCTTTCGCGCCGAAGAAGATGCCGACGTTGGCCGCGGTGGTGTGCGGCATCATGCGCACGTACGAGTTTGCATTCAGCCGGCTGCCATCGCCGCGCAGAATCATTTCCGCGAAATCGGAGATGTCCGCGGTACTGCCGGTGGATGAGCCGGACGAGACACCGGTCGCGCCGCTGGCGATGACGGGCGAGCCGGTCAATCCCGCATCGGCGACGGCCAACTCGGCAGCCCGCACGGCCAGCTGCGAGACCCGACCCATGCTACGCAGTTGTTTGCGGGTCCAGTGCGACGGCGGCTTGAAGTCGATCGGCCCGCCCAATCGAGTATTCATGTCCTTGAGATGATCCCACTCGGGCATGGTGCGGATCGCGTTCCGGCGCCCACGCAAGCCGGCGAGAATTTCCGGCCAGCTGGCGCCGAGGCCGCAGACTCCACCCACCCCGGTGACCACTACGCGACGCATCAGCACAGTCCTCCGTTGACCGAGAGAACCTGACGAGTGATGTACGAAGCATCGCGCGACAAAAGAAACGTCACCGCGGCAGCCACTTCTTCGGCGGTGCCGGCCCGCTGCGCGGGAATCGCCTTGAGAATTTCTTCCATGGGCACGTTCTCGTCGACCATGTCGGTGCCGATCAGTCCCGGCGCGACGCAATTGACCGTGATGTTTCGTTTGGCCAGCTCGACCGCCAGCGCTTTGGTCGCGCCGATCACGCCAGCCTTCGCGGCGCTGTAATTCACCTGGCCGCGATTGCCGACCACGCCAGAAACCGATGCCAGCGTGACGATGCGGCCCGGCGCGCGCCGACGCACCATCGGCATGATCAGGGGCTGCAGCACGTTATAGAAAGCGTCGAGATTGGTCCGAATGACACCATCCCACTGCTCTTCGGTCATCGCGGGAAACGCGGCGTCGGAATGAATGCCGGCGTTGCATACGACGCCGTAATAAGCGCCGTGCGCGCCGATGTCGGCAGCCAAAGCGGCGGCGCAAGCAGCACGATCGGAAACATCGAACTGCAACACGCGTGACTGACGGCCGAGCGCTTGGATTTCGCCCGCGACCGTTTCGGCTTCGTCACGCCGTGAGCGGCAATGCACGACGACATCGAAGCCGTCCGCCGCCGCGCGAAGCGCAATCGCGCGGCCAATGCCGCGGCTGGAACCGGTGACGAGAATCGTGTCGCTCATGCGGCGCAGAGCTTAGCAACCATGTCGAGACGGCGCTCGGGTTCGGCCACGAACGGATTGGATTCATCCCACGCATAACCGGCGAGGATGGAGCAGATCATGCCGCGGATACCGGCCGGCTGATTCTTCGCGAACATGATGTCCTGGAAGCGGCCGTCGTACCACGCTTTCACGTAAGTGCGGAACGTGTCCACGCCCTTGCGCAGCGGGACTTCAAATTCATTGGTCCAGTCGACGGTCTCGCCGCGCAACTGACGATCCAACAGGCTCGCCGCCATGCTCGAAGAGCGCATCGCGATGGTGATGCCGGACGAGAAAATCGGATCCAGGAATTCAGCCGCGTTACCCAGCAGTGCGAAGCCTTTGCCATGCATGGACTTCACGTTCGCCGAGTAGCCCGCCATGCCGCGCACCGGCGTATCCCAAACCGCCTTTTCCAGCACGCGCTTCATGAACGGCTCTTCAGCGATCAACTGCTTGAGCCGATCGTCCAACTGCTCCGGGTATTTGGACATGAATTCCGGCGTCGCCGCGCAACCGATCGAGCAGCGGCCGTCGTTGAATGGAATCAACCAGTACCAGACATCGCGATGCTCGGGATGCACGATGATCTGAACCTTGTTGCGGTCGAACGCGTCGGGCTCGGAACCGTCGGCCACCTGCGTGAACACCGCGTTACGCGGAGCGAAGGGCGAAGGAGTTTCGAGATCGAGCAGCTTGGGCAGCACGCGCGCGAAGCCGCTCGCGTCGAGCAGGAACTTGCCTTCGACTTCGTATTCTTTGCCCTGGACATCGACGGCGCGCACACGCGGCTTGTCGCCGCTGACATCGACGGCGGTGACGCGAGTCTCGTAACGAATCTCGGCCCCCTGCTTCTCGGCTTCATCGGCCAGCACCTTGTCGAACGTGGCGCGCGCGACTTGGAAGGTCGAGTCGCGACCGTCGCCGAACTTCTGGCTGAAATCGAAATCGCCGTAGGCGTCGCCACGCACGAATGCCGCGCCGTTCTTGAACTGAAAACCGACGCTCTCCACGGCCTCGAGCATGCCGGCCTCCGCCACGAAGTCCATGCAATGAGGCAGCAGGCTCTCGCCGATGGAGAAGCGCGGGAAGCGCTGGCCCTCCAGCACGAGCACGTCCCAGCCTCGCTTTCTCAGCAGCGCCGCGGCGATCGAACCCGAGGGGCCGGCGCCGATAACGATGACATCACGCTGTTCCAAGATCGTTCCTCATCAATGCCTGCTTTACACGCGCGAGCAACGGCTCCGGCGTCACGAACTGCAAAGCAAGGGTTTTGGCGTCCACGGCAACCTGCACGCTCTTGCCTCGCGCCAGGCGCTCCTTGTCGGCGGCGCGCGTCACCAGGTAATTCACGGTGATCCGATTTTCCCACTCGATCAGAGAAGCGCGCACGTTCAAGTGCTCGCCCATGCGTGCTGCGTGCAGATACTTCACGTGCATTTCCACGATGGGCCACGCATAGCCGGACGCGGCCATGGTGTCGTAGCCGAAGTCGAGCCGATCCATCAGCGCCCAGCGCGCGGTTTCCAGATACTTCAGGTAATGGCCGTGCCACATCACACCGATGATGTCGATGTCGTGGAACGCCACGGTCACGTCGATGCTCGCGCTGATCGCGCCCTCTTTGCGCATTTCAGGGCGCATGAGCGTCAAGCATTCGCATCGCGCTCCTGCACCTCGGCCGCGGGCTTGGTCCGCACAATCTTTCGCCACAGCAACACAGGCAGGCGGACCAACATGCCGAGGGTGAGGCGGATGTGGAGCGTAGTCATGCGCACGTTGTCGAGAAACATGCGGAAGTGGGATACGCCGTCGAGGGGATAGGAAACGCGCGTATCCAGCCAGCGCATCGGCACCTGGCGCCAGTGCAGCCGGACGATGATTTCCGAATCGAAGTCCATGCGCGGGCCGATGTGCTGATGGTCGGCCAGCTCGAGCGTGGTCTTCAACGGATACAGCCGGAAGCCGCACATCGAATCGATGATGTCGAACGACAATGTCTCCAGCCAGACCATGGCGTGCGTGAGATACCGGCCGTAGTAGCGCGCCTTCGGAATGCTGGCATCGAACACGGGACGGCCGCAGATCACCGCGTCGGGCGTTTCGCGCGCGGCTTCGACGAAACGGCGCGCATCGCTCAACGTGTGCTGACCATCGGCGTCGACTTGAATCGCGTGGGTAAAGCCGAGCTTGGCCGCGCCACGAAAGCCAGTGATGACGGCCACGCCCTTGCCGCGATTGACCTCATGGCGCAGCAGCGTGACTTCGGGCTGTTCGCTCAGCTGATCCAGCACCCGCGCGCACTCGGGGCTGCAGCCGTCGTCGACCAGGATGACGGGCAGGCCCTGCGCGCGCAGAGCATTCACTACCGTGCCGATCGCGTGCTCATGGTTGTACACGGGCACGACCACGCACACAGCGAACTTGGCGTTGAACTTGGCCGGAAGCATGGGGTTGATCTCAACCGTCACGCGGGTCAGGCGTGCAGCAGCCGCTGCACGACCATCGCCAGGTCGTTGACCGTGCGCACGGAACGGAAGTCTTCGGGCGTGACCTTGCGGCCGGTGTGCTTCTGCACTTCATCCATCAGGTCGACCACGTCGATGCTGTCGATCTCCAGGTCTTCGTACAGGCGCGCTTCCGGCGTGATCCGCGCCGAATCGAGCTCGAACAACTCGACCAGAGTCTGGCGGATGCGTTCGAGGATTTGATCTTGCGACTGCATGAATTGCTCTATTGGGATCGGTGGCCTGGCCGACGCGGCGTCTCGAGACCGCATGGCGACTACCGCCAGGAGTTAGCACGTCTGCGCGCGCTGCACCGGTCCGCGAACTTGGCGCGCAGTGTAATTCGAGGCGTCCATACCGTACAGCCGCGCGGGCCCTAGAACGGCCTCAGGCCCGCCCGGGCCGCTGGTGCGCCAATTCCTGCTGAAAGTGCCGGTGCATCGCCTCGTTCAAGGCCCGAGATGCTAGCGGTAACGGCGTATTCCGGTAGGGACTTAAGTCCAGGTCCTCGCCGACGACCAGGCTGAAATGCGGGCGCCGGGCCGGAATCCGGTACCACGGCTCGGATTTGGTCAGGGTCGTGGGTTCGCAACGGATGTACACCGGCGTGAGCTCGGTCGCCGCCCGTAAGGCGACGTTGGCCGCTCCGCGGTGAAACACCATGGGCTGATTCGGGCGGGTGCGCGTCCCTTCAGGAAAAAAGATCAGCGATTGCCGGTCGCGCAGAGCGCTCGCGGCGCCTTCGATCATGCCCGCGGTCTGATCGTTGGGGATGAATTCAGCCATGGTCACCGCCCAGCGCGTCAATGGGTTGCGCCACAGGCCCTGCTTGACCACGCAACCCGCGGTCGGGATGAATGCCAGCAGAAAGACCACATCGATCAGTGTCGGGTGATTGGCCACGACCATCTGCCCGTAGCGGCCGAGCCGTTCGCGGCCGTGAAACTCGTAGGTCAGCACGCCGCCTCTGTGCATCACGCCGATGAAGAACCTTAACCCCGCGCTCATGACCGCGCGCGCTCGATTGCGCTTGGTATCACGCGAGGCCGGCACGAGCTTGACGATGGGCAGCAGGATCGCGCCCACGATCAGCGCGCCGATGCCAAACAGGGAAAAGCTGAATCCCGTCATGAACAGGCGCCAGTACCAGAAGTCCCGACGGCGAGAGTCCCGACGGCGCGGGGCGCTGTCGGTGGCTTCGTTGGCGAGTTGCGGTTCGGCGTTCATGGGAGGAATTATGATGCCGTTGTCATGCACGGCAACCCACATGCGTTAGCGACGCCGCGATTCAGCCTGAATGGCCAATCCACGGACACTCGTCTGACGCTGTGGCTGGGATTGCCAAGCGCGCGCGAGCATTTCGATTCATCGACGCTGTCCGCGGCTGACCAGGCGCGCCTTGCCGGCCGGCGAAACTCGCGTCGTCGCGCGGATTTCGAAGTCAGTCGAGCACTGCTCGCAACGGTCGACCTCGAAGCGACGGCATACAGCCTGAGCCACAGTGCCGAGCGCGCGGCATTGCTGATCGCGCCCGATGGATGGCAAATCGGCGTGGACCTGGAAATGAGTCGACCGCGCGATGTGCTCAAGCTCGCGCGGTTCGCCTTTCATGAAGACGAGGTGCGCGCGCTCGAGTCCGCGGCCCCTGATTCGCGGCAAACGTTGTTCTACACGCTGTGGACGTTGAAGGAATCGTTCGCGAAGGCATTGCAGCTCGAGCTGGTCGACGCGCTTCGCCAATGCGTGTTCTGGAACGAGGACGGCAGATGGCACGGACGCGTGCCGATTCGCTCGGCTTGGGGCGCGATTGTCTTTCAGCCTCGGCCAGACATCTTCGTCGCCGCGGCGTGGATAGGCCGCAGCGAGGCCGTATCGCTGCAACTGTGGGAATGGCCTCCGAAGCAGCGCGCCGACTGGCCGGTTATTGCTGCTTGCGCAGGCGCTCCTTCAAGCGCTGACGCTGCTCCGGCGTGAGCTGCTGAAACTGCTTGCGCAGCTGCTGCCGTTGCTCGGGCGGCAGATCCTTGAAGCGCTGAAAGTTGTTGCGGATCTTGGCCTGCTGCTCCGGCGGCAGCTTCTTGAACTGGTTGAACTTGCGCCGGATTTCGCGCCGCTGCTCCACATCCAGCGACTGCCAGCGCTGAAATCGCTGCTTGGCCCGCTGCCGTTGTTCCGGCGGCATGTTCAGCCAGCGCTTCGACCCCTTGGCCAACGACTCCTGCCGCGCCAAGGGCAGGTCGGCCCAGCGCGACTCGAACTTCGCCAGCAGCTGTTGCTGCTCGGGAGAGAGTTCCTGCCAGCTCACGCCCGCCCCCTCCGTCTGCGCCGCGCGCGCAGCCGGCGCGGTCGCCAGCAGCAGCGCACTCAGCATCAAAGACAGGACACACATCAGCCGGCTGGTCATCGCTCTTCCACGGCAGGCTTGGCCGCCACTTTGCTTGATTTGCGGGCAGCGGGCTTCTCAGCCGACTGCTCGTGCTCTGGATCCTCGCTCGCTGGCTCGCGATCAGGGTCGTCTAGCAACGTCCAATTGTCGTCATCAGCCTCCAAGTTGGCGAGATACTCCAGGAAATCAGCGTCTAATGACTCGATCTCGTCGGCTGCGTGCGCAATCGCACCGATCAGCATCCAACCTGCGAACAGCAGCACTCTGCTCATGTGCTCAGCCCGCGCTGTCGCCTTGAGTAGCCAGCCAGGAGTAGAACTCGATGTCTTGAATCAGCTCGAAATTGTCGGCATCGGCGACGATGTCGAAGTCATCGAGCAACACACTGGCATTTTCGGTGCTGGGAGCCTCGGCGCCGGGGCGGATCATGATCAAAGCGATCAGAGCCGCGGCGGCCAAGCCACCCAGCGGCGCACCGAGCCAGTAGCGCCGAGCCGAGCCCTTGTTGATTTCGGTCAGCGCGCGCTGCCGGGCTTGGTTCAGCCGCGAACGAGTCTGCGCATCGAGGCGCTCGACGTTGTTATCGAACAGTTCACGGCTGCGCTCTTCGAACGGGTCGGGGGTATTCACCAGGCAGCTCCCAACTCCTCGCGGAGTGTGTGAACGGCGCGAGAGTAGTGTGTCTTCACGCTGCCCTCGCTGCAGCCCATGGCCGCGGCGGTCTGCGCGACATCCATGCCTTCAAAGTTACGCAACATGAACGCTTCTTGCTGTCGTCCGGGCAGTTCGCCGAGCGCTCGCTCCAGCTTGGCCATCGCCTGGTCGGTTGCGAGCAGATCCTGTGGCTGAGGCCGCGCATCCGCGACGCCGTCGTACGGATCGCCGACGTCGTCCTCCTCGGTCTTCTTCCAACCGGGCAGCCAGCTCATCAGCTTGGCGCGCACTTTGCGCCGCCGCTGACAGTCGCGGATCCGGTTCTGCAGAATTCGGTAGAACAATGGCCGCCATTCCTCGGCAGGCCGCTGGGCATAGCGGCGCGCCAGCTGCAGCATCGCGTCCTGTACGATATCCAGCGCATCGTCGTCGTCACGCACGGCAATCCTGGCGATGCGGAACGCACGCTTCTCGACGCTGACCAGAAAGCGATCCAGCGCGCGCACCTGATCCAGAGACTGTTCCTCCACGACGGCCGGGGCATCGCCCTGCCCGAGGTTGAGCAACGCCCAGGCCGGGGAAGCGGCTGCGCGGAGAGTAGCAGAGGGCCGCATGCGTATTACCAGACCTTCATTGATGGCCATCCTTCAAGCAACGCCGTTGACGGCGTGCGGTTGACCCGAAGGCTGTGAACCACGTCTAAAAATTGACCACTGACGAAACTGGTCCGCGGATTCAGCACTTGAGTCGCTTCACCCCAAACAATGCACAGAGTTGTCCACAGGTTTTGTGCATAGACCGAACGCCGTACCTCGCGGTCGCGATCGATACTCCGCTGCGGCAGGTGTTCGACTATCGCGCGCCCGAAGGCGCCGCGGTGGGCGCGGGATTTCGCGTGTGGGTGCCATTCGGGCGACGCCGTGTCGTCGGCGTGGTCGTCGAAGGCATCGATCAAACCGAAGTTCCGGCGAACAAACTGCGCGCGGCGTTCGAAGCCATCGACGCCGAGCCGACGCTCGATCCCGGCCTGTTGTCGCTACTGACCTGGGCCGCGGAGTATTACCGCCATCCGGTTGGCGAAGTGCTCACCTCGGCATTGCCGGTGCTGCTGAGGAATGGCGCGCCGGTGCGCGAAGAGAAGTTTCTCTGGCGACTCACCGAACTGGGGCGCGAGAAAGCGCTCGCGACGCTGCCTGCGCGCTCGGTTCGTCTGCGCGCCATCGCGCAGTACCTCACAAAGCAGGAGCAAGCGCCCGCCTCCGAAATTTTGAGCGCGACCGAGAGTCCGTCATCGGCGCTCCGAAATCTCGAAGCGCGCGGCTTCGTCGAGGAATTCGCGCGCGAGAAGACCGATATAGTGCCGCCCGTGTCGATCGTGCGCGCCGGGCCGCCGCTCAACGAAGCGCAAACCGCTGCGGTCGAGCGAATTCGGAACACTCTCGACTTCTTCGCCTCGCACTTGCTTTACGGCGTGACCGGAAGCGGCAAAACCGAGGTTTATTTGCACGTGATCGAGGCCGTTCTCGCGCGCGGCCAGCAAGTGCTGGTGCTCGTGCCTGAGATCGCGCTCACTCCACAGCTGATCTCTCGTTTCCGTGCACGCTTCGACGCGCCGCTCGCGGTCCTGCACTCCGGTTTGAACGACACGGAGCGCTTGGCCGCGTGGCGAGATGCGCGTGAAGGCACGGCTCGCATCGTCATCGGCACGCGCTCGGCCATCTTCACGCCGCTGCTACATCCGGGCCTGATCATCATCGACGAGGAACACGACGCCTCGTTCAAACAGCAGGACGGCTTTCGCTACTCGGCGCGCGATCTCTCACTAGTGCGCGCACAGCGGCTGGGGATTCCGGTCGTGCTCGGCTCGGCGACACCGTCGCTGGAAACATTGGCACGCGCTCGGAAGCAACCGGAAACTCTCTCGCTTCTTTCTCAGCGCGCCGGCAGCGCGCGACCGCCGCAGCTCGCCCTGGTCGATCTGCGCAAACACGGCGCGACTCAGGGCATCGCCACGCCCACCGTTATGACTATTCGGCGTCATCTCGACGCCGGCGGTCAGGTCATGCTGTTCATCAATCGTCGCGGTTACGCGCCAGTGCTGTTCTGCCCGAACTGCGGATGGTCGGCCCACTGCCGCCGATGTGACGCTCATTTGACTGTGCATGCGCGCGGCCGCGATCTCATCTGCCATCACTGCGGCTCACAGGAACCCATGCCGCCCGGCTGCTCCAATTGTTTCGCCGATGTAAAACCGGTCGGCCAGGGCACGGAACGCATCGAAGAAGCCCTTCAGCAATTGTTTCCAGGGGCGCCGATGGCGCGCATCGACCGCGACAGCATGCGGCGCAAAGGCGAGCTGGAAGAAACACTGGCCCGCGTGAACCGCGGCGAAATCCGCATCCTGGTCGGCACGCAAATGCTGACCAAAGGCCACGATTTCCCGCAGGTCACGCTGGTGGTCGTACTCAATGCCGATCAGGGCTTATTCAGTACGGACTTTCGCGCCTCGGAACGGCTGGCCCAGACCATCGTGCAGGTCGCCGGCCGCGCCGGCCGCGCCGACCGGCCCGGTGAAGTACTGATTCAGACGGAATATCCCGAGCATCCACTACTTACATTGCTGCTGACGGGCGGCTACGCAGCTTTTGCCGACGGCGCGTTGACAGAACGTGAACAAAGCGGCTGGCCGCCGTTCGCCCGCATCGCGCTGTTGCGCGCGGAAGCCACGGATCAAGACGCGCCGCTGAAATTCCTGCAAGACGCACACGATCTCGCGGTGGATTTCCCAGTTCGCGGCGTACAGCTGCTCGGTCCCGCGCCCGCCCCGATGGAGCGCCGGGCCGGCCGTTTCCGCGCTCAGCTGATGATTCGCGCCCCCAGCCACTCGCCCTTGCAGAAGTTTCTAAGCGGCTGGCTGCCCATTCTCGCCATGCTCCCGGAGGCCCGGCGCGTGCGGTGGTCGATCGATGTGGATGCGGCCGAGTTGAGTTGAGTACACTGTCACGAACATCACTCTCCCCTGCCCGTTGTGAAGTACCAGATCGAACGCCTTGTGCAGGCCGCGTTGGCCTGTCTGCCGCCCGACATTCTCCCCGCGGATGTGCATCCCACCGTGGACGTCGAGCGCACACGCGATGCCGCGCACGGCGATTTCGCGACAAACATTGCGTTGCAGCTGGCCAAGCCCGCGCGCAAGAACCCGCGGCAGCTGGCGCAGGCCATCGTCGATTGCATTCCCACGGGCGACCTGGTCAGCAAGATCGAGATCGCCGGCCCCGGCTTCATCAATTTCCATCTGTCGCCGCAGGCCTATCAGCAGGAGCTGTCGCGCATTTTCGATCTTGGCGTGGCCTACGGTTACAACAAGCGTGGCGCCGGCCAGAGCGTCGTCGTGGAATTCGTTTCCGCAAACCCCACGGGGCCGCTGCATGTCGGGCACGGGCGGCAAGCCGCGCTTGGCGATGCGCTCGCAGCGCTGCTGCAGTCACAGGGCCATCCGGTCAGCCGTGAGTTCTACTACAACGACGCCGGCGTGCAGATTCAAAACCTCGCACTGTCCGTCCAGGCGCGCGCGCGTGGCCTGAAGCCGGGCGATCCGGAGTGGCAGGAAGGCTGGTACGCGGGCGAGTACATTCAGGACATCGCCAATGACTTCCTCGCGCGCAAGACCGTGCACGCCTTCGACGGCGAGCCGATCCGCGCCAGCGGCAAGATCGACGATCTGGATACGATCCGCCGATTCGCGGTCACGTGTCTGCGGCATGAGCAGGACATGGACCTGCAGAAGTTCAGCGTGCGCTTCGACACCTATTACCTGGAGTCGAGCCTCTACAGCGACGGCAAAGTCGACACCACCGTGCAAGGCCTGGTCGCGAGCGGCCACACCTACGAGAAAGACAGCGCGCTGTGGCTGAAGACCACGGATTTCGGCGATGACAAAGACCGCGTGATGCGCAAGTCGGACGGCACATACACGTACTTCCTGCCCGATGTCGCGTATCACGTCACCAAGTGGCAGCGCGGTTTCTGCCGCGCCATCAACGTGCAGGGCACCGATCACCACGGCACGATCGCCCGTGTGCGCGCGGGCCTGCAAGCACTGAACATGGGCATACCCAAGGGTTATCCCGATTACGTGCTTCACAAGATGGTGAAGGTCATGCGCGGCGGCGAGGAAGTGAAAATTTCCAAGCGCGCCGGCTCCTATGTGACGGTGCGCGATCTGATCGAGTGGGTGGGCCGCGATGCTGTCCGCTTCTTCCTCGTCTCGCGCAAGGCGGATTCGGAGTTTGTCTTCGATATCGATCTGGCGCTGGCCGAGGGCGAAGAGAATCCCGTCTATTACGTGCAGTACGCGCATGCGCGAGTGTGCAGCGTGTTCCGTCAGCTCCAGGAAAAGGGTCTCACCCACGACCGTGACATTGGCGAGACCAATGTGGAGTTGCTGACAGAGCCGCACGAGAAGGCGCTGATCCGCCGGCTCACCTACTATCCCGAGCTGCTGGAGAACGCCACGCGCGAGCTCGAGCCGCATCAGCTCGCGCACTATCTGCGTGATCTGGCGGGCGACTTCCATACCTACTACAACGCGCACAAGTTCATCATCGATGACGTGAAGCTGCGCAACGCGCGCCTGAACCTCGTCGCGGCGACCCGACAGGTGCTGGAGAACGGCCTGAAGCTGTTGGGTGTTTCTGCGCCGGAAAAAATGGAATCGAAGAAGGCGGCGACCTCTGGCGAGGAATGACGCACCAGCGCAAACTTACGCGGGTGACCCTTATTTCCTTCTCTCGTCGCTGCTGATTCCACCGTCTGCTTCATGGCAAAGGACTACAAACATTCCAAGCGCCGCTCCGGCTCGTCCGGCCTGTCGGGCATGGCCGGCTTCGTCTGCGGCCTGGCCCTCGGCCTCGCTGTCGCGCTCGGCGTCTATCTCTTCGACCGCCGAACCGAAGCGCGCCTCGCCGCCCAGCAAACGGCCGCGCCGATGATTCGCGACGAAGCGCAGGCGGAGAACAAGCCTGCGCCCGCGTCACAGGAACAGGCGGAGACCCAGGAATTCGACTTCTACGAAATGCTCCCCAAGTACGAAGTCGTCATCCCCGAGCAGGACGCCCGCGGCGGCGCCGCTCCCGCGGTGGTCGCGGGGCCGGTGGAAAAGCCGGGCGCTTATATCCTGCAGGCGGGCTCGTTCCGTAACTTCAAAGACGCAGATCGCGTGCGGGCGATGATTGCCATGCAGGGTGTGGAGTCGAAGATCCAGAAGGTGACCATCGACAAAGATACTTGGCACCGCGTGCGCGTCGGGCCGATCACGAACCTGCAGAGACTCGAAGACACTCGCAGCAAGCTTCGGCAGGCGCAGATCGATGCGCTGGTTATTCGCGTTGGCGAGTAGCTAGCTCGCTAACGCGGTTGACGCTAACGCGCTCGCGCGCGCCTGGCGGCAGAGCTGGGGCGTAGGTGGAGGGTCTCGGGAAACTCGCGAGCGTCTTCACTGTCGCTGTAAAGTCGTTCGATGGCTGCCGCACGATTTGCTCAGCGGCCGCTTCACCGTCAGTGTCGCTCGCTGCGCGCTAACGCGCTGCGAGCTGCAATGCGCATCGTCATCGGTACTGCGAACGTGCAACGGTTTGCTCGAATGGCGGCGGCGGCCGAGTCACCGTGGTTGCGAACTTCCCGAGACCCTCCACCTTTCCCCAGCTCGAAGAGCGCGACGCGAGACAGCGGCAATGCTGCGATCAGTGCGGACATGACTGATCTTTCCCGGGGAATAATAAAACTAAAACGTGTTTTCCGGGCCGGCCGCGCGCGATAGCGCAGCGGCAAGGCCCCCTTAGTCTTCCGCGAGCTGCCGAAAATCGACGCCGAGCGAGCGAAGCTTGCGATAAAGGTGCGTGCGCTCCATCCCGACGCGCTTGGCGAGCTGGCCAACCTTGCCGTTGCAAAGGATCAGCTGCTGCTGCAAATACGCGCGCTCGAAATGCTCACGAGCCTCGCGCAATGGAAGTGCCAGCAAGTCTTGTTTGACCAACGGCTCGTTAGTAGGCGCATGCGCCGCCAACTCACGCTCGATCTCATCCAAGCGAATCTCTTCCTCGCCACCGAGGATCAACAACCGCTGCACGAGATTACGCAGCTCGCGCACGTTGCCCGGCCACGGATAGTTACGCAGGCGGTTCTGCGCGGCGACGCCGAAGCGGCGGAAAGGAAGGTGCTGCTCGTCAACCAGTCGATCAACGTAGTGACGCAGCAGATCCGGCACATCCTGCGCGTAATCCCGCAGTGGCGGCACGTTCAACGTGATCACATTCAACCGCGACAACAGCTCGAGCCGGACGCCCGTGCCCTCGGCATTGAGGAAGCGTGACGTCGCGGAGCCGATGATCCGAATGTTCGTCCCAACCGGCGTCGCGCCGCCGACGCGCGTGAAGGTCCGCGTCTCGAGCGCCGCGACCAGCAAGCCTTGCGCCTTCGGCGGCAGATCTTCCACGCCATTGATGAACAGCACACCGCCCGCCGCCTGTTCAAACACGCCCGCATGGACGCCATTCGCATCTTCAGTGCCGAACAGCGCCGCAGCCGCGCCTTCATCACTCACGCCCGTCGCGACGAGTTGCACGAACGGCCCCGACGCGCGCGGGCTCAACGAATGTATGTAACGAGCGAACGCCTCGCGCCCGCTGCCCGGCTCACCCACGATGAGCACCGGCGTTTCGTGCGGAGAGACCTGCTGAACCTGCTCACGAAGCGCGGCCATCGCGCGGCTCTTGCCGACAGGCGCCAGCAGCGGTGGCACCAGCGAGCGCCCCGTCAGACGCTTGTTACGACCGGAATCGAGCGCGCGCTCGACCGTGCGCAACAGCTTGGCGAGAGACAGCGGCTTCTCGACGAAATCGAATGCTCCGAGACGGGTCGCCTCAACCGCGGTCTCCACGGTGCCGTGACCCGACATCATGACGACCGGGCAAGATGTACCGTTCGGCTGCACCCATTCGCGCAGCAGGGTGATGCCATCGGTATCGGGCATCCAGATATCGAGCAGGACCAGATCGGGATCGTGTTGAGCACGCGCCGTGCGTGCCTCCGCGGCGTCCGCGGCGACATCCACTTCGTAACCTTCGTCCGCCAGGATCTCCTTGAGAAGCCCGCGGATTTCGCTCTCGTCATCGACGACTAGTATGCGTGCAGCACTCATGCCCGCTCCCTCCTCGGTCCGGCGCGCCGTTCGCGAATCGGACCGCCGCCGCGGACCGCAGTCAACGGCAACTCGATACACACCCGCGCACCTCCTGTGCGTACATTATCGGCAGCAATGGCCCCGCCGTGCTCTTCGACTATTTTTTTCACAATCGCGAGTCCCAGGCCCGTGCCTTTCGGTTTGGTCGTTACATAGGGATCGAACACCTGGCCGATCACGTCCGGCCGGAAGCCCGGTCCATTGTCCTCGACGACGATCTCCGCCGCGCGGGCGGCCGTCGCCCCGCTGCCCTTCTCGATCAGTTGCGTCACCACGCGCACCGACGGATTCGGTACCCCCTCCAGCGCTTCCCATGCATTGGCCAGCAGATTATGGATGATTTGCCGCATGCGGCCACGGTCGGCCTCGATCTCCGGCAGCCCCTTCTGCAGCTGCAGGGTCGTGCCCGGCCGGCCGGGCGCGCGATACAGTTCCGCCACTTCGCCGATGAGCTGGTTCAGGTCGAATCGTGACACATCCATCTCCGGCGCGCGCGCGTACTCGCTGAAGGCGTTGACCATCTCTTTCATGGCCTCCACCTGCTGGACGATGGTGTGGGTGGCGCGGTCCAACACCTGGCCCTGGGTCGCGTCGATATGTCCCAACAGCTTATGACGCAGCCGTTCCGCGGATAGTTGGATAGGGGTCAGTGGATTCTTGATTTCGTGCGCCAGGCGCCGCGCGACCTCGCCCCAAGCCGCGTCGCGCTGGGCTTGCAGGAGGGCGGTGATGTCGTCGAACACGATGACATAGCCGCCGGGCGTCTGATCCTCGCCGGAGAGCGTAGTACAAGCACACATCAGGATGCGCCGGGTCGATTCGCCCTGAAGCACCAACTGCTCGCGCCACTCGCTCTGCCCCGCGGCCAGATGCGCGCTACAGGTGGACCGGAACTGCTCGAACAGCGCGCTCTCGCTGCCCGTATCCGACAGCGGCTTGCCGATCAGCGTGTCCACATCCACGGCAAGAATGGAGCATGCCGCCTCGTTCGCGGTACGAATGGTCCGATCGGGCTCGAGCGAAATCACGCCCGTGGACAGTCGCGCCAGAATGACCGAGAGATTGGCGCGCTCGGCTTCGACAGCCTGTTGGACACGCCGGGTTTCTTCGCGAGACTTCGCGAGGCGCTTGGTCATGTCGTTGAACGAATGCACGAGGATGCCCATCTCGTCGTGCGAGGTCAGAGGCAATCGCAGATCGAAGTCACCCTTCGCCACCGCGCGCGTACCCGCGACCAGATCCTGGATCGGACGCACCAAACGCCGCGCAGCCCAAAACGCGCCGTACAGCGCGCCGAACAATGACAACAGCAATACCAATGTCAGCGTCAGCGTGAAGCTGGTTTTCAGCGGCTCGCGCAAGCGCGCTTTCTCGCCGTAACGCTGATAGGAAGATTCGACCGTGTCGGCCAGCTCGCCGAGTCGTCGCTCGACGGGATAGATGGCCTGCAATACGCGCATCTCGTCACCGGGCAACACCTGCGGCACACGCACCGCCGTGCGTACGAGATAACCGCCGCCCGCGGCGGGATCGAGTGCAACGTAGTCGCGCCCCTGACGAACTTGCATCGTCATCTCGTCGCTCAACGGCGCGGGCACGATCTCACTGAGTCGATCGGAGCTGGTCGCGAGGATGCGGCTGTTCGATGCCACCAGCGTGAGCTCGACTGCTTCACTCTCACGGCGCAACTCATCGAGCGCCTGGAACGCGCCGACCCGCACGGGAGCAATGCGAGCCGCAACGGAGCGCGTACGCTCGAGATACTCGCGCATGCGCAGATCGAGCGCGGCCCGCGACAGCGTCAATGCGTCTTCCAGGCCCTGGCGAATCTCGACGTGGAACCAGCTGTCGATGCCGCGGTTGAGAAACACGACCGAGAAATAGAACACCAGCAGCAGCGGCGCCATGGCGAGCGTCGCCGACATCCACACCATGCGCGCTTCGAGACGCGAGCCGACTACTCGCTTGCGCCAGTCGCGCACCAGCTGCGCGAGGCGGCCCCCGATCAGAATCAGCAGGACCAGCAGGCCCGCGACGTTGACGCCGACGATGAAGGGATGCAGGTCGCTGAAGTGCGCCGACTGCTGCACGGTCTGCGCCATGATGAGCAGCGCAGCCACCCACAGCCCCGATCCGATGAGCACCAGGATCGAGACCAGCGTGCGTTTCAGAGTTGCGGCGACCATGTGTACCACTCGCTGCGCTGCCGCCAGTCGTCCGACCAGAACAGCACGAAGCGCAAGGCATCGGGCATCGTGCGCACATCGAGATTACCGCGCACGCTGATTTCGTGCCGCCGGTTCGGCGACACCAGCGCCTGGTCCAGGATGGGCAGGCGGCTGATCACGCGCAGGGCATCGAGCGCGGCGTCCAGCGTCGCATAAGACGCTTGGTCGCCGCTATTCAAATTGCGCACCAGATAACGCTCGCTGAGCGCGCGGTACGCCAGTTCATAGGATTGATCGAGTGTCGCGACCGTCTCGTCCAGCCAATAGCTGCGCCGACGTTTGACGACGATCTCCAGGTGCAACGTGAGCGGCACCCCCTCGCGGATGGCGGCCCGCGCGCCCTCGGGCAGGTCGAAGTTGAGCGTGGCGTTCAGCTCGTAGACGCCCTCGGCCGGCTCGACATAAGCGGAACGGATCTCAAAGCGCGGCGGAGCCTGGGCGGACGCGGCCGGCCCGAGCAGGCAGCCAAGCACCGCCGCCAACGCCATGAGCCACGCCAAAGCGCGCTGAACGATCGCGTCCAGCGCACTCGGGCAAAGCACATTGGGCCAGGGTGGGCTTGCCGCCACGGAGCATCCTTAACCGAGATTACGGGACGAGTTCATGTTGGTTGATGCAGGCAGGACCGCGCTTGGGCCGCGCGGCTTCTCGAGCAGAGCATAATAAAAACCATCCATCCCCGCGGAACCCGCTGCGATTCTTAAGCCATGAGCGCCGACACGCGTTCCCTCCCCGATGGGCGGCAGCGCCTGCAGCCTCTCGCCAGTGACATCGCGCGCGCTCGGCTCGTCACGCAGAAAGTCCGCGATTACCGCGGTGGTCTCGACCTGTAAGGCGGAGCAGCTGGCGTAAAGCAATCTGCCACCCGGCAGCAGCAGCGGCCACAAAGCCCGCAACAGCTGCGACTGGCGCGCCGCCAGCGCCGCGATGTCATCGCTCCGGCGCAGCAGCTTGATATCCGGATGACGCCGAATCACGCCGGTCGCCGAGCACGGCACATCGAGCAAGATGCGGTTGAACGGTTTGCCGTCCCACCATTTCGCCGGCTCGGCGGCATCGGCCGCGAGCACCTGCGCGGTGACGCCCAATCTCTGCAGGTTCTGCGAGACGCGCGTCAACCGCTCGGGAGAAACATCGACCGCGGTAAGCGCCGCAAGTTCAGGCGCCAGCTCGAGCAGGTGACCCGTTTTGCCTCCCGGCGCGGCACACGCGTCGAGGATGCGCTCGCCTGCTTGCGGATCGAGCAGATGGCCCGCGAGCTGCGCGGCGGCGTCCTGCACCGACACCAGTCCCTCGGCGAAGCCCGGTAAATCGCTGACATCCATTGCCCGGTCGAGCAACAGTGCCGTGTCATCGAACGCGCTGGCGAGCACACCGATCTGCGTTGCCTGCAATTGCTCGCGATAGTTCGCAGCCGTGACGCGCGCCCGATTCACGCGGATCCAGAATGGCGGCCGCTGATTGTTCGCATCGAGAATGTCGTTGGCCCGATCGCCCCAATCCTTGCGCAACTTTTCGACGAGCCAGCGCGGATGCGCGCTGCGCACAGCCAGATCGCGATCGATCTTCGGCAGCAACTGCGCTTGCTCGCGCTGACAACGGCGCAAGATTGCATTGACCAATCCTGAAGCGCGCGGCTGTTTGAGCACTCTCGTCGCTGCGACGGTCTCCGCAACCGCCGCATGCGCGGGAATATCTGTGTATATCAGCTGACACAGGCCGACGATGGCGAGCGCACGGATCTCGGGCTCGAGCGTTTGATTGGGCCGGCTCAGCAGGCGGGCGAGCAACGCGTCGAGGCGTATGTACCAGCGAATGCTGTCGTAACTCAGCGACCGCAGCAGTCCACGCTCTTGTTTGTTACTCGTGCTTTCGGCGCTCAGCACCGCATCGAGCGAACGGCCGTGCTCGACGACTTCCGCGACGATCCTCGCGGCTCTTGCTCTGACTGCGGCTGATGCGCTCACGAGCCAAAGACCGCGCCTTCCAGGCGATGCGCTCTGAGGAAATCCGCAGCCGGCATGGCCTTGCGACCCGCCGCTTGCACGCGCGTGAGCTGCAACGTTCCAGCGACCGTCGCAACTTCGATGCCGTCGCTGCTCGTCGCGATGACAGTGCCCGGCGCCGCGGACGATTTCTTGTCCGTGGGCGTCGCTTCCCAAACGCGCAGCTGCTGACCGTTCCAACGAGTCTCGGCAATGGGCCACGGATTGAATGCACGCACGTGTCGATCGATTTCAATCGCGGATTTGGACCAGTCGATCAGCGCTTCTTCCTTGCGAATTTTCGCGGCGTACGTTGCGCCTTCCTTCGGCTGTTCTCGCGGCGTGGCCTTGCCCGCCGCGATTGCGTCGATCGCTTCGATCACTGCTTCGGCGCCGAGCGTCGACAAGCGATCGTGCAGACTCGACGCCGTTTCGCGCGCGCCAATCGGAGTCACGCGCTCGAGGAGCATCGGGCCGGTGTCGAGCCCGACGTCCATTTGCATGATGGTCACGCCGCTCTCGTGATCTCCCGCCTGAATCGCGCGCTGAATCGGCGCGGCTCCACGCCATCGAGGCAGCAGCGACGCATGAATGTTCACGCAACCGAGCCGCGGCGTGTCGAGCACTGCTTTCGGCAGCAGCAGTCCATACGCGACGACGATCATCAAATCGGCCTGGTATTGCGCGAGGCGCTCCACCGCCGCGGGATCTTTCAACGTCGGCGGCTGTTCGACTGGCAACTGATGTTTGAGCGCACACTGCTTTACCGCACTCATCGTCACCTGTTGGCCACGGCCAGCGGGCCGGTCCGGCTGTGTATAAACAGCGAGCACGCGATGACGCGAGGCGACTAACGCTTCCAGCGGCGGCACGGAGAACTCGGGCGTGCCGGCGAAGATGAGTGACAACTGGGATGACATCGAAACTCAACCGGAGTGGTGGCGAGCAGTTTAAGTGTTCGTATTGGACTTCGCGCCACCGGACACCCGCCCAGAAACAGAGAGGGGCCTTTCGGCCCCGCTCTTGCAACAACCGTCAGAGCGCCTTGCTCCGACCGCGAGCCGCGTCGGCGGCCTTTTCCTTGCGATCCTTCTCCAGTTTCTTGCGGATCCGGGTGCGCTTCAGGTCGGACAGGTAGTCGACGAACAGCTTGCCTTCCAGATGATCCATTTCGTGCTGAATGCACACGGCCAGCAGGCCATCGGTGTCGAGCTCGAACTGCTTGCCGTCGCGATCCAACGCCCGCACGCGGATGCGGTCGGCGCGTTTGACCTTCTCGTAGATGCCGGGCACCGAGAGGCAACCCTCTTCGGTCTCTTCCATGCCGCTATGGCTGACGATCTCGGGGTTGATCAGCGTCAGGCGCTGATTGCGCTGCTCGCTGATGTCGATGACCAGCAGCCGCTTATGAACGTTGACCTGGGTCGCGGCCAAACCGATGCCGGGAGCGGCGTACATGGTCTCGAACATGTCGTCGATCAGCTTGCGCAGGGCGGCATCCACCTGTTCCACGGGCTGCGCTTTGGTGCGCAGGCGCGGATCGGGGAATTCGAGAATCGGAAGTAGTGCCATGTTCGAAAACGTCAGAAGGTGGAGACTTGTCGCCCGGTCGATAGGCATTGTGCAGCCGAATCCGCTGGACACAAGCCCCCGGCCCCCTACTTGCGCCCCAACTCGTGGCTATGGCTGCCATAGAAGGTGCGAATTCGGTGGCCCTCGAGGGTGGCGGAGGCAGGAATGAGAACCACGTCGCGGGCTGAAGCCCCATTTCTGCACTCGTTGCAATGATGCTGCTAAAGTTCGGCCACTGTTGAACTTAATCTCGGCCCCGACCGTGTTTTTTGCGCGCCGGTACAAAGCCTTAGGCGTCGCAGGAGCACCCTCGGGCGCCGCTGTTCAGGGACTCTAATGGGAGCTCGTTGAAGCGCATGAAAACTGCGAATCTGGCACTTCGTCCGGCGATTCTGCTGAGCCTGGTCGCTGGTCTGACTGTCTCCGTGGGCCTGTTGGCGCCGCCGAGCACCCTCGCCCAGGAAGGCCCGGCTCAAACCGTCGGCTCCGGCAGCAATATCCCGCTGGCCACCGACGCCCCCGATCAATATGTGGTCAAGACCGGCGACACGCTCTGGGACATTTCCAAGGTGTTCCTGCGGGAGCCGTGGTACTGGCCGGAAATCTGGTACGTGAACCCGCAGATCGCCAATCCCCACCTGATCTACCCGGGGGATGTGCTGAAGCTGGTTTATGTGGACGGTCAGCCCCGTCTGACGGTCGCCCAGCGCGGCGGCGAAACCGTCGAAGGCGGCCGCGGCGGCAAGCGCCTGTCGCCCGAAGTGCGGCGCGAGCCGCTGAGCCAGGCCGTAACCGCCATCCCCTACGATGTGGTTGCCAGCTTCATGGGCCGGCCCACGCTGCTGACCAAGGATCAAGTGAAGACCGCGCCCTACATCGTCGCCCTGCGCGACTCGCGCGTGATCGGCGCCATGGGCAACGAAGTGTACGCACGCGGCATCGAAGAAGCTGCGCCGGACACGCGCTACAGCGTCGTTCATGTGGGCGAACAGCTGCGCGATCCAGATAACAACGATCTGCTCGGCTACTCGGGCCTGTATGTGGGCTCGGGCCCGGTCGTCACGCAAGGCGATCCGGCCAAGATCCTCATGACCGATTCGACCCGCGAAGTCCTGCAAGGCGACAAGGTGTTTCCGGAGTCGGTGGATGTGAATGTGGACTTCGTTCCGCACGCGCCCGCTTCCGATATCGACGCCGGCATCATCGCCGTGCGCAGTCATACCGTGATGGGCCAGTATCAAGTGGTCGCGCTGAATCGCGGCTCGTCCGCGGGACTCGAGCCTGGCCACATCCTTGCCGTGTTCCAGCGTGGCGGAGTGGTCCGCGATACGTTCAAGGAAGGCGGCCTCGCAGCGAACCGCAAGGGCCGCGGCGCCAGCCTGTTCGGCAACAAGGTGCAACTGCCCGATGAGCGCACCGGCGTCGTCATGGTGTTCAAAGCATTCGACAACATGAGCTACGCGCTCGTGATGGAGTCGACGCACGAAATTCGCCAGGGCGACCGCGCTAAAAACCCATAAGCGCGCGGGCGCGCCGGGTATGTTCATGAGCTCATGGAAGAGCTCAAAACCTGGCTGACCGAGGCACGGGTGCCCGGCTTCGAAGCCGAATCCCAAGATCCCCTGCTCGAACGACATCTGCGCTGGCTCGATCATCCAGCGCATTGCTTCCTGCGCCTGGGCTCGCCCGGCTATCCGCCGTTGCTGGCCAACCTGCCCGACGCTCCCACCGGACTGCTGGTGCGCGGCGATCCGGATGTTTTGAGCCTGCCGCAGCTCGCGATCGTCGGCTCTCGCAATCCCACCCAGGCGGGATATGACATAGCCCGCCAGTTTGCCGTGCAGCTGGCGCGATCGGGCCTGGTCATCACCAGCGGCCTCGCCATCGGCATCGACGCCGCAGCTCACCAAGGCGCGCTCGCGGGCCACGGCAGAACGATCGCCGTCTGCGGCACGGGCCTTGATATCGACTACCCCCGCGCCAATGCAGGGTTGGCGGAGCAAATTGCATCCGGCGGCGCGCTGGTCAGCGAATTTCCTTTGGGCACGCCGGCGAGCAAGAGCAACTTTCCTCGGCGCAATCGCATTATCAGTGGATTGTCACTGGGCACATTGGTGGTGGAGGCTGCGGTGCGGAGCGGCTCGTTGATCACGGCACGGCTGGCGGGCGAGCAAGGCCGCGAGGTTTTCGCGATCCCGGGCTCGATTCGCAACCCGCTCGCGCGCGGTTGCCACAAACTGATCCGCGACGGCGCCCAACTGGTGGAAACGCCGGACGATATATTTGCGGAGTTGGGGCCGTTGGCGGCCGCGCTCCTGCACGCCGCCCCGGTGTCGGCGAAAACCGCTGAAAGCACAGCAGTTTTGACCCCGGCATTGGACAAAGGTTATGAAATCCTGTTAGATGCGCTCGGCTTCGAGCCGGCCAGTGTCGATGTTTTGATCGCACGTACCGGCCTCAAGGCCGACGAGGTAGCGTCAATGCTGCTGATCCTCGAACTGGAGGCGCGCATCGACGCCTGCCCTGGCGGGCTTTATGTCCGGCGCCTCTCCTAAGGCAGAGAAATGAAGGAAAGCGTTCTCGATATCCTGATCTATCTCTTCGAGAATTACTTCGACGCCGATCTGGACTGCGCCCCCGAACCCGACCGCGACACACTCCGGGACGAATTGGAACGCGCTGGTTTTTCCGAACGGGAAGTGGGCCGAGCGCTCGAGTGGCTCGAGCAGCTGTCGGCCGATCCGAACCGTGCCGGCGCCATTCCGGGATCGCGAGCGATTCGCGTCTTCGATGCGCGCGAACAGGCACGGCTCGACACCGAATGCCGCGGGTACATTCTGTACCTGGAGAACATCGGCATCATCAGCCCGGCGCAACGTGAATTGGTCATCGACCGCCTGCTGGCGCTCGATGTGCAACAGATCGACATTGAACAGGTGAAGTGGGTGGTGCTCATGGTGCTGTTCAGCCAGCCCGGCCAACAGAGCGCTTACCTGCGGATGGAGGACTTGGTATTCGATAACCGTCTGCAAGTGGTGCACTGAAAGCGGCGTTCGACACTCCGCAATTTTCAGTAGCACCGCGGCCACCGCGGTTTCTTTTTTTATGGAGCAGAAGAATCTAGTCATCGTGGAATCGCCCGCCAAGGCGAAGACCATCAAGAAGTACCTCGGTAAGAATTTCGAGGTGCTCGCTTCCTATGGCCATGTCCGCGACCTGGTGCCCAAAGAAGGCGCGGTCGATCCGAAGCGCAAGTTCGCGATGCGCTATCAGATCCTGGAAAAGAACGAGAAGCACGTCCAGGCGATCGCCAAGGCGCTGAAGAAATCCGATGCTCTGTATCTGGCGACCGACCCTGACCGCGAGGGCGAAGCCATTTCCTGGCACCTCACCGAGCTGCTCAAAGAGCAGGGCGTGCTGGACGGCAAGGACGTGCATCGTGTGGTGTTCTACGAGATCACCAAGAACGCGATCAAAGAAGCCATCGGTCAGCCGCGCGATATCTCGCAGGATCTGGTGAACGCGCAGCAGGCGCGGCGCGCGCTGGATTACCTGGTCGGCTTCAATATCTCGCCGCTGCTGTGGAAGAAAGCTGGTCTGCCCGGCGCATCCGCGGGCCGAGTGCAAAGCCCGGCACTGCGCATGATCTGTGAACGTGAGGAAGAGATCCTCGCCTTCAAGCCGCGCGAGTACTGGACCATCGATGCCGACGCCGAGAAGTCGAAGCAAACGTTCCCGGCGCGCTTGATCGAATATCGCGGCGAGAAAGTCGAACAGTTCACGGTGACCAACGAAGGCCAGGCCACCGATGTGCGTACGACCATCGAGAACGCGGCCAAGGGCAAGCTCAGCGTCGCCAACATCGACAAGAAGCAGCGCAGGCGCAATCCGGCCCCGCCGTTCACGACGTCGACGCTGCAACAGGAATCCGCTCGCAAGCTCGGCTTCGGCGCTCAGCGCACGATGCGCCTTGCGCAGCAGCTGTATGAAGGCGTGGACTTCGGCGAAGGCGCGGTCGGTCTCATTACTTATATGCGTACCGACTCGCTGAATCTCGCGAACGAAGCGGTCGCCGAGATCCGGCAGGTCATCGGCAACATGTATGGCGCGGAAGCGCTCCCCGAGTCGCCGCGCGCGTACAAGACCAAGTCGAAGAACGCCCAGGAAGCGCACGAAGCGATCCGTCCGACCTCGGCGGCGATCACGCCCGAGCGCCTCGCCGGCAAGATCGACAACGATCAGTTCAAGCTCTACAGCTTGATCTGGAAGCGCGCAGTCGCGAGCCAGATGGAAGCAGCGGTGTATGACACCGTCGCCGTCGACCTCGTGCCTGGCACGAGCGCGAAGCGTGAAGGCTCGACCGCCGTATTGCGTGCGAACGGCTCGACGCTCGTGAAGCCCGGCTACATCGCCGTATATAAGGAAGGCCAGGACGACGCGGTCGAAGACGACAACGATCGCCTCCTCCCCGCTATGGAAGTGGGCGATGAGGTGACGCTGCTCGAACTGCGTGGCGAACAGCACTTCACCGAGCCGCCGCCGCGCTACTCGGAAGCGAGCCTGGTCAAAGCGCTGGAAGAACACGGCATCGGTCGGCCCTCGACCTACGCCAGCATCATTTCCACGCTGGTCAACAAGAAATATACGGCGCTCGAGAATCGCCGCTTCACGCCGACGGATCTGGGCAAGATCGTCAACAAATTCCTGACCCGGAATTTCCATCACTATGTCGAGTACGGCTTCACCGCCAAGATGGAAGACGACCTCGACGAGATCGCCGACGGCCGCGAGGCCTGGGTGCCGGTGCTGGAGCGCTTCTGGACCGAATTCAAAGAACGCGTCGACGTGGTCGATGAAACGGTCACGCGCGAAGATGTTTCCGAAGCGCGCGAGCTCGGCAGCGACCCGGTGACCGGCAAGCCGATCTCGGTCCGCTATGGCAAGTACGGCCCGTTCGTGCAGATGGGCACCAAGGACGACGAAGAGAAGCCGAAGTTCGCCAGCCTCAAGGCAACGCAGCGCATGGACACCATCACGCTGCCGGAAGCACTGGAGCTGTTCACGCTGCCTCGGACGATCGGTCACATGGACGACGGTCATTCGATCCGCGTCGCCATCGGCCGCTTCGGTCCCTACATTCAATATGGCGCGAAGAAGTTCGCCTCCATCAAGGACGACGATCCGTACACCATCGAGCTGCCGCGCGCGCTCGAGTTGATCAAGGCCAAGGAAGAGCTGGACGCGAATCGCACCATCCTGAATTTCGAGGAAGCCGGCATTCAGGTGCTGAACGGCCGCTTCGGCCCGTACATCACCGATAAGGTGAAGAACGCCAAGATTCCGAAGGAACGCGATCCGAAGACGCTGACGCTGGATGAGTGCGTGGAGCTGCTCAAGGCCGCGCCCGAGCGTGGCAAAGGCCGCTTCGGTCGCTTCGCGAAGAAGACAGCTGCGAAGTCCGACGCGCCCGCCGCGAACGCACCGGCCGAGAAGCCGGTGAAGGCCGCCGCCAAGAGCAAGACGACTCCAGCGAAGACGGCAAAAGCGCCGACCTCGGCCGCGCCCGCCAAAGCCGCAAGCGCGAAGGCCAAGGCTCCGGCCAAATCGGCAGCCAGGAAGGCGCCGGCCAAAGCCGCGAGCAAGCCGCCCGCGAAGCCGAAATAACTCGCAGCACTCACGCTGTCGATGAAGCCCGGGAGGTCGAGCTCGACTTCCCTGGCTCGACGGTTGGCCCCATCATGGCCACCGTCGTTCACTTGGAGATCGTTTGATGGCCGTCGACGCCGATGCCGTTCTCGCCTACCTGCGTGGACTGCAGGATCGCATCTGTGCGGCCATCGAGCAGATCGACGGCGGCGGCAAGTTCAACAGCGATCGCTGGGATCGAGCCGAAGGCGGTGGCGGCGACAGCCGCGTGTTACGCAACGGCAAAGTGTTCGAACAGGCCGGCGTCAACTTCTCGCATGTGATGGGCTCTCGCCTGCCGCCGAGCGCGACCGCGCAGCGGCCCGAGCTTGCCGAGGCGCAATGGATGGCCACTGGCGTATCGCTCGTGTTCCATCCGTGGAATCCTTACATCCCGACGACACACGCCAACGTGCGTTTCTTCAACGCGATTCCGAAGAATGGCGCGCCGGGCGCATGGTGGTTTGGCGGCGGCTTCGATCTCACGCCTTACTATGCATTCGACGAAGATGTCCTGCACTGGCATCGGACCGCGCAGCAGGCATGCGAAGGCTTCGGCGAAAATGTGTATTCGAAGCACAAGGACTGGTGCGATCGATATTTCTTCCTCAAGCATCGCAACGAGACGCGCGGCGTCGGCGGCCTGTTCTTCGACGACCTGAACGAGTGGAGCTTCGAGCGCTGCTTCGACTATCAGCGCAGCGTCGGCGATCACTTCCTGAAGGCGTACCTGCCCATCGTCGAGCGCCGCAAGGATCATCCGCATGGCGAACGTGAACGGCAGTTCCAACTGTATCGTCGCGGCCGCTACGTCGAGTTCAACCTGGTCTACGACCGCGGCACGCACTTCGGACTGCAGTCCGGCGGCCGCACCGAATCGATTCTGATGTCCTTGCCGCCCCTGGTGCGCTGGGAATACAACTGGACACCCGAGCCCGGCACCCCCGAAGCCCGCTTGTATACCGATTTCCTCCGGCCGCGCGACTGGCTGAGCGAGCTGAAATAAAACATTCACAAAGCTCGCGCACTAACTTTTGTTAGTGACGTTCAGCGCGCCGACGCCGCTGGAATGTTTTGCACGATTGAATTAGCTGCGATGCAGGAGTAGCGTCGGTCGCAGCGATTGCGCATACGACACACCGTCTGGCCGCGGAACTGCAACTACGCCGAGCGCCGGCGGCGAAGGTCGTGCGATCGCTTCTTCTCTTTTGGATGTGATGTTCGCAGCACGCTTACGCGTGGTGCTGGGTTGGCCATTGCCCGCCATCCGCGTGAGATCCGAAAACAGCAAGGGGATCATCATGGAAAACATTCGCAGGAGGGCGGCAGTGGGCTCACTGTCGCTGATCGCCACTACCGTGCTCACGGTGGTGGCCGCCGATGCCAGCGCCGCTCAGCGCGCTGTGGCAGCCGGCTCCAAACGATTGGAGTCGCGCATGCCGGCGCCGGCGCGCTCACAACTCAACGACGTCACGCGACTGCTTCGCAGCGCCAACCCGACCAAACGCGTGCAAGTCGCGGTCTCGTTGAACACCGCCCCCGTCGGCGATCTCACTGGAACATCGAAGGCCGACGTGCTGGTCGAGCAAACGGCGTTCCTCAGTCGTATCGCACAGACCGCGCCGAGCGCCACGGTCATCGGCTCGGTGCAATTGGTGGCGAACACGGTGTTCCTCGAGATCGATGCCAACGACGTCAAAGCTCTCTCGAACGATCGCGCAGTCACCCGCGTCGCGCCGACCGGCAACTACAAGCGCAATCTCACGGAAACCGTTCCATACATCGGCGCTGAATCGCTGCATGGTCTGGGGGTGACCGGCAAAGGTGTGCGCGTCGCCGTGATCGACAGCGGCGTCGACTACACGCATGCATCGCTGGGCGGCGCAGGCACCGCGGATGCCTATGCAAAAGCATGGGGCACATCAGCGGCGGATCCGCGCAACACGACAACCGATGGTTTATTCCCCACCCCGAAAGTCATCGGTGGCTTCGACTTTGTCGGCGAGGCATGGACCGGCGGCGCAGACAGTCCCGCGCTGGCGCCCGATCCCGATCCGATCGCGGCTCCCGATCAGAGCACGTTCGGCGGTCATGGCACGCACGTCGCGGACATCATCGGCGGCAAGAACGGCGTTGCGCCGGATGTGCAGCTGTATGCGATCAAGGCCTGCGCCGTTCCGACGTCTTCATGCAGCGGCGTCGCGCTGATGCAAAGCTTCGAGTGGGCGATCGATCCGAACGGCGACGGCGATACCTCGGATCACGCCGACATCATCAACATGTCGCTCGGCTCCAATTACGGCCAGCCGTTCGATGACGATCTGTCCGCGGCGGTCGATCGCGCCACAAAGCTGGGCGCGTTCACAGTTGCGTCGGCGGGCAACGGTTCCGACAAGCCGTTCGTCACTGGCTCGCCCGCTGCTGCGGTAACTGCATTGTCAGTCGCGCAAACGGCCGTGCCTTCCGCGGTCGTAGATCTGATGCATATCGATTCTCCAGCGGTCACGCCGGCGGATCGAGGCGCGATTCATCAATCGTGGTCGCCGGACCTGACGACCGCGATCACAGCGCCGGTCGTGTACACCGCATCCAACGCGCTCGGCTGTACGCCGTTCGCGGCGGGCTCGCTGACAGGCCGTATCGCATTGGTAAATCGAGGCACCTGTGCGTTCGCCGACAAGATCAGAAACATTCAGGCGGGTGGCGCTCTGATCGGCGTGATCGGCATGGTCGATGGCACCGCGCCGTTCGATGGCGCGTTCCAGGACGGCACACCCATCACCATCCCGGGCTACATGATCAGCCTCGCCGACGCGAACGCGATTCGCAACGGCGCGACGGTGACGTTCGATCCTGAAAACACCTTCCCGCTGATCAGCTCGGTCACATCGACATCGTCGCGCGGACCGATGTTCGAAGACTTCCGCATCAAGCCTGAAATCGGCGCGCCGGGCGCATCGGTCTCGGCGATGTCGGGCACCGGCAATCAATCCGATGCCTTCGGCGGCACTTCGGGTGCGGCGCCGATGGTGACGGGCTCGGCCGCATTGCTGAAGCAGCTGTATCCGACCGTGGCTCCGCAGCGTTTGAAACAACTGCTCATCAACAACGCCGAAACCAACATCGACCAGCCTGCGACTCCTTCGGGCGTGATTCCGGATTCGCTGGCGCCAATCTCACGCATTGGCGGCGGTGAAGTTCGTGTCGATCGCGCGGCGCAGGCGACAGCGGGCGCGTATGGTTTCGATCTCGTGAAGACTGGCACTCGCAGCGGCGGCGTGAGCTTCGGCTTCGTCGACGTAGCGGACCGAGCGGTTCTCGTACAGAAGCGTGTGCGCGTGTTCAACCGTTCCAAGCAACCAGCGATCTTCAAGATCAAGCCGACCTATCGCTTCGCCAACGATGTCAGCAATGGCGCGGTGAAGATTCATGCGTTGCCGCTGGTCGCGGTGCCCGGCCAGGGCGATCGCACCATCGATGTGTTCATGACCATCGACGGCAGCAAGCTGCGTAACAACCTGATGAACGCGGGCCCGGATGGCCCGAATCCAGTGCCGCTGACGCTGCAGGAGTACGACGGCTATCTGGTGTTCGAGAAGGTCGCGCTGTTCGGCAAGCCCGAAAGGTTCACGCTGCCCTGGCACGTGTTGCCGCGTAAATCGGCGAATACACAGCTCGTGAGCGGTACGACTTGGAAGGCTGGCGGTGGCGGCATCGGCACGATCAACCTGAAGAATCGTGGCGTGGGCGCCGCGCAGCTCAATGGCTACTCGCTGTTGGCGACGAGCCCGAACACGCCGCCGGGCGGACGTGGCGAGAATGCGCCGCGACCCGATCTGCGCGCGGTCGGCGTCACGACGTTTGAAGTGCCCGCGGAAGTTTGCTCGTCCGGCTATCTGTGGTCGTTCGCGGTGAACATGTGGGAGCGTGAGACGCTGCCGGTGGCGGTCGATCATCGCATCGCGCTGGACTTGAACAACGATGGCGAAGACGACTACTGGCTGCTGAATCGTGACGTGACGCTGAACGATCTGACCGATGGCCGGCAGCTGGCGTGGTCAGTGAATCTCGCGACAGGCGAGGCCGACGCGTTCTGGTTCGTGGAGCATCCGACGAACTCGAGCACCACGGTGTTGAATGCGTGCCTCGAGCAGTTCGGCCTGACCGCGGGCGATGTTGAAGCGCGCAAAGTGGTCGGCGTCTCGGTGTTCGCCGATGACTTCTACTTCGGCGGCCCGGGCGACTCGATCGAAGGCTTGAAGATCGTGCCGTTCGGCGAGCGTTACTTCGCAGCGCCGGCCGGCGATCTGGCGAGCGGCGCGAGCGGCACTGTCTCTGTGTACGACTTCGGTCAGATCCCGGGCACGACCCAGGAACTGGGCGTGATGCTTCAGACCGACGGCGATCGCTGCGCCTCCGCGAACAATTGCGGTGGCGCTACCAAGAACACCGAAGCGCTGTTCGTCGCACCGCCGGGCGGCAAGATCTCGTTCTGATCGCAACGCCTCGCGAGTAAAAGGCTCCGGACGGAAACGTCCGGGGCCTTTCTTTTGATTTCGGAGTCGCCACGGACGTGGCGACTACCGCAGCCCTCATTCAGCCGGCGCGTTGCCTTTTACCTGTTCTCTCACCGGCTTGAACGCCAGGCCGTTCGAGCACACGATGAAATTGCCGCGCCGGTCCGAGTGATAGGAGTAGCGATTGCCGCTCGCCTGCAGCACGACGCGATAGCCAGGCACGATCATTTGCGTATACATCTGTCCTGGCTGCGGACAACCCATCGCACCGTCCGGCCATTGCTGCTCGGTCGCGCTCACCACCGTGATCGCGTCGTGCTTCACCAGCGCCCGACGCGCCAGATCGTCCTGGAAAATCGCCAGCAGCTGCTGCGGCACTTCGCCCGAGCCTTGCACGGGCGCAGCCTCCTCGCCCGGCGCACGCATCGGTGGCATCTTCTTACCTTCGTTCTCCATCGCCGCCCTCCGACTCTCCACCGATGCCGGCTCGGCCGCTGCAGCGCGCCTGTCGGTATCGTCGCGCGAGCTGCCGGTGCAGGCCGCACTCAGCGTCGCCAGCATCAATACGGTCAGGAACAAAGAGCCTCGCGCTGGAGAATTCAGTACGATCATGGGTCACTCCCGTTAAAGTTCCGCCGTGAATTATCGCCACGTCTTCCATGCCGGCAACTTCGCCGATGTCCACAAGCACATCGTGCTGCTGGCCCTGCTCGAGCGACTCAAGCGCAAGCCCAAGCCGTTGTTCTATCTCGACACTCATGCGGGTCGAGGGTGGTACGACCTGCTGTCCCACGATGCATTACGCGGCAACGAATGGCAGGACGGCGTCGGCCGCGCACTGCGTATCACCCGAGCCTCTCCAGATCTTCGGCGCTATCTGGACGCCGTTAGTTCCCCGGAAGAGATTTCCGCGATCACGACGCAACGCTATCCGGGTTCGCCGGTGCTGGCGGCGCGCGATCTGCGTCCCGGCGATCGCATCGTGCTGGTCGAAAAGCAGATCGCCGAGGCGCAAGCGCTCGAACAAGCGACGCGCGGTCGACGCGGCGTGTCGGTCGTGTGCGGCGACGGTTACGCCGCGCTCAAAACATATTTACCGCCCCGTGAGAATCGTGGCCTGGTGCTGATCGATCCGCCCTACGAATCGGAAAACGAATTCACTCAGGTCGAGAAAGCGCTGCTGCTGGGCCTGAGCCGCTGGCCCAATGGCATGTTCGCGCTGTGGTATCCGATCAAGCTGGGCCGCGAGACGCAGCGACTGCATCTGTCGCTGCAGAATTCCGGCTTGAGGAAGTTGCTGCTGGTCGAGCTGAGCGTACGGCCGGCGGATTCGCCGCTCGGCTTGAACGGCTCCGGCTTGATCATCGCCAATCCGCCCTGGCAGTTCGATGAGGAGATCGCGCCGGCGCTGCGCGAGGCGCACGCTGCACTCACCGACGACGGCGCCGGTGGAGTCAACGTGCAATGGCTAGTGCCGGAATGAGCTAAGCCGCCTTCTTGCCCAGCGCTTTGCACTGCTTGTATCGGAAGCAGCTCGTCAGGTGATCGTTCACCATCCCGGTCGCCTGCATGTGCGCGTAGATGATGGTGCTGCCCACGAAGCGGAAGCCGCGCTTCTTCAGATCCTTGCTCAGGGCGTCCGACTCCGGGCTGGTGGCCGGAACCTTGCCGGCTAAAGCAATGTTGTTCTGGATGGGCTTGCCGCCGACGAAGCTCCACAGGTGCCTGGCGAAATCGCCCTGGAACGCCAGGAACGCCTTGGCATTGCCAATGGCCGACTCGATCTTGAGCCGGTTGCGCACGATGCCCGGATCCTTCATCAGCCGCGCCACGTCCCGCTTGCCGAATCTGGCAATGCGTTCAGGATCGAAGCCGACGAAAGCGGCCCGATAGCCCTCGCGCTTGTTGAGAATCGTCGACCACGACAGGCCCGCCTGCGCCCCCTCCAGAATCAGGAACTCGAACTGGGTGCGATCGTCCCAGGCCGGCACACCCCATTCCTTATCGTGGTATTCCAGGTAGAGCTCGTTGCCGCCGAGCGGCCAGGTACAGCGAGTGGGTTCACGCATTACGTTCTCTTAATTTTCTACAGGTCTTACTTACGTATCAGCCTCAACGCCCGCTCGGCGAAGCATTTCGGCCAATGGTTACCCTGTTCGGCCAGGGTAGTCGACAAATCCTAGCTTCCGCAGGTGTAGACTTCTGCGGTCTATACAGTTTGACAGTCACGCCCGCCGGAAGCCGTCATGTTTAATTTTCAGTCAGGAGAATTCCCCAGCACGCGCCTGCGCCGCATGCGTTACAGCGACTTTTCGCGCCGCCTGATGCGTGAGACCTCGCTGAGCGCCGACAACCTGATCTATCCGATGTTCGTGATCGAAGGCCAGTCGCGGCGGCAGACCGTGGACAGCATGCCCGGCATCGAGCGGGTCAGCGTCGATGAGCTGGTGCGCGAGGCCGAATCGCTGGTGGAGCTGGGCATTCCCGCGCTGGCGCTGTTCCCGGTCACCGACCCGGCCGCCAAGAGCAACGACGGCAAAGAGGCCTGGAATCCCGAAGGTCTGGCGCAACGTGCCGTGCGTGCTGTCAAGAAAGCGGTGCCGGAGCTGGGCGTGATCACCGACGTTGCACTCGATCCGTATACGTCGCATGGCCAGGACGGCATTACCGATGCGTCCGGTTATGTGGCGAACGACATCACTGTCGAAGCGTTGGTGAAACAAGCGCTGTCGCATGCCGAAGCCGGCGCCGACGTGGTTGCGCCAAGCGACATGATGGATGGACGCATTGGCGCCATCCGCGAAGCGCTCGAATTGGGCGGGCACGTAAACACCCGCATCCTCGCCTACGCCGCGAAGTACGCGTCGAATTTCTACAGCCCCTTCCGCGATGCCGTTGGCTCGGCCGCGAATCTCGGCAAAGGCAACAAATATAACTATCAGATGGACCCTGCGAACACCAACGAAGCGTTACGTGAAGTGGCGCTCGATCTGCAGGAAGGCGCGGACATGGTGATGATCAAGCCCGGCCTGCCCTATCTGGATATCGTGCGCCGGGTGAAGGACACTTTCGGCGCGCCCACGTTCGTCTACCAGGTGAGCGGCGAATACGCGATGCAGATGGCCGCGTTCCGCAACGGCTGGCTGGACGAGCGCGCCATCGTGTTGGAAACATTGATGTCCATTCGCCGTGCCGGCGCGGACGGGATTCTCACGTACTTCGCCAAGAAGGCGGCGGCCTGGCTCAAAGAAGCGAGGTAAGCGCCATGAACGACACCAGCATCGACCGCTACGCCGTGGTGGGCTATCCCATCCAGCATAGTTGGTCGCCGTTCATCCACGGTCTGTTCGCGAAGCAGACCGGACAGGCCATGAGCTACACGCGCCTGGCCGTGACGCCGGAAAACTTCGAGCGCGATGTGGGTGCGTTCTTCGCTTCGGGTGGCAAAGGCTTGAACATCACGGTGCCGCACAAGCAGTCCGCGAATATTGTGACGCGATATCGCACGCCTCGCGCCGAGATCGCCCGCGCCGTGAATACGCTGGTGTGGAGAAACGATGGCTTGCTCGGCGATAACACCGATGGCGCCGGCCTCGTCATCGATCTCACACGCAATCTGGGTTTCGATATTGCTGGCGCACGCATCTTGTTACTTGGCGCCGGCGGCGCCGCGCGTGGCGTCATGGGCCCGCTGCTCGCGGCCGCGCCGGAATGCATCGAGATCGCGAATCGTACCAAGCAGCGCGCGGTCGAATTGGCGGAAGAGTTCGAACTGCTCGGCACCGTGCGAGGCTGCACGTTCGAGGATGTCAGCGACGGGGTCTTCGATCTGGTACTGAACGCCACCTCCGCCAGCCTGCAAGACGATATCCCGCCCATTCCTCGCACCGCCATCGGCCCAGCGACGTTGTGTTACGACATGGCCTACGGCAAGGGCGATACGGCGTTCACTCGCTGGTCGAAGACTGTCGGCGCCGGACGAGCCGAGACGGGCTGGGGGATGTTAGTGGAGCAAGCGGCGGAAGCGTTTCTGCTCTGGCGCGGAATGAAGCCCGATACGAAACCCGTGCTGGAAGCGATCAAGGCGCAGGCGTGAACCGAGAGGTCACGCCTTCAAGTATTCGTCTTTGACCTTGACGTAGTGCGCGGCTGAATACGTCAGGAACGCGATCTCCTTCTCCGTCAGATCGCGCATTCGTTTGACAGGGCTGCCGACGTACAGCCCGCCAGTCTTCAGCTCTTTGCCGGGCGGCACGAGACTGCCGGCGCCAATCATCACGAAGTCTTCAGTCACGACGTTGTCGAGCAGAATCGCGCCCATGCCGATCAAGCACGCGTTGCCGATCGTGCAGGCATGCAATGTCACGCGATGGCCAATCGTGACATCCGAGCCGATGATCAACCCTCGTCCGCCCGGCGCGTACGGGCCATCGTGCGTCACATGCAGCACTGAGCCGTCCTGAATACTCGTGCGCGCACCGATCTGAATCGAATGCACATCACCACGCACGACCGCCGTCGGCCACACGGATGAGTCGTCGCCGATCGTCACCTTGCCGATGACGACCCCCGCCGGGTGCACATAGACGCGGGCGCCAAGTGTGGGCGCGACACCCTTGTAGGTTTCAATTGTCACGCCGCCAGCCCCAACTGCTTCAGCAACGGCTCAATCGTCGGCTTGCGCCCGCGGAACTCGACAAACGCATCCATCGCATCCCGACTCCCGCCCTGTTCCAAAATCGCGGACAGGAACTTACTCGACACCGTCCGATTGAAGATGCCGCCTTCCTCGAACGCACTGAACGCATCCGCCGCCAACACTTCAGCCCACTTGTAGCTGTAGTAACCCGCAGCGTAGCCGCCCGAGAAAATGTGCTGGAAGCTGTTCGGGAACCGATTGAACGCCGGCGGCTTCACGACCGCGACCTGCGACCGGACTTCGCCAAGCGTCTGCAGAACCTTGCTTGCCGCGCCAGGCACGAACTCACTGTGAATGCGCAGGTCGAACAGCGCGAATTCCAGCTGCCTCACGGTCTGCATGCCCGCCTGGAACGTGCGCGTGCCGAGCAGACGCTGCAACTCCGCCTCCGGCAACGGCTGGTCCGTTTCCACGTGCGCCGAAATCATCGGAATCACTTCCGCGCGCCAGGCGAAGTTTTCCATGAACTGACTCGGCAGCTCGACCGCATCCCAAGCAACGCCGTTGATGCCAGCAATGCTCGGATAGTCCACACGCGTCAGCATGTGATGCAGGCCATGACCGAACTCATGGAACATCGTCACGACTTCGGAGTGAGTCAGCAGCGACGGCTGCGAACCCACGGGCGGCATGAAATTGCAGACCAGATAGGCCACGGGCAGCGACGTAGCGCCGCCCATATGCTTGCGGCCGACACACTCATCCATCCACGCGCCGCCGCGCTTCTTGGCGCGAGCGTACAGATCGACGAAGAAGCTGCCGCGCCGTGAACCGTCGTCATTCAGGATGTCGTAGAAACGAACATCGGGATGATAGATATCGACGCCGGCGCGCTCGGCGATTTTGACGCCATACAGCTTCTCAGCGACGGAGAACATTCCCGCCAGCACCCGCGGCAGCGGGAAATAAGGACGCAACGCTTCTTCAGAGAGATTGAATCGTTCGCGCTTGAGCTTCTCGGCGTAGAACGCGACGTCCCAGGCATTCAGCTCGCCGCCCGCAAATTTCGTGAGCTCGTCGAACTCTTGCTGCGCAACCGGCTTGCTCTTCGTCGCCAGCTGCTCGAGGAAGCCACGAACTTCGGGCACCGATGACGCCATCTTGGTCGCGAGCGAATATTCCGCGTAGTTCGGATACCCAACCAGATTGGCGACCTCGTGACGGACCGCGAGGATCTGATCCATCAATTCGGTGTTGTCCCAACGGCCCTGGTTGCCATCCTGCTCGGATGCCCGCGTCGTCCAGCCATGATAGAAGTCACGACGCAGCGGCTCGTGCACCGCATGCATCATCACGGAGGTGTAGTTGGGCGCATCGAGCGTGAACAGCCAGCCCACCTGTTGCTTGGCTTCGGCGGCCGCACGCGCGCGCTCGACGATCGGGGCCGGGAGCCCTTCGATTTCCTTCTCATCGGTGAGCAGACGCGACCACGCATTGGTCGCATCGAGCACGTTCTCATCGAACTTGGACTGCAGCGTGGCCAGCTTCTCGACCAGCTCCTTGTACCGCTGCTTCTTCTCCGGCGGCAGCGCGACGCCGGCCAGACGGAAATCGCGGAGCGCGTTCTCGACCAGCTTGCGCTGGCCAGGCGAAAGGCGGGCGCCCTCGTTCTTCAGCACCGTTTCGTACGCCTGATGAAGACGCTCGTTCTGCGCGAGATCGGTGTTCCAGGCGGTGAGCAATGGCAGGCAGGCGTTATAGGCGGCGCGCAGCTCGTCGCTGTTCACGACGCCATTCATGTGACCGACCGGCGACCAGGTGCGGGACAGGCGGTGCTGCATTTCCTCCAGCGGCACGATCAGCGAATCCCAGGTGGCTGCGTTGTTCGACAACAGCCGCTCCAGCTCGGCGCGATTGGCGTCCAGCAAGGCGCGGATCCTGCCTTCCACTTCGGCAGGCTTGATTGCAGAAAATACCGGCAGATCGTTGCTCGGTGCAGTCATGATGAACCCCGGATCCTGAATTCGAAGGACGACGGACTGGCCATTCTAAAGAGCCGGCCAGTGCAATGACACCCGCCCCTCACTGGGGCAGATGGCATTCCGAGGGTTTTGGGGACGATTAGTTGGATTTCACCCAGTACAGGATGGCAATCGCGATACCTGCGACCACCACGACCCAGCGCAGGACAGCGGGCGGGAGTTTGCCGGCCAGCTTCCCACCGATCGCGCCACCGATCAGCGCGCCGATCGCCATGACCACAGCCAAGCCCCAGACGACCTGGTCCGAGAACAGGAAGAACACCGCCGCGGCGATGTTGACGCTGAACGCCAGGACCTGCTTGAGCGCATTCAGTCGTGTCAGAGAGTCATCGAGCGTCAGGCCAAGCACGGCGAGCAACAGTACGCTCATGCCCGCGCTGAAGAATCCGCCGTAGATGGCAGCAGCAGCGATGGGCAATGCGGAGAACCATGCCGTGTGATGCTTATGCGACGGATTCGACAGCCGCTTGCTGACGAATTTCTTCACCGGCTCCTGCACGGCGAGCAGCAACGACGCTGCCAGAATCATCCACGGCACGAGAGCGGTGAACGTGCGCTCGCCGGTTCGCAGCAGAATCATGCCACCCGCGAGACCGCCGAGCACCGCGATCGGTATCAGCAACATGAGCTGAGCCCGCTGACCTTTGAGATTGGGCAACTGCGCGATGGTCGCACCGAAATAGCCCGGGCACAGGGCGACTGCGTTGGTGATATTCGCCGCCACCGGAGGCACGCCCACGGCGACGAGCACGGGAAAGCTGATCAGTGTGCCGCCGCCCGCCAATGCGTTGATCGCACCAGCCGCGACCGCTGCGAGCGTGGCATACACCAGACCCGAGGGATCCCAGGTAGTCATCGCTTGAATTGAGCCTCTTCGACTTGTTATGCGCCGACGCGAAACGCCATGCCGGCCATGCCGCTGGCCCAGGCGGGAATCGCTTCGTAAAACAAACATTCGCCAGTGGCGCCGGGGACCGCGCCCGCGAGTGTAATCCAGGCGTTCACTTCGAGACCGCCATTGCCGGCGTCGATCAGGATCTGCTCGTTGCTGAGCTTGGCCAGGCTCGCGCCTTGACCGGTCGCCAGCATGTCCATGAACCAGCGATCCCACGTCTCGTTGACTCGGCCTTCCTCGGGCACGCCCAGCCAATGTGACAAACCGCCGCCGGCCAGCAACGCGACGCGCTCGTCAGCCTTGCAATACTCCGCAACATACGCGCGCAGCAATTCGCCAAGCCGCCAACTCTCTTGCGGCGTCGGCGCCGGCGTATAAACCGTATTCACATATAACGGCACGATAGGCAGCTCGCGCCTCGGATCGACGATGCCGAGGGGAATCATCACACCGTGATCCGGCCGCAGGCGTGCCGGTTTGGCGAGTTTGAAGCCGCGATCGTTAGCAAACATCGCGAAGCCGGTCGAGAACGCGGCGTCGCCGCGAATCGGATCCGTCGGCAATCCCATGTCGCCATACGGCGTGTACGAGTCGGCCGTGCCGATCGCGAATGGCATGGGCTGATCGAGCCGGAAGTTGTTCAAATGATCGCTGGTTATCACTACCAGCAACGTCGGATGAGTTTCGCGCAGCTGGCGCCCCAGCTCCTTCATGCCGACGAACACGCGCTCGGCCTGCTCTTCCAGCCCGCCCGGAGCGCCCAGCACGTGCGACATGGCGAACGCGCCCACGATCTTGCCCATGGTCAGCGCCTCGCGAAGTAATAATCGATGGGGAAGAATGGCATGGTCGGGCGGCCCGACCAGATCAGCCATTTGATCACCAGATTGGGATGAATGCCGAGGCGATGCAAGTCGTCGCGCCCGCCGGCACGCAAGGTCTCGCGCACGTCGGCGGGCACATCGAAGCGATCGAACAGCACGTCGGGGCTGGCTCGAATCAAGCCGCGATCCGTGGGCGTCTCGATCAGGTGCTCGATCAGCTCGTGCACCCCACGCGGCGGAGTCGGCACGTCAGTTCACCGGCTGCGACAGGAATCGATCGACGGCCGCGCAGAAATCGGCGGTCCGCTCGATCATCGCCCAATGGCCGCAGTGAGGCACGATGTAGCCCCAGCTGTTCTCGAACAGCTCGAGGAAACGATACGCCCGCGCCAGGGTCGACACGCCGTCTTCCTTGCCGTTCACGATCAACACCGGATGTTTGATCTTGCGCAGCTCGTCTTCCGGATAGTTCAGCGTGCCCTTGCGCGTCTCGGCATTCACAGCCGCCAGCGCAGCTTTCGCGCCCGGCTCGTGGGTCAGATTGAAACGATACTGAACCAGCTCCTCGGGCGGCGAATATTTCGGCGACGTGAGGCCGGCGATCACGCGACGCATGCCGTCCACCGTGAAATCGTAGTTCAGGTTGTGCAGCAACTGCGGCGACGGCCGTTCTGGAATCGGCAAACCCGCGCTGCCCATCAACACCAGGCGCTCGACGCGCTCCGGACGTTGCAGCGTCGCACCGATACAAGTCGCGCCGCCCATGGAATTGCCGACCAGAAATGCCTTGTCGATGTTGAGCGCATCCAGCAAGGTCACGAGCTGACGGTTGCGGCCCGGCTGATCGTAGGTGTAGCCGTCCGGCGAAGGCTTGTCGCTGCGGCCGAAGCCGACCATGTCCGGCACGATCACCCGATATTTCTTCGCGAAGATCGGAATGCACTCGCGCCAGTTGCCGTATGCATCGGCGCCCGCGCCGCCGCCGTGCATGAGCACCAGCGTCGGCCCGCTGCCCGCTTCCAGGTAGTGAGTGCGGATGCCGTTGGTGTCGACGAAGTTCGAAGCGAATTCACTCATGGGCATGGCTCGTCGAAATCAACGCAGGTCTTGCGGAGTCTGGACACCGCGATTGGCGCGGCTCGCCAGGCGCCGCCACTCGAGGATGGTCGTATCCGGCTCGCACAACATCTCATCCACCCAACCGTAATCGTCGGCGTAGAACGGCTCGGTGACCTCGCGCGCCCAGATGTCGTCGGCGTTGAAGCCATCGAGGCCGTGCGGCTTGTAGATCGATTCGAAATTGCTCGCGAAATCCTGCCGGTCTTCGTCGGTCTGCACCTGCTGACCGATGGTCTGCACATACAGATGCGTCTTGCCGTCGATGGGCACATACCACTCGAACTGCGTCAGGCCCGGCAGCGGGAACTGCTCGACCTTCAACACACCCGGCAGCCAGATCGACGTGCCAACTGAAGCGGACGTGCCCTGCACCTGTTGCGAGCGCGGACCACGCACGACGACGCGACCGTCGATCACGCCGTCCCAAATCGGCTTGTGCTGGGCGAAGTCGTCGATCACGCCCTTCGGACCGTCGGCATCTTCCACGACCTGCACTGCACCCGGCAGCGGCGTGTGGCCGATCGGGAAGTTGAACGTGCGGAAGTGACGCAGCGTCGTGTCTTTGTGAATAAAGATATGGAGTGCGTCGAAACCGTTCTCCGCACCGAGGCGCCAGTTCGAGTTCACCACGCGATGCTTGCCGAGAATCATCACGTCGTCATCGAGGAAGCCCGGCGGCACGTCCTGACTCAGCGGCGGCACCGGATCCATGTCGCCGATGAACACGAAGATCAAACCCTTCGCTTCCTGGCACGGGAAGCTCTGGATCTTGCGACGACCGATCAAACGGCTGTCGGGCACCGCGAGGATATTCACCAGCTCGCCGGTCTGGAAACGATACGTGTAGCCGTGATACCAGCAGGTGATGGTGTCCTTGGTGTAGCAGTCGGGCTTGCGCGACAGCGGCACGCCACGATGCAGACAACGATCGCGGATCGCGTAGACCTTGCCGTCGATGCGCTTCAGCAGCAGCTTCTCGCCGAGCACTTGCAGAGTGATCAGCTGACCTTCGGCGAGCTCGTTGGAAAAGCGCACCGGATACCAGTGATTGCGGAAGCCCATCTTCGCTTCCACATAGGCACGCCAGTCGCCGACGGCTGCGGCAACTTCGGGGCGAACGCCTTCCGGGGTCTGCGCGTCATCACTCATGATCTACTCACGTCCTCGAAACGAAAATTCTGTTTACGCGAACTGCACGCCGACCTGGCCGATGCCGGCGATCGTCGCGTGCACCACATCGCCCGCTTGCACGGACACCATCGGTCCGAGCGCGCCCGTCATCACCAGCTCGCCTTGTTTCAACGGCCGGCCGAGCTCGCGCGAGCGTCGGGCAAGCCATACCGCTGCGTTGAGCGGACCGCCGAGACAATCACGACCGTAGCCACTCGACACCGGCTTGCCGTTCAATGTCATCGTCATCGCGCAGTTCACGAGATCGAGTCCTTCGATCCGTTGCGCGGGTCCGCCGAGCACCAGCACGCCCGACGAGGCGTTGTCCGCAATGGTGTCGACGATGTCGATCTGCCAACCGGCGATGCGACTGCCGACGACTTCGAGCGCCGGCAACACACAACCGACCGACGCGATCACATCGGCCACCGTCGCATGCGCCATATCCAAATCACGCGACAGGATCAGCGCAATCTCGGCCTCCACGCGGGGCTGCTGCAGACGGGAGACCGGAATGGTCTCGCCGGTGCCGTACACCATGTCCGCGAACAGCTGACCGAAATCCGGCTCGGCCACGCCGAGCTGCTTCTGCACCGCCGGCGACGTGAGCCCGATCTTGCGGCCCACGGGCCGGCGGCCCTGCTCGACCCAATGCGCGATCTGCGCCAGCTGCACGGCATAGGCCGCGCGAACGTCGCCCGCATCGAATCGACTGCGGATCGGAGGCAGCGGTGCGCCGCTATACGCGTCCAACAAAGCTTGCGCGGTCTCGCTGACTCTTTGATCCATGGTTCGCCCTCTTGCTGAGCCAACGTTATATGATTGTATGATAATCATGCAACATGGTCGGCAAGCTGGTTACCTTAATGCATCGGGCACGATTGATTTTTCAGGACGGCGCGGAGCTGACGGTCGAGGTTGAGCCGGGTCAAAGCGTGCTGGAAGGCGCGCTGGCCGTGGATGTGCCGCTCCGTTATGACTGTTGCACCGGCAGCTGCGGAAGTTGCGTAGTCCAATGCCTGGACGGGCAAACGGTCGTTGATTTGACGGGCAAGGTGCCGGTCAACGCGGATGAATTGGTGGCTGGACTGAGGCCCGCGTGCCTCACCCGCTTGAACTCGGACGCATCGTTCGAGCTTCCGTATCCGCTCAAGCCCGCACCCTCTTCGCCTGCGAAACATTCCGCGCAGATCGTTGAGTTGCGCCGTGGCGCGCCCTCGGTCGCGCTACTCACACTGAAGCTCGAGCGCCCCGAGGGGTTTGTTTTTCAGAGCGGCCAATACATTCGTCTCGCCGCGCCCGGCGTGGGCGAAGCGCGCGCATATTCCATCGCGAGCACGACGACCGAGCTTCCCTTGATCGAGCTGATGATCCGTCTCGTTCCTGACGGAAAGATGTCGCGCTGGCTGCAAGAAACCGCGAAGGTCGGCGATCGCGTGAGATTGCAGGCGCCGCTTGGCTCATTCGGCCTCGACGATCGCGCGCGTCGACATGTGTTCGTTGCTGGCGGCACCGGCCTCGCGCCCGTGTTGTCGATGATTCGCTCACTGCGCGGTCAGAACCAGCCGGCGTTGCTTTGTTTCGGATGCACGCGCCGGCAGGAGTTGTTTTACGAACGGGAGTTAGCAGCGCTCGTCGCCTCCATGCCGGAGCTCGAAGTGCGCATCGCCGTCATGGAAGGCGCCGATGGTGACCTTCGCAGTGGCACGGCGGTCTCGCTGCTCCAAAAGGAAGACTTCGATGCGCAGACCGTCTGCTATCTTTGCGGGCCGCCGCCGATGGTCGATGCCGCGCGCAAAGCGCTGACCTCGCACGGTGTTGCCGCCCAGGCGATCCGCGCCGAGCGGTTTCAGCCGGGTGGCTAGCCCAAGCTAAGTTCCGGATTTTTCGCGATAAATCGCCGGCGCCGGTGGGCTGCCGGCGATCTTTCGCAGTCCGCGCAATCAGCGGTTGACCAAGCGAACTTTGTATGACAATACTACAACCAAGTTCTCTTCCAGGTCCGTACCAGTGAGCGCCGAAGCCGCGATGATTTCTGTTGATCGACGCCTGTTGTGTGAGGCGGGCGAGGTTGCGCCCGGCGGCATGTTGCGTGTGCAGCTGGAGGGCATGGATCCCCTTCTCGTCTGCAACGTCGACGGCAAACTCTATGCGGTCGACGACGAATGCACGCACGCCATCGCGTCGCTGTCCGAGGGGCGGCTGCAAGGAAACATCGTGTTCTGTCCGCTGCACGGTGGCAGCTTCGATGTTTGCTCAGGCAAGGCGAAGAGCCTGCCGTGCAAGCAGGCGCTGCGCACCTGGCCGATCGAAGTGACGGACGGCAAAGTTTATTTGTTGCTGAAGAATTGAGTTGCAGCGCTCGCCTGCTGTCGTGGCGGCGAGCGTACTTTTTTTCTTCTTATCTTCCGACGGCGTACGCCTGCATCAGGCGTGGCGTGGCAGCCGCTCGCAATATTCCATCCGTCCCGCGTGACGCCGCTGTGAGCCGGCCAGCAGACCACTCCGGCGCGACCTTCACTTTGTGACCGCGGCTCTTCAGCGCAGCGATCATCTTCTCGCCGCAGCTCTCTTCGAGCACCGCCGTTCCCAACAACGCTTCGCGCGGATAGAACGACGCAGGGAAGTGCACGCTATGGAACAACGGCGCATCGATGGCCTGCTGCAGATCGAGCCCGTGATGGATGTATCGCAGTAACAGAATCAACTGCCACTGATCCTGCTGATCGCCGCCTGGCGTGCCGCAGATCAATGACAACCCATCGTCGCGCGTCGCCAGCGTCGGCGTGAGGGTCGTGCGTGGGCGTTTGCCAGGCTCGAGGCTGCCCGGCAGCCCAGGCTCCAGCCAGAACATTTGCGCGCGCGTATTCAACGCAAATCCCAGCTCGGGAATCGTCGGCGACGATTGCGGCCAGCCGCCCGACGGCGTTGCCGAGACCATATTCCCGAAACGATCGATCACATCGAAGTGCACGGTGTCGCCGGGTTTCAACGTCGGCTTCAGATGCATCATCGTCGGCTCGCCGACACCCAGGCCGGCGCTTTCGTTCTTGGCGATGCGAACCATGCTCAGGCACTTGGCGACCTGCGCTTCGAAGCCAGGCAACACGCCCGGCCGCAGCTCGTGCGAAGCGTTGTGACCGATCAGCTTGCGACGCTCGGCCGCATAGCTCTCGCTCAACAGCGCATCGAGAGGAATCTTGGTGAAATTCGGATCGCCGTAGTACGCCTCGCGATCCGCAAACGCCAGCTTGAGGGCCTCCAGAACGAGGTGCGCGAACTCCGGCTCGGTCGCCGGCAGCTTCGACAAGTCGTAGCCAGCGAGCAGCGACAACGTTTGTAACAACACCGGCCCTTGCCCCCAAGGTCCGGTCTTGTGGAAGGTCCAATCGTGATAACGGAACGTTTGCGGCGACTCGTAGGTGGCCTGCCACTTCGCCATGTCGTCGCCGGTGAGCAGCCCTTTGTGACGCTCGCCGCTCGCATCCATCAGCTCCTGGGTACGACAGAAGCGATCGATGGTCTCAGCAACAAACCCGCTCGACCATGTCGCACGCGCACGCTCGATCTGTTGCTCGCGCGTGCCCTCGCCCGCCTCACTCAGAATTCGTCGCCATGTCGCCGCGAGCGTGGGATTGCGGAACAACTGATGCGGCGCTGGCACTTCATTGTTCGGCAGCCAGATCGGCGCCGAGGTTGGCCATTCTTTTCGGAACGCCTCAGCGACATCGGCAATCGCGCGCGACACCCCAGGCAACAGCGGATGACCCGCTTCGGCGTAGTGAATCGCAGGCTCCAACACATCCGCGAGCCGCATGCTGCCGTGATCACGAAGCAGCGTCATCCACGCATCGAACGAGCCCGGCACGACGGCAGCAATCAGCCCCGACCCCGGCACCATGTCGAGATTCATCGACCGCATGTGCTCGATCGTTGCCGCCGCGGGAGCTACGCCCTGACCGCACAGCACGGTGGGCTTGTCCCCGCGTGCCGATCTGAAAATGATCGGCACCTCTCCGGCGGGCCCGCACAAGTGAGGCTCGACGATTTGCAGCACGAAGCCGATGGCAACGGCGGCATCGAACGCATTGCCGCCGCGCTCGAGCATGGCCATGCCCACGCCCGACGCGATCCAATGCGTGGAGGTGACGACGCCGAAGGTGCCGCGAATTTCCGGGCGCGTCGTGAACATCATTAACGCGTCAGATGCGCGTTCTTGTTCTCGAACAGTTTCTGATCGGCAAAGCCCGCCGTCTCCGGCCGGCCGCGACCGAGCATGACCTGCAAATACACCGGCTCGTTGGTTTCATTCACATAGCCATGAATGACGCCGGGCGGGCAGGAAATCATTTCCCACTGCTGCAACTCCTTGCTCAAGCGGCGGCCGTCTTCTTCTTCGATGAACACGACGCAGCGCCCCTGAAGCACGAAGAAGATCTCTTCCACTTCATGCGTATGCGGCGCGTTGCCCTGGCCGGGCGGCACCAACATGATGGAGAGCGTGAAGTTTCCCGCGGGCACGATGTTGCTGTCGTCGTGCTTGCCCGACGCGCCCGCGCCGACGAAGCGATGCTGCGCACGGCGGTAGCCGTCGATGTTTGCATCCGAGAACGCGTTCCAGTCCGGCACGCGATCGGCGAAGCGCGCGACGTAGCGATCCATGATCTGCTCGAGCGAAGCGCCGACCAACTCGGGCGGACGCGAATGACGGGCAACTGACATGGCGAGACCTCTAGAGAGTGGCGTTCGCATCGCGCAGGCTGTCGATCAGACAGGCGCGACGAATGAAAGCATCGTGCAATTCCGGATCGGCCGACTGGCGCCGGATGCCATCCAGCTTCTTCGCGCGCTCGACCGGATCTTTCTCACCGAGCGTCTGCTTGTTCTGAATGCTCTGCGCCTGCACGTAATCGACCTGCGCCTTGCGCCGCTGACGAGTGTAACGATCCAGCAACGGCGGCGCGTCGGCGCCTTCCAGCATGATGGCTTTCAACTTGTCGGCGAGATTGATGGCGTCGTGAATACCGCCGTTCATGCCCATACCGCCGACCGGATTGTTCACATGCGCGGAGTCGCCCGCGAGTAGCACGCGCCCGCGATTGAACGTTGCAGCCACGCGCTGATGCACCTTGTATAGCGCGATCGTTGCAATCTCGTAACGGCCCGGCTTGGGACAAAACTTCTGCAGACGCGCTTCGACGGCGTCCGGCGATAGCAGTTCGTCATCTGTTTGCTCCGGAAGCGTCGGGCTCACTGCGCGCCACATTCCTTCGCCGCCCGCGCCGCGCGCCTTGAACAGGTTCAACCATTCGTCCGGGTCGGAGAAGTAATTGCGATTGCTGAGCTCGGGCCGCAGTCCGAAGAAATCGAAGCGCGTGTCGATTTTCAGGAACCGTTCCGGCCAGGTGAAGCCGTCGAACTCGATGTCGGCCAGCTTGCGAATGGTGCTGCGACCGCCGTCGCAACCGACCAGGTAGCGGCCCGACAGAATGTCGCTGCTGCCATCGGGCAATGTCACGGTGACATCGACCTTATCCGCGTCCTGAGCGATCGCGACGACGCGTGTCGACATGCGGATCTCGGCGCCCGGATCGTCTGCGAGACGCTTCAGCACGGTCCCGACGATTTTGTATTGCTCCCACTGGAGTACATAGGGATGTGCGGGACGTTCGCGCATCGCTTCGATATCGAAGCGACCGATGAGCTCGCCGGTGACGCGATCGAGATAGTTGAAGACGGGGGAGACGAGACCTTGCTCGAGACCGTCTTCGAGGAGGCCGAGCTCGTCGAGCATCGCTACCGTGGGTGGGTGGCATGAAGCTGCCCGGCAATCGATCTCGGGCGCGGGGAGCGCCTCGATCAGAAGGATGGGGATGTCGCGCTGCCTCAGCGCGTAGGCCAGGACGGCGCCAATGGGCCCCGCTCCGGCAATGATGACCCGATCTCTACCCATGTGTCCCACTTCCACTGGCCATTGCGGACAGTGTAGCCGGGCGTACTTTGTATGACAAACATAGAATCGGACAAAGGAATCGGGTTAACGGGGCTAGCGCCCCTGGCCCCGGATTGGGAACCCACCCGCCCACCCGTGATTATCGGGGCTGTCGCCCCTGCTACCCGGCATTCGCCGGAGGAGCCCCTTCGGTCCGAATGGATTAGGAACCGCCCGCCCGTGCTGTCGCCCCGCTACCTGGCGTTCGCCGGAGAGCCCTCCGATCCGAACGGATTAGGAGCGCCTACCCGTGATTGTCGGGCTGTCGCCCGTGTTACCTGGCATTCGCCGGAAGAAGCACCGGTCCGAGTGCGTGGAACGCTCAGCCGCCGTGTCGGCAGCGTCAGGGCGGGGTGTCTCCTCCCGGCAGCTTCGAAAAGCATGGACCTTTCGTAGCAGCGCTACAGGGACGTACAAGCAGGGCGCCCGCGACAGCGGGAGCGAAGCGTGCGCAGGCGGGTGCGCGGTGCCGGGAGGAGACACCCCGCCCTGGCGCTGCTAGCCACCGACGCCTCTTAATTCAACCTCAGCCAGACCGCCGACTCGAAACCGCCGCGCGCTCGGGAACAGCCGCAGCCGCCTGCTCCTCTTCATGCTGGAGCTTCGCCACAATCGCCTTGCGCGCATTCGACAAGTGCGCAGCCATCGCCTTAGCCGCAGCTTCCGGATTCCGCTCGACGATGGCCTCGATCAGCGTATCCCACTCGTGCATCCCGTCTTCGAGACGATGCGGCTCAGCCATCGACCGCATGCGCAAATAGTTGACTCGCGTCAGCAACTGCCGCGCCATGTCGGCAATCACCTTGCTACCCGAGCCATGGAGGATGGTTTCGTAAAACTCGCCGGCCATGATGGCCAGCTCGCGCACGTCGCCCTTGTTGAGCACCTTGCGCAGATCCTTATGAATGCGCACCAGCTTTTTGATCGCATTCTCGTCCGCGAGCGCGACGAACCGCTGGACCGCCAGCGACTCCAGCATCTCTCGCATCAAATAAATATCTTCCGCGTCCTTCGACGAAACCACCGCGACAGTGATGTTCCGACGCTTGCCGACCTCGATCAGATTCTCAGCCTGCAACTGACGCAAAGCTTCCCGCACCGAAGTCCGGCTGACACCCAGCGCCTCGCACAGCTCGCGCTCCACCAACCGCATGCCGGGCGGATACAAGCCTCGGCTGATGGCGTTGCGCAGCTTGTCCAACGCGTGCTCCCGCACCAGCGTGGGATTTTCGACAATTCTCAGATCCTGGTATTCCAAGGTCCTTCCTCGAGCTTACTTGCCGCCGATGTTACTCGACTGGTGCGGCGTCAGAGTAAACGCTCGCGGCCAGAAGAGGCGGCAAAAATCATAGGATTGCTGGCGTCAGGGGCGCGCACAAGCCGGCGATCGGCAGGGCGCCGCCGAGGCGGGCACATTGCACGATACTGTACGCGGTCAGCGTCGAAGTTTTCGGATTATCGGCCGCTGCACGCGCGAAAATATCGAACCGGAAGTGGCCGAACGCGCCGCGCGCCTCGATGCGGCCGAGCGGATCGGTCACGTTGCGCGATGACACCAACCTCACTCGGGTCGCGTCCATGCCCAAGCCCACCAAGGCAATGGCCACGCCGACATTGACGTTCTTCGGATACGCCAACGCCGCCTCGCGCGCCGAGCCAGCGAAGAATTCGCGCTCCGCGTCCGAATGGTTTAAGTCGAGCACCTGCTCGGCCGCCGTTCCGCGCCACGCATGCGGCGGCTTGAAAGATGTGTAGGTGACTTCATCCAACCCCGCGAGCCGCGCAGCCAACAATCCATCGAGACCTGCGATCGCGCCCGCCGGCAACAGCGCGCGCCCACCGCCCTGTTCCGCTGTGAGCAACTCGCTTCTGACCTGATCATCCGCAAGCGCGCCTACCGACGAGATAATCACGTCGATTCCGGCTCGCAGTAACGGCGCGACGAATTCCTTCACGGCCGAATGGCCGGCGCATTCCATGACGACTTGCGGGCGCGCAGCGATCAGCGCATCTACATCGTGGACAGCCTGCGGAGCCTCGCGGCCGGGCCGGACCAGCACGGCCCTCAGGGTCTCGGTCTCGCCCAGCTTGTCTAGGCCGGTCAGGACCTCGCGCCCCATGGCGCCGAAGCCGATCATGCCGAGCCGCGGATTACGTCGCATCGGTAGCCTCAGGACCGCCGTCCAGCGGTGGTATTTGATAATATTGTATGATCATACTACCTTAATGACATCCCTTCACCCGGACTACAGGGCATGGAACCGACACAGCGCGTCCCGGTAGCCATCATCGGCTCCGGCAACATCGGCACGGACCTGATGATCAAGATCCTGCGCACCAGCCGCACCTTGCGGATGGCTGCCATGGTCGGCGTCGATCCTCAATCGGAAGGCTTGGCCCGCGCCAAGCGACTTGGCGTCGCGACGACGGCCCAGGGCATCGACGGCTTCCTCGCCATGCCGGAATTCAAAGAGGTCCGGCTGGTGTTCGACGCCACCTCCGCCGGCGCCCACAAACATCACGACTCGGTGTTGCGCGCTCATGGCAAGACTCTGATCGATTTGACCCCGGCCGCAGTCGGTCCGTTCGTCATTCCGCCAGTCAACGGCGATCAGCATCTCGGCGCGCCGAATCTGAATATGGTGACTTGCGGCGGCCAGGCGACCATTCCCATCGTCGCCGCAGTCGGCAAAGTCGCGCCGGTGTTGTACGCGGAGATCGTCGCGTCGATCGCCAGCAAGTCCGCCGGCCCCGGCACGCGAGCAAACATTGATGAGTTCACTGAGACCACGGCACGAGCCATCGAACAGGTAGGCGGGGCGCAGCACGGTAAGGCCATTATCGTGCTGAACCCCGCCGAGCCTCCGCTGGTGATGCGCGATACGGTGTTTTGTTTGACCGCCCTCGCGGACGAAAGCGCGATCGAAGCATCGGTGCAAAAGATGGTCTCCGAAGTGCAAAGTTACGTACCGGGCTATCGCTTGAAACAGCGCGTGCAGTTCGAGCGCGTCGGCCCGGGCGTCAAGCTGCCGTTCAAAGGCGTCGATGAATCATTCGTCGGACTCAAAGTCAGCGTATTCCTCGAAGTCGAAGGCGCTGCGCATTACCTGCCGGCCTACGCGGGAAATCTCGATATCATGACGTCTGCCGCGCTACGCACCGCCGAGCGTGTGGCCCTCAATCTTAGCGCGGAGATCGCCGCATGAGCCCGACCAGCAAGCTCTACATTCAAGATGTGACTTTGCGCGATGGCATGCACGCCATCCGCCATCAATACGGTATCGAGCACGTCAAGGCGATTGCTCGAGCGCTCGATGAAGCTCGCGTCGACGCCATCGAAGTCGCGCACGGCGACGGGCTTGCCGGTTCGTCGTTCAATTATGGCTTCGGCAAGCACACCGATTGGGAATGGATCGAAGCCGTCGCCAGCGTCATCGAGCACGCGAAGCTCACGACGCTGCTGCTGCCGGGCATCGGCACCGTTCACGACCTGCGCCATGCATTCGATCTGGGCGTGCGCTCGGTGCGCATCGCCACTCACTGCACCGAAGCAGATGTTTCTCAGCAGCACATCGAATACGCGCGCAAGCTCGGCATGGATGTCTCAGGCTTCTTGATGATGAGCCACATGAGCCCGCCGGAGCAGCTCGCTGCGCAGGCGAAGTTGATGGAAACATACGGCGCGCATTGCGTGTATGTGACCGACTCGGGCGGCGCGATGACGATGGACGACACGGCCGCTCGCTTCCAGGCTTACGACCGCGTGCTGAAACCTGAAACTGAGCGCGGCATTCACGCGCATCACAACCTGAGCCTCGGCGTCGCGAACTCCATTCTCGCCGTGAAGAACGGTGCGATTCGCGTCGACGCCAGCCTCGCCGGCATGGGCGCAGGCGCGGGCAATGCGCCGCTGGAAGTTTTCATCGCCACCGCCGATGTGTACGGATGGCAGCACGGCTGCGACCTGTTCAAGCTGATGGACGCCGCAGAAGATCTGGTCCGTCCGCTGCAGGACCGGCCGGTGCGCGTCGATCGCGAAACTCTCACGCTCGGTTATGCCGGCGTTTATTCCTCCTTCCTGCGCCACGCCGAAAAGGCCGCGGCGATGTACGGACTCGACACTCGCACCATCCTGGTCGAGCTCGGCCGGCGTCGCATGGTCGGCGGTCAGGAAGACATGATCACCGACGTCGCGCTCGACCTCGTGCGAGCTCGCGACGCCGAGAAACTTGCGTCGTAAATAAATCCGCCCCCCTTTTTGATCGAGACGTTTATGGCCGCCAATCCGAAGCCAGCAGTTCCGCCCAGCCAGAGCTACCAGACCATCACCGCCGACCGGCTGACGCCGACCATCGGCGCCGTCATCTCGGGCATCGATCTGAGCAAGCCGCTGAGCGAGCAGCAGATCGCCGACCTGAATGCGGCCATCGCCGATCATCAGGTGATTTTCTTCCGCAACCAGTCGCTCGATCCGCCGTCGTTGAAGCGCGTCGGCCAGTATTTCGGCGAGCTGCAGATCCACGCGCTGCAGGGCCTGCCGGATCATCCGGAAGTGCGCAAACTGCAGGCGGATGCGAATTCGAAGCACGTTGCCGGCGAGGAGTGGCACACCGACATGTCGTGCGCGACGATTCCGCCGATGGGCAGCATTCTCTATTTGCACACGCTGCCGACGATGGGCGGCGACACCGTGTTCGCGAGCATGTATGCCGCGTACGAAGCTTTGTCGGATCGCATGAAGGCCTATCTCGAAGGCCTCACCGCGACGCATGACGGCAAGCTCGCCTTCGGTCGCTTCAATCCCGATGGCAAATTCCCGGTCGCGGTGCATCCGGTCATTCGCACCCATCCGGTGACGGGCCGCAAAGTGCTGTTCGTGAACAAGGGCTTCACTGCGCGCATCAACGAAGTGCCCGACGCGGAGAGCGCGGCGATCCTGCAGTTCCTGTTCCATCACTGCGAGAACGCGTACTTCCAGGTGCGCTTCCGTTGGGAGCCGCATTCGGTGGCGTTCTGGGATAACCGCTGCACGCAGCACCTGGCGATCTGGGATTACTACCCGCAGCTGCGCTCGGGCTTCCGCGTGCAGATCGCGGACAAGGGCGGTCCGAAAGAATCCGCCTGAGGCTGGGAAAAGGTTAATGAGGCTAGCCCGAGGTCTGCGGACCTCGGGCTTTTTTTATTCTTCAGGTGACCGAGATCGGCCCGCCGCGAGCGCGCTCGCCGTACGGACGTAACATCAGCACCAGCACGATCGCCAGCACACACAGCGGCACGCCCAACGCGAGGATGGCTTTGTATGAGCCCGTGTAGTCGAACACGGCGCCGAAGGCCACCGGGCTCAGGCTCATTGCAACCATCACTGCCGAGAACATCGCCCCGAAGATCTGCGCGAAGTTCTTCAAGCCGAAGTAGCGGCTGGTGAGATACGCGAGCATGTCGACCTCCGCGCCCAAGCTCAGGCCGAGCATGATGGCCGCGACGACGAATGCCCAGATCGGCAACGGCGCGGACAACAGTCCCAGACCGATCGCCGACAATGAGAAGAACACGAAGGCGATGCGCCGGGCGTCATAACGATCGACCAGGAAACCGATCAGCAGTCGCCCGCCGAAGGCGGACCAACCAAACGCCGACGCCAGACCCGCGGCGAGACTCTCCGGCACACCGCGATCCTGAAGCATCGGCACCATGTGCGGGATCAGCCCGTACAGCACGAACGCCAGGCCCGAGAAGATCGTGATCAAACTCCAGAAGTCACGGCGAGCCATCGCTTCAGCCAGCGTGTCGCCGCTCGCAACGGGCTGCTGATCCGCCGGCGCATCGGACGCCGCACCGTCAGGATGCAAGCCCAGCGACTGCGGCTTCTCATGGAGCAGGAACACAACCATCGGCAGCGTGAACAACAACATGATCAAGCCGAGACCGAAATACCCGCCCCGCCAGCCGAAGTGCGATACGAATTCCTGCGTCACCAGCGGAACGTAACCGAATCCCAGACCGGTGCCGCTGCCGGCGATGCCGATTGCGAGCCCGCGCCGACGATCGAACCACGATGTCAGCACGCGCATGTAGGGCACGCTGTTCGTGCCCACGGCGATCGTGCCCATCGCCACGTACAGCGCGATGAACTGCCAGTAGTTGCCGATCATCGAGGCGGCGAGGAAACAAAGACCGAAGACGACGATCGACGGCACCAGCACCCGCTTCACGCCGAAGCGATCGACGAGCCGTCCCATGAACGGCAGCGAGACCGCCGTGCATAACATCATCACCGACACGGCGGCGCTGATCGCCGTGCGGCTCCAGCCGAACTCTTCCCCGATCGGGCCGCCCAACAGAAACAACGAGGACAACCCGAACGCGGCCGGCCCGGTGGAGATGCCGAGCAGGCACACCACGACGGTGACCCAGCCCCGCACGAACATCGGTTGGGGCGGAGCTTTGGAAAGGGACTGCGCTTCAGCCATGGAGGATCGGGATCGATTGATAAACAAAAAGCGGCCGCCCCACCAGGGAGCGGCCGCCGCACTTTGCCGAGTTGCTTAGAAGCGGGTCGACACGCGTACACCCGCGGTCATCGGACGCGCGGTATAGACGCGGAAGCCGTCGCCAGTCACGCGCAGACCCAGATCCGGCACTTCGTCGGTGACATTGTCGACGAAGATGCTGGTATCCCAAGCGCCGAAGCGCACGCCGAAACGCACTCCCATCATGAAGTAGTCTTCCAGCGCCTGATAGTTGGTCGGGCCGAACGAGCTGTTGAACGCCGTGTACGACACGCTTCGATAATTGAAGTTGGCGTTGGCGTAGCCCGTGAGATCGGACGAGAACGGAATCTCGTACTGAGCGGAGCCCGCCATCGACCATTTCGGGCTGTACGGAATGCGATCGCCCTCGCGGCCGTATGGCGTCGTGGGATCTGGCGGGACCGGCATGTCTTCCGACAGGCGCGAATCGGTGTACGTCGCACCGATGTTCAGGGTCAAGCTGTCGGTGGGCTGCGCATTGACCTGCAACTCCAGACCGTTCACGTAGCTCTTACCGGCGTTGCCGATGAACGCGAAGATGGCGTTCGGATCCTGCAGGGAAATCTGCTGATCCGACCAGTCGATGCGATACACCGACAGCTCGGTGTACAGCGCGCGATCGAACATGTAGCTCTTCACGCCCAGTTCGTAGTTCCACAGCGTGTCGGAACCGTACTGCGCCGGCACGCTGACGCCGCGAGATGCCGCCGAACGCCAATCGTTCACGCCGCCAGGACGGAAGCCCGAAGCGATGCGAGCATAAAACGTGGTGTCGTCCGTGGCCGCATACGCCAGTGCGAAGTTGTAGCTGAGCTCGTCTTCGCTGATGGTCTCGTCGAGCAACACGCGATCCACGGTCTGCGGCGGGCGAGCCAGTTCCTGCGTCTCGATCTTGCCCTCGAAGATATCCGCGTCGTAGTAGCGGATGCCGACGGTGCCGGTCCATTGCTCGGCGAACTTGTACTCGACTTCGGTGAACAGCGCGAGCTGATCGATGTTGGTGTTGCTGTAGCCCGAATTGATGTCGTTGCCGGCGAAGCCGTTGGATACGCAATCCTCATGGAACTTGCAGGGCGCGACGCCGCTATCGTCGAACACGAACAACGCGGCGTTCGTGACCTCGGACTCGAGCTCCGCATAGAACGCGCCGGCGACGACCTGGAACGGGCCGTCAAACGACGACGCGAAGCGCACTTCCGAGGACCAGTTGGAAATCTCCTGGCCCTGGTGATACGCGAGATCGAACGGCAAGCCGAAGAAGCGCGCGGTCGGCGTACTGTCGCGCGAGAAAAACAGCTCGCGATCCATGTACGAACTGGTCGCGGTGAAGGTGCCGAAGTCGGTGGTGTAATCCGCCACCAGGCTGAACAGCTGGGTCTCGTCTTCGAACGGCTCGAGCGTCGGCGAAATATTCTGATAGTCGGGCTGGCCGAACTCGAAGTATTGCGAGCCGTCCGCCTCGGTCTCCTGGTACAGGCCGGTCGCGGTGATCTTCAACGCGTCGGTGAGCTGCGAGGCCAGGATCAATCGTCCGCCCCAGATGCCCTGGTCGTTGACGTTTTCCTTGGCACCCGCCGAGCTGGTCTGATCGATGTAGCCGCCGCCGGAATCGCCCCACACCACGGCGCGCGCACCGAGCTTGTCCTGGATCAGCGGGACGTTCGCCATGAACTCGCCCTGATACAGCTCGTTGCCGTCCTTCACCGAGGCGGCCGAGCCGCTGAAGCCGAACTCGGACTTCGACAGATCCGGCTTGTTGGTGATGAAGCGCACCGTGCCGCTCATGGAACCGGCGCCGAACAAGGTGCCCTGCGGACCCTTCAGGACTTCCACGCGCTGCATGTCGTGCAGCTGGATGTTCGGCTGATTGTCGCTGCCGCCATCGAGGCCGAGGCCGGTGATGACCGCTTCGTCGAAGTACAAGCCGACGGTGGGCTTGCCCGACGAGGAAATGCCGCGGACGATGATCTGGTTGTCACCCACGCCGCGGTTGTTGACCTGGATGGACGGATCCAAGCGCGTAAAGCTCTCCAGCGAGAACGCCTGGCTCTCGCGAATGGCATCGCCGCTCACGGCGGCAATGGCCGCGGGGGTGTCCTTCATCGTCGTTTCGCGCTTGGTCGCGGTAACGATGATCTCCTCGACGACCAACTCCTGCGCGTTGGCGACAGTGACCATGGCGGTCGCCGCCAGCGCGACGGCCTGGCCGATCCGGACGGCGACCCGACCACCGTGCCGGTTAATGTTGACTCTCATGCAAGCTCCTCACAGTTAAGCGACGCGAACCGCGTCGCGCTCCCCACACCCCAGAAACCTTTCGCACTGCAACTTGCATACCACCATTTGAACCGACGATACGATGGTATTTTTGTATGATGTATTACGATCATAGAGAGCCTGGCGATGACAATTCAAGCCTGACTCGCGTCGGAATCGCGGCAAAGTTGGTGCAGTGGCGCACAGTTCATGCACCGTCTTTGCACGAAGCGACCTGAGGGAAGAGATTCTTAACCCGCCGAGACGATAGGAGAGCCCGTGCAGTTCACCACAAAGGCCCTTGGTGCCAATTTCGTATTCTTTGTAGCGTTCCTTGCGGCAAGTAGTGGCGCACACGCGTCGCAGAGCTCGCCCGTCATGGCAACGATCGACACTCAGATCGGCGGCGCGATGGCCTGCGAGCGCCTGGTCGAGGAGGATTTCAAGAACACCTTCGAAGCGCCGCTCTCGGTGCTTTCGGCAAAGCTGGTTCCGGCGAAGGATGGCGCCGCCGAATATTGCGCCGTCAACGGCGTCATTCAGCCGCAGATTCAGTTTGAAATGCGCTTGCCGAGCAAGAGCTGGAACGGCCGTTATTTTCAGACGGGTTGCGGCGGCTTCTGCGGCGTCATCGGCATCAACAACTGCGCCGATGCGCTGGCGGACAACTTCGTCGTCGCCGCTCACAACATGGGTCACGTCGGACTGGTCATCAAGGATCCTGTCTGGGGGAGCGATCCCACGCTCCGCGAAGACTACGCTGGCCGTTCCACGCATTTGATGTCCGTTGCCGGTAAGGCACTGGCCGAACGTTACTACGGTAAGAGACCAGCGCGCTCGTATTTTCGCGGCTGTTCGACCGGCGGTAGAGAGGGACTTTCCGAAGCACAACGCTACCCCGGCGACTTCGACGGCATCATTGCGGGCGATCCCGCATTTCCCGGCCGCCTCGGTGCGATCGCGAACAACTGGGATGCACAGAAGCTGTTGCGCGACGACGGCTCCGAAGTTTTTACGCCCGCCAAGCTCGCCGTGCTGAACGCGGGTGTCATGAAATCGTGTGACAAGCTCGACGGCCTCGTCGACGGCATCCTCACCGATCCGCGTGCGTGCACCTTCGACCCCGCCAAGCTTCAGTGCAAGAAAGACGATGGGCCGGATTGCTTGACGGCCGAGCAGGTCGCTGCGGCGAAAGCGCTCTACAGTGGACCGGTCAACAGCAAGGGTGAGAAGTTGATGCCGGGCGCGACGCCTTACGGCAGCGAGCTTTCCTGGAGCGGCGCTGGCCGTCGTTCGCTCGCGGAAGGCTATTTGCGTTATCTCGCGTTCCCGACGAATCCGCCGGCCGACTACAACTATCGCACTTTCAACTTCGACACCGACGTTGAGAAGACCGAAGAGATGGCGGCTTTGTACGATCCCGTCGCGCCTCACCAAGCACCCGATCTGCGCGAATTCGAACAACGCGGCGGCAAGCTCATCGTCTATCACGGCTGGGCCGACGCCGGCGTCTCACCGATGGCCCTGCTCGACTATTACGCCCAAGTGACTTCACGTCAGGGCGGCGGTGAGAAAGTGCGCGACTGGTTCCGCGTGTTCATGGTGCCCGGAATGTTCCATTGCCGCGGCGGCAATGCTCCTAACACGTTCGAGCTGTTGCCCGAGTTGGTGAAGTGGGTCGAGCAAGGCCAGGCGCCGGAGCGCGTTGTGGCCACTCAAAGCGGCCCGCAAGGTGTGGTCCGCACTCGCCCGCTGTTCCCGTATCCGGCCTATGCGAAGTACACAGGCAAGGGCGATGTGAATAGCGAAGCGAACTGGGTCAAAGCGTCGCCGAAGCAGGAACCGGACGATCGGTTGGATTGGGCGCGGGCGCCGAAGTAACGATTGTTCAGAAACCTGGGCGCGTGCGGGCTTCGCACGCGCCCAGCATCACGCGGAGTTTTCTTAGCGCGTCGAGCGCTGCGCTACCTGTTACTTGCGCAGCAAACGTGCAGTTGTAATATATCGTCACGTCGGCCAATCGACGGCATGGAATTGGCTCCGATGTATCTTGAAACAGAACGGAAGCTGTACACGTTGGCGATCGGCGCTCTGGCGCTGTCGATCCTCCTCGTGCTGCTGACACGGGTGCAGCTGATATCCAGGGAGATCGTGGTAGCACTGGTGCGCTCCATCGGCAGCGGGACTGCGGTGGCCATTGGAGAGACAATACTCCTGCAGCTGCTGACCGCCCTGATCTGCGTCGTGCCTCTCAAACTCACCAGAAATCGTTTGTCGGCGTTCGACTGCCTGTTGCTGGGCGGGGCCGCCATGGCTCCCACCCTGATGTCGAGCGCATGCGAGCCGCTCGGTTGGTCATGGCTGACGATTGCAACGGCGCCGCTGCTGTTCATGCTCGTGTTCCGGGCACTCCAGAATGTGCCGCCCTCCTCCTGGCTGGACGCCTTCTACAGCGACCAGAAGCCCTGGGTGAGCATTGCCTTCGCAGGAATGTTCGCCCTGCAGATCTCGCTGATGTTCATCTTGACGGCCGGCAAAGGGACTATTTTCAAGCTGAGTATCTTGCTCGCGCTTGCCGGCGCAGTACTGGCAATGCTCGCTCGTCGGTTCGATCGCAGGCTGCTGTCGATTGCCGCCGCGGCGGTGTTTGCATACAACCTGGCGGTATATGTGAAAGTGTGGTTGAAATATCCGGGCCTGATCGCCTTCTCCTGTTCGGACGCATGAGCATGACGTCGCCAGCCGTTGTACTTCCCTGCCGGCATTGCGGCGCCTTGGCGCCGCGCTTCGACGTCAACGACGAACAATTTCAGGCCATCGTCAAAGCGATTGCCGCCGGGTCCAGAACGATCGCGGCCGCCGAGCTGAGGCATTTCGCGCAATGTTCGGAGCCGGAGGCGCGTGCGTGGGTGGATCATCTGCTCAACTGCCTGTATGCGTGGCGGTCCGCCGAGGCCGATGAGCAAGTGCTTCGAGACATCGACCTGGCTTTTGCCAACATCGCCAAGCCCAAGCACTTCACGGATTTCAGTCACTGCTCCGAATGCAAGCACCACGACCAGACCTTGCGATCGAAAACTCGCGAAACATTGTGCCGTGAAGACCTGGGCACTGCCGGCTGGGATCCCGTTACCTTCTCGAGCGAGGAAGGCATCGCTTATTTGTTTCCTGCGCTGGCGCGCTTCGCCTTGCTTCCCGACGTTTGGAGTGGCTACGGCTGGTATGGCAGCCAACTGCTATCTCATCTTTCGTATGACGGCGGCAGCAATCGTTTTCTGGCGTGGTGCTCGCCCGCTCAACGCGACGCCGTGTACGCCCTTCTGAAACACTTGTCGGCGACCCGACGATTCGTCATCGAGCGCGGTCTCGACGAAAACCCGCTGGAAGCGGCACTGGCAGCGTGGGAGCCGATCAGTTAGCCAATAAAAAAGCCGGGCGAGACTTTCATCCCGCCCGGCTCTGCTCCGTCGCGCGTCCGTCGATTAACGCGTCACCAAAATCTTCTTCACCCAGCCGCCGCCGTTGCTGGATTCGATCTTCAGGTAGCCGTCTTTTTCTTCGCCCATGAAGATCATCTCTTCGCCCTTCGACAGGGTCGCGACCGGCTGCGACGATTCGCTGGGCGACGAGTACACCTTCAGATTGCCGAGCTTCGGCACGACGGTGTCGCCTTCGTTGTACACGGCGCCGCCCTTGGTCTTCTTGGCCGCCTCTTCGGCGAGTGTGCCGACATCGCGCTGCAGACTCGGCTGATTACGAACCGAGCGCACGATGTTGTTGTAGTTGTCCGCGAGGCTGGCCGCGATCACTTTGCCTTCGTTGGTCTTGGTGTAACCGCCGAGCGCGCCGGCAGCGCTGCTGCCGAACAAAGCCGTGCCCAGCTTGAGGTCCGCCTTCTTGGAGTTGCCTTCGGCGGAAGCGACCTGAACGCCGGAACGCGCATCGGTCACGAGCATGCTGGTCTGTGCTTCTTTGAACTTCAAACCGCCGGCGACAGCGCCGAGCACGCGACCCTTGGAGCCAGGGAGCAGGCCGCCGAGCGCGCCACCGACACCGCCGGCATCGTTTTCAGAAAACACAACGGCCGGCGTGAGCACGAAATCGGCGCTGACCATCTGGCCGCCGCCCATGTTCGAGCCCTGACGCAATTCACCCGACTCCTGCAGCGCGCGTTCTTGCATCATGTTCTGCATGCCGATGCCGCGCTCCACGACGATGAAGCAGTTCGACTGCTGAACCATCATGCGGATCAGGCCGGTGGGCGACTGCAGGCCGTAACGGGACAACGACTGCGCCACATAATCCTGCGGCTCGACCACAGCGAGCGCACCCATGGGCTTGTCACAATGCTCGACGCCATCCTGCGCGCTTGCGACGAGTGGCAATCCCAGCAATGACAACGCGGTGGCGACAGCAGCGCGTACCGATACGGAGTTCATAACTTTCTCCCAACGAGATGAGCAAGCAGGCGCTCGGGCCGCGCCGACGGTGCGAAATACTTGATTTAAAGCCAGTTTGGGCCGCCGGTCGCTACCGCCCGGGATCTGAGCACGCAGCCCGCAAGACGGTCAAGCGGACAGCTCCCACTCTGTCCCGCTGGCCGTGCTCGTTGCCCGGTAGGTGGCGGTCCGCCATAGTCCGCGCATCATTCCAGCCAACTTCCCAGCTGGTAAATGCAACTAACGTACATTGCCGGGCGCGCATGCCACTCCATCGAATCGTTCATCGATCCCTGGTCTGCCTGACATTCGCGACCCTCGGCGCCTGCGGCGACAAGGACTCGCCCGAGCAGCAGGTGCGAACCGTCATCGAACAAATGGAACAAGCCGCCGAGGACCGCGACGTTGGCGGCCTGAAGGCGCATCTGTCCGACGATTATCGAGACGCCAATGGCATGGGCGCTGAAGAAGCGGCGCGCTATGCGCGCGGCTATTTCATCGCCAACCAATCCATTCATCTGCTGACTCGCATCGAGGAACTGATTTTCCCGACCGACGACGAGGCCAGAGCCCAGGTGCTGGTCGGCATGATGGGCCGCGATGCCGCGGATGAATGGGACCTCGCCGGCGAACTGCGCACCTTCAAAATCGCCCTACGCCGCGAGGACGGTGAGTGGAAAGTGACCTTCTTGGAGGTCATGCGGAAATAATGGCTAGGGTCTTGTCTTTCGTGGCGCATTGACGCAGGGACCGACCTCTGTAATATGACTGCCATTCCTTCGGGTTGTATTCAACGCGCTTGTCCGCGTCGAGGCCCTGGCCGGCCTTGCGCTGCGCCGACCTTCGCGAATCAACCCTACTGAATCAATGAGTTAGACCGTGATCGCGGTGTCAGCACCGCAGATCGGACGCCGCGCGCCGCGGCGACGGTCCCGCGCCGAGCCGCCTCCTGGGATGCAGTCACCACCGCTGCCCCTGCCGAGACGAGTCGCTGCGCGGCCCTGGCCATGCCTGTCGCTCGCAGCGATTGTCCCGGCCAGACCGAATTTCCCGATGATGGTAACGGTAGGCCAATATGACTAACGGCACTGAACGGGCCTCCAAGGAAGAGGCCGCGAACGAGGTCGCCCTGAAGGGGCGAACCACCCGTCCAGAAAAGCAGGGTCTTTACGATCCCGCTTACGAGCACGACGCGTGCGGCGTCGGCTTTGTCGTAGATATTAAAGGCCGAAAATCGCACAAGATTCTGCAACAGGGCCTGCAGGTCCTGACCAATCTGGATCACCGTGGCGCCTGCGGAGCCGAGACCAATACCGGCGACGGCGCGGGCGTGCTGCTCCAGATGCCGCACCAGTTCCTGGTGGCGGCGGCGAAGAAGTCGCGTATTGAATTGCCCGAGCCCGAGCATTACGGCTGCGGCATCGTGTTCCTGCCGCGCAATCCGACGCTGCGTCGGCGCATCGAAGAGCGCTTCGAGCAGATCGTGCAGTCCGAAGGTCAGACGGTCCTCGGCTGGCGCACGGTCCCGACCAACAACTCCTCGCTCGGCGACACGGCGAAATCGTGCGAGCCGTATATGCGGCAGGTGTTCGTCGGCCGCAATCCGGCGCTGCCGGACGCGCTGGCGTTCGAGCGCAAGTTGTATGTGATCCGCAAGCGCGCTTACAGCGAGATCCGCGCGTCGACGATGGAAGGCGCGGCGGTCTGGTACGTCGCCAGCCTGTCTCATAAGACCCTCGTTTATAAGGGCATGCTGCTGACCGAGCAGCTCGGTCCCTACTTCCCGGATCTGCAGGATCCGACCATGGAAACGGCGATCGCGCTGGTGCACTCGCGGTTCAGCACCAACACGTTCCCGAGCTGGGATCGCGCCCACCCGTATCGTTACGTCGCGCACAACGGTGAGATCAACACCGTGCGTGGCAACGCGAACTGGATGCATGCGCGCGAAGCGCTGTTCCACTCCGAAGTGTTCGGCGAGGACATGCCGCAGATCCTGCCGATCATCAATCCGAACGGCAGCGACTCGGCGATGTTCGACAACACGCTCGAGCTGCTGGTGCTGGCCGGCCGCTCGCTGCCGCACGCCATGATGATGATGATTCCCGAGCCCTGGTCGAATCATCAGACCATGGACGACAACAAGCGGGCGTTCTATCAGTATCACTCGTCGTTGATGGAGCCGTGGGACGGCCCGGCCGCGATCGCCTTCACCGACGGCAAGCAGATCGGCGCCGTGCTCGACCGCAACGGTCTGCGTCCTTCGCGCTACTACGTGACGAAGGATGGCCTGGTCGTGATGGCTTCCGAAGCGGGCGTGCTCGATATCGCGCCGGAGAACGTGCTGGAGAAGGGTCGTTTGCAGCCTGGTCGCATGTTCCTGGTCGACACCGAGCAGGGTCGCATCGTCGACGACGAAGAGATCAAGAAGGCCATCACCACCGAGCGTCCGTATCGGCAGTGGCTGAACGATCACCTGGTGCACATCAACGATCTGCCGACCGCACCCGAAGTGCCGGCGCCCGATCACGACACGCTGCTGCAACGTCAGATCGCGTTCGGCTACACGTTCGAAGACGAGCGCATGATCCTGACGCCGATGGCGCAGAACGGCGTCGAGGCAGTCGGCTCCATGGGCAACGACACGCCGCTCGCGGTGCTGTCGAACAAGCCGCGCCTGCTGTACGACTATTTCAAGCAGCTGTTCGCGCAAGTCACCAATCCGCCCATCGATAGCATTCGCGAAGAGATCATCACTTCCGCGGAAACGCGCCTGGGCTCGGAAGGCAACCTGCTGAACCCGCAGCCAGCGGACTGCCGTCGTCTGGAAGTGAAGTGGCCGATTCTCACGAACGAGGAATTCGCCAAGGTCCGCCGGATGGATTTGCCGGGACTGCGCGTCGGCGTGCTGCCGAGCCTGTTCCGCGTGACCCGCGGCGAGAAAGGCCTGGTGAAGTCGATGGAAGAAATCCGGCTGATGGCCCGCCGCATGATCGAGGAAGAGGAAGTGAACGTCCTCATCCTCAGCGATCGCGGTGTGAACAAGGAGTTCGCGCCCATTCCGGCGCTGCTCGCGGTCGCCGGCCTGCATCACTACTTGATTCGCGAAGGTCTGCGCACGCGCGTCAGCCTCGTGATCGAGACTGGTGAAGCGCGCGAAGTTCATCACTTTGCGCTGCTGATCGGCTACGGCGTCAGCGCGATCAATCCTTACGTCGCGTTCGAAACCATCGACGGCATGATCCGCGACGAGCGCATCACCGGCATCGATCACAAGAGCGCCTGCAAGAACCTGGTGAAGGCCGCGACCAAGGGCATCATCAAGGTGATGGCGAAGATGGGCATCTCGGCCATCCAGAGCTATCGCGGCGCTCAGGTGTTCGAAGCGGTCGGTTTGCGTCAGGACGTGATCGACGAGTACTTCACCTGGACCGCATCGCGCGTCGGCGGCATCGGCATGGATGTGATCGCGCAGGAAGTGCTGGTGCGTCACCGCGCCGCGTTCCCCGAGCGTCCCACCGATCGTCACACGCTGCCGGTCGGCGGCCAGTATCAGTGGCGCGCGGACGGCGAATATCACCTGTTCAACCCCGAGTCGATCCATCGGCTGCAGAAGTCCGTGCGCAACGGCAACTTCAACCAGTTCAAGGAATACTCGAAGCTGGTCAACGAGCAGTCGACCAATCTCTGCACGCTGCGCGGCCTGCTGGACTTCAAGCTCGGCGACGCCGTGCCGCTGGACGAAGTCGAGCCGATCGAGAACATCATGAAGCGCTTCAAGACGGGCGCGATGTCGTACGGCTCGATCAGCTCGGAAGCGCACGAGACGCTGGCGATCGCCATGAATCGTATCGGTGGCAAGAGCAACACCGGCGAAGGCGGCGAGGATCCGGCGCGCTTCAAGCCGATGCCGAATGGCGATTCCAAGAACTCGGCGATCAAGCAGGTTGCCTCGGGCCGCTTCGGCGTCACCAGCGAATATCTGGTCAGCGCCAACGAGATCCAGATCAAGATGGCGCAGGGCGCGAAGCCCGGTGAAGGCGGTCAGCTGCCCGGCACCAAGGTGTATCCGTGGATCGCGAAGACTCGTCACACCACCGCAGGCGTCGGTTTGATTTCGCCGCCGCCGCACCATGACATCTACTCGATCGAAGATCTCGCCGAGCTGATTCATGACCTGAAGAACGCGAACCGTCACGCTCGCATCAGCGTCAAGCTGGTGGCCGAAGTGGGCGTCGGCACGGTCGCCGCGGGCGTCGCCAAGGCGCATGCCGACGTAGTGCTGGTCAGCGGTCACGACGGCGGCACGGGTGCGTCTCCGCAAACATCGCTTGCTCACGCCGGTCTGCCGTGGGAGCTCGGCCTCGCCGAGACTCACCAGACGCTGGTGATGAACAACCTGCGCAGCCGCATCGCTGTCGAAACCGACGGTCAGCTGAAGACGGGCCGTGACGTTATCGTCGCCGCCCTACTCGGCGCCGAAGAGTTCGGCTTCGCGACCGCGCCGCTGGTGGCGACGGGCTGCATCATGATGCGCGTCTGTCACTTGAACACCTGCCCTGCCGGCATCGCGACTCAGGATCCGCGCCTGCGCGAGAAGTTCGCGGGCAAGCCGGAGCACGTCGTCAATTTCATGCGCTTCATCGCCATGGAGATGCGCGAGCTCATGGCGCAGCTCGGCTTCCGCAGCGTCGACGAGATGATCGGCCGTGTCGATCGCCTCGAGCCGCGCAAGGCCGTGAATCACTGGAAGGCGCGCGGTCTGGACTTCAGCAACCTGCTGTATCAGCCGGACTCGAGCGACGGTACGCCGCGCTTCAAACAGATGGAGCAGGATCACGGCCTGGAGAAGTCGCTCGACCTCACCAAGTTGCTGGAGCTCTGCAAGCCTGCAATCGAGCGTGGCGAGAAGGTCGTCGCCGAGCTGCCGATCCGCAACGTGAATCGCGTGGTTGGCACCATCACCGGCAGCGAGATCACTCGCAAGCACGGCTCGGCCGGCCTGCCCGAAGACAAGATCCAGATCCGCTTCAAGGGATCGGCGGGTCAAAGCTTCGGCGCGTTCCTGCCGCGTGGCATGACCTTCTTCCTGGAAGGCGACGCCAACGACTATCTCGGCAAGGGCCTCTCGGGCGGCAAGCTGATTCTGTTCCCGCCGGCCGGTTCGACGTTTGTTTCTTACGAGAACATCATCATCGGCAACGTTGCGCTGTACGGCGCGACCAGCGGCGAGGCGTACATCGGCGGCATGGCCGGCGAGCGCTTCTGCGTCCGTAACAGCGGCGTGCACGCCGTTGTCGAAGCTGTCGGCGATCACGGCTGCGAGTACATGACCGGCGGTCGTGTGATCGTGCTCGGACCCGCCGGCCGCAACTTCGGCGCCGGCATGTCCGGTGGTGTCGCGTACGTGCTCGACGAGCACGGCGACTTCCACACCAAGGTCAACAAAGAGATGGTCGATGTTGGTCCGCTGGAAGAGCCGGAAGAAATTGCCGCGGTCGGTGCGATGATCGAGCGCCACTACGGCTACACCAAGAGCGCTCGCGCGCGACAGGTGCTCGATAACTGGAATGACATGGTGAAGAAATTCGTTCGCGTGCTGCCGCGCGACTACAAGCGCATGCTGGCTTGTATCGCCCGCGCCCACGAACAAGGCCTCACCGGCGACGACGCGATCATGGTCGCGTTCGAAGAGAACGCCAAGGACACGGCGCGGGTGGGAGGTAACTGAGAATTATGGGTAAGCCAACAGGATTCATCGAATATCTCCGCGAGCTGCCGGTCGATCGGACGCCTCAGGAACGCGTCAAGGACTGGAAGGAATTCCATCACCACATGGAAGACAAGCGGCTGCGCCATCAAGCCGCTCGCTGCATGGATTGCGGCGTACCGTTCTGTCACACCGGCAAATTGATCAGCGGCATGGCCTCGGGCTGTCCGGTGAACAATGTGATTCCGGAATGGAACGACCTGGTCTATCGCGGGCTGTGGCGCGAAGCGCTCGACCGCCTGCACATGACCAACAACTTCCCCGAGTTCACCGGCCGCGTGTGCCCGGCGCCGTGCGAGGGCTCGTGCGTGCTCGGCATCAACAATCCTCCCGTCACGATCAAGACGATCGAGAACGCGATCGTCGATCGGGGTTGGGAAGAAGGCTGGGTGCTGCCCGAGCCACCGAAGACTCGCACCGGTAAGCGCGTCGCTGTCATCGGCTCCGGCCCTGCCGGTCTCGCCGCTGCGGCTCAGTTGAACAAGGCCGGTCACAACGTGACTGTGCTCGAGCGCGCCGATCGCCCGGGCGGTCTGCTGATGTACGGCATTCCGAACATGAAGCTCGACAAGAAAGAAGTCGTCGAGCGTCGTTTGAAGTTGATGGAGCAGGAAGGCATCAAGTTCATCTGCAACGCGAACGTCGGCGACAACGTCGAGCCGCAGTTGCTGCGTAAGGACTTCGACGCCATCGTGATTGCTACCGGCGCCACGCAGCCTCGCGATCTTCCTGTCGACGGCCGCTCTTCCAAGGGCGTGCACTTCGCCATGGAATATCTCACCGGCAGCACTCAAGCGCTGTTGAACGGCGGCGCCGACCACGCTCCGATCCACGCTCGCGGCAAAGACGTGATCGTGATCGGCGGCGGCGACACCGGCACCGACTGCGTCGGCACAGCCGTGCGCCAGGGCTGCAAGTCCGTCACTCAAATCGAAATCATGGCGCAGCCGCCCATGGATCGCGCTGATGACAACCCCTGGCCGGAATGGCCCAAGGTCTACAAGATGGACTACGGCCAGGAAGAAGCCGCCGCCAAATTCGGCGCCGATCCGCGCACGTATCTCACGACCGTGAAGCGCTTCGGCGTCGATGCGAACGGCGCGGTGAAGGAAGTGGTCACGGTGCAGATCGCTTGGCAGAAGAACGACAAGGGCGCGTTCGTTCCTGTCGAAGTGCCCGGCACGGAGAAGGTCTATCCCGCTCAGCTCGTCCTGCTCGCCATGGGCTTCCTCGGCCCCGAGCAGATGCTGCTGAAGGACCTCGCCGTCGAGACCGACGCCCGCAGCAACGTGAAAGCCGATCACGGCAAGTTCGCGACTAGCTTGAAGGGCGTGTTCGCTGCCGGCGATTGCCGTCGCGGTCAGAGCTTGATCGTCTGGGCCATCAACGAAGGCCGCGGCGCGGCGCGTGAGTGCGATCGATACTTGATGGGGACGACGGAGCTTCCCTGAGATTTGTTATTAAGTGAGGGGATCGTTCCGATCCCCTCCTGTCTTCGCGGTCACCCGGATAGTACCGTTCGCACCTTTCCGCTCCGATGCTCAGGGCTTTCCTGAATTTCGGTATTAAGCGAGCTAACGGCTCTGACCCCCGCCAATGGCTGTAGACTCCACCTTCGGACGTGGAGGTGCCTATGCCAACTTCCCTGAAGCAGATCCTGGAGCAAGCTCGCGCGCTGTCGACCGAGGATCGCGCGAAGCTCATCAACTCTCTGCTCGAATCTCTCGATTCGCCGCTGTCCGCTGTAGAAAAAGTCTGGGCAGAAGAAATCGAGCAGCGCATCGCAGGGTTTGATCGCGGAGAGATCTCCGCATACCCGGCCGAGGATGTGTTCGCCGACGCGCGCCGTCTCTTACGATGAAACGCGCGAGATTCCTCGCACCCGCTCGGCAGCGAGAGATCTCGCATTTCCCTTCTCTGGGGCGCCTGCGTCCAAAAATACACGTCGAGTTTTCGTTCGCGGCTTTCCCTTCTCGGTGGTTTACCGCCCCGAATCGGAGGGCATCCTTATAGTCGCCGTCGCGCACCACTCGCGCCGACCGGAGTATTGGCATCTTCGAGTTCAAGAAGACAGCCCCGCATATCAAGTCACCTCCTCAACGCCCGGATAACTGTCAGAAGACCCAACCCGGTTTAACGCGCGATGGCCCTCCGCCACGACTTCGCCTTTAGATAGTGACCTCAGCGGCGGCGCGCCGCGCCTTGTCTATTCGCTGAAACAGGAGCAGGACGCGTTGATCCCCTTCGAGCTGCAGCAGATAGACAGCCTGGCCGAGGCTCCCCGCGCTCAGGGGATCGCAGTCGAGCTTGAAGCACTCGGCGCCCTGGGTGAATTCGTTGAACCAGCAGATATAGTCGATCAGGTAAAATCCCGGACGGCCGCGCTGGTCCATGCCTAGGAAGTCTTCCACGATCGAGCCGAATTCCTTGCTCCAATTTTCCACCGCCGCTCGTGCGCGTACCGCCGCTCCGAGCACTTGATCGGAGCTCACAGCATCTTTGTCGTCTCGCGCCGTAAGGGCACAGAGTTCTGAATCAGTCGTCAGAAGCCGACCCACGGCGTCAAAATATCCGTCGAGAAAGATGACGTGGCGGGAAACCGAGAATTGGAAGCGCTCAGATTGCATGGGGAAGTGGATCAGAGGCCCGCAGCCTCGTTCTGGCACTGAACGCCCGCCGTTGACTGCTCCATGAATTTCTCTTTGCTCAAGTCGAACCGGCGTGCCCACAGCACTGTCCCGAGCCATTCTGCATCTTCGTTACGAACCGCGGCAATGATTGTTCGGTCAGCTTTGCCATCGATCCGGCAGTTTGCAATCGCCAGCAGATAGCCTTCGGGAAGGGTGGGATAGGGCAATGTATCCGTAATGATCCAGATCGCCTTCCGTTGATCGTCGCGTTTCACCAAGCGCTCCCCGACCAGAACGACTGGCTTCCCATCCGGGCGTTCGAGGATGCCGACGGCGTAATCGCATTCTCGCTTGACGCCAAGGCTCAGCGCGACGCACGAACCATACTTGCTTATCAAGCCCGCGGGATACGGCGGCACGGTCGAGCCAACGAGCTCGGCGGCGCTTGCGATTGGCGCCAGCAACGCCAATAGATAACCCAAACGTCTGGTCAGTTGCATAACTACGTAACGGCTAGTCGCGAAAGCTCAAGGCGAGCACGGAATCCTGCTTGGTCTCATTGCGGCGCCAGTTGACGAACGCAGAGCATTCGATCAGTGCGGCATATTGCTCCGGGCAAGTGCGCCGGAACTCGCGGACATGATCCAGCTGCAGCGTGATGACCGTCCCTGGAGCGCAGTGGAGCTTTGTCATGCCTTCCTCGGGAGCATCCAGAGACGTCAGACAATCGATCCACGCCGAAATGTTCTTCCCATAGAAATCCGGGAACCCGAACGCCTCCGCGAAGACCGAATGGAACGAAGCCCAATCGGTGATTCGCGCGCAATCGATCTTTACGCTGGTCACGATCATGCTGGATTCCTCACGAGAGTCTAGCGCAACCCCTATCCTTCGGGACGCCCACGAGATCGGATGCAATCGGATTCATCCTGAATGGAGTCACACCTCCTCCCATGGGATCGAGGCGGGACGCCGGCCCGTGGCCAGGAACTCCGCTGCGGCCATTTCTCCCACGGCCATGGGTATGACCCAACGCCGGGGAAACTCCGTGTGATGCGCCAGACCGACATACGCTGTTAATACGGGATCATCGTCATCGACCACTCCTTTACTTGCGTAATACGGCGGACCGCCGTGGCCGTGATTGAAGCCCATTACCGTTTCATCACTACCGACGACGAGGAGAAGATGATCGCCATCCGGACCGTACAAGGTGATGATATTCAATCGTCCCGCGGCCTGCGCTTCCGCGGCTGCCTCCCGCAGTAAGTTATTGAGAGACTCGAGAGACGCCAGAGGTCGAAGGGATTCGTCTGTGTAAACCAGTGCGCGCAGCTCGTTCATCGGGGCCGCCCGGTTCGCTGCGGCGGATTCACCCGATGTTTCTTCGAACGCCCCTCTCGCTTTCCTTTCGAGTTCATCTCGGTGGTAGCCAGGCCGAGCAGCCGGCGGAAGGTGGGACATTCCATATGGCTCGGCGCGGGGCAGGCAGCGGCGTGGCGAAGGCCGTCGCGCATGGAGGTTAGCTTGCGGATCGTTGCATCGAGCTCGTCGGCCTTGAGAGCGAGCATTTTCCGGTCGATCTGCAACTTGCCATCGGGCGCGAACATCTGCGCGATCTCGTCCAGGGACAGACCGGCGGATCGGCCCACTGAGATGATGGCCAGCCGTTCCAGCACGGAGGCCGCAAACAAGCGGCGCAGCCCGTGCCGGCCTATGGAACTGACCAGGCCCTTCTCTTCGTAATAACGCAACGTCGAGGCAGGCACGCCGGACCTTCGCACGACCTCAGCAATGTCCATGCTCTTGACCTCAAGTTGACTTGAAGTGGCACTCTGCCAAGCCAGTCGAGGTTTGGAAAGAGCGAGGAGCGATTCATGAACGCCGTGCTTGCAATAATCGTCACCGGCATCGGCGCCACCGCAGTCATGGACGTTTGGGGCGCGATCCGCAAGCGGCTGTTCGGCATCCCACCCGCTGATTACGCCATGGTCGGCCGCTGGATCGGCCACATGACACGCGGCACGTTTCGCCACGACCGAATCGCAGCCGCCGCACCGATTCCGGGAGAGCGCGCCCTCGGGTGGATCGTCCACTACGGCACCGGCGTCGCATTCGCCGCCGGGCTGATCTGGATCGTAGGATCCGAATGGCTCCGCCAACCAGCATTGATTCCCGCATTAGCGTTCGGCATCGGCACCGTAGCCGCGCCATTCCTGCTGATGCAACCAGGCATGGGCGCAGGCGTAGCCGCATCGCGCACGCCGAAGCCGTGGTCAGCGCGACTTCAGAGCTTGATCACCCACGCGGTCTTCGGCTTCGGCCTGTGGGCGACCGGCTGGGTGCTCCAGCAGGGCTGACCCCGAATGCGACTGAGCCATGAGTTCCGGCGATAGATGCCGTATTCTTTTGCAAACATACGCCGGAGCCGATCATGCCTCGTTACGTTGCCTTCCTGCGGGGCGTGAGCCCGATGAATGCGAAGATGCCGGAGGTGAAGCGCGCGTTCGAAAGCGCCGGTTTCAAGAATGTCAAAACCGTGCTCGCCAGCGGCAACGTGGTGTTCGACTCTGCCGCCAGGTCGGAAAAGACCCTGGCTCAGCAGGCGGAGAAGGCGATGCAGGAGCATCTGGATCGCAGCTTCATGACCATCGTGCGGTCCACCAAAGCGTTGCAAGCGCTGATCGATGCCGATCCCTACGGTGAATTTCGACTGCCGGCGAAGTCGAAGCACGTAATTACTTTTCTTCGCGCGGCTCCAACAGCCAAGCTGTCGTTGCCCATCAAATTAGACGATGCACGGATCCTCGCTGTGCGCGGTCAAGAAATCCTCACGTCCTATGTGCCGCACCCGGGGTCGCCGACGTTCATGCGCCTCATCGAGAAAACGTTCGGCACGGAAATCACGACCCGAACCTTGGACACAGTGAAGAAGTGCGCGGCGGCTTGAGCCAAAGCGCACTCCTTCACTGAAACCCGTAGGTTCGCTACCGGACTCGCACCGGCAACGCCGGCGCCTGCACCGGCGCCGCGGGATTCTTCTCCAGCGCCTCGAGCGCAAGCTGAATCGCACGATCGAGTTGAGGATCGCGGCCAGCATTGACATCACGCGGCCATTGCTCGACCTCAACATCAGGCGCGACACCCTCGTTCTCCACGCGGTATCCCTGCTCCGTCCAGAACGCGAGGTTTGGCGAGGTGACGCCGCCGCCGTCCATCAGGGGCGGATAGCCGAGAATGCCAACGAGCCCGCCCCACGTCCGCTTGCCGACGATCGGTCCGAGCTGGAACCGTTTGAACATCCAGGGCAGCAGATCGCCGCCGGAACCCGCGTTCTCTTCGGTGATCAGCACCTTCGGTCCTTGAATGGCGCCACGCGGACTGATCAGGTCTGCGCCATAACGCATCTTCCAGTGCGCGATGACCGGCCGACGCATGATGTCGATGTAGTAGTCGGCAATCTGGCCGCCGCGGTTGAAGCGCTCATCGAGGATCAAGCCCGCGCGCTGCGACTGTGGATAGAAATACCGCTTGAACATGGTGTGGCCGCCGGTGGTCGTGTCGGGCACGTGCACATAGGCGAGGCGCCCGCCGGTTTTCTCGGAGACATAGCGAATGTTTCCTTCCACCCAATCCATGTAGCGCAACGAGGTTTCATCGCCGATCGGCACGACCACGACATCGCGGGAATTCTTGCCATCGGCGCTCGGCCCGACCGTGATGCGGACTTGCCGATCGACGCGATTCTCGAACAGCGAATACACGCTGGTCGGCGCACGCAACTCCTGGCCGTCGACCGCCAGCAAATACTCGCCGGGCTTGACGTACACACCGGGCGCACGCAACGGCGAGCGCAGATCCGGGCTCCAGTTCAAACCGCCCAGAATCTTGTTGAAACGATAACGATCGCGCTCGATCTTGTAGTCGGCGCCGAGCAGGCCCACCGGCACCTTCGCCGGCTTGAAAGGATCGTCGCCCGCTGTCTGATAGCTATGCCCCACGGCGAGCTCGCTGAGCATCATCTCGATGACTCGCTCGAGGTCGCTGCGCCGGGCGAGATCCGGCAGGAACGCGCGATATTTCTCACGCATCGCTGGCCAATCCGCGCCGTGATAGTTGGTGGCATAGAAATAGTCACGGTTGATCCGCCACGCCTCATCGAGGATCTGCGCCCACTCGGCTCGCGGATCCACCGCGACACTGACGTTGTTGAGCGCGAGCTTGCCTTTGCCGGCCGGCAGCTCATCGGCGACATCGGTCACGAACCAATCCGGACCGACGCGATAGCCGATGCGCTTGCCATCGCGTGACAGCAGGAAATCCTCCACGCCTTTGGCCAGCGTTTTGGTTTCCCGCTTCTCCAGTGTGAAGCGTTTCAACTCGCCAGGCTTGCTGAGCGCTTCCTGCGCCGTCGCACCCGAGCCTTCGATGAAATAGATCTCGCCGCTCGCACCGACCCGCAAGTCATGACGCGCACCGACACCGACAGGTAACGCAGCGATGCGATCCTCGATCCCCACGGCATCGATGCGCACCACCGGCGGTTTGCCGGCACCCTTGCCCTTCTCGTCCTTCGCGGCGTCCTTGGCCTTCTTGTCTTCGGACTCCGACGCGCCAGTCGACATCGCCTCGAGATCCACTTCGTCGCTGAGCGGTGGAACGGCGCTCGGCCCATCCTGCCGCAGCGTGATCGCATACAACCCGTAGCGCACCGGGCTGTCGATGTTGATCTGCGAGAACCAATCCTTCAGCGGTCCTGCATCCGTGGATGCGAGCACGTAGATGAACTCGCCGTTCGGATCGAACACCGGCTCGAGCATTTCGGACAAGCCATCGGTGACCTGGATGGAGCGCCCCGTCTCCACCGACCAGACATTGACGGTTTGAATCAAGCCCGCTGCTTGTACCGTATACGTCAGCCAGCGCGAATCCGGGGACCAGCTGGCCCGCATCAGATGGAACGGCGTATACACGGGCTCGGAAGCGATCTTGATGTTCTTGCCGCTGGCCAGCTCGATCACCCACAGCGACTGACTGTTGTCGCGATAGGCGATGCGGGCGCCATCGGGCGAGAACACGGGACGGTCGTAAAAGCCGGCGCCCGCCAGCCGATAATGGCGCGGCTTGCCTTTGCCATCCTGGTCCGCGAGCAGCAGCTCATATTCACCGCTCTCATCGGAGAACCAGGCGATCTGTTTGCCATTGCCGGACCACACCGGCGAGTGATCGTTCGCGCCCGTCGAGCGGGTCAGCTGGCGCGCATCGCCCTTCTCCGCCGGCACCGTGACGATCTCGCCGCGATAGTTGAACGCCATGCGCTTGAGATCGGGCGACGCCGTCGCTTCACGAATCCACTTTGGATCGCTCGCCAGGCGCGGGCGCGTTTCGATCAGATCGGAGATCGCCGAAATGCGGATCTGTTGGACCGAGTTGTCGCGGGTGTCGAGACGATGCAGGTAACCGGCGTGCTCGAACACGATGATGCCCGCACCATCGCCGTTCGGATCGGTGACTGGAAAGTCTTTCAGCTGCGTGAGCTGCGCGGCGTCGCTGCCCGCGTCGTAGCGAAACAGATTGAACTCGCCGTTGCGGTCGGAATTGAAGTACAGCGTGCCGCCGATCCACATCGGATCCGTATCGTTGCTGCCGCCCGCCGGCTTGGACACCTCCTTCACGGAGTAGTCGCTCATATTCATCAGCCACAAGCGGCTCTGCGTGCCGCCGCGATAGTTCTTCCATTGCCGGAACGCTTCGCGACTCGGCGTGTACGCGAGCGTGCTGCCGTCAGCCGAGAGCGCCGCCTTGGTCCCGGTCGGCACGGGCAGGCGCTCGGGCCCGCCGCCCGTCGCGGCGATGGAATAGAGCTGTGTGGTCTGCGGCACGAACCGGCCGCGCTCGGAATAAAACATGACCCGGCCGTTCGGCGTGAATCCGACCACGACATCGCGGCCCGGATGCCAGGTGAGCCGTCGCGCCTCTCCGCCTTGCGCCGGCATCACGTATACATCGGTGTTGTCACCGTAGTTGGCGCTGAACGCCAACCATTGCCCGTCCGGAGAAAAGCGCAGCGCCGATTCCTCGCCGGGCGCCTGAGTCAGCCGCCGCGCGCTGCCACCGGAGAGCGAGCTCAGCCAGATATCGTTGTCGTAAACGAATGCCAGGCTCTGCCCATGCACGGCCGGGCTGGAGAGCATGCGCGTATTGTCCGCATCCGCCGCGTACCCCAGAGGCGCGACTGCCAGGCCGAGCAATGCAAGCAATTTCGTATGTTTCATCGTTGTTGGAGGTCCTTCCACCTTGGCGAGCGCAGATGATAGCGGGATGCTGCAGCGAAGATGACTGAATTCGCCTGGATTGCAACATTCAGAAGCTATATAACTGCGCCCGTGAACGACGGAGGCGCGCCATGCTGAAGTTCGTCAAGTTTGCTGAGCTGCCCGTGGTCGATCAGGACCGCGCGTTGAGCTTCTACACCGAGAAGCTCGGTCTGCGCGTGGCGCAGGACGCTCCTTATAAAGAAGGTTGGCGCTGGATCGAGCTGGCCATCCCCGGCGCGGAGACTCGCATTCTGCTGACGGCACAGCAGGGCGAGATGAAGTCGGACATCCCTCGTCTCGTGATCATTTCCGATGACGTCGACGCCGCCTACCGCAAGCTGAGCGCGAATGGCGTCGTGTTCACCAAAGAGCCCACCAACGCCCCGTGGAACTCG
>NZ_BLJO01000006.1:219647-620447 GCF_009932555.1 Steroidobacter agaridevorans
GGGCAACGATTCGCTCAGTTGCGCGACAGTGAAGGCAACGGGATTGTCATCAGCACCAGCTGACGGTCGGGCATATCATGGATCCGGAGTTTGCACCTCAGTACTCGCCCAAGGAGCGCCGACGCCGGCTGCTTCTGCATGTCGTGGTCGGCACGCTGTTGGGAGCTGCAATTTATTGGTGGGTGCTGCCTCGGTTCCGCTTGTTCTCGGCGGATGCGCCGTGCGAAGCGATCTTCGGTGTGCCGGGCTCGACGGTGTTGATCTACAGTGCCTTCGTGGGCGCGCCGCTGGCTGCGGCGATTCTGATCGTGCTGCTGACAGCGCGCCAATCGATTGAAACCATCGCAACCCGGCGCTATCCGCCGCCTGGCCGGAAAGTGTATCGGCGCGTCAAGATCAAGAAGGGCTGGCAAGCCATTGCCATCGCGCTGATCCCGGCGATGTTCATCACTTATTTATGCGTGCTCAGCTCGCAGGGCATGACCAGAGCGGCGGAGATGGCCCGTGAAACCCGGCAGGCTGCCGAATGCGAGGCGAGTTCGAACAAACGAAGCGACGATCGCAGGCCAACGGAACGTGGACAGCGTTAGGCGCCGATCGATGTTCAGCCAGCGAACCTTTTATATACCCACCGCGTCACCGGCTGGTGGAAATTCAGCGGGCCGGGCACGGTTCGATGTGTCTTCACGTATTGGAATCCCGCCTTCTGCAGCGTCCGGTTCGGGGCGACATTGAAGGCGTTCGGCTCGCAATACAGACGCTCGAGCCGAAGTCGGTCGAAATAGATATCGACAGACTCGCGAACGCAGGCCACGCCGTAGCCGCTTTGGCGTTGCCCGGAATCGACGATGTGAAGATGCATGTAGGCCTCTTTGCCATACACGATCTTGTCCACGGAGGAGAACCCGATTGGCCTGCCGTCGATCTCCCATAGCAGAAGCATGCTGCGTCGACGCTCGATCGGCTGTCCGAAGTCGGTTTCGTAAAGCTGCCGCCATTGCACGCGGCCCGGCAACCGCGTTGGGTCCACACCCAACAGTTCGAGATGCTCGGCGCTCGACTCATGGAAGTAGTCGATGACCAGGCCCACTTCCTCCAACAGCATTTCCCGGACAGTCACGCTCATCAGCTGCCTCCCTCCTGTTCACCCAGCAGCAGCACCGCCTGCGCGTCCTCGTGCAACTGAACCAGCGCGACCAGCTGCAACAGCGGTTCGGCAAGTTCGACGCTCTCAGCACGCGCACGACACTGTTGAACGAGCGTGACGAACGAAGCGAGGTTCTGAGACAGCGCGGTGAGATTGAGCACCTTCAACCGGCCCTGCAGCTGGGTCGCGTCCTCGAGCCAGGAGTCGCGAAGGCGAGCGTATCCATGATGTAACAGTGCGCCGACAGTCTCGCGCAACTGTCTCAGCGCTACTGCCAGCGGCTCCGTTGTCTGTACCGGCGCGTGACCGAGCGAGATTTTCGCCAGTGCGCCGCAGGCGGGCGAGAAGTCTGGAACGACGACCCGGTCGGCGGCGATTGCCCAGGGCTCGATGATCGCCACGCCTTGTTCCCAATGCAGAACGCCGGCGACGTGACGCAGCTCGCCGAACTGACCGGTGAATGCTCCGGCGAGCGCATCGAGCGCGTGCTTCACATGACTCTCATGAGTTCGACGCACGAGCACAGGCCGATCTTCCTGATCGCAAACCACGGCAAGCAATGCCTGCTCGTTCGAGTCATAAAGCACCTGATCGACGCGCGCAGGGGTGAACACGACGAAGCGACCAGCGGCGTGACGAGGCTCGATCTGCGCGGTCGGGCTCGCCCGCTTTTGCGCAACGAGCTCAGACAGACTCGTAAAGCGTAGCGGCGTGCCGAGCACCGACCAATCTGCCGCCTGGGGCAACACGCTGTTCTGCGAGCTTCGCGTTCCCGCCAGTCGAACCGTACCATCGGCAAGCCGCCGCGCATGCTGTGCCAACAACTGGCCCTGCGCGAGCTGTTCCATTCGAACACCCGGGGCGACGCGCTCCGAAGCTCTCAATGCAGCCTCGTCGGCCAGGCGCTCACCAGGCACGGTCCACTGTTTGTTAAGGACGAACTTCGTTCCGGTGTCGAGATCGGCAAGCACCATGCGTGTCATACGCACATCGCCATCGCGAGTCGTGCGCGCGCCCAGGCACATCAAACGCAATCGATCGAGCTCCGTCTCGCTCGCCTGACCGATGCCAAGCACCGCTTGCGCTCGACCCGGCAAACTTCCTGCCGCCACGCGAAGATTCAACTCGGCGAGCAAGTGAGCGCCATCGCGCGCTTCATAGAGCGCACTCCGAGCTGCGTACGCGCCTGCCCAGTGCTCCAGATCGTCCAAAGTGTTTCGTAACCACTGCGCTCCCGCAGATCGAGCCACTTCCTGAGCACGCGTGAATTCTTGAACATGAGGCGTCGCACCCGCGACGACACCATGCGCCAAGAGCGATCGGGTCAGCGCGACGAATGCGGTTCGGTCGATGCGAGTTCGACTGCCCGCATCGCCGAGCCGGACTTGAACGGCGTTCTCGGCCGCATGCTCGGCGTCGGCCACACGAAACGCCCACACACCGAGCGCGATGTGTTCGCAAGCCGCGGCGCGCACGCAATCACAACGCGCCGCTTCAATCGCGGCGCCCGCCCAGAACCGCACCGTCGCGGCCGGCAATCGAGCGGTGTCACAAGGTTCGCCGCTCGCCTGCCGACGCACATCGACGCTGATTCCCTGGACACGCTGTTCGTTCGCGATCTTCATAAGCGCCGCGGGAATGACTTTCTCGAGCATCTCATCCGTGACCGTGCCCGGCGGCGCGCTCTTCGGAGGCGCGACCGATTCAACGCTCGACGACTCCTGCCGATACGCGAGCGCGGCGATGATTCGATGTCGACAAACTCGCGCAGCCCCGCACGTGCAAGCGGACTGGTCGATGGGTTTGCCGTTCGCCCACGTCGTGACGACGCCGTCCGAAAACGTGGCCGTCAACGTCGCACTGGCATCGAGGGCGATCTGCGGCCGATAGCCCGCTTCGAGCTCACGCACGGCGCGCTTCACTATGCCGGCGTTCGAAGCCTGCGCCAGCGCTTCGGGCGATAGATGCTGAAGGTCGGTGCGAATAGTCACTTCAGCTTCTCGGCAATCCACGCCGCCAGCTGCCCCGGCGTCATCGCACCCACGTGCGCGCCAAGCTCGACGAGCTTGCCGGCCAGTTCGCGGTCGTACGCGGCGTCCGCCTTGTCATCGAGCGCCGCCAGGCCGAGCACGATCGTTCCCTGTGCCCGCAACGATCGAACTGTGTCGATCAGCACGTGCGGCGACCCGCCTTCGTAGAAGTCGCTGATGATGACGACAATGGCCCGGCGCGGCGCCTCGATCCGATCGGCCGCATACCCGACCGCCTTGCCAATGTCAGTCCCGCCGCCGAGCTGGACGTTCATCAGCACCTCGACCGCATCGTCGACCTGCGCTGACAGATCGACGATCTCGGTATCGAACGCGATGAGGTGTGTGCGGATGCCGGGCAATCCGGACAAGCAAGCCGCAGTCACCGCGGAGTGAATGACCGAGCTCACCATGCTGCCGCTCTGGTCCACGAGCAGCAGGATCTGCCACGGCTCGAGCGTGCGCCGATGATTCACATAGAACATCGGTCGCTCGATGATGAGCCGGCGGCGCTCGGTGTCGTAGTTCTTCAAGTTTCGACGCAGCGTCTCGCGAGCGGCAAACTGATTCCACGACCCTTGCCGGCTCAATTGCTGACGCCGCCGGCTGCCGCTGAACGAGCGCTGCACTTGTTTGGCCAGCTTCTCGATCAACTCCTTCACCACCTTGGCAACGAGCTGCCGCGCCAGCGCGAGCACCTGCGGATTCATCAGGTGTTTGGTACGAAGCACGGCCTCGAGCAGCGCCGGATTGGGCGTGGCGCGCTCGAGCACTTCGGGATTGGTGACGACTTCATCGATGCCATAGCGCTCGATGGCATCGCGCTCCAGCCGCTCGATGGCTTCCTTGGGGAACAGCTCGTGGATTTCATTGATCCACTCAGGCACGGAGAGCTGCGAAGGCGCATCGCCGCCATGACGATCGAGCGTGTCGCCCGAACCTTCGCGTCCGTAGAGCCAGGCCAGCGCACGATCCATCCCGTACGCAGGGCCGTTGCCCGAGCCCGTCTGCAAACTTCCTTCGGCCGCTTCACCCAGCAGCAGGCGCCAGCGCTCCACAGCCGTCAACTCGACGGGCGCCTTCATGTGACGATCCCCAGCTCGCGCGCCCAAGTCAGCGCCTGGCCTTCGATTCGACGCGCGTCGATGAATGCATCCGCGCCCTGCTTGAGTTGCAGCAGCTGATGCCGCTCGGCTTGTGACAAGCCCAACACGCCGGCGACCAATGCGCCCAACGCGCCACGCTCCCGCGGCGGAAACCAGGCGAACGCGGCTCGCAAGCGAGGCAACGCCACGAGGAAATCTTCGACGCTCATGCTATCCAACGCGGCCTGGATGGCGCGCACGATGGCATCGTTCTCAGTCGCCACCCCTCTTGCGCACGAGAACAATCCATACAGAAAGTCACCGAGCGCTTCGCGGGGCGGAACGGTACGTGCGATCGCCAGTAATTGTTCGCGAGCGGCCGCGCGATCAGGCGTGAGCCCTTGGTGAACGAAAGCGACGGCCAAGGCCGCACCTCGGATGGCGGCGGGAACGGTCGAGCTGACTGCGAGCCGCGCCAATGTCTCCAAACAGAATCGTTTGTCGAACGCCTGGCTATCCAGATGCAATACCCCGTCGAAGACACGAACGGCATCGACATCGCCCACCGCATGCACCGTGCGATCGCCCTGGCAGCCATCGAGCAGCCACAGAATGCGATCAGCCATCACCAGCAGGGTGGCGCCGATCAAACCGGTGGTGTCGAGCCCCCAAAAGCCGGCACTCACCACATCGAGCAGCACATGCGCGGCGGCGGCGATCTCCGCATGATCGTGCATCGTTGGAATTTCACGAGCCAGCTGCGCGGCAAGCTCTTCGCCCATATCGAGCAATCCTGCGCGGATTGCCTGCAACATACCGGCAGCGATTGTGGCGGGCCTGCCCTGCGCTTCATGAACTCGCTCGACCAGTCGGGCCCGCGCAGCGCTTTCCAACGTCGCGCCGTAAGCAGCCGCTTCAATGAGATTTGGAAACCATCGATCGTCCTGCGTGCACGACCAGTGCTCTTCGAATCGAAGCGCTTCCGGCAGTCGACGCGCGGCGTTCGGCGCCCGAATCTCTTTCAGCTGCACACCTTCGACACCGAGGATCCGCAGACGCCACAGCAGTTGAGATCGAGGCGTATCTTCGTCGCGACGTCGATCCAGCACGAGATCTTGTCTATTGCGAGAGATCTGCACACCGCGACTTGTGAGCTCACGATCAACGTCATGCAGCAGCGGCGGCAACGGTGTATCGGCATGCAGTCGCCCGCCACCCTCGCCCGTAATCGCAAGCAGGGCCTCGCGCAGCAGCGGATGGTCTTGCGTTGTGAGCAGACGATCCCCGACCCAAGGAGCGGGACTGTCGAGCGCCTCCTTCACGAGCGCGCTTTGCACAGCGTCGAGAATGTCCGCTCGCAAAGGCACCGCGTGGCCTCGCAGGCGACTCAACCCTTGCAGCGTCAGCTCGAGTGCAATCAGGTCGGCGGTCGAGACAGCGACGCGTTTGCCTCGCAACCGTGACGCGATTTGCTTGAGCGCACGCTGGCCCGCGGAAGACAACCCTTCCTGCCAGGCCCACTGATAGAACAGCGGCGATTGCATGCCGGCGCCGTAGCCGCCCAGTGCATCGACCTGCCGGTACTCATGCGGAACGAGATAGCTTCCCGCCGCATGCTCACTGCTCGGCGCGAATGTTTCGGGCTGGATCGAGCCGTCGAGTGTCGGCCAGGTCGTTTCGATCGGTCGCTTGTGCCAACCGCCGCACACGACGAGGATGGGGCGTCGGTCGTTGCGTTTGTCGGCTTCGTGGCGCATCCACGCGACCCATTGAGACATATACGCTTCACGCGCTTGGTCCTGCTCCGTCCCTGGATCATCGCCGCGCAGTTCGTGAAAGTAGAAATCCAGCCGCTCTCGCAACTCGCCATGAGCGTCAGGGGGCAAAGACTCGAACAAGTGATCCCACAGCGCATGATCGCCATCGCATGCGAAGCGGCGGCATAGCGCCGCAACGCTCTCGGCATAACGTGAGCGCCGCTCATCCTTTTCGACACTGGCGACTCTGCGACGCGCATCGGGCAGCGTCCGGTATTGCCAATGAGGCAGGTCGATGAATCGCACATCGGCGCCGCCGGCATGCGCCGCGCGCAACGCGACCCACTCAGGGGAATAGTCGAGGAACGGAAACCAGCACTGCGCCGGCCGCTCGCCCGAATTGCTGTAGCTGTACAAGGCGATCGGCAGCTTGTGATCCAGCAGCAGTTCGCGGATGCGATGATTGAAATCGCTCGGCCCTTCGATCAACACCGCACCCGGCTGGAGCGTCTCGATCAGATGCGCAGCCAGCCGCGCGCAAGCCGGACTGTGATGACGAATGCCGAGGACCTGAACGGTCATTGCGGCAGCAGATGACGGGCGGCGTGGAAATCCCGCCAATGATCTCCCTTACGCTTGCCGGCGCGATGCTCGATGTAGCGACGGATTTTCTTCAGGTCGTCGCTGTTGTCTTTCGCGGCTGCGCCGGCCAGGGCTTCGACAATGTCCGCCGGTCGCCCGGCGTCGCCTCGCAAATAGTGACCACGCAAGGTCACCGCATATGCAACGCTCACCGCTTCAGCGGTACTGACGACGGTCGAAAGCTTCTCGCTCGCGCCGCCTTCTTTATCGACACCCTGACGCAGCTCGCGGAACGTCGTCACCAATACTTCGAGCACATCGCTCGACGGCCGGGCCTTGATGCCATCTTGCGCAAGCATGCGAGCGACTTCACTCTGCACCAGCGCCAGCTCGCGATCGTAGTCTGCAATCGGGAAAACGGTCTCGAACGAGAAACGACGCTTGAGCGCCGCGGACATCTCATTCACGCCGCGATCGCGCGTGTTCGCGGTGGCGATCAAGTTGAAGCCGGGGGCAGCGAACACGGCGTTCGAATCGGGCAGCTCCGGCACCATCAGCAACCGCTCCGAGAGAATGGACAGCAGCCCGTCCTGCACCTCCGGCGGACAGCGAGTGATTTCTTCGAAGCGCACGATGCGGCCGTCCTGCATGCCGCGATAAAGCGGCGACGCCACGAGCGCACGCGGTGACGGTCCTTCGTTCAACAGCAGCGCGTAGTTCCAGCCATACTTGATCTGATCTTCGGTCGTCGCGGCGCTGCCTTGGATGGTCAGCGTACTGGTGCCGCTGATCGCAGCTGCCAACAACTCGGATAGCAGACTCTTGGCGGTGCCCGGCTCGCCGACCAGCAGCAGCGCGCGATTGGATGCGAGTGTCACGAGCGCCCGCTCGATCAAACTTGGCGCACACACGATCTTCGGATCGATGCCGTCGCCGCCCACCACGAATTGCAGCACCGCCTTCATCGATAGCTGCCAGCCGGGCGGCGTCGCGTCGCGGTCGCGCTTCTTGAGCTTCGCCAGCTCCTCGGCGTACAACACTTCCGCCGGAGGTCGTTGCATCGAACGGCGCGCATCCTGACTCATTGGGTCACTCACCTGCGAAAGGAGCCATCAACTCGAGATCGCGCAGCACTTCGCTGGCGAGCACGGGATCGAGCTTGGAGAACTTCACCAGGCCGTGCTGGTCCCAAGTGCCGGACTTGCGGAACATCACGCTCGGGATGCGCTGCTTGGGCTCGTAGCTCACGTCGCCGACCACCGTGCCCGGATCCAGCTCGATCTGCACTTCGTACTGATCGTCGATCGGCTTGCTGAAATGTCCGACCCAGCCGCCGTCCTGCGCGGCGCCGCGCTCCCAGCCGCGATTGATCAAGCCCATGACCGAGCCGGTCGCGACGAACTTGTCTTTGAAGCGCGTCAGCTCGGTGCCGCGCAACTCGTTTTCCGTCAGCGCATATGTCTCGCGGCCCAGCTGGCGAAACGGCTGCAGGATCTCGTAATCGGCAAAGATCTGGCCGAAGGCGGCTTGCAACGGCTGCGGCATTTCCAGTACGTGCGCGATACCGACCGTCGCGTCGCTCGGCAGTTCATACAAAGAGTCCTGATCGTCGGCGAGCGTCCAGTCTTCAGCCACGCGGAACGCGGTGACCATCTGGCCATCGCGATACACGCCCCAGACCAGGCGCGCCGACAAGTGCCGCGTCAGCGGGTGATCGACGAAGAACAACTTGAAGTCCGCGGCGGACCAGCGGCGGCGCGCGATCATTGCCAGCTCCAGGCGAATGAGCTGCACGCTCGCAATCGACTTGGCGTCCTTCTTCAGTTGTTTGTAACGTTCGGTGGCCGCCTCCGCGAGCGCCGCGTCGTCGCTCTTGTTCGGCTTCGGCAGATCTTTCAGTCGCGTGCCCTGGGCGTCGCGCACGAGCGGCTTCAAGGTTTCATCGAAGCTCGCATAGAACTGTCGCGGACCGAAGTCGAGCTTCAGTCGACCGTCCTCATCGAGCCCTAGATCCGGGACCAGTCGATCGGCCAGCTCGGCGGCCGTCAGGCCGCGCGCTTCGGCAATCGCATCGATCTTTTCTCGCGCCTTGTCCTGCAAGCCTTTGAACTTCACTTTGGCCGCGATGGCGTTGAGATGCATCAGCGCCGCGTCGGTGCCGATTGCAGCGAGAATATCGAGGCCTGTGACTGCACGAGCATGCGCAGCTTCGCCCGGCCATTCGCGAATACGCGGCGTGAGTCGGCGCGCGGTTTCATCGTTGCCGAGCAAGCCGAGCGCCTGGAACGCCCAACCTTCCTTGCTTGGCGCGCCGCTCGCAAGCCAGGCTTCGAACAGATCCCACGCAAACTCCGCGAGTGAAGCGGACGTACACGTTTCGCGAACGATCTGAATGCCGGGATACGGCGCATCCAGCCGACTGATCGTCAACATGTTCCCGATGTATTCACACGCGCTCACGGGCAAGGCCCCGCCGTCCGGCAACTCCGGGCGTCGAAACGAGGCAGGAACGAAGAACGGAGGAATCTTCGGCATCTTCGCAGGCAGCACCAGCAGCGGGTCGGCATCGAGCAATGCCTGCAGAGCCGCCGCGCCCTCCGCACCGTATTCATTTGCTACGTCTCTTGCGACATTCTCGAAGCCGTTCTGCATGAGCCAGCGCAGACCGAATCGCGCGTTGTCGCGCTCTTCACGCGGCGTACCAAATGCAACCGGCAATGCCACGATCGCCGTCGTGCGCGGATGCGCTGAAATCCACTGAGCTGCAATGGACTTCGCTTTCTTCAGATTACGCAGCGCGTGCAGCGCCATCGGCGCTAGCGCGGCAGAATCTATCTTTGCCGCGATCGTCAGACCCTCGAGAGTGTTTGCTTGCGCGTAAGCCAGGAAACCAGGCAGGGCCTTCAAACCATGGCGAGCGAGCAGCGCGAGAATCGCTGGCGTGTTGTGGTCCGACCACGAATACCACCCCTGGGCCGGAAAGCTGTTCCACAGCGACAGCACCACCTTCTCCGGCAGCAGCATGACATGCTCCAGTACATAGCCGCGCCGATACTCCCGCGTCTGCTGATCCTCCGGTCGAAACGGCTCGCCGCGCAGAATGCGCTCGAACGAGGTGGGCGCGATGTCCAGGAACTTGAGTAAGTAGTGATCCTGCGGCTCGTTGGCCGGCTTGTTGTTCAGCGCATAGGAGTTCGGCTTGAAGCCGGCATGCTGTTGCAATTCCGATTGCGACCACTGCAACGTGTCCGTGACCGGCAGCTGTTGCAGCGTCAGTGTTGGCAACTCCTGTGCCTTGCGTTTCTGCAACCAGGGAGGATTGCGCAATAACTCCGGCAAGCTCGCCGGATCGGCGTCGGTGCGATTCAACGCTGCGAGCAACGCTTCGAACTTCGCGCGGCCGCCAGCATCGAGTGTCGCCAGCGCGCTTTGTGCGGCTTCCTGCTTGCGCAAGGCAAGGCGCACCAGCCAACCTTCGAGCGAGCGATCGCTGTTGGCCAGCCACTTCTGCAGACACGTCTGCAACACAGCGGCCGGATAGCGTTCGGCTTCCTTATCGAGCGCCGCGCGCACTTCTTTGCTTTCGATACGGTCGACCAGCACTTCGATCAGCTGGGGTACGCGCATGGCAGTCAGCAGACGCAACGCCCGCTCGATGTTGTCGCGATCGCCTGCCTTCTTCAAAGCCAGCGCCAGCAGATCGAACGCCCGCTCACCATGCAAATGCGCCTGTAACAGCAGCGCGCCGGCAAGGTAATAGAGATACCACTGCTTGGAATGGAGATGTGCATACAGCGCTTCAGGCGGGATGACGCTTTGAGCCAGCACCAGATCGGTGCTGTCGAGTTTGCGCTCCATGGCCTCCAGCACCCATTCCGTCAGATGCGGAAACAAATAAGCCGTAGGCATCAGGTGCTCGCTGTTTCCGGCAGCACGCACCTTGGTTGCGACAGCAAGCGCCGCCGCATACTCCGCGTCGTCCGCAGCGGCAATGGCGTGGCGCAGATCGCCGAATAGCTGAGTGGGGTAGTACCGAGGGTTCTTGCTCATGATGGCCCACATCTCGAGCGTGACCTCGAGCATGAAGGCGATGCCGTGCAAGGATCGGCCGCAGGAGATGACCCAGTCCATGCCCTTCGGCTGAAACGCGCACAGCGTCTGAGCAAACATTTCCAGCCAGAATTCGTGGTCGGCCTGCCGCAATGACTCGGTAGTGATGCGTTCGCGTGAGCCGGCGGCGCCCCAGTAAGTCCACGGCCGTCCCGCGGCGCTGGCCAGCGCCTGCATGTTGCCCGCGGAGAGGTATTTTTCGTCCTTGAACTCGAACGGCTCGAGCGGTGAGGATTGGAGCGCCGGCAAGGGCGGCACGTTGATCCCACGCACGATGGGCAGGGATTTGCGGAGCTCGGCGGTCCATTGAAAGCCGCCGGTGGGCCATTCGATATCTTTCGACGGTGCGGGCGCCGGCGCGACCTCGGCTACCTTGGCAACTGCGGGTTGGGAGGGTGCGGGCTGCTCAACCGGCGACTCCGCAACTGGCGTTTGTTTGGCGGACGTCTCGCGAGGCTCGGTCTTCACCGGCGCCAAGGTCGCGCCCGCGGCGACTGTCACTTCCTTGTAGCCACCGCCGGTCTTTTCCTTGATCAGCTTGTCCCGCTCTTTCTCGGCAGCCGCCGCGCTGGCCAGGGCTTTGGTCTTGGTCTGGCCGCTAGTGCCGATCCGGCCGAAACGTACCGTCAGATCGCTGCCCGAGACCGAGACCTCCCAGAACTTGCTGGAAGTCCCTGCGACCAGTTCGAAGCGCTTCATTCTTAGTCCATTGATGTTGCTGGCACCCGCTCGCCATCGTAATGAGGCAAGCGGCTGAATCAAGCAACCCGGTCCGGGACTGAGAACTCACTCTCGCGCGCAGCAGCGGCCAAACACATGGCGGTCGCCACCACCCATGTGCACGGGCTGTCTGATCACGCCCGCGCGCCAGGCGCGCTTGGTTTCACAAATGCGACCAGGAAGGACGGCGACTCGCGGGCGCAAGCGGAAACTGCACCTCGATGGAGCCGCCCGGTTCTGCTTGACTGGAATATCGCTCCCGCATCGGACCTGCAATTCGATACCCCAGGCGGCTAGCTCTGTCGACCGCTGCTCGGTACGCTGAGCGGGGATTCTCAACTGTGTCGTCGAGCATGACCGAAGCCACTGTGCAGGCGGGCACCTTGACGAGCGTCAAGCCGTCGCAGTGTAACGACCTGTCCGGGTCGACGAACAGCAGCGCCTCGCAGTCGATGCTGCTGGAGGTGCCCAGACAACGATGCCAGATCGCGCCCTGTCCCATCACCGCGGACTTTGCAGGCAGCTTCGCACGCAGGGCCTGAAGCATGTCGCCGATCTCATCGTATGAATCGCACGTACGTCGCAGGCTCACAGCGAACCCGGCATCCAGGCTGCGAATCGTCGTTTCATACGGACGCAGCGCCCCCTCCCTTTCAATTTGTGAAATGCGCGCCTCTACTTCCTCGAGCCGCGCACGCTCCGCCTCGATTCTTACCTGCAGGCTAGCGCGCCGTTGCAGAAGCATCTCCCGCAGCTGCTCAGGCGAATGTTCGGCGCGCAGCAGTCTCCTGACTTCCTGAAGCGAAAACCCGAGGCTGCGATAAACGAGCAGCTCGTTGATGCGCGCCAGCTGCGTGACGGAGTAGTAACGATAGTTGGTGTTCGGATCGATGGCGTGCGCGGGCAGCAGACCGATCTCGTCGTAGTGACGCACCAGCTTGATGGAGACGTTCGCCAGGCGAGCAAACTCACCGATTCGGAGCATCGCATTTCCTCACGACGGCAGCACCGCCACGGCCTCGATCTCGACCAGCCAATCGGGATGCACGAGTCGGCTCACGAAGACGAACGTGCTCACCGGCGGGGACTGCGTGTTTACATAGCGGTCCCGCACCTCTACGACTGCACGCTGTTGGGCGGGTTCAATGCTGGCGACGCAGTAGTAGTTCAATTTCACGATATCCGCAAACGATGCGCCTGCATCGGCGGCGGCAATACCCAGGTTGATGAAAACCTGTTCGAGCTGCGCGCGGAAATCGCCCTTCCCGACCAAATCGCCTGCGGCATTGCGCGGCACTTGGCCGGCGATGTACAGCAGCTTGCCTCTCGTTATTTCCGCTACCTGCGAGAAGCCGGTGCTGGGAGGCAGTTTGTCCGGATCGTAGAGTCGGAAATTGCGACTGGCCCGGTCGCTCGGTGCAGCCGCGACGGGCGCTGCAAGGGTGGCGGAGCCGACCAATGCAGTCTTGATCACATCGCGCCGAGTGGATGAACTGGGCTCGTTGACGTTCACGCTGTGCTCCCTGAATTGCAGTGGAAGCGCGACTCTCAACTCTCCAGTGGCGGGAGAGTCAAGCCCGGGGGCTACGGCACGTCATAGACCAGTACGATCTTCCCTTGCGACGCGAGCCAGGGCTCGAGGACTGATGTCCGCCTGGATGCGCAATCCATCGACGCTCGATCTCAGGCGCTCGCTCATGGATGACGTCTATTCGCGCGTGCCGACGCCCCGATGCAGCAGCCACACACAGCTGACGTACAGAACGACCGCGGCGCCGATCATGATCGTATAGGCCAGACCCACATTGACATCGGACACACCCAGGAAGCCGAAGCGGAACGCGTTCACCATATAAAGAATGGGGTTGGCGTGCGAAATGCCCTGGGCCCAGTCGGGCAGCAGCTTGATCGTATAGAACACGCCGCCCAGATAGGTCAGCGGCGTCAGCACGAAGGTCGGAATGAACGAGATCTGATCGAAGTTCTTCGCGAACACGGCGTTGATCATGCCGGCCAGCGAGAACACGATGGAGCTGAGCAGCACCGCCGAAATCACTACGCCGATGCTGTAGATCTTCAGGTGCGTGAAGATCAACGTGATCGCGGTGACCACGCCGCCAACGATCAGGCCGCGCGTGATGCCGCCCATCACATAGCCGCCGACGATCAGCCAGCCCGGCAGCGGCGACACCAGCAGCTCCTCGATGTGCTTGCCGAATTTCGCACCGAAGAACGACGACACGACGTTGCCGTACGAGTTGGTGATCACGGACATCATGATCAAGCCGGGCGCGATGTACTGGATGTACGAGTAGCCGCCCATGTCGCCGATGCGGCCGCCGATCAGGCTGCCGAAGATCACGAAATACAGCGTCGCGGTGATCGCGGGCGGAACGATGGTCTGGCCCCAGATGCGAATGATGCGATTGAACTCGCGCAGCACGATGGTGTTGAAGCCGACGATGTTCGTCTTCAGCAGCACGGGCTCTTTCACCGACGGGGACAGACTGGAAGATTCGACGGCTTTATCCATGGGCGGCCTCTTTCTGATTCACCAGCCGCATGAACAGCTCTTCCAGTCGGTTGGTCTTGTTGCGCATCGACAGCACTTCGATGCCGGACGCGGACAGTTGCGAGAAAATGTCGTTCAGGCTCTGTTCCTTGGAGACCTCGATCTCCAGCGAATGATCGTCCGGCATGCTGACAGCGTAGCCCGGCAGCACCGGCGCCGCCGCGATCGGGTTGCGCAGGTTGAACACGAACACCTCGGTCTGCAGTTTGCGCAGGACGCGGCTCATGCGGTCGTTCTCGATGATGCGGCCCTTGTCGATGATGGCGACGTGCCGGCACAGATTCTCCGCTTCCTCCAGATAGTGCGTGGTCAGGATGATGGTCGTGCCGGCGGCGTTGATGTCGCGCATGAACGTCCACATCGTGCGACGCACTTCGATGTCCACGCCCGCAGTGGGCTCGTCCAGGATCAGCAAGCGCGGCTCATGCATCAGCGCCCGGGCAATCATCAGGCGCCGCTTCATGCCACCTGACAAGGTGCGCGACACCGCGTTCCGTTTTTCCCACAACTGCAGTGCGGTCAGATATTTCTCCAGGCGCTTCGACGCCACATGGCGCGGAATGCCGTAGAAACCCGCCTGGTTCAGCAGGATCGTGGTGACTGTTTCAAATTGATTAAAGTTGATTTCCTGGGGCACGAGGCCGATGCAGGACTTGGCGATCGCCAGCTCCGTATCGATGTCGTGGCCGAATACCTGAACTTTGCCGCTGGACTTGTTGACCAATGAGGTGACGATGCCGATGGCCGTGGTCTTGCCGGCGCCGTTCGGTCCCAGCAACGCGAAGAAATCGCCTTCCTGCACGGCCAGGTCGATCCCCTTGAGTGCCTGAACGCCGTTCTTGTAGGTCTTTGTGAGCTGCTGGAAGGTCAGTGCTTGCATGGCGCCTTCGCACCGCCTGGTCAGGCGGCGATGACATTGATCGGAGTGGAAAAAGTGGCTGCGAAGGGTATCGGGCCCGGCCCCACCCAGCAAGGCGGCGGCGGTCACCAATGTCGTGCCTGCGACGAACTGTTGGTATTGGGTGTGTCGGTTAGCCGACAGCGGCCGGGCATTTGGCCGTCACGGCGGCTTGACGGCACGATTTCAGGGCGCATCATGACGGCCTTGCGATAGCGCAACTCAGCATGTACACGAGCTTTTTTGGCCTGGGCGAGAAGCCCTTCGCGATCACTCCCGACCCGCGTTACCTCTTCATGAGCGAGCGGCATGCGGAGGCGCTCGCGCATCTTTTGTACGGCATCACCGAGGCCGGCGGCTTCATTCAGCTCACCGGCGAGGTCGGTACCGGCAAGACCACCATCGTGCGCTCGCTGCTGGAGCGCATGCCGGGCCACGCCGACGTGGCCGTCATCCTCAACCCGCAATTGACGCCGGTTGAATTCGTACTGACGATTTGCGAAGAGCTGGGCATCTTCATGCGCGATGAAGACGCCACCAGCATCAAGGATCTGGTCGACCTGCTGAACCGCCGCCTGCTGGAAGCGAACGCCAAGGGCCGCCGCATTGTCGTGATCGTCGACGAAGCGCAGAACCTGATGCCGGCCACGCTCGAGCAAGTGCGCCTGCTCACCAATCTCGAAACCGCTTCCAAGAAGCTGCTGCAGATCATCCTCATCGGACAGCCCGAGTTGCGCGAACTGTTGGATCGGGTCGAGCTGCGGCAGCTCGCTCAGCGCATTACCGGGCGGTATCACCTCGCGCCGCTATCGCGTACCGAAACGGCGTCGTATGTGAATCACCGACTGAAGGTCGCCGGCGCCGCCGGGGAAATATTCAGCAGCGCGGCGTTGCGCGAAGTGCATCGCTTGAGCGGCGGCGTACCGCGAATCATCAATGTGATTTGCGATCGAGCGCTGCTCGGCGCGTTCACCCAGGAACAACATCGCATCGGACCGGGAATGATCCGCGAAGCTGCGAGTGAAGTGTCGGGTCGCTCGGTCAGTCCGCCGTGGATGAAGCTGCTGCTCGGCTCGGCTGGCAGTGTCGCCGTGCTCGGTCTGGCGCTGGGCATCTGGCAACTCACGCGAACGACCGACGCTGAAGAACCTGTCGCTGCCGCGCCGGCTGTCGTTGAAGCTGCACCGGTGCAGGTCGCGCAGGCAGCAGCTCTGCCGCCCGCGCCCCCGCGCCCGCAAGACGTTGCCGAAGTCTTGGTGGAAAAGGTCGGCATGACGAACACCGAGAGTGCGTTCAGCCAGCTGTTCTCGCTGTGGGGTGCGAAGTTCACGCCCAAGGGCGGCCGGCCGTGCGATCAGGCGACCAAGCAAGGGCTCGCCTGTGTTTATCAGCAAGGCACCTGGGGCCAGCTGCGGACTTTGAATCGTCCCGCGATCCTGACGCTGATCGACGAGGACAGCAACGCGCACCAGGTGGTGGTGTCGGGCCTGGTGGGCGACACCGCCAAGATCAACTTGCCGGATGAGACCAGGATGGTGTCGATCGCATCGTTGTCTCGGCTGTGGTACGGCGACTATCTGGTGCTGTGGCGGCCGCAGCTCGGCTCGGCGCGGGCGCTGTCGCCCGGCATGCAAGGCGATGGCGTGCGCTGGCTGCGCACCAAACTGAATACGGTCGCCGGCAAAGCGGACGGGGAGCCGGCCAGCGATTACTACGATGAGGACCTGGTGAAAATGGTCGAGGACTTTCAGCGCCAGTATCGCTTGAACGTCGACGGCATCGCCGGCGTGCAGACCCAGATCGTACTGGACTCGCTGGGCGGTTCGCCCGGCACGCCGGTGCTCGTAGCGCAGGCGCGGGGAACGAGCTGATGAGCTTCATTCTCGATGCCCTGAAAAAATCCGAGAACGAGCGTCAACGCCATGTCGGCCCCTCGCTGGCCGATGTGCATGTGGTTCGACGCAATGCCGAGCGGCCGTGGTGGGTCGCCGCCGTCGCGGCGTTGCTGGTCGTCAATCTCGGTGTGTTGATGGTCGTGCTGATTCGCGATGGCGATGCGAAGCCGGTGCAGCCCGCTCAGCAGGCTCCGGTGCAAGCCGCACCTCAGCAGACTTATAACGTTCCGCCGCCTCAGGCCGCGCCTGCTCCGACGCAGCAGTATCAATATCAGTATCAGCAGCAGCCGCCGGCACAACCGACTTATCAGCAGACCGTGCCCACCGATCCATCGGTGCGCTCGCTGGCGGATGAAGCGAACGGCTATGGCGAGAGCTATCCCGAGGACCCGGCGAATTCTCACCTCGCCGGCGCGGGCGCCGTACCCGAAGGTCCGCCGATGGTGCGTCAGATCCAGCCGCCCGCCGTGCAGCCGCTGCCTTCGGGCGCGGTGTTCGAATCACGACAGGCGGCGAATGCGCCAGCTGCCGGCACCGGCGCGCTGGTCGGCAATGAAACATTGCCGACGTTCGACGACCTGGTGTCGAGCGGCACCAATCTTCCCGACCTGCACCTGGACATTCACGTGAATTCCCAGCAGCCGAGCGAGCGCTTCGTGTTCGTGAACATGCGGAAATATCTGGAAGGCGAAGCGACCAAGGAAGGCCCGACGGTCGAGCGCATCACGGCCGAGGGCGTGATTTTGAATCAGCGCGGTCTGCGTTTCTTGCTCCCAAGACAATAACCCCGCCTGTGAATCCTCGCAGGCGCGAGCGACGAACCGACGTCTCATGCCTGCACCAGTGCTCGAACTGAACGGCGCCCGTCTCAGCCGCCTGCTGCGCGCCGGCATCCAGCGCCTGATCGCCGATCAGGAACATTTGAACCGGATCAACGTGTTTCCGGTGCCCGATGGCGACACCGGCACAAACATGGCGCTCACCATGAGCGCCGTGCTCGCCAGCCTTCGCCGGGGCGCGGACGATCACGCCGGCGCCACACTCACTCGCGCCGCCGATGCGGCACTCGATGGCGCTCGTGGCAACTCCGGCGCCATCCTGGCGCAGTTCTTTCTCGGCATGGGCGACAGCGCTGCCTCGCACGCCGCTTTATCCACCTCTCAGTTCGCGACTGCAGTGACAACAGGCGCAATCTACGCCCGCGACAGTTTGGCCGAACCCCGCGAAGGAACAGTGCTCACTGTGATCACGGACTTCGCCACCGAGACTGCGCGCCTCGCTGCCACCGGCCTGCACGACTACCTCAGTCTTTTCTCACAGGCGCTGAAGAAGGCGCGAACCTCACTTCAGCGCACTTCGGACCAACTGGAAGCGCTACGTATCGCGCGCGTGGTTGACGCGGGAGCGCAGGGCTTCGTCGATCTGCTCGAGGGCATGACGGACCATCTGCATCGTGACGTCGATGCCGAACCCGCCGACGTCTCGGTAACGGCCGCAGACCACGAAACGACCGCCGGAGAAACACACGATCTGTCGCATCGCTTCTGCACCGAATGCACGATCACGAGCGCCAACATCGATCGTCGCAAGTTACGCGAGCATCTGGCCGCGCTCGGCTCGTCGCTGGTGCTGGCCGGCACGAATCGCAAATCCAAAGTTCACATTCACGTCAACGACCCGGCCGAGGTGTTTCGCATCGCCAGCTTGTTCGGCGCGGTCAGCGGACAGAAAGCCGATGACATGCAGCGTCAACAACAAGCGGCTCACGATGAGCTGCGACGAGTCGCTGTCGTGACGGACTCAGTCGCCGATATCCCCGACGACGTGCTCGATGAGCTCGGCATTCATGTCGTGCCGTTGCGCATTCAGTTTGGCGAGCAAAGCTACCTGGACAAGGTTGGCTTGTCGCCGGAGGAGTTTCTCGCGGAGCTGGTCCTCAATCCGGTCCATCCAAAGACGTCGCAGCCGCCGGCCGGCGATTTTCGTCGTCAGTTCGAATTTCTCGGCTCGCATTTCGAGGCGGTCGTTTCGATCAGCGTCACCGCCAAAGTCAGTGGTACATACAACGCCGCGCAATCGGCAGCGGATCGGGTGCAAAGCTCCAGCGCGATCGAGGTGCTCGACTCAGGCAATGCATCGATCGGTCAGGGTTTGCTGGCGATCTACGCCGCGGAGTTGGCAGCGAAGGGCTTCGATGCGTCCCACATCGTCACTGCCGTCCGCAAGATGATTCCTCTCACCCGCACCTATGCGCTGATCGGCTCGCTCGATTACGCCGTGCGCGGCGGGCGTGTGAAGCCGGCAGTACGCTCCATCGCAAATATGCTGGGCCTTTCGCCAGTGCTCGCGAGTCACCCGGATGGCCGCATCGCGCCCGCGGGCATGTTGTTCGGCCGTCGCAATCGACGCGACAAGTTGGTCCGATTCATCATCCGGCGCATGAAGAGCAGCCAGCCCTATCGCGTCGGCATCGGTCATGCGAACGCGGCAACTGAAGCGCACGATTTGCTCGATCGGTTGCGACGAGCGCATCCTCGGATCGAGAGCGCCTTCGTGATGCCTGTGGGCAGCACCCTCACCGCCCATGGGGGGCCGGGCACCCTGGTCGTAGGAATCCAGCCGTCCTAGACATCAATTCAGTCGTTGACACCGTGTCAACGGCGGGCGCAGTATAGCGCCATGTCCTACATCGCCGATCGCCGCCAGGAAGAGAAAGACCGCCGACGCAATGAGATCGTCGACGCGGCCGAGAGCCTGTATGGCGAGCTGGGCTGGGAAGCGGTCACCATGGATGCGGTCGCGCGTAAGGCTCGCCTAAGTCGAGCTCTGGTATACGTCTACTTCAAGGACAAGAGCGAACTGTTGCTCGCCATTACCGAACGCGCGATGGAAGTACTCCGTACCCGTTTTGAAGAAGCCGGCGCCCGGGCCCGCATGGGCATCGATCAGATCGAGGCCATGGGCCGCGCTTACATGGCCTTTGGCCTGGAATTTCCCCATTATTTCGACGCCTGCGCCCGCCTCGAGCTGCGTGCGAGCGACCCCGCGGAAAGAGGTCCCGTCGAAGCGGCCGTGTTCCAGATGGGCATGAAGGTGCATGACGTGGTGGTCGCGTCACTCGAAGCGGGTCAACGTGACGGCAGCATCCGCGCCAACGTCGGCGACCTGCAGGTAACTTCCCGAGTGCTCTGGGGCTTCACCCACGGCCTGACCCAGATCGCGATCACCAAGGCCGGGCCGCTGGCCGAGGCCGGCATCAGCGTCACCCAGCTCACGCAACAGGCCATCGCGATGATTCGCTACACGCTGGCCGGCGCCGCGCGGCCGTTGGCCGACTGAAGCTGGTTTTTATTTGAGCATTTTTTGACACTTGTCTAACGACTGAACAACTGTGGCGGCCGGGATGGAAGGGAACGCCACCAAAGGGAACGAGAGCATGCGAGCGCCACCTCTTCTGGCGACGATCGGACTGTGCCTGAGCGCGAGCGCCGCTTGGGCGCAGGCGCCGGCAAACGGCGGCGACTTCGACACCATCGTCGCGAACTATGTGGCCGAAGGATTGCGCAGCAACCTCGCCCTCCAGAGCGAACATCTCGAAGTCGAAAAGGCGGCCGAAGCGCTTTCCGAAGCCCGCGCGCGCTTCTTTCCCGAGGTGTCGTTCGAAGCGCGTTACACGCGCGCCGATGGTGGCCGCGTGATCGACATCCCGATCGGCACTTCGCTCAATCCGGTTTACTCGACCTTGAACGAGATGCTGGTCGCTCAAGGGCAGCCGGCGCGCTTTCCTCAACTTGCCAATGAGACGATTCCGTTCCTGCGCACCGAAGAGCAGGACACGCGATTACTGCTGCGCCAGCCGTTGTATGCGCCGGCAATTCCGGCCGCCGTTCGCGCTCAGCGCGCATTGTTGGACGCGAGCAGTTTCAATCGAATGGCGATTGCCCGGGCGCTCCGCCGTGACATTACTGTTTCGTATGTGGACTGGCTGAAAGCGCGCAGCTCCGTCGAGATCGTTGCCGCGAGCGAAGCGCTGTTACGGGAGAACCTGCGGGTCAACGAATCGTTGTTCGGCAACGGCAAGATCACCGAAGACCTGGTGCTCCGGGCCAAGGCGGAGTTGCTCGATGTCGAGCAACAGAAACGTGAAGCCGAGAACCTGGCCACTCAGGCGCAGAGCTTTTTCAACTTTCTGCTCAATCGGCAGCTGCAATCGTCGATCGAGCCGTCCTCGCCGCCAAACAATGCGGGCGCGAACCAAGCCGCCCTCGAACAGCTTTGGTCGATGGCGCTGGATCGCCGTCCGGAAATCGCACAGGCCGAACAATTGCGCCGCGCGAGCGAAGAGCAGACGCGGATCGCTCGCAAGCAGAAATGGCCGACTTTGTCGCTCGGCGTGGATGCGGGCACGCAGGGTGAGGACTATCGTTTTGGCGACGGTTATAACTTCGGCACGGCGTCGCTGATTTTCACCTGGCGCATCTTCGATGGCGGCGGCGACACCGCGCGAGTTCATCAAGCACGCGCCGCCGAGAAACAGCTGGTGTTGCGTCAGGAAGAAATCGCCCAGCAAATCCGCCTCGAAGTGCAACAGTCTTACGATCGACTCACTACCGCGCGGGATTCGCTGGCGACAGCCGCCGCTCGCGCGGACGCGGCGCGGGCAGCCTTTCGCATCGCCAGCCGCAAACGTGACGAGGGCGTGATCAGCCAGGTCGAGTTCATCGATGCTCGCAGCGCGCTCACCGGCGCCGAGCTGAATCACAACCTCACCCGCTTCAATGTGCTCGCGCGCCGCGCCGAGCTGGAATATGCGACCTCGACGGGGGACATCCCGCTCGATCCAGGAGTCTGATCATGCTGCGCCCGTTCAGTGTCCTACCTCCGCTGCTGCTATCGGCCACTTTGCTCGCCCTCGCTGGTTGTAACAGCGGCGCCAGCGATCAGCCCGTCGTCGAGCTCGCGCGAGTGCGCACGGCCGCGGCAGTCGCCGGTCCGGCCGCGCCCTCCATTCGAACCAATGGCTTGCTCGCCAATGAAGATGAGATCCGGCTGTCGTTCAAAGTAGGCGGCGTCATTCGCCGGTTGTCGGTGACCGAAGGCGACCAGGTGCGCAAAGGTCAGAAGCTCGCCGAGATCGAGCAGACGGAAATCGACGCGCAAGTCGAGCAGGCTGCGCAGGCTCATGAGAAAGCGCGTCGCGATCTCGAGCGTGGCGAGCGCCTGTACGCCGACAAGGTCATCAGCCTCGAACAGCTGCAGGATCTGCGAACCCAGCTCGCGGTCAATGAAGCGGCATTGAACTCGGCGAAGTTCAACTGGAGCTACGCTGCCATCGTTGCGCCCCACGACGGCACCGTGCTCCGTCGGCTCGCCGAAGAGCGTGAGCTCGTGCAGGCCGGCAACCCCATCCTCGTGCTCGGCGCGAAAGACAAAGGCTTCATCGTGCGCACCGGCCTGGCCGACCGCGAGATCGTGCAAGTGAAGTTGGGCGACGAAGCTCAGATCCGGCTCGACGCCCTGCCCGGGAAGACGCTGACAGGCAAAGTCACCGAGGTGTCCGGTGCTTCGGATGCGAGCAGCGGCATGTTCGGCATCGAGGTGTCTCTCGATCCCACCGATCTGCCGCTGAAGAGCGGCTTGGTGGCGAAGCTCACCATCATTCCGTCGACGGCGAAAGCCGGCGAGCGCATCTACGTTCCCATCGGCGCCATCGTCGAAGGCGACGGCCGCACCGCTCGCGTGTTCGTGCTGGACCAGCAACATGCGCGACAACGCGAAGTCGACGTGGCCTTCATCGAAGGCGAGACGGTCGCGCTCAACACCGGCTTGCAGGCCGGCGAGCAAGTCATCACCGACGGCGCTCAATACCTGGAAGACGGCGAGGAAGTGACTATCGCCGAACCCATGACCGCGAACCGGGAGTAGCGCATGAGCTTCCTGGAATTCCCCATCAAGCGCTACCAGTTCACGCTGGTGGCGTTCGCCATGCTGGTGGCGCTCGGCATCTCGTCTTTCTCGAGCATTCCGCGCCAGGAAGACCCGTACTTCCCGATTCCCATCTATCAGATCATCGTCGCCTATCCGGGCGCCGAGCCGCGCGACGTCGAGCGCCTGGTGGTCAAGCCCATCGAGGATCGGATCAGCGAGCTGGACGATATCAAGAAGATCGAGAGCTTCAGCAACGACGGCCTGGCCACGATCCTGCCCGAGTTCTACAGCACCGCCGACGCCGAAGAGAAATATGACGAGGTCGTGCGCGAGATCAACGCGCTGCGGCCGACGTTGCCGGCCGAGATCGCGCGGCTCGAAATCAAGAAGAGCAACCCCGGCCTGGTGAACATCGTGCAGTTTGCACTGGTGTCGCCGGATGCGCCGTATCGCGAGCTGGAAGATCAGGCTCGCGATCTCAAGGATCTGCTCAAGGCAGTCGATGGCGTGCGAACGTCCGAAACCTGGGCCTACCCGGCGCGCGAGCTGCGTGTGGCGCTCGACTTGCCTCGCATGGCCGAGCTGAAGCTCGCGCCGAGCAGAGTGATCGAAGCTTTGCAGAGCGAGAACACCACCGTGCCGGGCGGCGCTATCGACGTCGGCAGCCGCAGCTTCAGCGTCAAGACTTCGGGCAGTTACGAGTCGTTGGATGAAGTGCGCGACACCGTCGTCGCCGCGGTCGATGGCCGCACCGTGCGCATTCGTGACATTGCCGAAGTGCATTGGGACACGCAGGAGCACACATACACCGGGCGTTTCAACGGTCAGCGCGCCGTGTTCGTCACAGCGAATCAGAAAGATGGCTACAACATCTTCGAGGTGCGCGAGCGCGTGCTCGAAGCTGCCAAGAAGTTCGAGCAGCAGTTGCCCAAACGCATCAAGCTGGAACTGGGCTTCGATCAATCGGAGAACGTCGCCACTCGACTGAATCGACTCACCACCGACTTCGCGATCGCCATTGCCCTGGTCGCGATCACACTGCTGCCGCTTGGGTTGCGCGCCGCGAGCATCGTAATGATCTCGATTCCGCTGTCGCTCGCGATTGGCGTATCGACGCTGCACATGGTCGGGTACTCGCTCAATCAGATTTCGATCGCGGGTTTCGTCGTTGCGCTCGGCTTGCTGGTGGACGACTCGATTGTGGTCGTAGAGAACATCTCACGCTTCTTGCGCGAAGGTCACTCACGCACCGAAGCGGCGATCCTGGCGACACGGCAGATTTTTCTCGCAATCCTGGGCTGCACGGCCACGATCATCTTCGCGTTCCTGCCGTTGATGATGCTGTCCGGTCCGTCGGGCAAATTCATCCGCGTGCTGCCGACGGCGGTGTTGTCGACCGTGATGGCTTCGTTGCTGATCGCGCTGACCATCATCCCGTTCCTCGCCAGCCGCATCCTCAGCAAGCACGAGAACCCGGAGGGCAATCGGCTGCTGCAGTCGGTGCAGCGCGGCATTCATCGTTTCTATCAGCCGTTGCTGCACCGGGCGCTGGCCAAGCCGCGCCTGACGGTGTGGGGCTCGCTGGCGGCGTGCCTGGTCATCATGATTGGCGTCGGCGGCATCATCGGCTTCAGTCTCTTCCCGAAGGCCGACACGCCCAACTTCCTCATCACCGTCGAGACGCCCGACGGCAGCAGCATTGCCGAAACGGATCGTGCGCTGAAGTTCGTGGAGAACCGACTGTCCGCGATGCCCGATGTCGCGTCGTATTTCACCAATCTCGGCCACGGCAACCCGAAGATCTACTACAACGAGTTCGGCAACGAAGGCGCCACGAACTACGGCGACATCTTCGTCAAGCTGAAGGAATACGACACGACCGACACGCCAAAGAAGCTCGAAACACTGCGTCGGGAGCTGAAGCAGTATCCGAACGCCCACATCTATGTGAAGGAGTTCCAGAACGGTCCGCCGATCACGGCGCCGATTGCGATTCGCGTCATTGGCCCGGAACTGGATGAGCTGGATCGCCTTGCTGCGCGCGTCGAGCAGGTGATCAAGGAAACGCCAGGCACGCGAGACGTCGAGAATCCCGTGCGCATCAAGCGCACCGATCTGCAGCTGAAGATCGACTCCCAGAAAGCCGCGCTGTTCGGCGTGCCGGCCATCGAGTTCGATCGCGCCGTGCGCCTGGCGGTCGCGGGCGTGCCGGCGAGCCGTTACAAAGAAACTGACGGCGAGCAGTACGACATCATGGTTCGCACGCCCATCACCGAACGCGCGGACATCCACGCGCTCGATCAAGTGCGCGTGACGACACTGAGCGGCGCGACATTACCGCTGAGTCAACTTGCGCAGTTGGAATTCACCGGCGCGCCGACGCAGATCGATCGTTACAACCGCGCTCGCGCCGTCACGATCAACGCCGAAGTTCACAATGGTTACAACACGGATCGCGTGACGACCGAAGTGCTGCGTCGACTCGACGAGATGCAGTGGCCGCGAGGCTATTCGTATGTGCCGGGCGGCGAACTGGAGAGTCGCGCCGAAAGCTTCGGCGGCCTGCAGGCGGCGACCATCGTGGCGTTGCTCGGCATCGTCGCAGTGCTGGTGCTGGAGTTCGGCAGCTTTAAGAGCACTCTGATCGTGCTGAGTGTCGTGCCATTTGGTATCGCGGGCGGCATTCTTGCGCTGGGGCTCGCGGGCTACAGCATCTCGTTCACCGCGACCATCGGTTTCATCGCGCTCATCGGCATCGAGACCAAGAACTCGATCCTGCTGGTCGATTTCACGAATCAGCTCAGAGCGGAAGGCGTGCCGCTGGATGAAGCCATCGAGCGGGCCGGCGAGATTCGTTTCCTGCCGATTCTGTTGACCAGCGCGACGGCGATCGGCGGATTGCTGCCACTGGCGCTGCAGAATGCGGGCATGTACTCGCCGCTGGCCTGGGTCATCATCGGCGGCTTGATCTCCTCGACGCTGATCGCGCGCATCGTCACGCCGGTCATGTACAAGCTCATTCCGCCGACCATCGAAGTCAAGAAGCCGGCTGTGGCGCCTGCAACTTCACCGGAAGCGCCGGGACATATCTCGCCGGCGACGCCTTAACCCATTTCCTCGAACCCCCACTCGCTCTCCGTCGCAAGGCGGAGAGCGTTTTTTTTATGTGCCCGCATTCGGACAACAAACATGCCGGCCCGCGGACTTTGCAGTAAAGTGCCTGGCTCCTGACCAGGAAGCCACGATGAAGTTCGAAACCCTGTCGGTCCATGCCGGACGAGATGTCGAGCGCGCCACCGGCGCCGTCGCCCCGCCGATTCAGTTGAGCACGACGTACGAGCGTGACATCGATGGGGAATGGTCGCGTGGTTTCTCCTATAGTCGCGCGGATAATCCAGGTCGCCGCCCGCTGGAGGAATGCATCGCTGCCCTCGAAGGCGGTGAAGATGCAACGACCTACGGCTCGGGTTCAGCCGCGTCCATGGCGGTGTTCAGCCTGTTGCGGCCGGGCGAGCACGTGATCGCCCCAATCGAGTCGTACCACGGCACGGCCAAACAACTGCGCGACATCCTCACACCGATGGGTGTTACGCACACGTTCGTGGACATGACTCGCGTCGATGCGGTTCGCGATGCGCTCCGCAAAGAGACCCGTCTGGTCTGGATCGAGACACCATCGAATCCCATGCTCAACATCAGCGACATCGAGACGATCGCTGAACTCGCGCACGGTCGTGGCGCCATGGTCTGTTGTGACAACACCTTCGCGACGCCCGTGTGGCAGCGGCCGCTCGAGCTCGGCGCCGATCTGGTCATGCATTCGAGCACCAAGTACTTCGGTGGCCACAGCGACGTGATGGGCGGCGCCGTCGTCACACGCGATCGCGGCGGTCTCTCCGATAAGCTGCGCGACTATCAGCAAACCGTCGGCAGCGTGCCGTCGCCCTTCGATTGCTGGCTGATTCGCCGCAGCCTCACAACGCTGTCATGCCGCGTGCGTGCACAGACTCACAACGCGAGCCGGATCGCCGGCTTCCTGCAAAGTCACAAGAACGTCGAGCGCGTGTTCTATCCCGGGCTGGATACACATCCGGGCCATGCGATCGCGCAACGTCAGATGAAGGGCGGCTTCGGCGCGATGCTGTCGTTCAATGTGCGCGGCGGCCGCGACGCCGCGTTCGCTGTCGCCGCGAAGATGCAGTTGTTTATTCGCGCGACTAGCTTGGGCGGCGTGGAATCGCTAGTCGAGCACCGCGCATCGGTGGAAGGCCCGCACACAGTGACGCCGCAGAATCTGCTGCGATTGTCGGTCGGATTGGAAAGTGCAGAGGATCTGATCGCGGATCTGGATCAGGCGCTCGGCTAAGAAGCTATTTCTCGAGCGGACGCTTCTTCTCTTCCCACGCCTTCATGTCGCCGTCGAGATGTAGCAGCTTTTGGAAGCCGTTTTCTCGCAGGCGTTCAGCGCCCTTCTCTGCCCGAATGCCGGTGACGCAGTACAGGACGATGTCCTTGTCACCAGCATCGGCAACTTCCGAGATGCGCGAAGGCAGGTGCGTGTAAGGAATATTGATGGCGCCGGGAACATGGCCCGCCGCGAACTCTTCCGGCGTGCGCACGTCGAGGATCAACATCGAGGGATCCTTCTTCTCGATGCGTTTCAGCAGTGACGCCTGATCGATCTTCGGAGTGTCGCTTGCATGAGAAACCGCGGCGAAGGTGAACGCCGCAGCCGCCAGTAACGAGTGAGCGAACCGGCGCATCAGTGCTTGCCCGGCTCCAGCTTCACACCGCGACGTTCCCAGGTCGCATAGGTGAGCAACGCGGTCATCTTCGGATCGTCGGCCGCCAGCTCATCGCCTTCCAGCGGATTGCGAATACACCAGTTCACCATCTCCCAGAAGTTCGCGACCTTGCCCAGCTGCTTCTGGAACTTGGGATAGGTTTCCGGATGCGTGTTCGCGGCGTTCGGATGGCACTGCGCGCAAACCACGCCGTTCTTGCCGAGCTTGGCATCGGTCCACAGCGCGCGGCCTTCCTTCACAACGCCGTCGAACTGTTCCTGCCAGCGGGCCAGGTCTTCCTTGGTGAACTCATCGGCACTGGCCACAGCGGAGGCGCCCAGCGCCAGCGCGGCACAAGCAATGACGGATGCGATTTTCATGTGGGTAACCTTGGCGTCGTGAGCTGTAGGCGCGAGCCTCAATAGTGCATTTGGGGCGAGATGCGCTTGTCTTCATCCTGATAGGTCTGGTCCTTAGGATGCCCGGCCTGCGGATCGAACGCCACGGTTCGCGTGGTGTTGTTGTACAGATTGAACGTCGCGCTGGCGCGGCCGCTGTTCACATCGATGAACTGCCAGCCGGTGGCGTCGCGCTCGAAGAACGGATCGGCGCGATTCATCTGCACCGTCAGCTTCGGCAGCAACTGCTGGGCCTGCGCATAGCTTTGCGGATACGGCCACGGCCACGCCGTCGCCATCGCGGACGTGAACGCGATGTTGCCGATCTGGTTGTACTGGATCTGGTGCACGTGGCCGTAGAACACCGTGACCTTGTCGAACGGCGCGAGCAGCGCCTGCACCTGCTCCGCGTCCTCGGTCCAGAAATTCCAGCCCTTGTAGATCTTCTGCAGCGGCGAATGCGAGAACACCACGATCGGCGTGTCCTTCTTCACCTTCGCCAGATCCTTCTTCAGCCACTCGCGCTGCTGGTCGCCGACCATGAACGGCGAGCCGTTCGGATTGTCCAGACCGGCCATCTCGGCCATGCGCTGCTCGGCGCTCGGCCAGCGGTTGAAGGTCCACTCGTCGTACGTGAGGATGCTGTTCAACACCACGAAGTGCACACCCTTGTGGTTGAAGCTGTAGTACTGCTTGCCGAACAGCTTCGACCAGTATTCGCCCAGGTCGAGGTAGTAATCGTGCTCGCCCATGACGTGGTAGACCTTGCCATTGAGCTTGGAAAGGATCTCCGCGCCGTGATCCAGCTCGGGCTTGCTCCCCATCTGCGCCAGGTCGCCGCCGTACATGATGAAGTCCGGCTTCGGCGTGAGCAGATTCGTCTCAGCGACTGCGCGGATCAGACCGCGATCCCAGTTGCGCACGAACTGCGTGCCTTTGATCTGCTGAATGTGCGAGTCCGAGATGTACGCGAACGTGAAGTTGTCGCTCGGCTTCGCGAATGCCAGCTCCACCATGGTCAGCGGCAGCGCCGCGGCGCCGACACTCACCGTCGATGTTTTGATGAAACTGCGGCGATCGTATTTGATGTCCATGTTACATCCCCTCTCCGCCGCTACCGGAATTGCTGGCTGGCGTTACCGGACTGGCGTTCGCCACCGTCGTGGTCTTCACATTGCAGGAAGCAGGATTCGCCGCTGCGGCCTTCTGCGCGGCGAACTGCGGGCTGGTCAACGACTCCATGAACGCGACCAGGTCGCTGATTTCATCGTCGGTGAGATTGAGCGGGCGAATGCCGCCGCTCAGGAAGTCGTTCACCGGATCGTCTTTCTTGGTGACGCCGCCGTTGTTGTAGTGTTCGACCACATCGCGCAGCGTCTTCAAGCTGCCGTCATGCATGAACGGCGCGGTCACCGCGACGTTACGCAACGTCGAAGTCTTGAATGCGCCGATCTCATCGAGCGTCTCGGTCACGGCGAAGCGGCCCAGCTCGGAGACTTTCGGGTTCGTGAGCACGGCCTTGTCGACGTCCGTACCCGCGCTCTTCGCGGTCAGGAATGCCGGCGCAAACTGCGGGATTTCCTGTTGAATGCGATTCACGCCGACACCGATGTTGTGGAAGCGGTTGTCGGTAAACAGCGCGTAGTCCTGCTCCATCGTATGGCACGAGACGCAGCGGCCCTTGGTGAGGAAGACGTTGAAGCCGCGCTTCACCTGGTCGTTCACGGCTTTCTCATCGCCGCCGTAATACCAGCGATCGAACGGCGAATCGCCCGACACGATGGTGCGCTCGAAGCTGGCGATGGCCTGCTGCACTTCCTTCATCGTGATCTGCTCGCCTTCCTTGTCGAACACTTTCTTGAAGCGTGCGACGTAGTCGGGATCGGTGCGCACGATCTTCAGCACCGGATCGTGATTCACCAGGCCCATCTCCACCGGATTGACGATGGGATGCTGAGCCTGGTCTTCCATGTCGAGCGAACGGCCGTCCCAGAAGAACAGCTTGTAGTACGCGGAGTTGATCACCGTCGGCGCGTTGCGCGTGCCGGTGAGTTTGTTGATGCCTTCCGACGTCACGAGCGGACTATCGGTGAACGCTTTCTTCGGATCGTGACAAGTCGCGCAGCTCACTTCGCCGGTGCTGCTGAAACGCTTGTCGTTGAAGAGCTTGTCGCCGAGCGCGATTTTCTCGGGCGTTTGCGGATTGTTGGCTGGGACGGGCACGGGAGGCAGGCCCAACGGTTGGGCGAGCGCGGCTCCCATCGCAAACAGGCCAGACAAAATGCTGGCGCACGTCGCCACGCGCACGGTATGAATCGGCGGTCCCATGCTGTGTCTCCCCTGCGAGGCTGCGCTCGTTTCTGAGTCGTAGCCCTTGTCTAAATTAGATTTAGTCTAATCAATGGGCAAGCGGTGACAATTGATCTCTTCAATAAGAGCCTCCGCGGCAACGGCTGGACGAGTGCGGCCGTTGCGGCTGACGGAGACGATACGATCGGCTGCACGCACAGCGACGCGAGCGAAGCGAAGCACTTTGCGGCCATCGTCGGTGAGCGCGACATGCGAGCGATCGCGCTCGAACAAACGCACGCCGAGATATTCCTCGAGCTTGCGCAACTGAATGCTGAGCGTGGATTGAGTGACGGAGCAGCGCTCCGCCGCACGCGTGAAGTTCAGGCACTCGGCAAGTGCGATGAGGTAGCGCAAGGCGCGAATGGACATGCGACCCTCGTTCTTCGAACCCCTGATTGCGCCCGAAAATACACCGCGTCCGTGTCAGCCGCCAGCACGCTAAACGCAATCGCGACCCATTGTTCGGCAGTTATTTCCGATCAGTCTGATCGAAAGAATCGATTGCGCGCGCCATTCAGCGGCCATTGCCGAGCTTTTGTAAGGCTGACCCGGTGACGCGATAGATGGTCCACTCATTCATCGGCGCCGCGCCGAGGCTCTTGTAGAAATCGATGGCGCGCTGATTCCAATCGAGCACCGACCATTCCAGCCGACCGCAGTTACGCTCGAGCGCGATGCCCGCCAGACGACGCAGCAGCTGCTCGCCATAGCCACGGCCGCGATACTGCTGACGGACGTACAAGTCTTCGAGATAGATGCCGGGCTTGGCCAGGAACGTCGAGAAGTTGTGAAAGTAGAGCGCAAAACCCGCGACTTCGCCGCCGGGCTGCAGCCCCCCCATGATCACTTCGGCTTTTGGCTTCGGACCGAACAGCTGCTCGTGCAGCTGCTCTTCGGTCGCCGTCACTTCATGCAGCAGCCGCTCGAACTCCGCGAGCTCGCGAATCAACTGCAGGATCGTCGGCACGTCGGCCGGCGTCGCCGGCTCAATGTGCAGGCTGGTCATGGCTTGCTCCCACCGCGCTTGGCACCGCCGTCATCGTACCTTGCATCATTAAGTGAATCGATATATTTTCGCTGCGCATGCGAGGGTTCGTGTAGCGTTTCGGGTTCATGGATTAAAAGAATTTTGAACGAAGCGGCGGAACGATGGGCGCTGACAACAAATTGCCTTTGAACGCCCTGCGGGCCTTCGAGGCCGTCGCCGCCCATTTGAGCTTCACGGGCGCGGCCCAGTCGCTGAACGTCACGACCGCGGCCGTCAGCTCGCACATCAAGTCCCTCGAAGAATTCCTCGAGACCCCACTGTTCGTCCGGCACAGCCGCTCGGTGCGCCTCACGCCACAGGGTGCGCGTTTGCTGCCTGGCGTGCAACGAGGCATGGGCGAGCTGACACGGGCCGTCGACCAGTTACGGCTCGATCGCAGCAGCGGTTTGCTGAACATCAGCCTGCTCGGCTCGTTCCTGCAAAAGTGGCTGCTGCCGCGGCTCGGCGATTTCTATCAGAAGCATCCCGAGGTGGACCTGCGCTTCAGCGCCAGTCGCGAGCTCGTCGATTTCATGCAGACGGATTTTCACGCGGCGGTTCGGTATGGCTCGGGCAGCTGGCCGCAGTTGCAGGCGGAGAAGATGCTCGACGATTGGGTGTTCCCGGTCGCCAGCCCCGCGCTCCACGCCAAGCTCGGTCCGATTGCGACTTTGGGTGATCTGAACAAGTACCCGCTGCTTCACAGCGCAAGCGAGCCGTGGGTGGATTGGCTTCGCCGAGTCGGAGGCGATACGACACGCATCGAGCGAGGGCCGATCCTCGATGATTCGGCGTCGGTGTTGGCCGCGGCTGAACAAGGTCATGGGTTGGTGTTGGCGAGATGGTCGCTGGTGGCGGGCGATCTCGCGTCGGGACGGCTGGTGCGCCCGTCGACGCAGAGTGTGAGGCAGCACAACTCGTATTACTTCGTCGCACCGGCGCATAACTTCGAAGTGCCGAAGGTCATTCGATTCAGAGATTGGCTACGAGAAGTCTGCAGCGAGTTTCCGCCGCCGGAAGGCGAGAGGTTGGAACCTCAATAGTTGGGGCGGCCCCCACCCCCCCGAAGCGGGCGAGGGGCTATTTTTTTAGATACAACCGCACGCGTTGCCACCCAGGACTCGCGCCCGCCGAAGGCGGGCGCACATCTAAGGAATCTCTTACGCGAGGGTCGCCGCAGCCGATCCGAGCGTACTCTTCACGCGCGCCGGCGCAGCCTGCAGCGCGACCACCGCACTGATAACAACCAAGAACACCGGATATTCCCACCCGCCGCCGGCATTGCTGAACACCCAGCCATTGCCGATGTGCACCCACAGCGCCCCCAACAGCACCGGAATCAAACCCAACGCAACCCACCTCGTGCGGTAATTGATCACCAACAGCACCCCGCCCACCGTCTCCAACGCGAACACCACATACGCCAGCGCTCCGGGCAATCCGATCGACGCAAAGTACTGCGCCGTGCCCGCGAGCGTGAACGTGAAGAACTTCAGAATCAGACCGTGAGCAATGAACATGAGACCCAGCGAGACGCGTAACAACGCATTGCCGACCTGTTGCGGACTGGAGAACATGACAACACCTCTTGAATGATGATGATGATCGATCAACGGAATCGAGCTTCAGCCCGGCAGAGCGCTCAGCGCTCGACGGGCAAATCGTTCTTGACCCAAGCCTCGAAGCCGCCTTCCATCTCGACGACGGGAATGCCGGCCGACGCCAGTTCGACGGCCGCGGCTGCGGCGAGCTTGCAGGTCTGGCTATAGCAATAAAGAACGGCCGTGCGATCCTTGCGAAGGCCGGCGAGCGTGTGCCACTTGCCCTGGGGAAGGTTGATGGCGCCGGGAATGTGGCCGGCCTGATAATCGCTGGGCAGCCGGACATCGACGATGACGATGGGCTCGTTCCGGCGCAGCTGGCCGCTGAGCTCGTACGGGCCGGTGAGAAAAGCCAGCTTCTGGGCGAAAAAATCCCGCGCCTGGAGGGTATCCTGAGTGGACATGACAGCACCTTGTTCGGCGGCCAGGCGACGCCCGACCTGATGGGTGCTACGGTAGTCCCAGCGCCGGCGCCGGATCATCGGCCCTGGCGGCATGGGATTTATTCCCCAAGTTGACCCAAATGCAAAACCTCACCGACATCGCAATCTTCGTCAAAGTAGTCGAGCTCTCCAGCTTCACGGCCGCGGCCGAGGCGCTGGAAATGTCACAGCCCGTGGTCAGCAAGGCTGTCACCCGCCTGGAGGAGAAACTGGGGGCGCGATTGTTGAATCGCACGACACGCCGGCTCAGTCTCACCGAAGCCGGCGCGGAGTTGTTTCGCCGCAGCGGCAGCGCCCTGCGTGAGATAGAGAACGCCGAGCTCGAAGTCGCGCGTTTTCAAACCGAGCCGCGCGGCACGCTGCGCGTGTCTGCACCGATGTCTTTCAGCATCCTGCAGCTCGGCCCGGCAATACAAACATTCATGGAGCGTTATCCGGGCGTGACCGTGGAGCTGAGTCTGGACGATCGGCAAGTCGATCTGGTCGAAGAAGGATTCGACGTCGCGATCCGCATCGGACGCCTGCGAGATTCAAACTTGATCGCGCGCAAGATCGCGCCGACGCGCCAGGTCATCTGCGCCTCGCCTGCGTATCTCGCGAAGCACGGCACACCGGAGCGTCCCGAAGATCTGCTCGAGCACAACTGCATCCTCTATACGCCGCTGAGCACGCCGCGCGAATGGCGCTTCACCGATAGCGACGGTCAGGAACATGTGGTGCCGGTGAATGGGAATCTTCACACCAACAACGGGCTGGTGAACCGCGCAGCCGCCATCGCGGGCGGCGGCATCATCCAGCTGCCGACGTTTTATTTGGGCGATCAACTGCGCTCGGGCGAGTTGAAGCCGTTGCTATGCAAGTTCAGTCCACCGGAAATTGCCGTGCACGCGGTCTATCCGGAGCGGCGCAATCTGATGCCGAAGGTGCGAGCGTTCGTCGACTTTGTCGCGAACACGTTCGGGCCGGAGCCGCCGTGGGAGAAAGGCTGGTCGCTGGAGGACTGACGCAAATAAAGAACGCCGCTCGAGATCGAGCGGCGTTTTGTTTCGGTCTACGATCAGATCAGTAGATCTTCTTGCTGAACGCCAGCTTGAAGTAACGGCCGAGCGGATTGCCGATGAACGGATCGTAGCTCAGATCCAGCAGCGCCAGCGGCGGATCTCGATCGGTCAGGTTGATCACGGACGCAGTGAGCATGGTCTCCGCCGGTAGTTCCAGGCGATACACCAGATCGTGCGTCAGGAACGATCCGATTTCCCGGCGTCCGTCCGGCACGCTCGAGCGCACATCCGTCACGCCATCGATGTAACGGGTGGTCCAGCGTAACCCGTGGTTGCCGAGGCTGTAATCCAGATACGTCGAGCCGCGCAGCTTGGGCAGGGAGCCGGTGCCTGCGCCGCCACGAGTGCCGGCGTAGTCGTCCTTTTCTTGGATCAACACACCCTCGACGAACAGCGCATCGCGCTCGTACTTCAAGGTGTATGAACCGTCCGCGCCGACGAGCAAGTCGCCGCCCGCCACGCCTTCGAACAGATAGGACAGGCTGGCATCCAGGCCGGAGATCTTTTCTTCCGGTCCGTTGATCACATCGACGCGAGTACGAATCAGTGCGGCGGCACTGCAAGCACCGGCGGTCGTGAACGTGAAGCGAGTCTGCAACGCGTCGTATGCCGGGTCGTTGCAGCGGTTGGGATCGCCCGGATTCACGCCGAAGAACGTCGCGACCAGTTCGGTGCCGCCCTCGGTGCCGATCGGGTTCTCGAAGTTGAATCGCCAGTAATCCAGCGAGGCCTTGAAGTTGCCCGCCTGCACGATGGTGCCGAAATTGAACGTATCGGCCTCTTCCGGCTTCAGATCCGGATTGCCGTAGTTGTCATAGGGCTTGTAGCCGCGATTGACACCCGTGTAGACCAGCGTGGTGCTGAAGCCGTCCAACAACTGCGTCTGCTGCGGACCACGGAACGTGCTGCCGGCCGAGCCGCGGAACGCCAGCCAATCGAGCGCCTGCCACCGTAGCGAAATCTTCGGGTTGGTGGTCGAGCCGACCAGGCCGCCGTAGTCCTCGTAACGTAACGCGACTTGCGCCTGCAACGACTCGAGCAGCGGCAGATTCACTTCGCCAAACACGCCGAACACATCACGGCTCAGGTCCTGATTGCGCTGCGGACCGAAGAACGTAAACACGCCGAACTGCGTCGTGCAGCCCATGTTGCCGTTCACCGGCGTGTCGACGCAGGGATTGAGATCGATGTCGGACCAGTAGTTGACTTCGCGCTCGTAACCTTCGTCGCGATACTGACCGCCGGCCGCCCAACCGATGGCGCCGCCCGGCAGCGACAGCGGCAACTCGCCGTTGAACACCAGGTCGACGGCCAGCGTCGAGGAAGTGTCCGTCGCGCCGGTGTCCTCGAACATCCAGTCGACCACCGACCGATCGTTCGCGAGTGCCGGGTCGTAGTTGAGATTGTTGACGGCGCCGGTGGAAGGATTGCCCGCGAAGGCATTCGAGAACGGATTGAAGAACAAACATCCGCCCTGGCCCGCGGTGCCGCCCGGTGCACAGTTCGGACCGCCCAAACCATTCAACGCGAGCTGCAAACGATAGGCGAGGATGTCCGGCGTGTTCACCTCGCGTGTGTTCTCGCTGTACGTCACAGCGGTATCCCAGCCGATGTCGGGACCGAATTCGCCATTCAAGCCCGCCGACACGCGGAAGCCATCGAACAAGCGCTCGTCCTTCTTGCCCTCGCCAGTGAGCGGATTGCCGCCGTTGCCCAGCGGACGCCACTGCAGGCCGCTTGCGACCACGAAGCGACGTTCCACGACGTCGGCACGATCGCCCGCGTCGAGCAACGGCAGGATGGCGCGCAGACCCGGATTACTCAGCGGAATGATGTAGTTCGGCGACAGCAGACCGGTGGTGCGCGTCTGAGTCAGATTCGCGCCCTGCTGCGGACCATACGACGGCGAGGAATTTTCTTCCGGCGCATCGTGAACCGCATACAGCGCTTCGAGATGGAACGCCGTCTTCTCGCCGATATCCATGTTGAATTCGCTGTAGAGCTGGTAGTGCTCTTCGCGCTCGGCGAGATTGTCGAAAGTGATGTACTGCAAGCGGCAGCCATCGCCGGGCAGAACCTCGAATCCGCCCAACGCCGTACAGCCGGGATCTCGGAACGACCCTGCGGCGTCCACCGTGCCGTCCGCTCGTGTGAGCGCCGTTGTGTTGTATTGACCCGGATTGCCGAATCCCGAGTAACCGCCTTGCGGATTCTCATCGTACGAGCGCACCGCCCAGTCGCGCTCCGTGGTGTTCAGTTCGGAGCGATGGCGATAGCCCGCGGCGACCAGGACGTTCCATGTGTCGGCGCGATGGCCCCATAAGGCATTTGCATGGTAGTCGCCATCGGAGCCATCGATGTAGCTGTACGAGGCATCGAGCGACAGACCTTCGACGTTGGTCTTGGTGATGAAGTTGACGACACCGGCGACCGCATCGGAACCGTAGGTCGCGGCAGCGCCGTCTTTCAGCACTTCGATACGACCGATCGCCGCCATCGGCAGCAGATTGGTGTCGACGCCGTTGCCGGTCGGCGAGCCGGCGATGCGACGACCGTTCATCAGCACCAAGGTACGCACCGCGCCGATACCGCGCAGATTGATGTTGCTGCTGCCGGTGGATTGCGCCGAGCCGAATTGATTCGACTCGCCGAGCACGCCCTGCACGGCGGGAATGGACTTCACCAGGTCCACCATCGTGGGCGAGCCTTGCATCTGCAGATCGTCGGCGGTGAACACGTCGACCGGCAGCGCCGCGTCTTCGGCCGTGCCTTGAATATACGAGCCGGTCACTACGATGACTTCGAGTTCTTCGACGCCGGCCTGTTGCGCCATGACCGCGCCGCTGCCGAGCAGGAGCGAGCCTGCCAGCACACCGCGCACACCATCCCGCAACTTCCGATTGATGGCGACGACGTCACGCGACGTGCGGACGCGCCGGACCCACGGGCTACGATTCGACTTCATATTGTCCCCCACTACATCCGCGGCCGTGACCCGCCGCCTGGGCGAACACTGCTGGTATGTGTTCTATCGTCAGTCGTTCGCAGCATCCTCGCGAGGCGCTCGTTGCATCGCTCGTGGTCGCCGCGAACTTTGTTTGGTGCTTTGTGAAGCACTCGAAGTGTTGTACGTGACAGTGTCAGCGAGGGTCAACGCGCTTAATAAATCATTGCAATAGCGCGCATGAAATTTGCGAATTCCGACGTGACAATCCGTTTGTGATTCTGTACGTCGGAATCGGCGTCAAAAAAGATACAGATCGGTTTCGCTCGCCGAGAGCGATTTCAAGCGTGAAAGAGCGGCAGACTGACCGTGAAGCGCGCGCCGCCGGTGGGTGCGTCGCCGATGTTGATTGCGCCACCGTGCGCTTCCACCAGGCTGCGCACGACGGCGAGTCCGAGCCCGGCGCCACCGGTGCGGCGATTGCGAGATGTTTCCAAACGGACGAACGGCTCGAGCAAAGCTTCGCGCTGCTCGGCTGGAATACCGGGCCCTTCGTCATCGATCGTGAGCCGCACAGATCGATCGCTTGCATCCACACGTACGTGCGCGGCGCGTCCGTACTGCAGAGCGTTGTCGATCAGATTAGCCACGACTCGGCGCAAGGCCACTCGATCGCCGAGCACGATGGCGTCTTCCTCGCTCGTGACCGACTGCAAATGGATCGGCGCTCGCTCCGCAGAACGATCGTCGACTTCGTCTCGCACGACCTGCCTGAACTCCACCAGCTCTTCGACCAGCTCGCCGGCGCCGGCTCGACTGGCGAGCAGAGCGTCGTCGAGCAGACGGATCATGTCGTCGATGTCGGCGACGGCGCGCTCGCGATCCATCTTGTCGGGAATGTGATCGACGCGCAGGCGCAGGCGTGTGGCAAATGTTCGTACATCGTGTGAAATGCCGCCGAGCATTGCCATTCGTGCACGCAGCAGTTGCGCCAAGCGAGCCTGCAGGCGATTGAACGCAGCGATGAGCGCGCGAATCTCCGGCGCAGCCGAACGTGTTTCCGCGAGCATCGTCGGCTGTCCGGAGAAGTCGAACTGATCCACCGTTGCCGCCAGTCGCGCCAACGGGCGCGTCTGTCGATGCATGATGATCAACGCCATCAAGCCCGTGAGCGTGCCGACCAGACCGGCAATGAACCCGATCGGCATGCCGTACACATTGGTCGTCGGCCGGTGATAGCCGCGAATCACCAATGTTTCTCCCGTCTGCAAGCGGACGCGCAGCTCCAGATCGGTCGGCTTCATATAGGAGAACTGCGGCGGCCGTTTGTTGTGGCCGGCAGCGGCGTCGAATGTGAGACTGAAGGGTCGTCCGCCGATCTCATCGAGCGCCTTCTCCACCAGCTGCGCTCGCAGTTCGAACGGACGAGTCTGCGGCGTTTGCAGCAGCGGCAATGCACTCACGAGCTGCACGCTGAACTTCGCCGAGCCGACGGCGCGAGTGATCAGCGAACGTTCCGTGCTGCCACTGGCTTGCTCGAGGAGCTGCACGATTGCCGCAATCTGCTGGGGCAACGGCAGTGGCCGTGACTCACCATCTTCTCTGGCCGTCGCCATATAGAAGATGGCCGTCGACGCGATCCAGCCAACGATCAAACTCAGCACGACGATCAAGCCGAGTCGCGACGCAAATGTGAGCCGTGTGATCACGCGACGTTCCCGACGTGCGCGGTGAACAGATAGCCGCCATTGCGCACGGTCGTGATCAGCTTGGCAGACGGACTGGCTGTATCGAGCTTGCGTCGCAAGCGGGAGATCTGCATGTCGACCGTGCGATCGAACGGATCGGCCATGCGCCCGCGCGTCCAGCTCAGAATCTGCTCACGGGTCAGCACGCGTCGCGGATGCTGAATGAAGCATGCGAGCAGATCGAACTCGGCGGCTGTCAGTGCAACCGCCGTTTTGTTCTGATCGACGAGCTCGCGCGCATCGAGATCGATGACGAAGCCGCCGAACGAGAAGCGCCGCTCGCGAACGACGGGCGGCGTCGAGGCGCCTCGTCGTAATAACGCTCGCACTCTCGCCAGCAATTCGCGCGGTCCGAACGGTTTGACGAGGTAGTCGTCGGCGCCCATTTCCAGACCGACCACCCGATCGACCTCATCGCTCTTCGCCGTGAGCATCAGGATGGGCAAGTTGCTGTGAGCCCGCAGGCGGCGGCAGATGCTCAAGCCATCCTCGCCCGGCAGCATCAGGTCCAGCACGATCAAGTCCGGTCGGCGGCGCGCGAGCACATCGTCCATGCCCCGCGCATCCTCGGCTGCGTCGACCTCGAAGCCTTCACGGCGCATGAGATCGGCAACCATCTGCCGGATTTCGGGATCGTCTTCGACTATGAGTAGGTGGGCGGCGGCTCGCATGCCGCTCTTGTACGGCAGGCCCCGGGCAATTCTCAAGCACGGCGCACGCGGTTACAGACTGTTACACGCCATTGACCAAACGCCAAACAAACTGCAGTACGAAACAGGCACGCTTGGACGTACTTGGTCGGCACCGCCCTGATCCCCACTTCAGGCGCGCTGCCGCCGGCGGCCAGGGACGGCCGGTCTTTTTAACCTTCCGAGGCGCCGTTCGGCGTACCGATGCCCTGCTCGATGGCCGTGGTCAGCGGCTTCATGAAGAACGAGTCCTCTGGCATCAGCCGTACGGGAATATCGTGCCGCTTCAGCGCATCGGCCACGACCGGGCCAATGGCTGCGACCTCGGTTTTCTCGAAGGCGGCTCGCACCAGCTCCGGCGGGCCGACGTTGAACAGACGCTCGATTTGCGGAGTGCTGGTGAACGCGATGATGTCCACGCTGCCCGCCGCCATCTTTTGCATGAGGTCGCGAACCGCGTCGTCGGCGAGCTTGTCGGCGTACACATAAGGCGCCACCGTCCGCACCTGCGCTCCCGCCGATTGCAGGAACTCGATCAGCGGCCGATTGGGTTCAGTGCCATACAGCTGCACACCCACTTTGCGACCTTGCAGATTCTCGGCACGCAGCGAATCGATCACGCCCTGCGTGGTCGGCGACTGTGCCGCGATCTCGGGCTTGAGTCCCAACTCTCGCAATGCTCGCGCCGGCTTCGGACCTCGCGTGATCTTTCTCACCGCACCCAAGCGCTGCACGAACGGCTCGCGCAGTGACGGCTCGTTCTTATCGATGCAGCCGAGCAAGCGGCGCAAGCCTTCGCCTGTCAGCAGGATCAAGTCGTCGCACGAGCCAGCACTGAAATCGTGCAGCCAGTCGAGCACCGGCTTGGGATCGGGCGCATCCAGAATCGCCACGAGCGGACAGCGCAGGACCGTCGCGCCCCGGCGTTCGAGCATTGCAGAGAAGACATCCAGCTCCCGAGTCTCGGGGACCGCGATGGTGCGACCAGTGAGTGTTGCCATTCCTCCTGCTATACCATCAACGGCAGCGCGGAGGCCAGACCTCGGCGGCCTTCGGCGCGAGATCGATCAGGAACATCTCGCCGGACCGCTCGCCATCACGTTGCGCGAACAGCAGCCGGTCGCCGGCCGGTGACAGCAGCGGCCCGACCTGAAATTGCTCCGCCAGCGCCGGAATCTCTCCGACCTCCACCCAGCGATCGTCGCGCCACTTATATTGATAGAGATGCGAACGCTCGGTCCGATGCGCGACCACGATCATGGTGCTGCCGTCGCGTGACACTTCCGCTTCGTACTCGAACGCAGGCGTATTCACCGGCGGGCCGACATTCTCGACCTGCCAATTGCCATCGGCCTGACGCGTGGCCATGTAAATGTCACCCTGACCTGCGCCACCCTCACGAGCGGAGCCGAAGTACAAGCGACCTTGCATGTCCTCACGCGGCAGCAGCTCCGACGTCGGCGAGTTCACCGGTTCAGGCAAACGCTTCGGCTCGCTCCACGCACCGTTGGTCGAGCGCTCGACCATCCAGATGTCGAAATCCTCATGCTTGGGATCCTGACGCGTCGAAATGTAGTACAAGCGACGGCCGTCATAGGTCACGAACGGATCGGCTTCGACGATGGGCAGCGGCTGGGCGAACGAGGGGACTTCCGGTTTGCTCCAAGCGCCGCGCTGGCAGCGGGACACCATGACTCGATACTTGTCGAAGTCGGGGTCGGCGCTGAGGAAGTACATCTCGCGCCCGTCGGGCGTGAAGGTTGGCGATGATTCGTAACCGGACGACGAGATCGCGGGCGGCGTCCAGCGCCTCGGCGTGTCCTCCGGTTGCGACCACGCAATGCTGACAATGAAAATGCTGATGGCTGCCCAGTGAAAGCAGCGGAGAGCGACCATGGATGCGATCGACATGCAGATTGTCTCGCTTCTGCGCACGAACGCGCGGATGCCGTTGAAAACCATTGCAGCCAAAGTGGCGCTGGCTCGGAGCACCGTGCGCGAGCGGCTGTTCAAACTGGAAGAATCCGGTGTCATTCTCGGCTATCACGCTCGCGTTGCTGATGCTGATCGGTTGTCGGCGCTGCTGTTACTCAAGCTGGCCAAGACCCCGGCGCCCAAGACTGTGGCTGCAATCACGGGATTGCCGGATGTTCGTCGTTGCTATTCCTTGAGTGGCGACATCGATCTTGCGGTCGAGATCGAGGCGCGCGCAACGTCGCAGCTCAACTCGACGCGCGACCACATTGCGACCTTGCCGGATGTGATCGACGTAACCACTTCACTGATTCTCAAACGCGACAAGGACGCCTAGGCCGCTGCGATCGCTTCGATCTCGAGCAACCACTCTTCGTCGTAGATGCCGGTGATGATGATGGTCAGCGCCGGCGCGTGCGCGCCGAGGACTTCCTTGCGCACGGCTGCGTTGGCTGCGCGGAACTGGCGATCGGAAAGGAATACGGTGACTTTGACGAGATCAGTCAGCTTCATTCCCGCGGCGGTGAGTTGAGCTTCGATGTTGCGCCAGACGAGTCGGCACTGATCTTCAAATCGCTCGGGCACTTTGCCTTCTGCGTCGGCGGGCACCTGGCCGCTGATAAACAAGAGCTTGCTCGGTCGCTCGACCAGACGGGCCTGAGCGTAAGACAGGCCGCTGGAATTGATTGCTTCACTACTCATCGCTGTCGCCACCACGGAAGCCGGAAACACCACGCCACCCAGAATGCTCGCGCACACGTGTCGTCGTTGCATGGGCGAAGTTTGCCGCATGTACGCGGGAATACAGGCCGGCCAATTGACGGCCCTGCCGCCACTTCGGCGGCAATCGATGCGAACCGGCCTGCGCTTTCGCGTTTGCCGACGGCAGGCTTTGTGAGAATCACATTGTGAGGCTCGGCCAGTGCGAGCAAGACTCCGCCATGACACTCACGACCGCCACCGCCTACGTCGCGCTCATCTTCCTGCTCGCGGGCGCGGTGAAAGGCGTTGTCGGCTTGGGGCTGCCGACGGTTGCGATGGGGTTGCTCAGTCTTCGGATGCCGCCAGCCGAGGCGGCCGCAATCCTGCTACTGCCATCCTTCATTACTAATGTGTGGCAGCTCGCCGAGGGACCACGACTTGGCTCTCTCGTGAGGCGGCTATGGCCCACGCTGCTTGCGATCTTCGTGAGCACGGCCCTCGCCGCAAGCGTGATCGCATCCGCCAAGTCGACTATCGCGAGCGTCGCTCTCGGTGGCGCATTGTTACTTTACGCCACTGCTGGCCTCTTCAACTTTCATATGAATGTCTCGACGGAGGCGGAGCGATGGGCGGGCCCCACCGTCGGCATCGCCACCGGATTCATCACCGGCGCGACTGGAACATTCGTCATCCCCGCCGTTCCTTATCTCGCCGGGCTCGGCCTCGCTCGCGACGAACTGGTTCAAGCGCTCGGACTCTCATTCACCGTCTCCACCGTGGCGCTCGGACTGGGATTGCTCTGGCACGGCGCCCTGCAGTTTCAATCCATCTCCCACTCCACCTTCGCCATCGTCCCCGCCTTGCTCGGCATGCTGCTCGGCGGCCGAATCCGCCGCCGCGTTTCGCCGGAGCGATTCCGGCGATGGTTCTTTGTCGGCTTGGGTCTGCTGGCGCTGCATCTCATCTACGCAGCGCTCTAGCCAGATCGGCGCTCGTCGAGATGAATATCCAATCCTTGCCGGCCGATGCCCAGCTCGCTCTTCAGCTGCATCGACGGAATATGATAATCGCCGCCATTCTGCATGCGATAAGGAATCGGCTGGGCGGTCCACAGCGTATCCAGGCGCTCGCCTAACTCGGCCCGCGTCCGCAGATAGCGCGCCTCGTCCATGCGCCCCGTACGATAGATCACGAACGAGGGCAGCACATCGAAGCCTGGATAGTGGAGCACGCCGTGATTGATAGGGAACAACAGGTCATCGATCCGCCCGTTGATCCCACGCTCGGCGTAGTGCTCGGCCCAGCCTCCCGCCGTCACGATCAACATTGCGCGCTTGCCCTTGAACGTACCTTCGCCGTAGCGATCTCCCCACCGGCGCTCCGAGTGCTCGCCCACGCCATAGCCGAACCCATACGCGTACACGCGCTCCACCCAGCCTTTGAGGATGGCCGGCATGGTGAACCACCACAGCGGGAACTGCAGAATGACGGCGTCGGCCGCCAGCAATTTCTTCTGCTCGGCGGCGATATCGGCTGACTGCGCGTTGTTCGCGAAGGCGTACTTCGATGCCAACTCCACCTTCAGCGGCGCGCTCGCGTCGCGGTTCAGAAAGTCGTCGCCATCGAGCGCAGCCTTCCAGCCCATCGCGTACAGATCCGAGACCATCACCTCATGCCCGGAGTCGCGCAAATGCGTGACGGCAAAGTCCCGGAGGGCTCCGTTCAAGGAACGAGGCTCCGGATGCGCATACACAATCAATACTTTCATGGCTCACCTGTCGATGCGTTCCGGCGCGCACTATGCGATGCTGCCAGCCATAGCGGAAATGAATAGTTTTGATACGGGCTATAGCGATGAACAATTTGCGCGGCGTCGATTTGAATTTGCTGGTCACGTTGGAAACGCTACTCACCGAGCGCAACGTGACGCGCGCCGCGCAGCGGCTGCATTTGAGTCAGCCTTCGGTGAGCGTGCAGCTGCGTAAGCTCCGGGAGATGTTTTCCGATCCGCTGTTGTCGCCCGCAGCCGGCGGGATGATCCCCACAGCTCGCGGCAAGGCGCTGCTACCCGCCGTACAAGCGGCGCTCGGCGAAGTCCGAAAGGTTCTGAACAAGAGTCGCGCCTTCGATCCGAAGCAAGCGAACGTGCTCTGGCAAATTGCCGCCGCGGACTATGCGGAGCAGGCGATCCTACTGCCGCTACTGCCGTCGCTGCGACGAGCAGCACCGCTGTCGAGAATCGCCGTACATCAGGCCAGCCACACTCGAATGTTCAAGCAGCTGGAGAGCGGCGCCCTGGACATCGCTCTGCTCGCAATGGATGCCGCTCCCGAGCATCTGCATCGTCAGATGCTCTACAAGGAACGCTACGTCCTGATCGCTCGCAAGCAGCACCCGGCGTTCAAACGCAAGCTGACGCTCGACCGATTCTGCGAGCTCGACCACATGCTCGTCTCGCCGGATGGCGGAGGCTTCCGCGGCGGGACCGACACGGCGCTCGAGAGCCGCGGCCGCAAACGCCGCGTCGTGCTCTCGACTCAACATTTCCTGTTCGTTCCCGAAGTCGTTGCCCAAAGCGATCTGGTTGCGCTGATTCCCGCGCGGCTGATTCAGCAACGCACCGAAGGACTGCTCATCGTTTCTCCGCCCATCGATGTTCCAGGATATGAAATGGGCATGGTCTGGCACGAGCGCAGCCATGTCGATCCGGCGCAACGGTGGCTGCGCGAACAGATCGTTCGCGCGGTCCGAACGTAGCGTCCGTAGCAACATCGACACGAATGAGCTGGCTTAGGGTTTCGTCTAACTGGCGAATGAGGCTATCGCGCGCCCTCTGTTGTGAGCCAGTTCGTGGGTTGCGCAACGCAGCCACAGACCTGCTCAAGAACCGTCGCCTGCTTCCCGATACGCGACTCGATTGAGAGTCCGGTTCATCGACAACCCAGTCTTGCGACGATTTTGTTCAGGAGCATTTATCTCATGCGTTTGCGCGGTTCAATTCTAGCGGTGGCAGTTTGCGCCGCGCTGCCGACGGTCAGCTCGGCAGTGGATTTTCACTACAGCGGCTTCAGCACGGCGGGTTACTCCGAAGTGGACAAAGACGGCGTGCTGTACCGTTCCTCGACCAACAAGGAAGCGATCGATTCTTCCGGCTCGCTGGAATACGACTCGATCGTCGGATTGCAGGGCACCGTGCGCTTTCATGACCAGTGGTCGGTCACGGCGCAGGGCGTGGTGAAGACTCAGCCCGATGGCGACTTCGGCCCGAGCCTCGACTGGGCCTACGTGAAGTGGCAGCCGCTGTCGAATCTGGCGATCCGTGGCGGTCTGACCCGTCCGCCGACCTTCATGTTCTCCGACTCCGTGTATCTCGGCTATGCCAACACCTGGGCGCGTCCGCCGCTGGAAGTCTACGGCATCAGCCCCGTGTACCAGATGACCGGTGTCGATGCAGTGTGGAGCTTGAACGCCGGCCCGGTGAAAGTCACCGTGCAGCCTTACGCGGGCGTCGGCGAACTGACTCTGCCCATCGCCGCTGGCGGCGACGCCTCCATCGACGTTAAGGATTGGTACGGCCTGGCGGTGAGCGGCGAAATCGGCTCGTTCACTGGCCGCATCGGCTATCACACCAAGACGTATGACGGCGAAATGCGCAGCACGCAGGGCCTCGTGAACACGCTGCGGGCGGCGGGCTTTGCCGATGCGGCGGCGAAGGTCGGCTTCGAGGGCAACAAGTCGCCGATCTTCAACATCGGCCTGCAGTACGACAATGGCAGCACGTTCGTGATTTCCGAGTACGCCAAGCGCGGCAGCGAACGCGTGGTCGTGCCGGAGCTCACCGGCGCCTACGTGACGGCTGGTCATCGCTTTGGCAGCTTCGCGCCGTATGTGACTTACGCGACGTTGACCGTGGACAGCCCTCGTTCGACGAATCTGATTCCGCGTACTTCGCTGGTCGGCATCGCGCTGGATACCCAGCTCGACAACCTCGCCGCCGCCACCAGCGATCAGGATAGCTATGGCGTTGGCCTGCGTTACGAACTGCCCGCGTTCGCGTTCCTCAAGGGCGCAGTGTTGAAGGGCCAGTACGATCACATCAATCCGAAGGATGGCGGCAAGGGCTTCCTGAGCGCCGCGCCGGCTGGATTCAGTGACAGCGTCAACATGTACACCCTCACGGCCGACTTCTTGTTCTAAAGGTGAGCCATGCGTAATTTGAAATGGTGTGTGCTCGCCGCCCTGGCGCTCGGCGCCGGCGCCGCGAATGCGGAAGTGGTGGTGATCGTCAATCCGAAAAACGCCGCGGCCAGCCTGAGCCCGGAGCAGATCTCTGCTCTGTATCTCGGCAACAGCACGACGTTCCCGGACGGCAGCTCCGCGGCGCTGGCGGATCAGCCGGAAGCGGCGGGCATTCGCGGTGACTTCTATCAGAAGGCCACCGGTCGCTCGAGCGCACAGGCGAAAGCCACTTGGGCGCGCCTGACTTTCACCGGCAAAGCGACTCCGCCGAAGGAGCTGAAGAGCGATGCCGAAGTGAAAGCCTGGGTCGCCTCCGATCCGAAGGCGATCGGCTACATCGATTCGAGCGCGGTGGACGGCTCCGTCAAGGCGGTCGCGAAGCTGTAATCGAACGATTGTGAGTTGATGATGTAAGCGGCCCCGGTGCGACTTAGCGCGCGCCGGGGCCGCTTGCTTTTCACGCGACCAACGCGCTGATCCGCTTCTCCACGGGCTGCTTCAGATGCCGCAGCTCCTTCGCGAGATTGATCTGCATCGCCATGCGCGCAATATCCAACAAGTGCTTGTCGATGGCGTAGCCGCTGCGCCCGTTCAACCATTCGAGCACGGGAGCCAGGCGCCACACTGCCGTACTGCCATCGTGCACCGGCGCGGGAAATGTGGCGGCGTGCCCTATCATCAGCTTGCGCATGTTCTGGCGTGAAACGCCTACGAGTTCGGCGATATCCGTGAGCCCCACCAGATCCGGGCTGACTTCGATCAGCTCCGCATCGGGAATCGCGCGCTTCACATCTTCGAGCGCGCTGACGATCGCTTGCTTCGCCGAGCTGGCCTCGCGAGTGAACATCAACGCGACGCTCCCTGGCAAACCGACACCGACCGTCGCATCATCGCACCCAGCGGCGCCGAGGCGCTCGACCACATCGTCCCCCACCGGGCCCGGATCGGCGAGTTTGAATCTCAGCTCAAAGTCATATTCCATCGTTCGACTCCTCCGCGCACTCCGCGCCAACAGCTTCACGGAACACACAGTTATCAACAATGCGCCGCAGCTGACGCGCGTGATTCCCCGCGTTCCTTGGCGTGCTCCAGATGCTCGCGATACAAAACTCTCCACACCGGCATTCCGGAACGTTCCGAGGACAATACATTCGGCCCCAGGCGTGACTGCCTCCAGGCTCGACCCGCCAACCATGCTGCTCGGCATACCTCAACGCCTGCTCGACTTCCTTCTTCGGATGCTTCGCTCGCCGCATCTTGCGTTCCTCGAGACTAACATGCCTGGTTGTCAAATGACAACCACCACAACAACCCCGCGCCAAGAGCATGCCGGATGAGGGATGCACAGAATCGAGCGATTGATTGGGCATTTCGCCGCTTAATCGCGCAGCTCGCGTCGCCGATGCGCGACTCGAGGCGAGATTCATTCCAAGCGGAACTTCATCCGCGCGCACTGACTTTCAATTGATGCCATCGACTCCTTTTTCATAGTGCGGCTCGTATGGTTCCAAGCGCCGATGTTCTCGTCGTCAACGACCACCTGCTGGATGCGCAGACCACGCTCGTTGCTTTCGAACAAGTGGCGCCGCGCGCCCGCGTATTGCACGTGATGGACGGAAGCGAAGCTCTGCACTACCTGTTTTCGACGGGAGTATTTACGGGCCGCCCTGCCGACATGCCGCAGCTGGTGTTCCTTAGTCTGGAAATGACCAGCATCGGCGGGTTGTGCGTGCTCGACCTGATGCGCGCTCATCCGCTCACTTGCAAAGTACCCGTCGTACTGGCGAGCATCGAGGGCAACCCGAGCCACTATCGGCGCTTCAACAAATTCGACGCCAACGTGTATGTGACTTTGCCTTGCGACTTCCAGCGTTACTGCGCCGTCATAGAAGCCTGCTCCCAACGCTGGCTTCCGTGGGCGCTTCGACCCTGCGGAGCCGAGTCAGCGCGTTCGCCGCGCCCTTCTCCAGGCTCGCGCTGGCGAAGCCCCCTGCCTGAGGCCTTTGGCCACGCTTAACCCATGTTTATGGGCCATCGGCGTGCCCTGCCTGCGTACGCATAAGCTCTGATCTCCAGGGGCGCGTAATTCGATACATCTGGCACTCTCAGCCCACTAAATAAAACGGCCTGGCCAAACCAGCTGTTAGTGAAGTCATTGCCATGACTGCGCGCATTTTGCTTGTGGAAGACGAACTCCTCGTCGCGCTCTCGCTCCGCGAAGCACTGAGCGAAGCGGGGTTCGATGTCGACTGCGCTTACCTCGGCAGCACCGTGATCGATGATCGGGTGGGCGTCGAATGGGATGCCGCGCTGGTCGATATGGCCTTACCCGATAGCAGCGGTGCGACGGTGGTCCAGCACCTGCTTCATCAGCAGCCGCAGTTGCCCGTCATTCTCACCACGGGCCTGGAAACACCAGAGACCCGCCGGTTCGCCTCGGATCACGAACTGACCATCCTGGCCAAACCGTTCGACGACGCCACCCTGGTCGAATTGTTGAGATCGCTGCTGATCGCCGAAGCGCACGCTTGAGCGTCGGCGCACGGCTCGCGGATCTCGTGGACCCGCGAGCCGTGCTGTCATTTCAGAAGCAGAAGTACGACCCGATCAGGGTCTTCAGCGTGGTGTGATTCCAGCTTTCGGCCGTGTGAGCGACCGCAAAGGCCTGGATCGAGTGACAGCCGCCGTCGTTGTAGGGCAGCGTGAAGCTCCACTGAGACACACTGATGCCGTATTGATTGGCGATGTCGCCGCGGTATCCGTTGGGCACGGTGGTGCCCCAGTAGCCGCCGTCCACATAGATGTCGACGTATGGGGGAATCACAGCGGTTCTATCCACGGCCCAGCCAGTGACCAGACCGCTGGCAGGATCGAGCGACTCGATGAAGCCGGCCATGGTGTTGTAGCCCTGATTATTGAACTGGGCTTGCCAGGTTTGGAGGATGGGCGCGGCGGTCGGATGGGTAATGCCGTGCCAGAACTCACCCGGAATCACCTCCAGCTCGTCCCAACCAAAGAAGCCCGCGACCAACCACACCATGGGAGCGTCCCACCCCTGCGCGTTGAGGCTGTTGGCATAGTTGAAGTAACCCGCCAGCCACGACGCGGGCGTGGAGGGATTCTGGTAGCTGGGTGAGTTGCGATGGAACGTCCCCGGCACCAACGCCAGTTGCTGGCTGTTCTTGGAGCGATGCGAGACGATCCAGTTGTAATACGGCTGCACCGTGCTGAAAGGCACCATGTACTTATCGAGCGATATGACGTCGATATAGGAACGGTTGAAAATGCAGGACGCCTGCATCCAGGTCATCTCGGGCTCACTGAAGTTCACCCAGAAGCGCGTCGCCGGCGCGATGCTCTTGACCGCGGCAGCCGCGTTCTGGAGATAAGTCTCCGTCGCCCAGATGGCATTGATGCGCGGGTCGCCAGGCGCACATGGGTTCTCCCAGTTCGTGGCGCCGGTCGCAAACCAGTACGGCTCGTCGATCACTACGGCCGCAACACGCGACCAGTCATAGCCGAGACTGGCGAGGTATCCAGCCAGATTGGGATTTTGATAGACCCCATCGAGACTCATGATGGCGCGCCCGGCGGGTTGCGATTGGCCCGCCGAAAACCATGCCAGATCGGTATAGCCGGGATTGCTGTTACCAAACAGCGCCATTTCGAAACGTCTTATCGCGGCGCTTGCATCGACCGATAGCGCCATGCTGATGACACAGCAGCCAGCAATCAAAATCCTGCGCGCAACTCTGTCCCACAATCTCGCATTCCATGCTTTCATGTCGACTCCGTTTGTTTGAACCCACCTGTTCCTAGTAGACCAACGAATCGGCGCTGGGCCGGCTTCGGCGCCACCCCGTCCATGCAGCCAACGCGAGACACGCAGCGCCTAACAACAACAGCAACATTCTGCTGTCCTCGTCATCAGCAAAGACCATCCATTCCGTGTTCACCCAGAGAGGAAAGAAGATCGCAAAGGGCACCACCAGGGCAATGAAAACCAGGAACCATGCGTACGTCAGTGCGTTGCGAGTCACGGAACCGAGCGCGTTACGACGCAGCTTGGCGGCCACCAGGAAATAGCCACGCACGCCGAGATAGCAAGCGTACGCATACAGAAGAATCACAAAGGCAAAACCGATGATCTTCATCTGGTTGGCACCGGCTTCCTCATTTCTTCGATGGTCTTTTTCGCCATGTCGTCGATGGCTGGTGCAGCGCTCTCGGCAACTCCGATGACCGCGCCTTCAACGACTGTACCTGCCGCCACACCAGCGGTGGTGGGTGTCCCCGCAAGCTCGAGAGATTGCCCAATGACACCGCGTGTAGTCATCGAAGCAATGCCTTTGCCGACGACTCCTCCCACTCCGGCGCCCAGCGCCCCGGCAGCGGTGGTGGTCGCGCTGACCTTCACGTCGGAAAGCTCCACATTCTCCAGTCCCTTCTCCATGGCCGCCGTCGTAGTCGAGCCCAGAGCCTGGCCAGCGGCACTGGCAACTGCGCCGGCCGCGGCCATTCCGACAAAGTGAGCGGTGTGGGGCGCAACCAGCCCAACGAGACCACCCGCCGCCGCTCCTGCCAGAGTGCCAACGAGCTTCTCTTTGAAACCACCACCAGCGGCAACGAAGCCTCCCATGGCTCCCGCTAGTGCCCCGTAGGCCGCGCCTACCACACCGAATTCCCCGCTGGGATCGTTCTGGTTCAGCGGATCGTTTTTCACGTACGCATACAGATTGGTGCCATCTTCATAGCCCACCGGATCCGTTTGCAGGAACCTGCCCAGCCCGGGATCGTAGACACGAGCCTTATAGTGATACAACTGCACCTCGGGCAGCGCCGCCTGGCCGGTGAATTTGAAGCGCGAGCCACTCCATCTGTTGGGCTCGCCATAGGCGGAGTACGAATATGCGGAGCCGACCAGCTCGCCCGCGCCATCGCTCGCACCGATGATCGAGCCCTGGTGATTCGAATGCAGCCAACGCCGCGTTTCGCTGGAAAGAGCGGCGCCCTCGTACCAGACCAGAAATTCGTCGACTCCCGCGCCGGGCACGTAGCGACGCAAGGTCGTCGCCGATGAGCCGTTGAACTCCGCTACCAACTGATCGCCGGCGTACAGAAACTGAGTCGTCGCACTGCCGACGGTCTGCCGCAATCGACCGAGCGGATCGTAAGACAAGGAAAGGAGGGTTGTTGAGCCACTGCCGTTGGTGACGGAAGTCAACCGGTTCAGCAAATCGTATTGGAACGTGCGCGCGCCATTGCCCGTCAGATTGCCTCGGGCATCGTAACCGAAGCTGGTGCCATCGACGGATGAGTAACGATTGAGCCCGTCAGGAATGTAGGGACGGTTGAGAACCGTGCCGGGCGCATAACTGTAAACGTCATTCGATAACGTGCGCGTCGCGATCTGATTCGCCGGATTGTGCGTGAAGCCCACCGATAGATCTTGGGCACCGCCCGAAAGATTCTGCGTCAGGCCCGACAGCCGCGAAGCTCCGTCGTAGTCGTTGTCGGTGACCGTCTGGTTGCCACGGCTCAACAGGTCGCGGCGACCCAAAACATCGTACGAGTAATCCGCCAGCAAGCCGGGCCCGCTGGCAACACCATTCTCCTGCACTAGATCCATACGATTCATAGAGTCATAGGTGTACTTGATGAACTGGCCATCCGGCCAGGTGAGCCGGGTGCGATTGCCAGCCTCGTCGTAGCGATAGGACAGCACGCGTCCATACGCTGTCTCGGTCTCGACCCTGCCCCACGCGTCGTAGGTGTACACCACGCCGGAGCCACCGATAGTCTGGTAGGTGGCCGACAGCTTCCTGCTCAGCAAGTCATAGGTGGAGTGCACATCGAGCGCCGTACCCGGCAGATCCCGCAGTTTCTCGCGATTCAGCGCATCGTATTCGTAGATGATGGTTTCGCCGCTGCGCAGCCGCAGGCTGCGGCGATTATTGTTCTCATCGTAGCCGTACTGCTCGTAGTCCGATGGATTCTCCGCATGCTGCCCCACCGCCACCTGCGGAAACTCCATGTACGCAAGTCGATCGAAGCCGTCGTAGTTCAGGTCGGTGCGGTTGCCATTCGCGTCTTCCATCCAGTCCCGCTTGCCATTGGGCGTGTAGCCATACGACGCGTAATTCTGCTGTAGCGAAGTGCCGAGACCGTGCTGAATCGCAGTGACCTCTCCCGCCGCGTTGTAAACGTTGCGCGTAATCCGGTCGTAACCATACTGCCCGGCTTGGGAAAGCGTGCATGCGCCAGGCAATGAGGCATAGACATTCGGATTCATCCGCACTGCCGTGCACGTTCGACGCGCGGCGCCATCGTAGGCGAACTGCGTCACGCCGCTCGGCGACGTCTCTCGAATGAGATTGCCGCCGCCGTCATAGTTCCTGCTCACCACCTCGTAGGCGGTGAACACGTTGGAGGGACTCATGACGCCACGGGAGATACTCTCGATATACCCCTCGGGCGTGTACAGCTGCCGTGTAGTGGACGCATCCGCACCGATCTCATAGTTCTGCCGGCGGCGCAGGTCCCAAACAGTCTTCGTGATGTCAGCAACGTCGGTGCGCGGCCCGTCGATTTCGTCTCGATTGCCGACCTCGTCGTAGTCATAGCCGGTCGTCGCCGAGACCCCGCCCTTCGCGATCGTTACGGTGCGCAGCAGCCGATTGTTGCCGACGTTCGACGGACCGTAGCCCATCGTGGTCACGATTTGAGCACTGGCCGCACACGACGATGCGGTCTCGCATTCCACCGAGCTGGTGCGCTTGAGCAGAGCCGGAGTCGCGGCGGCCATCTGACCGGCGGCGTTGTAAAAGTACGCGTTCAGAGCCGTGTAGCCGTAGCTCGTGAACGGACAGAGATTCGACCCGAAGTAGCACGTCAGATTATTGTCGGGCCCCTGCAATCCGCGCTCTGTACTGAGCAGAACGCCGGTCGTGGGATTCCACTCGTTGCGAGTGACGTAGCCACGAGCATCTCGAATGCGAATTGCCTTGTTGCAATACGCGGCCTGGGAACACAGCGGCGTGTCTCCCTCACCGCGAGTGATGGTTGTGATCTGATCGGCCAGCCCCGAACCCTGTTTGGCAAAGCGCCGTATCTGGGTAATGTTTGCTCGTTGATCGTAGGTGTACTGCTCGCCGTTGCCTTCTGGATAGGTGATCTTGGAGAGCTGTGGATTCAAGTGACCGACGTGTTCGAGCCTGGTAAGGCGACCGAGCTCATCGCGGATTGCTGCGATCCTCGCGGCCGGTCCATAAATCTCACCGAACGCCGTACCCGCCACCGGGGCGACGTCGGTGGTGTAACCAACGCTCCCGGCGGCGCTCGTGACCCTGACACCGTGCTGGATCAGACCGGGATTCGTGAGACTGGTATCCCACTGATACGTCCACGTGCGCCCGTCTATGACGACGTTCTGCACGCGAAAGCCGCCGATGCGATTACCTCCGGCGAGGCAGCTGCTACTGGACGGCGGCGTCAATGGGCCGCAGTCCTGATAGGTGATGTCAATGTCTTTGGCACCAGGCCCGTCGACGTGCGTGACCCGATCGCCACCGTTGCCGAATACGCGCGTGTAAACAGTCGTCGAGTTGTCGGTTTCCGTGATGGATACCGTCCCGGACGCGAATTGAAAGGAGAGCCTGGGCCAGGTGCGACTGAAGGCCGGGCAAGAGGCAGCGTCGGGATTGCATGCATCCACGGCCATGTTGAACAGCACCACCGAGCTGACCGGCGCCAGCACGCCGTTCACGGGTTCTGCGAAATTGAAGCGCAGCTGATATCCGTGGTTATTCGTAATGGAACGGATCGTCGCAGTGTTTGGGACGTAGTGAAAGTCCAAGCGCTCTCCGTTGGGCTTTTGCGCCGACAGCACACGCAAGATGTAGCTGTTGCTATTGACGCTCCAAGCGACCCCGAGGGGCGTGCTGTCGAATGTGAGTTGTGTCCCGTCCGACAACACGGCAGTCGCACACCAGTCGCCGCAAAAGCTCAGTCGCGATCCCAGATCGCCGAAATAGTTCACGCCATCGCCCAGCAAGAGCTCGGTCTTGCCCTGAAAGCGCAGCGTATAGTTATAGGCGACGGAGCCGGTGTCCGGATCCGTCGAGACATCCAGGCGCATGAAAGCGAGCACGCTGTGATACATGAGCCACTGGCCTGGCGAGGAATGACTGAATGAGTAGCTCAGCCCTCCGTTCTCCGGATCGCCGATGGAGATCGAGTGGGCGACGACGAACGTGCGCTCCGCCAGATCGACGCCGCGCTCGTCGACTACCGAGAAATTCTTGGGTTTGAATTCCTGATCGATGGCTTGTCCGGCAGCCGTGCCGTTAATGAGACCCAGCAGGGCAAACACGAGGCTCGTGGTCGCAGCTCGCAAACGATTCATTCGATCCCCCAACCGTCCTAGTCGACCGAGATGATTTCAGTGACGCGTGTCGTGACGACTGACGCTGCTATTCCAATAGCAAATTCAGAACCGCCGGCAGCCAGGCAAGATTCTGCACTCTGATCTGATACGTGGCGCTCGCCGGAGCGTGCACACTGTCTCCGGAATAACTCGCGGTGATCGTGTGGAGGCCTTGCGGGTAGTCCTCCAGAATGATGGTCGCCTGGCCATTGATGACTGCTGCCGAACCCAAGAACACGCCACCTTCGGTGAAGGTCACCGTGCCGACCGCGGAAGCGCTGCCCACGTTGACGATGAGTGTTACGCCAACGCCGGTGGCATTTGCCACGCTGCTGGGCGGACTGACACTGACAGGTGTTGATCCGGTAGGACGAGTGGAGCTGTGCTGTGTGCGATTGCCGGCCGGGTCGAGCTGATAACTTACGGTCGAACCGTCTGCCGGACCGCCCGCCGTTTGCACCGTGTTGAGCCTGCCCAACGAATCGTATGTGTATGTCGCGGTCTCCGCCGCGTGACCGCTTGCCGCGATCAACAGCAGAAACAGACTCATCCCTCGCCGCAGTGGATTCGTTAGCATCCCCATCTCCGTGCCATAGATCGCGGATGTGCTCGGACGACGCGCGCGTACGCGACCACGAGCTCATCGTCATCTGAGCTCGCAAGGGAAAGGCAAACGTTCAACTCTTCCCTGATACCGAGGCTTGTCTTTGTTCGATCAGATCCATCTGGTGATTAGTACGAGTAAATTGCGACGAGCCACCATAATTTGTCAACACCGCGCTCGCATCGATCGAACAGATTCAGGGTTTCTCCTCATTCCAGACATTTGCAATGTCGCGTGCGCGTTTCCAGAACTCCAAATATATCTTTCCTATCGTTCACGGGGATCGCGGACGCGCTTGACAGACAGCGGTTGTCACTGCAACTCTTCGGCTCCACAGAACTGCCAGGGATGGTGATGAACTGTCGAGTCGTACCATCCCGCCAGCCGAACGACTCCTTAGAAAACTCAGCAAGGATCCGGCCGTGCCGAAGCGGATATTATTTGCGATGGCGGCAATAGCCGCGCCTCTGGCAGTTTCAGCGGGCGATCTCACCGGAAGAATAAGCACGATCGCGCCAATCCTTGGACAGGATCAGCTCTACATTCGTCTGACGGACACCACTAACAATGCAGTTCCGAGCGGCTCGCCGGCAGGCAGCTGTTCGAATGCCTTTGCCATCGCCGAGATGGGCAATACAAATTTCAAGAATTACATCTATCCGCTGATACTCATGGCGCAAGCTGCCGATGCACCCATCACCTTGCGAACCAACGGTTGTCTCGAGGGCCTTTACCCCATCATCGTCGGCGTCGACTACCCGCCGCGCTGAGATGATTCCAGGAGCACGAGCTTGAAGCACTTTCTACTCGCCACCGCTGTGGCCGTTCTCATCGGTTCGATCTCGACACCTGCAACGAGCGCTACCTATACGGCTGTTGTAAGTCAGCTCCAGCCCAACCACGAAACGATGGACTGCATCTTCTTTCGTCTGAGCGGTGTCACCGACATCTCGCCGGCGAGCCCCGGCGACTGGTTCGCCATTCCACGCAACAGCGACGGCGCCATGGAAACGTTTGCGGTGCTGCTCGCATCGAGGACCAAGGCGAACATGCCGGTGACGGTCTATACCACGAGCGCAATGGCGTGCGGCTATGCGCAGGCTGTGTCAGTGATCATGTGATCGGAGCAATGCTGGGCAGAGTCTCAGCCTCGAAAACAGGCATGGCGCGCCGGGAAAGTTCGAACCGTTTAGTCGAACTCTCCAGGTTGGGAATACTTCCCTCCAGCAACACGTCATGACGCCAAGGCAGCCCGTCGCCCGCGGGACTGGACGCTCGAATGAGAGCCTCGATCGACATGACACGACAGCGGCGTCCGAACAGTTCGATTTCGATGGATACGGCTCGCACCCGCTCGAAATCACCCACGCCCTTGATGGAACCCGACAGGTCGATTGGACCGAGTTCCGTCTCCAAGTACAGGTTATTGAGTGTGGCTCCCGGCGCCGGGTTGTCGAGAAATGAGAGCTTCGGGCTCGAGGCCTGCGTCAGACAGCCGTTCGATCAGTCGGTTGAGCTGCACCACGTAACTTACGTCCTACTCGTTCCAGCTCCAAAGCAAGTTCGAGCGCTGCCTGATGCTGCTCGGCGCGCTTTTCGTACGAATAGGCGAGACTCACATCGATGAGACTCAGGTCGATACCAGCGCGCTCGGCTTCTTCCAAGGCGGTCATGGATCCACCTTATCGATCTTTAGGAATGGCGCGCCCGACTGGATTCGAACCAGTGACCCTCGGCTTCGGAAACCGATACTCTATCCAACTGAGCTACGGGCGCGTGCGGGGACGATTGTAGCAGTCCCGCCGGCGGGACTCGCCGGCTTATCCCTGGCCGGACAGCGCCGGCGGATGGGGCGCGCATCATAGCCGGCCTGGGCGGCCAGCCCAAGACCGAGCCGGGAATCTCCGGCCGATCAAAGAGTTAGCCTGTTGAGTTTATCGGGAACGGCGACGCCGTTATACTGCGCGCCGTTTTGCCATGTGGCTTTCCCGCCCCTGTAGCCTGTTGTTGGAGCCGAAGTGAGCGCCGAGCACGATAGAAAGTTCTTTGACACCTTCATGCTGGTACTCGGCATTTTGATCGGCATTGCCATCCTTCTATATGTGTTGGCGCGCATCGTCGCGTCCGGTACGCAGGAACAGCATGTGATCACCGACCCGGTGAACCAGGCCGTGGTGGCCGAGCGCATTGCGCCGGTGGCCAAGGTCGCGGTCGCGGGCCAGGACAACTCGGCGCTGGCGCCCGTTCAGGCGGCGGCCGCGGAGCCGGCCAAGGAACTGGGTGGCGAGGAAGTGTTCAACATGGCCTGCATGGCCTGCCACGGCGCCGGCGTTGCCGGTGCGCCGAAGTACGGCGACAAGGCGGCTTGGGCGCCGCGTATTGCCAAGGGCATGGACACTCTGCACAAGCATTCGCTGGAAGGCTTCCAGGGCAACAGCGGCTTCATGCCCCCGAAGGGTGGCCGCGCGGATCTGGCTGACAAGTCGATCCTGAATGCGGTCGACTACATGGTCGCCGGTTCGAAGTAATCCCGCCGTTTCAGTTGCTGCGCTCGGGCGCCCCGAGCGCAGCAGTCCCTTCGCCGCGCCATTCGAGCGCCGGCCCCGCTTTCACTTTGCCGGCTTATCGGCGCGATCCAGCTTTCGTAGCAGCATCGCCTCGCTGACATGGGCCGTATCGATGCGCTCGACATCGGCCAGATCGGCGATCGTGCGCGCCACTTTCAGCACCCGGTGATACGCACGCGCGGAAAAGCAGAACTTGTTCGCAGCCTGATCGAGCAGGTTGCGAGCGCGCGTTGTGGGGTTGCATAGACGTTCGATTTCACGCGTCAACAGACGAGCGTTCGCGCATCCTTGCCTGGCGAGCTGAATCTCACGGACACGACCGACACGCGCCGCTACGGTTGCTGTCGTTTCAGCCTGCGGATCGGGCGCACGCAGCGTTTCGTGCGGGACGCGCAGCACCTCAACGTGCAGATCGAGACGATCGATCAGCGGACCTGACAGGCGGTTTCTGTATTTGCGTACTTGCTCGGACGTGCAGTGGCAGATGCCACGCTCGTCACCCAGGTATCCGCAGGGACAAGGATTCATCGCAGCGACAAATTGAAACGATGCCGGGAATTCAGCCTGATGAGCAGCGCGCGAGATCGTGATCACGCCGGTCTCCAACGGCTCGCGCAAAACCTCGAGCGCCGCGCGCTCGTACTCGGGCAACTCGTCTAAAAACAAAACGCCGTGATGGGCAAGTGAGATCTCACCGGGTCGCGGCCGCGAGCCGCCGCCGACCAGGGCGACTGAAGACGCAGAGTGATGCGGCGTGCGAAACGGCCGCGTTCGCCAGCGCGATGTATCGATCGGAAGTCGGGCCACGCTCCGCACGGCAGCCACTTCCAGCGCTTCCTCCTCGCTCATTTGCGGCAGCAGGCCCGGCAATCGCTGAGCAAGCATGCTCTTTCCAGTGCCGGGAGGACCGATGAACAGCAGCGAGTGCGCGCCGGCAGCGGCAATCTCCAGAGCGCGCTTGGCGATCTCCTGGCCGCGCACCTCGCATAGATCCGCGTCGATGCCAGCGGCGCTATCGGGCGCGGCGCCCGTGATGAAATACAGCGGCGCCTTACCGCTGCCGTGAGCAACAACGTCGGGAAGGCTGGAGGCAATCGCGATTCGACATCCCGTGACCAACGCCGCCTCGGCGACGTTTGCTCGGGGAACAAAAATGGAATGTTTGGCTCGCGTGGCCGCGACCGCCGCGAGCAGCACGCCCTGCATCGATTGCACTTCGCCGTTGAGCGAGAGCTCGCCATAGAACTCACAATCGCGCAGCGAGTCGGCAGGCAGCTGTTCCGAGGCAAGCAGGATGCCGAGCGCGATCGGCAAATCGTAGCGGCCGCCATCTTTCGGAAGATCCGCCGGTGAAAGGTTCACAGTGACGCGCCCTTCCGGCCACCCAAACCCGCAGTTGGCGATCGCTGCGCGCACACGATCGCGACTTTCTTTTACGACAGCTTCGGCAAGACCGACGATGGCGAAGCGCGGCAAGCCCGGGCCGAGATCCACCTCGACACGTACCAGCGGCGCTTCCATTCCATGTTGCGCGCGACTCAAGACAGTCGCCATCGCCATCCCTGGCCCTCCACAAAGAAACGTTTGCCGATTCTTTCAGGCGGGCCACGCGCTGCGAGCGCGGATAACACGCCGAATCGCCACCAAATGGCAACGCGGCGAGGCGACAAATCGGTTAGGGATTTTTCTTTTCCAACTCGGCCAGGCGCGCTTCCAGCGCCTCGAGTTTCTCGCGGGTCCGGCGCAGCACGCCGGCTTGCACATCGAACTCTTGGCGCGACACCAGATCGAGCTTGCTCAAGCCGGCTTGCAGCACGGCTTTGAAGTTTTCTTCCAAATCACGGCGCAGCGCCTGCACGCCCGGCGGAACGGCGGAAGCGAGACGACGGGCGAGCTCATCGAGCGAACGAGGGTCCACGGGGCAGACTCCTGAAGATGCGGATCGGGGACGGCATTAAGCCTCAAAATCGCCCGTCCGTGGAGATCGGTCCACGGTTACGGGGCAGTCAGTCCACGGTTGGCGGCATTTTGCTCCGAGTTGAAGCAAAGCGCCGGAATTTTCGCACCGAGAGAGTGCGCCAGTGCCCTGTTGTCGGCCACGGCGGCGTTGGTTTGCTTGCACGAATTCGTGGCACAGATGATGCATTTCCGATGCGGCGCGCTTGGGAAGCGGGGAATTACTACGACTAGTTTTACTAGTCCCGAGCGCGCGCCCATGAACCCGGAGCCGGAATGCAATGAAGCTGATAACCGCGATCATCAAGCCCTTCAAGCTGGATGACGTCCGACAGGCCGTCGCGGATATCGGGGTTCAAGGCATCACGGTCACGGAGGTGCAGGGCTTCGGGCGCCAGCGCGGTCACACCGAGCTGTATCGCGGAGCCGAGTACCGCGTGGATTTTCTGCCGAAGACCAAGATCGAGCTGGCAGTGGACGATTCGATCGCCGAGCAAGTGGTCGAAGCCATCACCAACGTCGCGCGCACGGGAAAAATCGGCGACGGCAAGATTTTCGTCATCGACCTCGCTCAAGCCGTGCGCATCCGCACCGGCGAGACCGGCGTCGAGGCAGTGTGAATCTATTTGTTTCCAACAGCAGCACCTGGCAGCAACAACGATCTATCTCTTGCGTAGGAGAACGACAGTGAAAAAACCCTTGGCAACGAGCCGCGTGCTCACTTACCTATGGAGTCTCGCGCTTGTCGCGTTCGCGATAATCGCAGCGCCTGACATGGCGCTCGCGCAAGACGCTCCGGCCGCGGAACCTGCCGCTGTGGCCGCGGAAGCTGCGCCGGCCGAAGCTGCTGCTGCTCCGGCGGAAGAAGCGGCCGCTGCACCGGCTGCGCCGACGTTCGACAAGGGCGATATTTCCTGGGTCATGACCAGCACGCTGCTGGTCATCCTGATGACCATTCCCGGTCTGGCGCTGTTCTACGGCGGCATGGTCCGTTCGAAGAATGTGCTGTCCATCTCGATGCAGGTGTTCGTGGTGTTCAGCCTGCTGTCGGTGCTGTGGGCGATCTACGGCTACAGCGTCGCATTCACCGGCGGCAACGCGTTCTTCGGCGGCTTCGATCGCATGTTCCTGGCGGGCATGCTGGATGCGGCCGGCAACCTGACGGCGGCGGCGACCTTCAGCAAAGGCGTCTACATTCCGGAGTATCTGTACGCCGCGTTCCAGATGACCTTCGCGGGCATCACGTCGTGTCTGATCGTCGGCGCCTTCGCCGAGCGCATGAAGTTCTCCGCGGTGCTGGCGTTCGTGGTGCTGTGGTTCACTTTCTCCTACCTGCCGGTCGCGCACATGGTGTGGTTCTGGGCCGGTCCGGATGCGTACACCGACCCGGCAGCTGCTGAAGCCGCGACTGCAACCGCAGGCTTCCTCTTCCAGAAAGGCGCGCTCGACTTCGCGGGCGGCACGGTCGTGCACATCAACGCGGGCATCGCCGGCCTGATCGGCTGCATCCTGGTCGGCAAGCGCAAGGGCTACGGCACCACGGCGATGACGCCGCACAACGTGCCGCTGATCATGATCGGCGCCTCGCTGCTGTGGGTGGGCTGGTTCGGCTTCAACGTCGGCTCGAACCTCGAGTCGAATGCGTTCGCCGCGCAGGTGTTCATCAACACCTTCGTCGCCACCGCCGCTGCGGTCATCGCCTGGACCTTCGCTGAATGGATCTTCCGCGGCACGCCGACGATGCTCGGTGCGGCTTCGGGCGCGGTGGCCGGCCTGGTCGCCATCACTCCGGCCTGCGGCTGGGTGGGCCCGATGGGCGCGATCGTCATCGGCCTGATCGCCGGTGTGGTCTGCCTGTTCGCGGTCACCAAGCTGAAGTCGGCCCTGGGCTACGACGACTCGCTGGACGTGTTCGGCGTCCACTGCGTCGGCGGCATCCTCGGCGCCCTCCTGACCGGCGTGTTCAACAGCCCCTCGCTCGGCGGCACCGGCATCTACGACTACGTCGCCGGCACCTGGGGTTACGCAGGCATGGGCACGCAGGTCATGGCCCAGTTGTGGGGCGTGGGCACGACCATCGTCTGGTCGGGCATCGTGTCCTTCATCGCCTTCAAGCTCATCGATGTGGTGATCGGGCTCCGGGTCAGCGACGAAGTCGAGACCGAGGGCCTGGATACGACCGAGCACGGCGAGCGAGGCTACAACCTCTAAGCCTGGCAAACACGGCATGGGTGAAAACGGGCGCTGCGGCGCCCGTTTTCTTTGGCGCCGGCCGTTCCCTACAACTTGCCCCCACAACGTGACCCACTGCTCAGTCCCGACGCATGACAGGGACTGTCTTAATCCCTCCCCCGGAGTCGTCCTGCTAAACTGCCGACGCTTTTTACATAGGACCGCGGCGTGAAACTGGTAGTCGCCATCATCAAGCCCTTCAAAGTGGACGAGGTGCGGGAGGCGCTATCGGAAGCCGGCGTGGCCGGCGTAACGGTGACGGAGGTCAAAGGCTTCGGGCGCCAGCGCGGGCACACTGAGCTGTACCGTGGCGCCGAGTACGTCGTCGACTTCCTGCCCAAGTGCAAGATCGAAGTGGCGATCGACGACGATCGGGTCGACCAGGTGCTGGAGACCATCGTGCAGGTCGCGAACACCGGCCGGATCGGCGACGGCAAGATCTTCGTGATCCCCTTGGGTCACGCCGTCCGCATTCGCACCGGTGAAACGGACGCCCGGGCCATTTAAGAAAGAGACTGTTTGGAGACCGCCATGCTCAGATCCGTCTTGTTGCTGACCCTGGCCGCGGCTTCGCTGGCCGCCGGCGCCGCGCACGCCGACGTCTACAAGTACAAGGACGAGAAAGGCAACATCCAGTACACCGACAAGCCGCCGTCATTGCCGGCCGAGCGGCTCAACGTGCAATCCCAGCGTACCGACATCGTCGCCGCCCAGGAGCGCTCGCAGGCGGCCATCAAGGCCAACACCAGCGCGCCACCGGCGGCGGGCAACTCGCCGGCCGAACAGAAGGCCGCCGCAGCCGCAAGCGCTCAGGACAAAGCCGACCGTTGCATCAAGGCGCGCGAGCGTTACGATCAATACATGAATTCGCAGAGACTGTACGAAGAAGGCAAGGACGGCGAGCGCCGTTATCTGACCGACGCCGAGCTCGATGCCGCGCGCGCCTCGGCCAAGGCTTCCATGGATGTGTTGTGCCAGTGACCCTGCGAGCTGGATTTGTCGGCCTGGGCGCAATGGGCCTGGGCATGGCGCGCAATCTTCACAAGCAGGGACTGCTGAGCGCCGTATGGAATCGCACGGCTGAAAAGGCCACCGCGCTCGCCCAGGAAACCGGCTGCAAGGCCGTCGGCAAACTCGCCGATCTCGCGCCCCTGTGCGATGTCATCGTGACTTGCGTGTCCGCGGATGCGGATGTGCTCGCGGTGATCGATGAACTGTTGCCGGTCATCGAGCCGGACACCATCGTCATCGACTGCTCCACCGTCAGCGCCGACACGGCGCGAACCGCTGCTCATCGGCTGCATAAAGCGGGCGCGCAGTTTCTCGATGCGCCGGTCAGCGGCGGGACCGAGGGTGCGCGCGACGGCACGCTCGCCGTCATGGTCGGCGGCGATGAAAAAGCATTCGAACGCGCGCAGCCGGTGCTGCAAGCGATGGGCAAGGCCGTCACGCACTTCGGCGCCAGCGGCTCGGGCCAGGCGGCGAAGGCTACGAATCAGATCATGTGTGCGGGCGTCATTCAGGCGGTCGCCGAAGCCATGGCGTTCGCCAAATCCGAGGATCTGCCGCTCGATCGGCTGATCGACACGCTCGGCAAAGGCGCCGGCTCCAGCTGGTACTTCGTGAATCGCGCGCCGAATATCCTGCGAGACAGCTATCCGGCCGGCTTTCGCGTGAAGCTGCACGAGAAAGATCTGAAAATCTGCCGCGAGATGGCCGCGCGCCATGGCGTGCAGCTGCCCTTGATCGAGATGACGCTGGTTCATTACCGGCGCCTGATCGAGCAGGGTCATGGCGACGAAGACATTTCCACGCTGTTCCGACTCAAGGATGCGATGTTCGCCGCAGCCCGGGACAGCAGCACGCCGCGACACAAACCTTAATCGTCCAGCCATGGCGGCGTCCGTCTCCGACTCCCGCGCCACGCCGTCATCGCCGGCCACCAAGGCGCCGACTTTCTTCCTGCCGGATTTTTGCGACTCGCCGGCCGTGTTCGTGGTGGTGTTGATCGGCGAGCTGGTGGCGCTGGTGATCGCGCTGGCGCGGCAGGCCCTGCACGACAATTTCTGGATGGACCTGGCCGGCAGCTCGATGTTCCTGTTGTGGATCGGGCTCACCTGCTCGGCCGTGCTGTGTCGTTCGCGTGCGTGGCTGCAGACGATGCCGCCGGCGCGCGCGGCCATGGTCGCAATCGGCCTGCTGGTCCTCACCATCGGCATCGTTTCGGAAGCCGTGTTTCAGGTGGGTCGCATCTGGAGCGGCGACATCGAGAGCGTCGGTCCGAGCTTCTTCCCCCGCGAGCATGCCAGCTTCGTGCTGAGAAACGTTGCGGTCGGCTTCATCGTGAGCGCGCTGGCGCTGCGATATTTCTATGTCAGCGCCGAGTGGAAGCGAACCATCGAGCTGGAAGCGCTGGCCCGCATCCGCGCTCTGCAAGCACGGATTCGCCCGCACTTCCTGTTCAACAGCATGAACACCATCGCCGCGTTGACCCGCTCCAGTCCGGAGCGCGCCGAACAGGCGGTGGAAGATCTCGCCGATTTGTTCCGCGCCAGCTTGAGCGATGCCAGCGCTCGTATTTCCTTGAAGGACGAGCTGGACATCGCCCGCACCCATCAGCGAATCGAACAACTGCGCCTGGGCGAGCGCCTCACCGTGCGTTGGGATGTGGATGAGCTGCCGATGCGCGCGCTCGTGCCGAGCCTGATCGTGCAGCCGCTGCTCGAGAATGCCGTGTATCACGGCGTCGAGACATTGCCGCGCGGCGGCGAGGTTTCCATCGTCGGCCGGCGTCACGACGATCAGGTGCACATCGAGGTGCGCAATCCCATCCTGGCCCAGTCCGGCTACGTCAATCGCGAGGGCAACCGCATGGCGCTGGAGAACATCCGCCAGCGCCTGGAGCTGGCCTGGCCCGGCCGCGCCAGGATCGAGACCGAGCAGCGGGACGGGGAATTTTGCGCCCGGCTGATCTTTCCGTATGCTGGCGACGATATGGTAAGCGGCTAGCCGGGGTCGGGTAACCAACACAGATGCGTCTGTTAATTGTCGATGACGAGTCGCCTGCGCGGGAGCGGTTGCGGCGGCTGTTGGAAGAAATCGAGGACTGCGAAGTCGTCGGCGAGGCCGACAATGGCGAGCAAGCACTCGCGACCTGCGGCGAGCTGCGCCCCGACGTCGTGCTGCTCGACGTGCGCATGCCCGGCCTGTCCGGCATTCAGATCGCCCGCCATATCGATTCGCTGGAAGACCCGCCGGCGGTGATCTTTACCACCGCTTACGATCAATACGCCGTGGAAGCGTTCGAGACCGAAGCAGTCGGTTATCTGCTCAAGCCGGTTCGCAAGGAAAAGCTCGCGCATGCCTTGCGCCACGCTTCGCGCATTTCTCCGAACCGTCTGGTGAAAGTCGCCGAATCGGCCCGGCTCGACCATCGTCGCGAACAGATCTGCGCGCGGCTCGGCGAAACGCTCAAGCTGATCCCGCTTGCGGATATTTATTATTTCAACGCCGATCAGAAGTACGTGACCGTGCGCCACAAGGGCGGCGAAAGCCTGATCGACGAATCGCTCAAGGCGCTCGCCGAAGAGTTCGCCCCGGACTTCGTGCGCATCCATCGCAATGCCCTGATCGCGGAGAAATACATCTCCGCCGTGGAACGCACGGATTCAGGCCAATACGTGGTGCGAGTTCGTGAATGCGGCGACGTGCTGGAAGTCAGCCGGCGCCACGCTTCCGAGCTGCTCCGGCGCATTCGCGGCGAGAGTCACTGACCTCGCTGCTGCCGCAGGTGCATGAAGCGCCGCGCGGTGGAATAGATCAACGCGCCGCGACTCACCCAGCGCATCAGCCGTTTCGGCCCGATCAACGCGACCACGGCCACGCCGCCGATCAATACCGCCGGGTTTTTCGCCAGGCGTTGAGCGGCGCCGAGCCCTCGGTCCAGCCCGCTCAGATGATGCTCGATCTCGTTCATGGTCGAGCCGAGCTCGCGACGCTGCACGGCTGCACGCAGGCGCAGGTTGGAATGCTTCGCCGCCAGCTGGTTGAAACGTTCGCTCACAAACGCGCCTTGAGCTGATCCCGGTCCCTGGCGAGCTCGGCCAATGTATCGTCGAGCAGCGGCGGCTTGGTCGCCAGCTTGTGACGCAAGATCAAGCCCGCCACGACCGCGACCGCAATGAACATTCCGATCATGGCCACGGACGCGGCCAGCCGGTGCGTGTCCCAGAACACGAAGATCACCGCCAGCGCGACCAGGAACAATCCCATCATCGCGGCGAACGCCGCGACGAAAGCCCAGAGCAGAATCGCTCCAACCTGCCGCACCTCTTCCTGCAACTCGGTGGTCAGCAGCTCCAGCCGGGTGTGCACGATGGCGACGAAGGTCGCCAGGAAATTGTTGAGCGACTGAAACAGGCCGTGCACCGGTCGCGGAGTTTCCTCCGCGCTCCGGGCGTGGGCGGTGATGTGCGGATCGTGCGTTTCCACTGCCATGGCTTGAGTCGACTCGCGAGGCCGCGATCAGCGACGGGCGAGCAGCAGCCCCAACACCAGGCCGACGCCGGCGGCGATGCCGACCGCCTGCCACGGGTTCTCCTGAACGTACTCGTCGGCGGCGTCGGCGATCTCGCGCGCGCGGCGCATCGCTTCTTCCTCGACTTCGCTCAGGCGCACCTTGGCCTGGCGCAACGACTCTTCGGCACGGGCACGCACTTCCTGGACCTTCTCGCCGGTCAGCGTCGAGGTGGCCTTGAGCAGCGCCTCGGCATCCTCCATGACGGTCTTCAAGTCGGCGACCAGTTGATCGGTAGTCACTTCTACTCGGGCATTCATGAGTCGTTCCTCTCGAGCTGCAAGCTGCAGATGTTAGCAAACCAGTGAGCGTGCGGCGGTGCTAGCATGGCGACCTTTGCCGCGGGCCCGCGGCCCACACGGAATGGAAGACCCATGACCCAGCCGCCACGCGTCGCACCGGTGAAAGATCGGTTCTACGCACGCACGTTCGCATTGGTGACGTGCCTGGTGCTGGGCCTGGCCTTGTTCAAGATCGTGCAGCCGTTCCTGGGGCCGCTGCTGTGGGCGATCTTCATTGCGTTTCTGCTTTATCCGCTGCATGTGCGGCTGGCCGCCCGGCTGCGTGGCAAACCCCAATGGTCGGCGGCGTTGCTGACCGTGCTCACATTCGTCGTCATCATCGGTCCGCTGACCGCGCTGAGCGCGGCGTTCGCGGCCCAGGTCGGCGACCTGCTGCAGATCGTGCAAGACAAAGTCGCCGGCCAGACAACTGGCAACGTGTTGAATCTGGCGAATGTTCCCTGGGTGCGGCAAGGCCTGGACTGGCTCAACAACACGCTCGACATCGATCTGGCGCAGCTGCAAAGCTGGATCACGCAAGCCTCCAAGGAGACCTTGCAGTCGCTGGCCTCGCTGACCGGCAAGGCCTTCATCGGCGCGATCGGCACGGTGGTCGGCTTCGTGCTGATGGAATTCATGCTGTTCTTTTTCATCCGCGACGGCGGCGAGATGATCCAGACCGCGCGCGAGCTGATCCCGATGGCCGAGACGCACAAGGCCAAGCTGTTCGACCATCTGGCGGCGGTCACACGCGCCATGGTTTATGGCACCGGGCTGACGGCGCTCATTCAGGGTGTGCTGGTCGGCATCGCTTTCCTGCTCGCGAGTCTGCCCTCGCCCATCGTTTTCGGCGTGATCGCCGCGCTGTTCGCCTTGCTGCCGTTCGGCGGCACCGGGCTGGTCTGGGGCCCGGCGGCGATCGTGCTGGCGGCGCAGGGCCGCTGGGGCTGGGCGATTTTCATGCTGATCTGGGGTGCGATCCTGGTGTCGCTGGTCGACAATGTGGTGCGGCCGATGCTGGTGTCGGGCCGCGCCAATGTCGGTACGCTCACCGTATTCATCGGCGTGCTCGGCGGATTGGCCGCCTTCGGCGCCATCGGCCTGTTCCTCGGGCCGGTGGTACTCGCGCTGATCATTGCGCTGGTTCGTTTCAGGCTCGAAATGCGGCGCGCGGAAGTAGCAGCCAAGGCCTTGTCGGCGGAATGATCCGCCCCGGCGAGCGCCTCGCTGGCTGGTTTATAGAATTGTCATGAGTATCTCCGAACATACATTGCGCATCGCCACGCGGCAGAGCCGCCTGGCCCTGTGGCAGGCCGAGCACGTCGCGGCCTTGCTTAGAAACAAGCACCCGGGCCTGAAGGTCGAGCTGGTGCCCATGACCACGCAAGGCGACCGCATCCTGGATCGCCCGCTGGCCAACATCGGCGGCAAAGGGCTGTTCATCAAAGAGCTCGAGCTGGCCATGTCGGAGCATCGTGCCGATATCGCCGTGCATTCCATGAAAGATGTGCCGAGCGATATGCCACCGGGTTTCATGCTGGCCGCGATGCTGCCGCGTGCCGATCCACGGGACGCGTTTGTTTCTACGCACTACAAGGATTTCGCGAGCCTTCCGCAAGGCGCGCGCGTCGGCACGTCGAGTTTGCGTCGGCAATGTCAGTTGAAGAATGTGCGACCGGATCTGGAGCTCATCACTTTGCGTGGCAACGTCGATACGCGGTTACGCAAGCTCGATGAAAACCACTACGACGCCATCATCCTCGCCGCCGCGGGCTTGATCCGCCTCGGCCTGGAGAGCCGCATCACCGAATACTTCAAACCGGAACAATCGGTGCCGGCCGTCGGTCAAGGCATCATCGGCATCGAATGCCGCGATGACGATGCACGCAACATCGCTTACGTGCGCGCGCTGAATGACGCTCAGTCATGGCAATGCTGTGTAGCCGAGCGCTCGTTCGCGCAGCGACTCGAAGGCAGCTGCCAATCTCCGATCGCCGGATTCGCGACGCTCAGCGGCGATCGGTTGCAATTGCACGGTGTGATCGGTTCGCCCGACGGCAAAGAGATGTATCGTGGCGCGCATATCGGCAGCATCGACGATGCCGAAGCCATCGGTGTGCGGCTGGCCGAAGAGCTGTTGAAAGATGGCGCCGGCCCACTCCTCGAACGCTTGCGGCAGGAGTCGCCATGATTCCGAAGGTCATGCCGCCACTGGCCGAGCTCACTGTTCTCGTTACGCGTCCGGCTGCGCAAGCAGCCGGCCTGTGCGAACAAATGCAGCGAAACGGCGCGGCCGCTATCGCATTTCCCGCGGTCGAGATCGAACCGGTCACCGCCGAAGCGGCGCGTGGCCACGACTTGATCATATTTGTGAGCGTCAACGCAGTCGCTCACGGCGTGCACTTGATCGAGAAGGGTCCGACGACGCGCATCGCCGCCATTGGCAAGGCGACCGCGGCGGCGTTGAAAGAGACATCGCTGCCGGCCGACATCGTTCCTGAAGCCGGTTTCAACAGCGAAGCTTTGCTCGCGCATCCCGATCTCACATTGCCCGACGGAGCGAAGGTGCTCATCGTGCGCGGCTCGAGCGGCCGCGAGCTGATGCAGGAGACATTCACTGCGCGCGGTTTTATCGTCGAAACTCGCGACGTATATCGGCGCATTCGCCCATCGATCGACGACGCGACCCGCGACGCGCTCGAAACGCGCTGGCAGCTCGAAGGCATCGACGTGGTCACGGCGACCAGCATCGAAACCTTGCACAACCTGATTGGCATGCTGTCCGAGCGTGGCCGCGCGCTTCTGCGCGAAACTACACTGCTGGTGGCCAGTCGGCGCATCGCTGAGGCGGCCCAGGCGGCGGGCTTGAACGGGACGCTGATTGTCGCGAACGGCGCCGACGATGTCTCGATGATAGGTGCTTTGGCCCGCTGGAGGACTCGCGCCCGGGCGGCTTGAAAACGGCGCTGCGTGTTAGGATACGCAGGTCGCAAGCAGCGTCCTCTCCTATGGCCGAAACCGGTCCTGAAACCATCAGCTCGTCTGCTCCCGGCGATTCGTCGAGGACCCGTCGTGCACACACGTACAGTCGATTGACGACAGCTATCGCCGTGCTCGCGCTGGCGATCGCCGGCTATAGCTTGTTCCGTTTGGACTCGATGCGGGACAAGCTCGACACCGCCAACGACACGCTGGCCGCATCCAACTCGGACCGCGAGCTGCTGCGCGCCGAATTGAAGAGCCAGGCCAGCCGCGAGCGGCAGGCACATCGCGATCTGAACCGTCGTCTGGATACGCTCAACGACGCGCCTCAACAACTGCAGGAGCTGGCCTCTTCGGTCGAGGAGCTGCGCGGTCGTGCCGAAGGGCCGGAGCGCGCATGGTCACGTTCCGAGGCATTGTTTCTTCTCGAGCTGGCGCAGCGCCGGCTGACGCTGGAACGTGACGTCGAAACCGCGATCGTCGCGTTGGAATCGGCGGATCTGCGCCTGGCATCGCTGCGAGACGCGTCGTTCGCCGCCGTTCGCCAGGAGATCGCCAAGGAGCTGCAAGCGCTGCGCGCCGTGCAGTTACCGGATACCACCGGCATTCTCTCCCGCCTGATCAGCGCCGAAGAGCGCGCCAGCAAGGCCCCGGTCAAAGGCATCCTGCTGACCGAGCGCAACGGCCTCGATCGCAGCAAGCTGCCGGACGGAATGTTTGCTCGCGCCGCCGCCGTTCTCAGCGAGACCTTCTCGAATCTCATCGTCGTGCGCAAAGTGGACGGAGTGTCCGGCAGCGTGATCACGGCCGAGGAAGCGCTGCTGAGACGCCAGCATCTGCAGTTGTTGTTCTTCGCGGCCCGCACGGCAGTGATCCGTCATGACGAGCAGGCCTATCGCACGGCGCTGGCCGGCGCGCGCCGCTCGCTCGGAGAATTCTTCGATCTCTCCAAGCCCGAGACGCAGGCGCTGCTGAACGAAGTGCAGGCGCTGGAGCCGATCAATGTCGATCCCCAGCTGCCGAGCGTGAGCGGCTCGACGAACGCCCTGCGCCGGATGGTTCCGTCGCGCCGAGGTCCGGAGTAAGCACGGATGAGAAGCGGCCTTTACATCGCCGCGGCGATGATCATCGCCGGCCTGCTCGCCAACATCGTGTTGGGCGATCCGGGTTACGTAGCGCTGCGCTTCGCCGGACGACTGATCGAAATGTCGGCGGTGACGTTCGGCCTGGTGCTGATCGCCGGCTACTTCGCGGTGAGATTGTTGATCAAGCTCATCACCGCGCGCCGCGCGTGGAAGGAAGCGCAAGAAGCACGACGCCATGAGCGTGCACGTCGCAGCTTTGCTCAAGGCATCCTGGAATTGTCCGAGGGCAATTGGGAAGCGGCCGAAACCACCCTGACCCGGAACGTGCGTGAAGCGGAGTATCCCGCCGCTCACTACCTGACGGCAGCTCGCGCCGCCGACCTGCAGGGCGCGGCGGAACGTCGCGACGAACTTCTGCAGCGTGCTTTGGAAGTTGCGCCCGATCGTCGCGCGCCGGCGCTGGTCATGCAGGCCGAGGTGTTGCTTAAGCACAAGCAACTGCAGGCTGCGCTGACCACGCTCGAACAACTCGAAGCGACCAAAGAACAGAATGCGCGGGGCTTGCTGCTGCTGGCTCGCGTCTATCGACAGCTCGGCGATTGGCAAAAGCTGCAGGCACTGGAACCGCGACTCCGCAGCACTCGTGGCATCACAGCCGCGATGGCAGACGAAACCGTCGCGCAGGTTCATCTGGATCGTCTGAAAGACGCCGGCACCCAGTGCGATCTGAATGAATTGAAAGCCGCCTGGAAAGAAACGTCCCGATCGCTGGCCAAGCATCCGGAAATCGTCGTCACGTACGCGCGCGCGTCCATGGCTTGTGGCGATCACGAAGCTGCGGAATCGGCCCTGCGCGACTGCATCAACAAACAGTGGAACGAGTCCGCGGTGCTGGCGTACGGCGAACTCGAAACCGACGAGCCACTGAAGACGTTGGATCGTGCGGAAGGCTGGCTAGCGGAGCACGGCGAAGATGCGGCCTTGTTGTTCACGTGCGCGCAGCTCGCCACTCGTGCAGAGCTCTACGGCAAAGCACGTAGCTTCCTCGAAACCAGCATCGCGATCCGCCCGCGCCTCGAGGCGTATCAGCTGCTCGCGAGCCTGATGGATCAGCTGGGCGAGCGCGAACGCTCGGTGAAAGCGTTGAACGATGCTCTCGCATTCGCCGTGGGCCGCAAAGCCAACCTCCCGAAGATTCGCGCGCGCCGCTTCCAGGAACGCAGACAGAGCGATCGGCGGAGAAGCTGAGTTTTCTCATGTCCGCTCCCCGGCCCTACGCTCGCGTCACGCTGCTACCGTCGCAGCAGATCCTCACTGTCGAACGCGGCGAGACCATTCTCGACGCCGCGTTACGCGCGGGATTGAATCTTCCTCACAGCTGCAAGGGCGGGCATTGCTCGTCGTGCCGTGCCCGCATCCGTCAGGGCGAAGTAAGTTATCCGCACGGCCGCCCGCTGGGATTGATGGCGGATGAAGAACGCGACGGTTATGCCCTGCTCTGTCAGGCGCACACAGCGAGCGAAGATCTCACCATCGAAGTGCGCGAGATCCGGCCGCCGGTGCCGGAGATCGTCGTCAAGAGCCTGCCCTGTCGCATCGAGCGGCTGGAGCGTCTCACGCCCGAAATCATGGCGGTGTTCCTGCGGGTGCCGGCCAGCGAATATTTCCATTTCGTGCCTGGCCAATACCTGGACGTGATGCTGCCGCAGAACCGGCGCCGCAGTTTCTCGATTGCGAGCACGCCGGGTGACGGCAAAATGCTCGAGCTGCATATCCGTCGCGTGTCGAGCGGCGAATTCACGCAGCAACTGTTCGATGGCACGCTGGAAAAATCACTGCTGCGGATCGAAGGGCCCCTCGGACAGTTCTGGTTCCGTCGCGAATCGCCGCGACCGGCGTTGTTGATTGGCGGCGGCACGGGCTACGCGCCGCTGCGCTCGATGCTTCACAGCCTGCTCGAAGTCGGCGATCGCCGGCAGCTGTATCTCTATTGGGGTGCGCAGGCTGCTCCAGATCTGTACGAGGACGCTCACCTCCGAGCGTTGTGCCAGAAACATCCGAATCTGCACTACATCCCCGTGCTCTCGGCGCCGCGTCCCGAAGACCGGTGGCAAGGCCGAACGGGCTGGGTTCACGCCGCGGCCCTGGAAGATCATCCCGACCTCGCCAACCTCGACGTTTATGCCAGCGGCCCGCCAGTGATGGTCGAGACGATCCGCCACGAGTTCACGCATCGTGGCCTGCCGCCCGAGCAACTGTTCTTCGATTCGTTCGATTACGCGCCCGACGTGCTGGCCAAGCTCGGCAGCGCGTTCATGCCTTCACAGGATCTTTAGCTCGCAGCAGGTCGGCGAGCGCCGCTTTCAGTTCGGGATAGCGGAATGCGAAGCCGGCGCTCAGCGCTTTGGTGGGCAGCACCTTTTGCCCTTCGAGCAGCAGCTGTGACATTTCACCGAGCGTCGCTCGCAAGATTCCAGCCGGCACGCGCACCGGAATCGATCGACCGAATTGCGCCGACAATGTCTCCGCAAACTCCTGCTGTCGAACCGGCTGCGGCGAAGTGACATTGATGCCGCCGCTCATGTCTTCCTGCTTGATACAGAACCACAACAGGTCGAGCAGATCGTCGATGTGGACCCACGACTGCCATTGCCGCCCGGTGCCCAGCACCACGCGCAGACGCATGCGAGCGGCCGGAATCAGCTTCGGCAGCGTGCCGCCCGACATACCTAGCACGATACCGAACCGCAGCCGACACACACGAACGTCGTATTCCTCGGCCGCTTGTGCCGCCAGCTCCCATGCCTGGCATAGATGCGATTGAAAGATGGGCTGCCCACGTGCCGCTTCGGTGATTTCCTCGTCGCCGCGCACGCCGTAGTAACCGATCGCCGACGCATTGATCAGCACATCGGGCTTGTGTTCGAGCCGGGCGATCAGCTCGGTGAGCTTGTTTGTGACGCTCAACCGACTGTCGAGCAATTCCGTGCGACGCGCTGGAGTCCACAGCCGATCGATAATGGGCGCGCCCGCAAGATTGACGATCACATCGATGCGCTCGCTCGAAAGAATTTCGTCGAGCGATGTAATCACGCGCACCATGGAGCCGAACACGTCGCGGGCATGCTGAGCATCGCGCGTCAGCGCAACGACGCTGTGACCATCGGCGAGCAACCTGCGGCAGAGTCTGCGACCGATGAAACCCGTCGCGCCGGTGACCAGCATGATCCCGGGCGCGTCCGAGCGGACGACCCGCCGCGGCATGCGCTGCCACTCGGGCCGGCTCATGTGACGATCTTGGCGACCTTCGTGCCCATGCGCATGAGCTTCAGCAGCGTGGGTCGCGGCATGGTGCGGATCTGGTCGTACCAACCCGATAGCTCCTCGACGAACTCGAGCATATCGGCAATGCGTTGCTTCACCTGCTCGGGCGTCTCGTGATCCTTCCCGGCGTCGGCAGTAGCCTCACGCAGCATCTGCAGAGTCGGGTCGACTTCGCGCTTCTTACGCCCATCCATGATCATGGTGAGCACTTCCCATATATCCTTGCGCGCCTGAAAGTAGTCGCGCCGATCGCCCAGTTGATGAGTCACGCTGACCAGATCCCACGCCTGCAGCTCCTTGATGCTGACGCTCACGTTGGAGCGCGCCACATTGAGCGTTTCCGCAATCTCGTCCGCGGTCAGCGGCGCCGGCGCCAGGAACAGCAGGGCGTGGATCTGGGCCACCGAACGGCTGACGCCCCAACGGCTGGCCATTTCGCCCCAATGGAGCACGCAACGATGCATCGTCGGGGTAAGCTGCATTTACTTCCTGCCCTCGCGGCTTCATACCGCGAAAAGTCTTCGATTAAGTTGGTCTTGCGATCATCAGGCGCGTTGAACTCAGGGGAGTCGCTGCATCCGATAGCGGTTCATCGCCGCAGTCTAGACCCATCCGTAATTTCTGTCTTTTCTGAAATTTAAATATGCACCGACGCCGTGTCAAGTCGATGACCCGAGGGCGCGCATGAGCGCGGCTCGCCCTCATATCCTGATTGCCGGGTGTGGCTATGTGGGCCAGCGCCTGGCCGCCCGCCTGCGTGACCGGTATGAGGTCACCGCCCTGGTCCGCGCGAACGACAAGGCCGCCGCATTGGACCGCCAGGGCTTGAAGACCCTCGCCATCGACCTGGATCGGGTGCGGGCCGGGGCCAGCCTTCCCGAGCGCCTGGATCAGGAAGCCATCGTTTACCTGGCGCCGCCGCCCAGCTCGGGCGAGAGCGACCTGCGGCTCGACCGTTTCCTGCACCTGGCGTTCGTGCCGCCGAAGAGCTTCGTTTATATGAGCACGACCGGTGTGTATGGCGACGCCGAGGGCGGCCTGGTCGACGAAAGCACGCCGGTGATGCCGCGGACGGATCGCGCCCGCCGGCGGGTCAGCGCCGAGGAAATGACCCGGGTGTGGTGTCACGAACGACGCGTCCGGCGGGTCGTGTTGAGAGTGCCGGGAATCTATGGCCCCGATCGATTGCCGCTGGAACGATTGCGAAAGTCAGAGCCGGTGGTGCGGCCCGAAGACGCCGGCATCAGCAACCGCATTCATGTGGATGACCTGGTCGCGGCCTGTGAGGCGGCGATCGAGAACAAAGAAGCGCGTGGCGTTTACAACGTCACCGATGGCAACTCCATCAGCTCGACTGCCTTCCTCGACCTGGTCGCGAAGATCGCCGGCCTGCCGCCGCCGCCGCGCGTTTCGATGGAAGAAGCCCAGCTCACGTTCAGCCCCGAACGCCTGTCCTTCCTCAACGAATCGCGCCGGGTCAGCAACGATCGCATGCTGAAACACCTGGGCGTGAAGCCGCGCTATACCGACCCGGAGGCCGGCATTCGCGCCAGCCTGGAACGCTAACTCGGCTGGCTCTTTTTACTATCGAGCCACTTGGTGATGGGCTTCCACTGCTCCCAGTCCGGGCTGGCCAGATACTCGGGCAGCTCGAAAATGCTCATGCCGCGCTGGTAGGCCCGCAGATAGTTGGTCGACTGGCGCAGCTGACCCAGGTACGGCACCTTGAGCTTGTCGAGGTACTGATCCAGCTCGTCGAACAGCAGTGTGTTTTCTCGCACGCGGTTCGCCACCATCCCCAAGCGCGCCTGTTGACGTTGCACCTTGCCCAGCTCGAGCAGCTCTTCCATGAAGCGCGCCGAGGCTTTCATATCGATGGGCGACGGCATCACCGGAATGACGATGGTCTCGGCCCGCCGGACCAGCTCGTTCATCTCCCCGCCATGCGTCCGGGCCGGCGCGTCGATCACCAGCACGTCGGTATCGCGCGGCACGCCTCGTATTCCTTCGTCATAGGCCGGCACGCCGGTAATCTTGGGCAGATCGTCCGGGCGCATCGCCAGCCAGTCCAGGCTGGACCGCTGCGGATCGTAGTCGGCAATCGCCACCTTGGCGTCCTGGCCCGCAAAGTAACAAGCGATGTTGGTCGCCAGGGTGCTCTTGCCGCTGCCGCCCTTGGAGTTCATTACCATCAAGTGGCGCATGAAAATCCTCGCTTCGCCGGAAAGAAAACAATCTTGGGCCCGTCGGGGCGGGCCTGACTGTGCTGGGTTTCGCGTTGTTGCGAATGATATGCTTGCCGGCATGCGCCTGTCTTTCACCAAGATGCAGGGCCTGGGCAACGACTTCATCGTGTTCGACGCTCCGGCCGGCATGGAATTGCCCTCCGCCGAAGTGTTTCGCCGCCTCGCCGACCGCCGCGTCGGCATCGGTTTCGATCAGGCGTTGGTGCTGATGCCGCCGTCCAAAGACGGCTTCGATGTGTTCTATCGCATCTTCAATGCCGACGGCTCCGAGGTCGAGCAGTGTGGCAACGGCGCCCGTTGTATCGCCAGCCTGGTCGCTCGCAAGCTCGGCAAGGCCAGCGTGCAGATGGACAGCCCCGGCGGCCAGATCAAAGGCTTCTTGAGGGATGACGGCCTCGTTTCCGTCGATATGGGTGTGCCCAACTTTTCTCCCGCCGCGCTGCCGTTCGACGCTTCACGCGAAGCCGACGTGTATCCGCTGCGTGTCGGCGAAAAGGAACTGCAGATCGGGGCGGTGTCGATGGGCAATCCGCATGCGGTCATGCAAGTGCCCTCGGTGCGGGATGCCGCCGTGGACACACTGGGGCCCGCGGTGGAGAATCATTCCCGCTTCGCGAAGCGCACCAACGTGGGCTTCATGGAAGTGGTGAGCCCGACTCACATCAGCTTGCGGGTGTTCGAGCGTGGCGTCGGTGAGACACAAGCCTGCGGGACTGGCGCGTGCGCGGCCGTCGCCGTCGGACGACGTTGGGGTTTGCTGCAAGAGGAAGTGCAGGTGGACGCGCCGGGCGGTCGCATGATCGTGCGCTGGCCGGGTCCAGGCGAAGCGCTGTGGCTCACCGGCCCGGCGGTCACCGTTTTCGAAGGGACGGTGGAAGTTTGAGCGTTAGGAATCAAGCGGAAGAACAAGGCACCAGTATGAGCAAGCAACCGGTCCGCGATGTGGAGAACCTCACCCCCGCGGTCAGCGGCAAGCTGGACGACGCTGGGCCCAGCGAGACCGAGATCGCCGACTACTTGCAGAACAATATCGATTTCTTCGAACGTCACGCCGCCCTGCTGACCAAATTGAAGCTCCCGCACAGCCGTGGCAACGCCACCGTGTCGCTGGTCGAGCGTCAGGTCTCCGCACTTCGTGACAAGAATCAGTCCTTGGAGTCGCGCCTGCGCGAGCTGATCGATGTAGCTCGAAGCAACGACGTGCTCGCTGCGAAGATTCACCGCCTCGCGTGTCGCCTGGTTCGTGCGCGCAGCGCCGCTACGTTGCTGGATTCTATGGAAACATCGCTGCGTGAAGATTTCGGCGCTTCCGAGTGGCTGCTGCTGCTCGCGCCGTCGCGTCAGACCGGTTTCAGCGGCATCGACAGCCGTCACCTGCGCTTGATCGATGCGAACGCCACGGAGTTGAAAATGTTCGACACGCTGTTCGAGTCCGCCCGCCCCCGCTGCGGTCAGATTCGCGACAGCCAACGTGACTTCCTGTTCGGCGCCGGCACCGTCGAGATCGGCTCCGCCGCGCTCGTGCCGCTCGGCCGCGAAGCCGGCTTCGGCCTGCTCGCGATCGGCAGCCCGGACGCGCAACGTTTCCACCCCACGATGAGCACCGACTTCCTGGCGCGCATCGGCGACCTGGTGAGCGAGGCCGTCGCGGCCGCTTGATTTCGCGGTCGTGGGCGTCGATCGATGGATGAGTCCGCCCTGGCCTGGCTGCCCAAGTTCTTCAACCACCTGTCCGTGGAGCGGCGCATGTCGCCGCACACGGATTCCAACTATCGCCGCGACCTGAAACGTTTCGTCGCTCACTGCGATAAGGAAGGCGTGCCCGAGTGGTCGCGCGTCGACGGTCAGCACGTTCGTTCCTTTGCCGCCGCCGAGCATCGCAAAGGCGCCTCGCCTCGAACCATCCAACGACGTTTGAGCGCGCTCCGAAGTTTTTATAACTTCCTGTTGCGCGAAGGCGTGACCAGGCTGAATCCCGCAGTCGAGGTGCAAGCCCCGAAGGCGAAGAAGCGTTTGCCCGCGACCATCGACGTCGATCAGATGACGCGGTTGCTGAGCTTCCGCACCGACGAAGAAATCAGCGTGCGCGACAAGGCCATCATGGAATTGTTTTATTCCTCCGGCCTGCGTTTGTCCGAGCTGGTCGGCCTGGACCTCACCGACATCGACCTCGCGGACCGGACCGTTCGCGTGCTCGGCAAAGGCAGCAAGGCACGCGTGGTCCCGGTTGGCCGCCACGCCGTTGAAGCCATCGGCCGCTGGCTGCTCGAGCGCGCCAAGCTCGCCGACGTAGGAAATAGCGCGCTATTCGTCGGCAAGCTCGGCGATCGCATCAGCCCGCGCTCGGTGCAGAAGCAAGTCGCGGCGTGGGCAAAGCATCAGGGCCTGGGCGTGCACGTTCATCCGCACATGTTCCGTCACTCGTTCGCCACCCATCTGCTCGAATCGAGCCAGGACCTGCGCGGCGTGCAGGAACTGCTGGGCCACGCGAACATAGCAACGACTCAGATTTACACCCACCTTGATTTTCAGCACCTCGCCAAGATCTACGATGCGGCCCACCCGCGGGCGCGCCGCAAGACCTGACAGCGCGAAAAGCAGACACCATGAGCGAATCACCCCACGCAACTACCATCCTTTCCGTCCGCCGCAACGGTGTCGTCTGCATCGGGGGTGACGGGCAGGTCTCGTTAGGGAACACCGTGATGAAGGGCAATGCCCGCAAAGTGCGGCGCCTGTACGACGGTAAAGTGCTGGCAGGGTTCGCCGGCGGCACCGCCGATGCATTCACGCTGTTCGAGCGCTTCGAGACCAAGCTGCAGCAGTATGGCAATCTGACGCGCGCCGCCATCGAGCTCGCGAAGGATTGGCGCAGCGATCGCAGCCTGCGACGGCTGGAAGCCTTGCTGTGTGTCGCCGACACGAAAAGCTCGTTCATTATTTCGGGCAACGGCGACGTCATCGAGCCCGAAGACGATATCATGGCCATCGGCTCCGGCGGCGCGTTCGCCCAATCCGCCGCGCGCGCGTTGTTACAGAACACCGAGCTCGATGCCCGCACGATCGTCGAGAAGGCGTTGAACATTGCCGCCGACATTTGTATCTACACCAATCGTAATCTCACGATCGAAGAGTTGAAGTAACTCTTCCACCTGTATGTCAATGACTCCCCGCGAAATCGTTCAAGAGCTCGACAAGCACATCGTCGGTCAAGGCGCCGCCAAGCGCGCAGTCGCCATCGCGCTGCGTAACCGTTGGCGCCGCATGCAGGTCGCCGAAGCGCTGCGCGCCGAGATCACGCCGAAAAACATTCTGATGATCGGCCCCACCGGCGTCGGCAAGACCGAGATCGCCCGGCGCCTCGCTCGCCTCGCTCGCGCGCCGTTCATCAAGGTCGAAGCCACCAAGTTCACCGAAGTCGGTTACGTCGGCCGCGAGGTCGATTCCATCATCAAGGATCTGATGGACGTCGCAGTCAAGATGACTCGCGAGGAAGAGACGGAGAAGGTCCGTCATCGGGCGATGGATGCCGCCGAAGAGCGCGTGCTCGACGCATTGTTGCCTCGGCCGAAGTCGCTCGGCTTCACCGCCGAGCCCGAGCCGACGCCTCGCGACGGCGAAACGCGCCAGAAATTCCGCAAGATGCTGCGCGAAGGCCAGCTCGACGATCGGGAGATCGAGATCGAAGTGCGCGCGCTGCCCGTGGGCGTGGAGATCATGGCGCCCGCCGGCATGGAAGATCTCACCAACCAGTTGCAGAGCATGTTCTCCAATCTCGGCGGCTCGCGCACCAAGACGCGCAAGGTGAAAGTTCGTGAAGCATTCAAACTGCTCACGGATGAAGAAGCCGCGAAAATGGTCAATGAAGAAGAGCTGAAGATGCGCGCGTTACAGAACGCCGAGCAGAACGGCATCGTGTTCATCGACGAGATCGACAAAATCGCCCGTCGCCAGGAAACGCACGGCGCCGACGTGTCGCGTGAAGGCGTGCAGCGCGACCTGCTGCCGCTCGTCGAAGGCAGCACCGTCACCACGAAGCACGGCATGGTGAAGACGGACCATATTCTCTTCATCGCCTCCGGCGCATTCCACATGTCGAAGCCGTCGGATCTGATCCCCGAGCTGCAGGGCCGTTTCCCGATTCGCGTGGAGCTCGATGCGCTGAAGGTCGAAGACTTCATTCGCATCCTCACCGAGCCCGACGCGTCGCTGTGCACGCAGTACAAGGCGCTGCTCGCCACCGAAGGCGTCACGCTCGAGTTCGACGCGAGCGGTGTCCGTCGTATCGCCGAGGTCGCCTACCAAGTGAACGAGCGCACCGAAAACATCGGCGCACGCCGTTTGCACACGGTGCTGGAGCGGCTGCTCGAAGTGCTGTCGTATGAAGCGGCCGACAAGAACGGCTTCAACGTCACCGTCGACCAGGAGTACGTCGACAAGCACCTCGGCGAGCTGGTGAAGGACGAGGACCTGACGCGCTACATTCTGTAGTCCTCATCCATTGCTGGGGCCGGCCATGCCGCATCCGACCAACATCAAATCGCGCACCAAATCCCGCGTGCTGGAAGTGAGCTTCGACGACGGCTCGGTGTTCGAGCTGCCGTATGAATATTTGCGGGTCTACTCGCCCTCGGCCGAGGTGCGCGGCCATGGCCCCGGCCAGGAGCAGCTGCAGCTCGGCAAGCACGAAGTCACGATCGCCGAGGTCAAGCCGGTGGGCAATTACGCCGTCCAGCTGGTGTTCGACGACGGCCACAACACCGGGCTCTATACCTGGGCCTACCTGTACGAACTGGGCCGGGACCGGGCACAGAAATGGCAGAACTATCTGGACCGGCTGAAGGAACTGGGCATTGCCTACCCCACCGTGCTGCCGAAGAAGCCGGCGCCCTTCTCGCTGAAGCCGCGCCCCTAGCGCAAAACGATTAGAATGGGTCGTCACAGCCAGCGACGACCCATGACCGCCAACTCCACCCCTCCCCCGAACGCCACGACCGACTTCGGCTACCAGCAGGTGCCGGTCGCGGAAAAACAGGCGCGGGTTCGAGCCGTTTTCGAATCGGTCGCTAGCAACTATGACCTGATGAACGACCTCATGTCGGCGGGCACCCACCGACTGTGGAAACGGTTCACGCTGTCGCAGACGGGATTGCGCCCCGGCCAGCGCGCGCTCGATGTGGCGGGCGGCACGGGCGACCTCTCGGCAGGCATGTGCAAGCAGGTCGGTGAGAATGGCCTGGTCGTGCTGACCGACATCAACGCCGCCATGCTGGCTGAAGGTCGCGATGCGATGACCGACCGCGGCTTCGTCAACAATGTTCGCTTCTCGCTCGCCAATGCCGAGCGCTTGCCCTTTCCCGACAACAGCTTCGACTGCGTGACCATTGGCTTTGGCCTGCGCAACGTCACCGATAAAGCCGCGGCCCTGCGCTCCATGCAGCGCGTGCTGAAGCCGGGCGGGCAGCTGTTGATTCTGGAGTTCTCGCATCCCGTCGTGCCTGGCTTGAAGCCGCTGTACGACGCGTATTCGTTCTCGGTGTTACCGTGGCTCGGCAAAGTCGTCGCGCGCGATGAAGACAGCTATCGCTATCTCGCCGAGTCGATTCGCAAGTTCCCCAAGCAGCCCGAGCTGATCGAAATGATGCAGGCGGCGGGCTTGGAGAACTGCAAGTATCACAACCTCACCGGCGGCATCGTCGCCCTGCATCGGGGCTATCGTTTCTGACATGCGCCTGACGCCGCTGGAATCGCTGCTCAACCGGAATATCGCCGCGTCGTCGGCCGCCCGCGCGTTGTGCCGCCGCCTGGACTCCAAGGTGATGGCGCTGCACGTCGAAGGCATGCCGCTCAGCATCTATTTCAGATCGAACGGCGAGCAAATGTCGCTCGACACGCAGCACGAAGGCACGCCGAACGCGACGCTGTCGGGCACGCCCCTGTCGCTGCTCCGCATGGCCGGGCCCGCGCCCGAAGCGGCGCTGCGAACAGGTTCGGTGCACATTCATGGCGATGCCGAGATCGCGCAAACGTTCAGCGAGTTGCTCAAGCAGGCGCGGCCGGATCTGGAAGAAGAGCTGTCGCGCGTCATTGGCGATGTCGCTGCCCATCAGGTCGGCAATGCGGCGCGCTCGGCGCTTGGCTTCGCACGCCGGGCTGTCGACACGTTCGCGCAAAATGTTTCTGAATATCTCCAAGAAGAAGGGCGCGATGCTCCCAGCCGGACCGAGGCGGATGAATTCATTACTGGCGTCGACAAGCTGCGCGACGATGTCGATCGCTTCGAGGCTCGCCTGTCACTGCTCGAACGCAAGCGCGGTTGACGCATGCGCCTGAGAGTTATTTCCCGGCTGCTGCAGATCCAACGCGTCCTGGTGCGCCATCGCCTGGACGAGATCATTCTCGCGACCCACCTGTTCCGGCCGGTGCGGTTCGCGTTCTATCTTTCGCCGAACACCTGGTTCCGGCGTAAAGCTTCGCTCTCACGCGGCGAACGATTGCGTCTCGCGCTCGAGGAGCTGGGTCCGATCTTCATGAAATTCGGCCAGACGCTCTCGACGCGTCGCGACCTGCTGCCGCGGGATATCGCAGATGAGCTGGAGAAACTGCAGGACCGCGTGCCGCCGTTTTCGAACGACGCCGCGCGCGCCATCGTCGAGGCCGCCTATGAGCGCCCGACCAGCGATGTGTTCGCTCGTTTCGATGCCGCTCCGCTGGCGGCCGCCACGATTGCTCAAGTGCACGGCGCACAGCTCAAGGACGGCAAGGAAGTGGTCGTCAAGATCGTGCGGCCCGGCATTCGCAAGCTCATCGAGCGCGATGTCGAGGTCTTGTATGCGCTCGCAGATCTCGCGAACCGCTACTGGAGCGACGCGCCGCGTCTGCGGCCCGTCGAGCTGGTGCGCGAGTACGAGAAGACCATCATCGATGAGCTGGATCTGAAGCGCGAGGCGGCCAACGCTCAGCAACTGAAACGCAACTTTGCAAACTCACGGCTGTTGTATGTGCCCGAGGTTTACTGGGATTACACGCGCCACAACGTGATGGTGATGGAGCGTGTGCAAGGCGTGCTGATCAACGACATCGCGGAGCTGCAGAGGCGCGGCGCTAACATCCAGCGCCTGGCAGAGAACGGCGTGGAGATCTTTTTCACACAGGCGTTCCGCCACAATTTTTTCCATGCCGACATGCATCCGGGCAACATCTTCGTGCTGCTCGACAATCCCGAGCAGCCGCAGTACGCCGCGGTCGACTTCGGCATCGTCGGAACGCTGGCGCCCCGCGATCAGCACTATCTCGCGGAGAACTTCCTGGCGTTCTTCGAGCACGACTATCGCCGCATCGCTCAGCTGCACATCGATTCGGGCTGGATTCCCGCGCATGTTCGCGTCGATGAACTGGAGTCGGCGGTACGTACGGTGTGCGAGCCGATCGCGAACAAACCGTTGCGGGAGATATCCTTCGGCCAGGTGTTGATCAGCCTGTTCGAAGCAGCTCAACGCTTCGACGCGCAGCTGCAGCCGCAGCTGATGCTGATCCAGAAGACGCTGCTGCAGATCGAAGGCGTCGGCCGTCAGCTGTATCCGGATCTGGATTTGTGGAAGACGGCACAGCCGCTGCTCCGCCAGTGGATGGCCGAACGGTGGAGCCTGCGAGCGCTGGCCCGAGATGTTCGCAAACAGCTGCCGGATATGTTGCAGGCGTTACATCAGCTGCCGCCGCTGGTGGAGAACGCGGTTCAACGCGCGTCGGACGGACGGTTCAGAGTGCCCATCGATACGACGGAGATCGAACGGCTGAAACTGACCATCAAGGAAGACGGCCGCCGCCGCGATGTGACGATAGTGACTGCCGTTGGGGCGCTCAGCGGGATCATTCTTATCGCGGCGGGAGCGGGCCCGGATTGGCTGGGTTACACGTTGCTCGGAGCGAGCATCGTGGGTCTGCTCACTCTCCGCAGATAACGCAGCAACTATTTTATTTTTTTCGCCTGCGGCGCCCGGAACAGAATTCCTTGCGCCGCGCAGCGGGCGCAATCTGGGCCGGCCGCAGGCACCTCAAAAACTAACTGCGGCTGCGTTGGGCACCCGCCCACAATTCAAGCAACTTTCCTCGCGCCGCGCAGCGGTCGCGATCCGGGGCCGGCCGCAGGCCACAATAAAAAAACTACTGTGGCTGCGTTATGCGCCGGCGGGCTTGTGGCCGCCGCGGATCAGCTCCCACACTACCGGCATCACCGACACCACGATGATCACAATCGTGACGATGCCGAAGTTCTCCTTGATCAGCGGTACGTTGCCGAACAAGTAGCCGCCCCAGATGAAAATCGTCACCCACAGGAACCCGCCCAGCAGGTTGTAGGTGAAGAACTTCGCCCGGTTCATATCGCCCACACCGGCGACGAACGGCGCGAACGTACGCACGATCGGCACGAAGCGCGCCAGCACGATGGTCTTGCCGCCGTACTTCTCGTAGAACGCGTGCGTCCGATCCAGATATTCCTTTTTCAGCCAGGGAATGGTGCCGCTGAACGCTCGCGGCCCGATCGCCCGGCCGATGCGGAAGTTGGTGGCATCGCCCAGCCAGGCCGCCACCATCAACAACGCCCACAACGCCGGCGCATTGAGCGTGCCCGTGGTATCGACCGCCGCCAGCGCACCTAGAGCAAACAACAACGAATCGCCCGGGAGAATCGGCGTCACCACCACGCCGGTCTCGCAGAAAATGATCACGAACAGGATCGCGTAGACCCAGTAGTGATAATCGGCGATGAGCTCGATGAGGTGCTTGTCGAGGTGCAGGATGAAATCAACGAACCACGTGATCAGCTCCATGCGGGTCGGCGCCTCAGGACGCGGCTCGCAGCGGCTTCACGCGGGGCTGGTTGTGCTCGTCGACCAGCACGACGATGGGCTCGTGCTTCTCGACCTCGGCGTCGGAATATTGCGAGTAGGCGCAGATGATCAGCAGGTCGCCGACCATGGCCCGGCGGGCCGCGGCGCCGTTCAACTGGATCGCGCCGGAGCCGCGGGGCTGCTTGATGATGTACGTCGAGAAACGCTCGCCGTTGTTCACGTTGTAGAGCTCGATGTACTGATTTTCCCGTAGCCCGGATGCTTCCAGCAGACCTTCGTCGATGCCGCACGAGCCTTCGTAATCGAGATCGGCCTGGGTCACGCGCACTCGGTGCAGCTTGGCCTGGAGCATGGTTCGGAGCATGAGGGTCCTCTTCAGTCGGTGGGCCTGGCGCCAGCCCTGCAGATCGCGGCCCGAAGGCTGCAGGCAGGGGGCACCTGTGTCAAGGCGACACGGGGCCGCAGAATTACGTCGCTGGCGCGTCTTTGGAAGCAGCCATTAGCTGATCGAGCAATGACTCGATCTCTGTCCCGACCAGCAGCGCCGCCCGGTGCCGAGGCCGTTGGAAGCCCTCCGACACGGCCAGGTCCAGAAACTGCACGAGCTGATCGTAATAACCCTGGAAATTCAGCAGTCCGCTCGGCTTCTTGTGCAGCCCCAGCTGAAACCAGCTCCAGGCCTCGAACAGCTCGTCCAGGGTGCCGATGCCGCCCGGCAGGCTCAGAAACGCGTCGGACAGCACGCCCATCACGAACTTGCGCTCGGACAGGGAGCTGACGACGCGCAGCTCGGTCAGGCCCGGATGGCCGACTTCGCGATCCAGCAGCATCTGCGGAATGATGCCGATGACCCGCCCGCCAGCGGCCAGGGCCGCATCCGCCAGGGCGCCCATCAGCCCCACTTTGCCGCCGCCATAGACCAGGGTGAGCTGCCGCTCGGCGATCAGGCGGCCGGTTTCCCGCGCCAGATCCAGATATTCGGGCCGATTGCCGGGGCTGGACCCGCAAAACACACAGATGGAACGCATGGCCCGATTGTAACCGAGGCGCCATTACGTTAATCGAGACGACGAGGCGTGCGAACCAGCGCACACTTCGCGACTTGACCGACGCCTGTCAGTGTTCTTTGGAGCACTGGATCTCAAGCCGGGTGGCCAGTGCCCGATATGTTCAACAGATGTCTCGCGGCCGCGGGGCACGACGACCGTTTGGGTACATGCAAGGGACTCTTCAATACTGGCTGGCGTACCTGCCGCTGCTCGCGATCCTCGCGGCGCCGACGGCCATCGCCACGTGGTTTGCGATCCAGCTGCATCGCGAGCGGGTCCTGCGCCGGCGTGACGGCGCCGACTACCTGACCGGCCTGCCCACCCGACGCGCTGCGGCTTCCGTGGCCGCGCAGGCCATCCTCGATTCCAAGCACAGCGCCAACGAATTCGCGGTCATCGTCCTGAACGTCGATCGTCTCAAACCCATCAACGATTCCCTCGGTCACCAGGCCGGCGACGAGCTGCTGCTCGGGTTGGCGCAGCGATTGCGCGCGATCCTCGGTCACAACCATGTGCTGGCACGGCTGGCGGGCGACGAGTTCACCATCATTGCGCGCGAGCTGAAGGGTCCGCGCGATGCCGAAACGCTCGTCAACAAAATCACCGAGGCGGTGCGCGAGCCGTTCGTGATCGCTTCGTTCGACATTCACACCTCGCTGACCATGGGCATCAGCATGTATCCGCTCGACGGCGATACGTTCGATATCCTGTTGCGCCGGGCGGAGATGGCCCTGCGCGTCGCGAAGGCGGCGAGTCGCGGCAGCTATCGCTTCTATGCGCTGGAAATGTCGAACGCCGCAGACGAACGCTTGTCGCTGGAAAATGATTTGCGCCGCGCGGTCGAGCTGGGGCAGCTGGAGCTGCACTATCAGCCCAAGGTCGATATCGGCACTAATCGCATACGAAGCGCCGAAGCCCTGCTGCGTTGGCGCCATCCCACGCGCGGCCTCGTGCCGCCGAATGTGTTTATTCCGATCGCCGAAGATACCGGGCTGATCGTGCAGATCGGCGAATGGGTGCTGCGCGACTCCTGCCGTCAGGTGCGTGCGTGGATCGATTCAGGAATGTCGCCGGTGCGCGTGGCGGTAAATCTTTCAGCCAAGCAGTTTCGGCATGTCGACCTGGTCGCGGTGATTCGCTCGGCGCTCGAAGAAGCCCAGCTGCAACCCGGCTACCTGGAGCTCGAGCTGACCGAAAGCGCCATCATGGACGACGCGGAGAAATCCGCGTCGACGCTGGAATTCCTGAGCACCATGGGCGTGCACATTTCCATCGACGACTTCGGCACCGGCTACTCCAGCCTGAGTTACCTGCGGCGCTTCCCACTCGACAAGCTCAAGATCGATCGCAGCTTCGTCCGCGACCTGATGTCGAGTCCGGCCGATGCGTCCATCGTCAAGGCCATCATCTCGCTTGCTCACAACTTGCGGCTGCGAGTCGTGGCCGAAGGCGTCGAAACCGCCGAGCAACTCGGCTATCTGCGCGAGCTCGGCTGCGATCAGTATCAAGGATTCTTCTGCAGTCCGGCCGTGCCGCCATCGGCGTTCGAAGCGCTGTTGCAAAAACTGCGCGCCGATCTTCCGGAGCTGACCGAAGCCGACATGCTTCGCACACAGAGCCGCTTGTCGGCGTTCTCGCCGGAAAGCGCTAGTAGTGATCGGTAGAGCGACGGCCGCGAGACTGGCGGCGCTCGTTTCCGGAATACCCCGCCATCATCATGCCCACGTCGCTGTTTCGTCGCGGACCGGAGCGTCGATCTTTATGATGTTTGAAGCGACAGCCGCACGTTGCGACATCGCAGCTGGGCAATGGCAAGCGCGGCGCCTGCCGGGATAAGAACCGCTGGCCGGAAAAACGATAGGCCGCGGCACACGCATCGGTGCCGGGCAGAACGGAAACGGCGTGATAGGGATTGGTTTTGGTTTGAGAAATCGTCTGGCTCTGCTTCGGGGGTTTCTTGGCCCCGAACAGCGATGCGAAAAAACCTGGAGACTTCGACGCCATCACTCCCGCCTGAACACGTCGAACGTGCATTGCACCCACTGACGTTCTTAAGAATCGAGGCGGCGGATTGTTCCTAAGCTCGCGGCTACAGCGCAAGTGAACGATGGGCCGAGCGCGCCGCTGCATCGTGGAGATGCAGCGACTCGTTCATGAATTGGAAATATTTACCGTCGCTCGCGCGCGACAGTGGCGATGCTACTCACGCAGCGATCGCAGGAATTGCGCCGGATCGTCGCCTCGCTCCAGCACTTCGACCAGCGCCGAGCCAACGATCGCGCCATCGATGAACGGCGCCAGTCGCTGAACCTGCTCGCGACTGCGAATGCCGAAGCCCGCACACACCGGCACTGGCGAGATTTTCTTCACTCGAGCGAAGTACTCCAGCACTTCCTCGGGCACCGCGACGTTCTTGCCAGTGGTGCCAGTCATGGTAACCGCATAGATGAATCCGCCGCTGCCTTCGGTGAGCATCTGCATTCGTTCTACTGGTGTCACCGGCGTGACAAACTGAACGAGCGCGAGGCCGCGTGCGTCCAGCGCATTGCGCAGCTCATGACTTTCCTCGAACGGCAGATCGGGAACGATGAAGCCCGCGATGCCAGCGCGTGCCGCGTCCTCGGGCAGCTTGTCGATGCCATAAGCGAGCAGTGGGTTCAGGTAGCTCATCAACAGCAACGGCGCCCGCGGCTTCACTTCCGCGCGCGTCAGCTCCTGCAGAATCCACCGCAACGAGACTCCTTGCTCCAGAGCTGCGCGACTGGAACGCTGAATCGTCGTGCCGTCCGCCATGGGATCGGTGAATGGCACGCCGACTTCGACGACATCGGCCACGGCGCCGACCGCGTTCAGTTGCTGAATGAAGCCTTCCTTTTTGGGAAAGCCCGCGGTGATGTAAGCGATCAACGCCGGTTGGCCGGTCTCACGCCGATCGCGAATCGCGGTGCTGATGGAATCACGGGCGGGCATCAGAGCACATCCTTCAACAGAGTACGTTGCAGCGTCGGCATGTCTTTGTCGCCGCGACCCGAGAGCGCGATCAGGATGCGCTTGCCGGGATTGGCGAGGGCGTAGCGTTTCGCACCGGCCAGCGCGTGGGACGATTCGATCGCCGGCAGAATGCCTTCGGCCGCACAACACTCGGCCAGTGCGGCGAGCGCGTCATCGTCATTCACAGCTTCGTACTTCACGCGATCGATGCTTGCCAGCAGCGCATGCTCGGGACCGACGCCGGGATAGTCGAGGCCGGCCGACACCGAGTGCGTTTCCTGAATCTGGCCATTCTCGTCTTGTAACAACAAGGAGAAGCAGCCTTGCAGAACGCCCGGCGTACCGTACGCGATCGACGCCGCGTTCTGACCGAGCCCCGTACCGATGCCGCCCGCTTCGAGACCCAGCATCTGCACGTCTTTGTCTTTGACGAACGGATGGAACATGCCGATCGCGTTCGAGCCGCCACCGACACACGCGACGACCAGATCGGGCAGCTTGCCGGTGCGCTCGAGAATCTGCACACGAGCTTCACGGCCGATGACCGACTGCAACTCACGCACGATGTACGGATACGGATGCGGACCGATTGCCGAGCCCAGACAGTAGTACGTGCCATTCGGATCGGATACCCAGTCGCGCAGCGCTTCATCCACCGCAGCGCGAAGTGTCTTATCGCCGCTGGTGACGGGAACGACCGTCGCGCCGAGCAACTTCATGCGGCCGACGTTGGGCGCCTGGCGCTCCATGTCGACCGAGCCCATATATACAGTGCAGGGCATGCCCAGGCGCGCGCAGGCGGCGGCCGACGCCACACCGTGTTGGCCCGCGCCAGTTTCAGCAATCACTCGCTTCGCCCCGAGCTTCTTCGCCAGCAGCACCTGGCCGATGGAGTTGTTGATCTTGTGCGCGCCGGTGTGCGCGAGATCTTCGCGCTTCAACCAGATCTCTGCGCCCCACTTTTCGGACAGTGTGCGCGCGAAGGTCAGCGGCGTCGCGCGACCGACCCAATTATGCAGCTCGTCATGAAACTCACGCAGGAAGTCCGGATCGCGCAGATAGCGGTCGACGCCGACCTGCAGACGGTCGAGCGCCGGCACCAGCGTTTCTGGAATGTAGCGGCCGCCGAACGGCCCGAACCGGCCGCGCTCGTCGGGGTAGGCGTCCTGCTGGACATTGGCGATCAGCGCCTGCTGCTCGCTCTTGCTCAAGGAATGTTTCATTTCACTGCTCCGTTGCCCGCCGCACGTGCGTTACGGACAAAGTCATAAATCTTTTGCGGATCCTTCACACCGGGCCGCGCTTCCACGCCGCTGCTCACGTCGACGCCGAACGGGCGGGCGATCGCAATCGCGTCGGCCACGTTCGCTGGCTTCAGCCCGCCCGCCAGAATCAGCTGCGTTCGTGCAGCGAGCTCGGCAGCTGCCGACCAATCCGTCGTCTCGCCAGTGCCGCTGACCGGGCCTTCGAACAGCAACCGCGTCGGCAAAGTCGCCGGCAACGCGCGACCTGCGCGAAACACCGGCGTCACTTGCAAGCCAGCGGGCACCTGCAAGGTCGCGAGGTCATCGACGTCCGTTTGCAGAACGTCAGGTCGGAACTGTGACCATACTTCGTCGAGCTCCGCCTGCGATGGGTGCAACATCACCGCGACACGCAGGATGTCACGAGGCACATCGCGCGCCAGCTCGGCCGCCTGGACCGCCGTCACTCGGCGCTTCGACTCCGCGAACACAAAGCCAACTGCATCGGCTCGGGCGTCGACCGCCGCCGCAACAGCATCCGCTGTGGTCAGCCCACAGACCTTGACCCAGATGCTCTCGCTCACAGCTGGCCCGTGCGCGTGGTCGCCGCATCGAGGCGAAGCGTTGCAGATCGTAAGGCCATCAGCTCACTTCGCCCTTCGCAATGCGCAGCCTGCGAGTGGCCATGCCCATCGCGGTCTGACGACCGGTCGAAAGCAACTTGCCCAGCAGTTCTCGCGGCTGCGGCGCTTTCATCAGCGTCGTGCCGATCAAGGCGACGCGGTAACCGAGACTGACGATCTTCGTCACGTCATCCAGCGTATTCACTCCGCTCTCGGCAACCGGCGCAAAACCCTGCGGCATGCTATGGGCCAGCTCGGACAGGCGCGACAACTCGACGGTGAGCTTGTCGAGATCGCGGCAATTCAGCCCGACCAGGATCTTTTCATCGTGGCTCCGACGCAGCGCCAGCACTTCGCGCGCGATCTCCAGATCGGCGGCATCGAACGCTTCGAGCAACACAAACATCTTCAACATGCAGGCACAGTCGAGCAGCGCCGTGATGCGACTCTTGTCGAGCATGCGCACGATGACCAGCACACCGCCTGCACCCGCCGCGCGACCTTCCATCACCTGGTAAGGATCGATGAGAAAGTCTTTACGCATCACCGGCACGTTGTGAGGAGCGAGCACCTGCGCGGCGCGCGTCAGGTGTTCGAGCTGACCGCCGAAGCGCACCGGCTCGGTGAGCACGGACACGGCGCATGCACCGCCACATGCATATTCGGTGACGCGGCTTTCGACATCGCTGGTATTGGCGGACAGATCGCCTGCCGACGGCGAGTGCAGCTTGCACTCGGCGATCACATCGAAACCTTCCGGCGACAGGCGCAACGGCGGCGCCGGCGGCATATCGCAGGCTCGCGCCCACAACGCCTTTTCGGGTTCGCGCGCACGCGCTTGTTCGAGCCGCGTCTGGCTCGATTGAGTCATTTGAGCAAGCAGGCCGGACATGTCAGCGCCCCTGGCTCGCGGCCGATTGCTTCTGGCCGAAAGCCGTCAATTTTTCCAACAGGCGCCGCCCGGCGCCGCTCTCGATGGCGTCCTGCGCCATGTGCGCTGCATCCTGCGCCGAAGCGGCTTTGCCCAGCAATTCGAGCACGAGAGCGGCCTGTAAGATCAACGCGTTGCGATGGGCACCCTGTTCCCGGCCTTCCAGAACGGCGCGCAGATGCTCGGCGTTATAGGCCGCATCGCCGCCCTTCAACTCTTCGACGCTGCACTGGGGCAGCATGAATTCCTCGGCACTGCGCGTCGAGCGCACGACCTTGCCGGGCGTGACATCGAACACCGTGAACGGCCCGATCGGCGTCGCTTCATCCCAGCCCGACGCACCGTGCACGACGTAAGCACGCTTCAGCGGCATGCCCGCCATCGTCTCGGCCATCAATTCCGCGATATCGACGTTGTACGCGCCGATCAAATGAAAGTCGGGTTCGGCGGGATTCGACAAGGGGCCCAGAATATTGAACACGGTACGGACACCGAGCGCCTGTCGGATCGGCATCACCGCTTTCATCGCCGGGTGGTAGTGAGGCGCAAAGAAGAACGTAAAGCTGGTCGCATCCAGACACTCGCCCGACGCTCGCTCATCGAGCGGCAAGCCCAGTCCAAGCGCGCGGATGACATCGGCGCTGCCGCTGCGACTGGAAACAGAACTGGTGCCGTGCTTCGCGACGCGAATGCCCATCGACGCAACCAACAACGCCGCACCGGTGGAAAGATTGAAGCTGCCCGAACCATCGCCGCCCGTACCGACCATGTCGACCAGCGGACCACCGGGCGATAACTCCGGGCGACGCGCGAGCTTGCGCATGCTCTTCGCGAAACCGCGCACTTCATCCGCCGTCACGCCCTTGGCGCGCAATGCTGCGAGAACAGCGCCGCCCATGGCCGGCGCCAACGTGGGATCCGTCAACGCGACGAGCAGCTCCGAAGCTTCCTGTTCGCTCAGGTTGGTGCGATCGAGCAATCGTTCCAGCGTCTGGCGCATGGTCATGCCGCTCGCTTGCCGGAACGCTGCTGCAGGAAGTTGCCCATCAGCACCGGGCCCTGCGGCGTCAGCACGCTCTCGGGATGGAACTGCACGCCTTCGATGTTGAAGGTCTTGTGCCGCACTCCCATGATCTCGCCTTCATCGGTGCGCGCCGTCACTTCGAGCGCATCGGGCAGCGTGTCGGGCTGCGCGATCAGCGAGTGATAGCGGCCGGCTTCGAACGGTTCGGGCATGTGCTTCAGGATGCTCTGGCCGTCGTGATGCACGAGGGACGTCTTGCCGTGCATGAGGCGACCCGCGCGAACCACTTTGCCGCCGAAAACTTCGACCAGAGATTGGTGGCCGAGACACACCCCGAAGATCGGCACTTCACCGGCAAACGCTTCGATCATGCGCATCGACACGCCCGCGTCGTACGGCGTGCCCGGGCCCGGCGAGATGCACAGATGCGTGGGATTCAGCGACTTCGCCTGGTCGACGGTGATGCTGTCGTTACGATGCACGAGCACTTCGGCGCCCAGCACCATGAAGGCCTGCACCAGGTTGTAAGTGAACGAATCGTAGTTATCGATCAGCAACAAACGTGCTGTTTCTGGATTGCTCACAGCCCCTCCTCCGCCAACGCCAGCGCACGGCGCACGATGGCGCTCTTGGCCAGGACTTCTTGATATTCCGCAGCGGGGACGCTGTCTGCGACCACACCCGCGCCCGCTTGATAACTATAGGTATCGCCGCGGAACACCATCGTACGAATGGTGATTGCGTGATCCATGTCGCCGCCATGACCGAAGTAGCCGACGGTGCCGCCGTAGAAGCCGCGTCGCACGGGCTCCAGTTCGTCGATGATTTCCATCGCGCGCACTTTTGGCGCTCCAACCAGCGTGCCAGCGGGAAACGCGGCAGCAAACAAATCGAAGGCATCTTTGCCTGGAGCGAGCTCGCCGTTCACACCGCTGACGATGTGCATCACGTGGCTGTAGCGCTCGATGCTGCGATAAGGATTCACATTGACGGTGCCGGCCTTCGCCACCCGACCCAGGTCGTTGCGAGCCAGATCGACCAGCATGATGTGCTCGGCGTTTTCTTTCGGATCGGCGAGCAGTTCTTTTTGCAGCAAGGCATCTTCGACCGAGTCGCGCCCGCGCGGCCGGGTGCCAGCAATCGGACGCATCGACCCGCGACCGCGCGACAGCTTCACCAGCGCTTCGGGCGACGAGCCCACGATGGTCGAGTCGCCGAGCTCGCAGAAATACATATAAGGAGAAGGATTCAGCAGACGCAGCGCCCGATACGCTTCGAACGGCTCCAGCTCGCACAGGCCGGCGAAGCGCACCGACAACACCAGCTGATACACATCGCCGGCGGCGATGTACTCCTTCACTCGATGCACGCCCTGGATGTACTGCTCTTCGCTCAGGCTGCCCACGGCCGGCGAATACTTGATCTTCTTGTCGCTCGGGGGAATGGCGCCGCGTAACGCCTTCACCACCTCGCGACGCAGAGCCACTCGCTCGCTTTCACTGCCGGCGTGCAAGAGCGCGACGCCGCGAGTGAGATGGTCGAAGACCAGAAGCGATCGAGGCGCGAGGTAGTGCGCTTCGGGAGTGGGCTCGGCCAGCGGAGTTCGCGGCGGCAGTCGCTCGAAGCGTCGCACCAGGTCGTAGCTCGCGGCGCCGACCAAGCCGCCCGGCAAGGGCACGCCGGGAATCTGAGGACTGGGCTGTGGGGCGCGAGCCAATGCACTGCGCAGTGCACTCAGCAATTCAGCCTGGGTTTGTGGCGGCGGACCGATGCGCCCGTCGATGCTCAAGCCCCGCTCGTCGAGCCGGACTTCCAGGCAGTCGCCAAAGCCGATGAACGAATACCGCGCCAGACGCTCGCCGCCCTCGACGCTTTCCAGCAAAAAGCGCGGCTTGAAGGGCTTGAGCTTCAGATAGGCCGAGACTGGTGTGTCCAGGTCTGCGGCGATGTCGAAGGGTGGTTGCAATGAACTGTCCTCGGCGTTGAACCGTGCTCTTCGGTCCGGCGAGGGGCGATAAAAAACCCATCTCCGGATCGGTGCGCGGAGATGGGTTCTTTGGATGCTTGACTAGTGTGTGTTTGTTACGCCCAACAAGCTCCAGCGGCCCTCTCCTGTGAGGGTCGCCACCACCAGCGGTGAATTGCGAGCGACGTAGTCATGCGCGTGAGTATTACCGGCCGCCCGAGGGGGAGTCAACTTCCTTGTATGCAATGGGTTAGACCCGGGTCCCCGGCGGGTCCGCAAGTTCTACCTACCCGGTCGGCTTGAGACCCGTTTGTCACGGCACGCCGACTGATCCTTCACCTGCCCACTCCTACGATGGACTTAGGGGCTGCTTGAGGCAGCGTGCCACCACCAACAACCGATCGGGGGGCAGTTTTATGGCGTCGAATCTGCTGGCCGGAAGTATCGCGGTGGTGCTGAGCCTGGCGGCCGCCGGTACACAAGCCGACGAGCTGTCGGAGCTGCGTGATCGGCTGGAAGCCCAGGAGCAGAGGATCCGCATTCTCGAGCGCAAGCTGGAATTGAGTGAGGAAGCCGCGAAGGCCGCCGCCCCGACGACGCCGGTCGTGCGCGCCTCGCCTCAGCAGGGCTTCCGCATTCAATCGGCTGATGGCGCGAACGTCGCGCGCTTTCGCGGCGTACTGCATTTCGATGGCCGTTACTTCGCGGACGATGTCACGCCGGAGACCGCCGACACCTGGCTTCTACGCCGAGTGCGTCCGACGCTCGAAGGCACGTTCAATAACATTTATGACTTTCGGTTCACGCCGGACTTCGCCGGCGGTCGCACGATCATTCTCGATGCATTCGTCGCTGCGCGTTTGAAGCCGTGGGCCGTCGTCACCGCGGGCAAGTTCAAAGTGCCGGTCGGTCTGGAGCGCCTGGTCTCGTCCACCGACCTCCGCTTCATCGAGCGCGGCTTGCCAACCAGCCTCGTTCCCAATCGCGATCTGGGTCTGCAACTGGGCGGCGACCTCTCCGGCGGCGTAGTGAATTACTCACTCGGCTATTTCAACGGCGTCAGCGACGGTAGCAGCAGCGACAGCAACACACCGAACGCGGATGCCGAGAACGACACCAAAGGGGATTGGGCGGCTCGCGTGTTCGTCCAACCTTTCCTGAACTCGGACAACTTCGCATTGCGCGGCCTCGGCTTCGGCATCGCAGGCACCTATGTGAATTCGACTGGCAGCACGACGACCACACTTCTGCCCAGCTATCGCACGCCCGGGCAGCAAACATTCTTCAGCTATCGCGGCACGACGGCCGGTGTCAACGGCACGATCGCCGATGGCGAGCGCTTGCGCTGGACGCCGCAGGCGTACTACTCGATCGGCAGCTTCGGCGTGCTCGGCGAGTATGTGACAGTTTCTCAAGAGGTGTCCCGACTGACGCCGACCGCGGGACTGCGCCGTGACACGCTCGACAACACGGCCTGGCAAGTGCAGTTCGCTTGGTTCGCGACCGGCGAGGATGAATCGTTCCGCGGCTTCACGCCGCAATCCATCTTCGATCCCAGCCAAGGCACGTGGGGCGCGCTCGAGTTGGTTGCTCGCTATCACGAGCTCGATATCGATGACGACGCGTTCATCGGCGGCGCCGATTCGTTTGCGAATCCCGCGAGCGCTGCCAGCAAGGCCAGCGCCTGGGGCGTGGGCGTGAACTGGTATCTGACCCAGAACTACAAGTGGTCGCTCAACTACGACGTCACCAGCTTCGATGGCGGCGCCGCCGCCGGCGACCGTGCGGACGAAAAAGCTCTGTTCACCCGCTTCGCGGTGGGCTTCTGATTTTTCTTTGTCATTACCGGAGAGAACGACACATGACCGGCTTCAGGATTTTTTCATGGCGCCGCTGGGCGGGCATCGCGCTCGCCGGCCTGGCGTTGAGCGGTCCGGTGGCGCAGGCCGCCGATGTGAGTCTGATGAATGTTTCTTACGATCCGACGCGCGAACTGTACGAGGAGTACAACAAGGCGTTCGCGGCGCATTGGGAAAAGCAGACCGGCGACAAGGTCACGATCAAACAATCGCACGGCGGCTCGGGCAAACAGGCGCGCACCGTCATCGACGGCTTGCCGGCCGATGTCGTGACGCTGGCGCTCGCGGGCGACATCGACGCCCTTGCCTCCACGGGCAAGCTGCTGCCGGTGAACTGGCAGTCCCGCCTGCCGCACAACTCCTCGCCCTACACTTCGACCATCGTGTTCCTGGTGCGCAAGGGCAATCCGAAGGGCATCAAGGACTGGGGCGATTTGATCAAGCCGGGCGTGCAAGTGATCACGCCGAATCCCAAGACCTCGGGCGGCGCGCGCTGGAACTATCTCGCGGCCTGGGCCTGGGCGTTGAAGCAGCCGGGCGGCAGCGAGGCTTCGGCGAAGGAATATACGAAGAAGCTGTTCAGTCACGTGCCGGTGCTCGACACCGGCGCTCGAGGCGCGACGACGACGTTCGTTCAACGCGGCATCGGTGACGTATTGCTGGCGTGGGAAAACGAAGCGTTCCTGTCCATCAAGGAACTGGGCCCGGACAAGGTGGAAATCGTGGTGCCGAGCCTGAGCATTCTGGCCGAGCCGCCGGTGACGGTGGTCGACAAGGTGGTGCTGCGTCGGGGCACGCGAGAGGTGGCGACCGAGTACTTGAAGTATCTGTACAGCCCGGAGGCCCAGGAAATCATCGCGAAGAATTTCTACCGCCCGATCGATCCGACGGTGGCTGCGAAGTACCAGAAGACGTTCCCGAAGTTGAACCTGGTGACGATCAAGGATTTCGGCGGGTGGGCGCAGGCGCAGAAGGTGCACTTCGCGGATGGTGGCGTGTTCGATCAGATTTACGCGCCGGAGTAAGAAGGAGTAAGAATTAGGAGGGCCCAGTGGCTTGCACATGCCAGGAGGGGGTACGTCCTCCCGGCACCGGGCGCCCGCCGGAGCGCATTGCGCTCCTCGCGTCACGTCCATGGTGAGCCCTGCTGTTTCGGCCCCATCCCTGTGCCGAAAAGCTGCCGGGAGGACGTACCCCCTCCTGGCATGCGCCGACGCGTTATAGGTGCGGCCGGCCAAAATCGACAAACAGTCCTCGTGTAACGACGGTCTCTTGTACTAGTCGTCGCGTTTATTCGTCGTCGCGCTTGTTCTGCTCGACGCGCTTTCTCAACTCCATCCACTCCTGCAGCTTCTTCAGGTCCGTCGGCTTGCGCTTGGGCTCGGCGGCGGGCTTGAGTGGGGCGCGATTGCCACCATTGTAAGGATCGTTCTTGCCAACGTTGCCGCGGGTTGACGAGGAATTGTCGTAAGGATTGAAGCCGCCCAGATCGGGCGGGCGCTGCTGGATGGCGGTGTCGGCGATGGACAGGTCGTTCAGATCGAGCTTCTTCAACCGCTGCGTGCTGATGTCGCGGCTGTAGACGCCGGTCTCGAGCTGCCATTCCCAGATCGAATTGCCGCGCTCATCATAGGCGATCCGTCCGGAGCGCTTGTCGGTCTGGGAGTCCTCGGCGGGTGTCGCTGGGCGGGCAGGCTCCTGGGAGCGCTTGTCCCCGGGGTTGCTCATGAGATGGCCATCTCTCGATTCAATGATGTTGGAGATTCTGTGCTGGCGCAGATGACAAAGCAATCGACGACGAAACACGCATGAGTTCGCTGCGACGTCCGACGAATACAAAACCCGAACTGGCGCGCGGCTTCGCTGGGGTATTTGCCTACAGCACTCGCGCGCTCGAGCTCGTGTGGACCACGAGTCGTCCGCTCACGATCGCCTTCGGTCTCATGACCTTGATCGCCGGCGCGTTGCCTGCCGCCGTCGCTTACGTCGGTGCGCTTATCGTCGACGCGGTCGTCGCCGCCATCCAGGCAACACCCAGCACGCGAGAGGCACTCACTCAGCACGCTTTATGGCTGGTGGCGGGAGAAGGCGCACTCGTCGCGGCCATCGCCGGCGCGCAGCGCGGGCTCAATCTGTGTCAATCGCTACTCCGCGCGCAGCTCGGGCAGCGCGTGAATGTCATGATCCTCGAAAAGGCGCTGACCCTCGAACTGTCGCATTTCGAGAACTCCGACTTCTACGACAAACTCACCCGCGCGCGGCGTGAGGCATCGAGCCGTCCGCTTTCGCTCGTGACGCGCACGTTCGGCCTGGCGCAGAACGCGATTTCGCTGCTGAGTTTCGGCTCCCTGCTGCTGCATTTCTCGCCCTGGGCGGTTGCACTACTGATCCTCGCCGGCCTGCCCGCGTTTCTGGCGGAGACCAAATTCTCCGGCGATAAATTCCGACTGTTCCTGTGGCGCTCGCCAGAAACGCGCATGCAACTGTATCTGGAGACCGTGCTGGCGCGTGAGGACCACGCCAAGGAAGTGAAGTTGTTCGGTCTGGGACCGCTGTTCCTCGATCGCTACCGGAAAATTTTCAACAAGCTCTACCACGAGGATCGCAACCTCACGATCCGTCGCGACACCTGGGGCTTCTTCCTCGGCCTGATCGCGACCGTCACGTTGTACGGTGCGTATGCGTGGATCGCGCTCTCCGCTATCGCGACGCGCATCACGCTGGGCCAGATGACGATGTATCTGATGTTGTTCCGGCAAGGACAAGCGGCGGTGTCGGCAATCCTGTCCGCGGTCGGCGGCATGTACGAAGATAATTTGTACCTGTCCACGCTGTACGACTATCTGGAAACGCCGGTGAATGGCGGCAAGGGCGTGGCCGTGCATGGCCCCAAACCCGAGGACGGCATTCGCTTCGAGAAAGTGAGCTTCACGTATCCGGGCGCCGAGCAGCCGACGTTGATCGATATCGATCTGCACATCCGCCCCGGCGAATCGCTGGCCCTGGTCGGCGAGAACGGCTCGGGCAAGACGACGCTGATCAAGCTGCTGACCCGTTTGTACGCGCCAACCTCGGGCCGCATCCTGCTCGACGGCCAGGATCTGCAGGAGTGGGACGAAGCAGCGCTGCGCGATCGCATCGGCGTGATCTTCCAGGACTTCACTCGTTACCAACTGCTGCTCGGAGAGAACATCGGCGCCGGTGACGTGCGTCACTTCGAGGACGAGGAGCGCTGGCGCGATGCAGGCGAAAAAGGCATGGCCGCGCCCATCGTGGAAACATTGCCGGCCGGCTATCGCACGCCGCTGGGCAAATGGTTCAACGACGGTCGCGAGCTATCCGGCGGCCAGTGGCAGAAGATCGCGCTGTCACGCGCCTTCATGCGCTCGCGTGCCGACATCCTGGTGCTGGACGAGCCGACCTCGGCGATGGACGCCAGCGCCGAAGCGACTGTCTTCGAGCACTTTCGGACGCTGACGCGCGGCCGGATCGCCATCCTGATCTCGCATCGCTTCTCCACCGTGCGCATGGCGGATCAGATCGTGGTGATCGAGAACGGCCGCATCATCGAGCGCGGCGGCCATGACGAGCTGATGCAGTTGAACGGTCATTACTCACACCTGTTCTCCCTGCAGGCGAAAGGCTATCGTTAGCCCAGATTTATCGATGCCGCCGGTACATCAACTAAAGCTATCCGGACCGGCACAGTGCGTCCCGATATCGGGCAAACACGGTGACAGCACCGGTCGCAAATGATATTTCTAGCGAGCCACCTGCTCATCCACGGCCGTCAATGAAGGCGCGCCGTTAACTTCCCTGGTTCACCCATGTCCAGCTCTGACTCATCGTTGCGGTCCACGACCGCGGCCGCTCCCATTGCCCCCGCCACCAGCGCGTGGCTGACACCGGCGGAGCTCCTGCTGCTCGGCGCGGTGTGGGGCAGTTCGTTTCTGTTCATGCGTATCGCCGCGAAAGACTTCGGCGCGTTCGCGCTCGTCGAAGTGCGCCTGGCGCTGGGTGCGCTGATCCTGTTGCCGTTCCTGTTGCGGGTGAAGGATCAGATCAAGCCATCGCATTGGTTGCGGTTCCTGGGCATCGGCATCGTCAATTCGGCCGCGCCGTTCGTGCTTTTTGCCTGGGCCGCACAACGGGCGCCGGCTGGTGTGGTCGCAATCAGTAACGCGACAGTCGTGATGTTCACCAGCATCGTGGCGTTCCTGCTGTTTGGCGAAAAGATCAGCAGGCGCGGCGCGCTGGGCCTGCTGCTCGGCTTCATCGGTGTAGCCGCGCTTGCCAGCGGCAAGACGTCGGGTGGCAGTGTGCTGCCGGCGGCGCTCGCGGGCGTGTTCGCTTCGATCCTTTATGGCTTTGGCGGCAATTTCACCAAGCGCTATTTGCACGACCTGCCGCCCAGCGCCGTCGCGGCCGGCACGGTGATGTGTGCAGCCATTGTAGTCGCGCCGTTGGCATTCATGACCTGGCCGAGCACGCCGGTGCCGGCACTTTCCTGGCTGTCCGCGGTCATGTTGGGGGCACTGTGCACCGGCCTGGCGTATTTCCTTTATTACAGGTTGTTGTATCGGATCGGTGCGCCCCGCACGTCGACGGTCACTTATCTGGTGCCGCTGTTCGGCGTAATCTGGGCCTGGGTGTTCCTGAGCGAGCCGCTCACTCTCAGCATGGCCGTCGCCGGTGCATTGATCCTGGGAGGCGTGGCCTTGAGTCAACAGCGCGCTTCGGCCAAGAAGTAACGGAGCGCCACACGAAACAGGTGATCTGATGAATGCACGCGAGCAAGAAGCCGTCCTGACCATCGCCCTGCTGGCCGCTTTCGCCGATGGCGCAAAGGACGAGCGCGAGCGTGCAGAGATCAAGCGCATCGCCGAGTCGTTGAGCGGTGAAGCCGGCGCGCCGCAAATGTCGCAGCTTTATCAGAACGTGCTGCTCAAGCGCGTGGACGTTTCGCAAGCCGCCGCTGCGCTCACCGATCCGTCGCATCGTCAGCTCGCCTATGAGATGGCTGTCTGCGTCTGTGACGCCGACGCAGTGGCAAGCCCGGCCGAGCAGAAGTTCTTGCAGGAGTTGCGGGGCGCGCTGGGGCTCGATACTCAGCAAGCAGTACAAGTGGAGAAAGAAGCGGCGGCGCTCGCCGAAGCTCCGCTGCCGAATACACCAGTCGCAGCAGTGGCCGCGACTGCACAACCCATCGAAAACGTCAGTCGGCAAGCGACCCTGTCCGATGCCGAAATGGACAAGTACATCCTCAATCACTCGATCGTGAATGGCGCCATCGAGCTGTTGCCGCAGTCGTTGGCGACGATGGCCATCATTCCGCTGCAGATCAAGCTGGTGTATCGGATCGGCCAGGCTTACGGCTTTCAGCTCGACAAAGGTCACATTCGTGAGTTTATCGCGACCGCCGGCGTGGGCCTGACCTCGCAATACGTCGAGCAAATCGGTCGCAAGCTGCTTGGTGGCTTGCTCGGCAGCGTTGCTGGCGGCCTGGGCCGCGGGTTGGGACGAGCGACCGCGGGTGCCGCATTTTCCTTTGCTACTACTTATGCCCTCGGCCAGCTGGCGAAGCGCTATTACTCCGGCGGCCGTCAGATGAACACTGCCCTGATTCAACAAACCTATCAGTCATTGCTCGGCCAGGCTAAGCAGTTGCAAGGTCAGTACTCGTCCGAGATTCAGCACAAAGCCAGCACGCTCGACGCGGGCCAGGTGATGTCGATGGTGAAGAACGCATAGTGTCTGCCGAATGTGACGTCCGCGAGCCGACCACACGCGTCGGCCGCTGACGACAACGAATTACAAAATATTTGCTCGCGCGGAACCTCATCTGCACCCGCGGTATTCACAACGTGAGATTGCCGCAAGACGAGGAGATCCTCATGAGCTTACGTTCCCACCTTGTTTACACCGCGCTATTCGCTGCCAGCGCCGTAGCTGCCCCTGCGGCATGGGCGCAGGTGCAAGAGCCCGCATCGCCTGCCCAGGAATATCCATCTCCAGCGGGCGAAGCACAGACTCCCCCGATGAACGAGGCGCCAGAGTCGAGCTCCGCTGCGTCGGCGCAGATCAGCGATCAGAAGATCGAGCAGTTCGCCGATGCCTACGTCGCAGTGCAGACGATCCAGGAAAAGGCGGCGTCCGACCTGCAGACCGCGAAAGAGCCCGCCCAGGCGGATCAAGTGAAGCAGAAGGCCGAATCCGACATGATCGCGGCAGTCGAGAAGTCGGGCCTGAAGGTCGATGAATTCAACCACATCGTGGAAACGATGACGGCTAATGCCGACGTGCGCGAGCGCGTCGCGGCGAAGTTGCAGGAACGTCAGGGTGGCGGCTGATTTGAGATAGCGTCACCCGGCACATTCGACTCCGGCAGTGGAGCCGAGTTTTCCTGCACCCGACAGCCCGAAGTATTTTCAACCTTCGGGCTGTCTTTTTATCTGACGGCCGGAAGGCGGCGGGCACATCCATGTGCCTGGGAAGCCGAATTTAGGTTAGCTATTTATTTGCACCGACAGCATCGAGATCGAGCCGCCGTCGACGCCTTCGATCGGAAAGCTCACCTGGTCGCCGGGCAGCTGTGCCCCTAATACATATAACAACGGCAAGTAATGATCCGGCGTCGGCGCCGAGAGCGTCGCATCCTTTCCCAGCTTCTCATAGTTGATCAGTGGCTGATGATCGCCAGCGAGCATCCACGCACGCGCCTGCTGCTCGAAGCGCACTGCCCAATCGTAGGGCTCGACGGCGCGCCGGCCCCAGCCGTATGCGTGCAAGTTGTGAACGAGGTTGCCGCTGCCCACGATGAGAATGCCCCGCTCCCGCAGCGGCGCGAGCGAGCCACCGAGCAAATAATGTTCCTGCGCCGTCAGCGTCTCATCGATGCTGAGTTGAATGACCGGTACATCGGCCTCGGGATAGCAGTGGCACAGCACACTCCACGAGCCGTGATCCAAGCCCCACGCGTCGTCCAACCTCACTGCCGGCCCGAGCAAACCACGAACCTCGGCGGCAATATCGGGACTGCCGGGCGCGGGATACTCGAACTCGAACAACTCGCGAGGAAAACCACCGAAGTCGTGAATGGTTCGCGGCGACTGCATGCCGGTCACTGCGGTGTACGGCACATACCAATGTGCCGAGACGCACAACACCGCTCGAGGCTTTGGGAAGGATTCGCAGACCTGCCGCCAGCCCCGAGTGTATACATTGTCGGCCAGGGCGTTCATGGGATTGCCGTGACCGAAGAAGATCACGGGCAAACGTTGGGATGCGCTCACGGGCGGCTCCGCTGTGACAGAGCATCAAGTATTCGACTAGCCGGCCCTGCTTACCATGGGCCGGAGCGCATAAGTGTTATGCGTATTTCGGGCGTCAGGCCGGCAGTAGCAGGAACGCGTCCGCTACCGCCTCTCGCGGCGACAGCCCTTGTACGTAGAGTGGGCGCCACGCGTCCCAATCCACGTCCTGCTCGCCCACCTCGGTGAGCACTTCGCTGAAATCTTCACGAATCAGCTCAACCACAGCCTGTTGCCACTCACACCAGGTCTGCGTGTCCGCGTTGTTGTTCATGTCTCGCTGCTCCCCGGACCCTATCCGGTCAAGCGCCGCCGCTGAGCGTCTGCGCGCAAAGTAACGCATCAGGTTATTTGCAGTTCCCGTCATTGGGAGCTGCCGGCGCAGCGTACCGCAAGCACGCAACGAGTGACCACCTCACTCAGATCGTCGCGGTATATCGAACACATCAACGCATGTGGCTCAAGAGCAACGCGGCCAGCTTGGTGTAGTTGCCATCGAAATGATGGCCGCCGCTAAGTTTCACTACTTGCAATGATTTAGCGGCCGGCTTGGCGCATAGCGAGCCTGTTTCATCCGCGCCATACACGCACAAGCCGCGAACGCCTTTCATTCTCAACAGCTCGGGAGTCACGGGCAGAGAGCCCTTGGCTGCGCCAAGCCAGTTCTGCAAATGGAATTCGAACACCGCGGTGTCGGAGAGCGACAGCAATGCCACCATGTGCAACCGTTCGCGGGTGGCCGCCGGCAACCGATTCACGACGAACGGCATCACGTCGGCGCCTTGCGAGAAACCGATCAGCACCACCGATTGCTTTTTCCAGGCGCTCAGGTAGTGGCGCAACAGTCGATCCACATCGGCCGCGGTGCTCTCGGGCGTGCGCTTCTTCCAGAAGTAACGCAGCGAATCGAGTCCGACCACGGGCAGGCCTTGCTTCGACAAGGCGGCCGCGAGCTCCTTATCGATGCCTGCCCAACCGCCATCGCCGGAGATCAACACGGCCAAGGTGTCCGAGTTGCTGTTCGAGTGCACTTCAACGAGCGGCAGGTCTTTCAGCTCGGTGGCGCTCACCGCCGGCAAGCCACGCGTGCGACCGGCCAGACGCTGGAACGCGGCTGCGAATTGCGGCTCCCAGGTGTGGAAGTCGCCTTCGCCATAGTCGTCGCCAGGTACGGCGATCACCTCGGCCTGCTTCCTGTCGGCCAGGAATTGCCTAGCCTGGGTCCGGCACTGTCGATCGCCAATCCCTTGCAGCACGGTCCACGGCGCGGCGAGTTGCGGCGAGCCCGGCGTCTTGCCGGTTGAGCACAATGGTTTGTTCAGCGCACGCGTCGGACAGAACCCCAGCGAGATCCCGCCACCGAACGTGCCGGTGGGCGCTTGCGCCAACATTGCATACACGAACTCCGCCCCGGAACCCGAGCCGGCCAGCAACGCGGGCCGATAAGTGGGCGATCGATAGTAGGCTTGCAGGAAGTGACTCAGGTTTTCCAGGTCGCCATCGGGCGAGACACACTTGCCGCCATCCTGCTCCAGATTGCGAAAGAACGCGGGCGCGTCGATACCTGCCACCAGCGCGCCCTGTCGAGCAAGCGATTGCGCGATGGGCTCGAGCTCAGCTGTCCAGCCGCGCTCGCCGGAGAAGAACAACACCGTCTGTCGCGCTTCGCCTTGCGGCCGATACACAGTGAGTTTTTCGAAGCGGCCGTGCGAGATCGTCTCGGCAAGCGCACTCGACCCAAGCATCAACAGCAACAGCAGGAGCCAGCGGCGATACCACGTCATTTCGCAATGATTCCTCGCAAGCCGCCGCCGATCAATGTCGCCACATCGGCGAGCGTGAGCAGAGGCGTCAGTCCGCCGCCGGCCACCAGATAGCGAGGCTCCCACACTGGATCGAACTTATCTTTGAATCCGCGCAATCCGCGGAAGTTATAAAACGTCTCGCCATGGTCGAACAGCATCCGGCCAAAGCGATGCCAACGCGGCGCCAACTCGTGACTCGCCATGCCGGACATCGGCGCCATGCCGAGCCCGAAGCGCTGAAAGCCCTCGCCCTGAAAATAAAGCATGAGCTTGGTGAACAGGAAATCCATCGTGCCCGGCGGCGCCAGCGGCAGCTGACGCATCAGATCGACGCTGGCCTCGCTTTTCGTTTCTGTGCTCAGCAGATTGGCGAACGCGACGATCTGCCCCTGCTGGCGCACGATGGCGAACGACTGCCGCGACAGATACGACGGTTCGAACGAGCCCAGCGAGAAGCCCTTTTCGCGCGCTTCCTGACCTTCCAGCCACGCGTCCGAAACATGGCGCAATTGAGGCAGTAGCGCGGGCACTTCCGCTGGCGAAGCCAACGCGAACTCGAGTCCGTCGCGTTCGCCTCGATTGATCGCCTGTCGCAGATGCGAGCGTTTCGAGCCCTTGGTCGTGAACTCTTGCAGCTGCACGTACGCGTACTCACCCAACTTGTAGGCACGCAATCCTGCATCGAGATACAGCGGCAACATATCGCCGCGCACTTGATAGAACGCCGCGCGACCGCCGTGATCGGTCGCGAGCTCGATGAACCGCCAGATCAGCTCCGGCCATTCCGATGGCTTACCGACCGGATCGAACAATGAAATCCACGAGCGCCCTTGCCGGCCGTACATGATGAATGCGTTGCCCTGGGTCGAGAACAGCAAGCGCTTGTCGCCCATCAGCGCGAGGTTCGCTTCGGCCGAAGGCTGAGTGCGCACGATATTGCTCGCCCTATCCAGCTCTTCGCTGGAGGGGAGCGCCGGCGCGCCCGGCGACGGCCGCAACAGCTGCCAGAGCGCTATGCCCAAACCGGCAACCATCACGCCCATCATCGCGCGCAGCGAACGGGGCGCGTTGGCGTTGAACTCGAACTGCCACCACAGCTCGTTGGTGTAATCGACGCGCCGATAAGCGAAGAACAGCAGGAACACTGTCGCGCCGACCATCCACACCACCGAGATCAGCCACACGCCTCGCAACGGATTCGAGAACAGCGCGGAGCGCCGATCGAACTGTGCACGCGATAGATACAACAGGATCGCCAGCACCACGAGGTAAGCCGCTTGCACCAACGCAAACCCTTTGGGCATTGCCAGAACGGCCGCCGCCAGTGCCAGCAGGAACGCCGACCACCAAGCGGCATCGAGGCGATGTAACAAGCCGCGCGCGATGACGATCATCGCAAAGCCCGTGACGCTGCCGAGAAAGTGAGAAGCCTCGACCAAAGTCAGCGGCACACGCAGCGCCAGCATGTCGACGGCTTGTGCCGACGCCGGCGTCACACCGGAGACGAGCAGCCAGCCGCCGGCGATGAACGTCATCGTTGCCAGCAGCATCGGCGAGAGTCGCACTGCTGCACGACCGATCGGAGCAGCGATGCCGGAGCGAACTTCATACGCAGCCAGCAATACGGCGGCCAGCACCAGCGGCAACAAATAATAGATGACGCGATAGAGCACCAACGCGCTGACGATCTGCTCCACCGGCGCGCGGTCGCCACACGCGAGCAGAATGACCGCCTCGAACACGCCCAGGCCACCGGGCAAATGGCTCAGGATGCCGAGCACCAGCGCGATCGAATACCAAGCCATGAACTCGCCCGGCTCGACTGCGCCCGGCGGCAACAGGAACCAGAGCGTCGCGGCGGAGGCGATCAGATCCAGCGCCGAAATCACCAGCTGCTGCACGGCCAGCTTTGCCGGCGGCAAGCGCACTTTCCAACGCCAGGCGATCATGACTTCGCGACGTCGCGCAGCGAGTGCAACGAATCCAAGCACGGTGAACAGCAAGGCCACGGCGATCACCCGCAGCAGCCATGCTGGCATGTGAGCAAGATGAGCAACGCCGTCGGCGCCCCATAACAATCCGGCCGCGCCAAACGCCGCGGTGCCGAACATGAATGCACTGGCGTTGAACGCGATCACTTGCGCGACCTTGTTCGCGTCGACGCCAGCCGCCGTGTATAGCCGCATACGCACGGCGCCGCCCGTCAGAACACCCAAACCGACGGTATTGCCGAGCGCATACGCAATGAAGGAAGTCAGCAGGACGGTGGACCGACGGATTTTCACTTCCGCGTACTTCATGGCGGACAGGTCGTAGCCCGTGAGCACCAGATAGCTGACGGCGGTCGCCAGCAGCGCGAGCAGCAGGTCGGGCAGCGGCTCTGCCTCCATCTGCTGCATGACCTTGGAGAAATGCACTTCGGCGAGCAGCACCCGGAAGGCATCGAACAGCAGCAAGCTGATCAGGCCGGCGCCGGCCGCGATCAACCAGATGCGCCACTTTGCCCACCCGCCCGCTGCCTCGGCCACTGTCCGGCGATTCCTGTGTCACCGATGAGAGCCGGCATTCTGCCGTGCGGCGGTCTCGAGAACATTACGTTATTGACACACGCCGGTCGGGCGTCGGACCGCCCCGGCCGCGGTCTAAGGGCCATCGCCCGCGTTTACCTCGCTTTGTGAAATGCTAGAGTATCTCGAAATGGGATATCCGCCGGCAGGTCGAACGCCCTATGAAGTTGCTTCAAACGCCAACGCATCGGCGACTGCTCACCGTCGCACGCCAGCGCGCATCGCTGACGCCATCCCAGCTGGCCGACAAGGTCAGCATGAGCTGGGTATTCGCGAGGAAGTATGAAAGCGGCGTCGGAAAAGGACCCTCTCGTCGCCGGTGAGGGTAGGCGACGAGAGGGCTAACCAAGACTGCCGGCCCAGGGGGAGAAACGGCTTGCAGCCTCCGACACTGCAATCCTTGGTCGATTGCCGTGTCGCTTGAGTGGCAATTTACTCAGCGCAGGTCATGCGATCAGTCGATACTGGGTCACATGCCGGTCAGCTGCCGCAACGAGTATTAGATCTCCGGCGCGTGCAACGGTTACGCGCTATGAGCACATAGCGACACGATCTTACTCAGCCACCAGCTTGTAGCCCGCACCCGGCGTGGTTTGCAGGACTTCTGGCGTCGACGCATCCGATTCGATCTTGTGGCGCAAGCGATAGATCAGCTGCTTGAGCGTGCGGCGTTCGCGGGCAGTGGCGCGACCCCACAGATGAAGTAACAACTTCTCCGCGGTGACTGTTCTTCCCGGCGTCACCATCAGCAACTGCATCGCTTTCAACTCCAGCGGCGTGAGTCGAATCGGCGGCGCTGCACCGAACTGCAGGCTCCGCTGCTCCGGATCCAGGCGCAGCTGACCAGCCGTCACAGGCGCTGCGTCCAACGGCTCCGAACGTCGAATCAACGCTCGCACTCGCGCCAACAATGCGCGCGGGCTGAAAGGCTTGTGCACGTAGTCATCCGCGCCCGAATCGAACGCCTCGATCAAATCCTCTTCGACATCCCGCACCGTCAGCATCATGATGGGCACGGGCGAGCGGCCGCGAATCTCACGACAGACTTTCAAGCCATTCGGCTCCGGCATGTTGACATCGAGCAGCACCAGGTCGGGCGAGTTTTGCTGGAACGCCTGCAGCGCGCTCTCGCCATCCACCGCGGTACAGATATCGAATCCCGCCTGCATCAGCGTGAAACCGATCAGTGCTCGCAGATCGGCATCGTCATCGACGACCAGAATTCTCATAGCGTCAGCGCCGCTCCGTAGCCAGTAGCGCAGCGAGCTTTTCAGCGTGCCCGCGGAGTTCATGAGCCGCGGTTGCCTCCCAATGGTCGGCGCGCAACATCGGCCCAACATAGAAAAGGTGCGGACCCGGCCAGCCATCGGCATCGATGACGGCGCCATGCGGCCCGGTACGCAACCCCAGCCCCAATGTGTCCGGCACACACAGCCCGCATTGCACGAGGTTGCTCCACAGCGGCTCGGTGGAGCGCGCGATTGCGTAATCAGGACCGGTGCAGTTGATGACTCGATCGAATTGCTGAGCGCGCAGCTGCTGCGAGCCGCGCGGACGCCAGATCACTTCGATGCGATCGTCGCGAGGAATGAATTGTTTGATGTGGCCGGCGTGGATCGTCAGTCGTTCCGAATGGCGGAGCGTATCGATCTTCTGGATCAGCTCCGGCGGCAGACGATGTCGATAGATGTCCCAGTACGCCCGCACATGGCGCAGGAAGCGCACGCGATCGCGCTCCGGCAGGCGTTGCCAGATCGTCGGCGCCATGTTGCGGACGAAGGTGATCGCCTCGCGCCAATCGCCGCCCATCTGCTCGGCTTCCTGTGCAAGCAACCGCACGGAACTGACCAGTCGTCGCAGCGACGTCGATGCGGCCAGCAGCAGCGCATTGCCGTCGCCCTTGAATGCATCCGGGCGGAAAGGTGTTTGCCGAGGCGGCACCAACCCGTGGCGCGACAAGGCATGCAACGTCGGCAATCGCTGGGCATCGGACGCAGCGACGTTGATGATGTCCGCAGTGGTGAGACCCGTGCCGATCAACAGCACGGTCTGCGACCGATTGAACTTGAGATCGACGGTCCAGGGGTCGGCGATGTACGCCGGATGAGTCAGTACGTCCCTTGCCGCCGCCAACGACGCAGGCTTGGGATTGCCGAGCGCGAGCACGACATCGTCCGCGGTGAAACGTCGGCCGTCCTCCAGCTCCACTCGCAACGGCAGATGCCGTTCGATCCGACGCAGGTTGACGACTGAGCCGTGGACGATTTCAAGACGAATATTTCCAGGCGCACTCAGCTGCGCGGCGAGCAACACCTCGCTCAAATAGTCGCCATACAGGGCGCGCGGCAAGAAATCTTCGCCGGTGACCTTCGGAATGCGCCGTTGCGCGAACTCGAGGAATTCCTTGGGCGCAGCCGAGTTTGCCGACATACGACTGGCCGGCACGTTGAGCAAATAAGGGAAACCGCGGTCGGCGTAGGCAGCGCCACGCGCCAGCTCATTTGCACGCTCGATCAGGATGAGACGAGTCGGGCCCGGCGGCGGACGGCGCAACAGATTCGCGGCCACCACCGTGCCGCTGAAGCCGCCCCCGACAATAACCACGGTTCGAAGCAGTCCTGCCAATCGTCGCTCCCATTAACCAGGAAGCGACAGCGTAGGCGAGCGCGCGGTATCAAGTCTGTAACGTGCGAGTCACGAATCGGCGCAGGGAATGCTATGACTCTACAACCGATTTATAACCACACGGACGGGATCAATCGACGACGAGCTTGTAACCCGCGCCCGGCGCGGTTTGCAGCATCTGAGGCGCGGCCGGATCGACCTCGATTTTCTGGCGCAGACGATGCACCAGCTGTTTGAGCAACTGACGATCGCCCGAGCCTTTGTGACCCCACACCTGCATCAGCAAACGATCCGAGCTCACCGTGTGGCCGGAGTTGGCGATCAACATTTGTAACAAGCGCAGCTCGAGCTTGGTGAGGCGCAGCGGCGGATTCGACCCGACCTGCACCGTATGCTCGTCCACATCCAGCCGGATGCGACCTGCCGCGAGCGGCGCAGTGTTCTCCATGCCGGCCCGGCGCAGCAGCGCTTTGACGCGTGCGAGCAGCGTACGTGGGCTGAACGGTTTGCTCAGATAATCGTCGGCGCCCAGCTCCAGAGCACGCACCAGATCTTCCTCTTCGCCACGCACCGTCAACATCATCACCGGCACACGCGATTTGGTCCGGATCTGTTCGCACACTTGAAAGCCCGAGGCGCCCGGCATGTTGATATCCAGGATCACCAGGTCCGGCCCTTCGCTCTCGAACGCGCGCAACGCCTGCACACCGTCGCTGGCTTTGACGACCAGATAGCCCGCCTGCGACAGCGTAAAGGCGATCAGCGCCAGCAAGTCCTTGTCATCGTCCGCGGATAGAATCTTCATTGGTTACTCGGCAGTCTGTCGCAGCTTCACTTCGAAACGTGTGCGTCCCTCGGCAGTGCGCCGCGTGGCAATGGTGCCGCCATGCCGCTCGACGATGGATTTCACGATCCACAATCCCAGACCCAGGCCGCCGGGCTCCGGTTCCTGGCCGCCGCTGCGATAAAAACGATCGAAGATCGAGTTGCCCTCGATCTCGGGCACGCCCGGACCTTCATCTTCGACCCAGCTCGTGACGAACTCGCCGGCCTGCTCGGCGCCGATGCGCACGATGCTGTCTTCCGGCGCGAACTTGCTCGCATTGGCGAGCAGATTGACGAACACCTGCGTGAGACGCGGGCCGTCGCCGTCGATGTTCGGCAGATCCTCGGGCAAGTTCACTTCCAATCGTTGCCGGCGCTGCGTGAGCAACGCGCCGACCAGCGCTTCGGAATCTTCGACGACCTCGGCGAGCGCCACCGGCTGATGACGGATGCTGAGCTGGCCGGACTCGATGCGCACACTCTCGAGCAGATTGTCGATGAGCCGCGTCAGCCGCAACGCGCCGCGCTCCAACGACAACACCAGCTCCTTCTGCTGATCGGTGGTCATCGTATCGAAGCCGTCACGCAGCAGTTCGATCGACGCCAACTGCGCGGCGAGCGGCGTCCGGAACTCGTGCGAGATATTGACCAGCACGGAATCGCGTGCCCGCCGCACACCTTCGAGTTCGGTCTCGTCGCGAATGACCTGCACCTGCAGCTCGTCGACCGGACCGGAGCTGGTGATGATGGTGGTGCGAGGCGCGCCGTCGCTCAGCTGTAAACGCTCTGTCGCCTGCGAGCTGCCTTCGTGGCGTGCGCGCAGGATCGGGCAGTCGGTGTCGCAAGGACGCATGCCGTTCGAATCGCGGCAGGGTTTCAACACATCGCCGCAGAAACGACCGATGGCTTCGTGAGCTTGCACGCCGAGCAATTGGGCAGCCTGCGGGTTCAAGTATCGAATGACTCGCGACTTGTCGACGGCGTACACGCCCTCGACGATGCCATCGAGCACCGCCTGCGCTTCCGCCTCGCGACGGCGCAACGTTCCTGTCAGCTCGATCAGGTTGTTGCGCATGTCCTCGATGGTGCGGCCCAGCTTGCCGACCTCGCGAGTGCCGCCCACGGGAATGGACGTCGAAAAATCCCCCTGGCCTAGTTTTTCCACCGCGTCGGTCAGCGTCGTGACCGGGCCAGTCACCTGGCGGCCGAGGACGATGCCGGCCAGCACGGCCAGCGCCGCCAGAATGAGCGCGGTGACCAGCAAACGTTTCGCCAGACCGCCGACGGAGGCATCGATATCCGACGATGGCAGGCGCGCTTCGAGGAATGCGATGGCTTCGCCCGACACGGCAAAGATCGGGAAGCTCGCCGCGTACAGGTCCAGCTCATCGAGCCGCACTACTGCCGAGCTGCCATCGGACAGGCCCGCCGAATGCAGGCGGGTGAAGTCGTCGTCGCCCTTGCGCTCTTCGTTGAACAGCCGATAGTTGATCAGCCGGACCTGGGTGCCGACGCGGTCCGTCAGGATCTGCGCCATCTTCGGATCCAGCGGACGAGCGACGTACAAGCGCCGTTCCGTAGCTCCCCCGATCTGAGCGGACGCGCCGAGCAAGGCATATTGCGATCCCGTCGGCGTCGCCATGAACCGCTCGCCCTGCTCTGCGGCAGTCGTTGCGATCAAATCCCAAGGCAGCTGCACGCCGGCCTGAGCAACCAGTCGGCCGCCTTCGAACACGGCGCAGGAGGCGATCGTTTCTGAATTACAGGAGCGGCGCAGATAGGGGCCGATCGTGGTCGAGCGTCGGTCCGCGAGCAGGCGCTGCAAGGTCTGGCGATCGGCGACCGACTTGGCGTCCCTCAGCGCGTCTTCGCTGAAACGCCGTATGTCCTCGCGGGCCATCGCGCCGGCCAGCTGAACGCGCGACTTACCCTGCTGATCGGCCAGGTCGCGCAGGGAGCCGATGGCCGAGATGGAAATGCCGCCGACCAGCAGCAACACGATCGCGACATTGATGACCGCAATCCAGACCCCGAGACTCGCGCGCGAGGTATCGATCTGCAGCCCGTCGATGAACTGCTGAATCCGGTCGACGACGTAGGAGAAGAAGCGATCGATCACTTCCTCTTCATCTCCACTAAGGATTTGATGATCAGGGTCAGGACCGCCAGCACCGTCAGCAGCGAGGCCACGGCGAACGCGCCGACGAAGTTGTACTCGTTATAAAGGATTTCCACGTGCAATGGCATGGTGGTCGTGAGACCGCGGACATGGCCGGACACCACCGAGACCGCGCCGAACTCGCCCATGGCGCGGGCGTTGCACAGGATCACGCCGTACACCAGGCCCCAGCGAATCTTCGGCAAAGTGACGTGGAAGAACGTCATCAGGCCGCCCGCTCCCAAGGTGATCGCCGCCTCTTCCTCGTCGTTGCCCAACTGCTGCATCAATGGAATCAGCTCGCGCGCGACGTACGGGAACGTCACGAACATGGTCGCGAGCACGATACCCGGCACGGCGAAGATGATGCTGATGTCCCGTTCCTGCAACCACAGGCCGAACCAGCCCTGCGCGCCGAACAACAGCACGTACACGAGGCCGGATATCACCGGCGACACGGCGATCGGCAGGTCGATCAGGGTGATCAAGAAGCTCTTGCCGCGGAATTCGAACTTCGCGATGGCCCAGGCGGCGGCGATGCCGAAGATCGTATTCGTTGGCACGACGATGGCGGCCACGGTCAATGTCAGCTTGATCGCGGCCAGCGTGTCCTCGTCCTTGAAGCTCTCGAAGTACATCTCCCAGCCCTTGCTCAGCGCCGTGATGAACACGGTCGCCAGCGGCGCGAACAGCAACGCCGCCAGGAAGCCGAGCGAAAGCGCGATGAAAACGTACTTTACGGCCGACGAGATCAGCGTATCCCGGCCCGGGCGGCTGGCGATTTCCGCCAGCATTTCTTTGGAAGGACCGCCCGCCATCAGCGTCCCGCGGCGACCATGCGCCGACGGCTCCAGGCTTGCAGCAGGTTGATGGACAAGAGCATGACGAACGACATGGTCAGCATGATGAAGCCGAGCGCGGCCGCACCCTTGTAGTCGAACTGCTCCAGTTTGATGACGATCAGCAACGGCGTGATCTCGGTGCGCATCGGCAGGTTGCCGGCGATGAAGATCACCGAACCGTACTCGCCGACCGCTCGAGCGAACGCCAGCGTGAAGCCGGTGGCCAGCGCGGGAAACACGGTGGGCAGCACGATGCGGCGGAAAATCGTGAAGCGACCGGCGCCGAGCGTTTCGGCCGCATCTTCAAGATCGCGTTGTACCTCGGCGATTGCCGGTTGCACCGAGCGCACGACGAATGGCAAGCCGATGAGCGTCAGCGCCACGACCACGCCGATCCAGGTGTACGCCACTTTGATGCCGAGCGGCGCGAGGTACTGGCCAATCCAGCCGTTTTCCGCGAACACGGCCGTCAACGCGATACCCGACACCGCGGTCGGCAACGCGAACGGCATATCGATCAGCGAGTCGATCAGTTTGCGGCCCGGAAATTCATAGCGCACCAGCGTCCAGGCGATGATGAAGCCGAACACACTATTCAAGGTCGCGGCCAACATCGATGCGCCGAAGCTCAATCGATACGACGCCAGGGCGCGCGCATCGGTCGCGACACGCCAGAAATCGCTCCAACCCATCGTCGCCGTCTTCATCACCAGCGCCGCCAGCGGCACCAGCACGATGGCCGAGAGAAAGAACGTCGAGAAGCCCAGCGTCAGGCCGAAGCCCGGCAGGATGGACGGCTGCCGAAAGCTCATTTGGCCGCGCCCCCGCTGCCATAGATCCGATCGAACAACGCGCCGTCGGCGAAGTGCTTCGCGTGGGTCGCCTTCCAGCCGCCGAACACCTGATCGATGGTGAACAGATCGAGCGTCGGGAACTGATCCTTATACTTTTCCAGGACCGCGGCATTGCGCGGGCGGAAGTAATGCTTCGCGGCCAGCTCCTGGCCCGGCTCTTCATACAGATACTTCAGATACGCCTCGGCAATCTGCCGAGTGCCACGTCGATCGACGACGGTATCGACCACCGCCACCGGCGGCTCGGCCAGGATGCTGCTGCTCGGGATGACGATCTCGACTTTGTCGGGACCGAGCTCTTTGATTGCGAGCAGCGCTTCGTTTTCCCAGGCGAGCAACACATCGCCGATCTCACGTTGCACGAACGTATTCGTCGCGCCGCGCGCGCCGCTGTCGAGCACCGGAACGTGCTTGTACAGCTGCGTCACATATTCTTCGGCTTTCTTCTGAGCAGCGGCCACTGCCTGCTCGGCCGCGGGATCGTCCAGCTTTGACCAGTCGCCACCGAGCTCATTGCGAAGCACGGCGCCCCACGCGGCGAGATAGTTCCAGCGCGCGCCGCCAGAGGTCTTGGGATTCGGCGTGACGACCGAAACGCTGTCGCGAATCAGATCCGGCCAGTCCTTGATCTGCTTCGGATTGCCCTTGCGCACCAGGAACACGATGGTCGAGGTGTAAGGCGAGCTGTTGTCGGGCAGACGCTTCTGCCAGTCCGCGCCGAGGCGCTTGCCCTTGGTCTGAATCGAATCGATGTCATAGGCGAGCGCGAGCGTGACGACATCCGCGTCGAGGCCGTCGATCACCGCACGCGCCTGGCTGCCCGAGCCGGCATGCGATTGTTTGACCGTCACGCGCTGCTGGTGCTCCTGTTCCCAGCGCTGCGAGAAGCTCTCGTTGAATTCGCGATACAACTCACGCGTCGGGTCGTAGCTGACATTGAGCAATGTCACACGACCGGCGTCATCGCCGCCGCCGCAACCTGCAAGCAGCGTCAGCATGCCGAGACAAGCCGTGAACGTTCTTCTATTGAATCGGTTCATTCGACGGCTCCTTCGCTGTCCTTGCTGGGCCGGTACACGATCATCATCGGATAGGTCGAGCCGGACGTGAACAACGCGCCGAACGTCCCGCGCAGTTGCGCTGGATCTGACACACCTAGGATCAGCATCGGATCCTGCGACTCGGTCAATTGCCGCTGCAACTCATCGGCCGCGGCGCCGAATCGCAACTCGGTTCGCATTTCGAGACCATGCACAGCCTGCGCTTCGGAGCGAGCATCGAGCAGAGTGCGTACGCCGAACGGACGCTGCGACTCGCCACCCGAGCCTTCCGGCAGAATGCCGACGTAAACGGCTTCGGCCGCAACGTGACGTAACAAACTGGCGGCCACGGCGAGCGTCGAACGGCGCGCCGAATCGTCGGCCCAATGAATAAGCACTCGTTGCGGCGCCGAGGAATGCGCCGGCAGCACCAGCACTTCACCCGCACCGTTTTGCAACAGCCACTGCAATTGTTCCGCAGTCTTCTGGCCGGCCGCGATCACCGCCACGCCAGACACGGGCGCGCTCGCCGGCGCATCGCATGCAACCAATGGCGCTTCACTGCGCTTGATGATGCGCGTCTTCATCCGACTGGCGAGCTCGACCAGGAACGGATGCTGAGACAGACGCTCGCACGACGCTTCATCCGAGCCGTAAGCGGTGTAGCTGGACAGCGGCGTCGGCAGCACGTGAATTCGACGCACACCGATGGCGACCGACTGACCGAGCGCCAGCGGGAACAAGCGCTGTTCGTGCTGAGTGCGAGTGACATCCAGCAAGGCTGCCGAGCCGTTGCCGCCATTCGTGTTCGGACTCGCGATGTGAGCATTGGCGGCGCCATCGGCCATGCGCACGCGCATGCGCTCGAAAGCACCGGTGAAGACCTGCTCTTCGACGATGCCATTCGCGATGAAGTTGGTGCGCAGATTGTCTCGGGTCGGCGCCAGCTCCACTTCTTCGGGACGCAACACCGCGACCACTTCCTGCTCGCGTCCGCCTTCCAGCTTCTCGACACGTCGCGCATTCACGGGAGCCGCGCCGAAGCGGATGCCCTGCTCGGTCTGACGAGCCAGCAACAGATTCGCTGCGCCAAGGAAGGTTGCGACGAAGCGCGTCGCCGGCCGCGCATACAACTCGTCCGGCCTGCCGCTCTCGAGCAAGCGACCGAGATTCATCACGCCGATGCGATCGGCCATCGCGAACGCTTCTTCCTGGTCGTGCGTCACCAGCACGGTGGTGATTTTCAGCTCACGCTGCACCTGGCGAATCGTTCGACGCAGTTCTTCGCGGATCTTGGCGTCCAACGCACCGAAGGGCTCGTCGAGCAACAACACGGGAGGCTTGTGAGCGAGCGCTCGCGCCACCGCGACGCGTTGCTGTTGACCGCCGGACAATTGCGTCGGCAGTCGATCGTCCATGCCCTCTAGCGCCACCAGACGCAGCAGCTCCTTGCGACGCTCGCGACGCTCGGCCGCCTTCATGCGCCGGACCTTGAGCGCGAACTCGATGTTCTCGCCGACCGTCATATGACGGAACAGCGCGTAATTCTGGAACACCAGTCCGACGCCCCGTTGCCGCGCCGACACGTGCGTGACATCGTTGCCGTGCAACGCGATGCGGCCATGATCGACGCCGGTCAAACCCGCGATCGCACGCAACAGGGTGCTCTTGCCGCTACCGCTCGGGCCGAGCAGGACGTAGAACTCGCCTTCGCCGACTTCCAACGAAACGTCGTTGACGACCGGCGAGCCCTGATACCGTTTGGTGACTTGATCGAGCGTGATGGACATACGGGCCGGGAGCTTACCGGCCAGCAGTGATAAGGTCAGTAATCGACGGGTTACAAAACGGTTATAACGTCAGAAGCGAACGACGCCGCGTCATCGCTAAAAGTTCTTAGCCGCCGTCCCTGCAACGAGCAATTTTTTCCATGGCGACCGTTCCCTCCTACGAAGCCCTCGGCTCCTTCTATCTGGGCCGCGAATACGACGCCGAGCGCGGCACGGATCGCCCCGACTTGCTGCTCTACGACTCGCGCGATCTGACCACTCACGCGGTCTGCGTCGGCATGACCGGCAGCGGCAAGACCGGGTTATGCCTGTCGTTGCTCGAGGAAGCGGCCATCGACGGGGTGCCAGCCATCGCCATCGATCCCAAAGGCGACCTCGGCAACCTGCTGTTGAGCTTTCCTTCGCTGCAACCCGAGGATTTCGCGCCCTGGATCGATGCCGGCGCCGCGGCCCGGCAAGGCATCAGTCCGGAAGAAGCGGCCACCAAGACCGCGGAAACCTGGCGCAAGGGTTTGGCGGACTGGGACCAGGACGGCACTCGTATCGCCCGGTTCCGCGAGGCCGTGGATATCGCGATCTACACGCCCGGCAGCGAGGCGGGCCGTCCGCTCTCTGTCTTACAGTCTTTTGCGGCACCGCCCGAAGAGCAGCGCCTGGACGCCGGCGCCTCGCGCGAGCGTGTCAGTGCGACAGTTGGTGGATTGCTCGGGCTGGCCGGCATCGAGGCCGATCCACTACAGAGTCGCGAGCACATTCTGCTGTCGACCTTGTTCGACCAGGCCTGGACCGCCGGCCGCGACCTGTCGCTCGCCGCACTGATTCAGGGCATTCAGAAGCCGCCGTTCGACAAGGTCGGCGTGTTCGACCTCGAGACCTTCTATCCGGCCAAAGAGCGCATGCAGTTGGCCATGTCGCTCAACAACCTGATCGCCTCACCGAGCTTCGCCGCGTGGATGAAGGGCGAGCCGCTCGATGTGCAGCGCTTGTTGTTCACGGCCGATGGCAAACCGCGGATCTCAGTGATCTCGATCGCGCATCTCGGCGATGCCGAGCGCATGTTCGTGGTGACGTTGCTGCTGGGTGAGGTCGTCGCGTGGATGCGCCGCCAGTCGGGCACGTCGAGCTTGCGCGCGATGCTGTACATGGATGAGATCTTCGGATATTTCCCGCCGAGCGCCATGCCGCCGTCGAAGTTGCCGCTGCTCACATTGATGAAGCAGGCGCGCGCGTTCGGGTTGGGCGTCGTCTTGGCGACGCAGAATCCAGTCGATCTCGATTACAAAGGTTTGTCAAATGCCGGCACGTGGTTCATCGGACGTTTGCAGACGGAGCGTGACAAGGCGCGAGTGATCGACGGCTTGCTCGGCGCGGCCGGCGAAGGGTTGGATAAAGCGCAGTTGGAGAAGCTGCTCGCGAATCTGGGCAACCGCGTGTTCTTGATGCGGAACGTGCACGACGCCGCGCCTGTGTTGTTCCGCACGCGCTGGACCCTGTCCTATCTTCGCGGCCCGCTGACGCTGCAAGAGATAGCGAAGCTGTCGCGTGCGGCGCCCTCGCCCGACGTTCCTTCCTTGACATCGCCGGCTCCGGCCCGGGCGACGCGACGAGAATTTACCGCTGCTGCTGCGGAAACCAGCCGAGCTTCACAAGGCACTCCGATCTCAGACAAGCCGGTCATCCCCGCCGGCGTCGACGAGCTCTATCTCGAAACATCGCAGGCCGATGCGACGTACTTGCCTCGCGTTCTCGGCATCGCACGCCTGCACTTCGTCGACAAAGCCGCCGGCCTCGATGTTTGGGAAACCCGCTCGCTCATCGCCCCCCTGGATGACAGCGAATCCCACGTCGACTGGTCGCAGGCGGACGTCGGCGTCGGTGGCGATCTGCAGAAGGAGCTTTCGAATGAGCCGCCGCAGAATGCGCGATACGCCGAGGCGCCAGCTGCGTTGCTGCGTGCTCAGAACTATCGCTCGTGGCAGAAGGAGCTGGCGACCCATCTGTATTCGAGCTCTACGCTACCGATCTTTCACTGCCCCACCGTCGGCCAATCCGTTGCACCCGGCACGAGCGAAGGCGACTTCCGCGCCAAACTCAGCCTCGCCCTTCGCGAGAAGCGCGACGCGGAGATCGAGAAGTTGAGAAAGAAATATGCGCCGAAGCTGGCGACGCTACAGGATCAGTTGCGCCGCGCCGATGAGCGGGTCGAGCGGGAGCGCTCCGATTTGTCACAACACAAGGTGCAGACAGCGATTTCCGTCGGTACGTCTATCCTAGGCGCGCTGCTCGGCCGCAAAGCCATCAGCGTCGGCAATGCGCAAAGAGTCGGCAGCGCCGCTCGCAGCGCCGGCCGGCTCAGCAAGGAGAGTGGCGACATCGATCGCGCGGAGGAAAACCGCGAGGTGATTCAGCAGCGGCTCACAGAAATGCAGAGCGAGCTGGAATCGGAAGTGAGCCGACTTCGCAGCGAGCTCGACCCCGCAACGGTGACCATCGAGCAAACATCGGTGAAGCCACGCAAGACGGATATCGATGTGCGCACGGTCGCGCTGCTGTGGGTGCCGAACTGAACGTGATGCGAGGAGCGCAATGCGCTCCGGCGGGCGCCCGGTGCCGGGAGGAGACACCCCCTTCCCGGCAGACGCTACCCACTGCTCGTGACTGACCTACTGCATCCGATAAGTCTCGAACGCCTCAATCGGCACCGCCTTCAAAATCACATCCGGCCCCTGTCGCAGAATATCTTTCGAGATCTCCCCCGCCAGCATCGACTGGGTCGGGCTGGACAACGACTGGCGCAACAGGCCGAGCATTTTCGGCCCCGCCATCAACACCAATCGATCGAACTCGTTCCGCGCCCGGTCTGTCTCGATCTTTCGCGCCACTTCCTTGGCAAACAAAGTCAACTCATGCAGTACAGTGCTCTTCTCACCCGTCACGCCATGATGATGACCTTCCGTGCCGCCGACGCCCGTGCCGCCGAAGCGTCGGCCCGGACGGTCGGTTTCCATTTCAATGTCTCTTTTTCCGGTCCTCTCATTGCGTAGCGAAGCTCGCTCGGTCAACGGCGATCTGGGGGTCACGGCGTCGTAAAAGCTCGCCTGACGTTCATCGGCCACGACAATGCGTACATTCATGACTGCTCCCTTTGCAACAGACAAACAGCAAAAAGTCTCCTCCGCCCACCGGCGGAGGAGACTACGACAACACAAGACAGAGGATGACTGCGACATTCGTCCGACTAGTTCACGTCGGAAGCCACCTGCGATTTATTGTCCGTAAAGATCATTTCGACGCGACGGTTACGCTGGCGGCCGCCGGCGTCGGCGTTGCTGGCGATCGGAAACGCCATACCCTTGCCCACGGCGGTGATCTGATTCGCGCCCACGCCGCGTTCCAACAATGCCGTCTGCACGGCTGCTGCGCGACGCTCCGACAACGCCTGGTTGAACTCCTCGGAGCCGGTGCTATCGGTATGACCTTCGATCATCACTTTCCGATCCGGCGATTCCTTCAATACATTGGCGAGCCGATCGACCGTGCCATAAGCACCCGGCTTCAGCGTGGCTTTGCCCGTATCGAACAACACATCACCTAACGTGAGCACCATGCCTCGATCGGTCTTACGTGCACGCATGTCGGCAAGCTCCTGCTCCAGCGTGCTGGCGCGCCGTTCGGCAGCCCGCGCCTGCGCTTCACGCGCCTCCGCTAAAACAGACTGACGCTCGGCGGTGCCCTTCTCGATCTCCTCGCGCGCCTGCGCCGCCAGGATCTTCTCGTTGGCGATCTGAGCGTTGCGTGCCGCCACTTGCGCTTCATATTCGATGTCGCCGAGCTTGCCGCCCTCATCGGCCATCTTATTGGCACGATCCAGCGCTTTGCGTGCTTCAGAAACGTTGCTCGCAGCAATGCCCGCTCGCGGCGAAGCTTCCACCTGCGGCACGACCGCGCGCGCTACTTCCAAATCTTCGATGCGTTCCGGCGTCGAGCTGCACGCGGCCAGCAGACCTGCGAGAGCAGCGGTCAACAACACTTGGTATGAACGGTTCATAATCCTTCTCCGGTGGTTGAAGTCTGCTGTCCACCATTACTGATCGCTGGCCACAGCGCCGCGGGAAATTTCCTGCCGCAATTGTTGAATGCTCGCCGTCAACTCGTCGGCTGCCCTACGGGCCGCCGCGCTTTGTGACTTCGACATGGCTAGTTCCGAATCGAGTTGCGCCAGTTGCGCATAACGTTCGGCCTTGGTGCTTTCCTTATTGTTCAGAGCAGCCTTGGCCTGCTCTAGATTGTCCTTGGCACGCTGCAGCTCGAGGGCGCCGGCTTCGGAGCGGCCCACCGCCTGCTGCGCCTGTTGAAAGGACGTTTCGCTGCGAGCGACGCGTTCCCTGGTCACATCGGAAACACTGCTGCAACCCACGAGCACGCCGGCAGCAAGCACGCCGGCGATCGGCAGTCCGGCCCGGAAATTCGGGGTTCTCATATTGCCTCCACGGGTATGCGTTGGATTCAGTGGTCCGAAAACGCGCCATTCGTCAGCGTGGTTCCGCGCCCCCGGGACCACTATTTTTTTCGTGTCAAGTGTGCGGTGGAGCGCGACGTTGTTGCAGTCCGCAGGCAGACGCCCGACACTGCCTCTTACCGAAACGGAGCAGTGCATGTACGCAGCGGTTTGGAATTCAGCTCTTGGGTCGATCTCGCGCCTGGCCTTGGCGGGCTTGCTCGTCACCCTTGCAGCCTGCGGCAGGCCTGTAGATGAACCACAGACAGGCCGCTATCGCGCGACGCTCACGCTGCCCGGCGGCGAAGCGCCGTTCGGCCTGGAGATCGGCAAAGAAAACGATCGCTTCGTTTTGTACTTAGAGAATGCGGCCGAACGCACCCGCGTCGACAACGTGAAGCTCACCGATGGCGAGCTGACCGCCGTGTTTCCTGGATATGAGAATTCCCTGCAGGCACGCATGTATCGCGACCGGCTGGAGGGCAGCGTCACGCTCATCAAGGACCGGAGCAAGGAACAAGTGATTCCTTTCCACGCCCGGCTCCAGGACCAAAGCGCAGCATATCGTTTCTATAAAGAGCCGCTGACCGATAACGCCGACCTCGCCGGCCGCTGGGAAATGACATTGACCAGCGACGGCAAGAGCAGCCCCGCGGTCGCGATCTTCGAGCAACAACACGATCGCATCACCGGCACGGTGATGACGACGACGGGCGATCACCGCTTCCTGGAAGGCCAGGTGCATGGCGAGCAGGCACAGCTGTCGACCTTCGCCGGCGGCCTTGCGTATCTGTACAAGGTGAAAGTGAATGGGCACGGCGAGCTCGAGGGCGAGATGTGGCAGGGCCTGGCGTCGCACTCGACGGTAAAGGCCCGACGCAACGACGACGCCACGCTCGAAGGCAAGGGACCGGACACGCAGCTGAAGGACGAGAAATCGCGCTTCGACTTCACCTTCCGCGATCTGGAGGGTAACGAAGTGTCGCTCCACGACGAGAAGTTTCGAAACAAGGTGGTCGTGGTGACGCTGGGCGGCAGCTGGTGCCCGAATTGTCACGACGAAGCCGTGTTCCTGGTGCCGTTCTACAAAGAGTATCGACCCAAGGGCGTGGAGATCGTCGCGCTGATGTTCGAGCGCCACGGCGAGTTCGATCGCGCCGCGCAGGCCGTCCGAGGCTACCGCAAGGATCTGGGTATTGAGTTCACGACGTTGATCGCCGGCGTGTCCGACACCGACGAAGCCAGCAAGGCGCTACCTACGCTGACCGGGATCTATGGTTATCCCACCACGATTGTTGTGGACCGGGCCGGTACGGTGCGCGACATTCATGTCGGATTCTCCGGGCCCGCCACGGGCAAACACTACGAGGAATACGTCGCCGAGTTTCGCGGCCTGATCGATCAGCTGCTGGCGGAGCCTGTACCAGCAACGTCGGGCTAGCGCTTGGCGCTAGCCTCGTACGCCTTGTCGATCAGATAGGCGTGAATCGCGTGCGCGTCGGCTTCGCTGATCTCATTCGAGAAGCCCGCCATGCCGCGACCGGCCATCGCACCGCGTAGGACGATCTCGTCGAAGATGGCATGCTTGCCAGGCGTCAGTCGCAATAGATTCGGATAACCGCCGGGTTCGTCGCTGAGCGAGTGACACACGCCGCAATGCTGTCCAAACAACAGCGCGCCACGGTCTAACGTCGCCGCATCGGCGTGCATGCGCGCAGGCAACGGCGGAATGTTTGCATCCCAATCTTTCTCCGGCGGCACCGGCACCTTGCCGCCACCCAGCTTGAAGGCGACGATGCGGCCGGTATTTCCATACTTGCGCGCAGCTGAGCCTTCCAGAAATTCATCGAGCTGCGCGCCGCCGTAACCCGCAAGAACCGCGATGAACTGCTCGCCGTCGACGGCATAAGTCGCAGGCGCGGCCATGATGCTCGTGCCGACGAACACTTCCGCCGCAAGCTTGCCGGTGTCGGCCGTGTACGCTTTCAAATATCCGTCCGTGGTGCCTTGAAACACGAGGTTGCCCGCGGTCGCCAGCAACCCACCGTTGTAGAACCATGGATAATCGACGCGCCAGACTTCACGCTGCGCGATCGGGTCCCATGCCTTCAACGCGCCCTTGCGCGTCATTTCGGCGCCATCGCGAACTTGCGCCACGTACGCCGCAGTGAAGTCGCGGCCGGTGTTGAATGAGCGGCGCGGGATATATTTGTACTCGGGATCGACCGCGTAATACGCCGTGCGATCCAGCGTCGGAATATAAACAAGGCCCGTCTTGGGGCTGAACGCCATCGGCTGCCAGTTGTGGCCCCCGAACGGACCCGGCGCGACGCGTTTCGGCTCCTTCGAGTAATCGCCCTTGCCGGTCGGCATCGGACGACCGGTGTTCAGATCGACATGACTGGCCCAGTTCACGTCGACATATTTCTGTGCCGACAGCAGCTCGCCGGTGGCGCGATCGAGCACATAGAAAAAGCCGTTCTTCGGCGCCTGCAACAACACCTTGCGCATCGTGCCGCCGATCTGCAGATCGGTCAGGACGATGTGTTGAACGGCCGTGTAATCCCACGACTCGCCGGGTGTCGTCTGATAGTGCCAGGCCAGTCGGCCCGTCTGCGGATCGATGGCAAGAATGGAGCTGAGATAAAGGTTGTCGCCGCCTTTGGGGCTGCGGATCGATTGTGGGAACGGACTCGCGTTGCCGGTGCCGACGTACAACAGATTGAGCTGCGGATCGTAGGCCATCGAATCCCACGCCGTGCCGCCGCCGCCCGCTTCCCAGCGACTGTTCGGATCCCAGGTCTTCGCCGCAGCTTCGAGCTCGGGATGTTCGAACGGATGTTTTGGATCGCCCGGCACGGTGAAGAAGCGCCACGCTTGTGCGCCACTCTCGGCGTCATAGGCGGTGATGTAACCACGCACGCCGAACTCGCCGCCGCCATTGCCGATGATCACCTTGCCGCCAGCAATGCGCGGCGCGCCGGTTATCGTGTACGAACGCGAACGATCGACGAGGGTGTCCTGGCTCCACAGCGGCTTGCCAGTGGCCGCATCGAGCGCAATCAGCCGCCCGTCGAGCGTGCCCACATAAACTTTCCCTTGCCACACGGCGACGCCGCGATTGACGACGTCACAACAGGCGTTGCGCGCCCATTCGCCAGGCACCTGGGGATCGAACGCCCACAACTCACGGCCGGTGCGGGCATCGAGCGCATACACCTTGCTCCAGTTGCTGCTCGCGAACAGCACGCCGTCGACGACCACGGGCGTCGCTTCCAATCCACGCTCGGTTTGCAGGTCATATTGCCAGGCGAAGCCGAGCTGCTGAACGTTACCGATGTTGATCTGCTCGAGCGGCGAGAAGCGCTCTTCGGAGAATGTGCGTCCCGTCGTGAACCAGTTCTGCGGCTCACTATCGGCGGCGACAACACGCGCCTGATCGACTCGTCCGTAGGACGCTTCAGGAGCGGCTTCATGCGCGCCTTCTGTCGCAGGTGCTTTCGCTGGCTCTTCCCGCTTGCCGCAAGCGCCGAGATTCAATGCTCCGACAACCAGGAGCATCCGGACCAGCCATCGACTGCGCCCCATCGTCTCCCCTTTTACTTATCCATCATGCTCACGCGACGCGGCTCACGCATGAACCAAGCGGTGAAGAACGCAACGGCGCAGACCGCCGCAACGTACCAGAAATAGATATGTTCCTGCCCGGCCCGCTTGCACAACAGCGCGATGTACTCGGCCGTGCCGCCGAAGACCGCGATGGAAATACTATGCGCCAACCCTACTCCCAGCGCGCGAATGTGCTGCGGAAACAGCTCGGCCTTGAACAAGCCGCTGATCGACGTGTAGAGACTGAGAATGGTGAGCGCGCACAGCACCAGCAGGAATGCCAGGCCCGCGTCCTTTACGGTCGACAGCGCCGTGAGGATCGGCACCGCGCTCAGCGTCATCAAGCCCGAGAACAACAACAAACATTTGCGGCGACCGATGCGATCGGACAGTGCGCCCATCGCCGGCTGCAACAACATGAAACCCAGCATGGCCGCGAGCATCACGTTGCTGGTGAGCTCGATATCCATGCCCGCAGTGTTGACCAGAAACTTCTGCATGTACGTCGTGAACGTGTACAGACACAGGCCGCCACCGGCGGTGAGCGACATGACGACGAGCAGCGCCTTGGGATGACGAAGCAGAGCGAGCAGGCTGCCGGCCTCGGCCGACTTCGCAGTCGCGTTGTCCGTCGTCTCGTGTAGATGATCACGCAGCAGAAGCACGATCATCGCCATGCAAGCACCAATGGCGAATGGCACTCGCCAGCCCCACGCGCGCAGCTCGGCTTCATCGAGAACTTGTTGAAGCGCGACCAGCGTGAGCAACGCGCACAGCTGCCCGGCGATCAACGTCACATACAGAAAGGAAGCGTAGAAGCCACGCCGCGCGTCGCTGGCCACTTCACTTAGATAAGTGGCAGCCGCGCCGAATTGACCGCCTGTCGAGAAACCTTGGATCAGTCGCGCCAGTAGCAGCAACGCCGGCGCCCAAGCGCCGATGATCGCGTACGTCGGGAGCACCGCGATCAGCAACGACCCGGCGCCCATCATCAACACGGACGCGACCAGCGCGGCGCGGCGGCCATGACGATCGGCGAACGACCGAAATACCAGCCGCCGACCGGTCGGATCAAGAATCCAACGGCGTAGATGCCAGCCACGTTCAGCAGCTGTACGGTCCGATCGCCTTCCGGGAAGAAGCTCGATGCGAAGTACAGCGCGGTGAACGCGCAAATGTAAAAGTCGAACCACTCGATCAGGTTGCCCGCCGAGCCGGTGGCGATGGCCGCGAGCCGCTGACGATGACTGAGAACGAAGCTCACGATTGCACCGGTCCTCGTGCGACGCCCTGCGCGAGCAGGTCTGCGATTTCCGCCTCCGAATACCCGCACTCTCTGAGCACAACACCCGTGTCCTCACCCAGCGGCGGCGGAGGAATATCAGCTTGAGGCGCGACGCCGCCGAACACGACGGGCTGTGGCAGCATGCGTTTGATGGTCGACGGATAACGCTCGCCGACATGAAAGAAATCGACGTCGCACAGGTGCGGATCTTCGAGCAGATCCTCCAGTCGATTGACCTGCGAACAGGGAATGTCGAGGCGTGACAGTGCTTCCAGCCACGTCGCCGAATCACGTTGCGGAAGAACGGCTGCGATCACGCTGTATAGATAGTCGATGTGCGCATGCCGGCTGTCGGCCTGATGGAACCACGGCTGCTCGAGCACATCCGCGCGCCCGGCTTCGATGAGGAAACGCCGCCACTGCTCGGCCGTATAAGGCAACACCGCGATCCAGCCGTCGCGCGTCCGATAGGGACGGCGATCGGGCGACAACACTCGCGAATAACCGACCTTGCCATCTTCTTTGAAAGTCGCGGCGGCCAGGTGCTCGTTGAGAACGAACGACGTGAGCGCTTCGAACATCGGCACCTCGACCCGCAATGCTTCCTGCCGCCCATGCGCCCGCGCGACCAACGCGGCGAGAATACCGTACACGGCATGCAGTGCCCCGACCTTGTCTGCCAGGATCGTTGGAATGAAGCGCGGATCTTCGCCATTGTGTTCGGCGATGCCGGCCAGCCCGGCCGCGGCCTGGATCACGTCGTCGAAAGCAGGTCGGCCTCGATAGCGTCCGCGCTGACCGAAGCCGATGGCCGAGCAATAGATCATGCGCGGATTGATGGCGGCGACGGCGTCATAGCTCAATCCGAGGCGGTCGGCCGCATCCGGCCGCATGTTGTGGAGTAACACGTCGCTGCGCTGGATGAGTTTATCGATGATGGCTTTGCCGCCCTGGCTCTTCAGGTCGACGGCGATGGCTCGCTTGTTACGATTGTTGTTGACGTACAGCGCGCCCATGCCATCGGCCTGTGGCTGTGAAGCGCGAGCGACGTCGCCCTCGATCGGCTCGACCTTGATTACTTCGGCGCCCAGATCGGCGAGGATCTGGCCGGCGAACGGGCCCATGACGACCGCGCTCAGCTCCAGAATTCTTGTGCCTGCCAGCAGTGGAATCATGGGCGCGAGCATACGGCGGCCGCCCCCGGCAGCCGCCATGCCGCCGAGGTTATTTATGCATAGCCGGACTGAAAGCTATTGCCGATCCGTGACAGACCGTGGAACAGTTCACCTCGATGCAATCCCGCCTGAACCTGCAACAGCTCTCGGCCTTTCTGACGCTGGCGGACACCGGCAGCTTTGGCGATGCGGCCGAGGCCCTCGGGGTCTCGCAGCCGGCGCTGAGCCGCACCATCCAGCAGATCGAAGGCAAATTGGGCGCACGTCTGTTCGACCGAGATACACGTAAGCTGCGCCTGACTCCGGCCGGCGAACGACTGGAACCGCTGGCCCGCCGACTCATGAACGAATACCAGGAGGTATTCGCCGAGTTCGACGACTTCGTCGCCGGCCGGCAAGGCGTCGTCCGTATTGCCGCGTTTCCTTCGGTGGCCGCCTTGTTGTTACCCAGCACCATCGTGAGCTTCCGCGAGCGACAGCCCGATGTGCGCATCCAGATCTGGGAAGACGTCGGCCGGCCCGTTCACAAAGCCGTGCTCGACGGTCGCGCTGACATCGGCTTATCGACACCCCCACCGATCAGCAGCGACCTGCGCTATCGCCCGTTGCTACGTGACGAAGTCGTCCTGGTCTGTCGCAACGACGACATGCTCGCGCATCGTGAAGAGCATGACTGGTCCGTGTTCGCAACTCGCGCGTTCGTGATCCTTTCACCGGAGACCGGACTGCGCGCAATGATCGATGGCGCGATGGAAGAAGCTGGCGTCGCCGCCGAGCCGCTGTTCAACTGCAAACAGCCGACGACCATCGGCAGCCTGGTGAATGCGGGCTTGGGCATCAGCGCGCTCAGCCGCCTGACACTGGCGCAGCTCGATTCGCCGACGCTGGCCTATCGCAAACTTCGCAATCCCACCGTGGCCCGCTCCATCGGTATCGTCACGCATGCGGCCCGCTCGCTCTCGCCCGCCGCCCGTTTGTTTCTAAAGGTACTGGATGCGCAGGCCAAGCTGCTTGCCCCAAGCATCGATGGCCAGCCGCAGCCGGGAGACGTGCTTTGATCAATCGACGCGAAATGCTGGCCGGCATGGGTGCGATGCTCGCTTCCCGGCGCCTGCTCGCCGCCGAGCGCCCGCTCGACGTCGCTTATATGAATGCGAAGGTGTGGACCGGTCAGCGCGATGTGCCGCTCGCCAATGCGTTCGGTCTGTCGGGCAATCGGGTTGCGGTGGTCGGAGACAACGAGCGCGTCCGCAAGCTTACGAGCCGGGGCACGCGCATCGTCGATCTGAAAGGGGCATTCGTCATGCCCGGCTTCATGGACAATCACACGCATTTCCTGCGGGCGTCGTTCGGGCTCAGCTCGCCGGAGTTGCGCACGGCGAAGACCAAACAAGAATTCGTCGACCGCATCGCGCAGTCGGCAAAGGCACTGCGACCCGGACAGTGGCTGCAAGGCGGCAACTGGGACGAGCAGATGTGGGGTGGCGAACTGCCGTCGCGCCAATGGATCGACGCGGTGACGCCGAACACACCGGTGGCGGTCGTGCGCTTGGATCAACACGTCGCGTTGTTGAATTCGCTGGCGCTGCAACTGGCGCGCATCGATCGCAACACGCCCGATCCCGAAGGCGGCTTGATCGTTCGCGACGAGAAGGGCGAGCCGACCGGCTTGATCAAAGACAAGGCGAAGGATTTGTTGAAGGCTGCGATTCCGACGCCGAGCGATGCAGATATCGACGCCGCGATTGGCGTCGGCTCGGCGCACGCGCTGTCGAAGGGTGTCACGCAGGTTCATGTCACCGAGTTGGATTGGGTCACGCACGAGTCGCTGCGCCGGCTGCGCAAAGCGAACAAGATCGGCATGCGCTTTTATTCCTTCGTACCGCTGGAGGACTGGCGCAAGCTCGACGCGCTGGTCGAGGCCGAGGGCCGGGGCGACGACTGGGTGCGCTGGGGTGCGCTCAAAGGCCTGGTCGACGGTTCCCTGGGGTCACGGACCGCCATGTTTCATGAACCGTATGCGGACGATCCATCGAATCACGGCATCTATCGCACGCCACCGGAAAAGCTGCGCGAATTGATCCTGGGCGCGGATGCGGCGGGTCTGCACATCACAGTGCACGCCATCGGCGACGAAGGTAATGACCAAGTGCTCGGCATGTTCGAGGAGGCCATCGCCAAGAACGGCGCGCGCGATCGGCGCTTCCGTATCGAGCACGCTCAACACTTGCTGGCGAGCGATGTGCCGCGCTTCGCGAAGATGAACATCATCGCGTCGATGCAGCCCTATCACGCCATCGACGACGGTCGCTGGGCCATCAAGCCGCTGGGACCGGAACGCCTGCACACCGCGTGGGCCGTTCGCTCGCTGCTCGACGCCAAGGCCAAGGTTACGTTCGGATCGGATTGGCCGGTGGCGCCGATCGATCCGCTGCTCGGCATCGGCGCGGCGGTGCTCCGGCAAACCATCGACGGCGCGAATCCGAGCGGCTGGGTGCCGGAACAGAAGATCACAGTGCAGGAAGCATTGACGGCGTATACAACGACCAACGCCTATGCCGGCTACCAGGAAGACCGGCTGGGACTGATCGCGCCGGGATATCTGGCCGATCTCACCATCCTGGATACCGACCTGACTAGCTGCGCACCGGAACAGATCACGCGCGCCAAGGTGCTGAGCACGCTGGTCGATGGCAGGCTCAGGTTTGGCACTGACAAGACCTGACTACGCAGATGCCGGGCCATGGACGGCCCGTCGAGCGCCGCGAAAACCGCGCTTTTCGCAAGCGAGGCGTTGTAAAAGGCCAGGAAGGACTTTTACAACGCCATCAAACAACTATATTTTCGCGTCCATGGAAGGACACAGCGAAGCAGCGGCGGATGTCATCACTGGCGGCGTGATCGCTCGGGCCGTCGAGCCTGCCGCGGGCGAAGCAAAAGACCACCAGCACGGCCAGTGCCGCAACTGTGGCGCCACCGTCAGCGGCGCTTACTGCTCCAATTGCGGCCAGGCCACCCACGTGCATCGCAGCCTGATCTCGCTGGGCCACGACATCCTGCACGGCGTGTTCCACTTCGAAGGCAAGGTCTGGCACACCATCCCGGAGCTGCTGTTTCGGCCGGGCCGTCTGACCCGCCGCTACATCGACGGCGAACGCGCCAAGTTCGTCTCGCCCATGGCGCTGTATCTGTTCATCGTGTTCCTGATGTTCGCCGTCATCCCGTTTACGGGCACCAGCCTGGAGACCGAACTGGCCGACAGCGATCCGCTGGGTGTCGGCGCGCAGTTCAAGGAAAACGTCACGGACAACATCGAAAAGCTCGACGATCAGATCGAGGCTGCGCGTGAACGCCTTGCGGAGCTGGAACCCAGCGCGTCGGAGCGCAAGAAACTCGAGGACCACATCGCGGCCCTGATGGCGACGCGCGAAGCCAATCAAGCCCTGATCGCGGGCGACTGGAAAGAAATCGTGAAGTTCGCGCAAGAGCAGCAAGCGAACGGCGAGGCAAAAGCGCCGGCCGCGCCCGACGTCGGCGACAAAATTTCGGAAACCGAGAGCCGGCTGAAGAGCGCGGTCGAGCAGGCCAGCAACAATCCCGCGCTGCTCGCTTACAAGCTCAAGACCACCGGCTACAAGTTTTCATGGGCGCTGATTCCGCTCAGCGTGCCGTTCATGTGGCTGCTGTTCTTCTGGCGCCGGGACATTCACGCCTACGACCACGCCATCTTCGTCACCTACTCGATCAGCTTCATGATGCTGTTCGCCGTCGTCGTCACGCTCCTGTACGACCTGGGCGTGAGCGCGTGGATCTGGGGCACGGCGATCGGTATCGTGCCCCCGCTGCATCTTTATAAGCAGCTGCGCGGCGCCTACGGAACCTCGCGCTTCGGTGCGTGGGTGCGGCTGTTCCTGCTGACCATCATGATCACCTTCGTGCTGACCCTCTTTGGCGTCATCCTGGTCGCGATCGGCATGACCGGTTGACGACGCTTCGCAATCGGGCCGCCTTGGCGGCAATATAGGGATATGGCACTACGAGCAGGCATCATCGGATTCGGCGTGGCGGGTCGGTATTTTCATGCGCCGCTGCTGCGGGCCGCGGGCTTTCATATTCCCGCGGTCGTGACCAGTAAACCCGCGCCAGCCCAAGAATATCTCGGCGATGTCGACGTGCTCGCAACGGCCGATGAACTGCTCGCGCGCAAGGACATCGACCTGGTCGCGATTGCCTCGCCGAGTCCATTGCATGTCCCGCATGCGGCCGCGGCTTTGCGCGCCGGTAAACATGTCGTCGTGGACAAGCCGCTCGCACCGAGCACGGCTGAAGTCAGTGAACTGGAACACCTGGCGACGCAATCCCAGCGCAAGCTGTCAGTGTTCCAGAACCGGCGCTGGGATAGCGATTTCCTGACGATCAAGAAGCTCATCGAGCAAGGTCGCCTCGGCAAGATCAATTCTTTTCATGCGCGGTGGGATCGGTTCCGGCCCCAGGTTACCGACAGGTGGAAAGATCGCGACGAGCCCGGCAACGGCATTCTCTACGACCTGGGCACGCACCTGATCGATCAGGCCTTGATGCTGTTCGGCCAGCCCGAGTGGTTGTACGCCAATGTTTTCAGCCAGCGCCCGAACAGCAAGACCGTGGATGGATTCGAAATCCTGATGGGCCAAGGCGCGTTACGCATGACGCTCGGCGTGAGTCTGATGTGCGCCGACGGCGGCTATCGATATCGCGTCAACGGCTCGGAGGCTTCGTTCCTGAAGGCCGGCCTCGATCAACAGGAAGAGCAGCTGAAAGCGGGCGTCGAGCCCGACGAGCACTTCTTCGGCGGCGAGCCCACCGAGCAGTGGGGCACGCTGGTGCATGGTGAAACTGGCCGTCGCGAGGTCATCACACCCGAGACCGGCCGCTGGCTCACGTTCTACGAAAAGATGCGCGAGGCCATCGAAGAGGACCAGCCGGTCCCGGTGTCAGCCGCACAGGCGTATGACACAATCCGGGTCATCGAGGCCGCGCTCACCAGCAGCGCCATGGGTTGCCGCATCGACCTGCAGCCCGCCGCGCCTCTCGTCAGCCGCTGAAGTACCGCCATGCCATCGTTCGATATCGTTTCCGAGCTCGATGCCCACGAAGTGAGCAATGCCGTCGATCAGGCCAATCGCGAAGTCGGCCAGCGTTTCGACTTCAAGGGTACGGATGCCAAATTCGAGTTGAAGGACCTGGTGGTCACGTTGCACGCGAAGGCGGAGTTTCAGCTCAAGCAGATGCTCGACATCCTGATGCTCAAGCTGTCCAAGCGCGGCATCGATGTCGCCTGCACCAAGGTCGAAGATCCGGTCGTGCTCGGGCAGACGGCGCACCAGGTCGTCACCTTGCGCGAGGGCATCGAAAGCGAGCTGGGCAAGAAGCTGCAGCGCCTGATCAAGGATTCAAAGTTGAAGGTGCAGGCCGCGATCCAGGACAAGCAAGTGCGCGTCACCGGCAAGAGTCGCGACGATCTGCAGGAGGTGATTCGACTGGCGCGCGGCGCGAAGCTCGACATGCCGCTGCAGTTCAAGAACTTTCGGGATTAGCTCTGTCCGGATACGACTGCCAGTCCTTGGCGACGATCAAGCGCGCGCCGCGCCCGAACGTCATATAGGACCACGCCCATTGGATCAGCACCGACAAGCGGTTGCGGAAGCCGCTCAGTCGATAGATGTGCACCAACAACCAGAACCACCACGCCGGCACGCCGGTAAGTTTCCAGCCACGAAACTCACTGATTGCACGACTGCGTCCGATCGTCGCCATCTGTCCGAGATCGACATACTCGAACGCGGGACGCGGCGTTTGCGGGCCGTTGCGAACTTCTTTCCTGATCACGTTCGCCGCATAGATGCCTTCTTGCATGGCGACCAGCGCGACGCCCGGCAGCGGTCGACCATTGGGACCGGCGCGACTCGACATGTCGCCGGTGGCGAAAATTTCGGGATGACCTTCGATGGTCAGATCCGGCCCGGTGAACACGCGACCGGCGGGATCGACCGGCACGCCCAAGGTGCGACCGAGATCGGCCGCACGCACACCGGCCGCCCAAAGCACGGTCGCGGCTGCAATCTTGTCATTGCCGATGACCACGCCTTCGGCGGTCACATCGGTCACGCGTGCGCCCGTCCACACCTGCACGCCTAACGACTCCAGATCGCGCATCGCTCGCGCGGCGAGCTTGTCGTCGAAGGTCGCGAGAATTCTCGGACCGGCTTCCACCAGAATCACGCGCGTCTGACGGGGATCGATGCTGCGAAAATCGCGATCCAGCGTGAAGCGACTCATCTCACCGATGGCGCCCGCCAACTCGACGCCGGTGGGGCCGCCGCCAATGACGATGAAGGTGAGCTGTCGTCGCCGCTCTTCGGGATGGGTCTCGCGTTCGGCGATCTCGAATGCTTCGAGCACTCGACGCCGTATCTCGGTAGCCTGCGGCAGCGACTTGAGCCCGGGCGCGTGCGGCTCCCATTCTTCATGGCCGAAATAGGCGTGCTGCGCGCCGCAGCCGAGCACGAGGTAATCGTAGGGAACGTCGCCAACGTCGGTGACGACTTTGCGATTCGCCGTGTCGACGCTCTGTGCCGTCGCCTTCAACACGCGAATGTTTCGATATCTGGCGAGCAGGCTGCGGATGGGAACGGCGATGTCGGCCGGACTGAGCGCGGCCATCGCGACTTGATATAGCAGCGGCTGGAAGAGGTGATGATTTTCGCGATCGATCACCGTGACGGCGATGCCAGCGACATTGCCCAGGCGTTTCGCGGCATTCAACCCGGCGAAACCGGCACCGACCACGACGACTTGTTTTTCTTTGGCCTGCTTATCGCTCATCTATGCGGAAGCCTCACCCATATCCAGAGCGGTCTGGCGCGGCTCGATGTAGCCGGCCGCCCACTCGATAATGGGGGCAACCCGGGGAGAAACCAGTCGCAGCGCTTGCGCCTTGTCGACCCAGCGAAACTCGTTGTGCTCGGCGCGACCGAGCGCTTCGATCACGGGCAGCGATACTTCGACGGTGGGGGTCTTGGCGAGGTAGTAGCGGGCGACCTTGCCGCGGCTGTACGGGTTGGTCTGGATGTAGATCTCACCCCAGGCGAAGTCCAGATCGACGATCAGGGTCTCTTCGCGCACTTCGCGGATGGCGGCGGCCAACGGCTCCTCGCCCGCCTCGACCATGCCTTTGGGAAAGTCCCAGTGGTTATAGGCCCGCAATAACAGGTAAAGCCAGCCCTCGTGAGTCTCACGAATCACAACCACGCCGGCGGACAGTCTCGTGGGGCGAGGGGACATGGCGGCCAGTATAGCCGCCATGTCCGGTTTTCTCACACGCTCGCTGCGGCAGCGGCGGATTCGGCGTGATACTCCAACACGCCGGCGACGGCATGGATCACCGAGGCGATGCGCACGGCGCTCTGGATCTGCTCGCGGCTGATGCCACCGTCACGCAACTTCTTCTCGTGCGAGGTGATGCACATTCCGCAGCCGTTGACGGCCGACACCGCCAGCGACAGCAGCTCGAAGTCGAGCTTGTCGATGCCCGGGTTGCCGATGATGTTCATGCGCAGCCGGGCCGGCATGGTCGAATACTCGCCGTCTTCCACCAGGTGGAGGAAGCGGTAATAGATGTTGTTCATGCCCATGATCGCAGCGGCCGCGCGCGCAGCGTTTACATGCGCGTCATCCAGGTGCGGCTTGGCCCACGACTCGATGGCGAGCGTGAGGTGCGGGTTGCGGGCGGCAATCGCCGTCGACAAGGCGACAGCGGCAATCTGCTTTTCGTTCAGGCCAGGGGCGCCCTGGGGAGTGAGCACGCTGCCGATATTGAGCTTCAGATCGCGCGCGTAATCCGGCAGCTGATCGCGGATCGTTTCGAGAGACATTACTAATCCTCCACCAGTTTTGTGGGGATGCCGGCGCGGAAAATCCGCGCCGGCATCGATCATCGAGCGATTGACGCTGTGGCTTAAGCAGCCTGCAGCGTGTCTTCGCCCTTCTTCCAGTTGCAGGGGCACAGCTCGTCGGTCTGCAGAGCATCGAGCACGCGCAACACTTCTTCAGGGCTGCGGCCGACGTTCAGGTCGGTGACGTACGCGAAGCGGATCACACCCTGCGGGTCGACGATGTACGTCGCACGCTGCGCGACACCGGCTTCCGCATCGAGCACACCGAGCGCCGAGGTCAGCTCGCGCTTGATGTCCGAGAGCATCGGGAACGGCAGGTTGCGCAGCTCTTCTTTGTCCTTGCGCCAGGCGAGGTGCACGAACTCGGAATCGGTGCTCACGCCGTAGACGACGGCGTCACGGTCCGCGAACTCCTTGTTGAGCTTGCCGAACGCGGCAATCTCGGTCGGGCAGACGAAGGTGAAGTCCTTCGGCCAGAAGAACACGATCTTCCACTTGCCGGCCGAGCTGTTCGAATCGAACGGCTGGAAAGCGTTGTTCAAATCGTTCGACACCACGCCGGTCAGCGAGAACTGCGGGAATTTCTGTCCAACACCTAACATGTATCACTCCTCCATCGACAATTACTTTGCGCTGGCTTTCGGCTGGGCGCGGTTTTGAAAAACGTGCCGTGAAGAACCCCGGCTTTGGAGTCCTCTGCGGCGACGGATGCAATTATGCGGGCGGAACCTGCAATCGCCAATCGATTGTTTCGGTATTTTTGATAGACTCCGCCTATGAGGCTATTCTACCCATCCTTCGTGACGATTGGGGTTACTCGCCCATGAACCTGCGCGACCTGCGTTATTTCGTGGCCCTCGCCGATACCAAGCACTTCGGCAAAGCCGCCGAGCGCTCCTTCGTCAGCCAGCCGACCTTGTCGGCGCAGTTGAAGAAGCTGGAAAACTACCTCGGCGTGCAATTGATCGAGCGACAGCCGCGGCGGGTAACGCTGACCGAGACCGGCGCGAAGATCCTACCGCTCGCGCGCCGCATCCTGCAGGAGAGCGACGAGATCATCTCGCTGGCCCGCAACGAACATGACCCCTTATCCGGCAAACTCAAGCTCGGATTGATCCCGACCATCGGTCCCTACCTATTGCCATTGGTGGCTCGACGGCTGCGCAAGCAGTTGCCGCAGCTCAAAGTGATGCTGTACGAGTATCAGACGCAGCAGCTGCTCGAGAAATTGCGCGACGGCGAGATCGAAGTCGCGATCCTGGCGCTGCCCGTGCCCATGGACGGATTGGAATCGCGCGAGCTGTATCACGAGGACTTCAACGTCGCGGTGCCCAACAATCACCCGTTGGCGAAGAAGGCGCATATCAAGCTCGACGATCTGAGTGGCGAGACCTTGCTGCTGCTCGAGGACGGCCACTGCCTGCGCGATCAAGCGCTGGATGTGTGCAATCGCATCGACGTGAAAGAGAACGAGGACTATCGAGCCACCAGTCTGGAAACGTTGCGACAGATGGTGGCCGCCGGCCTGGGCATCACATTACTGCCGGATCTGGCGACGCGCGGTCCGTTCGGCTCGGGTCAAGGGCTCGCGGTCAAAGAGTTCGCGCGGCCCGTGCCTACTCGTACGGTCGGCGCGGTCTGGCGCAAGAGCACTTCTCGCACCGAGGCAATCAACGCGATGTGCGAAGTCATCAAAACGGCGATGGCCGAATGATCCACCTGCTGAGAAATCTGGCGCTTGTATCCATCGTGCTGATCGCCGCTGGCTGCGATCGTATCGGCGCACCGGTGCGCGTGGACGATGCATGGGCCAATGCGACGCCAGCAGGCGCTACAGTCGCGGCCGTGTATATGAAGATCACGACCAAGGACGCCGACACGCTGCTGTCCGCGACCACGACCGTTGCCGATCACATCGAAATGCACACCAACAGCGAACAGAACGGCATGATGCAAATGCGGCCGCTGTCGAACGTGCCGCTCGAGGCTGGCGAGCCGTTCACCTTCGCTCCGGGCGGCGCCCACTTCATGCTGGTGGAATTGCGCCAGCCACTGACGGCCGGCCTGCGCTTCCCGATGACGCTGCAGTTCCAGCATGCCCCGGCGCAGACGGTGCAAGTGCAGGTCGTTGAACTCGGCAGCCGCTAAGGGCGTTTACTAGCTACACATGTCCAATCCGCCCGCCCTTCCGAGTCCCGCCGACTTACACGAAGACCAGATCGTCGCGCTATTGCGATCGGGGGCACACGCGGCGCTATTGAGTGCGTACTTCGGCGAGTTCGAGTATCGCGAGCTGGCGCAACTGGCGAAGCTCTCGGCCACTCGCGGCAACGGTCGTGGCGAGGTGGTGTTCATCCTGCCCGGCATCATGGGCTCGCGCTTGGGATCGTTGCGGCGACGAATAACGTCGTTGCTTTGGCTGCATCCGATGGCCATCGCACAGGGCGGGCTGTCGCAGCTGGCATTGCCGGCCGGAAAGTCGCTGCGTGCGCTCGGCGTCATGCTGCCCGGTTATCTGAAACTGCGCCTGTCGCTGGAGATCGCCGGCTTCCTGCCGGTGTTCCATCCTTTTGACTGGCGCGCCGATCTGGAGACCCTGGCTCGGGCACTGACGCGCGCCATCGAGAAATCCGGCGCCCGCAAGGTGCACATCGTCGCGCACAGCATGGGCGGCCTGGTTGCGAGAATCGCGTTGGCGAACGATCGCGACCGGCGCATCCAACGGCTGGTGCAACTCGGCGCACCCAACCAAGGATCGTTCGCGCCGGTGCAGGCCATGCGCGCCGCTTATCCGACGGTTCGCAAAATCGCCGCACTCGATCAGCTCAGTACGGCGGAGCAACTCGCGCGCACCGTGTTTCTCACGCTGCCCGGCCTCTATCAAATGTTGCCGTCGGCGCTGACGGCCGATGAGCCGAATCTGTTCGACCCCGCGCAGTGGCCCCAGGACGATCTCGCGCCCGATGCCGCGATGCTGAACCGGGCCGGCAAAGTGCGCAGCCGCATGCCCCCGCCCGATGAACGCTGCGCCGTCATCGTCGGCACGAATCAGGAAACAGTGACGTCACTACGATTGTGCGACGGCGGCTTCGAATATTCAGTCCGGCGCGATGGCGATGGCACGGTGCCGCTGGCTCGCGCGCTCTGGGAAGGTGCGGATACGTGGTTCGTTCAGGAGAATCACGGCGCGCTGACCAACAATAATGAAGTGCTGGCCGCGGTCAGCAACATCCTGAAGGAAGGAACGACGGGGCGACTGTCCACCACGCGACCTGCGCCGGCAAACGAGATCGTCCGCACAGTCAGCGACACCGAGTTGCGGGCGGCAGCCACACAAAAGGTGCATTGGGATCGCCTGACGCTCGACAGTCGCCGGCGCATTTTAGATCCCATTATTACTCCAGAGTTCAGTTCGGCGGTTCCGGTGGTGCCCCGCACTGCTTAGGTGTACGCTAGCTCACCGATCGAGTAATCACCGCGCCGGCAACGTTTCAGCGCAGTGTCGTCGTTGATAGGGGGCTAAGTAACGGTGCAACCAACCGATACTGCAAATCCTGACTATTATCATCGCGTCGTCGATTGCCAATGGGCGTGCCCCGCTCATACGGACGTTCCCGAATATATCCGCTTGATTGCGCAGGGGCAGTTCACGGCTGCCTATCTCGTCAACCGTGAATCCAACGTTTTCCCCGGCATTCTGGGCCGAGTCTGCGACCGGCCTTGCGAGCCCGCCTGTCGACGCGGCCGCGTCGAAGCAGAGCCGGTCGCCATCTGCCGTTTGAAACGCGTCGCCGCCGATCATCGCGACGACGTGCGGCCGTATCTGCCGAAGGCGCCGGCCCAGAAGAATGGCAAGCGCGTCGCCTGCATCGGCGCCGGGCCCGCTTCGCTCACCGTGGCCAACGATCTCATGCCGCTGGGTTACGAAGTCACGATCTTCGAGAAGTGGCATACACCCGGCGGACTCATGCGCACCAATATTCCGTCGTTCCGGCTGCCGGAGCAGGTGCTGGCCGAGGAGATCGGCTATATCGTCGATTTGGGGGTGGATCTGCGTCTGGGCTCACCGGTGTCGAGCATGAAACAACTGCTCGCCACCGGTGAGTTCGACGCCGTGTTCGTCGGCAGCGGCGCACCCAAGGGCAAGGATCTGAATTTGCCCGGACGCAAGGATCCGGGCGCCGCCGCTCATATTCATATCGGCATCGACTGGCTGGAGTCCGTGGCCTTCGGCCACGTCAAGAACATCGGCCGGCGCGTGTTGATCATCGGTGTCGGCAACACTGCGATGGATTGCTGCCGCTCCTCACTGCGGCTGGGCGCGGACGATGTGAAAGTGATGGCGCGCAAACCGCGCGGTTTCTTCAAGGCCTCCGAGTGGGAGCTGGAAGATGCCGAAGCCGAGAACGTCGAGATCGTCGTGAATCACGCGCCCAAATCGTTCGTCATCGAAGCCGGCCGGCTCACCGGCATGCTGTTCGATGTCATGGAATACGACCTGGATGCGAACGGCCGCATCACCGCGGAGCGCGTGGCCGGCGAGAAATTCTTTGCCTGCGACGATGTGATCCTGGCCATCGGCCAGGAGAACGCGTTTCCCTGGATCGAGAACGACCTGGGCATCGAGTTCGATCAATGGCATGTGCCGAAGGTCGACCAGACCACGTTCCAGTCGACGCGGCCGGATGTTTTCTTCGGCGGCGACGCGGCATTCGGGCCGAAGAACATCATCTGGGCCGTGGCGCATGGCCATCAGGCCGCTATCTCGGTTCATAAGTACTGTCAGGACCAGGATGTAACTCAGCGCCTGCCGCCTACGCTGAACCTGTCCAGCCGCAAGATGGGCCTGCACGAGTGGGCCTACAAGAACGACTACAACCCGCTCGAGCGGCGGCTGATGCCGCACGTCGACCTGAAGGAGCGTTTCAAGAAGATCAATATCGAGGTGGAGCTGGGCTTTACCGCCGAGCAGGCCGCCGCCGAAGTGCAGCGCTGTCTGAACTGCGATGTGCAGACCGTATTCGACGCGCGCCTTTGCATCGAATGCGATGCCTGCATCGACATCTGCCCGGTGGATTGCCTGACAATGACGCCGAACGGCGCCGAGGCCGAGTTGCGGCAGCGTCTGAAAGCCCCGTCATTGCGCGCCACGCAGCCCTTGTTTGTATCCGCACCGTTGCAACATACGGCGCGGGTGATGGTCAAAGACGAAGACGTCTGCGTACATTGCGGACTGTGCGCCGAGCGCTGCCCGACGGCGGCGTGGGATATGCAGAAGTCGAAAATCCGCATTCCTTATGCGAGCGACGAGACCACTCCATGCAGCACGCAGCCAGCCCAGACTCGCCGGACCGCATAAACGACTTCGTCATCAAGCTAGCGAACGTCAACGGCACCGGCTCCGCCAGCGCCAACACGCTGCTGATGAAATCCATGTTCCGGATGGGCATTCCGGTCATGGGCAAGAACTACTTCCCTTCCAACATCCAGGGACTGCCGACCTGGTACGAGATCCGCATTTCGCGCGACGGCTATGTCGCCCGCTCCGGGCGCATCGACTTCATGGTGGCGATGAATGCCGAAACGTACGCGAAAGACGTGAAGGAAGTCAGTCCCGGCGGCTACTTGCTCTACGACTCGACGTGGCCCCGGCCCGCGCTGCTGAAGCGCGACGACATCACTATATTCGGCGTGCCGCTGGCTCGCATTTGTAACGAGACTTTCCAGGGCGTGCGCTCGCGCATTCTGCTGAAGAACATCGTTTACGCCGGCGTGCTGGGCGCGCTGCTCGACATCGAGCTCGATGTCATGCGCTCGCTGCTCGGCGAGAGCTACGCGAACAAGAAGTCGCTGCTCGATTCCAACGTCAAAGCGCTGGAACTGGGCTACAACTACGCCAAGGAACATTTCCCATGCCCGTTGCCCCTACGCGTGACGCGCATGGACAAGACGGCGAATCACATCATGATCGACGGCAACACGGCGGCGGCGCTCGGTTGCATGTATGCCGGCGCCACGGTGGGTGCGTGGTATCCGATCACCCCGTCGACATCGTTGATGGATGGCTTCAAGAGCTTCTGCCAGAAGTGGCGCATCGATCCCGAGACGGGCAAGCGCAACTACGTGATCGTCCAATGCGAGGATGAGCTCGCCGCGATCGGCACCGTCATCGGCGCAGCCTGGAATGGCGCTCGCGCGTTCACACCGACCAGCGGCCCTGGCATTTCCTTGATGAACGAGTTCATCGGGCTGGCCTACTACGCCGAAGTGCCGGCGGTAATCTTCGACATCCAACGCGTCGGCCCATCGACAGGCATGCCGACGCGCACCCAGCAATGCGACCTGATGATCGCAGCGTACGCCTCGCACGGCGATACGCGTCACGTGCTGCTGTTCCCGAACAGTCCGGAAGAATGTTTCTATATGGCCGTGCACGCGTTCGACCTCGCCGAGCGCCTGCAGACGCCGGTGTTCGTCATGTCCGATCTCGACATCGGCATGAACGACTGGATGTGTCCGGATCTGAAATGGGACGACGCCTACGCGCCCGATCGCGGCAAGGTGCTCACCACAGAGCAGTTGGAGCAGATCGACAAGTTCTACCGCTACTTCGACAAAGACGGCGATGCCATTCCCTATCGCACGCTGCCCGGCACGCATCCGAAAGGCGCTTATTTCACACGGGGCTCGGGTCACACGCAGTACGGCGGGTATACGGAAGATTCGACCGAATACCAGATCGTGCTCGATCGTCTGAAGCGCAAGTTCGATACTGCCAAGACGCTGGTGCCGAAGGCCGTGCTCGACAGCCGCGGTCCGACGAGTCTCGGCCTCCTGTCGATAGGCAGTTGCGACGGCGCCGTGCGTGAGGCGCTGGATCTGCTGCGTCGTCGCGGGGTGCAGATCGATTACCTGCGGGTGCGGGCTTTCCCGTTCGGCCAGGAGGTCGAGGACTTTCTCGCGTCGCATTCGCAGGTCTTCGTGGTCGAGCAGAACCGCGACGCCCAACTGCGCAGCCTGCTGACGCTGGAAACGGCAGTGGAAAAAGCCAAGCTGCACTCCATCCTGCATTACAGCGGTCTGCCGATGTCGTCGAGCGTCATCGTCGATGGCGTGCTCGCATCCATTCCCGAAAAGCGTCTCGCCGTGGGGAGCTGATCATGAGCTTCATCGCCAAGCCAAAGATCGCGCATCCGGGCCTTCCCAAGAACGAGCTCGGCCTGACCCGCCGTGACTACGAGGGCGGCATGTCGACGCTGTGCGCCGGCTGCGGGCACGACTCGATCACCGCCGCCATCATCGAAGCCTGCTGGCAGATGTCGATGCGGCCGGAACAATTGGTGAAGTTGTCCGGCATCGGCTGCTCATCCAAGACGACCGCGTATTTCGTCGGCGGTGGCCACGGCTTCAACTCCGTGCACGGCCGCATGCCCTCGATCGCGACCGGCGCGATCGCCGCGAACAAAGACCTGCACTACATCGGCGTTTCCGGCGATGGCGACACGCTGTCCATCGGCTTCGGCCAGTTCGCGCACGCGATGCGGCGCAATCTCAACATGCTCTACATCGTCGAGAACAACGGCGTGTATGGGCTGACCAAGGGCCAGTTCTCCGCATCCGCCGACATCGGCTCGAAAGCCAAAAAGGGCGAAGAAAATCTGCAGCCGCCCATCGATCCGGTGCTCGCCGCGCTCACGCTCGGCGGCACGTTCGTGGCTCGCAGCTTTTCCGGCGATAAAGAGCAGTTGGTGCCGCTGATCATCGCCGGCTTGAAGCACCGCGGTTTCGCGCTGATCGACGTGCTGTCGCCGTGCGTGACGTTCAACGATCACGAAGGCTCGACCAAGAGCTACGAGTTCGTGCGCGACCATTACGACGAAGTCGTGCACGCGGACTTCGTTCCGCCGGCGCGTGAGATCACCGCACAGTACGCGCAAGGCGATACGATGCCGGTCACCATGCACGATGGAAGTCGGATCCTGTTGCGCAAACTGGATCCTTCCTACGATCCGACGCATCGAGGTCAGGCGTTCAACTATCTGCGCGACAAGCTGGCGCAGAACGAATATGTCACCGGGCTGATCTATATCGACGAGAAAAGCCCGGACTTTCACGAAGTGAGCGGCACGACCGCCCTGCCCGTGAATCAGCTGCCGTTTGCGAAGCTGACGCCCGGATCGAAGGGGCTGGAGAAGATTCTGTCGCGCTACCGCTGAGGCGGCGCGCTGAAATCGAACAGCACTTCGGACTTTTCGTAGACCTTGCTGATGCGCTCGCCATCCCATACGTAGGCCAGCGCGGCGCCCGCCATCGGAATGCTCACTGCCTGCGGTTTGAACGCCGCGATGCATTCGCCGCCCTCGTGTCGAACGCTTCGATACACGAGCCCCCAGTGGCCGTGGTCACGCAACGGTTTGGCAAACGCCTGCGACGGACTGTAGTCGTCGGGCTGATGCAGATGATCGAAACGCGGGCTGCGCACATCCAGGAACGGTTGCACCGGCCGGTTCACGTAAGCTCGCATGTCGACTTCGCAAGGACTCTCATTGGTCGACGCCATGAATATGCCGCGGTGATAGGCAGTCTCGCGCACCGCCGTCTCCAGCGTGTGCCCGGCATAGTAGACGCCGAAAGTGCCGTCGCTGAACCGGCTTGGAAATCCAGTATGTGTGAATGGAGCCATCACGATGGTGGCGCCTGGCCCATGCACTCGATCCTCATCGGGCATCACCGGCGCTTCGCCGCTCTCGTCACGCAGGCGGTCGTTGGTCAGACCTTCGATGAAATAACCCAGCTCCCTCTGTTGCGGCGGCAGAATGTTTTCGAACACGTTCACCGGCGGGTGCCGGGACGCGACGATTCGATACATCTTCTGCCAGCGGAGCGTGACCGCGCGTGGCTCGGCCGTCATCCGCGCTGCGCGTCCAGATAACGACGCACATCCGCCAGGTCGACGACGCGACCGGCAAGCATGCGCTCGAGCGCCGATTTGCCGCCGAAGCCGTGCGCCGAATTGGGCTTCTTCACCCACGCGTCGGCGACTTCCTGCGTCGGCAACAGAATATGCAGCGCCTTATAGATGCCCATCACATAGCTGATGCGCTCCAGGGTGTCCGCGGATACCCTCGCAGCCCGCTCGCTTTTCCACTTGAAGAAGGTCGAACGGGGCGGCGAGCCCAGCAGCACCCGCTCTTCTTCGGCGCCCAGGCGCCAGGCGGCAGTGATATTGAAGAAGGCCGTCAGGGCGGCGGAACCTAGCTCGTCCGGGTCGAAACCGGCGCGCTCGAGACTATGAGGCTGCATCATGGTCCAGTCCTCCAATGGAGTAACTGCGAAATTACTCCATTTTTGGACTGAACGCCAGTGCAATCCGGGGATCTGTAGATCGGACATGGGTCACCTTTTCAGTGCGGCGTGCAGCCGCCTGAGGACTCGCCGCGGATGGCGGCTCAACTCGCGGGGATCGATGGCCAGCACGCGGTAACCCATGTCGGTGAGGAATTTCAGGCGTGCATCGGAGGGAGACAGCTCGACGACCAGAGCCTGCTCGGCGAACAGGCACTCGACCACGAACGGGCCGATTTCACATTGACGGGTGGAAGGGAATTCGCGCAGCTCGCGAGCCGCGAGCAGTTCAGCGAGCGCTTGCGACTCGCGCGCGATGCGCTCTTTCGCACTTCGATCCTTGAAGTCTTTTGTCAGCATGGAGCGCAGCGTACCTGCCGCGCTCAGCTCGAATCAGTGCAATTAACTGGCGGATTGCCGAGAAATTGCCACAACCAGTACCACGGATTTCAGCGTTGCTTGCCCAACCACAGACGGCAGACCGTTGCATTACGTTCAATCGCTGCACCGACGCGGCGGTGTTGCAGCCCTCGCTGCATACAACGCGGGTCCTGGGCCCACTGCAGAGCGTAGACCATCGGATCCAAGCTGGCGTTCACCAGCTCCCGTAAATGCTTGCCCCATTGCTTGGATTTCATAACAACCTCGCGTCTCTCCGATCCAAGAACGTTCCGCTCGCGTAGGCAGTTCCGCAGCCTCAGTCCGAGACATCGGCACAAAAGTGCCGCCGTTTAGCGACAGGGCGCACAGAAACGGAAAGTCCCGGCGGTACCGGGTCTGGTTTCCGACCTGCAGTGCGCTCGACGAAACTTTGCCGATCGCCGCACACAAAACCGTCATTTGACCGCCGTCCTTTTGAATTCTCGGTATGAGTCGTGCGATCGCTTGGTTATGATCAAACTCTCGATAACAAATACGTCGTCCGCTGTTAGCGATGGGGAATGCGTCATGACATCCACTCTGTTCGATCTCACCGGCAAAGTCGCGGTGATCACCGGCTCGAGCCGCGGAATCGGTCGTGCGATCGCGGAGCGCATGGCGGAACATGGCGCGAAAGTCGTGGTCAGCAGCCGCAAGCTCGATGCTTGCGAGGAAGTGGTCAAAGCCATCAAAGACAAGGGCGGCGAAGCGATCTCGCTCGCCTGCAATATCAACCGCAAGGAAGATATGCAGAAGCTGGTCGACGACACGATCAAACAATGGGGCGGCATCGACGTGCTGGTGTGTAACGCCGCGGTCAATCCGTACTACGGTCCGTCCATCGACATGCCGGACGATGCGTACGACAAAGTGATGAACAGCAACGTGCGCAGTAACTTCTGGTTGTGCAACATGGTGCTGCCGCAGATGGCGCAACGGGGCGGCGGCTCGGTGATCATCATCTCATCGATCGCCGGCATCCTCGGCTCGCCGACACTCGGCGTGTATGGTCTGTCGAAAGCGGCCGACATGGCGCTCGCGCGTAACCTGTGCGCCGAGTGGGGACCGAAGAACATCCGCGCCAACTGCATCGCGCCCGGCCTGATCCGCACCGATTTCGCCAAAGCTCTGTGGGACGATCCGAAAGTGTACGAGCAGACCGTGAAGGTCTATCCGCTGCGTCGAATCGGCGAGCCCGATGAAATTGCGGGCGCCGCCGTGTTCCTCGCCGGCCCGAGCGGCTCGTTCATGACGGGCCAGACCATCGTGATCGATGGCGGCGGCGTCGTCGGCCGCGGCGGCTAGCGCCTAGCTCCTGACTCGCGGCACGAAGAAGAAGTCGCCCACTTCGTGCCCCGCGCCCTTGATCGACTTGAACTCGGGCACCTGCACGAACTTGTTCTTCTGTGCGGCAATCTCGACGCGCTTGCGGATCCGGCTGAACAGCTCGGGGCTGGAGAGAATGCCCTGGTTGTTTTCCAGCTCATCGAGGAACGCGCGCGCGAACACGGAGTTGCCGCCACTACCTTCATCGAGCACCGGTTTATCGCCGCCGGAGGACAGCAGCAGCCGAGCCCGTTTCGGCAGCTTGAATTTGATGTAGTCCTTCGAGTAAGTGACCTTGTCGTTCAGGAACAGATAGCTCGGATCCGTTGACAACAAACCCGCGTAGCACGAGTCGGCGACCACGAGCACGCGCTTCGCGGGCAAGCGGCCGAGATGACCGGTGATCTGCTCGTTCGGCACCCAGAACGTATCTTTGGGCGGCGCGTCCGCGTTCACCGGCAGCCAATAGCCCGCTTCGCTCTTGCCACTCTGCAAACGCGCGCCGTGGCCTGCGTAGTAAATGAGCAGATTGTCTTCCGGCTTGAGTACGGCATTGAGATCGTTGATGGCCTTCAACATCGTAATGTCGTTGGCGTCTTCGAGAATGGAGACGGTGAAGCCGTAACGATCGGCAAGGATGCGGGCGGCACGGGCGGCGTCGTACTTCGGAGTTTCCAGACTCTCGATGCTTTGATAGTTCTGATTGCCGATGACGATGGCGTAATAGCGCCCGAAGTTCATGCCCTGGAGCGTGCGCTCGTCAGCGGTGGGCGGCAGCTGGGCCAACTCGGTCGTGCCCTGCGGAGTCCGAGTCTTCGGGATGCCGGCCAGACGCTCGGTGCTCTTGCGACGCTCCTGCTCGAGCTGCGCGATCCAGCGCTTCAGCGCTTCGATTTCCTTGCTGCTGTTGTCGGCGGTCTGCTCGACGGCCGGCTGCTTCGCGAGCTGCTCCTGCAAGTCCTTCAGTTGTTTCTGCAGCAGGCCAAGCTGCGCATCTTTTTCCGCGATGGCGGCATCGAGTTCTTTACGCAACTCTTCCTGCTCGCGCTGCGCGGCCGACGTGAAGATGATGCTGTCTTCCGGCACACCCCACGCCTGCCGATACAGGTTCAATGCTTTGAGCCCATCCTGCGGCACACCCAGACCCTGCTCGTACATCGTGCCCAGATTGAACAACGCACGAGCGTAGTTCTTGTCCGCAGCCTTCTGATACCACTTGGCCGCCGCTTCATAGTCCGGCGTCACGCCCATACCGCGCTCGTAGATCTCACCGACATTGGTCTGGGCTTCGACATCGCCCGACTCCGCCGCCTGCATCCAGATGCGCAGCGCCGACTGCAGGTCGGCCCGATCGTAGGCGACGTACTCGCCGCCGCGAATCGAACATTCCGATGCGGTGGTCCGAATCGGTCGTCGCTGCGACAGGAAGCTGCTGTTGCCGAGCTGGCGCACCTGTCCCGGCAACAAGCAGTCGACGATCTCCAGATCGGAGCGCTTCACCATGCCCTTGGTCGCGGCAGCGCCGGGCGCCGCCGCTGAGGCGATAACGAACAAGCTCGGTGCGAGCAGCGCCGCGATTCGACCCAGAGTCTTCGGCAGATGAAGCGTTTTCATAGTGTTAGAAGCTGCGCTGGAAGCGCAGACCCATGCTCACGTCCTGGAAGTTGATGAACTCGAAGCTCTCCAGCCGCTGATACTCGACATATCCGGAAATGCCGTGGATGAACTGCGCCGAGAGGCCCGTGGCCAGGCGCCAGTACGATTCATCCGGGTTGTCTGTTTCCACGAGGATGGGCGGCGTGCTGGTCGCATTCGGATCGGCAGCGAAGCGCACACCGAACACATCGGCATCGTCCTTGAACTCACGCACGTAATCGACGCGAAGGTGTGGCAGCAGCACGCCCCAGCTCAGGTTCCACGCGTAAGTGACGCGGAAGCCCAAGTTGCCGGTAAACGATTGGAAGGTCTGCTCGTCGTAAATCAGATTCAAGCCGCCAGCCCCGCGCTCGGTGAAGCCGTCGATCGTCGCGTCGATGTAGAACAGACCCACTGTCGGCGACAACGTGAGCCCGCCGACCAGGAAATCGTAACCGCCCGACAGGCCGGCGCTGTACGTCATGCCATCGGTGTCGCCATGTGCGTCGACGTTCACCAGCCCGGCGCCGTCCACATAAGTGATGTTCCGATCGGCGCCGTAGTCGGCGTTGGCGACGTTGACGATGGCGTCGAAGTAGAAATTTTTCGCCGCGTAGGTGGAACCATAGAGCGAGATGGCCCAGGTGTCCGTATCGAGGCCACCTTCATCCCGTGGATTGAATTCGATGCTCGACTGGCCGTACGCGAGCGACACGCCACCGACCCACTTATCGTTGAAGCGGTAGTCCAGACCGCCGACCAACGCCCACTGATCGGCATCGAAGGCCGGGCTGCTGTTGCTGCGGTCCTTGTCGCCGAAGCTGTAATTGCCACGCGCCCACATGCCCCACTTGTCGCTGAGCAAGCCGCCGGGCTCGTCGGCGCTGGCGCCGCCGCCCAACAGGCCCTTCACCATGTCTTGCAGCTGAGCCAGCGGCACGGACTTGCCATCGACGATGATGTTGAGGCCCGCCAGGCTGAGTCCCTTTGCGCCGCCACGCAGCGCCATCAACCGATCCATGACGCTGGCGTATTGAGTATTCGCGAACAGCAGCGTCTGCGTGCGCGCGACGGCGAAATCGTCGGCGACCATTTCGTCCAGCGCATCGATCTGATTGGCCGTGGTGTTGTTGACCTGCAGACCGTTGCAACGGATCAGCAGATCCTGTTGATCGGCGGTGAGCCCGGACAGATCGCGCAACTGATTGCAGATGCGGTCCAACGCCAGCGCGACGCGGCGCTGATTCGGCGACAGGTTGGGAATATCCGCGAGCGTAGTGATCACCGGACCGGCGGCCACGGTGATGATCACCGTATCCGACGCTTGCAGACCGGAATTGTCCGTCACCAGCAATTGGATGAGGTTCTCGCCGTTCGGCAAGCGCGTCTGCAGTGTCGGCGCGCTGCTCGTGCCGAGCAGTGTTTCAGTCTCGCCGTCAGTGATGCGAGACCAGCGATAGGTCACGATCTGACCGTCGGTATCAGTGGACAGGCTCGCGTCCAGCGTCACATCTTCGCCATCTTCGCGGTCAGTATCGGCAACGCTGCGATCCGAGCCCGCGTTCGCGGCGGGGCCGGTTGCGTTGCCGACAGTGATCGTGACTTCGGCGGAGCCGGTCTCATCATTGGCATCGGTAATTTCAACGCGAACCACCGAGACTCCATCGGGCAACGCGATGGCCGGTTCCTGCAATGTCGACACCGGTGTTTGATCGTTGCCGACGAACCATGCAAAGGTCAGCAACTCGCCCTCTGGGTCGGTGGCGCTTGCAGTAAGCCTGACCGTCTCGCCCGGCGCGCCGTCGGTATCGCTCACTGTCTGATTGCCGCCGTTGATGCTCGCGACCGGTGCTTGGTTCAAATCCGCGCAGCTGTCCTCGTGAGTCTCGTTGCCCGGAATCACGATGCCCGGACCCGGGGCGTTGATGATGGTGATGCCGGGAGGCACGGTCGAGCCACTTTCACCCTGCTGGTTCGTTGCCTGAATCGGCACGAACAAAGTGTCGCCAGGGGTGGGCGTGTAGCCAAGGCTGCCGCTGGCGATTACGACACAGACACCGCCCGCGTCATTGGGATCGTAGACGTCGATACTCAGATCGGTTCCCGTCGTGACGCCACCATTCGTGACCCACACGACGCCTTGGCCCAGGTCCGTAATATCGATGAGGGGCGAGCCGCTGAGCGCACCCGCCGTTCGCAGATTGATGGCGACGCTCTGATTGGGCGCCGGAATCGGAATATTGACCTGACTGCTGAAACTCGGCGGAATGGCCTGCGCCAGCGGCGCCAGTGCGAGCAGCGCCACGCCGCTCATCCATGTTGCCCACGTCCGTCCGGCTGCTCTGAGCGCCGCTACCTTCATTGCAAGCTCTCCCTTGATTTTTATGAGCTGGCTCGCCAATCGCCACACTTCCGCGGCACGTAGTTATCCGTCACTCTCGCTCGACTGCAACGGGCCATAAGTGCAGGCGCGCACGCCTATGGCGGGGCGAACTGTGCCGCCGGTGGTTGACTTCCGTTGTGACGCAGGTCGCAATCGCATCTCATGAACGTCAGGGTTGCCCTTAATGCCATGTTCGCCGTGCTGCTCCTTGGCGGCTGCACTTCTGCCGGGCAGCGCCTGGATCAGCGTGCCCGAGAGGCGGGGCTCGAGATCGTTCATGTTACGGCCGGTGAGTTTCCCAGCATCGTCTATCTGAAACGCGGCGCCGCTGCCGATCATGCCAATCGGCCGTTGACGATATTCCTGGAGAGCGACGGCATTCCCTGGCTCGGCCGCAGGCCCAGCGACGATCCCACCACGCGTCGGCCGGTTGCGTTGGAAATGTTGATGCGCTCGGCGGCGCCCGCCGCTTATGTCACTCGCCCGTGTTACAACGGCCTTCGCTCAGACAAATGTAACGTCGAGCTCTGGACCGGCGCGCGTTACTCATCCGAAGTCGTCGACAGCATGGTGGCGACAGTGCGAGAAGCGCAGCGTCGGATCGGCGCCGAGCGCGTGGCGTTGGTCGGTTACAGTGGTGGCGGCTCGCTCGCTGTGTTGATCGCTGAGCGGCTGGAGAATGTTGTTTCTGTCGTTACCGTCGCTGCCAATCTGGACACGGACGCCTGGACCGGGCACCACCAGTATCTGCGACTGTCGCAATCATTGAATCCAGCGCTGAGCGACAAGCCGCATCCCTGGCCCGAGTTACATTTGCGGGGCGCGAACGATCTGGTCGTGCCGCTCGCAACCACGGAACGATATTTCGCGCGTTACCCCCGGGCACAGCAACGAACCATCGAAGGATTCGATCATGTTTGCTGCTGGGTGCGCGACTGGCCGGCGATCAGCGTGACGCCCACGCCGTCCGGGCTTTGAGCGCCGTATCGGAGAAATCGGAAAATACGCCATCGATGCCGAGTTCGTAGAAGCGCCGGTATTCCTGCAATGGATCGTTGTTGTACTCCGGCGCCAGCGTCGCGGGTTCATTGCGGAATGTATACGTGTGCACGCGAAGGTCGGCTTGATGAGCCTGCTCGATCACCGACGTCGTGAGCAACTTCGGCTGCCCGACATCGCGCAGGATCTGACGTTTCCAGGGTCCGATCGCGTTCGCGTACTTCGCCACGTCGCCGAGACTCTTCGGCCCCTCCCCGCCGCGACGATCGCCGTAATCGGGAATGCTCACGCTCACCACTCGCTTGCCGCTGTCGTCATAGATGAGCGATCCCTCGTCCATCAGCTGCACGAGCGGCAACGGCGTCTTGGCGCGCAGGTATTGCAGATTCGCGCTCTCGAATGACTGGATGAAGATGGGCGTGCCTGCCTTGTTCAAGCCGCGTCGATTCAACGCATCGAGCAGCCGATCTTCCAGCGGCAGGTTCAGCTGCAGATGGAAGGCGGGATGCTTGGTCTCTGGATAGATGCCGATGCGTCGCCCACGCTTCGCCGATTCCTGCTCGACCAGATCGAGAATCTCTTCGAACGTCGGCACGGTGAATTTGCCGTCGAACTCCTTGGAGCGCGCCGGATTCGGCTGCACGGCACGGAGCTGCCGGATCTCCGCAAGCGTGAAGTCGCTGGCGAAGAATCCCGTGACTTCCTTGCCGTCGAGCGTCTTGGTGCTCCGGCGCGATGCAAATTCCGGTCGCGACTTCACATCGGTGGTGTCATCGAGCAGCGGCTCGTGTCGCGCGATCAGCTGACCATCGCGCGTCGCGACCAGGTCGGGCTCGACATAGTCGGCGCCGAACTCGATCGCCAACAAGTACGACGCGAGCGTGTGCTCGGGCCGATAGCCCGAGGCGCCGCGATGTGCGATCACTAGCGGCGGCTTGCCGTCCAATGTCGCCCATTTGTCCTGCACAGGAGACTGCGCTTGCGCCGGTCCGCTCATCATCGACACCATTGCGACCAAGAAACCAAAGCGAAGCAGGCGGTTCACGATCAGTCGACGAAGAAGTCCGGCTGGAACTGCTGGTTGCCGGGCGTGACCGCGTATTGATCGAGATCCTTCGTTCCGGCGCTCGCCAGCACCTCGTCGTCGATGAAGAAGTTGCCGGTGCAGCTGCGAGGATCGCGCGTCAGGATGACATGCGCCGCGTCCGCCATGATCTCCGGCTTGCGGCCTTTCTTCGGATCCGCCAGTGCGATGACATTCAACGCAGCCGTCGCGATGACCGTGCGAGGCCACAGCGCATTGACGCCGATGCCGTCGGCCCGAAACTCCTCGGCCATGCCGAGCACACACATGCTCATGCCGTACTTCGCCATCGTGTAAGCGACGTGCGGCCCGAACCAGCGCGGCTTCATGCTCAGCGGCGGCGACAGATTGAGGATGTGAGGCTGGCGCCCGGCCTTCGCCGATTCCTTCAGGTATGGCACGCACGCCTGCGAGCACACGAACGTGCCACGGACGTTGACGCCGAACATCAGATCGAAGCGTTTCATCGGCGTGTCGAGCGTGCCGCTCAGCGAGATGGCGCTGGCATTGTTCACCAGGATGTCGAGGCTGCCGAAATGGTCGGCGGTCTTCTTCACCGCTGCGGCGACCGCATTCTCGTCGCGAATATCGACCTGCATGGGCAACGCCTTGCCGCCCGCGGCTTCGATGGCCTCGGCGGCGGTGTGAATCGTGCCGGGCAATTTGGGATTGGGCTGATCGCTCTTGGCTGCGATCGCGATATTGGCGCCATCTTTCGCCGCCCGCACCGCAATCGCCAGGCCGATGCCGCGCGATGCGCCCGAGATGAAGAGTGTCTTGCCGCGAAGAGACATACGAAGCTCCGACCGGTTGGAGGACGCCTCATCATAGGCCCGATCCGCACAGCGAGCATAGGACTGACTTTTACGATCGTCTGCTCGGTCCTACTGTCGGGCAGTCACGGACCACGCAGCGTTATATAGTCGGCGAGCCAGACCACTCGGAAACGGAAGCGAAGGAGCTCGCATGCGTAGCTGGGCTTGGGCCGTAATCTTGTTTGTCCTGCAAGGGGGAATCGCGATGGCCGACACGACGGATGTGTGGGATCAGGTCGAGCACAAGTACGCCGACGCCACCGGCGTGAAAATCCACTATGCGGCATTGGGCCAGGGGCCGCTGGTCGTGATGATCCACGGCTTTCCGGACTTCTGGTACTCGTGGCGCAAACAAATGCGCGCGCTCGCCGACAACGGTTATCGAGCGGTGGCCGTCGATCTGCGCGGCTACAACCTTTCGGATAAACCCAAAGGCGTGGAGAACTACGCCATGCCTTTGTTGGTCGGCGATATTGCCGCGGTGGTCAAGGCCGAGCAGGTGGAGCGCGCCGTGATCGTCGGCCACGACTGGGGCGGCTCGGTCGCCTGGAACGTGGCCATGCGCAAGCCCGACATCACGCGGCTGTTGATCATCTGCAACCTGCCGCACCCCGCCGGCATCGCACGCGAGATCGCCACCAATCCGCAGCAGAAGAAAAACAGCGAGTACGCTTTCAACTTCCAGAAGCCGGAGGCGCACAAGGCGATCTCACTGGAGCGCCTCACCCAATGGGTAACCGATCCGGCCGCCCGCGAACGTTATCTGCAAGCATTCCAGCAATCGGACGTCGAGGCGATGCTCAACTACTACAAGGCCAATTACCCGAAGCCGGATGCTCCGCCGCCGCCGGCGAACTTCACGTTCCCGAAGGTGCAAGTGCCGGTGCTGATGTTCCACGGATTGGAGGATCAGGCGCTACTGCCGGGCGCGCTCAATGGCACGTGGCAATGGGTAGAGAAGGACTTGACCATCATGACCGTGCCTGGCGCGAGTCACTTCGTGCAACAGGATGCGCCGGAGCTGGTCAGCAACACGATGGTGGACTGGCTGTCACGCCGCAAGCAATGACCGCCGTTCGCGTCCGCTACTCTCCCGTGTCGGCCACGGGAGAGCAGCTCGCGATTTTTCTAATTAGCGAATGGTCTTCGACGCGGTGTTCGAATTAGCGCTTTCGCCGCCAGTCGAAGAGTACGCGCGCACCGCGAAGTACCACGTTCCCGCCGACAGATCCGGCACCACGTAGCGTGTCACACCCGCATTCGCCACTTGGATGGTGCGATTCAGACTGCTCGAGCTGGTGCCGTAATAGATGCGGTAACCCGCGAGGTTGGTCAGCGTCGTGCCGTTGGTGTTGCTGGTCGGGGGCGTCCAGCTCAGCGTGGCCGAGCCCGTGCTGCTGCCAGCGGCGTTCACGGCGATGCTGAAGGACGGCAGCGAAGTGCGATTGGTGCCGTCGCTCGCGCTGATCGCGATGCCCGAATAAGTGCCCACTTGCGAAGCGGTCGGCGTGCCGGTGAGCGCGCCCGAGGCGGTGCTGAACGTTGCCCAGGCCGGACGATTCGTGATCGACCACGTGAGCGTGCGGCCCTCGGGATCCGAGCCGGTCGGCCGGAACGCGTATGCGTTACCCGCAGTCACGGAGCTCGGCGGCGTGCCGCTCAACACCGGCGGACGATTGGTCGTGCCGCCGCTGGTGCCACTCTTGTATGTCGTGATCGAGAACGCCGGCAGAGTCGCGGTACCCGTCGCGCTTCTGACCGTGATACGGATGTTCGACCAGGTGCCCGGTGTCGCGGGCGTCACGCCTTCGATCTTTCCGGAGTACACCGAGAACTGCGCCCACGAAGGCTTGTTGACGATGGAATAACGCAGCCTCCGCTGCTCGACGGCCGGATCGCGCGCCGTCGGCGCCCAGCTGTACCAGGAGTTCACACCAAACGTCGTTTTCGGCGTGCCGGAGATCGTCGGCGTCGCCTGAGCGATGCCGCTCAGCAAGGACAACGCGCAGACCAGGGCAAAAAATAGTGCGGACACGCCCAGAGTGGGCGTGCACTTGAAAGAAGTGCGCATGGACGATCCTCGCGGGTATGACACGGGAGCCGCGTCGCTTACGCATGCGAAACGGCGCTCACCCAGGTCCGCGATCTATCGTTCTGCCTGACTCATCCTGGTCGGCCACCGCATGCATTGAGGCTTGTCGGTGTGACGAAGTGTCGCTCGTGGGTGCGCGCAGTTAACGAAAAGAAATTCGTTTGCGCAAAATGTCGTAACGCTCAGACATGTCTGCGAATGCATTCACTGCGCTTGAATTACAAACATCGGACAAAGCGCGCTCGTGAAAAAGCTACGAGGCGGGTTTTATTTCGCGGCGAAATTCGCAGTGCGCGATTTGCAATGAGCGGATCGCAGCAAAAACATTTGGGTGATTTCGCTTACGTGAAACACCGACGGTTCACTCGCTCAGCGGCGAGCTGCCGCGCAAATTAGCGCGGCATATCGGGACAAACGGTTGGCACCGTCGCGACCACGAACGACTGCACTCTGTCCTGTCCTGCCAGCTGCAATCGCAGCTCGTTTTCGTTCGGCATCGACAGGGTCGCTTCGATGGGAATGGCATCCTCGATCCAGCGAATGCGATCGCCTTCCGCGCCCCATTTGGAAACGCGATAGGTCTCGAAGCACGAGTCCATCAACAGCGTGCGATCCGGCAGGAAGATCATCAATGTGCCGCGCGAGTGACCCGGCGTCGTCGACACCCAGATTCTGCCGATGAAACGCGGATCCGACGGCTGGCCCAGCTCATCGGTGCCCGGCGACTGCTCCGCCGGCGCTGGCGGCGGAGCTGCCGTCTGGGCGACAGGCTGTTCCTTGCTGCAAGCGCCAGCTCCCAACAAGGCCACGGTTATCAACACGGCGGTGCGAATGGATGATTGTTTGTACATAGAAGTCTTACCCAGAGCGAACCTCCGCCATATTACTCAACCGATGCAACGGCGGTAGTCGTAGGCGACTGGAACTGGCCGAAGGGCGACTCATTTAGCGGTATGAGCGCCCTGCACCGCTATCTCGACCTCAACGGACTGAAAATCTTCTATCGGGAAGCGGGCCGGCGCGACGCGCCGCTGCTGCTGTTACCCCACGGCTACCCGTGTTCCTCGTTTCAGTATCGTCGCTTGCTGCCTGCGCTGGCTGACCGCTGGCGCCTGATCGCGCCGGACTATCCCGGGTTCGGATACAGCGATACGCCGGACCCCGACGACTTCGATTACGGGTTCGGGGCATATGCGTCGTTCCTGGAGCAATTCGCGAGCGCACTCGGCCTGGACCGTTACGCCCTCTATTTACACGACTACGGTTCGTGGATCGGTTTGCGGCTGGCGATGCGCGCCCCGCAGCGAGTCGCGGCTCTGATCATCCAGAATGGCGACATCTATCAGGATGCGATGGGCCCGAAGTACGCCGCGATCAAGCGCTATTGGGATGATCCGTCGCCGCAGCATCATGCCGTGCTGGAAGAGGCCGTCGGCGAACACGGCTTTCGCGATGAGTTCATTGGCGAGACCGACGAGCGGCACGCCGAGCTCGTGCCGCCCGATCTGTGGAAGCTGCATTGGCCGCTCATGAACACACCGGTCCGACGCCGGCTATCCGTGCAGTTGATGGAGGCCATCAAGGCAAATGTCGTCGAGTGGTTTCCACGCTATCAGCAGTACCTGCGCGAGCATCGTCCGCCGACGTTGATCGTCTGGGGGCCGCGCGACGGTTACATGCCGGAAGGTTCGGCCCGTGCCTATCTGCGTGATCTGCCTGACGCGGAGCTGCACCTCACGGATGGCGGCCACTGGCTGCTCGAGTCTCACTTCGAGACCGTGCTGCCGCTGATCCGTGACTTCCTCGGTCGCGTGCACGCCGCTCGAAGCTAGGGCCGGAGCGGCATCAGGTTCGACGACCCTTCCACGAAATACGTGCCGTTGCTGTTTGGGTCGGTCTTGCGTTGAGCGCGCATCAGGCGGTACTGCGCTTCCTGCATTTTCAACTGAGCTTCCTGCTGCTGCTCGATCGCCTCGCGCTGCTCGAACGACAGATAGGGGGACAGCGCGTCGAGCGTGCGTTGATTGCGCTTGCGTTGCGCTTCGATGTGACGCTCCATGGTGCTGTCATCGAAGTTGTTGCTGGTCACTACGCGCGCCGCCAGCGCGGGGGCGGCGCCGCGACTCACGGCTGCCGCATATTCAGGCGCCTCGGCCGTAAGCGCCTGCGTCTGTGCCTGCGCCAGTGCCTTGAGCATGGGCTTGCTCAACTCTTCATTGAGCGGCATCCCGCTCGACGCCAGCGTGCTGCGCAAGTTCTCCAGCTCGAAACGCACGCCCATGGTGGATTGATATTCCTTCCACGCCTGCAGTTTGTCCTGACCGAAGCGCGCCGCCATCTCTGCTTCGCTCTTGCGCTGATTTTCCGCAGCCTGCGTCGCGATCTTGCGCTGGCGCTCCTGCATCGCCGCCTGATCGGTGGGATCGACACCTTCCATGTCCCACATCGGCTGCATCTGCTCGTTCGACCGCATCTGCTGATCGGCGAGCAGGTCGAAGAACTCCTCGGCCTGTTGAGAATCCAGACCCAGCTCTTGAATCACGCCTGGATACTGGCGAGCGAAGTTGCCTCGCGTCTGTACACGCATGGCCTCGCGATACTCGGGATCCTGCATCAACTGCCGCTGACGCTCGCGATGCTCGCGATAAATGCGCATGCGGTCCTCGCGATTGGGCGGACTCGAGGGCATCAACTGACCGTTCGCGGTGACGACGCCGACCTTCTTCGGGGGTTCTTTGGGCGGCGTGCCGATGACTTCGCTCGGCTGCGGAGCGATGACTTCGGGCGGTGGAGTGTTTTCGCGCGGGAGCGGCGCAGGCTCGCGTTGCTGCTGCTCTTGCAACGTTGCGACCTGCGCTTGCAGATCCGCGATAGTGGCCTCGCCTTCCTTCAGCTGCTTCACCAGATGCAGGCTCAACAAGCCGAGGCCCACGGATGAGGCCACCGATATCAATACGACTTTGCTCATGACGACACTCCTGTCTTCAATGACGCTCGCCGATCAATTCGCCGCGGCCTCCTGCTTGGCAATCGCCTGGCGCAACTCGCGCAGCTTTTCCTTCACTATGGCCGCATTGGCGCTGCCCATGCGTATCAGCAATTTCTGTCCGGAGGAAAGCTCTTCGAGCTGCGCATCGGCGAACACGAAATTGACGCTCGGCCGCTTCAGCTTGATTGGGCCCGGCACATCCGGCGTCGCCAGCAGATGATCGATCACCTCGACCAGCCGATCGTTGAAATAGCCGTCGGGATAGCCGAGCGACACATACGCTTCCTGGAACAGCGGGTAGTACTGTTTGTACAGCGTCGCGATCTGCGCCGTGTCGGTGTTCATCAGGATCTTGATCACCGGCTCGTAGCGCGCGTAGTTGCCTGGACCGAGCGTGAGCTCCTCGCCCTCGCCCGTGGCGATCAACTCGCCGCCAATGGGCTTCACCGGCCACATCTGCACCGCCGTCTTCTTGCGAGGCATGTTGTCGATGGTCACGACCGTGTGCCGGATGATGTTCTTCGGCACCAGGAATGGATCGAGCGTGCGACCGAACACACCGCCTAACGATTCTTGCAACGAAGGATCGCTGTCAGCGAGCGGCGGGAGCGGTTTCGGCGGCGGCGTTTCCCCCAGTGGATTGCGCACCGGGGGCTCCGTCGACGCCGGCGGGGCCTCGGGCACGCTCACCGCGGGCGTCTGCTTGGCCTGCTCAGCCTGCCGATGCGAACGCCCGTAGTACAACGCTGCCCCGATGGCCACCGCGACCACGGCGGGAATCGCCCAGTACAACCATTTCTTTTGTTCGTCTTCCACGAGTGGCTCCTCGCCGCCGTCACCGTTGAGTCAGTTCGCTGACTGCGTCATTGCGGCTTCTGAAACTTCAGCAGAAAGTTGTCGGCCTCGCCGATCGCCTGGTACTTGGCGCGATCGGTATCGCCCAGGGCCAGCGTCGGCGGCAGGGTCCACACGCCCTTCGGATGGTCCTTCGTGTCCTTGGGATTGTTCAGCAGGTCGGATTTGCCGGCCAGCTTGAAGCCCGCCTTCTCGGCGAGCGCGATCGTGTAGTCCTCGCGCACATACCCGTTGGCGGCCTTCGGATCCTGCGGCTTGTCCGTGGCCGCGCGATGCTCCTCGACGACCAGGATGCCGCCCGGCTTGAGCGTCTTGTAGAACGACGCGAACGCCTGCTCGGCCGTGCCCTGGCCCATCCAGTTATGCACGTTGCGGGCAGTGAACACCACGTCGGCCGAACCCGCCGGCGCGGGCTCGAACTTACCGCCGCCGAAATCGCCGATCTTCACGTTGCCGTAGCGCGCCTTGTCGCTGTCGAGCTTTTTCTGCCACGTATCGGCAGAGGCCGCGGCCCGCTCGCTGGCGGCACGCGGCGTGATGGCCGTGTAATAAGTGCCCTTGTCATGCAGGTACGGCGCCAGGATCTCGGTCCAATAGCCGCCGCCCGGGGAAACTTCGACCACTGTCATGGTGGGCTTCACGCCGATGAACTCGAGCACTTGTTCCGGTTTGCGAGCCTGATCGCGCGCCACGAAATTCGGCGAACGGTGCTCGGACGCGACTGCCTTGGCCAGAGCCTCATCCTTGGCGAAGGCTCCCGTCAGCGGCAGCGCGCAGGCAACGGCGGCGACGGTGGCGAGTAACGGCGATGAACGCATGACGTAACTCCAGGGGGTCGTTGGGATAGTTGTTGGATTGCGAATGTAACAGACCGCCAGGGGCGCACACAGGTTCCCGGGCTTGGGCAGGGAGCCCTGATACCATTGCCGCCCGTGATCGTTCACCCCGGGAAATCGATGTCGGCGATTCATAAGAGCTTGCGCAGTCTGGCGGCATTGGGCCTGGCTTCATGGATCTTTTGCAGCGCATTCCAGGCTCACGCCGCGGGCTTGAAGCTCGAAGATTGCCGGCTGCAGAGTGAGATCGCCGGCGGCGGCGTGGCAGCTCGGTGTGGGTGGCTGTCGGTGCCGGAGAATCGCGAGCAGCCGTCGGGCAAGCAGATCCGGCTGCATGTCGCGGTCGTTCGCTCGCTGCGTACCGAGGCCGCGGGCGATCCGCTGTTCGTGCTGAGCGGCGGGCCCGGCCAAGCCGCGAGCGACTTCTATATCTCCATCGCTCCGGCGCTGGCGCGAATCCGGCGCGATCGGGACATCGTGATCGTCGATCAGCGCGGCACCGGACGATCGAATCGTCTCGACTGCGCGTTTCCCGACGAGAGCGATATCAGCTTCAGCGATCCGCAGCAGCTGCGCGAGCTGACGCGTTCGTGTCTCGCGAAGTTGCCGGGCGATCCCCGCTACTACACGACCAGCGTCGCTGTGCGCGATCTCGACGATGTTCGCGCGGCGCTCGGTTATCAAAGGCTCGATTTGTATGGCGTGTCGTACGGCACGCGAGTGGCGCAACACTACATGCGGCGTTATCCGCAACGGGTGCGCGTGGCCATTCTCGATGGCGTCGTGCCGCCGCAGTTGCCGCTGGGACCGGATGTCGCACTCGATGCGCAAGCTGCCATCGACAAAGCCTTCGCCCGCTGCGATTCGAACGCGGCCTGCAAGCGTACCTTTCCAAACATCGCGGGCACCTTCGCGACGCTGCGCAATCGCGTGCTCGAGAAGCCGGTTTCACTCTCCATTCCGGATCCCCTGAGCGCTGAGCCGACGAACACGCAGCTTGGGGCGTCTGAGCTGAGCGCCGCCGTTCGACTGCTGAGCTATTCCGACGAGACGCTGTCGACGCTGCCGCTGCTCATTCACGAGGCCGAGACCGGGCAACCGGAAGGCTTGGCTGCGCAGTACCTGATGATCAAGCGAAGCCTGGACACGCAAATCGCCAACGGCATGCACTTCGCCGTGGTCTGCAGCGAGGACGCGCCGCGCTGGCATGAACATCCTGTTTCGGATGCCGATCTCGCCAAAACCTATATCGGCGAAACGTTCATGCAAGCAATGCGGACTATTTGCGAACAATGGCCGCGCGGCCCGGTCGATGAAGCATTCAGCAGTCCCTTGCAGAGCGCGATTCCGACGCTGGTGCTTTCCGGCGGCAACGATCCCGTGACTCCGGCGCGCTATGGCGAGCAAGTCGTGGCGGGATTGAAGAATGCCCGGCATCTGGTGCTCGATGGCCAGGGTCATGGACAGATCGCGGTCGGCTGCATGCCGCGCGTGGTCTCTGAATTCATCGCCACTGGCAATGCGCAATCGCTGGACGCCGATTGCTTGAAGAACGTCGCCCCCGCTCCCTTCCTGCTGTCACGCTCGGCGCCCGCTCCATGATTCAAGTCGACGGATTGAAAAAGCGCTTCGGCGCGGTGCAGGCGTTGCAGGATGTTTCGTTTTCGGCCGGCGACGGCAAGATCACCGGCTTGCTCGGTCACAACGGCGCCGGCAAGTCCACCACCCTGCGCATCCTGAGCACGGTCATTCGCGCCAACGAAGGCCGCGCGTTGATCGATGGGCACGATTGCAGCACTGATCCTTTGGCGGTGCGCCGCTCGCTCGGCGTGCTGCCCCACGCGAGCGGGCTGTATGCACATCTCAGCGGCCGGGAAAACATTCGTTACTACGGCGAGCTGCACGGATTGCGCGGCGCCGAACTGAATCGCTCTATCGACCGACTGGTCGAGCGCCTTGCCTTGGGTGCGGTCGCCGAACGGCGCGCCAAAGGTTACTCGCAAGGCGAGCGGCTCAAAGTCGGGCTGGCGCGTGCACTGATTCATCGACCGCAGACCATCATTCTCGATGAGCCGACCAACGGCCTCGACGTCAATGCCGTGCGCATGTTGCGTGAGCTGATTCGGGAGCTGCGCGACTCGGGGCGGTGTGTGCTGTTCTCCAGTCACGTCATGCAGGAAGTCGCTGCCCTGTGCGACGACATCGTGATCATCTCGCACGGCCGCGTGGTCGTGCGCGGTACGCCGGCGGAAATTCTCAAAGCGACCGGTGCTCCGGATCTGGAAGAAGCGTTCGTGCGCGCTGCCGATCAAGGCGAGGTGGCGTGATGGGCGCGATGTGGACTGTTTTCCGCAAGGAAGTGCTGGAGAACCTGCGCGACCGTCGCGTGATCGTATCGGCCTTCTTCTTTGGCGTGCTGCTCGCACCGGTGATCTTCGGCCTGACGACGACGATGGTGTCGAAACGCGCTGTCGCGAATCAGGACAAGCCGCTAAACCTGCCTATTGCCGGCGCGACGTACGCGCCCAATCTCGTGCAGTTCCTGCGCGAGAACGGCGTGAAGGTCGAGGATGTGGAGCTCACGAGCGACCAGGCGATGGACGCCGTGCGCTCGGGACAGCAGGACATGGTGCTGCTCATCGCCGAGGACTACGGCAAGGCGTTGCAGGCTGGAGAGTCGGCGCCGTTGTCGTTAGTCGTCGATACCTCCAACAGCAATACGTCGCCGAGTGCGGATCGCGCACGGCAGTTGCTCAGTGCGTATGGGCATCAGCTGGCGGTGTTGAGATTGATGGTTCGGGGCATCAATCCGACCGTGATCGAGCCGGTTGGTGTTCACACGCTGGACGTAGCTACGCCGGCGGGGCGGTCGCTGCTGATCCTCGGCATGATGACTTACTTCTGTTTCATGTCGATGCTGGTGGGCGGCTTCTACCTCGCGATCGACACCACCGCAGGCGAACGCGAGCGCGGCTCGCTCGAGCCGCTGCTGACTCTGCCGGTGAGTCGTTCGCAGTTGATCGTGGGCAAGATGCTGGCGACGTCGGCGTTCATGTCGGTCTCGCTGTTGCTGACGCTCGCGACGTTTGGCGTCGTGCTCACGTTCATTCCGCTGGAAGCGCTGGGGATGTCGGCCAACTTCGGGCCGCGCGTGATCCTGGCCATCTTCGCGATCATGATCACGTTCGTGCCGATGGGCGCAGGCCTGATGACCGTCGTCGCCTCGTTCACCCGAAGCAATCGCGAGGCGCAGTCATGGTTGTCGGTGGTGATGATGTTCCCGATCGCGCCCATCATGTTCGCGGTCGTGACCGGCACGAAGCCCAGCGCGGGCTTGATGGCGGTGCCGAGTTTGAATCAGCACCTGATTGCGACCAGCCTGATGCGCGGAGATTCGATCCCGGCGCTGCATGTTTTGATCTGCGCCGGGACGACGCTGGCGCTGGGGGCGTTGCTGGTCGGTGTCGCGATCAGGCTCTATCAGCGGGAGGCGATTCTGGGATGAGCGCACATCATCGCAAACTCACGCTGGCGTCTGCTGGTGCACCACCAACTGCCACGTTCGATCGTGCACATAAGTGCTGCTGATCAGTGCGACATACGGCTCGCTGCCCTTTCGCTGCGCCTTTGCTGTGTACACAAGCGCCGCCGCGTTGCTTGCAAGTGGAATTACAGTCGGGTTTTCGATCTGAAATGAATCCCAGGGCTGCGTACCGAGAGATTCAAGAATGCGCTCGCGCCCAGCGATACGCATGCCGCCGGGAAACAACATGACCGCATCCTCGCGCAGAACGGACGCATAGAACTTTTTGCCGGCATCGCCTGCCGTCGAGAGCGCGCGCCATCCCTGTTCCTCGAGGTCGATCAGTTCGTGCATATCATTCACTGGAAGTTCCTCCAACACGGACCTTGGCGCCGAGAACGATTGCGCCAACCGTAAATCATCGCGCCAGCGGACACCAGAACAAACGACACTCCGAGGAGACCCACGAAAATTCCGTCCCAAACGAAATGTCTCTGCAGTCTGAAGTGCGACGACCCTGGCGACGTCCAGATCTTCAGCTGTTTACCGCGCAACGCTTCGAACTGAGACTTTACTCCGAGCAGAGATCCCGATGCGCCGATCCATGTCTGAACCTCACGAGGCTCGCCATCGATCTTACCGGTAAGCACGACGAGCAACGAATAGCTGACCCCGCCCTCGTGGAACGACCTTTCATGCTCGGTGTATACATCGGCGATATACATCGTCTTTCTTTCCAGCTTCCAGAACACAGCGAGCTCGTCGGCCAACGATCGGCCGCCGATCCAAAGTATCGGCAGCCCAATGAGCAAGATCAGGAAAGCGGCAATCCCTTGATATAAATCAGAGCACGGATTTGGATTCGCCACCGGCGGCGTTCCGGGGCGGCCGCGGCGGGAAGCCAGCAGGAGAATGCGAATTCCGCCCGCGACGATAGCCGCGAAACCCATCCAAATGGCAATCAACGTCCAGTTGTGTTCCATAGGGCCTCTCGTCCTGACATCCTTGTTCTCTCTCGGAGTTTGGCGCCTTGTAGAGCGCCTCTCAGTTATTGTCGAGGCACGGCGTCTCTGTGCGCAGGGTCTCGTATAGCTCGCGAATGACGGGATTGCAGAGACGGCTCATCGAGTCCAGCGATAAGCCCAACGAATGAGTCCCAGGTGACGTCCGCTGTAATGAGCAGGCTGAGATTTCCCGAAGCCATTGTTGTAATAGACGGCGCTGGAATAGTCACCGCGATGCCTGCTTCCATGCTTCGCTAGCCGCTGAAGCTTTTTTGTACAGCTCGTCGGGCCCGCGCGCCCGATACTTAGCCACCTCGCCTGCGCTCAGCTGGATCATCCAGTCATATCCCACGAAGCTATGGTTGTAGTTGCCGTCGAGGAACAATGCGCCCTCGTCTTCGAGCAAGAACCAGGTCTGCGGATCGTGATCGATGACCTTCACTCTACATCCAGGAGCGCGTGAGGATTCTTGGCTGCGACGAGCAGCAAGGTACGGGCGGCACCCGAGGGCGCGCGTCGCCCTTGCTCCCACTCTTGTAACGTTCGAACAGATACCCCGAGTAAGCGGGCGAACACCGCCTGCGACAAGCCCGTCTGCTCTCGGATACTGGACACGGAGGGTACCTTAGTTACGCGGCCGTGCTCACCGCGCTTGATCTCGCGGATTCCCTCGAGAATCTCTTTACCAATGTCTCTCTTTCGACTGGCCATCTATCTCCTCCTTGATCTTCTTCAAGGTCCGGCCCGAAATGCTCTCGGCAACATTCTTGGCATACAGCGTGAGCAACCAGATCTCACCTGCTTCGATCTCAGGTAACAAATCACTCGAAGCCCACCGCGCTTTCCCCGCCCTGCCGCGCTCCACCGCAGTTTCCGAACACCGCCCGATTCTCGAATGATGTCACCGGCCTCCGGGTTCTCATTGAGATGATGTTGCAAGCGCGCCAGCTGATCGTCGGGAAGGTATCATCAGCAAGGCGTGAAAACAGCCTAGTCTCGATGAAGGTGAACATCGAACCCCTCCATGGTATACGTCATTGCCGTAATACGTCAGTGACGTATGGCGCTTTGCCGGCTAACGCCACGAACGGGAGCCACGAGCAAAGCACCTCACTCTTGCATGTCGGCCGATGGAAGTGGCGCAAACATGTTTCTGAAATCCTAGCGGGGAACGCGCGATCGACCGCGGCAAATGCGCGCACAACTCTCACGCAGCGAGCCGCGGGCAACTCTGGCCTGCATCAAGTGCGGAATCAGACGGCGGCCTATCGGTTGCGCGGTCGCCGCGGGAAGGAAGGGTGAAGCGGCCTAGGGCCGCATCGATGCGATTGATCGAATGTTTGGAAAGGGAGTTTCCGCGTTTCCGCGGAAACTCGAACGTTAAATTGCAGGCAGAAGGCGCGTCTCGGTCGACCCTTTCGAGCGTGTCGCCGGCCGAGTGGCAGCGGCGACCTCTTACGTTCCTTACTAAACGGTTCTGTTCCGATCCCCACCGCGGTGACCGCGCGATGAGTTGCGCTGTTGATTCGACCGGCCCTGGCCGTGGCCGCCGCCATGTCCTTGGCCCTGCCCGTGTCCATGCGACCGTTGCGGCCGCTGGCCGTGCGCGTGACGCGGTTGATGAGGATTCTGATGCGACTGCTGAGCCTGCGGCTGCCCACCGCCACTGCCGCGACGCTTCCGACGACGGCGGCCTGGGCCTTCGCCAGCGGGGCGAGCAGCATCGCCATGTTGCTGATGGGACGGTCGGCCTTGCTGACCTTGCGGCCGACCTTGTCGGGCTTGCGAGCGGACCAGCTCGGACTGCGACTGACGCGGTTGTGACATCCCGCGATCACGTGAATCCTCTCGATCATCTCCACCCCGAACCGGCGGCGGCGCCGGCTTGAAGTGCGGCACATCCGCCTTGGGTACCGACTTACGCAGCAGCCGCTCGATATCCTTCAGCAGGCCCGACTCGTCCGACGAGACCAGCGACACCGCCAATCCCGTCGCGCCCGCACGCCCGGTGCGACCGATTCGGTGCACGTAGTCTTCCGGCACATTGGGCAGCTCGTAATTCACGACATGCGGCAGCTCTTTGATATCGAGTCCGCGTGAAGCCACTTCCGTCGCAACCAGGGCGCGAATGCGGAAGTTCTTGAAGTCCGAGAGAGCAGCCGTACGCGCGTTCTGGCTCTTGTTGCCATGAATCGCCGCCGTCTCGATGCCATCCTGCTCCAACTGCTTGGCCAACCGGTTCGCGCCATGCTTGGTGCGCGTGAACACCAGCACCTGCTGCCAGTCGCCATCGAGGATCAGATGCGACAGCAACGCACGTTTCTGCTCCTTCGCGACGAAATAAGCACGCTGCTCGACCGTATCGACCGCGGCGTTACGCTTCGCGACTTCGATCTCCACCGGGTTGTGCAGCAGACCCTGCGCGAGCTTCCGGATGTCATCCGAATACGTCGCCGAGAACAACAGATTCTGCCGTTGTTTCGGCAGCAGCTTGATCACGCGGCGGATGTCGGCGATGAAGCCCATGTCCAACATGCGATCCGCTTCATCGAGCACGAAGATCTCGACGCGCGACAAATCGACCGTCCGTTGTTGTGCGTGATCCAACAAGCGGCCGGGCGTCGCGACCAGGATGTCGGCGCCACGGCGCAGATTCTCGATCTGCGGATTGATGCTCACACCGCCGAAGATCACCAGACTGCGATGGCGCAGATATTTGCCGTAGCTCTGGATGCTTTCGTTGACCTGCGACGCCAGTTCGCGCGTCGGCACGAGAATCAAAACACGAGGCGCTCTCGATGGCGCGCCGCCTTGCAGACGCTGCAGCAACGGCAGCGTGAAGCCGGCCGTCTTGCCGGTGCCGGTCTGGGCGCCGGCCAGCACGTCGCGGCCAGCGAGAATTTCGGGAATCACTCGCGCTTGCACGGGAGTGGGTGCGGTGTAGCCACGATCGGCGAGCGCACGAGTCAGTTCGGGGATGAGCCCGAGGGCAGCAAAAGGCATGGAAACAGTTCCTCAACCAGCCTGCAGAAACTTACGTTTCGGATCCAGTGAGGCGGGAGACAAATCGAGGCGGGCCCATGTTCAAACTGCGGGGCCGACGAACCCGAGGGGTGAAGCCGACCGGATGGCGGCTGAGATGGACGCGCACTCTACCTGGATTGGCGCGATTTGACGAGCGCAATTCTGCAGGGCGACGGCCTGTCCGCATCATGTGGCCGACCCGGGGGAACTCAAGAGGCAGGAATGGCCCGTTTGCGTAAGTGCGGCCCTGAAGGCAAAGCGCTCGACGGCGCGACGTTGTAATTTTGAGGCATCGATATGCGCTATCTCGGAAGGGGAGGACACGGACATGACTTCTCGAATCCATCGAACAACAGGCAGCGCGGCGCTCATGTTGGCTTGTGCCGCAGTCACCGTCGGTTGTAGCAAACCCGCCTCGAACGACACGGCGGCGAGCAAGGAACGCTACAACGCCACAGTGCGCTGGACGGCCCACGGGATGCCTCATATCAAAGCCGACGATTGGGGCAGCCTCGGCTACGGCTTCGCGTATGCAGTCGCCACCGATGCCGTATGCACGCTGGCACGTGAATTCGTGAATGCGCGAGGCGAACAATCCAAGTTCTTCGGCCCGGAGGACGGTCGCCTCGAAGCCGACATCTTTCACAAATCGGTGATCACCGATCAGGCGCTCGCGCACGCGGTCGCGCGCGTTCCGGAGGAAATGGCCGCCCTCCAGGCCGGCTACGTCGCGGGATACAACCGCTATCTTGCGGACCACACTGGCGAGCAACTGCCCGCAAGCTGTCGTAACCAGCCGTGGGTAAAACCCATCGAAGCCACGGACATGACGCGCATGGGCATCGGTGTCGGCATTCGCTATGGCCTCGGCCGCTCTCCAGCGGCGATCGCCAACGCAGCGCCTCCTACGAAAGATGAAAAGATTACGTTCGTCGCGCCGCCCGCCGCCGAGGACGTGACGATGTACGGCTCGAACGCCATCGCCCTCGGCAAGCAAGCCACCGTGAACGGCAAAGGTTTGCTGTTGGGCAACCCGCATTATCCGTGGTCGGGCGGGAGTCGCTTCCACATGGCGCATCTCACGGTGCCGGGCGAATTGGATGTCATGGGCGTCGGGCTGATCACCACGCCCTTCGTCAGCATCGGCTTCAATCACGATGTCGCATGGTCACACACTGTATCCACGGGGCTGAGATACACGCTGTATGAATTGACGCTCGATCCCAAGGATCCGCTGACTTATCGATATGGCGACGAAACACGCAAGCTCACATCGCACGCGGTGAACATCGATGTGAAGCAGCCGGACGGCTCGGTGAAAAGCCAGGAGCACACGACTTACCACAGCCACTTCGGCCCGATGCTCGAAGACAAGGATCTGCCGTGGACACGCGAGCGCGCGTACGCGATTCGCGATTCCAATCTCGATAACAACCGCTCCACGGAGCAGTACCTGAAGTTTGCGCGCGCCAGATCGGTCGGCGACATGCTGGCGGCGATGCAAACGTCACAGGGCGTCGCGTGGGTGAATACGATCGCGGCCGATCGACAGGGCACGGCGCTGTACGCGGATCTCTCGGTTGTGCCGAATGTGGATGAAGCGTTGCTCAAGGCATGCGCGAGCGCAACGGTGAAGAAATGGGGACCGTGGCCGGCGGTAGTAATGCGAGGCGCGCCGGATTGCGAATGGCGCATCGATCAGCGAGCTCAGCAACCGGGAATCCTGCCGGCCGAACAGTCCCCGCACCTGGTGCGCGACGACTATGTGACAAATTCGAACGACAGCTATTGGCTGTCGAATCCCTCGCAACCGCTGGAAGGATATTCGCCCATCATCGGACCCGAGCGAACGGAACGCTCGCTGCGCACGCGCGCGGGCCTCGTGTTCGTGAACGAAGTGTTGCAAGCGAAGGAAGCGAACCGATTCGATGCGCAGCGTCTGCAGGATCTGTTGTTCAGCCATCGCAATTTCGGCGCGGAGTTGGTGCTCGATGACGTGCTGGCGATCTGCAAGCACGAGCCGAAGACGGTGAAGGCGGAGAAGAGCAGCATCGATGTGACGAGAACGTGCGAAGTACTGGCGGCGTGGGATCGCAAGCAGACCGTCACGAGCCGGGGCGCGCAAGTGTGGACGGAAGCGTGGCCTCTGATGAGTGCGACGCCGAATCTGTGGGCGGTGCCGTTCGATGCGAACGATCCAGTGCGTACGCCGAGGCAGCTCAATGCGAGCGACGCGACGGTTCGCAAGGCAGTCATGCTCGCGTTGGCGACGGCAACGCAGAAGTTGAATGAGGCGCAGATCCCGCTGGATGCGCCGTGGGGCGAGGTTCAGTACACAGAGCACAATGGCGAGAAGATCGGAATTCCCGGCGGGGCCCACGCGACGGGCATGTTCAGCATGGTGCTGGGGAAGCTGCAGCCCGGCAAGGGCTATACACCGATCGTCACGGGCAACAGCTGGATGCAAGTAGTGACGTGGACCGACAGGGGCGAAGTGGATGCGAGAGGTCTCCTGTCGTATTCGCAGTCCGAGGAAGAGGATTCAGCGTTTGTTTCCGATCAGACGAAGTTGTATTCGATCGGACAGTGGTTGAAGTTGCCGTTCATGGAGACCGAGATTGCGGCCGATACGGTGCGCAGTTTGGAATTGAAAGGCAGCTGATTCACGCTCTCGCGCGAACCGGCAACAGCCCGCGCAACTTGCTGCGCAGGTCAGCTTCGCGATACGGTTTGGCCAACATATCCGCGCCCTTCTCGGGCGCGGCGTACGAAGCGGAGTAGCCAGTCGCATACAACACTGGCAGCTGCGGCCGGCGCTCACGCGCCAAGCGGCCAAGCTCGAAACCGTTCATGCCGCCCGGCATGACGATGTCGGTGAACAACAAATCGATCTCCGACTCCCGATCGACGATATCCAGCGCGCGGGCGCCGTTATCCGCTTCGATGACGTTGAACTGCAGCTCTTTCAGCATCGCCGCCGTGACGGCACGGACGCCGGCATCGTCTTCGACAAGAAGAATGGTTCGGTCGTGCCCGGAGAGCGAGAGATCCTCGCCAGCCGCCGCCATCACGCTCGATGCTGCGTCTGTGCGCGGCAGATAGATTCTCACGCTGGTGCCGCGGTCGGGCATGCTGATGATCTTCACGTGGCCGCCCGATTGTTTGACGAAGCCATACACCATGCTCAAACCCAGGCCGGTGCCATGGCCCATGCCCTTGGTGGTGAAGAACGGTTCGAGAGCGCGCTCCAGCACCTCGGGCGTCATGCCGGCGCCCGTATCGGTCACGGAGAGCAACACGAACTCCCCTTCCGGCAGATCCTGATCGCGTTCGTTACGACCGACGTTGCGAGTTTCAATCGTCAGTGTGCCGCCTTCCGGCATGGCGTCGCGCGCGTTCACGGCGAGATTGATGAGCGACGACTCCACCTGTGCCGGATCGGCCAGCACATTCCACAACCCGTCATGGACGAGTACATCGATCTCGATACGCTCGCCGAGCGTCCGGCCCAGCAGCTTCGCGATATTCCGGCTGACCTCGCCGAGATTCACCGCGCTCGGCTGCAAGGGCTGACGACGGGCGAACGCCAACATACGACGCGTCAGCTCGGCGCAACTCAACGCGCCAGTGAGCGCCATCTGCGCGCGGTCGAAATTGCGGCCCGTGCCTTTCAGCGCGCGAGCCAGGGAGTCGAGGTTGCCGATCACGACTGTCAGCATGTTGTTGAAGTCGTGCGCGATGCCGCCGGTCAGCTGACCCACGGCTTCCATCTTCTGCGACTGGATGAGCTGCTGCTCGACGCGACGCCGATCGGTGATGTCCAGGCAGCTGCCGAAGATTTCGAACGGCCGGCCATCCTGGCGGTTCAGCACGGCGCGATCCAGGAACCAGCGATGCGAGCCGTCGGCGCAGATCCAGCGGTATTCGGTCGACATGCCGCCTACGGTCGGGATCATGGCGACTTCGTTGAGTACGCGCTCCCGGTCGTCGGGGTGAATGTTGTCGACCCACAGCTGCGGATCTTCGACGAGCAAATGCGGCGAGAAGCCGATCAGATCGGCGATCACGTCGCTGATGAAGCGCGGCCCGGCAAATCCCGAGTCGATCGAGGCGCTGTATAGCGCGATGGGCAGCGAGCGCACGATGGCTGCTTGCCGTTCCTCGACCTGGCGCAACCGCCGTTCGGCTTCGAGCTTCTCCTGACGGATGCGAAAGTTCTCTTCCTGCAGGAAACGTTCGAGCGCGGCCTTGCGCTCCACTTCCGCGCTCTTGCGGTACAGATCGACCAGCACCGCGACCTTGGAGCGCAGGATCACCGGATCGACCGGCTTGAATACATAGTCGACGGCGCCCATCGTATAGGCGCGCGCGATGTGCTCGTCATCGCGATCGATGGCGCTGACGAAAATAATAGGAATGTGTCGCGAGCGCTCGCGACGTCGGATCAGCTCCGCGGTGGTGTAGCCGTCGATCCCCGGCATGTTGGCGTCGAGCAGGATGACGGCGCACTCCTCGCGCAGCAGGAAACGGAGCGCATCCTCGCCCGACGCCGCTTCGACGACAGTTTCCTCCAGCTCGGCCAGCACCTGCGCCAGCGCGAAGCGATTGTTCGGCTCGTCATCGACGATGAGGATGGTCGCGCGCATCGGCAGCGCCGGCAAAGTGCCAGTAGCGTCCAACGCCGGCGCTTCCTCGTGAGCGCCAGCGGTTCGCGGGCCCAGGGCCTGCATGCCTTTGTTCAAACGCGCCGCAGCCACACGCGCATCATCGAAACCAGCTGATCGACATCAACCGGTTTGGAAATGTATTCCGACGCGCCTGCTTCGATGCATTTCTCGCGGTCGCCCTTCATGGCCTTGGCGGTGATCGCGATCATCGGCAGCTTGCGGAAACGGTCGCTGTTGCGGATCTGTCGCATGGTCTCGTAACCATCCATGTCCGGCATCATCACGTCCATCAGCACCATGTCGATGCTGGGGGTTTCGTTCAACATGGCAATGCCTTCGCGGCCGCTCTCGGCGTGCAGCACTTCGATGTCGTGCTGCTCGAGCACGCCGGTCAGCGAGAAGATATTGCGGATATCGTCGTCGACGATCAGCACTTTGCGTCCAGCCAGCCCGGGCTCGCGACGCCGCGCTTTCTCGATGATCTCGCGCTGCTCGTCCGGCATGCGCTCGACATGGCGATGCAGGAACAGCGCGGTCTCGTCGAACAATTGCTCGTGCGACTCGGGACTCTTGAGAATGAAGGACTCGACCAGGTTGCGCAGCTTCGCTTCGTCGGCCGGATTGAGATCCTTCGCGGTATGAATGATCACCGGCAGGCGGCGCGAGGTGTCGCGACGAATGGTCTCGATCAGTTGCACGCCATCCATATCCGGCAGCACCAGGTCGAGCACGACGCAATCGAACTCTTTGGTCTTGAGCGCCTGCAGCGCCTCCTGACCGTTCGTCACTCGCGTGAGGTGCACGTCGCCGTTGCCGATGAGCTTTTGAATCTCGCCGCTCTGCAGGTCGTCGTCCTCGACCAGCAGCAGCTCTTTCACCTTGCGGGCGATGAAATCTTCGGTGCGGGACAGCGCCCGTTGCAAGGTGGTGTGATCCACCGGCTTCTCCAGCACCGAGAACGCGCCCATCTGCAAACCACGCTCGCGCGGGTCGTCCACTGAGATGATGTGAATGGGAATGTGCCGCGTCTCGGCGCTGCGCTTGAGAATGTCCAGCAGACGCCAACCGTCCATGTCCGGCAAGTTGATATCGAGCGTGATGATGGACGGATTGAATCGACGCACCAGGGGCAACGCGCCACTGCCGGTCGCGGACACGACTGCCTTGAAGCCGCGATCGTGCGCGAGATCGAGCAGGATGCGGCCGAACTTCGCATCGTCTTCGATGATCAGCAGCACCCGGTCGCCCGGGTGAATGTTTTGTCGATCGTCGGTGAGCTCGGACGCAACCAGCAGCGGCGTCGACTCGCGGCTCACCACGATCTGCGACGGCGCATGGGTATGCAGCAGCGTGGTCGGCTGCACCGGAGCGTGCGTCACTGCCGCCTTCGAGAAATCGTGGGTCATCGGCAGATACAGCGTGAACGTGCTGCCGACACCGGGCTTGCTCTCCACCATGATCTCGCCGCCCAACAAGCGACAGATTTCACGGCTGATGGACAGGCCCAGGCCAGTGCCGCCGTACTTGCGACTGGTCGTGCCGTCGGCCTGCTGGAACGCTTCGAAGATCACGCGCAGCTTGTCCGCTGCGATGCCAATGCCCGTGTCGTGCACCGAGTACGCCACCACGGACGATGCCGAATTGAGCGACTGATTGCCCGGATTCCAGCCGTTGCTGGCGCGATAGATGGACAGCTCGACGCCGCCCTCGTGCGTGAACTTGAACGCGTTCGACAGCAGATTTTTCAGAATTTGCTGAAGGCGCTTCTCGTCGGTGATCATGGTCCGTGGCAACGACGGATCCACCTCGATCTTCAGCTGTAGCTTCCGATCGCTGGCCACCTGCTCGAAGCTGCGCTGCAAGTTGTCCACCACTTCGGCGAAGTGCACGGTGCTCACGTCGAGGGTCACCGTGCCCGACTCGATCTTCGAGAGGTCGAGAATGTCATTGATGAGCGCCAGCAGCTCGGTGCCCGCGCGATTGATGGTCTGCGCGAACTCGATCTGCTTGCCGGTAAGATTGGCGTCGGCGTTGTCGGCGAGCAGCTTGGAAAGAATCAGCAGGCTGTTGAGCGGCGTGCGCAGCTCATGCGACATGTTCGCGAGGAACTCGGACTTGTACTTGGACGTGAGCGCCAGCTGCTCGGCTTTCTCCTCGAGCATCTCCTTGGCGCGCTCCACTTCCTGGTTCTTCGCTTCCACCTGCTTGTTCTGCCACGACAGCAGGTTGGCCTTTTCCACCAGCTCTTCGTTCTTGGCGCGCAGCTCTTCCTGTTGGGAGCGCAGCAGATCTTCCGACCGCTGCAGCGTCGTGGCCTGCTGCTCGAGACGGTCGTTGGTCTTCTTCAGCTCTTCCTGCTGGCTCTGCAGCTCGCCCGTGAGCAACTGCGACTGTGCGAGCAGCGCTTCGGTCTGCATGTTCGCGGCCAGCGTGTTGAGCACGATGCCGATGCTTTCCATCAGCTGATCGAGGAACAGCGTGTGAATGGTGCTGAAGCGCTCGAACGAGCCCAATTCCAGCACGGCCTTCACTTCGCCTTCGAACAGCGCGGGCAGCACGATCACGGTCGAAGGCTTGGCTTCGCCGAGGCCGGAAGTAATGCGCATGTAGTCGTGTGGCGCATCGGTCAACAGCATCGAGCGCTTCTCGACGGCGCACTGACCGACGAGGCCGTCGCCCAACCGCAAGCGCTGCGGCGGCCGACGACGATTGGGCGCGGCATAGCTCGCCACCAATTCGAGAATGTTTTCGCCGCCATCCTGGCGCGTGAGATAGAACAGCGCCTGATGCGCGTTCACCAGCGGCACCAGCTGCGACAGGATCAGGTTCGAGACGTGGCGGATGTCGCGCTGGCCCTGCAACAGTCGATTGAAGCGCGCGATGTTGGTCTTCAGCCAGTCCTGCTCGTTGTTCTTCTGGGTCGTGTCCTTGAGATTGCGGATCATCTCGTTGATGTTGTCCTTGAGCGAGGCCACTTCGCCCGAGGCTTCCACCGTGATGAATCGGGTGAGATCGCCCTTGGTCACGGCGGTCGCGACTTCGGCGATGGCGCGCACCTGCGTCGTGAGGTTCGCGGCGAGCTGGTTCACGTTATCGGTGAGGTCGCGCCACAACCCGGCAGCACCGGGCACGCTCGCCTGACCGCCGAGCTTGCCTTCGGTACCCACTTCGCGCGCCACGTTCGTCACCTGGTCGGCGAATGTCGCGAGCGTGTCGATCATGCCGTTGATGGTGTTCGCCAGCGCGGCGATCTCGCCTTTCGCTTCCACGACCAGCTTGCGCTTGAGATCGCCGTCGGCCACCGAGGTCACGACCTCGGCGATGTTTCGCACCTGGCCGGTGAGGTTCGCGGCCATGTGGTTCACGTTGTCGGTGAGGTCCTTCCAGGTGCCGGCGACGCCTTCCACTTTCGCCTGACCGCCGAGCTTGCCTTCGGTGCCCACTTCGCGCGCCACGCGCGTCACTTCGGACGCGAACGAGTTGAGCTGGTCCACCATCGTGTTGACGGTGTTCTTCAGCTCCAGAATTTCGCCGCGCGCATCGACGGTGATTTTCTTGGAGAGGTTGCCGCTGGCCACCGCGGTGGTGACTTCGGCGATGTTTCGCACCTGGCCGGTAAGATTCGCGGCCATGTGGTTCACGTTGTCGGTGAGGTCCTTCCAGGTGCCGGCGACGCCTTCCACTTTCGCCTGGCCGCCGAGCTTGCCTTCGGTGCCCACTTCGCGCGCCACGCGCGTCACTTCGGACGCGAACGAGTTGAGCTGGTCCACCATCGTGTTGACGGTGTTCTTCAGCTCCAGCATTTCACCTTTGACGTCGACGGTGATTTTCTTGGAAAGATTGCCGCTGGCCACCGCGGTGGTGACTTCGGCGATGTTTCGCACCTGGCCGGTGAGATTCGCGGCCATGTGATTCACGGAGTCGGTGAGATCCTTCCAGGTGCCGGCCACGCCCTTCACGTTTGCCTGACCACCCAGCTTGCCTTCCGTGCCCACTTCGCGCGCCACGCGCGTCACTTCGGAGGCGAACGATCCAAGCTGATCCACCATCGTGTTCACGACGGTGCTGATGCGGAGGTATTCGCCTCGCATCGGCCGGCCGTCGACTTCGAGGTTCATGGTCTGCGACAGGTTGCCGTTCGCGACGGCGCCGATGACGCGCGCCACTTCGGACACCGGATACGCCATCTCGCCGACCAGGCCGTTCACCGAATCGATACATTGCGACCAGCTGCCGCTGGCGGTGTTGAGGCGGGCGCGCTCGGAGATGCGGCCTTCGCGGCCGATCATTTCGCGCAGGCGGGCGAACTCCCGCGTCATGGAGTCGTTGAGCTCGACGACATCGTTGAAGGCCGTGGCGATTTCGCCGTCGATGCCGGCGAGATCCATCGGCATGCGCACCGAAAAGTCGCCGCGCTTCAACAGGCGCAGGGCCTTGAGGATGTCGCCTCGTTCCAATGACGATGTCGTATCAATTACAGCTTGGGCCATTAGCTCACCCGTCGACGGTCCAGGTACGGGACGGAGCTGCTCAGATCTGTAACGGCAGCTGTGCCACTGCCGCTGTCAACGCTCGCTCCACGTCCGCTTCTGTATAAGGCTTCGCGAGGAAACCCAGAGGTTGGGCGTCCTTGACCCGCTCACCCAGCGAAGCCAGCGGGGCTCCGGTCATGAGTAGGGCGGGAATTCCATGGCGGGCGCGCAAAGCGACGGCCGCATCGATGCCGTCCCCGCCGTCGCCAGCCAGGCCGACATCCACAATGGCCAGGTCCGTTGGCGTGCCCGCGGCAAACGCCAGGGCAGTTCTCAAGGAAGGGGCGATACCGCTGACTTCATGCCCCAGGTCCCGCAACACGCCTTGCAGGAACAGGCTCACCAGCGATTCGTCCTCGACTATCAATACGCGCAGTACGCGCGGAGCGGTCGTTGCGGAGGGATCGGAATTCATTTGCATGCGATGAGCACGTCCACCGCGCCGCTACTCCCGGAAATGTGTTTGCGCCAAAAACGACCCGTCGGGGTGTCACGCCCTACTGCACCCGAACTCGCGGCACCTTGAGAATATGTCGTTGTTTCGAGTCAGGTCGCGACGCAGACCACCCAATGCGCCGCTCGTGTAGAAAGTTCCGCGTCGCCACGGTATGACGGCAAATATGTCCTTGAAAATCTTACACGAGGTACGTTATGACGTACTTTCCCCAAGCATTACCGGAGGTTATACGCTCGACTCCACGACTACAGTACACTCCGCCGCTTGGCGCTAAATGGACGGCATGGCGCAGCCACGCAATAACCACAACCCATGACAGATCAGCACTCCGGACCCGCCAGCGTTCTCATCGTCGAAGACGAAATGCTGGTACGCATGTTCGCCGTGGATGCCCTCGAAGATGTGGGCTTCCAGGTGCTACAGGCGGGAGACGCCAGCGAAGCGACCGCTGCTTTGGCCGATGCGCCGCATGTGGCGGCGGTGATCGTCGATATGGGCTTGCCGGATCGACCGGGCGACCAACTGGCCGCTGAAATGCGCGCCAGATTACAGAATGTGCCCATCCTCATCGCCAGCGGCCGAAGCGAGCGCGAGCTCAAGGACAAGTTCGCGGCCGACAAGCGCATCGGCGTGCTGGTGAAGCCATACACGGCATCGATGCTCATCGGCGCGCTCGCATCGTTGGGCGTCGCCGCCCCGTCGCCGCAGGATTAGGCATCCGCGTCAGTGACTCCGGCTCCATTCATCGGGCCGGTTCTGCTCCTTCACACGCTGCGGATTCGCCGCCTCGCCCTTGCGATAGCCGCGCTCGAACAGCCGCTTGCGGAACACGAAGACGGTCAGCGCGATCGCCAGCACGATCAGCCCTATCGCCCAAGCCAGATGCTGTTGGAAGAATTCCTGCATGGCCTTTTACCTCTGCGAACGTGTGTCCAGAGGTAAACGACCGAGCGAGTGGCGATGTTTCCCCGCTGGCGGCAGTCGCTCAGCGCTTGCGCCTGGCGCGCATCCAGATGACGGCAATCACGAAGGCGACGAGCAGCAGGATGATGACAACGCGCAATCTTTTAATGTCCTTCGCTGTAGGCCGATTCCACCCGCTGAAAGCGTTCGTTCAGCAGGGCTAGATCTTCCGGCGTATCCAGGTCGATGGCGGCGTTTGCCATGGGCACGCGGACCAGACGGTAGTTATTACGTTCGAGCACCATGCGTGCGCCTTGATCGCCGCGCAACTCGGCCAGCTCGGTAAAACTCAACCGTGGAAAGATCGCGGGAACGCCGACGCGCTGCTCGTACACGCTGGCCGCAATCATACTTTCCTCGCCCTTCCAGGCGCTCACCAGACGCTTGAGATCGTCGGCGGTCACCGCCACTTGATCGCCCAGCAGCACCATCGCGGCCTGGCACCCGGGCGGCAGCGATGCGACTCCGAAGCGCAGCGACGACGCCATGCCCTCTTCCCAGTGACGATTGACGATCACCGATGCCGGCGAATGCGCCAGCAGATGAGTCATCTCTTTCGCGTGCGCCCCCACCACCACGGTGACCGCATGGCCCGCGACGGCGACTGCATTCGCGACAACGATGTGCAGCGCCGGCCGGCCGGCCAGTTTCACCAGTTGCTTCGGCTGACCCAGGCGCCGGGACGCGCCGGCGGCCAACACCAGGACATGAGGGGGCGAAGACATGATGGATGACAGACGTTTTGGGTCAAGCTCCAGGACGCAGGGCGATACTATACTGGTATCTCACTCCACTCCCGCGCGAAGAGTTATGTCGGTCCGACCGGTCTTGAGAATGGGCGATCCCGTGCTGCTGCAGGTAGCGAAACCTGTGGAGCGCTTCGACACGCCCGAGCTGCACGCCCTGCTCCAGGATATGAAAGACACCATGGCCGCGCTGAACGGCGCCGGCATCGCGGCTCCGCAAATTGGCACGTCGTTGCAAGTCGTGATCTTCGGCGTGGGCAAGAATCCCCGCTACCCGCAGGCCGAGGAAGTGCCGTACACGGAGCTGATCAATCCCGTGCTGGAGCCGCTCACCGATACGATGGAAGAAGGTTGGGAAGGTTGCCTGTCGGTGCCGGGCATGCGGGGCCTGGTGCCGCGCTATACCAGGCTGCGTTATCGCGGCTTCGACACCAAGGGCGAGCCCATCGATCGCACGGTGGATGGTTTTCACGCGCGCGTCGTGCAACACGAGGTCGATCACCTGCACGGCATCCTCTATCCCATGCGCATCCGCGATCTGCGCAGTTTCGGTTTCAACGAAGCTTTGTTTCCCGGTCAGCAGCTGGTCGACGACTGAGTCGCCGCGCTGTCCCTCATTTCCCGCCGGAGCATTCCATGGCCGCCGCCCCTCAAAGCACGCTTTCTCTTCGCGATCCGAGTCTGTTTCGCCAGCAAGCCTTCGTCGCTGGGCGCTGGGTAGATGCAGCCAGCGGCGAAGTGAAACAAGTCCTCAATCCCGCCAATGGGCAACTCATCGGCACGGTGCCGAATTGCGGTGCCAAGGAAACGCGCGAAGCCATCGAAGCGGCCGATAAAGCGCTGCCCGATTGGCGCTCGCGTACTGCGAAAGTGCGCGCGCAGCTGTTACGCAAATGGTTCGATCTGATCATGGCGAATCAGGAAGACCTCGCCGTGCTCATGACCGTCGAGCAGGGCAAGCCGTTGGTGGAAAGCCGCGGCGAGATTGCGTACGGCGCGGCGTTCATCGAATGGTTTGCGGAAGAAGGCAAGCGCGTTTATGGCGATGTGATTCCGTCGCATGGCCCGGACAAGCGCATCGTCGTGTTGAAGCAGCCCATCGGTGTCTGTGCGGCGATCACGCCCTGGAACTTCCCGACCGCGATGATCACTCGCAAAGTCGGCCCGGCACTCGCGGCGGGCTGCACGATGGTGATCAAACCGTCCGAGCTCACTCCGTACTCGGCACTCGCCTTGTGCGTGCTGGCCGAGAAGGCAGGCTTGCCTGCCGGCGTCATCTCCGTCGTCACGGGCGATTCGAAGCCCATTGGCGGCGAGCTCACCAGCAATCCTCTGGTGCGCAAACTTACGTTCACCGGCTCCACGCCGGTCGGCAAGCTGCTGATGTCTCAGTGCGCGGGCACGGTGAAGAAGGTTTCGCTGGAGCTGGGCGGCAACGCGCCGTTCATCGTATTCGACGACGCGGACCTCGAGCCTGCGGTCAACGGCGCGATCGCTTCCAAATATCGCAATGCCGGTCAGACCTGCGTTTGCGCCAATCGCATCTACGTTCAGAGCGGCATTTACGACCGCTTCGCCGCGCGCCTCGCAGAGAAGGTTGCTGCGATGAAGGTCGGCAATGGCCTGGATCAGGGCACGATCATCGGGCCGCTGATCGAAGACAAAGCGGTTGTCAAAGTCGAAGAGCACGTGCGCGATGCGGTGAGCAAGGGCGCGAAGGTCGTCGTGGGTGGCAAGCGCGTCGAAGGCGGCGGGCATTTCTATGTGCCTACGGTGCTGACGGGGATCAAGGCCGACATGCTCGTGTTACGCGAGGAAACCTTCGGCCCGGTGGCGCCGCTGATGAAGTTCGATACCGAAGAGGAAGTCATTCGGCTGGCGAACTCGACGGAGTTCGGCCTGGCTTCTTATTTCTATACGCGTGACATCGCCCGCGCGTGGCGCGTGGCCGAAGCGCTGGAGAGCGGCATCGTCGGCATCAACGAAGGCATCATCTCCACCGAAGTCGCGCCGTTCGGCGGCGTGAAGGAAAGCGGCATCGGCCGCGAAGGCTCCAAGTACGGCATCGAGGACTACCTCGAGATCAAGTACCTCTGCATCGGTGGAATCAATTGATGAAAGCGCGGATCAAATGGGTTCAGGACGTGATGTTCCTCGGCGAGTCCGGCTCGGGACATTCCGTCGTCATGGACGGCGCCCCGGACGCCGGAGGCCGGAATCTCGGATTCCGGCCGATGGAGATGCTGCTGCTCGGCCTGGGCGGCTGCTCCGCGTTCGATGTCATGCTGATCTTGAAGCGCGGCCGTGAGGCGGTGACCGATTGCGTTGTCGACATCGAGGCCGAACGCGCCACCACCGATCCGAAAGTCTTCACCAAGATCCAGATGCACTACACCGTGACGGGTCACGCGCTCGACCGTAAAAAGGTCGAGCGTGCCGTGCAGCTGTCGGCTGAGAAATATTGCTCGGCCAGCGCCATCATGGCGAAGACAGCCGAGCTGTCGCACACCATCACTCTCGTCGAGTCTCAACCCACTCCCACTGGAGCAACGGCATGAAACGCACCGCATCCGCCGTCTGGAAAGGCGGCCTGAAAGACGGCAAGGGTTCGATCTCCACCGAAAGCGGCGTGCTCAGCGACACCCAATATTCCTTCTCGACCCGCTTCGAGGAAGGCAAAGGCACGAATCCCGAAGAGCTGATCGCCGCAGCTCATGCCGGATGCTTCAGCATGGCCTTGTCGGCGCAGTTGGGCACGGAGAACAAGACAGCCGAGAAGATCGAGACCGAGGCCGCCGTGACTCTGGTGAAGACCGACGCCGGTTTCACGGTCACCGCCGTACATTTGAAAGTCCGCGCCAAGGTCCCGGGCGCGACACCTCCGGACTTTCAAAAAGCCGCCGAAGCCGCGAAAGCCGGCTGCCCGATCTCTCGCCTGCTCAAGGCGGAGATCACGATGGAAACGAAGCTGGAAGGCTGGACCTGATTGGACGGGCGTTAGCTCTTCGGAGCTAACGCTTCCTGCAAGCTCGCGGCGGTGAGCAAGCGATCGCCGATCGCATCCAGTTCCTCTATGGTACTGGCTGCGATTTTCCCCCGCACTGCGTCGCTCAAAGAACCAAATCGCGCAGCCAGCAGCCGTGTAATGAGCGCGACGCGCCCTTGCGTCAGCCCCTCCGCCACATAGTGCTTGGCAAAATCACTCTGATACTCATATTTGAAGGGAAGCATAGTTTTCGCCAGCTCCTTACGGACGGCCTCACTGACTGAATTGATTACCAAATCAAGATATAACTTGGACCGGTCATCGTCGAGTCCTGAGCTGACCCCCTGCGCAAGAGCTGCAATACGCGCGGCCTTTGCCACATCGGCATCGTGACCATGCGCCATCGCCGATAGCACCGCCAGCTCCGGGTCCATTTCTGCATCGACGGCATCAAGGATTTCAGGCACCACGTCAGGCCCGAGGATCTGTGGAGCGAACAGATTCTTACATCCGAGCTGGATTGGCTTCGCCGCCCATCGGGCCACAGCAGAGTCAGCGCACACCACCAGCAAACAAACCGGACAACGCCAGCGCGCGCGCAAGCTGGCAACGTATGCTGGCCAGACGAAGCGCTTTCTCGCATCCATGCTCAATTGAATCTCGACGATCAGGCCATATGCTGGCTCGCCATTCGAAAGCGATAGGACGAGATCCGCGCGATATTCCGTGGGCTGCACCTCAGTTAGATCCGCGCACGCGATCTTTACATCCGAGTGCGCGGGCAACTCAACGCCCAACGTATCGCGCATGAGTTTTGGCGCGAGGTTCGGGCTGTTACGAAATAGATGGACCAGGGCTTCGTGTTCTTGTGTTGGCATGGGCGAACCATAAGTCGAAGTTCGCCCCGGCCGTGACCTGAATCTTGACGCTAAGAAACGAATTAACCCGCTAATTCAGCGTCCGCCTGATCCACAGATAACACAACAACGCGAGCGCCGCGCCCGTCGCCATGATGGCGGCGAGCGTATGCACGGTGCCGTCGTTGAAGATGGCGACGGCAATGCCCGCGCAAGTAGTCAGAGCAGATTGCGTAGCACCCATCAGCGCGGAGGCGGTGCCGGCGGCGCGGCCGTGAGGAGCGAGGGCGAGGGCGGAGACGTTGGGGCCGACGCGGCCGACGGTGAGGAAGAAAATCAGTTGCAGGCCAACGACCACGTAGAGCGGCAGAGCAAATAATAAGCTCAAGATAAGCAAAGCGAGCCCGAGCACAGGCGACGCCCACACGTAGCGGCCCAGCACCTGACGTGGCGTCATCGTCCGCAGTGCACGCATGTTCAAGACGCTGGCCGACATGAAGGCCAGTCCATTCAAGCCGATGAGCGCGCCGAATTGCTGGGCCGACAGCCCATAGTTCTGGGTGATCACCTTCGGCGCACCGGTCACGTAACAAAACATCGACGCCATCGAGAAGCCGAGTAGCAAAGACAGCGCCATGAATTGACGATCGCGACTCAGCCGCGCGTAGTTGCCGAGAATGTCGCCGAAGCTCACGGAAGTATCGCGAGTCACATGCGACTCCGTGAGCACCCGATGCATGGTCAGCATCAGCGCCAGCGCAATTCCCACCTGCACAACAAAGGTCGCGCGCCAACCGAGGTATGTGACGATCACGCCGCCCACTGCCGGCGCAAAGACGGGTCCTAGTGCGACAATCATCGTCAGCGTAGTAAAGGCGCGCGCCGCTTCGTGAGGCTCACACCGATCGCGCACGATCGCCCGGCCGATGACCAACCCCGCACAGCCGCCCAGCGCCTGCACGACGCGCATCACTGTCAGCATCGTCATATTGGCGGCCAACGCACAGCCCAGCGCGCCGACCATATAAACGGCGAAGCCGACATACAGCGGCGGCTTGCGGCCGAAGCGATCGCTGATCGGGCCGTAGAACAGCTGCCCGACGGCGATGCCGATGATGAAAGCCGCCATCGTGACTTCGACACCACGGGTAGCGAACTCCCGCTCGATGTCGGGAAAGCCGGGCAAATACATGTCGATCGAGACCGGCCCGATGGCGGTCATCGCAGCGACAAGGATCAGCCAGCTGGGTAGGCGGCGCGACGATCGGGTCACGAAGGAGTCAGTTGCCTCGCGTGATGCCGCAGATGATCTTCCATGAAGGTGGCGATGAAGTAATAGCCGTGGTCGTAACCCGGATGCATACGAAATTGCAGCTCACTGCCCGATTCACGCACAGCGTCCGCAAAAATATCCGGCTTCAACTGCTCGGTAAGGAATTTGTCGCGAGCGCCCTGATCGATGAAGATTGGCCGCGCATAACGCTGCGTGCGGATCAGCTCGCTGGCGTCATATTGCTTCCATTGACTCTGATCCGCGCCCAGATAGCCGCCGAACGCTTTCTGCCCCCACGGACACTGCATGGGCGCCGAAATCGGCGCGAACGCCGAGACCGAGAGATACCGATCGGGATTCCGCAAAGCGCACACGAGCGCGCCATGCCCTCCCATCGAGTGACCAAAGATTCCCTGCCGATCGGCACGTCCCGAGTCGAGCGATTGAACGATCTCCGGCAGCTCCTTCGTCACATAGCTGTACATGCGATAGTTCTGCGACCACGGCGCCTGAGTGGAGTCGACATAGAACCCCGCGCCGAGCCCGAAATCCCAACTGGCGTCGTCGCCAGGCTGCCGCGCCTTGCGCGGGCTGGTGTCCGGCGCAACCAGCATCAAACCCAACTCAGCGGCAACACGCTGCGCGCCCGCTTTCATCATGAATGTTTCTTCGGTGCAGGTCAGGCCGGCGAGGTAGTACAACACCGGCACTTTGCCCTGCGCCGCTTGCGGCGGCACGTACACGGAAAAGCGCATCTCCGTCCGACACTCGCGCGACTCGTGCGAATAGAAACGCGTCCAGCCGCCGAAACAGGCATGCTCCGAAATCAGATTGAGTGTCATGACCGCGCCCTCGAATTCAGGGTTGAATCAATAGATCACCACCGAGCGGATCGATTCGCCCGAATGCATCAGATCGAACGCCTTGTTGATGTCGTCGAGCGGCATCCGATGCGTGATCAGCTCATCGATCTTGATCTTGCCGTCCATATACCAGTCGACGATCTTCGGCACATCGGTGCGGCCGCGCGCGCCACCGAACGCCGTGCCTTTCCACACGCGTCCCGTGACCAGCTGGAACGGCCGCGTCTTGATTTCCTGACCCGCGCCGGCCACGCCGATGATGATCGACTCGCCCCAGCCGCGATGACAGCACTCCAGCGCCTGGCGCATCAGATCGACATTGCCGACGCACTCGAAACTATAGTCCGCGCCGCCATCGGTGAGCGCTACGAGATAAGGCACCAGGTCGCCCTGCACTTGCTTCGGGTTGACGAAGTGAGTCATGCCGAACTGTTCGGCCAGCGCCTTGCGGGCCGGATTGATGTCCACACCGACGATCTTGTTCGCGCCGGCCAGACGCGCGCCTTGAATCACATTCAAGCCGATGCCGCCCAAGCCGAACACGACGACGTTCGCGCCCGGCTCGACCTTGGCCGTGTTGATGACGGCGCCGATGCCAGTCGTGACGCCGCAGCCGATGTAGCAAACCTTGTCGAACGGCGCGTCCTCGCGGATCTTCGCGAGCGCGATCTCCGGCATCACGGTGAAATTGGAGAACGTCGAGCAGCCCATGTAGTGATGCACCCTGTCCTTGCCGATGGAAAAGCGGCTGGTGCCGTCCGGCATCACGCCCTTGCCCTGCGTGGCGCGAATCGCCGTGCACAGGTTCGTCTTTTGGGACAGGCACGACTTACATTGCCGACACTCCGGCGTGTACAGCGGAATGACATGATCGCCCTTCTTCAGCGTGGTCACGCCGCGGCCGACGTCGACCACGACACCGGCGCCTTCGTGACCGAAGATGGCCGGGAACAAACCTTCCGGGTCGGCGCCCGAGCGCGTGAATTCGTCGGTATGACAGACGCCCGACGCCTTGATCTCCACCAGCACTTCGCCATCGCGCGGCCCGTCCAGGTCCAGGGTCATGACTTCAAGGGGCTTGCCAGCGGCAAGAGCGACGGCGGCGCGGGTTTTCATGTTCGGATTGCTGGTGTTATTGATGAAGGAGGATTGTCCTCCTTCGCGCGAGGCCGCGCCACCCGCCTAGAAGCGCATCTGCACCCGAAGCACCGCGCCTTCATCGACCACCTGCAACGCCAGCGCCGAATTCGACTCGGCCAGGCCCATGAAGGCGTCGTTGACGAACGATGCGATGAAATTGCCGAGCGCCATGCTGAAGAGCGTGTCCGCCGGATAGTGCCACCCCGCTTCGATGCGAGCCCACGACGTGCCGATGGTCAGCGCATGCAATCCAACGTCGAGGGTAGTGCGCGTGGCGTCGGACATTTCTATCGACTGCAGATTGCGAGACGCGAGTCGTGTGTGTACGGCGGACGAGGAGCTGTGGCCGGAGGGAAAACTTTCGCCATCGGCGCCGTTCGGCCGCTCGCGATCGAACTCTTCTTTCATCAAGTTGGTGATCTGTCCCGTCGCGCTCACCGCGGCCACGCCGACCAATGTTCCTTTGAGCTTGTTGAACAGCCACTCGCCGGCCTCGTCGCCGCCCGGCGTCGCGAGAATGGTGGCGTAGTGAGCGACGCTGGAAGCGGAGCGCAGGTCATCGCTCCATTGCTCGGCGCTGCTCTGTGAGCCGAACACCGGCGTGTGCTCACGCGCCCAATCGGAGGTGCGTCGGTCGAAGTCGTCGATTTGAAAAGCAGCGGCGCCGAGCAGCGGACCCCAGGTCCAGGGGTCCTTGGCCGCATTAACGGCAGATTCGCGGACGCGATCCCAGCCAGGCGTCAGCGTCGCCTCTTCTCCCCAACCCTTGCCGTCCGGCAACGTGCCGCAGGCGGACAACAGCAGTGCACACAAGATGATCGCAGAGCGTGATGGCATGACCGTCACTCATCTGGATCCCTGCCGCTACTCGTGTCGCAAAGCCTCGATGGGGTCGAGCTGCGCGGCGCGCCGTGCAGGGAAATAACCGAAGATGATGCCGACCGCCGCCGAGAAGCCGAAGGACAGCATCACGATGCCCATGTTGAGCACGAACGGCACATTGAACGCGTTGGTGGCGAGCGCACCGGCCGTCAATCCCAACGCGATTCCAATGATGCCGCCGAACGCGGCTAGCGTGACCGCTTCGATCAGGAATTGCAGTAGTACATCTCGCGCCATGGCGCCCACCGCCAGGCGTGTACCGATTTCACGCGTTCGCTCGGTGACGGACACGAGCATGATGTTCATGATGCCCACGCCGCCGACCAGCAAGCTGACCGCCGCGACGGCTGCCAGCAAGGTTGTGAGCACGCGTGTCGTCTGAGTCATCGCGCTGCTGATCTCCTTGAGATCGCGCACGTTGAAGTCGGGATCGGCGCCCGGGCGGATCTTGCGCCGCTCGCGCATCAGCGATTCGATGTCGGCCTGTACTTTCTCGGTCGACACGCCATCGCGCGCCGACACCATGATGGAGCTCACGTCGGAGTTGCCGACGATCCGTCGCTGCATGGTCCTGATCGGCACGACCACCAGGTCGTCCTGATCCTGACCGAAACCCGACTGGCCCTTCGAGGACAAAGTGCCGATGACCTGGCACGACAGCTTGCCCAGGCGAATGCTCGTGCCGATCGGATCTTCCGCGCCGAACAGCTCGCGCTGAACCGTGGCGCCGAGAATGCACACTGCCGCGCCGGCGCGCAGCTCGGACTCGGAAAAGTTACGACCGTTGGCGAGCGGCCAGTCGCGCACCGAGATGTATTGATCGTCGGTGCCCTGTACCTGAGTGGCCCAGTTGGAATTTCCGTAGATGGCCTGAGCGCCGTTGCCTATGGTCGGCGCCGCCGTGCGGACGCCGGTAATTTCGTTCTTGATGGCTTCGACGTCGTCCATGGAAAACGGCGGAGCGGCCTGACGCGAACCGCCGCCGCCACCGAATCCCTGGCCGCGAAAGACCTGCAGCAGATTCGAGCCGAGCTTTTGAATGTCCGCCTGGACCTGCGCGGTCGCGCCTTCACCGATGGTGACCATGGTGATGACCGCACCGACGCCGATGACGATGCCGAGAATAGTCAGCGTCGAACGCAGTACGTTCCGACGGATCTCTCGCAACGCGAGGATGATGGCGTTACCGAACATCAGTGTTCCCGCACCGGCTCATTGGCCTGATCGCTTTCGATGTGGCCGTCGCGGAAGCGCACGATGCGACGGGTCCAGCCAGCGATGTCGGGCTCGTGCGTGACCATCGCGATGGTGATGCCGCGCTGCTCGTTCAAGCTGGTGAGCAGCTTCATGATCTCGACACTGGTGGCCGTATCGAGATTGCCGGTCGGCTCGTCGGCGAACAGCACTTGCGGCTGAGTCACGATGGCGCGCGCAATCGCGACGCGCTGCTGCTGACCGCCGGACAGCTGACTGGGGACGTGAGTCTCACGGCCGCCGAGTCCGACTTCCTGCAATGCCTTGTGTGCCAGCGCACGGCGCTCTTCTTTGGGAACGTGCCGATACACCAGCGGCAGCTCGACGTTTTCCAGCGCCGTCGTGCGACTCAACAGATTGAAGCCCTGGAACACGAAGCCGAGATAATTCCGGCGCAACAACGCACGTTGATCGGCATTCATGTTGCCGACCGGCACGCCGAGAAATTTATAAGCCCCACCGCTCGGCGTATCGAGGCAGCCGAGAATGTTCATGCACGTCGATTTGCCGGAGCCGCTGGGCCCCATCACCGCGACGAACTCACCCGCGTTGATGCGCAGATCGATGCCACGCAGCGCGCGCACCTCGCCTTCGCCGTGACCATAGATCTTGGTCACCTGCGACAGATCGATGATAGGCGTCGGACCGGAAGGCATGCCGGTCACGGCGCAGACGTCCCAGAGTCCGTAATGACCTTCGTGCCCGGCTCGAGCTTGCGCTCGAACGCCTTTTGCATTTCTTCCGGCGTCATGCCCGGAGGCGCATTGCCATTGCCGCCGCCCATGCGGACGGCGCCGCCTTCGGGAGCATTGGGCGGCCGCTCGAACGGCAGCACTTGAGTCATGCGGCCATCGGTTGCCCCCGCGCGGAACATCACCAACGCCGGCTTGCCCTCTTCGAGAATGTAGGCACGGCCCATGCGGCGGCCGGTGCCCTTCTGCTGTTGTCGGGGACCGCCGAATCGCATTCTCGGCATGATCGCCGACAACGGGCCGCCGCCTCGCGCGGCGTCGGCCGGCTCGGCGGTTTCCGGAGAGAAGCGCAGCGCCGCGTTGGGCACCAGCACGGCGTCTTCGATATTCGTTGTCACGATCTCAGCGGTTGCGGTCATGCCCGGACGCAGCAGCAACTCGGGATTGTCCACTTCGAGCACGGTTTCGTAAGTCACAACGCCGGTCGAGGTCGCGCTCGCCTGGCTGGAGCTGCTCGAAGACGTCGACGCCTTGGTGTTGCTCGACGCAAAGTGAACCTGCGTGATGTGCGCCGAGAAGCGCCGGTTCGGATAGGCATCGACCGTGAACGAGGCTTCCTGGCCGACTTCGACCGAGCCCACGTCGGCTTCGTCCACCGACACGTGCAGCTCCATCTTCTTCAGGTCTTCCGCCATGATGAACAGCACCGGCGCTTGCAACGAAGCGGCGACGGTCTGACCCGGCTCGACCGAGCGGACCAGAATCACTCCATTGATAGGAGAGCGGAGCTCGGTCTTGCCGAGATCGGTGCGCACGGCTTCCAGACTTGCACGCGACTGAGCGACTGCCGCTCTCGCAGCGGCGAGCTCGCCATCGGCACGCGCGACAGCAGCTTCCGCGACATCCATATCCTGCTGCGAAGGCAGCTTGTTGCCGCTCAACTCACGCACCTTCTGCAAGCGCGCGATGTTCGCTCGAGCTTCTTTGGCGCTGGCATCCGCCTGCAACACGCGCGCTTCGGCCGAAGCAAGCGAGCTTTCCTGCTGGAGCACCTGCGCTTTCAAACGAGTCGTGTCGAGCGACGCGAGCACCTGGCCCGCTTTGACCTCGTCGTTCACGTCGACATTCACTTTGGCGACCGTGCCGGACAGCTCGCTGCCGATCTCGACCTGATTTCTCGGCTCGAGGTTGCCCGTGGCCGTGACAGTGACGGTCAGATCGCCTTTGACCACGTCCTGCGTGGTGTAGGTGACCGCCTTGCTGTCGCCACGCCCGAATGTGAAATAGGCAGCCGCGAGGATTACCAGCGCGATCGCTGCCCACTTGAGGTAGCGCTGCCACGCCGGCGCAGCGTCGAGCCCTTCTCGCAACGTGCGCGAGAGATCGGTGGAGTTGGTGGTTTCAGTATCCATGCGGGCCTTGCAACTGCGCTGGGGCTATAGATGAGATGCGGGATCAACTGCCAGTGGTCGCAGCCGGGAACACCGACCAGCCACCGCCGAGCGCCTTGTACAAACGAATCAAATTGGATGTCATCTCGCCGTCGCTGACTGCGAGCGAATCTTCGAGCGAAATCAGCTGCCGGTCGGCGGTGAGCACGGTCTGGAAATCGACCAGACCGGAGTTGTATTGAACCAGCGCCAGTTCTGCCGCGCGCCGCGCGCTTCCGACCGCCTCGATCAGCGCTGCATGACGCCGTTGCTCGCTGGTCCAGGCATCCAACGCGTTCTCCGTTTCTTCATACGCGGCGAGTACGACAGACTCGTACGAGGCCAGCGCTTGATCGACCAGCGCATTCTGAACTCTGATGTTCTGACGAAGCGCTCCGCCGTTGAAGATCGGCAAGCTCAAGGTCAACCCGCTGCGCTCGACCTTGGAGCCGTCGAGCAGATCGCTGGCCGTCAACGATTGCCAGGAGATGGAGCCATTCAGCGACAGGCTCGGATACAGCGCCGCCGTCGCGACGCCGACCTGCGCCGTCTGCGCCGCCAGTTGGCGTTCGGCACTGCGAATGTCCGGGCGACGTCGCAATACATCGGCAGGCACACCCGCGACGATATCGACCGGCGCAATCGGAATGGGTTTGCGCTGTTGAAGCACGGCTTCCAGCGCGCCCGGGGTCTGGCCCGTGAGCACGGCCAGCCGGTTCATGTTCTGGACCAGGCTCGATTCCAGTAACGGAATCTGCGAGCGCGTCTGTTGGTAGCTGGTATTCGCCGACTCGACATCGAGCACCGTCGTCAGACCGGCATCGGCCCGCCAGCGAGTGATGTCGAGCGCCTCGCGCTGTGATTCGAGATTGCGCTCGGCGAAATCGAGCCGCGATTGCGCGGTCCGCACTCCAACGTAGCTCAACGCCACATCGCCGAGCAGAACGACCAGGACGTCCCGCAACTCAGCTTCCGTCGCGGCCAGCTGCGCAGTGGCCGCTTCGTACGAGCGCCGCTGACCGCCGAAAAGATCCAATTCCCAACTTGCTGACAGACCGGTGCTATAGCTCTCGCCCACCGTGCTGACCGCCTCGCCGCGCTCGTTGAAGTTCGACTCGGACTCGGTGCGGCTGGCCCCGGTCGACGCGCCGATGTTCGGCCAGAAACCTGAAGCAGCGATGGCGCGTTGAGCACGAGCCTGAACGACGCGGGCGTAAGCCTGCTTCACCGACTTATTCTCGGCGAGCGCCCGTTCGATGAATTCATTCAATTGCGGGTCGTTGAGCGTGGTCCACCAGGCGGCGAGCGATGGCGCGTCGGGAGATTCCACGCGCACGCCGGTCGTCGGCAACTCGTGCCACTCGTCCGGCGTGGCTGTCTGAGGCGGGCGATAGTCCGGCCCCACGGCACAGCCGGTCAGCGCCAGGGCAACAGCGCCGGCCACGACCGAGCGGAACGCGCCGACGCGGGATGCCGTTTTCGACGGCGACGGCAAGTGCAGGTGTGAGAGCGTTCTGGGCATGCTGACGGCTTCAATCGTGATGGCCAGCCCTCGACACACATGGCCGGCCAGGAGCTGGCCTGCTGTTAGTTGCCGCGCCAGGATGCAAGTTCAGCACGGGGGCAGGCCAAGTAGTGTTAAACAATTGTAAGCATATGTATCTGAAAAGGCCGCGATTTTAGCTTCACGAAGCTGACGGCGCGCTGACCGGTGACCTGCTTATAACCAGACGTGAGCGGCGCCGTACCAGTTGCGATATGCAGGCATAAGGGTGTTAACGCACAATTCTTCGATGACCAGACTGACCCATTTACAAAGACTCGAAGCCGAGTCGATCCACATCCTCCGCGAGGTGGTAGCCGAGTGCGAGCGGCCGGTAATGCTGTACTCCATCGGCAAAGACAGCGCGGTGATGCTGCACCTGGCGATGAAGGCGTTCTATCCGGCCAAGCCGCCGTTTCCGCTGCTCCACGTCGACACCACGTGGAAATTCCGCGACATGATCGCGTTCCGCGACAAGATGGCCCAGGAGCTCGGTCTGCAGCTGCTGGTGCACATCAATCAGGACGGCCTCGATCGCGGCATCGGCCCGTTCACGCACGGCTCGGCCGTGCACACCGACGTGATGAAGACCCAGGGCCTGAAGCAGGCGCTGGATAAATACGGCTTCGACGCGGCCTTCGGCGGCGCCCGTCGCGACGAGGAGAAGTCGCGCGCCAAGGAGCGAGTGTTCTCGTTCCGCTCCGCGCAGCATCGCTGGGACCCGAAGCGTCAGCGCCCCGAGTTGTGGAGCCAATACAACGCCCGCAAGAACAAGGGCGAGAGCCTGCGCGTGTTCCCGCTCTCCAACTGGACCGAGCTGGACATCTGGCAGTACATCTATCTGGAAAACATTCCCATCGTGCCGCTGTATTTCGCCGCCATGCGCCCGGTGGTCCGGCGCGACGGCACGCTGATCATGGTCGATGACGACCGCATGCCGCTCAAGCCCGGCGAACGGCCGGAAATGAGGTCGGTGCGTTTCCGCACGCTCGGCTGCTACCCGCTGACCGGCGCCATCGAGAGCGAGGCCGCGACCTTGCCCGCGATCATCCAGGAAATGCTGTTGACGACCAGCTCCGAGCGACAGGGCCGCGTGATCGATCACGACAGCGCCGCGTCGATGGAGAAGAAGAAGCAGGAAGGTTACTTTTAATCGTGGCTCACAAATCCGATCTCATCGCCACCGACATTCAGGCCTACCTGAAGTCGCACGAGCACAAGAGCCTGCTGCGGTTCATCACCTGCGGCAGCGTCGATGACGGCAAGTCGACCCTGATCGGCCGGCTGCTGTACGAATCCAAGATGATCTTCGAGGACCAGCTGAGCACGCTGGAAGCCGACTCCAAGAAAGTCGGCACGCAGGGCGGCGAGCTGGATTTCGCCTTGCTGGTCGATGGCCTCGCCGCCGAGCGCGAGCAAGGCATCACCATCGACGTTGCGTACCGGTTCTTCTCCACCGATCGACGCAAGTTCATCGTCGCCGACACGCCGGGCCACGAGCAATACACGCGCAACATGGTGACCGGCGCTTCGACCGCCGACGTCGCCGTGATCCTGATCGATGCTCGTAAAGGCGTGCTGACTCAGACACGTCGGCACAGCTACATCGTGTCTCTGATCGGCATCAAACATGTCGTGCTGGCCATCAACAAGATGGACCTGGTCGGCTATTCGCAGCAGATCTTCGACACCATCGTCACCGAATATCGCGAGTTCGCGTCCCAGATCGGGCTCGAAAACATCGTGCCCGTGCCGTTGTCCGCTTTGCGCGGCGACAACATGCTGGAGCGCAGCTCCGCGACGCCCTGGTATCAGGGCCCGACGCTGATGGAGTATCTCGAAAGCGTCGAGATCGAAGACGATCTGCAGCACCGGCCGTTCCGACTGCCCGTGCAGTGGGTGAATCGTCCGAATCAGGACTTCCGTGGTTTCGCCGGCACCATCGCCAGCGGCGTGATCCGCAAGGGCGACACGATCCGCGCGTTGCCGTCAGGACGCACCAGCAAGGTCGCCCGTATCGTCACTCACAACGGCGATCTGGAGCAGGCAGTCGCAGGACAATCGATCACACTCACTCTGACCGATGAAGTCGACATCAGCCGAGGCGACGTGATCGCCGCAGCGGCCTCGCCGCCGGCCGTCGCCGATCAGTTCCAGGCGACCATCATCTGGATGCACGAGGAAGCGATGCTTCCCGGCCGTCCGTATCTCATCAAGCTCGGCTCGCGCACCGTCACCGGCAGCATCACTGCGCCGAAGTACAAGGTGAACGTGAACACGCTGGAGCATCTGGCCGCGAAGCAGCTGGAGCTCAACGAGATCGGCGTGTGCAATCTCAGCCTGGACCGCGCCGTCGCGTTCGATCCGTACACGGACAATCGCGAAACCGGCGGCTTCATCCTGATCGACAAGATCTCGAATGACACCGTCGGCGCGGGCCTGCTCAGCTTCGCGCTGCGTCGTGCGGAGAACATCCATTGGCAGGCGCTCGATGTGAACAAACATGCGCGCGCAGGATTGAAGGGTCAGCGCGCCTGCGTGCTGTGGTTCACGGGCTTGTCGGGCGCTGGCAAGTCGACGATCGCGAATCTGGTGGAGAAGCGCCTGCATTCGCTCGGTCGACACACGTACACGCTCGACGGCGATAACGTGCGTCACGGCCTGAACAAGGACCTCGGCTTCACCGATGCGGACCGCGTCGAGAACATCCGTCGCGTCGCCGAAGTTTCCAAGCTGATGGTGGACGCGGGCCTGATCGTGCTCGTGTCGTTCATCTCGCCGTTCCGTTCAGAGCGGCGTTTGGCGCGCGAGCTGATGCAACCGGGCGAGTTCCTGGAAGTGTTCGTCGATACGCCGCTGGAAGAAGCCGAGAAGCGCGACCCGAAGGGCCTGTACAAGAAGGCCCGTCGCGGCGAGCTGCAAAACTTCACCGGCATCGATTCTCCATACGAAGCGCCGGAGAAGCCGGAGATTCATTTGCGGACCGCACTCTCGTCCCCGGAAGCCGCGGCCGAGGACATCATGAACAAGCTGCGCGACGCCGGTATGCTGTATCCGGCGGACGAGTTGTCCGGCCTGTAAGGAAACCGTCGTGGCTGCATCAGAACTGTTGCCGAATGTCGTCAAGCTGGCCCAGCAGGCCGGCGACGCGATCCTGAGCGTCTACAGCGAACAGTTCGAAGTCACGCACAAGACCGACCAGTCGCCGCTGACCGTCGCCGATCTGCGCTCGCACGAGATCATCGCCCAGGGATTGCGTGCACTGACACCGGATGTGCCGGTGCTCTCGGAGGAAGCGAGCGACATTTCCTTCGAGCATCGGCGTCAATGGACGCGCTATTGGCTGGTCGACCCGCTCGATGGCACGAAGGAATTCGTGTCTCGCAACGGCGAGTTCACGGTCAACATCGCGCTGATCGAGGACCATGTGCCCACGCTCGGCGTCGTACATGTGCCTGTAACGAGCACGACGTACACTGGCGCAGCTGGCGTCGGCGCGTTCAAACAAGTAGACGGGCAAAAGCCAGAGCCGCTGCGTGTGTGCTCGCCGGCCAACACTCCGCTACGCATCGTCGGCAGCCGCTCGCATCGTGGCGATTCGCTCGATCGATATCTGCCGAAGCTGGCGCCGTACGAACTGGTTGCCGTCGGCAGCTCGCTGAAGTTCTGCCTGATCGCGGAAGGCAGCGCGGATTTCTATCCGCGCTTCGGTCCGACCAGCGAATGGGATACGGCAGCCGCGCAAGCAGTCGTCGAGGCCGCCGGTGGCGTGGTGATCAAAACAAACGGTGAGCGCCTGGCTTACAACACCAAGGCGGATCTGCTGAACCCGCACTTCCTTGTGTACGGCGATCGCGGGCGCGATTGGCTGCAGATCCTGTCGCTGCGCTAGTCCCTTGCTCTAGGCGATCTGCTCGATCGTCACCGTCGCACGCTTGCCCATCGTTTCAAACGAGCCGCTGCTGAGCGACGGATTCAGCAACACGGCCGTCACCACGACGGTCATGACCGCCAGCGTAGAAAGAATAATGGCATCGAAAGCGCCAACGAGCCTGGTATGAATGTTCACGAGTCGTACTCCACAGTTGTAAAACCTGTCCAGAGCGGCTCCAGGTGCGCGACATGAGCGCTTCAGCAACCGAAGGCGCGGCCATGCAGTCATGCAATGAGTGTCTGGTTTTCATGCTGGCGACTTTGCCGCCGCATCGTGACGGCAAAGTGATAGCGCGCGTGAAGAACGCGTGAAATTTGCGGTCCGCCCGATAGGGCAATACCCGCTAACGGACTTTAGGGAATGTCCGCGGCGGCCGGGTCGTTTGTTTTGTTCGGATCGCTCACCCGCAAGTACACTTGCGCGCCGCGCGTGCTGCCATCGCTTGCCGGCAACATGCTGGTGAGGCGCACCGGATATTCACCGGCTGCGGTCGGTTGCAAACAAATATCTCGCTTGCTTCGCTTTAGGCCCAGACGAGGCTTTTGATCTTGTCGCACGGAGATCGATAGCGGCGCTCCGCCGACCTTCTCCTTGCCGGGCCCGAGCGTCCGGATGCTCATCTTCGCGAGACACAGTCGCTGCCCTATGGCGAGCTCGTTGACGACGGGCTCGACTTCGACGTGCTCGATGCGCACGTTGGCGAGGCTCCTGGAGACCAGGTCGGAGGCCATGAATAATTGGCGTCCAGCATATGCCGGACCTGTGTCGGAGCCGCTGGACGCCTCGCCGATCACCACCCAGACGATCTGGAAAGGCCCTTCCTGGCTCGCGGCCGGCTGAAACACCGCCAGCACCAGGGCCATCAAGCCCATCCTCCAAAGGCTGAACCGAGGATTGGTCCGTTGCACCATATCCAACCAACCCAGGGCCCCGGGGAGCAGTTCCCCTACCCCGAGGGGACGCCGATAACGGATTGCCGCAGGAACTCCTTGCGTTTCGCGCAAGTGCCCTGCTAGATTCATGCACATGCGTACGATCCAGCAAATGTCTGCTCTGCCCCCCCATGGCAGTGGGCTGCTGCGTGCGCGCCTGCACCTGCGTCGCTAGACGCAACAAATCACACCCCCGCCTCCCCCTCTGAAATGAGATTCGGGACTGGCGCAAAAAACAAGCTTCTAGTTCGCCATCGCTTCAGCGGCTGACAAGGTCATTGCCAGCTGCGATACAGGAAACGGAACCATGCTGCAGGAACCTTCAACCAAATATCGTTCGTTCGCCCCGATCCCGTTGCCAGACCGCACCTGGCCCAACAAAGTCATCAGCGCGCCGCCCATGTGGTGCAGCGTCGATCTGCGCGATGGCAACCAGGCCCTGATCGAGCCGATGGACGGCGCCCGCAAGCGGCGCATGTTCGACCTGCTGGTGAAGACCGGCTTCAAGGAAATCGAAATCGGCTTCCCGGCGGCATCGCAGACCGACTTCGACTTCTGCCGCGAGCTGATCGAGCAGAACCTGATTCCGGACGATGTGACCGTTCAGGTGCTGGTGCAGTGTCGCCCCGAGCTGATCGCTCGCACGTACGAGGCCCTCAAGGGCGCCCGCCGCGCGATCGTTCATTTCTACAACTCCACGTCCACGGTGCAACGTCGCGTGGTATTCGGATTGGACCGCGCCGGCATCACGGATATCGCTGTGAAAGCCGCGCAGTGCGTACGCGAGCATGCCGATCGTCATCCCGAAACCGAATGGCGCTTCGAGTACAGCCCGGAAAGCTTCACCGGCACGGAATTGGATTTCGCCGTGGAGATCTGCGACGCCGTGAACGCGGTGCTGCAGCCGACGCCCGAGCGTCGGGTCATCATCAACTTGCCCGCGACCGTTGAGATGGCCACGCCGAACATCTATGCCGATCAGATCGAATGGTTCCTGCGTCACGTAAAGAACCGCGATTGCATCATCTTGTCGCTGCATCCCCACAACGACCGCGGCACCGGTGTCGCCGCCGCCGAACTGGGCATGATGGCCGGCGCGGATCGCGTTGAAGGCACGTTGTTCGGTAACGGCGAGCGCACCGGCAACGTCGATGTCGTCACGCTGGCGTTGAACATGTACACCCAGGGCGTGAACCCGGGCCTGGATTTCTCGAACATCAACGAAGCGGCGCGCATTGCCGAGCATTGCAATCAGCTGCCGATCCATCCGCGCCATCCGTATGTCGGCGACCTGGTGTTCACCGCGTTCTCCGGCTCGCATCAGGACGCGATCAAGAAAGGTTTCGCCGCACGCCGCGATGGCGATATTTGGGAGATTCCGTATCTCCCGATCGATCCGCGCGATGTCGGCCGCACTTACGAGTCGGTCATTCGCGTCAACAGCCAGTCAGGCAAGGGCGGCATCGCTTATCTGCTCGAGCGCGACTACGGCATCACCATGCCACGGCGCTTGCAGATCGAGTTCAGCCAGGTCGTGCAGGCGGTCACCGACGCGACCGGCAAGGAACTGTCGTCGGAGCAGATCTGGTCGCTGTTCCAGAAAGAATTCCTCGCCGATGACGGCGCGTATGTTTATGGCGGTCACCAGCTGACGTCCCTGCGAGATCAGCACGAGATCGAGCGACTGTCCCTGAAGCTCAAATGCCACGGCCAAGGCGCGCTCCTGCACGGCGAAGGCAACGGCCCGATCGACGCCATCGTCGACGCGCTGGGCCTGCGCTTCGACGTGCTGTCGTATGAAGAACATTCGGTGGGCACCGGCAGCGGCGCCAAAGCGATGGCGTTCGTCGAAATCACCACGCCGGCACGCGCCACGCTGTTCGGCGTCGGCTATCACGAGAACATCGTCACCGCCTCCCTGCTCGCAGTGCTGAGCGCCGTCAACCGCGCCCTTCAGCGCGGCCTGCTCGACGACGCGATGCCCGTCGCGACCGCGCAGGGATAAGCAGCCAAACGGCAACCATTACCCAGCGATGTAACGTTCCAGCTGGGTGATGGTTTGCTGTTGCTCTTCGATCACCGCCTTCACCAGGTCGCCGATCGAGATCATTCCCACCAGCCGGTTCTTTTCCATGACCGGCAGGTGGCGGATGCGCAGTTCCGTCATCAGCTCCATGCAACGGTGGACTCCTTCATCGGGAGAGACCGTCGTCACTGGCGAGCTCATGATCTGCCAGACCGGGGTGTCGGAGCTGGAGCGGCCCAGCAGGATCACTTTGCGGGCGTAGTCGCGTTCCGAGACGATGCCGACCAGTTCCTCATCGCGCATCACTGGCAGGGCGCCGATGTGCTTGTCGGCCATCAGCTGAATGGCCTCCAGCACCGGCTCTTCCGGACCGATGGTCCAGACGGTCTTGTTCTTGAAGGCAAGCAGGTAACTAACGCGTAGCATCGCGGCCCTCCTTCGTATGCGAGGACCAGCCTACTCCCAAAAGCGGATGCGATGAAATGCGTGCAGACGTCAGCCGTACAGCTTGGCGTGCACGGCGCGCTCGGCCTCCAGCCAGTCGTCCAGCTCGTGACCCGGGGAGAAATTACGAGCTGCCGCCAGGTAGTAAGCGGCCGTCGCAATCATGCCGCCCACATCTTCCGGTGTCGGCTCGGGCGTGGCGGCGACTACAGCAGCTGTAGCTGTCGGTGATTTGCGAGCAGCGCGCGGTTTTTTTGCCGCTGCTGGCTTGGGCTGGGCGCGGCTGCGCTTGGCGGGTGAGGAATCAGGGGTGAATTCCATCGACATTTCCTCGAACCGTGAGGGATGACTCCCTCAATTAAGCATGGAATGTGCCACCGAGGCGGCGCCATTCTACGGTGCGGATATGACCGGGAAATGTCGGAAAATCGCGATCAACGAAGCTGCCGATCGCGACCCGGCTGGTGCGGGATCTCCGGCGTACGCACGCCGATAGTGCGCACGCCGCGGCGATTCGTCAGTTAGTGATGATGCCCGCCCGGACCATGCACATGGCCGTGCGACAGCTCTTCTTCGGTCGCGGCACGCACGCCGACGATCTCGACCTTGAAGTTCAGATTCTTACCGGCGAGCGGGTGATTGCCGTCGAGCGTCACCATGTCACCCTGCATGTGGGTGATGGTCACGGCGCGCACGCCATGCTCCGATTGAGCATGCAACTGCATGCCGACATGAAGATTCCCTACACCCTTGAGCGCCCGGCGCGGCACCTGCTGGATCAGCGCCTTGTCGAATTCGCCATAGCCGTCGGCCGGCGTGATTTTCACGTCCAGCTTGTCGCCCTCGCCCTTGCCTTCGAGCTCGCGCTCCAGGCCCGGGATCAGATTGCCGTTGCCATGAATGTAGGCGAGCGGCTCGCCGCCGGCCGAGCTGTCGATGGTCTTGCCCTCATCGTCGGTCAGCGTGTAGTGGATCAGTGCGACGGCGTCTTTGGTGATTTGCATGACAGGGCCCGAAAGTCAGGTGGCCGAAACCCGGCATTATGGACCATCGAGGGCGCAAACGCATCGCCGACCCGGGACAGCCGCGGCAGGTTGGATATACTCCGGCGCCGTCTGGGGCGACGGTAGGTGTCTGAATGTCTGTGCCGAAGTTGAATCGATCCTGGTTGCTGGCCTGTGCTCTGCCGCTGGTTTTGTCGGCGTGCGGCTCGAAAGGTGGCGATGCAGCTCGCGGCCGCGAGCTGTACACCAAGGAATGCGCCGCCTGCCACTCGCTCTCCGCCAGCACCGAAAACGCACCGATGCACTGTGGCCTGTTCGGCCGCAAAGCCGGCACCGTCCCTGGATTTCCTTATTCCGAAGCGATGCGCGCGTCCGGCTGGGTCTGGAACGAGCAGACGCTCGATGAGTTCCTCACCGCGCCGTATCTCACCTTGCCTGGCACGATCATGGGCTTCCCGGGATTTTCCCAAGAGGCCGATCGCCGCGACGTGATCGCGTATCTGCAAGAGTCGAGCAAGGATCCGAGTCAGTGCAAGAAGTGAGGCCGATCCTCAGCTGATGGCGGTCTGGCAATTCACCATCGTATTTCTGCCGCAAGACTGGCTCGACGCCGACGGCGACGTGCTGTCTTTGTCCGCAGAAGGAACGTTCGACGCCAGCCCGGCGTGGTCGTCATATCGTCATCCGAAGCTGGAGGAAATCCTTGGCCGCGCCTTGAGCAAAGGCAAGTCGTGGCACTCGGAGCTCACGATCTGGGGCAGCGAGCAGACGGACGACATCCAGTTGTTCCGTAGCAAAGGCCGGGTGGACTCGATCCTCGTACGCTTCGATCTGCGCCAGCCGAACATGGCGCTTTTCCAACAAGTGATTCGCATCGCGCAGGAACTGCGCCTCGCGATCGTGACGCTTGAAACGATGACCGTCGTGCCGCGGGATGTCCTGCAACTGCTGCGGGCTGCCGCCGAATCGCGAGCCGCGCATTTCGTACTCGATCCGGCGTCGTTTCTATCGCAGATGGAATCGGCGAACACCCGCCCCACGTAGCGGCTCAATCGCCCAGGTAAGCGCGTCTCACTTCCGGATGATCCAGCAGCGCGCTGCTTTCGCCAGAGAACACGATCTGCCCCTGGCGCAGCACGTAGGCGAAATCGGTGGAGCGCAGGCTCAGCTGTACGTTCTGCTCGACCAGCAGCAAACTGAAGCCGCTCTTCGCCAGGCGGCCCAGGACATCGAAAATCTCGGCGACGACTTTCGGCGCGAGGCCGATCGAAGGCTCATCGAGGATGAGCAGCCGCGGCCGAGTCATCAGAGCGCGGCCGATGGCGACCATCTGTTGCTCGCCACCCGAAAGTGTTCCCACCGTCTGCTTCGACCGCTCATGCAGGCGTGGAAACAACTCGAACACCGTCTCCAGACTTTGCGTGCGATGAGCTTTCGGTTCGCCGTACGTCGCGGCAGCAATCAAGTTCTCGAGCACCGTGCATTCCGGAAACAGCAGCCGCCCTTCCGGCACCGTTGCGATGCCGGCACGCGTGCGCTGAGGGGCGCTCGAGGAACTGATGGACTCGCCGCCCCACTCGAGGCGGCCCTCACGCAACGGTAGCAATCCATTGATCGCCCGCACGAGCGTGCTCTTGCCCGCACCATTCGATCCGACGAGCGCAACCCGCTGACCGGGGGCGATGTCGAGATCGATGCCACGAACCACGTCGATAGGGCCGTAGCCGGTGCAGACATTCTTCAGCCGGAGCGCGCTCATGACTGTGCGTTACCCAGATACGCTTCCTGCACACGCGGGTTAGCGATGACCTCGCATGTAGAACCCTGGGTAAGAACTTTCCCAAAGCATAGAACCACCGCCCGAGCACAAAGGCTGGTGACCACCGGAATCGAATGCTCGACGACGATCACCGCGATTCCAGCGCGCGGCAGCTGACGAATGCGCTCGCACATCGCCGTCGACTCTGTCGGAGTCAGCCCGGCCAACATCTCATCGAGCAACAACAGCTGCGGCTCCGTCGCCAGCGCTCGCGCAATCTCGAGCTGGCGCAGCTGCGCGACATTCAACGTTTCAGCATCGTGCTCCGCCAGACCCGCCATGCCGATGCGATCGAGCACGGCCCGTGCCGCCGCCGTCGCCTGTTTCGTTGAGGGATATCGAGAAAATGCCGCGACCTTGACGTTCTCCAGCACTGTCATGCCACGGAACGGCTTCACGAGCTGAAACGTCCGCGCAAGACCACGACGGCAAATCTCATGCGGCGGTCGGCCGTCGATGCGCTGCCCGCCGAGGCGAATCGCACCTGACGTGAGCGTCGCCGCGCCGGCAAGGCAGTTGAACAAAGTCGTCTTGCCAGCACCGTTTGGTCCGATGACGGCGAATATTTCGCCAGCTCCGACTTCAAAGCTGACATCGCTGAGCGCGTGCAAGCCACCGAACGACTTGCTGACCCTTTGAACTTCGAGCAGCGACGTCATGAAACGACTTCCGCCGTTCGGCTGGCTCGACGAGCTAGCCGGCGCCGCTGCCACCGGGCAACGAACCAACCGGCGATACCTTGCGGCAGCACCAGTGCCAGCACGGCAAGCAACACCGCATAGACAACGATGTCGCTACCTGGAATCGCGCTGTAGTCGCGCAACAGAATGCTGAATGGCACAAGCACCGCCGCGCCGATCAAGGGTCCCCACAACAGCGACATGCCGCCAACAATCGAATACACGAGCATCTGAATCGACAACTCCACGCCGAGCACCGAGCGCGGATCGACGAAAGCGACATAGTTCGCATAGAACGCGCCGCAGAGCGCCGAAATGCCGGCGCTGAGCATGAAACATCGCAGCTTGAACGCGCGCGCATTCACACCCAGCGCTTCCGCCGCCTGCTCGTTGTCACGCAACGCACGCCAGTAATAGCCCGTGCGCGACTTCATCAGCGCCTCGCCGATAGCGATAGTGCCGATCAGAATGGTCATGATGATCAGCGCATACGGCCATTTCTCGAAAAACTGCAGCTGCCCAGGAATGTCTTCCGCGGAGATCGGCATGATCATCCCATCCGAGCGGCCCAACGCTTCGGTCGCGGACACCGTGAAGAACGCGACCTCGCCAAACGCCAGCGTCGCGATGGCAAAGAAGTAGCCGCGCAATCCATAGCGAAAGCAAAGCATTCCAATAGCGGCCGCAGCCGCCACAGCAAGGCCCACGCCCAGCGGCCACGTCACAAGGGGCGACCATCCGTGCACCGATAGTCCCCACGCGACGCTGTATGCTCCGATGCCGACGAACAGCGCGTGACCGAGCGACATGAGCCCGGTCAGCCCAGCCATCATGTTCCAGCAGACGGCGAGCGTCCCGTAGAAGCAGGTGAAGATGAAGATGTCCATGAAGTAGCGATCGCCGCTCACCGCCGCAAAGGCGACAAGGAGCACGCCGGCCACGATCGTCGCAGTCCGAAAATTGCTCATGCTCGGACGCTCCGATTCATCAGTCCCTCCGGTCGCGTCAGCAGGATCAGGATCAGAATCACGAATGGCACGGCCGCGGCAATCGAAGCAGAGAACCATGCACCGGCGATGCTCTCGGCCAAGCCAACCACCAACGCTCCCACTAGCGCACCCGTGAAGCTCCCCAGGCCACCCAGGATCACGATCACAAAAGCCTTCAAGGTGAACAACGCACCGACATGCGGATTCACATACAGAAGGGACACGAGCAGCGGCCCGGCCACACCGAGCGTGCCGATGCCCACCGCCACCGCCCATTTGTAAACGCCAGTCACATCGATGCCGGACAGCGCCGCGCCATCGCGCGACTGCGCAACCGCCCGCATGATCAAACCGAAGTCCGTACGTTGCAGAACTACATACAACGCGCCGAGCAGCACAATCGAAATTCCGCAAGCGATGAGTTGATTGACCTGCACGACGACGGGCCCAAGTTCCACACCCGCAATCGCACGCGCTTGAGTCACCAGCATGTTGTCGCCAGTGAACGCAACCAACGCCAGATGCTGGAGCAGCAACGACAGCCCGAGTGTCGCTGCCATCTGATTGATCTCCGGCACGCGCAACGCGAATCGCATGACCGAGCTGTACAGCAGCGCACCCAGAACCATCAGCACCGGCGTCACCAGGGCAATCGCGACAATGGGATCGATGCCCAACAACGACCACGCGAAGTAGCCCGCATACATCGCGATCATCAGAAATTCGCCGTGAGCGAAGTTGATGATGCGCATCACGCCGAACACCAGCGTCAGCCCCACCGCGATCAATGCATAAAGCGCCGCGTTTGCGAGGCCGCCGACAATGGCTTGCAGGAAGATTTCGAACGACATCAGCGCGTCAACCTGAGGGGCTGGCTCGCGACAGCTTCCGGCCAGATGGTGACGAAGCGACCGCCGATGACCTGTGAGATCACGTTGCCGACGTTGTTCTGGCCCGCCGCATCGAAATCCAAAGCATCGTTGGGCAATAACGATGCCGGCCCGTTATCGAGCCGCAGGGCTCGCAACGAATCGCGCAGCTTGATGGGATCCCGAGTTCGGGCAGCATCGGCGGCAAGCGCCACGGCCCAAGTCGCGGCGTATGCCTGAGCCGCATTGCTCAGAGGCATCTCGCCGTACGCCGCCTTGTAAGCTTTGGCGAACTGTTCGGTCGCGGCCTTCTTCAGATCGGGCATCCATTCGACGATGCCAAACGCACCTTCGACCATCGGCCCGAGTTGCAGCAACGTCGGATGCACATGTCCGCCGCCGTAGCCCAACACCATCGGCTTGTAGCGCTGAGCCGCGAGCGCTCGAAGCAGAACGACCTCATCGTCGACATAACAGACGATCAGCACGAGGTCGGCGCCGGTCGCCTTCAGTTTGGCAGCCTGCGTGGACATGTCGGGCGACCCGGTGCGGAAGGTTTCCTCGCCGACGATCCGAATGCCTTGCGCGGGCAGACCTTTCTTATAGCCTTTCGACACGGCCTGACCGAACGGGCCGTCCTCGTACGCAAGCGCCACCTTATCGATCGCGGCGCCTTTGCTGCGCAGATAATTGATGAAGCCGCCGACGTCCCGCGCCGCCCAGCTGCCCTTAGGCGACACGCGAAACACGAACTGCAGATTGCGTTCGGTGATCGAATCGGTAACGGCGCTGGTGACAATGAACGGCGTGCGATAGCGCTCGGCCACTTGCATCGAAGGCATCGTGACCGCCGATGCCCAGGCTCCGAGCAGCGCACTGACCTCATCGCGTGCTATCAGGCGCTCGGCGGCGTGTCGTCCGACTTCTGGTTTCGATTGAGTATCGGCGATCAGCAGCTCGACTTTCGCGCCGTCCAACCCCGCAATACCGCCGGCAGCGTTGATCTCCCTGGCCGCGAGCTGATGCGCCTTCAGCAATCTCGCACCGTCCGCCGCCGTCGCGCCTGTGATGGGCGCCAATACGCCGATCTTGAGCGGCTCCGTTGCGTGTGCGGACATGTAGCACACTGCCGCCACCACGCCGGCGAGCCGCAGCAGTAGTTGTTTGTTCAATCGGGCCAACGCGAGTCCCCCTCCATGGATCAGCGCGCGGTGAAACCTCCGTCCACGGGAAGCGCCACTCCAGTAACAAAAGACGAGTCATTGGAGGCGAGCCACAGCGCGGCATGCGCCACTTCTTCGGCCTTGCAGAGCCGTCCCATCGGAACATTCGCGAGCAATCGCGTCTGATTCGCCGCCGCTTCCTCGGGGTCGCCCGAACGTCCGGTGAAGCCGCTTTTCATCGGCGTATCCGCAAGGCCTGGGCACACAACATTGACTCGCACGTTGTCCGCCGCGAATCGAAGCGCGAGCGATTTGGTCAGCCCTACCACCGCGAATTTGGCGGCTGAGTAGATGGGACTGAACATCGAACCGACGAGACCGGAGACCGACGCAGTGAAGATCAGTGAGCCACCGCCGCGCTTGCGCATATAACCGATGACTTCGCCAGCACCGAGGACAGCCGAAGTCACATTCAGCATCATCGCCTTCTCGTACTCGGCCAGATCCATGCCCTCGACGTTGCCGGGGCCGGGAGTGCCCGCGTGTGCCCAGAGCGCATCGATGCCGCCGAGCTTCGCCGCGGCATCGTTGATCGAGCGACGACATTCCTCCGGCCGCGACAGATCGGCCTGCACTGTTTCGATAGTGTGGCCTCGCTGCTTCATCTCCGCAGCGAGCTCTGCGAGCGCACCGGCATTGATATCGATAGCTGCGACCTTGGCGCCTTCACGCAGAAACAGCTCGATGCCCGCCCGTCCCATTCCCGAAGCTGCCGCCGTGATGACGGCGAGTTTGCCTGCAAGGCGCATGAATCCCCCTTCCCGAATCTTGGGCCCGGCGCGCAGTCGCGGCGCCGGCGAGTTGTTTACTGAGCGTAGGCGTCTGGAAAGCGACCGGCGGTGCTGATGACGGTGGTGCGTGTTTCCAGATACGCGTCGAAACCTTCCAGCCCGTTCTCGCGACCCCAGCCGCTGGCTTTGAAACCGCCGTAGGGCGTCGACCAGCGAATGAAGCGATAGGTGTTGACCCAAACGATGCCCGCTTCGATGCGCGACGAAACCCGCAGCGATCGACCGACATCGCGCGTCCACAGCCCGGCCGCGAGACCATAGGAACTGTCATTGGCGAGCGCGATGGCTTCGTCTTCGCCATCGAACGGGATCAACGCCGCCACCGGACCGAAGATTTCCTCGCGAGCGATCCGCATGTCGTTGCGAACGTTCGCGAACACCGTCGGCTCGATGAAGTAGCCGGCAGCGAGCTCGCCTTCCTGCAACCGCCGACCGCCGGCGACCAACTTCGCACCCTCATTGCGACCGATATCGATGTACGAAAGCGTCTTTGCAAGCTGTTCGGAGTGCGCCTGCGGGCCCATATGCGTACTTTCCTGCAGCGGCATTCCGACACGCACACGTTTGGCGCGGCGAGAGAATTCAGCGACGACTTGATCGTAGATGGGCCGCTCGACCAGAACACGCGAACCCAAGGCGCAGCTCTGGCCGCACAGCGCCCAAGCAGAGCCAGTCGCGGCATTGAGCGCCTGCTCGACATCCGCATCGGCGAAGATGATGTGCGGCGCTTTGCCGCCAAGTTCGAAGGTGAAACGTTTGAGCGTATCCGCCCCTGCGCGCAGGATGGCTTGCGCCGTCGTGCCTTCGCCGGTGAACGCAATCTTGTTCACATCCGGATGTTGAACGAGCCGCTCGCCCGCGCCGCCCTTGCCGTAACCTGGCACGATGTTCACGACACCGGCTGGGAATCCGGCTTCTTCGAACAGCTTGCCCAGCTCCAATGAAGTCACGGGCGTTTGTTCGGCAGGCTTCAGCACGACGGTGCAGCCTGCAGCCAGCGCCGGGCCGAGCTTCCACATCGCCGCCATCATCGGCACGTTCCACGGCGTGATCGCACCGACAACACCGACCGGCACGCGTGTAGTGAAGGCGTGAACACTGTCGTCGATCGGAATGGTTCGGCCGCCGTTCTTGTCGGCCATCGACGCGTACCAGTGATAGGCAGTGGCATGACCGCCAATATCGACGCGCGATTCGCGGAGCGCGCGTCCGTTGTCACGCGTCTCCAAGACCGCCAACTCAGGTGCTCGCGCACGATATATATCGGCGAACCGGCGCATCAGCGCGGCGCGTTCATGCCCAGGCATCCGACTCCAGGGACCAAACGCCTGGCGTGCAGCAGCCACGGCTTTGTCGATGTCCTTCGCTCCACCGTAGGCGACCAACGCCCACGGCCTGCCAGTGGAGGGGTCGATGCTCTCCAGCATTCCGCCGTCTTCCGGCGCGACCCATGCGCCACCGATAAAGAGATTGCGATACTCGACCAGCTTGTCCGCAGTCACCGCGCTTACTCCGGATGAGCCGCCCGGCCTAGAGCAGCCGAGGCGTTTTCGACAGGTGCGGGCACAAGAGCGAGATCGCCATGCACGGCTTCGCCAGCGAACATCGTCAGCAATACTTTGGTCTTGGCGATCTCGTTCGCGGGAATCCTGAACAGATCGTGATCGAGCACGACCAGGTCGGCGCTCTTGCCGACCACGAGCGAGCCGCTGCGATCGTCCAAGTGAGATGCGTACGCCGAGTCGATGGTGTAACTCTGGATCGCCTGCTCGAGCGTTACACGCTCATCCGGAGCAAGCATTTCGCCGCTGGTTGTGCCCGGAGCAAGCCGGGTCAATGCGACTTCGATGCCTTCGAGCGGATTGGCGGATGCGACCGGCCAATCGGATCCGTACGCAACCTTTCCTCCCGCCTTCAGCAGGCTCATGACGGGATACATATGCTCCATGCGAGTCGGCCCGACCCGATCGCGCACCAGGACCATGTAATCGTCCATGCACGCCCACAGCGGCTGGAAGATCACGACGACGCCCAGATCCTTGAAGCGCGGCAGATCCTCTTTAGAGATCAGATTCACATGCGACAGCAGGTGCCGATGATCCTTCGCGCCGTTCTTGTCGCGAGCCTGCGTGAATGCATCCAATGCTGTGCGCACCGCTTGATCGCCAATCGCGTGGATATGCACCTGGAAACCTTCGGCATCGAGGCGCGTCACCGCATCCTTCAGCACGGCTGGCTCGATGTGCAGATCGCCTTTGAAATTCGGCATGTCGGAGTACGGCTCGATCAGCGCGGCAGTCCGCTGTGCCGGCACGCCGTCCAATAGAAACTTCACTGACTTCGCGGACACGCCGGCCGCCGACAGCTTGTCCGCGGCCGCGATCAAATCTGCAACCTGTTCGACGCCGCGCTTCGCATCCCATGCGAGCGCCAGACGCACGTGGCCTTTCAGCGCGCCGTTCTTCGCCATCGTCGCGTAGGTCTCAGGCACGCCCGGCGGAATCGATTGGCCGGCCTCACCGCCGCCAATCGGCACGAGCGCGTCATGCCAACCGACGATGCCGTTGCTGTTGAAGTAATCGCGCGCGTAGCCGAGAGCCTGCTCGCGCGCCTTGTCCGAAGGCGGCGGCAATTTATCGACGATCAACTTGACCGCCGCTTCCTGGAACGAACCGATCGGGTCGCCCTTCTTGTCGCGATCGATACGGCCGTTCTGCGGGTCCTTGGTGGCGCGAGTGATGCCTGCGACCTCGAGCGCTTTGGAGTTCACCCAAATGCCGTGTCCGCCGACATTCGTGAAGGCCACCGGCCGATTCGGCACGACCGCATCGAGCAACTTTTTATCCGGCACGCCGTCGGGCGGAAACAACCCGTCCTTCCAGCCCGAGCCGTAGATCCAGCCGTCGCCCGGCTCCTCGGCCGCGCATTTGGCGACGATCTTCTGATAGTCCTCGGGCGAGTTGCCGTCGTAGAGATTGCAGCCGCTGTGACTCAACCCACCCCACACCGGATGGGTATGCGCATCGTGAAAGGCTGGCAACAACAGCTTGCCTTGCAGATCGATCACGCGAGTGTCGGGTCCGATGAGCGCTTGGGTCGTTTCGTCGTTGCCGAGCGCGGCGATCTTCCCGCCACTGACTGCAATCCAGGTCGCCGTCGGCGACGCAGGATCCACGGTGTAGATGTGGCCGTTCTTGAAAACGATATCTGCGGCCGCGGCGCTCGCAGCGGGCGGCTCTTGTTTCGAGCACGCCGCCGCCAGACCCGCAATCGCCAGCACCAGGAGCCGCGTTGCTTGCACTCTCATCGAACCTTCACACCTGCTTCAAAACTTTTTGCTGACCGTGCCGAGGATGCTGCGCGTCTGGCCCGGCGTGCACATGCCGTCGAACGGCACGGCCCACGCGGCGCAGGTGGCGTAGTACTCCTTGTCGGCCAGGTTGTTCACATTGAGCGACAGGCTCCAATCCCTGTAAGTCGCTTCGGCGCTCGCATCCACCAGCGTCACCGCCGGCGTCTTCTGGATCTGGTAGTAATCCAGCTTGTCGCCCACGCGACGCACGCCTGCGCCGAAGCGCATCGTGAGATCGTTGTTGACGTAGAGCATCTGGCTCAACCACAGCGAGGCGAGATGATTCGGCAGGTCCTCGATGCGATCGCCGGCCGGATGCGACGACGTGCCTTCGATCACTTCGGCGTCGGTGTAGCTCCAGCTGGCGTTGACCCGCAGGCCCATGTCGAAACTCACCTCCGCTTCCAGCTCGACGCCCTTGGAGCCGATCACGCCGCTTTGAATGAAGTTCTGCAGGTTGGTCGGATCGCTGGTGAGAAAGTTGCTGTCTTCGATGTCGAAGTAGGTCGCCGTGATCAAGCTGTTCCGGAACGGCTGCCATTTGATGCCGGCTTCGTACTGCTCGCCTTCCTGCGGCTTGTAGGGATTGCCGTAGAAGTCGCCGCCGAAGATCGGCGAGAACGATTCGGAGTAGCTCGCAAAGGGCGAGAACCCTTTGAACACTTCGGCAATCACGCCGACCTTGAAGGTGGTCGCATCCACCGTGTCCTTCGGGCTCAAGGTCGCTTCGGACGTGGCGCGGTCACGACGCACGCCCAGTACGAACGAAACGCGGTCGCCGACCTTCATCTGATCCTGCAGATACACGCCTAGCTGAGTGCTGCGGCTGTCGAACCCATTGCTGTAGCCATAGTTGAACGCCTGTCCGTACACCGGGTTGTAGACGTTCAGCGGGATCGTCATCGCCTCGAAGCAGCCCGGGTAGTAGGCGACGCACGAATAGCCCTCGCGCCGATCCTGTTCGAACAAGGTGTAGTCGATGCCGACCAGCACCTTGTGCGAGAACGGGCCCGTGTCGAAATCGAACTGCGCGTGATTGTCGGAATTGACGATGGTGTACGAGTCGTCGAGCAGATAGAACGCGCGCGACAACGTCGTCCGCTCCGGATCGATGAAGGTATCGACGCCGAAGTTGAAGGTCGGATACACCTCGCCGTAGTCCACCTTCTGATCCAGATAACGGGTGTTGCTCGACACCGCGAGCAGATCGTTGAAGCGATGGTTCACCAGCAGCGTGATGGCGTACTGATCCGTCTTCATGTGGTTGAAGCCCGGCTCGCCGGCGAAGAAATCGATGGGAATCTTCGGATTGTCGGCATTGGCTTGCAGCGTCTTCGACATGGGCAGATAGGTCTGCGTGCCCATGTCTTCCTTCTGATACAAGCCGATCAGCGTCACGTCGGTATTCTCGCCGGGCTTCCAGGTGAGCGACGGCATGGCGACGTATTTGTCGTTGGCCTGACCTTCCCACATCAGATCGCCGTCGCGGACCACGCCGACGAAGCGGGCGGCGAATTCATCGCTCAGCGGGCCGGTGAAATCCGCCTGTAATTGCTTGCGGTCCCAGTTGCCGGCCTGCAGGCCGATCTCACCGCCAGCTTCCCACTGCGGCCGTTTGCTGACCGCGTTCAGCAAACCGCCCGAGCTGCCGGCGCCATACAACACCGCCGACGGGCCGCGCAGAACTTCGGCTCGCTCCAACGTGAATACTTCCGTGGTCGAGCCATACAAACCCTTCGGCGTTTTGTTGAGCCCATCCAGAAACTGTTTCAGCGCAAAGCCACGGGCTGCGAAGTAGTCCGAGCGAGTGTCGCCACCGGAGAGCTCGGTCGCGACACCGGCCGAGTAACGAAATACTTCCTGATAGCTGGTCGCGCCGCGCTCCATGATCTGCTCGGCGGTCACGACGCTGATGGACTGTGGAATCTCGACGAGCAATGTGTCTGTTTTGGTCGCGGCGCCGGCGCGATCCGCGAGGACAGTCACTTCCTCGAGCGTTTCGCCTTCGGCGGCCTGCGTGCGCTGCGCCGACGCTAGTGCCAGCGCGCAGGCAACGGCCATGGAAATCTTGTTCATCCTTCACTCCCCATGCTGATCTTTGGAAATATCGCCAGCGTTGAAATGGAAGCTATGGCTGGAAGCCGACGGTGGCTAGCCCACTACCCATCGCGTGTCACGAACTACCCATGCAGGCGGCGCTCATACCCGCCCACGCCGCGACCAGATGCCGTAAATCAATGACGCAACGAGCGTTGCATCGAGCGCGGGCACCGTGGTCAACGTGAAGTAACCTGAATTGGCGAGCAGCGCGATGCCGGCCGACACCGCCCAGGTGACGATTGCCGGCCAATGCACCGACGCCTGTGTGCTGTTCGAGCGGAACGCATCGATGACGTAGATGGCGGCGATCGGTGGAATGATCGCGCCGAGCAACAGCAGGAACGACACGAACGCGTCCAGAATGCCGCCGACCGCCAGCAGCGAGCCCAATACGCCGGCGACCATTGTGAATTTCCACTGCGGAACGCTGGGGAAAGTCGCGGTGAGGCTGAGACTCGCCGAATAGAGATTCGCGGAATTGATGGTCCAGGTGGACAGAATCAGCACCAGCAGAGCCGGCACACCGAGACCGAAGCCCATGATCAGCTTCATGATGTCGATTTCACCCGTGGCCAACACCGGGATGGCCGCCGCCATCGTGAGCAGCGGCGTTGCTACCGGAAACGACAGCACCATGCCCAACACCGACTGACCGGCGGTGCGGATATAGCGAGTGAGATCGGGCATTGCCGCCACGGTCAGCATGTTGCCGCCGATCAGTGCGGACAGCGCGATACCGAACGTCATCGGCTCCGGCGGCGTGGGGTCGGGCGCGGATACGACGCCGTAACGGCGCACGGCCATCACGACCACCGCGCCCAAAATCAGTGCAAGGATCGGAACTGCGATCAATGCCAATCGGTCGAGCGCGCGGAATCCGTAAATCGTCGTGATTGCCATGAGCAGGCCGCCGACCACAACGAACGCTGCGAACGGTCCCGACACACCCAGGACTTCTTGCGTGCCCGCGACCATCGCATCACCGAAGAACGACGCGTTCACGCCGAACCAGCCGAAGTGCACAAAGGCGATCGCGATGTTTACTAACGCCGCGCCCCGGACGCCGAACGACCGCTGCACGAGCAGATAGGTAGTGAGCCGGGTGCGAACGCTGACCAACGCAGTAAGACATCCCATCGCGCACAGAATCAATCCGGCGGCGAGGCCGACTACCACCGCATCGCGCATTCCCAACGCGGTGGATATCTGCGCGCTACTGAGAAAGCTTGGCAGCGAGATCGCGAAGCCAATCAGGATCAGCGCGACTCGCCAGCCACCGACGGTCTCGCTTTCCGGCACTGGCTCATTGGCGAAATGCTCGGTCGGCTTGGATTCGGTGACGGCGCTGACCATGGGATTACCAGCCGTTGAGCTCGGCGATCGAGCGATAGGGCCCGGGGAGCCCGAAAGCGTCGGGTCCCAGAACAGCCAAAGCCTGCGGTGAACGCAACGCCTGCGGAGCGCTCGCTCCGACGACCTTGACGCGCTGACCGTATTTCAAACATTCGGTGACGATGGTCTCGGCCGTCTCGCGGTCGAGGATGCTGATGATGTCGGGCACCAGCGCGCGTACTTCGCCGTTCAGGCGCGCGATCAGATTTTCGTTCTTGAATTCCACTTCGAGGCGCTGCCCGCCGCCGAACGCATCGATCACGGCGCGACCGACGGAGAATCCGTTGCGAGTCTCGCGCTTCAGGTCGACGATCTTGCCGTCGAACAGCACGCCGGCCTTGTCGAACTGTCGCGACGTCTTCAGCGCGTCGAACAATGCTTCGAAAGGATCGCGCCCGCCCTCGCGCGCAATGCGAATGCTTCTGCCGATGGCGAGCGCATCGGAGATCGTGCCGCGCAGGGCGTTCGCTTTCATGTCGCGAGCAAACGCGGAATATTCGATGAGATGGCACGAGCCGCCGAGCGTCACCGCCACGGAACGCGCCAGGCGCTCCTCGCTGACGTTATCGACCGTCTCGAGCACGACGCAATTGCCCTTGTCATCGGTGAGGATGGCGGGACAGGCCTTCTGGCCGCGGATATTGAAAATCACCATTTGCGATTCGGGGAATGCACGGCCCATGCCGTCGCAGTCCACGACTGGAACGCCGGCCCGCAGCGCCAATACCAGCGCGGCGAGCCCGTTGCTGCCGCCGACTTCGACGGGCAGCACGGCGTCTACCCGGCGGCCGGAAATTGACTCCAGCCTGCGCAGTCCTTGCAACGCCTCGCGTCCGCTCGGCAACTTCTCCGCTGAAATCGTCGGCGCACCGATCCAGCCGCACGGGGCGAGGAACGCGTCGTCGGGCAGTGAAGTCACATCGATCAGCTCGATGACATTGCCATCGGCCAGCGCCGCCTCGATTTCCATGAATGCCGTGTGCGGATCGCCGCCGCCGCCCGAGCCGAGGAAGGCGCAGCCGCGCGCCAGATCGGCCACGTCGTCGAGACTCAGCGTCCTGCCTTGAAGTTTGGGTGAGGCGCTCATGCGGCACTCACCGCCAGATCTCCTACCACCTTTGCACGCAGCTGCACGGTGTTCCCGGGAAGATAAGAAAGGAAGGTTTCTTCGACATCGACCAATCGAACGGTGCTCGCATCGGCGCCGGCGGCGATTGCGCGCTCTGCCGCCTCGCGCTCTATGTCTTGAAGCGCCTCATCGCGATTCTGGTTGTCGTAGGCGACGATGCGGTCCACTTCGGCGCCCACTTGAGCGATGGCCGCGCCGACGGCGTTCGCGACCGCGGCGTGATCGGGCTTGACCACTCGCGACGCGCCCTTCAATTCCGGCGGCACCAGAATGCTGCCACCGCCGACCAGCACGACGGGTACATCGCCGGCCGACGTTTTCATGCGATCGATGCCGTCCTCGAATATGGAGCGGAAGCGCGCGAGGATTTGTTCGGTCACGCCCGCTTTGAGCGATGGAATGTTCTCTGGATTGCCGAAACGCGCCAGTCCCGCCTTCACAGCGATATCGCTCGCGGTGAGCGTCGAGCCGCCGAACAGGTAAGCCTCTTCCGGCAAGCGATAGCCCACCGAGTCGGGTCCGATGGCGCTCGGCCAACCGTCCCTATCTAAATGAATGCGTGTACCGCCGCCCAGGCCGATCGACAGGATGTCGGGCATGCGGAAGTTGGTGCGGACCCCGCCGATGTTGACCGCGATGGAAGATTCGCGCGGGAAGCCATTCACCAGCGCGCCAATGTCAGTCGTCGTGCCGCCTACGTCCATGACGATGGCGTCCTGAATGCCGGTCAGAAACGCTGCGCCTCGCATGCTGTTGGTCGGGCCGGAGCCCAGCGTGAGCACGGGATACTGCGCGGCGTACTTCGCTGAGATCAATGTGCCGTCGTTCTGGCTCACGTACAGCGGCGCGTGAATGCCCATCTCGGAGAAGGCGGCGGTGAACGACGCCATCACATGGCGAGCCATGCGAGAGAGCGAGGCATTCAAGATGGTCGCGTTCTCACGCTCCAGAAAGCCAATGCGGCCGAGCGCGCTCGACACTGTGACCGAAATGTCCGGCGCGACCTCCTTGACCAGCTGCGCCGCCCGCTGCTCCATCGATCGATTGATCGGCGAGAACACGCATGAGATGGCGACGGACTGCAGCCCTTTCCGGCGCAATTGCAGGGCGGCGTTGCGGACCGCGGTCTCGTTGAACGCCGTGTTTTCCTGGCCGTCGAACTCGTAGCCGCCGGGCAGCTGAAAGCTCACGCCGCCGATGCAACGCTTCAGGTCGTCGGGCCAGCCGCTCATCGGCGGCAAGGCTTCGCCGGCTGCACCCGCGAGACGCAGTACGCCGACACCGAGCAGCCCCTTGCGCTCGACCAGTGCATTGACGAAGTGCGTGGTGCCGATCATCACGCCTTCGATCTCCGCCGCCTGAACGGCGGCAGCATCGAGCACGGCGCGAGTCGCGCTCACAATGCCGCTGCTCACGTCGCCGGTGGTCGGCCGCTTTGCCGAGGCCAACACGGTCCGTCCTGAAATCAGAACGGCATCCGTATTCGTGCCTCCTACATCGATACCCAGTCGCATGGCCGGCAGTCTACGTGGGCCACGGCGCACGCCCAGCCCTAAGACGGGTAAGACTGGCGACGCCGATGGGCAGTCGGGGCGCGACGATGGGTAGCGCTGTTGATTTGCTATGCTCGACCGAACCCCCGACCGTTACCATGGCACCCGTGAACAGCCTCGGTGATCCGATACTCACCAAGATCGCGCCTTCGGCCCGGCCGAGCCAGCACGTACCGCGCGATCTGCTGATTCAGCGCCTCGCCGACGTGGTTTCGCGCCGGCTCACCCTTCTGCATGCGCCGGCCGGCTATGGCAAGACCAGCTTGCTCGCGCAGTGGCATCGGCTGCTGGTAGAGCGCGGCGTTGAGGTCGCCTGGCTCACGCTCGAAGAAGAAGAGTCCGACGCGGCCCGCTTCGCCGAGTACCTGATGGTGGCGATCGGCGGCGGCGCCAGCGGCGAGAGCATGCCCACGCGCGCCGCACTGTCCGCCATCGTGAACCGGCTTTCGAATGCCGAACGCGACACTGTCCTGATCCTCGATGACTTCCACCGCGCCGAGAGCGAGGACGTTCTTCATTTCATGCGTGGGCTGATCAAGCTCGCGCCCGCCCGACTGCACATCGTGATCGCCTCACGCGATTACCCCAAGCTGGGACAAGCCGTGCTCGCGGCGAATGAAGATCTGGTCGAGATCGGCGTCGACGATCTGAAGTTCACGCTCGACGAGGCGCAGGTGCTGCTGAATCGTGCGGCGTCCGAGCAACTCGCCGATGACGACGTCGCGCGCCTCGTGAAACGCACGGAAGGCTGGCCGATTGCGCTACAGATGACTGCATTGTCCTTGCGCAAAGGTTGTGACCGCGCGGAGCTGATCGCAAATTTCTCCGGTCCGGCGTGGGAGCTCGCGAGTTACCTTTCGGAGCAAGTGCTGGCGAGTCTGCCGCCCGAGATCGAGAACATCATCGCGCGCACCGCCATCCTGGAGCGGTTGAACGGCGACCTGGTCAATCTGCTGTGTGAGCGCACCGATGGCCAGATGATGTTGGAGCAGTTGGAGAAGCAGCATCTGTTTCTGATGCCGCTGGACTCGCAACATCTCACCTATCGCTATCACCAGCTGTTCGCCCAGATCCTGCGCGATCGGCTCGCCCGCCGCGATCCGGCGATGTTCCGACAGCTGCATCGGCAGGCGGCGAACTGGTTCAGCTCGCATGGACAGATGGCCGAAGGAGTGGCTCATGCGATCGGCGCGGCCGACGAAGAGTTTCTCGCCGTCATTCTCGACGATGCCGGCGGCTGGCGCATGATTCCGGAAGGAAGAATCGAGACGCTGCTCGCCGGACTCACTCATGTGTCCAGCGCGACTATCGCGCGTTATCCGCGACTCACGCTGGCGAATGTTTATCGCTTGATCAAGCAAGGCGAGATGACGACGGCGCGCGCCAGTTACGATCTGTTCCGCAACTCGGTGGATCGCGCCAGCCTGTCGCCGGATCTTTGGACCGAAGTCAATCTGGTCGGCGAAGTGCTGTCGGGCTACGAGAACGCGCCGGTGAAGCGCGAAGACCTGCTCGCCAAGGAAGCGCTGATCCTCAGCCTGCCGTCGAACGATCACCTGATGCTCTCCAACGTCTGCGAGACGTTGGGGGAGAAATATTGCGATTGCGGCTGGCTCGAGCGAGCGGTCGAGCCGACCCGACGCGCTCGCGAACATCATCGTGCGCTGGGCTCGCTTTATGGAGAGATGTTTACTCGCCTGCTCGAAGCACGGATCCGGCTCGCGCAAGGTCGACTCGATGAGGCTCAAGTCGTATTGAAAGAAGCCGCCGCGGACATCCATCACGCGTACGGGCCGCGATCCGATCTCGCCGCGAACTGCGCTGTGTATCAGGCGGAGGCTCTGTTCGAACGGGATTCCATCGATGAAGCGATGGCGCTGCTCGATTGGGCGTTGCCTCACATGGAGCAGTCCGACGGCTGGTTCGAGATCTATGCCTCAGGATTCTGTACCGCCATTCGCGCGGCGTTCGGCAAGAGCCCGGCGGATGCGGAGCGGTTGATCGCGGGGATGCGAGCGATCGCGGATCGGCGTCATCTGAAGCAGTTGCAGATGCTGGCGGATATCTATGAAGTCGAGGCGCTGATCCACGCCGGACGCAACGACTCGGCGAGCCAGCGCGCACAGGACATCGGCATTCATGAGCTGGCGGCAGCGATGCAGGAAGAGATTCCTGCTTACCGACATGTCGCGCTCGCGGCGTCTGTGTGTCTCGCGAAGATTCATCTGTGCAGCGGCGATCATCAGGCTGCCCTGGCGGAAATCGACAGCACCGAGCGCTGGGCCCGGCAACATGGTCACGGCCGGCTGCTGATAACGTTATGTATTCTCGCCGCGCATGCGCATCGGCTCGCGAAAGAGCCCGAGCCGGCGATCGCCCGCTTCGACGAAGCGGTCGGCATGTCCATGTTCCAGGGCTTCATCGGGCCGTTCCTCGATTGCTGGCGCTTCATCAGCCTGTCCGCCACCATCGACGCGCGTCACAGCACGATGCGCAACACCGATCGTTTTCGCGAAAATTTCCTGCGCCGCCTGCGCAAATCCCTCGAGCGACATTCCGCTCAAAGCCGCGAGTCGACGCTGCTGAGCGCGCCGGAGCTGTCGACGCTCAAGCATCTCGATCAAGGCTACACAAACAAAGAGATCGCGCGCCTGCTCAAGATCTCGCCGAACACGGTGAAGTATCACTTGAAATCGCTTTACGAAAAGCTAGGCGTAAATTCACGGAGAGATGCTGTGCGCTTGTCGCGAGAGCAGAAGCTGCTGGATCGCACGTTATGACAAGCACGCATGCATTATGTTTTGAGCGCTTTGGCGGAGTGTGTCGAGAGAGCTAACGGCGACACTTGCGATGCCGATGTCCTCTTAGCGTAATCCTTTGAAAACGCGAACATCGACCCGGCTGGCTCAGTTCTTGCTGATCCTATTTTGCAATTGACCGGAGGTCGTATGTCCGCAAATAGGAAGAAGACACTTTTCATCGCACTCGGAAGCCTGCTGGCTTCATCCACTGCCGTGGCGGTGCTGACGTTCCACACCGACGCTGGCCCCGACGCCGACGCGGCTACCTCCGGATCGACGCCGCAGACCTTGCCTGCACAGATGGCTGAGAACGTCGACGTGGCCGGGCACACAGATCAAACCTTGGCGCTTCTCCATCCCGTCAGCGGTGAGTCCGGGCGCTACTCAGATGCATTCACTCTGCCTGCCGAAGACAACGACGCGCCGGCCGGCGGCACCGACTCCACGGGCGACGCGCCGTCTGAAACCGGTTCGGGGCCTTCCGCTGCAGTCGAAACCACGAATAGCTCGGCGGCGCCCTCGAGTTTCAACGCTGGGTTTGGCACGGCCGAGTCGATCCTTGCGCTCAATCAGCGCTCTTTCGGCGGCGGCGGTGGCGGTGGCGGCATGCCAGGCCCGCAAAGTCCGTTTGAGCCCGGCGCCTCTACGCCGGAGGATCCGTTGGATGTCGAACCGTTGCTGCCGCCCGATTCGCCCTCCAACCGGCCGGATCCCAGCGACGTCGGCACCGACCCTGAAGACGGAGGCTGCGATGTTTTCACGGGCTGCGGTGGCTTGGACAACCCCCCGGGCACTGTCCCCGGCGGTGACTCCCCCAACGGAGAACCGCCCGCCACCCCCGTGCCGGAACCCGGCAGCCTGGGCCTGCTCGCGTTCGGTGTGGCGCTTGGCGCATTCCTGGGGCGGCGCCGTCGGCGCGCCCCGATTTGATTTGACCCAACTCGAAGCGGCGGCGACCTTGGCTTAGCAAGCCAGGTCGCCCGCAAATACCGCTGTTATTCCACCGTCACCGACTTCGCCAGGTTTCGCGGCTGATCCACGTCCGTGCCCTTGAGGATGGCGCAGTGATACGCCAGTAGCTGCAGCGGCACGGTGTAGACCGCGGAAGCCTGGAAGTGGCTGACATGCTTCGGCATGGTGATGACGGTGACGCCTTCGGAGGGCTGGAAGCCGGAATCCGGATCGGCGAATACATATAACTCACCGCCGCGGGCGCGCACTTCCTGCAGGTTCGATTTCAACTTTTCCAGCAGGTCGTTGTTCGGGGCGACGGCGATGACCGGCATGTCGGCATCGACCAGCGCGAGCGGGCCGTGTTTGAGCTCGCCGGCCGGATAGGCTTCGGCGTGGATGTATGAAATCTCTTTGAGCTTCAGCGCGCCTTCCATTGCGATCGGATGCATCTGGCCGCGGCCGAGGAACAGCGCGTGATGCTTGTCGGCGAAGCGTTCGGCCAGCTTCTTGATGGTCTCATCGAGATGCAGGGTCTTCTCGATCAGGCCGGGGATTTCGATCAAGCGTTGCACCAGGCCGCGCTCGCGCTCCGGATCGGTGCCATGAAATTTGGCGAGCGCGATGACCAGCATGCCCAGCGCGCACAGCTGGGTCGTGAACGCCTTGGTCGACGCGACGCCGATTTCCGGGCCGGCGCGCGTCAGCAGCACCAGCTCGGATTCGCGCACCAGGGAGCTTTCCGGAACGTTACAGATCGACAGCGTCGAGAGATAACCGGACTGCTTGGCCATGCGCAGCGCGGCCAGCGTGTCGGCGGTCTCGCCGGACTGCGAGATCGAAACAAACAACGTGTTCTTGGGCACGACCGGATTGCGGTAGCGATATTCGCTCGCGATCTCGACCCAGCAAGGCAGACGCGCAATCTGCTCGATGTAGTACTTGGCAACCGCGCCGGCGTGATAACTCGTGCCGCACGCGACGATCTGCACGGCCTCGCAGCGACGGAACACTTCGGTCGCGAGCGGACCGAACGCGGCTTCGAGCAGTTTGCCGCCGGCGACGCGTTCTTCCAGCGTCTGAGCGATGGCGCGGGGCTGCTCGTGAATTTCCTTGAGCATGTAGTGCGCGTACTCGCCCTTCTCGGCCGCATCGGCGGACAGCGAGCTTTCGCGAACTTCGCGCTGGGCGTTGTTGCCTTCGTGATCGACGATGCGCACGCTGGTGCGACGGATCTCGGCGAGATCGCCTTCGTCGAGGAAGATGAACTTGCGAGTCACCGGCAGCAACGCGGCGACGTCGGAGGCGACGAAGTTTTCGTTGTTGCCGACACCGATGACCACAGGGCAACCGGCACGGGCGAGGATCATGCTGTCGGGCGCATCTTCGGAAACGACGGCGAGCGCATAGGCGCCTTCCAACTCCGCGACCGTAGCCCGAACCGCGCGGAAGATGTCACCGAGCTTCTGCTTGTGGAAGTGAATGCGGTGCGCGATCACTTCGGTATCGGTCTCGGAGGTGAACTGATAGCCGAGCTTGCTCAGCTCCTCACGCAACTCTTCATGATTCTCGATGATGCCGTTGTGAACGATGGCAATGCCGTCCCGCGAGATATGCGGGTGGGCGTTGCGCTCGGACGGCACGCCATGGGTCGCCCAGCGGGTGTGCGCGATACCCAGGTGGCCTTCGACCGGGGTCTCGGCCAGGGCATCCTGCAATTTACGAACTTTGCCGACAGTGCGCAGCCGGCGCAGGTGGCCGGTGCCATTCAGAATGGCGAGGCCGGCCGAGTCATAACCTCGATACTCCAGGCGTCGCAAGCCTTCGATCAGGATGGGAACGATGTTGCGATCCGCAATCGCGCCGACGATGCCGCACATGGGGGATAAGGATCCGTTTGAGTCGCAGGTTTATGAAAAAGTGAGTGTAGCCGACCGGGGTTCCCAGCGGCTGCGGAAAGTCTCACAACTCGGCTGGCGGCCGGGAAGCGCCCTTAAGGGCGCTCGCTACCGCCCCTACTCCTTGGGCTTTTTCTGGGGCCGTTTCCAGCCCTCGATGGTGACCTGGCGGGCGCGGGCCAGGGTCAGCTTGCCTTCCGGGGCGTCCTTGGTGATGGTCGAGCCGGCGCCGGTGTTGGCGTTCGGCCCGATCTTGACCGGGGCGATCAGCATGGAGCCGGACCCCACGAAGGCGCCGTCGCCGATTTCGGTGCGGTGTTTGTTCACGCCGTCGTAGTTCACGGTGACCGTGCCGGCGCCGACGTTGACCTTGCTGCCGACGGTGGCGTCGCCCAGGTAGGTCAGATGGTTGGCCTTGCTGCCCTGACCGATCTCGCTCTTTTTCACCTCGACGAAATTGCCGATGTGCACGTCGCCGTGCAGGACGCTTTCCGGGCGCAGGCGGGCGAACGGGCCGATGACATTGCGCGGCCCGACCACAGCACGATCGATGACACAGTTCGGATGGATCTCCGTGTCGGCGGCGATGCGACAGTCCTTCAAGTAACAATTCGGCCCGATGCGGACGCGATCGCCCAACTCGACATCGCCGACGAGCACCGCATTCACATCGATGAAAACATCGCGGCCGACAGTGACCTTGCCGCGAATGTCGATGCGCGCCGGATCGGCCAGCGTAACGCCATTGATCATCAGCTCACGCGCACGCTCGGCGCGCAACGAGCCTTCGAGCTGAGCGAGCTGCACTTTGTCATTGACCCCGAGCACTTCCATTTCCGTCGGCGCGATCACCGCGTTCACCTTCATGCCGGCGCGCACGGCCATGACGATGATGTCGGTGAGGTAATACTCGCCCTGTGAGTTGTCGTTCTTCAGCTCGGCGAGCCACTTGCGCAGCGAGGCTGCGGGCACGGCCATGAGGCCGGTGTTGATCTCACCGATGGCGCGCTCTTTGGTGTTCGCATCCTTCTGTTCGACGATGCGCACGACATTGCCGGCGTTGTCACGAACCACGCGGCCATAGCCGGTCGGATCGGCGAGCACGACCGTGAGCACGCCCATGGCCTTGGCGTTGCATTGCTCGAGCAATGTTTGCAAGGTCGGCTGACGAACCAACGGCACGTCGCCATACAGAATCAGCACATCGTGATCGTCGGGGATCGCCGGCATGGCCTGCGCCACTGCGTGCCCGGTGCCGAGTTGCTCGGCCTGCAGCACCCACTTCACCGGCTCGGCCGCGAGCGCCTTTTGCACCTGTTCGCCGCCGTGGCCGTACACGATATGAATGGCGTCGGCGTTGAACTGTTTGGCGGTATCCAGCACGTGCGACAGGATGGGCCGACCGGCCAGGGGCTGCAGCACCTTGGGCAGGTCCGATTTCATGCGTTTGCCCTGGCCGGCGGCCAGGATGACGATGGACAAGGGCATGGGCGATTGAACGGTGGCAGGCCAATGCGGCCAGGGTAGGGCCGCATTATCGGGACATGCGCCCGCTATCGCTAGTGGACGGGCGGGCCGTCGACGCCGAACCAGGGCTGCTCGAGCGGCCGCTGGCGTGGCCAGAGCTCGTCGAGCGTATTGGCGTCATAAAGGCGGCCGTTCTTCATGACGAACCCGATATCCCGACTGCGCCGGATATCGTCCCGCGGATCGGCATTGAGCACGACCAGATCCGCGAACTTGCCCGGCTCGATGCTGCCGAATTCGTCGCGCCGACCTATCGCCTCCGCTCCGCCGATAGTGCCGGCACGCAGAGCCTCGAGCGGAGTCATGCCGCCCTCCACATGCGCCTCCAGCTCCCAATGGAATCCCGGCCCTTGAATCTCACCATGCGAGCCCATCGCGGTGACGCCGCCGGCGCGTTGAATGCGAGCCACGTCGCCACCGATGCGTGGATAAAGCAGGGTCGACGGCTCGATCCATTCCCGCGCCAATGTCTGCTGAGCTGCGATGTAATACGGCCGGAAGCGGCGATACTTCTCATCCATGAAGGGCCGATCGCGAGCGACGAAGTTATCCTGCGCGCCGGGACCGCCGTTCTTGATCTGCAACGTGGCGTCGTAACTCGTGCCACTGCGCGCGACGAATTGGATGACGTCGTTATACAGCGGCGTCGGCAAAGCGTGTTCGCTGCCGGAATAGCCGTCCATGATCTGAGACAGATCGAGCTTCAAGGACAGCGAGCCTTCGGTGGTCGGCATCACACCGACTTGCTTCGCGGCCTGCGCCAGCCATTGCCGTTGCTGCCGGTTGCCGATCAGATATTGCTTCACGTTCCGGGTGCGATAGTGATCTCGATAGCGAGTCAGCAGCGCACGCGCCTCATCCACCGAAGACAAGCGGTTGAACGAGAACATCGCCGTTCCCGTGCTCGGCACGCGCGAGCCGACCAGAATGCCAGCATCGCCCAGGTCCTGATAAGCAAACATATCGATGCTGAGCGAGGACGGATCGAATGCGGTCGTGACGCCATAAGCCAGTCGCGCACGCAGGCCCCAGCTCTCCATCGCAATCACATCGCGACGAATGTCGGCCACATGATCGTGCACGTCGATGAACCCGGGCACGACGGTCTTGCCTGTGACATCGCGAACTTCCGTGTCGGCCGGGAGCTTGAGCGAGCCACTCGGGCCGACGGCAGCGATGCGGCCGTCGTGGATCAACACATCGGCATTCTCGATCACTTCCGAGTCGCGCATGGTGATCACGCGAGCGCCACGAAGCACCAGGCTGCCGCGAGGATCGTCGCGTGGCACTTCGACAACTGCTGGAAACGAATCCAGGCCGCGCTTCGAAACATCGGCGCTCCAACCAGGCTTCGTCGCGGGATTCAGTTCGATGTCTGCGAGCGAGCGACGGTAGAACGTCGATCCCACCGACCAGGTGACTGTCTTGCCGCCGTCGGCCCACTCGATGAAGTCGGCCCCCACATCGGTGATGCGACGATGTTCGCGCCCCGGATTGAGCAGATCGACGGTCTCTCCGGGCTTGGGCGCAGCGACGATGTGAGCCTGCTGCGCAATGATGGCCAGCACCCACTTGCCATCGGGACTCAAACGACTGTCATCCACCTGCGCGAGATTCTCGGCGAAATACCAGTTCGGGCCCTGCACATCCACTGCAGGTTGGATTTCACCGTTGCCGAGATCGACGCTGCTCAGACCGGCAGCCTGGCGCAGGTAAACGAGATTCGGGCTTGCCGAGAAATGCGGCTTGCCACCGAACGTGCCGGTCGCAACGACCTTCGCCACCCCGCCTTCGACCGGCAGCGATATCAGCGCGGCGTCGCGAACATGCTGCCCGAATTCCATCGAACTGCGCAGGCGCGCCTCATTCTCCGATCGCACGACCAGCACCGACTTGCCATCGGGCGTGAAGATCGGATGTGAGTAATAGCCGGCGACGCTCGTGATCTGTCGAGGCGCGCCGCCGTTCGCGTCGACGATCCACACCTGCCCGGCTTGCTTCGCGGTCCAGGTGATGAAAACGATCTGTTTGCCGTCCGGCGACCAGCTCGGATGAAACTCCGGCGTCTCGCTCGAGGTCAGCCGCCGCGGTTTCGCGCCGTCGACAAGAGGCATGACATACACGTGACCCAGCGATGAGAACGCGACGAGCTTGCCATCGGGCGATTGCTCCGGCGCTTGTATGAGACGCGCACGCACCGGACCTGTTTCCTGCTTCACGGCAACGCGCGTCAGCGGCCCTAGCGGAACATCGACGGTCGCAGTGAATGGGATTGCAGCGCTGGCGCCGCCATCGACCGACAGTTTTTCGAGTTTGCCGTTACGGCTGAGAATCACCGATCGACCATCGCGAGTGAACGCATAGCGCGGCACGAGGTCCTGCCAGCTCTGAGCATGGATCTGATCGTGCTCGATCGGGAACGCCAGCCAGCGATCTTCGTTGGTTTTCAGATTGCGGAGTCGCAAGCCCGTGCGGCCTTCGAAACGCGTGGCATACGCCAGCAACTTGCCATCGGCCGAAAGCGCCGGCCGAAAATACGCGCCGTTCGGGCGGCCGCGCCCTGCCGGCGTGGGCACCAGCGTTTGCTCGGCGCCGCTCTCGATCTCGCGACGAACGATGGACCACTCGTCAACCTTGCGATCGTTCGAGGTGCCATTGCGACGCGCGAAGTAGATGTACTTGCCATCGGGAGAAGCGACCGCGCCAAGTGAGCTTTGTCCTTTGTCACGCGGTTGGCCGGGCGCCTTGATCGGCACGACCAATGTTTCCGTGCCGTCCAGGTCGTAACGCCACAGCTGATAGCTGTCAGCGCTCCACAGGAATCGGCTCACATAGATGGCTTTGCCATCGGCGCTCCATGCGGGAGACACCAATACACTATCGTCGCCGCCCAAACTGATCTGCCGGGCGTCGGAGCCATCGAGCCGCATGACCCAGACATTCTCGGCGCCGGAGCGGTCGCTGACGAATGCAATCCAGGCGCCGTCGGGAGAATAGGTCGGTTGAGTATCGAACCCCATGCCGCGTGCGATTGCGGTTGCCTTCCCGCCCGCGGCGCTCAGCGTGTAAATGTCGCCAAGCATGTCGAACACGACGCGCTTGCTATCGGGTGACACATCGACGGATAGCCACGTGCCTTCGTCGGTATCGAATTTGATCTGACGCGTGGGCTGCAGCGGCAGCGTCTGATCGCGTTCCTGCCTGGGGCGAACCAGGTTGGAAGCGGCGCCCGCTTCGGAAGGCATGCCTTGCGCGAGCATGGGAAAGAACATTTCATCTTCGTGCGCTGGCGTAGCGACCGAGGTTAATACCAGGCAGAGTCCCAGAACCGCAGCCTTCACAGGCTCCTTCATGCGCACACTTCCGCTAGCGAACGTTCCGAGCCGTATTGTGGGCGTGCTCGCGCCAGGAGAGAAGCGGCCGCCGCCGAACACGGCGACCGCATCGAACATCGAGGTTAGAAATCGAGCGAGGCCGACAGCACGAATGTGCGAGGCGAGCCGAGCACGAGGTAATTCGAACCCGCCGAACCGCCCACCGAGGCCCAGTAGTTCTTGTCCGTGACGTTGTCGAGGCGGGCGCGGAAGGTCAGCGTTCTCGTTTCGCCCAGCTCCAGCTCGTAACGCGCACCGAGATCCAGGCGCGTCCACGACGGAATGCTCAGCGTGTTGGTCAGGTTGGCTTCCTGCGAGCTGGTGTAGACGACGCGTCCGTCGACGCTCAAGCCTCTCGCCACATCCAGCTCCAGGCCGACGTTCGCTTGAATCTCCGGCACGCCGATGACGGTGTTGCCCTCGTTCCGCCCGAACTCCGTCTTGCGATATTCGGCGTCGAGGTACGTCACGCCGCCGAGCAGACGCAGGCTTTCGGCCGCCTGGCCGTAAGCGCTGAACTCGATGCCTCGATTGAGCTGCTCACCGTCATCGCGGACCACGTCGCCGGCCAGAATCGCCGTCGGCATGTTCACCCGGAACATGGACAGCGTGGCTCCGATCGAGCCGCCGTCGTACTTGGCGCCGATCTCATATTGCGTCGACACGAACGGGTCCAGCGTCTGACCGCCGTTGACCGGAGTGACGACGCCACTCGGCGTACTGACCGTGGTCGGGACCTGCGTCCCCTGCAGCAGACCTTCCGCGTAGTTCGCGTACAGCGAGAACTGATCCGCGATCTTGAACACAACCGCACCGATTGGCGTCACGACGTTTTCATCGTAGCCGCAGACGGGCGTCGCGCCCGGACGCGGAGTCACGCAGTTTTCTGCCCCGGTGTTGTAGTTGAAGGTGTGCTGCTCGATGATCTGATAGCGCGCACCGAGCGTGACGAGCACGCGCTCATCGGCGAATGCCAGCGTGTCGGCGGCCGCGATGCTCTTCGTCGTCGTCTCGGTGGTCGTGCGCGGATCGGACAGCACGCCGCCAAAGAATGTGCCGTCCGGACGCGCAGCCTGCACCGGATTGCGCAGATCGGTGACGATGCGGTCGGCCGGCAGCGCCATGACATAGGCATTCTTCGAATCCAGATCGAAGTACGAGCCCGACACGCTGACCCGATGGCCGACCGGGCCGGTATCGAACTCGAAACGGATGCCCGTATCGCCGGTGAGCACCAGGTCTTCGCGATAGTTTTCGAACAAGTACGTGGTGATACGATCCGGCGCGGCTGCCGTCGGGCTGAACGTCGGATTCGCCAACGCATTGTGTTCTTCGCTGTCGCGGATGCCGACGGCGGCCCAAACATCGATGTTGTCGCTGATGTCGTACTCGCCACGCGCGACCCCGAAGAAATCCTTCTCGCTGCTGAACGTCCAGTCCTGCGCATAGTTCTTCGACGAATCCGGCGCCCGCGGAATCGCCGTCAGCGATGGCGTCACGCTCGGACGAGGCGCATCGATATTGTGATCCTGCCAGCCGAAGTCGGCCGAGAAGCGCGCCTTCTCGCCGCGATAATCGACACCGAGCGAGAACATCGTGAGCTGCCGCTCCTGATCTTCGATCGACATCTCGCCATCGCGACGCACAGCGTTGGCGCGAAGGCCGAAGCTGTCGTCACCGCCAAAGCGGCGCCCGAAATCGGCGGCAGCGTAAGCCTGGCCATCGTTCTCGTAGCCCAGCGTCATCCGATTCAGATCCGCGTCGGGCGCGCGCTTCGGGACCAGATTGAATGAACCGCCGACGCCGCTGCCATTGGGCGCAGCGCCATTGAGGAAACTATTGGCGCCCCGGAACACTTCCACGCGCTCGAGGAATTCGGCGGCGACGTACTGACGCGGCAGCAATCCATACAAACCGTTGTAACCCATGTCGTCCGAGTACACCGGGAAGCCGCGCACGACGTACAACTCCTGAAAGTTGCCGAAGCCTCGAGCCACGCGCACGCCGGGATCGCTCTGCACGACATCGGCTACGCTTCGCGCCTGCAAGTTGCGCATGAATTCGGCGGTAAAGTTCGTGCTGTTGAATGGCGTATCCATGACATCGAGATTGCCGAACAAACCTACGCGTCCGCCGCGGGCGACCTGCCCGCCGGCGTACTCGGGCGGCAGCGATACTTGCGAGCCCGTGACGATCACGTAATCGATGATGTCGTCGTCGGCTTTGGACGAGGTCGCCTCCTGAGCGGCAACGTTTTGGGCGGCAATCAGAGCAGGGATCGCGAGGCTCGATAGCAACAATGAGCGGCGGACGGCCAGCATGGGAGTGACTCCTCTTGACGGGAACAGGCCAGATCGGCGCGGGACCAGCCGCGCCACCTACCCGAGGGTAGGATTACTGTGATGCGGATCAAAGTTATAAGGATATGAGTATCGTGGCGTGCTCAGGCGTGCACGCGTGACCGGGCCCATTCCTTGTGCATGCGGGCCCTTGAAATGCGCCCGTCAGTTTTTCGTCAGCTTTGGCGTTCGCTCGATCTGAGAAGCGCGTCGTGATGGAACTGGGAGGTCGGACACCTTGTGGCCTCAACCTCCCAGCGCCGGCGGACGACATAGTGGATTCACATTTGCCAGTTCCCGCGCTCCGCGATGTCAACTGCTCAACCCCGCCCTGCCATGCACGCCATTCACGTCCGAGCCGATCGCCTGATGGTCGGAGTGCTGGCCGGCTTGTTGGTCCTCACCTTCGCGCTCGCGCCTCGCTACGACACCTGGCAGTGGGCCTTGCTGGTCGGTCTGCCGGCCGCGCTGATCCCGGGTGCGTTCGCCTTCATCTACCCCGGCTCGCTGCTGACGCGCATGAGCGTCGCGACGTCGCTGATGGTGTTTTGCGCGCTCAATATTCACCAAGCTTACGGTCTCACGGAGCTGCACTTCGGTATCTTCGTGCTGCTCGCCTTCCTGCTCTGCTATCGCGACTGGCGGCCCATCGTCATGGCCGCCGGCGTGGCGGCGACCCATCACCTGTCGTTCTACTATTTTCAGCAGTGGGGCTACGGCGTCATGTGCTTCACCAAGCCCAGCCTGGGCATCGTGCTGGTCCATGCGTCCTATGTGATCGCGGAGACTGTGGTCCTTTCCTATCTGGCGCATCTGATGCGCGCCGAAAGCCTGCAAGCGGCGGAGCTGCAACGGCTCGTGGAAGCCATGGATCGGCAGGGCACGATCGACCTGCGCGAATCGGACGGCACCGTCGTCAGTCCTGCCGGTCGGGCTTTGAATAGCGTCATCACTCGCCTGCGCGACACTATCGCAGCACTCACCGACGGGACTCAGCTGGTCACCGCGGCCGCGCGTGAAAGCGCTAGCGACAGTGCGGAGCTCGCCGATCGCAACCGCACGCAGACCGACGCGCTTGCCGAAACCGGCGATGCTGTGCGGCAGTTGGGCGATATCGTCGCTCGCAACGCAGAGCAGGCCCGCGAAGCGAACCAGCTAGTGGATTCGGCGGTCACGATCGCAGCCAAAGGCGGCGATGTCGTCTCGCGCGTGGTGTCGACGATGGGTGAGATCAGCTCGTCGTCACGCAAGATCGTGGACATCATCGGCGTCATCGACGAGATCGCGTTTCAGACGAACCTGCTGGCGCTGAATGCAGCCGTTGAAGCGGCGCGTGCCGGCGAGCATGGCCGCGGCTTTGCCGTCGTCGCTTCGGAAGTGCGCAGCCTCGCGCAGCGCAGCGCTACCGCCGCGAAAGAAATCAAACAACTCATCGAGAACTCGGTCGACAACGTCGCTGCCGGCAGCACGTTGGTCGGCGAAGCGGGCGTCACGATGAACGACCTGGTTGCCGGTGTGCGCGGCATTGCCGACATCATGGACAAGCTGCAGGCTTCGTTTGCTCACGAGACCGGCGGCCTGCAACAGGTCGATCAGTCGTTGCAGAAGATGGACGCGGTCACGCAGAGCAACGGCGAGCTGGTGCGCTCCATGGCCGCGACCGCGGAAAACCTCAATGAGCGCGGCGAAGAGCTCAGCGCTGCCGTCAGCGTATTCGAGCTGGGAAAACGGCCTTTTCGGGCGATATGTGCGCCACTTCGCACCCGCTCCGGGAGCCGGCTCACAGAAACGACAAGCGCATTAACGCTAGTGGCGGCGGGAGGAGTACCGTAGCCGCATCTCACATAAGAACCCTCTCGACATGAGCGCTTCGCCTGATTTCTCGCCGCCCCGCCGCGTCCTGATCGTGGACGCCGATGTGGGCATGCGCGAGTCGGCGGCGGCACTGCTCAAGCTGCAGGGGTTCGAAGTCGCGGCCGCCGCCGACGGCGTCGAAGCGCTCACGATGTTCGCCCGCGAGTGGTTCCCCGTCGTCATCACCGACAGCGCCGTGCCGGCGGTCGATGACATCGAGTTCATCGCGCGGCTGCGCATTCTTTCCTTGGCGCCCGTCTACGTCATCATGCTCACGGAAATCGCGGACGTGCGATTTCAAGAGCGGGGCTATTGCATGGGCGTTGATCAGTACTTGATGCGTCAGAACGCGCTCGTCGAGATCGTGGGTCGCGTGCAGGCTGGCGTGGTAGCCATTCGCCGTCGCCAGTCCTCGAAGACTGGTCGTGCTCACGAGCCGGCTACCGTCGATTTGGAGAACGGCGCGCACACGGCGCGTCATTTGGTGGGCCGCTTGCGTGCGGAAATCGTTCAGGCGGGCCGCTCCAAGAAACCGTTGCAGTTACTGAGCGTCGGACTCGATGCGGCCGATGTCGCTGCGTTCAACCAGCACACCACGACAGGAACGATTTCAGACACGCTACTCAGCGCCGCGCACGACGCCATGCGGCCAAAGCTCGATTGGGTCGTACGACTGCCCGCGCCGGTCAATACGTGCCGGCTGGTCGTCGTCATGCCGGAGAGCGGGCCGATCGAAGCCGGTGCGATGGAACAAACCATTCGCAATGCGTTCGTTCACTGGGGCCTGAGCTCCGCCGCCAGCGGCATTCGGCTCTCGACTGGCCTGGCCGCATTCGCGGGTGACGAGGACGCGCCTGCTGCCCTCGAGCTGCTCGGCCAGGCGGAGCGCAGCCGTCGTACTAACGACATGATGTCGAGGTCATCGGCCGCTCGCTCGGAGTCGGTTCCGGCGCAAGACGCGGCGTGATCGCGTCTCAAGTCCCGCAGAAGGTCTTGTATTTCTGATCTGACGACGGCGGCGGTTGCGTGTATTCCGCGGCGTCCGGTTGTCGCTCGTAAGGCCGCTGCAGAATTCCAAGCAGATCGTTGAAGGGCTGCATGTCGCCTGCGGTTGCGGCTTGTAACGCTGCCTCGACGCGATGATTGCGAGGAAGGTACTCGGGATTGGCGAGGCGCATTGTTTCCGCTCGCTCAGCGGGCGTTTGCGGGTCTAGCACTAGCCGTGCGCGCCAGGCTTTGAGCCAGCCATCGATGTCCGCGGGTGTGTTGAACAGTTCGTGCACGGTGGCGTCGTCGCTTGGGTTGTCTGCGACGCGTGACAGCTTGCTGAACGTCAGCGTGAAATCGGTCTGAGCCTTTTGCATGGCCGCCAATAGCAAAGAGATCAGATCGGCATCGCCCTCCTCGGCGGAAGCAAGACCGATCTTCCGGCGCATGTGCGCGAGAAACGCAGTCTCGAATTGGGCCACGAAGCCTTCGATCGCTTCGGTCGCGAGCTCGATCGATTTTTTTTCGTCGGAGTCGATCAGCGGAAGCAATGTTTCCGCCAGTCGCGCGAGATTCCATTGCGCGATGCCGGGCTGGTTCGTATAGGAATAGCGGCCGCCGAGGTCGATGGAGCTGAAGACGGTGCTCGGGTCATATCGATCCATGAAGGCACAGGGACCGTAGTCGATCGTCTCGCCCGACAGCGCCATGTTGTCTGTATTCATGACGCCGTGGATGAAACCGACGCGCATCCAATCGGCAATCAGTGCCGCCTGCCGCGCCGTGATCGCCTTGAGCACTGCGAGCGCGGGCACGTCGGCATTTTTTGCGTCGGGATAATGGCGTGCGATCACATAGTTCAGCAGCTCCTGCAGCGCTTCTTGATCGCCACGCGCGGCGAAGTATTGAAACGTTCCCACTCGGATGTGACTTGCGGCGACTCGCGTCAATATCGCGCCGGGCAGGATTTCGGTTCGATATACCTGTTCGCCGGTTGTGACTACCGCGAGCGACCGCGTGGTCGGGATACCCAAGGCGTGCATCGCCTCGCTGATCAAATACTCTCGAAGCATCGGCCCAATCGCCGCGCGACCGTCGCCGCCCCGGGAGAACGGCGTGCGGCCGGAGCCTTTTAGTTGGACATCGCGCAGGACGCCCTGACGGTCTCGGATTTCTCCCAGAAGAATCGCCCGACCATCGCCGAGTTGCGGCACGAACGAGCCGAACTGATGGCCGGCGTATGCCATCGCGATCGGCATCGAATCCTCCGCCAATTCATTCCCAGAGAACACCGCCGCGGCCTGGCGGGCGTCCATGTCGGGATCCAATCGCAGCTCGGCGGCCAGCGCGCGATTGAAAATGACCACCTGCGGATCGGTAACCTTCGCAGGTTCGACGCGTGCGTAGAACCTTGCGGGCAGGGTCGCGTAGCTGTGTTCGAAGCCAAGTTTCATTCGTGCATCGTACCGCGCACTTCGATCTCCTGCATGCGCACATGTATGACACTCGGGCGTTCATTTACACTTGGGCTCATCTCGAATTTCAGGCTTCGGCGCTCCAGCCAGCACGCTATGAACACACCTTTGCCGACACTCCTCATCATCGACATGCAGAAGGGCATGGCGAGCCCGGCCGCCGGGCCCAGGAACAATCCGAATGCGGAAGGGAATATCGCGGCGTTGCTGAAGGCCTGGCGGGGTGTTGGCGCGACCGTGGTGCACGTTCGGCACATCTCGAGAACGCCTGGCTCGCCGTTCTGGCCGGGTCAGCCGGGCGTTGAGTTTCAGGAGGCGCTCGCGCCGCTGCCGGGCGAGCATGTTGTCGAGAAGAATGTGCCGGATGCGCTGGTGAATACCGGGCTCGAGAAATGGCTGCGCGTGCGAGGAGTCTCTCAGCTGGTGATCGTCGGCGTCAGTACGAACAACTCAGTCGAGGCGACGGCGCGAACGGCAGGTAATCTTGGATTCCAAACGCAGGTCGTCGCGGACGCAACCTTTGCGTTCGATAAGGTCGACTATCACGGAACGAAGCGCGCGGCGGAGGAGGTCCACGCAATGGCGCTCGCCAATCTCAATGGCGAATATGCGACTATTACAACCACTGATCGACTGCTGCCCCAAAACAAGACCGAGAGGGTCGCAACGGTGGCGAAAGCTACCGTGACGAATGACAGCCAGCATGTCGAGAACCTGCGTTCTCGTTTCAACGCTGGCGAGCCCATGGAATTTCTGTTCTTCTGGGGACGCAAGACCAGCAACAAGCAAGTGACCGCGGCGTGCTTCAGTCAGTGGTATGAGGCTGCGTTCGTTGTGGACACAGAGCGCTATTTGACCGCCGAGCACTTCATGATGGCAGAGAAGGCTGCTCTATTCGGCGACCAGGAGACGAGAGCGCAGATTCTCCAGGCCGCAAATCCCGGCGCTGCGAAAGCGCTCGGCCGTAAGGTGCGCGGCTTCGATGATGCCGTGTGGGCGGAGCACAGGTTTGGCATCGTTGTGCGGGCCAACCAAGCCAAGTTTTCTCAGAATCCTGCGTTGCGCCAGTTTCTGGAGAGCACCGGTTCTCGGATTCTGGTCGAGGCGAGCCCGGTCGACAGGATCTGGGGCATCGGGATGGCGAAGGATCACGATCGCGCCAATGATCCGAACTCGTGGCGTGGACTCAATCTGCTCGGCTTCGCTCTCATGCAAGTACGCCACGACGTGTGATGAAGCTCATCCTCGCCCTGACGCTCCTCGCGGCGCCGTTGCTTGCCGGCGGCCAGCAGTTCACCGCATTCGAACCCGATCTTTCGCCGGTCGGCCTCTTTGTGGCGCACGGTCGCGAGCTCACGCCCTTGAACCTGGCAGGGGGTCGCGGCAATTTCTTCATGAAGCCCAACGGGGTCTTTGTCGTCACTAAGACCGGACCGCAGATCGTCAGGTCAACGAAGTATTCTGCGCCAGCAACCGGAGTGTTACTTGCCACTCAATCGGGGCCGCTGCTGCTGGAAGGAGGCGCCATCAACCCGGCTTTCAATCCCGCCTCCAAATCGAAGCACATTCGCAATGGCGTCGGCGTGCGCGGCAGCGAAGCGATCTTTGTGATCAGCAATGCGCCCGTGACCTTCTACGAGTTCGCAGCCTACTTCAAAGACCAGCTGCACTGCCGGGACGCCCTCTATTTCGATGGCGTGGTTTCGTCTCTATTTGCTCCAGACCAGGGGCGGAAAGATTCAAGCGTCGACCTCGGCCCTATGATCGCGGTGGTGGAAACAGGCCTGTAAATTAATGGCGGCGGCCATGCGGCATTGCCGCCCTGCTCTTCGAGGCGTATGGGCGGTTCGATATCGAAGGGCGCAAAGCAGGCGTCCTGCTGTGCCGAAGTTGAATCGCTTCAAACATCCACGTCGAAGCAGGCCCGCCCACCGCTGCCTGCGGCCTTCGCGAGCGTTGCGCTCAAGCTGGCAAGGATCTCGAGCACCTGCTTCTTCGATGCGATCTTGTGAGCGCCGCTCTCGATGGCGGCGATCAGAGCTCGAACCGTCGTCAGTATCTCGGACGCGGCGGCTCCCGCCGTTTCTCCTTCCTCATCGAAGGCAATGAATGCCGAGAGCGGTTGAACGCCGAGAGACTGGGACAAAGCGTCGAGTTTGTTCCAGACCTTGCCCAGCGCCGCCGCAGTTTCGTCATTCATCACGTCGGACTCAGGATACGTGACAAGGTACATCGGCCGGCTCGCTGTTCGAAACATCATCACGGCTTCGCGCTGAAGCTCACGCATTTCATTCACGAAGCTCAAGTCGCCGATTGCGTCGATCCAGGCCCGAGCGAATGATTCTTCGTGCTCTTGCATCTCGCGCGCGGATTCAGCGATGCCATCGGGCATCAGCGCCAGGCTAAGGCGTTTCGATACCAGACCCGAAGCGAAGTGAGTACGTGCGTGCGCTCGCAAGACGTCTTCGGAGGTGCCCTGCTCCAGGTACAGGCCCTTCACATTCGAATCCATTTCCTCGCGGCTTGGCGCAAGCGCATTGATCGCCGCCACGCGCGCTTTGGAATAAATCTCTCCACGCGCGTGACGCTTCGCAGTGGCTTCCTTCGAGTGCGCCTGCCGATGTTCCATCAGAGCGTCCCGAAGACTCGCGAGGTGCTCGATCTTGGCCTGCTCCTCGGGCGTCCTGACCATTGCGAGCGCAATGGCCAGGGCGCGTTCCTCCATGTAGTACTCCAGGGAGGTGTCGATGGGCGACTCGTCCACGAGGGCGGCGTTCATAATGGTGCGCGATATATCACAGCACTCGCAGCCAGAATCACGACTGTTTCACGCCGTCGGCGAGACCGGTCACTCGTCGCCCTTTGGTGAAGGGAATCAGTGCCGGCACCCTGCGACGGTAGCTCGCATATTCGGGGAAGGCACGAATCAGATCGCGCTCCTCGAGCTGAATGGCGATCAAAATATAGGCCGTGGTCATCAGCGCAAACAGCAGGTGAGCGGCCGTCATCGTCGGCGTGCACCAGAAGATGAGCAGCCAGCCCACATAGAGCGGATGGCGCACCACCTTGTAGAGGCTGGGCGTGCGGAACGCGATATCCGTATAAGGACGGCCGCGAAAATACAGCCACGACTGGCGCAGCCCGAACAGATCGAAATGATTGATCAGGAACGTCGAGGTCAACAGCAGAATCCAGCCGGATGCATAGCCGGCATACAACAGGCCCTTGCCGAGCGCGCTATCGACCTGCCAGATCACGGCGCCGATCGGTTGCCACAGCGCGAACAGCAGGATCAATGCCAGGCTGGACAACAACACATAGGTGCTGCGCTCGGCGGCGACGGGCACGAATTGCGTCCACCATCGCTTGAAAGCCGGCCGCGCCATGATGCTGTGCTGAAGCGCAAATACCGCCAGCAGCCCGATATTGATGGCAATCGCCTGGCCGACGCCGCGGCCGGGGGCGGCATCGATGGCATTGTCGATCAGGAAATTGCCAAGAAAGGCAATGGCATAGAGAAAGGTGGCGAAGAACACGGCGTAGCACGCGACTCCGTACAGCAACACCAGCGTGCGTTTCATGGGAGCCTCCGAGGGTGTGTGGAGGCCTCGTAGCATGGTCCTGCCGGGCGCCGCGAAACAGATGAAGGATGTCCCGAACGCAGGCATCATCGCCCGGGCGGCGGGGACATTTGTCCCGACTCCGCAGAAAGGGCACGTATGGGGAATCAAACGATTCGTCAGTCCATCCGGTACGTGAGATCCAACGACGGAGTACGACTCGCGTGGGCCTCGACCGGCAGCGGGCCGCCCCTGGTCAAGGCAGCGAACTGGCTGACCCATCTGCAATACGATCTGGAAAGCCCGGTGTGGCGACACTGGATCGAATTCTTCGCCGAACATTTTCATTTCATCCGCTACGACGAGCGCGGCTGCGGCATGTCGCAGTGGGAAGTCCCGGAAGTTTCTTTGCCGCGCTGGGTCGACGATCTCACTGCGGTTATCGATGCGGCCGATTGCGATGAGCCGATGACGTTGCTTGGCATCTCGCAAGGCGCATCGGCTTGTATTGCGTATGCAGTACAGCACCCGGATCGTGTGTCGCACCTGATTCTTTACGGCGGTTACGCGACCGGTTGGGCGAAGCGCGGCGATCCGCAAGGCTTGCGGCGCTTCCAGGCGATCGTCGAGTTGATTCGCCTGGGCTGGGGCACGGACACCGTCGCCTTTCGTCAGGTGTTCACTTCGCGCTTCGCGCCGGGCGCCAGTCAGCAGCAGCTCGAATGGTTCAATGAGCTCTGCCGCCGGACCACGACGCCCGAAATCGCCGCGCATCTGATGCTGGCCCGTTCTGAAGTGGACGTTAGAGAGTTGTTGTCGCAACTGAAGGTGCCGACACTCGTCATTCATCCTGTCGACGATCAAGTCACTCCGCTCAGCGCCAGTCGCGAGCTGGCGGCCGAGATTCCCAACGCGGAGTTCGTGCAGCTGGAGTCGCGCAATCACGTGCTGCTCGAGCACGAGCCGGCGTGGGCGCACTTCAAGGAGATCGTGCTCGAGTTCACCGGACGCGGCGGCAGGGAACACTCAGCTGACCGTTTCGGCGAGCTGTCACCTCGGGAACGCGACGTACTGGGCGGCCTGGCCGCCGGTCACAGCAATGCGCAGATCGCGACGAGCCTGCACCTCAGCGAGAAGACGGTTCGTAACATCGTGTCGCGAATCTTCGAGAAGCTCGATGTCGAATCGCGCACGCAGGCGGCGATGCTCGCGCGGGATCATGGCTTCAAAGCTGAACCGACCTGACATATTTCCCAAAATAACGAGCGCGGGGTGTGCCGAATGATCGTATTATTCGGGACATAACGATTACTCAGCGGTGTTTTGGTGTGGAAGCAACTTGCGCTGGATCGCATTGATCTGACGGCGCTCGTCTGTGGGCTGGCGGTCAAAGGACCGCCGGAGTCGACGTGAATTCGACGATTCAAGGCGCCCTCGACATGGCGCCCCGACTCGCTGCCGTGGAGCTGCTTTTCCTGGTCCTCTGGCAATCCCGTTTTTGGGTTTTGGCGCGGCAGGGTTTCAGCGGCAACCCCTTCGACCATGGCCCATGGTGGAGCGTCGCGTTCTTCCGCATCTGGGCAGCGTGGCATCTGCCCGTGCTGCTGCTTCAGACCGGTGTCTCCGCTATGTTTCGCAAGCCGAGTTTCGCGGTACGCGTGCCGCTGCTCGCTGTTTCGCTCCTGCTGCACGCGGTCAATCTGGTCCTGACTGTTCTGATCGCCTGGTTCTTCACGCGCCGGTAGGCCCGTGCTTTTCGCCAACCAATTCCTAGGGCAGGACGGCCTCGCTGTGATATTCCGTCGCCGTCACGGAGAGGAGCTACGGAATGCCCACCAGCCTGGTTATCGTCAAAACACCCTACTCGCCCGAGGGCGCCATCGATCCTCTGGATCTCGATAACGATCCCAGTTTCAAGAGCGGCGACTACCGCGCTTTAGCGGAACGCATTGTCAGTGCCATCGTCTGGAGTGACGACGAGGGACAGGGAGAGATCGGAGGCCATGCTGCCTCTTTGATAGCCACGGACGCTTGTTTGTTTATCAACTTCGACGACGACGTTGCGACCGACGTCGTGCGGAACCTCACGGTTCAGATGCTCGAGCTCGGCGCAGTCGTTCTGGATGCGGACAGCGCAGAAACGCTTTGAAATGGAACGAGAGCAACAGGAGTACGCCCCGCGATACTCGCTGCGAGAGCGGATCAGACACGCCATCGTCGGCGTAGGCTGCGTCTCGATCTTCTTCGCATTCTGGCAATGGTGGGCGTTACCGCAATGGAGCGAGTTCGCGCGAACTGCGCACTGCCGGACGGTGCTTGGCTTTGCCGGCAGCAGCGTGATGCTGTACGTAGTGTTTGTTGCCGTTCCGTTGGCGATCGCCATCTCCCTCGGCGCGTTCATGGTTCCAGCTGCGCTGCGTTCGATTCGCGCCCGGCAATATCCGCCGCCCGGGCAGAAGGTGCATGGAAAAGTCAGGATCCGCACCGGCCGGATAGCGGTGGTGTCGGCGGCGGGCGATCTGGCGTTGATTGCTGCCTTCGTGGGTATCGCGCTCTGGGGTAGCCAGCAACCTCGCCAGATCCTCGAACAAGCCCAACCGAAGCGTGATGCAACGTGCTCCGGCGTGCGTTCGGAGTCCCCAAAAGCAATCGCCTCGCTGGATGGCGAGGCGATGCGTGAAGGAACATTGTCAGCGGGCGACACCCGCTAGCGGATCACTGCTTGATCTTGCGCAGCTTCTCGATCGCCTTGATCTGAGCGACGGCGCGAGCCAGCTCGGCTTGAGCTTCGGCGACGTCGATCTTGCCGGCGCGATCCTTCAGAGCTTCTTCCGCACGCTGCTTGGCTTGCAGAGCGGCGGCTTCGTCGATGTCCTTGGCGCGCAGAGCAGTGTCGGCGAGCACGGTGACGAGATGCGGCTGGATTTCGATGGCGCCGCCGCCAACGAAGAAGAACTGCTCTTCACCGCCCGGCAGTTGCACGCGCACTTCACCCGGCTTGAGCGTCGTCAGCAACGGCGCGTGACGAGGCGCGATACCGATCTCGCCCATGGCGGCCGGCGCGAAAACCATAGCGGCTTCGCCCGAGAAGATCTGGCCTTCGGCGCTGACGATATCGACGTGAATAGTTGCCATGTGCTCTCACTGCTCCATTGCGGAAAAATCGCTCGCGGCGCTTTTCCGCCTCGCTTGCGAAAGGCGCGACTTTCGCCGCGCGAGTTCGCTTCGATGGGCGGCCGATGAAGGCCGCCGCCTGACAATTACTGCAGCGTCTTCGCCTTGGCGACGGCTTCTTCGATCGCGCCGACCATGTAGAAGGCCTGCTCGGGCAGGTTGTCGTACTCGCCGTCGAGAATGCCCTTGAAGCCGCGGATGGTGTCCTTGAGCGGGACGATCTTGCCGTCCTGGCCGGTGAACACTTTCGCGACGTTGAACGGCTGCGACAGGAAGCGCTGGATCTTACGAGCGCGGGACACGGTGCGCTTGTCGTCTTCCGACAGCTCGTCCATACCCAGGATCGCGATGATGTCCTGCAGTTCCTTGTAGCGCTGGAGCACAGCCTGCACGCCGCGGGCGACGTTGTAGTGCTCTTCGCCGATGACCAGCGGATCGAGCTGACGGCTGGTGGAATCCAGCGGATCCACGGCCGGGTAGATACCCAGCGACGCGATCTGACGGGACAACACGACGGTCGCGTCCAAGTGCGCGAACGTGGTGGCCGGCGACGGATCGGTCAAGTCGTCGGCAGGCACGTACACGGCCTGAATCGACGTGATCGAGCCGGTCTTCGTCGAAGTAATGCGCTCCTGGAGCACGCCCATTTCTTCGGCCAGCGTCGGCTGGTAACCCACGGCCGACGGCATACGGCCGAGCAGCGCGGACACTTCGGTGCCGGCCAGCGTGTAACGGTAGATGTTGTCGACGAACAGCAGCACGTCGCGGCCCTTGCCGGCTTCGTTCTTTTCGTCGCGGAAGTATTCGGCCATGGTCAGACCGGTCAGCGCCACGCGCAGGCGGTTGCCCGGCGGCTCGTTCATCTGGCCGTACACCATCGCCACCTTGGAGTTGGTGAGATCGTTGGTGTCGATGACGCCCGACTCGATCATCTCGTGATAGAAGTCGTTGCCTTCGCGAGTGCGCTCGCCGACGCCCGCGAACACCGACAGACCCGAGTGCTGCTTGGCGATGTTGTTGATCAGCTCGAGCATGTTGACGGTCTTGCCCACGCCGGCGCCGCCGAACAGACCGACCTTACCGCCCTTGGCGAACGGAATGAGCAGGTCGATGACCTTGATGCCCGTGACCAGCAGGTCCTGGCCGCCCGCCTGCTCGTCGTAAGACGGCGCGGCGCGATGGATCGGCATCAGCTCCTTGGTCTGCACCGGGCCCTTCTCGTCTTGCGGGGTGCCCAGCACGTCCATGATGCGGCCGAGCGTGCCCTTGCCGACCGGCACGGAGATCGGAGCGCCGGTCGCGTTGACCTTCAGGCCGCGCTTCAAACCTTCCGACACGCCCATGGCGATGGTGCGCACGACGCCGTCGCCGAGCTGCTGCTGCACTTCCAGCGTCAGCTCGACGTCTTCGAGCTTCAGCGCTTCATACACCTTCGGAATCTGGTCGCGCGGGAATTCCACGTCGATGACCGCACCGATGATCTGGACAATCTTGCCGCTTGCCATGTGTCGTTCCTCAATAATTCTGTAATCGCGCGCGAGCGTTAGACCGCGGCGGCTCCGCCGACGATTTCACTGATCTCCTTGGTGATCGCCGCCTGGCGAGCCTTGTTGTAGATCAGCTGCAATTCTTCGATGAGCTTGCCGGCGTTGTCGGTTGCGCTCTTCATCGCGACCATGCGCGCGGCCATTTCGGAAGCGACGTTTTCCACCGCGCCCTGATAGACCTGCGATTCGATGTAGCGCATCAACACGCCCTCGAGCAGCTCGCTCGCGGACGGCTCGTAAATGTAATCCCACAGCTTCTGCAGCTTGTCTTCGTCCTCGGTGACGACCGGCAGCAGCTGACGCACGACGGGCTTCTGGCTCATCGTGTTGATGAATTCGTTGTTGACCAGGAACAGGCGGTCGAGCTTGCCTTCCTTGTACTGGTCCAGCATGACCTTCACGGTGCCGATCAGATCGTTGACGTGAGGGCGGTCGCCCAGGTGCGTGACAGTGGCCAGGGTTTCGACGCCGCCGAGACGGCGGAAGAACTGCACGCCCTTCGAGCCGATCAGGCACACCGAAACTTTCTTGCCCTGCTTCTGCCAGTCGCGCATCGCGGCCAGCGTGGCCTTGAACAGATTGACGTTCAGGCCGCCGCACAGGCCGCGATCGGTCGTGACGATGATGAAGCCGACCGCATTCACGTCGCGCTCCACCATGAACGGATGTTTGTAATCCGGATTCGCCAGGCGCAAGTGACCGATCACCGTGCGGATCTTTTCCGCGTACGGCCGCGTCGCGCGCATGCGCTCCTGCGCCTTACGCATCTTGCTCGCGGCCACCATTTCCATGGCCTTGGTGATCTTCTGCGTGCTCTTGAAGCTCGCAATCTTGACGCGGATTTCTTTTACGCCGGGCATTTACGTTCTCGGTAAACGAGCGTTAGTACGTACCGGAGGTGGCGAACTCTTCGCAGATCTTCTTCAGCGAAGCTTCGTTCTCCGGCGACAGCACCGGGTTCGAGTTGATGCCGTCGACCGCTGCCTTGTAGTTGGTCTTGGCGAACGCCTGCAGACCCGCTTCGAAGGCGCCGATCTTCTTCAGCTCGACCTTGTCCATGTAGCCGTTGTTCACGGCGTAAATGGACAGCGCCATTTCCGCCACCGACATCGGCGCGTACTGCTTCTGCTTCATCAGCTCGGTCACGCGCTGACCGCGCTCCAGCTGACGACGGGTCGACTCGTCGAGGTCGGAGGCGAACTGCGAGAACGCCGCGAGCTCGCGATACTGCGCGAGGGCGAGACGAATGCCGCCGCCGAGCTTGGAGATGATCTTGGTCTGCGCGGCGCCGCCGACGCGGGACACGGACACGCCCGCGTTCATCGCAGGACGGATACCGGCGTTGAACAGATCGCCTTCCAGGAAGATCTGGCCGTCGGTGATGGAGATGACGTTGGTCGGCACGAACGCCGTCACGTCACCCGCCTGGGTTTCGATGATGGGCAGACCGGTGAGCGAGCCCGTCTTGCCTTTGACGCGGCCGCCGGTCGCCTTCTCCACGTACTCCTCGTTCACGCGAGCGGAACGCTCGAGCAGACGCGAGTGCAGGTAGAACACGTCGCCCGGATACGCTTCGCGGCCCGGCGGACGACGCAGCAGCAGGGAGATCTGGCGGTACGCCCACGCCTGCTTGGTCAAGTCGTCATAAATGATCAGCGCGTCTTCGCCGTTGTCCATGAAGTACTCGCCCATGGCGCAACCGGAGTACGGCGCGAGGTACTGCATCGAAGCAGGCGTCGAAGCGGAAGCGGCCACGATGATCGTGTGCTTCATCGCGTCGTGCTCTTCCAGCTTGCGCACCACGTTCGCGATCGAGCTCTGCTTCTGGCCGATGGCGACGTAGATACACTTAATGCCGGAGTTCTTCTGGTTGATGATGGTGTCGATGGCCAGCGCGGTCTTGCCGGTCTGGCGGTCGCCGATGATCAGCTCGCGCTGACCGCGGCCGACGGGCACCATCGAGTCGACGGCCTTGTAACCGGTCTGCACCGGCTGGCTGACCGACTTACGGAACACCACGCCCGGCGCCACGCGCTCGATGGGCGAGTTACGGGTTGCCTGGATCGGGCCCTTGCCGTCGATCGGGTTGCCGAGGGCGTCGACCACGCGGCCGAGCAAGCCTTCGCCGACCGGCACTTCGAGAATGCGGCCGGTGGTCTTCACCGTGTCGCCTTCGACGATGTGCTTGTACTCGCCCAGCACCACGGCGCCGACCGAGTCCTGCTCCAGGTTCAGCGCCAGGCCGAAGCTGCCGCCGGGGAATTCCAACATTTCGCCGTACTTCACGTCGGCGAGGCCGTGCACGCGCACGATACCGTCGGTCACGGTGACCACCGTGCCGATGTTCGCTTCTTCGGTGGCGCTCGAGAACTTCTCGATGCGGGACTTGATCAGATCGCTGATTTCAGATGCCTTGATGGCCATGCTCAATCCTCGGTCAATTCTGTGTAAGGGCCGGCGCTATCAATGACTCATCTCGACCGCCAACCGGTCGAGGCGCGCCTTCAGCGATCCATCGATGACGAAATCGCCCGCGCGCACGATGGCGCCGCCGATCAGCGATGCGTCCACTTCGCAATGCAAGCGCACTTCGCGCTGCAAACGTTTCTTCAGGGCCGACGCGAGGCGCTGCTTCTGCGCCTCGTTCAGCTCCACCGCCGAAACCACCTGCACATCGGCGGTGTTCTCGGCTTCGGCCCGCAGTCCCTCGTACATTGAGGCAATTTCCGGCAGCAGCACCAGTCGGCGATTGCTCGCCAGCGTGGCCAGGAAATTGCGGGTCTGCTCGTCCAGATCGCTGCCGACGATGTCCGCGATCAAGCCGGAGAGTTGCTCCGGCGTGACACGCGGGCTCGACAGCAGTCCGGCAACGCGCTCGTCCTGCACCACCGACGAGGCGGTTGCCAGCACCTTGGACCAGCGTTCCAGCGCGTGGTGTTGACGCGCCGATTCGAACGCAGCCTTGGCGTAGGGGCGGGCGATGGTGGCTTTTTCGGCCATGAGTGCTCCGTTGCGACGAGCGCGTTAACCGCGCTCGATCTCCAGCGCCAGCTTGTCGAGCAAGTCGGCGTGGGCCTTGGCGTCGATCTCACGACCGAGCAGCTTGCTGGCGCCGAACACCGCCAGATTGGCGGCGTCGCGACGCAGCTCTTCGCGGGCGCGAGTCGATTCCAGTGCGGCTTCCTGGCGCGCACCGGCAATCAGACGCTCGGCTTCCGCCGATGCGACACCGCGAGCTTCCTCGGCCATTTCCACCGAGCGGCGATTGGCCTGTTCGACGATCTTCGCGGCGCGCGCGTGCGCTTCCTTGATGATGTCGTTGGCCGAGTTCTTGGCTTCCGCCAAGCTCTTTTCGCCCTTCTCGGCAGCCGCGAGACCCTCGGCAATCTTCTTCTGCCGATCCTCGATGGCCGCGATGATGTGCGGCCAACCGAACTTCATGACCATCCAGGCCACCGCGAAGAACGCGATGCCCTGGACGACGATGGTTATTGTGGGATCCATGCTTGCTCCGATTCACTTGTGGCGGCCCAGACCTTGGGTCTTGACACCGCCTGGCCGATCGAACTTTCGGTCGGCGAATTAGCCGCCGAGCTGACCGATGAACGGATTCGCGAAGATCAACAGCAGAGCGATGGCGACGCCGATGATGGGAATCGCGTCCAGCAAGCCGGCGACGATGAACATCTTCGTCTGCAGCATGCCGGTCAGCTCCGGCTGGCGAGCCGAGCCTTCCAGGAACTTGCCGCCGAGCAACGCGAAGCCGATCGCGGTGCCGAGCGCGCCGAGGCCGATGAGCAGACCCGCGGCAATCACGGTGAAGCTCATGACGTCGGCAATCTGAGTGATGTTCTCCATTTGAATCTCCGGTGCGTGCAGAAAAACTAGTTAGTAATCAAACGATCGAAACGAAATCAGTGATGCTCGGCGGCCATGCTGAGATACACGATGGTCAGCATCATGAAGATGAATGCTTGCAGCGTGATGATCAGGATATGAAACGCGGTCCAGACGAAGCCCGCGACGAACTGCAGCGGCGCCATCACGTAGGTGAGGCCGCTCGACAGGCTCGCGCCCAGCGTCATACAGGCGATCAGGATGAAGATCAGCTCGCCGGCGTACATATTGCCGAACAGACGCAGCGCCAGCGATACCGGGCGCACCGCCTCTTCGATCAGGCGCAGCAGCAGATTGGCCGGCGCCAACAGGATCTTGCCGATCAGGTTCGGCGCATGGAACGGCGCCGTGAACATCTCGCCGACGAACGTGCCGATGCCCTTGTGCTTGATGCCGAAAACCTGGATCAGCAGGAACACCGTCAGCGACATGGCCAGCGTGGTGTTGAGGTCCGCGGTCGGCACGATGCGCAGATAAGGAACGCCCGCCGCGGCCGCCGCAGTCGGCACCCAGTCCACCGGGATCATGTCCAGGAAGTTCATCAGGAACGTCAGGCAGAAGATGGTGAGCGCCAGCGGCGCGATCAGCTTGCTCTTGCCATGGAAGGTTTCCTTCACGGAGGTGTCGACGAACTCGACGATCATCTCGATGAAGCACTGGAATTTGCCGGGAACGCCGGTGGTCGCGCGACGCGCCACGCGCAGGAACAGGAACAGGAACACGGCGGCGCACAGCAGCTTGAAAAAGATGCTGTCGAGATGAAGCACCCAGAAGCTGCCCTCACCGACGGGCTTCTCCAAAAAATGGAGATGGTGCTTGATGTAATCGGTCATGGTCGCCGGACCACCATGCTCAGCCATCAACCCACCTCGCCTACAAAGCTATTTGAAGATTCCCATTGCGACCCAGAACCCGGACTGCGCGGCCAATAAGCCGATCAGCAGGGGCAGCGGTTCCATACCGCCGCGAGTCAAAGCCAGCGCAAATGCGCCGATCACCCAAATCCACTTCAACAATTCGCCTGCGTAGAACCCGCGCGCCGCGCTGGCCGCCGGCCAGTCTGTGGCGAACAACCGCCATGCGAACACGAGAGTCCCCAACGCGATGATCAAACCACCCGCGACTGCCGAGCGGGCCGCGTTCCAGCCGCTCGACATCAAGAACACGAGTGCTGCCAGACCCGTGCATGCCAGCTGTATGGCGGCGAATTTCAACGCCAGGAGCTTGCCGCGGCGCGCAGTGACGTTCACGTGTTTGGCACGTATTGGATTACCGCCCGGCCTGAAACGGCGGCGAATTATACGCAGCGTTTTGCAGTGCTACAAGGAAGATGAAGCGTGTCTTATCGTGAATTATGACTATAGGTCTGCGTTGACACCGTGCGGGTGGTGCATTTTGTCTCAGGGTCTTGACAGCAGCAGCCACCTACACCACTCGGCGCGTCACCCACGCCAGAATTACAACTTGTAGCGGAGCTTGATCAGGAACTGATCGGCGTCCCGCACATCGGTCATGTCACGGAACAACTGGCTCACGCCGCGCTCGTCTTCGTCGATGAAATTGTAACCGCCGCGGGCGTAGACCAGAAACAGTTCCGACATCGGCCCGATCTCGTACCGGTAACGGATCTGCAGACCGAGATTGTTGACGGTGAAGGGCGCGACCGGGTCGCTGCTGGGTAACAGGTTGCCCGCGGCATCGGTGCGATAGGCGCTGCGCAGATCGGCGTCGATGCCGATCCACTGCCATTTGACGCGCAACTCATGGCGCGGCGCGGGAATCCAGTCCAGGCGGAAGTCGTAGTCGAAGCGCTTGGCGCGGTACGAGCCAAACAGATTGCTGTCCTCCCAGACCAGCCAGTCGGCGGAATATTGCGGCAATAAATCCACCCGCAGCGTCAGTTTCTCGGTCGGGTACCAGGCGGCCAGGAATTGCAGCCAGCCCGAATAGTCCTCGACCCCCTGTTGGAACAGATAGCCGCCCAATGTGAATTGCCAGTCGCCATAGCGCGGCGTGGTGATGTCCATGTATGCGGACACGCGCTCGTCCAGGCGCACCGGGCCGTTGCCGCGTGAGATCAGATCGTCCACGCCGCTGGTCACATAGCGCACTTCCTGGAAAGCTTTCCACGCACTCGCGTAACTCACATCGCGCGACAACAGGAACCGCGATTGCAACCGTTGCCCGTCGGTGTTCTCACGATAAAACGTGTAGAGCCGCTGCGTTTCGCCGCTCACGCGCCCGCCGTCGCTGGCGACGCGAAGATTGGTTTCCCACTCGACCTGCTTCAGCGCGTTGCGCTCCATGTAACCGAGATCGTTCAGGTCGAACGAGTCGTCGATGTACAGCAGCTTCATCGTGTGCGTGAGCGGCGAGCTGCGGTTGAAGTCGGCCTGCAGCCAGCTCTCGTAACCATGAGTGTTCTCTTCGAAACGCGCGGGCTCGGTGCCACGCGCCAGCGCCAGGTCCATGAGATTCATGCCGCTGGTGCCGATATCGGAGCGGATCACCTGGCCGCTGATGCGCCAGTCCTCGCTCGGCGTGAGCTCGTAATCGACAGCGTTCACGAGCGCGTCGCGATCGAGAAACGGCCGGTCCGCCCAGGTGCCGAGATAACCGATGCGCGCATGATCCATCGGCAGCGCCAGGCGGGTGGCCGCAAACAAGCGGCCAGCACCGTTGCGATAGTCGTGTTCCTGCGCGACGAAGCCGCCGTACACCAGCTGCCCCGCGGTGCCGGTGAGCTTGAGCGCTGCATCGATGTCGGATGAGGCGGCACTGCCGTCGTCGGCCGCCGCACCGATGCGTCTCGTATAAACGAGTTGTCCGTTGGTCGGCGTGCGCAGATCGAAAATGCCCTGGTTCTCGGTGAAAAAAGGCCGCTTGTCGGTGAACACCACCTCGATGGCCGAGAAATCCACCACCAGCTCGTCGCTTTCCACCTGGCCGAAGTCGGGATTGAGCGTCGCCGACAGCCACAGATTTGGCGACGCTTTCCAATTGATGTCGGCGCCGGCCTTGAAGCGCGTGTGGTCATCGACGAAATCGGAGATCAGCGTGCCGTACGGCACGACATCCAGGCTCGCGACCGACGCGTGCTGTGAGATTTCGATGCGCTGGAAATCGGAAAGAAATACCGCCGCTTCGCTGGTGATGCCGGGACACGCATAGCGCTCGCCGCGCTCGAACAGATAGCGCGTGCCGTACACGCCGATGGTGCGCGTATCGGCGCCCGAGCCCCGCATGCTGATGCTGGACCAGGGAATGAATATTTCCACGAACCACTGCTGCCCGGTTTCGTGGACGGCGTGCTGCCAGGCGCCGTCCCAGTCGCGGTCGAATTTGTTCTGGTTGGTGATCAAGCCGTCGCGAATGCCGCCGCCCAGGCCGACCGTGAATTCGTAGCCGATCTGCGCGTTGGCGTCGAAGTCCACCATCAGGGAGACGGTGTCGCCGATCAGCCGCTCCGAATCGCGCGGCGTGCGCGGCTTGATGCGTCGTTCGCTGGGCGGCTGATCGATGACGAACGCCGCGGCCAGGCCGCCTTCGGTGGAGAGAATGTGCAGCTCGTTGCCGTAACGGGGCTGATCGCGTGCGAACGGCAATGTGCGCTGCCAGTCCTTGCAAACGGTCGCGCCCTGCCATTCCGGCTCGTCGATGCGGCCGTCGATAACCAATTCGGCGTGCGCAGTCGTACAACAAATCGTAACGAATGCCAGCAGCAGCAACGCACACAGAATTGTAGCGAGCGGAGTGCGCGGCGCCGCGCCGTTCAGCACTGGCGCCGTTCGCATATTGAACGGACCTCCCGCGAACAGACTTCCCTGAAACGCCGAATCATGAACCTTACCTGGTATTGCTGATGGCGAGGCGTGGCCGTTGGCGACGCCGTTCTAACGAATATGCTCGAGAATGCCGTCGAGCTCTTCCAGCGTATGGTAGCTGATCACCAGCTTGCCCTTGCCGGATGAGGCGTGCTGGACCTGCACTTTCGCTCCCAGCTTCTCGCTCAGGTCCGCCTCGAGCTTGCGAATGTTCGGATCGGCGCGGGTCGCGGCATCGTGCGAGCCCGCCGATGGCTGCGACTGCAGCCGCTTCACCAATGCTTCGGTCTCACGGACCGACAGCTTCTGCTGCGCGACCTGCGAGGCCACTTCGGCCTGCTGACGTTTGTTCTCGAGGGTGAGCAACGCACGCGCGTGGCCCATGTCGAGCTCGCGATGCTCGACCAGCCTGCTGGCGTCTTCGCCCAACTCGAGCAAGCGCAACAGATTGCTCACCGCGGAACGCGAGCGGCCGACGGCTTCCGCCGCCGTGGCGTGCGTCATTTCGAATTCAGTAATCAGCCGTTGAAGGGCGCGCGCTTCTTCCAGCGGGTTCAGGTTTTCACGCTGGATGTTTTCGATGAGCGCCATCGCGATGGCGGCTTCATCGGGCACGCGGCGGATGACCGCCGGGATCTCATGCAAACCGGCCAGCTGAGCCGCGCGCCAGCGGCGCTCGCCGGCGATGATTTCGTAACGCTGCTCGGCCTGATTCTCCGCCGGATTGTTCGCGTACGAGCCATCGGCATTGATCGGGCGCACGACGATGGGCTGCACCACGCCCTGCGCTTTGATCGAGTCGGCCAGCTCCTGCAATGTTTCCTGACGCAGATCGATGCGCGGCTGGTACTTGCCACGCTGTAACAAATCCACCGGCAGCTTGCGCAACTCTTCGTCGACCGGCCGTAGCGCCGTCACCACGGCAGCAGCGGCAGGAGAAGCGGCCGCGGCAGGCTGCCCGAGCAGGGCGCCCAGCCCACGGCTGAGACGGGGTTGTTTATTCGCCATTGTCATGGTTCGTCACTATGACGCGACCGCGTCAGCAGCGGGCGGCGCCACGTTGAATGTTTCTTCCTCTCGACGAATCATTTCGCCGGCCAGCGCCAGATAAGCCAGCGCGCCGCGCGATTCTTTATCGTAGTGCAACGCCGGTTTGCCGAAGCTCGGCGCTTCCGCGAGCCGCACGTTGCGGGGAATGATGGAGCGGAACACTTTGTCGCCAAAATGCTCGATCAGCTGTTGCGACACTTCGTTCGCCAGATTGTTACGCGGGTCGAACATGGTGCGCAGGATGCCGCCGATCTCCAGCTTCGGATTGGGCCCGGCCTTGATCTGTTCGATCGTGTTGATCAAGGCGGTTAACCCCTCCAGCGCGTAATACTCACATTGCATCGGAATCAGCACGCCTTCGGCCGCGACCAGGGCGTTCACCGTCAGCATGTTCAGCGCCGGCGGACAGTCGATCAGCACCATGTCGAACTCCGACAGCACCGGCTGCAGCGCGTCCCGCAAGCGGGACTCGCAACCGGGCTTGCCCATCATCTCGACATCGGCCGCAACCAGATCCTGGTTGGCCGGCATCACCTTGAAATCCGCGTAGTCGACCGCGCGCAGCGCCGAGGCAGCGTCGCTGTCACCGAGCAGCACGTCAGTGGTTGACCGCTCCACGGTGCGCTTGTCGATGCCGCAACCCATGGTGGCGTTGCCCTGCGGATCGATATCGATCAGCAGCACGCGTCGCTTGGTCGCCGCCAGCGATGCGGCCAGATTGACGCTCGTCGTGGTCTTGCCGACGCCGCCTTTCTGGTTGGTGATGGCGAGAATGCGATGCATGGAATATTGAATGGGACCAGTCCGTTAGTGAGTCACACAATCGGCACAACGCTGAATCTGCAAGTTAATCTTGAGCTGAAGGCAGTGGGCTTCGACCGCCGACCGTGGCGCTACAGCCGCTCGTGGCTGCGGCAGAGTTCCACAAGATGCCGCTCTTCGTCCAGAGCGGGCACGTTAAGTCGATGGATAGCCGCGAGTTTCCAGCCGCTCGGCAACTTGCCGAGCTCGTCCTCGGGATACCGCCCCTTCATCGCCAGCAGTCGCCCGCCGCCGACACATAAATGACCGGCCCATTTGACGAATTGCTCTACCGGCCCCACCGCGCGCGACAACACGATATCGAATCGTTGCGCCGGGCGGAAATTTTCCGCGCGCGTATGCACGGTTTGCACATTGGGCAACTCCAGCAACGCTGCGGCATGTTCTATGAACTTCAGTTTCTTGGCGGTGGAATCGAGCAGCATGAACTGCCTGGAAGGATTGACGATGGCAAGCGGCAAGCCGGGAAAACCCGCGCCCGTGCCTACGTCGAGCACTCGCTCCCCGTGCAGAAACGGCTGCACGGACAGGCTGTCCAGCAAATGCTTGGTGATCTGCGCGGGCCGCTCGCGGATCGCGGTCAGATTCATGCGCTGATTCCAGTCGTCCAGCTCGTCGAGCAGACGGATCAGCTGTTGGGCCTGGCGGTCGGTCAGCTCGATACCCAGCTGAGCCGCACCGGCAATGAGAGTGGGATCGCTCACGAACAACGCTCAACCTGCGATGCGCACGACCGTACGGCCGGTGACACCCGCTTGCAAATAACCATCGAACGCGCCGGGCAGCTGCTCGAACGCAATCGTGCGCGTCACGATGCTGTCGAGATGGCGCGGCTTGAGATCGGTCGCGAGCCGCTGCCACACCTGCAGGCGCAGCGGTCGCGGCGTGTATACAGAGTTGATGCCGAGCAAGCTCACGCCGCGCAGAATGAACGGCATCACCGTGGTCTTCAGCTCGGGACTGGCCGCCAGGCCGATGCTGGCGATGTTGCCCCAGAACTTGACCGTGCGCGTCAGCCAGGTGAGCAACTCGCCGCCGACATTGTCGATGGCTCCGGCGAACTGCGCCTCTTCCAACGGCCGTGAGCCGGTGTTGATCCGATCTCGGAGCAACACGCGCGCGGCGCCGAGACGCTGCAAATAATCGACGGAAGACTGTTTGCCTGTGACGGCAACGACGCTGTAGCCACGCGCGGCCAACATATCGACGGCGATACTGCCGACACCGCCCGTCGCGCCTGTTACAACGATCTCGCCGCCGTCCGGCTGCTGCCCGTTCTGCTCCATACGATGAACGGCGAGCGCGGCGGTATAACCCGCGGTGCCGATCGCCATGGCCTGGAATTCATCCAGACCCGAAGGAATCGGCACGACTGAATCGCTCTTCAAGCGCGCGTACTCGGCATAGCCGCCATCGCGCGTTTCGGACAGCTCGCTGCCCGTCACCAGCACTTTCTGCCCTGGCTGAAACTGCGGATCGCTGGACGACACGACTTCGCCCGCGAGATCGATGCCGCCCACCAGCGGATAACGCCGCAGGATCTTGCCCGCGCCGGTCGCGGCGAGCGCGTCCTTATAGTTGATGGTGGAGTAGCGGACTTTGACGACGACCTCGCCCTCGGCGAGATCGTTCAGGCCAATCGTCTCCATGCGGGAGACGATCTTGCCGCCTTCCTGGTGGATGCGAAACGCGCGAAAGCTCTGCATGAAAGGTCGCTCCCGCGCGCGTCAATGAACAATCAGGTAAGCGAGTGCGCGCTTACTCGGTTTCGCACTTGCCGTGATCGCGAACCTGATCGGTGGTGCACACGGCCTGCTGCTTGGAGAAGAACTCGGCGAGCGCTTCGAAATCCTTCTCGTCCACGCCGCTGATGATGCCGGCCATGATCGGGTTCTTGCGCTTGCCGCTCTTGTAGTCCTTGAGCGCGTGCACGAGGTAGTCCGCCGGCTGGCCGGCCAGCTTCGGGTAGTCCGGAGCCACGGTCTTGGCGCCATCGGCGCCGTGGCAGGCGACGCAGGTCTGAGTGGCCGGCGGCGGGGTGCCGACGACTTCCTTGTTCGGGATGCCGCCGCCCGCGCTCAGGAACGCGGCGATGTCGGCCTTCTCTTCGTCGGTCAGCGTCGCGGCCTGCGCATGCATGGTCGGATGCGGACGCTCGCCCTTGGCGTAGGCGTTCAGCGCACTGACCAGATAAGCCTCGTTCTGGCCGCCCAGTTTCGGCACGCGGTAGTTCGGGTAAGCATTCTTATAGTCGGGAACGCCATGGCAGCCGTGGCAGGTGTAAGCCAGGACCTTGCCTTTGGCGGCATCGCCGGCGCTGGCGGTCGACGACAGGGAAACCGCAGCCAGCAAGCCCAGCCCGATGACCGATACCGGGCTCAATCGAAACGTCATAACCCACTCTCTCCGCTTCTTACCGGCGTACTGTTGCCAGAAAACCTTAGGGACCCCGGCCGGCGGGGCGCGGTATGGTACCTGAAGTCACTGTTCCGGGCACTGCCTCGGGTATACTCCCAGGCCATTCCCCCCGTTTTGGTTCTGTCCGAGGTTTTCCATGGCCCGTATTACCGTCGAAGACTCCCTCCACAACATCCCGAACCTGTTCCAGCTGGTGCTGGTCGCCGCCAAGCGCGCCCGCAAGCTGGCCAACGGCGCCGAGGCGACCGTGGAGTGGGAAAACGACAAGCCCACCGTGGTCGCGCTGCGCGAAATCGCCGCCGGTCACATCGGCCCCGAGATCCTCGAGGAAGCCGAGCGCGCTCCGCAGCCCGAGCTCATGCCTGAACCGGACATGGCAGGCATGTCGGGCGAGCTGCGCGCGCCTCATCTCGGCCTCGGAGATTGAGTCGCGCCTTAAAGTCCCCAGCCTCAGCTTATGGACTACGCGTCTTCCATCCTCAACCTGTTACCTACCGGAAGACGCTCGATAGGGGTCAACCAGCTGCTCAATAAGCTGGAGACCTACCTGCCCCCCGCGCAGGTCGACCGGATCCGCGACGCTTATGAATTCGGCGCCGAGGCCCACGAGGGCCAGAAGCGCCTGAGCGGCGAGCCTTACATCGCGCATCCGGTCGCTGTCGCTCACATCCTCGCCGACCTGCATATGGATGCGCCGACCATCGTGGCGGCCATCCTGCACGACGTGATCGAGGACACGCCCACGGCCAAGGACGAGATCGCCGAACGCTTCGGCGCCGATGTCGCGGAGTTGGTCGATGGCGTCTCGAAGCTGGATCACATTCAGTTTCGATCGCGCGCCGAGGCGCAGGCTGAAAGCTTCCGCAAAATGCTGCTCGCCATGGTCCGCGACATTCGCGTGATCATGGTCAAGCTCGCCGACCGCACGCACAACATGCGCACGCTCGGCTCGGTGCCGCCTGCAAAACGCCGCACCGTCGCGCGCGAGACGCTCGAGATCTACGCGCCGATCGCGAATCGTCTCGGCATTCATACGGTGAAGTCGGAGTTGGAAGAGCTCGGCTTCAAGGCGCTCTACCCCGGCCGTCATCGCATCATCGAAAAGGCGCTGAAGAAGGCGCGCGGCAATCAGAAGCAGTTCGTCGGCAAGATCGCGGACAACGTGCGCACCGCGCTCGAGAAGGCGCAGGTGAAAGGCCGCGTCGAAGGCCGCGAGAAGCATCTCTACAGCATCTATCAGAAGATGCGCCGTAAGCGCGCGCCGCTGACGTCCATCGTCGATATGTTCGGCTTCCGCATCGTCGTGGACTCGATCGACACCTGCTATCGCGCGCTCGGCATCGTGCACGGCTTGTATCGACCGATGCCGGGACGCTTCAAGGATTACATCGCGATTCCGCGCATCAACGGCTATCAGTCGTTACATACGACCCTGTTCGGTCCGAACGGCATGCCCATCGAAGTGCAGATCCGCACCGAGGACATGCATCGCATCGCTGAGTCAGGCATTGCGGCGCACTGGCAGTACAAGACTGGCGAAGATTCCAGCGACGCAGGCCGCGCCTATCGCGACCGCGCAAGCGAATGGCTGCAGCACCTGATGGAGATGCCCCACAGCGGCAACTCCGCCGAGGAATTCATGGAGAGCGTCAAGCTCGACCTGTTCCCGGACAAGGTGTACGTCTTTACGCCGCGCGGCGAGATTCGCCGTTTGCCGCGTAATGCCACGGCGGTGGACTTCGCATATTCCGTGCATACGGACATCGGCAATCACTGCGTGGCTGCGAAAGTAGATCGCCGCCTCGTGCCCCTGCGCACGCCGCTGCGTAACGGTCAGACCGTGGAAATCATCACGGCGAAAGGCGCGACGCCGAATCCCGCGTGGGTGAACTTCGTCGTGACCGCGAAAGCGCGCGCGGCGATCCGTCACTACTTGAAAGGGTTGAAACACGGCGAAGCGGTCGAGCTGGGCAAGCGCATGCTGAGCCAGGCGCTGCAGGATGTGTCGCTGGTGCTGAAGAAGATTCCGGAGGAGCGTCTGCAGGCGGCCGCCGCGGAGCTCAATCTCAAAACGCCGGACGAGTTGTTCGAAAAGATCGGCCTTGGCGAACGCTTGGCCGCGCTGGTCGCGCGCCGTCTGTTGCCCGCGGACGGCACTCATCAGCCGGAACCGACCACGCAAGCCGAACCGCTCGCCATCGCGGGCACCGAAGGCATGGTGGTCAGCTACGCGCGCTGCTGCTTCCCGATCCCGAACGATCCGATCATGGCGTACCTGTCGAGCGGCCGAGGCGTCGTGATCCATCGCGAGGCCTGCGGCAATCTGCGCAACTATCGCAAGCAGCCGGACAAGTGGCTCACGGTTACCTGGCAGCCGAATGTGGATCGCTTGTTCAACGTCGAGGTGCGCATCGACGTGGCGAATCGCATGGGCGTGCTCGCGGCGATTGCCTCGAATATCGCGACGACCGAGACCAACATCGAACACGTCGCGGTCGACGAGCGCGACGGCGACGCATCGACCCTGATCTTCGATCTGCAAGTGCGCGACCGTAAACACCTGGCGCACGTGATCAAGAACCTCCGCAAGATGCCGGAAGTATTGCGCGTGACGCGAGTGATCGCCTGAGGTGGCCATTGCGCGCGAACGCGCGCAAAATCCGCGCTCCTCGTCAGCAACGGTTGAATCATCATGGCGCGCGAAATCATTGCGACTCCGAACGCTCCCAAGGCCATCGGCACCTATTCCCAGGCGGTGAAGGTGGGCAAGACCGTGTACGTCTCCGGCCAGATCGCGCTGGATCCCGCCACCGGCGAGATGGTGCAAACCTCGATCGATGCCGAGATCCGCCGCGTGTTCGACAACCTGAAGGCTATCGTCGGCGCCGCCGGCGGTAACTTCTCGCAGGTGACGCGAGCGACGGTGTTCATTCTGGATTTCGGCGTCTTCCCGACGTTGAACAAGATCATGGCGGAGTATTTCGCCGAGCCCTATCCCTCGCGCGTCACTGTGCAGGTGTCGGCGCTGCCGAAGAATGCGAACGTGGAGATCGATTGCATCGTCGAGCTCGACTGAAGAGGGTTTGATGAATGGCGGCAGCTGCCGGCGTCGGCTGCCGTACACTTGCGGTGAATGAGCCCTTCCCCTTCCAACAGCAAACGGTCTCGAGGCGGCGCAGACCTGCCCGCGGCCGCGGTGTCGCCGGAGATTCGTCCGGTCACGGCCCTGCGTGGCGTTGGCGATGCGTTGGCGGGGAAGCTGGCGAAGCTGGGCATCACGACGATTCAGGATCTGCTGTTCCTGTTACCGCTTCGGTACGAAGACCGCACGCAAGTCATTCCCATCGGCTCGTTAAGTCATGGCGACCGCGCCGTCGTCGAAGGCGAAGTGCAGCTGGCTGAGATCGCATTCCGCGGACGTCGCCAGCTCCTGTGTCGCATTGGTGACGGCTCCGGCTGGCTGACGTTGCGGTTCTTTCATTTCAGCAACTCACAACACGAGCAGATGAGCCGCGGCACGCGCCTGCGTTGCTACGGAGAAATTCGCCGCGGGCCGAGCGGGTTGGAAATCGTTCATCCCGAGTATCGGCGCGTCGCCGCCGATGCGGCACCGACAACCGAGGATGTGCTCACGCCCATCTATCCATTGACCGAAGGCGTGCAACAAGGCCGCCTGCGACAGCTCACTGCAATGGCGCTACGTGAGTTTGCGAATCGAACCGTGCAGGACTGGGTGCCGCCGGCTGTGTTGGCGCAACTGCAACTGCCGCCGCTGCGTGAAGCGCTTCAATACGTTCATCGGCCGCCGCCGGATGCGGATCTCGATTTGCTGGCGACGGGGCAGCATCCGATGCAGCGACGTCTCGCATTCGAGGAACTGCTCGCGCATCAGCTGAGCCTGCGATTGCTGCGACGTGAGATTCAGCGCGATCCGGGTTGGCAGTTCACGGTCGGCGAGCCCTTGATCGATCGCTTTCTCCAGAGCTTGCCCTTCAAACCAACCGGCGCGCAGACGCGCGCGTGGCGTGATATCGAGCGCGATCTTTCGCAGTCGAGTCCGATGCTTCGCCTGGTTCAAGGCGACGTCGGCTGTGGTAAGACGTTGGTCGCGGCACTGGCAGCGTTGCGAGCGGTAGAAGCGGGCTTTCAGGTCGCGGTAATGGCGCCAACCGAACTGCTCGCCGACCAGCACGCTCGCAATTTCACAAACTGGCTGGCGCCGCTGGAGTTATATCCGGCGTTGATCACCGGCAAACGCACGGCCGCGGCTCGAGCGAGATCGTTGGCGGATCTGGCCTCGGGCGAAGCGAAGATCGCGATCGGCACGCACGCGCTCTTTCAACAGGAGGTCGAGTTTCGACGACTCGGCCTGGTGATCGTCGATGAGCAACATCGTTTCGGTGTGCATCAACGGTTGCTGCTACGGGAAAAGGGCCTGGCGTCGGGGCGATATCCGCATCAGCTCATCATGACGGCGACGCCGATTCCGCGAACGCTGGCGATGACGGCTTACGCCGATCTGGATGTTTCCGTGATCGATGAGCTGCCGCCGGGGCGCACGCCGGTGAAGACCGTCGCGCTGCCCGAGAATCGGCGCGATGAAGTCGTGTTGAGGATTCGCGATGCCTGCCGGCAGAAGCGTCAGGCGTATTGGGTCTGCCCGCTCATCGAAGAATCCGATCAGCTCGAAGCGCAAGCCGCCGAAGACACGGTCACCGCCTTGGCCGAGGCGCTGCAGGAATTGAAGGTCGGACTGGTTCATGGCCGCATGTCGCCCAAAGAGAAAGAGGCGGTGATGGGGCGCTTCAAAGAGGGCGCGATCGATCTGCTGGTGGCGACGACGGTCATCGAAGTCGGCGTCGACGTGCCGAATGCGAGTTTGATGGTCATCGAGAATGCTGAACGCATGGGCCTGGCGCAGCTCCATCAGCTGCGCGGCCGCGTCGGGCGAGGCGCGGCTGAGAGCACCTGCGTGCTGCTGTATCGGACGCCGCTGTCGGAGGTCGCGCGTGAGCGTTTATCTGTCATGCGAGCGACCAACGATGGCTTCGAGATTTCCCGTCGCGACCTGGAATTGCGCGGGCCCGGCGAGCTGCTGGGCACGAAACAGACCGGCCTGATGCAAATGCGCGTGGCGGAACTGGTGCGTGATGCCGATTTGCTGCCGAAAGTTCAGGAAGTGGCGGAATTGATGCTCAAGGAAAATGAGGCCAACATAGCGCCGCTGTTGCGGCGCTGGATTGGACAGGGCGAACGGTTCGGCAAGGTTTAAACGGTCAGATTCGTGGCAGATTCACACAACGCGCATCACCCGGATAAGACGCAACCGCTGGACACGACGCCAGCCGCGCCGAAGTCCGCGCCTGCGCAGATGGATATGCTGAAGCCGACGCCATCGGCCAAGCACAACATGGAAAAGACCCAGCCGCTACACATCATCCCGCCGCCCCCGACGCCGCAAGAGATTGCGAAGACAGCGGCGGCTCCGCCGGCGGCGGCGCCGGAGAGTCATGCTCCCGACAAGACGCAGCCGCTGAATGTCACTCCGCCGGCAACGCCTCCAACTGCTACGGCTTCACCTGCGCACGAAGCGCCGCCGTCTGCGGACGAGCAGAAGCCGGAGAAGATGCAGCCGCTGAATGCGATGCCAGCGGCAACAGCAGCTCCTGCCGTAACCCCTCCACCGCCTGCACCGACACCTGCGCAAGCTAAGCGAAGATCGGAGAAGGCACAGTCCAGCAGGACGCCGGCGCAGACTGAAACTGCAAAGACGGCTGCCGCGTCACCGGCGACTACATGGCCTTTGCCACAGTCCGAAGTAGCAAACACGTCGCCCGCACCAACGCAGGCACATCAAACGAGCCCGAAGGCACCAGCGCCAGCGACGCCATCGCCTGCACCACAGACTGAAGTAGCAAATACATCGCCCGCGCCGACGCCGGCAAATCTCGCGAGCGCGAAGGCATCAGCATCTTCCGCTGCAGCGACAGCGCCGCAGCCGGCGACGACGTGGCCTATGCCACAGTCCGAAGTAACAAACACGCCGGCCGCGCCAACGCAGGCACATCAAGCGAGCGCGAAGACGTCAGCATCGTCCGGCGCAGCGACAGCGTCGGCGCCGCCGCGAAGCGAGCCGGCGAAGCCGGTGGCTGCGGCCGGGTCCTCTCAACGCGACTACATCAAGACAGTCGCGATGATGGCGACGACGCCAGAAGGCACAGCGGCGCCCGCGCCGACGGCTTCTGAGCCGATCCCGCCACCTGACATTGAACAACTGCGCGCCCCGCAGCCGCTGGCGCCGATCCGGCAGCGCTTTCAGTGGCTGGGGCACAAGATCGCGGCCACTTCCTTCGTCACTGAAATCCTTCCTGGCGCAGCGGCGAAGTTGCGTGCCTATGCAGCGCTAACGAGGCTGAACAAACCCATCGGCATCTGGCTCCTGTTGTGGCCGGTACTCTGGGCATTGTGGCTGTCGTCCGGCGGCAAGCCGGATCCTCATGTTTTCATCGTCTTCGTGCTCGGCACGGTGCTCACCCGCTCCGCCGGCTGCGCCATCAATGATTTCGCCGATCGCAATTTCGACGGCCATGTGAAGCGCACCAAAGATCGCCCATTGGTCACCGGCGCGGTCGACCCGATAGAAGCAATCGCGCTGTGCGCGGGACTTGGATTGATCGCATTGGGCCTGGCTTTGACGCTCAATCAGCTCGCGCAGCTGCTGACGTTGGTCGGCGGCGTACTGGTGCTCACGTATCCGTTCTTCAAACGTTTCTTTCCGATGCCGCAGGCCTACCTCGGCATCGCATTCACCTGGTCCGTACCGATGGCGTACGCCGCGCAGACGGGCGCCGTGCCGCGCCCGGCCATCGTGATGTTCATGGCCGGCCTGTTGTGGACAGTGGCTTACGACACGATGTACGCGATGGTGGATCGCGAGGACGACAAGAAGCTCGGCATCCGCTCGAGCGCCATTCTGTTCGGCGACGCAGATCGTTTCATCATCGGCATCATGCAGCTGATGACCCTGCTCGGCCTCTGGCTCATCGGGCACGAGATGGAGCTGGGTCTGTGGTATGGCCTGGGACTGGCGTTCGCAGCGATGTTTGCTCTGTATGAGCAATTCTTGATTCGCAAACGCAAACCCGAGGATTGTTTCAAAGCCTTCCTCAACAACAACTACTTCGGCATGTCGGTGTTCATCGGCATCGTGCTGGAGTACACGTTCCGCTGAGACGTCACTTCCGCTCGGCGCGAGCGACCGCCCACACTTCGATCCACTCCACACCCGCCGCGCGCAGCACTTTTGAGATTTCGTTGGCAGTGCTGCCGGTCGTGACCACGTCGTCGACGATTGCGACATGCCGTGCAGTGAATGGCGCAGTCAATGCAAAAGCGTGCTGGGTATTCTTGAGCCGTTCATTCCGATCCAGCGAGGCCTGTTCCTGCGTCTCGCGATGACGCGCAACTAAATGACTGCTCACGGTCAGCCCGAGCGACTTGCACACCGGCAACGCAAGCTCGCGCGCCTGATTGAACCCACGTTCGCGATAACGCGCGAGACCGAGGGGTACGGGAATGACCAACTCGGGCCGCGTTTGGCGGCGGGAAAGATGCCGAGCCAGCAACTGCCCAAGGATTCGCCCATACACGAGCTCACGCCGATACTTCAGCCCCTGAATCATGCGATCGACCGGAAAGGCATAACGAAACGGCGCGACGCAGGCATCGAACACCGGCGGCCGCTGCAGACAGCGACCGCACAGCGCCAGCCCGGAATGCACAGCCGGCAGCGGCTCGGCGCAATGCTCGCAGGCGTTGTCGTTCAAAGGCAGATCGCCCTCGCAACCGGCGCACAAATCGAGGTTTTCTCGGCCGGATTGCCCGCAAAGCGCGCAGCGGGGCGGCCATAGACAGTGCGCGGCCGCGCCGGCCCATCGGCCGATAATGTCGACTGTGATTCCCACCATCGGTTGACAGGCTTCCCGGCGGCCACGAATACTCAGCGCCGACTGACCCTGCGCGACGCCTGAACGGGAGCTTGGAGCTGCCGAGCCGCGCGCAGCGCCCGAATAAATTGAGGTTTGCCGTGGAAATGACCCGTTCCGAAGCCGTTCGCAACGCTACGCTGGTCGATCGCCTGGGTGCCGTGCGCACCGATTGGACGCTGGAGGAAGTGCGCGAGCTGTTCGCTCTGCCGTTCTCCGATCTGATCTATCACGCGCAACGCGTGCATCGGTTGTACTTCGATCCGAATCAGGTGCAGATCAGCACCTTGCTGTCGATCAAGACCGGCGCGTGCCCGGAAGACTGCTCTTATTGCTCGCAAAGCATCCGCTTCGAGACCGGTTTGAAGTCCGAGCCGCTGATGGATCTCGACGATGTGATGGAGAAGGCGCGCGCAGCGAAGGCGAACGGCGCGACTCGCTTCTGCATGGGCGCGGCGTATCGCAGCCCGAAGCCGAAGCAGCTCGCGCAGATCGCCGAGATGATCAAAGGCGTGCGTGCGATGGGAATGGAAACGTGCGTGACGCTCGGCATGCTGACGCCGGAACAGGCGCATCAGCTCAAGGACGCGGGATTGGATTACTACAATCACAATCTCGACACGTCCGAGTCTCACTATAAGAAGGTGATCACGACGCGCACCTACCAGGACCGGCTCGATACGCTCGAAGCCGTGCGCAACGCGGGGATCAACGTGTGTTGCGGCGGCATTCTCGGCCTGGGCGAGAACGAACAGGATCGCGCGGAGCTGTTACACACGCTCGCGACGCTGCCTCAGCATCCGGACAGCGTGCCGATCAATCAGCTCATGCAGGTGCCGGGCACGCCGCTGTACGGCGCGGAGAAGCCGGATGGCGTGGATTTCGTGCGCGTGATCGCGGTCGCTCGCTTGCTGATGCCGAAGGCGCATGTGCGCTTGTCCGCCGGCCGCTCCGGCATGAGCGATGAAACGCAGGCCCTGGCGTTCCTCGCGGGCGCGAATTCGATTTTCTACGGCGACAAGTTGCTGACGACCGAAAACCCCGAAGAAGACAAGGACCGCCAGCTGTTCGCCAAGCTCGGAATTACTCCGGAGCCGCTGGCCGAGCAGAGCGCGCCTGCTTGCTCGCGCCGCTTCGAGGACGAGCAACTCATCGCGAATTGATGGGGGACGGGCGCGAGCGCAAAGCGCGATATCCTTCGGCCATGCCCGATGAGTATTACCTCGACCCCGCCCGTGTCAGACGATCCTTCGATCAGGCCGCGAAGACCTACGACGCCGCGGCCGTCGTCCCGGCCGAAATCCGCAACCGGCTGCTCGAGCGGCTCGATTTCGTAAAGCTGCAACCGAAGGTCGTGCTCGACCTCGGCGCGGGCACCGGCCATGCGAGCAAGGCGCTCAAGCACCGCTACAAATCCGCCGACGTCATCGCCATCGATCTCGCGCCGCGCATGCTGGCGGAAGCCGACCGCCAGCAGAGCTGGCTGCGCAAATTCCATCGGGTCGCCGCCGACGCGCATCGACTTCCCGTCAAAGACGCCAGCGCGCAGCTGGTCTTCAGCAACCTGATGCTGGAGTGGTGCCACGATCCGGACGCCGTGTTTCAGGAAATCCGCCGGGTCCTGCAGCCGGGCGGGCTGCTGACCTTCGCGACCCTCGGGCCGGACACTTTGCGCGAATTGCGCGAGGGCTGGCGAAAAATCGACGCCTACCCCCACGTTCATCGCTTTATCGACATGCACGACCTGGGCGATGCGCTGATGCGCGCTGGACTGGCGGAGCCGGTGATGGACACCGAGCGGCTGACCGTAACTTACCCCCACCTCGATGCGTTGCTGACCGAGCTGGTCGCGAGCGGCTCGAGCAATCTGGCCCACGGCCGGACGCGCGGACTGACTGCCAAAGGCCGGCTCGAGTCCCTGCGACAAGCCGTCCGACCGGCCTCGGAACAGGCCGCACTACCGGTCTCCGTCGAAGTGGTCTACGGTCATGCCTGGGCGGGCGAGCTGCGTCCCCGCTCACGCGCGGGGGGCGAAGTACGCATTCCAGTGAGCAACGTCACCCGCTTGAAGCGTTAAGTTTTTAGAAATCGATCGATAGCAGTAACAAAGAAAATGTAACTCTTTGGTAAAAGCATCTTTACGATGAACGCTCGGGCCGACCTGCCGCCGCCTCGCCCGACCCCGGACGCCGCTCCCGCGGAACGGGTGCTCGAGCTCGTGCCCCACCGGTCGCTCACTCCCAAGACCGCGCGCATCTTCATCGTGTTGGTCGCCATACCCACCTTCGCCGTCGCACTTATGTTTACAGCCCAGGGGTTCTGGCCGGTCCTGCCCTTTGCCGGCCTGGAAATCGGGTTACTGACCTGGGCGGTCCGCGCCTCCATGCGCTCAGGGCTGGAGCGGGAAACCATTACAGTGACCCAGGACTCGGTGATCATCAGACACTGGGACCGCCGTGGTGTGCAGTCATCGGTATTTCCTAGACATTGGTCGAGGGTTACACTCCACGCCCCGCCGGCGGCGCTACATCCCAGCCGACTCGTCTTGGAGTCGCGTGGTCACGCCTGCGAGGTGGGCAGGTTTCTCACAGAGGACGAGCGCCGCAGCCTCGCGGTGCGTCTAAAGCAGCTGGTGGGGAATATGAACGAAACGCCCGCGCTATGAGTTAGCGCGGCGTTGAACTGCGTGCGCAGCTCGGAGTGTCGGCACTTCGAGCGCGGGCGCGGGCAGAACGAAGCACTTGGGAGCATTAGGGCCAATGAAGATCGTGAAATACGCCGCAGCCGGTTCACTAGCGGCGGCAGCGTTACTGCCCACCGGGGCGGCGCTGGCGGCATGGGAAATCAACATGCCGGTCGGCGTGACGGAGCTGAGTCGCGACATCCACGGCCTGCACATGATGATCTTCTGGATCTGCGTGCTGATCGCGATCGCGGTGTTCGGCATGATGATCTACTCGATCGTGAAGTTCCGTCACTCGCAGGGCGCGGTGCCGGCCACCTTCGACCACTCCACCAAGGCCGAGATCGTCTGGACCATCATTCCGGTCGCGATCCTGGTCGGCATGGCCATTCCGGCCGCCGCCACGCTGGTGAAGATCGAGGACACCCGCGACTCGACCCTGACCATCAAGGTCACGGGCTATCAGTGGAAGTGGGAGTACGAATACCTCGATCAGAAGGTGAAGTTCTTCTCCACGCTGGCGCGCGACAGCGACGCCGCCCGCCAGACCGGCTCGGGCATCGACCCGAGCAGCGTCCCCAACTATCTGCTCGAAGTGGACAAGCCGCTGGTGGTGCCGGTCGGCGCGAAGGTGCGCGTGCTGCTCACTTCGAACGACGTGATCCACGCCTGGTGGGTGCCGGCCTTCGGCATGAAGAAGGACGCCATCCCGGGCTTCGTGAATGAATTGTGGTTCCGCGCCGACGAGCCCGGAATCTATCGCGGCCAGTGCGCCGAGCTGTGCGGTCGCGACCATGGCTTCATGCCGGTGGTCGTGCATGTGAAGCCGCAGGCCGAGTACGACAGCTGGCTCGCCGAGCAGCAGGGTGGCGCAGCCCCCGCCGCTGCCGCCCAAGTTGAGAATGCAGCGCCGGTAACGGCCGCTGCCGCGGAGTAATAGAACCATGGCACACGCACACGACGCTCACGCTCACGATCACCACGACGATCACGGCCCGGCCAAGGGCATCGGTCGCTGGCTGTTCGCGACCAACCACAAAGACATCGGCACGCTGTACATGCTGTTCAGCCTGTTGATGTTCTTCGTCGGCGGCACCATGGCGCTGGTGATCCGCGCCGAGCTGTTCCAGCCCGGCATGCAGCTGGTCGATCCGATGTTCTTCAATCAGATGACCACCATGCACGCGCTGATCATGATCTTCGGCGCGGTCATGCCGGCGTTCGTGGGTCTCGCGAACTGGATGATTCCGCTGCAGGTCGGCGCGCCGGACATGGCGCTGCCCCGCATGAACAACTTCAGCTTCTGGATCCTGCCGTTCGCCTTCACCATGCTGATCGGCACGCTGTTCGTGCCGGGCGGCGCCCCGGCCGGCGGCTGGACCATGTATCCGCCGTTGTCGCAGCAGACCGGCGAAGCGTTCCCGATGCTGATCTTCGCCGTGCACTTGATGGGTGCTTCTTCGATCATGGGCGCGATCAACGTGATCGTGACGATCATGAACATGCGCGCGCCCGGCATGTCCTTGTTGAAGATGCCGATCTTCGTCTGGACGTGGTTGATCACGGCGTACTTGTTGATTGCGGTGATGCCGGTGCTCGCGGGCGCCGTGACCATGCTGCTGACCGACCACTACTTCGGCACGACCTTCTTCGAGGCGGCCGGCGGCGGCGACCCGGTGATGTTCCAGCACATCTTCTGGTTCTTCGGTCACCCCGAGGTGTACATCATGATCCTGCCGGCGTTCGGCATCGTCTCGGAGATCATCCCGACGTTCTCCCGCAAGCCGCTGTTCGGCTACGACGCGATGGTGTACGCGACCGCTTCGATCGCCTTCCTGTCGTTCATCGTGTGGGCGCACCACATGTTCACGGTGGGCATGCCGCTGGCCGGTCAGATGTTCTTCATGCTCGCGACCATGCTGATCGCGGTGCCGACCGGCGTGAAGGTGTTCAACTGGACCGCGACCATGTTCAAGGGCTCGATCAGCTTCGAGCCGCCGATGCTGTTCGCGATCTCCTTCCTGTTCCTGTTCACGATCGGCGGCTTCTCGGGCTTGATGCTCGCGATCGTGCCGGCGGACTTCCAGTATCACGACACCTACTTCGTGGTGGCGCACTTCCACTACGTGCTGGTGCCGGGCGCGGTGTTCTCGCTGATGGCCGCGGCGTACTACTGGCTGCCGAAGTGGACCGGCCACATGTACAACATGAAGCTGGCCAAGGCGCACTTCTGGCTGTCGACCATCTTCGTGAACGTGCTGTTCTTCCCGCAGCACTTCCTGGGTCTGGCCGGCATGCCGCGTCGTATCCCGGACTACTCCACGCAGTTCGCCGACTGGAACATGATTTCCTCGATCGGCGCCTTCGGCTTCGGTCTGTCGCAGCTGCTGTTCGTTTACATCGTCGTCTCGTGCATCCGTGGCGGTGAGAAGGCGAGCGACAAAGTTTGGGACAGCGGCCGTCCGCATGGCTTGGAATGGACCCTGAGCTCGCCGCCGCCGTATCACAGCTTCGAAACCGCTCCTGAAGTGAAGTAATGGCTACCGAGATTCGAGATCCGGAACGCAAGCGGGGCATCCAGCGCACGGTCATCTGGCTGTTGCTGCTGGCCGCGTCGTTCTATTTCGGTTTCATCGCCATGGCGGTGATGCGGTCGCAGTGACATGACAGAGGCACCGCTCAAAAAGGCGAATCGCTCGCTGACCCGGCAGCTGTGGATCTTTGCTGCCGGCAGCTTCGCGTTCGGCTTCGCGCTGGTGCCCCTGTACAACGTGATTTGCGACGTCACCGGTTACGGCGATCGCACCAAGCTGGTGGAGGCGAGCAGCTTCACCGCGCCGGAAGACAAGAACCGGCTGGTGACGATCGAGCTGCTGTCGGATTCGCCGGCGATCGGCGATTGGGAGTTCCGGCCCGCCGTCGGCAGCATCGAAGTGCATCCCGGGCGTTTGAGCGAAGCGAAGTTTTACGCGCGCAATCTGCGCAATCAGGCGGTGGTGGCTCAGGCCATCCCCAGCATCGCGCCGCTGCAAGCGACCAAGTACTTCCACAAGACCGAATGTTTCTGCTTCACGCCGCAGCCGTTCGACGCGCAACAGGAGCGGGAGCTCACGGTGCGCTTCATCGTCGACCCGAAGCTGCCCGTGAACATCGATCGCTTGACGCTCTCGTATGTCATGTACGACGCGAAGAGCACCAGCTGATTTTTGAGTACCGAACTGATTCGTTGAAATGAGTGGCAGATAACTATGGCCCACGCACAGACCACGCACGCGCCGTCCGAGAAGTATTACGTTCCCCACAGTAGCCCGTGGCCGCTGGTGGGCTCGATCGCTCTGTTCACGACCGTGGGCGGAGGCGCGATGTGGCTCAACCACTCGAACGCCGGTCCGTGGGTGATGACGGTGGGCTTCGCCATCCTGCTGTTCATGTTCGCCGGCTGGTTCGGCGCCGTGATCAAGGAGAGCGAAGGCCGCTTCTACAATGACGCGGTGGACCGCTCGTTCCGCATGGGCATGATGTGGTTCATCTTCTCCGAAGTCATGTTCTTCGCGGCGTTCTTCGGCGCGCTGTGGTACGCACGTAACTTCTCGGTGCCGTGGCTGGGCGGTGAAGGCACGCGCGCGCTGACCAAGATCATCCGTGGCGACAACTACGAAGCGTCCTGGCCGACCGACGGCCCGGGCGATGTCGGCGGCGACTTCGACGTGATTCCTGCGTTCGGTCTGCCGGCGATCAATACCGCGATCCTGCTGACTTCCGGCATCACGATCACCATCGCGCATCACGCCATCAAGGCCGGCAACCGCGCCGTGCTGAATATCTTCCTCGGCCTGACCATCGCGCTGGGCTTCCTGTTCGTGTACCTGCAGGCGCACGAGTACATCGAGGCTTATCAGCACTACAACCTGAAGCTGACCTCGGGCATCTACGGCTCGACGTTCTTCATGCTGACCGGCTTCCACGGCTTCCACGTGACCATGGGCGCGATCATGCTGGCGGTGGTGTGGTTCCGCTGCTTGAAGGGCCACTTCACGCCGACGCATCACTTCGCGTTCGAAGGCGTGGCCTGGTACTGGCACTTCGTCGACGTGGTGTGGCTGGGCCTGTTCGTATTCGTGTACTGGCTGTAACCAGTCGACAGCACTGACTGCGGAGCGCCGATCTGCGAGCGCTCCGCGACTTCCCGGGGCCGCCGCTTCAACTGAACGCGGCGGCCCTTTTGCTTTACATGCCTTGCGGCGTGATCAGGCCCTGCGACCAGGCCAGCAGCAACAGCAGGAACAGCAACACGGACAGCCCGACGCGCACCGACAGCGCATTGACCATCTTCTTCGACGTACCCTTGTCGGTGACCAGATAGAACAGGCCGGAGGCCATGCTGAGCACGATGGCGACCAGGCAGGCGATGATGAAGAACTTGACCATGGCACTCTCCTGATCCGACTTCACGCGGATCGCAAGCAGTATATCGTGAGCGCTACTGACACAAAGCCGAAGACCCGCGTTTGGCGTCCGAGCATGTTCGGGGCCGCGCTGACCGTGTTCGGCGTGGCCTTCTTCCTCTGGCTCGGCTTCTGGCAGCTGGGCCGGGCCGATCAGAAGCAGGCGCTGCTCGATCAGTATGCAACCGCGCAGCAGACGCAGGTCGAGATCACCCCGCAGAACGCCGCCAGCCTGCCGCGCTATCAGCGAGCCGAAGTTTCGGGTCGGTTCGATCCGGCACACCAGATCCTGCTCGACAACATGCCCTCGCACGCCGGACAGCCGGGCTATCGGGTGGTCACTCCGTTCGAAACGGCGGCAGGTTGGCTGCTGGTGGATAGAGGGTGGTTGCCTCTGGGCGGCTCACGCAGTCAGTTGCCGGACATCCAGGTCGGAAATGACCAGCGCACGATCACCGGCACCGTCGATGAGTTGCCTCGAGCGGGCATCGAGCTGAAGGCGCCGTCGGTGGACGCCAGTGTTCCCTGGCCGCGTGTGCTCAGCTTTCCTCAGCAAGCTGCGCTCGAACAGCAGTTGGGTCAGAAGCTCATTCCCGGACTGTTGTTGCTCGATGCTTCACAACCCGACGGCTACGAACGCATCTGGGAAGCCCATCTCGGCTTCCGTCCCGAGCGTCACGTCGGCTACGCCGTGCAGTGGTTCGCGTTCGCCGCCGCTGCCGTGATTCTGTTCGTTATCACCAGTTTCCGTACCAAGAAGGCAACAGATGAATAGTCCCGTTGACCCGGCCCAGCCCCGGCCGGTCGCTCGCAAACAAATCTGGATCCTGGTCGGCGCCTTCTTCGCGCCGCTGGCGTTGGCGTTCGTGCTCTATTACGGCATGGGCGTGCGTCCCCATGGCAACACCAACAAAGGCGATTTGATTCAGCCGGCGCGGCCGCTGCCGGAAGTAGAGCTGCCGGGCGCGACGGATCAAACGCTTGCCGCGAATGCTCTGCGCGGCAAGTGGAGCATGCTGTTCATCGGCGATGGCGCTTGCGACGCCCGATGTCGGGAAGCCCTTACGTTGATGCGTCAAACGAGACTGGCGCTCGGCGACAAGATGGAACGAGTCCAGCGCGTGTTTCTGGTCAGCGGCAACTGCTGCGATCAGGCTTATCTCGAGGCTGAACAAAGCGGCCTGTTGCTCGGACGCATCGATAATTCCGCGGGCCAGACATTGTTAGAAACATTCCCGGATGCAGCCCAGGCAGCCAGCCTCGGACGCATTTATCTGGTCGATCCGCTCGGCAATCTGATGATGAAATATGAGCCTGACGCGCCGCAAAAAGGGCTGTTGGAAGATTTGAAGAAATTACTGAAGCTGTCGCATATCGGATAACTGTGACACACTCGTGCCGCTAGCGAAGGAGTGCGCCACGGCATTTCTTCGCGCGCAGATTGAATTGAACAAAAGAGGTATCGCGTAACGGTCGATTAGTTCTGCAGCAGCTCGGGGGATTGCCATGAAATGCATCTACTACCTGTCGTCGACGCTGAAGTGCACACAGGACGTTTCAGATGATCTGCATGAAGTGGGCGTCGAAGATTTCTATCTGCACGTCATCTCCAAAGATGAGTGCGGCCTGAAGAAACAACACATCCATTCCTCGAACTACTTAGAAACACTGGACATTGTCCGGGATGGTTTCATCGGCGCGGCGCTCGGCTTCGTCGCCGGCCTGATCGGCATCGGGCTGCTGATGTACTTCAAACCCTTCGGCCCCGACTTCGAAGTCCCGACATTGGTCTACGCCATCCTGGTCGGCGCCGCGACGTTGTTCGGTGCGTGGGAAGGCGGCCTGACCGGCATCGCCACCGAGAACAACAAGCTCAAGAAGTTTCACGACGATATCGCCGCCGGCAAATATCTGATCCTGGTCTATGTCAGTAAGCACCAGGAAGCAACGGTCCGCAAAATGATGGCGGAACGTCATGCGGATGCCGAAATGGTCGGCGTCGATTCGCACTTCGTCAACCCATTCACGTCCGTGGAGCGAGTCACCGCACCCAAAGCCTGAAGACAACAACAACCAACAAGCGCGCTTCAGGGAAACGAAGAGGGGAACCGCCAATGCTGATAGCGATCGCACTGATCGTGCTCGTCGTGGCCACGGTGCTGTTTCATTTCTTGAGCCCTTGGTACTTCACGCCGATCGCCTCCAACTGGGATACCGTCGATGCGACCGTCGACGTGACTTTCTGGGTGACGGGCGTCGTGTTCGTCGCGGTGAATCTGTTCCTGGCCTACTGCATCATTCGTTACCGGCACCGCAAGGGCAACAAAGCCCATTACGAGCCGGAGAACAAGAAACTCGAATGGTGGCTGACCGGCATCACCTCGGTCGGCATCGCCGCGATGCTCGCGCCGGGTCTGTCGGTGTGGGCCAAATTCGTCACCGTGCCGGAAGACGCAGCGGCGGTGGAAGTGCTGGGCCAGCAATGGGCCTGGAGCTATCGGTTCCCCGGCAAGGATGGCGAGCTCGGCGCATCGCACGCCCACCTGATCAGCGTCGACAATCCTTTTGGCATGGATCCGAACGATCCGGTCGGTCAGGACGATGTGCTGGTCTCCAATCCGCAGCTCCATCTGCCCATCGACAAGCCCGTGAAGATGCTGTTGCGCGCGAAGGATGTGAACCATCAATTCGCCGTGCCGCAATTTCGCGTGAAGATGGACATGGTGCCCGGCATGGTCACGCACTTCTGGTTCACGCCCACGCGCACCGGCGAGTTCGACGTGCTCTGCGAGCAGCTCTGCGGCATGGCTCACTTCGCCATGCGCGGCCGCGTCGTCGTGAATACCCAAGAGGACTTCGATAAGTGGCTCGATGCGCAGCCGACGTTCGAACAAACGCTCACCGCGACCAAAGGCGATCCGGTCGCGGGCCAGGCATTGTTCGCGACCTGCACGGCGTGTCATGGCGCAAAGGGCGAAGGCAATCGCGAGCTGAATGCGCCGAAGCTCAGCGGCCAGGCCGATTGGTATCTGGTGCGACAGCTGCAGAGCTTCAAGGCGGGCGTACGCGGCTCGAATGACCAGGACGCGCCCGCGAAACAAATGATTCCGTTCGCGTCCATGCTCGCCGACGACGCCGCGGTTCGAAACGTCGTTGCTTATATAAAGACTCTGCCGGAAGTGCGTCCGGCGGCCAGCGTGGTAGGCGATCCGGTTCGCGGCAAGGAATTGTATGAAACCTGCTCGGCCTGTCATGGCGACACGGCCAAGGGCATCTGGGCGACGAACGCGCCCCGGCTGTCCAACATGAGCGACTGGTACATGGCGCGCCAGCTCCAGCACTTCCGCGACGGCATTCGCGGCGGTCACCCACAGGACTTTCATGGCGCCCAGATGCGATCGATGGCGAAGGTGCTCGCCGACGATCAGGACGTCGCCGACGTTCTCGATTACATACGGACCTTATAAACCCCGCTCCCAGGCGAGATCAGAAGGCTTATCCAGAACATGTAGAAGGAGTGTGTGTCGATGGCTTTTGTAGCAATCGCCGATCGCGATCACGAGCACGCCCTGCACGATCCGCAGAGTTTCATCCGCAAGTACATCTGGAGCCAGGACCACAAGGTGATCGCCGTGCAGTACGCACTGGTGGCGATCTCGATCGGTCTGGTGGCGCTGACGATGTCGGTGCTGATGCGGCTGCAGCTGGGCTTTCCGGATACCTTCAACATCATCGCCCCGCAGGAGTACTACCAGTACATCACCATGCACGGGATGATCATGGTGATCTATCTGCTGACGGCGCTGTTTCTCGGCGGCTTCGGCAACTATCTCATTCCGCTGATGCTGGGCGCGCGGGACATGGTGTTCCCGTATCTGAACATGCTCAGCTTCTGGTTTTACCTGCTCGCGGTCCTGGTGCTGGTGGCGGGGTTCTTCGTGCCCGGCGGTCCGACCGGGGCGGGCTGGACGCTCTATCCGCCGCAAGCGGTGCTGCCGGGCACACCAGGCGCGACCTGGGGCATCATTTGCATGCTCGCCTCGCTCGCGATCTTCATCGTCGCATTCACGATGGGCGGCCTGAACTATGTGACGACGGTGCTGCAGGCCCGCTGCCGAGGCATGACGTTCATGCGCATGCCGCTGTCGGTGTGGGGCATCTTCATGGCCTCCATCCTCGGCTTGCTGGCGTTCCCCGCATTGTTCGTTTCCGCGATCATGATGGCGCTGGACTCGCTGATCGGCACCAGCTTCTTCATGCCGGCCGTGGCGTCCATGGGCGAGAAGACGGTGCACACCGGCGGCAGTCCGCTGCTGTTCCAGCACTTGTTCTGGTTCTTCGGTCATCCCGAGGTTTATATCGTCGCGCTGCCGGCGTTCGGCATCGTCTCCGATCTGCTCAGCACGCACGCCCGTCGCAACATCTTCGGCTATCGCATGATGGTGTGGGCGATCCTGGCGATCGGCTGCCTGAGCTTCGTCGTGTGGGCGCACCACATGTACGTGAGCGGCATGAATCCGTACTTCGGCTTCTTCTTCGCGACCACGACGCTGATCATCGCGGTGCCGACCGCCATCAAGGTCTACAACTGGGTGCTGACGATATGGCGTGGCGACGTGCACCTCACGGTGCCGATGCTGTTCGCGATCGGCTTCATCTTCACGTTCATCAATGGCGGCCTGACCGGATTGTTTCTTGGCAATGTGACGGTCGACGTGCCGCTGTCGGGCACCTACTTCGTGGTCGCGCACTTCCACATGGTGATGGGCGTGTCGCCGATTCTGGTGGTGTTCGGCGCCATCTATCACTGGTATCCGAAGATCACCGGGCGCATGTTCGATGAGGCGCTCGGCAAGTTTCATTTCTGGATGACGTTCCTCGGCGCATACGCGATCTTCTTGCCGATGCACTACATGGGCATCCTGGGCGTGCCGCGCCGTTACTACGGCTATAGCGACGCCATTCAGTTCATTCCGCCTTCGGTCCATGAAGCCAATGAATGGATTTCGATCTCGGCGATGATCGTCGCCGCCACCCAGCTGGTGTTCCTCTACAACCTGATCCACTCGTACTTCAAAGGTCCGGTGGCCGATCCCAATCCGTGGCGCGCCACGACTCTGGAATGGCAGACGCCGCAGACGCCGCCGAAGCATGGCAACTGGGGCAAGGACCTGCCTGAAGTGCATCGCTGGGCTTACGATTACAGCGTGCCGGGTGCGCCGGAGGACTTCATTCCTCAGAACGTGCCGCACTCCGATAAGACGCCGGTCGGCCGTGAGCATGGGGTGCCGACATGAGCTTGACGGTCGCATACGGTGCGCTCGCCACCGGCATCGTTGTGTGGTTCATACTCGTTATGAAGCTGCGCTCGAAGCCGTGGGAAGCCACCGCGGCCGCCGCTCCTCAGGGGACGGGCTTCTCGGTTTCGGCAAAGCGCATCGGTCTGTGGATCTTTCTTGCGGTCGTCACCTCGCTGTTCTGTTTGTTCCTCTCCGCCTATTACATGCGGATGGGCCAGCACGCGGGCCACGGCTCGCCGATGGCCGCGGGCGATTGGAAGGCGATTCGCGATCCTACGATCCTGTGGTTCAACACGGTGCTGCTGATCCTCGGCAGCGTCACCATGCAGTCGGCGCGGGCCTCGGTCGCGAAGAGTCAGGTCGACCAGACTCGAGTGCGCTTGTTTGCAGCCGGCCTGCTGACACTCGCGTTCCTGGTCGGCCAGTGGCTTGCCTGGAGCGAGATTCGTTATTCCGAGTTTTTCACGCCGCTGAATCCCGCAGTCGCATTCTTCTACGTGCTCACCTTCGTGCATGCACTGCATCTGCTGGGCGGATTGGTGGTATGGGCGCGCACCTTCGCGCGCTCGCTGCGCAAAGACGTGGAGCTGATCGACGTTCGTTTGAGCGTCGAGCTCACCTCGGTCTACTGGCATTACCTGTTGCTGGTCTGGCTGGGGCTGTTCGCTGTGTTGTTATCGACGTGAGCGAGAGGCAAGCATGAGCCACGAACCTGCCACCTTGGAGCCTGGTTTCAGAGGCGTGACCGCGGACTGGTCCGCGGACAAGCAGGCCTTCCCGGTGCCTTGGGGCAAGGCAATGATGTGGATTTTCCTGCTCTCGGACACGTTCATCTTTTCGTGTTTCCTCACGTCGTACATGAACGTGCGCATGTCGACGACCGATCCGTGGCCGAATACCGCCGAAGTATTCGCGCTCACCGTCGCCGGTCATCATATTCCGTTGTTGCTGATCGCCATCATGACCATGGTGCTCATCACCAGCAGCGGCACGATGGCGATGGCGGTGAACTTCGGCTATCGGCGCGATCGCAAGCGCACTGCCCAATTGATGTTTGCAACGGCGGCGCTGGGGCTTTGTTTCGTCGGCATGCAGGCGTTCGAGTGGACCAAGCTGATCGTCGATGAAGGCGTGCGTCCGTGGGGCAATCCAATGGGCGCGGCCCAGTTCGGCTCGTCGTTCTTCATGATCACCGGCTTTCACGGCATGCACGTGACCGGCGGCGTGATCTATCTCAGCGTGGTCGCGTGGCGCGTTCTGAGCGGCTTCTACGATCGCAAAGGCACTTACGAGACCGTCGAGGTCGCCGGCCTGTACTGGCACTTCGTCGATCTGGTGTGGGTATTCATTTTCGCGTTCTTCTATTTGTGGTGACGGGCCGCGCCCGTCCCAACCTACTTGCGGAGAGCGGCATGGCGGTAAGACAGCACGATATCGAGGCGGACGCACCCTTGGATCATCCATCCGCACATGCGGCCGGCCACGGCGCCCATGCGGAAGGCCAGCAGCATCCCATCAAGCTGTATCTGTGGATCTGGCTGCTGTTGTTCGTCTTCAGCGCATTTTCCTACATGGTCGATTACTTCCAGTTGCAGGGCGCGCTGCGCTGGACGCTGATCATCGTGTTCATGCTGATCAAGGCGAGCTTCATCGTGGCGATCTTCATGCACATGGCCTGGGAACGGCTGGCGCTGAAGCTGGCGATCCTGGTGCCGCCACTGACGCTGTTGATCCTGATCGGGCTGATGGCGATCGAAGGGGACTACACGTTCCTCACGAGATTGGCCTCGTTCGTGAAATAACTGTAAGAACGCGCGGGCAAATCGCCCCACCGGCACACAACGGGCGGCGGGACGCTTATCATTGCGCCCCGCTTAAAATCGCCGCGAATCTCAGCAGTTCATGACTCCAAGTTTGGTTCTGTTCCGCCGTCTGGCGCTGGCCGGCGTGCTGCTCGCGCTGGTGGTGGTCGTGCTCGGCGCCTGGGTGCGCTTGAGCGCCGCGGGCCTGGGTTGCCCCGACTGGCCGGGTTGTTATGGTCATTTGAGCGCCGGCAGCGCGGCCGAGAACGTCGACGCCGTCAACCAGGCGTTTCCGCACCGGCCGTTCGAGTATCACAAGGCCATCAAGGAGATGGTGCATCGATACTTCGCCTCGGGCCTGGGCTTGCTGATCCTGGTGCTGGCCGGTCTCGCCATCCGCAATCGCGAGGATCCGCAGCAGCCGGTGGCTTTGCCGATCGCGCTGGTCGCGCTGGTGATATTCCAAGGGCTGCTGGGCATGTGGACCGTCACGCTGCTGCTCAAGCCGCTGATCGTCGTTCTGCACCTGATCGGCGGTTTGTCGACACTCTCGCTGCTGGCCTGGCTGGCCATGCGTCCGCCCCAGGTCGTGGAACAATCCGACAACGGCGGCTTGCGCAAGCTTGCAGCGCTCGGACTGGCGATGCTGGCTCTGCAGATCATGCTCGGCGGCTGGACGAGCAGTAACTACGCGGCCCTCGCCTGCCCGGACTTCCCGACCTGCCAGAACAGCTATTGGCCGGACATGGACATGAAGGACGCGTTCGTGCTGTGGCGGGGATTGGGCATCGATTATGAGGGCGGCGTGCTGGATCATCCGGCGCGCGTGGCCATTCACTTCGTTCATCGGTTGGGCGCGATCGCGGCGGCTCTCATCCTGGGCGCCTTGAGTTTCCTCGCCTGGCGACGGGGGACGACGCCGGCGGTGCGGACCGCGGGCGTGGTGCTCGGGTTGATCTTGGTCGCGCAGCTCATTCTCGGTCCCGTGATGGTCATGCGCGCGTTGCCTCTGGCGCTGGCCACGGCGCATAACGGTGTGGCGGCGTTGCTGCTGCTGGCAACGGTGCGGATGAACAGACTGTTACGCTGATCTCGCGCCCAGGCGCAGGCAAGTGCCTGTAGAATCCGCCGTTGGTCACTGCCGTCTCGCCTATGTCCGCCGTGGAAACCTCCTCACTTCAGCCTGCCGCCTCCTGGCGCGATTACTACGAGCTGGGCAAGCCCCGCGTGGTGATGCTGATCATGTTCACGGCCATTGCCGGCATGTTCCTGGCAGCACCCGGCTTGCCGCCGCTCAATGCGCTGATTTTTGGCACGCTGGGCATCGCCCTGGCGGCGTCCTCCGCCGCGGCTATCAATCACGTCTTGGATCGCCGCTTCGACGAGCAGATGGCGCGCACACGCAATCGCCCGCTGCCGACTGGCCACGTCACCGAGCGTCAGGCGCTGGGCTATGCGCTCGTGCTGGCCGTGGTGTCGATGGTGTTGCTGTGGGGCTGTGTGAATGCGCTGACAGCCGTACTCACTTTTTGCTCGCTGATCGGCTACGCCGTGATCTACACGGTGTGGCTCAAGCATGCGACTCCGCAGAACATCGTCATCGGTGGCGCGGCCGGCGCGGCTCCGCCGGTGCTGGGCTGGACGGCCGTCACTGGCTCGGTCGATCCCCACTCGCTGCTGTTGTTCCTGATCATCTTCACCTGGACGCCGCCGCACTTCTGGGCGCTGGCGATTGCACGGCGCGATGAGTACGCGAAGGCGGGCATTCCGATGCTGCCGGTCGCCTACAGCAGCGATTTCACGCGGCTGCATATCCTGCTCTACACCATCCTGCTCGTGATCGTGACGCTGCTGCCCTACCTCACCGGCATGAGCGGCCTGATCTATCTCGCGGCGGCGCTGATTCTCGGCGCGTTGTTCCTGTTCCGCGCCTTGCAGCTCAAAGTGCGTCAGGACGCCCGTCTGCCCATGCAGACCTTCGGTTACTCGATCACCTACCTGGCACTGCTGTTCGCGGCGTTGCTGATCGATCACTATGTCACCATCCGGCTGACGTAGCCCGCTTCCCGACATCGTGGCTCCGGCGCGCACACCACGAAGCTCGATTCCCTGGCTGACGGCCGCGGTCATCGCGCTGATCCTCTACGGCTCGCTCTATCCGTTCAATCTAAAACCCGATGCGCAGAGCGACCTGCTCGGCGCACTGAGTCAGTTGTCGTGGGCGCGCGCCGGCCGCGGCGATCGCATCTCCAACGTATTGCTCTACCTACCGCTCGGCTTCTGTCTGTATTTGTGGCTGAACGAGCGGCTCCGGCGCGGGCCTTCAGTGACGATTGCGACAGTGCTAGGCACGCTGCTGTCCCTCGGCATTGAAGTCGCGCAGGTGTACGTATCGAAGCGCGTGCCGAGCCTTGCCGATCTCGCGTTGAACTCCGGCGGCACGCTGCTCGGCGCGATCGGCGGCATGGGCTGGACTGCGCTCAGTCATCTCATGCACATGCCGTCGCGCGTGGAGAAACAAACGCGCGATCCTGGCGCGGTCCTCTTGATCGGCTTGTGGCTCGCATGGCGCTTCGCACCGTTCGTGCCGCAGTTCGATCTGGGCAAGCTGAAAGCAGCGCTGCGACCGCTGTTCAATCCCACCTTCGACTTCATCACCGTGCTGATCTTTCTCACCTGCTGGCTGGTCGTGAATCAGGCGGTCGCCGCGATGGTCAGCCGGCCGCGGCGCTTGGAAACATTGTTGCTGCTGATGGCAGCGGTGCTGATCGGCCGCCTGGTCGTCGCGAATCAGGCGTTCGTGCCCGCCGAACTGCTGGCGCTGCTGTTGTTGTTACCGATGGTCGTGATCATGCATCGGCTGCGGCCGCGGCCACGACGGGCTGCGCTGGTGCTCGCCGTCGTCGCGTTGTTGATCATCGAAGAGCTCGCGCCGTTCGATTTCTCACGGCAAGCCGCGCAGTTCGATTTCTGGCCGTTCCTGGCGCTGGTGGATTCCGGCTGGAATCTGGCGGTGGTCGACTGGGTGGAGATGTTCGGCAAATTGTTTCTTTATGGCGCCTTGCTGTGGGTGGTGCGCGAATGGGGCGCGTCCACGGAGTTCGCGTTCGGGGTGATGCTGACCATCGCCACCGTCGTCGAGCTGCTGCAGATCTGGCTGCCCGGCGAACATGCCTCGATCACGGATCCGCTGCTGGCGCTGGCGATCGGCCTGACGTTCCGTTCGCTGTATCGACGTCATCGCCCGCGACGGATCGCGGGCCCGACCAACAGTCTGTCTCTGCGCGAAAGGTGAGATCAGAACGACCTGCTGCCGATGCGTGCGCAGCCGGTGTATTTCTTCCCGTCCAGCGTCGCGCGCGCCGAGTACGCGAAGTACTCGCCCGACATGTCATCACGGCACGCCTGGGCTTCGATCAACAATTCGATCTTGTGCTCGGGGTTGGCCGCGACGTAACTCACGGCCCCTTCGGAATCCTGCGTCTGCGGCGCGGCGATGGAAATTTCCTTGGGATCTTCGGGCTGGCGCCAGAGCAATGCCGCTTCGGTGACCTCGGCGCCCCAGAACGGCTCGTTGCCGCGAGCGGCGACGATGTAATCCTGCGGTGGTGAATCGCACCCGCGCGTCTGCCCGTCCGGCGCCGCGAACAGCGCTTCTTCCAACAAGAAGGTACCGGCGAAGCCCTCGGGTGCGGGCTGATTGATAGCGCGCTCGCCATACGCTTCGATGTACAGCTTCAACCCCTGATCCGCACCATTCGCATCCTTCTCTCCGGAGAACTCGCGCTTCAACACGCCGTCGGTCTGATCGACCAGCAGCAGATCCTTCTGCTCGCCACAGGGACGGAAACTGGCGCGATCGGGGGCCAGCGTGACGATGCCGCGCTTGATGGCGAGCCCCGACTCCGCGGGCGGCTCGGATGTGGCGGGAGCTTCGGATGGCTGGCTGGAGGTGGCGGTATCGGCGGTGGGCGCAGCGGCCGGCGCCACGGGCTCCGGCGCCTTGGAGCATCCCGCCAACGTCAGCAAAACCGCGCAATGGGAAAGTAACATCCCGCGCCAAACACGCATGCACGCCTCCCGGCAACCCGCTCTAGCCGCACAGCATATAGAAACGGCCGGCCTGCTAGAATGCGCGGCCTCGGTTCACGCCCCCGCCCCACTCTCGGGCGGCGGCCAGTCGTGAGGTCTCGCTCTGGACGTTTCTGATTTACTTGAAGGACTTAACGACGCTCAGCGCGCCGCCGTCGCGGCTCCGCTGGCGCCGACTCTGGTCCTGGCCGGCGCCGGCTCTGGCAAAACGCGGGTGCTCACCCACCGCGTCGCCTGGCTGGTGCAGGTCGAAGGCTCCTCCCCGCACAGCATTCTGGCGGTGACCTTTACCAACAAGGCCGCCGGCGAGATGCGCGCGCGCATCGAAACCATGCTTGGCGTGCCGAGCGCTCCCCTGTGGATCGGCACTTTCCACGGCATCGCGCATCGCCTGCTGCGCATCCATTGGCGCGACACGAATCTGCCGCAGAGCTTCCAGATCATGGACTCGGACGATCAGCTGCGCGCCATCCGACGGCTGCTGAAAGCGCAGAACCTCGACGAGGAGCGCTGGGTCCCGAAAGAGATCATGTGGTTCATCAACGCCCGCAAGGACGAGGGCCTGCGCGCCAAGCAACTCAAGGATGACGGCGATCCGACGCGGCGCATGTTCATCAAGTTGTATGGGCTGTATCAGGAGCAGTGCGACCGCGCCGGTGTGGTGGACTTCGCCGAGCTGCTGTTGCGCGCTTATGAGCTGTTCCGCGATAACGCGGCCCTGTTGGATCACTACCGCCAACGTTTCCGCCACGTGCTGATCGACGAGTTCCAGGACACCAACACGATCCAATACTCGTGGTTGAAGCTGCTCGCCGGTCCCGAAGGCTTGCCGTTCGCGGTCGGCGACGACGACCAGTCGATCTATCGCTGGCGCGGCGCTCGCGTGGAGAATCTGCACCAGTATCGTCGCGACTATCCCAACGTGCAGATGTTCCGACTGGAGCAGAACTACCGCTCCACCGGCAACATCCTCGCGGCGGCCAATGCACTCATCTCCAACAACGGCGGCCGCCTCGGCAAGAATCTGTGGACCAGCGGCGAACAAGGCGATGCGGTCAAGCTGTACGCCGCGTTCAACGAGCGCGACGAAGCGGACTTCGTCGTCAATCGGATTCGCGACTACGTGATGAAGGGCGGCCTGCGCAGCGAATGCGCGATCCTATACCGCTCGAACGCGCAGTCGCGAACGTTCGAAGAAGCGTTGCTCACGCACCGCATTCCCTATCGCGTGTACGGCGGCCTGCGATTCTTCGAGCGCGCCGAAATCAAAGACGCGCTCGGCTACCTGCGGTTGATGCACAACCGTACCGACGATGCATCGTTTGAACGCGTCGTGAACCTGCCGACCCGCGGCATCGGTAACAAAACGCTCGACATGATCCGCAACTATGCCCGCGCCAATGCCACCTCGATGTGGGAGGCCGCGGGCTCGAGCATCAAGGAGATGGGCGCACGTGGCGGGCAGGCGATACACGCCTTCTTGTTGCTGATCGAGCAGCTGGCGGAGCAAACGCGCACGTTGCCGCTGCACGAGCAAGTCGATCATGTGATTCATGCAAGCGGCCTGGTCGCGCACTATCAGCAAGAGAAAGGCGACCGCGGCGAAGCGCGCGTCGACAACTTGAACGAATTGGTGTCCGCCGCGCGAGGCTATGAGCCTGAAGGCGACGTCGACATTTCACCGCTCGCCAACTTCCTCTCGCACGCCGTGCTGGAATCGGGCGAAGAACAGGCCGGCGCCGGCGAAGATGCCGTGCAGATGATGACGCTGCATTCGGCCAAAGGCCTGGAATTCCCCGTGGTGTTCCTGTGCGGTATGGAAGATGGCTTGTTCCCGCATCAGCGCTCGATCAGCGATGTGGACGGGCTCGAGGAAGAACGCCGCCTTTGCTACGTCGGTACGACGCGCGCCATGAAACAGCTGTATCTCACCTACGCTGAGCAACGACGCCTGCACGGCGTGGACAGCTACGGCACGCCGTCTCGCTTCATCCGGGAAATTCCCGCCTCGCTGATCGAAGAGATCCGACCCCGCATCCAGATCTCTCGCCCGATCTACTCGACCCCTCGAAGCATGGGCGGTCGGGTGCAGGAAGATCCCGGCGCCATGGGCGGCGTGCGCCTCGGCCAGCGAGTGCGTCACGGCAAGTACGGCGAAGGAACGGTGCTCGATCTCGAAGGCCAGGGCAGCCAGGTGCGCGTGCAAGTGAACTTCGAGCGCCAGGGCACCAAGTGGCTGATGCTGGCGTACGCGAAGCTGGAACCGGTATGAAAATAATCATCCTCGGCGCCGGACAGGTGGGTCGCACCGCCGCCTACCATCTGGCGCGAGAAGCGGCGAACGAAGTCACGGTCGTCGATGTGAATGACGAGCTGCTGCGCGATCTGCAGGACCGTCTCGACATTCGCACGCTGGTCGGCAGCGGCACGCAGCCAAGCGTTCTCGAGGCCGCGGGCGCACGCGACGCCGACATCTTCATCGCGCTAACCAACAGCGACGAAGTGAACATGGTCGCCTGTCAGATCTCGTGGAGCCTGTTCAACAAGGACTCGACCCGCATCGCCCGGATCCGCTCCGCCGATTTCACCAAGCACACCAAGCTGTTCTCGCACGAGGACCGCGCATTCGCCGTCGATGTGCCAATCAGCCCCGAACAGCTGGTGACCGAGCACGTCGTGGCCTTGATCAAGTATCCGGGCGCGCTGCAGGTGCTGGACTTCGCCGACGGTCGCATCCGCCTCGTCGGCGTCAAAGCCTTGCAGGGCGGCGCGCTGGTCGGTCAGCAACTGAAACAATTGCCGACTCACATCGAAGGACGCGATGCACGCGTCGCGGCGATCTATCGCGGCGGCCATAGCATCAAGCCCGAGGGCGAAACGGTCATCGAGCATGGTGACGAGGTGTTCTTCATCGCGGCTCGCGAAGACATCCGTCTCGTGATGAACGAGATGCAGCGGTTGGAAGACCCGGTGCGCCGTGTCGTCATCGCCGGCGGCGGCAACATCGGCTTTCGGCTCGCGCAGACGCTGGAAGTGAATCATCAAGTCAAGCTGATCGAACGCGACCCGCGGCGTGCCCGGCGGGTATCGGAGCAGCTGAGCAACACCATCGTGCTCAGTGGCGATGCCGCCGATGAGGAGTTGCTGCTGGAAGAAAACATCGACAGCGCCGACGCGTTCGTCGCGGTCACCAACGCCGAAGAAGCCAACATTCTGTCGGCGATGCTGGCGAAGCGGCTGGGCTGTCACAAGGTCATGGCGCTGATCAACCGCCCGGCCTACGCCGAGCTCATGCAGAGCGGCTCGATCGACATCGCCTTGTCGCCGCAGCAGGTCACTATCGGCTCGCTGCTCGCTCACGTGCGGCGTGGCGACGTGGTTCGCGTGCACTCGTTGAGACACGGCGCGGCCGAGGCGCTGGAAGTCATCGTGCACGGCGTGCAGGGCGAGGGCCGGGTGATCGGCAAACGAATCGAAAACATCCCATTGCCCGAGGGAACGACCATTGCCGCCATCGCACGCGGCGATCAGGTCCTGATAGCGCACCACGACACCGTGATCCAGCGCGACGACCACGTGATTCTGTTCCTCACCGACCGCCGCCACGTCGAAGCGGTCGAGCGCTTGTTCGATGTGCCGCGCCGGCACGCCAGATAAGCGCCCTCGATGAACTTACTCACCGTCCAGCGCATCATGGGGCAGTTGCTGATGTTGTTCAGCGTCACCCTGCTGCCGCCCATCGGCGTGTCGCTCTACTATGCGGACGCTCATTGGCAACCGTTCTTCGATTCGTTCTGCGGCATGCTGGTCGTCGGTGCGCTCATCTGGTGGCCTGCGCGCAAGGCGCACCGCGAGCTGCGGGTTCGAGATGGCTTCCTCGTGGTCTCGCTGTTCTGGATCGTGCTCGGCCTGGCGGGCGCGGTGCCGCTGCTGATTTCGGATAGACCCGAGCTCGGGTTGACGGACGCCGTGTTCGAAGCCGTCGCGGGATTCACGACCACCGGCGCAACCGTGCTGGTCGGCATCGAAGAGCTGCCGATCTCCATCTTGTATTTTCGTCAGCAGACGCAGTGGCTCGGCGGCATCGGCATAGTCGTGTTGGCAGTTGCCCTGCTGCCGATGCTAGGCGTCGGCGGCATGCAATTGTTGAAAGCGGAGAGCCCCCGGCCCGCGAAGGACGTACGACTCACGCCGCGCATTACCGAGACAGCGAAAGCTCTGTGGGTAATCTATGTGACGCTCACTGTCTTATGCGCCGCCTGCTACTGGATGGCTGGAATGTCGCCGTTCGATGCGATCGCGCACAGCTTCTCGACCGTATCGACCGGCGGCCACTCGACCCACGATCTGAGCTTGGGCTACTTCGACAACGTCGCAATCGAGATCGTAGCGTCGCTGTTCATGCTGCTCGGCTCGATCAACTTCGCTTTGCATTTCTTCGTTTGGCGCTATCGGCGCCTGCAGGATTATTTCCGCGATCCGGAGTTGCGCGCGTTCCTGATCCTGGTGACGTGCCTGTTCCTGCTGACGTTGGGAATGCTGCTCGTCAAAGGCGTCTATACAACGGACACCGCGATTCGGACGTCGGTGTTCACGGCGATTTCGGCGCAAACCGGCACGGGCTTCTTCACCACCGACTACTCGGTATGGCCCGGCGCGATCCCGGTCATCCTGGTGCTCGCGACCTTCATCAGCGGCTCGGCGGGCTCAACGTCCGGCGGCATGAAAGTGATTCGCTGGCTGCTGATCTGGAAACAAGGCCAACGCGAAGTTCAGCGGCTGATCCACCCGAGCGCCGAAATTCCGGTGCGCATCGGCAGCAAGCCGGTCGACTGGCGCATCATCGACTCGGTGTGGGGATTCTTTGCCGTGTACATGATCCTGTTCGCGGTGCTGATGGTATTGATGATGATCGCGGGCGCCGACCACGTAACGGCGTTCTCCGCGATCGCGGCGTGTATCAATAATTACGGCGTCGGCCTGGGAGAGGTCGCCTCGAACTTTCGCTCGATCTCCGATGCTGGCAAATGGCTGTGCGTGATCGCGATGTTGCTCGGGCGCCTGGAGATCTTCCCGCTGCTGGTCATCGCGACGCCATCGTTCTGGCGTCGCTGAGACGGCGCTTCAGCGAACGCCCGTCTTAGCGAACACCCTGGGCTCGCAATAGCGCTTCCTGCGCTTCGGAGTTCTTGCCTCTGGCGCGCAGCGACTCGGCGATCAAAGTCCACGCCGACGAGTTCGCCCTCGGCGCATTGACGGACATGGACGCCGCCTTGCGGCCCATGTTCTCGGCCTGGACGTAATTCCCTTCCGCCTGCCGTACCTTGCCCAGCTCGATCCACAGCAGCGGATTGTCCGGCTCGATACGCAGCGCGCGCTCGATCGAGGACGCCGCGACCGGATAGTTCTTCGACTGCAGTTGGATCTGCGCCTGGCTCACCAGCGCTCGTGAAGCGGCGCTCAACACCGGCTCGCGAACGACCGGCGCGGGTGGCGGCGGTTGCTCGACCGGCGGTTCGGGCGCCGGGGCGGGACGTGTTTCGACCGGCGGCTCCTGCGTCGGAGGAGGCACCGGAGCGGGCGGCGCCGGCGCGCGATAAGGAGGAGGAACCGCGCACGCCGAAACGACGAGCACAGCCACGAGCGAGGGAAGTTTCCGCTGCCAGGTAATCACAAGATTGTTAGACCGTCATCGACTGAAAAAGTGTTCGCCCGAAACTGAACCGCTGGATTCAGGCGCCTCGTCATTGCCGGGTGATGCCTCGCCACCATTCTTTGGCCTTCTCGCCGAATTCCCCGAACACGTTGGTTCCGCATGACGGCTGCATCGGCAACTCGGTCCCCTTGGGCACGGCAATGGCGATCGGTTCCTCGCCGCAGTCCGGCCGGGCGCCCAGGCCGGTCGGGAATTCTATCCAGGTTTCTTCCAGGCTTTCCGGCAACGGCGCACTCCAGGAAGTTGTTCCAAGATTCGCCATCAGGCGCGACCACACCGGCAGCGAGCCCGATGAGCCGGTCAGTCCGGTGGGCGAATTGTCATCGTGCCCGATCCATACCACCGCGAGATGGCTGCCGGAGAAGCCCGCGAACCAGCTGTCACGATAGTCCGAAGACGTGCCCGACTTGCCGGCCACCACGACATCCGGCGGAATCTGCGCACGCGCGCCTCGGCCACTGCCGTGCTCGATGACTTCGACCATCATGCGATTCACCTGATAAACCGCGTCGGGGCTCGCCACTGGCGTCACTTCCAGAGCAAACGACTTCAGCGGCTTGCCTTCCGTGTCGAGCACCGACCGCACCGCCCGCAGCGGCGTGCTGAAGCCGCCGTTCGCAAACGCGTTGTACAACTGCGCCACTTCCAGCGGAGAAACATCGAGCGATCCGAGCAACACCGAAGGCAACTGCGGCGGCTCTTTCTCCAGACCGAGCGCCACGAACTCACGCGTTACTTTGGGCAGGCCCACCGACATGCCGAGATTCACAGTCGCCAGATTCATGGACTGCGCGAGCGCGCGCACCAGCGGCACGGGACCGTAATACTGCTCGGAAATATTCTTCGGCTCCCAAAGCTGGCCGTTCGCGAGCTTCACGGATACCGGACCGTCTTCGACGATGGACGCGGCATTGAACTGGCCGCTTTCGATGGCGGCCAGATAGATCACCGGCTTGACCAGCGAGCCGATCGAGCGCTTCGCATCCAGCGCGCGATTGAAGCCGGCAAAGCTCGCCTGCCGGCCGCCGACCATTGCGATGACTTCGCCGTTCTGCGGGGCCGTGACGACGACTACGCCTTCGAGCGGCGCCTTCGACTTCGTCTTGCGAGTTTTGTCGAGCCGATCGAGCTCCTGGGTCAGCGCCTTTTCGGCTTGCGTCTGCACGGTCGGGTCGAGGGTCGAGAAGATCCGCAGCCCGGCCTCGGTCAGATCTTCTTCGCGATAGTCACGTCGCAGCGTGCGACGGACCAGATCGAGGAACGCCGGGTAATAACCGCCGCCCGCCTGCGAGCCGGAGCTGACGATGCCGAGCGGTCGCTTCGCCGCCTTGTTCGCCATGTCGGGCGCGATGACGCCATGCTCGGCCATCAGCTTCAACACCATGTCGCGCCGCTCGCGCGCACGCTGCGGATGACGACGCGGATCGTAGTAGGACGGCCCGCGCACGATGGCGACCAGCAATGCAACTTCGTGCAGCTGCAGCTCGGCTAGCGGCTTGCCAAAGTAGAACTGACTGGCGAGACCGAAGCCGTGAATCGCACGCTGGCCGTCCTGGCCGAGATAGATCTCGTTGATGTACGCATTCATCAAGTCCTGCTTGCTGAAATGCACTTCCAGCAGCATGGCCATGATGGCTTCCTCGATCTTGCGACCGATCGTGCGCCGGTTGTCGAGGAAATAACTCTTCACCAGCTGCTGAGTGAGCGTCGAGCCGCCTTGCTCGATCGCGCCGGCGCGCAAGTTCACGAACGCGGCGCGCATGATGGCGGTGGGATTGACACCCCAGTGCGTGTCGAACTTACGGTCCTCCACGACTTTCAGCGCCGACGGCAACAGCTGCGACACTTCCTCGGGCGTGACCACGACGCGGTCTTCACCGTGGATCGGGAAGATGCTGCCGATCAGCAGCGGGTCGAGCCGAAAGATCGGCACTTCCTCATTGCGGCCGTTGCGCAGATCCTCGACGGCGTTGCCGTTTGTTTTGATGGTCAGCAGCTGCGGCTCCTGCAGCGCATCCCAGAACTGGAAACGACGATTGATCAGATCGATGCGCGTGCCTTTACGGCTGTAGCTGCCGGGATGCTGGGGCTTGTCGACGCGCTGGTAGCCGAGCCGCTGCAAATCCTGCTCGAGCGTTTCGGCGCTGAAGGTCTGGCCGACATACAACTCGGTGGGCTGGGCATAGACCTGCGCGGGCAGCGTCCAGCGGCGTCCCTCGAATTGACTGGTGATCTTGCGGTCCAGCGTGAACACCCAGACGGTGAACGCGATCGCCGCGACGCCGAAAGCGAGGGCCACGCCGGCAAAGATCTGCTTGCGATATTTTTTCAGTGCTCTCATCTCGAATACGTGTCATCCACTGCAGGATTACTGCGACCAGCTTGCGGCAGGATTCGGGCAAACCCGTGGCAAAGTCGCGACGCATGCTACATTGCCGTTGCCTTTTGCGCCGGAACTCAAAGCCGCCCTCAGGCCCCCCGACGACTCATGCATGAATCATGAAATACCTCTGGTCCTGAACGTCGCGGTCGCGCTCGGCATCGCGGTGGCCGGCGGCTTTCTCGCCAGCTGGCTGCGCCAGTCGCCGATCTTCGGCTACTTGCTGGCCGGCGTGGCCATTGGACCGTTCACCCCGGGATTCGTTGGCAACCGCGAGCAAATCGCACTGCTGGCCGATGTAGGCGTGATCTTCCTGATGTTTGGCCTGGGCGTGGCATTTTCGCTCAAGGACCTGGCGCGGGTGCGGGCCATCGCCACCATCGGCACCTCGGTGCAGGTGGTATTGACGATTCTCGGCGGCACGCTGGCCGGCATCGTGATGGGCTGGGGTGTGCTGGCGGGCACGGTGTTCGGCATCGCGCTCGCGGCCAGCAGCTCCATGGTGATCCTGAAAACATTGCTGGACCGAGGCGAGATCGCCTCCAGCCATGGCCGGCTGCTGCTGTCGATGGCGATCGTGCAGGACCTGATCATCGTCGTGCTGATCGTGGTGCTGCCGCAGCTGGTCTCGACGCAGACCGGCGCATCGCCGATGGAAGTCGCCGTCGACGTCGGCATCACCATTCTGAAAGCGACGGTGTTCATCGGCGTGTCGCTGGCCGTCGGTCTGCGAGCCGTGCCGTTTCTGATGGGCCATGTCTCGAGAATGCGCTCGTCCGAATTGTTCATCGTCACTGCCGCCGTGCTGGCGCTGGGCGCGGCGAGTGTCAGCACGCTGCTCGGACTGTCGCCCGCGCTTGGGGCATTCGTGGCCGGGCTGCTGCTGTCGGAGAGCGAGTTCGATCATCGCGTGATCTCCGAGGTCGTGCCGGTGCGCGACCTGTTCGCGACGCTGTTTTTCGTGTCGGTGGGCATGCTGATCGATCTCAATTTCATCGTCACGAACTGGCCGGCGGTGCTGGCGGTGGCGGCTTTCACTGTGCTGCTGAAGTTCGCGGCTACCGCGATCGGCATCGTGCCGTTCCGCTTGACCGCCCGCACCGCGGCCTTCACCGCGCTCGGCATGATCCCGGTCGGCGAGCTGAATTTCGTACTGGCGCAAATCGGCCTGCAGACTCAGGCCCTTTCGCCGCAGCTCTACAATCTGATTCTCACCTCGGCGCTGGTCACCATCGTGCTGACGCCCTCGGCATTCGCCATCGCGCCCAAGGTCGGCGAATTCATGCTGCACAATCGCGGGTTGCGCCGTTGGTTCGACACCGGCACCGGCGCGAGCGGCGAAGGCGCGCAACTGGAAGCTCATGCGATCGTCATCGGCTACGGCCGAGTGGGCCAAAGCGTCGCCCGCGGCTTGCGGGAGGCGGGAATCAGCGTCGCCGTCATCGATTCGAGATTGTCACGGGTGCGGGACGGCGTGGCCGATGGCTTGCCAGCAATTTATGGCAACGCATTCTCGCCTACCGTGCTGGAAGCTGCTCATGTCGCCAATGCCCGACTCGCCGTCGTCGCCCTACCCGACTTCGCCCCCGCCCGGGCGGCGATCAGCCAGTTGCGTCACCTTAACCCGTCGGTGGTTATAGCAGCGCGGGCTGAGCAGTCGGTGAATGAGCCGGCCTTACGCGCCGCCGGGGCTCACTTGGTCATTGTCCCGGAGCTCGCCGGGGCGACTGCGTTGTTGCATGGGGCGTTGGATATGTTGGGGGCGGCTCGGTAAGGGTGCGGTTGATGCGTTTCGGTGGCTCGGCGTCGCGCTACAGAGTGCCGTTCGATGCGTCGGTAGCTCGGCGAGGCGCTGCCGAGTGCGTTTGACGCGTTGTGGTTCGGCAGCGTCAGGGTGGGAGTGTCTCCTTCCGGCACCGGGCGCCCGCCGGAGCGCATTGCGCCCCTCGCGTCACGTCCATGATGAGCCCTGCTGTTTCGGCCCCGTCCGTGTGCCGAAAAGCTGCCGGAAGGAGACACTCCCACCCTGACGCCGCCCGATAGCGCAGAGGAGCTGCAAGGTTGAAAGGCAAAGAGAGCCTGGAGCCATGGTGTGAGATTTTCTGGCTCTCCTCGTGGTAGACGATTCTTCTCCGGCGCTTAGGCCGAGTCGAGCGCCGACTCAGCTACCCCAGCAGTTGCCGTTCTCGGTGCGAGATGAGAAAGAAACTGCCGCGTCGCTGTTTCCCACGTATTTGCTAGCGCGTAAGCGCGGCATTGGTTTGGATCGAGCTTGAGCGCAGCTAACGTGGCGGCGCGGAGATCTTCGTTGAGTTCGCCAGTGACGCCTTGAGTCACGACGTCGATGGGACCGGTGACAGGATAAGCAGCGACCGGAACGCCGCAGGCCATCGCCTCTAGCATCACCAAACCAAACGTGTCCGTGCGGCTGGGAAATACAAACACATCCGATGCAGCGACATGCGACGCGAGCTCTTCGCCGAATTTGAAGCCGACGAATTTCGCGTTCGGATATTTCGCTTCCAGCTCGGCGCGCGCGGGGCCGTCGCCGACGACGACTTTGGTGCCGGGCAGGTCGAGCTTCAGGAAGGCTTCGATGTTCTTCTCGATGGCCACTCGCCCCACATACATCGCGACAGGCCGAGGAAAATCCAGGAAACGCTTGTCTCTTGGCTTGAATAAAGAAACATCCACACCGCGAGTCCATCGCACGATGTTCCTGAACCCGCGTGACTCGAGCAGACGCTGCATCGCCGGCGTCGCGACCATGGTGCGTGCGGCCGCCGAATGGAAGCGACGTAAATGTGCGTAACTCACCGCAAGCGGAATCGGCACCCGCGCGCGCACGTACTCGGGAAATTGAGTGTGATACGACGTAGTAAACGGAAACCGCCGGCGCAAACACCACTTCCTCGCCGCCGCGCCCAATGTTCCTTCGGTGGCGATGTGAATCGCGTCCGGCCCGAACTCTTCGAGCAACGATGACGCACGCCCGTACGGCAGCCACGCCAGCCGGATTTCCGGATACGTAGGACACGGAAACGTTTTGAACTGATTCGGCTCGACGATGCGCACGTCATGGCCGAGCGCGCGCAAGCCGTCGGCGGTCGTGCTCAGCGTCTTGACGACACCATTGGTTTGCGGGCGCCACGCATCGGTAACGATCGCTATCTTCACGCGGCCTGCCCGATCGGCAGCGTTGCAACCACCCCGGTGTGCGCCACCACTTGTTTCTGCTCCGTCCAACGCAACAACGACATGTGGCCGTCGTCGTCTTCGGTCAGCACCGTGCAGCTCTCGACCCAGTCGCCGTCGTTGCAATAGGTGATGCCGTCGATCTCGGTGATCTCGGCGCGGTGGATGTGGCCGCAGACGATGCCGTCGAGGTTGCGGCGCTTCGCTTCATCGGCCAGCGCGCGCTCGAAGTTCGCGATGTACTTCACCGCGTTCTTCACCTTGTGCTTCAGGAACGCGGCGATCGACCAGTACGGCGCGCCAAACGCGCGCCGGAAAAAATTCACATAGCGATTCAGCTTCAGAATAAAGGCGTAAGCGCGATTGCCGAGCGCTTCGAGCAGCGGGCTCGCTTTGATGACGCTGTCGAACTCGTCGCCGTGCAGGACCAGGAACTTGCGACCGTCGGCGTTCTCGTGGACGAACTCGCGATGAATCTCGACATTGCCGAACACCATGCCGCAGTACTCGCGGAACACGCTGTCGTGATTGCCCGGGATGTAGATGACGCGCGTGCCGGCCTTGGCTTTGCCGAGAATGGTCCGGATGACGTTGTTGTGTTCCTGCGGCCAGAAGAACGAACGCTTCAGGCTCCACATGTCGATGATGTCGCCGACCAGGTAGAGCGTGTCGCACTCGACCGAGTGCAGGAAATCCAAGAGGTAGTCCGCGCTGCAGCCGCGGAAGCCCAGATGGATGTCGGAAATGAACACGCTGCGGAAGCGGAAGACCGGTTTGCTCGGAGTCGGGCTCATGGTTCACCTCCTGCGACGAGGCTTTGCGGTGCGCGCAGACTCGGCCCGGAACGTGACCGGTAAATGACAACGGCGGGAAGTTTCTTTGACGGGTCAGCGGGTTGGGCGGAGAAAACTCCATGACAGGTCAGGAGCTGTCATAAGCCCGCCCCGAGGCACGGCCGGGCCGGCCACAGCGCTCAATCCAGCAGCAAGTTTCATTTTCGAGCTGCTGTTGAGGCTCGGGAGTGCACATCGGCGTCCAGACCAGCGATTATTGCGCCTGATTTTTCCACTTGTACCTTCGATCGCGCCAAAGGCCACAGACGTATCTCCCGACGGCCGCGAAGCGGCCTGCGTTCCGAGCTAGCGGTCAAACAGACGGACAATCTGCTGCTGAGTGGAGACCCTGCGCCGGGATTAGCGCCGATCTTGCACTTTTGTGGAAAATATTCGCTGTTACGGAATCTTCATTCATGTCTCACCCGCGTCCGCTATCCTGCGGAAACCCTCCAAACACCGGTTTCCGATGATCGGCCTGCTCCAGCGCGTCACCCACGCCGAAGTTCGTGTAGCCGATCGCCAAGTCGGCGCCATCGAGACGGGATTGTTGGTATTGGTGGGCGTGGAGCGCGGCGATAGCGAGTCGCAGGCCGACCGGCTGCTGGAACGGCTGTGCACCTACCGCGTTTTTCCAGACAGCGAAGGCCGTATGAATCGCAGCCTGCAGGACATCGGCGGACAGCTGTTGCTGGTTTCGCAGTTCACACTGGCGGCGGACACGCGCAGCGGCACTCGACCCGGCTTCAGTCCGGCCGCCGCGCCCGAGGAAGGGCGGCGGTTGTTCGACTATCTGGTCGGGCGGGCACGAGCGCGCCTGGGCGCGGTCCAAACGGGAGAGTTTGGCGCCAACATGCAGGTCAGCCTGACCAATGACGGTCCGGTCACGTTCTGGCTGCAGGCGCCGCCGGAAGGATCGGGCAAGGGCTAGAGTTTTCCACGGCCGCCGACACCCAATCGACAAGTGGGTGGCGTATGATCCGGCGGCTTTGCGAAGCGGGAGAGTCGAATGGGCATCGGTTTCAAAGAACTTCTGATCATCCTCGCCATTGCGCTGTTGATCTTCGGCGCCAAGCGGCTGCGGACGATCGGCTCGGATCTGGGTGGCGCGGTCAAAGGCTTCCGGAAAGCCATGGACAGCGAGGACGAGAAGGAGACTCAGCAGCTCAATTCGCCCCAGAAGGACGCGGACTTCAACTCGACGTCCGAGAAGACGGGCAGCAAGAGCTCCAACGCTTGATGCTCTGACCCGGACGCGCGATGTTCGAAGTCGGCTTCACCGAGATCGTCCTGATCCTGGGCCTGGCGCTGCTGGTGCTGGGACCGGAAAAGTTGCCTGGCCTGGCCGAGAAGGTCGGCCGCTGGACCGGCCGTGCCCGCGCCATGGCGCGTCAGCTGCGCACGCAGCTGGAACAGGAAGTGTCCCTGGACGAGATGGCCAAGTCCCGTCCGATGCAGTCGCCGCCGCCCGCATCGCCTCCGCCCCCGACCGATACCGCCACGCCGGCTGAACCTCCCCATGCCGAGACCACGGTCAATGCTGAGGCAGCCGCGCCAAGCGAGCCGCAACCCGCCAGCGATCAACCTCACAATGCTTCGGGACTGGATCTGCAAACCATGGTTTCCGGCATGGAGCCGCCGCCACAATCGGCTGCCGAGACGCCCGCGACAAAAGCTGTGCAATGAGCTCGCGCATGAGTGCTGACGAGCGTGAACAATTAGCCGAAGGCACGCTGATCTCGCACCTGGTCGAATTACGCGACCGGCTGATGCGTGCGGTGATCTGCATCGGCATCGTATTTCTGCCCTGTGCCTATTTCTCGAACCAGCTGTTCACGCTGGTCGCGACGCCGCTGATCCAGAAGATGCCGGTGGGCACTTCCATGATCGCGACCAGCCTGGTCTCGCCATTTCTTGCGCCGCTGAAGCTGGCGCTGTTCGTCGCGCTGTTCATCTCGATGCCTTATGTGCTGTATCAGGCGTGGGCGTTCGTCGCACCCGGTTTGTACAAGCATGAGAAGCGCTTTGCCGTGCCGCTCGTGGTCTCGAGCATCGTGCTGTTCTACGCCGGCGTGGCGTTCGCCTACTTCGTCGTGTTCCCGCTGATGTTCACGTTCTTCACCACCAGCGCGCCGGCCGGCGTGCAGATGATGACGGACATGCAGAACTACCTGGATTTCGTGCTGCTGCTGTTCTTCGCGTTCGGTATCGCGTTCGAAATCCCGGTGGCGACCGTGCTGCTCGCCTCGACCGGCATGGTCAGCGTCGACACGATGGGCAAGAACCGCGGCTACGTGCTGCTGGGAATTTTCGTCGTCGCCGCGTTCCTGACGCCGCCGGATGCGATATCGCAGACCATGATGGCGGGGCCGATGTACCTGCTGTACGAGATCGGCATCCTGCTGTCGCGCTTCCTGTTGAAGAAGCGGGCCGAGACCAAGACGGACGACGACGCGACCTGAACGTCTCGGTATACACGATAAGCTTTTGAGCTTCGCGCCTTGCTCCGCAGCGCGCTCTCGGTGAGACTGCGCCTCCATGATTTCTGTCATGGTTGTCACCCATAACAACAGCAGCGCCGCGCCCGCGAGCTGCCGCAGGGAGATCCTTCCCATATGAATCAAAGCATCGAACGCGATTCCACCCATGGGCCGCAGATCTTCGGGCATCCCCGCGGGCTGATGACCCTGTTCGCCACCGAAGCGTTCGAGCGCTTTACCTACTACGGCATGCGGGCCATCCTGATCCTGTTCATGACCGCGGCCATCGCCGATGGCGGGCTGGGCCTGGACGATCGCACCGCCAGCGCGATTTACGGCTTGTACATTTCCGGCACGTATCTGCTGTCCCTGCTGGGCGGCTGGATCGCCGACCGCCTGATCGGTCAACAACGCGCGGTGGTCTGGGGCGGCGTGATGATCATGCTCGGCAACGGCTGCCTCGCCACCGGCAACACGCAGCTGTTTTTCATCGGCCTGATGGTGATCGTGCTCGGCGTCGGTCTGCTCAAGCCCAACATCAGCGCCATCGTCGCGCAGCTCTATCCCGAAGGCGGCTCGCGACGCGATGCCGGCTTCTCCATTTTTTACATGGGCATCAACGTCGGCGCGACGCTGGGCTCGCTGCTGGTGCCGATGGCAGCTGAAGCGTTCGGTTGGAATGCGGGCTTCGCATTGCCGGCGATCGGCATGTTGATCGGCCTGGTGCAGTTCCAAGTCACCAAACATTACCTCGGCACCTCGGGTGTCGTGCCGATGGGCGAGCCCGCGACCTGGACGCCCATTGTCGGTTTCATGGTCGTGCTCGTCGCGGTCATGGCAGCGGTGCTGCTCGGCATGGTCCAGCTCGATCCCCTCGCTGTCTCGAAGGCGCTCAACTGGGCCCTGGTGGCGCTGGCCGCCGGCTTTTTCGGTTACCTGCTGTTCGCCGCCGGTCTGCAGCTGGATGAGCGCAAGCGCGTCGTGGCGATGATCGCGCTGTTCATCGCCTGCGCCATGTTCTGGGCGGGCTTCGAGCAGGCCGGCGCATCGTTCAACCTGTTCGCCGAGCGTCACACCGATCGCGTGATGTTCGGCTGGGAATTGCCGGCCGGCACGCTGCAAGCGGTGAACCCGGCGTTCATCATTGTTTTCGCGCCGGTGTTCGCGGCGATCTGGGTGAATCTGGGCCGTCGCAATCTGGATCCGTCGGCGCCCGCGAAGTTCGCCATCGGCCTGATCCTGATGGGCTTCGGCTTCCTGGTGATGTTCCTCGCCGCGCGTTACGTCGTCGCGGGCGAGAAAGTGCTGCCGACCTGGCTCATGCTCACGTATCTGCTGCATACATTCGGCGAGTTATGTCTGAGCCCGGTGGGCCTGAGCTCGATGACCAAACTCGCGCCGCCGCGCTTCGTCGGCCAGGTCATGGGCCTGTGGTTCCTCGCGACCGCGCTCGGCAACAACCTCGCCGGTCAGTTCGCCGGCGAGATCGATCCGAACAATCTGCCCGGCATGCCGGGTCAATTCCTGTATCTGTTCTGGTGGGGCTTCATCGCCGGCGTGGTGTTGCTGGTGCTGACCCCGTTCATCCGCAAGATGATGGCGGGTGTGAAGTAACTCCGTCGGAGAACAGCCATGACTCGTCTATGCGTGCGACTGACTGCAGCGGTCGCGTCCGTGCTTGCTATTGCGGGCTGCGAGCGCAAGCCACAGCCTCCCGCGGCTCACGCCGAAAACGCAGACGCGTTCATCGAGCGTCTCAACCGCGAGCTTGCGGATCTGTCGAAAGAGCAAAGTTCGGCGGGCTTCGCGTACGCGACCTTCATCAATGTCGACACCGAGTTCCTCAATGCAAAGGCCAACGAGCGCGTGCTGGAATATTTCAGCGGCGCGGTCGAGAAAGCCAAGGCTTATAAACCGGATCAGCTGAGCCCTAATGCCGCGCGCTCGGTTCAATTGCTCAAGCTCGGTGTGGCTGCGCCCGCGCCCGCCGATGCTACGAAGCGTGCCGAGCTGGCAGCCGTCACTTCAAAAATGGAAGGCATGTACGGCGCCGCCAAGTACTGCCCGAAGGGACCCGAATCCTGTAAGGACCAGACCGAGCTCAGCGACATCCTCGCCAACAGCCGGAACTACGACGAACTGACCGAGGCGTGGACCGGCTGGCATTCGACGGCGCGCCCCATCCGCAAGGACTACGTGCGCTTCGTCGAGCTGGCGAATGAAGGCGCGAAAGAACTGGGCTTCACGGATCTCGGCGCGATGTGGCGCTCGAATTACGACATGCCGCCGGACGATTTCACCAAGGAAGCCGCGCGACTGTGGGAACAAGTGAAGCCGCTGTACGGCTCGCTGCACTGTTATGTTCGCGGCAAGCTGCAGAAAACGTACGGCCAGGAGCACGTGCCGTCGAACAAGCCGATTCCAGCGCAGCTGCTCGGCAACATGTGGGCGCAACAGTGGGGTGAGATCTATCCCCTGGTCGAACCCTACCCTGGCGCCACTGACGTGAATGTGACCGCGGCGCTGGTGAAACAAAAATACGATCCGGTGAAGATCACGCAGTCGGCCGAGAATTTCTACGTCTCTCTCGGCTTCCCGAAACTGCCGCAGACTTTCTGGGAACGTTCCTTGCTCGCGAAGCCGCGCGATCGTGACGTGCAGTGTCATGCCAGCGCATGGCATATGGACGGCAAGGAAGACGTGCGTATCAAACAGTGCATCGAGCCGACGCAGGAACACCTGATGACGGTGTATCACGAGCTCGGCCACGTGTTTTACTACTTGTCCTATAAGGACCAGCCGTACCTGTATCAGAGCGGCGCGAACGACGGCTTCCACGAAGCCATCGGCGACACGGTGAATCTGTCGATGACGCCGGCTTATCTGCATCAGATCGGACTCGCTGGCGCGGTCAAGCCGAGCAAGGAAGCGACCATCAACCAGCAGATGCGGCTGGCGCTCGACAAGCTCGCGTTCCTGCCGTTCGGCAAGCTCATCGATGAGTGGCGCTGGAAAGTGTTCTCCGGCGAGATCAAGCCCGAGAACTACAACGCCGCGTGGTGGCAGCTGCGCGAGCAGTATCAGGGAGTGGCCGCGCCCGTGCCCCGCACCGAAGAGGATTTCGATCCGGGCGCGAAATATCACATCCCGGCCAACACGCCGTACACGCGCTATTTCCTGTCTTACATCCTGCAGTTCCAGTTTCATCGCGCACTCTGTCAGGCGGCCGGATTCCAAGGCCCGCTGAACGAATGTTCGATCTACGGCAACGAGGAAGCCGGCAAGCGCTTCCGCGAAATGCTGGCGCTGGGCCAGAGCCAGCCCTGGCAGGACACGCTCGAAAAGCTGACCGGCACACGAGAAATGGATGCATCGGCGATCACGGAATATTTCGCGCCGCTGCTCGCCTGGCTGGAAGAACAGAACAAAGGCCAAACCTGCGGCTGGTGATCTCATGAATACATCTGCGACTCAAAGCCCGCCGCAGCTGACGCCGCGCGCGATCATTCTGTCGGTCGTGCTCGCGATGATTCTCGCGGCCGCGAACACCTATCTTGGTTTGTTTGCGGGTCTCACGATCGCGACCGCCATTCCCGCCGCCGTCGTATCGATGGCGGTGCTACGTCTGCTCGGCGGCGGTCACATTCTCGAGAACAACATCGTGCAGACCGGCGCGTCGGCCGGCTCATCGATCGCCGCTGGCGTGATCTTCACGGTGCCAGCGCTGGTGATCCTCGGCCACTGGACCGACTTCCAATATTGGTGGGTGCTGGCGATCGCGGGTTTGGGCGGCATCCTCGGCGTGTTGTTTTCGGTGCCATTGCGTCGCTCGCTGATCGTCGATCAGCAGCTGGCGTTTCCTGAAGGCAAAGCCGCGGCTGAAGTGCTGAAGGCCGGCGAGAATCCGGCCAGCGGCATTCGCGTGCTCGCTGCTGCTTCTGCACTGGGCGGCCTCGGCAAGCTCATTGCGGCGAGCGGCCTGCGTCTGGTGCCCGACTCGGCTGCGTTCGGCGGCTTCATCGGCAAGGGCATCGCGTACATGGGAACGAACCTGTCGCCGGCGCTGCTCGGCGTGGGTTACATCGTGGGTCTGAACATCGGCATCGTGGTGGTGGCGGGCGGCATCCTGTCCTGGAACATCGCCATCCCGATCTACAGCGCCTACTTCCTCGACGGCAATCCCGATCTCGCGGCTCGACTGGTCGGTGCGAGCGCTGAAGACGCGGCCGGCGCGATCTGGAGCGCGGAGATCCGCTACCTCGGCGTCGGCGCGATGTTGATCGGTGGCATCTGGACGCTGATTTCGCTGCGCAAGTCGCTCATGTCCGGCATCCGCAGCGGTCTGGACGCGGCACGAGCCGGCGCCTCGAAAGTAGTCGCGGAAACGGAGAAGGATCTGCCGATGAAGGCGGTGCTGATCGGCTTGATCGCGTTCACCCTGCCGCTGGCGGGGCTGTATCACGCGATCGTGCAGAACTTCGCCGTATCCATCCCGATGACGATCATCATGATCGTCGCGGGCTTTTTGTTCAGCTCGGTGTCGGCGTACATGGCGGGCCTGGTGGGCTCGTCGAACAATCCGGTCTCGGGCATCACCATCGGCACCATCTTGTTCGCATCGCTGGTGTTAGCCGCGCTCATGGGCAGCAATGCTCCGCTGGGTCCGGTCGCCGCGATCGTGATCGGCGCGGTGGTCTGTTGTGCGGCAGCCGTCGCCGGCGACAACCTGCAGGACCTGAAGGCTGGTTACATGATCGGCGCGACACCGTGGCGGCAGCAGGTGATGCTGGCGATCGGCGCAGCCTCATGCGCGCTGGTCATGGCGCCGGTGTTGAACCTGCTCGCCAAAGCGTATGGCATCGGCGTCCCCACACCCGATCATCCGAATCCGTTGCTGGCGCCGCAGGCGACGCTGATGGCTTCAGTGGCGAAAGGTTTGTTTGGTGGCGAGCTGCCGTGGGATTTGATCTGGATCGGCGTAGCGATCGGTGCGGCGATCATCGTTTGCGATGAGATCCTGAAGAAGCGCGGCGCTAATTTCCGCACACCGGTGCTGGCCGCGGCGGTGGGTATTTATTTGCCGCTGGATCTGACCGTGCCGATCTTCCTCGGCGGCTTGCTGGCCCATCTGGTCGAGCGTGCGGCGGGAGTTCACAACGATCCTGACGCCGCCGAGCGCATTCACCGCAAGGGTGTGTTGTTCTCCGCCGGTTTGATCACGGGCGAGGCGCTGCTCGGCATCGTGATCGCCATTCCCATCGTGTACAGCGGGAGTGCGGATGTGCTGTCGTTGCCGGAGTTCCTGCACTTCGGCGAATTGGTGGGCCTGGCGATCTTCGCCGTGGTCGGTTGGATCCTGTATCGGGTCGCGGTGAAGGGCGCGCTTACTTCTTCATCGTGATCACTTCGACGCGGCCGTTGTTGGCGATCATGCCCGAGGCCAGCCAGGAAGTGAGACTCACGATCAGCGATGCACCGAGCGCGGTCCAGAAGCTGTTGATGGCGAAGCCGCCGAGCAGCAAGGCCACCAGGCCGAGCATGCCGGCATTGATGACCAGCAGGAACAGCCCCAGCGACAGCAACGTCAGCGGCAGGGTGAGGATCACGGCGATCGGCCGGACGATGGCGTTGACGATTCCGAGCAGCACCGCGGCCGCGAGCAACGTCACCGGGCCATCGAACTGCAGCCCGTCGAAGAGTTGGGTGGCCAGCCAGAGTCCCAGGGCGACGATGGCGGCGCGAAAGATAAATCCGGTCATGATGCGATCCTCGTGGCGCGACGGGTAAGCTACGGCTCACATCCGTCGCGCTCATGATACGCCTATCTTGTGTCGGTGCTGGGCAGGATGCCCGAATGCAGCGGGCACATGGACGTGCAGGAGCTGCCCAGTTCGTCAATGAGGGAACGCAATGCCTTTTGTCGCAATCGTCACCGTGGTCGCCCTGCTGCAGTTCTTTTGGCTGGCGCTCCAGGTCGGTTTTGCCCGAACCCGCTATGGAGTGGCGGCGCCGGCCACGAGCGGCAACGAAATCTTCGAACGCCACTTCCGGGTCCACATGAACACCCAGGAACAGCTGGTGATGTTCCTGCCGACGCTATGGATTTTCGCAGCTTATGTCAGCCCGCTGTGGGCGGCGGCGCTGGGGGTCGTGTTCATTCTGGGCCGCGCCATCTATGCCATTTCGTATGTGCGCGAGCCCAAGAGCCGCTCGCTCGGCTTCGGGCTGAGCATCTTCCCGGTCCTGATCATGCTGATCGGTATCGGGGTCTGGGCGATCCGCGCGATTCTGATGGGCGCGGCGGGCTGAGGATTTATTCCGGTGGCCGGCGCAGCGCGCGATCCTGCTGCATGTTCTGATCGGCCAGGATCATCAGCTCCTTCGGATAAAGATGATCCTCGGGAAAGTTGGCGGTACCGACATTGACGTTGGCGCGGATCAACCGATTCGCGACTGAGACGGTGCCCGCATAAACATTGTTACGAATGCGCGTGGCGATGGCTCCGCCCATCGCCGAATCCGCCTCGGTCAACAACACCACGAACTCGTCGCCCCCGAGCCGCGCCGCCACGTCCGAAGTGCGAATGGAACGAGTGATGGCCGCGGCCACCGCGCCCAGGATCTGACTGCCCGCTTCGTGGCCCATCGTTTCGTTGATGTGGGCCAGGTTGTCCACGTCGACCACGACGATGGTGTAAGGCCGGCCGAAGCGTTCGGCCTTGCGATGTTCCTGTTGCAGGATCTCTTCGAACGAGCGCAAGTTCAGCAAGCCGGTCAACGCATCGGTCGAGGCCAGATCGCTGATCCTTTGCACGGCGCTGTTCATCTGTTCGATCAACGCCGCGATGATCAACGCGACGGCGGCGCCCGGCGCCAGCACGCTCAACAATTGCACACCGAACTCGGGACCGGCGATATCCATCTGCGGCGTCAGCGCGCCGAGCAGGAAGCCGACCGCTGCGATGACGGTCGTCAGTAACAGCACGACCCACCAGCGACCGAAGGCCAGCGACGCGCCGACCAGCGGGATCAGATACAACGGCACGAGGAAGCTGTGCGCCGAACCCGTCGCCACAGCGAACAACGTGATACAGACGATCAGCGCGGCGATATCGATGCAGTGCTGACGCGCGATCGGCCGCTGGAACGCGGGCACCGTGCGCGAGAAAAGAATGCTGACGGTGAGCAGGCCCAGCGCCGTTGCGGCCAGCATGGGCCGCTCGACCGACTCAGGAACGAATGCGAATTGCAGCGCGCCGATCGCGAGCGTCAGCAGCTCCAGGCACAACAATGCCCTGGCGGCAAATCCCTGAGTTTGGGCCGCGGCAGGCTGGGCCGAGCGCATGCAATGTTACGGAGCGCGACTCTGACGAATGGCGCCGACCGCCTTCTGCTGCAACGTGCTGAGTGCGAGCTGCAGCTCGACATCCTCCTTGCTGCCGTAGGACTCGGTGACATCCACGCCGTCCTTCGGCTTGGGCACGTCGTTCTCGTTCACCATCACGTCGGGCTTGATGCCCTTCTCGTGAATCGACGCACCGGACGGCGTGAAGTACTTCGATGTCGTGAGCTTGATGGCGTGGCCATCGGACAACGGCAGCACCGTCTGTACCGAGCCCTTGCCGTACGTCTGACGACCGACCAGCGTGGCGCGACGATGATCCTGCAAGGCGCCGGCGACGATTTCCGACGCCGAGGCCGAGCTGCCGTTCACCAGCACCACCATGGGCGCGCCTTCGAGCGTATCGCCCGGGTGAGCATCCATTTCAAAACGAGCGTCGGCGGCGCGGCCATTGGCCGTCACGATGACACCGTCTTCGAGAAACACGTCGGACACACCCACCGCCGCTTCGAGCACGCCGCCGGGATTGTTACGCAGATCCAGCACCAGGCCGCTCAGCGCTGCGCCATTCTTTTTCTTCAGCGACGCGAGCGAGCGTTCCAGATCGGACGTGGTCGTTTCGCTGAAGTGCGAGATGCGCACATAGCCGACGCCGCCATCGAGCAGTTGGTCGCGCACGCTGTGAACCTGCACAGCCGCGCGAGACAAAGTGAATTCGAGAGGATCCTTTACGGCGGCGCGCGCAATGCTGATCTTCACCGCAGTACCGGCCTTGCCGCGCATACGATCGATCGTGTCGTTCAGGTTCTCGACACTGACTGGCACGTCGTCGACCGCGAGAATGGTGTCGCCCGGCAGCACACCCGCCTTCTGCGCCGGCGTGCCTTCGATGGGGTTCACGACCTTCACCACGCCGTTTTCCAGCGCGACCTCGATGCCGACGCCGGAATATTCACCGGTGGTGCTGATGCGGATCTCGTCGAACTCCTGCGGGTCCAGATACGCAGAATGCGCGTCGAGGTCGGCGATCATGCCGCGGATGGCGGCCTCGATCAGCTCCTGGTCGGAGATGTTTTCGACATATTCCTTGCGGACGTGCTCGAGCACTTCGGCGAGCAGGCGCGCGTCCTGCCACGGCACGGTCTTGTCGCCGTCATTGTCGCTCTCGTCGTTCATGACGGCGGTCGGCGGCTCGATCTCCCGCTGCGCCTGGACCGTGCGTCCCATCGACAGGCCAAAGCCCATGATGACGCCGACGCCCAGAATCAGCGCGAAACGAAACGGCATGACTACACGTGACATGAGGGGGTGAGAATTCAAGTTCGGCGGCCTTTAAACATAGTACACGTCCAGCTCGCGGCGACAATGCGGCCCACGGCCGTCGCGAATCCGGGACGCCGTTCAAGGAATGGCCAAAAATCCTGTGACAGAGAGATCACGGCATCCAAACCGTGACCCCCGTCTAAGCGCAGTGGTTCTAGGCTGTCAGTCCGACGCTGGCAGCGACAATCAGTCCATGGCTGAATCGGCTGACCAGCCGCTTCGGACCCGCTGCACGGTCAGCGTTTTGCCAACCAGTCGGCCGGGTCGAGCGCCGAGCGGCCTTTGCGGATCTCGAAGTACAAACCCGGCTTGCCCATGCCTGCGGCATCCCCCACGGCGGCCAGCACATCGCCCGGCTGAACGCGATCGCCGACGCGGCGATACACCTGCTCGTTGTGACCATACAAGCTCATATAGCCGCCGCCATGATCGAGCACGACCAGCAAGCCCAGGCCCGGCAGCCAGTCGGCATAAACAACACGACCATAATACGGCGCGCGCACTTGGGTGCCGCGGTCGGCGGCGATAACCATGCCCTGCCATTTCAGAGGTCCGCCGGCACGTAACGTTCCGAAGCGCGCCAGCAGCGAGCCCTTCACCGGCCAGGGCAGCTTGCCCTTCACGCGCTGGAAGGGCTGTTCGGCCAGCTCGGGAAATTCTTCGATCGCCCGGCGCAGCTCTTCGACCAGTTTCTCCAACGCCTGCGCTTCACGCTGCAACTTGGCGAGCTCGTCGTTGCGGTTTCTTATTTTCGATTGGACCTGGGCGAGCGTGCGCGCCCGCTGATCGCGGGCGCCGGCGAGCGACTTCACGTTGTTCGCCTGATCTTCCTCGAGCTGTCGCAGTTGATCGGTCTCGTTGGCAATGCTCTCTGCCAACAGCTCGAGATGAGCCAGATGCTCACTGATCGCCGTAATGCGTTCGGCGCGCGCGCGACCGAAATATCCGTAGTACGCCATCATGCGTCCCAGCCGCGCTGGGTCTTGCTGATTGAGCAGCAGCTTCAGCTGCTCCTGACGGCCATTCATATATGCCACGCGCACTTCGGCCGCGAGCGCATCCCGCTCGTCGTCGATGCGCTTGCTGGTGCTCTGCTGCTCGGCCTTGAGATCGGAAAGTCTGTTCTCGGCGGCAATCCGGCGGGCGCGCACATCCGAAAGCCGCTCGCGGGCCGATTGAATCTTCAGCTCGGCTTCCTTTACCTGCCCGGCCAGCGCATCCCGGCGCTCGGCTTCGGCCTGGATGCTGCGACGGATGGAGTCGATTCGATTACGAACCTGCTTGAGCTCGGCTTCCTTGGCGGCAGGGGTGGGCGCGGCGGCCCAGGCTTGAAAAGCCCCGGTCCCCAACCCCACTGTGCACACGATGGCCGCCAGGACGGCCGTGACGAGACGCAACTTTGACATTGGCTAGGCGAAACCCAGGTCCCGAACCTTGTGAAACTGGCAGCGTGGCCCGGCTGTTATACTTCGCGCCCTTTTGCCAGCCCCACGGGTTGAATCCCGACCTGCTGCAATGAATCGATTCTTTGAATACACCACCAACCATCCGTTCCTGATCGCCGCTGCGGCGATTCTCGCCGTTCTTGCGGTCGTGATCGAGATGCGTCATCGCTCTCGCGGCGCCAGCGCCATCGGCACGGCGGATGCGGTCCGGCTCGCCAACACCGGCGCGCTGGTGGTCGACGTTCGGGACAGCAAGGACTACGAGGCTGGACACATCATCGAGGCGCGCCACATCCCTGCGGCTGAAATTGGCAGCCGCGCGGAATCCTTGAAGAAATTCAAGGAGAAGCCGGTCATCGTCTATTGCGATGCCGGCTTTACCTCGGCCGGAGCCGCACGCCAGCTGCGCGCTTCGGGTTTCAACAAAGTGGTGACCTTGAGCGGCGGTCTGAACAGCTGGCGGCAGGAAAACCTGCCGTTGGTGAAGGGCGGCGCCAAGAAGGACGGTAAGCACTGATGAGCGAAATCGTGATGTATTCAACCGGGTGGTGCGGCTACTGCCAGCGCGCGCGCAATCTGTTGGAGCGCAAAGGGGCGGCCTTTCGTGAGATCAAGGTCGACGAAGTGCCGGGCGAGCGCGAAGTGATGCTGCAAAAGAGTAACGGCCGCCGTACCGTGCCGCAGATCTTCATCGGCGAACGCCATATCGGCGGTTACGACGACCTGGCGGCTCTCGATAGAGCCGGCGAATTGGATAAACTGCTGGCCCAATTGCCCAAGTAAGGTCAGGGCAGACCCGGCGCGGCTCCAGTCACATTCATGTATTCCGCGCTCATTATTATTCGACGAATACGACAGAGGACTCGACATGGTTGACGAAGTACCCGCCTCCAACGGCCAGAACGCCGACCCCAATGCGCCGCAGTTCGCGCCGCAGGCGGTGTATCTGAAAGATGTGTCTTTCGAGGCGCCGACCGGCCCGCGCGTCAATCCGAACACCAACCCCACGATCAACCTGAACCTCAACACCGCGGTGAACGACATCGGCGGTGACATGAAGGAAGTGGTGCTGACCGTGCGCGTCGAAGCCCAGGCCGATAACAAGACGCTGTGGCTGGTCGAGTTGCAGCAGGCGGGCGCGTTCGGCTTGCGCAATGTGCCGCAGGCCGACATGCAGCGTCTGCTCGGCATTTTCTGCCCGAACTACTTGCTGCCCTACGCGCGCCAGGTGATCTCCGATCTGCTCATGAAGGGCGGTTTCCCGCCGTTCCTGCTGCCACCAGTGAACTTCGACGCGCTGTTCGCGCAGGCCGCGGCTCGTCAAGGGCAGCAGCCGACGGCTCCGGGCGCTCCTTCCGTCAACTGATCGCGCCATGTCTGTCGCGCCAGAGGCGGCAGCCGACAGCTCAACCTGCGTGGTGCTGGGCGCCGGCTCTTGGGGCACGGCGCTCGCAATCCAGTTAGCTCGAGTCGCGCTTCCCACCTTGCTGTGGGGACGCGACTCGACGCATCTCGGCGAGCTTCAACGAGATCGGCGTAACGCGCGCTATTTGCCAGACGCTGCTTTTCCCGAGCAGCTGCGTATCGAGCCTGATTTGAAGTCAGCTCTGCAGGCAAGCCGCGATGTCATCGTGGCTGTGCCTAGTCACGCCCTGCGCGGGATGCTCGAGGAGATCGCTCCTCATTTGTTGCCCGATGCCCGCGTGGCCTGGGCGACGAAAGGATTCGAAGTTTCCACGGGCTTGCTACCGCACCAGGTTGCGCGCGAGGTGCTGGGCGAAAGCGTTCCCACCGCCGTGATCTCCGGACCTACGTTTGCCAAGGAAGTGGGCGCCGGTCTGCCGACTGCGATGACGATCGCCGCCTCGGATCCTGGTTACGCTGCCGAGTTGGCGCAACGTTTCTCCGGGCAGAACTTCCGCGCTTATACGTCGACCGATATCACTGGCGTCGAGGTCGGTGGCGCCATCAAGAACGTGATGGCCATTGGCGCGGGCATTTCCGATGGCCTCGGCTTTGGCGCCAACACACGAATTGCTTTGATCGCTCGCGGGCTGGTCGAGATGACCCGCTTGGGCGTCGCGCTCGGCGCGAAGAAAGAAACATTCATGGGATTGGCCGGGCTCGGCGATCTGGTGTTGACCTGCACGGACAATCAGTCGCGCAATCGACGCTTTGGTTTGGCGCTGGCGTCGGGCGAGAAGGTGGAAGCCGCGCAGAAGACCATCGGCCAGGTCGTCGAAGGTGTGCTCGCGGCCAACGCCGTTCGCTCCGTTGCTCAGCGAGCGGGCGTGGAAATGCCGATCTGCGAGCAGGTTTACCGCGTCGTGTATGAAGGCGTTGCCCCCAAAGATGCGGTGAAAGAATTGATGAGTCGGGCGCTCAAGCCGGAGTGAGCTGATGAAATCGATCCAGCCCTTTCTGATGTTCCAGGGCGAACAAGCCGAAGCAGCGATGACTTTCTACGCGTCGCTGTTCCCCGATACCGAGGTCACCGATATCCAGCGCTACGGGCCGGGGGCGGCCGGCAAGGAAGGCTCGGTGCTGCGAGCCACGCTCTCCATCGCCGGTCAGAGCGTGATGTGCATCGACAGCCCCGTGAAGCATGCTTTTACTTTCACGCCGGCGTTTTCGTTCTTCATCGAGTGCAGCTCGGAAGATGAGCTGGATCGGTTGTTGGCGGCCTTGTCCGAGGGCGGGGCGACGCTGATGCCGCGCGGCAACTATGGTTTCAGCCGGCAGTTTGCCTGGGTGAACGATCGGTTCGGGGTTTCCTGGCAGCTCAATCTGGCCTGAGGTTTCAAATGAATCCGAGCTGCCGCCAGGCTTCGTAGACGACTACTGCAGCCGCATTGGAAAGATTCAGACTGCGATTGCCGGGACGCATCGGAATCGTGAGCCGCTGCTCGGCCGGACATGTTTCCAACAGGTCCTGCGGCAGGCCGCGAGTTTCCGGGCCGAAGACGAACGCGTCGCCGGGTACGAACTTCGGCTGATCGTAGCGGGTCTTCCCGCGAGTTGAGATGGCGTACCAACGCTTTACGGAAATGGCGTTGAAGCACTCATCCAACGAATCCCACGCTTTGACGTTCGCGAGATCGGCGTAATCCATTCCCGCGCGCCGCACGGCCTTCTCGCTGATATCGAAACCGAGCGGCCGGATCAGATGCAGCGACGAGCCGGAGTTGGCGCACAGGCGAATGATGTTGCCGGTGTTCGGAGGGATCTCCGGCTGATAAAGAATGACGTGGAACAACTCAGCGCCCTGCTAGCCAACAGGCGCGGAGATTAACAGCGCCGGCGTCGATGATCGATGGCGCTGTCTTGGTCAGCGCGGCGAAGCCGCGCAACCCACCTACAGCCAATGCGGCGTTATTCGTCGTCCATCGCCAGCTCTTTGAGCTTGCGTGTCAGCGTATTTCTACCCCAGCCGAGCAGCTTCGCCGCTTCCTGGCGACCGCCTTCCGCCTTACGTAAGGCAGCGCGGATCAGCGTGCGTTCGAACTCGGGCATGGCGTCGTCGAGCAGCGGGGTTTCGCCGGCGGCGAGGCGCTTCTCGGCCCAGTTGGTGAGCTGGCGGGTCCACTCGTCCTGCAATTTCGCCGGCCCCGGCACGCCACCGAGATCCGCCGGAATGTCTTCGGCTTTGATCTCCCGACCCGGCGCGGTCACCGTCAGGCGACGACACGCGTTCACTACCTGTCGAACATTGCCCGGCCAGTCGAAGTTGGACAGCGCCGCCGCCGCCTCCGGCGTGAGCACCTTCGACTCGACGCCCAACTCGACCGCAGCTTCGGTCAGGTAGTGCATCAGCAGCTCGGGAATGTCTTCGCGACGCTGACGCAGCGGCGGAACTTCGATTCGAATCACATTCAGGCGATGTAACAAGTCCTCGCGAAACAGGTTCTGCTTCACGCGCCCTTCCAGATCCTGGTGAGTCGCCGCGATCACTCGCACATCGACTCGCACCGGCACCTGACCGCCGACGCGATAGAACTCGCCCTCCGCCAACACACGTAGCAACCGCGTCTGCAACTGCGGCGACATGTCACCGATTTCGTCCAGGAACAGCGTGCCGCCATCGGCCTGCTCGAACCGTCCGCGACGTTGCGAGTCTGCGCCGGTGAACGAGCCCTTCTCATGGCCGAACAATTCGGACTCGAGCAAATCGGCCGTGAACGCCGACGTGTTCAACGCGATGAACGCCTTGTTTGCACGCGGGCTGTGACGGTGCAAGGCGCGAGCGACCAGCTCTTTACCCGTGCCGGATTCGCCCGTGATCAACACCGTCATGCTGGAGCGCGACAGCCGACCGATCGCACGAAACACTTCCTGCATTGCCGGCGCTTGGCCAAGCATTTCAGGAATACGCCGCGCTTCGGTCGAAGCTTCTTCGACTCGCGTCTTTTGCTGAGCTGCGCGACGCACCAGATCGACCGCCTGATCGATATCGAAGGGCTTGGGCAAATATTCGAACGCGCCGCCTTGATAAGCAGCGACTGCGCTATCCAGATCCGAATGCGCAGTCATCACGATGACGGGCAAATCGGGTTGGTTATCTCGAATTTCGGTCAGCAGCTCGAGCCCGCTGCGTCCCGGCATGCGAATGTCAGTAATCAAAACATCGGGTCGATCCCGGCGTAGCGCTGCGAGCGCTGTGTCCGCGTGATCGAAGGCCGTGGGCGCCATGCCGCCCTGGCGCAGCGCGCGCTCCAGAACCCAGCGGATGGAGGCATCGTCGTCGACGAGCCAGACATTAAGGGGCTTGACTGGTGTGGTCTGTAACATGGAATGGCAACAAAATAGTAAAGATGGTTAGACCCGGCCTGCTCTCGAATTCGATCAGGCCGTCGTGACGACTCACCAGGTCTTGCGCCACTGCCAGACCAAGTCCAGTACCGTCGGCTCGCCCCGTAACGAGCGGATAAAACAAAGTGTCGCGCAGATGTTCGGGTACGCCCGGGCCGTTGTCCTCGAACTGCACGCTGGCGACGAGTCGGTGCCGACGCGCGCCGATATTCACATTGGTGAGCGCGCGAGTGCGCAACACCAGCCGTCCGCTGCGACCCGCGGTCTGGGCCAGCGCCTGCATGGCGTTCTTGCCCAGATTCAACATCGCTTGAATGATCAGATCGCGATCGAGGTTCAGCGGCGGCAGGCTCGGATCGTAGTCGCGATCGATGACGACGCCGGGCGGCGCGTCAGCCCCGAGCAAATGACCCACGTGCTGTAGCAGCTCGTGAATGTTGATCGATTTCTTGCGGGGCAAATGACCGGGACCGAGCAACGTGTCGACCAGCGTTACCAAGCGGTCGGCTTCGCTGATGATGACCGTCGTGTATTCGCGCATCGATGCGTCGTCGAGCTGGCGTGCCAGCAGCTGCGCGGCGCCCCGCAATCCGCCGAGGGGATTTTTGATCTCGTGCGCGAGCTGACGAATCATCAAGCGGCTGCCGCCGATCTGCGTGAGCAAAGCGGTTTCGCGCGTGATGCGCTGGTGCTGAGTGGCGTCGCTGATTTCGATGAGCACGGCGCCAGGCGCGCCACTCTCTTCATAAGGAGCGACCGTGCAATCGACGACGAGCTCGCCGTCGCCATAGATCGGACGCAGCTGCAGCTCACGCCGTGAGAATGGACGCGATGTCGTGGCCGCCCGGTCGATGACCTCATCGAGCACGGCCGAGTCTTCTAACAATTCGGCCAGCGGACGGCCGCGCACCTGGTTGCGACTGACGCCGAACAGCGTCTCGGCCGAAACATTCAAAAAGAGCAGGGAACGCGCGCGGTCGACGATCAGCACGCTGGTGCTGAGACTGTCGAGGATGCGCCCGGAGTCAGCGGTGGCCATGCGATGTGAGGGCTGTGCAGCCATTCGCGTCCTTCACCGTGGCCACGAGCGAAGGAACGACGCGGCCGCTCGCTCGAGCGGCGCGCAGGTGGAAACAAATGTTACTTGCCGGTGTTCTGGCCCACTGGCGCGGGCTTCGGCTTTGCGGGCGCCTTCGGCGGCACGACGGGCGCGGGCTTGGTTTTCACCGGCAGATTGGTGCGCGGATCGATGGCTGCCTTGCTGCCATTCAATGCGGCAAAGCTCGGCTGCTTGGTCACCAGCTTGTTGCCCGCTGCACGCTTCGGCGGTTTGCTGCGCATGGCCGGACCGACCGGCGGCTGCGCGCCCGATTCCTGGCGCACGTGGAAAGTAACAACCGGCGTTTCTTGAATCGTCTGGCCGCCGGCGCTGATGACAGCCTTCACGGTATGCGTACCGCGCGGCATGTTCGAGAATTCGTGGCTGTCCCCACTGAAACCCGCCACGGGCGCGCCATCCAGGTACAGCGCCACCGTATGCCGCGCATCGATCGACGGTGTCGCCGCCAATTGCACGGTGACGGTGCCACCGGTATTGATGATGGCTTGGTCCTGTTGGGGATTGACGATGACGAAGCGCGAATAAGCCGGACCGGCTTTGACCGGCGTTTCCTGCGGCGCTGACGGCGCGTAAGCAGGCGGCGGACTGGCGGGACGATTCGCGCCGCCGCTCAATTCCACCTTTTCCGCACCGGCCACGGGTTGATCCGAAAAGTGCGTAACGCCCTTCTCGTCCACCCACTTGTAAACGGTCTGACCGGCGAAGGCCGGTGCCGCCAGTGCGAGGAGAACATAAAGCGCCGTACGCATATGTAATGAGCATAGCCGCTCCACCTCGACCTGACAAAAGCGGTGACGGCGCATTTGTGATGGCCGTCACCATAATCAAAAACTCGGCAGCGGCATGCATCCGAAATGCCGGCTCCGGGCTGAACGCCGGGCGGTGAAGCCCGGCGTCCAACGTGAACCGCCGCTGACTGCTGGGGTTAGACGCTGTAATACAGCTCGAACTCCAGCGGGTGCGTCGACATACGCACCTTGGTCACTTCCTGCATCTTCAGCGCGATGTACGCATCGATGACGTCGTCGGTGAACACGCCACCGGCCTTCAGGAAGCCGCGATCCGCATCCAGAGCCTGCAGCGCCTGTTCCAGCGAGTAGCAGACTTCCGGAATGTTCTTGGCTTCTTCCGGCGGCAGGTCGTACAGATCCTTGTCCGCGGCTTCGCCCGGGTGGATCTTGTTCTGGATGCCGTCGAGGCCGGCCATCATCATGGCCGCGAACGCGAGGTACGGATTCGCGGTCGAGTCCGGGAAGCGCACTTCGATACGACGGCCCTTCGGGTTCGACACCCAGGGAATACGGATGGAAGCAGAACGGTTGCGCGCCGAGTACGCCAGCATGACCGGCGCTTCGAAGTGCGGCACCAGGCGCTTGTAGCTGTTGGTGCTGGCGTTCGTGAACGCGTTGATGGCCTTGGCGTGCTTGATGATGCCGCCGATGTAGTACAGCGCCATGTCCGACAGGCCCGCGTACTTGTCGCCCGCGAACAGCGGCTTGCCGTCCTTGGAGATCGACTGGTGCACGTGCATGCCGCTGCCGTTGTCGCCGACGATGGGCTTCGGCATGAAGGTCACGGTCTTGCCGTAAGCGTGCGCGACGTTGTGAATCGCGTACTTCAGCATCTGCACTTCGTCGGCCTTCTTCACCAGCGTATTGGCGTTCACGCCGATTTCGCACTGGCCGGCGGTCGCCACTTCGTGGTGGTGCACTTCGACCTTCATGCCCAGCTCTTCGAGGGCATTACACATGGCCGAACGGATGTCCTGGAACGAGTCGACCGGCGGCACGGGGAAGTAGCCGCCCTTCACGCCCGGACGGTGCGCCATGTTGCCGCCCTCGAAGCTCTTGCCCGAGGACCAGGCTGCTTCGACGGAATTGATCTCGAAGAACGACCCCTGCATGTTGGTGCCGTACTTCACGTCGTCGAAAATGAAGAATTCGTTTTCCGGGCCGAACAGCGCCTTGTCGCCGACGCCGGTGGACTTCAGGTAGGCCTCGGCGCGCTTGGCGATCGAGCGCGGATCGCGCTCGTAACCCTGCATGGTCGAGGGCTCGAGCACGTCGCAGCGGATGATCAGCGTGGGCTCTTCGAAGAACGGATCGAGCACAGCGGTGCTGGCATCCGGCATGAGCACCATGTCGGACTCGTTGATGCCCTTCCAGCCGGCGATCGAGGAGCCATCGAACATCTTGCCGTCGTCGAAGAAGCTTTGGTCGACGGTGTGCGCCGGGACGGTCACGTGCTGCTCTTTGCCGCGGGTGTCCGTGAAGCGCAAGTCAACGTATCTGACCTCCTTCTCTTTCAACATGCTGAGGACTTCAGCGGGGGTCGTCATGAGTTCTCCTCCGGTAGACAGCGAGATTGAGATGTCCCGGGCCGCTCGCCGCTACGACGCCAGGAGGTTGTTGAGGCTGCGGGCCATGGCTGAGTGTTCTTCGAGCGGGGCCCACCAAATCGCCTGACAAAATTGCAGGAAGCATGCCAGCGCACCGTCATGGCGCAACTGCTTGGTTTTGGTGGCGCGACGCGGAAAACATTACAGAACCACGCCCCAAATTGGAGCACACAGACAGGATGCCGCACCATACGTGTGCACACGCTGTCGTACCCAGGCCCCAATCTGTAGCAGGTCAGCGTTTCACGGGTGTAGCGGGCTGCAGCGGGTGAGACCTGCTGCTCAACGAGCGCGGTCGTGGAACATAACCCGCACGGTATACTCGCGCGCTTTTCCCCACTGACCGGACCCCAGATGGCCGCATCGAAAGCCGTCGTCCCGCCGCGGACATTTCAGGACCTGATCTTCGCCCTCCAGTCTTACTGGTCGAAGCAAGGCTGCGTGATCCTGCAGCCCTACGACATGGAGATGGGCGCAGGCACCTTTCACACGGGCACCCTGCTCCGCGCCGTCGGCCCCGAGCCGTGGAGCGCGGCGTATGTGCAGCCTTCGCGCCGGCCGACGGACGGTCGCTATGGCGACAACCCCTTCCGCCTGCAGCACTACTATCAATTTCAGGTGGTGTTGAAGCCGTCGCCGCCGAACATCGTCGACCTGTATCTCGGCTCGCTGGCATCGCTCGGCTTCGATCCGCTCACTCATGACATCCGCCTGGTCGAGGACAACTGGGAATCGCCAACCCTCGGCGCCTGGGGCCTCGGCTGGGAAATCTGGCTGAACGGCATGGAAGTCACGCAGTTCACTTACTTCCAGCAAGTGGGCGGTCTCGACTGCGAGCCGGTGATGGGCGAGATCACTTACGGTCTGGAGCGCCTGGCGATGTATCTGCAGGGCGTGCAGAGCGTGTACGACCTGTTGTGGGCCGACGGTCCGCTCGGCCGCGTGACCTACGGCGACGTTTATCACCAGAACGAAGTGGAGCAGTCGAAGTACAACTTCGAGCTGGCGGACACAGCGCTGCTGTTCCGTCACTTCGACGATCACGAGGCCGCCTGCAAGAAGCTGCTCGAGGCTGGGCTGGCGCTGCCGGCGTATGAGCAGATGCTCAAGACATCGCACACTTTTAATTTGCTGGATGCGCGCAAGGCCATCTCGGTCACCGAACGTCAGCGCTTCATCCTGCGCGTGCGCGCACTCGCGAAAGAAGTGGCCGAGACCTATTACAAGACCCGCGAAGCATTGGGCTTCCCGATGCTGAATCGCGCGACCGCCGAAGCTGGAACCGCAGCATGAGCAAACGTGATTTCCTGGTTGAGATCGGCACCGAGGAATTGCCGCCGAAATCGTTGTTCACTCTGGCCGAGGCCTTCGCCGCCGGTGTGACCAAAGGACTCGATGACGCATCTATCAAACACGGTGACGTGAAGTGGTACGCCACGCCGCGCCGGTTGGCTGTATTCGTGGCGGGCGTCGCCGATCAACAGCCGGATCAGCAGATCAAACGTCAGGGCCCCGCGGTGGCAAATGCCTTCGGTCCCGATGGTCAGCCGACCAAGGCGGCGCTGGGTTTTGCGGCGTCGTGCGGCGTGACCGTCGAACAGCTCGTTCAGGTCGACGGGCCGAAGGGCAAGGTGCTGCAGTTCGAAGGCTCGAAGCAGGGCGCTGCTACGTCGTCGTTGTTGCCGGGCATTGTGACGAGCTCGCTCGAGGGTCTGCCCATCGCCCGTCGCATGCGCTGGGGCGCGGGCTCGCAGGAATTCGTGCGTCCCGTTCACTGGGTCGTGATGTTGTTCGGTTCGAGCGTCGTTGAAGCGGAGATCCTCGGCATCCCGGCGGGCAAACAATCGCAGGGTCATCGGTTCCACGGGCCGAAGCAGTTGGCCATCGGCAACCCGGCGAAGTACGCGGAAGTGCTGCTCGAGAAGGGGCATGTCGTCGCCGACGTCGCAGCTCGTCGTGAGCGCATTCGCGCTGAAGTGAACGCAATCGCCGAGACGATCGGCGGCCAGGCAGTCATCGAGGATTGGTTGCTCGATGAAGTTACGGCGCTGGTCGAATGGCCGGTCCCTCTGTCGGGGCGCTTCGATGAACAGTTCCTGCGCCTGCCGCAGGAAGTGCCGATCGCGACCATGCAGGACAATCAACGTTACTTCCCGGTGCGCAGCAGCGACGGGCAGCTGATGAACTATTTCATCACCGTTGCAAACATCGCCAGCCGCGATCCGGAGCGGGTGCGCGATGGCAATGAACGGGTCGTGCGTCCGCGCCTGGCCGACGCCGCATTCTTCTGGGACACCGATCGGAAGGACCGTCTCGAGGCCCGGTTCGCCGCACTGAAGTCGGTGACGTTCCAGGCGAAGCTGGGATCGCTGGCCGACAAGAGCATGCGCGTCGTTACTATTGCGCAGCGGATCGCTGAAAGTATCGGCGGCAGTGCTGAGCTCGCGGCACGCGCGGCCAAGCTGAGCAAATGTGATTTGCTGTCGGCGATGGTCGGCGAATTCCCCGAGCTGCAAGGCCTGATGGGCAAGTACTACGCGCAGCTCGATGGCGAAGACGCCGAAGTCGCCACGGCGCTCGAGGAACAATACTGGCCGCGCTTCGCAGGCGACAAATTGCCTGCCACGAAGACCGGCATCGCGCTGTCGGTCGCCGACAAGCTCGACACCATCGCGGGCATTTTCAGCATCGGTCAGAAGCCGTCCGGCACCAAAGATCCGTACGGTCTGCGGCGCGCGGCGCTGGGCATTCTGCGCACGATCAACGAGCACAAGCTCGATCTGGATCTGCGCCGGCTGGTGGATGGGGCGGTCTCGTTGCAGCCGGTCACGGCGCCGGAAAACATCGGCGAGGAGATCTGGGGCTATTTGATGGAGCGTCTGCGGTCTTCGTATCTGGAGGACGCGGGCGGCCGTGCAGTCACGACGGAAATGTTCGATGCCGTGCTCGCGAGCAAGCCGCAGTCGACGCTCGATCTCGACATCCGCCTGCAGGCACTCGAAGGCTTTCTGACATTGCCTGAAGCCGCGAGCCTGGCCGCCGCGAACAAGCGCATCGCCAACATCCTGCGCAAAGCGACTGGCGACCTTTCTGGCATCGTGGAAATCGGTCAGTTCCGCGAGCCGGCGGAACGCCAGCTGTTCGATCACGTTGTTTCCATGGAGCGGGCGGTCAATCCCTTGTTCTCTCGCCGTGAATACACCGGCGCACTGACGCAGCTCGCGACCTTGAAAGAGGATGTAGACCGCTTTTTCGATTCGGTGATGGTGATGGCCGAGGATCCGGACGTGCGCGCCAATCGATTAGGCTTGTTGGTACGCCTGCGCGGACTGTTCCTGCAGGTGGCGGACTTGTCGCGATTGCCGGGTTAGGACGAGGCATCTGAATGCAGTTGCTGAGGTCGGTTCTATTCACCACTTCGCTGTTCATCGGGACACTGCTCTATGCAGTCGTCGTGCTGGCGTTTGGCTGGCTGCCAAGCCAACAGCTGTACGCGATCGCGCGGAGCTGGGGCCGCGTGAACATGTGGCTGCTCGCAAAGCTCTGCGGTCTGACCTATACGGTCGAGGGTAGGGAAAACATTCCGCCGGGCGCGCACGTGTCCATGTGGAAGCATTCATCCGCCTGGGAAACGATCGCGCAGGCCGCTGTCTTTCCGCCTCAAGCCTGGGTGCTCAAACGCGAGCTGATGTGGATCCCGCTGGTCGGCTGGGCCGTCAAATGTCTCAAGCCCATCGCCATCAATCGCAAGGCCGGCGCGACAGCAGTGAACCAAGTAGTAGAGCAGGGCAAGCAGCGTCTGGAACAAGGGCTGTGGGTTCTGATCTTCCCCGAGGGCACACGCGTCGCCGTCGGCGAGACTCGAAAGTACGGCGTGAGCGGCTCGCTGCTCGCATCGAAAGCCGGCTGCAAAATCATTCCGGTCGCTCACAATGCCGGCTACTTCTGGCCTCGCCGAGGCTGGGTGAAGAAGCCGGGCACGATTCGCGTCGTGATCGGCCCACCCATCGATGCGGCAGGTCGCGATCCTCGTGAGCTCAATGAGGAAGTGCGGGCGTGGATCGAGAAGAAGCTCGCGACACTCTCTCCTACTGGCGCGAGTGGAGTGACGGATGCGTCCGGCCGGCCGATCGCTGCCGGCTAATTATTAATTCTGCCTTGATCATCGGCGGCAGAAACTCTACGTTCCTGCCGCCGATTGTTAGATTTAATTAAATATCAAGGTTGGCGACGGCGAGTGCGTTCTTCTCAATGAACTCACGTCGCGGCTCGACCTGATCGCCCATCAAGGTCGCGAAGATGTCGTTCGCCGCCAGGGCATCCTCGATGCGCACCTGGATCAAACGACGAGTCTGCGGATTGATGGTCGTATCCCAAAGCTGCTCGGGATTCATCTCGCCCAGACCTTTGTAGCGCTGGATGCTCTGCCCTTTGCGGCCCGACTCGAGCAACCAGTTGATCGCTTCCTTGAAGCCACTCACTTCCTGCTTGCTGTCGTTCTTGGCGATGTAAGCCCCCGGCTTGAACAACCCGGCGAGCGTCGTCCCGAGATCGGCAATGCTCCGATACTCCGCCGACTCGAAGAACTCGCGATGGATGTGCTTCTCCTGGGTGATGCCGTGCTCGATGCGAGCGACCAGCAACCTCGGCGTTCCGCCATCGACCGCGGCCAGCACTCGCACCCGATACTTCCGAGCGGCATCGTCGTAGGCGTTGAGCTGGGTCTCCAGCGTACGGCCCCACTGAGTCAGCCAGTCGAGCTGATCGTGGTTCGCGGGCGTCACCTCAGGCATGTACAGCAGCTGTTCGAGCACGCGCTCGTCGTAGCGGCGAGATGAGCGCCTGATGATCGAGGCGACTTCCATCCAGCGGCGAGCCAGAGTCTCCAAAGCCGACCCCGTCATCGGCGTCGTCTGCGCCGGGTCGGCGAACAGCTCCGCGTCTTCCAGAGCGTAAGTCAGCAGCATGGAATCGAGCTCGGCCTGGTCCTTCACATAGTGCTCGGACTTGCCCTTCTTCAATTTGAACAGCGGCGGCTGCGCGATGTAGATGTGCCCGCGCTCGATCAGCTGCGGCATCTGGCGATAGAAGAAAGTGAGCAGCAGGGTGCGGATGTGCGAACCGTCCACGTCCGCGTCGGTCATGACGATGATGCGGTGATAGCGCAGCTTCTCGACATTGAAGTCGTCCGCGCCGATGCCGCACCCGAGCGCGGTGATCAGCGTGCCCACTTCCGCCGACGACAGCATCTTGTCGAAGCGCGCCTTCTCGACGTTCAGGATCTTGCCCTTCAACGGCAGGATGGCCTGAGTGCGCCGATCCCTGCCCTGCTTCGCCGAGCCACCTGCGGAGTCACCCTCGACCAGGAACATCTCGGACAGCGCCGGATCCTTCTCTTGGCAGTCCGCCAACTTGCCGGGCAGACCCGCCAGGTCCAGGGCGCCTTTGCGGCGAGTCATCTCGCGAGCCTTGCGGGCAGCTTCGCGGGCGCGAGCAGCCTCGAGCACCTTGTTCGCGACGGCCTTGGCCTGCGGCGGATGCTCCAGCAGGAATTCCTCCAGCTTCGCGCCCACCGCCGACTCGACGATGCCTTTGATCTCGGACGACACCAGCTTGTCCTTGGTTTGGGACGAGAACTTCGGGTCCGGCATCTTCACGGACAGGATCGCGGTCAAACCCTCGCGGGCGTCGTCGCCGCTCATGGCTACCTTGTCCTTGGCCGAGAACTCCTTGTCGATGTAGGCATTGAGCGTGCGGGTCAGCGCGCTACGGAAGCCGGCCAGGTGGGTACCGCCGTCCCGCTGCGGGATGTTGTTCGTGTAGCAGGACATGCTCTCCTGATAGGAGTCATTCCACTGCAGACCCAGCTCGACGGTGATCGGGCCTTCCTGAGTACGGAACCAGATGATGGTGTCGTGGATGGCCTGAGCATTGCGGTTCAAGTAACGGACGAACTCTTTGATGCCGCCTTCGTGGTGGAAGACCTCGTGCTTGTCGTCGCGCTCGTCGATCAGCTCGATCCGGACGCCGGAGTTGAGGAACGACAGCTCGCGCAGCCGTTTGGCCAGCACGCCGTAATCGAACTCGATGTTGGTGAAGATCTGGGCGCTGGGCTTGAAGCGGATGCTCGTACCGCGCTTCTGCGTCGTCCCCGTCTCCGCCAGGGGCGCCTGGGGATCGCCCAACCGATATTCCTGCTGGTACAGCTTGCCGTCTTTGTGGACGGTCAGGAGCAGGTACTCGGACAGGGCGTTCACCACCGACACGCCGACGCCGTGCAAACCACCCGAGACCTTGTAGGAAGAGTCGTCGAACTTACCGCCGGCGTGCAGCACGGTCATGATGACTTCGGCGGCCGAACGACCCTCCTCCGGATGGATATCCACAGGTATTCCACGGCCGTCATCGGCCACCGTGACCGACTGATCGGCATGGATGGTGACGGTCACTTGAGAGCAGTGACCGGCCAGTGCTTCGTCGACGGAGTTATCGACGACCTCAAATACCATGTGATGTAGACCGGTCCCGTCATCGGTGTCACCGATGTACATTCCGGGGCGCTTGCGGACCGCATCGAGGCCCTTCAAGACTTTGATTTTGCTGGAATCGTAGACGTCTTTATCTGTCATGGTCCGGCCTGAAATAAGTGCGGCGGCATTATACCATCGGCTCGAAATTGCCTTGTTTCACGTGAAACCTACGGCCAATTTCGATGCCCTTCAGTCCCCGCTCGTGAACCGAAGTGACGATCAACTGACTGGGGATCTCGGCGATCGCCAGAAGAAGTTTCCCCAAGTTATCCACATCCAGCTCGGCCGCCGGATCGTCCAACATGAGGGTGGTCGGCACCGCTCCGAGAGCGGTGTGACACTGCAACTGAGACAGGATGAAAGCGGCCGCCAGCATTTTCTGTTGGCCACGCGAAACCCGGTCCCTCGCCGGCGTCCCGTCGATCAGGAATCCGAGATCCGCCCGGTGCGGACCCACATGGGTGGTCTTGAGCCGCAGGTCCCTAGATATGGAGTCGTGGAGCGCCTCTCTCAACTCGACCTCCGCTGGCCAACCCCTACGGTACGTCAGCGTCGTGCCGGGCCCGACCAAGCGGGCGGCCAGGGATTCGAAGTGAGGCTTGAACTCTTCCACATAGTGAGCTCGCAATCGATCGACCTCTGCGCCGGCGGCACAGAAGTCCTGCTCCCAGGCCTGGATCAGTTCCTCCCCATGCGCAGAGCGCAACGCGGCGTTCCGCTGCGATAGGGCGCGCTGATATCGCCGCCAGTAACCGAGGAACTCACGTTTCACGTGAAACACTCCCCAGTCCATCAGTCGGCGCCGTCGAGCCGAACCCTCCTCCACCAACCGATGGACGCCAGGGTCGATGATCTGGAGCGGCAGGACTTCAGCGATGTCTGCGATGCCGGAAATGCCCTGGCCGGCGAGCTGGCCTTGAGTTCGGCCTTGGGTGTGTTCGAGGCCCGCGGTCAGCAAGCCGCGATGAGTCGCGATCCGGCCGACGACGCGAAAGAAGCTGGCGCCCTCTCGCTTGAGCTTTTCGGCCTGAGCGCTGCGGAACGAGCGCCCATGCCCTAGAAAGTAAATCGCCTCCAGCAAGCTGGTCTTGCCGGAGGCGTTGTCACCGAGAATGCCGGTCGAGCGTGAATCGAAGTCGAGGCTGGCGTGTTCGATGCAACGGAAGTTTTCGACCGTGATCGCAGTCAGCACCGGTGCACGCCCGCCATTGCTTTATAGCCTCATCGGCATGACGACGTACTTGGCCTGTGGCGCGCTGTCCGAGCTCAACAGGCAGCTATTGTTCGCGTCAGTAAGGCCGATCACGACGTCGCCGCTATCGACTGCTGCCAAGGCATCGAGCAGGTAGTTCACGTTGAAGCCAATTTCCAGCTCTTCGCCGGCGTAATTGATCTCCAACTCCTCCTCGGCCTCTTCCTGCTCCGGGTTATGGGACTGCAGGAGCAAAACCCCGGGACGAACCGCCAAACGAATCCCACGGTACTTTTCGTTCGAAAGAATGGCTGCACGCTGCAACGCTGAGCGGAGCACATCGCGATTGGCATTGATCCGTTTGGTGGGATTGCTCGGAATCACGCGACCATATTCCGGGAAACGGCCGTCAATCAGCTTCGAAGTGAAGCGAATGTCGCCGATCTGGGCGCGAACGTGATTGGTTCCGATCGCCAGCTCGACATTACCTTCGCCCGCGAGCAGGCGCTGCAGCTCGAGGACACCTTTGCGCGGCACGATCACTTGTTGAGCCGCACCGGCCTCGTGTTCGAGCGTGGTTTCGCAATAGGAGAGACGGTGGCCGTCAGTCGCGACCGTTCGCAGCGTTTTCCCATCAGCTTCCAGCAACATGCCGTTGAGGTAGTAACGCACGTCCTGCTGGGCCATCGAGAAATGGGTCTTGTCGAGCAGGCGGCGCAGGGCGGACTGCGAAATCAGCAGCGCCTTCTGAGCTCGGATGTCTTCCACGGTCGGGAAGTCGCTCGCCGGCAAAGTGGCCAGAGTGAAGCGGCTCTTGCCGGAGCGGACCGTCGCTCGCTCGCCTTCCACCGAGATCGTGACCGTAGCCTTGTCGGGCAGCGCCTTAATGATGTCCAGCAGCTTGCGGCCGGGCAGAGTGATTTCGCCGGGCGTTTGCAGCGTGACGTTGGCCTTGGCCACCAACTCCACTTCCAGATCCGTCGCCGTGATCGAGAGCTGCTCGCCGCGGCCGGAGATCAGGACGTTGGCCAGGATCGGCATGGTCTGGCGCCGTTCCACAACGCCGATTACCGCTTGCAGTGGCGCGAGGATGCTTTCCCGCTCAGCGCTGAACTTCATCGTGGTCACCTTAGCAATCTTAATTAGAGATTAAGTATTTAAAGAATTTATGATGATTATGAAGGCCCGCGCCGCTTGTGTATAACCCGTTTTTTCGGTTTTCCATCAGCTGCTTAGCGCCGTCAAAACTCATCTGCAAACTAGCCCTGAGCTTGTATCGAAACTGTGCGGCAATTGTGGATAACTAAAGCCCACGCTTCCCTCACAAATTATCCACAGTCATCCAGCCAGGGTTCTCAACAGGTTTGAGTAGTCCTCGCTGGTGCGCGTGTTCGACTCTCTGAGCTCTTTGATCACCCGGCAAGCGTGCAGCACCGTCGTGTGATCGCGGCCGCCGAACGCATCGCCGATCTCCGGCAAGCTATGACTGGTCAACTCTTTGGCCAGCGCCATCGCGACTTGCCGCGGTCGAGCGATCGAGCGGCTGCGACGCTTCGACAGAAGATCGGCTACGCGGATTTTGAAGTATTCCGCGACGGTCTTCTGGATGTTCTCGATGGTCACCATGCGATCCTGGGAAGCCAGCAGATCGCGCAACGACTCTTTCGCGAACTCCATGGTGATCGCACGGCCGGTGAATTGCGAGTTCGCCACCACGCGACGCAGGGCGCCCTCGAGCTCACGCACGTTGGAGCGAATGCGCTTGGCAATGAAGAACGCCACTTCATCCGGCAAATCGACGCGGGTCTGAGCGGCCTTGCTCATGAGAATGGCCACGCAGGTTTCCAGCTCCGGCGGCTCGATGGCCACCGTCAGTCCCCAGCCGAAGCGCGACTTGAGCCGCTCTTCCAGACCGTCCAGCTCCTTGGGATAGCGATCGCAGGTCATGATGATCTGCTGCTGGCCTTCGAACAGCGCGTTGAAGGTGTGGAAGAACTCTTCCTGCGAACGATCCTTGCCGGCGAAAAACTGGATGTCGTCGATCAGCAGGGCATCGAGCGAGCGATAGGCGGTTTTGAAGTCGTTGATGGTGTTGTGCTGAAGCGCTTTCACCATGTCGCCGACGAATCGCTCCGAGTGCACATAGGCGACCCGGGCGTGCTCGTTACGAGCTCTGATCATGTTGCCGACCGCGTGCATCAGGTGCGTCTTGCCCAGACCCACGCCGCCATAGATGAACAGCGGGTTGTAAGCACGGCCGGGATTCTCGGCCACCTGGAAAGCCGCGGCGCGGCCGAGCTGGTTGCTCTTACCCTCGACGAAGTTCGTGAAGGTGAAATCGGGATTGAGCCGGCTGCCCAGCACGGTCGGGATATCGCGGACCGGAGCGGGGGCGATGTAAGCAGGGGCGCGCGTAGCAGCTACGGGCTGATGAGTGTTGATCGTCATCGCGGGAGCAGCCGGCCGAGAGCCAACCTCCAGCACGACCGCCGGCGTGGGCTCCTCGCCCACCGCATCGACCAGCTCGGTGATCCGGCCAGCGACGTTTTCGTTCACCCAGTCGACGACGAACCGGTTCGGCGCGAGCAGGCGCAAGGTCCGTCCGTCCTCCACGGCCTGCAGCGGCCGGATCCACGTATTGAACTGCTGCTCCGGCAATTCCACTTCCAATTGCGCGAGACAGCGGCGCCACAACGAACCCTGCACGGTTTCGTCCCCTAATCGAATCAAGAAAGAATTGTTCTGCGCCAGGTCAACGCGAGAGGCGGCGAGTCTATACCGTTGGACAGGCAGTTATCCACAGGCAGTAGCCGCGAATTTTGTGCGCCGAAAGGCACTCTCGCGCTTGACAGTAAGGGGGGTGGTGCGTAGTCTTGCCGCCCCTCTACGCGCGCCAGCATGTACTTGTTTTAGCGCGATTTCTGGCCCGAGCCCAAGTTACGACATCGTTGAGATGCCCGCATGAAGCGTACTTACCAACCCAGCAAAGTTAAACGTCAGCGCACCCACGGTTTCCGCGCGCGCATGGCCACCCGTGCTGGTCGCCAGGTGCTGGCTCGTCGCCGCGCCAAGGGCCGCAAGCGTCTCACTGTCTGAGCGACGGCTCTGCAGCGGCGCTCGCACTCGTCCGATCCTAGACTTGCCAGCCCCGGCCCGACGCTTTCAACCGGCGCAGCGACTCCGGCATAAATCCGAATTCGATCGCGTCTACCGGGATTCACGCCGCTCCACCGACGCCTGTTTCGCAGTCCTTGCTCGTAACAGCGGCGGTTCGATTCCGAGACTTGGATTATCGATTGCCGCACGCACTATCGGAAACGCCGTGCGGCGTAACCGCATCAAGCGTCTGGTCAGGGAATCGTTTCGTCAGCATCAGCATGAACTGCCTGCGGTGGACATCGTCGTCAATGCGCGCTCCGGTGCTCGCGATGCGGACAATGCCGTCATCGTTCGCAGCCTGGAAAAGCACTGGCGTACGGTTGTAAAACAATGCGCGCCATCCTGACCGCTGCCGTTCGAGCCTATCGCTACTTCATCAGTCCGATGCTTGGGCCGACCTGCCGCTTCTACCCAAGCTGTTCCTGCTACGCCGAAGAAGCCTTGCAACAACATGGCGCGGCTCGCGGAACTTATCTCACGGTGCGCCGCCTGATGCGGTGTCACCCCTGGAACGAAGGCGGCTACGACCCGGTGCCACCTCCTCACAATACCAAGCCGGTTCCTCATGGATAACCAACGAGTATTCATCTGGGCCGCGCTCGCGCTGGTCCTGTACCTCAACTTCATGGCCTGGCAGAAGGACTATGCTCCTCCGCCCGCGCCGGCCAGCACTGCGGCTACGCAAGCGCAGTCTGCAAACGGCGCCGCGCCCGCGGCCAACGACACATTGCCGGATCTGCCGTCGAACGATCCGACCGCACCGCCCGTTTCCGCGAGCGGTACATCGGCCGCCACGGTCAATCAGAGCAACAACGAGACGATCGCGGGCACTGCTCCTGTCATTCGCGTTGTCACCGATGTGCTTTCGCTCGACATCAGCACTCGTGGCGGCGAACTGGTCCGCGCCGACTTGCTGAAATATCCCGTTCAGAAGAATCGCCCGGATGTGCCGGTGCGCCTGTTCACTCCAAATCCGCCGCTGTATGTGGCGCGTTCTGGTTTGCGGGCAGCGGACAATCGCGCCGAGCCGACGCATCAGGTGAGTTACCAGGCCGCGGCGAACGAATACAAATTAGAGGCAGGCCAGCAAGAACTGGCCGTGCCGCTGACCTGGACCGACGGCCAGGGCGTGACGGTCACCAAGACGTTCAAGTTCAAGCCGGGCAGCTACCAGGTCGATCTGAGCTACGACGTCGATAACCAGTCGGGCACCGAATACAAAGCCGCTTCGTATGTGCAGCTGATCCGTCACTACGAGCACGTCGAACGCTCGTACTTCAACGTCGAGACTTACGCCTATCGCGGTCCGGCGATCTTCGACAGCAAGGCGTATCGCAAACTGAACATCGAAGACGAAGACGATCGCGCCTTCAAAGGCACGTTTGCCGGCGGGTGGATGGCTGCTCTCCAGCACCACTTCGTCGCGGCTGCCGTGCCGCCGGTCGATGCTACTTACGACTATCAGCTGAGCCTCGATTCCGACAACGATTTCGTGCTTTCGTATCGCGGTCCGCTCGCAGCGGTGCCGGCCGGTGGCAAGCACACCTTCAATGAAACGTTGTTCGTCGGTCCGAAGCTGCAGGAACAGCTGGCCAAAGCCGGTCCGCGTCTGGAGCTGGTCGCCGATTACGGCAAGCTGACCATCATTTCGCAGCCGTTGTTCACCGTGCTCGAGTGGGTGTACGGCCTGGTCGGCAACTGGGGCTGGGCGATCGTCATCGTCACCTTCCTGATCAAGCTCGCCTTCTACAAGCTGACCGCGGCGAGCGGCCGTTCGATGGCGAAGATGCGCAACCTCGGTCCGCGCATCAAAGCGATTCAGGAACGTTACAAAGACGACCGCGAGCAACTCGGCCGTCAGATGATGGAGATCTATAAGAAGGAAAAGATCAATCCGCTCGCCGGCTGTCTGCCCATCCTGATCCAGATTCCGTTCTTCCTCGCCTTCTACTGGGTGCTGTTGGAAAGCGTCGAGATGCGGCAGGCGCCGTTCCTCGGCTGGATCACCGACCTGAGCTCGCGCGATCCGTATTTCATTCTGCCCATCCTGATGGCGGGTGCGATGTTCGCGCAGTTCAAGCTGCAGCCCATGCCGAGCACGGATCCGGTGCAGGCGAAGATCTTCATGTTCATGCCCATCATCATGTCGGTGACCATGGCCTGGTTCCCGGCGGGCCTGGTGCTGTACTGGCTGACCAACACCTTGCTGTCGATCGCCCAGCAGTGGCGCATCAACAAGCTGGTCGCAGCGGAAGGTAGTAGAGAGAAAGACCGGAGCTGACCCCGGTCGACTCGAGATGACGACCCGTCCCGGCGACACTGACACCATCGCGGCCATCGCAACGCCGCCGGGTCGCGGTGGCGTCGGGATGGTGCGAGTCTCGGGCCGGCTCGTTCCGACGATCGCGTCCGAAGTGCTCGGCGAGCTTCCCGAGCCGCGTCACGCATCCCTGCGTATCTTTCGGGACGCCGACGGCGAAATGCTCGACGGCGGCCTCGCCCTGTATTTTCCGGGGCCGAACTCATTCACCGGCGAAGATGTCTTGGAACTGCATGGCCACGGCGGCCCCGTCGTCATGGACATGTTGCTCGCTCGAGTGCTCGGTCTCGGCGCGCGCGTCGCGCAGCCGGGCGAATTCACGCAGCGCGCATTTCTAAACGACAAGATCGATCTGACTCAGGCCGAAGCCATTGCCGATCTGATCGACAGCGGCTCGAGCCAAGCCGCGCGCGCGGCGCTTCGATCGTTGCAAGGTGAGTTCTCCGTCGCCGTTCATTCGCTGACTGAAGCGGTGACCGAAACCCGCATGCACGTGGAAGCGGCGATCGACTTTCCCGAAGAGGAAGTCGACTTCCTCGCCGACACCGTTTTGCACGAGCGCATCGCGTCGACGATCGATCTGTGCGAACAGATCACCGCGAAGGCCCAACAAGGCGCGTTGTTACGCGAGGGCATGACCGTCGTGATCGCCGGCCGCCCGAACGCTGGCAAATCCAGCTTGCTGAACCGCCTTGCCGGCTACGAAGCCGCCATCGTGACCGACATCCCGGGCACGACTCGCGACGTGCTCCGCGAACGCATTCACATCGATGGCATGCCTCTGCATATCGCCGACACCGCCGGCCTTCGTGAAGATGCCGATGTCGTCGAAGCCGAAGGCATCCGTCGCGCCCGAAACGAAATGACTCGCGCCGATCGCATTCTCTATGTAATCGACGCGACTCGCGCTCTCGACGACGAGAGCATGACCGCCGAGCTCGCCGGCCTGCCCGCGGAAATTCCCGTGAGCGTCGTGCTGAATAAGATCGATCTCGCGCAGGCGCAGTCCCGTTACGAACAATCCCAACCGCCGCGATTGCATGTGTCCGCGACGACTGGCGAAGGCGTCGATCTGCTGCGCGAGCATTTAAAAGAATGCATGGGATTCCAGGGCGCCGGCACCAGCACCATTTCCGCCCGCCGCCGCCATCTCGATGCACTCGATCGCGCGTACGCTCACTTGAATGAAGCGCAACGCCAGCTCATGGAAAAACGCGCCGGCGAATTGATGGCCGAAGAATTGCGCCAGGCCCAACAATGCCTAGGCGAAATCACCGGCGAGTTCACGCCGGATGATTTGCTGGGACGGATCTTCACGACGTTCTGCATCGGGAAATAAAAAAATGAGCAGGCGCTCGCTCTGCTGAAAACGCAGTTCGCACCGCCATGGAAGGCAAGTGCCTCCATGCCATATAAAGGGGGTAATTTTATTCCATAAATACCCCAATAAAAGGTATAGTCACCCCGTTTGTACCCACCGATCCCGCCATGCATTCACTGGCCCCAAACTACCTTGCCGCGATGCGATACGACGGCTTGCAGTTGGCCACCCTGCGCACCTTGGGGGAGTACCGGGGCAAGCAGCAGCGTTTCATAGAACAGTCCCCCGAAATCCAGAGTGACCTGCGCCAGACCGCTGTCATCGAATCCACCGAATCATCGAACCGCTTGGAAGGCGTGGTGGTTGTGCCATCGCGCCTCAGATCGCTGGTTATCCGCAACGCCCAGCCAAAGACCCGCTCGGAGCAGGAATTGGCCGGCTATCGCGACGCTCTGACCCTGATCCACGAGGCGGCTATCCACATGCCTTTCAGCGAAGCAGTGATCCTCCAGCTGCATACGCTGCTCTACCGATACATGCCGCAGCCCGGCGGCCGGTGGAAGGCCACCAACAACGACATTGTCGAGCGGCATCCGGATGGCGATGCGCGCATACGCTTCCAACCCGTGGCCGCGCATCCAGCGCCGATGGCCGTCACTGAACTCACGCATCGTTATGCGACGGCGCTGGATCGACACCTGGCGGACCCTCTAGTGCTCGTTCCGTTGTCCATGTTGGACTTCCTCTGCATCTGCCCTTTTCCGGATGGCAATGGCCGGATGTCCCGCTTGCTGACCATCCTGCTGCTGTATCAGTTCGACTACGCGGTAGGCCGGTACATCAGCCTGGAGCGGCTTTTCGAAGAATCCAAGGAAGGCTATTACGAAACGCTGGAGGCCAGCTCGCAGGGGTGGCACGAAGGTCGGCACGATGTGAAGCCGTGGCTCGACTACTTTTGGGGTGTCCTGCTCCGCGCCTACCAAGAATTCGAGGAGCGTGTCGGAAGCGTCGAACAAGGAAGAGGTAATAAAGGTGAGCGGGTCAGGACTGAAGTGCTCAAACGAACGCCGCCCTTCTCCATTTCGGAAATTGAAGACGCATGCCCAGGAATCAGCCGTGACATGGTGCGGGTCGTGTTGCGGGCCATGAAGACCGAAGGCTTGATCGTGCCGACTGGCAAAGGGCGAGGAGCTAAATGGGAAAAGGTCGAAAGGTGACTATTCATTTTTACTTGGATCACATCCCGTGCTTTGAGCCAAAGAAAATGCACTTTCGGACGCAGTGATCATTGGCCAAGCCATACGCATCCAACACTACTCAAGTCACTTCCACCCGCTGTGGAATGACCAAGCAACCGTATTGAATCAGGATTCTCACAATGACCAGCACCCAACAACGCGCCGCCTTGCAACGCCAGATCTGGCAAATCGCCAATGATGTGCGTGGCGCAGTCGATGGCTGGGATTTCAAGCAGTATGTCCTCGGCACCCTGTTCTATCGCTTCATCAGCGAGAACTTTGCCAGCTATATCGAAGGCGACGACGACAGCATCAACTACGCCCAGCTGTCCGACAGTGTCATCACTCCGGAAATCAAGGACGATGCCGTCAAGACCAAGGGCTATTTCATCTACCCCAGCCAGTTGTTCGCCAATGTGGCCGCCGGCGCCAACACCAACGAAAGCCTGAATACCGACCTGGCCCGGATCTTTGCCGCCATCGAAAGCTCTGCCAATGGCTACCCTTCGGAGCGCGACATCAAGGGCCTGTTTGCCGATTTCGACACCACCAGCAACCGCCTCGGCAACACTGTGGCCGACAAGAACGCCCGCCTGGCGGCCGTGCTCAAAGGCGTGGCCGGGCTGAATTTTGGCGATTTTGCAGGCAACCACATCGACCTGTTTGGCGACGCCTACGAATTCTTGATCTCCAACTACGCTGCCAACGCTGGTAAGTCCGGCGGCGAGTTCTTCACGCCGCAACACGTGTCCAAATTGATTGCACGGCTGGCCATGCACAAGCAAACCAGCATCAACAAGATTTACGACCCGGCTTGCGGCTCCGGCTCGCTGCTGCTGCAAGCCAAAAAACACTTCGATGCCCATATCATTGAAGACGGCTTTTTCGGCCAGGAGATCAACCACACCACCTACAACCTGGCGCGGATGAACATGTTCCTGCACAACATCAACTACGACAAATTCAACATCCAGCTGGGCAACACGCTAGTCGACCCACACTTTGGCGATGAAAAACCTTTTGATGCCATCGTCTCCAATCCACCCTACTCGGTGAAGTGGATAGGCTCAGACGACCCGACCCTGATCAACGACGAACGCTTCGCGCCGGCAGGCGTGCTGGCCCCCAAGTCCAAGGCCGACTTTGCCTTTGTGCTGCATGCGCTGAGCTACCTCTCCGGCAAGGGTCGCGCCGTCATCGTCTGCTTCCCTGGAATTTTCTACCGTGGCGGCGCCGAGCAAAAAATCCGCCAGTACATGGTGGACAACAACTATGTGGAAACGGTGATTTCGCTGGCGCCCAACCTGTTCTTCGGCACCACCATCGCCGTCAAAATTCTGGTGCTGTCCAAGCACAAGACCGACACCACGACCCAGTTCATCGACGCCAGTGCGCTGTTCAAGAAGGAAACCAACAACAACGTCCTCACCGATGCGCATATCGAACAGATCATGCAGGTGTTCGACAGCAAGGCCGACGTGGAGCACTTCGCCAAATCAGTGCTTTTTGAAGCGATCAGGGCCAATGAGTACAACCTGTCGGTGAGCAGTTACGTCGAAGCCAAGGACCACCGTGAAGTGGTGGAGATTGCACAGCTCAATGCCGAACTGAAAAACACTGTCGTCAGGATCGACAGGCTGCGGGCCGAGATTGACGCCATTGTGGCCAAAATCGAAGGCGAGGAGGTCGCAGCGTGAGCAGCAAGATTGGCTTCATGGCGAAGCTGATGGATAGCGTTGAGGTCGAATGGAAGGCGCTAGGAGAAGTGGGTAGTTTTATCAGGGGAAAACGCTTCGTAAAGACAGACATGGTTTCCGATGGATTCCCATGTATCCACTACGGCGAGCTGTATACGCACTACGGGGTGTGGGCCAGCAAAGCAAAATCTTTTGTTGATAATGAATTGGCCTCAAAGCTACGCGTTGCCAATCACGGCGATGTGGTTATCGTCGCGGCAGGTGAAACCATAGAGGACATTGGCAACGGCACAGCCTGGTTGGGGAAAAGTGACGCCGTAATTCACGATGCGTGCTTTTCGTATAAAAGCAAATTGGATCCCAAGTATGTATCTCATTTTCTCCGAACCAGTCTATTCAAGGGTCAGATAAAGAAAAGCATCTCGTCTGGAAAAATCTCTGCAATAAATGCAGATGGATTGAGCAAAGCAAAAATCCCGATCCCATACCCCGATGACCTGGAGAAATCGCTCGAGATTCAATCCGAAATCGTCCGCATCCTGGACGCCTTTAGCGCGCGTGCCGCCGAGCTTGCCGCCGAGCTCGCCGCCGAGATCACCGCCCGAAAAAAACAATACAAATACTATCGGGACCAGCTATTGAGCTTTGAAGAACGGGAGGTTGAGTGGAAAGCGCTGGGAGAACTGGGCGAGTTCATTCGAGGAAGGCGCTTTACCAAGAATGATTATGTCGGAGAGGGTATCAGCGCCATTCACTATGGTGAGATATACACCCGATACGGCGTTTGGACAGATCGAGCGTTTTCCCGCGTTCGAAGTGACATGGCTGACTCTTTGCGCTTTGCAGAACCTGGTGATGTGCTGATAACAGGTGTTGGCGAAACTGTTGAAGATGTCGGCAAGTCTGTCGCCTGGATTGGAAGTGAAAAAGTAGCCATTCACGATGACAGCTATGCTTTTCGCCACTCGATGAATCCAAAATTCATCTCCTATGCGATGCAAACGGCCTCATTCATTGACGAGAAGGCGAAACATGTGTCTCGCGGAAAGGTTAATAGACTGCTGATCAATGGCATTGCAAAGGTCAGAATACCAATCCCGTTTCCGGGCGACATTGAGAAATCGCTGGCCGAGCAATCCCGCATCGTCGCCATTCTGGATAAATTCGACACCCTGACCAACTCGATCAGCGAAGACTTGCCCCGCGAAATCGAGCTGCGCCAAAAGCAATACGAATATTATCGCGACCTGTTGTTCAACTTTCCCAGGCCAAAAGTGGCGGCCTGACCATGAGCAAGACGCTAGCGGAAATCGCTCAGCAACTCAGAAGCACCAACAAAAAAGTGCAATTGATCTATGCATTCAATGGCAATGGCAAAACGCGACTGTCGCGGGAATTCAAACGGCTGGTTGCGCCCAAGAGCAACGGTGGCGAAGGGGATGCCGATGAAGATCGGCCCGAGTTGTCGCGCACCAGGATCCTATATTACAACGCGTTCACCGAAGATCTGTTCTACTGGGATAACGATTTAGAGCTGGATGCAGAGCCCAAGTTGAGAATTCAGCCCAATTCGTTTACCGACTGGATACTGATAAATCAAGGCCAAGACCGCAACATCATCACGAACTTCCAGCACTACACCAACGAGAAGCTCACGCCACGGTTCAACGAAGAATACAAACGCAGAGATAAGGACGGCAAAGAGATTGCGGTGAAGGCCTTCTCAGAGGTGACGTTTTCGCTTGAGAGCGGCGACGATGAACATTCGGGCAATCTGAAAATCTCCAAAGGCGAAGAAAGCAATTTCATCTGGAGCATTTTCTACACGCTGCTGGAACAGGTGATTGGCATCCTCAATATTTCAGAACCTGCTGAGCGTGAGACCGACGATTTCGATCGGCTGGAGTACGTGTTTATTGACGATCCAGTAAGCTCGCTGGATGAAAACCACCTGATCGAGCTAGCCGTCAATCTGGCGGGGCTGATCAAAAGCAGCCAATCCGACCTGAAGTTTGTCATCACAACCCATAGCCCCTTGTTTTACAACGTGCTCTACAACGAGCTCAACTCCAGGGCCTGTTATCTTCTGGAGCGTTCTGAAGCTGGCTCCTTTGCCCTTGTGGAAAAGCATGGCGACTCCAACAAGAGTTTTTCGTATCACCTGTATTTGAAACAAACCCTTGAGCAGGCGATTGCCAACGACCAGGTGCAGAAATATCACTTTACGCTGCTACGCAATTTATACGAGAAAACAGCCAGCTTCCTCGGATATCCGCGATGGTCGGAACTTTTACCCGATGACAAGCAGGCCTATTTGAACCGCATCATCCAATTCACCAGCCACAGCACACTGTCCGATGAGACCGTCACCGAGCCGACGGTGCAAGAGAAGCAAACTGTAAAATTCTTGCTCAACAACCTGATTGACAAGTATGGCTATTGGCAGCAGCAGGAGGTGCAGGATGGTTGATGACATCAAACCCACCGCCGAGTCGAACAGCTTCATTGTACTCGACAAGTACACCAAGCAATGGCGGGCTGCCGATACCTATCAAAGCGAAGGCGATCTGGAACGTGAATTCATTCAGGACCTGGTCAATCAGGGTTATGAACATCCGACCGGTCTGAATACGCCCGAGGCCTTGCTGGCCAACGTGCGCGAGCAGTTGCAAGCCTTGAACAATGTCCAGTTCTCAGACGGCGAATGGTCGCGCCTCGTGGAAACCTGGCTGGACAAGCCCAGCGAGGGCATCGTCGAAAAAACGCGCAAGATTCATGATGACCACATCCACGACTTCGTGTTTGACGATGGCCGCATCCAGAACATCTACTTGCTCGATAAAAGGAATCTTGCCCGCAACAAGGTGCAGGTAATAAGGCAATTTGAACAAACTGGCATCCACGCCAATCGCTACGATGTGACCGTGCTGGTGAATGGCCTGCCGCTGGTGCAGGTCGAGCTGAAGAAGCGCGGCGTGGCTATCCGTGAAGCTTTCAACCAGGTGCACCGCTACAGCAAGGAAAGCTTCAACGGCGATCAGTCGCTGTACAAGTACCTGCAGTTGTTCGTCATCTCCAACGGCACCGACACCCGTTACTTTGCCAACACGACGCAGCGTAACAAGAACAGTTTCGACTTCACCATGAACTGGGCGCAAGCCGATAACAGTTTGATCAAGGACCTGAAAGACTTTACCGCGACCTTTTTCCAGAAGCACACCCTGCTCAATGTGCTGCTGCATTACTCGGTATTTGATGTCAGCGATACCCTGCTGGTGATGCGCCCTTACCAGATTGCCGCCACCGAGCGCATCTTGTGGAGGATCAAAAGCGCCTATCAAGCCAAGAACTGGAGCAACACGGAAAGCGGGGGTTACGTTTGGCACACCACCGGTTCCGGCAAAACCTTGACCAGCTTCAAAGCAGCGCGTTTGGCCACCGAACTGGAGTTCGTCGACAAAGTATTCTTTGTCGTGGATCGCAAGGATCTGGATTACCAGACCATGAAAGAGTACCAGCGCTTCTCACCCGAAAGCGTCAACGGATCGGACAGCACCGCCGGGCTCAGGCGCAACATCGACAAGGATGACAACAAGATCATCGTCACCACCATCCAGAAGCTCAACAATCTGATGAAAAGTGCAAACGACTTGCCGATCTACAGCAAGCAAGTGGTTTTCATTTTTGACGAATGCCATCGCAGCCAGTTTGGCGAAGCACAGAAGAACTTGAAGAAAAGATTCAACCGGTTCTATCAGTTCGGCTTTACCGGCACACCGATTCTTCCGCAAAATGCCCTGGGGGCCGACACCACGGCCACCGTGTTCGGCCGACAGCTGCATTCCTATGTCATCACCGACGCCATCCGTGATGACAAGGTGCTCAAGTTCAAGGTGGACTACAACGATGTACGCCCACGGTTCAAGGCCATCGAAGGCGAACAGGACGAGCAAAAACTCAATGCGGCGGAAAACAAGCAGGCCTTGTTGCACCCTGACCGCATCCGCGAAGTTGCACACTACATCTTGAACAACTTCCGGCGGAAAACTCACCGCCTGCGGACGGGCGGCAAGGGCTTCAATGCCCTGTTTGCCGTGAGCAGTGTAGATGCCGCCAAGCTGTATTACGAGGCGTTCAAAGCCCTGCAGAAAGACAGCGAAAAACCGCTAAAGATCGCCACCATTTTCTCGTTTGCCGCCAATGAAGAACAGGACGCGGTGGGCGATATTGCGGATGAGAGCTTTGAAGTTTCCGCCCTGAACAGCAGCGCCAAAGAGTTCTTGAGCGCAGCCATAGCCGACTATAACGCGCTGTTCAAAACCAACTTCGGCGTGGACAGCAAAGAGTTCGAGAACTACTACCGTGACCTGGCCCAGCGCGTCAGAAACCAGAATGTCGACTTGCTGATAGTAGTCGGCATGTTCCTGACCGGTTTTGATGCCCCCACGCTGAATACCTTGTTTGTCGACAAGAATCTGCGTTACCACGGTCTGATTCAGGCCTATTCTCGTACCAACCGCATTCATGACGCCACCAAGACCTTTGGCAATATCGTCACCTTCCGCGACCTGGAGAAGGCGACAGTCGAAGCCATCATCCTGTTTGGTGACAAGAACACCAGGAACGTGGTGCTGGAAAAGAGCTACAAGGAATACATGGAAGGCTTCACCGACGTGCTCACCGGTGAAGCGCGACGCGGGTTCATGGATGTGGTGAGGGAATTGGAGCAGCGTTTTCCAGATCCCGCGGAAATCGTCAGAGAGTCCGACAAAAAGGCGTTTGCCAAGTTGTTCGGCGAATATTTGCGCGTGGAGAACGTGCTGCAGAATTACGACGAATTCGCCAGCCTGAAAGCCTTGCAGGACATCGACCTGAGCGATCCTCAGGCCCTCGATGCCTTCAAGGCGCACCACTATTTGAGCGACGATGATCTGGCAACACTGCAGGCCATCAGGATTCCCTCCGAGCGAAAGATTCAGGATTACCGTTCAGCCTATAACGACATCCGGGATTGGTTGCGCCGTCAAAAAGAAGGCAACGACAATGACCAGTCCACCATCGACTGGGATGACGTGGTGTTCGAGGTGGACCTGCTCAAGTCGCTGGAAATCAATCTTGATTACATCCTGGAATTGATTTTCGAAAAAAACAAAAAAATAAAGGAAAAAGCTGCCCTGGTTGAAGATGTGCGCCGGGCGATTCGTTCCAGCCTCGGCAACCGCGCCAAAGAAGGCTTGCTGGTCGATTTCATCAACCAAACCGAACTGGATCGGCTTCGCGACAAGGCCAGCGTGATCGATGCCTTCTTCGCCTTTGCTCAAGCGGAACAACAGCGTGAGGCGCTGGAGCTCATCGATGCCGAGCACTTGAATCCCGAGGCGGCTAAGCGTTACATCACCACCTCGCTAAAACGGGAGTTCGCCAGCGATAATGGCACCGAGCTCAATGGCATTCTGCCCAAAATGAGCCCGCTGAATCCGCAGTACCTCACGAAAAAGCAAGGCGTTTTCCAGAAAATCGCTGCTTTCGTCGAAAAGTTCAAAGGCGTAGGTGGGCAGATCCAATGACAGGACATGCATCATCGAAGGCGGCATTCTCCAGTTTGAATCGGTCGAAACCGATGCCAAACATCTATGCATCGAGCATCCGGTCGGTAGGCCCAAGTTGGTGTCGCAGCTCTGGGTGCGTAGCCTAGAACGTATCGCTGAATCATTCGCTTGCGCGTAAAAGTCACGTTCTGCATCGGAAAGTAGCTCGGGCGGCCATATGCTCGGCCATCGCTCCTCCATCCCCGCCCCCATCGCCAGCGCACTTCGCGAAGTCTTCGGCGAATCTGTAGATCACGTTCGCGTCATCGAAAATTCCTTGTACGCACGCATGCACCTCGGTGCACGCGCGACGACAAGACGCGGTCGAATCTTGCTTCGCGGATCAGCGAAAGATTTCTGGAACGATCCCGAGCTGATCCTGCACGAGTACTTCCATGTGCTGCGACAGTGGCAGACCCGGCGGCTCACGATCTGGAGATATCTGCAGGAGTCAGCCAGAAACGGTTACTGGCATAACTGTTACGAAATCGAAGCGAGAGCGTTTGCGGCGGCGCACTTGCGTGCGCTGAACTTGCGATTGCAAAAGTGGCAGGAATGAGCGGAGGATTGCGTTAGTTACCTTCGACCGGCACTGAAGTTCGGAGATGGAGGTTACGATGCAATCGTTCAGAACAATTCCTACGCGCGCCCTTCTGGCAGGCGCCCTCGCCGCGATTCTGAGCAATGCGGCGCAGGCCGACGTAATCATCACCGAGCGCATGAGTATCAGCGGCGCCGGGATGATGAAGATGGCCAACATGAACGGCACGACGACCACGTCGATCTCGGGCCAGCGAGCTCGCACCGACAGCAACTTGCAGTTCGAATCCGGCCTGATGCGAACCTTCGCGCGCGGTATCGGCGACTCCACCGAGATCGTTCGGTTGGATCAGGACAAGATGTATTCGGTCAACGACAAGCAGAAGACCTATACCGAAACCACCTTCGCCGAGACCCGAGCTCAGATGGAGAAAGTCTCGCAGCAGATGCAGGAGGCGCAGGCGGCGCAGCAACGCGGAACCTCGGGGGTCGATGACTCACAGTGCGAATGGTCCGAACCGAAGGGTGAGGTCATCCGCTCTGGCGAGAAAGCCGCCATCGCTGGCTATCAAGCCGAGCGAGTAACGGTCACCGCGACGCAATCGTGCAAGGACAAGAAGACGGGGCAGGTTTGCGATTTCGGCCTGGTGCTCGATCAGTGGGTCGCGCCCGATTTCAAGGCGTCCGAAGAAGCGCAAGCGTATCAGCTGGCCTTCGCACAGAAGATGGGCCTGGCGACTTCGGGTTCGCGTGATTTCGCCGAGCGCGCCGAGTCCATGTTCGGGCGCTACCAAGGCCTGTGGGGCGAAGTCTCGAACAAGATGCGCGATGTGAAAGGCTACCCGGTCAAGTTGAGTTTCGGTCTGGGCGTGGGCGGCCCGCAGTGCCAAAGCACTCAGGAGATGCAAGCCGGCGGTCAACAGCCAAGCACGGCTTCGCCGGCGAGTCTTGGCGAGGCACTGGGCGGCGCGTTTGGCGGAATGTTCGGAAAGAAGAAGGCCGCGCCCGCACCCGAAGCGGCAGCGCCACCCGCGCAACTGCCGGGCGGCCTCTTCTCTTTGATGGGAATGAGCACCGAGCTCGTGTCCGTCAGCACGGACAAGGTGGATCCGCAGTCCTTCGAGCCGCCGGCGGGCTACAAGAAAGTCGCCGCCGGCCAATAACGGACGCCGATCAGCGAGTGCCGGACGCCTTGGGCTGCAGGGTCTTCAAGAACCCGAACAGCGCATCGAGTTCGGCATCGCTCATCGCTCGCAGACTTTCGAAAGGCATCACGCCGATGCTGCTGCCATCCGCGCGTTTGCCTGTCCGCATCATCTCGCGGAACTGTTCGAGAGAAGCGTAACGAGTCGTCATCGCGCTGTCCGGCGAGGCAGTGAGATTCGCCGCCGCAGGCCAGGTGGGCGGAGCCCCCGGAATCGGGCCGCCGGCAAAGCCCTGGCCATGACAGCCGATGCAAGTCTTCGAGATGTACTCGCCCTGCGCGTGCTGATCGTCCGGCACCCGCTTCGGCGCGGCTTTGGTGTGATCGATCTTCTCCGACGAATCCTGGGCGATGCCGGCGACATATAACGCTTTGACCAGCAGCGGGATGCGCATCTCCGCCTTGCGCTCGGCCGACGGCGGCATCGAGCGAATGTAGCTGACCAGCGCCGCCACATCCTCGTCGGCCATCTGAGCGTAATCCTCGCTCGGCATGACGAATATCGGCGTGCGGTCGGGCGTCAAGCCGTGTCGGAGGAGTGCGACCCAATCGGTATCGGTGTAATCCGCGGCCGCCCCGCCGCCGCCGCGAGTGATGTTCGGCGAGGAAATATACAAACCGGTGCTCGGATCGTCGATCACCGTCTTGCCTTCGCCGCGAGTGCCGTGACATTCCGTGCAGCCACGCGTCTGGAAGAGATATTCACCGCGCTCCAGGTTGGGATTGAGGGAAGCGAAGTTCACCGATGCAATCGGCACGTCGACCACCCGATTCATCTTGCGTTCGCTGAGCACCACTGCTGCGCCGGCCACAATAGCGGCACCGGCCGCCAGCAGCGCCAACGAGCCCCCGACAATTTTGATGAGCTTGTTCATGGCGGCGTATTCTGCATATCGAAGGCTGGATTACAGCGTACCAACGGGCAGCGGGCACCGGCCCTGAAGAGCCATGCCCGGTGCTCACTTTCGCCAGGGGCGGGCTACACTTCCGGCAGCTGACATGGCCAAGCATCAGTCCAAAAAATTGCACAGCAAGAGGCGGGAATCTTCCGAGCCGGCCGCACGCAAAACTGCGACCCAGGCAAAGAGGAGAACCGCCATGTCGAATGCCAAAGACGAGGAGTTGTGGAGCGCCGTGCAGGGCCGTGACGCCAGCCGCGACGGTGAGTTTTTCTATGGCGTCATGACCACCGGCGTGTATTGCCGGCCCTCGTGCAATTCGCGCCGGCCATTGCGCAAGAACGTTCGTTTCTTTACGACCCCCGAAGAAGCGGAGCGCGCTGGGTTGCGACCCTGCAAGCGTTGTCGCCCGACCGGCGCGTCGGCAAATGTGCTGAATCAAGTGGTGCACGAGTTGGCCCGGCAAATCGACGCCGCGCCGGACAGCAAGCTCAGCCTGGAGCAACTCGCCAAGCGTTCCGGCTACAGCCCGTTCCATCTGCAGCGGAGCTTCAAGGCCATCATGGGCAGCAGCCCGAAGGAATATCAGACGGCCGCGCGCGTTCGCATGCTCAAGAAGGAGCTCCGCAACGAAGCGCCCGTCGCCGATGCGATCTATCAAGCCGGCTTCGGTTCCGGCAGCCGCGTCTACGAGAAGGCGGATGGCCAGCTCGGCATGACGCCGAGTGAATATCGCAGCGGTGGCAAAGGGCTGACCATCTCCTATGCCAGCGGCCAGACGCCGCTGGGCTTGATGATGATCGGCGCCACCGATCGCGGCATTTGTTTCCTGCAGTTTGGCGATAGCGATCAGGCTCTGCTCGACGATTTGCGGCTGCAATTCGCCGCCGCTACCGTGCAGCCGATGCCGGACAGCTCGCGCACCGAGTTCGAGTCATGGATGGGCGCGCTCAATCGGCACCTCCGAGGCCTCGAGCCGCGATTGGACCTGCCGCTGGACGTGCGAGGGACGGCGTTCCAACTGATCGTGTGGCGCTACTTGCAGAAGGTGCCGTATGGCGAAGTCCGGTCATATGCGGAAGTCGCGGCGGCTATCGGCAAACCCAGCGCGGCGCGAGCGGTTGCGAAGGCGTGCGCCACCAATTCAGTGGCGCTGTTGATTCCGTGTCATCGCGTCGTGCGCGGGACGGGCGAGCTGGGCGGTTATCGCTGGGGCATGCAGCGCAAGCGGGTGTTGCTCGATACCGAACGTGCGGCGAGCAAGCGGTGAGCGGCAGTTCACATCTTCGGGCCCCATCCTTGCGCACTCGCCTCTCGTGCTGATAATGAGCGCGCATGCGACGAGCATGCTGCGGGAGGCGGTATGTGCCTGGGATGTTTAGACGAAGATGAGCCACCAGCAACGCGACGGGAGTTCCTTGCTACGGCTCTGCAATTGACCGCTGCGTCGGCGCTCGGCGCGACGGCGGTGGCCGATGCCGCCGCTCGAGTGTGGGACATCGAGGCACGCGGCCTCACCGTCGACAACGCCGGAACGCTGTTGCCAGCGTACGTCGCGACTCCGATGGGCGCGGACAACCGCACCACTGTCGTCATCCTTCACGACAGCCCGGGTATTCCCAAGGAACTGCAAGAGATGGCGCGCGAGGTCGCGCGGACTGGATACGTCGCGCTGATCGTCGACTGCGCCGAGCGCGGTACCGCCAAGATTTCCACTCATCCCGACGCGATGCTGAGCGAGGCCTTCAGCCGCGATGTCCAGAGCGACGTGCGCGCCGGCATCGTAACGTTGAATGGCAATATGCCGAACGCGAATCCTGTCGTGATTGTGGGATTCGGCTCGGCGGGTTACACGGCGTTACGGATGGCGCTGAACGATCCGCTCGGCGTGGTGGGCGTGATCGCCATGTACACACCCATCGAATCCGCCGAAAAATCCCAGACCGATCCCCGGCCGGACTTGATTACGTTGCTGGCGCGCTTGAATGTGCCGGTTCAGTTTCACGCCGGCACCGCGGATCCGGCCATCTCCCGCGAGCAACTGAATTGGCTGGGGCGCTTCGTCGCGGTCGAGCCGGACCGGCGCGAGCTCTATTTATATGGAGGCGCCGGTCCGGGCTTTTACCAATCCTCGTCGCCGCACTTCGACAAGGGTTATCAAATGCTGGCGAGGAAGCGCTGGCAAGAATTCCTCGCCAAGCGCTTCAGCTAGAGCAGTGCCTCGTTACGGCTGCTTCACCACCACGCCGTGTTTCATCACGAACACGGGCTGTTCCGTCGCGGCGATGTTGTTCAACACATTGCCTTTGACGGCGACGATGTCGGCGATCTTGCCCGCTTCCAGCGTGCCCACCTGATCGGCAATGCCCAGCAACCTGGCTGATTCACGGGTGCCGGAGATCAGCGCCGCGGCCGGCTGCATGCCGATGTCCGTCAGCAACTTGAACTCCTTCGCGTTCATGCCGTGAGGCGACACCCCCGAATCGGTGCCGAACGCGATCGGCACGCCAATCTTCATCGCCGAGCGGAACATGCGCTCGTGCTCATGCAGAGTCGCGCGGGCCTTGGCTGCAATCGCCGGTGGGAACTTGTCGGCCACCTGGTTCACCCACCAGACCGCCAACCGTGTCGGCACCAGGTAAGTGCCCTTGGCTTTCATCAGCTTCAGCGTCTCATCGCTGAGGAAGCTGCCGTGCTCGATGGAATCCACACCGGCTTCGACGGCCTGACGGGCAGCGAGATCGCCGTGCGCGTGCGCGGCCACTTTCCTCTTCCACGCGTGAGCTTCCGACATGATCGCGTTCAGTTCGTCGGGCGTGAGCTGCGGCACATCCACCGGGTCGGCTTCCGAAAGCACGCCGCCGGACGAGCAGATCTTGATCACGTCAGCGCCCCACTTCAGCTGATAGCGCACGGCCGCGCGGCACTCGTCGGCGCCATTGCACACACCGTCCATCACGCCCAGCGGCGCGATGCGATCGGGCGGGAACGGACCCTGATCGCAGTGACCGCCTGTGGAGCCCACCGAGTGGACCGCCGTCAGAATCGTCGGGCCCGGCGTCAAGCCGGCGTTGACGGCATTCCGCAAACCGACGTCGACAAACTCACCCGCGCCCACATTGCGCACGGTGGTGAAGCCGGCTTCGATGGTGCGCTTTGCATAGGTCGCGGCGTAGAAGGACTGCTCGGCGGCGAACCGATACATGTCCGCATGGAAGCCCTTGTAGAAATCGTCGTGACCTTCGTTCGTGATGTGCGTGTGAGCATCGATGAAGCCCGGCAGCAGCGTCGCATCGCCGAGATCGATCACCTTCGCATTGGCCGGCGCGGCCTGTGAGCCGAGCGCTTTGATCTTGTCGCCTTCCACGAGCACGGCGCCGCCGTTCGTGAGGTTGCCCGACTTGCTATCGAACAGATAAGCCGCCTTCAGCACGATGGGCTGAGTGGGCTCGGCGGCTTGCGCCGAACCGACGACGGCAGCCAATCCCAACGCCAACTTCACTGCTAAACGCATCGCGTCCTCCCGTCTTTTGGTGCTGTGACGATACCCGTTCATGCTCTAAAGGCAAACAGCACGGCTATTTCTCGACGAACGCGCATGTATTTGGCGTTTTTCGCCAGGCCCACGCAATTACTGTGTCGCCACCAACCCGTGGAGACCTGCAATGGATAGCAAACGCATCAAGTCGATGGCGCACTCGCGCAATGCACAGCGCGGCCAGGGAATGAGCGAATACATCATCATCACCGCACTCGTGGCGGTAGCCGGCATCGGCTTGTTCGCAGCGTTCGGCGATGTACTGCAAAACCAAATGGCCGGCATGAGTCGCGAGATGGCGGGCCAGTCGGCCACACAAGACATCACCGACGCACAGGCCTCCGCGACGACTGCTCAGAACCGCGCGGCTCAGGCAGACAGCCTCTCCACTTACAACCAGCAAACCAATGCGGCTCAGTAACCGTCATCGCGGGCAGGTCGCGCCGGTCGCGCTGTTCGGTGTGCTCATCAGCAGTGCCGTGCTGGCTGTGATGTTCAACACCGGGCAGAAGGTCACGGAACGATCGCAGGTCGCTAACGCCGCGGATGCCGCGGCGTACAGCGGTGCGGTATGGACCGCACGCCATCTCAACTTCATCGCCTATGCGAATCGAGCCATGGTCGCCAATCACGTCGCCGTCGGGCACTTCATCTCCTATGTGAGCTGGGTGCGATACATCAACGACTCGATCGAGGCGATCGACCGGGTCACCCAGTGGATTCCATACGTGGGCCAGTACGTGGACCTGGCCGAGCAGATTTCCGCTCAGGTCCGTGACGCGACCGAGCAAGCAGCGGAGATCACGGTTCCGGCCCTCGACGCGTGGAATGCAAACATCCGCGCCGCGCAGGCGGAAGCCCATGCTTCGCTCGCGTTTCGCAACGTGCAGAATCTGATGGAGCAGACGGGCCGCACATACGACCTGCACATTCGCATCAATGACGGCGATGCTCTATCGCGCATGCCGGACGAGCTGCAGCCGCTGCTCGAAGCCCAACTGATGACGCAATCGGCAGCGATACCCGCGTTCATTCAGCGCTACACCGCCAGCCGCGATAGCAACTCCATGCAGCAGCTGGTAAATGCGAGCCTGCGCGGCAACGCCGATCTGCAGCGTTGGATCGTCGGTGAGCGCGGCTGGCGAGAGAACCTGCTCGCGGTTCAGCTGCGCAAGCGCGGAGCCACTGCGGTCAACCAGAACGCAAGCTTGGCGGACTGGCGCGCGGAAGATCAGCTGCAGATTCGCACTCGGGGTGTGTTCGGCTGGCGCAGCTGGCAACGAATCGGCGATCGAGTCAGTACCGCGACCGCGCGTGAGTTCGACTCGGACTATTCAGGCGTGCCGGCCTATTACAACGTTGCCGGGTCGCCTGGCGACACCTCGCTTCGCATCGCCGCGATTGCGACCAAGGCCCAGACAACCGTCGCGACCGTGGATCTGCTCGGCATGACTGCGACGGCTCAACCGTTGGCCGTTGCCGCCGTGGCTCGCGTGGAGTTTCGACGGCCGCGCGGCTCGGCTTTCGCGTCATTAGGCGAGCGCCGGCACGAGTACGCCAATCTGTTCAATCCGTTCTGGGAAGCGAAGCTCGCCCCCGTCACCTGGAGCTTTTGATCATGCGTGCTACCCATCGCGGCAACGCCATGGTCGAGACTATCGTTGCCTTAACCGTGCTTTCACCCTTCCTCGGCTGCATCGCACTGCTCGGCAAGCAGCTGGATGTGAAACATAAAAGCTTCGACGCGCTTCGCTACTCGGTGTGGGAGCGCACCGTGTGGAGCGGCAATGCGAAGTCGGAAGCGCAGGTCACGATGGAGGCGCTCGATCGGTCGTTTGGCGATCCAAGCACGGGCATTGTGGCGATCGATTCTCTGCGTTCGGAAGGCGTGTCACGAAATTCGCTCTGGCGGCACTACCGGCAGCCCTTGCTCACCACGCCTGTCGGAAGTGCTGTTTCCTTTCGATCCTCGGACGACATGGTTCCAGTCGATGCGGGCTACGTGCTCGTGCCTGGATTGGCGCACGGAACGGGGCCGGTCGGCGTGGCGGCCAATGCGTTGAGGATGGACGATCTCAACTTGAATCGTCGCTCCTTCGCCAGCGCCACCATTGAAGCAAACGTTCGGCCGCTGCTCGCAGGTCGCGAGTCTCCTCTTGTTCAACGTGCAACTGGCGCCCTGCTGAGCGACACGTGGTCACCGCGTGATGAGAACGAATTCGGCCGACGAGTGGACGGCATCACGGCCAACGAGCTGATCGAAGATCTCGAGCTGCCGGGACGAATCCTCTCGATGCAGGCGCCGACCAAGGGTGGCCCGCTGTATGGCGAAGGTCAGTATGGATGGGACCCGAAACTGCGCCCTCGCTCCAATGCTCTGCCCTCCGCCTACGTCGTCGAGCGGGAAGGTGAGTGAGCCGTGCTGACCAAGCCCTTCCGAATGACCGTGATACTTCTCATCGAGTTGGTCTTGCCAGCCAATGCCGAACGCACGGCTTTGCCAGATCTCGCTGCTCCGCCTCAGGGCTCGACGCAATGGATCGCTCGCAACATGCGAATGAATGGCTTGCCGATGTCGCTCAAGACCTTCGAGTCGCGGCTATCGCCGGACGCAGTCCTCGCTCACTACGAATCCGAACTGAGGTCGTCAGGCAGTCATGACGTGCGCCGCTCAGTGAATTCATCGTGGCAGGTGCTGCTGCTCAAGTCGCGAGATCACTTCATCACTGTCCATGCGCGCCGTGCGGCTTCGGGAAGCGAGGGGACCATTCTGGTCAGCCCAGCTCTCGATCCCGGCGGGCTCAAACTGCAAACGGATTTCCCACGGCCGTCGACGGCTCGCATCGTCAATCTGCAGCAGTACGACGACTCAGGAATGCAGTCGGAACACATCAGTCTGTCCAGCGAACGCGCACCGTTCATCGAAGCACAGGCATTCTCTCAGCTCCTGATTACCAACGGCTGGAACATCATCGACACGCGCCCAACGCGAGAGAGCTATCGCGGCTTCGTGCTTGAAGCGCAGCGTCAGGCGGAGCAGGCACTGCTGGTGATTATTCCCGATGCGGCGCGCCCGGCGAGTACCGCAATCGTGGTCACTTGGAAGAAGTCATGAACTACCAACGCGGCTGGGGTACAGCGGAATACCTCGCGATCCTCGCCGGATTGATGGTGGTGTGGCGAGGCGCGCAGGCAGCGTTGGAGTTGCTGGTCGAGCATCACGATGAATTCTCCTGGACCTTGATGATTCCGTTCTGATGGTCCCGTTCTGATGTCAAGTCGCTCAAGGAACGAGCAATGAAAGGTATCTGGATCACCACACTCATGCTGGGTGGCGCCCTCGCGGCTGGCGGGGGCGCGGCGTACTTCGTTAAAGGTTATATCGCTGGCGAAGTGCAAGCGGAGCGCGAGCAACTGCAAAAGCAGTATCGGCTGATCAACGTCGTCGTTGCGAAGACGGACCTGCCGCCCGGCTCCGTGCTTTCAGGTCAGACGGTTGCGGTTCGCGAAGTACCCAATACATTCCTGCACGCAGATGCGGTGCGCTCGGAACAATGGAGTGAGATTGCTGGGCGAGTACTGTCACGCGCCGTTCGCGGCGGCGAGACGATTCTGACTTCGCATCTTGCTCAGGGCGCAGGCGCAGGATTCTCCGCGCAGCTTCCGGAAGGGATGCGTGCGCTGACATTCCCGGTCGATGAAGAGGCCTCGATTGCAGGCATGCTCGCGCCGGGCGATCGCATCGATCTGCTCTTTACGACGGCGGCCGCGAATGACAGTGTCACTTTGCCGCTGCTGTTCTCGGTACCCGTCATTGCGACCGGTTTGCGAACCCAGACTAACGAACATTCGTTGCCAGATCGACTGCAGTCTGGTCCGTTCCGAACCATTACGGTCGCGGTGAGTCCGTCCGACGCCGCCAAGATCACACTCGCGCAAGAAGCGGGAAGAATCACGGTGGCGCTTCGTCAGTCCAATGATCAAACGATCACGCGCATTGCTCGGGTCACGAAAACAAGCTTACTGAGAGGCGACACGGCGGAGGTTCCTGCAAAGCCGCGGTTGCGCGTTCAAGTGATCCTCGGCGGGGTTTGAATCATGAGCGTCAGTCTTTTAGTCGGCGCTTGGCTGATGAGTGCGCTGATGCTCGGTACTCCGGCGACCGAAGCGCTCGAGCATGCACCGGTTGGCGTTCTGTCGGTGCCGGTCGGTCAAAGCTTGTTGATTCGCTCACCCGGCACGAAACGGGTGTCGGCCGGCGACGGCGCGACCATCGACATCAAAGTGCTCGACGATACTCAGGAAATTCTGGTGCTCGGGCGCAAAGCGGGCACGACCGATCTGCGCATCTGGTCTCGTGACGGGTCGAGCGTTGCTTACCTCGTGCAAGTGCTCGGCATCGTCGATCCCATCGTGACACCAGCGCCGGCGCTGGAAGCCGAGACCACCATTCTCATCAAGGCGAAGCTCATCGAAGTCCGCAAATCGGCGCTGCGCGATATCGGTGTCGATTGGGCCGACGTTGCCGCGGGACCCGTGTTCAGCACGGAGGACGGTGTGGGGCTGACATCGAGCCTCGACTCGGTCATTCATCTGCTCATGAACCGCGGCGATGCTCGTCTGCTGGCCGAGCCGACGCTGACTTGCATCAGTGGCGGCCAGGCCGACTTCGTTGTGGGCGGCGAAGTGCCGATCCCCGTTCAGAACCAGGACGGCGCGCTCAACGTCGTCTTCAAGCAGTTCGGCATCCTGCTCAATGTCGAGCCGCTCGCCAACGATGCCGGACTGATTCGCACCAAGGTCGGTGTCGAGGTGAGCAGCGTCGACAAAGCCAACTCGGTGCTCGGTATTCCCGGCTTCGCGACTCGTAAGACCAATACAGAAATGAACGTGCACTCCGGCGAGCCGATGGTCGTCGCTGGACTGTTCAGTGCCGACGACGCGAAAACGGTCACGAAACTTCCGGGGTTCGGCGCGCTGCCGGTCATTGGCGAGTTGTTCAAGTCGCGACAGTTTCGCCGCGGCGAGACGGAACTCGTCGTGCTTGTCACGCCGGAAATCATCGGCGCCGATTCGAATGCCGTGAGCGAAGGCGTGCAACGGTTCGACCGGCTCAAACGTGAATCGGACGAAGCACTCAAGCCGCGGCTGAAAGACTAGCGATCACTGAAGATCGCAAGGAAGCGAGAGCGTCACATGGATGTGACCAAAACGACACGCCGCGCGTGGCGGCAATACGGAGCTGCAATCGTCGAAGCGACGATTGCGCTGCCGGTGTTGCTGGTCGTCACGCTGGCGGTGATTCAGTTCGGCTTCGTCTACCAGGCGAAGGCGACGCTCAATCATGCCGCCTTACAAGCAGCCCGCGCTGGCGCTGTTGCCAATGCGACTCCCGCCGCCATTCGACGAGGCCTCGCTCAGGGGCTGGCGCCGCTCAGTTCACCTGACGCTTCTCTGCAAGGCGTCGCCGAGTCGGTTGCTCGGCTTGAAAGCCAACTGCTCACCGATGCGCGCATTCGCATCCTCAACCCGACGCGTGAAGCGTTCGACGATTTCGCCATTGAGGTCGATGGCGTTCGTGAGCTGCCAAACGATCGCCTCCACGCTCGCGACACGCAGCCGGGAGCCCGCGGCGGACTCAACGTTCAAGACGCGAACCTGCTGCGCGTCGAGGTTACGTATGGATATGAGCTGAAGGTTCCGCTGATCAACGGCTTCATCTCGCGCCTGCTAGGGCTGACGCGCGATAGCGATGCGTTCGATCAGCAGCTGCTGCGTCGGAATCGATTGCCGATCACGTCGACGGCGACCGTGCGCATGCAAAGCCCGCTGCGCTTCAGCGAGCTGCTGGTTTCGCGTGCGGATCTTCCAGAAGTCGAACGATTCGCTGCTGGTGCTGGCGCACCGGGCGGGGGCGAAAGTCACAACGGCGGTGAAGATGCGTCGGGCGATACGGATAGCTCGCCGGGATCTGCAGACGACGCAGGTAGTTCGCTCGGTGAGGGGTTCTTCGGCTTCGGCGAGGGAGAGGCGTCGCCTGCCGATTCGGTTGGTGGCGATGCTGGAGATCACGACAGCGGCGACGGTAGTTCCGGCACTGCCAGTCAGCCGCCTCTTTGCACGGCTGCTGCACCGGACGCGCCCGTTGCCGAAGATCGAAGTGCGCTTGGCCGCGTTTGGGATGAGCTTCGCAGCCTTGCTGCCGACGCGTATGAGTTTGTCCGCGGGTTCTGGGAAGGACTGCGCGATCAAATCGGCGATCTCGTCGCTGCGATCACCGATCCGATCGAAACGGCGCGCGGCATTTATGAGCTGGCGATGTCCTTCATGGAGGACCCCGTCGGCACCGCCGAGATCATCGGCGCCGCGCTGGGTCACGACCTCAGCCAGCTCATCGAGTGCGATGCGTTCGATCGCGGTCGCGTGCTGGGCAGCTATGTCAGCCCGGCGTTCATGCTCAAGCTCGCGGCCAAGCTCGCCCGCTTCGGCCGCCTCGAACTTCGGGCGGCGGCCGATGCCACCAAGCGTGAACTCGGCTGCGCCAGCTTCGCCGCCGACACTTCGGTTTGGAGCGGCGATCGCGATGTTCCCATTCAATCGCTCGAGCCTGGCGACTGGGTGGATGCGCGCAGCGAGCACGACTATGCCGATCGCTCGCGACTCGTTACTCACACCTTTGAGCGACGCGCGTCTTCTTATCACTTCGTTGCGACTGAAGCATCGCGGTTTGCGGTTACGGAAGAGCATCCGTTATGGGTGCAGGGCCGCGGCTGGACCGCCGTTCGCGACATCGCACTCGGTGCACCGATCGCCACTGCGGATGGCGACACGCTGGTGCTCGAGAACCGCCGCGTGGATGCGCCGCTGCAGGTTTTCAATCTCACCGTCGCGGAGGATGAGAGTTACTTCATCGGCGACGAGCGCGTCTGGGCGCACAACGCCACATGCACTCTCCGCGTCCGCTATTCCGTCCCTCGCAGCCCCAGCAACTTCACCCTCGGCGCCACCGACGGCGGCCCCGGCGCCTGGTCCTCCATCACCCGCCCGGACAACGATGCCTACCGCTACCAGGAGCTGATTACCGGCGCGCCCCGCGGCGTTGAGTACAATGTCAACGGCGTCAATTTCGACGGCTACGACGCGGACCGCGACGTGTTGTTAGATGCGAAGCATTGGACGCAGGAGTGCCCGTTGGGGGATAAGTGTCGGTATGAGCCGCTGAAGCGTGCACTATCTGAGAAACTGGTCGAGGAGGCTCGCAGCCAGATAGACGCGTTACGCACTACTGATACCTCTATCGAATGGCGCGTTGTCGACGAGGAGATGGCCCTACGGATCTCAAGCATTTTGGACGAAGGGATCGACGTGCGCGCTGACAGAGCCAGAATCGTAGTTATTTACACTCCAATTTCGGATATCACAGGTTAAGAGGCCGAGAGCAAGCCATGGACCAAGTTTCGATTTGGGGAAGCTCACAGTTCGGCCTGCCTGATACGTTTGGTAGCTTTCAAAGCCGGACGCGCGAGTTACTCATCGCGTTGCGCGGAGTTGATCCAGAGGCGTTTGACAACTTAACTGTCATTGGAAGTGAGCGTGCCACAGTAGTTGCCAGCGATCTAAGCGATCTCGACAACGCGATAAGTGAGATCGCTAGCTCTACTTTCGGAGCGAGAAACCATCTGGAAATGGGCGCCGATGGCCAACTGCAACCGGGTTCTCTGAGCCGCATTGGCTTTGCCGCAGCATTCTGTACATCTGGTTTGGCGGCAGACACGATAGTTCCTATCGCTGAAGGGGGCATCGATCTCAGTGTTCGCGGTGGTGCAGCCGGCATCGATTCGAGTGCCGGAGCAAAGTTGAAGATCTCGGGAAAAGGACGTCCTAGCCGAATGCTCGCTGCACGTCTGCTTGAGGCAATTGTGAGAGTGTGGCGCTGCAACGTCGGCGGCGTTTCCTTGAAGAATTGGGAGAATGCCGTTAGATCAGGCCACCGAGACTCTTACGCCGGCCAATGGCTCTTCTACCTCCCCTTCCCGCATCTCTCGAAATGCCTCCCTCCCGACATCCGTCACGAGCCCTTCGCCAACGGCATCCTCATTGAAACAACCCCACACATGCCCGACGCCAACAACCCAGCCGACGTCGCCGCAGGCAAGCGAGTGAGGGATGTGCTCGACGAATTTGGGCTGGTAAACGATGCGACGTACGCAATCGAAGGCTGGCCGCCGGACAAGGAGGAAGCGGTCTACGAGCAGTTCATCAGCGGCGCCCCGGCGAATCGCAAGTACACCGTCCATTGCATCAACTTCGACGGCTACGACCCCGACCGCAAAGTCCTGCTCTACGCCAAGCTGTTCCGACGTTTGAAGAGACACCCCAAGGAATGGGGCCTGCGCGGCTGGGACGGTCCAGTGTTGAACGAAGCGAAGCGCCAGGTGCGGGCCGCGGCGAAAGCGGGCGGCGTGCCGATTGAATGGCACATTGGCCTGGAAGAGCCCGCCCACCAGGCGCGCCAGCTATTAGCCGATCACACCAACATCACAGAGCAGCAACTCCGCGTGATCTACACGCCCCTAGACCAAGTACTGAACCGGTCCCCGTCATAAGGACAAACGGCGAGACCAAACACCCCCCAAGCAGGAACCAAAGGCAAGGAACGCCAATGAAACCGCGAAACCGTCGACCCTTCCACACAGATCCAAGATCCGCACGCAATTGCCGCTGCGTAGCAAGCATCCGCCGTCCCACAAGTTACGCGTACGAACGAAGCAACCGCCTCGTCAAAAGCAAGCCATCTTGCAAGCGAGCTCACGCGCGAACGAAAGCCGTGCGTAGAGCAAAATTCACCGCGAGGCCGTTCGCATGACCGCCTACCTACTCGGCAATCTCATCGGCCGCTTCGTGCTCTCGTATGCCCTCATCTGGCTAGTGATGTTTCTGATGCTGTCTCGCCTGAACTGGCGGGACGCCTTCAAAAGAACCAATCACTGGACTGGCCTGATCGCAACGACCACCACCTTCCTGGTCGGCCTCATAGCGCACGGAGCCGGACCATGAAGCGAGCAACGTTGCTCATCGCATCCCTGTGCGCAACAAGCATGACCGACGCCATCGCAGGAACCAGAGCCGGCCGTCCCATGAACATTCATCGCGTTACCGAAATGAACCTCGAGATCTGGACCGAGCACGATCCGGAGTGGGAAACCAGGCTGAAGCAGAGTCCCAACTCGCTGACCTTTACCGCCGAAACGCCCGCGCTCACCTATCCGCCGACACACATGAGCTGGACGATCGCACCAGTATTGCAGTTCGAGCCTGATGAGCTCGAGGCAGCCGCGCACGGAGTGCTGCAGCAGATGGCGATTCGTTATCGCACGCAGCCACCCGAGCAAATCAGCCCTTCGCAGTACGGCGACCTCATCGGATACGAAACCACCTTCCAGGCCGAAGCCCAGAACATACCCGTCGACGTCCGAGTCTTCTGTGGCCATCGCGAAGGCAGGCCGATGGTCGTGATGCAAGCCGTCACCTTGAAGGGCAAGTTGAGGCACGTCGCCGAGCACATACGACGCTCCTGGACCCATCTTCGCTATCTCGATTGACGCAGCCAGCCGCGAAGGAGCGCACGATGAGCACACCACATGCCGAGTTGTCAGCGGCCTTGAAGGAACAACTGCAGCCGCTGGTCCTGCGTGAGCTGGATCTATTCCGCCGCACCGCGTTGAACACACTCGCCGGCACGGACTTGCGAGCCGAAGCGAAGCAGGCCATCCAGACCATCCTCGCATCGGGCGCCATTCGTTTGCCGCCGAGTATCGAACTTAACAGCTTCGTGCAGGAGATGGCCGCGGAGATCATGGGTTACGGCCCGATCGAACCGTACCTGCACGACGATTCGATCAGCGAAGTCATGGTGAACGGTCCGAACAGAATTTACGTCGAGCGCGACGGCTTGCTGTCCGCCGTACCCGCTCGCTTCATCAGCGCCGAATCCTTGATGCGCGTGATCGAACGGATCGTCGCGCCACTGGGCCGTCGCATCGACGAAGGCGTGCCCATGGTCGATGGACGACTGCCCGACGGCTCGCGCGTGAACGCGATCATTCCGCCGTTATCGCTGATCGGTCCCATCCTGACGATCCGGCGCTTCGCCGGCCAGCGCTACTCCATGGTGAAACTGGTGAACATCGGTGCGCTGACCGCAGCGATGGCGGAGTTTCTGAGGATCTGTGTCCAGTATCGGAAGAACATCATCGTCTCGGGCGGCACCGGCACCGGCAAGACGACCTTTCTCAACGCGCTATCGGAATACATCTCGAGTAGCGAGCGCATCGTCACCATCGAAGACGCGGCGGAGCTGCGGCTCGCGCAACCGCATGTACTGTCGCTTGAAGCGAGGCCGGCGAACGTCGAAGGTCGCGGCGAAGTGACGATTCGCGATCTGGTGCGCAACGCGCTTCGCATGCGGCCCGATCGCATCATCGTCGGCGAGTGCCGGGGCGGCGAAGCGCTCGACATGTTGCAGGCGATGAACACGGGCCACGATGGCTCGTTGACGACAGGACATGCCAATTCACCACGAGACCTGCTGTCGCGCCTGGAAGTGATGGTGCTGATGGCCGGCATGGAACTGCCGGTGCGTGCGATTCGCGAGCAAATCGCTTCGGCCGTCGACGTGATCGTGCAGCTGTCCCGATTCAGCGATGGACGGCGGCGGGTCACGGCCATTGTTGCTGTCGAACGGCTGGAAGGAGATGTGATTCTCACGCAGCCACTGTTCCACTTTCGTCAAAAGGGCATCGGCGCGCGCGGAGCGGTGGTAGGAAGCTTTCAAGGACACGGTCAGCCTCCGGCGTTCTATGAAGCCTTGGACGAGGCGGGCGTCCACTTGGACCGGAGCATCTTTTCCGACGTCGGTTGATCGGAGCAAACGAAGCATGGAACAGCTCGCTCACACAGCTTTGACGCCAATCGTTTGCGCGGCGATCGCTGCGCTCCTAATGGCAGCACTGGCCTTGCGAGCTGTGCTCAGCTACCGCCGCTCCTTCATCGCCGGCGTCGGCGCCAGCTTGAAGCAGAGCTTCGTGCTCACGAGCCCACGCTCGTTGTTTGCGATCAGCCTGATCATGACCGTCGCCACAGGGTCACTCGCTTACGCCTTAGCAGGCCCAGTGGGCTTGATCGGCGCCACAATCGCAAGCCTCATCGGGCCCTGGTTGATCGCAAAGCGCATCGCCACGCAACGGCGCAAGCGCTTCGTCTACCAGCTCCCGGACGCGCTACTCGCTCTGAGCTCGGCGCTACGAGCAGGCTCCAATCTCGCGCGCGGCCTCGAGCTGATGGCTGCGCGTCAACCCGTGCCGCTCAGTCAGGAATTCAGCATCGTGCTCGCGGAGCATCGCGTTGGTCGGCCGTTGGCGGATTCGCTCAATGATCTGCGCCTGCGCGTCGGTGCGCCCGAGCTGGATTTGATGAACACCGCGATGAATGTTTCGCGCCACGTTGGCGGCAATCTCGCCGACACGATCGAATCGCTTGCCCGAACGCTGCAAGAGAAGGCGCACATGGAAGGCAAGATTGATGCGCTCACCTCGATGGGCCGAGCGCAAGGTTGGGTGGTCGGACTACTGCCCGTCTTCATCGGCTTCGTCCTGTATCAGCAGCAACCTGCACGCATGAGTCTGTTGTTCACGCAGTGGTATGGCTGGGTTGTGCTGTCGATCATCGCAGCGATGATGACGCTGGCGGCGTGGATGATCCGCAAGATCGTGCGCATCGACGTGTAGCAGCGATGAGCCTCTACCTAGCAATGTCATTGGCGAGTCTGAGCTGCTGCCTGGTCCTTCTCCTCCCGCTAGCCTTGCGCACAGGCACGGAACCATCGCCTACTCGCGATGAAGGCTGGCGTGACCAGCTGCCGTGGTTCCTGCGACTCCTTCGGCCCGCCATGCGCTGGTACAGCGAAGCCGTCGACGCGGCGCTCACGACGCAGCGGCGTGAGGTGCTTCAAACACAACTCGACGCGGCCGGCGCGGCATACATGATCAGCCCCGCGGAATTCCTCATCATTCGCCGCGTCGTCGGTGTCGTTGGCGCGACTGCGTCAGTGGTCGCGATCGCAGGGTTCAACCTGCGCGACCCGCTCCACATAACAATCGCGATCGCCATCGTCCCCCTATCGTTTCTCTACCCCGACCTCCGGCTACGCGAAGTCACAAAGCGCCGTCAGTCACGATTTGAAAAGGACTTCCCCTTTTTCCTGGACGTGCTGGTCCTCGCGATGAAAGCTGGCCTGAACTTCATTGCCGCCTTGGAGCAAGCCGTCGGCGCGCTGCGTGAAGGGCCAGTAAAGCAGGAGTTCTCCCGCTACTTGCGTGAATCGCGCGCCGGGCTTTCACGTCGGGCAGCGCTCGATCGGCTCGCCGCCCGAGTCATGTTGCCGGCGGTTACGAACTTCGCCGCCGCCGTCTCGCAAGCCGAGCAGACGGGCGGTTCACTGGGCGACGTGCTGGCTGATCAAGCACGCCAAAGGCGGCAGGAGCGATTCCTGCGAGCCGAGAAGCTGGCGAATCAAGCGCCGGTGAAGATGCTGTTCCCCCTGATCGCGCTGCTGTTTCCCACGACCTTCATCATCATCGGTTTTCCGATCGTGATTCAGCTGCTGGAGGCAGGCGCGCTCGACTTGTTTTAATCGAGGAGTGCAAGGAAGCCAATGAAACCCCTGGAACTACGCACCGCCACTGGACGGTGCATCGTGCGTCACGTGCACATGGCCTGTTCGTTCCGCTCGCGATGCATGGGCTTGTTACGTCGCCGAAGCATGTCCGAGCATGAGGGCCTGCTCTTGATGCCGGGGAGCAGCGTGCACACGCTCGGAATGCGATTCAACATCGACGTGGTGTTTCTCAGCCGTCAGATGCGAGTACTGGCGCTCGCAGAAAACGTGCCGCCGTGGCGTATCGTGATCGCACCGAAGGGCACGGCCCGGGTGCTGGAGCTCGCAGCGGGCAAGATCGCAGCGACGCAACTGGCAGTCGGCATCTATCTGATCGTCGACCGTCCTCCGGACGATCCCAGCGAACGGTCGACGAGAAAATTTCCGCGTGCGGATTACCTTCAGTGCGAGCGAACGCCCATTCAATTCTCGTTGCGGTTGCCGCGCCAGTGCGAGGCCCCTAAAACCCCGCGGCCTTGTCGGCTCGAACACGACGTTCGCGCAACGATGAAGCCGAGCGCTGAAAATTGATGACTTCGCTCTTGCCGACGCCATCGCCCAGAATCCTGCGCAACGTCGCCCGCACGGTCGCGGCGTCATCGTCGAAATCGCCGTGATGGAGCGAGGTCGAGGCATCGATGGAACCGACCGGCTTGTTGTTTGGCGAGATGACCAAGCTGGCATTCTCACCTTTGAACAAGGCCGCCAGCTCGGCATCCTTGCGCAGGTACTTTTCCATGCCGAGGATGGGCACGCCTTCCCGAAAGAGCGGAATGCGCGGCTGATTCTCGAAGGCGTGCGAGACCAGATAAAGCAGCGATTTGTGATAGATGTTGGCGCATTGATCGTCCTGCTCCGACTTGTCGGAGAGTGCGAACAGCGCGAACCGTTTGATCCGCTTCTTTTTGAGAGCAGGCAGGTAGTGCTGCTTGAACAGCTCGACCGTGCAGGCCGGCGCCCAAAGCGTGACCGATTCGATGTCGATGCCAGCTTCGTTGAGCGCAGTGAGCAGCGGCGCATGGAAGATGCTGCCGGCGCTGTGGCCGACGAGATGAATCTTCGGCACCTGCGCGGCTGGCAGCTTGTCTATCAACCGCTTCAGATGACCGACCACGGCGCGCGCCCCACCTTTGGTGTTCTGAGTCGCTCCGAGCGCGTTCTCTTTCATCTCATCCCACGCTGCCTTGCCTGAAAGCACACGGGCCAGCGGCTCGAGCGCATCGTCCAGCCGGTCGAGCATGAAATCCTTGGCGGCATCGAGCACGCCTTCCGGCCGGCGACGACGGAACGCGTCGTCGAGCACGTTCTTCACGGTGGTCCAGTAATCGGTGTGCCAGATGAATGTGAAGGGATAAATGCCCGACGACAGCATGGTCGAGCGGTAATCCGCGAGCCGCTGAACCGCCGAGTTTTCGCTCACCAATCCGCCGTGCGCGTAAAGCAGGATGTGCTTGTAGCCGGCGGTCTCGATGGCCTTGGGCAGCTCGTTCTTGAACAAGTGCGCTACTTCTTCGGCCGATGTGCCGTAGTTGCCGCCCGCCTTGAATTCGCCGTCGTTGCCGAGACTGATGATGTGAGGCCGCAAGTCCGGATAGGAATATGCCGCCGACTGGCCCGCCGAAGCGGAATGCGCGACCGCAGTCGAGCTGCTCTTCTTCAGCTCGATCGGCGCACCGAGACGCGCGACCCACACATCCGTGGCGTTCTGCAGCCAGTCGTCATAGCTGATGCACGCGAAGCCTTCGTAGCCCCACTCATCGCCCCAGGAGTTCTGGATCCAGAAGCCGCGCTTGTCGTAGCCCACGATAGCGAAGGCGTGCGCACCCAGCTGCGTGTCGGAATACTCGATCAAGCCATCTTCGCCAGGCTCACTCCATCCTTGATGCACGTTCGACGTGGCGAACAGCACGCCGACTTCGGCGATTGCGGAGTGCATGGCGACCAGGTCTTTGTGATTCACGCGATAGTAGGCGCCGAGCGGACGGCGCAGAGCATCGGCGGTGCGCCCGTCATTCAGTCCGGTCAGCAACTGGCCCTTGTTGCTCTTGGTGGCGACCGAAGGCCACAGCGCTTCGGAGCAAACGCCATGCTTGTGCCAGCCTTTCATCGCGCCACGCGCGCTCGAACCTGAATAGCCTTCGCCCGGCCACTCGTCGTAGCGCTTCGCCAGCTCATACAACATGCGCGGGCTGACGGGATTGCAATCGCTCACCACTTTGCGAGTGGTCAGCAGATAGTTCACGACTGTTGCGAGGCCGTAACCTGTGCAGGCGCCTTCGGATCCTTGATTCAGGATGGGGATGCGATGCTCGCGATAGCGCGCCAGCTCGCGCTCGGTGGGCACTTCGATCAGCGTCGGAACATACATCTTGTCCCGGAAATCGAGCGTGTCCCGGCGGACGTCGAAGGTTCTAGCTTTCTTGCGCTTGCTGCCAGCCGCCGCGCGGGTCGTGCGCTTCGCCATAGTGAGTGGACCGAAGAGTTGTTATGGAAAGAGGTCAATCCCACATTGCGCGCAGCGCCGCAGCTGCGTCAATTCGTACTTTGGTATCAGAGGCCTTGTTACCCGGAGTGTGCGGTGTTGCCGGCCACGCTCGCTGTTCGAAACATTGCATGAGCTGATCGGTCAGGAAGCGACTGCGCGCGCCATAAACGTGAGCGTCGCCGGTGCGGCTTTGCTGAGTGATGTAGTACCGCAGGGGCGCTACCAGATGCAGGTCATGCTTGGCGCGGGTCATGGCGACATACAACAGCCGCCGTTCTTCTTCGATCAAGTCGGGCCGGCCGGTCGCGTGCTCGTTGGGGAAGTTGCCGTCGGCCACATTCAATACATACACCGAGTCCCATTCCTGGCCCTTCGCCGAATGAATGGTCGAAAGGATCAGGTAGTCCTCGTCGCGCGCCGGGTCGCCGGCCAGATCGCTGGTGACCTGCGGTGGATCCAGCGTCAGCTCGGTAATGAACTGCTCGCGTGATGCGTACTGGCCAGCCAGCCGTTCCAACTGCTCGATATCGCCCATGCGCACGCGTGCGGCGTCGTAGATGCGTTCGAGCTGTGGCTCGTACCATTTCCGCAGCCGGCCGAGCTGACCGATCCATTCGGGCGCCTGGGTGAGATCGCTCACCAATTCCACCAGACCCGCCCACTCCCGCTCTGCCGCCGAGGGCATGCGATACGAAGCCAGTGTTGGCCACGCGTAGCCGCTGGCCTCGAACACTTTCAGGCAGCGGTCGGCCACCGCAGGCCCGACGCCGCTCAACAATTGCAGCACACGGAACCCGGCGATTCGGTTGCGCGGATTGTCGGCCCAGCGCAGTAACGCCAGCACATCCTTGACGTGCGCGGCTTCGAGGAACTTCAAGCCGCCGTACTTGGTGTAAGGAATATTGCGCCGGATCAGCTCCAGCTCGAGCATGTCGCCATGATGTGAATTGCGCATCAACACCGCTTGCCGGCGCAGCGCGACGCCTTGTTCGCGCGTCGCCAGGATCTGTTCGACGATGTAGAGCGCCTGGGCCTTGTCGTCCTGAACGGATACATAAAAAGGACGGCGCGACGACGTGCGTCCCGAGCGCAACTCTTTCTGGTACTGCCGCGGGCTGTCGCCCATCAACATGTTGGAGGCGTCGAGGATGGGCTGCACGGAGCGATAGTTGTGCTCCAGCTTGATGATTTCCGCGGCGGGCGTGAAACGCGCCGGGAATTCGAGAATGTTCTCGATGCTCGCGGCACGGAACGAGTAGATGGCCTGCGCGTCGTCGCCGACCACGCAGACACCGGCTCCCTGCGGCTTCATGGCCATCACGATCTCCGCCTGCAGCGCGTTCGTGTCCTGATACTCGTCGATCAACACGTGCGAGAAGCGGGCGCCGATGGCTTGCGCGAGCTCCGATTCCTGAACGAGCAAATGCCAGTAGAGCAACAGGTCGTCGTAATCGAGCAGCTGCTGTGAATGCTTGAGCTCCACATAGCGGCGGAACAGCTTGGTGAGATCGTCCGCCCACTCGGCGCACCAGGGAAACGCATCCTGCAGTGTTTTTGCGAGCGGAGCGCGGCTGTTGACCTTGTGCGAATAGATCGCAAGGCATGTGTCTTTGCGCGGAAAGCGCTTCTCCTTCTTCGAGAAGCCCAATTCCTGGCGGACCACGTCCAGCAGATCGGACGCATCGCCTCGATCCATCACCGAGAACGACGGCTCGAGTCCGACCACATGCGCATATTCGCGGATCAGCCGATTGCCGATGGAATGGAACGTGCCCGACCACAGCAGGCGCGCGGCATTGATGTGAATCGAACCGGCTCGCGGCGAGTTGGCCAATGCTTGAGTGGCGATCCGTTCCGCCCGCCGGAGCATTTCCTGGGCGGCACGACGCGTAAACGTCAGCAATAGAATGCGCTCGGGCGGCACGCCTTCGAGCAGCAAGTGCGCGACTCGGTGGGCGAGCGTGTTGGTTTTGCCCGTGCCGGCGCCGGCGATGATCAATAACGGACCCGCGCTGAATCCTTCGGCCGAACGTGCGCCATAGAGAGCTGCCCGCCTTTGAGCGGCGTTCAGGGTTTCTCCAAAGGCGGGCGCGGAATCGGGGGCGGTGCTGGCTGCAATACTCATCGCCGCCTATGATGGCGCAAAACTGTATATAACGACAGAGCTGCTTGCTTGCCGATGTAACGCATTGATCGGCAGAATTTCGCTCCATGCTCCACCTCTTGCCGCATCTGGTGACACAGCACACTGCCCGCCTATGGCTGTGTGCACGCGGCGTCGATAAAGCACAGCTGGCCTCGATCTCGTTGCGAGTTAACGGCATCGAGGCGCCGGTGCCGGTGAAAGACTGGCAGGATTTCCCGCCCGCCCGCTCCAGCGCCTGGCAACCCATGGGCGCCATGCCGCTGCTTTACCAGTTCCTCGATGCAGGGCCATTGCAGCCAGATCGCGTGTACGAAGCCAGCGCGAGTCTCGGCGACAGCCAGCCGGCTCGTGCGCGCTTCAACACTTTGCCCGGGCAGCTGGGCGACGAAACCAAGCCGCTGCGCGTGTTGCTGTCGTCTTGTTATTTCACGGGCAACAGGCGTTCGCGTCTCGCTTCATCGTTGTTCGGGCAGCTCGATCGCAATGGGCTGCGGCCGCATTTGAGGATCTGGGCGGGCGATCAGGTGTATCTGGACGCACCGTGGTACGAGTTTGCGATCAAATCTCACAGCGTCGCGGAGTTGGAGAGGCTGCATTCAGCGACCTATGCGCGCACGTGGTTTGCCGATCAGGGATTGAACGCCGTCTTGCCGCAGGGAGCGAATGTGTTCTGCACAGACGATCACGACCTTTGGAACAACGCGCCTCATCCAAGTGTGGTCGCTCGCGATACAAGTGACCCGACCAAGCGCGAGGCGTGGCGCGCAATCGCTCGTGCACTGGGACAAACGTTTCAAGGCGACACAGCGAACGGGCAACGCTTCCAGGTGCCGCCGCTGGATTTTTTCGTGTTGGACGCCCGAGTGAATCGCACCGACGAACGTCTGTTCTCCAACGCGCAGTGGCAGCAGCTTCGAGCCTGGGCTGCGGAGCCGCAGGGATTGGGGGTGTTGGTGCTGGGTCAACCGCTCTTCGAGCGAGCCTCGAAACGCAGAGGCGAGCTTGGCGATTATCGTCTCGCGGATTATGAGCGTGAGTACAGCGAGCTGATGGAGTTGCTGGGCCGTGCAACTCGCAGTACGACCGTGCTCACAGGCGACGTGCACTTCAGCCGCGTCACATGGTCTTCGTTTCCAGCAAGCGCCACGGCACGCAACGAACGGCGCGTTACTGAACTGATCAGTTCGCCGCTTGCGCTGGTAGCCGGCGGACAGTTGTTATCTGTATTCGGCGATTGGGCGGCTGCACCGGCAAAGGCGAGCTTACCCGCCCGACATTCGTTTAGCGGCACCACCATGCATACCGACGAGTCGCTGCATTCCGCCGCCGAATGCACGATGCTGCTGGAGTTCTATCGCCGCGGACAGCGGGTGTTCTGTACAGTTTCGCAGTGGCGGCTGAACGATCTCGATGCCAGTCGCCCGTCGTTTCGTCGGGAATATTTCTTAGGGATCAGCCAATGAATCTTTCCGGACTGCGCCGCTCCGATGTCGACAGCGGCAATCCTCTGCTGAAGGAAACGCCCGCGGGGTCGGCCCCACAAGGCGCAGCGGCGAACTTCACCTGGCTGCGCTCGACGGGCTATCGCGATGGCGTGGTATTGCTCGGCGGCACGTCCATCGTCGACTTTCGGATGCGCGTGGCGCAGTCGGAGTTGCGCCAGGATCTGTTGCCGAGCTTCTGGTCGACCTGCGGCCTGCTCATCGACGGCAATGTGCTGATGACGGCGCGCGTCGATGCCATCAGCGACAGTAGCGCGCGAGTGGAACGGAATGGCCTGGAGGCGGTGAAACTGGATGCGGAATCGCGTTACGGCGATTCGAATTTCTATCCAAACATTGCGATTCTGCAGTTCACGGATGATCACGCCGCGATCCGGGAACACGTCGCGCGCATCGGCCAGGAGCGCACGATCGTCGATCTGTTGGCGCAGATCGTTGCGTGGTTGGGCTATTGCTGGGCAGTGGGCGAGCGCGGTAATCCGTTGATGCAGGGACATGGCATCCCGTCCGCGACGCTGCTCGAGCGGGCCCACGGCCTGGCCAACATCGATCTCAGTCCTGGGTTGCCGTCGGCGTCAAGTTGTCCCGAGGCGATCTGGCAGGCGGCGCGCTGGTGGTACAAGGCGTACGACGCTGCGGAATCGACCTCGTTCACGCCGCGAGGCGCGTATCTTATTCGCCAGCCAGCCGCCGCAGCGCTGGGCATTCGCGACGATGTACAAGGCGATCAGATTGTCGGCACGACGCGCAGCGATGAGTTGATCGAGGGCCTGCGGAAAACATCGAAGCCGCGCCCCACGGCTAAGCGAGGGGCGCAAGCCAAGAAGAAGTAACGCGGATTATCAAGTGTGCGGCAGGTTCAAATACTTGCCGTGCCAATCCAGATAGCGCTGCATCCGATCTTTCAAGTACGTCGGCTTGCGAATACCGTGGTGCTCGCCCGGATAGATGATCAGCTGCGTCGGGACGCCGAGGCTGCGCAGCGCCTGATACATCTGTTCTGAATTCAGCAGCGGAACGTTGAAGTCCTGCTCGCCGCACAGGAACAACGTCGGCGTCTTGATGCGGTCGGCATGCAGGAACGCGTACGAGTTGTGCAGATACGTGTCGAGATTCTTCCAGGGCAGGCCCAGCTCCATCTCATACTCGCGGATGTACATGTCCGTGCCATAGCCCGCCAGCACGTTCGAGATCGACGCGCCGCTGGTCGCCGACTTGAAGCGCGTGTCCTTGGCGATCACGACGTTGGTGAGAATGCCACCATAGCTCCAGCCGCCGACACCCAAACGGTTCGGATCGGCGATGCCCTGCTGCACGACGTAGTCCACCGCGCCGAGCACGTCCTCCGAGTCCTTGCCGCCCCAGTCTTTATAGATCGCCGTCGTGAACGCTTCGCCACGACCCGAACTGCCGCGAGGATTCGCAGAGACGATGACGTAGCCCTGCGACGCAAAGATCTGCCACGGCAGCGTGAACGAGTTCGCGTACTGCGAGACCGGACCGCCGTGAATCCACAGCAAGGTTGGATAGCGCTTGTTAGCGTCGTAGTTGGGCGGCGTCACAACGAACCCGCTGATGCGCGTCCCATCCTTCGAGGGAAAGGAGATCTCCTCGGTCGCGCCGAGCTGCACGCTTGCCAGCCACTCGTCATTGTGGTGGGACAGCATGCGCGCCTGTTTGCCGTCGAATGCATACACCGCATCCGGCGAGTCCACCGTGCTGTCGAGCACGGCGATGCGGCCTTTGTTGCCCAGATCGTAGTCCGTCGTTTCGCGTCGGCCGTCGAGCAAGCGATCGATCTTGCCGTTCGCCACATTCAGCCGCGACAGCACCTGATTGCGATCGTCTTCGAGCAGGAAATAAATGGATTTGCCGTCTGCCGACCAGTGCGGCTCGATCACATTGCGGTCCAGAGCCTGCGTGACGATGCGCGACGTGCCGCCGGTCGCCGCGACAATCGCCAGGTTGTGAACCGAGTAATAAATGAGCTTCGGGTCGCCCGCGGTCACGAACGCCAGCTCCCGCCCATCGGGACGCCACGTCGGTGCGCTCATCCATGAGGAGTCGCCGGCGTCGCCCTGGAACTTCGTCACCAGCGTCGCGTTCGCACCGGCACGCGGCTCGATTGTGTACAAGCCGTATTCGTTATTGCGATCCGGATCTTCGTTGCGATTGCTATAGAAGGCGATGCGGCTGCCGTCGGGCGACCAGCTCGGCATGCTTTCGTCGAAACGATCTGGCGTGAGGTTGTCCGCCTTGCGCGTAGCCATGTCGAATACATACAAATGGCGGCGCTGCGTCCCCAGGTAGCCGGTGCCGTCCTCTTTGAAGTAGAAACGATCGATGACGATGGGCAGCGGTGTCTTGTCCTTGTCCGCGCCACGCTGCTTGCGGGGATCTTCGTCGCTGACGATCAGCGCCAGCTTCTTGCCGTCGGGCGACCACTCGAAATCCACCACGTCGCCATTGAAGCCGGTCAGCGGCTTGGCTTCGCCGCCCTGGCGATCCAGCAGCCACACCTGTTCCGGCGGATCGTCTTCGCCGCGGGCAGTGAGAAAGGCCAGATATTTGCCGTCGGGGCTCCAGCGGGGCGAGCTCTCGCTGTCATCGGAGTTGGTGAGCTGCACGCTTTGTTTGCCGTCCCAGCTCGACATCCAGATGTGGCTGGTGCCTTTGTCCTTGACCGGATCGGCGGTGCGGACCGAATAGGCCACCCACTGGCCGTCAGGCGATACCTGTGGATCGCCGATCTCGCGCACGGCGTTGATGTCGTCGGCGGTGAGCGGCCGCCGCTCGGTCGCCGCCATCGCCATTGACGGAACAAACTGGCACGCGACCCAGCCGAGTAGCAAGGCACGCAACGTGGGATTCAACATTTTGATCGGGGCTCCCGGAGGAAGAGGAGCGCAGAGTGTCGTACGGCAATTCCTTCGTCAATTCACTCGCCAGGAACCAAGACATGGTCCGGGCGTTTCCTTCGGCAGTGCTGCTTCGGTCGCAAGAGGCGAGACCATGAAACCGTTGGTGTGGTTGGGATTTGCATTGGTCGTGGCGTGGGCCGTCCTCTGGCTCGGCATCAAGATGGCCGTGTTCGCCGTGCACGCGCTGCTGCTGATCGGCGTGGTGCTGATCGGTTGGGGCCTGCTGCACCGGGGGCATGCCGACAGTCCTTCTTAACATTTGATAGCGCGCCATGCGTGACCTGCCGCCAGATCTTCCCGAATCGGTCGTGCAGGCTCATCAGCATGCACGCGCGAACGGATTGATCTATGTATCGGACGCCGAGCCGGGCATCGAGCGCCACAAACGGGGTCAGGCCTTCTACTATCTCGGGCCTGACCACAAGCGCATTACCGACGAGCGCGTTCTCGCCCGTATTCGCAAGCTGGCTATTCCGCCGGCGTATACAGAGGTCTGGATTTGCACCAAGGAGCGCGGCCACCTGCAGGCCACCGGGCGCGATGCTCGCAGGCGCAAGCAGTATCGATATCACGCCGAGTGGCGCACCACGCGCGACAACGGCAAGTTCTCCAAGATGATCGAATTCGGCGCGCAGCTGCCCAAGCTGCGGCGCCGGCTCAAACAGGATCTGGCGTTGCCCGGCCTGCCGAAGAACAAGGTGCTGGCGGTCATCGTCACCTTGCTCGAGGAAACATTGATTCGGGTCGGCAACGAAGAGTACGCGCGCGCCAACCGGTCTTATGGGTTGACGACACTCAGAAACAAACATGTGAAGTTTCTGAGGGACGGACGGGCGTCGTTCAACTTCCGCGGCAAGAGCGGCCGCCCGCACGAAGTGGTATTGGACGACCGCAGGCTCGGGCGCTTGATCAAACACATTCAGCAACTGCCCGGACAGGCGCTGTTCCAATACGTGGACGACGACGGTAAGCGCCAGCCCGTGGATTCGGGCATGGTGAATGAGTATCTGCATGAGGCCATGGGCGGCGACAACGATTTCACCGCCAAGGATTTCCGCACCTGGGGCGGCACGTTGCGAGCCATCGCCTTCCTGGCATGCCAGGCTCGCCAGGAACCGATGAGTCAGCGCGCCTTCAATGGCTGCGTCGCCGCCACGGCTCGCAATGTTGCCGAGGCGTTGGGCAACACCCCGGCGGTGTGTCGCAAGTCATATATCAATCCGGTCGTGTTCGATGCCTGGAAGACGGGCATCGTCGAGAAACGAGTCCCGCACAAGTCGATGTCGCCACGTCAGATGGAGCAGGCGGCGCTGGCGTTGCTCAAGATTCAGCATAAGACGACCGTGAAATAGGTCGTTTGCGCTTCGACCGGCTCTCCAGCAAGATGCGCGCGCCGGGACGCGGCCCGGCACAAAAGCGGTGCGGGCATGCAGCCGGAAAAACAAACATCCTCCAAGGGATTGACGATAGGTCTGGCGTTGCTGTTCGGCGCGGCCGGCGCGTCGATGACGTCGGATCTCGAGAATTTCTGGTTCGGTGCGCTGCTCGGAGCATTGCTGGCCCAGATCTTTCATCTGCGCGGCCGCGTGCAGTCGTTGGATCAGCAACTGCAGTCACTCCGGACGCGCGTCGAGTATCCCGAGCCGAAGCCCCGCGCCGCAGAGCCGAAGCCAGAAGTCGCACCAGCGCCGCCGCCGTCGCCTGTCGTTGTGGCAGCTCAGGCGCCGGCAGAACAAGTAACCTCGGCCGTGCAGCCCAGCGTTGTTCAGCCAACACCCTCGACGCCGCCTCCCCCTCGCGAGCGAGCCGCACCCCTGCGGCCGCCCGAGCCCTCCGCCATCGATCGCTTGGTCGGTGAGTTCATCAGCTGGCTGGAGCGCGGCAATCCGATGGCGCGCATCGGTATCGTCATTTTGTTCTTCGGCGCGTCGTTCCTGGCGAAGTATGCGGCCGAGAACAGCCTGTTCCCGATCGAGCTGCGTTTCGTGGCGATTGCGATTGGCGCGTTCGCACTGTTGATCGTCGGTTGGCGATTGCGGGAGAAGCGCCCTGTCTATTCAGAGGTGCTGCAAGGTGGCGGCATCGCGGGTATGTATCTGACCGTCTACGCAGCGACTCGTTTCGATTTGCTGCCGACGGGGCTCGCCTTCGGCTTGATGGTCGTGATTGCGCTGGCTGCAGCCATTCTGGCGGTCGGACAGAACGCGCTTTCGCTTGCAGTCATCGGCACGGCCGGCGGCTTCCTGGCGCCGATCATGGTGTCGACGGGCAGCGGCAACTACATCGCTTTGTTCAGTTACTACGCCGTGCTCAACCTGGGTGTGTTCGCGGTGGCGTGGTTCCGTACGTGGAAAGTGCTCAATGTGCTGGGCTTCCTGTTCACGTTCACCATCACGGGTCTGTGGCGTTTCAACGGCTATGAAACCGACGATCTGCTCGCCGCCGACGCCTTCCTCATCCTGTTCTTCCTGATGTATGTCGGCGTATCGATCTTGAACTGCGTGCGCCAGCCGCCCGATCTGAAGGGCTACGTTTCCGGTTCGCTGGTGTTCGGATTGCCGGTCGTCGCGTTCGGCTTGCACGCGTCGATGGTCTCGCACATCGAGTACGCGATGGCGTGGAGTGCCTTTGCGCTCGGCGCGTTCTACCTGGCGCTGGGCTGGGTGCTTTATCAGACGCGTCGCGAGAGTTTTCGTCTGTTGGTCGAAGCATTCGCCGCGTTGGGTGTGATCTTTGCCAGCCTGGCCATTCCACTTGCATTCGATACGCGCACGACGGCGGCAATGTGGGCAGTCGAAGGCGCCGGCTTGTTGTGGCTCGGTGTGCGTCAGGACCGCAAGCTGGCTCGAGCGTTCGGCGCATTGCTGCAAATCGCGGCGGGCCTGGGTTATCTGATCGGCATGCACTATCGGAATGCCGACGACCTGCCGATTCTCAACAGCACGTTGCTCGGCGCAGTCATGCTCAGCATCTCCGGCATTTGCAGCGCCTACTGGCTGTTCCGCAATCAGGCGCGGCAGGCGCGCTACGAGTCCGGCGCCGATGCAGTGTTCACGTTCTGGGGCGTCGGTTGGTGGTTGCTGGGTGGATTGCGCGAGATCGAAATGTACTTCCCGGATGCGGCATATGGCGCGGCGCTGAGCTTCGTCGCGTTGACGATTGCGCTGCTGGCCTGGCTGAGCTTGAAACGCGAATGGCGATTGCCGCTGCTGATCGCGACGTACCTGCCGCCGCTTGCCGCCTTGTTTGCTTTGACAGGCGCGGTGAACTCTGGACATCCATTCGCCTGGTGGGGCGCCGTGGGTTGGGTGCTGCTGTTCGTCGCGCACTTCGCGATGCTGCGTCTTGGCGAGAGCCGCGATGTGCATGGACTGAACTGGCTCCACGCCGGCGCAGCCTGGGTGTTCACGCTCATCGTCGCGTGGGAAGCGAGTTATCAAATCGCCGAGCTGACGACTGGCGTGTGGGCGCTATTGCCCTGGGGCGTCGTGCCCGCGCTGGTGGTCGCCTGGCTCGGACGACAACAGCTGAGTCCGCGTTGGCCGGTCGCGGCTCGCGAACAAGCGTATCGAATCTACGGCGCGATTCCGGCCGTCGTTGCGACGGCGCTGTGGATACTCGTAATCAACCTGAGTAGCACGGGTGATTCGACCTGGCTGCCCTATCTGCCATTGCTCAACCCGCTCGATATCAGCGTCGCACTGTGTTTCGCAGCGCTCGCGATGTGGTGGAGCTCGCTCAGCGACGAGCAGCGCGCGACGTGCTGGCAGTTCGATTCCCGGGTCCTGCTTGCAATCGTCGCTGGCCTGGTCTTCATCTGGTTGAACGCCGCGTTGATTCGTACGCTGCATCACAACTTCGGGGCGCCGATCACTTTCCATGGAATGAAGCATTCCACGCTGGTGCAGGCGTCGCTCTCCATCTTCTGGGGCCTGCTAGGGTTCGCCGCCATGACGCTGGCGGCGCGCCAGCGCTGGCGTTACGTGTGGATCGTCGGTGTGGTGTTGATGATCGTCGTGGTCGCGAAACTGGTCGTTATCGATCTGCGCAATCTCGGCGCGGTCGGCAAGATTGCCTCGTATCTCACAGTGGGCGCGTTGCTGGTGGTGACGGGTTATCTCGCGCCTCTGCCGCCGCGCAAGGTGAACGAGCAGGTAACGGAATGATGGGCTCGAGCAACAGCACCTTGGAATCGTCTATGACCGTGCGCGCAATGTTTGTTTCATTCGGCTGTCTGTTGGCAGCGAGTGCCGGCGCCGCTCCGCCCAGCAAGAACGACTATGCCAGCGGCATGTCGGTCCGGGCGAACTACTCACAGCCGATGGTCGAGACCGTGCTGCCCGATGATGTGTATCGCGCCGTGACTCGTGCCGACCTCGGCGATCTGCGCGTGTTCAACGCAGACGGCATGCCGGTGCCGCATGCGTTTTGCGCGGGTCTGTCGAGCACGACAGCAGAAGTCACAGAGAGGTCGCTGCCAGTGTTTGTCCTGCGTGGCCGCGATCCGGTCTACACCGACAACTCGCGCGTTGCCGTCGAAACTCCCTCCGGCACTCGAGTAAACGTGGAGGAATCGTTGGCCGCCCAGCCTGAAGTCGTCAGCGGCCTGATTCATATCATAGATGCGCGCGAGGCGCCGCGGTTGCGGGCGATTCGCTTCGATTGGCGCAGCCCCGATGGCGCTTCCGAGGTGAAAGTTCGCATCGAGGCCAGCGAAGATCTGGATCGGTGGCAGACCATCGTGCCGGCCAGCACGTTGTTACTTGCGCAGCAGGGCGATCAGGAATTACGTCGCGAGCGCATCGAGTTGCTGAACCGGGACTACAAATATCTCCGGGTGCAGCGAGTCGACAGCGGTCCGCCGTTGATCCTGAATTCGGTCACGGCCGAGCAGGTTGGGGCGGCGGAAGAAATCGAACCTCTGTGGTTCAACGCGCTGCATATGGCATCCAAGGAAGCGGATGTTTTGTATTTCGATTCCGAGCATCTGGCGCCGGTCACGTATGCGCGCGTGCGTCTGGCTCAACAGAACAGCACGGTCAGCGTGAGTTTGCAGAGCCGGCCGGATGAAGAGTCGCCCTGGCGCAGTCGCTGGACCGGCGAAAGTTATGTCATCGTCTCGGACACGGTGCGGCGGGAAAGTCCGCCGGCGCAGTTCCCGGCGACCACCGATCGGTATTGGCGCCTGCAGATTCTGAAAGATCCCCAGGTGTATCAGGACAGCACGCTCGAGCTGGGTTACCGGCCGGCCAAGCTGCGATTTGTCACGCAGGGCCCGGGCCCGTTTACGGTGGCGTTCGGCAGTCGCCGGGCCGAACCCGCCCAACCGGCGGCTTGCGATGGCCTGCTCGCGAACATCAGCGGCGCCGACCGCGAGCGGATGATCGAACAGGGCTTCGTGGACCCGGTCGTCCAATTGGGCGGCGCCGATGCCTTGAAACCGGTGCCGAAAAAGACCCCGGCCAAGGTAGTGGTTTTGTGGGTAGTCCTGGTGGTCGGGGTGGCGCTGCTGGTCGGAATGGCCCTGTCGTTGCTGAAGCGGGTAAGGCATCCCACGAACTAGGCAGCCGACCGGACAATTCGTCCGGCGTCTGAACTAGAATGGGCGCCCTTTTCCCTGGGCCGGGTGCGCGGGCACCTTGATTCCCATGCGCTTTCCGCAAGATTTCGATGTCATCGTGGTAGGCGGCGGTCACGCCGGCACCGAGGCTGCTCTGGCCTCGGCCCGGATGGGCGTGCGCACGCTGCTGCTCACGCAGAGCATCGAGACCCTGGGCCAGATGAGCTGCAATCCCGCCATCGGCGGCATCGGCAAGGGCCATCTGGTGAAGGAAATCGATGCGCTCGGCGGCGCCATGGCGCAGGCCGCGGATCGCGGCGGAATCCAGTTTCGTACCCTGAATGCCAGCAAAGGCCCGGCGGTTCGCGCCACCCGGGCACAGGCCGATCGCGTGCTCTACAAGGCCGCGGTCCGCTCGATGCTGGAGAATCAGCCCAACCTGACATTGTTTCAGCAGGAAGTCGCCGATCTCATCGTCGAGCACGAGCGCGTTCATGGCGTCGTGACTCAGACCGGCATCGAGTTTCGTGCGCGGGCTGTGGTGCTCACGGTGGGCACGTTCCTCGCTGGCAAAATTCACGTCGGTCTCACCAACTATCAGGGTGGACGTGCGGGCGATCCGCCGTCGAATCGGCTCGCTGATCGGTTGCGCGCGCTGCCTTTCCGCGTCGGTCGTTTGAAGACCGGGACGCCGCCCCGAATCGATGGCCGCACGATCAATTACGACGGCCTGCTGGTGCAGCCAGGCGATGAGCCGGCGCCGGTGTTCTCCTATCTCGGCCGCCGCAGCGATCATCCGCGCCAGGTGAATTGCCATATCACCGCGACCAACGAGCGCACGCACGACATCATTCGCGCGGGCTGCGATCGTTCGCCCATGTACACAGGCGTCATCGAAGGCGTCGGGCCGCGCTATTGCCCGTCGGTGGAAGACAAGATCCATCGCTTCGCCGACAAGACCTCGCATCAGATTTTCATCGAGCCCGAAGGGCTGACGACTCACGAGATCTATCCCAACGGAATTTCCACCAGCCTGCCCTTCGATGTGCAGCTGGACCTGGTGCGCTCGATCAAAGGTTTCGAGAACGCGCATATCACGCGGCCGGGCTATGCGATCGAGTACGACTACTTCGATCCGCGCGACCTGCGTTACAGCCTGGAGACGAAGTTCATCGGCGGCTTGTTCTTCGCCGGTCAGATCAATGGCACGACGGGCTACGAAGAGGCGGCAGCGCAAGGGTTGCTCGCGGGTTTGAACGCGGCCCTGCTGACGCAAGAGCGCGAAGCGTGGACGCCTCGTCGCGATGAGGCGTACATCGGCGTGCTGGTCGATGACCTGATCACGCGCGGCACGAGCGAGCCCTATCGCATGTTCACGAGCCGCGCCGAATATCGACTGCTGCTGCGAGAAGACAACGCCGATCTGCGCTTGACCGCGAAGGGCCGCGAGCTGGGATTGGTCGACGACGAGCGTTGGGCTTTCTTCAACACCAAGCGCGCAGCGATCGATGCCGAAGTGACGCGCCTGGATAAAGCAATCGTCCGGCCGCAGCATCTCACCGAAGAGCGTTCGCTCGAATTGCTCGGCACGACGCTGAGTCGCGAGGCACACGGCTTCGATTTGTTGCGACGGCCGGAAGTGTCGTACGCAGCGCTCGCGTCGATCGAGCAGGTCGGCAAGGCCGATTGGATGAAGGCTGCCGATGTCGACGAACGGCTGGCCGAGCAGGTGCAGCTGCAAGTCGAAGTGCAGGCCAAGTACACCGGCTACATCGATCGTCAGCAGGACGAAATCGAGCGGCAGCGACGTCATGAAGATACGCGTTTGCCGGACAGCATCGATTACGCGCAGGTGCGTGGGCTGTCGATGGAAGTGCGCCAGCGCTTGCAGGAAGCCCGGCCGGATACGGTCGGTCGTGCAGCGCGGATCCCGGGAGTGACCCCGGCGGCGATTTCACTTTTGCTGGTTCATCTGAAGCGCCGTCAGGGTGTTCCCTCACAGCGAGCCAGCTGATTTCGCGCCTTTTCCACGGAACTCGAAGTTGCTTCACAACTTGCGGAAGGGGCATGGCGGCGCCGCTCGCCATTCCGTAAAGTCTGACGGTCCCCGGTCGATGTTTTGAACGAGGCTCACAAGCGCAGCCTGTGACCTCATTCGTCGTTTCCCCGAGGGCTGACTGCTACAGTTGCTCCACTCTTTTGACTTTGCACGTCCATGATCTGGTTCGTTCTCTTTGCCAGCACGGTGTTCGGCCTGTACTTCTGGCGTCAGTACGCACAGAGGCAGCGCGAGTTGAACAGCCCGCTCGCCAGCCATCGCTCCGGCCATAGTCACATCGGCCAGGTCGTGGTGTTGGAGCAGGGGCTGCAGAACGGCGCGGGCCGCATCCGTCTGGGCAATCGCGATTGGAACATTCGCGGGCCGAATCTGCCGCCGGGCGCGAAAGTTCGGGTCACCGGCGTGGACGGCACGGTGCTGCTGGTCGATCGAGTCGCCGCCTGAAGGTAGCCCGGGAAAAGTCGCGCCTTTTGCCGGGCGTGTCGAAAGGGCCTCGGCCGCTTTCGACCATCAAAATTGACTAGCGGCAGCCGTTTTCTTTCTTCGCGCGCTCGCCGTTATCTTTCCATAACGTTTCGGCTTGCGACTTCGCCGCATCCAGCACCTGCGTGGGCTGGCCTTTTTCCAGCATCGGAATGCTTTGCGCGAAGCCCAGCGACGTGACGATGTAGGCGTCGCCCATGCAGCCGGCTTCATTCAACTGATCTCCGAAATACTGCCACGCCAGCAGTTGCACGCGCGGCATCTGCCGGCCCCATGGCATGCGCACCATGGACAAGAACGCCGTCGGCTCGCCATCGCGTGCGGCGTCGGTGCCGAACGCCAGTGCGGTACGCGCATCGGCGGGATGACCATCGCAGCCGAGCGACATGCAGTTCGCCAGGTCCAGTTTTGCTTTCGGCATGCTGCGGCCGGCGACCTTGAGCAGATCGCGGATCTTGCTGACGTTCTCGGTGGTCTCGCCGCGCTGAACGGCCATCAACAGATTGCTCGCCGCTGCATACATCGCAGGTGCGTAATTTTTACTGATCGCTGTCTGTAACAGGGCTTCGCGCTTGGCGGGATCGCGAACGAACTGCGCCAACTCGGCAGCGCTCGCCGGATCGCCGGCTTCCGCTGACGCACGCAAGCGCGATTCGATACCGGCAAAATCGAAGCGCGCCTGGCTGCAACCTTGTTTGGCGCGTGGACTGAATTCAGCTTGGGCTTTGAGCACGCCGGCAACCCGACCGGCCCGTTCCGCCGGAAATTGTTTGGCGACTTGCGGCAGCTGTGCCTGCCAATCCTGTTGGCGCGACTGGGACACCGAATTGCACAAGTGCTGAATGCGCACGAGGGCAATGTTCGCATCCCGATTTCCCTGCGCGGCGAGCGTGCTCAAGCCCGCGACGGCTTTGTCCGCCTCGCCACGCGCGATCTGATCGATCGCTTCATCGCCGATGCTCAGCCCGCGAAAGTTTCGAAACGTGGTGACCCGCTGCAGCGTTTGCTGAAACTGGGTTTCATCCGTCGGCGCGATGGTCACTGGTGGCGCTTCCGGCGGGGCTTCGGGAGGAGCCGCCTGCTTGGGCTTTTCGATGGCGGAGGCGGCGCTTTGAATCAAGAGCAGCGCTGCCGCGATGGCAGCGCTGCGTAGCGTTCCGTGAAAGCTGCGATTCATGTGAATAGCCGCCCCCCACGACGGGTGAGTACGGGTGCCTTTTCGAGGCGACTTAACGTCGCCTCGAACCGTGCGAACGCCGGTACACGGAAGTACCGGCTGGCCGACGTCCCAGGGATGGTTACTTGAGACCCGGCTCATTCGGAATCAGATCGTACTCGACCTGCACGTTGCCGTTGAATCCCATCTGGCCGCTTTGATAGGAGCCGGCCGCGTCGGAAGCCATCTCGGCGCGAGCCATGTTGGCCTTCATCATCGGCACTGGCGGCGGCACGAAGCCGGAGCTGGCGGAAATCGTACGCGGCGCGCCCAGACGAGCGTTGGCGGCCTTGGCCACGGCTTCCGCATTCAGCTTCGCGTCAGCAACGGCCTTCGCGAGCGCCTCGCGCTCCAGATCGCGCCGCTTGGTCGAGTCCAGGCGCGGATCGCCGACCGAATTCACGCCGAGGTCGAACGACTTCTCCATCAGCTGACCGAGCTTGTCCAGATCGCGCAGCTCGATTTCGATCTGACGCGACACGAAGTAGCCGATCAGGTTGCGTTCCTTGGCGTTGTTGTCCCAGTTGTACTCGGGCTGCACGTTGACGCGCGTGGTGCGCACGTATTTCTGATCGATCTTCAAATCGCGCGTCAGTTTCAGCACGGCGTCGACGGTCTTCGAGACTTCGTTGCGCGCGTCTTCCATCTTCGGCTTGCGCGCCTCGACGCCCAACGTGACCAGGGCGCGATCCGGCTCAGCCTGAATCTCACCTTGACCGGAGACGCTGATGGTGCGCGGACGCTCGACTTCCGCGCCGGCAGCCCAGCCGGATACCAACAACGCGCAAGCGGCGGCGGTGCTGAGCTGAAGAGTTCTGAATGTCATGTGAATGTTCCTTGCTTACAAGCCGCTGATCCGCGGCAGGTCAGAAGCTTTGTCCATGGCGCCGGCGGCAAGTTCAGCGTCCGGCCGCACGAGAAAAAAATATCGCCGCGCTCAACCCAACAAGCGTCGTATCAACGTTTGTAGCTCGGATCGGTCACGGCGCAACCCGTCTCCCAGGCCCGCGACGATCATTTCGAGCTCAGCGGTGGCGCGCTCGAAGTCGTCGTTGACGACGACGTAGTCGAACTCGTTCCAATGTGACATGTCGGCGATCGAGTCGCGCAGGCGGCGCGCGATGACCTCGTCGTTGTCCGTTTGCCGGCCGCGCAGACGTTGTTCGAGCGCTTCGCGCGACGGCGGCAGGATGAAAATGGACTGACATTCGGGCATGGCGCGGCGAATCTGTTGCGCGCCCTGCCAGTCGATTTCGAGCAGCACGTTCTCGCCCTTGCGAAGCATGCTTTCGACTTGAGGTTTCGAAGTGCCGTAATAGTTGTCGAACACCCGGGCGTGCTCGAGGAACTCGCCGGCGGCGACCATGCGCTCGAATTCGGCATGATCGACGAAGAAGTAATCGCGGCCGTCTTGTTCGTTGGGCCGCGGCTTGCGAGTCGTATAAGAAATAGAAAAGCGCAGCGACGTCACGCGCGCCATCAACGCGCGGACCAGCGTCGTCTTGCCCGCACCCGACGGCGCGGCGATCACAAAGAGTTTTCCTCGGGTTACCGACACTGCACTCATTCCACGTTCTGTACTTGTTCGCGCATCTGCTCGATGGCGACTTTCATGTCCACCGCGGCGCGCGTGGTTTCGCTGTCCTGAGACTTGGATGAGAGCGTGTTGGCTTCGCGATTCAGCTCCTGCATCAGGAAGTCCAGGCGGCGGCCGGCGGGCTCGGCGGAATTCAGCACCGAGGTCACTTCCTCCAGATGCGCGCCGAGGCGGTCCAATTCCTCGTCGACATCCATCTTGTGCGCGTACAGCACCAGTTCCTGCTCCAGGCGCTCGGGATCCGCCGTCGTGCCGAGTTGCGCGATCCGCTCGACGATACGTTCTCGCATGCGCCGCGAAACTTCCGGCAAGCGCGCGCGCACTGCTTGGACTTGTGTGCGCATTGTCGAACACCGGGCCAGCAACAACTCGCGAATCCGTTGTCCTTCGCGCAGGCGGGTGTCGTTCAACTCGTTCAGCGCTTCCTGCACGAGCTCCAACGCGGCCGCGAGCACCGGCTTGATGTCCACTTCCGCTTCGCGCACCACACCGGGCCAGCGCAACACATCGATCGGACTGACCGGCGCGGGATACTTCAGCTGGCCCCGGACCTGCTCCACGCGGGCGACCAACTCGTCCAGCAACTGCGAATCCAGCTCCAGCGAGCGCTGCGTGCCGGCGGCCGACTTCAGGTACAGGTTGGCGTCCACCTTGCCCCGGCGCAGCGCCGCCGTGATCGCCTGGCGCACGTCGTTGTCCAGCGCCTTCAGCTCTTCCGGCAGGCGCAGCGAGGTCTCGAGGTAGCGATGGTTCACGGTGCGCAGCTCGCACACCAGCGTACCCCATGGGCCCTGGCGCTCGCGCCGGGCGAAACCTGTCATGCTGCGGATCATTATTTCGTGCCGTTGGGAGAGATTAAGGCAAACGCTGTCTTACACGGTGCGTGACGCGATGCTATAAAGCGACGCCTTGAAAGGGGCAAGTGTATCAGCTGAAGAGCCGTCCGGCCGGAGCCCGCGCTTGCGGATCGAGCATGCAGATTTAAGTCTGATCGGTGATCGTGAGGACAACCAGGACCGTGTGACCGTCGCTGCCACCGATAAGGCCGCGCTGCTCGTGGTCATCGATGGCATGGGCGGTCATTCCGATGGCAGCCGCGCCGCCGATACGGCGCTGAAAAGCCTCCTCGATTCCTTCCAGCAAACGCCCTTGCCGATGTTCGATCCCATCGGCTTTCTGCATTTGTCGCTGAGCCGCGCGCATGACGACGTCGCCCGCCTGGGCAACGGCCAGAGCATCGATGCGCGCCCGCGCGCCACGATCGCTGTGTGCCTGGTCCAGGAAGGCGCAGCTTACTGGGCGCATGTCGGCGACAGTCGCATCTATCACATCCGCCACGGCAAGCTGGTGACGCGCACCCGCGACCACAGCCATGTCGAGCTGCTGTTGCGCGAAGGCAAGATCACCGAGGAAGAGCTGCCCAATCACCCGATGCGCAATTTCGTCGAATGCTGCCTCGGCGGCGATCCGGCGATCCCGGAGATGACCATCAGCGGCCGGCATGCACTGCAGGCTGGCGACGTGCTGCTGTTGTGTACCGATGGCATCTGGGCAAATCTGCGCGACATGGATATCGCCGCATTTTTCCGTGACGACACGCAGCAACTGCGGGCCTGGCTGGAAGCCCTGGGCCGCCGCGCAGTTCAGGCGGCGTCGCCTTTCAGCGATAATTCCACCGCTGCGGTCATGCGCTACATCGGCGCCTGAGCCGCAATCCAATCGGCTTCCGAGGAGGGTGAGCGCGGATGCCTTTTCGGGGCGACTTAACGTCGCCACGAACCGCGCGAACGCCGGTACACGGATGTAACGGCTGGCCGACGCTCCAGGGAAGGCTGCTTGAGGTAACTTTTAATGAAATCCAGACCCAGTGGCCGCGCTCCCGATGAGCTGCGGCCGATCCGCATTACTCGTCGTTTCACCCGTCATGCCGAAGGCTCGGTGTTGATCGAGTGCGGTGACACGCGCGTGCTTTGTACCGCGAGCGTCGAGGAAACCATCCCCTCCTTCCTGCGCAACTCAGGCAAGGGCTGGGTGACCGCTGAATACGGCATGCTTCCGCGTGCGACTCACACTCGCAACAAGCGCGAGGCGGCGTCCGGTAAGCAAGGCGGTCGCACGCTGGAGATCCAGCGCCTGATCGGCAGAGCCTTGCGCGCGGTGATCGATTTGAAGGCGCTCGGCGAGCGCACGATCACCGTCGACTGCGACGTTCTGCAAGCGGATGGCGGCACGCGCACGGCCTCGATTACCGGCGGCTATGTGGCGATGGTCGATGCCGTGAATTCACTCGTGCGCAAGGGCGTGCTGCGCGACAGCCCGATCCATGGCCAGGTGGCGGCGATCTCGGTCGGCATCTGGGCGGGACAGCCGGTGCTGGATCTGGATTACGCCGAAGACTCCGAGGCCGAGACCGACATGAACATCGTCATGAACAATGGCGGCGGTTTCATCGAGGTGCAGGGCACGGCCGAGGGGCATGCCTTCCGGCGCGACGAGCTCGATGCCCTGTTGAACCTGGCCGCGAACGGTTGCGGTCAGCTGCTGGCGCGCCAGCTCGAAGCGTTGCACGCGGATTGAGCGGGCCCCGATGCGTCTGGTGATCGCCACCGGCAATGCCGGCAAATTGAAGGAGCTGCGCGAGCTGCTGCCGCCGCCGGCATTCGAGGTCCTGCCGCAGTCGCAGTTCACCTCGGTGAGTGTCGAGGAGACCGGGCTGACGTTCGTCGAGAACGCCATCCTGAAAGCGCGGCACGCGGCGGAAGCGTCTGGATTGCCGGCCATCGCCGACGATTCGGGCCTCGAAGTCGATGCCCTCGAGGGCGCGCCCGGCATCTACTCGGCGCGCTATGCCGGTGAAGGTGCGAGCGACGAAGACAATCTGCGCAAGTTGCTCGCCGCGCTCGAAGGCAAATCGCCGGCAGAGCGCACGGCTCGTTATCAATGCGCGTTGGTGTACCTGCGCGCGCCGCGCGATCCGTCGCCGCTGATCTGTCAGGCGAGCTGGGAAGGCCGCATCACCAGCAATCGTCGTGGCACGGGCGGCTTCGGCTACGACCCGATTTTCGAGCTGGCCGATCGCCCGCTGACAGTGGCGGAGTTGCCCGCGGCGGAGAAGAATCAGCTCAGCCATCGCGGCCAGGCGCTGCGAGGTCTGATCACCCAAGTGCGCGGGATCTACCCGATCGCGTCATAGCGAGTTGCTTGTGTCCCTGGTTCTGCCTCCACTCTCCTTGTACGTGCACATGCCCTGGTGTGTGCGTAAGTGTCCGTACTGCGACTTCAACTCGCATGCGGCGCCCGAGTTGGTGCCGCAGGCTCAATACATCGACGCCTTGCTCGAAGATCTGCAGAACGACCTGGCGGCGGCACAAGGCCGCGCGCTGACTTCGATCTTCTTCGGCGGCGGCACGCCCAGCCTGTTCGCACCCGATCAGATCGGCCGACTGCTCGAAGGGGTGCGCCGACAGATCCGCTTCGATCCGGGCATCGAGATCACGCTCGAAGCGAATCCCGGCACCATCGAGCACGGCCGCTTCTCGGGCTACCGCGATGCTGGCGTGAATCGCGTGTCGCTGGGCGCGCAGACGTTCAACGAGGAACAGTTGAAGTTGCTCGGACGCATTCACGGCGCCGGCGACATCGCGCGAGCGGTGGAAGAGCTAGGGCAGGCCGGCATCGACAACTTCAATCTGGATCTGATGTACGGCTTGCCGGCGCAGAACGTCTCGCAAGCACTGCAGGACCTGGCAAGCGCGCTCGCACTTCAGCCGACTCACCTCTCGCAGTATCAACTCACGCTGGAGCCGGGCACCGTGTTCTATCACCGCCCGCCTCCATTGCCCGATCCGGACGACTGTTGGCAGATGCAGATCGATTCTCAGGAGCTGCTGGCGACGCGCGGCTATGAGCAGTACGAAGTTTCGGCGTACGCGCGAACGGGGCGCAGGAGCCGCCACAATCTGAATTACTGGGAGTTCGGCGACTACATCGGCATCGGCGCCGGCGCGCACGGCAAGCTGACGCGACCCGATGCCGGCGGAGCGATCGTCCGGACCGCTCGAGTGAAGCAACCTCGGGAGTATTTGTCCCGCGCAGCGGATTCTAGGGTGAGCGAGCAGCGCGTGGTGCCGGCCGGGGATTTGCCGTTCGAGTTCATGTTGAACGGCCTGCGACTGATCGACGGCTTCGACGAGGAGACGTTCGAGTCACGCACCGGCTTGTCGTTCGCCGTGCTCGAGCAGAGCGTGAGCCAGGCGGAACGAAAAGGGCTGCTCGAGCGCGATGGGGATCGACATTGGCGGGCGACGGCGGAGGGGCAGCGCTTCCTCAACGATCTGCAGGAGCTGTTCTTACCCACGTAGGAAAAATCCGAACGTCGCGACGGAGCGAAAAGTTCCCTTCCCCCGACCGCAAACAGTGTGATCCGTCCCACAAAATTTTCTTTGAAAACCGATCCCTTAGCACTGCACACGGCGGGGTTATGCACACACCGGTTAGCGTGTCGTCCGCGCCCCACGTTGATGACAAAATCAAATGCGATATATCAGCAGGGCTTCGTAAGTCATTGATAGCGCAGGGTGAAATACCCTGGTGAAAAATTGAGCAATTTGACAGCGTCACAATTCTGCAAGGTCCGAGGTCGCTGCGGTGGTGAGTCATCCACAAACTTATCCACAGACTTTGTGGATAACCGCCGTCAAGTACCTACGAATCCATTCGGCCCTCGATTGCGATAAGTTTTTTTCTTGCGAGGGTGGCGTGCGGTCGCTACACTTCGCCCCCTTTTTTCGGCCCCGTCCGACCCAAGATATAGCGCCATGAAAGACGGCATCCATCCCGAGTACAAAGAGATCAACGTGGTCTGCAGCTGCGGTAACTCTTTCGTTACCCGCTCCACGCTGGGCCATGACCTGCAGATCGAAGTCTGCTCCAACTGCCATCCGTTCTACACGGGCAAGCAGAAGATCGTCGATACCGGCGGTCGCGTGGACAAGTTCCGCAAGAAGTACGCTCGCTAAGATGCGAGCCGGCTGAAGCTGGGGCGTTAAGCAGGCATTCAGCAGGCGGGCTCTACATCGAAGGGGCGCTCCGGTTTCCGGGGCGCCCTTTTGTCGTTCGCGTTATTCGTGCCACCCTTTCCGAGGGGAAAGGGAATCCAGTCAGGGAACTCGCGACGATTTGCATCGACATAGAGCTATGGAGTGCAATGGCCGCCTCGCCGTTGCCGAGTTGGACGCCGCCATGCCGCTGAAAAACTCTGTTCGCGCCGTGTTGCTCATGACCCTCGCCGCCGGGCCGGCTGCGCTGCTCAGTGGCTGCGCTTCCAATCCCGTGACCGGCAGCCCCGATCTGGTGTTCCAGAGCGAATCCGGCGAGATCAAGCGTTCCAAGGAAGTTCATCCGCTGATCATGCAGCAGTTCGGCGGGCCCTATGAGGACCAGCAGCTGCAGGCCTATGTCAATGAAGTGGGCCAGCGCACCGCCAAGGCCAGCCATCGGCCCGAGCTCGAATATCACTTCATGGTGCTCGATAGCGAGGACATCAACGCCTTCACCACCGGCGGCGGCTACGTCTACATCACTCGCGGCATCATGAATTACCTCAACTCGGAGGCCGAGCTGGCCGCCGTGCTGGGTCACGAAGTCGGCCACGTCACCGCGCGCCATCCAGTGCGGCAGCAGAGCAAGTCGACGCTTTCGAACATCGGCGCCGCCGCCGTCGGTCTCTTCACGGGCAGCGCCGATCTTGCGGGTCTCGCCAACTATGCCGGCGCGGCATTGGTCAGCGGCTACGGCCGCGACCAGGAGCTCGAGGCCGATCAGCTCGGCGCGGAATATCTGAAGAACGTCGGCTTCGCGCCCACCAGCATGATCGACGTGGTCCGGCTGCTGAAGAACCAGGAGATGTACGAGATCGCTCGCGCCCGCGAGGAAAAGCGGGAGCCGCGCGTGTATCACGGCGTATTCGCGACTCACCCGGACAACGATCAGCGTCTGACCGAAGTGGTGAAAGCGGCGGAGAAGCTCAAAGGCGGGCCGACCGACAATCTCGATCCCGGCCGCGAGAAATATCTGAAGACCATCGAAGGCCTGCCGATGGGACCGAGCCGCTCGCAGGGCGTGCTCAAGGGTAATCGCTTCTATCACGCCGATATGGGGCTGACGATCGCCTTCCCGAGCGGCTGGAGCGTCGAGAACCAGGCCGATCGCGTCGTCGCGCTCTCTCCGCAGAAGGACAGCGTTCTGCAGATGCAGACTCAGGCGCCGCCGCCGAACACGGGGCCGCGTGAATTTCTTTCACGCTTGCTCGCGCGCTCCAGCGCCAGTCAGTCCGAGGCTATCGAAGTGAATGGTCTGCAGGGTTACACCGCGGTGGTGCGAGCGGCGAACACGCCGTTCGGCATGATGCCGGCCCGCTACGTGGTCCTGTATCACAACAATCTGGCCTACATTTTCGCTGGCGCCAGCAAGGGTTCCACTGGCGCGCCCAAGGCCGACGCGCTGTTCATGTCCTCGGTGAAAACCTTCCGGCGACTGAAGCAGAACGAGTTCGCGCTCGCCGAGCCGTACAAGATCAAGACGATCCGCGCCACCGAGACGACGCGCATCGCCGACCTTGCGAAAACTTCACCTTTGCCCGAGTACGCCGAACAGCAATTGCGCCTGCTCAACGATCTGTACCCGAACAAAGAGCCGCAGCCCGGTCAGCTCATCAAGATCGTGCAGTAGTCGGAGTTATTCGACGCCAGGATTAATCTCGCCGAAGGAAAGATAAGTCCGCCTAATAGACAACGGCGGACTTCGGCGCAGCCGAGTCGGGCCTATAGCATCGCAGCCGCAGCGATGCACATTCCTAATGTCCGACGACAGTCTCCATGCTTGATTCGCTGGCGATGACGTGTAAGTCTGCGCCTCCGATTTTTGCGCTTGCAAAAAGCCGCGACGAACGAATGCCTACGGATGGGCTCGCTCGTTTCTCCACGGCTTGGCCAGATGCTCCCTCACCGAAGCGCCCGGTCAGGCTTCCCCTGTGGCATCTGTTTGCGAAATTAGCTCCCAGGTTATCGTCATGGCTGAAAAGAAGTTTGAACTGACCAATCTGGCGACCGGCAAGAAGTCGCTCGCCGAAGTGAAGAGCGGCACGCTCGGGCCCGATGTGCTCAGCATCGGCAATCTCGCCAAGGAACACGGCATGTTTACCTTCGACCCGGGCTTCATGGCCACGGCGTCGTGCGAAAGTAAAATTACTTTCATCGATGGCGACAACGGCGTGCTGCTGTACCGGGGCTACCCGATCGAGCAGCTGGCCGAGAAGAGCAACTTCCTGGAAGTGTCCTACCTGCTGATCAACGGCGAACTGCCGACCACCGAGCAGCTGGCCGAATTCACGCACGCCATCCAGTACCACACGATGATCAACGAATCGCTGCTGCGATTCTTCAACGGCTTCCAGTACAACGCGCATCCGATGGCGATGCTCTCGGGCGTGGTGGCGTCGATGGCGGCGTTCTATCACGACTCGATGGACATCAATAACCCGCGTCATCGCGAGATCTTCGCCCATCGCATCATCGCGAAGATTCCGACGATCGCCGCGGCCGCGTACAAGCACGCGCTCGGCCAGCCGTTCATGTACCCGCGCAACGATCTGGATTACTGCGCGAACCTGCTGCACATGTTCTTCGCCGTGCCGTGCGAGCAGTACAACATCGATCCGGTGCAGGCGCAGGCGCTGGATCTGTTGTTCATCCTGCACGCCGACCACGAACAGAACGCGAGCACCTCGACCGTGCGTCTCGCCGGCAGCACGGGCACCAATCCGTACGCGGCGATCTCTTCCGGCATCTCGGCCCTGTGGGGCCCGGCGCACGGCGGCGCGAACGAAGCGGTGCTGGCGATGCTCGAGCAGATCGGCACCGTCGAGAACGTGCCGAAGTTCCTCGCCAAGGCCAAGGACAAGAACGACAACTTCAAGCTGATGGGCTTCGGCCATCGCGTCTACAAGAACTTCGACCCGCGCGCGACCATCATCCGCGCCATGGCCCACAAGGTGCTGGCGAAGCTCGGCAAGTCCGACAACCCGCTGTTCGAGCTGGCGTTGAAGCTGGAAGAAATCGCGTTGAAGGACGAGTACTTCGTCGAGCGCAAGCTGTATCCGAACGTGGATTTCTATTCCGGCATCATCTACAGCGCGATCGGCATTCCGCAGTCGATGTTCACGGTGATGTTCGCGATCGCGCGCACCGTCGGCTGGGTGGCGCACTGGCAGGAAATGATTGCCGATCCGACCATGAAGATCAGCCGTCCGCGCCAGCTGTACACCGGCCCGGCGAATCGCAAGTACGTCGAAATCGAGAAGCGCTGATTCTGGCGCGTGAGAGCAGCGACTCAGTAGTAGTCGCTGCTCTCTGATTCCAGTAGAGATTCCAACTCCGCCGCATCCGCGCGGCGCATCGGCTTGCCGTCCACCGGGCTGGCCGGCGACTGGCGAATGCCGTCGATGGGAAACACGACCGCGTCGATTTCCCGATCCCCCGCGACGAACTGCACGACCGGATACGAGACCAGCCGATTCGGCTCGTAACGCAGCCGGCGCTCGGCCAGGTGATGCGGAATGTTCTTGTCCATCAGATGCAGCGTCACCCGTTCCGGGCTGTCCGCGAACAGGTGCAGATTCACTTCCGAATGCGCCGACGCCGTGCCGCTGAGCACCGGCCCTACCAGGCGCGGCTGAAAGCTATCCAGCAACTTCATGGCCTGCAGGGCCGTGCGCCGTAACGCACTCAGCGCCGTCGAGTGTTTATCGCCTTCGAACAAACGATGATGTGCGGCCAGCGCGGCTTCGATCTCGGTGTTCTTCGGCAGCACCGCGATGTCGGTCGCCCCGAGGCGCTCGGCGGCCTTGCGCTTGGCCAGGCCGTAATCATCGATGCCCTGCTCGGACATGATGCGCGCCGCCTCTTGCGCCAATGCCATGCGCAGCTGCTCCGCGCGTGGATTACTTCGTTTGCTCATCTTCGTTCCCGTACTCAGCACCGCTCGACTCGTGCCACCCCAGGCACATGGATGTGCCCGCCGCCGCCGGCGAGCGCAGGGGGAAAAGTCGCGCCTTTTTCCCTCTGCGCCACAGCGCGAGTGGCAGGATGCCCGAGTCGCTGTTTCCAACTAGAACAGCGAGTCGTCCTTTTCCTTGTTCTCTTCGTCTTCGTCGCCGGGCAGCGCCGTGTCGACTTCGGCTTGCGGCGGCAGATGTCCGGCCATGAAGGTCTCGAAAATAGCGTTCGGATCGCCGGGCCGCGCGGCCAGGCCGGTATCCGCCGAGATCCGCATCGATACGAGCCCCGGCGGCGCTGTGCGTTTTTGTTCAGGCACACCTTTCAACGCTTCGGACATGAAGTAGATCCACATCGGCAGCGCGGTGCGGCTGCCTTCTTCACCCGGACCGAGCGAACGTTCCTGATCGAAGCCCACCCAGGCGGTGCCGACCAGCGAGCTGTTGAAGCCGCAGAACCAGGCGTCGCGGCGGTCGTTGGTCGTGCCGGTCTTGCCGGCGATGTCGCCACGCTTCAATTGCAGGGCGCGCACGGCGGTGCCGCGTTTGACGACGTCCGCCATCATGTCGGTGATCAAATAATCGTTCTGCGGCGAGAGCACCTGCGGCGCCAGAAACTTTTCCTGCAGATACGTGCGGCCGCCCCAACGCGTCTCGTCGTTGGTGGCCGTGGTGATCGGCGCATCGAGCAGATTGGTCGTGCCGCCTTCAGTCTCGGCCGGCGTCGGCTGGACGCAGTCGGCGCAGGCGAACTTCGGCTGGGCCTCGAACTCGACCTTGCCGTTGGTGTCGATGATGCGTTGGATGAAATAGGGCTCGATGCGGAACCCTCCGTTCGCGAACACCGAGTAAGCGCTGGCCATCTCCAAAGGAGACACCTGCGCGGTGCCCAGCGCCAGCGACAGATTGCGCGGCAAGCTGTCCTCTGGAAAGCCGAAGCGCGAAATGAACTGCGTTGCGTACGCAGGTCCCAACGAATTCATCACACGGATCGAAACCAGATTGCGCGAGCGGACCAGCGCTTCGCGCAGACGCATCGGACCGCGAAATTCGCGGGAGTTGTTCTGCGGCCGCCAGCTGCCTTCGAGCGCCGCATCCTCGATCACCAGCGGCGCGTCGTTGACGATGCTGGCCGGCGTGAAGCCTTGATCGAGCGCCGCCGAATAGAGGAAAGGTTTGAACGAGGATCCCGGCTGGCGCTTGGCCTGCACCGCGCGGTTGTAGTTGCTGGCGAAATAATCGAAGCCGCCGGTGAGCGCGGCGATGCCGCCATCTTGCGGATCCATGGCGACGAACGCGCCCTGCGCTTCCGGTACCTGCACCATGCGCCAGTTGCCGGACACTTCTTGAGCGACATAGATGATGTCGCCGACCGCGAGCACATCGGCTGCGCGTTGCAACTGTGGGCCGACGCTGCCATCGGGCAGCGGGCTGCGCGCCCAGCTGATTGCACTCCAACCCAAGTTGATGCGGCCGCCGTTGCGTGAGTAAGCAACCGCGCTCTTTTCTTCCGTCGCGATCACCACCGCAGGCTCGAGACCGCCGCGCACTGCATATTCCTCGAGCGCCTGCGACCATTCCTTTTCACGCGCGCCCGACGGCAACGGGACGCGCCCCGCGGGGCCGCGATATCCATGGCGCTGATCGTAATCGAGCAATGCGCCACGCAATGCTTTCACTGCTGCGTGTTGCAGGCGGCTGTCGACCGTCGTGATGACTTCATAGCCCGCGGTGTAGGCGTCCGCGCCCAGTCGATTGAACAAGTCGGCTCGGACCATCTCCGCGATATAGGGAGCTTCGACTTCGACCGCGGGTCCGTGCAGCTTCGACTCGACGGGCGCATTCAATGCCGACTCATATTCGGCCTGCGTGATGAATTCCTTCTCGCGCATCCGACGCAATACATACGAACGCCGCTGCCGGGCGAGCTCCGCATTCGCGACGGGATTGTCGCGTGACGGCAGACGGAACGTGCCGGCGATCACCGCGATCTCGGGCAGCGTCAGTTGATCCACCGCCTTGCCGTAATAAACCTCGGCCGCGGCGCCGATGCCGTAAGCGCGCTGGCCAAGAAACATCTTGTTCAGATAGAGCGCGAGAATCTCCTGCTTGGTGAGCTCCTGCTCGATCCGCAGCGTGGTGAAGATTTCCACCATCTTGCGTCGATAACTCTTCTCCGGACTCAGGAACACACCGCGAGCCAGCTGCATCGTGATCGTGCTGCCGCCCTCGGCTTTGTTGCCCGACAGGAGGTGACGGATCACGGCGCGCGCCAGGCCCGGATAGTCGACGCCACCGTGCTGGAAGAAGCGGTCGTCCTCGGCCGCCAGCACCGCGTTGATCATCTGGCTGGGGATGGCTTCGAAGGACAACGGAATGCGGCGCTGCTCACCGAATTGGGCGATCAGCCGCCCGTCGCGGCTGAACACCCGCAACGGCACCTGCAGCCGGATGTCTTTGATGGCGCTCACGTCCGGCAGGCTGGGACGGAGGTACTGATAGGCGCCGGCGAGTCCGAGGACCGCCGCGCCGCCCGCTCCGATCAGGCCCGCGAGGATCAGCCGAAGAGGGGATTTGAGGTAACGTCGCATGGCAACTAAAAATCCTAAGTCCTTGCTTTGCCAGTTGCTATATCAAAAGCTGCTAGGCAATATTAGCCCCGAACCCATGAACATAATCTAGCTTTGGGGCGAAGCTCCGCGGCATCGCGCCATCGGTCCGGGGACCCACCGATAGTAGCAATGCCTCCTCTGGCTGAATTTGAGGCCAGACCCTGAAGATCGTTGCACACGACTCTGAGGTTTCACACCGATTGGGTCTGCGGCACGAAACCGCAAACGGCGTTCAGGGATATCGGCAAGAGAGCGCGGCCACCGAGGCGAGACTCGACGCCGTTCAGGGGGTAAGGCTCTGATCTGCTTCGTCTCTGGCGAATGAACGCGGCCGAAATGCGCTGACTACTGCAAAAAAAGCACTTTTGCTGCGGGAATACCGCGATGGTATTTCGTGAGGCTCCTCACATTCAACTTAAGTCACGGCTGTATATAGTTGCCGCCCGTGTTTCGCGTCCGATCTCCGATCGTGCCCTAAGTGGTTGATCAAGAAAGGGAACCAGCGTGCTGTTAACCGCAAAATCCAGACCCATCCTGGGACTGGACATCACTACCTCCTCGGTCAAGCTCATTGAATTGAGCATGAGCGGCGGTCAATACCGCGTGGAGTCCTATGCCGCGGAAGCCACTCCGCCGAACTCCATCAACGAAAAGGCCATCGTCGACGCCAATGCCGTCGGCGAGGCGATCAAGCGAGCCGTAAAGCGTTCAGGTGCGCGCGCCAAGGAAGCGGCGGTGGCGATCAGCGGCGACGCCGCGATTACCAAAGTCATCCAGATGCCACGCACGCTGGGTGAGAACGAGCTGGAAGGCCAGGTGGAAATGCAGGCCGACCAGTACATCCCCTTCCCCATGGAAGAAGTCAGCTTCGACTTCGAAGTGATCGGTCCTTCCGAGAAGGATCCGGACATGCTCGACGTGTTGCTGGTCGCGACCCGCTCCGAGAACGTCGAACAGCGGATCGCCGCGTGCGCCGCCGCCGGCCTGACCGCGCGGATCGTAGATGTGGAAGCGTTCGCGCTCGAGAATGCCTGCCGCTTGCTGACTCACCAGATGCCCGATGGCGGCCTCGGCCGCGTGATCGCAGTGGTCGACTTCGGCGCCAGCTCCACCACGTTCAGCGTGCTGCGAGATCTGAAAGTCATTTACACGCGCGACTTCGCCTTTGGCGGTCAGCAGTTAACAGAAGAAGTGATGCGCACGTACGGCCTTAGCATGGAAGAGGCTGGCCGCGCCAAGAAAGAAGGCGGTCTGCCGGGCAACTACGAAACCGAAGTGCTCGGCCCGTTCATCGACGATATGTGCCAGCAGGTGAGCCGCTCGCTGCAGTTCTTCCTCGCCTCCGGCGCCGGCCGCGAGCAGCCTGAACAGATTCTGATCTGCGGGGGCTGCGCCAACATCCCGGGCGCCGCGGAAATGATCCAAAGTCGCGTCGGCATCGAATCACAGCGAGGCGATCCTCTGGGTCAGATGAAGGTAAGTCAGAAGGCCAAGGCGCAGGCGGTCAAGAAAGATGCCACCGCATTATTGACAGCGTGCGGTCTCGCGTTACGGAGCTTCGACTGACATGCCAAGAATCAACCTATTGCCCTGGCGGGAAGCGGAACGCAAACGCAAGCGTCAGGAGTTCATGGTCGGCGCGGTCGGCGCGCTGATCGCGGCCTTCCTGGTGTACGTGGTAGTCAACTGGCAGATGCAGTCGGCGATCGACGATCAGATGGCGCGCAACACCTATCTGAAAGATCAGATCAGCGATCTCGACAAGCAGATTGCCGAGATCCTGGATCTGGAAGAGCAGAAGCAACGTTTGCAGGCGCGCATCACCGTGATCGAATCGCTCGAGCTGAGCCGGCCGGAGATCGTGCACGTGTTCGATCAGCTGGTGCGCACCACGCCCGATGGCATCTATCTCACCTCAGTGAAACAGATCGAGAGGAAAATCGAGTTGAAGGGTGTCGCGCAGTCGAGCACGCGCGTGGCCTCTTACATGCGCAACATCGACAGCTCGGAGTGGCTGAAGGATCCGGCGCTGCAGATCCTCGAGACCAAGGGTGCGACCGACGCCGGCTCGCAGTTCACGCTGAACGCGACCCAGGAAAATCCGCAGGCGGCCGCCGCGCCCGAGGCTGGTAAAGCGCCCGCGCCGAAAGCCAACGCGCCGAAGTCGAAGGCGCCACGCCGTACAGGAGCTGCGTCGTGAGCAATTTCATCGATCAAGTCCGCGACCTCGATCCCAACGATCCCAGCCGCTGGCCGCTGCCGTTCCGGCTCGGCGCGATCGCCTTGATCTTCATCGTCGCCGCCGGCCTGATGTCCTACTTCCTGGCGTGGAAGGACAAGAAGCCGGAGCTCGATAAGGCCCGCGCCCAGGAAACCGAGCTGTTGCAGACCTTGGAAACCAAGGCGCGCAAGGCGGCGAATCTGGATGCTTACAAGGCGCAGCTCGCCGAAATGGAGCGCTCCTTCGGTGCGATGCTCCGGAAACTTCCCGATAAGACCGAAGTGCCCAACCTGTTGACCGATATTTCGCAGCAGGGTGCGGGCGCGGGTCTGGATCAGAAGCTGTTCCAGCCGCAGGCGCAGATCAACAAGGATTTCTATGCCGAGCTGCCGATCAAGATGCGGCTCACCGGCAGCTTCCATGCGATCGGCGCGTTCGTCAGCGGCATCGCGGCTCTGCCGCGCATCGTGACGCTGCATGACGTGGAGATCGTGCCGGCAGGCAAGGATGCGGGCAGCGACCAGCTGCAGTTGAACGTCACCGCCAAGACTTATCGTTATCTCGACGAAGAGGAACAAGCCTCCCAGCAACCCCAAGCAACGCAAAAGGGTGGCAAGGCGCAAAAAGGGCCGAAAACGCAGAAGGCGGGTCGCCCGCCGGCAGCCAAGTAACGCCGCGCCTTCGACGCAAAGAGCAGTCACTTATGACGGTACATCACAAGCACCTCCGAACTCTCGCGACCAGCGCGCTCGCCCTGTTGTGGCTGAGCGGCTGCTCCACGGACATGGAAAACCTGCAGGCCCAGGTCGCGGAGATCAAGAGCCGCCCCGGCGAGCGCATCGAGCCGCTGCCGGAGATCAAGGCCTACGAAGGTTTCGTGTACAACGCGTCCAGCATGCGTTCGCCGTTCGTGCCGAGCGCGCCGACGCGCAGCGACGTGGCCAACGCCGTGCGCCCGGACAGCAAGCGCACGCGCGAATTCCTCGAACAGTTTCCGCTCGACACCATGTCGATGGTCGGCACCCTGCAGCTGCAGGGTAAGAACTTCGGTCTGGTCCAGGGCAAGGATGGCTTGGTTCATCGCGTGCTGCCTGGCAACTTCATGGGGCAGAACGACGGCCGCGTCGTCAGCATCACGCCCACGCGCATTTCCATCATCGAGATCGTCCCGGACGGTCTCGGCGGATACATCGAGCGGCCAGCGGCGCTGGCGCTGAACGAATGATTCTCAGGGAGAAACACAGAATGTTGTTCTCAAGCGTGCAACGGTCTGCCGCGGGACTGGTCCTGACCTTGGCCGCGCTGGCCGGGTTCGGCCAGGCTGCCTGGGCGCAGTCCACCAATCGACTGGAAAGCATCCAGGCGCAGGCCACAGCCGGAAACAAAGTGGAGCTCACGCTCCGCCTGGCCGAGAGCGCGCCCACACCGCTCACGTTCACGGTCGACAATCCGGCGCGCATCGCGCTCGATCTGCCTGCCACGTCGGTTGCGATGACCTCGCGCCGAGTCGACGTGAAACAAGGCGTGCTCGACACGGTCAACGTCGCCGAAGCGAATGGCCGCACCCGCGTGGTGCTCAACGTCGACTCGCTGGTGCCGTACGAAACCCGCGTTCAGGGCAACACCATCGTGGTGTCGCTCGCCTCTGCCGGCACCGGCCGCTCGCTGCAGTCGAGCGCGCAGCCCGGCGGCCTCGCCGCAGCCGCTCAGCGTCCAGCCAGCGCCGCCACGGTGTCCGGCGTACGCAGCGTCAACAACATCGACTTCCGCCGCGGCGGTGACGGCTCGGCCCGCATCATCGTCGAGCTGACCGACTCCAAGGTGCCGGCCGACCTGCGCCAGGAAGGCGGCAAGATCGTCGTGAACTTCGCCAAGACCGCGATCCCCGAAAACCTGTTGCAGCGGCTGGACGTGGTCGACTTCGCCACGCCGGTGAGCAGCGTCGACGCCCTGCGCGTCGGCGATGGCACCCGCCTGGTGATCTCGGCTTCCGGCGACTACGAGCAGCTCGCTTATCAGTCCGACAACGTCTACACCATCGAAGTGAAGCCGGTCGTGAAGCTGCCGCCCGAGCTGCGCGAAAAGAAGGAATACGTCGGCGAGCGCCTGACGCTGAACTTCCAGGACATCGAAACCCGCGCCGTGCTGCAGCTGTTGGCCGACACGAGTGGCCAGAACATGGTGATCAGCGACTCGGTCGCCGGTAACGTGACGCTGCGTCTGCAGAGCGTGCCTTGGGATCAGGCGCTCGACGTGGTGATGCGCACCAAGGGCCTCGACTCCCGTCAGGAAGGCAATGTCATCTTCATCGCGCCGGCCAACGAAATCGCCGCCCGCGAAAAAGAACTGCTGACGGCGCGCAAGGAAGCTCAGGAGCTTTCGCCGCTGCGCACCGAGTACCTGCAGGTGAACTACGCCAAGGCTTCCGACCTCGCCACGCTGATCAAGTCGGGCGCCGGCTCGCTGATTTCCGAGCGCGGCAGCGTCGCGATCGACGAGCGCACCAACACCCTGCTGCTGCAGGACACGTCCGAGCGCCTGGCGGACATCCGCCGCCTGGTGTCGACGCTCGATATCCCGGTCAAGCAGGTGATGATCGAAGCGCGCATCGTGATCGTCAGCGACGATTACAGCCGCGACCTCGGCGTGCGCTTCGGCGCCAACGTTGCCTTCCAGCCGGGCGGCAGCGACGGACTGGGCTTGCTCGGCGGTCCGCTGAACACCGAAGAACAGATCGGCATCAGCCCGTATCCGGTCGTGGCCGACGAGGATGGCAATCCGATCGGTACGCCGACCAACGGCAGCAACGGCCAGCTCGGCGGCTTCGGCCTGCCCGAGGCGGCGGCGGATCGTTACCTGGTGAACCTGCCGGCTGCTAACGCGGCGGGCCGGCTGGCGCTGGCCCTGATCGACTCCGACTACCTGGTCGACCTGGAGCTGTCGGCGGCACAGGCTGAAGGCCGCGGCGAGATCATCTCCTCGCCCCGTCTGATCACGGCCAACCAGCGTGAAGCCACGATCGAGCAGGGCGTGGAAATTCCCTACCAGGAATCTTCGTCCAGCGGCGCCACGACCACTCAGTTCAAGAAGGCCGTGCTGAGCCTCAAGGTGACGCCGCAGATCACTCCGGACAACCGAGTGATCCTCGACCTCACCGTGTCCAAGGACAGCGTCGGTCAGCTGGTCGCCAGCGCCACCGGCGGCTTCGTGCCCTCGATCGACACCCGCGAGATCGTGACTCAGGTGCTGGTCAACGACGGCCAGACCGTCGTGCTCGGCGGCATCCTGGAAACCGAACGTCGCGAAGCCGAGGTCAAGGTGCCGTACCTGGGCGACATCCCGGTCGTTGGACGCCTGTTCAAGAACAACACGACCACGGACAACAAGGACGAGCTGCTGATCTTCGTGACCCCGCGCATCCTGCGCGAAGGCTCCAGCCTGTACTGATCAGCTGATCTGTAGCCCGCGCCGCGGGCTGCATCGGACTTACGACCTTCAGGCCGCTCCAAACCCGGAGCGGCCTGTTTCGTTTATAGTCCGGCCTTGCCATGACCTCCGAACCGACCAAGCCGGCGCGCGGCAATAACGTCTTCCTGATCGGCCCGATGGGCTCGGGCAAGACCGCCGTGGGCAAGCAGCTCGCGCGCCTGCTGCATCTCCACTTCTACGACAGCGACGCCGAAATCGAGCATCGCTGCGGCGTCGATATTCCCTATATCTTCGAGAAGGAAGGCGAGACCGGCTTTCGCGAGCGCGAGCGCGAAGTGATCGACTCGCTCACGCAGATGCAGGATGTGATCGTGGCCACCGGCGGCGGCGCTGTCTTGTCGCCGTACAACCGCGAGCACCTCGCGAGCCGCGGCCGCGTGGTGTATTTACAGACCAGCGTCGATCAGCAGTTGGAGCGCACCCGGCACGGCCGCCAGCGCCCGCTGCTGTACACCGAAAATCCAGAGCGCAAGCTGCGCGAGCTGATGACCTTCCGCGCTCCGCTGTACGAATCCATCGCCGCCGTCGTGGTGTGCACCGATGGCCGGCAGGTGCGAGCGGTGGCCGACGAGGTCGTGCAGCGTTTGCAGGAGCTGTCCCCAGCATGAGCCACCAACCGCACGAACGGGTCGACATCGCGCTCGGCGAGCGCAGCTATCCCATCCTGATCGGGCCGCACCTGCTCGAGGACGACGAGTTGTTGAGCGAGCACATTGCCGCCCGCAACCTGCTCATCGTCACCAACGAAACCATCGCGCCGCTGTATCTGCGGCCGCTGCAAACGGCGCTCAAACAGCAGCGCACGGCGGCGGTCGTGCTGCCGGATGGCGAGCAATACAAAACGCTGGACACGCTGTCGCGAATCTTCGATGCGCTGGTGAGCGAGCGCATGAATCGCGACGCCGCCGTGGTCGCGCTCGGCGGCGGCGTCATTGGCGACATGGCGGGATTCGCCGCTGCCTGTTATCAGCGCGGCATCGATTACATCCAGGTGCCCACGACGCTGCTCGCGCAGGTGGATTCGTCGGTCGGCGGCAAGACTGCCGTCAATCATCCGAGCGCAAAGAACATGATCGGCGCATTCCATCAGCCGCGCTGTGTGATTGCCGACACCGCGACGCTCCACACGCTGCCCGAGCGGGAGTTTGCCGCCGGCATCGCCGAGATCGTGAAGTACGGTTTGATCTACGATCCGGCGTTCTTTGTATGGCTCGAAGAGCATGCCGAGGCTTTGTTGAAACGGCTCGACAGTGCCGTCATCTACGCCGTGCGCCGCTCTTGTGAGATCAAAGCCGAAGTCGTCGGCATCGACGAGCGCGAGCACGGCTTGCGCGCCATTCTGAATCTGGGCCATACGTTCGGTCATGCCATCGAGACTGCCTCGGGCTACGGCAATTGGCTGCACGGCGAAGCGGTCGCCGCAGGCATGGTGATGGCAGCGGATTTGTCCGAGCGGCTGGGCTGGCTGCCGGGCGCCGACAAACAACGCGCGATCGCTTTGCTGAAGCGATTCAATCTGCCCGTCGATCCGCCACGCATTGGCGCCGAGCGTGCTCGCGAGCTGATGGGGCTCGATAAGAAAGTGCTCGACGGCAAGTTGCGCCTGGTGCTGTTGCGAAGCCTCGGCAAGGCGGACGTCGTCAGCGACTATTCCGGCGAAGCGTTCGCCGCCACGATGCGAACGCATTTCGACACCGCTGCATGAGCGCCGCGCCCTCGCCGCTCGCCCCCTACGCCTCCTGCGACACCCGCTCGAAGGGTCGTCAGTATCCGGAGGAAGCGCCGCGTTACCGCAGCGAGTATCAGCGGGATCGCGATCGCATCGTGCATTCCACGGCGTTCCGACGCCTGGTTTATAAAACCCAGGTTTTCGTCAATCACGAAGGCGATCTGTTTCGTACGCGTCTGACGCATTCCATCGAGGTCGCGCAGATCGCCCGCACCATCGCGCGAGCGCTGCGCCTCAACGAAACTCTAAGCGAGGCCATTTGTCTCGCTCACGACCTCGGCCACACGCCGTTCGGCCACGCCGGGCAGGACGCGCTCAATGCCTGCATGCGAGATTACGGTGGGTTCGAGCACAACCTGCAGTCGCTGCGTGTCGTCGACGAGCTCGAAGAGCACTACGCCGCCTTCGCTGGATTGAACCTCACCTTCGAGACGCGCGAAGGCATTCTCAAGCACTGCTCGCTGAACAATGCGCGCAAGCTCGGCGAGTTGGGCGAACGTTTCATCCAGCGCCGCCAGCCGACGCTCGAGGCGCAGATCGCCAATCTGGCCGACGAGATCGCGTACAACAATCACGATCTCGACGACGGCCTGCGCGCCGGCCTCATCAGCGTCGACGAATTGAGACAAGTGCCGCTGTTCCGACGGCAGTACGACGTTGTGATGGCGGCTTATCCGGCGTTGAACGGCCGGCGGCTGGTCCACGAAGTCATCCGTCGCATGATCGCGTACGTCGTGACGGATCTGATCGAAAACACCGCCGCCCAATTACGCGCCGCCGCCCCAGCCGACGTCGAAGCGGTGCGCGCCGCGCCCGCCGCGTTGGTTAAATTCAGCGAGCCGGTGCAGGCCGAACATCTCGAGCTCAAGCGCTACCTGCTCCAGCACGTGTACCGCCACTATCGCGTCCTGCGCATGACCAACAAAGCAGACGCAGTCGTCAGCAGCCTGTTCCAAACGTTCTTCACCCGCCCCGAGCTGCTGCCTACCGAGCATCAGCAAATCGCCACCCAGATGGAAGCCCAATCCGGCGAACCCGGCCGCGCCCGCGCGGTCGCCGACTACATCGCCGGCATGACCGACCGCTACGCCATCGTCGAACACGAACGCCTCTTCGATCCGGCCAAGCGCAGTTGACGTTCGCCGCGCTGTTGCCGCGTAACCCTTGCCGCGGCGAATGTTCCGCCGCTCATGCGCGGAGCGTGAGCATTACATCCGAATAAATAAGCGCTCAGAGACCGCTTTCCAGGGGTAGGCTGACCTGTAAGCACGATCAAGCAGAGTAGTCATCCGCAAGCAGATCTGCTTCTCATGAGCCAGTTATCCGCTCTCTCAGGCCCAGAATTGGTATTCGGTTTGGTAGGCGCCGTGGGCTCCGATCTGCAAGCCGTGACACGCACGCTCACTTCCGAACTCGAGCGCGTGCGTTACACGGTTGAAGAAATACACGTCAGCTCCTTGCTTCATCAGCTCGAGCCCTATGTGCGCCTGGGTAATGGTGGGTTTGAATCCGAATTTCAACGAATCCGGGAGTACATGAAGGCTGGGACTGAGTTGCGCAATAGAACAAACGCCGGAGAGGTCATGGCATTGCTCGCCATCTCCGCAATCAATCGACGCAGGCGAGCGCTGCAGTCCAGTAGATCACAACCCGACGGGGCGATGCGACCGCTGCAGAGAATGGCCTTTGTAATTCGTTCGTTGAAACACCCGGACGAAATTCTAGTGCTCCGCCACGTCTATGGAAGAGCCTTCAATGTCATTTCCACCTACTCGCCTCGGCAGGATCGTGTCGAAAAGCTGGCCTCGACGATCGCGGAGTCGCGAGGCGAAACGTACGTCGATGGCTTTCGAGCGCAGGCGGAACATCTGATCGAGATCGATGAGCAGGAACAGAGCAAGCTCGGCCAGAGTGTTCGGGAATCGTTCCCTCGCGGAGACTTCTTCGTGGACGCAAGTTCACGGGAGCGAATGCAGGATAGTCTGGCGCGCTATGTTCGTCTTCTGTTTGGTCATCCATTCGAAACGCCGACACGAGATGAGTTCGCAATGTTCCACGCGTATGCGGCTGCGCTTCGCTCCGCGGATTTGGGGCGGCAGGTCGGAGTTGCCATTACCAACAGAGATGGCAGTATTCTGGCCGTTGGGTGCAACGATGTGCCAAAGGTCGGCGGCGGATTGTACTGGAACGGCGAGAGTCCAGATCACCGTGACTTCGTCAAAGGCTTCGACAGCACTAGCAAGTTCAAACGTCGCTTGCTGAAGCAAGCACTTTCGCGGCTACGCGAGGCCGGATGGATGCCGCCGGACGGTTCGCAGGAAGACGCAGACTCCTTGATCGCCGCGGGCACGCTGAACGGCACACACATTCAGAACCTGTTGGAATTCGGTCGTTCCGTGCATGCTGAGATGTCGGCCTTGTCCGAGGCGGCGCACCGCGGCATCGCGGTAGAGGGCGCGAGCATGTACAGCACAACGTTTCCCTGTCACTTGTGCGCCAGGCACATCATTTCTGCCGGGATTCGTCGCGTAGTGTATGTCGAGCCCTATCCTAAGAGCCTCGCGCGTGAGCTATACGAGGACATGATTGACGTCGACCCGCGCGCGAGGCGAACGGACCGAGTTACGTTCGAGCCGTTTGTCGGCGTTGCGCCAAGCATTTATACGGAGATGTTTCGCGCGACTGAACGGAAGGACGGTCAAGGCTGCGCGACGACATGGATCGAAGGGAAGGCAGAGGCCAGGCTCAAGCGGTTCGTACCCTCGTATTTGTTGATCGAAGATTCGGTGCTTGCTAATGTCCTGCCCGCCACGCTCGTCCGGGGCAATATTTCTCGAGTGGAGGAAACCTCGAATGATTAAGCCCGTTAAAGGTTCCGACCTCGAGGAGCAGATTGAGCTTGCTCGTCAAAGAATCGAGCGTTGGCCGCAGTGGCTCAAGGATGCCGCCGGCATGGGCGGCAAAGACGACGTTGAGTCGTCCTCTTCCGAGAAGCTGCCCGACGGCAGGATTCGGCTGTCGCCGGGTGATTTCATCGATTGAGCTGATCCGCTCGTTTCTGATCCGCGCTGGCAGGGCGCAAGTGCTAAATTACCAGTCATCATGACTGGTACATCCAAACCCACCCCAAAGAACGACCTGCTCCTTCGCGCGCTGTTGCGGCAGCCGGTGGAGCGCACCCCCGTGTGGATGATGCGTCAGGCCGGGCGTTATCTGCCGGAGTACCGGGCGACGCGAGAGCGTGCAGGGAGTTTTCTGAAGCTGTGCATGACGCCGGAGTTGGCGTGCGAAGTGACGTTGCAGCCGCTGGAGCGTTTCCCGCTCGACGCGGCCATTCTGTTTTCCGACATCCTGACGATTCCGCACGCGCTCGGCTTGGGGCTGCAGTTCGAGACGGGCGAAGGGCCGCGTATCGAACGGCCGGTGCGGTCGAAGGCGGATGTGGAGAAGCTGGGCGTTCCGGATCCGCATGTCGAGCTGCGCTATGTGATGGATGCAGTGAGCTTGATTCGAAAGGAATTGAACGGCCGCGTACCGCTAATTGGTTTTGCGGGCAGTCCGTGGACCGTGGGCACGTATATCGTCGAGGGTGGCAGCTCGCGTGAGTTCTCTCGTATCAAGACGATGATGTACAACGAGCCCGCCACTTTGCGGGCGTTGTTACAACTGCTCGCGGATTCCACTCGCGCTTATCTCAACGCGCAGATCGCTGCTGGCGCACAGGCGGTGATGATTTTCGATACGTGGGGTGGCGTGCTCACGCCGGCGCAGTATCGGGAATTCTCGCTGCACTACATGCAGAGCATCGTCGATGGCCTGACGCGCGAAGCCGAAGGCCGACGCGTGCCCGTGATCCTGTTCACCAAAGGAGCGGGTGACTGGCTGAGCATCATGGCGCAGACCGGCTGCGATGCATTGGGCGTCGACTGGACGACCGATCTTGGCGACGCGCGACGCCTCGTCAACGATCGCGTGGCGCTACAGGGCAATCTCGATCCCAACTGCCTGTACGCGGCGCCCGAGCGAATTCGTGAGGAAGTGGGACGAGTGCTCGCGAGCTACGGCAACGGCCACGGGCATGTGTTCAATCTGGGCCACGGCATCCATCCGGCGGTGCCGCCCGAGCACGCCGGCGCGATGATCGCCGCCGTGCACGAGTTGAGTCCCCAATATCACACCCCCCGCTAACGCGGGGGGGTGCCCCTATGTTGTTGTCAATGGAGTTCCACCGCCGGTGGGGTGTAGAGAGTGCCGTCTCGTAGCATGGCG
>NZ_BLJO01000007.1:0-137932 GCF_009932555.1 Steroidobacter agaridevorans
CCACACCTCATTGAGACTATGAACATGTGTGCAATTATCGTCCGCCAGATCTGTGCAGCTTTAACCCGGCGTTGACAATTGGTCGCTCAACGAATGGATGCGATAGTGGGTAGGATCAATCGGTGCAATCCGATTCTAATCACTTATACGCATTCCGATTGCTGCCAGAGCTGATTGGAATCCGGCATCGACAAGTTCTTCATGAGGCGCTCCCTCAATACGCATCGGGCGAAAAGACAAGCGCCCACACGGCAACGACATCGGGGTTGTAAATGAATGGATCGAGCTCCGCGACGGCGGTCGCGGATTAGGATGAGCTTGCTCTGGCAGATTCTCCTCCGCCATCCGTCGGATCAGTTCGCTAAGTTCCTTCGGAATCGTGGCCGCCCCGCTCGCGACTTCCATCGCCAGAAGACTCGGAAGCCCGCCCCATGCCAGCCGAGCCTCCAACGACTCGCCCGGCCGAAGCAAGACCCGCACCACAGGATCAGATCCCATGCCAGTCGGACGATTATGGCGAGCGCGCCCAGCAGCCATGATCATGCCACGGTTGCGCCCCAGCGCCATTTCAGAGGCCAGATCGAATTTTTGCGGAGGACAGCCTGAATCCGGCAGAGCGTTTGGGCTGCGTCAACGCCTGGATTTCGTTTCTAACTTTGGCATGACGCGTTGGCTCAAGAGAGCGGATTCCGCTTCGCAATTCTGCGCTGGTGGCGCGCCGCCGCGCAACGCGTCGAACTCCTCACGCGCCGCTGCGAGGTCAGTCTGGTACTCAGATTTGGTCGCCACTAGCACCATCGTCGCGGAGGCCAACAGCATGCCCGCTTCGACCGCACTTTCATTGTGAGCTCCGCAGACGAATCTGCTGTCTCCATAGACGCGTCCGCGTTCGAGAATCTGCTGCGCCCGGTCCGGCGCTATCGATGAGAGAACGAGCGTCCAGGTCCAGCCCCAACCAGTATGACCCGATGGATAATCGTAGCTCATCCGCTGCGCCTTCTTCTCGTAGAGCTCGGACTGCGGCTGGCAGACAGGCCCCTTGTCGATGGTGAATGGACGTTGACGCTTATGGGCTTCCTTGGCGATCCTTGTTTGATACGACGTATCGAACCCTGCCCGTCGGACCACAGCGACGAGCATCGGCGCGTTTGCGGGCGTCAACTCGACACCCACCGCGCAACTGAAGTTGCGTAGCATCGCCGGCACACTCATGTCGGCGTCGTTTGTGGCCAGCTCCCAGCGCGGCGATCCGACGAGACGCCTCGTCGCCCGGAATATCTTTCGATCCGCTTCGTATCTCGGATCGCCCGGACGGGGCGCCGGCTCGATCACCGATGTGGCATCCAATTCACCGGGCGTAAGATAGCCGCCGTAAGCATTGTCCGCGGCGTGACTCGCGACGCCGACCGTTGCCAATACTGCGGCGGCCGCCAAGGCAACCATGCGATCAAACATCAAGTGATTCCTCGACTCGCAGCGCCGATCGGCGCCCGAAACCTCGACGTGAAACGAATGCGCCAGTTCGGGCCTGGCGAGCCTCGTGTGCTAGCGGTAAGAAAATGGCACGACGATCGAGCGGCATGGCGTGCTCTGTCGTGAAGCCGGCTCAGCGGACCGAAGCGCCGACGGGCGCGCCGAACCGCCGATGGAAGTCGCGAAGATCTATCGTGAATTCGTCCCGACGCAGAAAATCCTCGTCGGACAGGTGCCCCTGCTTCTCCCGTGCCTTGTACCACGCGCCATATTCGGGAATCTCAGCCGCGAACTTGCCGTAATGGGTGGAGTAGGTGCGGACTTCGATCTTTGGGTGCGCCGTGTCCAGGCGAAACTTCAGCAGTCGCAGCCAGCCATCGCCTGTTGGCCCGTCAACGCCGGCGTCGATAGCGGTCCGGTTGCGCTCCTGATAGTCGGCCATTATTTGATACACCGGATTCCCGGCCCGATTGGTGTCGATGCTGAAGCTCTGTCCACTGACATGACCGCTCAGCACCAGGAATATCTGGTCGTGTGCGCTCAGGAATTTTTCCCAAATTTTCTCGGGATCGTTATCCAGGGGATCGAGCGCACTGTTCAGGGGATTGGAGGTCATGTTGCGCTTGCCGTCCCGCCCCAGATAGTCGTGAGTGGTGACGATGGTCGGTACGCCGGGATAGCGCGCGATCACAGCTGTCGCCCAATTCAGCGAAGCGTCGGGTGCGTGATATTGCAAGCCGATGTGGAGGAAGTGGCACTGACCGGCCGTAAACACCTGCGCACTGTCAGGGCCGCCGTCGCGCGAATCCACATACCACGACCGACCGGCGAAGAATGAAGACGTATTGGAGAAAGCCGACTGGAATCCGGTGAGGCCGCCGAGATGGCGAACACCTACCTTGCGTTCGGGCCGAGGTGGATGAGCGGGATCGGTCCAGAGCGCGTCATAGTCGTGGTTGCCGGCCACCACCGAGAACGGCAGTTTGTCCGCAATCAGCTTGAAGGCCTGCACGGCGGCGGGAATCTCGAACGCCCTCGTCTGAACCTTGGGCGACATCGCGGTTTCGGAGCCGCCATTCGGCATCCACTTGAAACCGCGCGCGGCATGGGCCGGGTCCATCCATTCGGAATAGTGCTGCCACACGTCGCCGACGTGTGTGGCGAAGACGATATCGCCGCCCGAGCTCCTCGCGTTCGTGGCCACCCACCACATCTGTGCGTAGAACTGCTCGATTGCGTCGAAGGGGAAGCCGGACCACGCCTGGTGCCGATAATCAACATAGCTCTGTGTATCGGGAATCATCGCCACGGTGAATTCACCGCAGTGTCCCTGCCGATATCCCTCCGCCTGCGCCGCGGTGGCTGGTAGTGCCGCCGCCAGCAGGAGAGCCAGGATGACCTTATATATCCTCATCTATTTGTGTTCGCTCGAGTGGTTGAGCGCCGACGATTCCGCCTGGCACTACTGCGACTTCGCCGGCCCAGTCCCGAGCGTCGGCCAGGTGACTCCCAACTGTTCCAGATACGTTTCATACCGTTCCGGATCGTAATACCGCTTCGCGAGCTCCGGCTTGTACCGCATCATGGTCTCGCCGTTCATCCCTATCGCCGGCGCATCGTCCTGCGTCAGTATGGGGACATAGTGCTGGTCCTTTGTCTGCACGTCGCGGAAATAGGTCTTCGCGTCCACCAGCAGCTTGGGACGCGTCAGCACGTCGATCATCGTCATCGCCATCACCTTCGCGCCTGTCACTACACCCTTGTGCGCGATCGGCGTCGCCATGGCGATCGCGGCCGCCCAGTTGTGCGCCGGTACGCCAGGAATGCTCGCCGGATAGCGGATCGTGATCGTCGGCGCCTGCCAGCTCACATCGCCGATATCGTCCGAGCCGGCCGACTTCGGCTCCTCCGGCGGCGGACCCAACGGCGCCAGCTTCGTCGCCAGTCCAGCCTTCACTGGCGCATCGATGTTCGCTTGCACGGTGCGCGCGAACGCCTGGTCGTCGTTATCCCATTTCGGCATTCCGACCGCGACCATGTTGGCGTACGCCGCCTGCGCGAGCGGCCGATTGAAATGCTGGATCGCTGCCGCGCCCAGCACGCGGCGGCTCACGGTGGTGTCAGTCATGTTGGCTGCGCCGTCGGCCACTTTGTCGGCCCTCTCGAGCATCTTGGCGATCGCGTCGAAGCTTTGCTCGCGCAGGTAGAACCATATCTTCGCTTCGGGCGGCACGACGTTGGGCTGGTCGCCGCCATCGCTGATGACATAGTGCGAGCGCTGCTCGGTACGCAGATGCTCGCGCCACATCTCCCATCCGTTCGCCATCGCCATCACGCCGTCGAGCGCCGATCTGCCGCGCCACGGCGCATGGGCTGCATGTGCGCTTTCACCCTTGAATAGATATTCGACGCTAACCAATCCCGTCCCATTGGGCTGGCCCCAGGCCGTAGCCAACGTGCTGGCCACGTGGCTGAAGAGCACGACGTCGACATCCTTGAACACGCCCTCGCGCACGAAGTAGGCTTTGCCGCCCAACAGTTCTTCGGCGATTCCGGGCCAGATCAACAGCGTGCCCGGCATCTTGGTGCGGACCATCCACTCCTTCACCGCCAGCGCTGCGACGATGTTCACCGCCTGTCCGCTATTGTGTCCCTCGCCATGCCCGGGAGCGCCCTCGACGATCGGCTGGCGCCACGGAATGCCGGGCATTTGGCTCGCCTTGGGGATGCCGTCGACGTCACTGCCGATCGCGATGACTGGCCCACCGGCGCCGTTCGTCCAGCTCGCCGTCCAAGCTGTCGGCAGCCCAGCAACATTGCGCGCGATGCTGAAGCCTTCCTTCTCGAGCAGAGCGGTCAGATGACGCGCAGTCTCATGCTCTTGAAACCCGAGTTCGGAATAGCTGAACAACTGGTCATTGATCATCTGCGCCAGCTTGGCGCGCTCTTCGACACCGCGCACCACCTCGGCCTTGGCGCCGCTTCGTGCGGCCTGCGCATCGATAGGTGCGGCGAGTATCAATACACCCGCCACGGCCATGGCGGCGACGTGTCTTCCTGCCTCAATGAGCCCACGACGATTCATTCGCATGATCGCGCTCTACCCGATGAATCAAATGACGTGCATTGCGCGTGAGCATCAAGCAATGAGCCCGAACCCAGGCTCGATTTGATTAGCGATGACACGTTGATTGGTGTTGAGTGCGTGCGCTAACGCCAGCGCGTCAGCCGGCCGCGCGCCTTCAGGTCTTGCGCGCGGCGCAGCTGCCGACTCAGATGCACGTCACCGCTAGAATGTCGCCCTGACAGTCGCATAGAAGTACCGCCCAACGATGCCATAGACCGTGTTGTCCTGATAAATCGTGGGCATGTAGGTGGGCATCACATCGAAAAGATTCTCTACACCGATGCCGACTTCATAGTTATCCCACAGGTCGACCTGCACCGAGAGATCGTTGTAGATCTTGGCCGGCACGCGATTACGCGGATAGGCTTCGTCCGAATCCACGTTCAGGTCGAAGGCCGCGGAGCTTATGTACCGCGTCGTGAGCGCGACGTTGAATCTGTCGATCTCATACTCGGTACGCAAGGTTCCCCTGAAACGGGGGTTTTGCCATTCGCCATCGCGCATGATGTCGCCCTCGCGGATGCCCGGCGTGGTTTCCGTTACCATCTCGATCAGATTGCTTCCCTTGAACGAGATGTTGATCCTGCCGGGACCCAGCAGCCGCGTGTAGGAAGCGCCGATATCGATGCCGCGCGCGTAGAGGCGCGACGCGTTTAGCTGGTTCGATTCGACGCGGGTGGCAAGATGAGACACGGGATCGCGGGTGACACGCGCGCAATAGGGGTTCTCGATCGTCGGAGCATCGACACAAAGCTGGATCAGCGTCGCATAGGAGAATTGGGTGATGACATTTTCGATGTCGATGTCCCAATAATCGAGCGTCAGGTCGAAGCCGTGCAGAAACTGCGGCTGCAGGACGACGCCCACCGTCAGGCTGTTCGACGTTTCCGGCTCGAGGTCGGGGTTGCCGCCAGTGACGACGACCGGCCCGACCCCTGTGGAGTTCGCAACGGGCGTCAGAATTCCAAGAGCGGCGCAGTTCGCCGCCCGCCTGTCGGAGGCGTAGTAGAGAGCCGCTGAGCACGCATCGGTATATGCGCCGGTAAGAGTCTCAACCTTCGCTTCGTAAAGCTCGCCGAAGTTGGGGGTGCGCACGCTGCGCGAGCGAACTCCGCGGAAACTGATCCCGTTGAGCGGTGACCAGAAGGTACCCGCTTTCCAGGCGTTCGTGCTGCCGACCGTGCTGTAGTCCGAATAGCGGTACGCGCCCTCGATCTCGAGCCGCTTGGCGAATGGCAGGTCACGCACGACCGGAACAATCAATTCGCCATAGGCTTCAGTCACCCTGAACGATGCATCCAGTTCCGGATGCTCGGTGGGACCGGCACCGTAGACGAGCTCGCCAGCCAGCGCGAGCGGATCATCCCGCGTTTTGAGGGTTTCCTCCCGATGCTCGACACCCACGGCCATGGACGCGTTGCCATGAGGAAGCGGGAACAATTCCCCGGTGATGTTCGCACCGTAGATCTGCTGCGTGTTGATGCGCAGCTCATGCCGGTCGGCCATCGCCCACTTGATCTGCTCGGGAGTTGCCGGCTCCGTGCCGAAGATATTGAATGGAACGCAGCCCAACGCGCGGGCCACGGCATCGCGGCAGATAGCCTGCCCGGTCACCGGGTCCGCGATCGCATCGCGTGCCGCTACCCAGTGCGATTTCCAAGGCACATTGGCTTCGGTGACATTGTCCTTCGTTCGGCCATATTGCCAGAATGCCTGCCATTGCAGCGTATCGGTCAGCTTGCCGCTGAGCGACGGGCCGAAGGTCGTGCTCTCCCGGTCATGATCGACTTCCCGTTCCGGGAAATTGCCATAGGCCCGATCGATATATAACGAGGTCAGGTTGTTGGCGACCATGACATCCCTGAGGGCGTCGGGAAGCCACGGATTGTCCAAACGGGCGCTGGCGCCACGCGAGCCGGGGACCGGGCCGGAGAAATAAGTGGTCCGACTGTCGTCGCGCCAATAGTTGTAAGTGCCGTCAGTTCTCTGCCGGGCATAGGAAACATGGGCGTCGAGCTTCAGGTTGTCGGCAAGGTCATAGTCTGCCCGGCCCATGAGCGCCACCGACTTCATGCCGATGCGCTTCTCGTCGCGGTCGCTCAGGTTGCGGCCGTCGCCTCCATCGCAGACGGCATATTGCCCGGGCGTGTAGGTGATGTCGCAATTCGACGTGCGAATGCTGTCGCCTTCGATCATCCAGCGCTGGCCGCCCAGCCAGTAGGTGGGCACGTAATCGAAGTAGAGCTGCCGCGTGTGATAGGCGATGACTCTGTCCGGAATGCCGTCGTTGATACCCGTGTTTGCCGGATTCGCCCGATACGTCACCCAGTCCTGCGAATCGAAGCGGTCGGTGTAGATGAGTGGAGAGGTAGATGAATAGGTGCCGCCGATCGCAAAGGTACCTCGATCATCGGCAAACCTGCCGCCCGTCGACAGCGACGCGAGGAATTTGTCCGCATCACCACGTTCGGCAACACCGCCCGTGGCCGAGAAATGAAGTCCTTCGATACTGCGCTTGGTGATGATGTTCACGGCGCCCGTCACCGCGTCTGCGCCATAGATCGCAGCCGCACCGCCGCTCACGACTTCTACCCTGTCGATCATGCCCGCGGGGATCATGCCGATATCGACGGCGGATGAGCGCGCAGAACTGGATACGCGCCGCTGCCCATCGATTAGGGTCAGACTGCGGTTGGTGCCAAGATTGCGTAAGTTGACGGCCGAAATTCCGGCATCCCAGCCCCTCACATCGCTGGCCAAGTCCTGACCAATCCCGATCGCCGGGTCCAGCTTCAGCGTTTCGATGGCGCTGACATGACCGAGAGCGAAGCCTTCATCCATGACGGTGACACTGACGGGCATGGCGGATTCAAGCCCCGGCCGCGCGATGCGGGATCCGGTGACGACGATCGCTTCGACGACTTCAGCCTCTGTCGCCTCCTCCTGCGCATGAACGGGCATGGCGCCGCCTACACCCATCGAAGCGGCCGACGCTGCCACGAGAAATCTTGCTTTTCTCCCCATTTTGATCCCCCCAATCATAGAATCTGGATTATCGATATCGCTAACGTAATCTGTCACAGATTACGCTCGTCCGTCAAGAATTTAGACACTGTTGATTTATAAGCATTTTTATCATTTCTCTCCAATGAATTCGTGTGATTGACAATGTAGAATTGCAAAATTACGATAACGATAATGTTGTGAAATCGGTCGAATGGTCTATCGCATACCTTCCCGCTGGCTTGATTCACCAGATCGCGCGCTGGCTTCGGACGGACAGGCAACGTCGGTCCGCAGGAGCGAGGGACAGCTTCAGTCTCGGGACAGATTTCGCCTTCGCATATGTGGAGCCGCCTCGATGCAAGCCTCTTCGCTCTTCTGCGATTGGATAGCGCAAAGCCAGGTCGACGTCGCAGGCGCGCGCAGCTCTGCCAACTTCAGGCTCGCGATAGCTCAGGCTGCCCGCGCTGAAGTCGCGAGGTCATCGCGATACACTTCGCCCGGGGGACCGATAGGCCGGCGACTGATGAGCGCAGCGCGCATCGTAGAAACTGAAGTAGCGCGCGAGCGCCGTGCACGCCTCGATGCCGTTGGCGTACGCACGCAGACAGCACTCGCCCTGGTCATCCGTGCTGGCGCAGCCCTGCCCTCCTTGCGCCCGTGAACTCACTCGTCGCTCGTGAAGCGCGAAGGCTGGTCGGAATGGAGACTTCCGGCTGCTCCGGACGTCGCGAGAGTTTCCTCGATCGTCTCGACCCTGAAGTCTGTCGTGAGCGTGTTCGCGCGGCGCAGGCTCAACCCATTGGATCCAACTGATGACACAACCCTCAAGCGCAGACACAAGCGGCGCCGCTGGACCGATCGGGAAACTACCGGTGAAGGTCTGCTTCGTCCTCGGGCTCTTGATGAGCCTCGTGGTGCTCAACTATTTCGATCGCCAAACACTTTCGGTTCTCAAACCTATCGTCAAGGCAGATCTGACGTTGGATGACAAGGCGTACTCGCTCCTGACGTTCGCGTTCATGCTGCCGTACATCGTGATGTACGTGGCGAGCGGGCGGCTGATAGAACGGTTCGGCACGAGGATATGTATGTCCCTCTTCGCGATCGGCTGGTCGATTGCGAACATCGCATCAGGAATGTCTCACAATTTCGCTCAACTTGCCGCGTCGCGTGCGTTGCTGGGCGCCGCCGAACCTGGCGTCTTCCCGATCATTCAGCGCGCCATCCTCAATTGGGTGCCCGTCGAACGCCGCGCTCTCGCGATCGGCATCGTCATGCCTGCGGGCAATCTCGGAGCCATCCTTGCACCGCCGCTGGTCGCGGTGATGACGGCAGGCATCGGCTGGAGAGCCGCCTTCATCATCCCTGGGCTGATCGGCGTGAGTATCGCGATGCTGTGGTGGTTTGCGGATACCAAGCAGGCTCCGCCGCCGTCGCTCGACACCGCGCAACCCGTAGCGCCCGACGAGGAGGCGGCGTCCATCTCAGCGCTTCTCCGAGACAAGCGCTACTGGGCAATCATCGCCGTGCGGATGATCAGCGACCCGGTCTGGTACTTCTACCTTTTCTGGATCGCGGGTTATCTGCAGGAACGTGTCGGCCTGTCATTGTCCGAGCTCGGCCTGGTCGGGAGCATACCGTACATCGTCGCGATGCTCGCGTGCCTGGTGGCCGGCCGTTTCGTTGATCGCGCCGCTGCGCGTGGACATGATCCGATCCGCATCCAACTTCGCTTGTTTGCGATTACCGCCGCACTGATGCCATTGGGCGCACTGATCACAATGACCTCGAGCGTCGCGATCGCGCTCCTCATCATCACGATCGTCGTCAGTGTCTGCCAGACCTGGTTCGTAGGATTCAACGTCCTGCTGGCCGGCCTCTTCCCGGTCAAGATCAATGCATCCGCAGTCGGAATGCTGGGCGCGGTAGGCGCCAGCACGTCGCTGATTCTGAACCTGCTGGCAGGGTTCATCCTCGCGCAGTTCGACTATGTCGCGCTATTCGCCGGACTGGCGATCCTGCATCCGATTTCGGCGGTCATTTTGTTTGTCGTGATCGGACGGACCCGACCGAAGCCGCGAACCACGGCCGTTGAGTCCGCCGCGACGAGTGGCGTGGCGACATAGCAAAGAGGCGCATCGCCACGTCGGCGGCCAGCACCTCAGCGCGTGGTCGAGCCGCGGAGAATGAGTTCCGGAACGATGCGCTCCGTGACCACTTGATTGTCGGCAGTACCCTCGATGCGATTGAGAAGCCGGCGTGTCGCACGGCTCGCAACCTCCTGGAACGGCAAAAGCAGAGTGGAAAGCGGGGGTTCCATGAAACGCGTGAACGGATGGTTTCCCCAGCCCATCACCATCGTATCGTGGGGCACGCGAATGCGGCGCTCGCGCAGTGCGCGGTACAGACCGAGCGCATAGTAGTCATCGCCGACGACGAAGGCGTCCGGTCGTCGACCTCGGTCGAGGAGATCGCTCGCGACACGGTATGCGTCATCGGCATGCCATGACTGCGCGACGCGGAAGGAACGAGGCGGAGGGACAAGCACCAGATGCCGCCGAGCGTCGAAGGAGATTCCGTGACGCTCGAGGGATCGGCGGAATCCTTCGATCCGGATTCGGATCGTCGAGAACGGCATGTCCTCATCGATCAGGACGACGTCTTTCGCGCCTTGCGCGAGAACGAAGTCGGTCGTCAGCTGGATACCGGCCTCGTTGTCGTTCGAATAGAAATCGACGCCGAGCTCGGGAAGCTCGCGACTGACGAGGACGAGCGGGATGCCGGACTTGATCACCGGAGTCCATGCGTCGGAGCGCTCCTGCGCAGGCGCCGCGATTATGCCATTCAGTCCTGATTGCAGGGCCCTGTGGATCGCATCCCGTTCACGTTCCGCCGACTCGTAGGTGAGAAGCAGAAGAACCGTATAGCCGGCTTTCTGCGCTTGCAGCTCGACCTCACTCACCAGGTCGGCGAAGAACGGATTGGAGATGTTCGAGACGACCACACCGATCGTCTTGCGCGAACCGAGCACGAGCGAACGGGCGTGGATGTTCGGGACGTAACCAAGCCGTTCTGCCTCGGCCTTGATCAAGGCCCGCGCGGCGTTGCTGACGCCGGGCCTGTCGTTCAGAGCCCGCGAGACGGTGTTGGCCGTCAGGCCCACGATTTCCGCCAGGTCCTGAAGCGTCGGCGGGCGACGCACGTGGTTGGCAGCCGGCGTTTTTTCGCCTGCACTCCCCTCTTGTCCTTTAGCGACAGTCTTCTTACGGCGTGCCAAGGCTAGGTCTCCAACTTAGCTTTGCGAGCTATCGTTAACTCGTTTGAGCGGTTTTTTTCCAAGCATACCCCGATTGCATTCTGAGCGGTTGTCATATTTTTCTAATTCCTTCAAGCACTTCTGTAATCATTATTGACTCTAATCAGGGGCTGTGGCACATAACGTTAACGTTATCGTTATTGAGTTCGCTTCTGCATGTTCGTAGGGGCGAGACAAGGTTCGCATGAAAGGCAGGGCGGTGTCAGTTTGAGCATCTGATCGACAGATGCGCGCCGCCGCGCTCTTCGCCGCCGGAACGCGGCAAATCATTAGCGGGGACGTCTGAAGCGGCACGGCAAGCCGTCTGGGTCCCTGAACAACAATCAAGCCAACAGGAAAATCGAGTGACGGTGAGATCCGAGGAGAGTACGTCGGTCCGGCGACCCAGTCGGGAGGTATCGGTAGCTGGCCAATACGATGTGATCGTATGTGGCGGGGGACCTTCAGGTTTGATCGCGGCCGCAGCTGCGGCTCGCAACGGCGCGAAGACCTTGCTGATCGAGCGTTATGGTTTCGTCGGCGGCATGGCCACGAGCGCACTCGTGACGCCAATCAGCGAATTTCGCCATTTCGGCAAGCAGCACATCGGTGGAATTCCGTTCGAGCTCATGCAGAAGGCGGCGGACCTTGGCGGCGCCAACGTCACGCTGGAGAGCGGGAACTATCCCGTCAACGACGAGATCCTCAAGCTCGCCGCCCAACGCCTGCTACTCGAGAGCGGGGTCACGCTCCTGTACCACTCCTGGTTCTCCGATTGCGTGATGGACGGAAACCGCATCACTCATATCATCGTGCAGAACAAGGCGGGCGCCGTTGCGTATCAGGGAAAAGTGTTCATCGACTGCACCGGTGACGCGGATCTCGCGCGTGCGGCGGGTCTTCCGACCACCAAGGGCAAGGTCCTGCAACCGGCGACCCTGTGGTTCCAGCTTGGCGGAGTCGACACGGATGCGCTCGACTCCCTGTTCGGCGACGCCGTCAATGGGATCCTGCCGGTCTCCGACAAGATCCGGGGCCGTTTGATCGAGCTCAACGCGCAAGGCGAGATTCCGATTTTCGGTGGCCCCTGGATCAACAAGTTCTTCCGCGACGGCATGGTCAGCATCAATCTGTTACGCGAAGCGACCGACGCGAGCGATCCGGAATGGTTCACGAAGACCGAATGCAGCCTGCGAGAGAACCTGCGCTTGATTATCGATGTGCTGCGCCGTGAATTCCCGGAGTTCCGCAACTGCTGGCTGGTGAAGTCGGGCATCCAGACCGGAGTGCGAGAGTCGTATCACATCGTGGGTCTCTACACGCTGCAGAAGGACGACATCCTGACGCCGAAGGCTTTCCCCGACACGATCGCCAAGGGCGCGCACGTCATCGACATCCACTCGAGCAACAGCAATGACCAGAACGGACTCGTGGTCCCGCGCCAGGAGTACAACATCCCGTTCCGGTGCCTCGTCCCGCGAGGCAGCGTCAACCTCGTCACGGCAGGCCGGTGTCTCAGCGCCGACGGGCCGGGATTCGGCTCGGTGCGCGTAATGGCAACCTGCATGGCGATGGGACAAGGCGCCGGCACGGCGGCCGCCCTGAGCTGCAAGTACGGCTACAGCATGTCCGGTATGAACTTCGAGCACCTGCGAGATACGTTGATCGCGCAAGGCGCGGTCGTGGATTTCGACAACGTCATCAAGCCCAAGGCGCCGATCGAATTGGAGACGTATCCGGCCATGTGAGCCTGCTGCTGAATATGGCGGCCGCTCGCGCAGTCGATACTAGCTGCATGGTATGAAATGAAATGAACGTCGCTCAGCCCCAATACGATCGTGCTCGATTGACTCCGGGGATCGTGCATATCGGCGTTGGCAACTTCCACCGCGCCCATATGGCGGTTTACCTCGATGATCTGTTCGCGCTCGGGGAGAGTCACGATTGGGCGATCCTTGGCGCAGGCGTGCGGCCGGCCGATGCAGCGATGCGGAGTGCGCTCAAGACGCAGAATTGCCTTTCGACAGTGATCGAGCTGGACCCCCAGGGAAGGCGTGCGCGGCGCGGCGGCGCGATGGTCGACTTCATCGAAGTCGACCCATCGAACGCGCCCCTGATAAAGGCGATGTGCAGACCGGAAATTCGCATCGTTTCCATGACCGTGACCGAGGGCGGCTATTTCATCGATCCCGCGACAGGCGAGCTCGATCCGACCAAACCCGAGATCGTTGCGGATAGCAGGAATCCGGATCGGCCGGCCACAGCCTTCGGCGCGATCATTGCCGCGTTACGATCGCGCCGCGCTGCCGGCATCCCGCCCTTCGCGGTGCTCTCCTGTGACAATCTTCGGAGTAACGGCCACTGCGCGAGAGCCGCAACAGTCGGACTCGCGCGTTTGTCCGATTCCAGTCTTGCCGACTGGATCGCCTCCAACGTGAGCTTTCCGAACACTATGGTCGACAGGATCACGCCGGCGACGGGTACACGCGAGCGTGCGATGGCTGCAGCTTTCGGCCTTGCGGAAGACCCTGCCCCCGTCACTTGTGAACCGTTCCGTCAATGGGTGATGGAAGACCAGTTTCCCTCAGGGCGCCCCGCCCTCGAGAAGGTTGGAGTCGTCTTCACCGATCGCGTCCACGCATTCGAGACGATGAAGATCCGAATCCTCAATGGCGGGCACGCGATCATTGCCTACCCAGCGGGGATCAAGAGCATCGAATATGTTCACGAGGCAACGGCGAATCAAACGATCACCGCTTTCCTCGACCGGGTCCTGACGAACGAGATCCTTCCTATCGTGCCGCCCCCGGCGGGCCAGGACCTTTTCGAGTACCAGCGACAGACTCTCAAACGGTTCCGCAATCCCGAGATCGCCGACACCGTGCGGCGTCTTTGTTTCGACGGTTCGAACCGTCAACCGCAGTTCATCATCCCCTCGATTCGCGACAACCTCGACAAAGGCGTCATGCCAAGAGGATTGATTCTCGAAAGCGCCTTGTGGTGTCGCTATTGCTACGGCATCGATGAGCGTGGACAAACGATCGAACCGAACGACCCGTGTTGGAACGCATTGACGGCCGCGGCTCGAGCAGCGAAGGAAAACCCCGAGCGATGGATTGGAATGCGAACGATCTATGGGGAACTGGCTGACAACCGTCAGTTCGTTGGCGCCTTCGCGGATGCGCTGCATCTGGTCTGGAGCCAGGGCGTGAATGCCGCGATGTTGCGCTACCTCGAGAATACCGTGCGATGACCCGATTCTCGCTCGAGCGCCGCACTCTTCTACTCGCCGGCGGGCAAGCGGCACTGTTCGCTGCGCTGGCACGAACGCCAGTGCTCGCCGCACCGAAGTTCCTGGAAAATCCCTTCTCGCTCGGCGTCGCCTCGGGCGATCCAACAGCGGATGGCTTCGTGATCTGGACGCGTCTCGCACCCAGGCCGCTCGAGCCGCACGGCGGCATGCCCACCGGAGCGGTCGAGCTCGCTTGGGAAGTCGCCGAGGATGATGCCTTTCGCAAGAACGTGCGGTCGGGGAAGGCCTTGGCCCGACCCGAGCTGGCGCATTCAGTCCATGTCGAGATTTCCGGCCTGCGCAGCCATCGACGTTATTGGTATCGCTTCGTGATCGAAGGAATCGCGAGCGATGTCGGCGCGGTTCGAACTGCGCCCGCGGCCGACGCGGCGGTGGACCGGCTGCGCTTCGCGGTCGCGGGCTGCCAGCATTACGAACGTGGGCTCTTCACCGCCTGGCGCCACGTCAGCCAAGAATCCGATCTGGACTTCGTTTATCACTACGGGGACTACATTTACGAGGGGAAGGCCGCCGCAGCGGGCATGACCGGCAAGGCGCCGATCGTCCGCCGCCACACCGGCAACGAGCTCTACAGCCTCGACGACTATCGCCAGCGTTACGCACTTTACAAGATGGATCCCGATCTGAAGGCCGCGCACGCTGCCGCAGCTTTCCTGTCGTCGTTCGACGATCACGAAGTGGATAACAATTGGGCGAGCGATCTGGACTCGGACAACACGCCGCCCGAGATTTTTCAGCTGCGCCGCACGGCTGCGATGCAAGCGTGGTACGAGCACATGCCCGTGCGGATGAACCATTTTCCGTACAACGGCGCACCGCAGACCTATCGGCGTCTCGATTTCGGGCGACTGCTGCGCGCGCATGTGCTGGACAAGCGCAGTTACCGCAGCATCCGCCTATGCGAGAAAACGGGCGACGGCAATTGTGTCGACGAGCGCGATGGTTCGGACACGATGCTCGGGAATGCGCAGGAGCGCTGGCTCAGCGATGGCTTGAGCAGCGGTTCGGCCTGGAACCTGCTGGCGCTCGGCGGTCTCGTCATGCCCTTCGATCGCTCAGCGCAGAAAGTTCCCTCCAACGGCTACGACAATTGGACGGGCTACCCCGACGCGCGACAGCGGCTGGTGGAGCTGATTCAGGCCCGCAGCCCGAAGAATGTCGTCATCGCCGGCGGCGATAGCCACATGTTCTTCATCGGCCACCTGCCCTCGGTGCCCCACGACCTCGAAAGCGCGCCAATCGCACCCGAGTTTCATGCCACATCCATCAGCTCGATCAGCACCAACGGCGTTCCGATCGGCGCCGATCCCCGCGCCGCAACCAATCCGCATATCTCGATGATCCACGATCAGCGGGGCTATCTGCTGTTCGATGTCGAACCGCACGCGGTCCAGTCGAGCGCGCGCGTGATCGATCAGGCGATCACGCCGGGTGGCGCAGTAAGTACGCTGGCTCGCTTCGTCGTGACGTCCGGGCGAGCCGAGGTTTCAAAGTTATGATCGCCGGACTCGAGCTTGGTGGCACCAAATGCGTTGCGGTCCTCGGCAGCGAGAATGGAGACATTCGAGCGCGCGAGACGACACCGACTAGCGACCCTGTACGAACGCTAGCCGCACTCGAGGCAGTGCTCGATCGCTGGCAATTCGATGCGCTCGGCGTGGCCTCGTTCGGACCGCTTGAACTCGATCCAGTCAGTCCGGAGTTTGGTTCGATCAGCGTGACCCCAAAGCCCGGCTGGTCCGGGACCGACCTGACGCGCAGGTTCGCTACGCGCTACGGCAAACCGTTAGCTATCCAGACGGACGTGATCGGCGCAGCACTTGCGGAGGAACGCTGGGGCGCGGCGCAAGGACTAGCGAGCCATTGCTATATCACGATCGGCACCGGAGTCGGCGTCGGATTGATATCGGGCGGACAACCCGTGCAGGGCGCAGCGCACAGCGAAGCCGGACACATGCGTGTGCGACGCGCCCCTTCCGATGGCTTTGCAGGCTTCTGCCCCTTCCATGGCGATTGCGTCGAGGGACTGATCTCGGGGCCGGCGATCGCCAAACGGTTCGGCCGGCCCGCGCAGGAGCTCAGCGATGATGATCCCCAATGGGATACGTTCGTCCACGATCTCACTGCGCTGCTTCACAATCTAGTCGTCACCGCTGCGCCGGAGCGGATCGCAATCGGCGGTGGCGTGATGGCGTCGCGCGAACATCTGTTTCGGAAGCTGCGCGTCGCGCTTGCTGCAAGCATCGGCGGCTACGGCTCGCTTGCGAGGTATGCCGAGCAGCTCTCCCATCGCCTAGGTCCGCCGGGACTCGGGACGTCCGCCGGTCCGATGGGCGCGATCGCGATCGGACTGCAAGCTCTGGACAAAGCAGGTCGGTAGCCCCTATGGCTTACCTCTGCTCCCGCCCTATCCAAGAATTCGGGCACGTTGCGTTTCGCCGCTTTCCCAGCGAAACCCCAACCACCGTGGGGAGAGTCGGTATCGCCGATAGTTCGGCGAAACTCCGGGCCCTCGCTACCGGAGCGGGCCTCGATCAGCGCGGCCCGCACCCTCTATAAAATTGGTCCTCAAACCCGCCCCGCTTCCCGGCTCTTTGGGCATGTTTCTATAAAACTCCCGCAGCCAACCCCTCGATTTCCTTGATCGTTTACCCTGACTCTTAATCAGTTGGTGCGAGCGGCGCCTTTACTCTCTCTTCACCCTGGCGTGTCGGGCACGCGACATCGGTTATGTGATCGAATGTGCTCGCGCATCCGCTGAAAGCATCTCAATCAGCTCTTTCCATATGGGCTTGAATGGCGCATCCGGATTGACGTCCAATTCCCGAGCATACGCATCGCGCACACTCTCATAGAAGACGCCGAACTCATCTGAGTTTAAGTCCTCAAACGAAATGAAATCCATGCATCCTTCGTCGACGGGCTCCCAGACCCGACGGGCAAGAGCGGCATTGTGAGATTCGACGATGGGACGTATGGCATCAAGAATGTGATCGAACGCCAATCCGCTCATAGAGACGCCGCGCCCCTCTCGGAGGAGAATTGCTCCCGCCATATTTCGATTTCCTTTGAAACTTTCTAACTAAGTCTCGATGGTTCGAGACCCGCGTATAGGCGCGCAATAGTTCTCAATTTACCCCAGTGTAGCGCCCGACCACTGATTCGCCACCAAGGGGTATCTTGGTGGCAAATCTGGTGGCAAATCGGGGGAGATAGGGTGTTCGAGGGGATCTCGCTCATCGGCGAATCAATAACTTATTGATTCACCTGCCCTTCTTGTTGGGTTCGATTCCCGAGTCCCCGCACCTCGCCAAAAATCGTATTCCACCAGAGTCACCTTGTGCTTCTCGGAGCACTGGCACTTTTCGCCCACCGCGCGAGAACATTTTGGACCAGCGCTCGATCGATCTGCCTCGATCTGAGCTATCGAAGAGGCATTGCTCGACCCCACCCCACTGGCAGAAACTGGCGTCACCGACACTTCGAGAGGAGGCATGGGCCCATTGGTTTCCTTCATCGTCTTCACGCTGTGCATTTCGTTCCTGCTGTCGTGGTTCATCTACGTTCCCTTATTTATGCGGTTGCTCCGCCGCTCCTCCGAAGAGGAGTTTATGGGCATGGGTAGCCACTATTTCTTCTTTGGGAAGATCATCGCGTCCGCATATCTCTACTTCCTGCTGAAGCACTATCGAAGAAGCGCGGACGCTGATGTCCGTTTTCACGGTGAGATACTCACGGTGACGTTTGCATACGCGCCAATAATCGTGATTCTGATGTACTACCTGCGAGGGCTCTACGAATGAGAGCGCGGGATTTGTGCTCGTAGAGACCACGACTAGCCCATGCGAGGACCGGTGCCCGTGAGAGCGCCTCGAATGGCTCCCTAAAACTCACCTACGATTTCATGCTTTTTCCCGAGGTTTATCGCCGGCATTCCCTAAAACTGGCGCGGCTAACTATCGGATTTCCTTACTGCCTTGGCGTGACTCTTAATCAGTTGGTTATAGGTTCGAGTCCTATACGGCCCACCACTGATCCATCACCACCATCACCCAGTGAGTCTTTAGGATCAGCGACTCACAGCGGAGGAGATCGACGCTCCGGCAACCGAAACGAGGTTTCGCCGCTTCATTTCGACAATCGCTGCGATCAGTTCTGGGTTCGGCCCTTTCGGGGCCTGGCTTCCGCGGGGGCAGCGGCATCAGCGCCATTCAACTGTTGGTCGATGCAGGCAATCAAGGCATCCCGCTGTTCAGCCTGACGGCAGCGAATGCGTCCGCCCTGCTGCCGCAACTGTCGGTCTCATCGGCCGTGAAGTCACAGATCTCCGCGGCCGTGGCGGCGGGACAAACCGTGTTGGTGTCGCAGCGAGCGCCTGAGCGGCTCGACTGGTCGGGCGTGGGTTACGTCATGCTCGATCCCGACACGGGCGCCGGCGCTTATCTGATCGAAGGCAGCCTCAAATGGCGGCGAGCTCGCCGGTTGCGAGGAACAACGACAGCCGCTGTCGATGTCCATCGAGCAAATCATTCTGACGCTCCTGATCCTCGCGATGATTGCAGCGATCATCGCCGCCAGCGGCGGCTGGGCCGGGCATTGCTCGCGGCGCTCTCGGCACAGCTCACCGACAAGCAACTGGCGGAGCGAGCCGTCGGCTTTGCCGGCGTGGCACGTTTCATGGAAAATGCGGCCGCCTCCGGTGGCGTTTGCGCACGCGACATCAAATCCTCGCTCAGCTTCCCGCGCGGCGCTCAGATCCGCGTCGACATCGAAGTGCGAGAAGGCCAAGCCTTCACTCCCTGAGGACTGGAGCCACGAATCATGACGGAAAAATTCGCCGAGTTCCTGACGGACCTGACGACCTATCACGCCGCGGAGCGCTACTGGCGAGAGCGCTTCGCGGCGCTGCCTTGTGATCCTTTCGCCAACGGCTGGGAGGACTGGGGAACGTCCGGGGTGCGCGTCATCGCGGATGAATCCTGCAACATCTATGGCGCGGTTCATCGAGCCGACAATCGCGGCATCGTCATCGTGATGTGCAAGCCGTCCGAGGCGATCCAGCAATTGACCGCGTGGACCGCCACGTGGGGCGAAGGTTGGCAAGACACCGTGCCGGTCGATTACCTCAAAATCAATCTGGTGCATACCGAGCAAAGCGAATCCATGGCGCTTGCGTTGCTGCAACGGTTCGTGTGCGAGAGCGCCTCTATCGAGGACATCAACGCGCTGATCGGGTCATTGACTACCGGCTGAACGCGCAGCCGATTCTTCGGCGCTACCTTCTACTCCTACACGTTGACGCCGACCTCCGAGGTGGAGGCGCTCGTCAAACGCTGCGCGGGCCCGCGCGCAGAGCTCGGGCTCTGATCGCATAGCCGGCCCACGGTTGGGAAAACGCCGGAGCTCCAGCGCTCCGGCGTTTTCCATCGGCGACGGCGCGCATCGCACGCTAAGAAATTGGTTGCCCCTCGGCTAGCGACTCGAACAGCGTTTCGGCCTCTGCGATCTTATCTCTGGCGCGTATGCCATGGACGGCATCTGTGACCGCGTGCTTCATTGCTTGGTTGCTCTTGCGGAGCCATTCGCGCGCCTGACGGGCATGCTGTTCGCGAGCAGATTGGGGGATGTCCTGCTTAGCCGCCAAGTACGCGTTCACTTTGCCGAGGTGAAAATAGAGGAGCCCAATGTAGTAGTGAGATTCCGGGAGCTCGTCATCGACACCCTTGGCTCGATTCCGAAGCCCCTTCTCGGAGTGGCTGAGTTGTTCCAACGCCCGCGGCGCCCGATCCAACGCCATGAGCGATTGTGACATCTGCGATGACGCATAGCCGGCAGCAATCGGCGCTTCGAAGTCGGCTGGATCCGCTGTGCGTATGGCTTCGAATACTTCGTAGCCACGCCGGTGCATGCTCAGTGCCTGCTGCGCGCGGCCTTGACCAAGAAGCGCATCACCCATCCATATGAGCGCGTATGCATGCACGCGCTTTAAATCAGCATTCTGAAGATCGGCTTGCCGCAGTTCTTCGAGCAGTTCTATTGACCGAGAAAGATATCGAGCCGCCTCGTCGTATCGCCGGGTTCTTTCGACCAATATGCCGCCAATGCGTTGGTGCGTGATCGCAAAGTTACGTCTGGCGCGCTGATCGCCGGGGTCCGCTGCGACAATCTGTTGAAAGAGAGGCAAAGCGTCAGCCATCAGCGCAGTACCTTCGTCAATGTGGCCGAGAGCGGCGCGGTGCCAGCCGAGAGCCAGGTAGGAAGTCGCGAGGTTGCGCCGGTCGGCTGTCGTTGCGGCGGGCATGGCTGCAAACGCGTTCGCCAGCCGCATCACATGTCGTAAATGCTCCGTGGCCTGATCGGGCGCATTCTGGATCACCAGCAGTTCGGCCAGCTTGCCATGCGTGCGCAGCAGATCGCGCTGCAGATCGATCTTGCCGCCTTCCCGAATCAGCGCTTCACGCGTTCTCAGAGCAAGTTCGTAGCTTTCGATAGCGCCGTTGGTATCGCCAAGGTTGGCGCCACGCAATCGTCCTTGCAGGTCGCCGATCTTCTCGTAAGCATCGGCCAGGTCTCGCCTGAGGATGGGATTGTCGCCGGCCTCTTTGGCCAGCTCGGTCAGATGCCGGAGCGAGGTTTCGACCAGCAGTTTTCGAGCGGTCGTGGAGCCCGGGAGATTTTCGACCGCGGCATGAACTTCAGTCATGTAACTGATGGCGAATCGCCGAACGTTATCGAAGTGACGTTCCGCCCGTGCGCGCTCGCGCTGGGCAACGTGCGCCTGCCAGCTGGTGGCCACGACCCCGACCAGCAGCGCAATTACAAACATCGACATGGCAGCGGTCACAGCTCGATGACGGCGAACGAACTTCTTCGCCACGTACGCAGGCCCACCGCCGTACGCACGGACGGGCAGCCCGGAGAGATATCGGTGCACATCATCGGACAGTTGCTCGACCGATCCGTAGCGCTCCTGCGGCGACTTGCGGAGCGCCTTCAGGATGATGCTGTCCAGGTCGCCCTCCAGACTCCGCGCAAAGCGTCTGTAGCTTTCGCCCAAGGATGCCGCCGTCGCACTGGGCGCCGCCGGCTGCAGCTCGCAGATCTCCATGGCCTGCTCACGGCTCATCATGTGTCTGGGCTGAAACGGCAACCGGCCCGCAAGCACCCGATACATCAGAACGCCCATCGAATAGACATCGCTGGCGGTTGTGATCGGCTCACCGCGCAGTTGCTCGGGGCTCGCGTAGTCGGGCGTCAGCGCCAGAAACCCGCTGACCTCCGCATCGCCGGCAGTCAAAGCCGGCGTCGGGTTCAGCAATTTGGCGATGCCAAAGTCCAGCAGCTTGAGCACCCCTTTATCCGTCACCAGGACGTTGCTGCACTTGAGGTCGCCGTGCACCATCAGATGTTGGTGCACATACAGAACAGCGCCGCACAGCGTGCGGATCAACTCCAGCCTCTCGAGCAGGCCCAGTTGCCGTTGTTCGCAATACACATCGATCGGCTGGCCCTGGATGTACTCCATGACCAGATAGGGCATGCCCTCTTCAGTCGTGCCGCCATCCAGCAGATGCGCGATGTGGGGATGGCTCAGCTGAGCGAGAATCTGGCGCTCATCGCGCAAATGTCGCAGCAGCGATTCGGAATCGAAGCCATTGCGCAGCAGCTTGATCGCGACTTCCTTTTCATATTGGTTGTCGTCGCGTATCGCGCGGTATACCTCGCTCATCCCGCCCCGGTCCACTTCGGCAACCACCCGATAAGGACCGAAGCGCCGACCGATCCAATTGGTGGCGGCATGAGCCAGGCCTGTGCGACGGACCGCGGGCAATTCGATGAAGCTGTTCGCACTGTCGTGAGCCCCGAGCAGCGCCTCTACTTCCTGCCGCAGGCTGGGATCGTCCGCACATGCCACATCCAACAACGCATCACGTTGATCGGGAGGAATCTCAGCAGTGGACGCGAATACATCCTTGATCAGGCGCCAGCGTTCTGAGGGCATCACAAGATCTTTCCGAGCTCACATCGTAGCCACGCACGCGCATGCATCCATTCGCGCTTGACCGTAGCGTCTGAAATGCCCATGACCTGAGCCGTTTGTTCTATGGTAAGGCCACCGAAGTAGCGCATCTCCACGATCTGCGCTTGCCGTGGATCGATGCGCTCCAGACGCGACAACGCCTCGTCGATTGCCGACACATCTTCCTCTGTGTGCGTGTCCAGGTGTTGCAGCGCTGTGGGCGTGGTCATGTGCCACGATACGCCCTCCTCCTCGGGCCGCTGTTGGACAAGGGCGTCGAGGCTGAGCGCCGGCCTACCGCCGCCGCGCTTGTCTGCAAACCGGGCGCGAGCATGATCGACGAGGATGCCTCGCATCAACTTCGAGGCCAAAGCAAAGAAGTGTGATCGATCGCGCCAGTGCGTCGCCTGTTGACCTAGCAGTCGCACAAACGCTTCGTGGACCAGCGCAGTTCTCTGGATCGTGTGATCGGGACGTTCCCGGCGCAGATAGCGCTCTGCCATCCGGCGCAGATCCTCATAGAGCACGGCCGTGAGCTGACTCAGCGCTCGCTGATCACCGTTCCGCCATTCGACCAGTAATTGCGTGAGCGGTTGAGCGTTTAAGTCATTGATGGGCTTCATGCGCAGTGCCTACCTCCCTACGCTGCCTCGCGCAACCCTCGCTCCGTCGCAGGCACCGTGAGCCAAATTCTATGTGGATTCCGCGATGGTAGATGTTGGCCCCAAGTTCATAGGCGTTCGTCGCCTGCCTTGATGCCGGCCACGGACCGACCGGTCCGTGAACCTCGTCCTTTCATACGGAGTAGTTATGTTCGACCAAATCAAGCGTCTGCTTGAGAAGACTGAAGTGCGGGACGCCGTGCGCAATGCGTCCTCTCGCGAAGCAGCTGTCAAGACGCTCGTCGACGCCGGCAGCAGTCACGGATTGTCCTTCACGGTCGCCGGCGTGAGCCGCGCCCTGGAGGCGATGAATCCGATGCGCTCGCGCGGCCTGAGCGAGTCCGAGTTGCTGATGGTCAGCGGCGGCATGCCTTCCGACAGCGCTCCGAAGCTTTGTCACACCGCTTCGTGTGGCGGCAATCACGCGGGCTGCTGCTGGTCAGGCTGAGCGACTGTCGCAGGACGTAACCGGCCGCCTCGCCGGTTCGCTCTGTGATGAAACTGCCGGACGGTGGTTCGCCGTCGTCCGGTTTCGTTCGACCCATTGCATGTGATGCTCATGAATGCCGTGACCGCACTCGATGTTTCCTCCGCCTCGCTGCCCGAGCCTCACCCGGTGCTTGCTACGATCGAGGCGCGCGCAAGATTCCTTTGGGAACGCGTCGGCGAGTCCGGCGCCACCGGGCTGTCTACCCCCGAAGCGCTGAATCGTTGGATCCGCTGGCAATACGTCGCCGGCGACGAGGCGGCTTTACACAAACGACTGCAGTGGGACTCCCTGGACCCGGCCGCCGCGCAGGCCGCGCTGGACACGCCGGCTGCGAGAGCGAAAGGCGCCTTCGCATCCTGGGTTGCCTTGGCCTCGGCAATGATGAGTGCCGCACGAGATATGCAGCCCGGCATCAGCGATCCAATTCTGGATTCACGGCATCCCACGCCTTACGAAGATCTGCTGTTGCCGATGATTCACGTCGCCCGCACACGGTTGCGCGACCAATCCCATCCTTCCCACAGGATTGCAGACAGCGCGATGCGAGACCTGGAGCGAAGCCTGCTGGGGCGACTCGCTCAGCTGTGCATACCCACGTTTCACGCCGAGTTCGTGAAGGACCTGCCGTTCGGGGAAGCACTGCTCAACGCACTCGATGAGCGTCCTGCCGAAAGCGCTCCGCGCACTGAGCGATATCGGTCGTTCGTCCAGCGTCACTTGCGCGACGGCTTCACTCAACTCTTTCTGGGCTATCCCGTGCTCGCGCGCTTGATCGCGACCGTGATCGAGTTCTGGGTTGAAGCAGGCGCCGAACTGCTCAGCCGCCTGAGCGCAGACGAGGCAGCCATTGCACGCATCTTTGAATCGCCCGATGGGCAAACACCGGGCCGGGTCGTGAAGATCGACTGCTCGCTCTCGGATCCGCATGAGCGCGGACGCAGTGTCGCCATGCTCACGTTCGCAAGCGGTCTGCGCGTGGTCTACAAGCCGAAGGATGTGGCGCTGGAGAGTGTGTTTGGCGATCTCATCCGCTGGTGCAACGAACGCAGCGGCCTGCCACATCTGCGCAGCGCGCAGGTATTGGAAAGGGGCGGCTATGGCTGGGTGGAATTCATGTCGGCCGTCCCGTGCGCAGATGAGCATGAGGCTCGACTGTTCTATACGCGCGCAGGGTCGCTGCTTGCCCTGCTTTATATTCTGAGAGCGACGGACTGCCACTACGAGAACATCGTCGCGCACGGCGCCTTCCCAGTGCTCGTCGACATGGAAACACTGCTGCACCATGAGCCAAAACTGATCGACGACTCGGCGATGTCGGAGCAGCTCGAGGGTCACGCGGTGCAGACGCTTTTCAACTCCGTGCTGCGCACAGGATTGTTGCCACGCTGGGAGGCAGGTCAGGATCTCCGCAGCGCCTATGACATCAGTGGGCTCGGCGGAGCGGAGGACCATGCCGGCCCCCGCCAGGTCACGCGATGGGTAGACGTGAACACAGACAGCATGCGACTCGTAACGCGTGAAGTGCAGACGCCCTGGGGGAAGAACGTCGCGCTGCTGGGCGAACAACCCTTGTCGCCCCATCACTATCAGCAGCAGATTGTCGAAGGCTTTACGGCGATGTACCGTTTTCTGGCGGCCCGAGCAGATGACTTGCTCACGGCGCCCAGTCCATTGCTTGCTCTTCGCAACCGACCGGTGCGCTTCATCTTCCGTCGCACGCGCACCTACGGCGCCATCCTCGAGGCGGCCACGGCGCCAGAGCATCTCACCGACGGCGCCGATTTCAGCATCGAGCTGGACCACCTCGCCCGCGCCTTTCTGGTCGCGCAGGACCGACCGACCGCGTTTCCCATTCTTCGTGCGGAACATCGATCGATGCAGCAGCTGGATGTGCCGCTCTTTACCGCATCGGCGGACGCGGATGCACTGACTACCGGCTCGCCGCTGCCCGTGCATGACTACTTTCGTCGCTCCAGCTTCGATGACGTTCGCCTCCAGATCCAGAGGATGAGCGACGCCGACCTGTCACTGCAGGTGGCCATCATCAATGGCGCGTTCGACGCCAAAATCGCAACGGTCGCCAGCCGCTCAGGCAGCACATGGAAAGCGCAGGCAATGCCAGTGCCTTCTCGACAGCAACTGATCGCGGAAGCGGTACGTATTGGGGAGGAACTGACCGCGCGCGCAATTCCCAGTGGCGACGGCGGTGTGAACTGGATCGGCCTCGAGTTCATTCCGCACGTGGAGCGCTTTCAGCAGATCGTGCTGAACAACTCGCTCTGCGACGGCCGCGGCGGCGTCGCTTTGTTTCTTGCTGCTTTGTCGAAGATGACAGGCGACGGTCGGTTCGCGGAATCAGCGTACTCCGCATTGAGCTCGATCAAGAAGCAGATTCATGCACTCGATCGTCAGAGCCAGGTGCAAGTGGCGCGGCTTACCGGCATCGGCGGCGCCACGGGTATTGCCTCGACCGTTTATTCGCTGGTCCAGGTCGCACGATTTCTGGGGAACGAAGCCCTGCTGGACGATGCTGAACGCATGGCGTCGTGGCTGACCCCGGAATTGATTGCGGCGGATGAGCAGCTCGATGTCATGAGTGGTGCGGCCGGCGCCGTGCTCGCACTCTGTGCATTGTACGAGACCAATGGCAGCAGCGACGCGCTGGAGATCGCCCGCAGCTGCGCGCGCCACCTGGTTTCGAGGCAGGGCGCCGACCCGAATTTTCCGCTGGCTTGGAAGGGATTGTGGCCTCGTCCACTCACGGGATATTCGCACGGCGCGGCGGGCGTGGCCTATGCACTGTATCGCCTCTTCCATCTCACGCGCGACGAGAGCTGTCTGATGGCCGCTAACAAGGCCGTGGCGTATGAGGCCGCGCTGTTCGATCCCACGCGAGGCAACTGGCCGGACTTTCGCAGCAAAGCAGACACGTCCGAGCGGATCTTCGCCATCCGCTGGTGCCACGGCGCTCCGGGTATCGGTCTCGGCCGATTGGGGGCGGCCCGGTATATCGACGATCGACAGGTGCAGTTGGATATATCTCACGCCCTGGAAACGACGGCCGCGTGCGAACTCACCGCGATCGATCATCTGTGCTGCGGGAACTTCGGGCGCATCGAAGTGCTCCTCGTCGGCGCCGAACAGTGTCAGCAGGATCATTGGCGCCACACCGCGTACGTCAACGCGGCGAATGTGATTGCACGCGCCGGGCAGAAAGGTGCGTATCAGCTATTCCCGAACCTGCCCTGCACGGTGTTCAACCCGGGCTTCCTGGCCGGATCCGCCGGCATCGGTTATCAACTGCTACGCCTGGCCGATCCGTCCTTGCCCTCGGTGCTGTTGTGGGAGTGATCCGCCCGCGATGACTACACGACCGTTGTTCCGAGACGAGGCCATAGCCCAGCGAGGCCAGCAATTCCTCGGCCCGATACTGCTCGTTCGGCCCCTGGCGTTCAGACTCATCACCGCGGCGGCTGCGCTGTTCGCCTTGGGCATCATCGCTGTGATGTTCTTCGCCGAATACACACAAAAGGCGACGATCGCAGGCACGCTGGCTCCTCGCGAGGGGATCGTCGCGGTGAACGCACCTGCAGGCGGCATCGTGCTGGAGCGACGCGTCGAAGAAGGCCAGAGCGTTCGCAAGGGTGATGTTCTTTTCGTCGTGTCTGCCGAGCGCCGCAGCGCCGCCCAGGAAGGAACGCAAGCGCTGATCGGCGCTCAGCTGCGACAACGGCGTAGCGCGCTAGTGGCCGAGCGCGACCGCCAAAAAGCACTCATGCTGCGCGAGGAGCAGGCGCTACGAGCCAGGCTCGCCGACCTGACCACGGAGTTTGGCGAGTTGCAGTCGCAGATCGACGCACAAACCGCTCGCCTCGAATCGATCGACGCCACACTGCAACGATTCGAAACACTCCGCACGGAAGGTCACGTCTCTCTCGTCCAGGTGCAGGAGAAGCGTGAGCATCGTCTAAGTGAGCAGGCTGCATTGCATGGTCTCAAGCGCGATCGCCTCGCGCTCGAGCGAGATGCGACTCAATTGCGCAATGAGATCGAGTCGATGCCGTTGCGCCTGAGCTCGCAACTCACCGCCATCGAAGATCAGATGGCGGAAATCGAGCAGGAGCTTGCCAGCGTCGAGGCAGAGCGTGAATTCGTTCTGGAGGCGCACCAGGCCGGCGTCATCACCGCGTTGGGGGGCGACCCGGGAAGCGCGGTTGTCAGCAACGAGAGGTTGGCGGTGATCGTCCCGCAGGGCGCCACCTTGGAAGCTCAACTGCACGCCGCCAGCCGCGACATCGGATTCATCGTGCCGGGAAAGCGCGTCCAGCTGCGCTATCACTCCTATCCGTATCAGAAGTTTGGCCAATTCGAAGGGCGCGTCATCGACGTGAGCGCGACGACCGTCGCACCGGAGGAAGGCGAATCTGAAGGCTCGCACCACCATGACCCTGTTTATGTGGTCCAGGTCGAGTTGCCGTCCCAGCACATCGACGTGAACGGACGTCGTTACCCGCTGCACGCCGGCATGCAAGTGGATGCGGCGGTACTGTTGGATCGGCGGCGGCTGATCGAGTGGATCTTCGAACCGGTGCTCGGTTTCTCCAATCGCATGGCGGATCGGCATGATTGATCGACTATCGCTCAGCTCGCTGCAATTTCTGCGTCGACGCACCCTGCCCGTCCTGATCCAGACCGAGGCGGCGGAATGCGGGCTCGCGTGCGTCACGATGATCGCCAACTATCACGGACATCGGACCGACCTGAGTTCTGTGCGCGCGAGGTTCGAAGTTTCACGCAAGGGCTCGACACTTGCCGACCTGGTTCAGGTTGCGGCGGGCCTGCAGTTCGCAGCTCGCGCGCTCAGGGTAGAACTCGATGAGCTGTCCCAGCTCGAAGCACCTTGCATATTGCATTGGGACTTCAATCACTTCGTCGTGCTGCATTCGGTGCGGGGATCGCGCGTCGTGCTGCACGATCCGGCGATTGGCGTTCGCGAGCTGTCGGTCGAGGAAGTCTCTCGCCGCTTTACCGGCGTCGTGCTGGAGCTGCGGCCCATCGGAAGCTTTAAAGCACGCGATGAGCGTCAGCGCGTGAGGCTGCGCGACCTCGTCGGTGAAGTTCACGGCTGGCGCAGCGCTGCAGGCCAGGTGATGTTGCTTGCATTGGCATTGGAAGTGTTCGCGATCGTCGGCCCGTTCTATCTGCAGTGGGTAGTAGATAGCGTGCTATCGACAGCTGATCGCGACCTGTTGACCGCGCTGGGCCTCGGCTTTGTGCTGCTGGTATTGGTCCAACAGGCGGTCGCGGCTGCACGGTCCTGGGTCGTCGTCTACGTGGGCACCCTGCTGAATTATCAGTGGCTGACGAACGTGTTCAGTCACCTGCTGCGGCTGCCCACGGCGTATTTCGAGAAGCGACATCTGGGCGATGTGTATTCCCGCTTCGAATCCACCACGACCATTCAACGCATCCTGACACACAGCTTCGTCGAGGCGATCCTCGATGGATTGATGGCTGTTATCACCTTGGCGATGCTGCTGATCTATAGCCCCACCTTGGCGGCGATCACCGTGGCCGCCGTAGCGACGTACGGCGTGCTGCGGTGGATGTGGTATCGGCCGTTGCGCGTCGCCACGGAAGAGCAGATCGTGCATGCGGCGAAACAACAAAGTCATTTTTTCGAAACCGTGCGCGGCGTACGCAGCATCCAGCTCTTCGGCCGAGAGGACCAGCGCCGCGCGTCGTGGCTGAACCTGCTCGGCGAACAGGTCAACGCACAAGTCAGAACCGAAAGGCTGACATTGGCCTACAAGGCTGCCAACGGCGTCCTGTTCGGCGTCGAGCGCGTGGCTGTGATCTGGCTCGCAGCGTTGCTGGTGCTCGATCAGAAGTTCTCGGTCGGAACGCTATTCGCCTTCATTGCGTACAAGGATCAGTTCGCGCAGCGGGTGAGCGCATTGATCGACAAAGCGGTCGAGCTGAAGATGTTGCAGCTTCAAGGCGAGCGACTCGCGGACATCGTATTTACGCAACCCGAAGCCGACGATCCGCCGGCTCGTGCGATTCGCGAGCCCCTCGAGCCGTCGATCGAGCTGCGCGACGTCCGCTTCCGCTACTCCGATGGTGAGCCGTGGGTGCTCGATGGCGTGAGCCTGTGCATACGGGCGGGCGAATCCGTCGCGATCGTCGGTCCTTCCGGATGCGGCAAAACGACGCTCCTCAAAGTGATGACCGGACTGTTCAAGCCCGCATCCGGGGACATCCTGGTCGGCGGCGTGCCGGTGGCGCGTATTGGAATGTCGAACTATCGTCGCATGATCGGCACGGCACTGCAGGACGATCAGCTTTTCGCCGGATCGTTGCTGCAGAATATTTGTTTCTTCGACACGATCCCCGACGACGAGCGCATCGAGCATTGCGCGCGACTCGCCGGCATCCACGACGAGATCATGGCCATGCCCATGGGGTACAACACGCTCATCGGAGATATGGGCTCGGCCCTTTCAGGCGGACAGCAACAGCGTGTGCTGCTCGCACGAGCACTGTACAAACAACCGGCCCTGCTGTTCCTCGACGAATCGACCAGTCACCTCGATGTCGCGAGGGAACGGCAGGTGAACGCCGCGATCCAGAAACTCGCCGTCACTCGCATCATCATTGCGCATCGTCCGGAAACGATCGCGATGGCAGATCGAGTCATTCGGATTGATGGCGGCCGTGTGGTGTCGGAGTTGCGTGCGGCGTCGTCAGCGCGATGACGCCCATCGCCACCCCTTCGGGAGTGACTGCTATCTGCGTGCAGCGAGCGCTGCCACGCGCCGGTCGAGCATGGCACGCGGCAGGTAGCGGCCCCCAAGGATGACAGCAGCGATGCGTCGCGAATTGCCGATGTCCGCGAGTGGATCGGCATCGAGCAGTATCAGATCCGCGAGTTTGCCGACCTCCACCGTACCGCACTCTGCCGACAAGTTGAGCCACTCGCATGGCCGGCGCGTCGCCGCTTCGAGCGCTTGACGATTGCTCATGCCAGCCCGGGTAAGCGCCGCAAGCTCATCGTGCATGGAAAATCCCGGCACGACGCCCGGCACCTGCGCGTCAGTACCAGCGACGACAGGAATACCGGCCGCAACGAACGCGCGGACCAGTTCGCGATTGAACTCCACGACCTGGGTCAAGAACTCGATGCGCTGCGGACTCGCAGCGGCGACGTAGGGATTTTGATTGAGCACCATATCGCGCATCAACGGCGGGAGCACGCGAATTTCCTGTCGGCTGTGCAGGGATTGCGGATCCTTGGTTTGCTCCAGCAGCCGCTCATCCAACGAAAGCGTCGCAGTAAGCCAGGCACCGTTCTGTTTCATCATGTCTACATACTGCGGGATCGCCGCTACGGACGGTTGGGCAGCCCGTTGTGCAAATTCCTCGGCGTGCGCGACCATTGTGAAACCCGGCTGGAAGAAATCTTTGGTACGGCCGGAGCCTCGCTCGGGAATGTGTCCGACCACCGGTAGTTTCAGGCGACGCGCCTCATCGACAATGGCGCTGAACGTTTCGAAACTCAGGCGGCTGTAGACTTTAATGGCATCGTAACCTTCCGCGCTGGCGTCACGCACGGCCTGACGTCCATCATCCGGTGTGACGGCAACTCGAGTCATTCCGACTGGCCAAAGCGGTTTCTGGCCATCGATCATCGCTGCGGCAACGATATGAGGGCCGAGCATCCGACCCGCATCGACTTCCACCCGTTGACCGATGGTCTCCGACATAGACTGCATGTCCATGATCCGCACCACGCCATTGGCGAGAAAGGGGGTGAACAGATCTTCGGTGCGCAGCGCACTTTGTTGCAGGTCGGGCATCCTTAAGAACAATCGCATCATGCGCACGTTGCCGAGATGAACATGCATGTCCGTCAGGCCCGGCATGAGCCACTTGCCACGACCGTCGATGCGCTTCATTCCACGCGGCGCGCGAGTCGTTGACGCCGGCGCGATGGATACAATTCGCCCATCCTGGATCAGCACTGTCATGTCAGATAGCACAGTGCCTTCATTGCTCATGGGCAGAACGGTGACATGCTCAATCGCCAACCGTTCCGGTATCGGGTCCGGCGCGGCGGCGAACGCACCGACTGCTGAAAGCAAGCCGAAGAGGAGTGAGACGCATCGAATTCCCGACTTCATCGTAACTGCCTTCTTGTTCGCGCGGACGGCTGCGTCGGGATACATGTGAGGCCCCTGATGATGAGCTCAATCGCGCGATCGCACAGCGCGAGAAACGCGTTTCGATTCAACGAAAAACGCCCGGAACGATGCAGCATCGCGAGCCCATGCAGCTGCGCCCACAGCAGTAGTGCTATCTCCAGCGCATTACCGGAATTGAGCTGGCCAGTTGCCTGCGCGGCCTCGATCTTTTTTGCCATTAACGAAATGACCGGCGACTTACCAGCCCGGAAATCCTGCGGATAGATGCGCTCCGCCTGCGTTTTCAGCACGAAGCACGCGTCGAATCGACCCGGATCATCCAGCGCGAACTCGACATACTCACGACCGACCAAGCGGAGCCACTCCTCGATCGGCCCCTCTGGAATATTCGCAACGCGCTGCCGATAAGCGGCAAAGGCCTCCTCGCCGACCGCTCGCAGCAGATCCTCTTTATTCTTGAAATGCCGATAGATGGCCATCGCGGACAGTCCGGCCGCGACACCGACCGCACGCAGACTGAAGCCGCTCAACCCTTTGCTCTCCAGCTCGTGCAGCGCGCACTGAATAATCGACTGCCGTGAATCCATGTTTACAGTGTAAACATGGGGCGCGTTCGGACGCAAGACCATGCGGGGGATGTTCCAGGCAAGGGAGTTGATTCTTCGCCGTCTCTCAACCCCAACCGCTACGAAACGCTCGCACGATGTCTATTCGAAGACGTGCAAAAAGACGCCCGTACACGTGGTATCCCCATCGTTTATGTAGAGGCGCACACCTTTGCCGGCCGTGAAGGCAGCCAATAGAGTTGCGTAGACAGCTTTGTTGTTATCCGTGTTGGCGTTTTGCCATCTCAACCAGGTTCCGGCCGGACACAAACTGCTTCCAGCCGTCATGCTGAAGGTCACGACAGCCGGGAGATACGTCGGCTGTAGCACATCTACTCTTCCTTCAAATACCTGATAAGCGTTAGCGCTGCTGACGCTACCCAAACAAACAGCCGCGACAATTGCCGATATCGTTCTTCGCTTCATCATCATGTTCCTTTTGTTTAGTTCCTAGGGAGCCCGCAACCAGGAGCGGGTGTGCAGCCGTTGTCCTTATCCGTAGCCGCTGATGCTGTTGTTTATTTAAATTTGCAACAGCACCCATGAAACTGTCAATCTCATTTTCTTGGGTGGCCAATCTGTCAACGCGCTCGACCGCACGTAGAGCTCAGCAGATCGAATTGCGCCACCCTGAGCCTTTGCGCCCGGCCGCGCTATGATGTGTTCCGGTCGAATCCATCAGGAGAAAGAGGAGATCTGTAACTTTGAGCGAAGCCACTATGAGTGACTTGAACGTTGGCGACGGGGTGGTCCTCGTCAAGGTGCCGGATTGGTTGCTCAAGGATTTGCCAGAAGACGAGCAGCGCGAAATTCTGTCGTTCATTGGGCAATCAGCAATAGTTATGGAGATCGACAAGTTTGGGTACTTGTGGGTCGGGTTTGGCTCGCAGGTCGATCACGGCGAGGAGTCCAGATACTCGGGCCACTCTTTTGCTGTCACGGCTGACTGTTTGGAAAGGCAATAGCGGTAGGCGATACATCGAACGATCCAGGGGTATATCCAGTTCTCGAATTCGACCGCCGGGAACGGATCGGCCTCATCAGCTCACCCGCTGAATTCACTTGCGCGCTCCGCACATCGCTGCGGACAATACGCTGTGTCCCCGCCCGCCCCTGTCTTCCGCCGATATCAGATGAACCCCACCGCCCCCGCTTCCGGTACGCCGCTCCCCGCAGACGACGTACTCACATGCATTCGTATCCTGCGCGAGATCGAAGCCGACCGTTCCCACCTGGTACAGCTCACCCCTGAGCAACGCCGCGAGTTGCTGACGCTGGCCGGCCTGGTCGCAAAGCCTGAGCGTCACGACTTGGTGAAAATGGCCAAGGCGTTTCGCAAGGCCGATCGGGCCGCGCTCAAGGAGCAGGACCGCAAGGTCGTCGAACAGACCGGCCTGCGCACCCAGCGGCGCTCCTCAGTCTATACGCCACTCTGGTTACCGCCACCAGAGGCTGCGTCGGACGACGCGCCTACGTTGAATCTCGAGCGTAACTGCTATGTCTGCAAACAATCGTTCACCACGGTGCATCGCTACTACGACTCCATGTGCAAGACGTGCGGCGACTTCAACTATGCCAAGCGCGAACAGACCGCGGATTTGAGCGGGCACTACGCGCTGGTGACTGGTGCACGTGTCAAGATCGGCTATCAAGCGTCGCTGAAACTGCTGCGGGCCGGTGCGCATGTGATCGTCACCACTCGCTTTCCAATCGATGCCGCCCATCGATATTCCCAGGAAGCCGACTTCGCGGAATTTCATGAGCGGCTGGAGATCCACGGGCTGGATCTGCGGCACACACCGAGTGTCGAGCTGTTCACGCACTTCCTGGCGGATCGATTGCCGCGGCTGGACTACATCGTCAACAACGCATGTCAAACCGTGCGACGGCCGGCGAACTTTTTCCAGCATCTGCTGACTCGAGAAGCGACCGCGTTTAGTGAACTACCCTCGTCCTGGCGCAGCACGCTGGCAGGTCACAACGAGCTGTGCCGCACGTTACGAGACTCCGCGCAACCTGAGACTGGGTCACTTCTCTCGATTGCGCACCACAATCCCGCTGAAGGCTTGATCCACAGCGCCGCGCTCTCGCAGCGACACTACCTCGACGAGGACTATCGCGGCGGTGAAACGCTCTTTCCGGCTCATCGTTACGATGAGGACCGCCAGCAGATCGATTTGCGAGAGATGAACAGCTGGCGACTGCGGTTGCACGAAGTGCAGACACCGGAATTGCTGGAGGTGCAGTTGGTGAACGCAATCGCACCCTACATCCTGAACGCGCGCCTCAAGTCACTGATGATGCGCGCGCCCGGACAGCACAAGCACATCGTGAATGTCAGCGCGATGGAAGGTCAGTTCTATCGAACCTTCAAGACCGACAAACATCCGCACACCAACATGGCAAAGGCCGCGCTCAACATGATGACGCGCACCAGCGCGCCGGACTTCGTGAAGGACTCTATCCACATGAATGCGGTCGATACCGGCTGGGTCACCGATGAGGATCCCGCCGCACACGCTGCCCGCAAGGCCCAGGAAGGCTTCTCTCCCCCGCTCGACATCATAGATGGCGCCGCGCGCATCATCGATCCGATCTTCGTCGGCCGACTGACCGGCACGCATGTTTGGGGACAGTTCCTCAAGGATTACAAACCCGCGCCCTGGTGAGAGCACGGCTTGCTCACGAGCCAGCGATCAGGCGTGATGCGCACATCACAGGTGCGCATCGCGATTATATGAATGGAGCAGTCTCCGCGTGTAAAGCCTATCGCATGTCGGCGCGCGCCAATGCGGTGATGAGACCCAACTGCTGCAAGGCCGTCACTCCATCATCGAGACCGATCTCTTCGATGATCTTGCCGTTGACGAGACGCAGTACTGTAGTCCCGGTGAAATGCATCTTCCGACCCGTTGCTGCGGGCAGCGACCCGATGAGAAAGTCACTGAAAGCCGGACCGGTGTGCGTGCCTCCGCCTTCCCAGCGACCAACCACGTAGTCGCCTTCGGCAATCAGGTCGGCGGCGCCCCAGAAATTCAAATCGGGAAAGGCTGCACGGAAATCGGTCATGAATGCCTTGATATCGGCCCAGCCTCGACGCGGCTCGTGCAGGGAATATTGCAGCAGCATGTCGGGAGCGGCGAGCTGATCGATGATGTTGGGGTTGAACTGCTTGCCCCAGAAACCCTCGAACCAGCGACCGACGATTGCTTTGTTGTCTTGCTCTTTGGACACGGTGGAGTCTCCTACAGTTGATGCGAAAGGCAAATGCCTCGGTGCCGCTCAACAGTAGTCGCGCAGGTCGACTGTCGCGCTCCAATTCTTGCTGTGTAATGCCAAGCTACCCGAAAGGCTGCCATCGCCCGATGGCTGGCCGAAGCCCGCTCTTTGGCCAATCTGCATCGTTTCTTCATGTTCCCTCGCGAGGTTCGCGGCACATTGAGCTCACCCACAACGGGTAACCCACACACTCAAGGTGATGATCATGAATGCTCGCTCCCGCCTGAATCTCAAACAGCTGACTTTGTCCGTCCTCTGCGCCACTGCATGTCTGGCCTCCACGGCAACGGTATCGGCCGGTAACGCCAGCCCGAACGATGTGCCGCGGGTTACGGTCTACTATGGCGATTTGAATCTGCAACAGCCCGCCTCGGTCGTTTCTCTCTATCGTCGCATCGAGCGGGCGGCCAAACGCGTCTGCGCGCGGCCCAACGGCAGGGACTTGCAGCAGGTCTACGCTGCTCGCAAATGCGCTGAAGAGGCAATCGACCGTGCTGTGCTCAGTATCAACATGCCGACCCTGGCGCAGTATGCGTCGGGCGCCTTTGCCAGCGCCGGTTAGTACGGCAATGGCAGCGTCAACGCGACGACTGGGAAGGCGTCGCGTGATGGCCTATCGGATGCGCGCCTGCCGCCTGATCTTGCCAGCGGCAGGCGCCTCCCTTCGCACACCGGCCTGCCATTCGAGGAAACATCGAAACTCACCTGCAGCGCGTGTGCAACCTGCATGGCAAATTCGTCTTGCAGAGCGAATACGTCTTCGCGAGCGCGATCGAAACGCATGGACCAGATATCTGCGTTCGACTGTGCGTCGATGAGTCTAGCGGTCACGCGTAGTCGCCCATCGGCACTCTGCACGCTGCCTTCCAACAGATATCGTGCATTCAGCGCCTGGCCGATGCTGCGAGCGTCCCTAGCGCCCTGGTACGCGAACGATGATGTGCGTGCGATGACGACCACCTCGTTCAAACTGGCGAGCAGATGGAGCACGGCCTCGGGCACTCCCAGCGAGATCACGTGATCGGTCGGTGAGTTGCCCAGATTTTCGAATGGCAGCACGGCGATCGAGCGCGACGCAGCCCCTGTGACGAGCACGCGATCGGGGCATGGAGCAACGCAAAGCCGATATCCTCGGCCTCTCACTCCGACGATGTAGCGCGGATTCCTTGGATCGTCGCCCAACGCATCGCGCAGCAGCTTCACACGCTGGCTCACCGTCTCCGGGCTCACCACCAGGCCCGGCCACACTTGATCCATCAACGCGTCGAGCGATAGCACGTTGGGCGCGGCGCGACCGAGCGCGACGAGCATGTCGAACGACAGTTTGGGCAGCGGCAAGTCGACGCCTGCACGGCTGATTCGGCTTTGTCCCTCGTCCACGCTGAGATCGCCGAGGGTGTAGCGTCGGTGATCCTTCACGTGGCGGATCTCGCGGCCAGCCATTTCGGCAAATAGCTCCGCGCAGTGATCGTCGGGTCGCCGGCAGGCGCAACGCCGGCCTTGCCCAGAAGCGTGACGAGTTCGCCGCGGTCGTGAAGATCAAGGAGGTCGACCGCGCCGCCGATGTGCGCGCCGCCGATGAATATCTGCGGAATGGTGCGTTGGCCGGTCACGGAGTGCAGCACCTTGCGGATATCTCCGCCGAGTCCGTTCGCCTGCATCGGCACCGAGTCGAGATCGACCGACCGGAATGCAACGCCCAGGTCACGGAGGAACCGGCGCGCCGCCCAGCAGAACTCACACCATTCCAGCGCGAACATCACGACGGGCTGTTCCGGATCCTTGATCGCCTGTTCGACGAAGTCACGAGCGCTATCCGGCGCCGGTTCGATCGCGACAGCCGCTGCCACCGCGGGCTGCGATGCAGGGGCGCCGAAGCGGCACAACGGTGTCGAGTTTGAAATTTCTTTCTCGACGGCGTTCATCTCCTGTTCGATCGACTCGAAGAGCGGTGTCGACAGGTAGCGCTCGCCCGTATCGGGGACCATGAACAGGATTCGGCTGCCCTGTTGCGCCGTCTTCGCAACTTCGAGCGCTGCTGCCAGCGTCGCGCCACCGGTGATGCCGCAGAAGATGCCCTCCTGCCGCGCAAGCTCGCGGGCGAGCCGCAGGGATTCTGAGCCGCCAACAGGTTGGATGACGTCGATCAGGCCGGTGTCGATCGCATCAGCGGTGAGCTGCGGGATGAAATCGGGAGCCCATCCCATCATGGGATGCGGGCGGAACAGCGGATGACTCTCGGCCGGGGTACCGTCAGACTTGTACTGCTGCCTGATTCCGCTTGCCAGCATCGGGGTATTTTCGGGCTCCGCAACGACGATCTGCGTCGCCGGACGCTCGGCTCGCAGGACTCGCGCAATGCCCTTGAGCGTGCCGCCGGTGCCCGCACCTGTCACAAAGTAATCAGGCCCGGTCTCCCCGAAAGCCTTCAGGATTTCGCGTGCGGTCGTGCGACTGTGAATGTCGGCGTTGGCCTCGTTTTCGAACTGACGCGTCCAGAACCAGCCGTGCGTCGCCGCGAGTTCGCGCGCCTTCTCGATCATGCCGGTGCCCTTTTCGGAAGCGGGCGTCAGAACAACCCGCGCCCCGAGAAACCGCATCAGCTTCCGGCGCTCAACCGAGAAGCTCTCCGCCATCACGATGACCAGAGGATAGCCCTTGCGTGCACAAACCATCGCAAGCCCGATCCCGGTGTTGCCGCTCGTCGCCTCGATCACGGTCTGACCGGGCTTCAATCTGCCGTCGCGTTCGGCGGCCTCGATCACGCCAAGGGCCAGCCGGTCCTTGACCGAACCCAATGGATTGAACGCTTCGAGCTTGGCGTAAAGCTCTATACCGGCGGGCGAAAGGCGCGCCAGCCGCACGATAGGAGTATTTCCGATCGTATCGAGGATGGATGTGTAGATGTCAGACATCGAAGGATCCTCTTTTGCTAGCAACGTGACGAAGGTTTCTGCCGGGCTGCGATAAGCGCGCCAGTAGCCAGCAGCGCCGCACCGGACAGTTCGAGCAGGCCCGGACTTTCATGCAGAACGACGGCAGCGATGATCACCGAGAACAACGGTACGATCGCCGCGAAGACGGAGGCGCGCGCGGCGCCAAGCCGGTTGATTGCCCGTCCATAACAGTAGAGTGCGCCAATGGCCGCGAGCAGCGACTGATAAAGAATCTGCATCAGCAGTTCCTCCGGGTGGGCAAGCAGTCGGGCCGACCCGGACAATGCCAGCCAGATCGGCGTGTAGAGTGCGAGTGACGCGACGGAGATGACGGCGGTCGCGGTCAACGGAAGCAGTCCAGAACGTTTCAGCGCAACGGTATAAGCCGCCCACATCAGTGCTCCGGCCACGAAGAGGGCAAGGCCATAACCGCCCCGCCCCGCCTCCCATGTGCCGGCGGTCACGAAGGCCGCGCCCAGGAGGATGCAGCCGATGCCGGCGGCCAGGTGACGTGTGACCTTCTCGCGTAGGAACAGGATGGACAGGATCAATGTAAACACCGGCAGAAGTCCGACCGTGATCGCACCGCCAAGACCGGCCGACGTAAGCGCGACACCCGTGCCCGCGACCAGCACATAGGGCGCACCGGCGCCTGCCGCCATGAAGAACAAGAGCCGCGGCCCAACCGCGCCTATCGCCCGCCGTTCGCGCCAAGCGAGCGGCAGGAGTAAAAGACCAGAAATACCAAAGCGCAATCCGGCGAGGTCCGCGACGGGTAGGTCGTTGACCACGCCAACGCGCGTCACGGTCCACCAGCCGCTCCAGATTGCCGCTGCGCCAAGCCCCCAGAGATAGCCACTCGCGCCAATCGCAGCATCGCGCCAACGTCCGGCCGACACTTTTGCCGGCATGACGGAGCTGCCGTCCAGAGGTGACAATACATTTGGGTGAAGTTCCGACACGATTGGGTCGCCTTGCATTCGCCTTCCGCTCACAACGCGGCGGGAACTTAGCGATACAGGCCGATGCCAGTCCTTATCGGTGGCTGATCGTTGCCTTATCATTTGGTTGTTTTTCGGGCTGCTGCAGAGACGAACCGTGATGTTGCATCGTTTCGGATTGTTCGAGCTCAACGAAGCGGCACGCTCCCTCACCTTGCGGGGCGTCGCTCAGAAAATGCAGCCGCGCGTCTTCGACCTGCTGGTCTATCTCGTCCGGAACGCCGGTCGCGTGGTGCCGAAGGACGAACTGATGGATGCCTTGTGGCCGAACCTGACCGTTACGGAAGCCTCGCTGCAGCGTGCCGTCAGCCTTGCCCGTGCCGCGCTCGCTGCGGGCGGGCTCGAACAGGCGATCCGCAGCTTTGTCAGGCACGGCTATCGTTTTGCAATTGACGAACCCGGCGTTGCCGTCGCTGTGCCGAGCTTCGACGCGAGTGAAGCCAATCGCGCCCGGGCGCTGGAGCTTGCCCGGGAGAAAGACTGGCACGCCGCTGCAATGGTCTTCGAACGGCTCGACGCGGAAGGACAACTCTGTGCAGCCGATGTCGAAGTCTGGGCGCTGGCCGTGGAATGCCAGGGCCGTCCTGCCGCGGCGATACCGGTGCTGACCCGCGCACTCGCCGCGCATGTCGCTGAGGGCAAGCCCAACTTGGCCGCAAGAGTGGCCGTGACAATTGCCAAGCTTGAATTCGAGCGATCGGCGCCGGCTGCAGCCTCCGGATGGATGGCGCGTGCCGAAGCCCTTCTAGGCGATACCGACGACCCGCGGACGAGCGCTTATCTGTTATGGATGAAAGCGCGGCAGATTATTTTCGCGGGAAATGCCGCGGAGGCGCTCGAGCTCGCACTGAAGTCCCATCGCGCCGCTATGGGCTGCGGCGATTCGGGGCTGATCGCCCTTACATTGGTTTACATGGGCTTCTATAACATCTCGCTTGGCCACATGCAGGAGGGCGTGAGCCAACAGAACCACGCTGCGGCCATCGCTCTGTCGAGCAACGTGGATCCGGTCCTCGGCAGCCTTGTCTACTGCAATATTCTGTGGAGCTGCCGCACTTATCCCGACTGGTCGCGCGCCCGCCAATGGAGCGAAGGTTTCGACAGCTGGTGCGCAGCGAGCTATGCGGTCGTTCCGGGCACCTGCGATCTGCACCGTGCCGAAATCCTTGGAGCAAAGAGCGACCTCAACGGCGCGCTTGTGGCCATTGACCAGGCCCTGCCGAAGTTATTCGAAGAGGAATCCTGGTCTATCGGCGATGGTTATCGGGTGCGCGGTGACGTTCACGCAATGATTGGCGATTTGGACTCGGCGCGAAAGGACTACGCCGCCGCATACGCTGCAGGTTGGGACGCGGAGCCGGGAAACGCGATACTGCTTGCTGAAACCGGCAAGGTGGACATGGCGTTGGCGGCACTGGATAGCGCACTTGGCGGCGCGAGCTGGTATCACATTCAACGGCGCGGATTTCTTTTGGCGCATAAGGCGCGCATTGCCGCCATGAGTGGCCATCGCGATATCGCCGCCAAGGCAATGGACGAGTTGACGGCACAATCGGCGCGCTGGACGCAGCCCGCGGTGCATGCGTTGATGAACGAGACGCGCTATCTGCTCGCGAGCGGAGCCGAGGCGATGCCGTTCCTGATACTCGCCCGGCAACTCTGGGCGAGCGCCGGGCTTGAATACCATGCAGCCCGCGTCCGGCTGGAACTGGCCCGCGTCCTGGCCGAGGGGGGAAACGACGCCGCCGCGCAGGTCGAGATCGCGGCGGCAGAGCGCATCGCCACCCGCATAGGCTCCAAGCGACTTTTGAAGTTGGCGGCGGCTCTGCAGCCGCCGCGATTGACCGCAGTGGGAAAGTAAACCGCCGCCCGCGCGAGCGAATAATCATGGAATGATCAGTCGCCGGTAAGGACGGTCGGCGCCCTTCTCTCATAAGTTTCCGCCTCGTCACGCACGGTGCGTGACCACAGTGGCTGGCTCGGGCAAGGCCCGGCCGTTCAGAGGAAACTATCCATGAAACTTTATGTCATTCGCCGGCCGAGCGCCTGGGCGTCGCTCGCCGAACTGGAGATGGCTGGCGCCAAGTCAGCCAGGATCGGCAACGAAGAGATGCCCGATCGCGTCCGCTGGATCCGCAGTTATGTGGTGAACGAAGCGGACGGCCGCATCGGCACGTTCTGCATCTACGAAGCCGAGGATGGCGACGCCATCCGCGAGCATGCCCGCCGCGTCGGCATGCCGGGTGAGGAATTCTACCCGGTAGCGACCACGGTCATCGTCCGGCCGGACCCGGCCGCGGCTGCCTGAAGGACGTCGGCGTCTATTCAACAATCAATCAAACGGAGAAAAAAATGGAATCCATCTCGTGGGTCATTGCCCTCGTGTCTCTGGCAGCCGCCGGTTCGGCAGCGGCGCATTCCGATGTGAGAGCGCCATTGGTCGAACATGTGCGCAAAGCCAATCAGCGCTTCGAAGACGTCGCGGTCGCAGTAGCTGAAGGTTATGCGCCCATTCCCTGCGCCAGCGGCCAGCAGGGCGGCGCCATGGGAATTCACTATGTCAATGGCGACCTTCTCAAGGACGGCGTCATCGACATCGCAAGGCCGGAAGCGGTGATGTACGAACCCACGGCCGACGGCAGACTGGTGCTCGTGGCGGTGGAATACATCACTTTCCAGGGACCGGCGGCGTTGGAGAACCAGCTGTTCAACTTCAACCCCGCTCCCAACCGCTACGGTCTGGACCCCTTCTATGAGCTGCATGTCTGGGCCTGGAAGAAAAATCCAACCGGCCACTTTGCGGACAACAATCCGCATGTGTCCTGTGACGCGGCAACGCCTAGATGATCAAGCAGGCCGGGCTCGCAGCCCGGCCTTTCTCAGCGCGCGTTGTCCGGAATGTATTCGACCAACACGCCGTCGGTGCCCGCGATGAGCAGCGTCCAACCTTCCGCGGTGATGGTCATGACGACACGCCGGTTCGGATCGCCGGCGCTGGCACTGGGTGACCACGAACGTATCGGAGTGACGGACGTGCCGGTGAGATCGTAGCTCGACAGCTGTCCGGTCGAGTCGTAGGCATAGATGCGGGGCAGATTCGGCGAGAACACCGCGGCGATCGTGTTCGCGGGCAGCTGGCCCAGCAGCTGGAAATCGCGGTCGTACACGTGAGTATTGTTCAGGAGAATACGGCTGCCCGTTCGATCGAGCTGGATGGAGGCAGCCTGCATGATCTGATCGATGCTGCGCATCGTGCTCGTCGCCGAATCGTATTCATACATCTGGGCAGCCGCCGCCGAACTGGCAATGAGCACACGCGAGCCGTCGCCCGCCGCGCCGGCCACGCCATTGTCGAACCAACCGTCTTCCGCGCCTGTCCCGAGAACGACCTGATCGAATGACGGCGCGTACCAAGTCCCTGCCGCGTCCGTGACCGGTGAGAGACTCGAGTAGCGATAGACCGGACGCCGCCCGCCACTGATCGCCGCGGACACCATCACTGCCCGGCCGTCGTTGGCGGCGGCGATGGAATTGATGAAGTTGTCCGTCCAGCCACTGTGCAACGTCGCGTAGCGGCTCCCATCCAGCTTCAAGTTCGACAATGCCATCCCCGAGTTGCTGCCAGCGGTACCGGGCCACGTGGCGCCGGTTTCGCTGAGCAACAGGGAATCGCCGTCGAGGGCGAGCGTCATCGCCTTGAGCGAGTTGTAACTCGTATAGGCATTCGCGCGTGCCCACGAGCCTGCGCCGATCGGTTGATACGTGTAACGGGCCACGAAATCCGGCGTGCCCTCTGGCTGATCCACCGCGACGAAAATGCGCTGACCGACCGCGTCGTAAGCAATCGCGCCAGGTTGCGCATTCGGAGCTGCGCCCGAGGGTAACGGCAGACGAGTCGAGACATAGGGCGCGGGCGCAACCACTTTGAAATTCGCATCCGAAAGTGCCGACGCCGCGTTGCCCGTCAGCGTGATCGCGTGACTTCCGGTGCCGAGCGAGCCTGGCGTGGTGGCCCGGATCTCGCTGGCGCTGACGATGTTGAAGGAGGTCGCATCGACGCCGCCAAACTGGACGCCGGTGACGTCCGCCGCATTGAAGTTGGCGCCGCGGACGATGACCTCGCGCTCTCCGAACAGCACACCGAGGTACGGCGCCACTGTGTGGATCTCGGTTCGATCGATGTTGACGTTGACCCAGACGTACGCGGTCTGGATTGGGCCGACCACCCTGAGCGTCGGGCGGTAAAGACCATTCTTCAGCAAGCCTCCCGACTCGTCGACCACCACGTCGACAGGCGTTGGATCCGCCGTGCTGCCCATGGTTCGGGACAGCGTCAACCAGGACTGATCCGTATCGAGGAACCAGGTCTGTTCCGGATAACCGATCACAGTAAACGAGCGCGTGCGCTCGCTCGTGGAGGCGCCATTACGCACTGTGAAATCCAGCGGCGACACCGAGACTTTCAAGCCACGCCGCTCATACGTGACGTTGACGGTCTTCGGGCTGCCTTCGAGCTCCTGAGTACAGGCGACTTGCGCGCACGCCCGGATCGTGACGGTCGCGGAATGCAGACCGGGGTCCAGCTGGTACGGCAGGATCGGCCTCACCTCCACCGATCCACCCAAGTTCAGGTAGGCTTCGATGGCGCTACCGTCGACGGCCATCTGATAGTAAACATCGTTCCGCTCCCTGCCCGTCACGTTCATCGTGATCGTCTGACTGGGCAGCGGCGACCATTCGTTGTCCGCCATGGACACGAAGCTCAGCGACTCGCTCGAGACGGTGAATGAACCCGCGGGTTCGTCAGGGGTATTCGGATCGCTCGAAGGCGGCGGGGTGTTCGGATTGCCCGAAGGCGGTGGTGTGTTCGGGTTGTCTGACGATGGTGGCGGCGTGACTCCTCCGCCACTTCCTCCTCCGCCTCCGCCACAGGCACTCAACAGAGAAACGCAAAGAATGCCGACAGCCAGAGACGACCAGCGCGCATGACACCGCATTTTTCAAGGCTCCCGCTGAGCTATTCCGTTATGCCTTCGCCGCGAACCCACCGCACCGGCGAGTGTTATTTGTCTGTCATTCGGCGAGAGCGACCTTATAACACGCTGCGCGCGGCGACGAGGGCCGCTCCGTAAAAAGCGCTTATGTCATCTGTGATCGCGGCTGGAGCCTGCGCAGTTGCGAGGGTTTAGACGGCGCGGGTTCCAAAAAGATCTTTCCGGAAGTCAGTAAGTCATTGATGCGTGGGTGAGCGAGAGCTCTCTATTCCTCGCGGATCAATCAGGAAGCCAATCCATCGCATCTGCGCTCAGCGTCGGCGTGTGGCCCCGGAAGCCACATCAGCAAACGGCGGAGGAGCGATGCAATGATCAATGACAACACTCTCCCCCCCGCCACGGGCCATGTGGAGGGCCACCGCGTCCAGGCTGCAGGGATAGCTGCCGTGTGTCACGGCGACGTCCGCTATTCACCGGCTCGATCCATATGGTTCACGATGATGTTGATTGGCGCGGTGGTGGGCGGTTTCGCGACGGCTACGCCTTCGGCAGTCGCACTGTTCGGGATCAGCACGGCTATCGTTCTGCTCTTCGGGCATTCGCTCGGCAGTCATCGCAAGCTGATCCACAATAGCTACCAGTGTCCGCGCTGGCTCGCCTACCTGTTCGTGTATTGCGGGACGCTGGTCGGGTTGTCGGGGCCGCTCTCTCTGTTACGACAGCACGAGTTGCGTGACTACGCGCAGCGGTTGCCGAGGTGTCACGACTACCTCCGTCACGGCAGCGGGTTCTGGCGCGACGCCTGGTGGCAATTGCATTGTGATCTACAGCTCGATGCGCCGCCTGAAATTCACATCGAAGCCGCGGTGGCGAACGATAATTTCTACCGATTTCTCGAACGCACCTGGATGCTGCAGCAGTTGCCATGGGCGCTGGTGTTCTTTGTCTGGGGCGGATGGAGCTTCGTTTTCTGGGGCGTGTGTGCGCGTGTAACAGCCGGAGTGTTCGGACATTGGTTGATCGGATACTTCGCCCACAATCACGGCGAGATGCACTATCGGGTGAGCGGCGCGGCGGTCCAGGGACGGAACATCCGGTGGACTTCTCTGCTCACCATGGGTGAGGGCTGGCACAACAATCATCACGCGTACCCAGGCTCTGCAAAGCTCGGCTTGTTCGACGGCGAATGGGACCCGGGTTGGTGGGTACTGGCCGCCCTGCGAAGAGTTGGACTCGTGTGGGATGTGCGACTGCCCGAAGATCTGCCGCCACGAGCTGAACTGATGCCGCTCGAATCACCAGTCGGTCTGCAGGTCGGCAACAGGCTTGGGCGCCGCATGGCGCCTCTTCCGATGAGCGAGCCGCGATGACCGCCCTACATATCGCAGTCATTGGCGCCGGTATCGCCGGCATGAGTGTCGCAATCCTGCTTGGCCGGCAAGGTCACCGCGTAACTGTGTTCGAGCGCCGCCAACCATCGGTACCGCAAGGCGCCGGTATGCTGCTGCAACCGGTTGGACTGGATGCGTTGCGAGCGCTGGGGATACTCGCCACGATCGAATCGCAAGGCGCCCGTATCGATCGCATCTGCCGGGTGGATACGACCAGCGACGCCGCCTTCCGCCTGGTCTATCCATCGGGCTTGCACGACCACGCCGTGGGCATTCGCCGCCCCTCGCTTCATGGCAGTCTTTGGGGTGCACTCACGAACGCGTGCGCCGATGTCCGATCCGGCGTGTGCGTTCAAGACATCGCAACGAACGATGTCGCAACGTGGCTCACTCTGGACGACGGCGGAACTTCTGGCCCCTATGACGTTGTCATCGTTAGTGATGGCGTCCATTCTCGATTGCGACATCGTGTAACACCAGCCGTTGAAGTTACACACCGCGAGCGGGGAGCGCTAAGCGTCGACACGCTCTTGCCGTCAGGATGCGATTCGAGCCAACTCTTGCAGATCCATCGAGGCCACGATGAATACATCGGCGTGCTTCCGACCGGTGTCGATGAACGAGGCAAACACCGCGCGACGCTGTTCATCAATAAGTCGCAGTCTCAAGTTGAGGCACTGGAGCGAGGCGACTTCGACGCTTGGCGAACGGTCCTGGCCTTGAAGTATCCCGAGCTACGCAGCTCGCTCGACGAGTTGACGGGATTCGACGCTCTTCAGCATTGGTCGTTCGCACACGTTCGAATGCAGACTTGGCACTCAAAGAACCTGGTCTGCATCGGCGACGCGGCGCATGCGTTCGATCCACAGTTGGGGATGGGCGCGAACATGGCGTTGGCAGATGCAATCACTCTGGCAGCGGCACTACACCATGTGACGCCGCGGCAGGTACCCGATGCGCTCGCCACCTATCGAGCGGCACGCGAATCCCAACTACGAACCTACGAAACAGCCAGCCGCATCGCCGCCACACTGACAGAATCGGATGGGGCATTCGGTGCTACTGCCAACCGGATCGCCAGCGGCTTTGGCAGCAAGTTGCCATTCGTCAGACGCCGAATCGTCGACGCCGTGTGCGGTTACGCAGGACTCGACGTGCGGCAGTGGCAGCGAACTGTCGATGTAGTACTCGCCGCGCGGCGCGTGCTTTAAACTTGGCCACCAATCATCCGATCGAACGAAGGTAGCGCGTTGGCACAGAAATTCTATGTGGTCTGGGCGGGACGGCAGACTGGCGTGTTCACAGACTGGGCCACCACGCATCGACAGGTCGATAGATTCGCGGGTGCGCGCTACAAGTCATTCCCGACCCGCGCAGAAGCGGAGCGAGCTTTCGCGGGCGGTGCGCCCAGGTCCACCTTCGTGCGCCGGGCTGCAACCAAGGCAAGCGAGCCGGCTTCAGTGCAAGCCGGCCCAGCTTCGTTCGATCTACAGATCTACTGCGACGGCGCCTGCGATCCGAACCCTGGCCGGGCGGGTTCCGGACTCGCGGTCTATCGCAATGGCGAGCTGGCGCAGCTCTGGCACGGCCTCTACAACCCTGCTGGCACCAACAACACAGCCGAGCTCAATGCGCTGCATCGCGCCCTGGTGATGGCGGAAGCCGGCCTCTCCAGCGGCTCAACCGTGCAGATACTTTGCGATTCGACTTACGCGATCAACTGCATCTCGAAGTGGGCCGCGGGTTGGGAAAAGAAGGGCTGGCGCAAGGCCGGCGGCGAAATCAAGAATCTCGAAATCATTCAAGCCGCCTACGCGATCTACAGCCGCATCGAATCCAAGGTGCACCTGACTCACGTCAGCGCGCACGTGGGCACGCAAGGCAACGAGCTGGCGGATCGCATGGCGATGTTCGCTGTCGAGTGCGCCAACGAGGAGCTGTGCGAGTACGCAGGCAAGATCGATATCCCGACGATTCTGCGCATGCGCGCGGGTTGAGACAGCGACTTCACATGCACCACTCCGCCTGACCGGACCGATACCCTCACAAACGGGGCACCGCCTTCTTCGCAAGCTCCAGCGCCTGCTCCGGGAACCAGGCCCCTGCACTCGGATCTTTCCGCCCCCACAACGGATCGAATGTTTGCTGCTCGAGGAATATTGTCGGCCAGCCCGGCTCGCTGTAGGAGCCGTAATCCCAGGCGCGAACTCCGCCAGCTGCGTCGCAGGAGCCATCTGACTCGCCGACGATCTTGATCCAAAGATAGGCATCGACGAGAGCATTGCCCGTTGACGCCGTCGGGCGAGCGCCGGCTCCAGCCCCGGGCAAATTGCACCAGCTGCCCGCGGCCAGAGTGGAGATGACGTTCGAGGGCTGGTTGTAAGGTGCTTGCGCGTACAGCGTCATGCGTCCGGGCGGTTCGGTCTCATACGTCGGATCGTTTGGTGAATTGGCAGCGTGTGCCTGACCGTTGCGGCTGGTGTCGATGATGAAATGCGTCGGGTTCTGCGGCGGCCCGGATAGATTGTTCGCATACCATTCGTCGGTGAGCGACCAGGTGCTGTAATCGTCTGCGTTGGCCGGATAGTACTGGCTGGCGCAATAGTCATAGTGTCCCAACCGCCAGCCGCCGTCCGACGGATCGCTCGCGAAAGCGATGCAGTTGCTGATCCACGTGCCGTACTGGACCTGCGCGGGTGTGGGTTGGTAGTTGGACGCGTTCAGGAAAAAACCCGAAGTGTCGGCAACCCCCGCTTGCACAAGACGACTTGCTATCGTGCCCACGGCATGCCAGCGACTGTGACCCGCATCGAGATACACACGGGTTCCTGGCAATGCGCCGAGAGTATCGATTGCATGGCGCAGCTGTGTGTAGCGATCCACGGTGAGCGCGCCCGTCGGATCGTAACCACAATCCACCGGCAGATTGGCCAGAGCGTCCGGCTCGAGAATTACCATGGCCTCGCGGTCACGAAGGGCGCCGGCAATCGCGTCGATCCAGGCCACGTATGCGGCCGTCGTTTGCGCACCACCGCCGGAATAGCTGCCGCAATCGCGGCCCGGTATGTTGTATAGAACGAAGACCGGCGTTGCATGCTGAAGCTTGGCCTCGAGCAATGTACGTCGGGCAACCTGCGCCACCTCCTGGGGCGAACCACCGACCAACCACGTTGCCTGCGGCACGAGCACGAGCTTGAGTAGGAGCTCGGCGTTTTTATACTGCCGCTGCCGAATCAGCTCATAGATCTGCCGGAGCGCCGCCGGGTTCGGACTTCTCACATGGAATCTGACGTGAGACTGCCCATCTCTATCGTTGCCCTTTGCGATTGCCGGCGCGGCCACGCCAGCGAGAATCATGACAGCGCCGCTCAGGAACGCGATCGTCACAGAGCGGAGCGCGCGGGCGAGCTGAAACATAGCACCTTCCCTCGGTACGCATTACCATACAAGTGTCCGTTCACCGCCCCACCTTGGGCCGGCTTGGCAAGCGCTGTCATTGTCCGCCGATCCGCCGCGATGTCAAACCTCTTGCCCCAAGTCCGCACGAGGCCAACATGATGTTGAAGAAGATCCCATTTGCCGCACTGATTGCCGCCATGTGCTTACCAGCGTTGGCTTCCGCACAGGACCCCGGCAACAGCGTTAGCATCGCCCTGCCGGGCATCAGCTTTACTCGTTCGCTCAATGAGGCCGGCGAGAACACCAAGGTCAGTGGCAGTAGACTGACGCTCACTAGCGCTGCGAAACGGGACAACTTCCGGGATCCCAACGGAAAGCTGTCGAACAATACGGCGCCTGTTCTGCTGGCGGCGGTCGACAACAAGAAGCCGTTCACGCTGACGGCGCGCGTAACTCCGACATTTCTCGAAACCTACGACGCCGGTGCGCTCTATATCTGGGTCAGGGACGATCTATGGTTGAAGATGGCCATGGAGATGGACGAGCGCCGCCGCACTCGGATGGTCACGGTTCGCACCACCGGGACGTCGGATGACAACAATCACGAGGTGATCTCCGAACGCGGCGTGCATATGAAGATATCCTCGGATACCCAGACTGTCGGATTCTACTTTTCTCTGGACAACCAGAGCTGGCAGCTCATCCGACTCTTCAGGAATGAGTATCCCGAGAAGATCTGGCTGGGCGTCAGCGCTCAATCGCCGCTCGGCAACGGCACCTCCGCAACCTTCGAAGATGTGTCTCTCACCCAGACCAGCGTCGCCGACTTCCGCCTGGGAAAGTGAGTGGTGACTGCTCCTAAGGAGTGCCTGCGTTGACCTCTACCCATGCAATTCGCGGAGCCGCCCCCGGACCACACCCCCCCGAAAAACCTATCTTTACTGTTCTACCTTTCGAGTGAGCAAGCAGCAGCGCCGGCCAGATGTAAATCATGAACTTTTCGTCATTCAGATCTCCGTATCCGTACTCGCCCGAACATAAGTCATAACTGATCGTTGGATGGCCGGTTAGCTTCACATAGCCGCCATTGGACGCAGGGTAAATCTGCAATGCGGCTATTGTGCTGGTCACTATGATTTCGGCCGAAGTGGCCCCTGCCCATAAGGTGCAGAGTGCCGCAACTAACGCCTTTCGCATTCCTGATCTCCACTATTCGGTAATGTCATTGCCACGAAGATCCGCTTGTCCCGCTCGATCAGGAAACCTTGATCGAGTGCGCGCTCCGAGTCGTCATGTGTCGCTCAGATACACGCCCCAAACTTCCTGAGTTTGCTGGTCTCCAGAACAGGAGACTCCGTTGGCAGTGAACCTGACTGTCAAAGGCCGACCCGTAGTCATCGCCACTGTTGCGAGGGCCACAATATTCTTCACGGTGGCTTGGCTTTGGAGCTCCACGACGCCCGAGCCATACCAGGCGGCCCTTTGCCAAACGAGCCCGTTATCAAACCAAACATACACCGAGGAGTCCGCAAAGATCTTTATCACCCGCCCAGGACATTCTGTGTATGCATGAGCAGAGACCGAGGCTGTCATCAGAAGCGCGGCCCCGATGAGCGGTCGTAATGATTTCATCGCGATACTCCTTATCAACTAAATTCCGCCGGTGACCTTCGACAGATCGACACCAGAGATCCGAAGCACCCTAGAGAGCAAAGCGATGCCCGCTGCACGGGACACCCTCGATGAAATTCAGAGAAAACAAGGGTCGATTGCGCCCTGGAAGATCACATTCTCAGAACTTTGCGGAGAGGAAGATGGATGTTTACCGGCTTCCCTGCCGCCGTGACATTGAGCGCGACGTCATATCCATTGAGCTGCTCGCATTTGCTTTTCTTCCCGCAAGAATTACCGGCAGGTTGTTCTGATGTCAACAGCGCGCCGAGAGATTCAGGGTTTCGACGAATCGTACCTTTTCGTAAACTCACCTCCTCGTCCTCAACGCTAACGATGCTACGGGTCACGCTACAGCGCGCCGCCTCCGGGCTACATCTCCATCGATCCATCCTGGATCGGGAGTCCCGCTGAGTAGAGAGAGACAGATTTCGGCTATAGCAGCAACTCCGCGATCTGCACAGCGTTGAGCGCAGCGCCCTTCAACAGCTGGTCGCCCGCGCAGAACAACGAGATGGACTTTCCTGTGACGTCGCTCAGGTCCTTGCGGATCCGGCCCACGAGGATGTCGTCTGCGCCGGTGGCGTCCTTCGGCATCGGGAAGTAGTTGCGCTCGATATCGTCGACGATCTGCACGCCGGGAGCGGTCGACAGGATCGTGCGCACTTCATCCGGCGTGATGGGGCGCTCGCACTCGAACGTCAGCGATACGCAGTGCGCACGCAGTACCGGCACTCGCACGCAGGTGGCGGAGACCATGAGGTCGGGCTCGCCAAAGATCTTGCGCGCTTCGGCAATTACCTTCGATTCCTCCTCGTTGTAACCGGTGGCGGGATCCACCTTCGTGTTGTGGCTGAAGAGATTGAAGGCGTATGGGTGAGGCAGAACTTTCTGCTGGTACGGCTTGTCTTCCAGCGCTGCGCGAGTGGATTCTCGGAGCTCTTCCATCGCAGCGGCGCCGGCACCCGAGGCTGCCTGATAGGTCGAGACGATGAGACGGCGGATCGGATTGAGCTTGTGGATGGGCCACAGCGGCGTAATCGAGATGATCGCGGCACAGTTCGGGTTGGCAATGATCCCCGGATGGCGCGCCAGCATTTCCGGATTGATCTCCGGCACGACCAGCGGAACGTCGTTCTGCATCCGGAAGGCAGACGAGTTGTCCACGACTACGGCGCCGCGCGACACCGCTATCGGTGCATACTTGCGTGAAATGGAACCGCCGGCGGAGAAGAAGGCGAGATCCACACCGTCGAACGATGACTCAGTGAGCTCCGTCACCGCGAGCGGCTTATCGCCGAATGAGAGCTGCTTGCCGGCCGAGCGGGCGGATGCCAACGCGCGGATGCTCGAGTGCGGAAAGCGACGCTTCTCCAGGCATCCGAGTATTTCAATACCAACGGCGCCCGTCGCACCGACGACGGCGATGACCGGCTTGGCGGGAACCCGGCGCGAGCCGGCGGCAGCAAACGATTGCATCGAAGTGACTCCAGAAAATGAAAAGGCCCCGTCGGTTTCCCGGCGAGGCCTCGAGTTTCGCGTTATTTCCGACTTTTCTAACGCACGCGCATCCCGAGAATCCCACCGCTGGGCTTCTTGGTTGTTTTCGTGCGCTTGATCGTCGTGCGGATCATGGGCAGACCCTACCGTAGGTCGGACCTCGAGCGCAAGCATCACGGCCTCGCCGGCGCGCCCGAGTGGCCGGCGGTGATGCTGCTCGTGTCAGCGAGATGAAAACGAGCATGGCATTGACAATGCGAGCTTCGGTCTGCAAATTTCCTCTTGGCGATACAATCAAGTGTTTAGGATGAACCATGAAGAAAACAATCTGCGCACTAGTCATGAGTGCGGCGCTCAGCTCGACTGCCAGTGCCAGCTGGATCGATCCAAACGGTAATTATGTCGGCCCGATCAGCAGCGTCGCGGTCAATTTTTTCGAGGGCATCGGCGTAGGCTTGACCGATGGAGTGACTTGCAACGGCAGCCCGGTCGTGTACCTGCCCTACTCCACCCCGCACTACAAAGATATCCTGGCCACTCTCGTGGCGGCACAGGCGAGCGGACAAGAGGTTCGAATGTTCAGGATAAAGGACACTATCTCGACCTTCCCCGGCGGCTATGCCTATTGCACCATGACTTCCGCGTCGATCGGTGGCTTTCCGCTCTGGTAGAAATAAACCCTCGGCGATGGGCTCCGCTCTCAGGAACACCCGCCGCTCAATCCCGCTTACAAACCAGCCGCGTAACGGTCGTTCCGGACGTGAAGTTTGGAACATCCGCACGCACCTTTTTTCCTTCCGGCGTATCGAACACAGCCGCCATGTGTTCCGGGCTGTCAAACCACATCTCGAACACTCGATAGAACGCTGGCGGCGAGCCGTCCGCTTGCGGCAGACATTTGGCCGCTTCCATTCTCCGCGCCCCCTTGATGGCGGCGACCAGCGGCATATGGACGCCGAGGTAATACTTTTCGAATTCCTCGGGATTCGGTGGGGGGCCATAAAGAACCATCAGCTTGATTCCACCGGTGTCGTCGGCTGTCGCCGCCCCGCTGAGCCCTGCGGTGGCGAGTCCAACAGTCAGCAGCGAAAGAGAAGTTCTGCGATCCATGGATCATTCCTGTGGGGTGGAAGCATTAGTGTATTGCAAGAAACGGATACGCAGTGATACCCAAGACTGCATCGTCATCGCGAGCGTCCATGCTCGATACGTGCCCGTAGCTGCGCGGTGCGCGGTTCGCCGGGCGGTTGCCCTTCGATCCAGCGCACCGCTTCATCGGGTTTTTCCGCAGCCCAGATCTGCACTATGTGTTCGAGCGAGCCGTCGTCGCTGCCGACGCCAAACTGGTCGGCCAGGGTAATAGCCTGCGCCGGATTGATAGCTGCCAGCGCTCGCGTGGCGATTATCACACTTGCCGTGCGATCGGCCTGCTCGAGTGAGCTCATCCACTCAATAGCAGCATCGCGATCTTTCATGATCCATTGGCGCGCGACTTCGTCGCGCAGGGCATTACGTGACTCGCCCGGCTCCTGCTGCGCAAACATAGCAACCACACGCTCGGGCTCCTCGCGCAGCAGTTCAGGCAGGACAAAGTTGAACACTGTTTCGAGATATTGCGAATCGCGTGACACGAGCGCGCGCTCGATCGCTAACGCGAGCTGTCGATCGCGCTCTGGCGCGGCAAAAGCAATTTCTTTGGCCGATGGCGCGCTCGACATCATCTGCGTATCGATAGGCGCCGGCGCCGGTGCGGCCGATTGCCGGCTCGACTCGTCTGCATCACGGGTCACTGAAAAGTGAGCAGCGCTCACCGCCGTCAGGACGGCGATGAGCGCTGCAAGGCTTACGGTGACGCGCACGTGTAACCGCCCGGCACTTGCGTGTTGCCATTCGGACGACTCACCTGGAATCCGAACGCAGTGTTTCCGCCCGCCGCGACCGTTCCGTTATGGGGCGCGTTGCGCGCCGTGACCGTCTGTCCGCTGACGGTGAGCGCGGTGTTCCACGACCCGGTCACGGTATGGCCGGCCGGCAACGTGAACGTGACTGTCCAGGAGTTGATCGTAGCCGTTCCCGTGTTGGTCACTCGCACCGGCTCGATCACGTAACCCGTCTGCCATTGGGTTTGCACGGTCGGCGCCGCCGAGCAGCCCCCGCCCGTTCCGCCTCCTGTCTGAGTCGTCGCAGTCACGGTATTCGACACCGCTGAAACATTGCCCGCTGCGTCGGTGGCGCGCACCTGATAACGGAAAGTGGTATTCGCGGCCAAGCCCGTGTTCACGAACGAATTGGAGCTGGCGGTTGCAATCTGCGTGAACGTACCTCCGCTCGCGCCCGGCGCTCGCAGCACCTGATAACCCGTGACTCCCACGTTGTCTGTCGACGCCGTCCACGCCAGCGAGATCGAACTGCTGGTCGTCGCAGGCGCCGTGAGGCCAGCGGGCACACTGGGCGGCTGCGTATCGTCGCCAGGAGTTGTTGTTCCCGACACGTATCCCTTGAGCCACACCATCGCCGGGCGCTCCTGTCCGCCCGTCGTGACGAGCCCCGTGCCGTCGCGCCAGGTCTGGCCTACGATGTAGCCCCAGAGCGTGATCCCTTTGACAGCGCTGTGTTCCCAGAAGCCTGGGAAGACGTCCTGATATTTCGCGAGCTGTCCGGCATCGCTGCCGTTGGCGACGATATCGAGCTCCGACACCCACACGTCGAGCGCGAGCGTCGCGTAGTCGTTCAACATCGTCGTGACCGCGCTACGGTTCATGTTGTCGATGTTGAAGTAGTGCGCCTGGATGCCGATGCCATCGATGAGGCCGCGGGTTTTCAGCAGGTTGATGATGTTCTTGTAAGTGGTGCGCACCGGCGGATCGTTCTCGGTGCCGTACTCGTTGATGAGTAATTTGGCATTCGGACAGTTCTGCCGCGCGATCTGAAACGCCGTGATCACCCAATCCCAGCCCGTCGCGCCATCGCCACCCAGCGCGGCCTTCCATGGCAGCGCCGTCTTGATGGGCTCGTTGACCACGTCGATCGCCCAGGTGTTGGGATAACGCTCGCAGGCAAGCCGGATCCACTCCTCGATCTCGGCGCGTTGCTGTTGCTGCGTGAGGCCCGTGAGCCAGCCCGGAAACTGCGAACCCCACACGAACGTGTGGAACTTGAACTTGTAGCCATTCGCTTGCGCGTGGTTGTACGCCGCATCGGCTCCGGCCCAGTTCATCTGGTTGCGCGTGCCTTCGACGGAACCCCACTTCGTCGCATTCTCGGGAGTGATCTGATTCCAGTACGTGTTGAAGTTGGCCGGCACACTGTTGCCAGTGACGTTGCCGACGAATTTCGGCTTGCCGTTGGCCATCTGCGCGAGCGCCGGTTGAGCGAAAACGATCGCGGCGCCCAGGACAATGGCCTGGGTCAAGACAATAGCCAGGATTCGGCCAGTGACGGCCGTGCGAATAGTCATTGGGAGTCCCCCCTCCATGAATGAAATGTCGTCAGTTCCTTTGCACTCTCTCCCCGCGTCGATCCAGACGCGGTACCGAACATACGCCCATTGTTAGCGGTACCGCAACTGTTGGGTCGGGGGCGTCGTCGTTCGAAGTGGTATTACGAAGGACAGGGAGAATGGACCTTTGAAAACACCAGGATCTGCGGCACGCTCGATTCGGTGCGGCCATACAAGGCCAGAGGGGACTCATGCGAAGCCGACTTGATGACAGCGCCGACTTGCCGCGACGAACCCTGCTCGGGATGGCCGTGATCGCGCCGACGTTAGTTGCGGGAATCGCCGGCGCCGCAGAGCCTGCGCCAGCAGGGACTGCCGACCTGCCACCCGATCTCGCCACAGCGATCAAGCAGCATGAGCAGGCGACCTTCCGCAACGATATCGTCGCGCTCGGGAAGCTTGTCGCCGACGACTACCTGCTGGTGAACTCCGACTCGACGCTGCAAAACAAACAATCTTATCTGGCCGACTTCACCGTTCCAGGATTCAAGCTCGATCCGTACGTGATGGAAGAACCGGTGCAGAAGATCTGGGGCGATACCGCGCTGTCAGCGGGGCGCTTGCATCTCACCTGGACGCAGGATGGCAAACGACAGGACCGCCGAGTTCGGATCGTGCACGTCTGGACCAAGGAGAACGGTCATTGGCGGCTGAAGTACACCCAGCTCACGCGCATGACTTGAATTCGCTCGATTCTATGAAACTCTCGCCGCTTCACGCCTCAGGCCCAACTGCACCTGCCGCTGAAATGAGATGCCGTGCTGGCAGGCCTTGTTGCGAACCGCCGATTCGGAACGGCGTAGCAGCTTGGCCGCCTGCCCTGGCGATATCCCTTGCCCGGCAAGCTCTCGCAAGCGGCGGACATCTGCCACAGCCCACGCATTGGGGTACGCGCCCTTTCTGAACTGCATCGTAGTGCGAGCCGACCAATTACGATCAGACCGAATCATCAGAGTCCCCCTCGCTAGTTCAGCGCGACCGCACGCGATGCGGACTGCGCGCATATCAAGTTATTAATTGAGCGCGCCGGCTTGCGCGCTCGACTAGCGAGATTGCAATCCCCATGCCACGCCCCTGAAGGCCAGGGACCCCGGTGCGGGACGAGGAATGCTCAGGACGATCGGCAGAATCCTGCCGATCGGTAAAATACCTTAAGCGGAAAGCGGCTTACGAAACAGCTCAGCGGCTGGCCTGGAGCGCCTTGATCTGCTTCACCGCTGTCTCGACCTTATGGTCGAAGAAACGTTTGCCGATCTCCACACTCGAGCGGCGCGCGTCGCCGGTGATGCCGTTGTTCACCGGCTTGTAGCCGGGGTCGGGCTTCTCACCGCGCGGGCGCACAGGATCGCCGAGCGCATTCGCGATCTGGTCACGGCGCACATATTTGTTATCGGTATCGAGATACATCATCAACGAAGTGTCGAGGATGCCGGCATGCGCCCCTTGCGGATAGCCTTCCTTGACGAGTATGTCGCTGAACTCGCGGTTGGCTTTGGTGTAGCTCTCGTTCGCGTAGAACACACGCACGCCATTGGCCTTGTGCTTGTCATCCAGCTTCTTCGCGACGGACGCATAGACGCCGTCCGGTCCCTGACCACCGCCGCTGTCGCCCATCAAAATGACAGTCTTGAAGCCGCTCACGATGGCGTCCTCCGCAAGCTGCTCCAGCACGGGCCCGAGCAACCCCACGGGCAGATCGAGGCTACCCGGCAGATCAGCCGACATGCCCGTCGGCGAGAACGGCAGCACAGGCATCGCGATGGCGTTGCCAAGCTTCTCGGCGATGGCCTTCACGATGGGTCGCGCCATCATGTTGTGGCCGCCGAGTGCGTTCTGCGGGCCACGCTGCTCAACGCCACCGGTATAGAAGAGCGCCGTAGTCTTGCCGGCCGCGAGGGCGGCTTTCAACTCCGGCCACGTCATATATTCGAGCTCGATGGATGAGCTGGACACGTCGGCGCGTGCAGGCTCCGCCTGCATCGAGGCAACACCAGACAACAGAGTCAGAGCGACCAGCGCCGCACTACGATAACCACGCATAGTTCAAAAAATTCCCGTGTGAAACCAACTTCAATGCTTGGCATCCGACAGCTTCTGTTCGTCGGCGTCGGGATGCGTAATGAATGCCTGGACCATATCGAGCGTGAGCGCCGAGGAAATGGCGGTCATCTCGCCTTTCTCATTCGGATAGGCATCGGCCATCTTGCGCAGCGCCCAGTAGAACTCCGCCGGATCCAGGCGGCCATAAGACAGGTGGTGAGTGGACCAGGCGATCAGCCACGTGTAATAGCTCTCCACGTCCATATAACCGGCGATCAGGCCATTCGCGCGCTCCGGCGTGAGCGTCAGTTTCAGACGCATGTCGCGCCAATTCAGCAGCGTCGGCACATCGTTATAAATTGCCCAAGGATAGATTCCGGCTTTGATCGGCTCCGTGGTCAGCACGCCATCGACGATCTTGCCCTTCAGATGCTGGATGATCGGCTTGCCCCAGCGCATATCGACGCGCTGCGTGCCGCCCGGAGCCACGCCTTCGCCCGTGGCGTCCAGCAATACCGGATCACGGCCGCGATAGATGGTCACTGCGACGTTGTCCGATCGGGTCAGACTGTCGACGTTGGTGATCTCGATCAGGGTGCGATTCCAGGTCGAGGTACGGACGAACTTGTTACCGAACAGTTGCAGCTGGCCTTCCGGCCGGCGGAACTGCGCATTGCATGCGAGAACTTTCTGAAGCGCGTTATCGATGCCCTGCTCACCCGTTGCGCTGACGAAGTCGTTCGGTCCGACCTTGCCATCCAGGTTCACGCCGACACCGATCCTTTCTTTGGAGAAGATGTAAGGGAACTGCATCGGCTTGTCTGTCGGGAAGAACTTCAGGCTCTCCCGGGCCAGCTGGGTCTTTTCGACCGGGCCGCCGTTCGGATAAAGCTCCTTGAAGGTTTCTCGCGGCCCATAGCCTGCCAATCCTTCCGGGCAGTCCTTGTCCACATCCTGGGTCTGGTGAAAAGCCCAATGCAGGTCCGTGGTGACGTAGCCGATGGTGCGCGTGTCTGCTATCGATCCGCTACCATCGGCCAGGGCCACACTGGCCATCAAGCTCGTCACCGCGAGCGCCGCCAACTTATTTGTTACGTGTCGCATATCAGATCACCCGCAGCCAAAACGCCCGGAAACCGTTGCGGCGCCCCTGCCACTCGCCCATCGAATGGCCGCGGAATTCGCCGGGTTCTTTGTCGCCCGAATAGGTGTACACCGGCCGTCCGCGGAAGGCCCAGACACGCACCGACCCAGCCTGCCCGGCGGACACCTGGCGGTCGGTGGTCGGGTCAACCGAGATGATCGACCATATGCGGCTGTCGCTTTTCTCACCGGCGGCCGCCGGCACGAAATGCCATAGCTGATGACAGCGCGCCCAATCGCCGCCGCCGCAGATAGCCATACGATATTGTTGTGGGCTCTCCAAGGTATCGCAGGACAACTGATCCGAAGAATCGTCGCCACAAGTATAGAAATACACCGTCTTGCCGTTACGTTCGGCAAGCACATCGCCATAGGTGGTGTTCTGGACGGTAAACGACCTGGGATGCTTCGGTCCGCCCTGTGCGAACACGTTGTGCCAGCCCGGCTCGTCACTTCCGTCATAGCTCATCATGCGCGTGTCGCGGCTGTAGGTGTACAGCGGCTGTTTGCGGAAGGCCCACTGCCGCACTCCGGGCGAACGCTGGACAACCGACCACTCCCCTTGCGGCTGCGCCGTTTCGGGGGCGAGCACCGGCAGCCAGCGCTGCAAACAAACGTCCGTCGTGCAGTTGGACTTGTTCGGTCCGTCCTGGTCGGAAACATAGACCGAGTAGCGTTTGTCGTTCACCAACAGTCGGCCGTTGAGCGTGCCTTCGACACGAAAGCCCGGCGGCAAAGCCGTTGGCGGTCCGACCGGCGTGCGCTCGGCCGGAGTATCGCCGCCCCTGCGAAACAGGGTGGTGCCGCCCAGCGTGTCTCCGGGAGATTGATCGAGGTGCGAGGTATAGAGCGGCTGATGGTCGTAGGCCCACTGCAAAGTACCATCGCTACGTTTGACGATGGTCCAGTCGCCCACCGGCTTCGCCTTCGCATCCGCGACCACCGGCGGCCACAGCGCCACACAACTCTTGCGCTTATCCAGATCCGGAAGATCCAACCCTCCCGGATAAGGACTCATGAAACCGCCCGTCTTGGTCGTGACCTTGTCCTCGCAAACCGACTTGTCCTTCGGATCGCCGGCATAGCCGTTACGCAGTGAGGCAATGGGCCATTTATATAAAGTGCGCCCCCGCGAATCCGCGAACACCGGCCCTTCCAGCTCGGTGGAAATCACTTTGAATCCCGGCGGCATCGGCACCTTGTCATAGGCCTCACGGGCGGAGGACTCCGCCGCCGACGCACTACTCATGCCCAACGCCAGGAGGATCCCCGTCACTCCCACTGTCAGTCTCATTCTCTCGACCCCCACGACGCTAGACCAGAATCTCGCTGATTTCCTTCGACGTGCTATTCGACTGCGTCCCCCACGATGGAATATCGACACCCAGTGTCTTCATCATGGTGTAACCCAGGCGCGTGCCGGGCGTGCCAGCGCCATCGATGTGCAAGCCGGTCTTGATCCTGCCGCCGGCGCGGCCGGCAGAGAACATGGGCAAGCCGTCGATGGAGTGAATCTTGGCGAAGGACTGATCCGTGGATGCATAGATCAGCATGTTGTCCAACAGCGTTCCGTCGCCTTCCTTGACCTTCGAGAACGCTTGCACGAAGTACACCCACTCCTCGAAGCCACGGCGCAGGAACCAGGACACCATCGGCTGATAACCCAGCTTCGGATCCATCGGCTCTTCATGCGAGGCCGTGTGGTGCGGCTTCTCATAGCCCGGCTTGGTCGTGGACGAGAACGACTTCGAGTAGGTCGCGTTGAACACGCGGGTCTGATCGCAGGCCACCGCCATGACCAACAGGTCGGTGAACAAGCGGTGCCGTTGCGCCACCAGCTCAAAGTCCACACCGGTGGCCAACTCCGGCGGCAGCTTGGGTTTGACACAGGCTTCCCGCGGCTCGGGCTTTTGCAGCTGCCGATCCAGCTGACGCTCGAGCTCCCGCAGGTTGGTGAAATACTGGTCGATGCGCGCCTTGTCTTCGGCGCCCACCTGAGTCATCAGCTTCTTGGCGTCTTCGCTGACGTTGGAGAGAACGCTCTTGCGCACCAGGATCTTCGGGCTGGGCGTGAAGTCCTTGGCGTTGGGATCCTGATAATCGGCGCCGAACAGACTCGCATACAGCGCCAGCGGCGAACCTTCGGCATTGTTCACCGAAGTGGCGCTCTCATAGCTCTGCGTGTCGCGCGGATCGCCGGTAGCGGTCACTGTGAGCATCGGGAAACGCGTGGTCGTGCCTATCTTCTTGGCGACGGTCACGTCGATGGTCTCGCCGGGCTTGGCATTTTGATTCAAAGGCGCGCTGCCGCTACGGAGAATGACCCAACCGGTGGTGTGACAGAGGTTGGGAGCGGCGTCGCGGAAAGCGTTGTAGTTGGTGTACAGGTTCATCTGGTCCCGGATCGGCGCGAACATCGCGATCTCCTCGGGCAGATCGAAGCCGGCACCGGTCTTCTTCGGGACGAAAATGGACTTGCTCATTCCCAAGCCCCAGCTCCACGTGCCGAAACGCTGTGGCAGGGGCGCACCGCTCGCCAGCGCGGTGCCGTTGTCGTTCAAGAAACAATTCAACAGCGGCAGAGCGACGGACACGGCCGCGCCATTGAACATGCCGCGCAGGACCCGGCGTCGAGAGAGATCTTTCATTTGAGTTATCTCCTGAAGCTCATTCAACCGCAGCACCGGGCGCCGCCAGACTCGTGGTCTTGATCGCCGGCAGCGGCGCAGCGGGACGTTCGGCAACATTTCCAAAGGCAGGACTCAACGCAATGGCCCGCAGCAGATCGGGAACCCGATAGCCGGACGCCGCGAAACGCTGGTTGAGAAAGTCCAGTTGGGGCTTGTCGAGCGTGGTGGTCGCTCCACCCACGCCATAGCCATACATGCGCCTGACCAGGCAGGTGGGCAGTCCCGGATGATCGCGCAGGGCGTGAGCCAGACCTTGCGGGGTGTTGAACTCCTTGCCGTCCAGACTGCCGCTGGCGTCGATGGTCACGCCGCCTTCGCTGGTTCGATACTGTCCGGCGCCGTCGAAATTCTCCATCGCGAGGCCGATGGGATCGGTGATCTTGTGGCAGCCCGCGCACACTGGATTGCTGCGATGGGCGGTCAACCGCTCACGTGCGGTGTGCAGGTTCGCATCCGGGTCTTCGACAGCGGAGAAATCGACGTTGGGCGGCGGTGGCGGCACGACCGAACACAGCAGCGTCTCGCGCAGAGCCTTGCCACGCAGCGTCGGCGAGCTACGGCCCGGGTGCGAATGCAGCGCCAGGAAGCTCACTTGATTCAAGATGCCCTGACGCGGGCTATCCTCGGGAAAGGAATAAGGCGCCCAACCCGGAACGGCGGGGACGTTGTAGACCGACGCCAGCGCCGGCGACATGAAGGTGTCGCGCGTAGTAAACAAATCCCGGTAGTCGCGATTGCGCACGACCAGATGATCGTAGGCCGTACGCAAGGTCTGCTCGCGAGCATCTTTCAACACCGCGCCGCTTTCCCTGGAGTAGACCATTCCGTCCTTCGCCAGAGAGTCGAACTTGTCGTAGGCGAGCATATCGTCGAAGAACGCACGAATGCCGTTCTCCAGACGCGGGCTGGACAGCATCATCTCGACCACGCGGGCGCGGCCGGCGGGCGTCTGGATCTCACCGCTTTCGGCGGCCTTCAGCACCGCATCGTTCGGTACTGAATTCCAGAGGAAGAACGACAGGCGCGAGGCCATCGAATATGCATCGAGACGGCGCTGTCCGGGACGCGCCGGGTCCGGCTCGGTGGTATCGGCCACCATCAGCACCATCGGATCGATCAGCATGCCCTCGAGCACGCTCGCCAATCCGGCGTAGAAATCTTTCAGGTGCTCGGTGGCTGCACGCGCCTCGCCGACCCAACCGGCGACTTGCGCCTCGTCCAACGAACGACGGAACAGCAGCCGGCCGGTGGAACGAATGAACTTCTCCGCGCACGCGTCGTCGGCAGCGTTCTCCGCCTTCGGCTTGCACGGTACGAGATAGGAGCGATGTGCCGGCAACTCTTTGCCGATGTCACCTTTGTCCACCACTTGAGCGGCAATGGATGCAGCCGCGCGCTGTAACTGCATCAACTGACCACCGGGGATGCCCACTGAGCCTGCGGTAGTGGACAGCAGTCCATCCGGCGCGCGCATCAAGGGAGGAATGGGCGTTCCTATCTGGATATCGCTGCCGAACACATCGGCAATGACGTTGGAGTACTGCTGAGCCGTCATGAAGCGCACGCGAGGTACGCTACCGGCATCCACCGGCCCCAGGTCCGCAACGGCTGGAACATCGGCTGAGCGCTGCTCCGTCACGTCGTGGGCACATCCGGCGGCGCCGAGCACGAAAGCGCACGTCACACCCATCCAGAACGCGCCGCCGAACACCCTTGAAGATCGGGTCCGTCGAGTTTCAACCGATTGCACCTACTCCCCCTTCGTCATGCTCGAGAGCATGACTCCCAAATGAAACAACACGACCGCTCGTCATCCCTCACAAGACGTTCCGCGCTGGATCACAGCGCGGAACGTTTGCACTACATCTCAGGCTTCAGAACTGCACACGGAAGCCTGCGCGATAGAAGCGGCCAAGCACGTCGTACAGAGCGCTATTCGACGGCGAGAAATCCCAGCCGGTACCGGACTGCTGACGTGCGGCGATGGCCGGGTCCTTGTCGAACAAGTTGCGGACATTGAAGAACACCTCGGTATCGGTCTTCTCGAAGCCGAGCTTGTAGTTCATTCCCAGGTCCCACCAGATCGCGCCGGCAATGTGATTCCTGGTGGTCGTGACGTAGTTCGCCGCATCGACCGCCGCCTGCGAACCGGCCGGGCCACCGGGGAATGTCGGGCAATCCGTCTGACACTCGATCCACAGGTTGCTGTAAACGCCAGAGCTCACACCGCGCATGGTGAGCGTCGTGCTGAAGCGATCCAGCGCGTACATGGCCTGCACCTGGTACTTCCAGTGCGGCAAGCCGCCGCTGAAGTTGTTGCCGATCCGGTCGTTCGGCAGCACATACGGAATGCCGCCGTCTTCGAGGTCCTTGATGTAATTCGTCGCCGAACCGCGGAACGCGAGGTCGCCATTCCAGCCGCTGATGATGGAGTCCGCCGACATGCGATAGCTGGCCGCGATCTCCACGCGCTCGGCTTTGCGGCCGGTCGAATTGTGCGGCACCAGGTTCATGCTGGTGATCTGGGTCGGCACCTGATACACGACTCCGTCGGCGCCCGTGACATCGCGATAACCGCTCACGGTGTAGGCGTCGCAAGCCTCCTGAATACCTGCCATCACGCAGGAATCATAGGTCTGTTGCGCCGACAGCGTGTTCACGCCCCGCTCGATGTCGATCACGTAATAGTCCACGGAGAAGTTGAACCGCGGCAGCCAGGACGGCTGGTACACAAAGCCGACGATCGTGTTGGTGGCACGCTCGGGCTGCAGATCCGGGTTGCCGGTATTGGTGGACTGAAAGGTGATGTTCGCGGTGTTGACGCGCTTATCGGTGATGTTGTTCGAGGTCGTGGTGCCGCCCTGGTACATGTCGATCAGCGTCGGCTCGCGAATATCCAACGAACGCACCATGCGGATACGCAGATCGTCGAACGGATTCCAGTTCAGACCCACTTTCCAGGTGCCCGTCGAACCGAACGTATCGTAATAAGTGCCGCGCCCGGCAGCGCTCAGATCCAGAGCCCTGACGAATGGCAGATCCTTCACCAGCGGGACGCTGGTCTCGAGATAGACATCCGTCACGGCGAAAGAGCCCGAATACGGCAAGCCCGCGGCCAGGAACCAGCAACTGCCATTCGACTTGGTCGAGTCGGGCGCGCAAACGCCCGGCGCCGCGCGTTCCAGATCATTGGAGGAAGCGTCGGTCTCCTCGCGGCGGTGTTCCACGCCGAAGGCCAGCGAAATCGGGCCGGCCCATCCCTCCCAGGGCGTACCCTGGACGTTGACGGCTCCGACCGTCTGTCGCAGCTCCGCCGCGCTCCATGGATCGCCGCCGACGTAGGCAAGCGCTTCCGGACTGGCGACGCCGAGGCCGAACAGGTTCAGCGGCACGCAGCCATTGTTCGGATTGGCCAGCGTCGAACGGCAAACGATGTTTCCGTTCGGATCACGCACGGCATCGATGGCCATGTCGTACTTGACCTGGTTGATGGTGTTGCCGGAAATCACGTGCTGCGTGCTGCGGCCGTAGGAGAGATAGGCGTCCCAGGTCCAATCGGTCTGGAACAGATTGAAGCCGCCATCGATGCCCGTCAGGAAGCGATACACCGATCGCTCGGTGATGGGATGCTGACCGCCAATGTCGCCATTGATGGTGCCGAAGTTGAAACAGGTCGCGCTGCTGCCGGTATTGCAGTTGGCGGCTGTGGCGATATTCGCCGGAATGAAGGCGTTATCGCCGGGAACGTTCCAGCTCAACTTATAAAATACCGGCACGCTGGCCGAAAACGATTCCAAGTGGCCGTAAGAGGCCTGGAAGTAAACTTCGCCGCCGCCTTCCAGATCGTAGCTGGTGCGCAGGAACAGATTCTGGCGCTGCTGATCGGGGGTCAGGCCGGCGCCGCCTTTCTGGTTGCCCACTTGCAGCAGTGGATTGTTCCAGTCCCCTCCCGACATCACCGCGCCACTGATGAGCGGTCCGTAATTGACCGGAATCTGCTCGCCGCCAGGCCCGAACATGATGGTGGAGCCCTGCGGCAAACTCGCGATCTGGCCGCGGGTGTTGTTGATGATGCCGCCCCAGGAAGCCGTCGCCAGGCTGAATTGATCTCCGAAGATCAGCCGCGGCTGACCGTTGGTCGCGGTAAAGGCCGGGTTGTTGACGAAACCATAGCCGTAGTTGTTCCACGGCCGCTTGGCCACCAGCAGGCCTTCATCGTCGCTCGCTTCGCCGCTGGCGATGATGTGGCCTCGCCCATCGGCGAAAGTCGTGCCGAAGGTGAGCGAACCTTTCCAGTTATCGTTGTCGTTGTAATTGGTCGTGCCGGCGGAAGCTTCGGCCTTGAAACCGGTGAACTTGGTGTCGAGCACGAAGTTGACGACACCGGTCAACGCATCCGAGCCGTAGCTTGCGGAAGCGCCGCCGGTCACTACATCGACGCGCGTAATCAGCTGCTGTGGCAACTCACTCACGTCGACCGTGCCTTCCAAGGTCGAGCCGACGGTGCGCTGGCCATTGACCAAGGTCAGCGTGCGGGTCACGCCCAGGCCGCCGATGTTCAAGCCATTGACCGCCTGCGTGCCGGAAGTCACGGTGACCACCGAAGACTGCGGGGTGGCGCTGCCCTGGAAATTCGGCATGGTGTTGAGCGTGTCGGCGAGGTTCGATGTTGCGTTGGCCTCCAGCGCCTCGGTGCTGATCACCGCCACCGGCGTCGGAGCCTCGAATCCTTCCCGCTTGATGCGGGAACCGGTCACCGTGACTTCCTGGAGTGTCTGGGCCGCTACATCGTTTCTCGATGCCGCCTCCTGAGCGTAGGCGCCCGCCACCATCAGTGGGGTGGTGCAGACCGCAGCCAATGTCGTGCGAACAGCCGCCCTGAGCAAACCATTAACTGCACGACCGTTAGTGGCAAGCCGATTTACCGTCGACGTCATAAGTTCAAATCCCCCTGAAATTCTTCTCTTATCTCAAACGACCGAAAACTCGCAGGCGCGGGCGACGGTCCTTTGGCTGGTCGACTCTACCAATCGCGAAGCGTGACTTTCTCCGAAAAAAAGCGTCCGGCGAGCATCATTTAAGCCAGTCCAGGCTCATTCTTGACGCCAGGACATCACCAGGACCGCGGACCTTCGTCTATTTCTTTCGGGGGAAAGCGGGGCGTCGAACGGCGAGCTGCTGGCGCACGAACGCAAGCGAGCTTATCGTCGCTGCGCCATGGACTCCTGTCGCACTCAGCCAGCCGCACAAATCCAAGCGATTCTCACAGGCTTTCGCCGGCAGCAGCCGCTGCGCGCCGGTTCGCTGCTCGTGACTATCCTTGGCGACGCCATCGCCCCGCGCGGTGGATCCATCGCTCTTGCCAGCCTGATCGCTTTGGCGCGCCTGTTTGGCATAAACGAGCGACTGGCTCGCACTGCTGTCGGCCGGCTCGCCAACGACGACTGGGTGACCTCGATACGCAGCGGCAGATCGAGCTACTACACCCTCAGTGCGAACGGGCGCGGACGCTTCGCGGAGGCGACTCATCGCATTTACTCCGCGCCGATCGATTCATGGAACGGCGCGTGGACCCTCGTCATCCTCTCGGGAACACTGGAGCGCAAGGCACGTGAGAAACTGAGCGACGAATTGCGCTGGCTCAATTTTGGCGAGGCGAGCTCCGGCGTGTTCGCACGCCCGACTCACGCAGCGGATACCGTCAGAGAAGAACTTGCGCAGCTCGGCGCGAACAACCAGCTCATCGTGTTTCAAGGCGGCGCCGTCGAACGTGAGTCGGAGGCGACGCTCGTTGCCAGATGCTGGGACCTTGCCGAGCTCGCGCGGCGATACCGGCGGTTCATAGCGATGTTCGAGCCGGTGGATCAGGCTGCAACTGTGGCGGATATCTCTGGAGCTGTCGGCGAAACGGCGTATGTCCTGCGCACCTTGCTGCTGCACGAGTACCGCAAGATTTATTTGCGGGACCCTTTGCTGCCGAACCGGCTGCTGCCTGCGGGCTGGGCGGGCGCCGATGCTCTCGAGCTGTGCAGGCGCTTGTACATCAAGGCTTTTCAGATTTCGGAGCGATATTTATCCGAATCGGTTCAGACCATGAGCGGTCGCCTGCCGCCGCCGAGCCCGGACATCTATCAACGCTTCGGCGGCCTGCCGACCTCATCGCTACGGCTGTAGCAGCTGCGCCGTTGCCTGGGTCTTGTTGGCTTTTTTGGCTTTCGCATCTACCAGCGGCGGTGACATGGTGACGCCTACGCTTGTGAGATAAGCGTACCCGCGCTCGTCCAGATACCAGTCCATGTTCTTCCCGACCCCTTTCGCATCGTTGGGACGGTCCTCGAAATAGGTGTACACCGGACTGTTCTTGTAAGCCCACTGCAAACGGCCATCGTCGCGCTTCACGATGGTCCACAGCCCCACGGGCTTGTCGGTCCGCTCCGCTCGAACGATCGGCCACACCGCCGTGCAATCTCGATCGCACAGCGAACGGCCGGCGGGCTCACCTTTGAAAATGTAGAGCGGCAGGAGTTGAGGGAAGGATTTATAGCCCCAGGCGCCGCTGGAGCTCTGCGATAGAGCGACGGCCCCGGGATAGGAAATACTCGGGTCGGACGGGTCCGCCGCGGCGCCCGACTGGCTCCAAAGAACGAATGCCGCACTGAGCAGGACGCAAAGGCTACGCATTTTCAACCTCCCGGCTACTTCTTCAACACGAGCTCCTTGCCGATGAGCTGCGCCTTGCTGGCGCTCTTCTTCGGCACGAACTTCTGCACGCGGTTGTTGTTGGCGTCGGCGACATAGAAGTTGCCTTCGTTGTCGACATCGATCTGGTGCGCATTGTCGCTGACGCCCGGCGCGTCGCCCAGTGTGCCCCACTGGGACACCAGTTTGCCATTGAGGTCATAACAGGCATAACGGCCATACTGTGTAGCGGACACACACACGCGCTTGTCGTCCGTCGTCATCACACGGGTCACGCGCGCTGTGTTCGGCCACTGGTCCAGGAACTTGCCGTTGTGGTCGAAGATCTGGATCCGATCGTTGCTGCGGTCGGCGACATAGACGCGGTTGGCATCGACAGCCACGGAGTGAACCAGCTTGAACTGGCCCGGGCCCGAGCCCCTGGTGCCCCACGACATCAGATATTTGCCGTTCTTGTCGAACTTCACGACGCGCGAGTTGGTGTAGCCGTCCGCGACATAGAACGAGCCATCCGGCAGGAAGGCGAGACTGGCGGGATCGTGGAAATGGTTTTCGTCATTGCCGGGCACGCCCTTCTCACCGACTTTCAGCAGCAACTGCTTGCCGTCGTTGCTGAACTTCAGGATGCGGTGATTGAACCGGTCGACCACCCACACGGCGTGCGCGGGATCGTAAGGGTCGATGACGATGTGATGCGCGATCGAAACTTCGCTGTTCCACTGCGACCAGTTCTCGATGACCTTGCCGTCGGCATCGAGCACCATGATGTTGTTGACGTCGCCCTTGTCGAAGTTGTTGTTGTCGCGGACGACAGTGGTCTTGTCCTTCATCACCTTGCCATCGGCGGACAGCATCGGGTGACCTTCGCGGGTGTCGTTCCGGTCGACGGCGCCGATGAAGACACGGTTCGGGTCTTCGGCGTTCACGGACACGACGCGCTGATTCCAGCCTTCGATGCCCGGCTTGAACCAGCCGACCACGACTTCATACGGGCCGGTGAGGTCCAGGCCGCCCTTTTCCTGCACGCCCGGGTTGGAGGCGCAGGCAGGCTGCGGAGTCAGTGTTGCCGTTGCGAATAACGTCAGCGCAACGCCTGTCACCATGAAATAACGCACTACTAAACCCCTGATACGAAATATTTGAAGTTGGCCTGTGGGCTGGCGAAGCGGGCGAAGTCGGGATCGCCGACTTCGCCCACATGCGCATTACGCCGCCGGTTCTTCTAGAACGTGAACCGTACACCCATGCGGTACTGACGGCCAATGCGGTCGTAGTCAGCGTTGCCCTGACCTGACCAGTGGGCCGAGGTGAGATTTCCGCCAATGATCGGCGGCTGCTTGTTGGCCAGGTTTTCGATCGTGCCGAACAGCTCGAAGCTCTCGAACTTGTAGGAGCTGGACAGATCGATCGTCGTCATGCCGGCGATATCGTTGTTCTCGATGGTCGGAGGAAGTGGCGTGCCATCGGGGTTGGGCGCCGGGCAATCGGTGGCGCACTCGATGAAGCCGTTGGCGTACACGCCGGGACCGGTGTAGCGAACGATCGTCGTCAGCGTGAACGCATCGCCTTTGTACCCGACCGACAGGAAGCCGCGCAGCTTCGGCGAAGTCAGGCCATCGTAAGGCGAAATGCCGGCCCAATCGCCGACCACGCCATTGCCATCGTAAACCGTGCCATCGGTATCCTCGGTCTCGAGCTTCAACACGCGGCTGGCCATCGCGCGGATCACCATGTCGCCGCTCAAGGCGCTGACGAGGCTGGACATCGGGAAGCGATAGCTCGTTTCGACATCGATGCCGCTGGCTTGTTGCCCGATGAGGTTTTGCGGCTGAGTGATCACCATGAAGAGCCGACCCTGGTCGTCGCGCAGGAGCGAGTTGCAAAGCGTCGCATTTCCCGCCGCGCAGAGGTCGATCACCTTCTGCGCGCCCGGCGCTTGCACCGAACCTGTGACGTCGATGTTGTAGTAGTCGATCGCCATCTGGAAGCCTGGCAGGAATCGCGGCGCCATCACCACGCCGAAGCCGGTCGTGTCCGCTTCCTCGGGTTTGAGATCCGGGTTGCCGCGGGTGAGCGAGTAGCCGTTGGGATTGGTCTCATAACTGCCGTCCGGATTCTGGCGCAGCTTATCCACCAAAAAGGTGCCCGAACCCGTTTGGCCGGCGGTGAACAGCTCGCCAAGGTTTGGCGCACGAATGTCGCGTGAACGAGTGAAGCGGAAGCGCAGATCTTCGATCGGCCGCCACGTCAGACCGCCCTTCCAGGTCGTGACATAGCCGGAGGTCGAGTAGTCGGTCGCGCGCACGGCGGCGTTCAGATCGAACTCTTGCGCGAACTTCAGATCGCGCGCCAGCGGCACGAGGGTTTCAACGTAGCCTTCGGTGACATGGAATTTGCCGTGGCTCGCCTTGTAGTTGCCCGCGAAGAATTGGGTCGCCTCATCGCGCTCGGAGGCCCAGCCCGATACTTTTTCGATGCGATGCTCGGCGCCGACTGCCAGCGACACCGGACCGGCCCACGAATTGAACGGCTCGCCGCTCATATTGACGGCAGCGACATCCTGTTCGAGCGTTTCATTACGGACGGACACGCCCATGACGTAATCGAGCGCCGCCCGGTCGTTCACACCGATGCCGAACGGGTTGTACGCCACGCAGGCTGCGTCGTCGTTGGCCGGGTCTGCGTCCGCGTTCACGCGGCAGGTCGGAGCGCCATTGACCATGACCGAATCGAGCGCCTTCAGATAGTTCGGCGTGATGCCGTTGTTGTAGGTCCGCGGCTTCAGGTCGGTTTCGCTATGTTGGACATAGGTGTTCCAGGTCCAGTCCGTGCCCCACGCGCCAAACGTGCCATCGAGGCCGCCGGCAACCCGGTACACGGAACGGCTGTAATCGCCTTTGAAGCGTCCCATGTCGGCGTTGGTACTGCCCATCCTGAAGGATGTTTGGCCGGCATCCAGCAGCTGCTGACGCAGCGACTCCGGCAGGAAGGCGTTATCGATACTGATGGTGTTATTGCCCAGGCGGCGGTTCGGATTGGCGGTATTCGTCGTGCTGGTCGCCGAATACTGCCCTTCGAGGTACGCGTTGACGTTGTCGGTCAGGTCATAGCTGGTGCGGAGGTACCCGACCGTGCGTTTGACGCTGCCGGCAATGTCGATGCCGTTTTCAATGCGCGAATATTCCCAATCGCCGCCCTCTTGAAAGTTGTTGCCGACGTTGGCGCCGAAGTCGTAGCCGGTAAGAACCTGGCCGTTCGGCCCGAAATAGGTGCCTCTGAGAGCCCCGGTCGTGATGATGCCGCCCGGCGTACCCGAGGAGAGACCGACATCGCGACGAACGACGTACTGCGGCTGACCGTTACCCTCGGCGTAAGCCGGATTGCGAATGACCGCTGCAGGCAATCTGGCCCACGGACGATCGTTGGTGCCGTCGATACCGTCGCTCTGCGTATGCTCGCCCGAGAGAAGCAGATGGCCGCGGCCGTCCGCGAACGGCGTGCCGTAGCTCAGCTGCGCACTGATGCTCTTGTCGTCTTCGTACTTGGTCATGCCGGTTTGGACTTCACCCTTGAAGCCGGTGAAGTCGTGATCGATCACGAAGTTGACGACGCCGGACAAAGCGTCCGAGCCATAAGCCGCCGAGGCGCCGCCGGTCACGACGTCGACACGCTCGATCAAAGCGTTCGGGAAGGAGTTGATGTCCGGGGCGCTGTTGCCCGAGGTGAGCGCCGCATTGATATAGCGCTTGCCGTCCAGCAGGACCAGCGTCCGGTTCGTGCCCATGCCGCGCAAATTGAGCTGGCTCACGCCGGTTGCGCCGGTGGAAAGATTGCCGTTCGCCGAACGCGGGCTCGCCGAACCCGAGAACGCCGGCAGGACATTCACCGCATCGGCGACGTTCACCGTGTTCAACGCGTTGAGCTCATCTGCGCCCAGCACCGAAACTGGCGTCGGCGCTTCATAGCCGTCACGTGTAATTCGCGAACCGGTGACGACGACCGAGTCGATCGTTGCAGCGGCGACCTCTTGCGCTTGCACGTTCGTGACGGCCACGGCGGCAAGCGCAGTGGCGCTGGCCGTCGATACCGCCCAGACTTTCGCGCGGCGACGAGCCGTTCTGGATAGAAGCATCAGAGTTCCCCCTCTCGTTAGTTCGGCGCGGCCTGCGCGCATATCGATTATTTGTTGGGCCCGCAGACCACGGCTTGCCCAGCAGGCGCGTCGTCTGTGCCCGACTAACGAAGTTGCAATCGCCATGCCACGCGCGTGCGGGCCAGGAGTCGCAGTGAGGAGCACGAGAATCTTTGAATGCCCGCGCTTTGCGTCGTGGAGAATGCGTACGACGATCGGCAGAATTTTGCCGATCGGGAAAATCTCGTCGGCGGAAAGTAGCCTATGCGTGAGCGGATGGGATTCAGTCAGCGACTAGAGTGAGAACAACATCGAAGAAACGTTCGGCTCAGCGCTGCTTGGCGACCCGAGCGGCATCGACTGCCGGCGCAGCGTTACCCCAAGAGCCGCGCACATAGTTCGCTACATTGGCAATGTCTGTATCGCTCAATACATCCGCGTATGGCTTCATGGTTTCCCATGCGCCGAGTTTCATGCCGTGGGCTGGCGTAGCACCATACAAAACGGCATTGATGAGCGAATCGGGATCGGCGGATTGAACCGTGGGATTGCCTGCCAACGGCGGTCCAGAAAACATGCCGCCTCGTCCGGAAGCGCCGTGGCACTTCTCACAACGATCCTTATAGATGACTTGTCCCAATGCGGCCTGTTCCGCGGTCACTGGCGTCACCGCCTGCTCGCCTTCCGGCGGACTTTTCGGAGGCAGACTCTTGATATAGGTGGCCATGGCGCGAGCATCCTCCAGCGTCAGCTTGGAAGTGCTGTTGCCCACCACGTCATTCATCGGCCCCCAAGCGCCGCCGCGCAGACTGAAGCCTGTATGCAAGTACTTCGTGAGATCGTCCACCGACCATGTCTTGAGACCGTCGGCCGAGGACGTGAGATTCACGGCGGCCCAATCTCGCACTTTGTCGGCAGTGACATACTCACGCAGCGTGCCGCCCTGATATGCCTTGTCCGACTGTTCCGCCATGAATGTGCTGCGAGGCGTATGACAAGCTCCGCAATGACCCAACGCCCCCACCAGGTACGCGCCGCGATTCCATTCCGGGGTTTGTTTCGGATCGGGCTGGAAGCGTGCGGGCTCGAAGAACAGCGCATTCCAGACGGCCATGCCCCAACGCAGTCGGAACACGAAATCGTTGGCTGGCGGCTGATATTCATCGGCCGCCACTGTGCGCATGTAAGCGTACAGTGCATCCACATCCTCGTCGGTCATCTGCGTAAACGAGGTATATGGAAACGCAGGAAACAACCGATCTCCGTCAGCTGCTACGCCCTCATGCAGAGCACGCCGCAGGTCGTCCGCCGTCCACTTGCCGATGCCCTGTTCGATGCTGGAAGTGATATTGGAGGAATAGATGACGCCGACCGGCGTTTCGAACTTCACGCCGCCCGCATAAGGAGCCCCGCCGGGACGCGTATGGCAACTGGCGCAATTACTCGCCAGCGCCACGTAGCGTCCACGTTCAACCAGAGCGTCCGCGCCGCTGGTTGCACTTGCACCCGAACGCTGACTCGAATCATCGGCATCCACTGCCCGGCCGGCGAAGAGCGCCGTGAGGACGGCGACGCCCAGTACTCCCGAGAGCCAGTACGGCGGCTTTCGCAAACATCGCATGATTGGCGCTGATGATTCTTCGGTGTGTCAGCCTTTGGGAGACCACGAATCGCAATGCCCCGTGGCCGGGACGTTACAACTGAATATCTGACAATGGCCGCAGGCGGCCGCGCCACCGTCGTACAAACCACAGCCGCCACACTTTTGATCGGCCTTGGGCGATTGTTCCGTGAAGTTCAACGCCGTCGCCAGGCCTTCATTCATTTTTCCATCGAGGCAGGCTTGTTCGCCTTGCGCCCGAGCCACGCCGGCGACCGACGCCACGGCTCCAGCCAAAGTCACTTGAAACAATCCACGCCGCGTCATTTTTGACATCTCACAACCCCCTCGCGCCGCTACTGGAGAACAGCGTCAGATCTTCTTCTCGTCACGATAGACATCGTGACAACCCTTGCAAGGCAACGCTTCGATCACCAGCATCGCCGCCTGATCGACGCCCTGCTCGCGTCCGACCTTGGCCATTTCCGCGGACTTCTCCGCGAATTCTTTCATGCGCTTGGAAAAATCCGCCCAGTCCTTCCAGACCTCGGGCTTGGCCGCGCCGCCCGGCACCTTGGCCTCGAACGACTTCAGCGCGACGGAGGCCGTCAATGCCAATGTTTCCATATGCGCCAGGGTGTTTTCTGCAGGCCCGGCGCCGGAGAGAATCTGCCCGAGCACGGCAGTCTGATGCTCCAGCGACTTCATGATGTGCTGGCGGTAGTCCACCACATCCTTGTCATCGGTATGACCGACCATGGGCAACAGCATCGTCACGCCCAGGATGATGCCGACAGCGGCTGCTTTGCTTGCACGGATCATTCGTACTGGCCTCATTTCTTTTGCACCCGGTAAACGTCGTGACAGCCCTTGCAGGACAGACTGCTGAGCTTCGGCGTCACCGCCGCCACGCCGCCTTGCTTGGCGGCCTTCGACACATCGGTCGCGGCAGCGACCAATTCGTCCAGGCGCTTGGAGAAATCGTCCCACTTGTCCCAGACCTCGGGCTTGGCTTCACCGCCCAGGACCTTCGGCGTGAAGGCGACCTTGGCCACGCCAGCGGTGATACGGAGCACTTCCGCCTGGGTAGCCACATCCGCAGCCGGCACCTTGCCTTTGGAGATCTGGTTGAGCGCGGCGAACTGCTCGCCCATGGTCTTCATGATATGGGAGCGATAGTCCCTCACGTCCTGGTCATCGGCAAAACTGCTGATGGGCAACAAGGTCCCGACGAACGCAATTCCTGCCCAGGCCAGCCTCGGCAGCGCGGTGGTTCTATTCAAAACATTCCCCTCCGAAAACATTGCCGTCGCCACGGCTCCAGTACGCTGTATCGTCGCCGCAAGACGAGGACTTTTTTTGGCGAAAGGGAGACTCAAAAAGACAAATTTCTCCCCTAGCCCCGCTTGTCACGCGATTGTGCGATTGAGTTATTCGCCCACCGCTTCGGGTCGCTGGCTCGCGTCCCGCAGGCTGGAGATGGCCTGCTCGCCGCGCTCCTCATGCAGGATGTAGGCTTGCACGAACTTGATCTCCCACGCCATGGATATTGCCGTGTTCTCCCCGGTCGTTGGATCCGGATAGCCCTCCGCGTTCTTGCGCATGGATCGGTATTCGGAAGTCATCGGCTCGGCGCCGTAACTGCGATGGTGGGTCGACCAGTTCTGGCCGAGCGAATTGTAGTAGCGCTCGATGTCGGTGTACCCCGCCATCAGGCCTTCGGCATTTTCCGGCGTCAGCTTCAGCTTCACGCGCCAGGCGCGCACCGAGAGGTAAGGCACACCGCGGGCCTGTGACTCGGGAAAAGTCACATCGGCCGGCTCGGTGGTCAGCACACCGTCCTTGATCTTGCCGCGCAGCTGATAGATGAAGCTCTTGCCCCAGCGGAAGTCGATTCGATGCGTGCTGCCCGGAGTGTACGCGCCGAGCGTGTCCACGATGAGTGGATCCTTGCCGCGATAAAGGGTGACCGCGACGTCCTCGTCATTAGTGAGATCGTCGACGTTGGTGAGCTCCACCAGGAAGCGGTTGTAATTGAACTTCCGCATGTAGTCCTGGATGAAGTGTCGATAGGACCCATCGGGCCCGCGGTAATTGTCGACGCAGCCGAGCACCCGATACATCTGATTGTCGATGCCCGGCTCGCCGTCAGGGCTGGTGAAATCGCGCGGACCGGTCTTGCCGTCCAGGTTCATTCCGATCGCAGTCGTGCCCTGGGCTTCCTTGAAGTGCAGCTTGGGCTCGGGCTCGGTCGTCGGGTTCCAGATCTGCCCCTCGCGCTCGAGCTGCGTCTCGACGAACTTATAACGAACGCCGGCGTCCATCGGATAGAGCGTCTTGAACTGCTCGCGCGGCCCATCGTTCACGCCCTCCGGGCACTCGACCTTGCCGTCCGGCGATTGCCAGATCGCTACGTTCTTGGCGGTCAACACATAGCCGATCGTACCGCCGCGTAACGGGCTGTCCGCAGCCTGCGCAGTCGCTACGCCGAGCGCGCAACCCAGCAGGCTCGCCAAGGCCGGTTTCATGGTTCGATAAAGCTGCATGGAAACTCCCCCTCTTTCTCAGCGCCCGCTACCGGCATTGCCGCCAAAGTCATCGCGCAACCAAAATGCCTTGAAGCCGTTGCGCGCGCCGTTGAACTCGCCAAAGGTATCGCACTCGATGTCCCCGGGCTTTTTGTCACGCGCACAGGAATACACCGGGCGATCGCGATAGGCCCACACATGCAACGCATCCGGCGCGTTGCGAGCTGCCTTCTTGCCTGTCTTCGGATCGATATGCAGCGTGCTCCAGAGGTGGCTGTCGCTCTGCGCATCCTTCGGCGCGATCAGGTAAGGAAAATTCTTCAGGCACAGCTCGGGATTGCCGCGGCCGCAGATGGCGAACCGATACGCCTGCGGTGTGTCGGGATGGTTGCAGGCCAGCTGGTCGACGGCATCGTCATTGCAGTTATAGATATAAATCGTCATGCCCTTCGCGTCACCGAGCACTTGACCGGAGTGCGTGTCATTCACCGTGAAGCCTTCGGGCGGCGGCGGCGCCATTTGCGTGAAGGCGTTGTGCCAGCCGGGCTCATCGCTGCCCTCGAGGCTGCTGCCACGCGTGTCCAACGCGCGCGTATAGAGAGGCATCTTGCGGAACGCCCACTGCTTCACACCGGGCGAGCTCTCGATGATGGACCAGTCGCCCTGCGGACGGACCGACGCGGGCGCAAGCACGGGCAACCAATCGTGCAGACACTTCAAATCGCAGTTCGACTTGCCCGGTGCATCGTGGTCCGAATAGTAGACCGAGCGTCCGGTCGCGCCGATGGTTAGAAGATGACCCATCGCGACGGTACGCACCGCGAACTGCGGCGGAATGTTAGGCGGCGGTCCCACTGGCTTGCGCTGCGCGCCGGCTTCAGAGGTGCCCCTCAATTCACTGCCGCCAAAGACATCGCCTGGCCCGCGATCGAGCACAGAGGTGTAGAGGGCGTAGCCATCGTACGCCCACTGTTTACTACCGTCTTTGCGTTCGAGGATCGTCCACTTTCCAACCGGCTCCGCGCCAGGCTTGGCGAGTACCGGTGGCCAGACATCGGTGCAGCTGGGCCGGGTCTCGACCTCCGGCAGTTCCAGTCCGCCCGGGTACGGGCTCATCAGGCCGGCATTCTCCGTGTACTTGTGATCGTCGCAGGTAGGCTTGCCCTTCTGCTCGCCGGCATCGCCGTTGCGCAAATTGGTGATCGGCCAACTGTAGAGCGTCTTGCCGTTCGCATCGGCGAACACCGGCCCTTCGAATTCGGCCACGATCACCTTGAAGCCGCGCGGCATCGGCTCGCGCACGTAGTCCTCTAACAACTGCCTGTTGTTCGCCTCCGCAGGCAACATCACAAACGCCGCAGCCAGCACGCCCATCAGGGCAACTATCTCGCGCATCTATCCCCCTTGATACAGCCGACACCGATCCGATCCGCAACCGCGGATCAGGCCAGAATCTCGCTGATGACCTTGCTGGTCTGGTTGCTCTTGGTTCCCCACGAGGGAATATCCAGGCCCATGACCTTCATTGTGGTAAAGCCGAGCTGGGTTCCTTGCGCCCCCTTGCAGTCGATGTGCATGCCGGTCTTGATCCTGCCGCCGGCCCTGCCGGCAGTGAACGCGGGCATCTCCTCGAGCGAGTGGATGCGCGCATTGGCCACGTCGGTGTTGGCCATGATCAGACAGTTGTCGAGCAGCGTGCCGTCGCCCTCCTTCACGCTATTGAAGGCCTCGACGAAATAAGCCCACGACTCCATCGACCGGCGCAGGAACCACGACGCATTGGGCTGGTAGCCGAGTTGCGCATCGGTCGGCTCCTCGTGCGTCGTCGTATGATGCGGCTTCTCATAACCGGGCTTGGTCGTGTTGGCCTGTGCGTTCGAGTAGGCCATGTTGAACACTCGCGTCTGATCGCAGGCGACTGCCATGACCAGCAGATCGGTCATCATCTTGTGACGCTCGGCCACCAGGCTCGCTTCGTTGCCGAGTTTCGGATCCTCCGGCTCCTTCGGCACCACGCAGGCCGCGCGCGGCTCGGGCTTGGTCAACTGATGATCGAACTGCTGCTCGAGATGTCGCAGGCCCGTGAAGTACTGATCGAGCCGCTGCCGATCCTCGGCGCCCACCTGCCGCTCGAGCCCCTTGATCTGCTCGTTGACCGCCGACAGTGCGCTCTTGCGCGCCATGATGAGCGGGCTCGGCGAGAACGTGGGAGCGTTCGGATCCTGGAAATCCGGGCCGAACAGCCGCCTGTAGAAATTCAGCGGCGAGAACTCCGGCGAGTTCGGCGTGTTGGCATTCTCGTAGGACACGACAGTGCGCACGTCGCCGGTTGCCGTGGCCGTCAGGTTTTTGAAGCGCGTGGTGCGGCCGATCTGATTCGCGACGATGACGTCGAGCGTCTCCGATGGCGCCTGGTTGGCGACCGTGGGCGAAGTGCCGGAGCGGAACACCATCCAACCGGTGAAGTGGCAGAAGAACGCGCCGTCACGAAAGGCAGTGAGGTTGGTGTAGAGATTGATTTGATCGCGCACGTTCTTGAGTGCGACCAGCTCCTCGGGAAGATCGTAGCCCGGCCCCGTCTTCTTCGGCACGAACACGTTCTTGCTCATGCCCAGGCCCCAGAGCCAGGTGCCGTAACGAACCGGCAGCGGCGTTCCGTCCGCATACGCGTTGCCGTTGTCGTTGAGAAAGCAATTCAGCAGCGGCAATCCGACCGAGACGGCTCCGCCCTGGAGTATTCCGCGCAGAACACGGCGGCGTGTGAGTTTTGTCATCGCTTGTTCCCCCTCATTCGTCAGTTCGTGGCGCTGGCTGTCGTCACAGCGGGCGCCGGCGACTTCGGCGCGACGATTTCCGAAAATGCATTGCTGAGCGCGATGGTCCGCAGCAGGTCCGGCACGCGATAGCCCGCTTCCGCGAAGCGCGCATTGAAATATTCGAGCGTTTTCTTGTCTTCCGGACGAACCGCGCCGCCGGCGCCGTAGCTGTAAATCCGCTGCACCAGGCATGACGTAAGGCCCGGATTGTCATGCAGCACCTTCCCGAGGCTCACCACGCCGGAGAACGATTTGCCGTCGAGCGTGCCGCTCGCGTCGATCTTGCTGCCCCGTTCCTCTTCGCGGAAACGACCGCTGCTGTCGAAATTCTCGAGCGCCAGGCCCATCGGATCCGTGATCTTGTGGCAGCCGGCGCAGACCGGGTTCTTCAGATGAAAGGCGACGCGCTCACGCTGGGTCGCGAACGGCGAGTCCGGATTATCGACCGCCGAAAAATCGACGTTGGGCGGCGGCGGCGGCACGCGCTGGCACAGCAAGGTCTCACGCAGCGCCTTGCCGCGCAGAGTCGGAGAAGACCGCGTGGGATGCGAATGTAGTGCGAGGAAGCTGACCTGGCTCAACAGTCCGGCGCGGGGGCTGTCGGGTGGGTCGGTGTACGGCGTCCAGCCAGCGGGCGCGGGCTCGCCGTAGAGCACAGCGAGCGCTGGAGAAATAAAGGTCTCGCGCGTTGTAAACAAATCACGGTAATCGCCGCGCTTGTTGACCAGGTGATCGACGATGGTACGCAACGTCTGCTCGCGCGCATCCTGCGCCACCTGGCCCGTGAATTGCGGATAGGTCGCCGGGTCCTTGGACAGCGAATTGAAATCGTCGAACCCGAACATGTCGTCGAAGAAGGCACGCACGCCCGCATCGAGCCGGCGGCTTGAAAGCATCATGTCGACCACGCGCGCCCGGCCCTCGGGCGTCTGGATCTCGCCGCTCTCGGCGGCCTTCAGCACGTTGTCGTCTGGCGCCGCATTCCACAGAAATAGCGACATGCGTGTGGCGAGCGAAAAGGCGTCGAGACGTTGGCGACCGGGACGCGCGGGATCCGGTTCCGTAGCCTCAGCGACGAACAACACGTTCGGGCTCACCAGCATGGCTTCGAGCGCGACGCCGATGCCTACGTAGAAATCCTTGAGCTGATCGGCGGTCTTGTTTGCTTCGGCGACGAACGCGTCGAGCTCGTTTCGGGTCAAGGGGCGGCGGTTCAGCAGCCGTCCCTTCTCTTTCAGGAACTGGCTGGCGCAAGCCTTGTCCGCCTTCTTCTCGTTGCGAGGCTTGCAGGTAATGAGAAAGGCGCGATATTTCGGATCGACCACGGTGTTGGCAATCGTCACCGCAGCCTTCTGATAGAGCTCGAGCTGCGCGGTGGTCACGCCTGTAATCGAAGATCCGAGCGCGAGCAGACCATCGCGACGCTGTGCCGGCGGGAAGTGCGGCTCAGGCGCAACGTCGGGCCCGAATACATAGCGAACGGTGTTGAGATACTGTTCCTCGCTGAGCAACCGCAGCCGGTTCAACGACCCGGTGTCCTGCGGCTCCTGCAAGGGCGCCTGTGTTTGATGAGACGTCGCTGCGCCCTGCGAGGCGATCGATGTTTCCGAATAACTCCCTAACGCGATGGTGGCCAGCAATGCCGCTGCGGATGCCAGCAGGCGTGGGCATCGTTCACTCAACCTCAATCGCATGTAACCCCCTTCTCACCACATACGAACTTGCTTCTTTGGGCAGATACAGCAATCGACGTGCCACTTTTCCGTGGCCCGCCGCGTCGTATGTAATACCTTGTCGCCGAGGGTTTTTTTAAGCGTCGTTGCGGTTTATTTTGGGAGGTAATGACGATTCGCCGCGGGCGGGCCGCGCCGATCAGCGGAAAATTGCCGATTCATAATTTGAGCATCGGCCAAAAACCGCGCATGTCAGCCGTGGCCGTGCGCGCCAGCATCGCGGCCCGGCCGGATCAATCCGTACTTGACCATCTTTTCATTCAACGTTCGCCGTGGAATCCCGAGCACTTCGATCACGGTGCTGATCGAACCGCTATGATCCTTCAGCGCGGACTCGATCAATTGCCGCTCGTAAGCAGCGACCCGATCCGCCAGCGCCGAGCCGATGACCGTCGGGCTGTGCGCCGTCTTGCCCAGAATTTCCGGCACCGTGCGACCCATCGCCTTCAACCCCAGCGCGTAGCGCTCGGCGACGCTTTTCAGCTCCCGCACGTTGCCGGGCCAGCTGTGCGTGAGCAATGCCTCGACATCGGATGACGACAACGGTCGATGTGGCTGCCCTGCTATCGACGCCGCCTTGGCCGAAAAATGTTCGAACAACAGCAGAATGTCTCCTTCGCGAGCCTTGAGCGGCGGCAGCGGAATTTCCGCGCCGGCGAGTCGATAGTAGAGATCGGGACGGAACCGGCCGAGCCGGCCCTGTTCCTCGAGATCGTATTTCGTCGCGGCGATGACCCGCACGTTGACTGCAACGCTCTTGTTCGAACCGACGCGCTCGACCACTCTTTCCTGCAGAACGCGCAACAGCTTTGCCTGCAGCGTCAGCGGCATGCTCTCGATCTCATCGAGCAGCAGCGTGCCGCCATGGGCGAATTCGAACTTGCCGATCCGCGCGGTGCGCGCGCCCGTGAAGGCGCCCGCTTCGTGGCCGAACAGTTCGCTTTCAAACAATTCTTCGGGCAGGGCCGCGCAATTAATGGCGACGAAAGGCGACTTCGCCCGCGGTCCGAAATCATGCAAGGCGCGGGCAACCACTTCTTTGCCGGTGCCGGTCTGCCCGTTGATGATCACGTTGGGATCGTGCTGGCATAGTTCCGCCACCATGTCGCGAACCCGCGCGATCGCAGCCGAAGCGCCCACGATGTGGGCCTGCAATCCTTCGTGGGCGGCAACGCGTCCCGACAGCTGCTGCAGCTCTTGTTTCAAACGGCGTTGCTCGATGGCTCGCGCGACGACTGCCGACAGGTGCTCGGGCACATACGGCTTCTGCAAGAAATCGTAGGCCCCCTCGCGCATCGCCGCAACCGCGAGCGGCACATCGCCATGGGCTGTGAGCAGCACGACCGGAATGTCAGGCTCGAAACGCTGCAGCTCGCGCATCAGGTCCATGCCTGTTTTTCGCGGCATCTTGAAATCGGTCAGCACGACTTTGGGAGCCCTGCGCCGGATTGCAGCCAGCGCGGCGTCCGCATCCGCAGCCGTCTCGACGGCGTGCCCTCCCAGCTCGAGCCATTGCGCGATCGAGTGGCGAACCTGCTCTTCATCATCGACAACGAGGACGGTGGGATTCATGTCTGAATTGCAACCGCAGTGTAAGGAGCCAGCGTGCTGGCGAGCGGCACGACAATACGAAACGTCGTGCCTCGATCCAAGGCGCTCTCCACCGATATTTCGCCACCCATATCCTGGATGATGCCGTAGGAGATCGAGAGGCCGAGGCCGAGCCCCTGGCCCACGTCCTTGGTGGTGTAGAAAGGATCGAACACGCTGCTGAGGTGTTCGCGCGCGATGCCCCGCCCGGTGTCGCTGACTTTGAGGCTCGCGCGGTATTCGCCCGGCTCCAGCTCGATCGTGAGCTGCCGCTGCGGCCGCTCGCGCATGGCATCGAGCGCATTGGAGATCAGGTTGACGATGACCTGTTCCAGGCGAACAGCGTTGCCGATCACGTACACCGGCTGTTCGGGTACCGAGATATGCAACGTCACGTCCTGCTCTCCGATGCGATAGTCGACCAGGCTGAGGGCGTAGCGAATCGCAGCGGTAAGATCCGTCGCCTGCTTGGATTCAGTATCCTTGCGAGCGAACGTTTTCAGATGCTGGGTCAGCGCCCCCATGCGGGTGACGATGGCCGAGACCAGTTTCAGATTCGACAGCGCCGAGTCCTTGTCGTTTCTATCGAGCAGCACGCGCGCACCGGCGATGTAGGTCGTCATCGCGGCCAGCGACTGATTGATCTCGTGAGCTACGCCCGCCAGCGCCTGCCCGAGACTTGCCATCTTGGTCGCGTGTACCAGGTTGTCCTGCGCGCGACGCAAGTCCCGCTCGGTCCTGATTCGTTCGTTGATCTCGGCTGACAGCAGCGAATTCGTCGCCGCCAGCTCAGCCGTGCGTTCGGTTACCCGCTGTTCCAGGACGTGATGCGCGTTGAGTTTGGCGCGCACGATATGCCGGCGCTGATGCGTGACGAGATAGATCAGCAAGGCGGCAAGCACCGCCAGCATCACGGCAGCGGCAACCACCGCGGCCTGCTGTTGCACGGCTCGCAATGGAAACAGGACCACCATGTTCCATCCATGCTTCGGCACGGGCCGGCTGAAGACGACGTACTCATGGCTGGCGCGCTCCTTGGGTTCGTTGATACGCACCACCTTCTGACCATGCTCGGTCCGCTCTCCGGCGAACAGCGGATTCAGGTCATCGATGTCATGGCCGTATTGACGCGTCTGGCGCAGCAGCTGCAGCTGAGATTCCGACAGGTGCGAGATGGGCCGGTACTGCCAGTTCGGGCGGCTGGTCAGGAAGATCACGCCGTTGGGATCGAGCATCGCCACCAAAGCGCCGGTGCTTTTCCATTCGTTCTGCAACGGGTGCAGATCCACTTTCACCACCGCCACGCCAACCCCGGTGTGGGCGTGCTCGTTGGCCGAATGCCAGAGAAAATAGCCCGGCTTGCCCGTGGTCGCACCGACCGCGTAGTAACGGCCTTCGTCGCTGTTGAGCGCTTCGGTGAAGTACGGGCGAAACGCGTAGTTCTTGCCGATGAAATTATTGTTATCGAGATAGTTGCTCGCCGCCAGCGCGATGCCGTTGTGATCGAGCACATAGATGTCGGACGAGCCGGCCGCATCGTTCAGCGATTTCAGATATTGGTTCGCAGCCTTTCGTGCCTGCGGCGAATCGGGATGCTCGTAGACGTCCGAGATCGGCGCCGCCTGGGCGAGCGCGGTGGGCAGATAGCGGAATCGTTCGATCGTGGCGTCGAGCGTGAGTTGCAGCAGCGACAGCCGATCGTTCGCCATACGCTCCAGGCTGCCGAAGCCGGACTGGAGCGCAAGCTCGTAGGCCAGCCATCCGGATCCGGCGATCAGCGTCGCGATGAGCATGGCCACCGCTGCGCGGCGTACGCGAAGGGATTGCCAGGTCTTGGCCGCGAACTTCATGTGTGAGCGTCGTGCGGATTTTCGCGGCTGATTGTTTGCCCAACGTGATGGTTGCGTCGGTCCCCTGCGGACGATGTTAGCAGCAATGTGCCGATGCGTCAGTCATGCCGGTTCATCGCGGACTCCTTCTTGGTGTCGCGCATGAGCAGGTAGACCACGAGTGAGGTAGCGATGCAGCCCGTCAAGTAGTAATAAAACCAGTTGTCGCGGCCGATCGATTTGAACCACAGCCCGATCGACTCGGCGGTGCCGCCGAATATCGAGACCGTGATCGCATAAGGAAGCCCGACGCCGGTTGCACGGACCCGCGTGGGGAACAGCTCCGCTTTCACCACGGCATTGATCGACGTGTAACCTGACACGATTATCCATGCGAGAGCAATCAGGCAGAACGCCTGAAGTGGACTCTGCGCCGCCTGTAACGATGTGAGCAGCGGAATGGTGAACAGAGTGCCGGCCACGCCGAAGCCGATCAGCAGCCACTTGCGGCCGATCTTGTCGGAAATTGCCCCATAGATCGGTTGTAACAACATGGCGAACAGCAGCGAGCCCGCCGTCACCAGGGTCGTCTGATCGTCGGTGAGCTTGACCGAGAGCTTCAGGAATTTCTGCATGTACGTCGTGTACGTGTAGAAGGCCGCGGTGCCGCCCATGGTCAGGCCGACGACGAGCAGCACCTCGCGCGGATATTTCATCAGCGCCTTGGTCGAGCTTTCACGCGGAGCGGATTTCTTGGCCTGGACGAACGCGGCGGTCTCGTGCAGATCACGGCGCATGACGGCCGCAACGATCGCGAGACAGGCACCGATCACGAATGGAATTCGCCAGCCCCACTCCATCAACTGCTCGTGCGTCAGGAACACCTTCTGCAACAGCAGCAGCACCAGGATGGCCAGCAACTGACCGCCGATGAGCGTCACGTACTGGAAACTGGCAAAGAAGCCGCGATGATTCTCGTGCGCGACTTCGCTCAGATAGGTCGCGCTGGTGCCATATTCGCCGCCGAGGCTCAGCCCTTGAATCAGGCGTGCAAGGAATAACATCACCGGCGCCGCGATGCCGATCGAGGCATAGGTCGGCGTCACGGCGATCATCAACGAGCCGAAACACATCAACAACACCGACAGCGTGAGTGCCGTGCGCCTTCCATAATGGTCGGCGAGATGCCCGAACAGCATTCCGCCGAGCGGCCGGACGATGAAGCCGAACGCAAACAGCAGCGCGGCGTTCAGCTGCTGGACCACCACATTGTCGCCCGGGAAAAACAGGTGCGCGAAGTACAGTGCGAAGGCGGCGTAGGCGTAGAAGTCGTACCACTCGACCAGGTTGCCGACCGATCCGATGAAGATCGACTTGAGACGCCGACGCATGTCTGCAGCGTCGAGGGGCGCAACTTTCGTCGCTGCTGCGATATCAGCATCGACCGCCAGCTCAATTTGTCCCATTTTTTTGCTAGTCCCGCACTGTTCGTCTGCCAGGCCAGGAAGGGTGCAATCCCCATGCCACGAACGTGCAGGCCAGGCGCCGCAGCAGGGGCCCCGAGATTCCTCGGATACTCACACCTTATTAAAGGGCTGCCGGGGACCATCGGCAGAATCTTGCCGATCCGCCGAATCCCATCGGCGGAAAGCGGCCTACGCGTTGACCCGTCGACGCTGGCGTGCCGTCAGGGTTGCGGCCAGAACGTGACGATGCGCCTCAGCTCACCCGCCCCGTCGAACTCGAGCACCAGCTCGGTTGGACCGGCAGGATAAACGATGATTGCATTCCCCATCGGGCGCTCGCTGGCCATCGATTTCGGATTCCAGGAGTGCAGACAACAGTTGAGATTGCGCTGTGTCTCCGCGTCGTGATCCCGAGACCAACCGGGACCGAGTACGCGAACGACGCTCTTGAACTCCCGGCCGCGCATTTTCCCATGGAAAGCAACACGGAGAGAGCACACTGTTTTCGACGCAGGTCTCGATTGTTTCCGTGCGTCCAGCCACACGCCTTCGAGCGAACCGGGACGTTGCTGCGTCATCTTTCGTCCGCCGACGAGTTGCTGGAAGCCATGCATGCTCACCGCGAGCATCTCGTCTCCCTCCCTCCGGTCGGCTCGGACTTCCGATCCGAACAGCCGGTGCATCACATCGGTGGAATAGAACTCGTCATTGGCGCACTCGCCTTTCATGGCGAGGTCCCGGACCAGCAGCAGAATGTCTTGAACATTCCGTGCCGGCACGTGAGCCGACGGCCGATCGCCGCCGGCCGGACGACCTGCGCAGCCCATGCACGAGGCAATGACTATGAGCCACAGCAGCTGCCGGCCGCGCATATCCTTCATCTCTCCGCTGCGGTCCTTCCCTTCCACGCAGGGTACTCCTCATCCAGCAACTCACGCGCCCAATCGCCATAATAGGCGTAGCCGGTGCGGCGTTCCCGTTCTATCTCTGCAAACGTATAGTGAACGACCGAATCGCGACCCAGGAAAATGGGACGATTCGTGCCGAGCTCGTAGAATCGGGCCCACAGCGGACCGGCGTCGGCGTCTGCGACAACGCGCTTATCGTGCTCGCTTTTGTCGTTGGTGAAACGTTCCACGCGGATGCCTCGAAGGGCGGAGATCTGCAGCCAACGCACACCGCCTTCGATCGCGGCGATGACCTCGGGCTCGGGGTGCGGGATGCCCATTAGAAAACGAATGATCCCAACGCTTTCGTTTCCTGACAGTGAAGGCGGTTCGTAGCGTCTCGCCCAAGCAGGCTCGAGCGTGTGCTCATCGTATTGCGAGCACCAGGCCGTGAGCACGCCATCCTGTTTGATCTGTGTCCGCAGGATCAAATCGACACCTCGTTCCAGCGCTTCGCGTGCCCGTCGGCGTCGTTGCTCGTCGACGAATGCGAACGGCGGCTTGCCGCCAGCCACATCGCGCAGCAAGCTCAACACACGGATCATGGCGTTGTCGTTGAACGTGACGTGAGAGTAATAACCCTCTCTCAACGGATAGACCTGCGGCCAGCCGCCATTCGCGTACTGTGCCGCGAGCGTGTAGTCGAGACCCCGAAAGAATGCCTGGCGGTATTTGTCATCTGCAGTGGCGTCGATGACTCGCGCCAGGAACTGCATCGGCAGCGTGGTTCCCTCATTGTCGAACGTGTTCTCGCGACCGTCGCTCGGAATATCGGCGCCGCTGCCGGGCAACACCGCGAGATCGGTGTTCTTCGGCCAGCCGCCCTCACGCGATTGGTAGCGCAACACACTGTCTGCAATAGCGCGCGCCTGCGTGGAGGAGTACCAGTCCCTTTCGTGTCGCAGGATGGCAGAGCCCCACACCGACGCCACGGTCTCGGCGTGCACGAGCAAAGGACAGAATCCGATCAGACTCAGGACTGCGATGTACCGAAGGGCTCTCATGGATGCTTTTGACAGGCGCAAGGCCATGCTGACTCCGGCACGAATTGCCTAAGATGATTTCGTCACATTGCAGGCTAGTCAGTCGGTTGCACGGATTCTTCTCGATCTACCGGAAAGACTTCTTGAATACTAATCGTGCGATGCCCGCTCATCCGGGCACCGCACGTCGCCGCATCGGTCAGAACCTGCCTCGGACGCCGGCGATGAACCGGCGCTCATAGCCGAACTGGTACGCCTTCTGACTCTCCCACTGGAAATAATAGTTCTCGTACTCGTTGGTCAGATTGAGCCCCTGCAGATAGGCCGTGAAGCTCGGAGTGATGTCGTAGCTCACTGAAGCGTCGATATAGCTCGTGGACGACTGGTACACCGTCAGTCCTTCGGTTCCCCAGATCTGATTGAACGCCTCGGCTCGCTTGCTGCGATAGTTGTGAGCGATGCGCGCCTGCAAGCGGTCGCTCTCGAACCACAACACGAAATTGGTCTGGTGCTTGGAATTGCTCGGGAACGGCAGCTTGCCGCCGCCGATGTCGGTACGCCCGGAATCGCTGGGCGAGTAGGTGTAGTTGGCGTCCACGCCGAAGTTGCTCCAGATCCCCGGCAGCTCCGAGAACGCATGTTTTGCCGAGAGCTCGACGCCCTCCAGCGTGCCGCCTTCGCCCTGCACGTTCGTCAGCACGTTCACGCTACGCCGCACGACGCCGTCCTGGTCCGGCAATGCCATCGGCACCGTGCCGCGCTCGATGAAACTATCGACCTCGATGTGGAACAACGCCGCGGCCAGCATCGTCTGGTCGTTCACGTACCATTCGATCGAGCCGTCGAAGTTCTTCGAGCGCCACGGATCGAGCTCGGGATTGCCGTTGGAGTTGGCGCCGACGATCACGAAGCGACCGCCCTCGGCATTGGAGATCGCATACGAAGGCGTCAGCGCCCCGCCCCACTGCTCCAGGTCGAGCAGAGTCATGGTCTTCGAATAGCCCATGCGCAGCTTGACGGAGTCGCTCAGATCGAACGTGAAATTCAACGACGGCAGATAATCGTTGAACTCGCGATCGGTCACGACATCGCCGGCGTCGGCGTTGGCCGCACCGTAGGGCTGAGGTGCGCCCACATTGTTCTGGACCACATTCAGCTTGGTCTTGACCATGCGCAAGCCGATGTTCGCCGAGTACGGCACATCGTCGCCGCCGTTCAACCGGCCCTGCAGATAGGCGGTCGTTTGATCCACGTCCACGCCGAACGAGTTGCCGGGATTCTTGACTTTCACGTTGCCGGGGAACAGGCCGTTGTGGAACGCGAGCGGGTCGTCCATCGCTTCGGGATCCAGCACGTACACCGGCGGCACGCCCTGCGCGTCGCCATAGTCGGTAACCCGGATCACGTTGTTTCCAAACGAGGACAGCGGCATACGGCCCAACGCCGTGTAGAAGCCGCCGGCATCGCCCGCGGTGCATGCACCGTCGATGCCGCCGCCGCTCAGGATGACGTCGGTGGCCTTCCACTTCACCAAACATCCGCTGCCGTTGGAGGCGGCGCCCGAGTAGAACGGCGCGAGATAGTCGTAGCCGAGCTGGGTGGTTTCCCGCTCGCTGTAGCGGACACCGGCATCGAGCGCGAATTTTTCCGTGAACTCGTAGCTGCCGTCCAGGCGGAATGCGGCCATGTCGGCTTCGCGGTCGGAGTTGTTTTCAGAGGACAGCGCGCCGATCGAGTAGGCGTCCAGGTTGTTGACGATGTCCGGGATGCCCGAGAAGCGCACGTGCTCGCCGCGATAATCCACCGTGATCTGCGGGAAGCCCGCGTATCCGTTCGGATAGGGATTCTGCGTGCCGCCCGGGTAGTAGTTGTTCTGAATGCCCCATTGGCTGCCATTCGAAAGATCGATGTCCGCGTAGCTGTTGACGATGTTCTGCTCGGCGTCCGCCAGGATGGCGCGCGCGCTGCCGGTAAACTTCCCGCCGTTGTCGAAGCTCAGCTCGAGGTTGAAGTTCTGCGATTTCGCATCGGTCCTTGCGACCTGCGAAAACGACTTCAAGCGCCGCGTGTCCAGCAGGAATTGATCGACCAGGACGAGCTCGCGCAAATCGACGACTGCCGGATCGTTGCTCACATCGACCATCGCGCCGCTGCCTCGCGAAGATAACGGCGTGAACCATTCCCATCGCTGCCACTTGTCTTCGGCGGCCATGCCGGCAGTGCGGACGTACTGTTCCTGATCGGTGTAGAACGCATCGGCCGTCAGCTGTACGGCATCCGTGATACGCGCCTGGAAGGAGGCATTCAGACCGATGCGGTCGCGCTCGGTGAAACGGTTGAACGCGGTGTGCCCCTGATAGGAAACGATCACGTCGTCGGCGTCGCCATCGCCGTTCACATCGCCATTCGCGTCGCCGGGCCAGTTGCCGCCCTCATTGGGGCGGCCGCTCCAGCCTTGGTCGCCTTGCATGCCGCTGTAGTAATTCGCCAGGTTGACGTTGGAATACGCCACCGAGACCAGCGCGCCGAAACGATCGTTGTTCCAGGCGACCAGCAGGTTGCCCTGCGGATCGAGCTCTTCGGCGCCGTCGCCGTACGTGCCTTCGACTGCAGCCGACGCGGTGAGGCCCTGCGGCAGATCGAAAGGACGACGGGTGCGTAGATCGACGGTGCCGGTCAAGCCGCTGCTGATCAAGCTCGACGTTGCCGTCTTATATACATTCGCGCCCGCAAACAGTTGCGACGGCACGTCGGTGAAGTTCGGTTGTACGGTGGTGATGGAGTTGGCGCCGAGAAACTGCTCGCCGTTGAGCAACGTGGACACCTGGGGCAAGCCGCGCACCGAAATCTGACTGCCTTCGCCGGCATCGCGACGAATCTGGATGCCGGGGATGCGTTGCAGGGAATCGGAGATGGTGACGTCGGGCAGTTTGCCGATGTCTTCAGCGGAAATGGCATCGACGATCTGCAGCGAGTCGCGCTTGATATCGATGGCGGCCTGCTGAGCGGCGCGCACGCCGGTGACCACCACTTCTTCCAGCTCGCCGGCGCTCTGTTCCTGAGCAAGACCGGTATTGGCGAACAGCACTACGCTCGAGGCCGCCACCCACGAACCACGTCGCCATCGCACACTGCGTGTACGCATCTCTCATCCCCCTGTTTGGCTACCGAACCGTTCTTTGCCGGCCTTCGGCCGATCGACGCGCACGAGGCCATTGCGCCCGATTCTGCTGCGGCCGTTTTGGCCTTGTCAATAGATTCTTATATTTGTTTTATTTAAAGACGCGGTGAGTAATGTTTGCTCGCGTCGGTTCATTCTTTAGCGGGACGCAATGACGACGCGGTTCAACGTGGCATTGAGCTCCGCGATCGCGGCCACGAGGTGATAAAAAGAGCTGGCCGGCGCGGGCTCCTCGATGAAATCGCCCCGCTCCGACATCTGATCGCGCCACAACCCTGCCGTCCCGGTCCGCAGATACTGCTCGATCGCCGCTGCGGAACGTTGCGCGATATCCAGATAGCGTGGTGCGCGCGTCCACTCCCAAGCGGCGCAGCCGGCCTTCAACCTTTCGGTCTGCGGCCACAGTCGGGCCTGCCCATCGCGGACTTTGCCGTCGAGCCAGATCGAGTTCACGGCTACGTCTCTTGCTGGATCCACGCCGTGGCTCTCCGCTTCGTCGATAAGCGTCAGCGCAAGCTTTGCAACTCGTGCCTCCCCTGTACTCGAATACCAACGCAGCAGCAGCCAGGCCCACTCGAACTGGTGCCCCGGCTCCACGATCAACCCCGCCTCGCCTGGCGCGGGGTGCCAGTCATCGGTGTAGAACTCTCGGATCTGCGAGCTCGCTGGATCGATGAGTTTGGTAAACGTGAGATCGACGATGCTCGCAGCCAAGCGGCGCCAGCAAACATCGTGATCGACCCCCTGCCACGCGAGCACCGCCTCGAACAAATGCATATGAGAGTTGCTCGTGGCCGTGCGCGGTCGATCGGGCGCTTCGACGAATCCACCCGCCGGATTTGCCAGGCGGCTTTGCACGGATGCCAGCAATGCATGAGCGCGCTGACGCAACGATGCATCGTTGAATACGTCGTAAGCTGTCGCATAGCCAAGCAATGCGAACGCCTGATCGTAGAGCAGCACGGCATCGTCGACGCAGTGGCCGTCGGGTGCGACGCATGTGCGGATGAGTCGATCGGCTCGCACATGATGGCGCAAGAAAAATTCCAGCGCGTGTGCGACGGCTGGCTCCGTGATCCCGTCGTGACCCAAGTCATCCGCCAGACTGAATGCAAACATCTGCCGCGGATGCAGTCGCGCACGGCGCGGTTCGTTGCAAGGCTGGCCGTTCTGTTCGAGCCGCTCGTGAAAACCGCCGTTTTCACGATCCGCGCCGCGGGACCACCAGAGCGGATAAGCGTCCTCGACGAGCCAGCGCAGCAGTCGCGCCCTGCTCGCATCGAGCAATCTCAGCGGCGCCGGCTCCGCCGACACAACGCCCCTCTCCATGACCTCTACTGCAGCGGCCATAGTCGCGCCGCGCCTCTGACGCCGGAGGAATCTCCCCAGCGTGCCTGCACGATGCGCGGCTCCCAGCTGTCGGTGAACACATACGAACGCACTACTGCCGGCAGCTTTTCATAGAGTTCGCGCACGTTCGACATGCCGCCGCCAAGCACGATCGTGTCCGGATCGACGATGTTGCCGATGACCGCTAGCGCCCTGCCCAGACGATGTATGTATCGATACACCGCGCTGCGCGCCGCATCGTCGCCCGCTCGAGCCAGCTCGACGATGTCTTCGGCGCACCGTTGGATATTCGTGTGTGCGACGTAATCTCGCTGCAAGCCGCTGCCGGACACCCAGGTTTCCAGACAACTGCGCTGGCCGCACCAACAGCTGGGTCCGTCGAGCTCTTCATGCGAAGGCCAGGGCAAGGAGATGTGTCCCCATTCGCCGCCGACGCCGTGCGCGCCTTCGACGAGTTGTCCATGGACGATGAGCCCGCCACCGCAGCCCGTTCCCAGGATGACGGCGAACGCTATCTTCGACCCGACGGCGGCGCCGTCGATCACCTCGGAAAGCGCCAGACAATTTGCATCGTTCGCAATCCGCACCGGCCGCCCCAATGCGGAGCTCACGTCTTCGCGGAATCTGCGTCCATTCAACCAGATCGCATTGGCGTTGCGCATCGCGCCGGTACGCGGAGAAACAGATCCGGGCGTGCCGATCCCGACGGTGCAATTGTTTGTTCCGGCTTGCTGCTCGGCGCCGTGCACGAGCTCGCAAACCGTCTTGATCGCTGCCTCGTAGTTGCCAGGCGTCGCCGCGCGAATGCGAGCGCGGAATTCGCCGTCGCCGTCGATGGCAGCGGCTTCGATCTTGGTTCCTCCGAAGTCCACGCCAATCTGAATCAAAGCTCGCCCCTGCCGCTGACGCGGTTCCCCCAATGCCGACTCGGGCAGCCTACTTCCGTGAATTAGAAAAGTAAATTTATTTAATAAGCCAACCGCAGGACAAACCGATGGATCGAGGCGAAATGGATCAGTCGGCGGAGACCTTCATCAACGCCGAGCGAGACGGCAGCAGTCGTTCCTGGAATGGCAGGATGGCTGCCCCGACTGCTGGAGCGTCCGTGGCCATGGCCGCTCGCATGACCGGCGCGATCTTTGGAACATCGCCTGCCCTGCTGCGCAGACGCTGATTGAGCCGCTCAGCGAGCTCATCCACCAGCCCGCTGGGCAATCGGCCGCCGATGAACACCGCCTTGGGATTGACCAGACAGCTCACCGCGAGCAGTGGGTCCGTCAGAAAGTCCGCCGAGTCGGCGATCCAATCTGCGACGACCTCTTTGCCTTTGGCGTCGAGGGACAGCAGGTCCTCCGGCCGCGACACAGCGCGATTCTTCGCGGCCAGTAACTCATACAGGGCGGACAACGAGACCGCCGCCTGCAACGAATGGGCCTTGGTACGACGCGAGCGCAACGGCAGGAAACCGATCTCGCCGCTGCGACCGTCCGCACCCCGAAAGTAACTGCCGTCAATGACCAGACCGCCGCCCAACGATGCGCTGATCAGCAGATAGAAAAACGTCGGGCTGCGCAGGCCATGTCCGAACTGGAGCTCGCCGATGGCCGCCGCGGCGGCATCGTTCTCGACCAGTATCGGTTCGGGCAGAACGTTGGCCAGCATCTTGTTCACATCGACGGTGTTCCAGACGCCGTAGCTGGAGGGCCGATGCGGCAGGTCGATCTGCCCCAGATCGTCGGGCAACGCGACGCCCGTGCCGATGATCTTGCTTTTCGCGAACTGGCGCGTCCGTAACATCTCTTCCATCGCCGTGCGTGCAAAGCTGACCACGGCGTTTGGCAGCGCGAAATCGATCTCGTCGGTGATGCGCGCCCGGACATTCCCGGTCACGTCCAGCGCCACGGCCGTGACGTGGTCGCGATCGATATTCAAGCCGATGGAGAACGCCCCGTCCGGATTGATGGCCAGGCGCTTCGCGGGCTGCCCGCGTTTGCCACGCAGCCGGCCGAGCTCGACGATCAGGTCCTCCTGCAGCAAACGATTGGTGATATTGGCGATCGAGGGCGGGGTCAAGCCGGTGATGCGGGCCAGATCCTGCCGGGTGATCTCGCCATTCACGCGGATCGCCTGCAGCGTCACTCGTTGGTTGTAATCCGCCGCACGCTCCAGGTTGGTCCCGGCAAGGCTGCTGTGTTTGGGCGATCGCTGGGCGGCCCGGCGCACACGGTGGTTGATCTGCATGGCGTTCGGAATCGGGGACTCAACACGACGGCTGTCCCCAATCATGCCACAGGGCGCCCGCGCGGTGGCGCACCGCCGAAGCTGCGAAGGTCGGCCGAAGAAAACTACTCGATGCTCCGACCGGCCCTGACGGCGTCCGTGACCTGCGCCATGGTCGCCACCGGTGCATTGAAGAAGGTGGCGCGCAGTTTCCCTGCGCCATCGATCAGGAAGACCTGCGAGTTGTGCTCGACCAGGTACTCGGAAGGTTTCCGGCCCGGGGTCTTATAAAACGCGGCACGCAGCTCGCTGGCGAGCGCACGCACCTTGTCGGGATGGTCGGTCAAGCCCAGAAAGTTTTTTGACACCGGCTTCAACCAGACTGACAGCGTGTCCGGCGTGTCGCGCTCGCCGTCTACGCTGACGATGACGATGCGCGTCGGCCCGAGCTCCTTTGCATATTGTTTCTCGAGCTGCCGCAGTTGCTCGAGCGCAGCGGGACACACGGCAGGACAATGTGAGAAGCCGAAGAACAGCAGCACGGGCGCGCCCCGCAACTGAGACAGCCGAACCTGCTTGCTCTCGTGATCGAGCAACTCGAAGTCGCTGAGCTGCCGGGACGGATTGGCCAGCAGCGTGCGTTCGGGTGCGGCCAGCGCCGCCGTCGAGATCGCCAGCAGAGCCGCTGCGAACAGGCCGAGCCGCAGCTGCTTAGTTTGCATAAAGGTATTGCCGCGGGATCACTTGGTACGTGGAGGTATTCGGCAGGCGCCACAACAGCTTCGCCACGGCGCTGCCGCCCGATTCGTAGTAGTCCATCTGAATCGTGTAGCGCCGGCCGGCCACGAGATTGACCGAGCCGCTGGTGTTGGTGATCGCCGAATGCAGCGACCAATTGTTGATCACCCGTGAGCCATTCACATACAAACGTACGCCGTCATCGGAAACCGTCTGGAATCGATAGGCTCCCGTAGACGGAGCAACGAATCCTCCAGTCCAGCGCACGGAGAAGTTGTCGCTGCCGATGCCCTCGCCCGGCGAGCCGGTCTGCCAGTCGAAGTTAACCTGCTCGATACGGACCAATCGGGCTGTGCCGCTCAGGGTCGTATTCGTGAAGTACTGGCCCGTCAGACCGCCGCCCGCGACTGGAGCCGTCGTTTCTTCGGCACCGATCTGCTGGAGATATGCGACCACCGAAGTGCGATCCGCACTGCTCAGCGAAACATTCGTGTGCGCACTGACTGCATCCGCAAGAGTCGCCGCAGAGCCGTCGTGAAGGTAAGGTGCGGTTGCCCAGACATCGCGCAACGTTGGCGGATCGATGCCGGTGAGTGCTCCATAGAGACGCTGACCACTGCTCGGCTTGATCGTGCCGATGTTCTGCAACGTCGCCGCGCCACTGGCGGTGAATCTCGTGCCACTGTGACACGAGCCGCACCCGGCCGTTTCAAACACCGTGCGCCCGCGTGAGCCTTCCGTCGTGAGCGCTCCACTGCTGCTGCGATACGGACTGTTCGGGAACGTCGACAATGAGGCTACATACGCGGCGAGCGCGTCGAGATCGGCGCTGACACCCGCCTTGGTCGCACCGAGTGGCTCGCTGCGCGTGGCGAACGCGGCGTCGGACATCAAGCCGGTTCCGCCCGCCAACCCTCGAATCTGGCCCTCGAAGTCCTGCAACTCGTCGAAATTCGCACTCCAGTGCAGGAAGCCGTGCGAAGTCGATGCCCGTCCGACGAGGCTGATGGTATTGCGCAGTCCCTCGCCCATGCCGGTGAGATCCCACACACGGCCGTCGTGTCCACCGTCGTTGTGACACGACGCACAGCTCATGTAACGATCTCGCGCCAGGCGCGGGTCGCGTGCATCGTAGAAAAGCTGCTTGCCCTTGAGCACCTGCGCGGACAACCGCTCGGTCGCGACGGCGTTCAACGACCCGATCGACGGCACCTCGGGTCGGCCGGCGTCGAGCAACGGCTTCAGATCGAATATGCCCACCGTCCGCTGCATAAAATTGTTGACGAACAGACGCGAGCCGTCCGGCGAAAGCGCCAGGCCTTGCGGAGCGAGCCCGACCTCGAAGCGGAAGATCTCCCATCGTCCGTGCGCATCGACCACAGCGACTTCGCGGCTCGTTTCGAGCGCGACGAACATGTAGATGCCGCGCGGATCGAATGCAACAGCGCTGGCAACACTCGAATTGTCGTGATCGATCCGCGCCGCGAGATCCTCGCTGCCGACGCCGAGATCCAGGCGCGAGGACACGGCTCTCACGGTGTTCTGGAAATCGATATTCAGGCCGTCACGCAGCGCGCCGCGGGCGATGTTGTCCTGTTTCGAGGGCACCCACGCCTGGGTGCCGTCCGGAGAGATGACCGCAGCGCCAAGATAGTTCGGCAGGCCGCGTCCCTGACTTTCAAAATCCTGTTTGTCGCTGTGGGCGAGTCGAATCGCGCCGCTGAGCGACGAGGCGCCGGCGTTCACGACGACGATCTCGCCGCCGCCCGCGGAAGTTTGCACGACTCCCGTGCTTTCGCCGGGCATCAACGGCGTAATGAATCGCGACACATAGACCGACGTGCCTTGTGCGTTGACCGAGACATGCCGCGGATTCGGCCCGACATCGATCGTCGCCAGCGTTGCGCCGGTCGAGGCATCCAGCCGCAACAGCCGGCCCGTTCCCTCCAGCGTCACAAAGGCCACCGCGCCGGTCGGAGCGAAAGCGATGCCGAAGGGCTGCGATGCGCGCGGTAGCGCCACCGTTTGCACAACAGCGAGCGTGCTCGGATTGATGATGCTGATCGAGTTGCTGGTCTTGTTGGTCACCCAGATCCTGCCGCTCGGCGCGATGGCCAGAGTGCGCGGCGCCGTGCCGACGGCGATCTCAGCCACTTTTGCGTTCGTGACTGCGTCGAACACGCTCACGGTGTTGTTGTCCTGATTCACCACCCAGACCCGCGCATTCGCCGTCCCGCGCGGCTCGGTCAGGATGTTCGTCGAAGCCGTCGGACGATTCGCTGTGAGCGGCAAATGAATCGTCTGCACGAACGTCTCGGATACTTCCACGCCACGATCGTCGACTGCCGTGACAGTCACGTAGTACACGCCCGGCTGTGTGAACACGTGATCCACCGAAGACGCCGTCGACCATCCCGTCGCAGACGAGCCGTCATCGAAGTACCAGCGGAACCTTGGGTTCTGAGCGTTGCTGGAAGTCGCGGTATAGGTGACCGTGCTGCCGGCCAGACGTGGCGTCGCAGGAGCCGACAGCTGCACCAGCAGCGGAGCAGGATCCGTGACGGTCCATACGAACGCCCGCGTCGCCGCGTTGACTCCATCGCTGACGACAACGGTGACGTGATAGTTGCCCGTGATCGTCGGCGTGCCGCTGATCAGTCCGGTCGCCGCATTGAGCGACAGGCCGGTGGGCAGTCCGCTCGCGGAGAACGAAAGCTCATCGCCATTCGGATCCGACGCAACGAGTTGCAGCTGGGCCGGAACGTTGACGGTGCTGGATCGGTCGCTCACGGCGGCGAGTGTCGGCGTGATCGCAGGAGACCAGTTCGAGGCAACGTTCACCTTGACGATACGCGCATGCGATGGAACGCCCAGCTGGTCGAGGGCGAAGATCATCCAGAAGCCGGGAGGCGCGTCCGCTGCACGCGTCGGCGCTTGCACTCTGAGTTGCGATCCGTTCTGTGCGAACGTGAGCTCGACGAAGCGCTGCTCCATGTTCCAACTGTGCGTCACCGAGCCGGTCTTGATCATCGTGACGCGGCTGATGTTCGTCGCCTTATCAAGATCCACATCGAAGATTTCGCCGATGTCGATCTCCGCGGGCGCAGCTGTGATGCGCAGTTGCTCGGCGCGCTGACCCGATGCGTCATACAGGTACGGCGGGTTGTAAATCTCGACGTTGAGATTGTTCTGCGGGCCAGGCGCGCCACCGCCGCCGACCAGGACGCGGCCGTCGGGCAACAGCAGCGATATCGAGTGATACAGGCGCGCCCGCTGGCCGCTCGGCCCGACCATCCAGGTGCCGGTTGCCGGATTCCAGATCTCGGCGGAGTTGTTCACATTGGTGAGCTGATTCCAGACCGAGCTGCCGCCGGTCGCGAGCACCTTGCCGTTCGGCAGGATCGCCGCGTTGACGAGCCTGCGCTGCGACGACATCGACTGAGTCGGCGTCACGACCGGCGCGCTGCCGTTGATGTCGATGACCACCGCGCCGTTCGAGGAGCCTCCGAACTGGAGAATGCGGCCGGGACGAAACATCGCGGCGCTCGCATCGTTGCCGCGGTACGCAGCTGCGAGCTGAGAGCTCATCGTGAGCGAACCCGTGCCGGCCGGATTGAGATAGTACATCCGGCCCGCGCTGTCATAGCCGAATACCCGACCGTCGGGCGCGATGAAGTTACGGGGGTACATGAAATCGAGGCTGCCCGTCCCCGCGCCGTTCAACAGACGGAACGTACCATCGAGCCCACGAATCTCCGGAAAGTCCGTGCCGCCGGACCCGCCTTGAATGAGCACCTCGCCGTTCAGCAATACCGTCGAGCTCGAGTACCAGCGAGCGCGATTGATGTTCGTGCCGCGGCTCAGCACGTTGCTCGAAAGATCGAGCAGGTTCGTGTTGTTGTTACCGGTGTTGGTCGTACCCGTTCCGGTCCAGTTGTCGCCGCCCGCGAGAAACACCTGACCGCCTTGCGGGAGCACCAGCTGCGAACCGCAGAAAATATCGGTGGCCGTGACATTGTCGAGCGTGAGGTGGCCCGCTGCCGGGTCGCTCGAGACGTCCCACAAGTCATAAATGAAGTACCCGGTCTGGCGCCCGATGCCATCGGTGCCATAGGTCATCACTCGCATGTCGGGCGTAACGACCGCGTGCACGGCGATCAGCGGCCATTGGTAAACTTCGGGATCCCACGCGCCTCGCACGCTGTCGGCGTGAGCCATGTCGGCTGTGACAAGGTTCAGACCGAGTAACGCCAATGCGCCAAGGCGCGACGCCTTAACGCACAACGGCAAAAGCGTCGCGCGACGAGATTGGAACAGCACGTGACACCCCATTTTTGTTATGTGCGAGCTGCCGAATCGCACGTCCGCGAAATTGCAACCGCCGTGCCAGTCTGCGGAAAGCGTTACAGCTCAAGACCCTCGCCCCGGGGGGCTAACGGGTGCGCATACAAAGTGGAAAGTCGCGCGACACCGGGATTGCCCTAAGTGCTCGTGCCATGAGCCGCGCCGGATGGTAACTATCGGTTCTGATAGGTCGACGTTTTGGCCGCCTGCTCTAAGATTGTCCGCAAATCACAAGCTGCTTGCGTGCGGCAATTCGCAGAGAGACTCATGCTTCGATGCTCGCTCGCCGCTGCCGCGCTTGCCCTGCCTCTGGCGACGCTCGCGCAAAGCACTACGGAGAATGCACCCGGCTCGCTGCTCGAAGAGGTTCTGGTCACCGCGACGAAAAGCGCGCAAGCCGAGGCGATCCAGGATGTGCCGCTCACGCTTACCGCGTTCGGCGCGGAGCAACTCGACGCACTGTTCGTCAAAGATCTGCACAGCTTGTCGTTTCAAATGCCGAATGTCGCGCTGGATGACATCGGCACCATCAAGGGCACCGCGAACTTCACCATTCGCGGCTTGGGAATCAACAGCTCCATTCCTTCGATCGATCCGACCGTCGGCGTCTTCGTCGACGGCATGTACCTGGGCATCATCGGCGGCGTCGTGTTCGATCTGTTCGATCTGGAAGGCATCGAAGTGCTGCGAGGCCCGCAAGGATTGCTGTTCGGGCGCAATGTGACCGGCGGCGCCGTGCTGGTGCGGACCCGCAAGCCTTCGCAGGATTTCGCAGCCGACTTCAAACTTTCCACCACGGACGAGCAAGACTCCATCGCGGGCGCGTCGATCTCCGGTCCGCTGATCGCCGAGCGGCTCGCGGCGCGCCTGACCGCGTATTACAACGATGACCAAGGCTGGTTTACCAACCTCGCCGATGGCGAGGACTTCGGCCAATCCAAGACCTGGCTGGTGCGACCTTCCTTGAGCTGGACACCGACCGATGGCAGCGAGCTCCTGCTCCGCTACGAGCATGGCGACATTGCCGGCGACGGCCCGGCAGGACAGAACCGGGCGCTCTACGCTCGCGACAGCTTCGACTTCCAGATGAATTACGACGGTTACAGCGACGTTCAATGGGATCAGGCGATCGCCGAGCTCAATATCGATGTTTCATTCGGCGATGGCGTCATCACCAACATTCTCGGCTGGCGCGATTACACCGGCGGCTCCGGGACCGACGTCGATGCCACGATAAACACCGCGTTTCACTCCCGCACGTGGACCGAGCAGGACCAGTTGAGCGAAGAACTGCGTTACGCCGGCAGCTTCGGCCGCGTCAAACTGACGACCGGCCTGTATTGGTTCACGCAGGATCTCACCTATTTCGAGAATCGAATTCTGAGCGGCGGCGCCGTGAACGCCACGATGGGTGGCGAACAGTCGCACGATGCTTACGGCGTGTTTGCCCAAACGGACATCGCTTTGACTGACGCATGGGTGCTCACACTCGGCGCGCGCTACTCACGCGAGGAAAAGGATGCCCTGATCGCCACCTTCGTGCCCAGCACAGCACGCTCGGTGTGCAGCTTCGAAGGACAAACCTGCACCTTCGACTTCCGTGATAGTCACGAGTGGAGCGACACGACGCCGAAGGTCGGTTTGCAATGGCGTGTCTCGGACGACGCGCAGCTCTACACCTTCTGGACCAAAGGCTTCCGCAGCGGCGGTTATAACTTACGCAGCACCACCACGACCGCCACGCCTGGACCGACAGACCCGGAAAAACAGGACGCCTACGAGCTCGGCGCGAAGGTCGATTGGCTGGACGGACGCCTGCGGACCAATCTCGCGCTGTTCCACAACGAGATCAAAGATATGCAGCGGGAAGTCAATCTATCGAGTCCGGGCGTCGCCGTCCTGCAGATCATCAGAAACACCGCCGACGCAACGATTCGTGGCGCGGAACTGGAGGTGGTTGCGGCTGTGACATTCGATTTCCAACTCACCGGCAACGTGGGCTACACCGACGGAGAGTACGACCGCATCCGCTACGACATCAGCGGCGACGGCATCATCGACGGTCGCGACTACGCGCTTCGCATCCCTCGGCTCACAAAGTTGACGTGGGGCTTGGGACTGAGCTGGGAAACGGATATGAGCAGCACGCCGGTGACGACTCGCATCAACTTCAACCACCGCGACGACGCCGCTTACACGGACAACAATCGCGGCTGGTTGAACGCGGCCGACATGCTCGATGCGAGCGTCGGCGTGAGCCTCATGGATCGACGGCTGCGCCTGTCGCTCTTCGGCCGCAACCTGCTCGACGAAGTCACTGAAGGCAACGACACGCAGCTGCCCAACACCGCCGCGTTCGGGGGCGTCGGCGCAACCTTCTCGCCGCTGAGCAAAGGTCGAGTGCTCGGGGTGGAGGTGAACTACAAGCTTTGACAGCGATAGCGATAGTGATATTGAGTCGAGCAGGCGCCTCCCTCTAGAACCGTGCACGTTCGAACACGAACCAATCGCGGTCGATCAAGCCGCGCTCGATCCGATAGATCGAAAGCTGGTCGATCACCTTGCCATTGGGCAGATGCGCGACATCGCGAGCAGCAACCATATTGCCGAGAGCCACGGTTGCGGTCGTCTCCACCTGAGCAGGGGCGCCGTTCGCGAACATCGCGACATAAGTCTCGCGACGGCTCTTGACGTCGACCAACTTGACCGAAGGTTTGTCACCTATCGTGTGCGGCGCTCCAGAATTGCGAAAGTTCTTGGCGCTAGGGCTGAAGAGCGCGAGGAAACCCTCGACATCGCCCCGATTGTTGAGCTCTGTGAGCTGCATGACCACATCTTCGGCACGCCGGCTGTCGGGCGTCGGATCGGCGTCGGCTCGCGCCAGGTGCCAGAGATCCCGGATGAGACCGTCACGCACTCGATACAGCGCAAGCTCAAAGCTTTGCCGACCGGCACTCGCCACCGGTTCGATCCTCAACTTTACCGCGACGATATCGCCCGCGACTGCAAGATCCATCAGCTCCACCCGCTTGCGCTGCTCATGCGTGCCCATCGCATTGACGGGTTCGCCGACCAGACGATCGCTATCGGTAGGAACATCGAACGCCTTCACATCCGGGCTGAGCAGCTCGCGCAACCTCTCGGTATTGCCTGTCGCGAGAGCATGGATGTGCGCGCGGACGACCGCTTCCGGATCTGCCCTCGTCGCCGCGACATCAGGATCGGGCACACGCGCGAACTCCATTCTCACGGTCTGCATCGGCTTACCGGGGCTCGCGATCGTCCAGTCCTGGTTGTGGCGCGAGTCGTCGACGATCTCCCAACGCGTCGAATGAAAATGGCGTGGATGCTTGTCCAGATTGGTGGCGCTCTGCAGACCGAAGTCGAGCACGCGGTCCACCTTCGAGGGACGGGCGACGTAGTGAAGCTGATTGCCGAAATCGCAGTAGTGATCGGCGCGCAGCTCAGAGCCGACCAGATAGAAGACAGTCGCGGTGAGTTGCTCTCCATTCTTCCATTCCTCGTGCAGCACTGCCGTGCCGAACGCGAGAGGTCGGAAGATATTGCGCATCACTTCATTGCGAGGAATCGGCGCATCCCACGTGCCTGCGAGCGCCTTCAGCTGCTCAAACTGCGCTCGTGCGTCGGCCCGAACCTTTGTCGCCGATGCGTCGAACATCAACGCCACGGCTACGACACCCAGGGCGATCACGCGTTTCATTGTCCACCTCCGCTTGAGGAGGGGAACTCTAGCGATCGGTAGTACGGCCCTCTTGAACGAAATTGCGGACGCGCCCTGGCGTGTCACTCCATATTCGTTTGAAGTGGCGATTGAGGTGGCTTTGGTCTGACAACGGCGTCACGCCCGGGAGCTAAGCATCCGCTGCCGCCGCCGGCGACACCGCCGGCCCTGACCGACGCCGTGCGGCGTACGCCAGCAGCACGACCAAAGTACAGAACACACTCGCATACAGCTGACTCGCCAGCTCAGCAGTAAAGGCCATGGCCGCCAGCACGGCCACGATGGCCGCGATCACAGCCCAGCTCAAATAAGGAAACAACCACATGCGGACGCTCAATGTTCGCAGGACATCGGGCGCCAGTTCCCGTCGCTGGCGAATTTGCGCAAAGGCAACAATGGCATAGACGATCAACATGATCGCGCCGGACGTATTGAGCAGGAATGCGAACACCACAGACGGCGAGATGACCGCGGTGATGACGGCCCCATAACCGAGCGAGCTGCCGAGCAGGATCGCGCGAACCGGCACCTTACTGGCGCTCAGCTTCACCATGGACTGAGGGGCATCGCCGTGCGCGGCGAGAGTGAACAGCACACGCGATGTGACATAGACACCGGAGTTCAGGCAGGACAGCACAGCCGTCAACACGACTACATTCATGATGAGGCCCGCGCCTGGAATGCCGATGCGCTCCATCGCCATGACGAACGGCGAAATGCCCGGCTGGATGTCGGTCCACGGAATCACCATGACGATCAGCGCAATGGAGCCCACATAGAACAACAGAATGCGCAGCAGGATGGTGACGGTCAGGCGCGAGATCGTGCGGGCCGACTCATTCGATTCCGCTGCCGCGATGATCGCGATCTCGGCGCCGATCAAAGAGAAGATCACCGTGGTGATCGCGGCAAGCACGGCAATGGGTCCACGCGGCATGAAGCCCCCATGCGCCACCAGGTTCCGCACGCCCTGCTCCGACTCCGGCGTGAATCCGATGAGATATCCGGCGGCGATGACCAGGAACGCAATGATCGCGGCGACCTTGACGGAGGCGAACCAGAACTCGAACTCTCCATACGAGCGCGTCGACATCAGGTTGACGACGGTCAGAATCACCATCAGCGCCAGACCGATCTGCCAATCGGGCAACGGGATCCATTGCGCAATGATGGCGGCGCCCGCGATGGCTTCGATCGCGACCACGACCACCCAGAAGTACCAATAGAGCCAGCCGGTCACGAAGCCCGCCCAGTTGCCCAAACCGATGCGTGCATATTCGGTGAAGGAGCCGGCGCCCGGATTCACGCAGGCCATTTCGCCGAGCATGCGCATGACCAGCAGAATGACCAGCCCCGCGAGCAGATAGCTCACAGTGATGGCCGGCCCCGCCGCGCTGATCGCCGCACTGCTGCCGACAAACAATCCCGCGCCGATGATTCCTCCAATGGAAATCATGGTCACGTGGCGCGATCGCAGGCTCTTCGCCAGGCCGGTGGTCGCGGTCGCTGCAGGGGTTGGGCTCATGAGTGCTCCGGATCGACGCTAGCCAGCCGAAATTTCGCTACAGACGAATTTGATATCGAGATAGTCATCGATCCCATACGAGGAGCCTTCCCGTCCCACACCGGATTCCTTCACGCCGCCGAAGGGCGCGACCGCAGTGGAAATCAGCCCCGTGTTCAAACCGACCATCCCGTAGCGAAGCGCTTCCGAAACACGCCAGGCCCGACTCAGATCGCGGGTGTACACGTACGCCGCCAGGCCAGCGCTCGTATCGTTCGCAAGCGCAACTGCCTGCGCCTCGTCGTCGAAGCGCAGCAGCCCCGCGACCGGACCGAAGGTCTCCTCATGAAACAGCGCCATGCGCGGCGTCACACCCGTGATGACCGTCGGTTCGTGAAAGTTGCCGTGCTTGCGTGCGCCCCCGGTGAGCACTCGCCCTCCTTGCTCGCGCGCATCGGCGATGTGGCGTTCGACCTTGCCGAGCGCGGCACTATTAATAAGTGGCCCCTGCTGCGTCGGCCCTTCGAGACCGTCCCCGACGACCAGTGCCGACACACGTTGACTCAGTCGGATCGCAAACTCGTCGTAGACGGCACTATGCACGAGGAAGCGATTTGCACAAACGCAGGTCTGTCCCGTGTTGCGAAACTTGGAAGCTATGGCGCCTTCCACGGCCTGCGCAATGTCCGCGTCATCGAACACGATGAACGGCGCGTTGCCGCCGAGCTCGAGTGAGACCCGTTTGACGGTGCTCATACACCGTGCCGCCAGCATCTTACCCACCGGCGTGGAGCCGGTGAACGTGAACTTGCGAACTCGGGCATCGGTGGTCAGCACTTCGCCAATAGCGCGAGGTTCGCCGGTAACGACATTGAACACGCCGGGCGGCACCCCCGCCTCACTAGCGAGCAGCGCCAGCGCCAGCGCGGAAAACGGCGTCAGTTCCGAAGGCTTGAGCACCACGGTGCAACCCACTGCCAATGCCGGGGCAACTTTGCGAGTAATCATCGCGGCCGGAAAATTCCACGGCGTGATCGCGGCAACCACACCGACGGGCTGCTTGAGCACCAGCAATCGTTTGTCGGGGAGGTGACCCGGGATGATTCCACCGTAGGCGCGCCGGGCTTCTTCGGCGAACCACTCGATGAAGCTGGCTGCATAGGTCACCTCGCCGCGCGCCTCGGCGAGCGGCTTGCCCTGCTCGGCGGTCATCAGTCTGGCAAGGTCTTCGGTGTGCTTGACGATCAACTCATACCAACGCCGAAGAACAGTCGCTCGCTCGGCGGCGCTCTTCGCACTCCACGTGACGAATGCGCGATCTGCCGCCGCGACGGCCTGCGTGGTCTCGGCTGCTCCCAACTCGGGCACGGAACCGAGCAGACCTCCCGTGGCAGGATTGTTGACGCCGATGACAGCGTTCGCCGAGATCCATTCGCCGTCGATGTACGCAGCTTCCCTCAACAGGTCGGGCCGCGCGAGGCCGAGACGTGACCGTTCCATCTTCGTATCCATTCAGCGGGCCTGCTCAGCAGCTCGCACGCGTGTTCCGAATCGCATTCACGAGGATGTTCAGCCCCTCGTTCAACACTGCATCTGAAATAGTGAGCGGCGTCAGCAGCCGGACGGTCTCGCCGTAGGTGCCGCACGTGAGCACGATGAGCCCACCGTCCAGCGCGCGTGCCGCGACCAGCCTGGCGCCGACGCCGTCGGGCGAGCGATCTGGATCCGACTTGACGACATCGAACGCCAGCATCGCGCCCAGCCCGCGCAAGTTCGCAATCGGCGCGTTGCTGTTCGAGCGCATCACTTCATTGATACGTGTGCGGATCGTATTGCCGATCTCGTGGGCGCGCGCCAACAGGTTTTCTTTCGCGATCACATCGATGACCGCCAGGGCCGCGGCGCAGCTGATCGGTGAACCTGCATAGGTACCGCCGAGCCCGCCCGGCTCCACGGCATCCATGAGCGCCGCGCGGCCCACGACGCCGGACAGTGGAAAGCCTCCGGCGATTGACTTCGCAACCGTCACCAGGTCCGGCTCGATGCCGGCGTGCTCGATGGCGAACATTCGCCCGGTGCGGCCGAAACCCGACTGGATCTCATCGGCGATCAGCACGATGCCGTGCTCGTCGCAGACTCTGCGCAGCGCCTGGAGCAGCTGCGCCGGTGCGACGTTGAACCCGCCCTCGCCCTGCACCGGCTCGATGATGATCGCCGCCACTTTGCTCGGCTCGACGTCGCTATGGAACAGCGACTCCAGTGCGCGCAGCGTATCGGCCACCTGGATGCCCCGATGCTCGACGGGGAACGGCAGTCGATATACGTCGTTCGAGAGCGGCCCCATGTGCTGCTTGTACGGCTTGACCTTGCCGGTCAGCGCCAGCGTCATGGTCGTGCGTCCATGAAAGGCGCCGCTGAATGCGATCACCGTCGAGCGGCCGGTGGCGATGCGCGCAATCTTGAGCGCATTCTCGACCGCTTCTGCACCACTGGTGAACAGCACACTCTTGGCCGCGCCCTGGAACGGCGCAAGTCCGTTGAGACGCTCGGCCAACTCGATGTAGCTCTCGTAAGCAAGAACCTGAAAAGCAGTGTGGGTGAATTTCTCGAGCTGATGTTGTACGGCCGCGGCCACTCGAGGATGTCGATGTCCCGTCGCGAGCACGCCGATGCCGCTCGCGAAATCGATATAGCGCTGTCCGTCAACATCCCTGATCTCAGCATTTTCCGCAGTGGCTGCGAACAACGGTGTCGCCGTGGAAACACCACGCGCGACGGCTGCAGTTTTGCGGGCGAGCAGGCCAGCGTTGGCCGAAATAGATTGTGTCAGTTTCAAAGCTCTGAATCCGTTGCTGCGGAAGAAAGAGATTGTGTAGTCTTCCACGCGAGGCGCGGCGCTCGATAGATGCGTTTGAAGATCCAACCGGTGCACGATCGTCACCGTCATAGGACAGGTTCGCTCTGATCGACAGCTCACGTGCACGGACATTGCATGCCTCGATACGCACTCGTGTACTGCTGGCCAACAGACGATGGGGCGATTTAACGATGTCGATTGTCGAGGAGAAGCGGGCTTCGTTGCCCCCGTTCGCAGCGTTGCGGGCGTTCGAAGCGGTTGGAAGACTTTGCGGCATACGCCGCGCCGCTCAATCGTTGGGCTTGGATCACGCAGTCGTGAGCAGACATCTGCGCACGCTGGAGGAATGGGCGGGCATGCGCCTGTTCGATCGCGCTCACGGCAACACGGTGTTGACGGCCGAAGGGTTCCGCTATCACGCCCGGGTCACCGCGGCTCTCGCCGAGCTCAGCGATGCGAGTATCGAGCTCATTCGCGCCAACGAAGGCGCGCATCTCAGTATTTGTTGTGTCCCAGGTTTCGCCTCCGAATGGCTGATGTCTCGCTTGAAAAATTTTCAGGAGGCGAATGCCGGGCTCGATCTGGAATTGCACCCGACCGATCACAGTCCTGATTTCTCCCGCTACGAAGCGGACGTGGATATCCGCTACGTCCAGGGCGCACCGACGATCTCGGCCGCGACCATGACCGGCGGCGTGCGCCGATTCGAGATTGCGCGTCCGCCTGTGTGTGCCGTGGCAAGTCCGGAATACGCGGCCAAGCTGCTGCCGATCCACGGCGCAAGCGCGCTGCTGAATGCGCCGTTGTTACACGAAGAAAGTCATCAGCAATGGCGAGCCTGGTTTGCCATGCACGGCATCGAAACGCCGGACACGTTGCCCGGGCCGCGTTTGTGGCACGCTCACTTGACGGTCGAGGCCGCACGTCGAGGACAAGGGGTGGCGCTGGCGAATCCTTTCTTGTTCGGCGACGACCTGAACACCGGTCGACTGGTCGATCTACTCGCGCCCAGCGAGCAACAGGTGACGCTCGGTTCGTATGTATTTTCGGCTCGCGCCGACCGCTGGCAATCGCCCGCAATCGTTCGCTTCCGGCATTGGCTGAAAAACGCCGTTGCCGAGGCGTGCGCACCGCCCGCCTCAGCGCCGAAGCGTTCGATCGAGTCGGACGCTTGATCGAGACCGACGCGTCAGTCCGCGCTCGCTTGCCGCAGCGGTATGCCGTGCATGCCGGCCTTGTTCTTGATCGCGGACTCCGAACGGCGCAGCGTCGACGCGATCGAGCTGACTGGCACGCCGCGGCTGGCCAGTGAGCGCAACAAGCCGAGCTCTTCGCTCGACCAGAGGTTCGCTGACTTGAATCGGGTGTGATTGCGCGAAGGTAGAAAAGAAGTCGATCGCATCGCTCGGTCTCGTAGCAAGGCGCCGCCACGCGGCGGCGCCTGTTCGTCACATTTATCTGCCAGGCGCCGCTGTTACTTTCTCGGCTGTTGCACCGGGTGGTAGTAGTTCGGCAGCCCCGCCGGCGTATCGAAGATCCGGCCGTTGATGATGGTCTGCAGGACCGTCAGATCTTTGATCTTCAGTGGATCGATCGTGAAGATGTCGTCGGACAGCACCGCGAAGTCCGCCACCTTGCCCGGCTCGATCGAGCCGCGAGTCTTCTCATCGAAGGTCTGCCAGGCCGCATCGATCGTGTAGGCGCGAATCGCCTGCTGAAGAGTGATTGCTTCCTCCGGACCGTACACCTTGCCGTCCGCTCCGCGACGAGTCACAGCGGCGTATAGCCCATACATCGGGCCGTAGGGACGCTCGTCCGAGCCGAAGGTCAGCTTCAGACCGTGATCGAGGATCGTGCGGGCCGGATTGTTACGCGCCAGCTGTTCCCCCTTCAGAGCGAGCGAGAAAAACGGCTGCAGGCCATAGGTGAAGTTCGGCTGCAGGGCGACGCCGATACCGAGCTCCTTCATCTTCTGGTAGGTCGCCTCCGGCGGTCCGACTTCGACGTGGATCAGGTGATGACGATGATCCTCGCGCGGGCTCTCCTTGATCACCCGCTCCAGCACATTGGTGATGATGACGGAGGCTTCGTCGCCGGCCGAATGGATGCCGAGCTGCCATCCCAGCTTATGCGCACGCTTGAACACGTGATAGAAATAATCCGGCTCGCTGCGCCAGCCGCCCTTGTAGGTTTCGACGTGCTTGTGCGGCTCGGAATTGATCGGCCAGGGCCGGCTGAAAGTGTAGCCGCCGTCGAGAAACATCTTGATGGCGCCCAGCTTGACCCACTCGTTGCCGGCGCCCGTGTGCCAACCGTAGCCCTCGAGCGCGGCCAGGTTCTTCTGCAAGGCGTCGAAGTCTTCGGCACGCAGACCGGGCTGCACGGTCATGCGCGGCAGCTCGCCTTTGAACTCGCCCTGCAGGTTCTGATACAGGCGCAACGTATATTGATTGGCGGCTGCGATGTTCAGACTGGTGACGCCCAGATGGCGCATGTTGACGAAGAAATCCTTGTAGCCCAGGAACTCGTCGCGGGCGGACAGCTTCGGCGTCGGCGGCAGCGGCGGCGCGAACGCCTCGATCGCATCGCCGACCGAGTACCACAACACGCCGGTCGGCTCGCCATTCGCATCCTTCTCGATCTTGCCGTCGCCGGCGGCCGGCTGCGGGGTGTCCTTGGTGATGCCGAACATGCGCAACGCCAGCGAGTTCGCCACCACCAGCTGCGAGGCGCGCACGATCAAAGGATTGTTGGGCACGACTTTGTCCAACATCTGGCGAGTCGGGATCTTCTTCACGTCCTCGTTGATCCACACCGTGGCCGGCTCGGCATCGGTGAAGTAGCGGCGGAATGCATTGGCGCGCAGCCAGACGCCGGGCGGCAGCTTCTTCACCGCTTCACGCAACGCCTTCTCGTTCTCCGCCCAGGTATAGGCGTGCACCAGATCGACTTCACCCGGCGCGACCAGCGGCTCGCGCGGGCCCGGGTGGACGTGGTTGTCGACGAAGCCCGGCAACACCGTCTTGCCGCCGAGATCCAATGTTTTCGACGCGGTGTAGCCGGACGCGATCGAAGCATCGCCGGTCGCCAGGATGCGGCCTTTGTCGACCACGACCGTGGTGACGAAGTTGTTCTGGGCATCGACGGTGGCGATCTTGCCGTTGGTGAGGATCAGATCGACCTCGGTCGCGGCGAACGCTGCCGTCATGCTCCCGATCCCCATCGCGACGGCGCAGCCGGCAGCGACCAGCGAGCGTCTGGAAAACATCTTCATCTCTGCACTCTCCTGCTTTGACAAGGCAATTCTTCGAAAGGAACGGTGGCTACGGAGCGCCACCGGATTGTTTGGAGCGATCGCTCGACCGGAAGATCGCCGGCGCCGCCGACGATCTTCCGTTGCCGATCAGAAGCTGAATTCCATGCCGACGCGGTAGACGCGCCCCAGCTTGTCCCAGCGACCGCCTTCGGAGCGGGAGTAGATGTAGCCGAGCCCTTCCAGCGGCGACTGCGGCACCAACTCCGGATCCTCGTTCAGCAGGTTGCGAATGTTGGCGAACAGCTTGCCCCGACCGGGGCCGAAGAAATTGTCGAAACGATACGCCAGCGACAGATCGAGATAGAACCCGCCATCCAGCGTCATCGTGTCGTACGTGCGCGACGCCGACGTCGATACCGGGCACCCGGAAGTACACTCGAACGCGTTGTTGTTGAGCACCGTGTCGTCGAAATAGCGTCCGGTGAGGCCCGCGGAGAAACGATCCAGGTCGTAGTTCAACTGAGCTGTGTAGACGTTCTCCGGTGCATTCACCGCGCCGACGCTGTCGGTGGGCAGGGTCATCGTGTCGTCGACAACGTTCTCGATGTAATGCGTGCCCATCAGGCGCAGCGCCACGTCGCCGGGAGCGCCGTCGAACGCGCTGGACAGCGAGAAGTTGTAGCTGGCCTCGATATCCACACCGCTCGCTTCCTGGTTGGCGATGTTGAAGTTGCCCTGCTCGACGCGGTAGATCATGTTGTTGCCGTCACGATAGATGCGCGAGCACAGCGAGTCGAAACCCTCGTAGCACAGTCGAACGATGTTCTGACCGAGGATCTGCTGGATGGAGTCGTCGATCTCCACCTTCCAGTAATCCACCGAGAAACTCAGGCCGGGCGCATACTCCGGCTGCAACACGAAGCCGGCAGTGAACGTATCCGCCACTTCGGGCACCAGGCTCGGGTTTCCGGTCTGGATACGCTGCGGCGACACGGTCTGACCGGTCAGCGGATCGAGAATGGTGATCAAGCCGTAGTTCTGTTCCTGGAACAGCTCGCTGATGCTGGGTGCACGAATGTCACGGGACATCGTGGTGCGCAGGCGGAAGCCGGGAGTCACGGCATAGGTGGTGCCGATCTTCCAGGTATCGACGCTGCCCGAAACCTCATAGTCGGTGTAGCGGAACGCCGCGTTGAGCTCCCAGTTATGGGCAAACGGCAGACCCGACAGCAACGGGAACAGCACTTCGACCGCGGCTTCGGAAACGTCGTAGCCGGCGTCGAGGAACATGTGACTGCCGGAATGCCAGCCGCTGACCGCAGCGACCGGATCGGGATCGACAGTCGCCTCTTCCTTGCGATGTTCGACGCTCAAGGCCATGGACACCGGGCCCGCCCAGTTATTGAAGACGTCGCCGGTGATGGACGCCGCATAGACTTCCTGCGTCGTCGTCTGTTCGGAGTACGCCGTGCCCAGCACGTAATTGCGCGCCAGCTCGTCGTTGACGCCGGTGCCCATCGGATTCCAGGGCACGCATCCGTTGTTCGGAGCGGTGAGCGTCGAGCGGCAGACGATGGCGCCGGTCCTCGGATCTCTCACCGCATCGAGCGCTCTGTTGTAATTGGCGATGTTGCGTACGTTGTAAGTGGAGTGATAGCTCTTGGTCTTGCCCAACTGCGCATACGCATCCCACTTCCAATCGCGGCCGAGCAGGCCGAACCTGCCTTCCGCGCCGACGACGTAACGGTTGGCCGCACGTTCGGTGTCGGTCGTGACCCAAGGCATGTCGTAGTTCATCGTCCCGAGCTGGAACGACTGCACGCCCAGCGTCGTCATCTGCGCCTGAACTTCGGCGGGAATGAATGGGTTGCCCGATTGCACGACCGGACCGCCCGACACCTGATAGTGCGGGAACGCGATACCGTAGCTGTCAGTGACGCCGCGTGAGAATTGCGCGAAGACGTTGATGTTGTCCGTCAGGTCGTACGACACACGAGCAAACAAATTCTTGCGGCCGTGTTCCGGCAGCAGACTGTAAGCATCCGTGGTCAACGTCGAACGATAGTCGCCGCCGGACATGAAGAAACCACCGGCGCCCTCGCCGTAGTTGAACACGTAGGGCTGACCGCCTTCGCCGAAAGCCAGCCCACGCAGCGGACCTGCGCTGATCACGCCGCCGTGAGTCGCTGTCGAGAGGAACACGTTGTCGCGCAGGATGAGTTGCGGCTGGCCGTTGGTGCCGTTGTATTGCGGATTGACGATGTAGTTCGTCGTCGTGCGCGCCCAACTGCGATCGCCCACGCCCCGAATGCCTTGGTTGTCGGTGAGCTCGCCACTGAGCAGCACGTGACCGCGTCCCTCGGCGAATGGGAAGCCGCCCGCCAGCGAGATCTTGAAGTTCTCGGCGTCGCCGTAAGACGTAGCGCCTCCCGAGACTTCGCCCTTGAAGCCTGTGAACTCGCGATCCAGGATGAAATTGACCACGCCTGCGACTGCGTCCGAGCCGTAGACCGCGGACGCGCCGCCAGTCACGACTTCGACGCTCTTGATCAACTGCTGAGGAAAGTTGTCGACGTCCACGATGCCGGATGCGAGCGATCCGACTGCACGCTGACCGTCGAGCAGCACCAACGTGCGGGCTTCGCCCAGGCCACGCAGATTGACTGCAGAAACGCCGGCGCGGTTGAAGCCCGGCAGACCGGTGCCGCTGGTGAGGTTGTAGCCGCCGACGAAAGCCGGAATCGTCGTCAACGTTTCATTCAAGCTCGAGTTGGCGGTGCTGGTGAACGCTTCCACGCCGATCACGGTCAACGGGCTCGGTGCGTCATAACCGTCGCGAGCGATGCGCGAGCCTGTCACTGTGACGCCTTGAAGCGGTTCGACGGCATCCGCTGGCGCGTCCGACTGCGCTACCGTTTGCGCCTCCTGTGCGGCGCTCTCGGCCGCAAGCACCGCGCCAGGCACTGCCAACGCAAGAATCACGGCATATCGCAAAGTCAAAGACGGCTTTGGTTTCATGAGTCAATTCCTAGCAGGATGGAATTTGGTTGAAATCTTTTCGATGCGCTGCACGTTAGACGTGAACGACAGTCGTCAGATAGATGCCAAACCGGATCCGGATGGTGTCAGCAAGGCACCATTGCTCGGGCAATTCACAGAAAATGGCTGAGCAGATTTCGCATGCAGCGAAATCGTGCGTGAGGCAGGCGATGAACGATCGCTTTGGTGCACGGTTGCGATGGCAACCGTGCACTCACGAGGATTAGCGAAGCAGCTCGGGGAGCTCTTTGGCGGGGCCCGGCAGTGAAGTCAGATATGCGTAGATGTCACGCAACTCCGCGTCCGTCAGCGTCGTCGCAGAGTAAGGCGGCATGCCGCCGCCGACAGGCCGTCTCACGAAGATCTCGAATGCTTCGTACGGATACTTCATCGCGGCCATGGTGGGTCCACGCGCGCCTTGCGCCGCTTGCCCGTGGCAGTGATGACAACCCGCCGACAGGAAGGACTCCTTGCCCTTCGCCAAATCGGCGGCGGAAGACTCCTGTGCCATGAATGCAACGACAGCGAACGACAACGACAACATCGAGTGGCTCATCGACTTGCTCCCGCTCATGATCGCGAACCGTCGCAGATGATGTCGACCAGCGCCGGCAATCCCTGCTTGACCATCGCAATGGCCCGCTTCAGGGCCGGCGCGATGTCGGCGGGATTTTCGATCGGACCCTCGCCGTACACGCCCATGCTCTTGGCCAGCGTCGCGAAGTCGATATCCGGATCGGTGATCACGTTGGCGATGTTGACCGACTCCGGCCGGATGCCCCGGTTGCGGCGACTGGCCAGCTTCTGGATGTGCATGATCTCCTGGTGATAGCTGCGGTTGTTATGCATCACGTAGAGAATGGGGATGCGATGATGCGCCGCCGTCCACAGCGTGCTCGGGCAATACATGAAATCGCCATCGCCCTGGAGCGCCACACTCAATCGGCCATGCGCCTTGTTCGCCAGCGCGCCGCCCAGCGAGCCCGGAAGGTTGTAACCGAGGCCCCAGCCGCCCGAGAACCCATTGAAACGGTAGGTCTTGTCAGCATCCCACAGCCACTTCTGCCAAGGCGCATGAAAGCCCTGCCCGACCAGCGACCAGTCTTCGTGCTTGATCTGCGCGTAAACTTCCGCACATAGCCGAGCGCCCGTCACGGGCGAACCGTTCCAACCGATGCTGGCGCGTTGTTTCAACACTTCACGCGCCGCCCGACTCGCTTCGGCGAGACGCGCGCCACGCGCCTTGAATCGCGAACGGTCTTTGGCAGTGATCAAGCGCTTGCACGCTTCGATCAGCGACGGCAGGCTCGATTCCGCATCGGCGGGCACCAGCAGATCGACGCTCTCGAACCGTCCGAACTCCTGATAGTTCGCATGCATGAACAGCGCCTTGGCGGTGATATGCACCGTCTTCACGTCGGCGCGCGCCGTGCGCGTCTCGCGTCGAGCGATGCGATCCGCTTGCGTGTTGAGCAGGCTCCAGAAGCTGCTCACCTCCAGGCCCACGATCAGATCCGCATCGCCCATGCTGAAGCGCATCGTCTGATTCAGCGGGTGCAGATTGGGAAAGTTCGTGCGGGCGTTACGATCGATGACGGCGCACTGAAGTAGCTCGGCAAGCTCCACCAGAGAATCCATGCCCGCCTGAGTGCGCGCCAATCGCTCGGCGACCAGCACTGGATTGTCCGCAGCGACCAGCAGCTTCGCGACCTCCAGCATCGCTGCAGAATCCGCCGCGACGGGCGCGATCTTGGAGAGCCGCTTCACCGGCGGCTTGACGCCTCCCGGCAAAGGATTCTCCTGCAGATCCTGATCGACGGAGAGCAGCACCGGCGCCTGCGGCGGCGTCATCGCCATCTGGTAGGCACGCACGGCGGATTCACCGAAGTGCACGAGCGACGCCGGTTGGTCGTCCCATTTCAAAAAGTCGCGCACCATCGCTGCTGGATCCTGCGCGGTGTGCTGCCAATCCACGGCGAGGCCGCGTTTCTGCACATCCAATGCGTTACCGATCAACATGACGACCGGCACTTGATCGCAATACGCGTTATACAGTCCCATGGATGCGTGCTGCAGACCCACGGTTCCATGCGCCAGTACCGCCATGGGCTTGCCCGCGATCTTCGCGTAACCCTGAGCCATGGCGACGCCGATCTCCTCGTGCAGCACCGTCAACAACTCGGGCTTGTTGCCGCCGTAGTTGACGATGGATTCCTGCAAGCCGCGCACGCTCGAGGATGAGTTGATCGCTGCGAAATCGATGTTCAGCGCCTTCAGCACGTCGACCATGTAGTCGCTGCCGCTGTCGGACTGAAAAGTAGGATCCGGATCAGCCTCGACGCATGCGGGCTGAGTTGGCCCGCTCGTATCGGATTGCTGTGATGACTGGGCAGCCACCGGCGCGGATATCGCCGCGATACCGGCGAACATGCCGCCCTTGAGGAACGAGCGCCGATTCTCGACCTCCGCGTGCTCGCTTGGGTCGTTATCGTTTTTCATGTTGCGCTCCCTTCTACTGTTCGGTGAATCGTAGGAGAGACGCGCTGCTGAGGAACAGTTGCCCGCGACATCCTCTATGGTGACTGCGAGGCACCAATCGACGGCGCGGTCAAAACATTTCCGGTGCGGAGCTTACGGCGCCGTAAGCTCCGACCGGCTGCACAATCTTAGAGCGTGGCGACCTTGCCGCTCTTCATCACGAAGCTCACGCGCTCCAGCTCGGTCACGTCCTGCAGCGGATCGCCCTTCACGGCGATCAGGTCTGCCAACTTGCCGGCGGTCAGCGCGCCCACCTCGTTGTCGATCCGATTGTGTTTGGCACCCCAGACAGTGGCGGAACGGATCGCATCCAGCGGCGAGAAGCCCGCGGACACCATCAGTGCGAACTCCTTTGCGTTGTCCCCGTGAGCGGACACGCCCGAGTCCGTACCGAATGCGAACTGCACGCCACCCTGACGGGCACGACGCGCCATGTCCACCATCTTCGGGCCGACTTCCTGCGCCTTCTCGCGTACCGGCGCCGGCATCCAGCTCGCAGTACGAGCACGCTCAGCGACTGTGGCGCCGGCAAGCAGCGTCGGCACGAGATAGGTCTTGTTGGCCTTCATCAGCTTGATGGAATCGGCGTCCAGGTAAGTGCCGTGCTCGATGGAATCAACACCAGCGCGTAACGCCGCGTTGACACCGTCAGTGCCGTGAGCGTGGCACACCACGCGACGACCCAGCGCATGAGCGGTTGTGACAATCGCCTGCAGCTCATCGTCCTGCATCTGCTGGCTCAGGCCAGCAGCCGTGTTCGACAGCACACCGCCCGTGGACGCGATCTTGATCACGTCGGCCCCACGTTGCACCGCCTGACGCACGGCGCGACGGCAGTCGTCCGCACCGGAGCAACGACCTGGACGAGCAAACAGATCGGTGATGTCGGGACGATAGCCATGCACGTCGCCGTGACCGCCATGCGCACCCACGCCACCTGCGGCAATGATGCGCGGGCCGAAGGCGCGACCGGATTGGATGGCATCACGCAGAGCGATGACGGCGTCGGCGTCGCCGCCCAAATCGGCCAACGTCGTGAAGCCCGCGCGCATGGTTCGCTGCGCGTACATCAGGCCATCGAGCGTGCGATCGGAAGAGGTTTTCTTTACTGCATCCACCTCGGAGGTGGGACCACCCTCGGAGGTGATATGCACATGGCTGTCGATCAGGCCTGGCAGCACGAAACTGTCACGCAGGTCGATGGTCTTTCCGCCCTCCGGCGCGCTGTGATAGCCATCGCGCACTTCCAGGATCTTGCCGTTGGCAATCACCAGGGTACGTTCCTGCTCCACCCGGCCATTGCCGGGATCCGCCAGCAGACGGCCGGCCTGCACGAACACCTGCTTGTCCTGTTCGGCCGCGCCTGCGTTCTGCGCCATGGCGCCTATGCCCAATCCGAGCAAGCCGATTCCCAAGAGACGGCGTACCGCCGTAGTCGTTGTCATGGTTATGCCTCTTCTGTTGATTCTTTGGCGCTTGCTGAGCGTGTGTAGCGCCGTCGATGGAACGATTCGATTGTGCCACCGTGCCAGGCCCACGAGACAATGTGCCCGCAAACCGGCCCACAATTGCAAGTCTGACGGCGCGGAGCGTGCATCGTGTGCAAGAAAAATGCGCCTACGGCGACACACGCGATTGTTTCGTGGATAATCCCCGGCCATTGCTCGTGCCTATCGGTGATCCAGCTTGACCGGACAATCGCGCAGCGATGACAAACCGCTCTACGAAGCCATCATCGATGCCCAGAAGCTCGCTTTCGCGCCGCTTGCATTTCATGCCGCGCTCGCGTTGAGAGATCTCGGGATCCTGCAAGGGCTGGCGGACGCGAAGGCGGCGGGGGCGACCGCCGAGCATCTCGCGCAGGTCACTCGTTTGCCGCTTTATGGCGTGAAAGTGCTGCTCGAGTCCGGCGTAGTCTGCGATCTCGTTGCGCTCGAGGACGATCGCTTCCGCATACGCCAGCTCGGGATGCTGGTCCTGCGCGACCAGATGACCCGCGTCAACATGGATTTCGCGGCCGACGTTTGCTATCGAGGCATGGCGCACCTGAAAGAGACCGTGACCTCGGGCAAACCGGCGGGACTGCGCGAGTTCGGCCCGTGGACCACGGTCTATGAAGGCCTCTCAAAATTGCCGCCGCAGGCTCGGCAGAGCTGGTTCGCGTTCGACCATTACTACTCGGACCATATGTTTCCGACGGCGCTGCCGCTGCTGTTCGCGGAACGACCGAAGCGGCTGCTCGATGTGGGCGCCAATACAGGCAAGTTCGCCCTCGCCTGCTTCGAGCACGACCCCGCGGTGAGTGTTTGTTTGCTCGATCTTCCGGGACAGCTGGCGGTCGCGCGCCAGGCGATCGATGCACAGGGGCATGCGACGCGGGCAACATATCATCCCATCGACTTCCTGGACCGCTCGCTGGAATTTCCCGGCGGTCAGGATGCCATCTGGATGAGCCAGTTTCTGGATTGTTTTGGCGAGGACGAGATCGTCTCGATCCTGGAGCGCGCGCGGCGCGCCCTGGCGCCAGGCGGCCGCCTCTATATCGTCGATACATACTGGGACAATCAACAGCACGCCGCCGCACGCTTCGTGCTGACGATGACCTCGCTGTACTTCGCTTGCCTCGCCAACGGCAACAGCAAGATGTATAGCGTGAATGAAATGCGCACCTGCGTGCAGCGCGCAGGGCTTCGGATCGAGCGCGAATTGGAGCGCTTTTCGGCCAGCCACACGATGTTCGTCTGCTGCGCGGGCTGAGCGGCGTAACATTTTCCTGTCACATTCCTCGCATAGGCTGCGCGGCCGCGTCCCCCATCGTGGGCCATTGGACGCGGTGATGCGACTTGCAAGATCGAACCAAAGCGAACGAGAAACTGGCAACTCTGCTCGGCGACGCCGAGCGGCCGCACTGGTTCCTGCGTCATATCCTGCCCCATGAGGCCATGCTCCGCCGCTGGCTGGCGCGCAAACGCGCCCCCGATCTGGATATCGACGACATCATCCAGGAAAGCTACGCGGTGCTGGCCAAGCGCGAGCGGGTCGATGACATCGTGGATCCCCGCGCCTACCTGTTCCAGGTTGCCCACTCGCTGGTGGTGCGCAATATCCGTCGAGCGCGCATCGTTTCCATCCAGGCGGTCGACGACCTGGAACTGTGCGACTACCCCGACGAGGCTCCGACCCCGGAGCAGAACGCGATAGCTCGCGACGAATTGCAGCGCCTGGCCGAGGTAATCGCAACGATGCCGGGCCAGACGCGAGAAGCGTTCATCCTACGGCGCGTCCGTGGCATGCGTCAGCGAGACATTGCCGCGCGCATGGGGCTTTCCGAGAGTACGGTCGAAAAACACATCGCCCGAGGTCTGCGCTGGCTCGCCGACTGGTTTGTGGATGGAGGAAAACCGGTCGCCGAAACCTCTAAGAAAATGAGACGGAAGCAAAGGAGGCCGGATGGCCGAACGGGAAACCAGCCAGAGCGTTGATCGAGCAGCCGCCGATTGGGTGGCGCGCCTGGACCGTGCGCCGCTGTCCGATGAGGACATCGAACAACTCGAGCAATGGTTGGCCGGCGATCCGCGCCGGCACGGCGCCCTGCTGCGAGCCAGAGCGATGTGGGATTACAGCGATATGGGCAGCGCGCTAGGCCCGCAATACGACCCGGCGTCGTTCGAGCGCAAGACATCGCAAATACCCGAGGAAAAATCACCGCCCCAGGTCACCGGGCGAGGCCGCCGACCACTGGCGTGGTTGGGCGCGATGGCAGCGTCAGTCATTCTGACGCTCTCGCTCACATTGACGGTAGAGATGCCCAAAGCCTATGCCACCACGCTGGGCCAGATCCAACTGGTGCCGCTGGACGACGGCTCCACCATTACGCTGAATACAGCCACTGAAGTCTCTGTCCAATATCAAGATCGCCAAAGACGGGTGCGACTGAGCCACGGCGAAGCCTACTTCGAAGTGACGGCCGATCCGAATCGCCCGTTCGTGGTCGAAGTCGACGAACGGCGGGTGCATGCCTCAAAGGCCGCGTTCGTCGTCCGCAAGCTGGCCGACACGCACACCGAGGTGATCGTGCAGAGCGGCCACATCGAGCTGTCCGCCTCGCCTGACGATGCCGCGCGCACGACGCTGGCAGCAAACAGCCGCGCCTCGCTGCCGCCGAGTGCCGTCAAAGGAAACATTCTCGTCGACCGCATCGCGCCCGACCAACTCCTCCGCGACTTGGCGTGGCGCCAAGGCAAGCTCGCGTTTCAGGGAGAAACGCTGGCCATGGCCGCCTCCGCTTTCGCCCGCTACAGCGATGTACATATTGTGGTCGCCGACCCGGCCCTCGCGCGCGAGCCGGTCACAGGATTGTTTGTTGCCAACGATCCCGCTGGATTCAGTCGCGCGGTTGCTCAAGTGTTCGATGCGAAGCTCGAGCGGACCGAGACAGAAATCGTTCTGACGCGAACGTATTAAACTTTTTTGACAAGATAGGGGAGCCGCATTCGCGGCGTCTCTACTGCTCTTAGAACCGCACGTCGCGGTACCACTGAGAGCTTGCCTTGATCAAGAAAAAACCGTTGTCGCTGGCCGCAGCCGTCATTCTGACTCTCAGCGCGCATGCGCAGGTCATCGCGCAACAGCGCACTTTCGACGTGCCGAAACAGCCGGCGGTCAGTGCGATCCCGGAGCTCGCACGGCAAGCAGATATTCAGATTGTTGCGCCCGCCGGGTCGCTGGAAGGAATATATACACCCGCCGTCGTTGGCGAACTGGACCTGCGAGAAGCGCTGCGCCAGTTACTGCAGGGAACCGGGCTGGAAATCGCATCCATCGACGATCGGGTCATTCTGCTGCGCCGACAGGAGAAAGCTGCAGCCGATATCGATGCCGACAACGCCTCGTTGGAAACAGTGCTGGTGACGGCGCAAGGCCCCATCGAGCGCAAACGAAACTCCGCTGTCGTACTCGACTCCTCGGAGTTCGACGACGTCGAAACGCTCGCGAGCGATCACTCGATTGCCGCCATGGCGATGATGCTGCCGGGCGTGAGCGCCGACGAAGACGGCGATCAACCGAAGTACATCACGATCCGCGGTCTGCAGGCCGATCTGAATCACACCACGATCGACGGCATCAGCATCGCCTCCGTCGGCAACAACGGCTCGGGCGAGCGCCGGATCAATCTGCAGCTGGTGCCCAGTCAGATCAGCTGGCGCACCGATATTTCAAAGGCGTTCTCGGCCGAACAGGATGCCGGCGCCATCGGCGGCGTACTGGACGTGGTGACGCGCAGCGCCTTCGACCGCAACAGCACTTATTTCCTTGTCGATGGCTACGGCATCTACTCCACGTACTCGGACGCCGGCGCCAAGAATGTCCTGGACGATGCCAACGATCACTGGGGCCAGGGAATGAAGGCGATCTTCTCGACCCAGTTCGGCCCCGACAATCAGTTTGGCGTGCTGATGTCCGGCAGTTATCAGTCGCGCAGTCGCAACGCGAGCAAGCTCGTGCAGGATCGCAAGGGATATTTCAGCGATGACGGCGCCGTGGTCGGAGAACCGAACGCCGAGGCGGGCTGGAACGGCATCGTCAGCCCCATGAATTTCGGCTATGGCAGTTTCCCCAACACGATCGAAAACCAAGGCACCTCGGTCAAGCTGGAATGGCAACCGGTCGACAGCAATTTCCACGGCTCGCTGCTGTACTTCAGCTACTCCCGCAAGGACGATTGGAACGAGATCTCCAACGACATCTACATTCCCGAGAATCCGACCGGCATTATCGAGCAGGATGAGAACGGCGGCCGCCTGCTGGTGCGCATCGTCGATTCGATCTGGGCCAACAACACCTGGACGCGCAACAACGAGGGCTATCTCGGCAACCTGCAGTGGCAGGGAGAAAACTCGGTGTTGTCGCTGAAGGCCGGACACACGTACGACAACTATCGCAACGTCGAAAACATGTTTCAGTCGCGGGCCTCGGGCCTGGAAAGACAGCGAATCTATGTGGACTATGTGAACAGCGAACTGCCGCAGATCACCGGCTTCGTGGATCCCAGTGCGCCCGCTTCCCTCACCTATCGGCTGCAAGGCGGCCAGCACACGCAACCGTTTGCACGCGAGACGGTCGACGATGTTCGTCTCGACTATTCCTGGAATGCCGGCCCTGAAGCGCGCGGCCTGGGCATCGTCACCGGCCTCGAGTGGCGCCGGCTCGTGCTCTCAAAAGACGTGGAACGCACCGTCTATGCCACCGGCACCGTCGTCAATCCATGGATGATCGATCCGGGCGCGCCTTCGCTCGAGGGACAACACTATTGGGTGCCGTGGCTCGATGGCCGGGCATTCATCGACGAAGCGGTCGACAGCCTGCCGGTCAATGCCACGAGCTCGCGTTCCCAGAGCATCGCTCAGGACTTCAAGTACGCCGAAAATCTCAGCGTGGGCTACGTTTCCGCTCACTACGCGACCGATCGCACTCTGTACTTGCTGGGCTTGCGCTACGATCGCATCGACTTCGACGCCTGGGCGCCCGTCACCAGAAATGGCGTCATTGCGAGCGGCCTGGATACCTTTGACGGCGGTTACGACCACCTGCTGCCGTCGTTCAACGTGCGTCACCGTCTCACCGATGACATCAATCTCCGCTTCTCGTACAGCCACACGCTCGGACGCCCCCGCCCCGCCGATATCGCCGCCGCCCAGAGCATCAACTGCACCGACAGCGACGAGGGCGAGAACGAAACATGCTCGATCACTCGCGGCAATCCGGATCTGAAGCCGCAGCGTTCGCGCAACGTGGACCTTTCCGTCGAAAAGTACTTCAATGCCAACCGCGGCGCCGTGTCGCTGGGTTATTTCCACAAGACCATCAAGGACAATATCTTCACACTGACCGGTTCGGACGTGATCGATGGCGTCGACTACACCATCCGTCAGCCGACCAACCTGGATGAGATGACCGTGCAAGGCGTGGAGTTCTCGATCATGAACCGGGGCATGCGGCTGTTGGGACAGCGCTTCGATGCATCGTTGAATGCCAGCTGGTTCGATGGCGAAACCACTTATGTGACCGATGCCGGTTCGCGTTCGATCGACCGCCTGCTGTATCAGCCGGAATGGGTGGCCAATGCCAGTGTGACTTACCGGATGCCGTGGATTCACGGCGCGGCGCGCGTGGCGGTGAATGCACGCGGCCCCTATATGAACTCGACGGGCGGACTGAAAGCCTGGGAGGATGCCGGGCGCAATCAACTCACGACGACGAACTTCTCGCTGTGGCACAGCTTGGGCGAGCACCTCACGATCAAGTACGAGGCCACCAACCTGTTCGATGAACAGCCGGACTACGGCAAGGGCGAGGATCTGCAAATTCTCCGGCAGATGGACGACTATGGCCGCAGCTTCTATCTGCACGTGATCTGGAACCTGTGATGACCATGGATCGACGCAAGCTGCTCGCGACGCTGGGACTGTATGGGCTGGGCGCCGTCGCCCAGCGTGTCTTCGCTTTACCGCGTCCCCTGCCCCGCAATGTCTGGAACAAACCGAGCTTCGAATCCCATCCATTTACGTTGGGAGTCGCGGCGGGCGATCCTTCCATGGATGGATTCGCCCTCTGGACGCGCCTGGCTCCGAAACCACTGGAGCGCGGCGGCGGCATGCGCATGCGACCGATCGCGGTCACGTGGGAAGTGGCCACCGACGAAGGCTTCCGCGATATTGCTCAGCGCGGCACTGCCGTCGCTCATCCGGAATTGGCCCATTCGGTACACGTCGAGGTGACCGGACTGCAGCCCGCCCGCCCCTACTGGTATCGATTTTTCGCGGGTAGCGAAGCGAGCGTCGTCGGGCGCTCCGCCACGTTCCCAGCGCCGAATTCGCGTGTCGATCGGGTGCGCTTTGCCGTGGGCGGGTGCCAGCATTATGAAGGCGGGTGGTACACGGCATGGCGCAGGATCGCCGAAGCGTCGCCGGACTTCGTGTTTCATTACGGGGACTATATATACGAGAGTGACGACAAAGGTCCGAAGCCTCGTCCCAGCAACGGCGCGATGTATGCCCTGCCGCGCCGTCACCTCACCGATGAAGTCTATTCCCTGGACGACTATCGGCTGCGTTATTCCTTATACAAGAGCGATCCCGATCTTCAGGCCGCTCACGCGGCCGCGCCGTGGTTCGTGAGCAGCGACGATCATGAAGTCGACAACGATTGGGCCGCCGATCAGGACCAGGACGGAACACCGACGGAGATATTCCTGCTCCGCCGCGCCGTGGCCATGCAAGCCTATTACGAGCACATGCCCTTGCGGCCTCGCTCATTCCCCGCGGGCGGCAAGATGCAAATATTCCGACGGGCCGCTTTCGGCGACTTGTTGCAGCTCCATGTGCTCGATACACGCCAATACCGTGACCTCAAGATCATGACGGGTGACATGCGAGACAAACGCAAGCGAGCCGCCGCCCCTCATCGCACCCTGCTGGGAGCCGAACAGGAGGCCTGGCTGTTCGACGGCATCGCCAGCAGCCAGGCTCGATGGCAACTGATCGCGCAGCAGGTGATGATGATGGACTTGAGCCGGCCCGCGAGCGCCACCAGCAACGAAATGGTGTACTCGATGGACTCCTGGGCGGGGTACCAGCACAGCAGGCGCCGCTTGCTCGAACATATCCAGCGCACGAACCAGCGCAATGTGGTGGTCGTCGGCGGCGATGCTCATCGCCACTACGCGGGCGACCTGGTGTTGGATGAGAAGGACGGACCCGCGATCGCAAGCGAATTCCACGCTACTTCCATCACCTCGGGATTCGACGGCATCGGCGAAGCGGACGAACCGACGCGTCTGCACCGTCAATACAATCCCGAGCTCAAGGCCATGACGGACAAGCGCGGGTATGTCTTTTGTGAAGTCGATCGAAACGCCTGGCGCGGGGATCTGAAAGTGCTGGACAAAGTGACCGAGCGCGACGGCAAGCTGTCCACGCACGCCAGCTTCATCGTCGAGCACGGCCAACCCGGTCTGCAACGCGCCTGAGGGGGAGGCGCGTTCGCCGGCTGCAATTTCGTTCAAGATCGTCGGCCACGGCAGTTTGCACACTGTGGGGATGATCACCATCCGCCGTTGCGGCGACGAACTCGCCGCTATTCTCCCCATCGTCAACGCCGCTGCCGAAGCCTACCGCGGCGTCATTCCGCCGGATTGCTGGCACGATCCCTACATGGCGCTCGCCGAGCTGCGCCAGGAAATTGCCGAGGGGGTCGAGTTCTGGGGCGCCGAGATTGCCGGCACGCTGGTCGGCGTCATGGGGCTGCAACCGATGCGGGAAGTCGATCTGATACGACATGCCTACGTACTGCCCAGTCATCAGCGCCACGGCATCGGTGCAGCCTTGATCCAGCACCTGCGCGGCCAAAGCACGCGACGCATACTGGTGGGAACCTGGGCCGCGGCGAGCTGGGCCATCGATTTCTATCGTCGTCATGGATTCGAGCTCGTGCCTGCCGAGGACAAAGCTCGACTGCTCAGGACTTACTGGTCTGTCCCTGCCCGGCAGATAGAAACATCGGTGGTGTTGTGCGGACCCGCCCCGGCGTGACGCCCCAAATTCGTTTGAAGTGGCGATTGAGGTGGCTCTGGTCGGCGAATCCGCAGGTGTGAGCGACTTCCTAGATCGCCACGCCGCGTTCGAGCATGCGTTTCGCCTCGCGAACCTGACGCTGGATCAGATAAGCATGGGGAGGCACGCCGTACTCGCGCTCGAACGCACGCAGCAGTTGGAAGGAACTCAATTCCACCATTGCAGCGAGTTGGGTCAAGGCGGGGCGCTCCCGCCAGCAATCCTCGAGATATTCGCGCACGCGACCGACGTGCGCAGCCCGCATGCTGACCTTGGCGCGGCGTGCTCGCTCGCCGTGGCGGCGAATCCATGCGGACAACAAGACCAGGAGTCGCGACTGCATTTCAATCGGTGCAATCGCTCCGCCATCGATGTCGCGATGTAGATCCAGAACCCCAGCGGCAAGTTTTGGATCCTTGAGCACCCCCGCGGCGAAGAACGGCAAAGACCGCGCCGGCGTGCCGAGCTCCACATCGACCTCGCGCATGACCTCCGGTGCGATATAGAAGGTGCGATAGCTCCAGAACGCTTCGATCTCGGGATGTCCGGTATGCACTTCACCCGGCACGACGATATTGATCTCGCCGGCGCCCGCGAGATGCGAAGCGCCTCGGTACTGGAAACCGAGCCCGCCCCGGGTAACGACGCCGAGCGCGTACTCCTCATGGACATGACGCGCGAGCCGCTGCTGAAGGTATTCACCGCGCAACAGCGTCACACCCGGCAAACTAGCCGGCTGCCATAGGATGCTTTTCTGCGTATGTTCCCTGTGCACGACCTCAGTCTAGCTCGCGCCCGGGCAATCTGCATCCACAGCCTTGAACAGCCGGCGCATGAAACCAGAGCTCTATCGCAGAGGTGTCCACTTCGAAACGCGCTGTGTGCACAGCCTTCGCAGGAATGTGGAACCACTCTCCGACGCGATATCGACTCTCCTTCCCGTCCAAGCTCAGGATGAGCTCGCCTCGAGTGATGACGCCGACGTTCTCGGTGTCATGATTGTGCGGAGATATCTCGGCGCCCCGGGGATAGGAGGCAAACAAGACATCCCAGTCCTTGGCCTCCAGCTTGAACGCCTCGAACGAACCTTCGAACGCTGGGAGATTTCGAAGGAGTCTGGGGAAATGAGACATGGGAGTTTCTCCATAGCTTCGCTTGAACTTCGCTCATAGCGTGAGCTTCATGCGCATACCGACGTCTATGAAACCATTTCGTTTGTAGAAAGCCGCGGTGCGCGCCCAAGCCGGCAGCTCTGGCGTTCCCACTTCCAGGCGAGACCAGCCGCGCTCTCGAGCGATGGCAGCCGCTGCTCGGATCAGCGCCTCGCCGATACCGGCGGAACGGAACTCCGGCTTCACGTAGAGCTCCGAGATCTCCCCAAAGCGACCGGCATACAAAGAGGCGCAGCGATTGAGCACCAGAACACCAGTTGCCTGGCCGGCGTGATCGGCAAGCAGCGCGGTTATGTCCCCGGCCTGCAGTAGAGCCGCTGCAGTGGCTGACAGATCCGTCAAGTCATATCCACTGGGAGTATCCCCGCATAGCTCATTCAGGAGCGCCAGCACCAGGCCGGCGACCTTTGCAGACTCGTCAGTAGTCGCTTCGCGCACGCTCATGCAGCCAAGACGAATAGCGTCGGGCAAAAGAGTCAGCCGTTCGGGTCGACGACCGGCCGCCCACGGAATCCCGACACAGTTGTCACTCCCGTGCCTGCGCCCGCAGCTCATAAGCTCACGCTGCAACCAATCAGCGGAGATCAAGCGATGCAGATCAAGTGGGCCCCGGCGCTATTCGCCATCGGTCTTGCGAGTGTGGCGGCGATACCTCGCAGCCAGGCGAACGAGACCACCCTCGAGCGGATGCCGGCCGCGCTGGAAACTCAATTCGCGCTCAGCGCCGTGCCGCCTGCACTACGCGAGCGGGCAAGCGTTTATCTGCTCGATCCCACGAAGGGCTACTCCCTTTCCAAGCAGGGCACGAGCAGCTTGACTTGTATCGTCCAACGCACGGCTTGGGAATATTCCGACTTTCGCAACGATATCTATTGGCCCGTGTGCTACGACGCCGCGGGAACCAAGATGCATTTGAAAGTCATCATGGACGCGGCAGCGCTGCGCGCGCAGGGCATGGGCCCGGAAGCGTTGAAGGCTGAAATCTCCAAGCGCTACCGCGAGCGCACTTATAAAATCCCGGAAAAGTCCGGTCTGTCCTATATGGTCGGGCCAGTCATGCGCGCGGCTGGGCCACCGGACATGAAAGTGCGGACCATGGCCATGCCGCACCTGATGTTCTATGCGCCCTTCGTCACCAACGAAGAAATCGGCGCCACGCCTGATTTCACGAATTTCTCCAGCCTGAAGTACCCGTTCATCGATCAGCACGGCATCCCCGAGCAAAGCTATGTGATCCAACTCATCGGCGAGGCGGAAACGAACAAGATCCTCGCGGACGAGGCGCCGCTGATCGATGCGCTGTGCGCGTATCGCGATGTTCTCTGTCTGGCACACGAAGGCCATTGAGCGAACGCTGGAGTCGGCCATGATCGTGAATCGAAATGCTGCGCGCATCTGGTCCGAGACCGGATTTGACGGCATCGTGAGTTGTCCAACCTGGAGCGGCAACGACGGCGATGGCGGCTATCTGGCGAAGCTCGCCGCCGGTGCGAGGTTCCCCAGGCACCGGCACCAGGGCTGGGAACAAATCGTCGTGCTGAGCGGAGCGGTGCGTTTCGACGACGCAGAGCTACGCACCGGCGATGTACTGCAGGTCGAAGGCGACGACGAACACGAAGCATTGGCGCTGGAGGACACGACGCTGTTCGTCGCGCACCACCGCGGCATCGTGTTCACCTGATGAGTGGGGATCGAACATCGAGGTCACACATATTCTGTAACATACATGTCGGAGAATGGTCGGCTCTCTCGTAGCGATGCCGATCATGCTCAAATCATCGAAGAGTCCGTCACCCGCCTCGTGCGCTCGTCGCTCCATTGCGACGGCAATTGCAATCGCGTTGAGCGCGCCGCTCGTGTCGATGGCGCAGGAGGCATCGCAATCGATGCCGGCTCGCAGCGACAGTAACGACACGAGCGTCATCGATTCGGTAGTAGTTACAGGCTCGGCGCGCGCTCAACGTCGTTTCGATGCTTCGTATGCGGCGAACTCCCTGACGGCGGACGACGTGCAAAAGCTGGCACCCAAGAGCTTTGCGGATCTGCTTGCCAACGTCCCGGGCATTCACGTCGAATCCACCGGCGGCGAAGTGCAGAACATCACTCGTCTGCGCGGCATTCCGACCGATCGTGGCTACATCATTTTCCAGCAGGACGGCTTGCCGCTGTTCCATGAGATCGACGGACACTTTTTCAATTCCGGCGAAGGCATGCACCGCTTCGACGTGATGAACGAGCGGGTTGAAGTCGTGCGCGGCGGTCCGGCCCCCATCTACGCCAGCGGCGGCGCGGCCATCGTCAACAACATCATGCGCGAAGGCGGCGAGCAGACTCAGGGAAGAAGCCAGCTCACCATCGGCGACACCGGGCTCTACCGCGCCGAGGCTTACCAGTCGGGCCCGCTCTCCGACAACACCTATTACTCCGTGGGCGGTTTCCTGCGCCAGCACGATGGCTATCGCGACAACGGCTTTCCCAACGACAAGGGCGGCCAGCTGCGCGCCAACATCAAGCACGATCTCGAGGACGGCTGGGTGAAGTTCAGTGGCACCTTTGTCGATGACCACAATGTCTTCTATCTGCCCATTCCGGTCGCCGATCCTCGCAACCCTGCAGTCAGCCTGAATCCTTACATCGATTACTTCGACGGCACGATGAACTCGCCGTCATTGCGCAATGTGACGCTCAAGTACCTCGACTCCGCGGGCACGCTGCAGAGCCTGCACCGGGATCTGGGCGACGGCCGCCACATGCGCTTCCAGAATATCGGCTTGCAGTACCAGAACGAGGCGAGCGACTGGACCGTGTCGTTCAAGTCGGGCTACACGCAAGGCAAGCTGAGCTTCGATGCGCTTTACTCGACCACCAATCCAGTCGACGGCAATGTATTCGCGAACGGCTTTCTGACTGCCGCGCGCAATGCCTTCGGCCCTGACGTGGCATCGCTCGGCTATGCCCTCGCCGGCACGAACGGCGCGACGGCATACAATCCGTATTCGGCTTCCGGCCTGGTGATATCGGGGCAATACCGCGCAATCGAATCGGAATTCTATTCGGCGCAGGCCGACCTGAGCGCGGCGCGCCGGTTCGAGACGGGTTTGGGCGCGCACGACATCAACTTCGGCGTTTACAGCTCGTTCTATGGAACGACGGCGTTCACCGCTTACCAGGACATGCTGTTGGAAGTCTCGGGCAAGCCGCGAACGCTGGATCTCGTGGCCTATTCGGCGCAAGGCGCCGCGCTCGGCTCTGTGACCGACAAAGGCGTGCTGCGCTATACGACCACGCTGAACGCGGGCGAAGTCGATGCGAAAATGCTCGCGCTCTACGCCAACGATACGTGGGAGCTCACCGATCGCTTTCAGCTGGACGCCGGCGTACGTCACGAGCGATACGACTACGACGGCTTTGCCGAGCAGACCACCGGCGCCAATCTCGGCGATGCCGCCACGCTGGCCGACAACACGACGCAGCGATTCAGCGGCGCCACTCAGACGCGCAACCTCAAGCCCTCGATCACCAATTGGACGGTCGGCCTGAACTACGATTTCATCTCCAATTTCGGCGCCTATGGCCGAGCCTCGCACGTGGAGATCGCGCCTCAATCCGGCGTCGCGCGCAGCATCAACCCCACGATCGTCGAAACCAAGCTGGATCAGTACGAGCTGGGCGTGAAGGGCACGTTCGGCAGCTCCTACCTGTATCTGACGGCCTTCTATACCAAGTTCGACCCGCTGAATGCGTCGTTCGTGGCTTTCAATCCGACCACCGGCCGCAATGACCAGTCGGTGCCGTTCATCGGCACCGCGGAGTCGAAAGGCATCGAGCTCGATGGTCTGTATGCGCCTGCGGACTGGTTCTGGCTGGCCGGCTCAGTGACGTTTAGCGATCCGGAATACAACGATCTGCAAAACAGCGCCGGCGCCGATCCGAGCGCGGTCAACGGCAACCAGATCGTCCGCGAACCCAAGGTCTACGGAAACATCCGCCCCACCTTCGGCTTCACCGCGGGCGACGCACAGATCGAGGCTTACCTGCGCTACGACTTCGTCGGCAAGTCCTATGTCGACCTGTTCAACCAGACCGCGCTGCCATCCTATGAAACATTGGGCTTCGGCGTGGCGTGGAAGCGCGGCCGCTGGGGCGTGCAGTTGGTGGGCGACAACCTGACTGAAGAGAAAGGCTTGACCGAGGGCAACACGCGCACCGACGCGCTCGCTGGCCAGGGCTCGAGTGAAGCGATCTACGGCCGTCCGTTGTTCGGCCGCAATTTCCGCTTGGTCGTGCAGCGAGACTGGGAGTGAGATCCGCGCTGTTTCTATGCGCCGCCCTCGCCGCCTTCCAGCCGAGCCATGCAGGGTCGGTGGAAGATGGCGTGATGGCGGCGCTCGGCAATCGCTTGTTCCCGGTCGTTTCTTCGATGGAACGATCGGGGACGACAACCCCCGTTCGCTCGATGCTGGCCGAACGAGACCGTCGTCTCGCGCGCTGCGCCGATGACGCAGTTTGCAAACTGGATGCCTCCCGCTGGGGCTCAGACGAGATCGGGATCGTGGCAGGCGCGGCCGCCGCTCGCGAGCGCAGTGAGGCCATTCGCCGCGAGCTCACGGGACTCAACGCCATTCTCGAGATCTATGGCAAGGGCGGCGTCTCGCGATATCCGCAGATCGATGGGCCGATTGGAAAACAGGGCAGCGAGCGGCTTGCCGCCGACGTTGCTGTCGCCGCACTCCTCAGCGAAGTGGGTCGCGCTGAAACCGTGGCCGCGCTCGATCCAAGCATCGGTCTGGCGCTGGCTCTGCTCGACGTGAACAATCGGCTGGATGCCATCGCGTTCGAACCGATCGATGGCGGGCTCAATGCCGATGCATTCCAGCACGCTCGTACGCTGGACTGGTCCCGCTACCCATACACCGCGATCATCGTGCTCGGCGCGGGGCCAGATGATTTGACGACGCCACTAAGCGCGCGAGGAAAGTTGCACGTCAAGGTCGCAGCTCAGCGTTACTTCGATGGCAAGGCGCCATTCATCATCGTGAGTGGAGGCGCGGTGCATCCGCGTGACACGCGCCATGTCGAAGCGGTCGAGATGCGCCGAGCGTTGATCGAACGCTACAAGGTGCCGGCTCATGCCATCGTGATCGAACCCTACGCGCGGCATACCACGACGAACCTGCGCAACGCTGCACGGCTGTTGATATCGATGAAGGCGCCCATGGATCGGCATGCGCTGGTGCTGAGTAATCCTCGCCACATCAGCTATGTGGAGAGCGCCGAGTTCGCCACGCGCAATCAGAACGAGTTGGGCTACCAACCCGGCAAGGTCGGCCCGCGCACCTCGCCGTTCGACGTCGCCTTTCTGCCGTCGCAGGAGGTGTCCCGAGTCGACCCGCTCGATCCCCTCGATCCCTGATCTTGCCGGCCGCGCATTTCGCCCGAAATTCGGCATTGACAGCGATGTCTTTTTGAGTAAGTTTGGAGCCCACGTGTAGCAAGGACGGCTCATCACGGGCGGTGGCGCGTTCAGGCGCTGACGTCCGCTTACGCAATGGAGCGTGGAGACATGGATGTACGACTGCCTTTCAGACAGGTAGCGCGCGCCGCGCGTTTCATCGTCGCCTGTTTTGTTCTGTTCGCGCCGCCGCTGCTGGCGCAAACGTTCAATTACGCCGAAGCGTTGCAAAAGTCCCTGCTCTTCTATGAAGCACAGCGTTCCGGCGACCTGCCAGCCTCCAATCGGCTGAACTGGCGCGGCGACTCGGGGCTGCAGGACGGCTCCGACGTCGGACGCGACCTCACCGGCGGCTGGTACGACGCCGGCGATCACGTGAAATTCGGCCTGCCCATGGCGGCAAGCGCCACGATGCTCGCGTGGGGAATCGTCGAGTACCGCGCAAACTACGTGCAGATCGGTCAACTCGACGAGGCGCTCGACCAGCTGCGCTGGGCGACGGACTATTTCATCAAGGCGCATACCGCCCCGAACGAGCTTTACGGCCAGATTGGCGCCGGCGCTGCGGATCACGCGTGGTGGGGTCCAGCAGAAGTCATGCAGATGGCGCGGCCGTCCTACCGCATCACCTCGTCGTGTCCAGGCTCGGATCTGGCGGGTGAGACGGCCGCGGCGCTCGCTGCAGCGTCCATCGCATTCCGGCCGACCGATCCCACGTACGCAAACACGCTGCTCACCCACGCGCGGCAGCTCTATTCGTTCGCGGATAACTTCCGAGGCAAATATTCCGATTGCATCACTGACGCCGCATCGTTCTACAACTCCTGGAGCGGTTTCAACGATGAGCTCGTGTGGGGCGCCATCTGGCTCTACCGCGCAACGAACGAAGCGGAGTTCCTCACGAAGGCCGAAAGCTATTACGCCAACCTTTCCAACCAGCAGCAGACCAGCGTCAAGTCATATAAGTGGACGCATGCGTGGGACGACAAGTCCTATGGCAGCTATGTCCTGCTCGCGAAGCTCACCGGCGCCACGCGTTACCACGAAGATTCACAGCGCTGGCTCAACTGGTGGACCGTGGGCGGCACTGCGCTTGGAGCGGATGGCACGCGCGTGAGCTACAGCCCCGGCGGGCAGGCCGTGCTCGACCGATGGGGATCGCTGCGCTATTCGGCGAACACCGCGTTCGCTGCCCTCGTCTATTCGGACGCGATCGCCGATACCGTTCTGAAAGCTCGTTATCACGACTTTGCCGTACGCCAGATCAATTACGCGCTCGGCCAGAATCCGCTGAATCGCAGCTTCGTCGTGGGCTTCGGCACGAATCCGCCTCGCAACCCGCACCATCGAACTGCGCACGGTTCCTGGACGGACCAGATCGGCAGCCCCGTGGTCAGCCGTCACATTCTCTACGGCGCGCTGGTCGGCGGCCCGACGTCACCCAACGATCAATACACCGACGATCGATCGGACTACACCATGAACGAGGTGGCCACCGACTACAACGCCGGCTTCACCAGCGCCCTGGCGCGCCTGGTCGGCGAGTTTGGCGGCACGCCACTGGCCAGTTTCCCCTCGCCCGAGCCCGTCGTCGGCAACGAAATCTTTCCCGAGGCGTCCATCAATGCGTCGGGCTCCAACTTCACCGAGATCAAGCTCCTGCTCAACAACCAGTCCGGGTGGCCCGCTCGTGTCACGGACCGACTCTCGTTCCGCTACTACTTCACACTCGAGCCCGGCGTTACGCCCAGCCAGATCTCGCTCGCTGCAAACTACAACCAATGCCTGCCGCCCACCGGCCCCACGCTGCACTCCGGCAGCATCTATTACGTAACGGTGAGCTGCAACGGAACCAAGATCTATCCAGGAGGGCAGCAGCACTATCGCAAAGAGGTGCAGTTCCGGATCGCGAGCTCCGGCGCATGGGATTCAAGTAACGACTGGTCGATCTCCGGCGTGTCAACGACGCCGGGCTCGACGCCCGTGCTCGTACAGCGCATTCCGGTCTATGACAACGGTGTGCGCGTGTTTGGAAACGAACCCAACGGCGGAGTCGTAGATACTCAACCGCCGACCACGCCGGCGAACCTGCGCGTGACCGGTACGACGAGCTCCACCGCTTCTCTCGCATGGGACGCATCGACGGACGATGTGGGCGTCACGGGTTATCAAATCTTCCGTGGCGCAACCCTGGCGGGCAGCGCCACGTCGACCACGTTCACGGACACGGGACTTACGCCAAGCACGACGTACTCATACACCGTCGTCGCTCAGGACGCGTCCGGCAAACAGTCTGCGGCAAGCGCAGCGGCGAGCGCGACCACCACTGCCATCACGCAGGACTTCTCCATCGCTGCGTCTCCCGGCGCACTCTCGATTGCGCGTGGTTCGAGTGGCGCCGTATCGATCGCCATTACACGGTCAGGCGGTTTCACTGGCGCCGTCGCCTTGACCGCCAGTGGCTTGCCGAGCGGCGTCACCGCCAGCTTCAATCCGGCGTCGGCAACAGGCGCCAGCTCCACGCTCACACTGACTGCATCGAGCACCGCTGCAGCAGGAGCAGGCACAGTCACCATCACAGGCACTTCTGGCACAACGACACGCACCGCCACCGTGACGCTCACTGTAACGACGCCCGGCGGCGACGGCACTGTTACTGTGACACCAGCAGTCACGAGCAGCGGCGGCTACTATGTCGAGGAACAGCTGCGCATAGCAAACACGGGAACGCTGACCGCACTCTCGGTCACCATCGTCGCTCAGCGCACCACGGGCATCAGCTTCTCCGGGCAATACAACACCGTGGGCTCGGGTGTCGCTCAGAGCAGCAACAGCACCGCGAGCACGATCACGTATCAATACACGTTGTCAGCCGGGCAAACATTGGGCGCATCTACGAATCGCACGTTTGCTGCCCAAATGAGCGGCACGGGTACGGTGCACCCGACCGGCGGCGACACCTACACCGTGACCTACACGACCGGCGGACAGAGTTTCACTGTCTCCGGCACGTTCTGAAGCCTGGGGCCATAACGCGCGTGGGGGGACGCCCGGCGTCCCCGACTACTAAAAATTGCTAATAAAAGCTCTTTCGCCATTGACAAACCACCCTCGGCGCGCCCAAAGTTTATTCGCGCGTGGCGCGCAGGGGGAGCAACATGGATGTTGGGCTTTTAGTACGACGCTGCGGTGGTTGGCGATCGGGCTTGAGCACGCTGGCGGCAACGCTGGCCATTGTTATCACGCTGGGAACGGTCGCAGCACCGTTTGCATCGGCGGCCACGGTGGACACCGGCGCATGGTAAGTGCTGGTGAATCGGCACAGTGGCAAGGTGTTGGATTTATATAATCTCGCAACCAACGACGGTGCGATCATCGCGCAATGGACGCGCAACGACGGGGCGTGGCAACAGTGGCAGTTCGTCGACTCGGGCGGCGGCTACTACCGGCTCAAGTCGCGACACTCGGGCAAAGTGCTCGATGTTTTCAACTGGTCCACTGCGGATGGCGCCGCGATCGTACAGTGGACCGATACAAACGGCGCCAATCAGCAGTTCCGCCTGTCTGACTCGGTCGGCGGCTACGTACGGCTCATCAATCGCCACAGCAACAAGGTCGTCGAGGTGCAAGGCGCCTCGACCGCGGATGGCGCGAGCGTCGTACAGTACTTCGACTGGAACGGCGCCAACCAGCAATGGCAGCTCGTCCGCGTCGACGGAACGACGCCTGGCGGGACGTTGCCATCGTCGATTCGATGGAGCTCCAGCGGCGTGTTGGCGGGTCCGAAGCCGGACTCTGCGCATGGCGATGTAGTAGCCATCAAGGATTTCACGGTGGTACGGCACAACAACGCATGGCAGGTCTATGCGACGACAGCAAGTCCGTCGCAGGGCTGGAACCTCGTGCATTTCTCGTTTGCGGATTGGCCGCAGGCGAGCGCGGCGACGCATACATATCTCGACACGGCGACGCCCATCGGTCGCGGCTATCGAGCCGCGCCCCATATCTTCTACTTCGCGCCACAGAACCTATGGTATCTGGTCTATCAGACCGGCCTGCCGACCTACTCCACCAGCACGGACCCGAGCAACCCTCGGTCGTGGACGACGCCGCGGAACTTCATGGATAGCGAGCCGGCGATCGTGACACAGAACAAGGGCAATGGTTCATGGCTGGATTTCTGGATGATGTGCGATGCCGCCAATTGTTACTTGTTCTCCAGCGATGACAACGGGCACATCTATCGGTCGCAGACGACGCTCGCGAATTTCCCGAATGGCTTCGGCAACACGGCGATTGCATTACAGGATTCGCGATTCGCGTTGTTCGAGGGCAGCGCGGTCTACAAGGTAACGGGCGCCAACCAATATCTGCTGCTACAGGAAGCGATCGGATCGGATGGGCGGCGTTGGTATCGGTCGTTCACGTCGAGCAGCCTCTCCGGGTCGTGGACCCCGCACCTGGCGAGCGAGTCGAATCCCTTTGCTCGATCCAACAACGTCTCATTCAATGCCGCCGCCTGGACGCGGGACTTCAGTCATGGGGAGTTGATCCGGGCGGGCAACGACCAGACGTTGCCGTTGAATCCGTGTCGGTTGCAGTTCCTCTATCAGGGACAGGACCCGAACGCCGGCGGCGACTACATCCGCCTGCCCTGGCGGATGGGACTGCTGACGCAAACCAACTCTTCCTGCTAGCTGTCTGTCGAGGCGAGTCTGTCGGAGGGAACCACGAAGTCGATTTTTGTTAGCGGTAACTTTTGCAGAACGAAGGGGGATCATCCAATGGAACAAGCAAGGATCAAAGCCGGGTACTCGAACTGGATCGCAGCTCCCGCGAGGATGCTGGCAATAGCAGTGATTTCGAT
>NZ_BLJO01000007.1:137955-337177 GCF_009932555.1 Steroidobacter agaridevorans
TGCCGCCCTGTTCGGAACGGGGCTCTTCACGGAGGCTCAAGCGCAAAGTAGTTCCACGGTCGTGGTGCGCGCCCGCGGCACAGCAGGCGGCGAATCGATCTCGCTGCGGGTCGATAATGCCCAGGTGGCAAGCTGGACGCTGACCACGAGCTACCAGAATTACACCGCATCGACGAGTCTCACCGGCGGCATTACGGTGGCATTCACCAACGATGGCGGTAGTCGCGACGTGCAGGTGGATTACATCGTCGTCAACGGCGAGACACGCCAGTCGGAGAACCAGAGTTACAACACCGGGCTCTATGCGAATGGGAGTTGCGGCGGCGGCTCCAACAGCGAGTGGATGCATTGCAACGGCGCTATTGGCTATGGCCCAGTCGCCAATTCAGCCAACAACATCGTGGTGCGTGCGCGTGGCACCGCGGGCACCGAGTCTCTCAGCCTACGCGTCGACAATACAAACGTTGCGACCTGGACACTGACGACGAGCTTCCAGGACTTCACCGCGTCGACGACCCTCACCGGCGCGATTACGGTGGCGTTCACCAACGACGCCAGTGGCCGCGACGCCCAGGTGGACTACATCGTCGTCAACGGGCAGACGCGTCAGGCGGAAGCTCAGAGCCAGAACACCGGGTTCTACACGAATGGGAGTTGCGGCGGCGGCGGCTTCAGCGAATGGCTGCACTGTAATGGCGTGATTGGCTTCGGCAACGTAAATGGCGGCGGCACTGGCCCCCTCCCCGCGTTTTTCGTGGGCAACATCACAACCAACGGCGCCGTCCGGTCTGATTTCCTCCAGTACTGGGATCAGATCACGCCGGAGAACGAGGGCAAGTGGGCAAGCGTCGAAGCGACGCGGGACGTGTACAACTGGAGCGGGCTCGACCGGGCGTACAACTACGCGATGGCGAACAACATCCCGTTCAAGCAGCACACCTTCATTTGGGGTAATCAGTCGCCAGGCTGGATCAACTCGCTGAGCGCGGCCGAACAGGCGGCCGAGATCGAGGAGTGGATTCGCGACTACTGCGCGCGTTATCCAAATACGGCGATGATCGACGTGGTCAACGAGGCCACGCCAGGCCACGCGCCGGCCGCGTATGCGCAGAACGCGTTCGGCAGCAACTGGATCATCCGCTCGTTCCAACTGGCGCGGCAGTACTGCCCCAACGCCGTCCTGATCCTCAACGACTACAACGTGCTGAGCTGGGACACCGACGCGTTCATCCGCATGGCGACGCCAGCCGTCAACGCCGGCGTGGTCGACGCCCTGGGAGCGCAGGGCCACGGCTTGGAAGGACAGTCTCTGAGCAGCATCCAGAACAAGCTTAACCAGGTGGCCGCGCTGGGCCTCCCGATCTACATTTCGGAGTACGACGTCGCCAGAACCAACGATCAGGAGCAGTTGCAGATCATGCAGACGCAGTTTCCGCTGTTCTACAACCATCCGTCGGTGGCGGGCATCACCCTGTGGGGATACGTGGTCGGCAGCACATGGGTGAACGGCAGCGGGTTGATTCAGAGCAACGGCACGCATCGTCCCGCGATGACCTGGCTGATGAACTACCTGGGCCGCTGACTTTTCTTTTGCAGATGTGGCCTTCGCATGGCGCCCCTCCACGGAGGGGCGCCTTGCCTGTGGCGAATTGCCGGTAAGCTCTAGCGCCTCTTTTGCGTCTTGGAAGCACTCGTCGAGTAGCGAACGTGGTTCACCAGCGCGCGGAGCTTGGGCGCAAGGTTGCGTCGATCGGGAAAATACAAATAGAACCCGGCGAACGGCGGGCAGAAACGTTCCAGCAACGGCACCAGCTCGCCGCGCTGAATATAGGGCCGAAACGTTTCCTCCATGCCGAACGTGAGCCCACCGCCAGCTACTGCCGTGCGCACCATGACCCACATGTCGTTGGTCGTTACACGCGGATTCACCGCCACGTCGATCTCTCGGCCGCCATCTTCGAATTCCCAGCGATACGGCTCGACGCGCGGCGCGGGCCGCCAGCCGATACAGCAATGTTGTGGCAGCTCTTTGGGATGTTTCGGTGGGCGATGGCGTGCGAGGTAGGATGGTGCGCCAACGACCACCTGGCGCTGGCCGTCCGAGACCGGCACGGCAACCATGTCCTGCTCGATGACTTCTCCGAGGCGCACGCCCGCGTCGTAGCCTTCCGCCACGATGTCGAACTCCTCATCCGTGATGGTGATGTCGAGCTGAATGCCAGGATGGCTTTCGACAAAGCTCGCCAGCAACGGCCCGGAGATGAAACGCTCCGCGATGGAGGAAACCGCAACCCGCAGTTGACCGGACGGAGCGGTGTCGCGATCGCGCGTGGCGTCGAGGGCAAGACCGACTTCGCCGACCGCCGGGGCGACGCGCCGGTAAAGCTCTTCGCCGGCCTCCGTCAGGCCCACGCTGCGAGTGGTCCGCTGGACCAATGCGATACCGAGCCGATCTTCCATCCGCCGGATCGTCTGGCTGACCGCCGAGCGAGTGACGCCAAGGTGGCGCGCGGCGGTGCTGAAGCTCTTCGCTTCGGCGACCGCAAGAAATACCGCGACACCATTCAGATCGACTGCCATTGCGGCGAGAACCTACCGGAGCGTCCCCGGCGCGGCAAGCTCCCGTCAGGCACGGCTCGCGACCTTGGCGCCGCCGAAGATGAGCTGTTGGACCAAGGGTCGCTCGACGAAGCGCGCGGGAAATATCGGCTCGAGTGCACTGACTTCATGGAGGCGAGCACGCTGCTCATCCGAGAGCGACACACTCAGTGCTCCGAGGTTGTCTTCCGCCTGCGCAATCGTCCGCGAGCCCATCAGCGGCGCGGTTACGGCCGGGTTCGAGAGTGTCCAGGCCAGTGCGATCTGCGAAGGTGTTGCGCCGATCTCCTGCGCCACCTCTCCGACTACTGCCGCAATGCTCAAGGCGCGCTCGCTCAGCAAACCGCTGGAAGCAATGACGCCTTTGCGCGTCGTGGATACGCCCGCCTCGCGTGAATCCATTACGTCGGCGCGCGTGTACTTTCCCGAGAGCACGCCGCCGCCGAGTGGCGACCAGGGCAACACGCCCAGCCCAAGTGCAGCAGCCATTGGAATGAGCTCGTGCTCGACTGTTCGTTCGATCAGGCTGTATTCGACCTGCAGGGCAACAAACGGCGACCAGCCGCGGAGATCTGCGAGTGTCTGCATCTGCGCGACCTGCCATGCAGGCGTGTTGCAGATGCCGGCGTAGATGATCTTTCCGGTGCGCACCAGGTCGTCGAGTGCACGCATCACTTCGTCGGGTTGCGTGGTGAAGTCCCAACCATGCAAATAGAGCAGATCGATCCGGTCCGTGCCGAGTTGCCGCAGACTCTGCTCGACGGAGCGCTGCATGTTGAGCCGGTGATTGCCCCCCGAGTTGGGGTTGCCCGGCTCGCGCGCCATCGTGAATTTCGTGGCGATCACCAGCCGCTCGCGCTTCTCGCGCATGAACTCGCCGAGCAGTCGTTCGGATGCGCCGTCAGTGTAGTTCACTGATGTGTCGATGAAATTGCCGCCGCGATCGACGTACAGGTCGAAAATGCGGCGCGACTCCGTGGCATCCGCGCCCCAGCCCCAGTCCTTTCCAAACGTCATGGTGCCGAGTGCGAGCGGTGAAACTCGCAGCCCGGAGCGGCCCAGCAGATGGTACTCGTCCAGCGCAGTCATCGTTCAGCCCTCCAATATGGGTTGTTTCGCTGTCTGCTGGCCAAGGTAAGCCGGGCATGCCGGAAAGATAAGCCACCCACTGCTGGACGCGGAGGTAAGGTCAGCTAACCAATGCAGGGCGCTCAGCGAAACCTGACCCAATCTACTTCGATGGCTTCGCCTCCGCCCTGGGTAACGAAAAGGTCGTGGACGCCGGCCGGAACGCCCTTCACGGCAGCGCTCGCGATGTTCCAATCGGATCCTTGGCCAATTTCCATGCGGCCGATCACCGGCCCGTCTTCTTTGTCGAGCCGGATTTCGAGCGCACTTCTGCCGGGGGCCTTCGCGCGCACTTCGATCGATTGCTGTGCACCGGCCCCGAAGTCGACTTCGTTGAACCTCACCCAGGACTTTGCGGCACTGAGCGTGGTTTTCCAGCCAGCGTGCGGGTTCGCCTCGTCCACGAATGCGACTGCGATCCCGTCACCGCTGGTCGCGCTGTAGCGGTCGATCTGGATCTCGCTGCCCGCGTTCACCCGACCCACGCCACGCAGCGTCGGAACGACTTTTTCAATCGTGCCGTCGGCGTTGAAGAACAACTTGTCGGCTCTGATCGCCCGATTCTTGTCGAACGAGGGCGACAGATCTTTGTCGTGATAGAACAGGTACCACTGCCCTCGATAATCGAGAATCGAATGGTGAACGGTCCAGCAGCCGCTCTCCGCTTCATCGAGAATGACGCCTGCATGTTTGAACGGCCCCATCGGCGAGGTGGCTGTCGCATATTCGAGCCGCTCGGTCTTGTTCGCGACGTGCGGATAGGTGAGATAGTAGATGCCATTGCGTTCGAACACGAAGGGACCTTCCTGCAGCCCCTTCTTCGGCAGGTAGTCGAAGACCGCCGGCTCACCCTCGATCTCCCGCATGTTCGGCTTCAATTTCGCGACGAAGATCTTGTCCAAGGAGTAGTACAGATAAGCACTGCCATCCTTGTCGATGAGCACTGACGGATCGATGCCCTTGACGCCTTCGATGGGCGTGGCCTGCGGCTTGAACGGTCCGTACGGTTGGTCCGCGATCGCCACGCCGATTCTGAATCCACCGGCCTTCGCGATCGCCGGGAAATAGAAATAATACTTCCCGTCTTTGTAGACGCTGTCCGGCGCCCACATGGCGTAAGCGCCGGGGTCGGCCCATGCCACCTCCGTCTGCTTCAGGATGACGCCGTGATCTTTCCAGTCCGTCAGATTCTCCGATGAGAATACGTGGTAGTCCTCCATGACGAACCAGTTCGGCTTGCCTTTGTAGCCAGGCGGCGCCTTGATGTCATGAGAGGGGTAGACGTACACCTTTCCCTCGAACACTCGCGCCGTCGGATCGGCGGTGAACTGATCCATGATCAGTGGATTGGTCGCGAAGGCTGCGTTGGCGAGCAGCAGTCCTGCCACACTGGCGGGCAGGACGTTACCTGGGGAGAGTTTCATGCTTTGCGCTCGCGCTGGGATCAAAGATCGAAACGCACGCCGAGCCGATACACACGGCCGAGAGCGTCGTAGAGCGCCGGGTTGCTGAAAATCGTCACGCGCGCCGGATCCTCATCGAGCACGTTGTCGACTTTGAAGTAGGCGGTCGTGCCCGGCAGCACCTCGTACGATCCGCCGACATCGAGGTAGAAAGCCCCGTCAACGTGGTTGTTGTCGATGGTCGGCCGATTCACGGTCGAGACAGGACAGGTGCCCGGCTGGCATTCGATGTACTGGTTGCCCAACACACCGTCGCTGATCCATCGCTCCTGGATCTGCAACGAGAATTTGTCGGTGTCGTAGCTCTGGATGGCGAGCACTTTCCAATCGGCCTTCGAGTCGATGTTCACCCCGGCGGTGTCGACCGGAACCGTGCCCGGCAGACCGTTGTCGGTGAGGTATTCGCGGATGTGAGTAGCCAGTCCGCGCACCGTGAACGTACCCGCGAGACCGAACAACTGCGGCCAGCGATAGCTCGCTTCGATGTCGAAGCCCGAGGTCTCGATCGACGCGAAATTGAACGACTGGACGTTGACGAAGCCCGGTCCGTTCGAATTGTCCAGGCTGAACGAGCCACAGGTCTGCGGCAGGATGTTCCGGACACAGTAGTTGACGATGTCGTTGGCGCTGAGGCTGGAGATCACGTCGTCGATCTTGATCTTGTAATAATCGACCGACACGCTGAAATTCGGCAGCCAGGCCGGTTCGGACAGCACGACACCGAACGAAGTGTTGCGCGCGATTTCCGGCGTGAGGGCGGGATTGCCGACCTGGTTCTGGATCACGATCACGTTGACGTTACGGGTCGGATCGAGGAAGTTCGGCAACGTAGTGGTAACGGGTGCTGCGAACAATTCCGAAAGATTCGGCGCACGCGCATCGCGCGACGTGGTTGCGCGCAGGCGCAGTCCATCGAGCGGCGTATCCCAGGTGCCGCCGACCTTCCATACGTGAAGCGTTCCCGAGGTGCTGTAATCGGTCACACGTGAGGCGGCATTGAGGTTCGCTCGACCCGCGCCCTGCGTGTCGAACAGCGGCAGATCGAACTCCACGTAGGCTTCTTTGACGCTGTAGTCGCCCTCGCCGTTCTTGTAGTTGCCCGCGTACCAGTTGTTGCCGTTGTTCGAAAGCACCGGATCGGCCGGATATACCGAGTTGTAAGGCGTGCCTTCAATGCCAGCTTGCGCATTGATGCCGTTGCCGTAGGCGTCGGCGCGAACGCGATATTCTTCTTTTCGCCACTCGACACCGAAGGCGAGCGCCAGCGGACCTGCCCACAGGTCGACCGGCGTGCCGGAGACGTTGAAGCTCGCCACATCCTGGTTCTGACGCGTCCGCTGATACGGGCCCTTCGCGGGCATGATGTAGTTGAACGCTGCGTCCGAAGGCCGCATGCCGCCAAAGATGTTGATGGGGACGCATCCGCTCGCGCGCGCCACCGGGTCCGCGCAAACGATATTGCCGTCCAACAGGGTGGCGTTGATGGCCTGGTTGAACCGGGGGTTCAGCATGATGCTCTTCACATCGATGTCGCTGAAGTTGATGCCGTGCTCGTAGTAGCCGTTGTAATTCCACTCATCGCCCAGCACGTTCAGTCCGCCGATCGCGCCCAATACGAAACGATACTGCCGGCGATCGGTATAGACCTGCGTGCTTGGCAGGATCGCGTTGCTGGTTCCATATTTGAACTCGGTAATACCTGCCTCCGCGCAACGCTGCTGAATGGACGCGGGCAGGAACGCATTACTGCACTGGATCGTGAGGTTCGGCCGGTTCATGCCGTTGATCGGCTGATTGTGAGTCTGGACCTGGGCCAGATTCGCCGTCACATAAATCTCGTCGTCGTCCGCGAACTCGAAGCCGAGGCGGCCGTAGCCGTTGATGCGCTCCAGCTCCGACTGGAGCGTGCGGCCAGAGTCGACGTTGCCCGAAACGTCGCCCCCGACGCAAAACCCGGGAAGACAGCCACTGACGCTGCCGGCCGCGTTCCGATCGGGCGTTCCGTTCGAGCCGTACTGGAAATCGAACGGATTGCCGGCTTCGTCGAATGCGATTCCCTGCAGCGGCCCGGCCGTGATCAGGCCGTACTTGGTGTAGTTGTAGGGCTGCGCGTAGTCGATGACGTTATATTGCGGCGAGCCGTCGTTCAGCACGTTGCGATTGACGAGCGTGCGCTGCGTAAACCAGTCGCGACCGCCCGCCAGGCCGATGCCGTACGGGCCCGGGCCCACGCCCTTTTCGTCGTGGTACTCGATGCTTCCCACGGCATGCAGGCGACCGTCGAAGAAGCTGCTGCCGGCAGCGATCTGAGCGACGATCGTTTCATCGTCGTCATAGTTGGTGACAGCGCCTTGGACATTACCCTTGACGCCTTCGAAACGCGTGTTCGTGACGAAGTTCACCACGCCGCCGACGGCGTCGGAACCGTAAGAAGACGATGCGCCGCCATTCACCACGTCGACGCGCTCGATCAGCAGCTGAGGAAACAAACTCACGTCAGGCACGCCCGTCACGTTCGCGCCGACGACACGCTGGCCGTCGAGTAGCGTCAGCGTGCGGATCGGCCCCAAGCCTCGCAACGAGAACGAGCTCAGGCCCTGAGCGCCGCTGGATGTGCTGAACGTGTTGGTCTGCGTGCCTGTGGAGCCCTGCAGCGAGGGCAACTGCGCGACCGTCGTGAAAATGTTGGGCTGCGCATTGGCGGTGAGCTGCTCGGCGCTGATGACCGACGTCGGCGTCGGCGCGTTGTACCCGCTCGACATGATGCGAGTGCCGGTGACGAGGACTTCTTCGAGCCCAGCGCCCTGCTCGGGCTCGGCAGGCGTGTCTTGGGCCTGCACGCCCAGTGGCAACAGCAACCCGCAGGCCGCCAGCGTTCGCAGGCGTGTCGACGTCAACTTGATCATGGAATTGCGGCCATCCTTGCAGAAATTTGTAGACATAGTCGGTTCTCGTAAATTCGTGTTATCGGTTCTATGAGTGAGCACTTGTCTCGAATGCCTTGAAGTCGCCCCCTAGTCCTCGAGCGCAATCACGGCCACCGAATGCGGCGGCAACTTCAACGCGATCTTGTTGCCGCTCGAACGTGCTTCGAACGACTTGGGCGCGACAGTCGCCGGCGCCGCGAACGTATTCACACTGTCGATCTTCGGCGCCGAAAGAATCTTTCCTGCAGCCCGCTTCGCGCGAGTCGTCAGTTCGAAATGCGCCGGTGCGGTCGGATCGATGTTGGTGAGGGCCAGCCAGGTCTTGCCGTCCTTGCCCTTCGCGGCGATCGCGTCAACCTTCGGCAACTTGATGTCGCCATTCGCATAGGCGCCGGCATCGAACGTCACCGGTAGAAACGTTGCATCCTGGAACGGCACATACATGTGAAAGACGTGATAGCTCGGCGTCAGCACCAGCTTGTCCTGATCGGTCAGGATCATGGCCTGAAGCACATTGACCATCTGCGCGATGTTTGCCATGCGCACCCGGTCGGCGTGACGCGCGAAGATGTTGATGTTGAGCGCGGCAATGATGGCGTCGCGCACGCTGTTCTGCTGTTCGAGGAAGCCTTCCTTGCTACCCGGCGTCGGCGCCAGCCAGGCGCCCCACTCGTCCACGACCAGCGCGATCTTCTTCTCCGGATCGTACTTGTCCATGATCGCGCCGTGCGTGGCAAGCAGCTCATTCATGCGCAGCGTGTAATTGATGAGCGTCGCGTACTCCTGCTCACCGAAGCCGGTCGCGGCGAACTTCGGAGGCCAGCCGGCGCCGACCGTGTAGTAGTGCAGCGAGAGTCCGTTGATGTCCCAGCTCCAGTTGCGCTCCTTCCATGCCTTCATCACGGCTTCGGTGTAGCCGGTGTTCGCGCTGTCGGGTCCGACGGCGATCTTCAACGTCGGATGATCTGCGTTGTAGTTGCGTGTGTAGCGAGCGTAGATGCGAAGCTGCGCCGCGTATTCCTCCGGCGTCATCGAACCGCCGCATCCCCAGCTCTCATTGCCGATGCCCATGAACGAAATGCCATAAGGCTCGGGATGACCGTTCGCCGCGCGCTGCTTCGCAAGGGCCGTCGGTTGAGCAGTGGTCATGTACTCGAACCAGTCCGCAGCTTCGTGAGGCGTGCCCGAGCCGACGTTCACGGAAATGTAAGCTTCGGCGCCGATCTGCTGCACGAAGTCCATGAACTCATGCGTGCCGAAAGTGTTCGGCTCGATGACGCCGCCCCAATTCGGATTGAGCGTGGCAGGGCGGTCTTTCAGCGGCCCGATGCCATTGCGCCAGTGATATTCATCCGCGAAGCAGCCTCCCGGCCAGCGCACATTGGGAACGCGCAGCTCTTTCAGCGCCGCAACTACGTCGTTGCGAATACCGCGTGTATTCGGAATGGGCGAATCCGGGCCGACCCAGACGCCTTCATAAACGCCGCGGCCCAGGTGCTCGGCAAACTGCCCGAACAACTGGCGATCGATCTTCGCGCCCGGCTTGTCGGTCTCGACCTTCAGCGCAACGGTCTGCGCATACGCCACACCGACGGATGCAGTTGCACCTATCAGCAACGCAGAGAGAGCGGACTTCAGATTCATTGAGGCCTCTACTTCGTCTTCAACTGGTTTGCGAGAACGGTCAGAAGGCCAGCGGAACGATCTGCGTCGTCGTGAACGACTCCGATTGCACGGGCACTCCCGATTCCGGTTGTCCGGACCCGATGCTCACGCGGTGCTGGCCCGCGAATATCTGGCGCACCCCGTCCCGAGTCACGAAGCTCAGATCGCGTGGCGCGAGCTCGAACGCGATGGTCCGCTGCTCGCCTGGCTGGAGTGCGAAGCGCTGCACACCACGCAATGCAACTCGGGGCGCCCCTTCGAAGTCCGGCGGATCCAGATACAGCTGCGCGACTTCCTCTCCGGCTCGCTTGCTCGTGTTTCGCACCGTCGTGGTGACGCGAAGCCCACGTTCGGGACTTCCATCCACGACTTGCACCTTCAGCTCGCCATACTCGAAGGTCGAGTAGCTCAAGCCGTACCCGAACGGGTACACCGGCGCTCCAGTGAAGTACCGGTATGTGCGACCCTTCATCGAGTAGTCGTCGAACGGCGGCAGATCGGCGACGCTGCGATAGAACGTCAATGGCAATCGTCCCGCCGGATTGGTGTTGCCGGCGATGACGTTGCCGATGGCGAGGCCGCCGGCCTGTCCCGCGTACCAGGCTTCGACGATGGCTGACGCGTGCTCCTTGGGCCACGACAGATCGAGCGTGCTGCCGTTCATGAGCACGACGATCAGCGGCTTGCCCAACGACTTCGCCTGCTCCAGCAACCGGCGTTGATCGGCAAGCAGGTCGATGGAGGTTTTATCGCCGCCGGAGAATCCCTCCAGCTCGACCTTCATCTCCTCGCCTTCCAGATTGGAATTCAGTCCGACCGCGGCGACGATCACATCCGCTTGCGCGGCCGCGGCGCGCAGGTCCGCTTCGGGCTGAGTGGAGACGCGCTTCCACAGGACTTCGACGCCGGACAACAACAATGCATCGGCGCTGACGCGAATTGGATAACGCCGCCCCTTCTCCAGCTCGATCGTTGTCATCTCCGAACGCGTGCCCCACGGCTGGCGGTGATGACGTGCGATCACCTTGCCATCGAGCGAAAGCTCCGCGTTGGGACCGCCGAGACTGATGCGATAAGTACCGCTCTCGGGTGGCACAACGAAACCCGTCCACACGACGCGGTAGTATTCGGTCACCTTCGTGAGCTCGTTGCCGCGCATCGCGATGCCAGGCTCGACGCGAGCCATTGACGGTTTGCTCTTGAACGTCACCTTGTTTGCGTGCTCGGCGAAATCGGCGTGTGACGCGTAACGCTTGGGCAGGGTCTGCTCGGCGTCGTAGTACTCGGCCAGCAAGCCGGGCTCACCGCGAGGCGTGCGCAAAGCTGTCGTCGGGATCGGATCGCCATCGGTGATCGAAGGCGCGCCGGGCACCAGCGTCACGGTCGCGTTGGGCATGGCACGACGCAAGCCATCGACCAGCGAAATCGGAGGACTCGATAACGCCGATGAATAGTTTCCGCGCAGCACACGCGTCGCATCGGCATGAGGCCCGATGACGGCGATGCGCTCGGTGCCTTTCAATGGCAGCACACCGTCGTTCTTCAACAGCACCAGACTCTTCTCGGCACTCTTCAATGCGAGCGCATCGCGCTCGGGCGTGGTAACCGGCGTCGGTGGAGTATCGATCGGCGGCCGCCCTTCGAGTCCGGGCAGATCGCCGTTGCGATAGCGAGCCGAGAACAGCCGAATCAGCGCTGTGTCGATATCCTGCATGCTGATAAAGCCGCGCTGGTACGCCTGCTTGTAGCGCGCGCCGAGGCCGTCGATGTCGAACAACGTGGCATTGCTGCATTCGTTGTCCACACCCGCCTTGAGCCCGGCCGCGACACCCGCGACCGCATCGGGAGCAAACTTATGGTTGTCGCTGATGTCCTTGACGGCATCGCAGTCGGAGACCACGTAACCGTCGAATTTCCACGCGTCACGCAGGCGCTGCTGTAACAACAGATTGCTGACGCACGCCGGCTCGCCGTTGACGCGGTTGTACGCGCACATGATCGAACCCGCCTTGCCCTCGACGATCGCCGCGCGAAACGCGGGAAGGTAGGTATCTTCCAGATCGTGCGGACTCACGAACACGTTCGCTTCGTGACGCGTCGACTCGGGGCCGCTATGAACTGCATAGTGCTTGGGCGATGCGACCACATCGGGCCGCTCTGGATCGGGCCCTTGCATACCTTGCACGTACGCGACGCCAAGCCGCGCCGTAAGAAACGGATCTTCGCCGTATGTTTCCTGTCCACGCCCCCAGCGCGGATCGCGGAAGATGTTGATGTTGGGCGACCAGGTGTCGAGGCCGGTGCCGATGCGACCAAGCTTGCCAGTCTTGCGTCCCAATGCATGCAACGCGCGCACTTCCGCGCTGATCGCCGCAGCAACATCTTTCACCAGGGCATCATCGAACGTTGCCGCAAGCCCGATGGGCTCCGGAAAATTCGTGGTCGGCACCGGGCCCATGGCGCCGTGCAGGGACTCGGTCCACCAGTTGTACGCTGGAATCTTCAGGCGCGGGATCGCCGGCGCCGTGTTGAGCAGTTGCTCCACCTTCTCATCGAGCGTCATCTGCTCGACCAGCGCCTTGGCCTTCGCGTCCGCTCGCGCCCGTAGCGACGTATCTTTGGCGTCGGAGGCCAACGCCGCACCGCCCGTCGCGAATGCAAGGCACAGCGTGAGTACGTGCGTTTGAATATTGCGCAAAGACATGCCGCTCCAGTTCATTCATGCACCTCGCAACATCTGCATGACGCGCGCACGAATCTTTTGATAGTTGTCCGGCTTCAGCGGCCCAAGCACGCCATGCTGTTCCACCGGTAGGTGCGCCAGCGGATGGCCGTTGGTCCGGAACACGAAATGATCGAAGAGTGCTTTCCATGCCTGCCGCTCGGCAGGCGGACGCTCCGCGATGGCGATCAGGCTCAGCAGCATCGCGGTTGCGGGCGCATCGCGACCAATGCTGAAGGCGTCCCACCAATAGTTCACCAGCACGTTGAACGGCGCGGTCGCCTCGACCTGATGCCACCACAGCTTGGGCACGTAGATCGCATCGCCCGGCTGCAGCTCAGCGGTGAGCGCTTGCTCCCGAACCTCGCGAAAGCGCGGGTATCGTTCGTCATCGGCAGGCGCGGCTGCCGCGAGGCTGACTGGCTGCCCGGCCATCGTGTGATCGATGGGCCCGATGTAGAGACGATCGATCGTCTCTGGAGCATACAAAGTGAAACGCCGGCTGCCGGCGACGACACAGGCAATGTTGTCCATCGTGTCGTAGTGCGCCGAAACGTTCGAGGCGTGGCCGATCCAGATGCGCGGCGCGACGTTCATGTTCAGAACGGACAGCTGATTCTCGGCCGCAAAGCCCGGCAGGTACTGCTCGATCGGCAGCGACCCCATATACATCGAGCTGCCATTCGAACCCGACTCAGTGGCTACGATGCGATTTAGCGCATCGTTGAAATGCATCCGAGCGCGCGAGAAGTTGAAGCTGCGCAGATCGTCGGTGTAGTAATACTTGCCGGCGATGTGCGGCTCGCCCACGAAGACTTCCGCCTCGGCGCCAGCGTCGAAGCGGGATATGTAGTCTCTCAATTGCCCGGGCGAACCGTTGGCTGCCGACACTGCAGGCCAGGAACTCACCAGGCCGCGGATCACGACCGGGCGACACGGCTCCGCCACTTCACGCAGGAACGCGGCGGCGTCCGAAACATCCTTGGCCGCGAGCTGTGTGATCGACTGTGCCATGGCTAGCGTCCCGTCCGCCGAGCTAGCGGCATCCCGCCTTGAAGCACAGGTTGGCGCCGAAGAACGGCAGGACGTGATTCTGGAATCGATCGCCCAGCTTGTTGGTGTGGTCGCCGGCGTACACCTGGAAGGTGTGCTCGATGCCATAGGAATCGAGCACATCGTGCAGTTTGGCTGTGTCGGTGCGCAAGCCGTCCCGATCGCCGACGTCGATGGCAATCGCGTCGTACCGCCGAATGTTTCCAATGTACTGGTGGATGAAAGCGAGCGGCGCATTGGCCGCCCAGCGCGCCAGGACGTCCGCCTGCGCCTCGCCCGTAGGAAGGTCGAGGAACAATGGGGGATTCTTCGGATTCGGCGACCAAGCAGCGGCCGCCGCCAGCTGAGCACGCGCGAAGAACGGCAGCTTGGCCGAGTCCGCGGGGCTCTGCACCTCTTCCAGCTGCTTGGTCATTTCGGCGTTCGGCGGCCCGACGGAGCGCGGCGCCAGACAGCAAGGGCTCATGACGTACAGGCTGCCGAACTCGTCCGCATGTTTCATCCCGATCCGCGTCGCGCCGTAACCGCCCATCGAATGCCCGGCCAGGCCGCGGCTGCGCCGCTCGGGAATCGTTCGATAGTGCTCATCGATGTACGAGACCACGTCGCGAGCAATGAAGGTCTCGAAGTCGCCCGTCGTCATTGAACCGGAGTACATCGAGCCGTTGTGCACGGTCTTCGAGTCCGGCAGGACCACGATCATCTCCTTGGCGCCGCTGGCGAAGGCCCCTTCGATGGTTTGTGGCGCGTGAATCTCGTGCGACCACTGTTCAGCCCCGACGAAGTAGCCATGGAGCGCGTAGACGACGGGATAGCGTCGAGACGCTTCTTTCCTATAGCTCGGAGGCAAGAACACGAGCATGTCGCGCTCGACGGCATTGCCCTCCAGATTGCCTTCGATTGCGCGCGAGTGAATCTTGATCGATTCAACCGACACCGGTTTCGCGCCCGCCACCACCGGGGGCGCTTCCGTCTTCATCTGCGCCGTCGCTACTTGGGCGAAGGCGCTCGCCAATACTGCCAGCAGGCAAACAACTCTAATCGTCATCGTTCGATCTCAATCAGCTTCGCGCTTTGCGCGCCTTGAACAGCCGGGGCGCGAAGTCGTGCAACGCGCGCCGCCAGGTCTGCCATTCGTGGTCCGTCCCGGGCGATTCAACGTAGACATGCTTGATGCCTGCTGCATTCAAGTTCTCGTGCAGCCCGCGAACGCTGCCGAGGAATCGCTCGCCCTCGGCGCTGCCGACGCCGAGCCAGAGCACATGCACTTTCTTTGCAAAGGCATCCGGATCGGCGAACGCGCCGTTGTAATCCGTCTTCGGATCGAACTTGCCGCCGCCGGGCTGAAGCAATCCGCCGGCGCCGCTGAACCCGCCGATATGAGAGAACAGATCGAGATGCCTGAGCGTGATGTGGAACGTCTGCATTCCACCCATCGACAGACCTGCCATGGCGCGGTTATCGCGATCCGGGAGCGTTCTGAATGTTTTGTCGACGAACGGGATCAGCGCTTGAGTGACATCGTCCTCGAACGTCGCTGCCATGTCCTGCATCGCCTTCAGCATCTGCGGAGAGCCGAAGGTCGTGGCCGCCGTGTCGGGCAAAGATTCGCCCGCGCGCAGCGCGTAGCCATAGGCCATGACAACGATCATCGGCTCGGCCTGACGGGCCGCGACGAGATTGTCCAGGATGACATTGGCACGGCCCTGCCGGATCCAGCCGGTCTCATCTTCGCCGCCGCCATGTTGCAAATAGAGGACGGGATAACGCGTGTTCGTTTGCGAGTCGTAACCGGGCGGCAGATAAACCAGCGCGTGTCGCCACGTTCCAGTCACCTTGGAGTGGTACCACACCTCGCGCACCTGGCCGTGAGGCACGTCCTGGATGGAATAGTACGTCGCGCCCGGCTCGGGAATTTCCACAGCGCTCGCATGTCGGGTGCCGCCAAAGAATGCATGACTGCCTGGATCGGCGACTTCCGCGCCGTCGATGACCACAGTGTAGTAATGGAACCCTGGAACGAGCGGCTCGGTGGTGACGGTCCAGAAGCCGTCGGACTGCTTCTGCATGCCCACTTTGGGTCCGTTCCAGAAGTTCAGCTTGACGGTCGTGGCTTCCGGCGCCTTCACGCGAACCTGCACCCGTCCGGCGTCGTCGATGCGGGGATATTGGGCGCCCCAAACATTCGTGCTTGCCGGTCGAAAGTTCTCGGCCGTCTGCGCCAGACAAATGTTTGCCGCCAGGGCGCAAACGATAGCCAACATCCACTTCATGAGTTCCCCCGGACTTTTGTCAACTCATAGCAAGCTTGCGATTGCGCACATGCGCCAGGGTCGCCAGCTGATTGATCGATCCCGCAATGGTGTAAGCGAGCTGCAGATGACCGCTGCGGAACAAGCGCAGGACATCCACGTCCTCCAGCTCGCGCAGCGAGTCCCGGCTCACGGTGTAAAGACCTTGTAGCGTCAGCCGCTCGCCATCGTCGAAGCTCAACGAGACATCGATCGATTCGAGCAACTTCAGATTCATGAAGTCACGCACCAGGACCGCCGTTTGTTCGATCCCTTCGTGCAACTGTCCCAACACTCGCTGCATCCGGCGCAAGGACGTGCTCGGCTGTGCGTCGTCGAACAGCAGCTCGCCTTCCGTCTCGCTGAAGCGCGGATTGGCGCGATCGATGGCGATGCGTTCGCCCGAGATGAAGAATCCATCGCGCTGCAGACTGAGCGGCTCGAAGCCGCCGCGCTCCTCGATGCTCTTCAGTGCACCCTCCTCCGGCTTCAAGCCGAGTACCGCGCCCGCGTAAAACGCGCCTGTCGCCGGATCTTTCGAGAACAGAATCGGACAGGCGATGGCCGCCGCAACGAATTCGCTGGGCACGATCTGCACGAAATGCGGCTCGACGCCCGCCCTCGGCAGCAGCCGGAGTTGTCCATGATCCTGCGGATTGAGTAGCTGATGGTTCGTCATGGAGATCGGCTCTCTCATACCGGCTGCAAGCCGTGCTGAACGATCTTGCGAATCAGGTCACGATGCCGCGGCAAACCCGTGCGCAGCTTCTCGATTTGCGCAGCGTTCTCGCGCATCGCACGCTCTGCGGACTTGGCGCCGCCCGCGACCATCTCCGGCTCCAGCTCGGTGCGAAATCCCATGCCGTACAGCACATACTGATAGCTTGCAGCCGGGAACACTTCCTCGATGCGATCGAACTCGTCGTGATACCACGGCGATTGATAACGCCACAGCAGCAGCAGGTGCTGCAGCCGTTCCGGAATCGTTTCGGGCAGGCGGTTGTCGCGCCAGAACGCACTGTCGTCGCGCTGTGTGAGCACGTAGTGGAGCTTGAGAAAATCGATGATCCGGCCCCATCGATATTCCGTCGTGTTGTTGAAGCGCGCCGCGATCACATCCATGACTTCGCGGCACACGGGCATTTGTTCGGCGATGAGCTTGGCCGACATTTCTATGAGCACGATGGCCGAGGATTCCAACGGCTCCAAGAAGCCCGCCGACAGGCCGACGGCGACGCAATTGCGCTTCCAGTAGATCTGCCGGTGACCGGATCGGATCGGGATCCGCCGAACTGGCAGGTCTTTGCCTGCCGGGCCGATATAGTCCCGCAGCTCGCGCTCGGCGGCGTCGACGGAAATATGGCGGCTGGAAAATACATGGCCCACACCCCGCCGAGTGGGCAATCCGATGTCCCAGATCCAACCGGCCGATTGCGCGGTAGAAATCGTGTGAGATGCGATCGGGCTCGTCTCCGTCGCATACGGCACCTGGATGGCCAGCGCGGTATCGCAGAACAGGACGTCGCCACAGTCGACGAACGGCACGCCGAGCGTCTCCCCGATCAGCAGCGCTTTGAAGCCGGTGCAATCGACGAACAAGTCGCCCTCGATCTCGCCGGCCTGCTCCGTGTCGAGACTGCGAATGTCGCCGTTGTCGGATAAATGCACGCGTCGCACGTCCGCGAGCACGTGCCGCACGCCGAGCTTTTCGCAGCAATGTTTTTGGAGAAACGGCGCGAACTTGCCGGCGTCGAGATGGTATGAGTAGTTGGCGACCGCATCGTACTCGGCGGTGGCGATGGTCTTCGGCGCAAGGCCATCGTCGCAGATCCTGCCTTGCGGGCACACGGCGTCACAAAAGCTGCGGCCGTCGTTGCCGGCGAGCCAGTGCGGCACGAGGTTGATCTGAGAAAAATTCTGCGGAAGCATCAAAGGATGGTAGTAGCCATCATGCTTCTCACCGGTGGTCCAGCGAGCGAACCATGCGCCTTGTTTGAATGCGGCGTCACATTGACGAAAGAGCTCCGTCTCGGACACGCCGATTTTCGACAACGTCGTTCGCAACGTGGGCCACGTCCCCTCGCCCACGCCGATGATCGGCGTATTCGGCGATTCCACCAAAGTGACGCTAAACGTGGCCGGAATGCGGCTGCGATGCTTGGCGGCGATGATGCCGGCCGTCAACCACCCAGCCGTACCGCCACCGACGATCACAACTCTTCTGACTGCTTGCACCATGACCTATGCCCGACGATCAAAAAAGGGGGAGGCGCCGCCAAGGGGATAAATCGTCGACGCCTCCCCTTGCCGATGTCACATCCGGTAGCGCGCACCCAAGGCGTAACGGCGACCGTAGGCAAACACGTCGAGCAGCTGGTTGTCGTAGCGGCCGTGCGTGCTCATCGTCTCGTTCGTGACGTTCAACGCCTCGAAGAACACGTTGAGCTGATCGGTGAACTGGTAGCTGGTGCTCAGGTCGATCTGCAGGCTCGAGTTGACGAACGTCGGCTCGGCGCCGAATTCGCTGTTGTTCTGGTTCTGACCGAACTGCAGCAGGTATTCATCGCGCCAGTTGCCGGCGACGCGCACCTCGAAGCCGTTCTTGTCATAGAACGCAACCAGGTTAGCCGAGTCAGCCAGCCCCGTTACCGCGAAGCCGCTCTGCGAAATGTCGTTGCGGTTGTACGGCTTGTCCGTGTCCACCAAAGTGACGTTGGCGTTGAAGCCGAAGCCGGTATCGCCGAATACGTGCTGCCACGCGAACTCGAAGCCGTCCACGGTAGCGTCGGGCCCGTTGACCCGCTGCGAGACCGTGTAGACCGCCGGCTGGCCGGTCGTCGGATCGATCACGTTGTTGATCGTCTGACGCTGCGTGCCCTGCACGATGAAGTTCGTCACATCCTTGATGAAGTAGTTCGCCGACGCGTACGAGTTCTGCTGGTAATACCACTCGACCGCGAAGTCGAAGTTATCCGACAGGTACGGCTTCAGTGCCGGGTTGCCGCCGTTGGCGGTCAGAGCCCCCACTCGCGGCAACGAGCCTACGTTCAACACCGGATTCAGGAAGTTGATCGCAGGCCGGGTCAACGTGCGGGAGGCGCCGAAGCGCGCATGAACTTCGGGCGTAATCTCCAGCTTCATGTCGAGGCTCGGGAGCAAATAGGAATATTTGCTCTTGGTCGTGATCGGCTGCGAGGCCGAGTAAGTCGTCGACAGCAACGTCGGATCCGCCGCGCTCTGCGTCAAGAGGATGGGCAGGCGACCGACGCCCGAGGACTCGACGTGAGTGCGCTCGTTACGCACGCCCGCGCTGAAGTGGAAAGGCCGGCCGGCCAGGTCGACATCGAACTTGGCGCGCACGAATGTCGCCCAGGTCTCCTCGGTAATGTCCTGCACGCTGCCGGGATCGAGCGCGAGATCGAGCGAACCCGTATAGCTGCAGCACCCGTAATTAAAGCCGGGAATGTTCTGCGCCTGCGGATTGCCCAGACCTTGCAGATACCCGTACAACCCGCGAACATCGTACACGAGCAGTTGCGATGGCAACGCACCTGCGCCCGAGAACCCCGGAATGAAACCGCTCGTGCTGATGCTGCCTCGATACAGGTCTGTCGGCACGATCACGCCAGAGCTGCGCCCCGAGGGCGCGCCGTAGCCTGAATACGCCTGCCAGAAGTTGTTGGTGAACGTATTGCTCTGCTGCAGCTGGAAGTTGTCATCGACGAACGACGTGCCGGCGTCGAGCTGGAGGCCGTCCTGTTTCCAGGTGGCCGTGATGCGCGCCTGCTTGAGCTCATCGGTGTTCTGCTGCTGCTGGCGCACCAACACATGCGAGCCAATGACGGACGGATCGAGATAGCGCGACTGATCGCCGCTCGGGCCATAGGTGGTCAGCTGCGGGAACGCGTCGCTGCTGTCACCGGTCACGCGCACACCCAACGAAGTACCCAGAGCGCCGCCATAGCCGATATCGGCATTGTCCACACCCTCGCCGTCCGGGTTCTGCTCGCTCTTGGCATACGAGGCATCGAAGTCGAACGACAGGTTGTCGGAGGCGTCGAGCTTCAGGTTGATGCCGATCTGATTGGTCTCGCGCACTTGATCCGTGATACCGGCGTTCAGGTCCATCGGCGTGCCCGGCTGCCGGAAGTCGACCACTGTGCCGTTGCCGTCGAACTGCACGTTGCGCAGATCGTCCCGGTTGAACCACAGCGCAAAGCCGTAAGTTTCGGTGACGAGCTTCTGGCGCGAATAGTTGTCGTCGATCGTCAGCAGCATGCTATCCGACGGGCGCCACTGGAAGGCGATGCGGCCGTCGATGCGCTCATCGTTCACTTGCGACTGTTCGGCGCCGTATTGCTGCTGCCACCAACCCACGATGGTCCTGTTGGCGAGCTCCCCTGAGGCGCAAGTGGAGGTCTGCTGGCACGGCGCGAACCTGCCGCCCTCCCAGCCTGAGACGAACACTCGGTTGGTATCGGTGCTGCGCTCGGTATAGATCACATCGGCCAGCACACCTAACGTTTCATCCGCGAAGGTATTGCTGAACAACACGCCCGCCGTAGGCTTGATCTCATCGGCCTCGTCCTGCATCGAACCCGAGGCGCTGGTGACGAAACGCGGCCCCGGCTGATCGAACGGCTTCGGGAACATCACATTGACGGTGGCGCCGATGGAACTGGAGGACAATGTGATATCCGGCGTCTTCATCACGCTCAGCGCGCCGACGAAATCGGCGCCGACCGTGCTGAAGTCGACCGAACGCCCGCCAGCGGCGGTCGAGATGCGGCGGCCGTCGTACAGCGTTTCGTTGAAGTCGCCGCCGAAGCCACGCACCGTGATGCCCGTCGGCTCGCCGCGGGTGCCCGCGCGTTGAATCGAGACGCCTGGCACCCGTTGCAACGAGGCTGCGACGTTCGAGTCTGGAAACTTGCCGATATCTTCCGATGAAATCACGTCGACGACGCCGGTCGCCGCGCGCTTCATGTCGAGGTTTCGTTGCAACGATTCTCTGATACCGGTAACAACTACTTCCTCAAGTTCACTGGTATTGGCGGGCGCCGATGAGTTCTCTTGCGCCCCAGCTGGCGCAGAGCTTGCTAGCGCTAACAAAATTGCGGCGCGTAAAACGCCGCTCCTGGTCATCCGCTGCATCGATTGTTCCCCCGTTGAAGTCCCACCCTGTTCGCGGGTGTGGTCAGTGGCGTAATTATCACCGCGACGCCAATCGCGTCAATACTCGGACAATTGTTTCGTAACAAACATTTCTCAATCGATCACATCCATTCAAATGCGTGCACTCGACGGCATCGATTGATCGAAAACAAACAAACGTTCGCCTCGCGACGATCGCACACAGACCATAGCACGCTTTCACAAATACAATCTACTTTATTACTGAAACTCCTTTGTTTCGCTGCGCAGCCGGCAGGCCGAGCGCGCAGTTTTGATTCTAGGTAACCGGTAGCACAAGAAGATTTATAATGAGAAACATGAGCACACGCGAAAACAAACAGCGCAAATACACCGCCCCCGCCCTGGAGAAGGGCCTGGATATACTTGAATTGCTGGCCGCGCGCGGCGCGCCTCTGACAATGTCTCAAATGGCCGCGGAGCTCGGCCGCTCGGTGGGCGAGCTGTTTCGAATGATTGAGGCGCTGATACGCCGCGGCTATATCGCCCCAGCGGAGTCCGGCGAAGGACTCGAGCTTACGAACAAGCTATTTGCTCTCGCACTGGCGCGTGCACCCGCGCGCAGCCTGCTCGAACACGCACTGCCCGAGATGAGAAAACTGGCGCGCACGATTGGCCAGTCGTGCCACCTCGCGGTGGCGAGCGACGAGCAAATGGTCGTCATTGCCCGCATCGAGGCGCCAGGCAATGAAGGCTATTCAGTGCGAGTCGGCAACCGCCGGCCCGTGGTTGCATCTACGTCGGGACTGGTGCTCTATGCATTTCAACCTCCAAACGTTCGGACGGAGTGGCGCAAGCGGCTTGCACGCACTGTGAGCAGCAGGATCTGGAAGACATTCGAAGAACGAGCCACCGCCGCCCGGACCGCGAAGCACGTACGCGCCGACAGCGACGTCACTCGTCACATCGTCGATCTGTCAGCCCCCGTGATGTCCGCCGATATGGTCGCCGCGGCGTTGACCTGCCCTTACATCGAAACTCCCAAAGCCCTCTCGATCAAAGAAACCATCACTGCAATCCGTCGAGCCGCCGAGGAGATTTCCTCGAAGCTCACTCGGCCTTCTGTTGTTTGAGGAATGCGATCACGTTCGCCAGGTCGGTATCGCTGGCAATGCCCGGAAAGATCATCTTGCTGCCGGGCACGAGCTTGTCCGGCCCTTTCAGATACTGCGTGAGCGTGGCCTCATCCCAGGTGAGCCCGGACTTCCGCATCGCCGACGAGTAGCGGTAGCTCGGATAAGTCCCGGCGGGACGACCGACGACTCCGTTCAACACGGGCCCGACGCTGTTCTGCGCGCCCGCGCCGACAGCGTGACACGCCGAGCATTGCGCAAACACCGTCGCACCCGCCGCCGCATCACCGTCGGCCCATGCCGAAGACGTCAATGCCAGCGCAGCCAGGCCGGCGATCAATAATCTCTTCACTCTTCACCCTCTCTCAAGCACTGACCAGGCGCTCCGGCCGCTTCAAGTAACGATCCTTCAGCGTATCGGCAAGTCTATAGGCCAATGCGCCGATCGGGCCCGTGGGATTGCGCCCCGCGTTCTGCGGAAACACGCTCGACCCCACCACGAACACATTGGAAACATCCCAGCTTTGCAGGTGTTTGTTCAGCGCGCTGGTGCGCGGATCGTCGCCGAACACGGTTCCGCCCGTATTGTGCGTCGTCTGGTAGGGCACGATCGAATAGCGCCCGCGATCGCGTCGGCTCAATACCTGCTCGGCTCCCATCTCCTTTGCAATGTTTGCACAGATGCCGCGCGCGAACTCCATCTGTCGAAACTCATTTTCCTGCCAATCGAACGTGAGTCGCAGCATCGGTCGGCCAAAGGAGTCGGTGTAGGTCGGGTCGAGGTCCAGATAATTCTGGCGATAGCTCATCACCGAGCCTTGATTGCCCACGGCAGTCATGCGGTGGTACGTCTCGACGACGGCTTTTTTCCAACCTTTGCCCCAGCGCGGCGAACCGGGCGGCGTGGGACGTCGCCCGATCGGCGCACCGCTGTTGCTGCCACTGCTGATGCCGCCGCCACCGATGAAGCCAAGCTTCGCGAAATCGGGGTTGTCGCTGTTGAAATCGTCGATCCAGGTGCCGAGCGCGCCCGAGCCCATGAACGGATTGAAGTACGTGTCCTTGGAAAACAGCGCAGCCACTCCGCCCATCGATTGATAGGCATAGCTTCGGCCCACGACACCGCTGTTGCGCTGGAAGTCGAACGGCTTGCCGATCTTCGAATGCAACATCAAATGCACGTTGCCGAAGACGTACGCCGCCAGGATAACCAGATCCGCAGGCTGCTCGAACTCGCGCCCGCCAGCATCGAGGTAGGTGACGCTCACGGCGCGCTTGCGCCGCGAATCGAGATTCACCTTCATCACATAGGAATTGGTCCGCGCCTCGAAGTTCGGATTCTTGTGAGCGAGCGGAATGACGGTGAAATGCGGGCTCGCCTTCGCATTCGCTTCGCAGCCATAGGCGGTGCAGAAGCCGCAGTAATGACACTGACCGAGCGCGACACCGTCCGGATTCACATAGGGACGGGATGCGTTGGACGCAGGCACCGGGAACGGGTGATAACCCAGGTTGCGCGCCGCCTGCTCGAACAAGACCATGTTGTGCGATTGGGTCAGCGGCGGATTCGGGAACTCGTTCGCTCTGGGCGCCTCGAAAATGTTGCCGCCGTCGATCTTCTTGCCCTGCAGGTTGCCGGCCTTGCCGGACGTGCCACAGACCTTCTCGAACTTGTCGTAGTACGGCTCGAGCTCGTGATAATCGATGGGCCAGTCCTGCAGATTCATGTCGGCCGGAACGATGCTCTTGCCGTACTTCGCGACGGTGCCGGAGTACATCTTGTGCTCCCACTCCGTCCAGCGCCAATGCAGTCCGGACCAGTGCGTGCCCGCGCCGCCGACACCCTCGCCCGGTAGAAACGAGCCCAGCTGCCGCATCGGCAGCGCCCGCTGCGATGGGTCGTTGCGGAAGGTCAATGTTTCCTTGCGCAGATTCTGGATGAGCTCATGGCGACGCGAGTAGCGCAGTTCATCGTGAACTTGCGGCGCCATGAAATCCGGATTGGTCGCGCGCGGCGCGCCGCGTTCGAATGCGACTATCTTCAGGCCCGTGGAGGCGAGTTCTTTCGCGACGATGCCGCCGGCCCAACCCAGGCCGACGATCGCGATATCGACTGGTTTCAGTTTGGTGGCCATCGTCACAGCAGGTCCTGAATGCTCATGGGCTCGCTCATGTACTTCTTGTTGCGGTACGCCTCGATCTTGTCCGCATACATGACGCCGATGCCCGGAAAGCCGATCATCTTCCACGACGCCTTGCCCTTGTTACCGCCATGGAGCGGATCGGCGAAGTAGCCCTGCATCGTCAGGTCGTACAACAGATTGAAGAAAATCTCGGTGGGCACCGTGGGCAATTGAATCTCGCGCTTCTCCAGCTGAGTCAGGACGGCGATGCGATCCTCTTCGGAGAGCGCGTCGAACGTGCGCTTGTATTTGTCGCGCACGTGAGCATTGACGTCCAGAATGCCATTGCGAAAGAGCTCGCTCGGCGTCATGCGCAGCTGATAACCCTGCTCCGGCGTGCCTTCGATGAATGGCCCTTGCAGGTACATGCGATCGCCACGGCCATAGCCGGAGTTCAGCTGCCTATCGATGAACACCGCGACGCCCAACTCCAGAGCGCCGGGCCCGACCTCGTCGGGCGGAATGAAAGTATCGATCGCCGCTTCCACGAATGCGGCCTCATCGCCATTGAGGAATTCGTAGACGGGCACCGGCTCATCGGCGGGGCTGGCAGCCTTGGGCGCCGGATGATGCATGGCGCCCATCGAGTCATTCGCGGCCGCGGCGCCCGCCGGCAACACACCGGTTGCAGCGCCTGCGCCGATGAGTTTCAGCCATGCGCGCCGATTCACCGTCTTCGGCTCTGCATTGTTTTCGTCAGTCATCATCCCCCCGATCGACGCCACTGCGCGCTAAGACACAGCGGCGTCCTCATAGACGCGTTTCGATGCATCGATGCGCGTGAACAGTATGGCAGCCAACAACGCGTAACCTGCGATAACGAGGAACGCGGTGGTCCAACCGCTCGCGGTCACGATATAACCCGTCATTGCCGCAGCGATGGCGGCGCCCAGATTACCGAAGGTATTCATCACCGCCGACACTGAGCCTGCGTACACCCCACCGATATCCAGCGTCACCGCCCAGGAAACGCCGACGGTCAGCTCGATACCGAACACCGCGAGCGCGAAATAACCGACGCTGACGAGCGGATCGTTGGCGAGACAGGCGAGCGGAATCGTCACGGCGGCGATCAAGAATCCGGGGATTGCAACGACCCGACGCGCGAACTTGAGATTGCCCGTACGTTTCAGCGCCAGATCCGAGAACCAGCCACCGAAGATATCGCCAGCAACTCCGGCGAGCAGCGGCAGGCTCGCGTAGATACCCATCTGCTGCAGATCGAATTGCCGCTCGGCATGCAGATACTTCGGAAACCAGGTGAGAAAGATGCCGATGTCGTAGCCGTAACAGAAGTACATCGCGGAGAGCAGCCACATCTGCGGACTGCGTAAGATCTGTCGCCACGGCACGATCTTCGATCCCTTGGCGGTGTTCCCCAACGCATTGGCGATGAGCTCACGTTCCGCGGCGTTGACGCTCCGATGCTCGTTGGGAGAATCGCGATAGAACCAGTACCAGATCGCGGCCCATAACAAGCCAAGCACCGCAAAAATATAGAAGGGTGCGCGCCAGCCGAAGTGAGCGATGACGAAGACGACGACGATCGGCGTGAGCGCGCCGCCCAGGCGCGAGCCGGCATGAGTGATGCCTTGGGCGAAACCTCGCTCCGACGGCAGCATCCAACGCGACAACGATCGGGTGGCAATCGGAAAAGCGCCCGCCTCCCCCATGCCAAAGAGGAATCGGCACACGATCATCGAAGTCGCCGACCACGTCAGCGCCGTAGCCGCGGTGAACGCGGACCACCACGTGACGATCGCGGGAAGCGCACGCCGCGGACCGAAGCGATCGCCGAGCCAACCGCCCGGAATCTGAAACAACGCATACGACAATTGGTAGGCGCCGAGGATCCATCCCATCGTGACGATGGAGAAGCCGAACTCTTCCTGGATCGAAGGCACGGCGGCGGAGATCACTACTCGATCGATGTAAGTGATCATGTAGGCCGCGACGGTGAGCCACAGCACCGTGTGGCGGACACGCGTTGGCGCGATCACGCCGGCGTGATCCAGAGCCGCGCCGACCGGCTTTACGATGGCCGCATCACCGTTCGCCATGTGCGCCACCAGTCGAGCCGCCCTTACATTCATTCGCTGCACGACCGGTGCAGACCGACCAGATGGTGGACACTGGCTTGCCGGCTACGTAGACCGCGTGAATCGTTCGGGTGTTGCGAATGTCCGCGACCGGATCCGCATCGAGCACGAGAAGAGTGGCGCTCTTGCCTGGCTCGATCGTTCCCAAATCTTTCGCGCCGATCAGCTTCGCATTGGTGCTCGTGGCCGCGGTCAGGACTTGCAGCGGCGACAAGCCCGCCTGCACCATCAACTCCATCTCCCAGTGCAGGAAATGTCCGGAAAATCGTCCCGAAGGTCCACTGTCGCTACCGACGCCGTAGCGCACCCCTGCTTCGATCTCGCGGCGAGTATTCTTCAACGCAGTATCGAGCACGCCAGGGTACTGAGCGAAGTGCTTGCCCGCGGCGAGCTTTTGCTGGCGCTCGGCGCTCTTGAGCGTCGCCAGAGCCGCCGGCGTGATCGAGCGGTTGAAGAAAGGATCGTCGAGGAATGGCAGCTTCGTATAGGTGAACGAGGCTTCGCGGCTCAGCGTCGCCGCCATCTGCACGATGTCATGTCGCTTCATATCGTCCAGCAACGCCCGATCCACAGGCAGATCACGCACGCTATGCGCGAAGCCATCGACACCTTGCGACGCCAGTGTCTTGGCGTTCTGCAGATAAAAGATGTGAGCGATCGCGCGCAGGCCGTGCTTGTGCGCCTGGTCGATGATGGCCTTGCTGATGTCGGCCGGCATGCGTGACGGCAGGTCGCCGAACTCGTCGTCGACCCACAATTTGATGAAGTCGACGCCCTTCGCCACTTGCTCATCGACCGCTTGGCGCGCCTCGGCCACGTTGGCGACCGGTTTGTTCAGTCCGGCGACGCCGCCATAGGAGCCTTTGAACACCAGCCCCTGACCCGACGTGTACACACGCGCCATGTCCGTCGGCGCTTTGCGTTGATCGGCGCGAATGCCGAATATCACATCGGTATCCGTGCCCAGCACTTGAACGGCAGTGACACCGTAGGCTGCATAGATACGCAGCTGCTGCTCGACCAGCTCGCGGGAGTAGAAATTGATGTCTTGTGTGAGATCGTGAACCAGCCCGACGTGCACGTGATTATCGATGAGCCCGGGCGTTACGAATTTCCCGGCGAGGTCCACCACCGTCGCGCCGCTCGGACGTTTCAGGCTCTGCTGCGTGCCCACCCACGAGATGCGGCCGTTCTCGACAATCAATGCCGAGCCCGGCGTCGGCGCCCGGCCCGTGCCATCTATAAGAGTGAAGTTGGTAAGCACTGTCGTGGCCGCCTGTGCCACGGACAGCGCCGCCAACCCGAGGAACGCGGCGACGACACGGACTGCTAGCTGCACTCAACCCCCTCCGGCTCCGCGCTCGTGGTCGGCGAGGCAGCCTATATCCTATATCATATCGGCATCATCGCGGCCGTGAGGCCCAAAAGTCAAATGGTATCGGTATCAAATCTGGAGCGGCCGCTCCAGAGGGGGTGTTCAGGCGGAGAAGCGGGCCCGGAAAGCGGTTATTCGCGCGTGAACTTCACGAGCCGCTGATATGACTTCTCGAGGTGAGCGCGCATGGCGGCTTCGGCTTGATCGGGATCGCGCTGCTGCAAGGCTTTGGTGACGAGCGTGTGCTCGGCCACCGCTTCGTTGGTCACCTCGCGATGAAACCGCAGCCGAAAGATATGCAGGTGAATGTGCAGCCGGCTGAGCGACTCCACGATGAGATTGTTATTGCTGCCGCGAGCGATCTGTTCGTGAAATTCCGCATCCTGATCGGCGAACTGGTCATACAGAGTGCGCGACTGCGCGGCCTGATCGGGATTCATCTCGAGCGCCAGCCCGCACAGATCGATCAATGCTTTATCGCTCATCCGCTCGGCCGCGCAGCGCGCGGCATAAGGCTCCAGCAGCAACCTGATTTCGAACAACTCCTCGAACTGCTTGCGATTCAACGTCGGCGCCGTGCAGTAACCGATGAAGCGCTGCTTGGTCACCAGGCCGTTCGCCTCGAGCATGCTGAGCGCCTCGCGGATCGGCGTCTGCGAAATGCCGAACTCGCGCGCCATGCTATCGACCGAAATGCGCGTATTCGGCGGGATCTTCAGCGACATGATGTCTTCACGAATGCGGCTGTACGCATCCTCGACGAAGCCGGAGGCCCGCTTGATCTGACGTGGGTTCTCCGGCGCAGGCGCGACGGGCACGACTCGGGGATTCTTGGATTCGCTACTCATAAGGATTGGCAATGCAGGTCATTGGCCACCGGTATGGGCGCATTGTCGTTCACTGTGCGTGGCAATTCTATCATATATGATATAGGATGCCTCACAGCGGGACGGTATGGTCGCCGTCCACACCAGAGAGATCCTTATGAGCCTATTCGGCGCCATGCGGCTGCCTCGCTCCGTGCTGTTCGGTTCCGGCCAACGCCAGGCCTTGCCGGCCGTGAGCCGGCAATTTGGTCGACGAGTCTTGATTTGCACCGACCCCAGGCTGGGTGGAGATCGAGAGATCGAGGTGCTCTCGAGCGAGCTCGAACGACTGGGTTCCACCACACTGGTGTACGACCGCACGCTGCCGGACTTGCCGACCGAATCCATCATGGATTGTTTGCGCACAGCGGCCACCTTCACGCCCGAAGTGATCATCGGCATCGGCGGCGGCAGCTGCATGGACATGGCCAAGGCCGTCTCGGTGCTGCTGACTCACGGCGGCGAGCCCGCTTCGTACTACGGCGAATACAAAGTGCCGGGACCGGTGATCCCGCTGATCGCCGTACCGACGACGTCGGGAACGGGCTCGGAAGTGACACCGGTATCGGTGGTCGCGGACACCGCCAAAGGAACCAAGATCGGCATCGCAAGCCCCTATCTGATTCCGCAAGTCGCGGTGTGCGATCCCGAGCTGACGTTGAGTTGCCCTCCGGCACTGACAGCGTGCTCGGGCGGCGATGCACTCACGCACGCCATCGAGTCTTTCACGGCGTTGGCGCGGCCGGTAAGCGCCGATCTCACCTTGCAACACGTGTTCGTCGGCAAGAACGCGCTCTCGGATCATTTCGCCCTGCTTGCGATCTCCTCGATCTGGAAGAGCCTCTATCCTGCGTATATCAACGGCAAGGATTTGCAGGCGCGCGAGAACCTCATGATGGGAGCGCTTGCCGCGGGCTGCGCTTTTGGAACAGCGGGAACCGCGGCGGCACATGCGATTCAATATCCCGTGGGCAATGTCACGCACACCGCGCATGGCGATGGCGTCGCGTCTTTGTTGCCCTATGTGATGGAGTTCAATCGGCCCGTTTGTGTCGACAGCTTTGCGCAAATCGCTCGGATGCTCGGCTTGGGCGACGTTCGCAGCACCGATGATGATCTGTCGCGCATTCTCATCGACGAGGTGGCGCGACTGCTCGCGTCCGTTGGCATTCCTCGTACGTTGAAAGACCTCGGGCTCGCCGCGGATAAGCAGCAATGGACGGCCGAGAGCGCGATCGCGATTCAGCGACTGGTCAAGAACAATCCGCGACCGCTGGATCTGCCCGCCATGCAAGCCATTACTGCCGCCGCCTATTCCGGCGATCGAGCCGCACTCCGTCACGCCTGATCCTGTGCCATGAAATCCACGAACAACTACCTGCTGCCCGCCGCCTCTGCCGACCCAGGACGCGCCATCCCGACGGATCTGTTGATCGGCGATCGCTGGCGCGGCGGCGCCGAAGGTCAACGCATCGATGTGATCAATCCCTCGACCGGCGACGTGCTCGCCTCGGTTGCGGATGCGACGGTCAAGGACGGAATCGAATCGATCGAAGCGGCCTCTCGCGCTGCCCCTGGCTGGGCGGCAACGCCACCGAGAAAGCGCGCCGAGCTGTTGCGCTCGTGCTTCGAACGGATGGTGGCGAACAGCGAATGGCTGGCGCAACTGATCTCGCTCGAAAACGGGAAGGCGCTGGCGGATGCCAGGAGCGAGGTGCTCTACGCCGCCGAGTTCTTCCGTTGGTATGCCGAGGAAGCCGTGCGGCTGGAAGGCGAAATCAGCACCGCGCCGAGCGGCGCCAATCGCATCGTGGTGATGTATCAGCCCATTGGCATCTCACTGCTGATCACGCCCTGGAACTTCCCGGCAGCGATGGCCACACGCAAGATCGCTCCGGCGCTCGCCGCAGGCTGCACCTGCATCCTCAAACCCGCGGAGGAAACACCGCTCACCGCCTACGCGGTCGCACAGATCATGTTGGAGGCCGGCATTCCTGCCGGCGTCGTCAACGTGATCACAACCGGAAAGCCTGCGGCGGTCGTGAAGGCGATGCTGCACGAGGGCAGAATTCGCAAACTCTCTTTCACCGGCTCCACCGAAGTGGGCCGTCTGCTGCTGCACGAAGCCGCCGATACGATCGTGAATTGCTCCATGGAATTGGGCGGCAACGCACCCTTCCTGGTGCTCGACGATGCAAACATTCCGGAGGCGATCGCAGGAGCGATGATCGCGAAAATGCGCAACGGCGGCGAAGCCTGTACCGCCGCGAATCGGTTCTATGTCCAGCGCGGCGTTTACGAGGAGTTCACCAGGCAACTGGTCGCGAAGATGGGCGCCGTGAAGCTTGGCGATGGCTGCTCACCGGAAACCGGTTGTGGCGCTCTCATCAATCGGGCAGCCGTGGCCAAGATCGAATCATTGGTCGCGGATGCGGTGAAACGAGGTGCGCGAGTGCTGTTGGGCGGCGCTGCGCCCTCGCGCCCAGGCTTCTTCTACCCTCCGACGGTATTGACCGACGTCGCCGCCGGCTCGGAGATCCTGAACCAGGAAATCTTCGGCCCGGTCGCGGTGCTCGTCCCGTTCGACACGGTCGATGAGGCGATCGCCCTTGCGAACGACACCGAGTACGGGCTGGTTGCGTATATCTATACGGGCGATCTCAAAACCGGGCTGCGCATCGCAGAGCGTCTCGAGAGCGGCATGATCGCGCTCAACCGCGGCTTGGTATCCGACGCCGCCGCTCCCTTCGGCGGCGTGAAACAGAGCGGCCTCGGACGCGAAGGCTCACATCACGGCATTCGTGAGTTCACCGAAGCCAAGTACATCGCGGTCGAGTGGTAACGGAAACTGCAAATGAAACGTTGGCGGCCTCAGGCTGGCCGCCAACCGGCGCTCTTACTTGCCGCTCCACTGCGGCACGCCCTTGTTCTTCGCGACGAAGTTCTGCACACCTCGCTTGAAATCTTCGCTGCCGTACACCCGCTCGATCAGATCGTCGATGTTGGGCAGATTGGCGTAGCTCAGTCGCCGGATCATTTCCTTGCTGGCGCGAGTCGTCAGGGGTGCATTCGACACGGCACGCTGACAAAGCGCATCCACTGCGGCGTCCAGCCCACCGGCATCGACCACGTTGTAAAGCACTCCCCTGCTCATCATTTCCTGCGCCGAGATCACTTCGCCAAGCAACAACATGCGCTTGGCCATCGTCACGCCGATAGCACCGGCGATGCGGGCACAGCTGCTCATCGACAGACAGTTACCGATGGTGCGCCCCAAAGGCGATGCAAAGCGCGCCTCGGGCGTGGCAATGCGAATGTCGGCGGCGCTGAAGATGTTCAGCCCGCCACCCACGGCCCAGCCCTCGATGATCGCGATCGTGGTCACCGGCAACGCGTCGACCGCGGCCATGCACTCGTCGATGTGACGTTCGTACTCGATGCCATCCCTGCCCGAGGTGAAGCGGGTAAAGCCGCTGATATCCGTACCGGAGATGAACGCCTTCCCGCCCACGCCGCGAAATGTCACGGCACGAACGCTCGAATCCTGCGCAATGTGCCTGCAGACGTCGCGCAGGTCGCACCACATCTGATGCGTCAGGGCGTTGTGCGCGGCCGGATTGTCGAATGAAACCTGCGCGACCGCGTCGTGCTTTGTGTAAATCAGCTTGCCTTCGCTCATCGCGCGACTGCCTTTTGTCCGGAAGACTGCAGCAGACCTTTCTCGCTCAACTCGCGACGAATCTCGTCGCCATGCTGATCGAGCAAGGGCGGTGCATGACGCACCTGCTGCGGCGTGCCCCGCATCTTGACCGGAAAGCCGAGCGCGCGGAACGAACCTTCCACCGGATGCGGAATATTCATGACCATTTCGCGCGCGGCCACGTGATCGCTCGCGAGTGCCTGCTCGTAGTTGTAGATCGGGCCCGCTGGCACACCGGCAGCCAGCAGCGCCTCGACCCATGCGTGCACCGTGCGCTGTGCCAGCGTCGGCCGCAATTCCTCGATCAGTTCGACGCGATTGGTCACTCGCAGAGCGTTGGTCGAAAACCGGGGATCCGAATTCAGCTCCGGCCGTTTCACCACGTCGAGGAACGTGAGCCACAGTTTTTGATTGGCCGCGCCGATGACGAAATAACCATCGGAGGCCTGCACGGCCTGATACGGCGCGGACATGCGATTTGCGCTGCCGATCGGCTGCGGCGATTTGCCGGTGCCCCACAATTCGGTCGTCTCCCACACCGACAGGCCGAGTGCCGCTTCCAGCAGCGAAGCGTCGATGAACTGGCCACGGCCGGATTTTTCTCTGCCCATGAGCGCGCTCAGAATGCCATAGGTCGCAAACAAGCCCGCGCCCAGATCCGCCACCGGAATGCCGTTCTTGACCGGTTCGGAGCCGGGCAGTCCGGTGGCGCTCAACGCGCCCGACATGGCCTGCGCGATCAAATCGAATCCTGGACGTTGCGCCCACGGCCCGGTCTGACCGAACCCTGAAATGCTCGCGTACACCAGTCGCGGATTCATTTCCGCCAGCGTTTCGTAACCCATGCCGAGCCGGGCAGCGACGCCGGGGCGCGCGTTCTCCACCAACACGTCCGCTGTTTTCACGAGTGCGTACAGCACGTCGCGATCGGCGGGATTCTTCAGATCGAGTGCGATGCTGCGCTTGTTACGATTCAGCGCGAGAAAACCCGGACTGTCCTCGCCTTTCAGACGAAAGCCCATCGAGTGCCTCGTCGAGTCACCGACCTTCGGCGGCTCGATCTTGATGACATCGGCCCCCATGTCGCCCAACAACATGCAACAGAATGGCCCCGCCATCACTTGCGTGATATCCAGCACGCGGATACCGGCCAGTGGCAAGTGGGCATGCTCGTTCTGAATCGATGTATCCACGATCGTTCTCATTGCTCAAGGCCAGGTTGGTCGAGATGCCGCGTCGGATCGACCAGCAGCCAGGCGAAGGCGCCAATGACTGCGAGGGCTGCCGCCACGAAGAAGGCAGACTTCCATCCAAATTCGGCCGCGATCCAAGGGGTCAGCGACGCGGTGATGGCTCCGCCCACCTGACAGCCCATGTTCATCACGCCGGCGACGACACCTGCATGCGGACCGGCGAAATCCGCAGTCACCGACCAGTAGGCGCTCTGCGAAAGATAAATCGCTCCGGCGCCGCCGGCCAGGATCACGGTCGCGACGCCGGCACTGTCGGCCATCGATCCCAACGCCAGAAATATTGCCGTCAACAGCAGCGCAACCACCGGCAAGCCGCAACGTCCCCACCGCAACCCGTGGCGTTTGACCACGGCATCGTTGATCACACCGCCCAGTAGGCAACAAATCGTCATGGCGATGAACGGCAGCATGCTGTAGAGCGCGCTGGTCTTCAGATTCAACCCGCGCGCTTCGGCGAGATAGATAAAGAACCAGCTGAAAAAAATCCACACTACATAGCCGAACGTGAAGTAGCTGATCGTGAGGGCCCACACATCGCGGTTGGCGAAAATACGCCGCCAGGGAATCGGCGGTCGCGCCGCTGGCGTAGCCGCATCGATGCCTGCGCGAATGTGCTCGAGCTCCGCATCGGAAACACGCGGGTGTTCATCGGGGCGATCGCGAGCCGCGACGTACCAGACGAGTCCCACGATACAGCCGACGACGGCGCAGAACCAGAAAGACGCGCGCCAGCCGTGCGACTCGACGATCGCGTTCAAGAGCGGAGGTGTGAGGCCCGCGCCTGCGCCAACACCGGCGAATATCCATCCATTGGCCTTGCCACGCTCGTGCACCGGCACCCAGCGAGCAACGAACTGATTGGCGGCCGGATAGATGACCGACTCGCCGACGCCCAATCCGAATCGCACCAGAATGAGCGCCAGCAATGCGTGACCCGCCGTGGGTGAAACAATTGCAGTGAGCCCCGTGAACACGCCCCACCACAGAACTCCGAGGGTCAGGACGTTTCTGGGCCCGAGGCGCACCGCCAGCCATCCCGCCGGAATCTGAAATCCCGCGTACCCAATCAAGAATGCGCTGAACACCCAGCCCAGCTGGACCTGGGTCAGGCCGTACTCCTGCGCCAGCGCGACCCCCGCGATGGAAATGTTGGTCCGGTCCAGAAAGGCGACTGTGCTGAGAAGAAACAGCACAAACACCAATAAGGCGCGCACCGGGACCACAGTCGGCCGGACCAGTTGTCGGACTTTTGTTGCCGCGGCTGTCATATCGTATATGCTATCGGATATGGTATTGGACAACAACGCCACGGACGTAGATTCGTGGCTAGGGGGAAGAGCGCGTGACCAGCCGGGCCTTCGTTGCACTGTTGCTCGTGTCCGCCGCGACGTTTGCGGCCGATACACCGCAGCCATCGACCAGCGCACCGCTGGAGCGGCGGATCGCGCATACCGATCCGGCCACCTTTCGCTCCCTGACGGGCGTGCACGGTGGCGCGGGGTCGATGAATTTCGGCGTGCTGTTCGGGAGTGACGCGCTCGCCACCAATCTCATCTTTCTCCATCGCGGCGTGATCCAGCCCCGCAGCGGCATCGGCCAGCACTTTCATAATTACTGCGAAGAGATGTTCGTCATCCTCGACGGCGAGGCCGAGTTCACGATCGATGGGCGCACTTCTCTTATTAAAGGTCCCGCGGGCGCGCCGAATCGACTGGGGCACTCGCACGCAATCTACAACCCGACCGACCGGCCACTTCAGTGGCTCAACATCAATGTAGGGACGTCGAAGACCTACGATGCGTTCGACCTGGGCGATGCACGCGTCGGTGTCCCGCTCGATCCGGTGCCGCAGTTCATCTCGATGCGGCTCGATCGCGATCTGCTGAAGCCGCTCGATGCCATGAACGGCGGCAAAGGCCGCGTGCAATATCGTCGCGCGCTCGAACCCAGCGTGTTCTTCACCACCTGGTCTTACGTCGATCACCTCCTCTTGTCCCCGGGCACGAGCGTCGGGCCGCAAATCCTCGCAGATATGAGCGAGATGTACTACGTGATCTCCGGCGCCGGCACGGTAACCGTGGATGCCGAGCGCGCCAGCATTCGCACCGGCGATGCAATTGCGATCGATCCTGGCCGCTCCAAATCTTTCAGCAACGAAACCGCCGCACCGCTGGAGCTCATGATCGTCGGTGTCGCGCGCGACATGGCCGCAAAGACCGCCCTACTCCATCAGCCCCGTCCTCCTCGGAAGCAACAATGAAGCGAACGATCGTCATCGCCGCCGCTGGCGCCCTGATGACCGCGTGCACGAGCGCGCCAGTCTCGGTTGACTGGCCAACTTACCATCGCGATGCCGGCGGCACGCGCTTCTCGCCGCTCGATCAGATCACACCGGCGAATGTTTCCAAATTGCAGGTCGCCTGGACGTACCACATGAAGCCGCCCAGCGCGACGCCGACTCCAGCGCCGCAGCCACCGTCGAGCGATGCTGGCGATGAAATTCCCATGCGTCGCAGCCGCTTCATTCCCTCGGAGGCGACCCCGCTGGTCGTGAACGGCCGGATGTTTCTATCGACACCGTATGGGCGCGTCGTGGCGCTGGACCCGGACAACGGCAGTGAGCTGTGGGTGTACGAGTTGCCCAATCACGATCAGCCATCGACACGCGGGGTCGAGTATTGGCCGGGCGTCGACGCTGCGGAGCCCGCGATTTTCTTCGGCACGCGCAGTGGCAAGCTCATCAAGCTGTCTGCGGCAACCGGCAAGCCGATCGCGAGTTTCGGTAAGGATGGGTTGCTCGACATGAAGACACCCGAGGTCATGAACGGCGCGCCACGCGCACCCTTGGGGATGAGCTCGCCGCCGCTTACTTATAAGAACCTGGTCATCACCGGCTCGCGCGTGCAGGAAACGCCGTCGTTAGGCGCTGCAGGCGACGTGCGCGCTTGGGACGCTCGCACCGGCCAGCTCGTTTGGACATTTCATACCGTGCCCCGGCCCGGTGAATTCGGTCACGACACGTGGGCAGGCGACAGCTGGAAAAACCGTTCCGGCGTGAACGTGTGGACATCGCTGGTGCTCGATGCCGAGCGCGGCATCGTGTACCTGCCCGTGGGCGCGCCCGCCTTCGACCGCTGGGGCGGCGATCGCGAGGGCGCCAATCTCTTCAGCAATTCCATCGTCGCCGTCGAGGCCGCCACGGGCAAATACCTGTGGCATTTTCAAACCGTACACCACGATATCTGGGATCTCGATCTGCCGGCCGCGACGCTCGTCGATGTGAAGAAGAACGGCAGGACGATTCCCGCGATCGCCGTGATGAACAAGACTGCGATGCTGTTTCTGCTCGACCGCGTCACCGGCAAGCCCATTTACGAGATCAAAGAAGTCCCGGTGCCGACGCAGACGGATATTCCCGATGAAACACCCTGGCCTACGCAGCCCATGCCGGTTGCGCCGCCGCCGCTTGCGCAACTCGAATTCAAGACGTCGGATCTGGCGAATCTCACTCCCGAACACCGCGCGTACTGCGAACAACTGATCCGCGAAAAGAACATTGTCGAGAGTCGCGCGTTTCAACCGCTGCGCGGCGACTCCGCCGTCGCGAGCTTTCCCGGCAGCCTCGGCGGCGTCGACTGGGGCGGCGGCGCATTCGATGCGCGGCTCGGATACTTCGTGGTGAATATCAACGAGCTGGCCAGCCCCCAGCAGCTCGCGAAGCGACCCGATGGCTCGTGGGGACTGAAAGATGGATACGTCTACTTCTGGAATCACGAGACGCGTCTGCCCTGCCAGCAACCTCCCTGGGGCAGCCTGGTTGCAGTGGACGTCAACACTGGAACCATTGCCTGGCGCTCCACCTTGGGCGTCAGCGACAACTTGCCAGAGCATCTGAAGAACACCGGCCGCATCAGCGCGGGCGGGCCGATCCTCACAGCCAGCGGCTTGACCTTCATCGGCGCCACGGACGACAACCGCATTCGCGCCTTCGACACTCGCACCGGCGCTGAACTGTGGACTTTCAAACTGCCGGCATCGATCTACGCGACGCCGATCACCTATCGGGGCAAGGGCGGCAAGCAGTTCGTTGCGGCCGTCAACACCGGCGGCTTCGCGGGCAGTCCGGTCGAGAGCGACACGGTCACCACGTTCGCCCTCCCATAAGTGAAGTCACTCATGTTTCATTCGACCCGCCTCGCCAGGATCGCGATCCTCGCATCGATCTTCGCCGGCCTGCCGCTCTGGGCAGAGCAGGCGCCGAGCGAGCCGCCCGCCGGGCCGGGGCTCGAGCTCATTCAGCGCAGCTGCATCAGCTGCCACGACATCTACATGATCACGACCAAGCGCAAGACACCGCAGCAGTGGGCGGAGGTCATGGATCTGATGGCTGCCCGCGGCGCCGAAGTGACGCCGGAAGAAATGCAGGTCATCGAAGCTTACTTGTCGCAGAACTTCTCGGCGTCGACCCATTGAATCGAGGATCCCCATGAACAGACGAAACTGGCTGAAGACTCTCGCTTGGTTCACCGCTGGCGGCGCCGCCGCCGCGAACCCCATCGCTCGAGCGGCGAGTTCCGCGGGCGAAGCGAAAAAGCCCATCGTCCTGTATTGCGATCTGGCCATCGATCCCGCTCGCGAGCAGGAAATGCTCGATGCCTATCACAATCACTTCAAACCCGTCGCACAGAAACATCGCGGCTATGTCGACCTGAAGATGCTCAAGCTGCGCAAGGTCATTCAAGGCGGTCCCGCGCCGGCGAAGAGCGTCAACTATCGCTTTCAGTTGACCTACGAGAGCGAGGAGCTGCGCCAGCAATGGATCGCCTCCGCCGATCACGTCAAGTATTGGCCGATGATCGAGAACACCGTTGCCGACAAGGGCTATCTGGTGCTGCTCACCGACGCTGTCTGAGCGAGGCGTACCATGAACGTCATTCGTCACACTGGGTTTGCGTTGCTGAGCGTGGTTGCGAGCATTGCTGCGCACAGCGTTGCCGCCGCCGATACGGCCTCTACGCGTATCGAGCGCATGGACCCTGCGCTGGATTCCATCATCGCGCCGGGAACGGCGATCGAACGCGTCGCGACTGGATTCAAGTTCACCGAAGGCCCGATGTGGCGCGAGGGCCGGCTCTGGTTCTCGGACCTGCGCGACAACAAAGTGTATGCGGTCAGTCGCAGCGGCAAGGTCGAGCTACTGATCGAGCGCGCCGGCGGCCTCGATCCGTTTCCGGCCGACTCGTATCTCGGCTCGAACGCCATGGCCACCGACCAGGACGGCTCGGTGCTACTGGTCCAGCAAGGGGGGCGCAAGATCGTTCGTCTCGACGCACATCTCGAGCCCACCCCGTTACTGGAACGCTACCAAGGCAAGAAACTCAACAGCCCGAACGACCTGGTGTTTGCGCCGGACGGCTCGCTGTGGTTCACCGATCCGCCGTTCGGCCTGTCGGGCATGGACAAGGATCCCGCGAAGGAGCTGCCGTTCAACGCTGTTTATCGCTACGCCAACGGCAAGCTCGACGCAGTGATCAAGGATCTCACTCTGCCCAACGGTCTCGCCTTCTCGCCCGATGGCAAGACACTGTACGTCGCCAACTTCGGGCCGGAGCGATTCGTCAACGCGTACGACGTCAAGGCCGATGGCGCCGTCAGCAACGCTCGCACACTCATCAAGTACGCTCCCGACGAGCGGCGCCCCGGCGGACCGGACGGCCTCAAAGTCGATAGCGCGGGCAATGTCTGGACGACCGGTCCGGGCGGCATTCGCGTCATCTCACCTCGTGGAAAAGTGCTCGGGCAAATCGTACTGCCGGAAGTGGCCGCCAATCTCGCGTTCGCCGAGCAAGGCAAGGTGATCTACATCACCGCCTCCTCGAGTATCTACAAACTCGCTGTGCGCACGCCTGGCGCAATGCCGCTGTATCAACGCTGAAGGTTCAAGAATGGAGACGCCATGAGAATGTTCGACCGGTTCGTCCGCAAGCAGCTCTCGTGCCTGCTGGCCGGCTCATTGGTATGCGTGAGCGGCGCGCTGGCCCAACAACCGTCACCACCGCAACGGCCGCAGCCCATTGTCGCCTGGTCGGCGAAGCCGGTGCAGGCAACCGATTGGAGTGCGCCCAACAAGCCGCATTGGAAACTCTCCGACGTGCTCGCGAAACATTCCGGTCAGCGCAGCTGGCAGGAAGACATCGTGAGCGACCGGGACTTCATCGCGCGCTACATCAGCATGGCGCCCGGCGAGCAGACCAAGCGGCAGTTCTTCGCCGACGACCGGGTCTTCTGGATCGTGCAGTCGGGCCGCATGCGCGTGAGCATCGATGGCCAGGAGCCCTTCGTCGCGGGCCCGGGCTTCATGGTGCAGGTTCCCTACCGCGTTCCCTACAGCATCGCCACCGAAGGCGGCGAGCCTGCGCTGCGCTTCGAGGTCATCGGCGCACAAGCCGTACCGCTCTATCCGAGCGACGAAACACCGGCCCCGCTCGACGGCAAGAAGTATATGAAGGTGACGTTTACCGGCCGCGGCGCGTACGACGAAATCAACAAGCCCTATCTCGATTTCACCAAGGACGTCGTCAACGCCAACAGCCGCGGCGGCCCTTTCGTCAAGGACGACAAAACCTTCGCCAACATGATTCGCGGCCCGGGCCAGCCGCCGCCGCCGGCCAGCAACCTCGGTCATTTCCACATCGGCTACTCCGAGTTCTGGCTGATCCTGGAAGGCAAGATCGATTATCTGATCGAAGGCGTGCCTTTCTTCACCGCCGAGCCGGGCGACGTCGTCTACGCGCCTCAAGGCCGCTGGCATCGCGCCAGCTTCGGCGGCACAGGCACGGCCACCCGCCTCGCCATCAATCCACGTCCGGACGGAATGCATAACTTCCAGGCGCCGGAAAGCCACTGAACACAAACGCTTTCGCCAGGGCGTCTGGAGGCGCCCCACATTCAAGGACTCACAACAACGTTCATTTAGGGGGACTCGATCATGCCAGCATCACGATCACTCCGTGCCTCGATCCTCGCGGCGCTCACTAGCGCCGCGATGTCGACCGGCCCGGCCCTTGCTCAGGATCAGACTTCGGACCCGGCCACGCCAACGGCGGCTGGCGAACCAGGCGAGCTCGAAACGGTGCTCGTCACCGGCTCCAGCATTCGAGGCGCAGTTCCTGTCGGCTCCAACATGGTGGCGGTCGGCCAGGATACGATCGAGAAAACCGCCGCGATCAACCTGTCGAGCCTGGTCAACACGGTCCCGGCAATATCGACCTCGGGCTCGCTCGCCCAGGGCGAAAATGTCTTCTCCTATTATTCGCCGCAGATTCACAGCCTGGCCGGCTCCTCGTCCAACACCACGCTCGTGGTAGCGGACGGCCTGCGCATTCCCGGCGGCGGCACGCAGTTCAATCAATCCGATCCGAACATCATTCCGATCTCGGCCATCCAGCGCGTCGAAGTCCTCGCCGACGGCGCCTCCTCGGTCTACGGCTCCGATGCGGTCGCGGGCGTGGTGAACTTCATCACCCGCCGCACGTTCGACGGCTTCGAAAGCAACGTCGCTTACGGCTTTGCCGACGGCTACGACAATCTGGATCTGAACATGATCTGGGGCCACACCTGGGAAACCGGCGGTGTGTATTTCGCCAGCCAGTACAACAACACGAGCGAGCTCATGGCGCGCGATCGGCCCTTCACCAGTCGCGGCGACTATCGACCGATCGGCTCGAACAACAACAGCTTTCAATGCAGTCCGTCCACCATGACGGTCACCGGCGTATCGAGCGGCGCCACGCCCTCCGGAGTATTTCTATCGCCGGACGCGGCCGCGTCTGTTGCCAACACGCCGAGCAACGCTCCCTGCAACAACTCTCTCTACGCCACGCTGGTGCCGGAGCAATATCGCTTGAACGGCCTGGTGAAGATCGTGAATGAGTTCAACGACCGCCTGACGGTGGTCGGCATGGTGAATTTCAACCGGCAGCAGTCCGAGTTCGCGCAGGCGCCAGGCGGCCTGACCAGCGCCACTGCATTCGGTCCCGGCCAGGGCGTGGCAGGTCAACAAAATCCATTCTTCAGAGCACCCGCGGGCGCGCCGAACGCAACGCGCGAAAGCATTACATGGCTTGCGCTGCGCGAGGATGGCGACTACGGCACTGCTGAAACACAGGCAGATGTCGCGTATGCCACCCTCAACGTCACTTACGAGCTCGGCAACGACTGGTCCGTCTCGCTCGAGGACGGGCTGGGATGGAATCGCTCCGCCGGCAACGCCATCAACACTTTCTGTACCGCGTGCGCGCTGCTTGCCCTCAACGGTACGGCGCAAGCGAGCGGCAATCCCACGGCCTCGAACATTGCCGGGCAGAATGTGGTCGCACTCAATCTTCCGCTCACGACCAGCAACGCGCTCGACGTGTGGAATCCGCTCGGCGCGAACCTCACCTCGCCCGCGGTGCTGCGACAGCTGTATTCCGCCAACACCGAAAACACCAACTTCAACACCACCAACCAGACGCGGCTCACGTTCCAAGGCCCGGTGTTCAACGTACCGGCGGGCGAAGTCAAAGTCGCGGTGGGTGCGGAGTACTTCTGGCACGAGCAGACGCAAAAGATATCGGGCAGCAACAACACGGGCCCGACGACCACCGGCTCGAACTTCCGCGTTTATAACTACGACCGCAACGTCAAATCGGCATTCGCCGAGGTGCTGCTGCCGGTGATCTCATCCGAAATGGGCATTCCGTTCGTGCACCAGTTCGATCTGAACATTTCGGGCCGTTACGACGAATACTCCGACGTGGGCGACACGAAGAATCCCAAGTACGCCTTCAACTGGGACCTCTCTCCGAGCTTCCGCGTGCGCGGCAACTATGCAAGTGCATTCGTCGCTCCGCCGCTGGCCGTGATCGGCGATCCGTCGCAGGGTTATCTGTATGCGTCGGGCAGCGTCGGTCCCACCGGCACCATCAATGTTCCCGTCGCAAACTATCCCGACGTCGTGAACGTGCCCGGCGCCGTGGTCCAGAATACCAACACGCCGTGTACGGCCTCCTCGGATGTTTGCACGATCGGCCAGGGCAATCTCGCCATGCGCCGTCAACTCGGCGGCGGCTTCAGCAACATGGTTCCGCAGAAAGGACGCAGCTGGTCCTTCGGTTTCGATTTCGCCCCCGAATGGCTGCCGGGGTTTACCAGCGCGGTCACATTCTTCCATAACAAATTCATCGGCGGCGTCAGCTCCCCGAGCCCGACGGCCATCGTCAACAGCCGCGGGCTCAACGACCTGCTGACCATCTGCCCGAGCGGCTGCACCGAACAGCAGATCCTCGAGTTCGCCAATGTGGCCGATGGCGCAACCATCAACGGCGCGGTCCCGCCGGTGGTGTATTACATGATCGATCAGAGCTCGCGCAATGCGCTGAATCTGCTGTTGGAAGGCATCGATTACACCTTCATGTACGACTTCAGCATCGGCAACGTCGATTTCACCGTTGGCGATTCGGCGTCGTACTTCACGAAGTACACGCAGAACTTCGGCGGCGGCACCGAGTTCGACATCCTCGATACCTCCGGCTTCAACACCACGTTCCCATCGATCCGCTTCAAGCATCGCGCGCAGGTCGGCATGGCGTTGAACGGCTTCTCGGCCGACGTGTTCTGGAACCACACCGGAGGCTACAAGAACTGGTCCTCCAGCAGCGTCAATCCCATCATCGTCGAGAGTGGCGTGCCGATCGGCGGTGGCGACGACGTCGAGGCCGCCAATACCTTCGATCTGCACGCGCAATATATGTTTGCGGACGGGAGCAGGTTCAAAGGCTGGATCGTGTCGCTGGATGTGCGCAATGTGACGGATGAAGATCCATCCTTCTACAACGGCAACACCAGTGGCATCTTCGGCAATGCCGCCGGCTGGGGTTACAACGGCTTCGTGTCGAACCCGGTCGGCCGTCTGATCACACTCGGCCTGCGCACCCGGATGTAACGATCTTCTCCAGGAACCGGCCGCCCGGCGTCGCCGGGCGGCTCGATCGCAAGCGGCAGTCTAGAAAAGTTGGTCGCTCACATGCCCAGCCCGAAAAAGATCCAGCGAGCAGCGCCCGAGTGGGCAGTTCCGCTATCGGACCTCACGGGGTCGATGCATGCCGCAACTCCGGCCTCGTCCGTTCACCGGAGAATTGCCGGCGAGCTCGGCTCGTCCATTCTGTGCGGCCGACGCGTCGTCGGTTCTCTATTGCCGAAGGAGATGGATGCCACTGCCGACTTCGGCGTTTCTCGAACCGCGTACCGAGAAGCGGTGCGCATGCTGGTTGCCAAAGGGCTGGTGGAGAGTCGTCCACACCTTGGTACGTACGTGACCGATCGACGGCGCTGGCAGATACTCGATCCCGATGTATTGCGCTGGGCCTTCGACAGCGGCCCCAGCTTGAGCTTCATCCAGGAACTCTTCGAGCTGCGCGGCATCCTCGAACCGCATGCCGCCGAACTGGCGGCACGCCGCCGCACGGCACAGCAACTTGCTTCGATGAGCGATGCCCTCGAGGAAATGGCGCGTCACGGACTCGCATGTGCCGTGGGCCGGGCAGCCGACGAGCGCTTTCATGAAGAGCTCCTGGCGGCCACAGGCAATCAAGCATTGATGACGCTCTCCGCCTCGATCTGCGCCGCCATCCATTGGACGACCTACTTCAAGTACCAATCGCACGAGCCGCCGCGCGATGCGATCCCAGATCACAGGAAGCTCTACGCCGCCATCGTCGACAAGGATGCCGACCGTGCGGCTCGGGCTGCAAAAGACCTGATCCAACTCGCGCTGGCCGACACTCGCGCATCCATTCTTGGCGATAGAGAAACAGGCGCCAGGCCGAAGAGCCGGAAGCGACGCCCGATAGAATAAAAGACGCGCTGAAGTGCATCGGCCAGGTCGGGCTCCGTTGCCAATTCGACCGCCCCGTGCCACCCTCGCCGCGTGGTCCAGGTCCAACTCACACGGCATCTGTTCGCATTCTTCCCGCAGCTCGACGGGCTGACGCTCGAAGTCGAAGCCGCCGACGTGGCGGGCGTATTGCGCGCCCTCGAAGCGCGCGCGCCTGGCATCGGCTTCTACCTGTGCGACGAACGTGGGCGCCTGAGACCGCACGTCAACGTCTTCATCGGCAACACCCTGATTCGCGACCGGCGCCACTTGAGCGACCCGGTGACCGCGGGTGACAAGGTATCGATCCTGCAGGCATTGAGCGGAGGCTAGACGTGAGCGGCAAGACAGTCTGGGTCGCGACGCGCAAAGGAACATTCAAGATAGAGAAGTCCGGCGGTCGCTGGCGAGCAGCGCTGGTCGGGCACGCGGGCATAGGCGTGAACTACGTTGCCCGCGATCCGAACACGAAGCGCTTGTGGGCGCTGCTCGGCCATGGCCACTGGGGCGCCAAGCTCTCCATCTCCGATGACGACGGCGCGACCTGGCGCGACAACCCCGCCCAGGTGAAATATCCCGAAGGCGCGCGCTACATCGGACAAGACATGTATGAGGACGCCGCGAGTGAGGTCGGCGTCGGCTGGAAGACGACGGTGCGCAATGCGACGTTGTTGAAGCTGTGGGTCATCGCCTTCGGCAACGACGGCGCCCTCTGGATCGGCACCATCCCCGGCGGCCTGTTCGAGAGCCGCGACGGCGGCACATCGTTCGAGCTCAACCGTCCGCTGTGGAATCACGAGTCGCGCGGTGGAGATCTGTTTGCTGGCGAGGGCACGGGTGAAACCCAGTGGTTCGGAACACCCGCCTCCGAAGGCGGCGAGTTCGCGCCGGGCATACATTCCATCGCCATCGACCCGCGCAGTCCCCAGCGGCTCCTGATCGCAGTTTCGACGGCAGGTGTCCTCGAAACATCCGATGGCGGCCACACCTGGCGCAGCCGTAACAAAGGCATGACGATGGATCACAACCCCGACCCCGAGGCGGAGTGGGGCCACGATCCCCATCTCATCGAGCTGTGCCAAAGCGCGCCCGACCACGTCTGGCAACAGAACCACGCCGGCGTTTTCTTCAGCGACAACGGGGCGCAGCAGTGGCGCAAGGTCAGCGCTCCCGGCGAGGGCGTGCATTTCGGCTTCCCGGTCACGGTGGACGCACACGACGGCAAAGTCGCCTGGCTCGTGCCCGGCCGCTCCGATGCACAGCGCATGACGATCGACGGCGGGCTGTTCGTCGCGCGCACCGATGATGGCGGCGCGAGCTGGCGGCAGCTTCGCAACGGCCTGCCACAGGAAGCTGCATACGACGTCGTCTACCGCCACGCGCTCGACAACCGCGAGGATGCCGTCGCGTTCGGCTCGACCACGGGAAATCTCTATTTGAGCGAGGACCGCGGCGAGAGCTGGGCCGTCGTAAGTCACAACCTGCCGCCGATCTACGCGGTGCGGTTCGGTTAGTAGCGTCCCTTCGTTCAAGTGACGGACTGTGACCTGCATCACAGGCCCCGTGCAACCATGTTTGTAACTTTCGCGCCGATATTCGAGCGAGCACGACGAGCGTCCGCCGAGAAGGAGAGCCGCTGTGAAATCGATGCGTAGTTGCGTGATCTTTCTTGCCACCGTCCTGCTGGCGCTAGCCGGGCACTCCTCTGTCGCAGAGCCGGCGATCCAGGCCGAGCCGGGTACAGGCATGGCATTCGGCGCGTTCGATATCACCGAATCCGACCTGGCCGTCACGCATGTGGTTCTCATGCGCATCAAGCCCACCAAGATGTACATGGGCTCGTCCGGCGAGAAGGCCACGGTGACCTATACCAACGGCGAATTCTTCTCGCCCAACCTTACGCCGGGCGTCTACGCCGTCATGGGCTTCTTTTCCGGCAGCAAGTTCTTCGCGCTGGAGAAAAGTCTCAAGTCCAACACGCTGCAGATCGAGCCCGGTCGCGTCACCTATGCAGGCAGCTACAAGCTCACCTTGGAAAAAGGCGGCCTGTTCCGACAGGACAAAGGCAGCTTCGCTCGCATCGACACGCCGGACGCCGAAACGCAACTGCTTCGCTGGCTGGCGAAGGAGCTCGACGGTACCGGCTGGGCTTCGATCGTGAATGCGCGCATGAACGAGGCGAGCTGAGTGCGCTGATCGTTCGCTGTTCAATAAGGTCGGCTCTGCGGAACGACCACGACGTCACAATCGGCTCGTTCCAGCACCCGTCGGGTCACGCTGCCCAGCACGTGCTCCGACAGCCACGATCGACCTTGTTTTCCCATCACGATCAGTGTGCATTGATTGGCAGCCGCACGTTCATAGATGTTTATTCGTGCGTCTCCCACCTGCACCGTGCTGAGCACCGGTTGGCCGAGCGAAGCTGCCGCTGTCAGCTCGGCCATGCTGGCATTCGCCTCGCGTTGAAGCTCATCGGTGTAAGCTGCAACTCCGTCCTCAGTAACACCGGCGCTGCGCAACCTTGGTTTGAGGGAAGCGTCGAGCGCATGGAAGACATGTAACGTCGCTCGTGGCGCCAGCCTGGATGCGAACTGCAGCGATGGCGCGGAGTATTGCGAGAAGTCGACTGGGACGAGCACGTTGTCGTAAGGGATCTGTGGATCCTGCTTCACGACAAGCATGGGACACTCGACCATCCGCGCGATGCGCTCGGCCGTCGAGCCAAGAATGAAATCGCGCAGCGGATTCACGCCGCGCGGCCCCAAGACGAACAGGTCACTGCTCGCGCTGACCGCAAGAATCTCGTCCAGCACGCGACCTTCACGCAGCACGCGGCCATTGACCTCCCCTCCCGCAGCCACGATGTCCTCGGCCAGCGAATCGAGAGCGCGTTTGGCCTCGAGCCGCAGCGGCTGCTCCACCTCAACCGCTGGCGAACGCCGCAGCAGCGCCTTCGCAGTCGAGCTATCGACAACGTGTAAGAGATCCAACCTGGCGCCGAGCTCCTTGGCGAGCACTCCAGCCCGCCTCGCCGCTCGATGCGCCGAGAAGGAAAAATCAGTAGCTGCGACGACGGCGCGAATCGGAGTAGTCATGGACGCGATCTTCGCTTCGGCCTTTGCCTCGTTCTGAAGCAACGCGCGTGAGCGAATCGAAGGTGGAAGTCGCGTCGTTGGACCAAGGCCCCCTTGACGGATCGAAGGGGGCCGGCGCGCCCATCAATCGAAAATATCGAAGATGGACCGTTTCTTGCGATAACCGCCGTAGCCGTACTCGCCCCGTTCGCCTCGCTCGCCGCGCTCTCCGTACTCGCCGCGTTCACCGTAACCGCGATCTGAATAGTGAGGTGGCGGCGGCTGCTGCCGAGGAGCAGACGCGGCGTGCGGATCCGCTCCGGCCGCGTCTTCGGCCGTCGAGGCCATGAGCTTTTCGAGCTCGCCGCGATCCAGCCAGACCCCACGGCAGACCGGGCACATGTCAAACTGCACGCCGGCGCGGGTCACCGTGGTCATGGAGCTGTTGTCGTTCGGACATAGAAGCAATGGCATTGCGCTTTCCTCGTCGAATTACGGAGGCGCAAACGCGTCAACATGTGGGCCTCCACCTGAATGTGTGCGTCCGACATCACGACGGTCAACTTCCGTCGTCAGAGGGGCCCGGTCCGCTCCGTCACCATATGAGAGGAAAGAATTGAAAATCAAGCCCTGCTTTTCCGCACATCGCGCGCCAGCCGCAAAGTGAGGCCGAATGCTAGTCCTTGATGACATATTGAGCACTGACGAAGTAGCGCGCATACGCGAGAGTCTGAAGCGCGTGTCGTTTCGGGATGGACGAGTCACTGCTGGCCCAGCCGCACGCGAGGTCAAGCAGAACGAGCAGGCCGACGGCGGTGAACCCGAAGCTGCAGCACTGGCCCGCTTGGTGAAGATGGCGCTCGAGCATCATCCGACCTTCCCTGCTCTGGTCCGGCCGGTCCGATGGTCCAACCTGATGTTCTCTCGCTATGTCACCGGACATCGCTATGGCCCGCATACCGATGACGCGTCCATGCTCGGCGAGCACGGCTGGCCGCTGCGCACCGATGTGAGCTTCACCGTGTTCCTTTCGAGCCCGGATGAATACGAAGGCGGCGCGTTGAGATTTCTCAGCGGGGCGGGCGAACACAGTTTCAGACCTGCAAGCGGCTCGGCCGTAGTCTATCCAACCGGCGTGCTGCACGAAGTAACCCCAGTGACCGACGGCGTGCGACTGGCGTGCGTCGGTTGGATACAAAGCCTCATTCGACGCGCTGACCAACGCGAACTGCTATACGACCTCGAATGCGCCCGCCGCGACGCGACCTCTACCGAGGCGCAACTGCTGCTCGACAAGTCCATCGGCAATCTCTTGCGCATGTGGGGCGAGGACTGAAGCGGCCGCGCTCAGGCATGACGGCGCACATCGACATCACAGCAGCCAATCGATCGGCAATGCGGCAATGACGCGGAGCGCCGCGCGCTGAAAGACACTTGTGTGAGGCTCGATGCGATGAGCTCTCTGTCCCGTTGCAGTCGTTTCGATCCATTGCAGCTCGTCGTGCTCGTCGAGCCGCACTCGATACGAATGCGCCGGCGCCTGCGTTTCAAAGAAATGATTGAGCCGCCGCGCGAGCTGCGGACTATCCAGCAGCAGACCCATCTCGGTGTTCAGGTACGCAGAACGCGGATCGAAGTTGAATGAGCCGACGTACACGTAACGGCCGTCGATCTCGAAGGTCTTGGCATGCAGACTGGCCGCCGAGCTGCCCCGGGTCAGCGACGCGGGGGTGGGCTCGACACGCTTCACCTCATAGATCTCCAGCCCTGCTCGCAATAACGCCTTGCGACGCTTGGCATATCCCGCATGAACAGCGGCGACATCGGTCGAAGCGAGAGAATTGGTGAGCACGCGCACCCTGACGCCCTGTCTCGCCAGCTGCACGAGATCCTTCGTTCCCCTGATCGCAGGCACGAAATAAGGGGAAATCAGATCGAACTGCACGCGCGCCTGACCCGTCAGCTGTAGTAGCCGGGGTAGCATGAGCAAATCCCTTGGCGGCTCCGCATGCAGCACTTTCGCGGGGTCGTCGGAGACGAGCCGCGCATCGACCCACTCCATCGCAAGCCGCCCTTCTTCGAGTTGGGTCACGAACCCGGTCTCGTCCAGCGCTTCCAGATACTGCGCCGAGCCTGGTCTCGCATGCGTAGCCGCGAAGGCGGCCTTGAGATTGCGAATCGCCTCGCTCGATGCCTTGCCCAGCACGCTCTCGGCGCGATGCGCCGACTCACTGTTGAAGTACAGATCGAAGTTGTTCGACACCTCGGACGCGATCGGCCCCACCGCCATCACGTCCAGGTCGGCAAACGTCATCGCACCGCCCGCATCGAAATATTCATCGCCGACGTTGCGCCCACCGACCACAGTCACTTCCTTGTCGACCGTGAACGACTTGTTGTGCATGCGGCGGTTCACACGACGAAAGTCGCGGACATAATTGATCCAGCGCAGACGGCGGTGACGAAGCGGATTGAACAGGCGCACCTCGATGTTCTCGTGAGCATCGAGCGCGGCGATCGTCTGGTCGAGACCGGTCGTGTTGTTGTCGTCCAGCAGCAGGCGAACGCGCACCCCGCGCTCCGCCGCATTCCAAAGCGCTTCGAACATCAGATAGCCGGTCACGTCGCCGCGCCAGATGTAACACTCGACGTCGATCGAGCGCTCTGCCGCGGCAGCAAGGAGCGCCCGCGCGGCGAATGCATCCCGACCGCTCTCGAGCGCAAAGATGCCGCTCGCGCCCGGATGCGAGCGCAGCGCCGGGTCGATCGCCTGGTGAAGGCGTGTGGCCTGCGTGCCCGTTGTCGAGAGCACGCCCTCGATCGAAAAGGACATACCGCCCTACTTGACGATGGTGACCGGGCACGGGCTGAGCTGGATGACCTTCGATGCCACGGAGCCCAATAGCATGCCGGCCACTCGGCCTCGGCCCCTGCTGCCCATCACGATCTCGCTGCACCCACGACGCTTCGCGAGTGTAACGATCGTCGCGGCCGGATCGCCGATGTGTACGCTGATATCCGCATCCAACTTACGTCGTTTGAGCAGCGCGCGCGCCGCCTTGAGGGCTGCATCCGCGAGCCGGTGCTGATGCTCGGCGATCATATCGCGAGACACGTAGCGGCTGGCCGGCATGCCGAGCTGCACATTGACGACCCTGAGCGAACCCTTGCCCGCCATGGTCACGCGATCGACGGCATATTCGAGCGCGCGTGTCGAAGGATCCGAGCCATCGACGGGGACCAGAATCGTCTGAGTTGATCGCATCGTCGCACTCCAGCCGCCACTGAAGAAGAAGCAGACCGGGTTGCGCAGAGTTCCTGCTCGAGCGCGCCGAGATGCCCGACACCGACCTCGGGCAGCCGTCCTTCACTTTGTGCGTACGGCGATTCATCAATCCGGCCGCCCGTCCGAGCTATTCGCCTTTCTTGAAAACGGATAAGCGCTGCGTGGTCTCGCGCTCGGCCGGATCAGCTGCGACAGCAGCATCAATATCGTCAGGATCGCGGCCGTCACCGCCAGCGACACGGCGACTGGAATCTTGTAGATGTCGATCAGCAGCATCTTTGCGCCGATGAACAACAGAACGAGCGCCAGGCCATACGAGAGCAGATGAAATCGCTCGTACATGCCGGCGAGCAGGAAATACAGCGCACGCAGGCCCAGGATCGCAAACACGTTGGACGTAAGCACGATGAGCGGATCGGTCGTGATGGCGAAGATGGCGGGAATCGAATCCACTGCGAAAATGACATCGACGACGCCTATCAACAGGACCACGAGCGCCAGCGGCGTGGCCACGCGCGCGCCATCCACCGTTGTGAACAGCCGTTCGCCATCGTAACCGGGCGCAACCCGCACGTGTCGGCGCAGCCACCGCAGCGCTGGATTCGATTCCAGATCTGGCTCCTGCCCCGCCGCCCACCACATCTTGATGCCCGTGAACACCAGAAAGGCGCCGAACACGTAAAGAATCCAATGGAAGCGCGCGATCATCCAGGCGCCGATGAAGATCATCGCCGCGCGCAACAGGATCGCTCCAAGAATGCCGATCATCAACACACGCTTCTGAAATTCGGCGGGCACCGAGAAAAAGGTGAACACCATCAGGAAGACGAATACGTTGTCGACCGCCAGCGCCTTCTCGATGAGATACCCGGTCGTGAACTCGAGCAGTTTGGCGTTCGCCAGGACGCGGGTCGCCTCATCGGGGCTCGAAGCAAGATGCCACCACATCCATGCCGCGAACGCCGCGCTGACAGCCACCCAGATCAGCGACCACACGAGCGCCTCGCGCATCGATACTTTGTGCGCGCCTTGTTTGTTGAGCGCGAAGAAATCGACCGCGACGGCAAGCAGCACGAACGCGGCAAACGACGACCACAGCAGCGGAGTACCGACCGAACTCATGAGAGCCTCTCAGCAGTGGGCGGTCGGCGCGAACCGGCGTGAACAGGGAGTGACGACGAAAGCCCGTGTCGGTCTTGCCACCCACGTATCGGCGTGGACTGCAGCGCCGGGCTCCCTCCGCACGCGCCGCGCGGCAAGGTTCCGTATTGACGACACTGCAGGAGCTGACGCTCCGGCTACTCCCCTGAGAGGCGGTACGATTAAATCATGCGCCGTCCTGGCGATCAAATTGCTGTCGCTAGATCTCTCCCTTCCCAAGCCGCTCCACCGCGTACGCCGAGGCACGCGCGGTTAGCGCCATATACGTCAGCGACGGATTCTGAGTCGGCGAAGACACCATGCATGAGCCATCGGTGACGAAGACGTTCGGGACGGCATGGACTTGGTTGTGCATATTGAGGACGGATGTCTTCGGGTCGCGCCCCATGCGGGCCGTGCCCATCTCGTGGATCACGCTGCCTGGAACCGTTTCGCGATTGAAGCCCGAGACCTCCTCGACGTCGGCGGCTTTGAGCATCTCGACGGCGTCGGCCATCATCTGCTCGCTCATGCGACGTTCGTTGTCGCGATAGCTCATCGACACGTTGATGGTGGGCAAGCCCCAGGGATCCGGCCGATCGGGATCCAGCCACACCCGGTTGTCTTTGTAAGGAAGGGTCTCGCCATAGCCTTCCATGTAGACCTGCCACTTGCCGGGGCGAGTGATCTCATTCTTGAAAGCGGCGCCAAAGCCCGCGCTCTCCAGGCCGCGGGTCCAGTTCTGGCGTGAGGTGTAGACCTCGTACCCGTAACCGCGCATGAAGCTCTTCTCACGATGAGCAACGTTTCGGAAGCGCGGGATGTACATGCTCGTCGAACGACGACCGCGATAGTAACGATCCGACAGTTGAGAAAACGAGCCAACGGCGCCGCCGCCGTTGTGATGATCCATCAAATAATGGCCGAGCACGCCGCTGTCGTTGCCGAGGCCATTGGGAAAACGCGACGATCTCGAGTTCAAGAGAATGGCGGTAGACCCCAGTGTCGATGCGCACAGGAACACCACTCGCGCGGAATATTCGGTGGTTTGTTTGGTTCGCGCGTCGATCACGCGCACGCCTGTGACTCGTCGCTTCGAATCGTCGTAGATCAGCGAATGAACAATCGAATCGGGCTGCAACGTGAGTCGCCCAGTCGCAGCGGCGGCGGGCAAAGTAACGCCATTGGATGAGAAGTAGGCGCTGAACGGGCAACCGCGCGCGCACTGGTTGCGCCCCTGACAAGGCCCGCGACCATTGTGCTCGCGCGAGAGGACTGCGGTGGCGCTGCAGATCAGCTTGCGATCGGTGAACTTCGCAGCGAAGCGCGAGCGGATGTGCTTCTCGAACGCGTTCATCTCGAACGCCGGCTGCAGCACCTGGTCAGGCAGTTGGGGCAAGCCCGCGTTCTCACCGCTCGCGCCAATGAATCGTTCGACGTGTTCGTACCAGGGCGCGATGTCGGCGTAGCGAATCGGCCAATCGACGCCCGTGCCTTCCCGCAGGTTCGCTTCGAAATCGAGATCGCTGTAACGAAACACGTGGCGCGCCCACATCAGCGAACGCCCGCCGACGTGGCTGCCGCGATACCAGTTGAACGGCTGCGCCTGGGCGTAGGGATGCTCCAGGTCGTTGACGAAATGCTGCTTGGTCGACTGGTCGTAAAGATACAAAGTCGACTGGATCGGTTGAGCGGCGCGATCCTGCTGGCTTGGCCGGTTGTAGTGAGGCAATTGCCACGGATCCTGCAGCGCCGTTCTGTAGTCGACGATGTGACGAAGATTGCGCCCGCGCTCCAGCACCAGCGTCTTCAGCCCGCGTTCGGTCAGTTCTTTCGCAGCCCAGCCGCCGGACATGCCGGAGCCCACGACGATCGCATCGAACGTGTTCGCCCTGGCCATCTCAGATCACCCACGCCTTCTGACCGGCCGCCAGCGGAATATCGCCTTGGAATCCGCCTGGCACGCGCTCGTAGGCCAGCGCCTGGGTGGCGCCGATTTCGGAATGGAAGTAGCCGGTGAGGGTGTAGTCCTTCAGGATCTTGAAGAACGACTCGTCGTACGTCAGCACCACATCGGACGCCGCACGTCGCTGCAACCAGGCGAGCCGATCCGGCGCACTCATCGCATCGAAACCCTCGGCCGCAAGCGCCGCGAGTCCCTGCCGGAATGTCGCTTGCTGTTTGGGTGAGGCGCATGCACTCAGCGCCACATCGACGAATTCGTGCGTGCCTGCGGCCGTGGCCGCCGGCGAATCCGTTTCAGGAAGGATGAGATCTACCAGGACAGCGACGCGGCTCAACTCGGCAGCCGATAGGAAAATCGGATCGCGTGGACTCGCGGCTGCCGCTGTTCGGCTTGCGACAAAAGCGGCGACGACTTGAGAAAAACTCGCGTGGGCCATCAGCACCGATGTCCCTTGCAGAAAGTTACGTCGATTGATCATGGACCCTCCCCCGCTTCGCCACGCTCGAATCGGCAGCTTTTTGTTACCGGTAACACCGGTCGGGAGGGATACTAGAGCCAAGTCAGGCGGCCGGGCAAGAACCTTTCCTGCCCGGTCCCCCGCCGACGAAATTCTTCTCAGCGCAGCGGCAACGGCGACATCTTGGCCGTCGGCAGTTGCACGCCAAGCTCCAGCGCCAGCGTCGGCGCGATCTGGCGGATGTCGATCGTGCCCAGGTTCCTCCCGGCCTGGATGCCCGGCCCCATCACGAAGAACGCCGAGTTCATTTCCGGGTGCGTGTTGCGGTAACCATGCATGCCGGTGGTTTTGGATTTGGGCTGAACCACCTCGCCGGTCAACGCCTCGCCCATCGCGAAGCCGGAGTTGCAATCCACCAGGAATGACGCCTGAGGCAGCGCGCCTTCGGCGACGGCCTCGGGCCCGCGCAACACGCCGGCGATGCCGGTCTTCGTATCGGCGGCCAGTTCGGTGAGGATCTTGTCCACCGTGGCGAACGTGGCGCGGTCATTTCGATCTTTCAGCACGACCGAGGAACTGCCACCGGAATTCCAGGAGTAGGCCCGCCAGGATTTGAGCTTGCCGTCGCTGCCCAACTCGATCAGCCCGGCCTTGGCGAACGCCGCGTTCAGATTGACCGTGGCGTTGACCGGAATGAATCCATGGTCGGAGACGATCGCGATGGTGGCATTCGGATGCGCCTTGCGTTCGGCGGCAATCATTCTTCCGATCAATCCATCGAGTTGCTCCAGCAGCTCGCGCGCTGCCTCGTTGACCGGCAGCGGCCCCTTCGCGTGTTGCACGCTATCGAGCCCGACGATGTGGACCGTCAGAAGCTGCGGCCGCGCTTTCTCGATCATCGCGATCGCGATTTCGGTCAGCCTCGCGTCGAAGCTCGATCCGTCCTCGTGAGCTGCGCCTCCGAACACAGCGCCGACGTTCTCGATCGATTCGAGAAAGCCACGTGGCGTCGACACTGCGTTCAACAGGTAATTGTCCGAAGGCTGCTTGACGCGCCAGTATTCCGGCATGTTGTAGTCGATGGACGAATGCGCCACCGACACCGGCCACAACACCGCGGCCGTCGTCAGGCCCTTGGCCTTGGCCGCATCCCACAACGTGGGCGCCTTGATCTGGGCGCCGTACCAGTTCCATGCGCCCTTCTCCACACCTTCGGGGTCGAACACAGTGTTGGTATGAATGCCGTGCTCGGCCGGTGCGACGCCCGTTACCAGCGCAATATGATTCGGATACGTAACCGTCGGCGTCACGTTGATGACGGCGCTGGCATACGCACCTTTCGAGACGAACTCGCGCAGCACGGGGGCTTTCACCCCATATTTCTGCGCTTCGATCAGGTAGCTCGGATGCAGCCCGTCGATGGAAATGAGCAGCACGGCCCGCTCCGACGACGCAGCGTGAATCGGCGCGGCGAACGCAAGCAGGAGCAGGACAGGCAGACAGAATCGTCTCGGCAGGAAATGTTTCATGCGGTATCCAGTAATCATCTCGAGCTACATCAGAACCGGTAGGTCCAACCCACGTTGTAATTGCGACCGACCAGGTCGTACACCTGGCCGCCGAAATAAATTCCCGGCTCGCCGAAGCCCATCTGCGGCGGGAACTTGTCGAACAGGTTGTTCACGGCGAAGTTCACCGTGTGGCCGCCAAAGGTATAGCGAGCCGACAAGTCGTGGTAGGTCACGGAAGGCACGGTGTTGTCCTGGTACTGCTCGCCCGACATGGCAAGCACGTTGCCGAGGCCCTTGCCCCAGTAGCGGGAGCTCAGCGCCATTCCGAAGTTGCCAACGTCGTACGTGGTGGTCAGCGTGGCGCGAGTTTTCGGATTGGTATAAGCGCCATCTCTGCGCTGATCGCCGGCGGCAACGCCCGGCGTCGTTTCAAGAACGTCTTCGATCAGGCGGGTGCCGGCGAGCCGGAAGCCCAGGCGGCCGGGACCGACATCGATGCGATAGCTCAAGCTCACATCGACGCCGTTGGCATACAAGCGCGAAATGTTGGCCTGCTGCGCTTTCACCCACAGTGCCGCGCCCGCTGGCATCAGAATGCCGTGTTGGGAGGTCGGAACATTCGGCGTGAGATTGCGCCCCTGCGCCGCGCAGTACTGGTTATCGATGCTCGGCATGTCGACGCACAGGTTCAGGACCTGTGTGTAGCTGAGCTGATAGATGACGTCTTCGATATCGATGTCCCAGTAGTCCACCGTCAGATCGAAGTTCGGCAGGAAGCTCGGCTGCCACACGAAGCCGATCGTCAGACTGTCCGAGGTTTCCGGGCCCAACTCCGGATTGCCACCGGTCGTGACATGCGGACCGACCTTGGGATCCACGATTCCGGGCGCCGGTACGCCGAGCGCGGCGCAGTTCGCCGCACGCTCCGCCGTCGCGTAATACGACGCGACCATGCAGGGATCGGTGATCGAACCGAGCGTCGTGTTGGTGAAGACCGGTTCGTAAAGCTCGCCGAAGTTAGGCGTGCGCACACTGCGTGACTGCACGCCGCGCATGGAGAATCCTTGCAGCGGCTCCCAGATGAGACCGGCCTTCCACGCATTGGTGCCGCCGACGGTGTTGTAGTCCGAATAGCGGTAAGCCAGTTCCAGGTTGACGCGCCTCGCGAACGGCGCATCTGCAAGCACTGGCACCAGCACTTCGGTGAAGACTTCCTTCACGCTCGCCGAAACATCCAGCTCCGAACGCGCGCCAGGACCGCCGCCATAGACCAGCTCGCCGGACAGCGCCATGGGATCGTCTTCGTTTTTCAGCGTGTCCTTGCGGTACTCGACGCCGAATGCGTAACCGATCTTGCCCGCCGGCAGCTGAAACGCCGAACCATGGATCTCTGCACCGAACAGCTGCTGGGTCGTGGTGCGGTATTCGTCGCGATCGGACATCACATAGTTTTTCAGTGCTTCGCTCGCCGGAATCTGGCTGAAGATGTTGAGCGGAACACAACCCTCGGCGCGCGCCGCTTCGCTGCGGCAGACCGGCGTGCCGTTCGGGCCGGTAATCACGTCGCGCGCGGCGAGCCAATGTGACTTCCACGGCACATTGCCTTGAATGGCGTGGTCCTTCACCCGGCCGTACTGGGCAAACGCGCTCCAATTGATGTCTGCGGCGATTTCGCCGGAAAGCTCCATGCCGACAGTCGAGGTCCTGCGGCGATGATCCTCCTCGCGCACCGGAAAGTTGCCGTAGGTGCGATCGATATTCAGGCTGGTCAGCCCCTTGCGCGTGCGCAGTGGCCGCAAATCCCAGGGCGGAAACAATGGCGGCGGCAACGAAGTTGCCTGTCCGCCGAGTGAAGGAACGCATCGCTGTCGAAGCTCCGATGAGTAAGTGAATCGGAGTTCAAGACGCACGGTTGCGGCGGATCCTTCGTCTGTCACCAAAGATTCACACTACTCCTGCCGCTGCAGGACGATGTCGCGCCCACGCCGGACCACGCGCGCATTCGCGACGACGGCGGCCGCCTGAGCGAACCGCTCGGGATCGTGAGCGATGAACAAGCCGACGATCCTGACCTCGCCAACCTCGGCATCGTCGATCACGATCTTAGTTTCGTTGAGGCTGTTGAAACGGGCGACGGCCGATGCGATCGATACATCGTCCAGCGAAATCTGAGCGACCGCGGGTGCCGGCAGTGCGTGAGTTTGTTCGTTCGCTTCCGGTCCCGGATCGAGCGTCAACTCACCGCCTGCATGAAGCAGCACGGCCTGCTCGCGGTCGTCACGCGCCCACACCAGCACGCTGCCTTCCGAAACATGGACCGCCGCGCCGGCGACGCCGTGCCTGCGGACGGAATATTCTGTGCCCGTGGCCTGCGCGTACACCTCACCGGATCTAACGACGAACGGTCTGGAGGTGTCCTTCGCGACCTTGAATGTCGCTTCTCCTCCGTGCAACGTGATGCGCCGATCGTGATCGGACAAGGCAACGTCGATCCGTGCGTCCGCGAGCAGCGTCACCACCGAGCCGTCGCGAAGATTCATGACCTGGTTCATTGTCGGCTGCGGACGTAGCACGTTTACATCGAGTGCGATCATCACGAGGATGCTGGCAGCGATGGCCACACACCCGGAAGCGATGCGCATGGCCCACCGGACCCTCGACGTGCGAGGTGCGATCTCGGCATCGGCAACAGGCAGCGGCGGCCCAGACACAACCGCATGCTCCATGGCATGCAGCCCAGCCTGGGCGCGCAGGTAAGCACCGCGATGCCGTCGATCGGCTGCGAGCCAGGCCTCCAGCTCAGCCCGACTCTCGCTGGTCATCTCGCCGTAAGCGGAGCGGGCTGCCCAGTGGGCCGCCGCTTCATCGACGGAAGTTGCGCTTGCGGAATTGGCTCTTGCCAACAGCGTCTACCTTTCGTTCTGTGCTCTCGTCCCGATCTGCCGCGGCGTCCAGCACACTCTTCAAGCCGCGCGCGATGTGATTCTCGACGACGCTTTCGCTGACCCCCAGCCGCAAGGCCGTATCCCTCTGCGACAAGCCTTCGATACGGCGCAGCTCGATCACCCGCCGGCAGGTCCAGGTCAGTTTCGACAGCAAGTCGTTCACTCGCTCGAGTCTTTGGCTGGCGTCGACGACCCGGTCGGGCGACGGACTTTCATCCAAGACGTTCGACCACTCGATTTCCGTCACCCGGCTGAAATTTTCCACCTTGGCGCGACGCATGAGATCGGTCGCTACGGCATGCGCGGTCCGGAAGAAATAGGAGCGCAGGTTGTCGATGTGATCGATGCTGTCGAGGCTGGCGATGCGGCTGTAGGACTCCTGGATCAGGTCGTCGATATCCAGCGTGTTGCCCCAGCGCCGCTTGAGCCAATTACGCACCAGTGCCTCATGCGGAAGAATCTCGTTCGCTACTCGAGCGGCAATGGACTTGCTCTGGTCCTTCATCGAACCGATTCGGCAACGCTCATGGAGCACGGAACTTCGTGGGGGATTCACGATTATGCAAGCGCGACCGTGAACGTTTTGTGACAACCGGGCCGTCGCACAGGGAACAGGATAACGCTCCACCGCGTTGAATCCGCGCAGCTTCGGCTGCGTCAGCGGTGCTCTGCTTCCTTGTATGAATCGAATAAATGACGGACAAGGTTGAAGAAATTGCGAGCCGTGAAGGGCTGCTCTCGCCCGACCGGCCGGACCTCGGCGCCTTTCCGGCGCTTTGCCCGGTCGTCGGCCTCGGCGCTTCGGCCGGCGGTCTCGAAGCCTTCCAAATGTTTCTCGGGGCGGCGCCCGCCGATGCCGGCTTCGCCTATGTGCTGGTCCAGCACCTCGATCCCAATCACGAAAGCATGTTGGGCGAGCTGTTGGCTCGCCGCACTTCGATGCCCGTGCGCCAGATCGTCGACAACATGGCGATCGAACCCAATTGCGTTTATCTCATTCCGCCGAACGCCAGCCTGACGATCGAACAAGCGCGCTTGCGGTTGTGCGGTTTCGCCGAACCGCGCGGTTTTCGCCGGCCCATCGACGTGTTCTTCCGCAGCCTTGCCGCCGACCAAGGTCAAAACGCCGCCTGTATCGTGTTGTCGGGCACGGGCGCCGACGGCAGCGAAGGGCTGCGCGCCATCAAAGAGGCGGGGGGTCTCACGTTGGTGCAGGACCCGAACACGGCGAAATACGACGGCATGCCCAAGAGCGCCGTGGCCACCGGCCTGGTCGACAAGGTCCTCGCGGTCGCAGATATGCCCGATGCGATTCGCGATTACTTCGAGCGCGGCCAGGCCAGCGTCGTCAATCTGCCGGATGTCACCGATTTTCTGCTCGGTGTCTGCGAACATCTGCGGCATCGGCTCGGGCACGACTTCAGTCAATACAAGCGCAGCACGATGCTTCGGCGCGTCCAGCGCCGCATGCAGGTGGTCGGCGCCTCCACCGCCGAGGAATACCTCGAACGTCTGGAAAGCAAGGCGGACGAAGCGCGGCTCCTGTTTCGCGATCTTCTCATCAACGTCACGTGTTTCTTTCGCGACGCGGAGGCATTCGACTTCCTGCGCCGCGAAGTCATTCCGGCATTACTGCGCGACAAAGGCGCCGGCGACACGGTACGAATCTGGACGCCGGGCTGCTCCAGCGGCGAGGAGGCGTATAGCATCGCCATCCTGATCGCGGAGGCGCTCAGCCGGATGCAGGCGCGACCGACCATACAGATCTTCGCCACCGACATCGACGAAGCCATGCTGCAGAAGGCGCGCGCCGCGAGCTACCCGCAATCCGCGGTCAAGGACGTTCCGCTCGAACTGCTCGACCGTTATTTCTACGCCCAGGACGACGATTACGCGCTGACGCAATCGGTGCGCGACATGGTGCGCGTCTCCAATCACAACCTGATCAAGGACCCGCCGTTCTCGCGCGTGGACATGATCGTTTGCCGCAACCTGCTCATCTATCTGAATTCCAATCTGCAGCAGCGCCTCATTCCAGTGTTTCACTATGCACTGAAGCCGCAGGGCTGGCTGTTTCTCGGCTCCGCGGAAAACATCGCCGCCCGCAACGATATCTTCGACACCGTCGATGCCCCGGCGAAGGTATACCGCCGCCGCGGGTCGCACCGTCAATCCGTCGCAATGCCGCTGTTCGTCCAGCCGTTGGCGCTCGCTGCCGCCGATCCGTTGCCAGCGCAGGACGCGCGGCGGCCGCTCGATCGGTCTGACACAGCGGGACGACGCATCCTGGAGCGCTATGCCCCGCCGCACGTCGTGGTCAATTCCGACAGCGACATCGTTCGCGCTTCGGGCCGCACTGGAAAGTACCTGGAACTGGCGGAAGGAACGCCTTCCAACAAAGTGACCGATCTGGCCAAGCGGGGCCTGAGGTCCGCGGTACGGTCCGTGCTCGAAGGCGCGCGCTCCACCAGGAAGCGCACCATCAAACGCGACGTCGCCGTCGAAGGCGACGATGAGAGCGTGCTGCACGTCGATGTGATCGCCGATCCGCTCAACGAAGAAGACGTGCTGCTCGTCTTCCAGGACGCCGGCGCGGGCCGCGAAACCGACGCCGATACGGACGTGCAGGAGGAAAGCTATTCCCAGGAGGAGCGCATCAAGCAGCTCGAAGACGAGCTCGACGAGACTCGCTCGCGCCTGCGCACGACGATCGAGGAGCTCGAGACCTCGAACGAGGAGCTGAAGAGCTCCAACGAAGAAATGATGTCGATGAACGAGGAGTTGCAATCGGCCAACGAGGAGCTCGCGACCGTCAACGAAGAGCTGAAGAACAAGGTCGATCAGCTCGCCCGGGCCAACAGCGACCTGCAGAACTTCATCGAGAGCACGCAGGTGCCGACGATCTTCCTGGATCGCAAGATGCGCATCCGGAGCTTCACGCCGGCCACGCGGGGCCTGTTCCGCTTCCAGGAGCAGGATCGCGGCCGCCTGTTTTCGGACGTGGTGTCGCGTGCGGATCAACGGCAATTGGAAGCACTCGGCCGTAAGGTGCTCGAAACCGGCGAGCCGGTCGAGCAGGAACTGGCGATCGAGGACGGCGACGAAAGCTACGTGCTGCGAGTTCTGCCGTACCGGGATCTCAACGATGCCATCGACGGCGTGATCCTGGTCTTTGCCGATGTCACCAAGGTGCGGCAGGCGCAGGCCGATGTGGCGCGCAACGAAGGGCTCGCGCGCCAGCGCAGCCGGGAAATCGAGACGCTGTACAAGACCGCACCGGTGGGCATGGCGATGGTAGATCGCAACCGTCGCTTCCTGCGCGTCAATCAGCACTTCGCCGTTCTTGCCGAGCACAGCATGGACGTTCTCATCGGGCGCACTTTGGAAGATATGATCCCTGCGCTGGCCGAGCGAATGGCGGCGCCGGTCGTCGAAGTGTTCGAACAGGCCAAGGCGGCGGTCAATATCGATGCGACCGTGCGCATCAATGGCGACGCCGCGCGCGATTTTCTGATCGATTTCTATCCGTACGAGGAAGATGGCCGCGTGGCCGCGGTGGGCGTCATCCTCAAAGATGTCACGGAGCTCAGGCGGCTGGAAAAAGAACTGCGCCGCTTGATGGATGAGCTGCAGCACCGGGTGAAGAACACGCTGGCCACCGTCGCTTCCATCGTGAACCAGACGGTGGGTTCGAAGACCGAACGCACCGAGCTCGTGGACACGCTCAAACGGCGCATCGGCGCCCTCGCCGCCACGCATAACCTGCTCACGCTGCAGGATTGGCGCGACGCTTCGCTGCGAGACATCCTCGATGCCGAGCTCACCCCTTATGACCACAAGGGCCGCATCAGTCTGGACGGGCCCGGAGTGCGGCTGCCGCCCAAGCACGCGCTCAGCCTGACATTGACGCTGCATGAGCTGACGACGAACGCCGCGAAGTACGGCGCGTTGGCTCACGAGGGCGGCAAGCTCGCGATCGATTGGATCGTCAGCGTCGACGCTGCCGGCCGCTGCCTCACGCTGCGCTGGGTGGAGACCGGCGTTCCGGGCCTCTCGCCCGAGAAAGTCAAAGAGAGCTTCGGTACCAAGCTCATCCGGAACGCCGTTTCGCACGACCTGCAGGGGACGTGCGACTACCGGCTCGCGCCAGGCGGGTTGAACTGCACATTCTCGATGCGATTCTAGGGGTGAAAACGTGCCAAGCCTCGATGGCGCCAGCGTGCTGCTGCTTGAAGATGAATTCGTGGTCGCGCTCGACGCCGAGCAGATGCTGCAAGAGCTTGGAGTGGTGCGAGTCGAGACCGCCGCCACCTTGAGCGAAGCCGAAGCACGCGCGCGCGCAGGACACTTCGACGTCGCCGTGCTCGATGTGAACATCAACGGCCAGATGAGCTTTGACTTGGCGGAATCACTGCGCGCCCGTGGCACGGCCGTCGTATTCGCAACCGGCTACGAACTCAAGGACCGCGCCCTCCCTAACATCGACAGCGCGCTTTGCGTGAGCAAACCCTATACCAGCGAGCGCTTGCGGCAGGCGCTTTGCGCCGCGTTAGCGGAGGCTAAATAGCCCTGGTGACTCGGGGCTCCCGGTGCGGCACAATTGTCTGAGTTGTTCACTGAGCCCTCATAGCCCGATGACTTACCTCTCGCGCCGCCTGTTCCTGGGCGGAGCCACGGCTTTGGCCGCATACCCCATGCTTACGCAATCAGCAGCTTCTGCGTCTTCTGCCGCCGCCGAAAATCCGCTCGTGCGGCAACGGGCCGATGCTCAGATCTTCCGTCATGACGGCAGCTACTACATGGCGGCATCGGTCCCTGAGTATGACCGCGTGATCATTCGGCGCTCACCGACCCTGGCGGGCCTGGGTACCGCGGAGGAAACAGTCGTGTGGCGACGGCCGGCGAGCGGCCGCATGGCAGGTTATATCTGGGCGCCCGAGCTGCACCTCCTCGACGGTCGCTGGCACATCTATTTCGCGGCCGGCGATGGTGACGACAAGTTTCGCATTCGAACTTACGTGTTGCGTGCTGCCGGCTCCGATCCTGTTACGTCGAAGTGGGAGTTGCTGGGAAAGCTCGAAACGCCGTGGGACACGTTCACGCTGGACTCGACGATATTCGAGCACCGCGGCGTGCGCTACATCAGCTGGGCGCAACACGAGCCAGGATTCGAGAACAACACGAACGTTTATCTCGCGCCGCTCGCCACACCCACTACGCTCGCAAAGGCGCCAGCGCGGCTGACCGCGCCGACGCTCGAATGGGAGATTCAAGGCTTCAAGGTCAATGAAGGCCCAGCGTTTCTAGCGCGCCATGGACGACTGTTCATGACCTACTCCGCGAGCGCGACCGACGATCGTTACTGCCTGGGCCTGCTCACTGCGGCCGACGACGCAGACATCATGAATCCCGCCGCGTGGACCAAAGCGCCGCAGCCCGTGTTCGTCAGCTCCCCGGCCACCAGCGTATATGGCCCCGGGCACAACAGTTTCACCGTCGATGAGCAAGGTCATGACCTGCTCGTCTATCACGGGCGCGATTACCAAAAGATCGTCGGCGATCCGCTGTTCGATCCGAATCGTCACACCCGGATTCAGCGGCTCTATTTCCGCGCGGACGGCACGCCGGACTTCGGCATTCCGGTCGGCAATGGAGCGTTGCCTAATCGCTGGTCGCCCCGCGACAGCCCCAACCAGTTCGTCCGCGTCAGCGGCAAACGCGTCACCGTCGGCGCCGGCCCGGTCGCCACCACTCAGTTCCGGCAGGTCCCCAGCCGCTTGGATCCCAAACAAATATCGCTCGTGCCCATCGAGTCACCTACGAGCAAACTCGTCGTCGGCAGCGATTCAACCGTGACTGTGGCGCGCGACGATGGCAGCACCGCGTTCGCCCAGCGCAGCAGCTTCATCAAGCAGCGAGGGCTCGCCGATGCGAAAGGCGTTAGCTTCGCCTCCTCTGCTTCGCCAGCGAGCTACTTACGGAACAACAACGGCGCGTTGCGTCTTGGCGGCGTGAATTCGGCAGCGGATCGAGCGTCAGCGACTTTCATTGCGAGCTGAAACATTAGCTGAGCCAGCTCATGTCTCCTGCAACTGATCGAAACTCCGCGCGAGAAATTCGATGAGCGCGCGAACCGAGGGGAGCAGCCCCCGGCGCGATGGAAACACTGCGTGCACGATGCCGGGCTTCGATGTCCACTCGGGGATGAGCTTGATCAGACGACGGTCACGCAGTTCGTCCTCCACGATCATCATGACGCCGTCGATGTGAATAGCCGGCCGCCGCCTTCAAGCGGCGGCCGTGGTTGCGAGCAGACGCTACTGAGCATGTAATTGGTACTCACGATAATACCTTTACAATACCAATAATTCCGCCGCCAGAGGTTCGGATCCTCATCTAATTATCCGTTTTTATTACGGTTTCTCGTCTACCACGAGAGGCGCACGCCGGCACTTGCCTTTCGTTTTTCATTGGTACTATATTGGACTTACGTGGTACCACCGTGTCTCATCGGCCATGCCACGCGCGAAAGGAATCGATCAGGAAGGAGCTCAGCTCTCCCAACCATCACGGAGGAATTCGCAGTGACCGCATCAATTGCACGCGTCCCATTGGCCCTCGTCGCGATGTTTCTATGGCTGTTGTCTACATCGCTCGCGATGGCGCAAGCACAGCCGTGTCCCTATCCCGCGTGGAGCAGCAGCTCCATATATACAAACGGCAACCGCGTCACGTATCAAAGCGCGGCGTACGAAGCGAAATGGTGGACACAGAACGAAATTCCCACGCAGTCCGGCGAATGGGGAGTGTGGCGCAAGCTGCATGATTGCAGCACCGGCGCGAATCAGCCGCCGACCGCCAATGCCGGAGCGGATCGCAATGTCACTCCCGGCTCGGCCACGACACTGGCGGGCTCCGGAACGGATGTCGACGGCTCCATCGCCAGTTATCTCTGGACACAAACAGCGGGACCCGGCGTCACCCTGAATGGCGCAAGCACCGCAACGGCAAGTTTCACCGCGCCGTCCTCGAACACGACCTTGACGTTCCGCCTCAGGGTCACGGACAACCAAGGCGCGACCGCGACCGATGACGTCACGATCACCGTCACGCAGAACCCCGGGGGTGGCGGCAAGCAGGTCGGCGCCTACTTCACCCAGTGGGGCATCTATCAGCGCAACTATCATGTGAAGAACATCGATACTTCCGGCGCGGCATCGCGGCTCACGTTCATCAACTACGCGTTCGGCAACGTCTATAACGACGGACGCTGCGGCATCGTCACCCGGGCAGAAACCGGCACCGGCGATGGCGGCGATGGTTATGCCGATTATCAGAAGTCTTACGACGCAGCGGGTTCGGTGGACGGTGTCGGCGATATCTGGAGTCAGCCGCTGAAAGGCAACTTCAATCAGTTGAAGAAACTCAAGGCGCGTCACCCGCAGATCAAGACGTTCATCTCGCTCGGCGGCTGGACGTGGTCGAAGAACTTCAGCCGCTTCTCACAAACAGACGCGGCACGCCAGACCCTGGTCGCCTCCTGCATCGATATCTATCTCAAAGGCAATCTGCCGGTCGCGGACGGCGCGGGCGGCCCGGCCGCGGGCGTGGGCGTATTCGACGGCATCGATATCGACTGGGAATTCCCGGGCGGTGGCGGCATGCCGTACAACACCGTGAGCCCGGCGGACAAAACCAACTTCACGCTGCTGCTCGGCGAATTCCGTCGTCAGCTCACTCAGCTGACCGCGCAGACCGGCCGTCAGTACTACCTGACGGTGGCGATCGGCGCCGGCGCGGACAAGATCGACAACACGGAGCCCGCGGCGTACTCGCAGCATCTGGATTGGATCAATGTGATGAGCTACGACTATCACGGCGGGTTCGAGCCGCAGGGTCCGACGAATTTCCAGTCGAATCTGCACATGGATCCCAACAATCCCGCCACGGGCGTGGCGAAGACCTATGCCACGGAGACCGCCGTGAACAAGTTGCTGGGTGCTGGCGTGCCGGCGAGCAAGCTGGTGATCGGCATTCCATTTTATGGCCGCGGCTGGACCGGCGTCGCCAATGGCGGCACGAACGGCCTGTATCAACCCGCCAGCGGGCCCGCGTTTGGCACGTATGAACAAGGCATCGAAGATTACAAAGTGCTCGCGCCGCGCAATGCGCCGAAGTTCTATCACCCGGTGACCAAGCAGCTGTGGACCTACAACGGCACCGAGTTCTGGAGCTTCGACGATGCAACGGTGATCGCGACCAAAGCCGCGTACGTCAATAATCTGGGACTGGGCGGTTTGTTCTCGTGGTCGCTGGATGGCGACGATGCCAACGCGACGTTAGTGAAGGAGACCGCGAAGGTTCGGCAGTGACGAACGACTGAATCGACTCCCACAGGCGGCGTCGATCTTCATCGATCGATGCCGCCTGTGGCACGAAGTTCAGCACGCCGGCGTTTCATTCTCGTCGCTTCCCACAAGGCACACGGTCGTCGTCGTGGAGAAGACAGGGCTGCCTGGGTCACGGAAAGCCGTTTCGGCGAACACTGCGCGGTAGCCCTTTTCTCCGCGCTGTGTCGAACAAACATAGCCGTCACGAGTCTTTTCGCACGGGTGCGATGACCAATGGGCGTCGCGGAAATCTCGCGTGGAGCTGCGTGCACTCCACACGATAACGCGTCGTGGCGGCCGCTCCGGTCTCACGGTGACGATCAGGTTTCGATCTCTTACTGCGATCGACCAGGCGGTACGAGGCAATGGCTTGCCCGCCGCGGCGTAGCGATGGACCGCGCTCAGGCCGCCGATGACGCGATCGACGTCCCGCAAGCCGTGGCCTTGATTGGGCACATACAGCACATTCTTGGGGTCCTGCAGCTCCGGCCAGTAGAACTTCAGCGCGTCGAGCGGCCAATAGCGATCGTTCGTGCTGAGCAGGATCAACTTGGGCAAGGTCAGCTGCTCGCGATAGCTGAAGGGATCGACGATCGACAGCAGCAGGCTGCCGCGTTCCGTCTCGAGCCGCCGCGGCAAATCGAGCGACGAATAGTCGCTGATCTGTTCGGAAAGGTCGCCCCAGGTTGCGCGCTGATATTCCATCTGCGCACGCATGTTCAGCACGTCGATCACCATCGGTGCGACAGCCATCACGCGCCCATCGACAGCCGCCGTCAGCCACGCTGTCCAGCCGCGTTTGGAGGCGCCCGCCACGGTGAACGAGTCGAGCGTCGCGCCCCACCGCTCTTGCGCGATCGATTGCACCGCGTCCATCGCACGAGTGGCGCTCTTCACCATCGGCAGCAGCAAGGGCCAATCGCTTTCGCCGGTGCGTAGATACTGATCGAACGTGTAGGCGATCAATGCATCTTCTTTGCGATCGAAGAGCGGCTGAAACGGCACCTGCCGCAACACCGCCACCGGCGCCTGGATCGATTCGGCAAGGCGGGCGAACAACGCCGCTTCGCGCGGCAACTGTGTTTCCTTGCGTTCGCCTTCGTACTCCGGTTTCCAACGCCCGCCATGAATGAACAGCAGCGCGTGCCTGGCGTCGCCGTTCATGTTCGCTGGACGCAACACGAAGAGCTGATGTTTCCAGGGAATACCCCGCCAGGTTTGCGAGGTCAGCAAATACTCGACGTATTCCGCGCTGCCGATCCGACCCGATTTGACTTCCCGACGCGAGAAACTCTCATCGGGACGCGCGACATAGTCCATCAGCTCGCCGGGCGTGGCGCGCTCGCTCGACCTCGTCGGCGCAAACGCGGCGCAGGCCAGCACCGTGATGAGTAGGAAATCGCGAAGCAAAATCCTGAACTGGGCCATGGCTCGGCAAGTTCGGTTGTGCGGATAGGCGAACTCGATCGTATCCCCGGCAAGCGTGGACGACCAGCGCGGGATGGGGGCAGTTGGAACTACTACAGTGACCGCCACGTTGCTCCGATACCGGCGGCGGACTCATCCGTGGAGTTGTCATGACCTCCTTTACGCGTGGCGCACTTGTTCGCGGGCTCGCAGTTGCATTGGCGACCGGGTTCGCGATGCCGACCCTTGCCGCCGAAGTTGCACCGGCCGCGTTCAACAACCACTGCAGAACGTGCCATTCCGTGAAGGAAGGCGACAATCGACTCGGGCCGTCGCTGCACAACATCCATGGCGCCAAGGCCGGATCGTCCGCCGGCTTCGCCGCCTATTCGCAAGGCATGAAAAGCTCCGGCGTGGTCTGGGACGACGCGACGCTCGACAAGTTCATCGAGAATCCGGACCAGGTCATCCCGAACAACAACATGAAACCCTACAAGGGCATCGGCGATGCCGCCGTGCGCAAGCAGATCGTCGATTTCCTGAGGAGCTCCAGCAAGCCTGCGGATGGCTGACCACCCCGGAGTATTGCCGAGTGATATAAGATTCTCCCGATTCGACGACGGGATTCTCTTTCGATCATGACATTCTCCGAGCTGCAGCTGGCGCCCGAGCTGATCGCCGCGCTGGAAAAGCAGCAGATCAGCCACCCTACTCCCATCCAGAGCGCGGCGCTGCCGGCCTTGTTGGCCGGCCGCGATGCGTATCTGCACGCCGAAACCGGCACCGGCAAGACGCTCGCCTATTTGCTGCCCATCTTCGGCCGTCTCGACACCGCGCAAGCGGCCACGCAAACAGTGATCGTCGCGCCGACGCACGAGCTGGCGCTGCAGATCCATCGTCAGTGCTGCGACCTGGCGCAAAATGCCGGCTGGCCAGTGCGTTCGCTGCTGCTGATCGGCGGCACCTCCACCGAGCGGCAGATCGACAAGTTGAAAAAGAAGCCGCACGTCGTGGTCGGTTCACCGGGCCGGATCGCGGAGCTGATCGCCAAGGGCAAGCTCAAGGCGCAGTTCGTTCGCAGCGTCGTCATCGATGAGGCGGACCGACTGCTGAGCGACGAGAGCACGGTCGCCGTTCGCGCCATCATCCAGGCCGCGCCGCGCACCCGGCAGCTGATATTTGCGTCAGCAACGCTGGAGCGCGAGAGCATGGCGATCGCCAAAGAGTGGGCGCCGGAGCTGCTCATGCTTCAGGCAGGCGCCGCGGCGGTCAACGAAAACATCGAGCATCTCTATTTGATCTGCGAGGACGAGCGCGACAAGCCGGACCAGCTGCGTAAGCTTTTGCACGCACTCGCGCCGGAACGCGCCATCGTTTTCGTCCACCGCAACGATGTAGCGGAGCGGATCGCGCTCAAGCTGGCGCACCATAAAATCCCTGCCGCCGATCTGAACGCGGCGCTTCACAAGGAGGATCGAAAGCGCGCGATGGATGGATTTCGCAGCGGCAAGATTCGAGTGCTAATTACCTCGGACATCGCCGCACGCGGCCTGGATATCAAAGGCGTTACGCACGTTTTCAACTTCGACGTGCCCACGTTGAGCCAGGCGTATCTGCATCGCGTGGGCCGCACCGGTCGCGCAGGCGTCAGCGGGCTCGCGGTTACACTGATGACTGAAATCGAAGCGAGGCTGGTTCGCCGTTATCAGGAAGAACTCGGCATCGACATGCAACGCGTGCGCACGCGTGAAGGCAAGGTGCTGAGTGTCGAGCGGCCCTAGTTCAAACCGCCGCGCTCTCGCAGTTTATCTTTCTTGCTCTTGCGCTTTCCCTTGATGCCACCGTTCGAGGCGCCAGCTGCGACCGGCGCCGCTGTCTCCACCGGCTCGAATCCCGGCACGATCTCGCGCGGCAGAATCATTCGGTGCCGCTTTTCGATCAACCTGAAATGCGCCTCCGTGCTGGCGCTCACGAAGCTCACTGCCACACCCGATTGGCCAGCGCGCCCGGTGCGGCCGATCCGGTGAATGTAATCGTCCGTGGAGCGCGGCAGATCGTAGTTCACGACAGCGGGCAAGTGCACGATGTCGATACCGCGTGCAGCGATGTCCGTTGCAACCAGGACCTGCAACTGCTGTGCTTTGAAATCCGCCAGCGCTTGAGTTCGTGCACCCTGGCTCAGCTCGCCGTGGATCGCCGCGGCGTTGATTCCTGCCCTTCGCAACTTCTCCGCCACATGCTCGGTCGAGTATTTGGTGGCGACGAAAACCAGCACGCGGGCCCAGCCCTGTTCCCGAATCAAGCGAAGTAACAACTGAGTGCGGCGAGGCGCATCCACGTGGATGGCGCGCTGAGCGATATCCGGCACAGTCGCCGGTGTGGAGGGAACATCGACTCGCAGCGGGTCTCGCAGCAGAGTCTCAGCAAGCGCGTCAACCTCGGGCGGAAACGTTGCGGAGAACAGCAGGTTCTGACGGCGCTCGGGCAACAAGCTCAAGACCTGCGCAAGCTCGTCCGTAAAACCGAGGTCCAGCAAGCGATCGGCCTCGTCCAACACCAAGGTGGCAACGGATCGCAGACTCAAGGCATTGTGCTCCACCAGATCCAGCAGTCGACCGGGTGTCGCAACGACGATGTCCGCGCCGCCTCGCAACGCCATCATCTGAGGATTGATGGATACGCCACCGAACACCGTGGCCACTTTGATCGGATCCGGCAGATAGCGGGCGTAGCTTTCGACCGATGCGCCGACCTGCGCGGCAAGCTCGCGCGTGGGCACCAGAATCAGCGAACGAACGGGCCGCGGCGTTTCGCGCCTGGCTTGCGAATACCGCTGCAACAATGGCAGAACGAACGCAGCCGTTTTGCCCGAGCCCGTATGAGCGCACGCCCAAACATCCCGCCCGCTCAGCACGCCGGGAATCACCGCACTCTGAATGGGCGTCGGCGCGGTGTAATTCCTCTCTTCGACGGCGCGAACGATTTGCGGAGACAGCGCGAGCGAGATAAAGGTCGACTGTGTATCGGAGGTCATGCCGCCATGATCGCACGTGCGGAGGCCGGATCGCAGCCGATCATGGCCGCAACACGGCTCGGCCGCGAATTTTCCCATCGCGCAGGCGCTGATACACGTCCAATGCCTGCTCGAGCGGGAAAACCTCGACCTCCGCACGAATACGACCTGCGGCGGCGAGCGCGATCACTTCCATCAGCTCGGTGCGCGATCCCCAGTAGGGAATGGTGACTTGGCAACCGTACTGCGGATTGTTGGCCGCATAGTGGACGACGCCACCCGCCAATCCGACCACCGTCAAACGACTATTACGGCCGACGATGCGCGCGCCGAGATCCACAGTCGCCTGCGCGCCAACGAAGTCGAATACAGCCGTCGCCCCACGCGGGCCGGCGAGATCCGCGATGGCGGCAGCGGCAGCATCGGCGTCGCGCGTATTGATGGCATGCCGCACTCCTAACTTGCGGGCATGTTCGAGCTTGCTGTCATCGATGTCCGCGGCGATCAGCTGTGCGGGAGTCAGCGCCTGAAGGATCTGGACGGCCATATGACCGAGACCGCCAATGCCGATGACGACGACGGTCGCATCCGGCGTCAACAGTGGCAGGGCCGCCTTGATGGCGTGGTAAGGCGTCAGGGCCGCATCGGACAATGGCGCCGCTGCGACGGGGTCCAGCTTGCCGAGAGCAACGAGCAACCGGGCGGATGGCACGAGCATATATTCGGCCATGCCGCCGTCGGAGCCCAAACCGCCCCCCATGGTTGCGAGGCTGGCGTGATTCTCACAGTAGTTTTCCGCCGACGTCTGGCAGGTGCGGCATCGGCCGCAGCCCCAAGGCCCATACACCGCGACGGCATCGCCCTCCCGCCATTCGCGCACCCCTTCGCCCAGCGCTGCGATATGACCGGCGTTCTCGTGGCCCAGCACGAAGGGACCTTTGAGACCGAGCTCTTCGTCGAGGACGTGCAGGTCGGAGTGACAAACACCGGCGCCGGCGATCTTGATCGATACTTGTCCGGGCCCGGGCCGGGGCGCCGGCACATCGACCAGCTGCGCTGGCTTGCCAGTTTCGATGAATCGAACTGCTTTCATGACACCCTCCCGCGTCGTCGGTACTCGCGCGACCGGACGTGAGATGGCTGACAAACGGACGCCGCCTGATCCAGCCCATTGCGCAACTGGAGAAGAAACAGAGCGGGTTGCGCATAGTTCCCGCCGACCGCGAGAGGTTCCCGCGGTCGGCGCGAATTCGCACAGCTTGCCGGCGTCGAGCAGTAGCTAGATCAGGAAGCGCCCTCGGCCGCTTCCTTCTTACCCTTGATGAACTTCATGATGGCGCCGCCGGCGGCGACCACCGCGATAAAGATGATCTTGGCGAACTTGAGCAGGAATGCGCCGACCATGGCGAGCAAGCCCAGCTTCTTGGCCGCCAACCCGCCGACCAGTGCAGCGAGCCCGTACGCGGCCACCTTGTCCGTCGAGGGATCGAAGTCGGCGTAGCGCTTGCCCGAGTTGAAGTCGGTGACGCTGAGCAGCTCACGTGCCGCCGACTTGTCGGTCTCGATCGCCGACGCCGCGGTGATCAGGTTCAACGAGATGTAGCCCTCGCGACCGAGCACATAGGTGTTGTAGTTGATCGAGGGATCCTGGTCTGCGCCGCCTTTGTCGCGAGCTTCCGCCGCCCAGATCAAGCGATGAGTCGACGCGTCGTAGCTCGGCGTTTCGACCCAGCGGGTGACTTCGATCGGCGCAATGCCCATTTGCTCGCGGTGCTCGTTGGCCGCTTCGGTGCCGTCTTTCAGACTCTGCAGCAGCTCGTCGGCATCCCAATCCTTGGCGTCGTCGTCCTTGATATAGCCGGCGGGCTCGTAGTCGAGCGTCACGAACCAACCCGCTTGCGATTCGGGCAGGATCAACCCCAGGAAGCGATCGTCGGTCTGGTTGCCCATCGCGTCCATGACGGCCTTGCCTTCCCGGGCCGGAATATAGATGTAACCGGCCGGCAGCTGCAGGCTGGCCTGGTCACGCAACTCGATCTTCGCAGGACCCGTCTGTTTGGCCGCATCCGCGGCGGCCCAGGCGGCCTCCCCCGGTGAAGGCTGCGCATCCGCCGCCGCCTCCTCGGCCTGAATCGTGGAAAACGAAAACGCGAGCCACACCGCTGAGATCGCGGCGGCAAATCCTCGTGTCATGTCCGTGCTCCTTGTTATGCACCCGTGCGGGTGCTCCACCGTGGCCAGGTCGGAATTCGGACGGCATTCAACCACCGCCCCACGGCACGGCTTGTGAGCATCGTCACATTTCGCAGGGTCTTCAGAGCTTCCGCAGCCAGATATTCCGAAAACGGACCTCGTGCGAGTGATCCTGCAGACGGATCGGCATGTTGCCGTGAGCTTTATATATTGGCGCCCCAATGTAAGCCGTGGCGCCTTTCAGTTCGGCATTGTTCTGTATCAGCACGCCGTTGTGGAGCACCGTCATCCGCCCCGGCGACTTCACCGCACCGTCCGGCGCAAAGCGTGGCGCCGTGAAAATAATGTCATAGGTCTGCCACTTGCCGGCCGGCAGGCTGGCGTTCACGAGCGGCGGATGTTGTTTGTAGATGGCGCCCGCCTGGCCGTTGACATACGTTTTGTTCTCGAACGAATCGAGCACCTGAACTTCGTACACGTCCTGCAGGAACACGCCGCTGTTGGCGCGATCCTGATCGACTTTGTCCGCCGGCAATTGCGGCGCGTACCATTCGACATGCAGTTGCACGTCGCCGAAGCTGGCGCGAGTTTGAATGTCGCCCGTGCCCGGCGCGACCACGAGCTCGCCCCGCTCCACGCGCCACTTCGCCGGCCCGCCATCCTTCTCGCTTTTCCAGGCGTTCAGATTCTTGCCGTCGAAAAGCACGATGGCGTCCGAGGGCGGCGCGCCGGCGGTCGGCCCCGGCGTCACCTTCACCGGCACCGGCGACCACACTTCGGTGGGTTTCGGGTCCCCGGCGGGCGCATTCGCCGCGGACGCGCCCACTGCCAACAAGCTCCCGAGCACTAGCAAGAATTCCGGTCGAAACATCGGCCCTCCGGCGAAAAAAGCTTCGGCGTCCAGACGCCACTGCCGTTTTTTACCACAGGTGGCAAATCGCCGCGAAAGTCACCAGACTAGTAAAACAGCGACTCGGGCATCCTGCCCTCGCGCTGTGGCGCAGAGGGGAAAAGGCGCGACTTTTCCCCCTGCGCTCGCCGCCTGTGGCGGCGGGCACATCCCTGTACCTGGGGTGGCACGTGTAGCAGGTCGGTAGAGCGAGGGCCGGTCCGATGGCTTCCGACGAACAGCTGCAGGATTGGCGGGCTCGGGCGTTGCGGGTCGAGGAGGAAGTCGCCAAGGCCATCGTCGGCCAGCGCGACACCATCCGGCTGATCAACGTGGCGCTGTTCGCTCGCGGGCACGTGCTGCTCGAAGGCGATGTCGGCGTCGGCAAGACGACCATCCTGCGTGCGTTCTCTCGCGCCATCGGCGGAGATTTCGAGCGCGTCGAGGGCACCGTCGACCTGATGCCCGGCGACCTCATCTATCACACTTACGTCGACGCCGAAGGCAAGCCGAGGATCGAGGCCGGTCCGCTGCTCCGGCATGGCGAGCGGCTCGCGACATTCTTCTTCAACGAGATCAACCGCGCCCGCCCGCAGGTTCAATCGTTGCTGCTGCGGGCGATGGCGGAGCGCACCGTCTCGGCCTTCAATCGAGAGTATCGGTTTCCGCACATGATCGTGTTCGCGGACCGCAACCGGGTCGAGAAGGAGGAAACCTTCGAGCTCGCGTCCGCGGCTCGCGACCGTTTCATGTTCGAGCTGCGCATGCCCACGCCCGTCGCGCCGGAGATACGCCGCGCACTGGTGTTCGACCCGGCTTTTCACGATGTCGATCAATTGATCGAACGCGTGACGCCCGCCATTCTGCCGTGGCAGCAGCTCAATGAAATCGGCGCGGCAATCCAGCGCAGCATCCATGCGAGTGAGGTGCTGGAGCGTTACGTTCTGGATTTATGGGATGCGAGCCAGGACCCGGTGCGCTTTGGCGTGCGCCTGGACGGCGTCGACATGAGCAAGCTCATTCTCGCCGGCGTGAGCCCGCGAGGCATGATGTCTCTGACGCGTGCCGCGCGTGTCGTAGCCTGGCTCGCCGGCCGGACTCACATCACTCCCGCCGACATCCATGCAGTGGCTCCCTGGACGCTCGGCCATCGAGTGTTCTTTACGCCGGTCTACGAACTGCGTCGTGCGCAGCTCGCCACGGCGCTCATCGAACAAATTCTGGAACACGTCCCGACGCCGCGCTGACGATGAGCACCTCACGCGAGTTTCACTACAGATTGCCGCGCCGATCCGGCGGCTGGCGACCTGGCTCGCATCCCGGCTCGAGCCTCGGCGCCGGCCAGGAGTTCGTTTCGCACGTGAGCCTTTACGACCGACCGGACCCGCGCCGCTTGGACCTTCGCGCCAGCCTGCGCGAAGTGCGAGGAGATTGGCTGGTTCGCGTCAATCGGCAGCGGGTCAGTGTGCCGGTCCATGTCATCGCCGATGTTTCGACATCGATGAGCTTCGGCTTTCCCAAGTCGAAGCTGCACGTCGTCGCGGACTTCGTGACAGCCCTCGGACACAGCGCCTTCCGTGTCGGCGATGCGCTCGGCATGTTTGCGTTCGATGCGCATGAGCGCCCCGACCTGTTCGTGCCAGCGCTGTTGAGCCGTGGCGTCGGCGACGTGATGGCGTCGATGCTGGCCAGCTGCGCAGGGACTGCGGGAAGCAGCGAGGGATTGGAAGAAGCCGCGTTGCATCTGGCCGGACGGCCTGGCTTGATCTTTCTCGCGTCCGACTTTCATTGGCCGCTGGATCGACTCGACGAAGTGCTCGATCTGCTCGCCCATGCCTACATCGTGCCGCTGGTCATCTGGGACCCGGCCGAGATTCAGCCGCCGACACGTGATGGGCTGATGCCCCTGCGCGACCTGGAGTCCGGTCGCCCGAGCACAGTCTGGTTACGGCCAAGCATGCGTGCGCGTTGGCAGGAAGCCGTGCAACGTCGGCGCGCCGACTTGAATGCGATATTCAGTGCTCGTGGCATTCGCCCGTTCTATATCAGCGGCGAGTTCGACAGCGAGGCGCTGTCGCACTACTTCTTCGAGGCCACGGCATGAGTGTCAGAAATGCGCTCGCGCTGCCGATACTCCTGGGCATGACCCATGCGGTCGCTGCTCAGCAGTCAACGCCTGCTATCGTCGAGCAGCCGCGGCCGTTCGGCTATGTGATTGGAGATCTGGTCACACAACGCGTGTTGCTGACGACGTCGCGCCGGGATTTCGAACCTACGGCGCTGCCGCCGGTACAACGCGTGAACATCTGGCTGGAGCGCCGCGCCCCCAGAATCGAAAAGACCTCGGACGGGCGTCGCTGGCTGGTCGTCGATTATCAGTTGATCAACGCGCCGCAGGCCCTCACCACGGTCCAACTGCCCGCCTGGGCGATAGAGGATAAATCCGGCGGCGAGCGCTTGCAGATTCCGTCCGCACCCATCAGCGTCGCGCCGCTGATCTCGACTTCGTCCGGCGCCGACCCGCTCCGGCCAGATCGGGAACCATCGATCATCGACACTGCCCCTGCGCGCGCAAACGTATTGCTCTGGTCGATCGCATTGGCTGTGACGCTGGCAGCGTGGCTCGCCTGGCTACAATGGCGCAATTGGCTGGACAGTCACAACCGGCCGTTCGCCCGCGCCCTCCAACAATTGAGCCATGTCGATGAGACGGCGCCCGAGGCATGGCAAGCCGTGCATCGCGCGTTCGATCAGACCGCCGGGCGTGTTCTGCAAATAGAAACATTGCCCGCGCTGTTCGAACGGGCCCCGTATCTGCAGCCGCGGCGCGCGGAGATCGAACGTTTCTTCGCTCAGTCGAACGAGCGATTCTTCGGCGCCGGGCCATCCGGCGAGCCAGTGTCCGTGCGTGCGCTTTGCCACGAGCTGCGCCGAATCGAACGGCGGCACGAGCGATGACCAGCGCAATCGCCTTCGAGCATCCCTGGGTGCTGGCACTCCTGCCGATTGCACTGCTGCCGTTGTTACGCAGACGACGTGACACGCTCGCCTTTCCGTCTGTCGCCTGGCTGCCGCCGGATCGTATCGGCCGCATCATCGGCTGGCTCTGGCCGGTGTTTGCAGTCCTTGCTCTGGCGAGCAGCATCGTCGCGCTGGCTCAGCCGGGACGCCCGCAGACACAGGTACTGCGCACTGGAAAAGGCGCGGAGATCCTCGTGCTCCTGGATCGGAGTCGCAGCATGGACGATCTGATGCTGCCGGCCAACTGGCGAGAGATCGATCCGGCCAGCTTGCTGTATCACCTCGCAAAGGGCCCGCAAAAAGCTCAGGTGGCGCGCGAGCTGTTGTCGCAGTTCGTCGCGCGGCGTCCGGACGATCGCTTCTCGCTGATGTATTTCAGCAATCGACCGCTGGGCGTCGTGCCGTTCACTCAACACGATGCAGTCATGCAAGCAGGCATCGCGGCCGGCGCCATCGGCCGTGGATTGGCCGACACGGAAGTTGGCCGCGGACTGATCGCGGCAATCGCTCAATTCGACCAGCGCGCTTACTCGGGCAGCCGAATCATGTTGTTGGTATCGGACGGCGGCGCGCATCTGGACGCTGAGACGATGCAGCGGATCCGCTTCGGGCTCGCGCGCAATCGCATCGCGCTCTATTGGATCTATCTGCGTTCCTACAACAGCGCCAAACTCGATTCGACCGAGCCGCGTTGGGAGAACGCACCCGAGATGGCCCTGCACCGCTTCTTCCAGACGTTACAAACGCCGTATCGCGTATATCAGGCCGAAGATCCGGGGGAGCTCTCCAGGGCAGTCGCCGACGTCGAGCGACAACAGAACCTGCCGCTCGACTTCCTCGAGCAGATTCCGCGTCAGGACTACAGCCGTGTGTTTCTCGCCGTCGCCGCGTTTTCGTGCGCAATGCTGCTGTTGTATCGGTCCATGTTGCTGCGGGGCTTGTCATGAAACGATCGATCGTTCATGGCACGTTCGCCGCAGTCGCGCTCGCGTGTGGAAGTCTGGTCGCATATCACGCAGCTCGCCTCGACCAGATCAAGCGCACCAACTCGGCGATTGCGAGCGCGCGCATATCGAACTTCGAAGCGTCCGTGCCGGAAGCCCGCTTTGCCCGCGCGCTGGCGCTAGCTCGCGCCGGTGAGTCCGATGCTGCGGTGAAAGGATACAAATCGCTGATCGACGGCAATCGCCGCGATCTGAGTCAGGCCGCGGCCTACAACCTCGGCAACCTTTATATGCGCGATGCGCTCGCCGATGGTGCGAGCGAAGCCTTCAGATCGCTCCCGCTCATCGAGCTGGCGAAACAGCGTTATCGGGACGTCTTACGCAATGAGCCGGCGCACTGGGATGCCCGATACAATCTGTCGCGCGCGCTACAGCTGGCGCCGGAGCTCGAGCAGGAGATCGAGGAAAAGGAAGAGCCGCCGGAGAGAGAGCAGAGTCCGAGCACCCTGCAAGGCGTGAGGATCGATCTGCCATGAGCTCGCTGCGCCTGTCAGTGGACAAAGATTCGCGCGCCATCGCGCTCGCGCTGGTGCTGCTGTTGGCTGCGATCGTCATCCCACCCGTCGACCTGCCGCACGACACCTACGATTACCTGCTGGTCTTCGACATCAGCCAGAGCATGAACGTCGAGGATTACGAACTTGATGGACCGCCGGTCAGCCGCTTGGCCTTTGCACACGAGTCCGCTCGCCGCATGTTGCGAGAAATGCCGTGCGGCTCGCGTGTCGGTTGGGCTGCATTCACCGGATACCGAACCATCCCGCTGCTGGCGCCCGTCGAAGTCTGCGCCTACTACAACGACTTGCTCGCTTCGCTCGATCAGATCGATGCCCGCATGCGCTGGTCCAATGCAAGCGAGATCACCAAGGGCGTTTATTGGTCGGTGCTGGCGGCGCAGGAAACAACACTGCCTGCCGGGGCTCACCCCGACATCGTCTTCATCAGCGACGGCCAGGAGGCGCCGCTGCTCGATCCGGCTTATCCGCCCCGCGTCCTCGACGATCTGCAGAAACATTCGATCCGCGGCTGGCTCATTGGCGCGGGCAGCGACGTCCCCAGCCCGATCCCGAGAATCGATGAGGAAGGACATCGACAGGGTTTCTGGCGCGCCGACGAGGTCATTCAGCCGACCGCCTTTGGCGATGACAACGCACCTGCCATCGAACATCTGTCCGGACTTCGCGAGCCGCATCTAAGAGCCCTCGCGGATCAGGTCGGATTCAACTACGCGCGCTTGACGGGCCCCGAATCGCTGAGTGAGATCTTGCGCGATCAGCGCTACGCACGGCGACGGCCAACGCCGACCGATCTATTCTGGCTGCCTGCGGCCATCGCAGTGCTGTTGCTCGCGATGCGCTTTCGGCCGGATTCTCTAGTCCCGCTCTCCAGCCGTCGACAAAGGTCTACCGTGACCTTTACGGCATCGCGCCAGGAAACTTGATCGGCCGGGGATAGGTCAAGGACCGATCCCGTAATAAGCCTACAAACGAGCGAAGACTCGGGCGATCACACCGTCGCAATGCTCGCCGCCGAACTCGAACAGATCGCGCTCGGCCAGATCGATTTCCTGCGCCAACGATTCGCGCAGCAGGCTCCGTGCACGGAAGTGGCGGCTGCGCACGGTGTCTTCGGGAATGCCGAGAATCTGTGCCGTGTCCTGAACACTGAGCTCTTCGACGGAGCGCATCACGAAGACCAACCGGAACGGCTCCGGCAGCTCGTCGAGTTTGTGTTCGAGCAGATCCCGAATCTGCGCACGACCGGTAGCCTGGTCGGGCCGCTCCGAATCCTGTGCGGCCACGGTATCGACGTCGGGACGGTTGGTTGAGCTGACCATGGGAATCACGTTCTGGCGGCGGTGTTGACGACGCAAGCGGCCCGAGCATTCATTCAGAACCAGACGCGACAGCCAGGTGGACAGCGCCGCGTCACCGCGGAATTGCCGCAACGACTGATAGGCAGATAAATACGCATCCTGCAGCACATCGTCAGCTTCGGCGGGATCCTTGAGCACGGCCCTCGCGAGACGATAGAGACGACGGTTGTAGCGACGCATCAACCGCTCGAAGGCGACATGGTCGCCTCCAGCGATCCGGCGCGCCATCGACAGGTCATCCTCTTCCGTCGGCAGCAAGGGTGCGATATCGGTCGTCATGGGATCAGCTACCGGTCTTACCCAATGAAGCCTGCAAGTGCCTGGCATGTTCCCGATGCGCGACGAACGCCGGACGCACCTTGACCAGCAGCGCTTTCAACTCGGCATTCTGCGCGCTGGGAATCAGCGTCTGGTCGAGCGCGTCCAGCACGGCCTGATGATAAGTGACTTCATGATCGATGTAGGCTTTATCGAACGCCGCGCCACTCAGCTTTTTCAGCGCCGCCAGGTTGGCATCGCCGCCCTTCTGCAAGCTCTTGCTGGTGTCGTTCGACTCCGGCGTGACGTGCAGTTTCTCGACCAGGTCCACGGCGGATTGGTTGACGCCGCTATGGTCCATGACCATGCGTTGCGCAAAGGCTTTGACGTCCTTGGATTGCGTGCGCGATTCCGCCAGCTTGCCAGCGTCGATATCGACCTGGTTCGCCGTAACCACGATGTCGGCAATCTGCGCATCCGTGGGGCCGGCATTCGCCGCTCCAGCGTCGACTGCAGCCAGCGCAAGCGCCGCACCGAACGCGGTAAGCCACTTGTTCATTTCATCGCTCCTGAGTTGAGGGGCCGTACATGACATTCGATGTCACGAGTCGGCGCCCCGTTCCCGCGAAGCCTTCACAGCTGAATCAGCTCACGAACCCGCTTCGACTGGCGCTCGCTGACTTGAATCTCGCTGTGCTGAGCATCCTTCATCGTGAGCAGCAACGATCCTTTGAACATCGGGCTGATGGTTGCAACCCGGTCGAGATTGGCGATGATCGAGCGGTGCGCGCGAAAGAACGGCGGGCTCGACAACCTCGCTTCGAGGTCGCCGATGGCATAGTGGGTGCGATACCAGGCGTCGCAGGTCTTCACCTTCGTGACGCCGTCTTCGACACGGAAGAAGCAGACCTCAGCCAGTGGGATCAGCAGGTAGCGATCGCGCTGAATGGCCAGCACGTGCTGCAACGGCTGAGATCGTGAGCGCGCGACGGTGCTGGCTCGAATGACCTCTTGCGCGACTTCGGCCGGCTTCGGAACGAGTTGTTCGAGCCGCGCTACGACAGCCTGCAGGCGCGATAGTGTGACCGGCTTGAGCAGATACGCCACCGCGTTGGCTTCGAACGCAGCCAAAGCATACTCGTCATACGCAGTCACGAACACGATCAGCGGCAATTCTTCCGGCGGCAACGCCTGAACTACTTCGAACCCATTCAGGCCCGGCATCTGCACGTCGAGGAACACCACCTGCGGCCGGGAACGCTGGATGGTCTCCAGAGCGGCGAGACCATCATGGGCCTCCGCTTCGATCACGATGCTGGGATACGTAGCCAGCAGCTTGCGCAAACGCGACCGCGCAGCCGCTTCGTCGTCGGCGATGAGCGCTCTAATTTCCATGCAGTGGCACCAAAACAGTCACTGACGTTCCGCGTCCGTCGGGTCGGCTGCCAATCGCGAATCTCGCGGCCTGCGCATACAGCGCATGCAGGCGCTCTGTCACATTCCGCAGGCCGACACCCGGCTTATCCTGGAAGCCCGGCCGCAATCCCACGCCATCGTCATCCACTTGCAGTCGCAAGTAGTCGCCCTCACGTTTCGCGGCAACGCTGATGCAGCCGCCTTCGCGCAGCGGCGCGAGCCCGTGCCTGATCGCATTCTCGAGTAACGGCTGGAGCAGCAACGAAGGCACCGATTCATTGCCGCAAGCATCGCCGCGTGAGAGTTGAACTCGCAGGCGGTCGCCAAACCGTTCCTGCTCGATGTCCAAATAGTGGCGGGCAAACTCGAGCTCGTCATCCAATGTCGACAGCTCCCGCGCATGCCGCGATAGCGCGTACCGGAAACATTCGGCGAGACGTTCCGTCATGCGTTCGGCTTGCTGTGGCCGGGAACCGATGAGATCGGCGATGGTGTTGAGTGTATTGAACAGAAAGTGTGGATCCACCTGCGTCCGCAGCGCCTTCAGCTCAGCCTCCGTCAACAGCCGCTTGAGCCGCTCCTCTCGTACGTGCAGGGCGCGCTGCTCCTGCTCGAAGTAGATCGCATCCAAGCGGCGACTCACGTGCGCGCCTATAGCATTCAGGAACCCGAGCTCCTCCGCCATCAAGGTCCGCGCCTGATGGCTGGCCGAGACTTCGAGGCGATAACCCGGACGATTGTCTGTTTCAACCGAGATCGATGCGAGAGCGGTCGTCGAGGTTGTGGCCACATCGCCGGCCGGAATCCATCGCGCACCGACCCGCAGCGTGGATCGCACAGCGAGCAACGCGGCGTCGAACAGCTGTTCCTGGTCGTAGACGCGCCGAACTGACTCTTCGAAAAGATTCGCAGCGGCGAGGTAATCGGCGCGATTCAGGTAAACGCGATCGACCAGAAAGTTCAGTGCGCGAATCAGGAACGGTGCACTCAGCATAAAAGCGGCACAGCCCAGCGTCGTCACGACGACCGCGAATCCTGGCGGCACATTGAACACGAACGCACTGGCCAACGTCGCGATCGACACGCTCGTGAGCAGCCAGAGGCTGCGCTTGAGGACGACATCGGCGTAATGAGTCTGGGCCAGTGAGACTGCAATGAGTATCGACCAGGGAATGGCCCAGTGCTCGCCGATCAAACTCAGCGCGGCATGCAGGCCGGTGGGCAGCCACGAGCTCCGCAGGGTCAGCAACGCCGCGCCTACTTGCAAGACAGCGAGCAGGAACGCGCCGCGTCCAAACCACCGCGACGTCGATCCTGCCGGCGCGATCTCATGTCGGCCGACGCGATAGAGCATCAGCGCGATGGCGGTCACGATCAGGGCGACATAGAGCGATGCCTCCGGATACCAGCTGGCGTCGAGCTCGAGCGCCTGAGTCGCTCCGACCCATGCGAACAGGCTCAGGTTCAGGATCGATGCGACGCCGGTGAACCCTAAAAACGCGCGAGCCAGGCGGCTCGTCATTCCAAGCCGTGCCTGCAGGAGACGGCCGATCGCGATCGGACCGAGTATCGTGCAACTCCATGCCAACGTCTCGGCCAGGCGGACGCTGCTCGCCTCCTCATCCAGCCCCGCGAGCTGCAGCGTGTATCGCAAGAATCTACCGAGCGTCCAGATGAATCCGACGACCCACAGCAGCTGATAGCCGCTGGGGCCGCCGGTGGCGCGATCGACTCGGAATTGCATGAGCCCCAACGATGCGCAGAGCGCCGCGCCCGTTGCCATTCCGATGGCCTGAAGCGCGGAATAAGTGAGCTCATTCTCCATATCAGTTATCGACGCCGGGCGCGTGACACATCACGCATCTGGAACCGGTGCCCGCGCGTACCTGGGCAATTGCAGCAGGCGATACTGCCGCGCCTTTCTTCAGATCTTCCAGCCGTGCTCGTGACTGTTCCGCCGCGAAGCTCGAGGCGCCTGTCACTTGTTTGTACTCCCGTCTCGCGTTTTCGAGCTGGCCTGTTTCCGCATAGACGTCTCCAAGCAGTACATGCAGAACATCCTCGGGTCGCCGGCGCGTCGTAGCGTCCATCACAAACTTTAAATCCGCCGTGACGGCTGCGGTATCACGCAAGCCGATCGGCAAATGAATGATGGTAAACCCGCGCGTCAACCGAACGGGGGTCGACTTGGGCGCCTCACGAACCGCGGAGTTCATCTCCTCGATCGCGGACTTGAGCGCCGACGGATCCTGCTTTAGCGAGGCAATCGACATTCTCGCCATGCCATGACTGGCCAATAGCAGCGCATTCTTCTTATCCAGTGCGAGCGCGCGTGCGTAGGCGTCGCGTGCGCGTTCCCCCACTCCGATGAGCAGATCAGGCTCCGACTGCGACTGATACAACAAGCCCTGCTGTGACATATAGGCGTTGCCGAGCGCTTCCCACAGATCCGCATTGTTGGGCGCTTGCGCGACCGCAGTTTCGAGATCCTTCACCAGCGGATCGACCGACTGCAGATTCCCCTGTCGGAACTGCAATTGCAACTGCCGGGCCCGGGCCAGCACTTCGGCCTCTCGATCCGGTGACGCGAGCGCGCCGACAGCGAGACAAACGAGCGTAAGAGTTCCGATCGACCTGCGCATGAAGGGTCCCTCTGGGTGAGTTTTCGATGCAGGTCGTAACTTTGAGCGCGGTCCCGCTCGTAGACGATTGCTTTCGATCCAGCGCGGGCGATCCGTGTACGAGCGCGGTCAGGCAGGTGCGAGCGCCCGTGAAAGAGCGGCCGTTGCGGGATTCACGCAGTTATCACGGCCGGAATCACGCCTTTCGAACGGGCAGATCCGACATTACGCGGGCCATCCCAACTTCAGGAGATCTCATCATGACGCGCCTACTGGGCCCGGCTTCGGCCGCGTTATTGTTTCTTGCCGTCAATCCCGCGCAGGCCTGGCAATCGTCGCCAGAGAGGCAGTTGGTAAGAACGGAGCGCGTCACGTACGCGGACCTCGATCTTTCCCGGCAGGCGGATGCCCAGATTCTGCTCGGCCGGATAAAGAAGGCCGCTTACCGCGCATGCGGCGGCGATCCGCGACGGCATCCCGCCCATACCTTGATGCCTCGCCGTACTGAAATGGCGTTCAAGGACTGCCGCCAGGATGCGATCGCGCGCGCCCTCGGTTCCATCGATGCGCCGGTCTTGGCACAGGCTCGTGTGCAGCCTGCCGGAAAATAAAGCAGACGGGACGGCAGCCGTTATGCCTATGGCTGCCGCCCGAACTTCCGGCGAGGTTTGGCCGTCTTCTTGGGCGCCGATTCCGCGGGCTCATCCTCCGCCGCGGCTGGCGCCGATGGAGGTGCAGCCAGGACCGGCCGGCCCATCATTTCCTGGAGCTCTTCAACCAGCGACTTCGCCGGCGCCTCTTCGACCGGGGCGATCGTTATTTCTTCCGGACCGATCGGCTTGATGCCGAGCTCCGTCAGACGATCGAACACGCGACGTAACGCTGCGTCCGGATCTCGATAGAACGCGCTGGCACGGATGCGCACGAACTCCCAGCCCAAGCGCTCGAGAACGGCTTGGCGCGCGATGTCCTCACCGAGGCTCTCGGGCGTGCGATAACGGTCGCCGTCGCACTCCACTGCCAGTCGCTTGTCGTCGCTCTCGACCACCATGTCGATGCGGAAGTGACCGATGCTCATCTGCTGCTTGACGCGATAGCCGGCGGCAGTCAGACGCTTCGCCACTTCGCGCTCGAGCGGCGACTCCGGCTCCAGGCGCTCGCGCTCGGCGCCCGGCGGAGCCAGATTCGGCTGTTGCACGTGCTGGAGCAGCTGAAAACGCAGGTCGTCGATCTTCAAGTCATGCTCGGCATCGAACGAATACACGACCCACAACTGGTCTCGCGCGCGGCTCGCGGCGACGTTGTAACGTTTCTTGACCAGCTCGTACGCGCCTTCTCGCACCGTACGCAGAGCCGACTCCTCCGGCGCGCTATCTACGAGCGACAACAAGATGATGTCGCGCTCGTCGCCTTGGAACTCTGCCGAGATGCCGGCGAGGATGCGTCGCTTCTCCAGCTCGACGCTATCGATCCGCTTGTGAAGCAGCGACTGGATCAGCAACGCCTGCTCCTCCTTGAGCATCGAGATCACACCGATCGTCTTGCCCTCGTAGGCAGGATGGCGCGTCATCGCCTTGATCAGCGACACGATCGCCTCGGCCTCTCGCTGGTTCACATCGCCTTGCCGCACGCCGGCCACGGGATACGGAACGCACGCGGGCTTGATGTGCGTCGAGTTCGCCGCACGCAGCGGCAGGATCTTGCCGTCATAGGACAGCCGGTTGCTGAACGCGATGATCTCCGGCACCGAGCGGAAATGTTCGATCAGGCGCACCGCGTCGCCGAACGCCTGCCGTCCGATGTCATAGATGGAAGACATCGCGTCGAACAGATGCGCGTTCGGGAAGTCATGCAGCATCGACTTGCGCAGGTTCTCGAGTGCCGTTTGCTCCTTGCCCACGCCCAATGGCGTCACTTGCTCATGGTCGCCCACGATGACGACTTGCCGCGCCATGTACAGCGGAATGAGCGCATTGAGATCGGCCTGGCTCGCCTCGTCGACGATCACCAGGTCGAAGCGCGTCGCCCGGGGATCGAACGTTTCGGCGACCATGGAGATCGGCATGATCCACACCGGCACCGCTTCGACGGAATGTTTCATGAGCTTGCGCGCTTCGGTGAGCAGCGTCTGCCGGCGCTCGGGATGACGCGTCGACATCAAGCGCTTCGCCGTGTCCAGCCAGCCGACCAGCGCTTGCCGGATCGCATTGTTTCCTTGCAGGCGCGCCAGCTGCTGGCCCCACGCGGTCGCATCGATCAGCTCTTGGGTCACCGGCCGCAAGCGATCGCGAGTGCGGTCGGCTTCGTACTGCAGAGTCTGGGCATCGAGCCGGTCCAGCTGCACCAGTGCGTCATGCAGCTGACGATAGATCCAGGCCAGCTCCAGATCGCCCGGCGGATGCCCCTTGTCATGCGGCGCCTTGCGATCTTGCAAGCGATCCGCCCATCGAGGCGCAACGTCACGGAGCCGCGTCAACAACTCATCACGCTCAGCGGTCAGTGGCTTCACGGCCAGCAGGCGTTGCGCGTACTCACGAGCCGCTCGAAAGGCACTCGCATCGCGAGCTTCAACGGCTGCGAGCAGCCTCGAGATGCAGCCAGCGCCAACGGAGTTCGGATCGATCTCGCCGATGCGAGCGGCAAGCTGCTCGAACCACTCGTTGATCTCGCGCTGCTTACGGCGATCCGATTCGATCGCAAGCAGCGGCGGCAGCACCTCCGACGATAGGCGCTCGACCGTCTGATACTCCGCGAGCGGGCTCGGCTCGCGCGGAATCTGCGCAACCAACTCGTCCAATCGCAGACCTTCGCTGCGCAGGTGCTCGGCCAGCGAGCCCCACGTGTGGGCATGCCAATCCAGGCAGTGGCGGATCTCGTCGGTGAGCGCACGGCAGGCCAGCTCCGGCTCCGGCCCCATCGACCGAAACAGCGAATTGATGTGCCCACCGATGAGCGCGTTCCAGGAGTCTTCGATTTCGAGCCGGCGCACTTCCAGGTCGGCCACCATCGCCAACACATGGAAGTGATCGATGCGCGACGGCTCCCCCGCCGCGACCGATGCCGCCTTCACGAACTGGCGCCACTCCGAGCGCGTCGCCATCGTTACGAAGCCCAAGCCCCGCCCCGCTTCCAGGTGTTGCACGATCTCCTGGGCGATGCGTCGCTGCGTTTCCGGCGACATGGACTTGGCCAATTGCGGCCGATGGTGGCGCAACAGCGCGCATTGGGCATTCGCCTCGGCCGCTTCTTCGATGCCGTGAATCAATTGTTCCCAAACTTCACGCTGCGTGCCGCCGTTAATGCCGGCGACAATGGCGTACGGTCGCCACGCCTGCCGCCGCCGCAGCTCCGAGAATTCCTCCGCCAGCGTGGCGACCAACTCCTGGATCGCAGCGCTGCTGCCGGTTTGTGTCCATCGATGCACGCCAGCGGACAAGTCCGCCGCTGCGAGCCGTTGATGTTCCGACGCCAGCGATTCGAACTCGCGCTCGGAGGGCAGCTCATCGAGATTGGGTAGCGGCCGACGCGCATCCTCCTCTTCATCCGCGGTAAAGGCCGCGCCCAAAGCATATAAACGACCCAGCTCGTTGGAATTGAGGGGCAGCGGCGCCGCCAGCTTGACCGGCCCTGGAATCCACGCGTGCTGTGCGCCGTGCGCCTTGACGTACTTCGCCGCGTCGGCCGGCGAGAAACGCCGCTCATCGACCGTGATCTCGCGATACTCGTTTTCCAGCGCCGCGCGCAAATCACCCTGCAGCGCCTTCAAGTCGGCGAGCAACTCTTTGCGCCGTTGTCCGAGCCGCGTCGCCCGCGACACCAACGACGCGCTGGTCTCGGTCGTCAGTCGTTCGGTGATGGATCCGATGGATGTTTCCAATTGCCGCCGCGCATCCTGATCGCTGCCCAACACGGCGACACATAACGGACGCAGCACTTCCGGCACTTTGTCGCGCAGTACACGCAAAGCTTTCGCAGTCTGCGCCGTGACCAGGATCGACTTGCCCTGCGCGAGCTGGTGGCCGATCAAGTTCGCGATCGTATGCGTCTTGCCGGTGCCGGGCGGGCCTTGCACCAGCACCGAGCCGCTATGGCTCAGGCGCTTGATGATCTGGATCTGTTCCTGATTCGCTTCCTTGCCGAGCAGCACGTCATCGTCATCGAGCGGCGTGGCGAGCACCGCTTGAGTGGCAGTGTCCTCCGGCAACGGCTTCGGCGCCGGCGTTTCCTCGACCGACGTGCCCGAAATCTGCACCATCGCCGGCGCGAAGGCTTTGCGCTGATCGATATCGTCGATGATGGCGTCGACCGCATTCGCGATGCCGCCGACACGCTTGCGCAGGATCAGCATCGGATCGCGCCACATGCGCGGCGCGTCGGAAGGCTCGTCGGCGACGTGCTCTTTGAACAAACGACCGCTGGTGGGCGACAGCGTCTGCACCAGCGTCTTCAGATAGATCTCGGTGTCGTCGGCGCCCCACGGATGCAAACCGGAGTTTTCCAGCTCGGCGGTCCGATTGCGCAGCGACGCCGCCGCCGTGTTTTGCAAATCCACGAACAGCGCGCTGTACAGTTCGGTCGGCCGGTCCGTCTCGTGAATGCTGAATTCCGCGGCGCTGGCGTCGAAGCGCAGCTCGACGCGCTTGAGCATCACCGGATGATCGATAGGCACACTGCCCTCGATCGACGAGACCGCGCGCCAGTTGAGCCGCCCGTCGGCGGCGACCAGCTCGAGCAGCTCGCCGTCGCGCTCGATGGCCGAATGAATTTCATAGAACAGCTCGAAAAAGCCCAACGCCTTGCGCGCGGCGAGCTCCGTAACAGCCCACTCCTCGCGCTGCGCAACCCAGGCTTCGAAGTCGGCCAGGCGCTGTTCGTCATCGTCGAAACGAATATTGAGCGGAGCGCTGTCGGCCGCGGCGACGTTGCGAGTCGCAGAGAAATACGCCGCCTTGGTGGGATCGTCCCAGTCGGGCTGCAGCCAGTTGGCGACGTTGAATGGCGGCGTGGGACACGGCGTCGACACCGGCCGTGCGATTCGCAGCAGACAGTCGTCCTCCACCTGCACGCCAGTGTCGAGGCCGGGACGATTGATCTGCACGCAGGGGTGATCCGGCGCATCGGCCAACCGTATCGCCCGCGGATGCTGACTCACATGTCGAACTGGAGGAAACCGCAGCTGGTTGGCTTCCTTCAGGAACAGGTAGAGCTGCCGGAGTTTGTGCCGAATGTGCTCGATCATCGGCTCAGTATTCGACGCCGAGCCTGAACCAGATTTGAAGGCGTCGTTCAGAATGGCCCACACGCCGTCGCCATTCAGGAACAAGGCCTGAAAATCCCGCGAGGTGCTACAGGACCGACCCATCCTGCAGCACCTGATTTAACAATCGCACGGCCTCACGGCGACGTGCATGTATAAGTTGCAGGTGTGCCGTTAAATAGACACCAGGCGCCACTTGCCGTCGAGGCCATCCCCTTTGGTTTCTCCGGGCGCATCTTTCGAGTAGGTGTACACGGGCTTGCCGCGATAACTCCACTGGCGAGCGGCGCCTCGCTGGATGGATTTCCAATCGCCCACGACGGTCGATGCGCCTTCGGATGCGAGCACCGGCGGCCAGGTCTCGGCACATTTATTTGTACAGTGGGACCGGCCGTCGACGTCCAGGTCGTAGGTATAGAGGGCCAAGCCCTCCTGGTTGCGCAGGACATAGGCGCCCCGGTCCTCAAAGACACTGATATCTGCCGGCGTCGTGGGTGGCAATGTTTCGTTCACGGCAACTTTCCTTCCAGCTCCTGATAAACCTTCGCCACTGCCACCGGCCCCTGACTGCCGCTGGCGGGCCACTTCTTGTACGGCCCCCAATTCGCCTGCTCGATCGCCGGACAATTCTTTGCCGACTCGCACTTCAATCCGGCGGCGTGCAGCCGCTTCGACTCGGCGATCACAGACTGGGTGGCCTTCTTGAACTCGACCAGGTCGCGCTTCATTGCAGGCCCCTCATCCGTGAATCCATGCCCCGGGATGTACAAGGAAACATCCATCGCCAATGCCTTGTCGATGGTGGCCAGCCATTCGCTGGGATACGCACTGCGCATCGCAGGGAACAAGCCGCGCAGATACACCTCGCTCATGAATAACACCTTGCTGGCCGGCAGATAGACGACCAGGTCGCCACCTGTATGCGCGCGTCCCAGGTTCAGCACTTGAATCTCGGTACCGCCGAGCTTGATCGTCTCGCGATCCTTCACCAATTTGCTCGGCACCGCCGCGTTCTTGGACCTGGCGAGCGCGTCCTTCGAGAAGGCGGTGGAAACAAACACCGCGTCGGGATACGCAGAAGTGAAGGCGGCGTTGCCGCCGGTGTGATCGCCGTGATCCGAGCCCACCACCACATACTTGACGGGCTGCGACGTCACCTTCTTGATCCGATCGATCAGCTGCTGGCTTTCGGCCACGTTGCCCTGCCCGTCGACCACCAGCACGCCCTCCTGGGTGATCACCACGAGAGAGACGGTGGTGAAGAGAGCGCCGCTCGGATCCGGCGAGTGCACTCCTTCAAATATATAAGCGTCGGACGCGACCTTCTGCCACCGCGGGAAATCTTCCTTTTTCAGGCCATTGTCGGCCAGCGCCGAAGAGCGGACCGAGTCCGGGCCGGACGCCACTGCGCCAACACTCAGGAGACCGGCCAGCAGGCCGGCGAGAAGACGACTGGAGCTCATGCGATTCGACCTCGTTGCAGTTGGGGCGGACGTTGCCGTCCGCCCCGTGCCGTTGCGTTTAGAACTGGAAGCGCACGCCGACGCGATAGTAACGACCGAGGCGGTCGTAATAATCGGCGTTGTCCTGGCCGTTGTAGTAACCGCCGCCGCGGGTACCGGCGACCAGCGCAGGTTCTTCGTTCAACAGGTTCTCGACCACCATGAACAGCTCAGCGCCCGAGTCGAGCAGCTTGCCGTTGAGCGACAGATCGAAGTACTTCACGCCATCGATGTGATTGCCGTCGATCGTCGGATTCGCCAGCGTCGACGTGGGGCAGCCCTCGGTACAAACAATAAAGGAGTTGTTGTACTTGCCCGAGCTGATGCCGCGCATCGTCAGCGTCGCCGTGACCGGCTCCCAGTTGTAGCCGGCAGAAACGAGATAGCGATACTTCGGCGACTGCAACGCATTGCCCAGTCCGATCCCGGCGCCGCCGGCGTTCAGGCCCGATCCTTCCACGGTCGCGCCCGAGTCCTTGGTCTGCAGCTTGTCGAAGTACGTGCCCAGAGCACGCAACTGCAGATCGCCCGGCCCGATCGGCAGGTTGTAGCTCATCTCGACGTCATAGCCGGACGCTTCCTGTCCCAGGATGTTCTGCGGCTGGTTGTACACGGTGACGATCTTGCCGTCCGCACCGCGAATGACGTAACGGCACAGGTCGGTGATGCCACGCTCGCAGCGGTTGGCGTTTTCCTGCGCGCCGAGCGAAGCAATCGCGCCGTCGATCTCGATGTTGTAGTAGTCGATCGACATCGTGAAGCCCGGGATGAAGCGCGGCGAGAACACGATGCCGATACCGGTCGTGTCGGCCTCTTCCGGCTTCAGCTCCGGATTGCCGATGGTGACGCTCGTGACCAGGTATTGCGATTGATCTCTCGGATCGGTGAAGTTGCTGCCGCCGCTTTGTCCGGCATTGAACAGATCGCCGAGGCTGGGTGCACGGATATCGCGCGAACGCGTCAAGCGCACACGAATGTCGTCGATCGGTTGCCAGGTCGTACCGGCCTTCCAGGTGACCACATCGCCCGAGGTGCTGTAGTCCGTCCAACGCACGGCGCCGTTGAAGTCCAGCGACTGCGCAGCGGGTACGTTTGCCGCCAGCGGCACAACGGTTTCGACGAAGCCTTCCGTCACGTTGTAGTCACCCTTCGAGGCGTGATAGTTGCCGGCGAAGAACACACTCGGGCTGGCCTCGTCGAGCACGCTGGCCACACCGTCGACTTCCTCACGACGATGCTCGGCGCCGAATGCCAGGGAGATCGGCCCGGCCCAGGAAGAGAACGGCTGGCCGCTGGCGCTGATCGCGACCACGTCCTGCGTCAGCTCCTGATCGGCCCAACCCGTTTCGGTGATGTAGTCGATCACCGCCTGCGAGTTCACGCCGATGCCGAAGGGGTTGTACGGCACGCAGGCGGGATCGTCGTTCGCGGGGTTCGCGTCTGCGTTGACCGAGCACACGATGCGGCCCGAAGGATCGCGAACGGAATTGATCGCCTTGGTGTAATTCGGGTTGATGCGATTGCCCGGCGCCGTTTGCAACGCCTCCGTGGTGCTGCGTTGAGCGTAGGCGTCCCATGACCAATCGTCGCCGGCCATGGTGAAGCTGCCCTCGACGCCGAGCGCATAGCGCTTGAAGGTGCGCGTGTTATCGCCTGCCAGCGGCGGCAGGTCGGCGTTGGTCGTGCCCATGGCCAACGAGGTGACGTTGTTGGCGATCATGCCGTTGCGGATTTCATCCGGAATGAACGGGTTGGTGACCGGAATCTTCAGATTGAAATCGAACGTGCGCAGCGCGTGGTGATTGATCGCGCGCGTCTTGGACCAGCCCAGCTCGGCGAACACCGAAGTGTTGTCCGTCACATCGAAGCTGGCGCGACCGAACGCGGTGCTGCGATCCATCTGCATGGTCAGCGACTGCAGGTTGTCGTTGCGCGAACGTTCCCAATCGCCGCCCGACATATAGGGGTTGCTGATGACACTGCCGAAGTTGAACGGCAGATAGGCGCCGCCCTCGACGAAGTCCGTGCCGCGCAGCGGACAACCCGCTTGCACGGCAGTGTTCGGGGCCGTGCCGTAGTAACAGCCCGTGATCAAGCCGCCCGCAGTGGCTTGCGACATGCCGGTGTTGAATCGTTTGATCAGCTGCGGCTGGCCGTTGGTCGGGGTGTAAGCCGGATTGTTCATCAGCTGATATCCAGCATCGTTCCACGGACGGTTGTTGCCGCGGATCTCATCGGAGCCGGCCCATTCGGCGCTGAACAACACGTGGCCGCGAGAATCGGCGAACGGCGCGCCCAACGCCAGCGAGTACAGCTGGCTTTCGTTGTCGTGATACGTGGTCTCGCCGACTTGGGCCGTGCCCTTGATGCCGGTGAATTCTTTGTCGAGGATGAAGTTCACCACACCGGCCAACGCATCGGAGCCGTACACGGCGGACGCGCCGCCGGTCACGATTTCCACACGCTGGATCAGCGCGGTCGGAATGGAGTTGACGTCGGGCGCGCCGGTGGCGGTATCGCCCGTGCCCAGCGTGGCCGGGACCATGCGCTTGCCATCCAACAGAACCAGGGTGCGATTGGCGCCCAGGCCGCGCAGGTTCAATGTGTTGATGCCAGCCGTGCCGGAGCTGATGTTACCGGAATAGTTGTGCGAGCTGCGGCCACCCGAGAGCGCCGGCAGGCGGTTCACCGAGTCGGCAAGGTTGGTCGTCGCCATCTGTGCGAGCTGCTCGGTACCGAGCACGGAGATCGGCGTCGGCGCTTCATAGCCATCGCGCACGATGCGCGTGCCCGTCACGGTGACTACGTCGAGCACTGCGCCGCTGCTCTCCTGACTCTGCGCCTCTTGCGCGGACGCTGTGCCGGCGGCCAGCGTCGTCAACGCCAGCAGCGTGCTGCCGGCAATCCCCAGCGTACGGCGCACGGCCGCAGTCACCGAGTTCGTTTCCTTCATCATCAAACATCTCCCCTTATGTCGAGAAATCAATGAGCTCGCCTATTTGCGACAAGCCGAGGGTGCGCACCGGCGCTGCGGCCGGCGCAACAATTCAAATTCGAGTGAGCCGATGCGTCGGCTAGCGGGACTGGGAGACGGTGATGCTGGGCTCGCCGCGATCCAGATAAACCTGAGCCATATAAATGTTCACTGACGACGAAATCGCCGTCATCTTGCCGTTCTGATCCGGATAGCCATCGGCGTGTTGCCACAGCTTGCGCCAGAAGCCCGATGGGTCGAGCTGACCGTACGACAGGTGATGCGTCGACCAGCCCATCACGGTGCGATAGTAGGTGTCGACATCCGCGTAGCCGGCCATCAACCCTTCCGCTCTGCCTTCGGTCAGCTGCAAGCGGAACTGCATGCCGCGGAACCGATACTCGTTGGTGTTCCCGAAGAACACCGCCCAGGGCCAGGTCACATCCTTGGCTTCCGTCTGCAGCACGCCGTTGACGATCTTCCCCTGCAACTGGTTGTAGAAACGTTTGCTGAAACGGTTGTCGACGCGCTGGGTGCCGCCCGGCATGATCTTGTCGCCGCCGGCATCGGTGAGCAGCGGATCCAGGCCCCGCAGAATCGTCACCTGCACCGAGTCGTCGTTCCGCAGACTGTCGACGCCCGTGAGCTCGATGATCGAACGGTTGTAAGTCAGCTGACGAACCAGGCGATTGCCGAACAGGCGGAACTGCCCTTCGGGCCCGCGAAATTGCGGGCTGCAGCCGATCACGCGATACAACGCGTTGTCGATGCCCTTCTCACCGGTGGGACTGGTGAAATCTTTTGGCCCGACCTTGCCGTCCAGATTCAGGCCGATCGCGATCGGTCCCCGCGCTTCCGGCATCGGAAAGTTATCTTTGGAATCTTCCGGGTAGTACTTCAACGCTTCGCGCGCCAGGTGCGTATCGATCTCGGTGCCGCCTTTCGGATACAGCTTGGCGAACACTTCACGCGGCCCGTACTTGTTGAGACCGTCGGGACACTCCGCCTTGCCGTCGGGCGTTTGATAGACGCCCCAGTACATGTCGGTGGTGACGTATGCGATGCGGCCATCGGGAGGTGCGGTGCCGTCGGCGGCGGAAGCAATCGCAGGCGCTACCGCGAGCGTTGCCACCGCGGTGAACGCACGCCATCCCAGTTGCTTAGCGAATGAATGTTTCATCGTTCCCCCCGCAGTCGACCGCTCAAGTCTCGCTATGGGCGAAATCGTCTCGCACCCACAGAACCGTGAAACCATTGCGCTGGCCGTACATTTCGCCCGTCTGATCGCCTCTCACATCGCCAGGCTCGACATCGTCCGCATAGGTGTAGAGCGGGCTGCCTCGATAGGCCCACACGCGAATGGCGCCAGCTTCGCCGGCGGTCGCGAGCCGGCCCGAGCGCGGCTCGATCTCGATCACCGACCACAACTTGTTGTCGCTCCTGGCGTTGGCATCGGCCAGCACGTACGGCCACTTCTTCAAACAACGGTCGACATTGCCGCCGCCGCAAATGGCGATGCGATATTCGGACGGCGAACCTGGGTAATCGCACGACAGCTGATCCAAGGAATCGTCCGAGCACAAATATGCGTACACGGCTTTGCCCTTGGCATCCGCGACCGCGACACCCTTTTGCGTGTCGATCAACTGGAACGGTTTCGGCAGGGCCGCGACCCGCTGCGTATAAACGTTGCTCCAGCCCGGCACGTCGGAGCCTTGCTGGCTGTAGAGATTGATGTCGCGGTTGTACGTGTACAGCGGCTGCTTGCGGAAAGCCCACTGACGCACGCCGGCGGCGCGCTCGACAATGGACCATTCGCCATCGGCTCTGGCCAGCGCCGGTGCGAGCACAGGCTTCCATGTGTCTTCACAAGCGCCCCGGCAATTCGATTTGTCCGGGCCGTCCTGGTCGGACGCGTAAACGGAATAGCCGTCGGCGTTCACGAGCAAACGGCCATTGAAGGTCGTCACGACGCTGAATCCCGGCGGAATCTTTGGCGACGGTCCGACCGGATAGCGGCCGGCCATTTGTTTCAACTGCTCGCGGTTCGTGCCACCGAGCACGTCGCCGGGCTGGCGATCGAGCACGGAGGTGTACAGCGCCTGGCCATCATAGGCCCACTGCTTCGCACCGTCCGGCCGCGTAATCACAGTCCACTTATCGACCGGCTTCGCGTCCGCCGGCGCAATCACGGGCGGCCACATCGCGGCACAAGTCGGGCGCGTATCGAGATGCGGCAACACGAGCCCCGGCGGATAAGGACTGAATAGCCCCTCGCTGGTCGTCGTCACCTTGTTCGTGCAAGTGGATCGGCCCTTCTCATCGCCGACATAACCGCCGCGCAACGATTGGTACGGCCATTTATAGATCGTCTTGCCCTTGGCGTCGGCGAACACCGGCCCTTCCAGCTCGGTGACGATGACTTGAATGCCAGGTGGCATCGGTGCACGAACGTATTGCTCTTTGACGACAGCCGGCGTCGAGGCAGCGAACGCGTGCCCCGCCGCCACGACACCGAGGAGCGCGCTATAGATGTAGTGTCTCATCGTCGCAATCAGGCGAGGATCTCGCCGATCTCCTGAGACGTGGTATTCGACTGCGTTCCCCACGACGGCACATCCACACCCATCAGCTTCAGCGCGGTATAGCCCATGCGCGTGCTCGCCGAACCCTTGCCGTCGATATGCAAGCCGGTCTTCATCTTGCCGCCCGCACGCCCCGCCGTGAGCATGGGCAGCCCGTCGATGGAATGAATCTTCGCGAACGACTGGTCGGTCGTCGCGTAGATCAGCATGTTGTCCAACAACGTGCCGTCGCCTTCCTTCACCTTGGAGAAGGCTTCCACGAAATAAGCCCAGTTCTCCATCGCGCGGCGCGTGAACCACGAAGCATTCGGTTGATAGCCCAGGCTTTCGTCGATGGGCTCCTCGTGAGTGGCAGTGTGATGCGGCTTGTCGTAGCCGTTCTTGGTCGTGCCCGAGAACGGCTTCGAGTAAAGCATGTTGAACACGCGCGTTTGATCGCACGCCACCGCCATGACCATCAGGTCGGTCATGATCTTGTGACGAGCCGCGACATGTTCCGCGTCGATGCCGGAGATCGCCTGCTCGACCGACTTCTTCGAAGGAACGACACACGCCTCACGCGGTTCGGGTCGCGTGACCTGCAACTCGAACTGACGCTCCAGATCGCGCAGCGAGCTGAAATATTGATCGAGGCGCTGCCTGTCGGCCGCGCCCACACTCGCCTGCATCTTCTTGGCGTCTTCCAGCACGCCCGACAGCGCGCTCTTGCGCACCATGGTCATCGGGTCCGGCTTGAACTCGGGTGCATTGGGATCCTGGAAGCCGGCGCCGAACAGCTTCTCGTAGAGCGCCAGGGGCGAAGCGATCGCCGTGTTCACCGTGGTGGCATTCTCATAGCTGAGCGTATCGCGCTCATCGCTCGTGGCCGTCACGCTCAAAGACTGATAGCGCGTGCCGGCGGAAATCCTGCGCGCCACCGTCACGTCGATGGTCTGTCCCGGCCGATCGAACGTGCTCATCGGCGGCGAGCCGGCGCGCTGAATGACCCAGCCCGTGTAATGGCACAGGTTGGGCGCCGCGTCCCGGAAGCCGTTGAAGTTCGTGAGCAGATTGATGTGCTGACGCACCGGCTTGAAAGAAACGATCTCCTCAGGCAGGTCGTAGTCCGCACCGATCTTCTTCGGCACGAAAATGGACTTGCTCATCCCGCAGCCCCACGACCACGTGCCGAAGCGCACCGGCAACGGTGCGCCGTCCGCATAGGCGGTGCCGTTGGTATTGAGGAAACAATCGAGCAGCGGCAGCGCCACGCTCACGGCGGCGCCGCCGAGCATGCCGCGCAGGACACGTCGTCTTGTGATGGGCCGTTTCATCATCATTCCCCCGAACTCGTTCAGTTCATGACAGTGAGGATTTCGATTTCCTCGGTCGGCGCGGCGAGTTCCTGCTTCGACGGCGGCGCCGGAACGATCCTCGAGAACGCTTCGCTCATCGCAATGTCACGCAGCAGATCGACGACGCGATAGCCGGAGTCGGCGAAGTCCTGCTCGAAGATCTCGAGCATGGGATCGCGGGTGTCGATCGATCCGCCGGTCGCGTAGCTGTACACCTGCTTCACCAGACAGGTCGGCAGCGCCGGGCTGTTTCTCAGCGCCTCGCCCAGCCCCACCGCGTCCTTGAACGGCTTGCCATCCAACTCGCCGCTGGTGTCGATCTGCGCGCCATTCTCGGTCGTGCGGAACTGACCCGCGCCATCGAAGTTCTCCAGCGTCAGCCCGATCGGATCCGTGATCTTGTGACAACCGGCGCACGACGGATTGGTGCGATGGACTTCCAGCTTCTCGCGAGCCGTCTTCAAGCTCGAATCGGGATCTTCGACGGCCGAGAAGTCGACGTTCGGCGGCGGGGGCGGCACTCTCTGGCAGAGGAACACTTCACGCAGCGCCTTGCCACGCAACGTCGCCGAGCTGCGCGCAGGATGTGCGTGCAACGTGAGGAAGCTGACGTGGGTCAGGATGCCAGCACGACCGCTGTTGGCGGGTAGCTCATAAGAGCTCCAGCCCGGCGCTGCGCCGACCTGATACACAGGGCCGAGTGCGCGCGAAATGAAGGTCGAGCGAGTCGTGAACAGGTCGCGGTAGTCCGCATTCTTGTGCAGCAGATGATCGACGACGGTGCGCAAGGTCTGCTCACGCGCATCCTGCAGCGTCGCGCCGGTGATCGACGGATACTTCTGTGGATCCTTGCTGAGCGAATCGAAGTGATCGAAGCCGAACATGTCGTCGAAGAACGCGCGCACACCGTTCTCGAGACGCGGACTTGCGAGCATACGTTCCACTTCGCGCTTACGGCCTCGCTGCGTGTACAGCTCGCCCTTCTCGGCGGCATCGAGCAGCTCTTCGTCGGGAATGGAATTCCACAACAGGAAACTGAGCCGCGAAGCGAGTCCATAATTGTCCAGCCGACGATGGCCGGACCGATCCGGATCGGGCTCGGTCGTATCCTCGATCAACAGGAACTGCGGATTGATCAGCATGCTTTCCAGCACGACCTGCAAACCGCCATAGAAGTCGTCGAGGGAATCCGCGGCTCGATGGGCGTTGCCGACCAGCTCGGCCACTTTCTGTTCGCTGAGCGGACGACGGAACAACAACCGCCCGGCGTTGCGAACGAAAGTCGCCGCGCACTCATCGTCCGGCTCGGTCGCGACCGCGGGCTTGCACGGCACGAGCGCATCTCGATGCGAAGGAACGCCGCGATCCAGATTGCCTTCGCTCATCACCTGCGAAGCGATCGACACCGCCGCGCGCTGGAAGTCCTGCATCTGCCCCATCGTGACGCTCACCTGCGACGCGTTCAGCGCCAGCAGGCCGTCGACTCGCTGCAACGGGGCGAAAGCCGAGCCGACGTCGATGCTCGGCCCGAACATATACTCGATGGAATTCGCGAACTGCGCGCCCGTCATCAACCTGACGCGCGCGGGGCTGCCGGCATTCGTCGGCAACGACGGCTCTCTCGTCAGCAAGACCACGGCAGCGATCGCCGCGACCGCGGCTACACCACCGACGATCCAGCGCCGACGTCCGGCCTCATCCCCCTTCATCAAGTCACGCACGTATCCGTTTCTCCGGTTTCGTCCGGGCGGAGCATCCCCGCCCAGCGTATGACTTCGGATCGAATGTGACACACAAAAATTATCAACTCAATACTTTGTGTGTCATTTGTTGCAGCGTTGTAGCGCGGATAAACCGGCGACGACAATCTTTCGAAGCGCGCCGGTTTCGTGCATTACTTTTACGGGGAGGTCCCCGCACGCTGCAAATACGCACTCGGAAGGTGACACATACAACTGTCCGCTGTCAGGTCATCGGAAAATCGATGCGCGGACGGGTGTTTTGACGACGATATTTCGTCGTCGGCGCCCGCTGCGGAGCGGGTCGTTGATAATTACTACTTGGGGGTGCGAGCGCTCCGCGGGCCTACAAGCCGTCACATGAGCGGCAGCGAGGTCGTGTACTTGACCTGCGCCACCGACGTCATGCAACGGACCTCGCGGATGTGCGGGACGTGATCGAGCTTGTCGAAATGAAAGCGGTGGTAGGCATCTATATCGGGCACGACCACTCTCAACATGAAATCGAATGCCCCCAGGATCGCGTGACACTCCAGCACCTCCGGCAACTCACGGATGGCCCGCGAGAACTCGGCGATGCTGGTGGGATCCTTCTTGTTGACCCTGACGTGCACGAACAGCTGCGTGCCGACGCCGAGCTTGGTGCGATCGAGCAACGCGACCACGCCCGAGATCCAGCCGTCTCTTCTGAATTGTTGAATGCGTCGCCAGCACTGCGGCTGGGACAAGCCGACTTCGGAAGCGATCTTGCTGCACGGGAGCGATGCGTCGCTCTGCAAGAGAACGAGAATCCTGCGATCGATATCGTCGATGACTGGCGTCTCGTTCTCCATGGCGTGCTCCGTGCGTTGGGTTAGTTCGCCGGCGGAATGAAGCCTTGAATCTGCTTCACCGCGTACTCCACCTTGAGATCGAAGGCGCGCTTGCCGAGCTTGGCGCTCGACTTGCGACCGTCGCCGACGATGCCGTTCTTCAGCGCCGGATCGGTCACGGCCTGCGGCTTGCCATCCGGACCGACCGGAATGCCGACGGCGTCCTTCAGCTTGTTCTTGCGCACGTACGTGCCGTCCTTGTCGAGGTACATCATGATGGATGTATCCGTCAGGCCGCCGTGCAGGCTCTGCGGATACCCCATGGCGGCAACCTCCTTGTCGAAGGCCGTGTTCGCCGGCATGTACACCTGATCGCAATAGAACACGTGAATGCCCTGCGCGCTGTACTTGTCGTTCAGCTTCGTGGCCACGCGACGATAAACATTCTTATCGCCTTCGCCCTGCCCGCCGCCGTGGTCGCCCATCAGGACCACATTCTTGAAGCCGGTCGCGATCGACTGCTCCGTCATGCGCTCCAGCACGGCCTCCAACAGATCGGGCGTCAGGCCGATCGTGCCAGGCAATTCGGCGCTGGCATTGTTCGGCGTGATCGGCAGCACCGGCATTGCGATGGCATTGCCGAGCTTCTGCGCGATTGCTTTGACGATGCCGCGCGCCATCAGATTGTGGCCGCCGTTGGCATTCTGCGGACCGCGCTGCTCGACGCCGCCGGTGTAGATAAGTGCAGTCGTCTTGCCGGCAGCCAAGGCATCCCGCACTTCGGGCCAGGTCATCAGCTCGAACTCGACCCGCTGTGAAGAGGACGCCGCGTTCGCCATGCCCGGCATCGTCGCGCTCAGCGCTGCCGTTGCGAGGAATGCTGCCGTCAGGCTTGCTTTGAGAACTTTGCGCATGTCTTGCCTTTTACTCTCTACTATCAGCCGGCGCCGGCCGGAGCCGAAACCGTTTGCGGTGAAACCTCATCATCGCGCTCCGCGTCACGATCGATCTCGCCCTCGTAGCGCTTCACGAACAAGCTCGCCAGGACGCCGAGCACTGCCGCCGCCGTCAGGAAGTAGGCCGGCGCGGACAACGATCCCGTCTCGCGAATCAAAGCGGTGGCAGCCAGCGGCGCGGCGCCACTGAAGAAGGTCATGCCGATGTTGAACACCAATGCAATGCCCGTGAAACGGATGCGCGTGGGAAACAGATCGGCGATCAGGAAAGCAAACGTTCCATTGAACAGCCCGGCCACGATTCCGCCCAACACGAGCGGCAGCCACGGATTCGCGGTGCTGCCGACGATGGCGTCGTACCACGCGAACGAGAACAGCACGAACATCGACGTGCCCAACAACATGAGATGGCGGGGCGCGATGCGGCTGCCGAGCCACGCCGTCGCCAACAAAGCGAAGCTGTGGACGATCAATGCCATGTTCTGAGCCACGATGGCCTTGTTCGGGTCGACGCTCAGGACGGTTTTGAGATAGGCCGGCATGTACGCGAACAGCAAGCCGTTGAACGCTCCTGTGCTCGCCACCAGCCCGATGCCGATCAGCACCCGGCGCGGATGATTCCGCAGCAGTTCCGCGAACGGACTCGACGACGCTTGTTTCTTCACGCGCTCGAACTCGGGCGATTCCTCCAGCGAGCGGCGCACCCAGAAGCCCAGCAGACCCAATGCGCCGCCGATCCAGAACGGAATCCGCCAGCCGTACGAGCTCACTTGTTCCGGCGTCATGAAGCTCTGGATCACCAGGCTGAGCACGGTCGCGATCACGACGCCGCCCATGACACAGAAGAACACGAAGCCGCTGGCGAACGCGGCGCGCTTCGGCGCGACTTCCACCACATACGTCATGGCGCCAGGCAGCTCGCCGCCCAGACAGAATCCCTGCAACAGTCGCAGGAACACCATCAACATCGGCGCAGCGAGACCCCACTGCTCGAAGGAAGGCACCAGGCCCATGCCCAGCGTCGCACCCGACATGCCGAGCAGCGAGATGACGAACACTCGCCGGCGACCGAAGCGATCGCCGAAGTGGCTCAGCACGATCCCGCCGACCGGCCGCGCGACATAGCCGACCGCGAAGGCGCCGAACGACGCCATCAACGAAACCAATGAGGACGACGCAGGGAAGATGGCGCGCGCGATCTCCGCCGCGAATATTCCGTAGATGATGAAGTCGTAATACTCGAGCGCCCCGCCCAGACTGGCGAGCAGCGTGGTGCGTCTGCTCGACGCGGACAATCGAGATGTTTCGGGTGTAGAGCTCAACTGTGTCTCCCCTGCTCTATCCAAGCTGATCGATGGTGCACGCCAGACCGTCAGCTTGTCCGCGCGAGCGCGCGTGAGCCAACCACTCGATCTATCGTGTGTGGAGCTGCCGCCGGCCGTCGAGCCGCGCAGCGCCGCTTCAACGCTTGCTCACCAGCTCCTGGTCGGGACGCTGGATGAACACCTGGGTGAATTTCACTCGCATGGCCGAGGAAATCGCGGTGTTCCAGCCGGTCTTCGGATCGGGATAACCGTCGGCGAGACGGTCCATCGCCTGGTGCTGCGTGATCGACGAGAACTGTCCGTAGCTCTGATGGTGAGTGGACCAGCCTTCGTTCTTGCGCAGCGTGTAGCTGTCCACATCGGCGTAGCCGGCCAGCAGGCCTTCGGCCGTCTGCGGCGTCAGCTTCAATTTGAAGCGAGCGCCGCGGAATACTTGATACTGATAAGAAACACCGCGGCCCCAAGGAATCAGCAGCGTGTCCATCGGATTGGAGATCAACGTGCCGTCGACGATCTTGCCCTTCGCCTTGCTGATGTAGCGCTTGCCCCAGCGCATGTCGATCCGCTGCGTGCCGCCCGGCACGAACGCGTCGCCGGTGGCGTCGGTCAGGAGATTGTCCAGACCGCGATAGGTCGTGATCGTCACATCGTCATCGTTGTTCAGGTCGTCGACACCGGCGATCTCGATCAGCACGCGGCTGTCTTCGCTGGATTTCATGAACAGATTTTCGAAGTGCGCGAACGAGCCGCCGGCGCGATATCCGGCGATGCAGCCATTGGCGCGATACAACTGATTGTCGACGCCCGGCTCGCCTTCGGGGCTCACGAAATCGTTCGCGTCCTCCTTGCCGTCCAGGTTCAGGCCATAGGAGATCTTGCCCTGCACTTCCTTGTACGGCATTTTGTAAGTGGCCGTTTCGGGATGCCACTGCTCGCCCTCGCGCTTGAGCTGCGTCTCGACCACGGTGCGCTGCTGGCCGTCCTCGGGGAATATTTTCTTGAACTCTTCGCGATTGCCGTCGTTGAAGCCCTGCGGACACTCTTCCTTGCCGTCCTTGGTTTCGTACACGGCCCAGACTCTCTCGGTCATCACATAGCCGATGACGCCATTTTCCAGCACCGGGCTTTCTTCCCTCGGCGCGGCGCCAGCCGTGTTGGCGAGGCACAAGCTCATCGCTACACCCAGGGTCAGCGAAATGCGCTTCGATCTCATGTTCAGCCTCCGACTAGAAACTGTAGGCGCTGTTGCCGAAATCGTCCCTGAGCCAGAACGCCCGATAGCCGTTGCGGCGTCCATTGAATTCACCGAAGGAATCGCAGTTGGCATCGCCCGGCTGACGATCCAGCGAGCACGTGTACACCGGCCGCTCGCGATAGGCCCACACGCTCGAGGCGCCGGCCTGACCCTGGGTCGCGCGACGGCCCGTGTTCGGGTCGATCGACATCACGCTCCACAGCCTGCTGTCGCTCTTGGCGTTGGCGGCCGCCGGCACGTATGGAAAGCTTTCCTGACATAGCTTGGGATCGCTGTTGCCACAGATCGCCAGGCGATACGCCTGCTCGGTATCGGGATGATCGCAAGCGAGCTGGTCGCGCGCATCGTCGCCGCAGTTATATATGTAGACGGTCATGCCCTTCGCATCCGCGAGCACCTGCCCGGCAATCGAGTCCTGCACGGTGAAGTCCTTCGGCGGAGCGATCGCGCGCTGGGTGTAGACGTTGTGCCAGCCCGGCACATCGCTGCCCACCAGACTGCGCGTGCTTCGATCCAGAACATAGGTGTACAGCGGCTTCTTGCGGAACGTCCATTGCTTGATGCCCGGCGAGCGCTCGATGATGCCCCACTCGCCATTCGGCACGGCGGTCACCGCCGCAAACACCGGCGCCCAGTCTTTCAGGCACTCGCGCATGCACTTCGATTTGTTCGGCTCGTCGCCATCCCACGTGTAAACGGAAAAGCCCTTGTGGTCCGTGAGCAAGCGGCCCGTGGCCGTTTGCAGCGGACCGTATCGATTCGGATCGGCATCGGTGCCAGCGAACTCGGGCGGAACATTCGCCGGCGGCCCGACCGGGACACGCACGGCGGGCCCGTCGCCGGATCTCTGGATCTTCGTGCCGCCGAGCACGTCGCCCGGCTTCTTATCCAGGTCGGAGGTGTACAAGGGATAGCCGCCGTAGCTCCACTGCAGCTTGCCGTCGGCGCGCTTGATCGTGGTCCACTCGTTGTGCCCCGAGCCGACAGGCTTGGCGTCCGCCGGCGCGATCAACGGCGGCCACACCTGCGTGCAGCTCTTGCGTGCCTCCACATTCGGCAGCACCAGCCCGCCCGGATACGGACTCATCAGGCCCGAGGTCACCTTCTGCACTTCGTCGGTACAGCTGGAAATGCCGCTGTCTTTGCGATCGCCGATATCGCCGTTGCGCAGCTTGGTCAGCGGCCAGATATAAAGCGTCTTGCCGTTCGCATCGGCGAACACCGGCCCATCGAGCTCGGTATTGACGACCTGGATGCCGGGCGGCATCGGCACGCGCACATAGTTTTCTTTATCCGTGCTGGACGCCGACTGCCAATAGTCCGCTATCGGCTGCTCCTGAGCAGCCAATGCAAGCGAGGCGCACATAGTCGCGCCCGCCAGAACCCCCACCGAACCCCGCAGTCGTCGCATAATTCTCTCTTGTGTCAAACCATCTCGGATACTGCCTTACTGCGGTCCGGCAGCGGTGACTTAACGAATTTGACACACAAATTCCTTACTAGCAACAAATCGTGTGTCACTAAATTTTTAGCTAAACAGAGCGGGTTTCGTGCATGAATTCGACATGCACGTCGGGGCCGTATCGTCCGGCTCAAGCGGTTGGGCGGCGGGCTCCGGGCCGAATGGAATCCAGGGAATAGCGGAAAGTCACGGATCTGCCGGTCGCGATTTCCGCCTCCAGTCCCTTTATTCCGCGAGTGTCGAGAAATCGCAGGCCGTAGTGTTGAATCTTGTACGAAACGTCCGAGTGACCGGCGCTTCGCCGGGAAATCGGCACTCCGCGTCGAGCCGTATGCCGTTTCCCGCCATACGAGCAATCACACGGAACGCATCCGACGAGTTGCCGCGGCGGATCCACGTTGTCATCGGGCCCGACCATTGGAACTTGCTCCGAAGCACCTCGTCGCGCACGCGCCGATGTTCGCCTTTTCGGACGTAGCCAGAACGCTCCAACTCACGCATCGCCCGACTGATTTGTTCGAGACCGAACAAATTCGCGCGCTCGCCGCGGAACTCGTCCAGATCGTATTTCAAATGCACATCGACCACGCCATCGCAGGGCTCTTCGACCGCCTCCCGATCACTGCGATAGACATTCAATTTGGAGAAGCCGCCAGTCTCGACCTTGCACTTTTTCAAGGCAAGTACGCACATGAACTCCACCACGGCCGGCGAGTGCCGCCAGCGTCGCTGGTCATCGATGTCTCGCAAATCTACGTCGCGCAGTTTCGTCATGTTCGATTGCGCCTTCGCCGCGTCAGCTTTGCCGGCACCGGACGCTCGTCCAGCAACCGATAATTGCGAAACTCGATGTGTTTCAAATGCCGCACCGAGCGCGGGATCGTGGCGAGAATTGCATCCTTGAAACGCTCACTGAGCACCAGGACCGGCTCCGGCGCGTTCGTCACCAGTGCGATATCGCTCTTGGCGAGCGCCGCTCGGGAGAGGCAGTAGGTTTGCGGAAACCCGGTTCTGCCGTAGGTAATGTGATCTTCGATCCGCCCACCGTCCTTGGTCCATTTGACTCGCTGTGTCTTGACGAAACACTTCGCTTCCAGCCTCGGCTTCAAGAACACCATCTCGAAGGACTTGTTTGTTTCCTCGTCGAATGCTTCCGTCGCGATACACTCGACCTGGCGGCCGAACTGCCTCTTGAGCTTCTTGGCAGCCGCCGGGGTTGCCACCAGGTACCTGTTCCAAAGCTCATCGACCGGCGGCCGCTTTCCCGAGACGAGAATCTCGAATCGCAGCTGCTGTTTCCTGATGCCGGCAACCACATCGGCGTATTTCATGCCGCGAATCCATTCCCTGTTGGTGTCCTGGATCCATCCGATGGAAAAAAATCCAGGACATGGCTCATCGTCTCGGCTCGTGAGATAGCGCTTTGGCATCAGCGAACGCGGAGGTGGCTTGGCTTCAGACGAAGTGACCGTGGCCCGCGATGAGGCAGTCCGTTTGCCGCTCATGATTGTCCAAGTGAGTCCTATGCAATCATCACACTAACGAACGGCATTCAGCGGGCGCAAGGACGTGACATGAATATCGAGCGCCCCATCACACTGAGCAATCAACCTTTGGCATCGGTAGCCGGTGACGACGAGGCAGGTAGACGCGGCGCCGGCCACTCCTTGGTAATTGCAGGTTGCACGGGCCGCTCCAGGTGAGTGGACAGCACGACGTAGCTGCGTGTCCTGATCACGCCCGGCACGTCATAAATGCGCGCGAGCAATCCCTCGAGTGCTCGCGAGTCCTTCGTGCGCACTTTGAGCAGCATGCAGGTATCGCCAGCGACCGAGTGGATCTCCTCCACTTCGGGATATTTCGCGATGCCCAGCAGCTCCGGCGTCTTGCCCCATCCAGCCGTATCGACATGGACAAACGCGAGCAGCGTTTTTTGGACGGCAATGGGATTGATCAGCGCCGCGGTCTGATGGATTGCTCCCGAGCGCTTCAAGCGCTTGACCCGTTCATGGACCGCCGGCGCCGACAGCCCGACCTGCTCGCCCAGCTCCGCATAGCTGCGGGTCGCGTCCTCGACCAGCAGGCCTAACAATTTTCGGTCGAAGGCGTCGAGCTCGCGGGCCCGACCTTCATTCTGCCGAACATCCTCTGCTTCTAAGTTCATATCGCAGATTCCGCTTGTGGCCGAATAGGATTCGGCCAATATGCAACCATGACGAACGCAGATCAACCCCTCGCTGGCGCCATCGGAACCCCGACAGGGCTTCCGCGGATGGCTTATGTGCTCACCGGTTGCGTGGCGGTCATCGGCTCGAACTCGCTTGGGCTAGGACCGATTGCACCGGAAGTCGCCCGCTCGCTCGGATCCACGGTGCCGACCGTGATGATGGCGGCCGCCGCGTTTGGTCTGGGCACGGCCGCGAGCGCATTGTTTCTAGCGCGTCATATCGATCGCATCGGCTCGCGGCGCATGTTGCAAATTGCGCTGGCGCTCCTGGCCGCGGCACTCGTATTGAGCGCCCTGTCACCGATGGTTTCCGTTCTCATTGTTTCTCAGCTGATTGCAGGCATCGCGTCGGGCATTGCGTTGCCGGCAATTTATTCGAGTGCTGCCGCTATCGCTCCGTCGGGACGAGAGAGCAGAACGATTGGTGTCGTACTCACCGGCTGGACACTCAGCATGGTGGTCGGTGTTGCATTGTCCGCGGTGTTAGCGGACTTCGTGCACTGGCGTGCTGTGTTTGCGGCGATCGCCATCCTCGCGGTGGCGGCAATCGCGATGCTCTCTGTCAGTAAATATCGAGAAGTTCTGGCAACCGAGTCCGCGCCATTGCCGCTGGAGGCACTGCAGATCAAAGGCATCAAGCCTCTGCTCATTGCCTGCGGCGCATTTATGGCTGCGTTCTACGGCATTTATGGCTATCTCGGCGACTACCTTCACCATGGCCTCGGCCAGCCTGTCAGCGCCAATGGACTAGCTGCGCTTGTTTACGGCCTGGGCTTCGGCGCAGCGACATTGTTGGACAATGTCGTCGACCGCCTCGGCGCACAGCGAGTAATGCCTGCTGCGTTTCTTGCTACCGGCGTCGTGTATGTGAGCATGGCCTTGTTCGGCGGGAGTTTCACAATGCTGCTGATCGCTGTGTTTCTCTGGGGACTCGCCAATCATTTCGGCCTGAATGTTCTGATCATGCGCTTGAGCGCGATCGATCCGGCGCGCCGCGGGACGATCATGGGGCTGAACAGCGCCGTCACGTATCTCGCTGGCTTTGTCGGAACAGCTGCGTTCGGGCCGCTTCACACGGAATTTGGATTCGCTGTTTCGACCTTCGTCGCGGCGGGGCTCATGGTGGTCGCTGTGCTCGCCGCGGCATCGCGCCCGGCAGAAGCTGTTACCCTCAATCTCGGCGGTGAGCGATCGTGAGCACCTTCGTTCTGATCCACGGTGGCGGCGACGTAGGTTGGTCCTGGCACCGTGTGGAAGCACAGCTTCGCGAACACGGCCACGATGTAGTCGCGCCCGACCTTCCGTGCGATGACGACTCTGCTGGCCTGAAGGAATACGCCGACTCAGTCGTCGAGGCGATCGGCCACCGGAAGAATCTGATCGTCGTGGGTCATTCGTACGGCGGCTTCACCGCTCCGTTGGTTGCCGCCCGGCTCCCTACCGACGCCCTCGTGCTAGTGGCTGGGATGATTCCATGGCCCAGCGAAACACCCGATGAGTACTGGGAAACCTCCGGCTGTAGCGCAGCCATTCGAGCGCAGGCCGCGCGCGACGGCGGCCTGACCGGCAACGAAGATCCGCTCGTGACTTTTTATCATGATGTGCCACGCACGTTGGCTGAAGAGGCGCTTCGCCACGAACGCTCGCAGTCCTCGACTCCGGGCGCTTCGCCATGGCCGCTCGAGGCTTGGCCAAACGTGCGCACACACTTTGTGCTGTGTACGGAAGATCGCGTATTCCCAAGCGACTGGCTTCGCCGTCTCGTACGCCAACGTCTTCGCATCTCGCCCGATGAAATTACGGCAGGACATTGCGTAGCGCTCAGCCGGCCGCAAGCGCTCGCGACGCTGCTGTTGCACTACGCCTCGGAAGCAGAACGACAATTGCAGTGACTGTCGGTTCGTTGTAAATATTCTGCCCGCGTGATTTCAGAGGAGACACGCCATGGAGCAATTCACCGGCGGTTGCCTGTGCGGCAACGTGCGAATTGTGGCGTCGGGGCAGCCGTACCGAGTCGGTCTGTGCCACTGTCTCGACTGCCGCAAACATCATGGGGCGCTGTTTCATGCGTCCGCGATATTTCCTCAGGATGCGGTGACCATCGAGGGCGAAACACGCGAGTACGCCGGGCGGTCTTTCTGTCCTCGCTGCGGCTCGCCCGTTTTCGCACGCAGCGCCGACGAAATCGGCGTGAACCTGGGCTCGCTGGATGCCCCTGACCAGCTGAAGCCGACCTACGAGCTCTGGACGATCCGTCGCGAGTCCTGGTTACCGCCGTTTCCGCTCGCGCGGCGCTACGAGCGCGATCGTGAGGGCGCGGGTCGGTTTGAGGAGTAGGTCAGCGTACGTCCTTCCAATCCTCCAGGGTCTCCGCCGGTATTGGCTTCTTCAACGAAAAATGCAGCTTTGCCGTGCGTCCGTCCGCCGTGATCGATGGCTTGTTCTGACTGCGCCTCGTGTCGATGCGCCGCACTCCCTGATGCTGGGTATTCCGACCTCGGTGGCTGAGCACCACCTCGATCTTGTCGGCTGCCAGCCAGCGCACGCTGTCCAGAACATATTCGCAAAAGAAATGCGGTGGGTACCAACTATCGAGAAGGTGAAAGGACTCCAAGCCGCCGCCTTTGCGTTTGACTTCGGCGTCGATGCAGATGCCCTTGTGAGTCGTCCGAGCCATCAGTCGAAAGGCATCCCGAGTCCGGGCGTTGCGTCGCCACTTTGTCATGTCCGACCTGATCCGCAACCCCAGCCGGCGCACCTCCTTCCTCACCCGTTCGCTGGATCCTTTCGGGATGTATGCGGCCCGTTCGAGTATCTTCATCCCGCGATGGATCAGATTGACGAAGAACTTGTCGGCCTCCTGATCCCCGAGTCGATCGATCCGCTCCAGATCGAAAGCAAGATCGAGCTCTCCGACCTTCAGATGTGGCGGCTTCAAGCGCGAGCGAGCAGCTTGCATGATGTTCAGTCTGGAGAGCGCTTGCGTTCTGATGCGACAAGCATCCAGGGCAAGCGCGTATGCGTACTCGACAATGCGGGGTGAGTGTACCGCGCGCACGTACCGCACGCCGTCGGCAGGATAGATCGTGATGTGGGCGAGATAGGTCATATGACGTTCGTAACGTAGTCCGTGTTCAGGGCTTCAGCTCATCCGTGTTGCTCACGAACGCCTGCATCCTGCCGTCCGGCGACTATGACGGCACTTTGCCAGCAGGGACATTAGATGAAACGGACGCCGCCGTCGACTGCGAGCCGCAGCGCTCAGAACGTTCCGGTCACTGTAAACCGCACGGTGCGGGGCTCCACCGGATGGAAGTGGATGTCTTCGACCGGCGCCGCCTCGCCCGGCAATTGCGACTCATAGAAGTAGGTGATGTCGTTGTCGTCGCTGTCGAAGATGTTGAAGACGGCGGCGCTCACGCTTAGCGTGTCGGTGATGCGATAGCCCGCTTCGAGATTGACCAGGGTGGTCGGCTCCGATTCGACGCTGCCGTCCTCGATCAGCGGAGCTTTGCCGAAGTGCCGGAAGCGCGCACCGCCGAACCAGCCGCTCGGATGATCGATCGCGACGCCGATGGACGCGACGTTCTCGACCGCGCCAGGAATGCGACTGCCGACAGGATCGTCGACGGAAGCGCGTGACCATGCGAGATCGGCATCGACGATCAGCCATGAGAGCGGGTTCCAGATCGCACCGACTTCGACCCCGCGACGTTTGCTCTCGCGGCTCGGTTCCGTGACTCCTGCATCGCCGACGAACAACAGCTCCGAATCGAGCTCGAGCGTCCACAACGACACGCTCAATTGCATCTTCGGCAGGATGGCCGTGCGCACGCCGACATCGGCGCCCAACGCACCGACCAGCGGATCGACCCGGTCGGCCGGCGTGACGCCATCGGTCGGATCGACCCGGAGGGTCGTGCCGCGAGCATCGTTGCTGTGAAACCCTTTGCCGACGTTGACGAAGAGCTCGGTTTCCTTCCAAGGCCCCAGGATCAACGAGAACTTCGGACTCGCGATCGAATCGGACGCCGTCCCCGAATTCTCCGGCCGATTGCTGCCCACATCGAAGTCGAAATAGTCGGCGCGAATGCCCGCCGACGTGCGCACCTGTTCGGTCCATGTCGTTGTCAGGCTCGAGTAGGCGGAGTAGCTGGTCTGCACGACGGCATCCTCGCGACCGGTGCCGATGCGCTCGCGAGCGACGGTTCGATACAGACCGACGATATCGATATCGTCCCGACGGAATTCGACGCCGATCTCGAGCTCGCTTGCAAGCTTGCCGAGTCGCAGCGGACGCCGCCATTCCACGGCCCCGCCAAAGATGCGCCTGTCGTCGAGCTGTTCGAATTGATCGCCATCGATCGGGTCGAGCGCGTACGTGAAGTTGGAGAACAGATCGAGGCGATAGTCGATGGCGTAGCCCCGCGCCTGAAGTTCGCCCGATCCGCGTCGCGAGATCCAGTCGGCGCCGAGGCTGTAGCGATGCGATTCGCCGCCGTCGGTGGGATCGATGAAGCCGAAGCGATCAAGAGCGCCATCGCGAACCAGGCGCAGAGGAATCTGATCCGTCGAGCGCCATTCGCCCTCGTAGACCTGCGACGTGATCGCGAGGCAATCGACATCCGTCTCGCGCGAGTAGCGGAGCAATGCGTTCGTTTTACGAAAATTCTCGTCCAGCAGCCAGGGACCGTCGGTCTGCGAGTGCTCGACGCCGAATAACAACGTGCCGTTGCCAATGCGCGGCGACAAGGCGAGCAACGCACGCCGATAGCCGTCCTCGCCTGCGTCGAGCTGTGCAATCGGGGTATCGACCGAATTGCGATATCGCATGTTGATCGCGCCGGCCGCGGAAAAATTGCCGGTGTCGGCGTAGTACGTGCCTTTCCGATAGTCGATGGAGTTGACGAGCTCGGGGATGACGAAGTTGATGTCCGTATAGCCCTGGCCGTGGCCGTGCGATGGCATGTTGACAGGAACGCCATCGACGCTGGTCGCGAGATCGGTGCCGTGATCGAGATTGAACCCGCGCAGGAAATATTGATTCGCTTTGCCGCCGCCACTGTGCTGAGTGACGATCAGGCCCGGCACCACTTCAAGCAACTCCCCCACGCGCAACACCGGCCGCAGGTCGAGCTGTTCGGATGTCACGACGCCGACGGTGGCGGAGATCGGATCGCCTTCGAGTCGATCCAGCTTGCCCGTGACAACGACTTCTTCGAGCCAACCCGTGGTCGTGGGAATGCCACCGGCCTGCAGCAACGCCGGCGCCAGTGCAAGGCCGAGCCCGGCAGCGATCGACGATCGGCGCATGACGCTGTTCTCCTTCGCGAGCGATGACGGCTATACGGCCGTCGTTCGCTACTGGATGCAGCAGAAAATCAGCGTACCTGCGTAGTCTTGTGTGTCGGGCTCTGAGAGAAAAAAATATGAATTTTTATTTCCCCCTGCCGTACACGGGAGGGGGCCAGGGGGTGGGTCTTCCGACCGGCTAACTCAAATAGAAAGAATCGCCGCCTGATAAACCACCGGCCCGGTCGGCGCGCCGGTCGGCGACCCGCCGGCTGGCTCCAGACTGACTGCCAGTCCCTGCGCACTCGCGAGCAGCGAGCGCAGCTCGACGGGCAGATCCGTATCGACCGACGCAGTGCCCGTCGGCAACAAGCCCAGTGAGCGCGGGGCTGCGCCACCTGCCGGCAGAATCCATAGTTCATACGAATTGGCCGGCGCGGGCGCCGTCGCATTGATCGACCTGATCGCGAGCCGCCCTTGCTGAACATCGGCACGCACCAGCCAAAGCGGCTGCGACTCCGGGCCGTTCACAACGGCCACGTACTGCTGAGCTTGCGGGGTCACTTCCGTTGGCGTACGCGCGAGCAACACTGCGAGCACGACCGCTGCAGCAGTAGCAACCAAGCTCAAGCCGCGCCACAACCCAAGCCGCTCGAACCAACGCGCACGAGCGCGTTCACGCTCCGCCTGAGCCGCAGCCTTGCCGCCCGTCCGTTCGAGCACTTGTTCCCAAACACGCGCACGCGGCTGCACCCCACCCGTAGCTTCAGCCAGCGGGCCAAGCTGCCGTTCCCAATGCCACACGGCAGAACGAACCTGATACGAATCCCGCATCCAGCTCTCGAAACGACGCCGTGCACGGCCGGTCAACGTGCCGAGCACGTATTCTGAGGCGAGCCGCTGCACCAGTTGTGGGTTGTCGTATCTCATTGTTCGAGACACTTCTGCAGGCTGACCAGGCCGCGACGGATCCAGCTTTTCACAGTGCCCAGCGGGGTCTGCAGCTTCTGCGTCAGCTCCGCATGCGTGAGCCCTTCGAAGAACGCCAGCGTCACACTGCGCCGCTGCACGTCGGTCAACGTGTCGAGGCACTTATGGACGCGCGCCGCCATGTCATTACTCATCGCCATGGCGGAGGGATCCGGCCCTTCGAACGCCAGCGTGTTCGACATGTCCTCGTCCAACTCCTGGGTCGGACGCTGCGCGCGCAATTTATCGAGCGCGAGGTAGCGCTGCACCGAATACAACCAGGTGAGCACGCCGCCGCGCTCGGCCTGGTACTCGGACGCGCGATGCCAAACCTTCACGAACAGGTCCTGCAAGACATCCTCTGCCAATTCACGCCGCTTCAACATATAAACGCCGGCGCCCAACAGCTTCGGCGCCGTCAATTCATATAGACGAGCGAACGCCTGGCGATCGCCGCGCGCCGTCGCCTGCAAGAGCCGAGCGAGTTCTTCTTGCTCCGCCAAATCTACTCCACCTGTCCCACTGGTCCGGCGGCCCGGTCCGCCCTCCAGCCTTGCAACTAATGTACGTGGCAGCGCGCCAATTGGAGGCGCCCCGCGACAAAAAAATCTGCCGGGTGCATCCGGATCGCCGGTCGCCCCGTACTCCTCCTCGCAGCTCACCTACTTATGTTCAGCTCGCCAGGAGGATACTTCATATGAGCAGCTCAATACGCCGGGCCGTGCTTGCCGCCGCGGCGGCAGGAACTGCGCTGACGGCCGGCTTGCCGGCCCAGGCTTCCAGCCACCGGGAAGCGCCGTTCATCACCACGATGCCGCGAGTGGACGGCACCGATTTCTACATGTTCCGCAGCTACGAGGGCGGCCGGGACGGCTTCGTCACGCTGATCGCCAACTACCTGCCGCTGCAGGATCCGTATGGCGGTCCGAACTACTTCGATCTGGAATCCGACGCCATCTACGAAATCCATGTCGACAACAACGGCGACGCGCGCGAAGACCTGACCTTCCGCTTCAACTTCGCCAACGTGGTGGCCGACCTCAAGGTGCCGGTGGGCGATCAGATGGTGTCGGTGCCGCTCAAGAACATCGGCGGCATCGGCCCCGGCCAGAACGACACCGACGCGCTCAACGTGCGCCAGACATACACCATCGACTTCATCCAGGGCAATCGTCGCAGCGGGAACTCCCGCTCGATCACATCGAATTCCGGTGAAACCCAGTTCCGCAAGCCGGCCGACTACGTCGGCACGAAGTCCCTCGGCAACTACGAAACGTACGCCCGCGATCACATCTACGACGTGGTGATTCCGGGCTGTGGCAGCGGCCGCGCCTTTGTCGGTCAGCGCAAGGAAGGTTTCGCCGTGAATCTCGGCCCGGTGTTCGACCTGGTGAATCTCAACCCGCTCGGCCCGCCAAACGCCATTCCGAATCCGATCGGCAATCAGAACATCACGACGCTCGCGCTCGAAGTGCCGATCTCGTGTCTCACGCGCAGCAACGATCCGATCATTGGCGCCTGGACCACGGCGAGCTTGCGGCAGGCTCGCATCCTCAATCCGAAGCCCAACTTCGATAACAACCGCAGACCGCAGGTCTCGGGCGGTGCCTGGACGCAGGTGTCGCGCCTGAGTGCCCCGCTGGTGAACGAAGTGGTTATTGGCTTGAAGGATAAAGATCGGTTCAACGCGAGCCAGCCGCGCGATGACGCCCAGTTTGCAACCTACGTCACCAATCCCACGTTGCCGGAGCTGCTCGAGATCCTGTTCAACGGTGTGGCCGTTGCGCCCAACCTGTTTCCTCGCACGGATCTCGTCGCGGCGTTCCTCACCGGCGTCCAGGGGTTGAATCAGCCGGCGAACGTGCAGCCCGCGGAGATGATGCGACTGAACACCAGCATCGCCGCGAAACCCGCTGGCAATCAGCACACGCTCGGTGTGCTGGGCGGCGACACGTCCGGCTTCCCGAACGGCCGTCGGCCCGGCGATGACGTGGTCGACATCGAGCTGCGAGTCGCCATGGGCGCGCTGATCCAGGACGCGACCGTCGCACCAAACAACAAGGCGCCGCTGACGGATGGCACGCCCGTCAGCGCAGCTGACTTCGATGAGCGCTTCCCGTATCTGCGCTCGCCGAGCCCGGGAGCGAAGTAACAAACAGGCAAGGAGCACATCCATGAACTTCAATCGCAAGTCTCTGGTGCTGGTTGCACTGCTCGCCGCGGGTTGCGGCGGTGGGGGCGGATACGGCGGCGGAAATGACAATCCGGCGCCGGCGCCGCCGACCGGAGCGAACGGCACCGCGTTCGTTTCGTTCATCAAAGCACAACTCGCACAAACCTCGGACACCGCAGAGCCTACCGAAGTGAACGATCTGCAGTTCCAGTTCGACGAAAGCGAGACTTCCTTCGATGACGTGCTTCAATAGCAGCACTGTCTCCCCAGGGCGGCACCTCCTCCCCGCCGCCCTGGCTTTTCTGTGCATCGCGCTCTTGCCGATGCGCGGGCAGGCTGCTCCGTATCGGCCGGCATCGGATTCGGTGGTGCTCGCAACGGTGCCGGCCAGAGCGCGCACATCGACGACGGGCCCGCGAGATTTGCAGACTGCGGTGGTGCAAGCGTCCGCAGATATCGAGTCAGCTCGTACCAGCGGCGACCCCCGGTATTTGGGCTACGCGCAGGCCGCCCTCGCGCCATGGCGGAATGCCAAGGATGCTCCGCTGCCCGTGATTCTGCTCCGGGCGCAGATCCACCAGCACAATCATTCATTCGAAGCGGCGCTCGCGGATCTCGATCACGCACTCGTGCTCGATCCACGCAACCCGCAGGCACGGCTGACCCGAGCGGCAATTCAACAGGTGCAAGGCAACTACACAGCCGCCGCGGCAGACTGTCGCAGTCTCGCATTGCTTGTTGAACCATTGGTCACGGCCGATTGTATGAGTCGCGTCAGCAGCCATCGTGGTGCGGCTCGCGGCGCTTACCGAAAGTTGCTGGCGATGCGCGATCGTGCGGCTGGAATGGAGCCCCGGCAGCGCAGAGAGATCGAGTTGACGCTGGCGGATATTTCGATGCGGATCGGGGAGATCGAAACGGCGCGCCTGCACTTCGACCAGGCGCTCACCGCCACCGACGCGGACGCCTATACGCTGCTGACCTTTGCTGATTTTCTTTTGGAGCAGCGTGAGTATCGCCAGGTCGTCGAGCTGTTCGAACGCTACCCCGATTACGCCGATTTGCTACTGCGAGCCGCCCTCGCCTCACGCGCGATAAATGCAGCGAACGCCGGGCAGTTGTCACAACGGCTTCGCGAGCAATATGCAGCTCACCAGCGCCGCGGCGACTTTGTTCCGTCGCGTGACTACGCGAGATTCTTGCTTGATATCGAAGGCAAGGCGTCGGCAGCGCTGGATGCGGCTCTCTTCAACTGGAAGAGCCAGCGCGAGCCGGCGGATGCGCTCATTGTGGTCCGCGCGGCAATTGCAACCGGGCAGCCAGCGGCTGCGGCGCCGGTGGTGACATTCGTTCGCGAGCAGGGATTGGAAGATGTACGGCTGCTGCCGCTCCTGTCCCACATCTTACCGGAGCGCCGCACATGAAATTCGTCGCCCTCGCGCTGCTGATGCTGATCGGTTCCCAGACTTACGCGCACAAACCGAGTGACAGTTATCTACAGCTCACGCCGACTGCTGAAGGATTCACCGGCGAGTGGCGCATCGCCCTGCGCGATCTCGAGCCTGCTGTCGGGCTGGATCGCGATGGCGATCGAAAGATCACCTGGGGCGAAGTACGCACACGGCACAACGAGATCGCCAACTATGCGCTAGGCCGGCTGGCGATCGCTGCGGGTGGATCGCCGTGTAACATTCGTGCCGGAGCGCAGCTGGTCGATGACCTGAGCGATGGCGCATACACGGTGTTGCCACTCGTCGTGACCTGCGAGCGCAACGTCGCGCCGTGGAGTCTCGATTACTCGTTATTGTTCGATATAGACGCGACCCATCGAGGGCTCGTGTCTTTCCGTGGCCCGGACACTCAGCAGACCTTCGCGCTCTCGCCGCAGAACAATCGCGCGGTGCTATCGGCCGACGCGGCAAGTCCGGTGCAACAGTTCGTCACGATGGCTCGCGAAGGTGTGTGGCATATCTGGATCGGCTTCGATCACATCCTATTCCTGCTGGCTCTGCTGCTGCCCGCCGGACTGCGTGCAACTCGTGAGCCTGACACAAGGGCCGGCTGGGCGCCGCTGTGGAAGGACGTGCTGACGCTCGTGACTGCGTTCACCGTCGCGCACAGCATTACGCTTTCGCTGGCGGCGATTAAGATCGTGTCCTTACCGCCGCGCTTGATCGAAACGACCATCGCGCTTTCCATCGTAGTGGCGGGACTACGCATGCGTTATGCGATCTCGCAACCGGCAGCCTGGATCGCATTCGGCTTCGGCCTCATCCACGGCTTCGGCTTCGCCAACGTGCTTGCCGATCTGCAGCTGCCAACCGGTTCGCTGGCGCTATCGCTGTTCGCATTCAACGTCGGCGTCGAGCTGGGCCAGTGCGCCATCGTCCTGCTCGCACTGCCGCTGATCAGGTACGCACAGCGCCATTCGTTCTACCGGCGCACGTTCATGCCTGCTGCCGCCGTGCTCATCGCCGCAGTCGGAGTCGCTTGGTCAGTCGAGCGCGGCGCGGGAATATCTCTCAGCTTGTAGAGCGATACTGGCGGTGCTCTGCGCATCGAACCCTCTCACATGTTGCGGGCGCGTAATGTCCATGGAACGTACGCGTCTGACGAAGCGGCCGCGGCTGTCAAAGATATCGTCTCAGGGATTGTTCTGACTTGTTTGTGCGAGCGAACCAGCGCGAAGGTCACGCAGCTCGGCAGACACTGTTCCCGTGTCGCCGTCAACAAAGCGGGGATTTGTCAACAAGGGGAGCTATTAGCTATGAACGATCTTCCGAAGCTGGTCACACTGGTCGGACTCACAGTTGCGTTTGCCAATCTCGCGTCCGCAACCGGCGAAGAACCGCCACCGCCGACGGACAAGGGAATATGTCACAACATCGGCGGCCCGCGGGATCTGGGCGCGAACTGTGACGGCACTGGCACGTGTACGTACACTCTGGACACCGGGGCGACAATTACCGTTGCACCCGGCAACTTTCTTGGAATTCTGATTCCACCGACGAGCGAAGGCGCACTTGCTGCCCACCTTGCTCACGGCGATGGCCCCGTCCAGACGACCTACGATCCGCCTCTGCACCTGGCATCGACAGGCGGCCCACACAGAGCGTCGAACGTCGAATGCGTCGGCACGAGAGTGCTGCCGCAACCGCCCGAGCCCGGCAATTAAGCCGAACGCGGCTGGGAATTGCGGCGTGATGCGCGGGTCGCGCCGATCTCGCCGCAATTCCCGCTCACTTGACCGCACGAATCAGCGTCACCGGCCCGAGCAATCCGGACGGTGACGGCTGGAGCTTGTCCTGATCTTCCTCTTTGAAGCGCGCGCCATAACGCAGCTCCAGTAGACGTTTGCTCACCGGCCGCGCTGACAGCGTGTTGATCGCTGTGTTCATCACAAGCACTTCGACTTCGTTCTTACCGGGACGTAGCAGCGGCGTTACATCCAAGCGCCACGGTGGCATCCAGACCGCGCCTGCATCCTTGCCATTCACACGGACCAACGCTGCGTCGCGGACCGGCGCCTCCAGCAAAGCTCGCGGCCGATCTTGCCGAATGTCCGGCAGCGGCGTGTCGGCGCCAAAATCCAAGAGGAGTCGAGCGTCGTTATCAAGGTCTGCTTTCTTGAGTGCAAAGCTGCGCTGGTAAGTGACGCTGCCAGAGTAATGCTTCAGCTTCGGATCATCCGTCCACGACGTACCGGGCTGCGGAGGCGGGGCTGAAATTCCTTTGGCTTGCACTCGCCATCCTTTGGACAGATCCAGCATCGGGCTGAGTCGATGCTCGGTCGCTGGCTCGAGCTGATCGAGTCCGCTGACGAACACCAGGAGCTTCGATTCGTACGGCGCCAGGTGAACGGCGATGTTTCCACTGCCTGCCGATTCGCGCTCACCAGTCACGGCATCCCACCATTCGCCGCGCCCGTTGTCGCCCGCGAAGCGAGCTTGAGTTGTGATGGGCCGCTGGCCGGTGTTGGCGATGAAATACAGATAGCCATTGTCGAGGCGGCGACGAATGAAACCGAACGCGGAATTTGAAGAAGCCAGCGCCACCGTCGGCTCCAATACAGAACGCAGCGTCGCGCCGAGCGATTCAGGCGGGACGACGTGAACGCGCTGCTTCGATTCGAGCAGTTGTCGTGAAAGCTGCTGAACTCTCTGCGCGCCCGCCGCGCCGTCCATCAATCCTCCAGCGCTGCCGGGGAGCGCGCCGGTGACGATGACCAGTCCGCCGTTGTCGACCCAGGCAGCGATGCGCTCGAACGCGGCTGGGTCGATGCGATTGAGGCCCGGGAGAATCAGCAGGCGATGCGTCAACTTGCCAGCCACGATGGCGCTCGCATCGATGAAGTCGAACGTTTGTCCGGCATCGAGGACCTGCCCGACCAGATTGGGCTGAAACCGCTGACGCATCTCTTCATTCACCGACGCTCGTGCCGGCCGCATGTCGGCAAACGCATCTTCGGTCGGCAGATAGATCGCAACGGCGGAATCAGGCTTGCCCTCGCGCAGCATCGCGCTGACTCGATGCACATAGCGCGTCACCGTCGGCATCACGGGATACCAGGGATTGCGATCGTTGAAGGAGGCGGCCGCGTAGAACGCCCAACCGGGCTCGGCCACTTGCGGCGGCGAATAGGGCCAGCCGTGCCCGATGATCTGATTCACGCCCTGCAGGAAATGACGATCGACTTCGGCCTTCATATCGAGCGGCGTCGCGGCCCACGACGGCGAGTGCAGCCAGGTCCAGGTCTCGGATGAGACCACATCCCTCTCATATATATGAGCCGCCGAAGTCGCCCAGCGCGTCGAGTTGAAGCGTCGCCAGTCGGCGCCCTCGCCCTCCGGCAAATCGACCAGTGCATTGCTCGACAGCGTCGGCGGCGGAAGTCCGTAGACCTGCGCGCGAAAGCGAGTGCCGCGCTGATTGGCCCAAGCGTTGATCGGCTTCAAGTATCTGTCATCCACGAGTTCGGACAACGTGCGCGCCCAGTCAAAACGAACTGCGGCTCCTTCGGAACCTTCCGCGAACAGCGCCGGTAGATGATCGAGCAGGTCGTAACCACGCCGGCGCTCGAACTCCTGCGGAAGATCGTCTGTCCAGCTCGCGCCGTAGGATTCCAGACTGTCGGAGAACATCGCGTACGGCTTCGTGGCGCCATCGAAAGCACTCAGCAAACGATCTCCAACCGTCGTCAGATGATTCGCGACCGCGGCGGAACTGATGTGGTCGATGACAAAGCCTTCCGCACCCACCGCCGCCCGCTTGACCTGCTGCCCCGTGCGCCCGGCAACAAACAAATAAGCCTTGCGCTCCCGCGCCGCCGGGCGCACATCGGCTGTGGCTCCCTTCGGCACTGGCACTCTCGCTTCATCCAGAAACAAAGCCACAGCACGTTCCCCGGGCTCCATGAAAGGCAGACCGATCGTGGCAGCACCTGCCGGCAGCGGCAGTTCCACCCTTCTGATCTCGGCCGCAGCCTCGGTGATCGGGATGTGAGGTCCACCGAAAGGCCAGCCGCTACCTAATGTCACATCCATGCGCATGCCCGAGGCACGCGCAGTCTCGCTCGTGTGGCGCAGAGCAGTCAGAAACGGATCCGACAGATAGGGTGTATTGACGATGCCGGTCGATGGATCGTCGGTGGACAGCGCATACACCGGCTGCACCTCGAAGCCACCGAAGCCGCCCGCTTTCATGGCGGCAATCTCACGATCGAGCTCCTGGTGCTCAACCGCCGGGCCGAACCACCACCAACGCATCATCGGCCGCGCATCCGCGGGCGGCTGCTGAAATCTCTGCCAGAGCAGCTCCGAATCGCCACGCTCCTGCGCGACGCAGACACTGCAGAAGAGCGAGATAAGAAAGACTGTTATACGTTGCACGTTCCTTTCCCCTTTCGACCAGGATAGCAACGTGAAGCGCGCCCGATCGATGTCATAGCGGAATCGATCAAGTCAAAACACGCATTCTTCTCCCTCTGTGCAAACTCATTCCGACAACCAATAATTCACCGCCGCGCGACCGCTGGCGGCAGCGTCCGAAATGCATGAGGACTTCATGGAACGTTTGCTCCAGACCAACGCGATTCGCTCATTGTGCGCACTGGCGATGCTTGCGACGGCGAGCGCGGCGCTCGCTCAGTCCCAGCCCACTCAGATCCACACTTCGCCTCGCGTCGATCCGGGCGTGTACTCAGGGCGACTGACGCCGAACTACCCCACGCCGTATCAACCTGCCACGACACAGAGCATCGAGGCGACTCTGCAGCGAGTGCACGCTTATCTCGAACAAGCGGCCCCACTGCGTGTTGTGAATGGTGCGACCGGCGCCGAGGTGTCCGACCTGAAGAAACTGCCGGACCTCGCGGCACTGGACCGGACGGATCTGCTGATTCTCACCTATGAATGGGGTGTGACTTACTCGGGCATGCTGCTCGCCGCCGACGTCACGGGCGATACGCGCTATCGGAAGTACACGCAGGAGAGACTGGCCGGAATCGCGACGCTCGCCGCGCACGCGAAGAAACATCTCGCCGCCGATGGATCGGTCCCTGCCGTGGCGCATGGCATGAGCATGCGATCGATCGTGAAGCCGCGCTCGCTGGATGATGCGGGTTCGATGTGCGCCGCCATGATCAAAGCGAATCGGGCCGGTCTGGGTAACGACCTGCGACCGTGGATCGACAACTACGTGCAGTTCGTTTCCGGCACACAGTTCCGGCTCGCGGATGGGACGCTGGCGCGCAATCGTCCGTTGCCGGAGTCGCTGTGGCTGGACGATCTCTATATGAGCGTGCCGTGCCTGGCGCAAGCAGGCAAGCTGACCGGCGACAATCGTTACTTCGACGATGCCGTCAAACAGATCCTGCAATTCTCCGAACGAATGTTCGTACAGGAGCGCGGGCTCTTCATGCACGGCTGGGTGCAAGGCATGCAGCCCCATCCGGTGTTTCCATGGGGGCGCGCCAATGGCTGGGCGACGATGGCCATGGTCGAGCTGCTGGAGGTGTTGCCCGAGACTCATCCCGGTCGCGCCAGGATTCTGGAGATCTACCGAACGCATGCCGCTGCACTCGCAGCGGCTCAGGGTCATGCTGGCCTGTGGCATCAACTGCTGGATCGGCGTGAATCGTACGAAGAGACCTCGGCGAGCGCGATGTTCGTCTATGCGCTGGCGAGAGGCATCAATCGCGGCTGGCTCGATGCGCGAGCGTTCGGGCCGGCCGTGTCACTGGGATGGAATGCCGTCACGACCAAGGTGAACGCGAAGGGCCAGGTCGAAGGCACTTGCGTGGGCACGGGCATGGGCTGGGATCCCATGTTTTATATGTATCGGCCCGTGCACGTGCTGGCGGCGCACGGCTATGGGCCGGTGTTCCTGGCGGGTGCGGAAATGATCGCCTTGTTACGTGCTCAGGCCGACGTCGTCGTCAACGACGGCGGCGTGCACTTCGGCAAGGCGACCAGCCCGCACTAGCTCAGTTGTTCGCGGTCATCTGGGTGCGGGCCTCGCGAATCGCATTGGCGAGGTCCAGCACGGCCGTGGCGTAGAACGTCGACCGGTTGTAGCGAGTGATGGCTTCGAAGTTGCCGAAGCCGGCCACGAATTTCGACGGCTTGCCCGGCGTGGGCAGCTCGACGACGGAGCACGCGCCCTCGGGCAGACGCTTCACGGAAAACCTGACGCCCTTTTCCTTCAACGCCTCAACCTCGTGACTGCGCTCCAGGCCGGTCACCAGGTCGGCCGCACTGCCTTTGGGCAACTGCACCGGCACCAGCGCCGGCTCGCCATCGGCCCAGCCGAACGACTTGAGGTAGCTGGCGATGCTGCCGATCGCATCGGACGTGCTGCCGGCGAGATCGATGACGCCGTCACCGTCGAAATCCACGGCGTACTTGCGGACGCTCGACGGCATGAACTGCGGCAGGCCCATGGCGCCCGCGTACGAACCTTTGATTTTCAGCGGATCGATGCTCAGGTCGCGCGCCATCAGCAGCAGCTCCTTGAGCTCGTCACGGAAGTATTCCTGTCGACGCGGCCCGTCGAACGCGATCGTCGTCAGCGAATCGACGACTCGGAACGAGCCGGTGTTCTGGCCGAACGCGGTCTCGACGCCGAGGATGCCGAGGATCACCTCGGGTGAAACGCCATATTCAGCCTGGGCACGACGCAAGTCCGCTTCGTGCAGGTCCCAGAAGCGGGTGCCGGCGGCGATGCGAGCCTTGGTTAGAAACTTGGCGCGGTACTTGGGATACGAACGCACCGGCGGCGTCGCCGACTTCGGCCGCTCCGGGCCGATCAAGCGGGACACGACGGGCTGATGCCGCGCGTCGCCGAGAATGCGCTCGAGCTCGGTGGCATCCAGGCCGTGCTCGGTCTGCATGGCCTCGATGAATTCACGCACTTCGGCGCGAGCCAGATATCCGGTGCTGGCGTTCGCCGAGTGGACGCTCAGAAAAGTAGCCAGCACCACGGCGGCCGCGGCAAAACGAAAGGTCATCGCGCTTCCCGAAAAAAAAGTGATCCAGGTCTCAGCCCAACTCGACGGGCCCGGGGGTTGTCCCCCGTTGTTTGTTCATCGGCTGGATGAAGCAAAACATAATGTGCCCGGGGAATTTATGGAAGTGATCGTGCTCACAATCTTTGAGTGGAAGACCCACCCCCTAACCCCCTCCCGTGTACGGGAGGGGGAACAAGAGTTTTTTATTTTCTCCTGCGGAGGGCCCGGAGCCCGGAATCGCGCGGCGCATGCTGGCTGCACCGCTGGCGCCAGGGTACATTCCGCAGCAATTCGCTCCGGAGACTCGCGTGACGCGCAAGGCTTATTTATCGACGCTGGCCGTGCTGTTTGGCGTGCTATGGATTGCGCTCGCCATCGCGCCGCTTCACCGGTCGGATTGGCTGCTCGAAAACGTGCTGCTACTCCTGGGCGTCGCCGGCCTCGTGGCCACGTCGCGCGTCTTCCCGCTGTCTCGCGTGTCGTACACGACGCTGTTCGTGTTCTTCTGCCTGCATACGATCGGTGCGCACTACACCTACTCCGAAGTCCCATACGACCGGACAGTGCAAAGCTTATTCGGGTTCTCCATCGACGAGCTGTTCGGCTGGGAGCGCAACAACTTCGACCGGGTGGTTCACTTCAGCTACGGGCTGCTGCTCGCCTACCCGATCCGCGAAGTGTTCCTCCGCATCGCATCGGTGCGCGGGTTCTGGGGTTACTTCCTGCCGCTCGACCTGACCATGTCCACATCGATGCTCTACGAACTGATCGAATGGGGCGCGGCCGTCGGCTTCGGCGGCGACCTCGGCACAGCCTTCCTGGGTTCGCAAGGCGACGTTTGGGATGCGCAGAAGGACATGGCGCTCGCGTCGCTCGGCGCGCTCATCACCATGACGATCGCGGCATGCGTGAACATCGCCTACCAACGCGACTTCGCCCGCGAATGGGCCGACAGCTTCCGGATTCGCAGCAACGAGCCTCTCGGCGAAGTCGCCATCGCCCGGATGCGTGGCGAAGTTACGCCCTGAGTTTATTCAGCGACGCGAATTCAGCCTCCGAAAGTTGTATCTCGACCGCCGCGACATTCTCCTCGAGATGTTTCACCTTCGAGGTGCCGGGGATGGGCAACATCACCGGGCTGCGTTTGAGAATCCAGGCCAGGGCGATCTGGCTCGGGCCGACCCGGTGTTCCTTCGCGATCTTGTCCAGCACGGAGCCTGATCTCGCCAGCTCGCCGGCCGCGAGCGGATACCAGGGAATGAAACCGATGCCCTGCTGCTCGCAGTAATCGAGAACCGATTCGGCGCCGCGGTTCGCCAGGTTGTACATGTTCTGCACGGTCGCGACCGGGAACACTTTCGAGGCCGCCTTGATCTCCTCCACCGTCACTTCGCTCAGCCCGGCGAACCGGATCACGCCTTCGTCGAGTAGCTGTTTGACCGCGCCGAACTGTTCCTCGCGCGGCACGTTCGGATCGATCCGATGCAGCTGCCACAGATCGATACGCTCCACGCCGAGCTTCTTCAGGCTGCCATGCGCCTGCTTGATCAGATATTCCGGCCGGCCATTCGGCACCCACTGGTCCGGACCGGGCCGCGTCAAGCCGCCCTTGGTCGCAACGAGCAGCCCCTTATACGGATGCAACGCCTCGCGCAGCAGCTGCTCCGACACGTCGGGACCGTAGGAATCCGCGGTATCGATGAAGTTCACGCCGAGCTCGGGCAGCCGCTTCAACACACGCAACGATTCGGCCTTATCGGCGGGCGGGCCCCAGATGCCTTCGCCAGTGATGCGCATCGCGCCGTAGCCCAAGCGGTGAACCTCGAGCTCACCGCCAATACGAAACGTGCCCGAGCGGGCTGCTGTCAGGGTTGCCATGGGGGTCTCCGTCGTGAGCCGGGATTGTGGCTTGCCTGAGCTGCGAAGAAAATCATTCGAACCTGTCATTGTGCGAGATGCGCCCTACATGCCTGGCTGGCCGATCGGCACGAACAGCGTGCTCGGGTGCGCGCGATCGTGGTACAGCTTCACCGTGACGGTGCGAGCGTCGCGCATCGTCTCGGACGACACATCGCCGCCGCTGTTGTAATTCTTCTGGCTGAAAGTCGAATTGACCGGCCCGATCACCAGCCGCAACCGGCTGCCCTTGCGCACCATGCGCGACGTGAACATGAAGCCGTCGAACTCATACTTGAGCGGCTCACGCGTCGTCACGAGCTTGGCCTGTCGCTCGCTCTCGCGATAGCGCGCGCGTTGCTGATCGTTGGTCAGCAGGACGGAACTGGCATCCGGGCGAATCTCATAAACAGAGACCGCGAAATCGGTGTCTGGCTGATCGATGGCCAGCCAGGCCGACAACTTGAAGAAGCCACTGACCTCTGTGTCACGCTCGAACGGCGCCGTGTGATAAACGAGCACCTTGCCCTGCTGCGCGTAGATCGGGCGCTGATCCGTGAGCGACGAGGGATCCACGTTGCGCTCGACCTCCGCAATGCTCAGATCCCGTGGATCGTAAACATATTGATCGGGCTTGCCCTTGCCCGGCGCAGTGGCGAGAGAGCCCGATGCCAGCACATCGTTGGCATTGCCGTTCGAGTCCAGGAAATAAGAGCGCGACTCCGCGGTCACACCTTCGAGCGTATCGGCATAACGCCACTTGTCCGCATCCATGACGTAGTACGCCACACGCTTCTGCAGGAACTCCGGCTTCTGGCCGCCTTGCATGGTCCAGGCATACCAGTCGAGATGCAGTTTCGGCAGATCGACCAGGCTCTCCTTGCCGAACGTGAGTCCGCCGAATTGCGCTTGCGGCGTGCGAGTGCCGGCATGGTCCCAAGGACCGATCACGAGATAGTGCCGCGCCTTGGCGTCGGCGTTGCCATGCTTCATGTGCTGGCGATAGTGCTCGATGGCGCCCGGTTGATCGCCGTCGTAGCTGCCGGTGATCGTCAGGATGGGCAGCGACAGCTTCGAGTACTGCTCGGCCGTCGGGTTGTATGAATCCCAGTAGTCGTCGAGCTGCGGATGCGCGACCCATTCCTGGAACGTCGCGGACGGATTGCCGAGCATCGTATCCAGTTCCCTGAACGGCTTGCCCGAGGTGAACCACTGGCGATTCACCGCGCCCCAGAACGCCGTGTCACCGAAGATACTGGCCTGCGAGCTGTTGCCGCTGGTGAACGTGAGCCACTGCATTAGATAAGGCGCCGCGATATTCGCGCGCATCGGGAAGTCAGTCCCTGCGTACGGCGAAGCGACCGGCACGATGGTCGCGAGATGCGGCGGAAATTCCTTGGCTGTCACCCACTGGTCGTAGCCCGCGTACGAGCCACCCCACATCGTCACCTTGCCGTTGCAATAGGGCTGTTGCGCGAGCCATTCGACCACGTCGTGACCGTCGCGCGCCTCCTGGATCAGCGGCCGGAACTCGCCTTCGGAATTGCCTCGACCGCGCACGTCGACGGTCAGGAAAGGATAACCGCGAGCAGCGAAGTACATGCCGCGATCGTGATAGCTCTGCGAGATGTATGGCGTCAGTGTGAAGACACAGGGAGCGGGCTCCTTCTGCTGCCGCGGCGTGTACACGGTTGCATTCAACTTCACGCCATCGCGCAGTGGAATCTTCACGCCCCATTGGAACTTGACCTGCTCCGCATCCGGCGGCGGCGCCGGCTGATCGGCCCGGACGGCGGCCGTTGCCAGCGCACCGAGCATGACTGTGAACACGAGGGTCGACTTGAGCTGCACGTCTTGTTCTCCGAGTGGGTCGCCAGACGCCGATGAGTCTACCGAGTCCCCGGGTCCCACCGGTCTCGATAAGCAACGATTGTAACGCCCGGCTCGCAAGCCCGATTCGCGCGAACCCGTAAGCGCACCGGCAGAAATATAACAAGGGGTAGCATCCGCACTGTTCAGGTGCGCACGCTTCGATCGACACTTGCCGGCTTTGTAAATATACAAAGCCTCGCCAACGGCATCGTTGTATACAGAAAATTCCGCCGAAATGTTTCCTGGCTGTCGTTGACTTCCAATCGCGAAGCGGATCACAGTTGGGCATCGCACGGGCCTGAGCGCCCAAACAACAAGAGAGGCAGGGAAACTATGTGTAAAGCGTCGCGCCAGCGTCGTCGCTGGCTGATCCCTTTCTATTCACTTTGTTTCGGTCTCACCTCGACGGCGGCACTGGCGCAGGAGTCCGTCCTGGTCGCGCCCGGCGAGCCGGCGCTGGCCGGCTTTACGGTCAAGGGCCGGGCCAACAGCGACGACGTGCCGCATCCGGCCGGCGAAAAACGTCGCGAGATGCGCAAGCTGGGCCTGGAAGAAAAGGTTCGGGCCGAAGCTCAATCCTCGAGCCAGCTCTCGGGCCAGACGTTCGGCCAGAGCTCGCGCCGGGTGCATCGGATCGGCCGCGGAAAATACCAAGGAAAGTATATCGAGCTGGAGCGCGAGAGCGAGGACCTGATCTTCACCGTGCTGGGCGAGTTCGGCACGCAGATCCATCCGGCGCTCGGCGGCCTGCCCGGCCCGTTGCACAACCAGATTCCGCAGCCCGATCGCACCGTGGATAACAGCACCATCTGGACGCCGGATTTCTCGCGCACCCATTACGAAGCCCTGTTGTTTTCGGAACAGCCGGGCGCGACCTCGATGCGCAATTTCTACATCGAGCTTTCCTCGAACCGATACACCGTCGACGGCGAGGTCACCGACTGGATCGGCGTCCCTTACAACGCCAACCGGTACGACGACGATGTCACTTACAACTGCTCGTTCCCCGGCTTGCCAGGAGCGTATCCCTGCGCCGGCGTGTGGCTGTTCCTGCGTGACTCGCTGAACGGCTGGTACAACGCGCAGCTGGCGGCGGGCAAAACGGCCGACCAGATCAACGCCGAGCTGGCGAAGTTCGACGTCTGGGATCGCAACGACTACGACGGCGACGGCAACTTCGACGAGCCGGACGGCTACATCGATCATTTCCAGTCGGTGCATGCCGGCATGGGTGAAGAAGTCGGCGGCGGCGTGCAAGGCGGCGCGGCGATCTGGAGCCATCGCTGGTTCGCTTATTACAACATGGCCGGCCTGCTCGGCCCGGACAACAACAAGGCCGGCGGCGTCCGCATCGGCAACAGCAATTACTGGGTCGGCGATTACACGGTCGAACCCGAGAACGGCGGCGTCGGCGTGTTCGCGCACGAGTTCGGGCACGACCTCGACTTGCCCGATCTGTACGACACCAACGGCGGCGACAACTCGACCGGCTTCTGGTCGCTGATGGCGTCGGGCTCCTATGGCAGCGACGGCAAGGTCGACATCGGCACCAAGCCCGTGCACATGGGCGCTTGGGAAAAACTGCAGCTCGGCTGGCTGAAGTACGAAGTGGCGCACGCCGGCAAGAAGTCGCACCACAAGCTCGGCCCGTCGACTTACAACACCAGAAACGCTCAAGCGCTGATCACGGTGCTGCCGGATAACGTCATCGGACCTTATGCGGGCGACGCGTTTTATTACAGCGGCAGCGGCGCCTTGCTCGACACCACGATGTTACGCACCGTGACCTTGCCGGACGGCGCCGCCTCGCTGAGCGCACAGGTTCAGTACGACATCGAAGCCGACTGGGACTACGCCTATGTGGTCGTCGTCGATGGCGGCACGACTCATCTCGTGCCCACCAATCTGTCCACGACGACCAATCCCAACGACCAGAACGAAGGCAATGGCATCACCGGCAGCACCGGTTTCGAATGGGTGGCGCTGACCGCGAACCTTTCGGACTTCGCGGGTAAGACGGTGCAGGTCGGCTTCCGCTACTGGACCGATCCCTTCACCAATGGCCTGGGCCTGATGATCGACGATATTCAGATCACCGGGCAGCAGGCCGATGGCGCCGAAGTCACGGTCCCTTGGGTGTACAACCCGCCGACCGGCGGCTTCCGCGCCGTGCAGGGCGACCTGGGCAGCTTCTTCAATGCCTATGTGGCCGAGTTCCGTCAGTACCGTGGCTACGATAAGAGTCTGCGCACCGGTCCGTATGTTTTCGGCGATCTGAATTCGCCCACACTGCAGGACTGGGTGACGCACTTCCCGTATCAGGACGGCCTGCTCATTTCCTATTGGGACACGCGCCTCGGCGACAACAACACCAGCGCCCATCCGGGCCTCGGTTTGATCCTGCCCATCGATGCGCATCCGACGCCGCTCACTCGCGAAGACGGCGCTGCCTGGAGCTCGCGTTATCAAAGCTTCGACTCGACGTTCGGGCTCGAAAGAACCGACACCTTGAAGCTGCGCCGTCTGGGCGTGGATTACGTGTATCCGTCGCAGCGTGCCGTATCGGTGTTCGACGATCGCGTTCAGCACTGGCGCGCGGCGACTCCGGCAGCGGGCGTGAAGAATCCCAACACCGAAACTCTGATTCAGGTGAAGGACGTGAGCAGGGACGGCGCCGTCATGGAGGTCGAAGTCCGGCCGGCCCGGCGCGGCCACAAGCCTCACAACTGGTCCTGGGATCGCAGGGGCTGGAACTGGTGGGACTGAGCAAAGAAACGTTTTGATCGCGATGCTTCGATCGACAGAGGCCCCGCACGGGTTAAGCTCGTGCGGGGTCTTTGCTTTGAAGGAACCGACGCGACATGAACGCCCGCTCTCTGATCGTTTGTTTCTCGCTGCTGCTGGCGCCGCTGGTTCACGCTGCGGAACCCGCCGGTTCGCCGACCCACTCTCTCGTCGCCGCGAAAGTGATCGTCGCCGACTTGAAGCAGGCTCTGGATTTCTACCAGCAGAACTTCGGCCTGAAGGAAGTGGCTCGCGAGAACGTCGAGGGCCAATACGACCAGGTCATCCTCGGCTTCGGCTCCGGAGTGCGTCTGACGCTGGTGTCCTCGCCAAAGGAACAGTTGCTGCAAAAGAGCCGCTATCCGGTCGTGCTCATCTACACACCGGACTTCGAGACCATCGTGAAACGACTCGAAGACACGAAGCAGCCGGTGCGGCGGCTGCCCAAGTCACAGTCAGGTCCATATAACATCGCGATCGCTCGCGACCCGAGCGGCAACGCCGTCGAGATCCTGGCACGCCAGCAACCCCCAGCCATCGGCGCCGCCAAGCTCATCGTTGCGGATCGCAAGGACGCGGAAGAATTCTATACGTCGCTGCTCCACGCCAAGCCGCTGCAGTATTTCAACACGCCGACCTACGATGAAGTGCTGCTCGGGTTCAACGACGGCATGCTGGCGCTGTTTCAGCCGAAAGATGAAGCGCCCTTGCCCAAGAGCCAGTTCCCGCTGGTGACGTTTCGCACGCGCGACATCGATGTCACGAAAGATGATTACGCGACCGGCATCTCGAAAGATCCGAGCGGCAATGTCTTCGAGATATTCATGACTGTGCTCGACGCTGATTAACGCTCGGCCATGGTCGGCGCCACATAGCCGGCGGCGGCCAATTCGCGTTCGGCCTGCTTGAAACCGTAAGCCGGGACGAGCTCGTCGGTGCGATCGCCGATCTGTTCCCACTGCGCGATCACCTGCTCGCCCGCATCGGCATCTCCGCCGACCTGCACGCCTTTAGTAAGCGTGATATTCGCGCGTGCGAAGTGACCCGCGCCGGCACATAGGATTGCGCGATTCGGCGCCTGCTCTGCGACCAGCGCGAGCAGGCCGGGGCTGACCAGCTTTGGATCGAGACACTGCAAGGCTTCCTCTGCCAGCACACCGTGAGTCATCTGCGTCGCGGCCGTCGGCGCCAGGCAATTGACGCGGATGTTGTGCTTCTCGCCTTCCAGTCCCAGCGTTTGCATCAGCCCCACCAGTGCCAGCTTCGCCGCCCCGTAATTGGACTGGCCGAAATTTCCATACAGGCCCGACGACGACGTGGTCATCACCACGCGCCCGTACTGCTGCTGGCGCATGATTTCCCAGACGGCCTTGGTGCAAATCACCGCGCCCATCAAATGAACATCGAGCACCAGGCGGAAGTCTGCGAGGCTCATCTTGGCGAAGGTCTTGTCGCGCAGGATGCCGGCGTTGTTGATGAGAATGTCGACCCGCCCCCAGTTCGACATCACGCCGCCGATCATGGTCGCCACCGCCGCCTCGTCGGTAACCGATGCGGCTACGGGAATCGCTTCGCCGCCCGCAGCGACGATTTCGCCAGCGACACGAGCTGCGGCCGCCTGATCCATGTCGTTCACGACGACCTTGGCGCCATACCGCGCCAACAGCAGCGCATGCGCCCGGCCCAGTCCACCGCCCGCTCCCGTAACGATTGCGACGCGCGACTCCAATCTCATTGCATTCCCCTTCATTGACTACCGCAGACGGCCAGGAAACCGCCGGCCATGAATCTGGCCATGCGTTTCTTCACGGCCTCGAAATCTTCCGACTGGCAGACCCCGCCGGACAACTTGTCGATACGCCCGGTGCGCGCCAGCGTCAGCAACAACGCGCCAGTCACGAAGTGATATCCCCAAAAGATATCTTCGTCGCGACACTCCGGCAGCGCCCGCTTCAGCAGACCGATGAGCTTCAGCACCACCGGATCGAAGTGCTTGTCCATCAGCTCGGCGCCCCACTCCGGCGTGTTCGCGACCTGCGCGCCCAGCCGGCCGTAGTTCTTCCAGCGCTTGCCGCCCTGGATATAAAGATCCAGGTCGGTGTCGAGGAACGCGTGCAGCGCACCTTCCACCGTCGGCTTGCCGTTGGTCGACGCGTCGTAGGCGTCGAGCGCGTCCATTCGCCGCGTGCTCGTCACTACGGCGCGGCGGCCGAACACCGCATCGAACAACTTCTTCTTGTCCCGGAAGTAATAGTTCATGAGCGTGTGATGCACGCCGATCTGCTTGGCCACGTCCTTCAACGTGACGCCATACAAGCCATGTTTGGAGAACAGATCCTCGGCCACGTCCAGAATCTGCTCGGTCATCTCGGCGCGCTGTTCGGCCTTGGTCGGGCGCTTGCCGCGCGCCTTGGCGGACTTCGCGCCGGACGGTTTCGCCTTGCCCGACGCCTTGCGCCGGGCCTTCACTTTCTTCGGAGCCACATCTACAGCCACTGTTCCAAGCCTCCATCGTCTCGCGGCACTCGAGGCGCGGACGATCCGAAGGCACTCCGGTTCGACGCTCCGCCTCAACCACCGCCGTATTCTAATCTGAGGCGCATCTTGTCGATCTTTCCGGTCGAGGCCAGCGGCATGCGGGCCAGGCGCAGCACGGCATCGGGAATCCACCAGGGCGCCACCTGCCCCCGCAGCGTCGTGAGCAGCGCCTCATCGGTGATGGCCCGATGGTCGCGCAGCTCCACCAGCAGGACGGGGCGTTCGCCCCACTTCGGGTCGGTGCGGCCGATCACCGCGGCCAGCGCAACTTCGGGCAGGCGGCCGATAATGGCCTCGATCTCGGCCGGATTGATCCACTCGCCGCCCGACTTGATCAGGTCCTTGGCCCGACCGGTGATGATCAATTGACCGTCGCCGTCGATACGGGCCAGATCGCCGGTGTTGAACCAGCCATCGGCATCGGTCGCGGCCCGCTCATCGCCGAAATAGCGCTCGATCACACTGGCGCCGCGCACTCGCAGGTGCCCTTCCACACCTCGTTGCTCCGGCAGCGCTCGCCCATCGGCGTCGGTCAGCAGCAGATCCACCCCCACCGCGGGACGCCCCGAAACAGCCGCCGCGCGCTTCGGATCATTCGGCGCCGACATCGTGCCCGAGGGCGACAGCTCGGTCATGCCCCAGCTGGTTTGGAGCGAAACGCCGAGACGTCGCTCGATACGCTCCATCAAGGCTGGCGGCAAAGGCGCGCCGCCCACCAGGATGCGCTTCAGCGTCGGCAACTCTCCGCCGGTCGCTTCGAGATGTTCGACCAGCCCCAGCCAGACTGTCGGCACGCCGACGGCAATCGTTACACCCTCGGCCGCAATCAAACGCGCCAGGCTCGCACCGTCCGCATGGCGCCCCGGCAAAACCAGTTTCGCCCCTGCGGCCGGAACGGCAAACGGCAATCCCCAGGCACTGGCATGAAACATTGGCACGACGGTGAGCACGCTGTCGGCGGAGGTAATGCCCAGCACATCCGCCTGAAGCAGACGCAACGTATGCAGGAAGCTGGAGCGATGCGTGTATGTAACGCCCTTCGGCGCACCTGTCGTGCCCGAGGTGAAGCACAGGCCGGACGCAGCCCGTTCGTCGAAGCCGCCCCACGCGATCGGATCGCGAGCCGTCGCTATCGCCTCTTCCAGTGCGATTGCCGCCGGCCCATAACGCTCGCCGCGCCACGCATCCAGTGGTCCGTCGATCACGACGATGTTTGTAACTGTCGACGTACGCTCGATGATTTGCTGGGCGAGCGGCGCGAGATCCGCGCTCACGAACATCACCCGACAAGCGGACTGCGCCAACATCGACGCGAGCTGCGCAGCGGTGAGTCGAGGGTTGAGCGTGTGACAGACCGCGCCCATGCCCATGATCGCGTACCAAGCCTCGACATGCGCCTGTGTATTCCAGGCGAGCGTGGCCACGCGATCGCCGAAACCGATGCCGAAATCTCTGAGCAGCGCGGAAACACGCACGCTGCGTGAACGCAAGTCTGCGTAGCTCACCCGGTCGGCTCCGCCACCGTCGCGTCCCGTCACCACCTGCGCGCGCGGATGCCACTTCGCCGCGTGATCGAGAAACTTATCCAGAGTCAGCGGGAACTCTTGCATGGACCCTTCGATCATCGACACGACTCCGCGGCCGGCGGCAATGTCGGCGACAGAACGCCAACGTTCCAATTCCATGCCTGCGCACCGCTCGCTCGTCGCCGGCACACCACCTGTTCGTTCAATTCATACATGCCCGGCATGAGATGCGTCGCCGCTTTTGGCTCGCCGCCAAAGGTCATGTAGGCACGGGTCGAGCCGTAAGCCGGCCAGGGTGTGTGACCTTCGGCCCTCGGCTCCGTGGTGCGGATGAAGCTGGCCCAGTAATCGAGCATCGCGTCGGATAGTTTTGTCTCGACCGGCGTAGACGGCACTTTCGGCCACAGCGGCGGTGTTCGTGCCGCTGTACCAAACACATAGGGAAGCTCGGCGGCGTGGAATGCATGCAGGCCGGCCTTCTGCGCGGCCGGATAGCCATGATCGAACAGGTACAGGAATGCGGGCTGCCCCAGCGCCGTTTGTTTTCTCACCAGCCGCTCGGCCGTCCACCCATACAAGGCGTCGCGCGTCGTTGCGAGAATACTTTCCTCGAGTTTGGCGCTCGGATAGAGGCGCAGGAAGTCATCGGCGAGATCGGCATATCGATCGCGGATCTGCAATTGATACGCCTTGCCGTTTCTCGGCACCGGTGGCGCAAGGAAACGCAGCGAGCGGATCTCACCGCTGTTGAAGCCCGCGATAATGGGCACGGACGCCTGCTCGCCACGATCGAATACGTCGACCAGTTGGCGCGGCAATACGCGGCCATCGATCGTCCCGAGCGGGAAGTAGCCCACACGTGCGGCAACCTCCATCAACTTTTGCGGTTCTATCGATCGCAGCGACGGCAGGTCTTTCGCACCCAGCGCCGTTACGACCCGTGCGCCGATCGCCTCAGCCGCTTGTTCGCCAAAGCGCGATTGCTTCAGCTCGGGCGTGGAAATCATGTAGGCGCTCTGCGCGATTGCCTTGTGAAATAGCCCTCGCGCCGGCGGCGAGGCCATCAAATACATCACGCTCAGGCCGCCCGCCGATTCACCCGCAATCGTCACGTTCGACGGATCGCCACCGAACGCGGCGATATTGCGCTTCACCCAGCGCAGCGCTTCGATCTGATCGAGCAGACCGTAGTTGCCCGAAATGTTGCCGTTCGACTCGGCGCTCAGCAGAGGATGCGCGAGATAGCCCAAGACACCCAGCCGATAGTTGATCGATACAACCACGACGCCGCGCTCCGCGAGCTTCGTGCCGTCGTACATCGGCTCGCTGCCCGAACCGGTCGTCAGCGCACCACCGTGAATCCAGACCATCACTGGCGCGTTGCTGACACCCTGCTTCGCCCAAACATTGAGGAACAGGCAGTCTTCACTGACCTCGCCCAGATCCCAGGCGTAGATGCTCCCGGAGCGCGCCTTGGGTTGGATGCACGCCGCTCCGAACTTCGTCGCGTCGCGCACACCATTCCACGTCGGCATCTCAACCGGCGGCTTCCAACGTGCGACGTCAACAGGCGGCTGCGCGTATGGCAGTCCCTTGAACACATTTACTGCGCCCTCGGACACACCCCTCATCGTACCGGCCGGCGCACGGACGACGGGATCCTGGTCGGCAGCCGCAGGCAAAGCAAAGCAGACCGCAGCACTCAACGCGATGACACGCAAACGAAATGACATCAAAGGTTGTCTCCAGTCGAGACCGCTTCGCGCCTCAGTTTCCGAGCCAGGCTGAGGAACATCACGACGGCAAGCACGTAGAAAGGCACGAGCGTGTAGAAGGCGATCTGCAGCGAGTTGTTCGGGTGAGTGTCGCGGAGCAGATCGCTGACGGCTCCGAGATACGTCGGGCCCAGCCCGAGCCCGATGAGATTCATGACGAGCAACAGCAGCGCGCCGGCGAGCACACGTTCCTGCGGCCGCACTTCCTCCTGCACCAGTGCGACCGCTGGCGAGAGATAGAAGTAGTTGAAGAAGGTCGGCCCGACGAGAAACAGCAGCGCGAGCGGCCACGTCGGCGCCCATACAAAACCGATGAAGAACGGAATCGCGAGCGCCAGCCCCACCGCCGGCACCATTGCATAAGCGTGCTTGCCGCGTGGAGCGAACTTATCGATGAGACGGCCGGACGCATACATGCCCGCGCTGATGCCGATACCGATGAGCAGTGCGTAGTAGACCGCGACCTCGTTGAGCGTCATGCCCTTCTCGCGCATCAGGAACAACGTTGTGAAGTTCAGCGAGGCATAGGTGACAAACTGCGTGGCGCCACAAGCAAGCGACACGAACACCAACACCGGTCGCGAGAAGAACATTGCGACCGTCTCGTAGAACCCTGCCTTCTCCATCGCCAGCGGCGATTGCACGGCGGATGGCTTGAAGTCCAGACGCCCACGTTCCGGCTCTCGAACAAACAAATAGACCGCGAGCGCCGTGACGACACCGACCGCGCCGAGCACCACAAACGCACTTCGCCAGCTATAGGCGGCAGCGATCGATGCGCCGAAGGCCACTCCCAGCGCTTGTCCCAACGGCGGGCCGAGATTGAACAGGCCCAGCGCGGTGCCGCGAGTGCCCGGAGCGAAGTAGTCCGAAATGATTGCGTACGACGGCGGCACGCCGCCCGCCTCGCCCACGCCCACCGCCATGCGAGCGGCGACGAGCTGCGGATACGTCGAAGAGAATCCGCAAGCAACGGTCGCCGCACTCCATAGCGCGCACGCGAACGACAGCACCCGAACGCGATTGGTCCGATCCGCCAGCCACCCGACCGGGATCGAGATCAGGCAATAGAACAGCGCGAAGTACAGCCCGCTGATGCGCCCCAGCTGGCCATCGGTCACCTGCAAATCATCCTGGATCGGCTTGGCCAGGATCGACAGCAACTGCCGATCCAGGAAGTTCAGGACATAGACGAAGCACAGCATGCCGAGCACGAACCAGGCTCGTGCGTCGGGCCGCGCGGCTGCGGCGGTCGACAACGCTTATCTCCTACAGATCGTAGTTGATGCGCAGGCCGATCGTCCGCGGCCGCATGGTGCCGAAACGACTTGCCAGGAACGCTTCGGGATGGATGTAGGTGACCGAGTCGTCGTTGAATAGATTCTCGACGTAGGTCGTCAACGTCAGTTGCCCCAGGATTGCACCGAGTGTGAGGTTCACGTTGTTGTAACTATCCGTGTATCCATAGGTCGGTAGCACTCGATTCGGTGCGCCAGGAACGCGCGGGAACGAGCTCGGGAACGAGTCGACATGCTGGAAGGCCGCCCCGAAGAAGCCACGCGCGCTGGGTGTGACATCGAAGCCGTAGTTCAGATACGCCGCGCCCTGGAATTTAGGCGCCGCCAATCTGGCGTCGGGCACCGCGCCGGAGATGGCAGCTTCTTCCGGAGTCAGCTTCGTCACGTGCGCTTGGTTGAAAGAGCCGCTCAAGCCAAGTTGCAGACCTTGCAGCGGCAGCGCGGCGATCTCGAATTCAAAGCCCTTGCTGCGCGCTTCACCAATATTGGTGGCGAACTGTACCGAGTCAGAAACGCGGTTCGCCTGTACCTGGATGTCGCTCCAATCGATCAGATAAGCGGCGAGGTTGGAAGTCAGGCGACCGTTGAACCACGTGCTCTTCGCGCCGATTTCATAATTCTGAATCTTGTCTGTCTCAGCGCCATTGGGAATGACCAGGTCATTGGGATCGACCACACTGCGCCGGCCGGCAAAGCCATTGACGACGGGCGCGCGAAAGCCGGTCGAAACCGTTGCGTAGGTCGTCACTTCCGGCACCGGTTGGAACGATGCACTCACTTTGTACGAGGGCCGACGTTCCTTCGCCTTCACGCCCGTCGTCGCCGCGATGGGCACGACTGTCAGCGGTCCGGAGAAGCCGGGCGTCAGCGCGGCGCCGAGATAGTTGCTGTTGTAGCCGCCTTCGACGTAGACCTGAGAATCCAGGCCACCGTAGCGCAAGCCGCCGGTCAGCCAGACCCGGTCGCTGATGTGATAAGTCAGCTCGCCGAAGCCGGCGATCTCATGCGAAAGCGCATGGTTGTATTGCCGCTGGTAGTACTCATCCGGCAGCCCGGTGATGCCCCGCGCCGCCAGGAACTCGGGCGACGAGCGGTAGAAATAATCGACGTCGTGACGCCGGTCGAGGAAGAAGCCGCCGATCACCCAATCGAACTTGCCGCCCGGATCGGAGGCGAGCCGCAGCTCTTCGACGAAGGTGTCCTGATAGCCATTGGCATCCAGACCGAATGCAATCGCGCCATTGAAGGTGCCGGCCAGATCGACCCAGAACTTCTGATCGAACGTCGAGTAGGTGGACGAGCTGGTCAGCAGCGCGCCATCGAACTGGTATTCGACCGTGGCGTTGAACGTGGTGAGCTCGCCGACGAACAGGTCCGGACGATCCGAGTTGCGCTTGCGGTCGCCGAGCGCCGGATTGGTGAGCGACGAATCCTTCGGATTGCTGTCTTCGTACGAAGCGAGCAGGCGCACCGACAGTGCCTCCGTCGGCTTCCACAACAGGATGGCGCGACCGCCCCAATCGACCAGCGTGTTCGAGTTCTTGATCCCGGTGCCGATGTTGTCGAGATAACCCTCTTCGTCACGATAGAACCCGACGACGCGCAGCGCCAGCTTGTCCTCGACCAGCGGCGCGTTGAGCATGCCGTTGTAACGTTGCCGCAGCGAGTCGCCGTCGGTCACACCGGTATCGACCATGGCGGCGGCGTCGAACGAGTTCAGATCCGGACTCTTGTTGAGAATGCGCAGCGCGCCGGACAAGGAGCCCGATCCGAACAACGTGCCCTGCGGGCCGCGCAGGAACTCGATGCGCTCCACATCGAAAAGATTCGGGTCGAGCACCGTGGTGTTGCCGATCGTCGAGATCGGCAGCTCATCGATATAGATGGCCACCGTGTTCTGCAGGTTCGCGCCGTAGCCGTTGGTGGCGATGCCGCGCGCCGTGAAATTGTTGAAATTGGCAGTGGGCTTGTTGAGCACGACGCCCGGCGTTTCACGGGCCAGGCCTTCGTAACCGACGATGCCTTTGGTGGTCAGATCGTCTTGTGAGAATGCAGTGATGCTGAGCGGCACATCCTGCAATCGTTCGCTGCGGCGTGTGGCCGTGACGATGATTTCTTCGAGCTGAGCCGCTCCCTCCCCCGAAGCCTGTGCCGCAGCCAGTGCCGGTATCGCAATCAACGCGACCGCCGAGGCGGACGCCAGCAGACCAGACGCCATAGTTCCCCCTGCAAAGAAACGCCGGTCTTGGTGCCAGCGCGTGGCCGGGATCATGCTACCCGGCCGCGGCTGTCGTCAATACTCACTCACTCGTGTGTGAGTATCTTTGAACCGACGCGCAGCCGTTCGCTGCCCGATCGCCCCGCTCTTTCTCATTGGTGGTGTGCTGAGGGGGCACAGCGGCTACGATGTCGCCCATGGCTCAAGTGTTCATCACCGGCTCGTCTCAAGGCCTCGGCCTGATGACCGGCCAGCTGCTGGCCGAGCAAGGACACTCGGTTGTACTGCACGCTCGCGATCAAAGCCGCGCGAAAGAATTGAAGGCCAAAGTGCCTCGCGCAACCGGCGTTGTGCTTGGCGATGTTTCAACTCTGCAGGCGATGCGCGACGTTGCCGATCAGGCGAATGAGTTCGGGCCGTTCGATGCAGCGATACACAACGTCGGCATCGGCTATCGCGAACCACGCCGTGTCGAGACCGCAGACGGACTGTCACAGCTATGGGCTGTGAACGTGCTTGCCCCTTATGTGCTCACGGCCCTCATGCCGAAGCCGCAGCGCCTCGTGTATCTCAGCTCCGGCATGCACCTCGGCTCCAACGCGAGCCTCGATGACATACAGTGGTCGAAGCGTCGCTGGGATGGCAGTCAAGCCTACTCAGACACCAAGCTTCACGATGTACTGCTCGCCTTCGCAGTGGCGCGGCACTGGCCGGATGTTCTTGCGAACGCGGTGTCGCCAGGATGGGTGAAGACGCGCATGGGCGGGCCCGGCGCCAACGACGATCTCGATCAAGCACACCTGACTCAGGCCTGGCTCGCCGTCAGTGATGACAAGGAGGCGCGGGTCAGCGGCGGCTTCTTCTATCACAAGCAACCGGGGCGCTTGAATCCCGTGACGAAGGATCCGTCACTGCAGGATCGGCTGATCGAATACTGCCGCAGGATCTCCGGCGTGGCCTTGCCATAACGCGACAACTCACGCACCGATACTCCAATCAACCGCGGTGAAGCCGTCATCAAATAGCCAGATGACGACGACATGGCTAATCACCGGATGTGCCAGCGGCATCGGCCGAAGCACGGCTCTGCTAGCTCTCGAGCGCGGCGCGAACGTAGTTGCCACTGCACGGAGCGCGGAACGCCTCCTCAGCCTGAAGAAACATTACGAAGGCCGGATAGTTCTGGTCGATCTCGACGTGATCAACGAGCACGCGGCGCGAGCGGCCGTGGAGGTTGCGGTCGAAAAATTCGGCAGGCTGGACGTGCTGGTGAACAGCGCCGGCTATTCTCACCTGGGACCGTTCGAGCAAAAATCGCCAGCGGCATTCCGCGCCGAGGTCGAAACAAATTTCTTTGGTGTCGTGAATCTGGTGCGCGCCGCCTTGCCGATCATGCGTCGGCAGCGCTCGGGATACATCATCAATATTTCATCGAGCTCTGCCCGCTTCGGCGGACCGGGAGAAGCGCGATGCCCAAACTGCTGCCCGAATATGAAGCGACCGTCGGCGCCATCATGCAGCGGACCGAGGGATTGTCGGGCAACGAGCCCGGCGATCCAGACAAAGTCGCCGGGGTCATTTTCGACCTTACCCAGCGCGATGACATCCCGGAACATCTGATTCTAGGCAGCGATGCACTAGCGCGCGTAGCGCAGGCCGAAGCGATTCGATCGGACGTCGCGGCGACCTGGGAACAGGTCAGCCGATCGACCGATTTCTAAGCCTCGGCAAACCTCACTTAGGATCGGGATCGGGAGGCGCTGTCGTCGTCTGCTCCGTCGCGCTGTCCGTTGCATACGGACGTTCCTTATCCGGCGTCGTTTCAGGCAGTGCGTCTCGCGCCGAGGGATTCGAGTCCATGGGGCGACCCTCGCCGGGAGGTTCGTTGTTTCTCGTCGGATCATCACCGGCCGGGTGTCCGCCCTTGCTGCATGCCGCGAGGGCGAGCAACGCGGCGGAAATGCAAAGGAACTTACGCATGCAGTTGCTCCCGGTTGAATGCGTATTCAACTGCGTGCTTCACGGCAAGTTCCGTGTCTACGGCCGGCGCGTAGGACAGCGCCACTCCTCAGCGCGCTCGCTATCCAGCTTGATGAATGGCTCACCCGCCGCAGTCCACTCAAGTTCACTGATATGCATGGCCCGGCAGCGATCTCGCTTTCCGTCCGGCAACACGTTCCATGCGTGATACGCGATGACCGTGCGCCCGTCGATCTGCAGGATCGATTGATGACCGGGACCAAACCAGCCGACGGGCTGCGCAGGTGTCTTCAGCAAAGGTTGCGTGCTTGCATCCTTGCAGGGACCTAGCGGCCCGTCGCACCGTGCGTAGCCGACCGCATAGCCTGGCTTGTCGTAGGCATTGGCGGAATAAAACAAGTAATACGCGCCCTCTCGCTTGAACATGGTCGGCGCCTCGATCACGTGGCCTTCCCAAGGCTGATCGTTGCTCACGCCGAGTTGTTTCGCTGTTCCGACAGTGGCGAGGCCCGTCGAGTCGAGCTCGCGCGCGAAGATCCAGGTCGGCCGCTTGCAGCAGTTGCCGTCGTTTTTGTAATAGAGATAAAGACGGTCGCCGTCGCGAAACGGACTCACATCGATCACGCCTTCGGCGAATTCATCGCAGATCAACGGCGTATCGTGCGGAACGAAATCCCGATCGGGATGCGTGCTGACAGCTGTGCCGATGCACAGACGCCCGATCCCGTCGGGCCGTGTGACCGATTTGGAACGTGCGCTGAAATACAGAACGTAATGCGAGTCCACGCGCAAGACTTCGGGCGCCCACACGTCGGGCTTGTTCTCATTCACCCACGCAGGCAGGCGCGCGAGCCCTTCTGTCGGCACGGACCAGTGCTCGAGATCGTCGGATGAGGAAATCTGTACACGAACCCCGTCGGAGTTCGTGGCGTACGCATAGGTACGACTGCCGCTTTCCAGCAGAAACGGATCTGGGAAGTTCCGGCGCAGCACCGGATTGCGGTCTGCCAGCGCCTGGGTGGACAGGCAAATCCCAAGCAAAATCAACGCGATGCACGACGACGCTGCTTGGCGTGCCATTGATATGATAAATCGTCTCAAAGCATTCTCTTTTATCATACTAATAAGTATATTCGAGCCAGCGGCCTCGACGCTGCAACAGACCGATCTCAGGGGGTTACGATGAAGCGGCATATCGTTTTTTACACGGCTTCGGCCGTCGGCTTGCTGGGAGCGCACTTTGCGCAGGCGCAGTCGACTCAGCCCGCGCAAAGCGGCGAACTGGAAGAAGTCGTCGTGACCGGCATCCGCGGCAGTCTCGAAGCCGCCGCCGAAATCAAGCGCGAATCCGTGCAGGTGGTCGATTCGATCGTGGCCGAGGACATCGGTAAATTTCCCGATCCGACCACCGCCGCCGCGCTTCAGCGCGTGCCCGGCGTACAAGTGTCGATCGGCAACAACAACGAAATCGTGGGCGTGCTGATTCGCGGCCTGAGCGACATTCAGACGACGCTCGACGGGCGCGAGCTGTTCTCGGCGAACAGCCGCAACTTCCAGTTCCAGGATCTGCCCGCAGACGCGCTCGCGCGGGTCGACGTGATCAAGTCCACCACGGCGGACCTGATCGAGGGCGGCATCGCCGGCGTCACCGATCTGCGCCTGCACAAGCCGTTCAATTTCGATGAGCCGACTGCCGTGATCGGCGCCCGCGCGAACTACTCGACCAACGTGGAAGAAGTGAATCCGCAGCTCAGCGTGCTGCTGACGGATCGCTGGAACACGGGCATCGGCGAGCTCGGCGCGTTGCTCAACGTGTCGTGGAGCGAAACCGACTACAGCCGCCCGGTCACCTACGCGCCGATTCGCCGTTCCACCGGCTTCCGCTTCAACCAGCCGGGCTTCATGGTTCAGAACGTCGCCGGCGGCGTGAACCATTACGGCACCTACGAGCGTCCGCAGGCCAACGCCGCATTCCAGCTGCAAGCAACCGATGAGCTGCAGTTCTACGCGGACGCGGTCTTCACCGGCTACCGCTCGGAGAATCAGTCGGCTTTCGTGGAAACGCAGTTCTTCAACAGCCCCGCGACGGGCCTGCAGGACCTGGGCGATCCGAGTGGCGACTGCTTCCTCGCGCGCGTCGGGCCGGACGGCCTCAACCCCAATGCGGTCCAGCTGCGGGCCGGCAACTTCACCGTGCAGACCCTGTGCAACGTCAACAACGCGACGTTCACCAACGCCACCGCGTTCTCCAGCGCGCAGTCGCGCGATCAGGAGACCAACAACTATCTCGGCGCATTCGGCACTCGTTGGGAAGGCGACCGCCTCGACCTGAAAGGCGAGGTGTCGTTCCAGGATGCGACGTTCGAGGAAGAAGTCTTCATCGTCGACATCGGCAAACGAATTCCCGTGACCAACGTGAATTCCAGCTTCAACGAAGGCGGCCTGTACGAGGCGCCCGGCAACCCACTGGGCTCGGCTGACGGCATGTACTTCCGCAATGGCCTGAACCAGAACTTCAACAAGTCCAACGGCGACCTGCTCGCGATCCAGCTCGACGGCGGCTATCGTCTCGATTCTTTCATCACCAAGCTGCAAGCCGGCGTGCGCTACGCGGATCGCGGCGCCGAGTACGATCAAGCTCGGGTCAACCGTGGCGCTCCCGGCGGCGATCTGGGCACGCTGGTCAGCTCGACCGGACTGGGCGAGGAGTTCTATGCCTCCATGCCCGGCATTCCCCGCATCAACGGCGGCCAATCGATGTTGCTGCCGAATCCGGACTATCTGCGCAGCGACGCGGGACGCGACCGGCTCCGGCAGATCTTCGGCTTCGGCCCTGGCGACCCGGCCTACCAGCCCGAGCGTCACTTCGAGGCGACCGAGAAAACCTCCGCGGCGTATCTGCAGGCGAGCTATGAGTTCAACGTCGGCGACTCGATCATCGACGGCGTGTTCGGCGTGCGTCCGACGCGCACCGAACGCACGATCGCCGGTGCTCGCCCCTCGACGACCGGGGTAACGCCGCTGTCGGCGGACACCACCGATACGGAAGTGTTGCCGAACTTCAACGCCCGCTGGGTGATCAGCGAGGACTGGCAGGCCCGCTTCAACTATGCGAAGACCATGCGGCGTCCGAACTTCGATAGTCTCAATCCCGGCATCGACTACATCGTCGCGACCAACCCGAACGTCATCAATTCGGGCAACGCGGGCAATCCGGAGCTGAAGCCGCAGATCTCCGACAGCTTCGACGCCACGCTCGAGTACTACTTCAAGTCGGGCTTCGTGGCGGGCGGCGTGTACTACCGCGATATCAAGGACCGCGTCATCAACGCCGTAACTGCGGAAGAGATCGACGGCATCACCTACAACATCTCCCGCCCGCGCAACGTGTCGGCGGCGGAACTGCAGGGTGTCGAGCTCAGCGGCCAGATGTTCTTCGACTTCCTGCCGGGCGCCTGGGCTGGCTTCGGCGTGTTCGGCAATTACACGTGGGCCGACACGGAAGTGACCGGCGACGATCCGCTCAAGGGTTTCCCGCTGCAGGGGGTCTCGGAACACAACTTCAACGCGGGCCTGTTGTACGAGCGTTCCGGATTGTCGGCGCGCATGGTGTACACGTACCGCTCGAAGTACTACGACGAGGACATCACGGGCGGCAATGGGCTTCGTCCCATCGACGCGGATCGCGTCAACGATCCCTCGTATAACCCGATATGGCTCGGCTATGTCCGCGCTGCGGGCCGTCTCGATATGAGCATCGGCTACGACATCAGCGAGAGTGTCCGGGTCGATCTGGGCGGCACCAACATCCTGGGCTCGAAGTATCGCAGCTACATGGGCGAGTCGTTCTTCAACCGCGACTACCGCTATGACGATTCGATCTACACGCTCGGCATGAGGGTGCGCTTCTGACGCAGAAGCGCGAGACAACATCCATGACTAAAAATGTTTCTTCGCTCGCGCGGCGGGCATTCGCCATCGCCGCGCTCTTTGTCTGCAGCTTCGCCGGAGCTGCGGAGCGCCCGAACGTGGTGCTGTTCATCGCGGACGATCTCGGCTGGAGCGATATGGGCACGTACGGGAACCGCGACGTTCGCACGCCCAACATCGACAAGCTCGCCACCGAGGGCACCAGGTTCAATCGGGCATTCGCAGCGTCGCCAACCTGCGCGCCCTCGCGCTCGGCGCTATTCACTGGCCTGTATCCGATGCGCAACGGCGCACATGCCAATCACAGCATCATCGAGCCGAACGTCCGCACCTGGCCGCAGTATCTGTCCGAGCTTGGCTACCGGACGGTGATCGCCGGCAAAACTCACATCGGACCGCGCGAGCAGTACCCGTTCGAGTATCTAGCGAACTCCAACGTCAGCCCGCCGGGCAAGCCGGAAGTGCTGTACACCGATCTCGGCGTGCCGGCGATCGAAAACCTGCTGAAGACGCACGATAAGAAGAAGCCACTCGCGCTGATCGTCGCGGCCCACTCGCCGCACGTGTATTGGCTCGAAAACCAGGGCTACGACCCTGCGAGCTTCACGCTGCCGCCGTATCTCGTCGACACGCCAAAGACGCGTGAGGCGATGGCTCGCTATTACACCGATGTCTCGCAAGCCGACAAAGAAGTCGGTCAGGTACGCGCCGCGCTCGAGCGCTATGGATATGCGAAGGACACGCTGTTCATGTTCACTTCCGACCAGGGTCCGCAGTTCCCGTTCGGCAAGTGGTCGCTGTATGAAGCCGGCATGCGCGTGCCGCTGATCGCTGTGTGGCCCGGCAAGACGGCGCGGAACGCGACGAACGACGCCATCGTGTCGCTCGTCGACGTGCTGCCAACGGTGATCGAAGTGGCCGGCGGCTCAGCGCCGAACAACATCGATGGCCGCAGCTTCGTGGATGTGCTCCAAGGCCGCGCCACACGTCATCTCGACGCGGCATTCGCGGCTCACACGGGCGATGGCAAGATGAATCGTGCGCCGATGCGGGCGATCCGCACCGATCGTTACAAGTACATCGTCAACCTGCGTCCGGATATCCCCTATACCAGTCACATCAGCAATGCGAACGGCAGAGACGGCCGTGAGTATTGGGACAGCTGGGTCGAGCTCGCGAAGACCGATCCGGCGGCCGCACGCATGGTTCAGCGCTTCAGCCAGCATCCGCCCGAAGAGTTATACGACCTCGATCACGATCCGTTCGAACTCACCAATCTTGCCCAGGATGCAAACTATGCCCGGACGTTGATGGAGCTGCGGGGCAAGCTCGATACGTGGCGCGTACAGCAGGGAGAACGTCTGGATTTCGCACCGATGCCGGAAGACGCGCGGCACGGTGAGTTGAAGTATCGGGAATAGATCAAAGTCGGCGCGGAGTGGAATTCCACTCCGCGCCGCTCGTTCATTGCGGCAACGTCTTGCGCCAGCGCACGACCTTCTCGGTCAGCGACTTGGCGATCTCTGGATTATCCTTCGCGACGTTGCTCGACTCCGACGGATCGGTCGCGAGGTTGTACAGCTCGGCATCCGTTCCATCGCCGCGCGCCAGCAACTTCCAGTCACCCGAACGAATCGCAAACGGCGGACTCACGTCGCGATCCAGATGCGGGCGCGGCGACTTGCCAGGGACGCCGAAGCCGCCATAGGCGTAGTAGATATCCGGTCGCGACTCGATCGACGAGCCGGTCCACGAAGCAACGAGACTGGCGCCATCGAGCCCAGCAGGCAGTTTCGCGCCGCCGAGTTGCGCGAGCGTCGGGAACAGATCGACGCCGTTGGCGATGGTCGTCGAATCCTGCTTGCCGGGGGCGATGCCCTTCGGCCAATGAACGATCAACGGCTCCCGCACGCCGCCTTCGTACAGACTGCCTTTGCGGCCGCGGAAATGGATCGCATCGCCCGGCGGCGTTGCGCCGTTCTTGTAGTACTGCCCGGCCCCGCTCGGACCGTTGTCGCCCGTCAGCACGATGAGGGTGTCATCCAGCTTGCCGCTCGCACGCAGCTTGTCGATGAGCCGACCGATCTGCGCATCCATCGCTACGAGCACCGCGAAGAAACGTTCCTCGTCCGCGTCGTCGCCCTTGCCCGGCACCGATTGCAACTGCGCGTCGTCGGGATGCCACGGGTCGTGCACGTCATCGAGCCAGAGCTGCACGAACCAGGGACGATCGGCGCTGCGCTCGATGAAATCGAGCGTCTTGGAGACATAGCGCTCGGTCAGCGTGGACTTCGGCGCCCATTCGATGGGGCCGTGTCCGAGCGCGGCGCTCTGCGACGCGAGCTTGGCGGTATCTTCTTTCATCAACACGCGCGGGCCGAGGCCCTCGAACTGAGTGTAGCTTTCATCGAAGCCGTACTCGGTGATCGGCGGCGCTTCGCCGATGTCGCGTCCGCCGCCCAGATGCCACTTGCCGATGTGGGCTGTCGCATAACCCGCATCGTGGAGCGCGCGAGGCAGTGTGGGCAGCGTCGGATCGAGCCAGTTCGCCTGCCCCATTTGCTCGTTGTGCTTGCGGTTGCTGATGAAGCTGACGATGCGCGTCTCGGCGGAGAACCTGCCGGTCATCAGGCCGGCGCGCGACGCCGAACAGATGGGCGACGCGACCGTGAACTGCTTCATGAGCAACCCTTGCTGCGCGAGGCTGTCGATGTTCGGGGTCTGTACCTTGCGGTTGCCGGTGACGGAAAAATCCGCATAGCCCAGGTCGTCGACCAGGATGAACAGGATGTTCTTGGGCCGCTTCACTTCGGCCTGCCGCTCCGGGGGCGCGGCGCAACTCGCGAGCACCAGGCAGCAGCACGCCAGCAGCGTGCGAATCGACGCATTCCGTCCCATCATCTCGTCCCCCGGTCGAAACTTCGGAAATCCAATCCTTGCACATTCCGGCCGTAATTATAAGATAAATACGTCTTAATCAACGATAGGGGTCGGCGATGCCAGAGTTGGGTTGGTACAAAGCAGCGGGCGTCGTCGCGTTAGCGGTGCTGGCGGGTTGCGCAACTCCCGCTATTGCGGCCCCGTCGAGCGCCGCCACCTACACGAATCCGCTGTTGCAGTCCGGCCCCGATCCCTGGATCACGCAGGTCGACGGGGTCTACTACTACACGCACACGCTGGGCAATCGCATCGCTCTGTGGCGCACGGACAATATCGCCCGACTGGCTGAGGCGAAGCAGGTCGTCGTGTGGACCGCGCCGAAGACGGGCCCGAATGCGCATTCCATCTGGGCGCCGGAGCTTCATCGCATCGACGGCAAATGGTTCCTCTACTACTCCGCGACCGCAAGCGGGTTTACCGATGACTCCCATCGCGGCGTGTTCGTGTTGGAGAACGACAGCGCCGATCCGATGAACACCGAGTGGACGGATCGTGGCCGCATCAACACGGCTCGTCCCGGAATCGACGGCACCGTTTTCAGTCACGGCGGCAAGCGTTATTTCGTCTATTCGCCGTACACCGAAACGGATACGTCGCTCGCGATCGCGGAGATGAAAAATCCGTGGACGCTGGCAGGCAGCGAGACCATCATCGCGCGCCCCGATCAACCCTGGGAACAACAGGGCGGCCGCAAGATCGTGGAAGGTCCGGAGTTTCTGCCCGGCCCCAAAGGCGATTTGTTCCTGACCTATTCGGCGAGCGCCTGCTGGTCGGACGGTTATTCGCTCGGCCTGCTGCACGCGGCGCCGGGCTCCAATCCTCTGGACGCGTCGGTGTGGAAGAAATCTCCTCAGCCCGCGCTCAAGGCCGCCAACGGCGTCTATGCGACCGGACACAACGGCTTCTTCGTCTCGCCCGACGGCAAAGAGAACTGGATCATCTATCACGCCAATCCGGGCCCGGACATGAAATGCACGCCGAAGCGCGCGCCCCGCATCCAGCGCTTCGATTGGAGCAAGGACGGCTGGCCGCAGTTTGGCGAGCCGGTGGCTACTGGAGTCGCACTGCCAGTGCCCTCGGGATCGCGCTGATCACATCTGACGAAACAGGTGCAGGTAGCTGCGGCTGACGGGCAGCACCTCATCCCGCCCCTTCAAATGAATATCCGCGGTCTCGTTCGGACCGCGGGTGACATGACTGATGGCGCGCAGGTTGACGACGACAGAGCGATGCACCTGCGCGAACTGTGCTGAATCGAGCTGAGGGATCAGCTCCTTGAGCGGCATGCGGATCACCGCTTCGCGCGGCTGACCCGCATCGTCGCGCCACGCGACTTGCGTGTACTTCTCTTCCGAACGCAGATAGTCGATATCGTCCACCGCGATCAATCGAACGGTCTGACCTACGGACGCCCGCACCCAGCGCAGCGTCGCCGGTTGTTTGGTTCGATCGAGGCTGGCGGCGAGCTGTTGTAGCAACGCTTCGGTGTTCATTGCAGGTTGCGCGGCCTGCAACCGCTCCTTCAAGCGCGCGACGGTTCCGGACAGACGCGCTGGCTCAACGGGCTTGACCAGGTAATCGAGCACGCCTTGTGCAAACGCCTGCACTGCGTATTGATCGAACGCTGTGACAAACACCAGGTGCGCGCGCCGGCCAATGTGCTGTGCCGCTTCCACACCGGTCTTGCCGGGCATCTGCACGTCCAGGAAACAAATATCCGGTCGATGCGCTTCGAATTGATCGATCGCCTCGCGACCGTTGCGCGCCTGAGCCACGATCTTCAGTTCAGGCCAGAGCTGCAGAAGCATGCGCTCGAGCGCTTCCCGCAGCAGCGGCTCGTCATCGGCGATGAGTGCGGTCGGATGTTGAGGGCTCATGCAGGTCGGGCCGGAAAGTTCAATTCGGCACTGACGCCACGCGGCTGGATCTCCGTGAGATTCAATTGCGCATCGCCGCCGAACGCAAGCTGCATTCGTTCACGCAACGTGGAGAGTCCTGTGCCGAGTCCGGTGCCCGGCGTTTTCAGCCCTACCCCCGTGTCGATGACCCGCACAAGGCAGCGATCGTCACGCAGCCACACGTCGACGTCGATGCGCCCGCCCTCCTCGCTCGGATCGATGCCATGCTGTACGGCATTCTCGACGAGCGTGAGCAGCGTCATCGGCGGACACTGCAGCTTCGATGCGGCCGGTTCGATGCGCAAAGAAAATTGCAGTCGATCCGGCATGCGCATCTGCATGAGTTCCAGATACGCGCGCACCAGTTCCAACTCCTCTGCCAGCATCGTCATTGCCGCATGCATACGCGGCACAGCGGCGCGAAGGTAAGTAATGAGATTCGCCAGGACCTGCGATGCCTGAGGCGAACCCGCATCTACCAACGCCTGCACATTGGCCAGCGTGTTGAACAGAAAGTGAGGTTTTACTTGTGCCTGCAACAGGCGCATGCGTGTGTCGAGCGCCTTGCGCTCGAACTCGCTGCGCTCCAGCTCGAACGCGAGCGCCTGATCGCGAGCAAAGATGTCGCGCTGTTGAAGCATGGCCGCGACCGCGACCCACGGCGCTATCAGCAGGCCTTCCACCATCAGCACCATGAGCCCCCTCATTTGGGGATCTGCGTGCGCCGAATGAATATCGATTGCCATCGAGACCGAGTGCGCCAGCAACGCGCCGATGGGTACCGCGATCATGACCCCCACGACTTGAAGCACCCAACGAGGCAGCCGCGGCTTTGCCGGCCACTGTTCGAAGAGCCCGAAAGCAAGCATGGTGGCCAACCCAACGGCCACCGCATGGGCAATCGTGACTTGAACCGGCGGCGCCGAGGACGCCAGGCTGTTCGCCGCGCCAAACAGAATCGACACGCCCAGCGCCAGCGACAGCCGCCGCCAGCCGAACGCGAGCGCCACGCCTCGCGGCCGATCGTGCATGACTTGTGGGTGGCCCAACGCGGAAGACATGGGGCAACTATAAATCCTGCCCGATGCGCTCGCCCGCAATTTTCCCTGTCGGAGCGCCCCTCCCGCCGCCATTCGTCCTTGCCGATCGTCACTCGCCTGCGCCCGGCCGTCACCCGTCGCATGGCGCTCGTTTTATCGGCAGCGCGCTTTCATAGTCGGGCCGAAACCGACAGGGAGAACACCCCATGACTATGAAAAAGCGGATCTTCATCAGCCTGGCCGGCGTGCTCGCACTGGCCATCACGTCGCTCGCAATCATGCTGAGCTACAACGCCGAGTGCCCGACACCCGCAAGCTCGACCCAAGGCCCGCAACCCCTGATGAAGGCGGTCATGCAGCGTTGCTATGGCTCGCCCGAAATGCTGACGCTCGAGGAAATTCCCAAACCGACGCCGGCCGATAATGAAGTGCTCGTTCGTGTGCAAGCAGCCGCGGTGAACCCGCTCGACTGGCATGGCGCCGCGGGGGTGCCGTACGTCATGCGTCTCGGCAGCGGCTTGGGAACGCCCAAAGACCCGCGCACCGGCGTCGACTTCGCGGGTACCGTCGAATCGGTAGGCAAGCAGGTGACGCGGTTCAAACCGGGCGACGAAGTTTTTGGTGGACGCGGCGGCGCTTTCGCCGAGTACGTCGTCGTTCCCGAAGACCGCGCCATTGCCGCCAAGCCGTCCAATGTCACATTCGAGCAGGCCGCCGCAATTCCCATCGCCGCTGTCACCGCTCTGCAGGCACTGCGCGATCAAGCACACGTTCAAGCCGGCCAAAGAGTCCTGATCAACGGCGCCTCGGGCGGCGTCGGCACATTCGCGGTGCAAATCGCGAAATCGTTCGGCGCAGAAGTCACCGGTGTTTGCAGCACGCGCAACGTCGAGCTCGTGCGCACACTCGGCGCGGACCATGTCATCGACTATAAGAAGGAGGGTTTCACGACGGCGAACCAGCGCTACGACGTCATCATCGACAACGTCGGCAATCACTCGCCGCTGAAGCTGCGTCAGGCCCTCACGCCGAATGGCGCCGTCGTCATTGTCGGCGCCCCCAAGGACGGCCCGTGGATCGGCACGTTCATGGGAATCATCAAGGGAACCGTATTGTCATGGTTCGTGCCGGAGAAATTCGTGTTCTTCGTCGCGCGCCTGACTCAGGACGACCTCACTTTCCTCGCCAGACTCGCTGGCGAGGGAAAAATGACAGCAGTGATCGACCGGAACTTTACGCTCGGCGAAGTGCCGGCGGCGATCGAGTATCTGGCGGGATGGCACGCTCGAGGCAAAGTCGTCGTGCGCGTCCCACCAGACACCGCTCAGTCTCAGAAGTGGAAGCCGACGCCAAACGTGGTCTCGAATGTGTTCAACGAATCGTCGAAGCGATCGATGACCTTGTCGAGATAGCGATAGCGCGCATCCAGCCGCAGCGAGACATTGTCGGTGATGAAATATTTCGCTCCGACACCGGCGTTCAGTGTGAAGCCGTTGTCGTCGTCGACGCGCACCGGGCCGACACCGCTGACCGTTCCGATCAGAGGTCGGTCCAGATCCGCGCTGGCGTAGCCGATGCCCGCGAGCACATACGGCACGAAGCGGCTGCCCGGGTTGAAGTGATAGACCGCATCGACATCGAACGTGGTCAGATCGAGATCGGTATCGCGGCCGGGCAGACCGGTCACCGAGCTATTGGTCTGGCCGAGCGACAATTCAAGGCCCCAGGCATCGGTGAAGTTGTAGCCATAGCGCAAGCCATAGGTCACATCGTCATCGAGCTCGGGCGTGCGCCCATTGATGCGCCGATCGCTCAAATCGTCGCCGAACGTCTCACCGACATACGCATGAACTTCCTGGCTGCCCGCAGTCACCTGCGCCATCGCCGGCACGGCGGCAAAGGCAAGTGAACCCACGGTTGCTAAGCCAAGCAGACTCTTCTTGGTCAACATCATCATCTCCTAAACTTTTATTCACCATCGCATCGCTGCGACGTGGACCAAGAGTGCGCCCGCAAGCCGGCGCGATAAACGGCTCGACGCTGCACAGCGTGTTGCTTCGGATTCAGCAATGCGTGGGGAACTTGCGCCAAGCGTCGCACCTCCCATCCAAGACGGGCGCAAGTCGCAACAAGTGTTTTTTGTTATTCAACCCGCTTGCTTACCATCGAGCGCGAGATTCAGCAGCAACACATTCACACGCGGCTCGCCGAGAATTCCGAACGTACGTCCTTCCGTCATCTCCTTCACCAACGTACGTATCTCGCTCTCCGGCCGGTTGCGCATCCGAGCCACGCGCGGCACTTGGTACTCCGCGGCTGCTGGAGAGATGTGCGGATCGAGACCACTGCCCGACGCGGTGACCAGGTCGATTGGCACGGAGGTTTTATTTTCCGGATCGAAGGCACGCAGCGCCGCGACTCGAGCGGAGATCGCCGTCGCCAACGCCGGATTGGTCGGGCCTTGATTGGAGCCGCTGGATGCCGCGCCGTTGTACGGCTGCGGCGCGGTGGCGGACGGACGGCCAAAGAAATATCTTGGATCCAAAAAGGGCTGACCGATGAGTTGCGACCCGATCAACCGATCGCCGTCGCGAATCAAGCTGCCGTTGGCTTTATCGGAGAACAGGGCCTGGCCCAGGCCGGTTACCGCCAGTGGATACACCACGCCGGTAATGACGGTCAGCAACAGAAACGAAATCAATGCGGGACGAAGTTCGCTCATGGATGTACGCCTCAAACCAACCCGAAGGCCACGAGTAACAGGTCGATGATCTTGATGCCGATGAACGGCACGACCAGCCCCCCGACGCCGTAGATCAGCAGATTCCGCCGCAGCAACAGCGCCGCGGATGTTGCCCGAGTCTTCACGCCACGCAGCGCCAACGGCACGAGAAAGACGATGACGATGGCGTTGAAAATCACCGCGGACAGAATCGCGCTTTCCGGACTCTCCAAGCCCATGACGTTGAGCGCATTCAACGCCGGATAGGTCGCCGCGAACGCCGCTGGAATGATCGCGAAGTACTTGGCGACGTCATTGGCGATGGAGAACGTCGTCAACGCACCGCGCGTCACCAGCATTTGCTTGCCGACATCGACGATCTCGATGAGCTTGGTCGGATTCGAGTCGAGGTCGACCATGTTGCCCGCCTCTTTTGCCGCCTGCGTGCCCGTGTTCATCGCCACGGCCACGTCGGCCTGCGCCAGCGCGGGAGCATCGTTGGTGCCGTCGCCGCACATCGCGACGAGCCGGCCTTCGCTCTGATTGCTACGAATCAGCGCGAGCTTTTTCTCCGGCGTCGCCTCCGCAAGGAAATCGTCGACGCCCGCTTCCGCCGCGATCGCAGCGGCTGTGAGCCGATTGTCGCCGGTCACCATGATGGTCTTGATGCCCATCTGGCGAAGCTCGGCAAAGCGTTCGCGAATGCCGCCCTTCACCACGTCGCGCAACTCGATGACGCCCAGCACACGCCGACCATCGGCGACAACAATTGGAGTGGCGCCGCGACGTGCGATTGTGTCCACCGACTCGCTCAACTTAGCAGGCCACAGGCCACCCTGCTCTTCGACGAACTTGCGAATCGCGTCAGCTGCGCCTTTTCGCAGACTGCGCCCGTCCAGATCCACGCCACTCATACGAGATTGGGCAGAGAACTTGTGAAATGTGTGCGGCACGGTCGCGAGATCGCGCGCACGCAACTGAAACTTCTGCTTGGCCAGCACCACGATCGAACGGCCCTCGGGCGTCTCATCCGCAAGCGAAGCCAGCTGCGCAACATCGGCGAGCTCTTGTTCCGTGACACCCGGCGCCGGCACGAAGGCCGAGGCCTGACGATCGCCCAAGGTGATCGTGCCGGTCTTGTCCAGCAGCAGCACGTCAACGTCACCCGCCGCTTCAACGGCGCGGCCCGACGTGGCAATCACATTCGCCCGCACCATGCGATCCATGCCGGCGATGCCAATCGCGGACAGCAGCGCACCGATGGTCGTCGGGATCAGACACACCAGCAACGCGACCAGCACAGTGAGTGTGACGGCGGAGCCCTGGCCTGCCGCATTCACCGCGAACTGCGAAAACGGCGCGAGCGTGCCGGTGGCAAGCAGGAATACCAGCGTGAGCATCGCGAGCAGGATCGACAACGCGATTTCGTTCGGCGTCTTGCCGCGTTTCGCACCTTCGACCATCGCGATCATTCGATCGAGGAAGCCTTCGCCTTCTCTCGCTGTGACGCGCACGACGATCCAGTCGGACAGCACGCGTGTACCGCCGGTCACGGACGAGAAGTCGCCGCCCGCTTCACGCAGCACCGGCGCGGATTCGCCCGTCACCGCACTCTCGTTCACGGAGGCGACACCTTCGACGATCTCGCCATCGGCGGGAATGGTGTCGCCAACCTCCACCAGCACCAGGTCGCCACGACGCAGCGTGCTTGCCTCGACGGACTTGTAATCGGCGCGATTACTGGCCGCGATTTTCTTGGCGTAGGTGTTCTTGCGCATCGAACGCAAGGTCGCAGCCTGAGCTTTGCCACGCCCCTCGGCCAGCGCCTCGGCAAAGTTGGCAAACACCACGGTCAACCACAACCAGGCCGCGATCGCCAGGATGAAGCCCGGCCGACCGGCGCCTTCGATCAAGCCCGCGACCGCACCCACGCCAATGACGGTCGTGAACACGCTGCCGATGAACACCACGAACATCACCGGATTTCGCACCTGCACCCGTGGATCGAGCTTGCGGAACGAATCGACGACGGCCGAACGCAGGATCGCACCATTGACGTACTTGGCCGCCGGCCGCAACACGCCGCCGCTGACGCCCGAGGCCGCAGCGGGGCCCTGATCGGATTTTTTCTCAACAACGTTTGCTTGGGTAACCATGAGAATCAACCTTTGCCAATCATCTGCAAGTGCTCGACGACGGGGCCGAGCGCCAGCGACGGCAGGAATGTCAGGGCGCCGACCATCAGGACGACGCCAATGAGCATCGCGATGAACAGCGGGGTATGTGTCGGCAACGTGCCGGCAGTAATCGCCACGTTTCGTTTGGCCGCCAGACTGCCGGCGATCGCGAGCACCGGGATCATCAGCCAGAAGCGCGAGATCCACATCGCCACGCCGAGCGCGATGTTGTAGAACGGCGTGTTCGCGGACAGGCCGCCGAACGCGCTGCCGTTGTTATTACCGGCCGAGGAGAACGCATACAGAATTTCCGAGAAGCCATGCGCGCCCGGATTTGCAACGCTGCTGGTGCCGGCAGGAATCGCGCTGGCAATCGCGGTGCCGATCAGCACTACCACACACGGCAGCAACAGCACGAGCGACGCCATCTTCACTTCGTACGCTTCGATCTTCTTTCCCAAATACTCCGGCGTACGGCCCACCATCAAGCCGGCGATGAACACGGCGACGATGGCAAACATCAACATGCCGTACAGACCGCTGCCGGCGCCGCCAAACACGACCTCGCCCAATTGCATGAGCCACATCGGCACCAGACCGCCCAGCGGCGTGTACGAGTCATGCATCGAGTTCACCGACCCGTTGGATGCTGCCGTGGTCACCGCCGCCCACAACGCGGAGTTCGCGATGCCGAAGCGCACTTCCTTGCCCTCCATGTTGCCGCCGGAGTGCGTCGCCGAGCTCGCTTGGTCCACGCCCAATGTATCGAAGCGCGGGTTGCCGGCCTGCTCGGCGCCGAACACGCCGAACGTCAGCGGGAGGAAGATGATCATCATCGCCGCGTACACCGCCCAGCCCTGGCGTGTGTCATTCACCATGCGACCGAACGTGTAGCAGAGCGCGGCCGGAATCAACAGGATCGCGAGCACCTCGAGAAAATTCGATAGCGGCGTCGGATTCTCCAACGGATGCGCGGAGTTCACATTGAAGAAGCCGCCGCCGTTGGTGCCCAGTTGTTTGATCGCGACCTGGCTCGCGGCCGGGCCGAGCGGAATCGTTTGCTGCGTCACCTGCTCCGGTTGCATGACGACCGGCTCGACCAACTCCACCGTCTTGTACTCGGAGAAGTTCTGCACGACGCCTTGCGACACGAGCGCCAGCGCCAACACGAGAGCTAGCGGGACCAGCACGTACAGCGTGCCGCGAGTCATATCGACGTAGAAGTTGCCGATCTGACTCGCCTGACGACGTGAGAAGCCACGAATCAACGCCACCAGCACAGCCATGCCGGACGCGGCAGACAGGAAGTTCTGCACGTTCAACGCCAGCATCTGCGTGAAATAGCTCATCGTCGATTCGCCGCCGTAGCCCTGCCAGTTGGTGTTGCTGGCAAAGCTGACGGCGGTGTTGAAGGCGGACTTGGCTTCCACACCCGCGAAAGCTTGCGGATTCAGCGGTAGCACACCCTGCGCCAGCTGGATCGAATACACCGCCAGAAATCCGATCAGATTGAACAGCAGCACCGCGATGGCGTAGCGCTTCCAGGACGTTTCCGAGCTGGCATCGATGCCGCACAAACGATAGATGCCGCGCTCGACCGGACCGAACACGGGCGACAGCCAGGTGCGCTCGCCCTGAAAAACCTTGGCCATGAAACCGCCGAGCGGTTTGACCAGCGCCGTGAGCACGATCGCGAACAGCGCGATCTGCATGACACCCAGCATATTCATTCGAATCTCTCCGGAAACAACAACGCCACGACCAGATACACGCCCAGCCCGAGGGCCAGGATCAGCCCGATCCAGTTCATGACGCTCACTTGCGCAACCTCTGATGAATGAGTTTCTGGCTGCTGTTGCCGTGAATGTTTTGGGAGGCCGGCGGCGGCTCGGCGCGGGGCTCGAGCAGGATCGTCAGCTTGTAGAGCAGCCAGGTCAGGCCGACCAGCAACAACACGCAAAGCACGATGGCTCTGTCCATGGGAATCTCCGGGGTGTTCGAGCGGCGAACACCGAGGCTCCAAGGCTAGACAGCGCGGTGTGAGCGTGCCGTTAAGATTCCGCTGTATCCGGCATGCGATTGAGCGCAGGATAGGCTCATCCACAGCGCAGTGACGGGAGACAACGATGATCAAAGTAAGCGTGATGTACCCGAACCAGCCAGGCGCTCGCTTCGACCATGCCTATTACAAGGACAAGCACATGCCCCTGGTGCAGGCGCGCATGGGCGCCGCATGCCGGTTTTATACCGTCGACAAAGGCCTGGGCGGCGGCAGTCCCGGCGAACCTGCAACCTACGTAGGCATGTGTCACATCTACTGCGATTCGGTCGAAGCGTTCCAGGCCGGCTTCGGTCCGCATGCCAAGGAAATCATGGCGGACATTCCCAACTACACAGACCTGCAGCCGATCGTGCAGATCAGCGAAGTCGTGGTCGGCCAGCCTTAGTACAAGGGGCACGCGCGTAGCGCGTGCAAACCGCCCCGCTCTTCTCCAAGAACCGGCGCCTCGATTCTCCGAGGATGGTTGTCGCGCAAGCAACCATCCCCGGAGTCATCGACGATGCAACGTATCAACTACGCCCAGCAGTCCCCCGAGCTGCTGAAAAAATTCGCCGCGTTCAATCTCGCTCTCAAGGAAAGCACGATCGAGGAATCGATTCGCGATCTGGTCACGCTGCGCGCTTCGCAACTCAATGGCTGCGGCTTCTGCGTGGACATGCACGTCAAGGAGGCCAAGATTCACGGCGAGCGGGAACTGCGCCTGCATCACGTCGCAGTCTGGCGGGAATCCACTTTGTTTGCGCCCCGCGAGCGTGCCGCCCTGGCGTGGACCGAGATTGTCACCAAGCTGCCGGAGCAAGGCGTACCGGATGACATCTACGAGCGCGTGCGCGGCCAGCTGTCGGAAAAGGAAATCTCCGATCTGACTTTCGCCATCGTGGCGATCAATGGCTGGAACCGCCTGAGCGTCGCCTTCAAAAGCGTCCCCGGCTCCGCGGATGCGCTCTACGGCCTGGACAAGGCTGGATTGAAATAACCCACACCGCGAGGAACATTCCCATGAAGATCCTGACGGCCATCGCCGCCACCGCCGCCGTGCTGACGGGCTCAACCGCCGCGTCGCAGCCCGCCAAGCCGACGATCCTTCTGGTACATGGCGCGTTCGCGGACGCCTCGAGCTGGAACGGCGTCATCTCGATTCTGAAAAAGGATGGCTATGACGTCGTTGCCGTCGCGAACCCGTTGCGCGGAGTCAAGAACGATGCGAAGTACGTCGATGACATCGCCAACGGCATCAAACGACCCATCGTGCTGGTCGGCCACTCGTATGGTGGCTCGGTCATCACCGAAGCCCAGGCGTCTAACGTGAAGGCATTGGTCTATGTCGCCGCCTTCGCGCCCGACGTTGGCGAATCGGCGTCCACGCTGTCAGGCAAGTTCCCGGGCAGCACGCTCGGCGCGGCGCTGGCGCCGCCGGTCACGCTCGCCGATGGCGGCAAGGATCTCTACATTCAACAAAGTCGCTTTCACGAACAGTTCGCCGCGGACGTATCGCCAGCGCAGGCCGCGTCGATGGCGGCGGGCCAGCGTCCCATTACAGAAGCGGCGCTCAATGAAGCGAGCGGCGCCGCTGCCTGGAAAACGACTCCTTCATGGTTCATTTATGGCGATGGGGACAAGAACATTCCCCCGCAAGTCCTGCAATTCATGGCTGAACGCGCCAGATCCAGATATACGGAAGTGGTCCACGGCGGCTCGCACGTAGTCATGACTTCGAATCCAAAGGCGGTCGCGAAAGTGATCGAGCGCGCGGCGACCGCCGTCACCAGCCCTTCACTTTCGTCCGCAGGCGAACCAGGTTCTTATCGGCTGTGATGTACAGCGTGCTGCCGTCGTCGCCGAAGGCCAGGTTGGCCGTCGGCACGCCGGTCGCGAGCGTACCCAGGTGCTTGCCGGCTGGCGAATAAACCAGCACGCCGCCCGGGCCGGTGGCCCACAGCGTGCCATCGCGGCTGACCTTCATGCCGTCGGGCAGCCCTGGTTTCTTTTCCTGCGCGGCCTTGGTCGCGTCGAAGAAGACCTTGCCCACGCCGAGCGTGCCGTCGCTCTTGACCGGATAAGCCATCACGATCGCCTTGTTCGGATCGGAGTTGGCGACGTAGAGCGTCTGCTCGTCCGGTGAGAATGCGAGACCGTTGGGCCGGCTCAGCTCGCGAGTCAGCAAGGTGAGCTCGCCGCGCGCGTTCAATCGATACACGCCCTGGAAATCCAGCTCCTTGCCTGGATCGTCCACCTGTTTCGGCAAGCCATACGGCGGATCGGTGAAATACAGATCGCCGTTCGACTTGAACACCAGATCGTTGGGGCTGTTGAGGCGCTTGCCCTGGTACTTGTCCGCCAGCGTGACGAACTTGCCGCCGCTCAGCTTGGCAATCCGCCGATCGCCGTGCTGGCACATCACCAGCTCGCCGGCCTTGTCGAACGTCAATCCATTCGAGCCGGGCTCGCGGCCGGTGAACGGCTCGGCGCCGGTGTAGCCCGAGGGCTGCAGGAATTTTTTCAGGCCGCCGGACTCGGACCATTCCCAGATCATGTTCCGGGGAATATCGGAGAACAGCACGCGGCGCTTGGCAGCATCCCAGAGCGGGCCTTCCGACCATTCGAACTTCTTCTCGGCCAGCAGCTCGATGCCCGCGCCCGGCTCCACCAGCTTGTCGAACACCGGATCGAGGCGCTCGATCTTGCCGAGCACCGGAACCTCTTTCGCCATCACCGCCTCTCCCGCCACGACCGACAGACCGAGCGCCAAGGGTAACGCAAGCAACATACGACGCATCATCGGATCGCCCCCTCCTGGTTTTGGCAGCGATGATACCGCTACCGGCCGGGATCGACGCAAGGCCGACGCTTGGAACTGCAGCGGCTCTGCACCGTTTGGAATCCGGAGGTAGGGCACAAGAAGTGAAGACCACCGTCTGGACCCTCGGCCATTCCACCCATTCATGGGACGAGTTCGTCAGCCTGCTGCAAGCCTATGAGCTGCAGGCGGTCGCGGACGTGCGCCGCCTGCCCGGCTCGCGACGACTGCCGCAGTTCGATCAGGACACCATGGCGCAAGATCTGGAGCGGCTGGGCATCGCCTATCGATGGTTTCCGAAACTCGGCGGTCGACGGCGCACTCATAAAGACTCTCCCAACACCGGCTGGCGCAATGCTTCTTTCCGAGGCTACGCCGATCACCTCTCATCCGAGGAGTTCGCGGAGGGACTGGCGGAGCTGATCGATCTCGCCAGGCAAGAACGCACCACCCTGATGTGCGCCGAAGCCGTGTGGTGGCGCTGTCACCGCCGCTTGATTGCCGACGTGCTGATCCTGCGGGGAATCGAGGTCATCCACATTCTCGACGCCACACACTCCACACCGCATACACATACGCCGCCGGCTCGCGTCGTGAAAGGCAAGCTGACTTATCCGGGCGACGAAGAAGAATGATCGCGAGCGCGCGAGCAGAGCGCGCCTAACTGGCTTTATCCAACTGCATCGAAGTGGAGCTACCACGCCAGCGGCGTGCGTATGCAGACTTTGCGCGGCGAAGGGAATGGATAAACAGGAGGTTGCTCATGAAGAAATTAGCAGAGTGGTCGCGTCGCCAGGCGATGCGAGCGGCGGCCGGCATGCTCATCGGCATCGCCAGCGTCGCTTCAGTCAGCGCGCAGACGACGGAACCGGCGTCGGCCGATCTCGGCGGGCCGCGGTGGGTGGCGACGTGGAGCGTGCCGCCGATGGCGCATGGCTCGGCGCTTGGTGCAGGATCGAGATCGTTCGATAACCAGACGGTGCGGCAGATCATTCCTATCACCGTCGGCGGCAGTCGCGTTCGGATAAAGCTGTCGAACGAATATGGCGTCGGCGCTTTGATCGTTGGCGCCGCGCACGTTGCAGTTCAATCTGCGGGTGCTTCGATCGCGCCGGGCACGGATCGCGCGCTGACATTCCGTGGACAGGCCTCAGTTGTCATTCCGGAAGGCGCGACGGCATTGAGCGATCCCGTCAACTTCGCTGTGCCGTCGAACACACGCCTCGCGATCAGCTTGTATTTCCCGCAGAACACCGGCTTCGTGACCTATCACGAGAATGCCAATCAAACTGCGTACACCTCCGCGCCGGGCAACTTCAGCGCTGCGGTCGACTTGCCCGTTCAGGACGACACGTCGGTGTCGCGCTATGTCCTGACGTTCGTCGAAGTGCTTTCGCCGAGAAGTGTCGATGGGCTCGCGCTGTTCGGCGATTCCATCAGCGAAGGCTCGACCACGACGCTGAATGCAAATCGCCGGGTCAGCGACGTGTTGTCACGCTGGTTCAATCCGCCGATCGGCCCTGGGCGATTGGCAGTGCTGAATCAATCGAGCGGCTGCGGGCGATTGCTGTTCGACACCTGTGGCCCGAAAGGGTTGTCGCGCTTCGATCGTGAAGTCCTGAATGCCACCGGCGTCGATCAAGTGCTGATCGAGCTGGGCTACGGCGACATCATCTTCCCGACTGCCTTCGGCGTGCCCGAAGAGATCGTCAGCGCGGAGCAGATCATCGCTGGCTTGAAACAATTGGTCCGTCGCGCACGACTCGGCGGGCTGCGTGTCTACGGCGCGACGATCCCACCGAACGCCAGCACGCCATTCCCCAACGTCCACACACCAGAGAACGAAGCCAAGCGCCAGACCGTGAATCAGTGGATCCGCACCAGCCGGCAGTTCGACGCCGTCGTCGAGTTCGACGTGACGCTGCGCGACCCGGGCAATCCGCTGCAACTCCTGCCTGCGTATGACTCGGGCGACGGCATTCACCCGAACGACGCCGGCCACGAAGCCATGGCCCGCGCGATTGCGCTTTCCTTGCGCTGATCTCAAGATGGACCCATAGGACCCATAGGAGATACGCACCGGCTGCAGCGACGGAGTCGGTGCTTCTGTGTGAGCGAACGCAAGGAAGCGCGTCATGGTCAAGACGGTCACACTGCCTCTGCGCATCGAGCCCTCGATCGGCCAGACGCTGCAGGAACAGATCTATTTCTGTATTCGCCGCTCGATCGTGGAAGGACTGCTGCCGACCGATAGCCGCTTGCCTTCGACACGGACTCTGGCGGCCGATCTGGGTGTCTCGCGCACCACCGTGCTGCTGGCGTTCGAGCAACTCAAGGCCGAAGGCTACCTGGTGCCGAGGCCGGGCTCCGGCATTTATATCGCAAAGGAGCTGCCGGACCGGCGACCTGCTCTGCGTGTCGTAGCGTCGGCGTCGACAATGAAACATCCATTGCTGTCAGCGCGCGGCCGGTCTCTGGCACGCACACGCCCCGTCGATCGACGCTCGCCCTTGCCGCCCCGCCCGTTTCGAGTCGGCACACCCGCAGTCGATTTGTTTCCAGTCCGACTCTGGTCGCAGATCGCACGCCAGTGCGTCCGCTCGTTGTCGCCCGCGCGCTTGGATTATTCGCGTCTGGCCGGGCTGCGTCGGTTGCGTGAAGCGATCGCCGAACAGATGCGCTCGCGAGGGACCAGTTGCGATCCGGACCAGGTGCTGGTCGTCGCCGGCGCTCAACGCGGCATCGACCTCGTGTTTCATTTGCTGCTCGATGCCGGCGATGCCGTCTGGATCGAGGATCCGGGCTACCCGGGCGCACATAGCGCCCTGCTCTCGGCCGGCGCCCAAGCCGTGTGCGTGCCGGTGGATCCAGAAGGCATGATCATCGATCGCTCGACGCCTGACAGCAGCCGCGTCCGCCTCGCGTATGTGACCCCTTCACATCAATTTCCGCTCGGCATGCCCATGAGCCTGGCGCGACGGCACATGCTCCTGGCGTGGGCCAGCGAATCGCTGGCGTGGATCCTGGAAGACGACTACGACTGCATCTTCCATTACGACACTCGCCCTCTGCCCTGCTTGCACGCGCTCGATCCCGACGGCCGCGTCATCTACGCCGGCTCGTTCAGCAAGACTTTGTTTCCAGCGCTGCGACTGGGCTTCCTGATCGTGCCGAGCGACGTAGTGGATGGTTTCGTAACGGCGCGAGTGGCGAGCGATGTTCATCCGCCGCTGCTGGAACAACTCATCCTCTCGGAGTTCATCACCCGCGGCCACTATCAGCGACATGTCCGTCGCATGCAGCAGGAGTATGCGGAGCGACTGCACGCACTGCGCACGTCCATCGACCGCACCGGCGCCGCCCTGCGCCTTCGGCCCGTTCACTCCGGGTTGCACGCCGTTGCGGATCTCGAGGGAGTGGATGCCGAGCTCGTCTGCACTCAAGCCGCTGCGCGCAAAGTCGAGGTCGTGCCGCTCTCTGCATATCGCTATGGGAGCGGCTCGAGTCAGAACGGATTGCTCTTGGGATTCGGCGCCTGCAAGCCCGCGGCGATTCGGGCCAGCATGTGGCAACTTGCCGCTGCGATCGACGCTGCCCGTCGAGCGTGATCGCAGCGACAACTTGATCCTCTCGCTACTGCGCTTGTTCGGCCGGTTTGTAATCCGGCCCGCCCGTCTGCTCGACCGGCCGGTAGCCCGGGGCAAGGAAATGCACGACCAGCAGCGCGAGCAGGTACACCGAGCCGCAGACCATGAAGATCGGCGTGTAGTCACCGACGGTCTGCAACACTTCGCCGACGAACTGAGCAAAGAACATTCCGCCGACGCCGCCCAGCATGCCGCCGATGCCGATCACCGTGCCCACTGCAGAGCGCGGGAAGACGTCACCGGGCAGGGTGTAAAGGTTCGCTGAGAAGCCCTGGTGTGCAGCGGTCGCCAGGCCGATGAGCGCAACGGCCGCCCACAAGCTCTCGACCTTGGTAGCGAAGACAATCGGCAAGGCGCAAAGCGCGCACACCAACATTGCGGTCTTGCGTGCGCTGGCCAGAGTGCTGCCACGCGCCAGCATACGCGATGACAACCAACCGCCGGCGACCGAGCCCACGTCGGAGGCGAGATAGATCGCCACGATGGGGATGCCGAACGACTTCAGATCGAGGCCGCGCGTGCGCGACAGGAAGTCCGGCAGCCAGAACAGAAACATCCACCACACCGGATCGATCAGGAATTTGCCGAGCGCGTAGGCCCAGGTCTGGCGCATGCGCACGACCTGCGTCCACGGCATCTTCGGGCCCACGTCGGGCGGATCGCTCTCGATCAGCGCCAACTCGCCCGGCGTGACATGTTTGTTTTCGCGCGGCGCCGTGTACAGCATCCACCATGCGGGCAGCCACAGCAGCGTTGCTACACCGACGATGACGAAGCTCGCGCGCCAGCCCATCGCCAGGTCGACGACGATGAAGGGCACGAGCAGCGGCGTCAGGATCGCGCCGATGTTGGTGCCGGCGTTGAAAATGCCGGTCGCGAGCGCACGTTCCTTCTTGGGAAACCACTCGGTGACGGCCTTGATGCTGGACGGGAAGCCGCCGCCCTCACCCACGCCGAGCAGCACACGTACCATGATGAAGTGCGTGATGTTGCGAGCCGCCGCATGTGAAATGTGCGCGATGGTCCAGACCGTGAACGCGATTCCCATGCCCCATTTGGCGCCGATGCGATCGACGAATCTGCCGAAGAACAGATACGACAACGCATACGCCGCCTGGAACCAGGTGACGATGTTCGCGTAGTCGCGCTCGCTCCAGCCGAATTCCGGTTGCAGATAGCCGGGCTTCAACACACCGATCATCTGACGATCGATGTAGTTGATGATCATGGCCACGAACAGCAGCGCGACGACTACCCAACGATATCGACCCGGCCCGAACGCCGATTGTCTTTCAGACATGCAAACCCCTGATTGTCTTCAGTGAACAAACCCTGAAGCGCGCCCCCCGGCGCTGCAAGTTCCTCTTGCACCATGCAAGCTATACCATGCTGCCCAACTCGTTCCGGAATTGCCATGTCCAGAGTTCGATTCGTCGGGCGGACCGAAGGCGCCACGGTTCCCCGTTATCACCTGTACGGAGAAGCGGCGAGCGGCGTCGGCGACTGGTTCGTCAACGTGGAGCCGCTGGCCGACCGCTGCCGCGCCAACGGCTGGCGCATCGAGCCGCACAGCCATCCGCATTTCGGTCAGATCGTATTCGTGCGGGGCGGCGCTGGACTCATGACAGTCGAAACCGATCGCCGGCCGTTTGCGAGCCCCAGCGTGCTCATCGTGCCGGTCAACACGGTGCACGGGTTCGACTATGGCATGGATTCGGACGGCTGGGTACTCACCGTCGCCGAACCTTACCTGCGCAACCTGCTCGACCGCATGCCCGAGCTGCGCGCCGTATGGAGCGAGCCTCGCATCCTGTCGCTGGCCGTCGACGACGAAGAAACATCCGATATTCGCAGCGCCCTGCTGCGGCTGGACCGCGAGCTCGACGGACAAGCGGCCGGCAACGTGATCGCGGCCGAAGCCTGCCTGCTCACTGTCCTGGTCGCAATCCTTCGTCGCGGCGAAACCGCCACCGCGCTCCGCCAGAACAGCAGTGGAAACGCCGCGCTGGTGCGGGAATTCCGGGAATTACTGGAGCGGCGCTATCGCGAAGGCTGGACCGTCGCGCAGTTCGCCGCCGAGCTGAAAGTCCCGGTGGCGCAGCTGCGCAGCGCCTGCCTGCAGGTGGAAGGTCAGCCGCCCAGCAATCTGTTGCATGATCGGCTCCGGGTCGAGGCCCAGCGCATCCTGGTGTATTCGGACATGACCGTCGCGCAGGCCGCTTATTGGCTGGGCTTTCAGGATCCGGCCTATTTCACGCGCTTTTTCACCCGCATCTGCAACGAGTCGCCCAGCAAGTACCGCGAGCGCAAGCGTCTCAGCCCAGGCGACGCTTCACGATCAGCGCCAGGGGAATCGTGAAAAAGAAGTGCGACATGAAGCCGCCGATGATCACCACCGGATCGAAATAGTCGGGGTGATTGTCGGAAGCCACCATGATCGCGGCGTGCATCACGATCCATGCTATTACGGCATAGATCAATCCAAGAAATGTTGCCTCGTAACCGCGCTCGCGGAAATACGGCCAGATCCAGGCGAACAACACGCCCCAGGCGATCGAAAACAGGAAATGGATCCCGGTGCCGACCAGGTAGGCGATCCAACCGAGCGATTCCTGTAGCTGCTTGCCGAACACCAGGCCGGTGGCGTTACGTGGAATTCCGGCCAGTGGCATCAGGTTCTGCGCGCCAACCCAGACCGCCGCTTCATAGATCCAGATGACGATGCCGCCGACCAGGCCGGCGATCACGCCGGCCCGCGTCGCGAGCTCACGTTTGCTTTGCTCCATCAAAAGCCCACCGACAGCGTCATGCCGAAGTAGCGATCGAAGTCCCGCGGAATCGACTGGGCCACTGCCCCGCCGCCGCCCACCGAGCCGGAGATACGTCGCAAGCTGGACACGTAGTGCTCGTCGAACAGATTTTTGACGAACAGCACGGCCCGGTATTTCTCGCTCGGTGAGGTGAGGCTGATGCTCGCGTTAGCAATGTCATAGGCTGGCCGAAGCCATGGCGAGTTCGGATTGGTCGCATCGGCCAGGTTGGTGAACAGCGTTTCCGACGTGTGGCTGTAGTTCGCGGCGAACGTCGCCTCCCAAGCACCGACGCCGAAGTCATAAGCGCCCGTGAAGCCATATTTCGTCTCCGGCGCGTTGAGCGGCACACCGCCCTTCAGATTCTGAGTCGCCGTGACGAACAGATCGCCGAACTCCGCATCGCTGAACTCCGCGTGCGCCGTCAGCGTCAGTCCCTCCAGCGGCCGCACGCTCACATCGGTCTCCACGCCCTTCGTGAACAACTTGCCCGCCGAGCGCAACACCGGCGAACCGGAGCCGTCGACGCCGGTCGACGCCGTTTGATAGCCGCTGAAAACGGTGTCGTAGTAGGTCACATTGAACTGCACGCGACGCTCCAGGAAGCTGCTTCTGAAGCCGCCTTCCCACGCACGCGACTCTTCCGGCGCGACCGGGCTTGCGTTGAAGCCGTCCTGCGACAGGAAGATGTCCGCATCGACCGCCTGCCCTTTGTAACCTCGCGCCCACGAGCCGTACACCAGCAAGTCCGGCGTGAACTCGTACTTCGCCGACAGCTTGCCGATCAGCGCGTCATCGCTGAATTCCCGGATCGCATTGAACTGCGGCGTGCCGAGATTCGCGCCCGCCATGGCCTGCCCGGCCGGATTGGCGCCGACGCCGCCGCCGATGTGATCGCCGTTCGGTCCCGTCACCTTCTTGTGATTCCACTTCAGCTCGTCGCGCAGATAACGGAAGCCCGCGGTCAAGGTCAGCCTATCGGCCGGGCGGATGTTGAAATTGCCGAACACGGCTTTGTTGACGGTATCGACTTTGGTGAGCATGTCCGCGAGCACATAAGCCGTCGCGCGATTGACGACGACCGAGGTGGGCGTCGGGAAGCTCACGTTGCCCGCAATATTCGAGCGCACGCCCGCGATCGTCACATCGCGCTCCACCGCAGAGTCGTAGTAATACAGGCCAAGCAAATAATCGAAGAAGCCGCCGCCCGGCGATGTCAGGCGGAACTCCTGACTGAAGGTGTCGTTCATCTCCAGGTTGTTACTTTCGCCGCACACGCCGTCGCGGCAGGCGAAGCTCAGCGAATTGACCAGCAGGTCATCGAGCAGCACGGTTGCATCCGCCTGGCCGATGCCGGGATGCGTCGCCTCGAACAATTGCTGAGCGGTCACGCCCGTGAACGGCGCATTGGTGCCGTCACGATCGCGGATCGCATAGTCCTCGTAGCTGCGATAGGCCGTGAGCGAGGTGAGCGTGAGCTCGCCGACTTCGAAGTTGCCTTCGAGACTCACACCGCTGTTCTCCTGGTGGCCTTCCTGCAAGGTGTTGAAATTGACTTCGTTGCTGTCCGGACCGATGGCGGCTCCGGTGAATCCCGCGGTGACATTGCCCGACGCCGCGGGCACGCGAATCGGCTCGCCGCAGCAGCCCGACTTACGATAGGTGTAGTCGGCCGACAGCAGCAGGTTGACGCCCTCTTTGGGCTCGAACTCGAGCTTGCCGCGTGCGCCATAGCCTTCGACATCGTTGACGGTGTCGCCATTCGACACGTTGATGACCTGGCCGTCCGCGCGCTTGTAGTAGCTGTACATGCGATACGCGAGCGTGTCGCTCACCGGCCCGGTCAACATCAGGCTCGCGTTGTGATCGTTGTCCTCGGCGATGGTGTAATCGACCTTCGCCTCGAACTCATCCCGGTTCGGCCGCTTGGTGATGATGACGACCGCACCGGCGGACGCATTCTTCCCTTGCAACGTGCCCTGCGGACCGTTCAGCACTTCGACGCGTTCGAGATCGCCGAGACCGTCGAACGCCGCGCCGGGGCGCGTGTAGACCACGCCATCGACGATGGTCGAGACGCTGGGCTCGACGCCCACCGAGAAGGACTCGGAGCCCACGCCACGAATGGAAAAGTTGAACAGTCGGGCCTCGTCGCCCGACTGGAAGTTCAACGACGGCGCGAACTGCTCGAAATCCTTGATCTGCAGGATCTGCTGCTTCGCCATGGTGTCGGCGGTCACCGCCACGATGCTGGCCGGAACGCTTTGCAGCTTTTCCTCGCGCTTGCTCGCGGTGACCAGAATTTCGGCGAGCACTTGCGATTCGGCCGCCGGTGTTTCTTGTGCCGCAGCTCCGGTCGCAAACGTTGAAACCGCGACGAGCGCGGCCGCGCTCGCATGAAACGAACCTTTCATACATTCCCCCCATCGACTTTAGTATGAATCGAATTGCCAGCGGTCAGCTGCCCTCGCTCGTGGGCGCGACCGAATAAACAATGTTGGTGCGCCGGGTGCGCAGGAACTCCTCGAGTGTCATGCCGCGCATCGCGGCGTAGATCTCGGGATTGGAAATGCCGAGGACCGCGCCCAGCTTCTCCAACACGAAGAACGTCACGCCATAACGAATCATTTCGAGCCAGCCGCGCCGGCGCACGAGATCTCGTTCCTGCTCGGACAGCCGCGCGCTTTGAAATGCCGCCTCTGGATCTGCGACGAATGCCTGGCGCGCTTCGGGAGCCACCAGGCCGTGCAGAAACTGGTTCAAGCGATAGGCGCGGGCGCTGGACTCGAGCGTGAACGGATAAGTCCCCTCGATTGCATCCAGCCCGTCTGTTTCTTTAACCGCGGCCGCGCGGGCCGCCGACACTTCCGCCTCGCTCAATCCCGGCTGAACGTCCTCCAGGATCAATGTGGCGATGGCAGTCATCGACGGCAGGTAATAGCCGCGATGGACGCGCTTTACTTCTCGCGTGAGCGCGCCTCGCATGATCAGCCACATGATGACTTCGACACTTTCCAATCCGCCGCGGCGTGCGAACTCGGCGTGAGTCAGTTTGGTCAATGCTTCGGGACACTGCTCCAGCTGATCGAGAAACTCGTTGTCCCATTGCGTATTGTTGAAACCCGTACGCTCGCCATGGATCTGATGCGACAAGCCGCCGGTCGCAGCGATCGCCACTCTGAGATTTTCGGGATAGCTCTCGATGGCCGTGCGCAGCGCGCGGCCGAGCTTGAAACAGCGCGCGGCCGACGGCAGCGGAAACTGCAGGACGCCGACTTGCAGCGGCACGATGGGCGTCGACCACTTGCCTTTATCCAGCGTCAGCATCGACAGCGGCGAAAAGCAGCCGTGGTCGAGCGCCTTGTGCTGGAACATCGCCAGGTCGAACTCCTGGCTGGTCAACGACCTTGCGATGTGACGAGCTAGCCGCGCATCCCCCGGCACGGCCGGCAACGAACGCGGTCCCGCTCCTTCGTCTGCGACTTCATAGCGATCGCCGACGCCGAGCGTGAACGCCGAGTAATGATCGAAGAAGAATGAGGTGACGTGATCGTTGTAGATCACCACCATGGCGTCCGGCCGGGCCGCGGCCAGCCAGTCCCGCACCACGTCGAAGTCCTGAAAGATGGGCCGCCAGGCGGCCTCTTCCCGTAATCCCCGGTCGCGTGCGAAACCGATGGTCGGGGTATGCGAAACACCAATGCCGCCGATGAGGGTGGCCATGCGCTGGAATCGATCTCGTTGTGAAGTGCGGCGCTAGGTTGACCTCCGCGCAACCGGCTCACAATGGACGATTCTCAGTTTCGCTTGCACTTCTGTGCGCCACCCTCACCGCGGGCCATTGGTTTCATCAATAAGGACGCGGCTCCTTCTCGTCCTTCATGTGGTCCTTGTCGGCCGCTGCCGAGTACTCCTTCTTGCTCAAATAGCCGTCCGCATCGCGGTCCAGCGCCGTGAAGTTCTGCGCCAGCGTCGGATCGCCGGCCACTTCGTTCTGAGTCAGGCGATCGTCGCGGTTGGCGTCCATTGCCTTGAACGTCGCGCTCGCCTGCTTGTCGGTGTGCTTGTCGTCGTCATTGGCATAGGCCGTCGTCAATGTCAGCAATGCCGTCGCCGACACGATCAGGATTTTCGACATCATCTTCAGATCCTCCGAGGGTTGGGTAACAGCACGGCGCCTTCACAGGCCCGGGCTGAGGAAACGGCTATCACCGCGCACTTCGCGCTGGCTCACACGACGCAGCGTCTGCGCGCCGCTGTCCTCATCCACATCGACGATGTCGGACAGACTGATGATGCCTTCGACGCGTCCCTGCCTGCCGGTACAAATGATTCTGGACACCTGATAGCTCTCCATCAGGTCGCGGGCCTCCTGAATGTCATCCGAAGCGCTGCAACTCACCACATCCCACGTCATGCATGCTTCTACAGGAGCATCGAGCGGCATCTCTTCGGCGACCGCTCGAATGGCGATATCGCGATCCGTAAGTGTCCCGACGGGCCGCATGGCTTCGTCGCATACCGGCAGAAAGCCGATCCTGTGATCCCGCAATTTCCTGGCGGCTTCGCGTATCGAGGTCTCGGGCGAGACACACTCGATTTCGGCCTTCATGATTTCATTACAGCGCATAGCTGATCCTCCTTCAGACGCCCGCACAGCTGGCACCCGCAGAATCGCTCGCGGCTCGAATCGTTCCAATTCGAGAGAAGAGTTGAGGTCGTGCGCCCGGCGATGGCCGTGAGAATCAGCCGGGCTCGGCGCGTTCGCTGCGGCCTTTGTAGAAGCCAAGCAGCGTGGCCATGAAGTCCTTGCCGAGGATGGTCGCCGCGGGAACGGCGTAGAAATTGATTCGGGTCGTGACGCGATAGTGAGCCACGATCTGGAGTTCCGTCCGGCCGCCCGGTGCGGGACGCAGGTTGAACGTCGTGTCGCCGATGTCGAAATAACGACCGCCGATGGCAACGTGCTCGTCCATCGCCCCGGGCGGGAACGATTGTTCGTCGAAGAGGTAGCGCCAGGTGATCGACTTCTGTTCGACTCGTTCCGTTACGACAGCCCGGAAGCTCACTCCGCGCTCCCACTTCGAATATCGAACCTCACCGTCGGCACTCGAGACATGGATCCCCTCCACCGGCCGAGGCACTCCGATGAGATGCGTCAGACTGAAAGGCAGCTCGGCGGGCTGGATCGCCCGTGCCGTTAGAATTTCCTTCCATACCGTGCCCGGCGCTGCGTCGATCAGGATACTGCTGCGAAGCTCGCGGCTCTGGGTGCGGTGGTCCACTCCGCTCTCAGCCACGAATATGAGCAATGGCAGCAGTGCGACTGCCTTCAGATGCGATTGACGCGTTTTCGCAGCTCGAAGCGCGCACTCCATTCCGACACCGCCGACGCTCGCGCAGGCAAGAAACAGGGGCGTCAGCAGCGCGATACAGATCGACCCCTCCAACAGCGTGAGCGCGCAGCCGAGCATCATGAGCAACACGGTGCCCCAGGGCGCAAAAATCGCGAACGCCCAGGAAGCGGAAGCGTGTCTCGCGCCGTAAACGGTGATGGCCCCTGCCGCCGTCGGCGTCCCCACCAGGAAGGCGATGGACATCACGCCCGACACTTGGGATGGCACTGCGCCGAAGATCACCCGCATCAGCACGCCCAAAACCGCCCCGCCGATGAGCCAAACCAGCCACGGGGGCAGGAATTTCTCCGTTCTCATGCCTCTGCCTGCTTCGACCATCCAAACTGACGAAGGACCAAACCGAACGAACCGCTCTCCATGAACACCGCCGAGAAACATGCATCGATCGCGTCCGCGGCACTCGCGGGGTTCATCCCGATCTCGGCGCGAATGACGCGCTCACTTCCCCATTTCTGCCGGCAGGTGGAGAACCCCTGCCGCTTGCAGAATGCCTTGAACCGCTGCGTGCGGCGGAAATCGAGCCAACCTGCAATCGGATAGTCCAGACTGAACACCCCACCCACGATTCCGGCCAGCAGGCCGTTGGATGTATTGCGCACGGTAATGATCAGCATGCTGAGGCTAGTGCCGTGCTGCTGCATATATGCCAGCTCACCGATGAGCTCGCGGCGTGAGACTTCGTGCATCCGTTCTTGCCTTCCAGCGATCTCGAGAATGACCTGTCTTCGGCGTTCCGCGTTAAGAGAGTACTCCATCCATGCGGATGAATTTCCCCTCGAGACTATAGAACAGGAGCTCACTGCCGTATTCGAAGCGATACTGCGCCTCCAGCGTCGCGTCGCCGTCTTCGATACTTTCAGATTTTTCGCCCGCCGTCCGCCAGCGGATCTATCAGTAGCGGGAAAGGAAATCGTCGCCGCTGTCCGTGAGGAAATTCTCGTAAAGGGCGTGCAACTCATCGGGAAGCAGCCGCATGCGATCGATCTTTCGGTCGTAATCGTCGTCGGCATAGCCTGCCCGGTCCTCATAGGCGAGTCTGAAGGTCAAGCCTTCGTCTTCATGCCTGACCGGCCTCGTGCCGTCATGGATGTTCAAGAAGAAATACACCATGTGCGACTGGAAATACCTGATCACTTCGATGAGAGCGCTTCGATCCACGTTCGAGGCTGCGACCGCGCATATGGCTTCATGAAAAGGCGACTGGCCACTCTGGCGTTGTGAGATGTTCTTCGCAAACAGGTCCAGCCAATCAGCTCGGTCACGCCCCAGCATCTCCTGCTGAATCGCCCGAAAAAGCGTCACCGTCTCGAGTATGGCCCCCGGTTCCTTTTGAGCCTGTTCCTCGTAGACGTAGGGCTCGTGGTCGGCGATTCCCGCTTCTTCCAACACCGCCTTCAGTTTAGTCACTCGATCCACGACCCACCTCAAATTCCATGCAAAGGTGCGACACGATACGCGCCAGGTCACATGCATGGAAATGGGGTGGCGCGATCCCTCCCGCTGGAGCGCGCACTGTTGAATTCCAGCGACTCAGCCAGCAGCCAACGCCGCGACGAACTTCTTCGCTCTGATCGAGACCTGCTCCGGAGTCAGCCCAGGCGTGTAGAGCGCCGACCCCAAGCCGAACCCGGCGGCGCCGGCTTTGAGCCAGCCGGACAAGTTGTCCGGCGTGATCCCGCCGACAGGAAACACGCGGACGCTCGACGGCAGGACAGCGCGCATTGCCTTCATCATAGCGGGGTTCGCGCCCTCCGCAGGAAACAACTTGAGGGCAGTCGCTCCGGCACGAAGCGCAGCGAACGCTTCACTGGGCGTGGCGATGCCTGGCAAAGAAACCAGCCCGGCGCGAGCAGTCCGAACGATCACATCGATGCTGGCGTTGGGCGAGATGACCAGCGTGCCGCCTGCCGCTTGAACCGCATCCACTTCCTGTTCTTCCAGCACCGTGCCCGCGCCAACGACCGCTCTCCCAGCAAACGCCTGCGCCAATCGCGCAATGCTATCGAGCGGGTCCGGCGAGTTCAGCGGCACCTCGATCAGCGTGAAGCCGGCATCGAGCACAGCCTCACCGATGCTCACAACTTCGTCCGGCCTGACGCCGCGCAGGATCGCGACAAGCGGACAACGACGAACGGCAGCATCGAACGCAGCGACATGACTCATTGCCTGCCCCTCGTCGACAACCATGCAATCAGCCAGGCCGCGGGATGCAACATGCCCATTAATAAGAAGATGCCACTATAGGCGCCGGTACTGGCGAGCTGACCGACCACATAGGTCGAGGCGAAGCCACCGAACGCGCTGCCTGCGGCGATCAAGCCGAACACCGTGGCCACATTGCGCATCGGAAACAGATCGACCACCAGCACGCCGATATTCACCTGGAACACCAAATGCGCGAACGCAACCAACGCGCCGAGCGCCAGCGTCGGCGCAGTGCCCAGCTTTAATGCGATCAGCATGCCGAGCGGCGCGACCAGCGCCGCGCAGCCCATCGCGATCAAACGACTGCGAGGGGGTGCGATGCCGCCGCGAATCAACCGGCCGGAAAACCAGCCGCCGCCGATACTGCCGAGATCCGCGGCGAGATAGACGATCCACGCCAGGCTCGCGACCTGAATCAACGTCATGCCGCGATCGTCGGTCAGATATTTCGGAAACCAGAACAGATAGAAGTACCAGACCGGATCGGCGATCAACCGCGCCGCCCCCAGGCCCCACACCCTGCGATCACGCAGTATCGATCCCCAGGCGATCGGCTCGGTAGTCCGCGCCGGCTGAGCGCCGTCGGGGCTCCGATAAACAAACAACCACACCACGAGCCACACAAAACCCGCGGCGCCAGTAATAACGAACGCTGCGCGCCAGCCGTAACTCAGAGCCAGCCAAGCAATCAATGGCGGCGCGATCGTCGCGCCAACCATTGCACCGGCCGTGTACACGCCCAATGCGAACCCGCGCTCTGCTGGAGGGAAGTGTTCCGCGACTGCCTTGGGTCCTGCCGTGTACACGCCCGGTTCGCCAACACCCAACATCAGGCGCGCGAAGCCGAGCTGACCCGCATTGCGCACCCACCCTGTCGCCATGTTCGCCAGCGACCACCAGCCCAGGAACAACGCGAGCGAAACCTTGGCGCCGAGCTTGTCAGTGACCCAGCCCGCAAAGAGATAAGAGATTGCGTAAGCGATCAGAAAGTACTGAACGATGCGCGCATAGCCGACATCGTCGATGCCGAGATCCTGCTGCACGCTCGAGGCAAGAATCGACAGCGTCTGCCGGTCGACGTAGTTGAGCACCGTCGCCGCGAACAGCATCGCGAGGATCGCCCAGCGCAGCTTGCTCGCGCGCACACCTGCTTCAGCTTCGTTCGTCGCCACTGCAGGTGCTTGCATCTCTATCCGCCGATTTCGTTAGCCGCTGCACGCAGCGCATCCACGAGGGGCGCTGTCGCAGCTTCGGGAATCCAACCTGACATCGCGACGCCGGCATGAGCAGGGTCGCCCGTCGACACCGCGACCACGTGATGATCGCGGGCGTCCGCAACGTGCACGCGCGCATAACCCAAGCGACGCACTTCAGCGAGCTTCGCCAGCAGCTGATCGATGCCTTCCGGAAACATCGGGATCTCGCGATCCTTGTACAGCTCGCGCACTTCGTCGTCTTCGTGCTCGGACAACAACACGATGCCGATGCCGCTGGTCGTCGCCGGCAACAAGCCGATACGACCGAGGCCGCGCGACGCTTCGATACCCGGAGGCGCGTGGAACAGATAACTCACATTGTCCTGCCACAGCACGCCCAACGCGACGGTGTGACCGAAGCGCCGCAAGCCTTCCAGCACCGGCAGAGCGTTGCGAATCAGGCCGGACGCGAACAAGCTCTGCGCCGCCAACACGTGCATGCCCGGGCCGGCGGTGTACTTGCGATCGGCGGTCTGGCGCGCGATGCCCAGATAGGCGAGCGTCTTGAGCAGACGGTTCACCTTCACCGCATCGATGTCCAGCCGGCGCGCCAGCTCGCGAGACCCGACCGGATCGGGTGAAGTCGCCAGCGCTTGCAGGGTCGCGATGCCGTCGATCAGGCTTTTGTTGGGCTGGGCGTTGAGTTTGGGTCGCATCGCCATCAGCCTGCGATCCGCTCCGCAAAATCCCACAACCGAGCATTCGGCGCGGCGCCCAGTCCAGGCGCGGTCGGCAGCAGATAAGCGCCGTCCGCGTAGCCCATGTCGCTATCCAATAGCTGCAGATTTCTTTCGAACACCGAGTGCTGCCATTCATGTTTCCACAGAGGGCGCAATGTTGCCGACACCTGCAGGCTGGCCGCAAGAAACAAACCGGTGCCGATGGTGGCGTGAGGCGCAATCGCCGCGCCCCGCTCCGCCGCCAGTGCCGCGATCCGGCGGAATTGAGTGATGCCGGTGTGGCCCATCTCCGGCTGGAGAATGGCCAAGGGCCCTGCGGCGAGCCGATTGGCTGCTTCATACGCCGTGTACCACTCTTCGCCCGCGGCCACGGCGATCCGGCTTTCGCGCGCGACCCGAGCCAGGCCGACCTGATCCTCGGGTTTGACCGGCGCTTCGACGAAGAACGGCCGATGCGGCTCGAGCGCAGCGATCAACTCGAGCGCTTCGTCAGCAGTGAACTTCCAGTGCAGGTCGACCATGATCTGCGCATCCGGCCCGAGCGCCGCGCGCAGCGCCGCCATTTCCGCCACGATGCCTTCATGACTGACGACCGCGGCGAACTTGAATGCTCGATGTCCCGCTGCGTACTTTTCTTTGGCAAGCGAAACGCGCTCCTCCAGCGTCGCCGCCGGCAGGCCCGATAGATAACCCGGCACGGTCGCATTCACCGTCGGTCCGAGCAGATCGCGAATCGGCACGCCCCGCTGCTTGCCGTACAGATCCCACAGCGCGATATCGATCGCGGCAATCGCATCGACATGGAAGCCGCCACTGCAGCCGCGAACACGCATCAATCCGTAAAGCTCATCCCAGACTTGTTCGACGTCTGCGGGATTGGCGCCGATGGCCACCGGCGCCAGCAGATCGTTGACGATCTCGCAGGTCGCGCGCGGCGCGCAGATGCCGTAGGTTTCGCCCCAGCCCACCGATCCATCGTCGCAGGTCACCTTGACGACGATGGAACGATCGACGGTCGGATAGATCGTGCCGTTGCCCCGACGCACCACGTAACCGCGCGAATTGACGCTCTCCCCCGGCGCCAGCGGCCCGAGATAAGGCGTGTCACGCGGGATGGTGACGATGAACGTTTCGACCGACGCGACTCGACTCACTTGCCAGCAACCTCGGGCGGCAGCAGATCGGCCAGCCGCTTCAACAACGCATCCAGCTCCACTCGATCGAAACGATCGAGCTCCGGCCCGGGCGCGCGCACGAACGTATTCTCGATCAGGCCACGGCGCTTGAGCACTTCCTTGGTCAGCCGCCAGCGGAAGATGGCCTGCATATTCAGCAGCGGCAAGGTGCGCTCGAACAGATCGCGCGCCGCCCGCTCTTCGCCGTGCAGGAATTTATCGAACATCGCGACGTGCAGCTCGCTGATCTCACAAGCTGGCATCGTGCCCTTCGCGCCGCGCGTCAACTCGTCGATGACGTAGCGAGCGCCAGCACCGCCAAACACGGCAAGCAGCGAATCGCCGGCCAGGTCCGTCAATTGCGTGATGCGCTGACCCGACGGCGGCGCCTCTTCCTTCACGTAACGGATGCCCTCTACCTCGCGCGCCAACACGGCCACCTTGTCGAGCGACAAGCCAATGCCCATCGGCGCGGGCGCGTTTTGCAACATGATGTCGATGCCCGAGCCGGCATGGACATCGCGAAAGAAATCCCGCATGCCCGCCGGATCTTCGGCGAAGACCTTCGGCGTGAGCACCATCGACGCGACCGCGCCCGCCTTCGCACCAGCCGCGGCATAGGCGACGGCATCGTCCGTCTTCACGGCGCTCGCGCCGACGATGAATGGCACGCGGCCGCCAATCCACTGGCCGATCAACTGCGTCATATGCAGTCGCTCATCGCGGCTGAGCATGTCGTACTCGCTCGCGAGCCCGGGGAACACGATGCCCTGGGCGCCCGAGGCGACGATGTAATCCACCACCCGACGCGTCCCGACTTCGTCGATCTCGCCCGAGGCTCTGAAGATGGTGGGAAGGATCGGCAGCACGCCGCGCACGATCGCCATAACCGGAATTCTCCTGTCGGACGGTCGTCGACCGCCCAAAGTGTTGCTATATGTGTAAGCGTCTCTTCCTGGCCGGCGGATGTCAATGGGAGAATTTGTCGGATTTAACGCAATCCTGGCGATTCACTGCGGCTTGATTTGAAATCGATGTTGCTATATTAGTATCACCTAGAACGACGCCGCACATTCACTCATCGGCCCGCGGCGCGCCATGGTTAGGGGGATTGGTCATGACGAGGAAGCTGAAGAATCGGTTCGTTTGTGGTCTGGCGGCGCTCAGCCCGACGCTGCTGGTCGCGCCGGTTTACGCGCAGTCCACCGCTCCGGCGGGCGATGGCGTCGAAGAAGTCGTCGTCACCGGCATTCGCGAGAGCTTGAACCGGGCGCGCGACATCAAGCGAGAGTCGACCCAGATCGTCGATGCCATCGTCGCCGACGACATCGGCAAACTTCCGGACCGCAACGTCGCCGAATCGCTGGCCCGCGTGTCCGGCGTGCAAGTGGATCGCGGCATCGCTGAAGGCACCAGCGTCTCGGTGCGCGGCCTTCGTCAGAACGTTTACTTGTACAACGGCCGCCAGATCGTCGACCCGACCGGTCGCGGCGGCAACGGTCTCGATACGCTCGGCAGCTCGACGTACGGTTTGCTGTCCCTCGTGCCCTCCGAGCTGATCTCACGTTTGGAACTGACCAAGCTCGCGAGCGCCGATCAGATCGATGGCGCGCTCGGCGGCATCGTCGACGTGCAGACCCGCAAGCCGCTCGAAGGCCCGGATCAGATCGCGGCCAAAGTCGGCGGCACTTATTACGATCAAGCCTCGGAAGACGGTTACGACGCGTTCGCGCTGGCCTCTCATAAGTTCGCGGGCGATACGCTCGGCGTCCTGGTCTCCGCCTCGTTCAATCGTCGCAATCTGTCGCAGGAAGGTCTCGATACGTTCTCGGGCTACTCGCGCTTCACCGACAGCACCGGCACCGTCCGCTTCGGCAATGCCGATGCCCGTCCCGAAGAAATCGCCGAGACCCGCAAGAACGTCGGCCTCTCCGGCATGGTGCAGTGGCAGCCCGCCGATGGCGTCGAGCTCACCGCCGACACCTTTTATTCCGAGCTCGATTCCGACCGGAATCGCTGGTGGCTGTCGTTCACTCCCACCGCCGGGCTGAGCAACGCCGAGTATTCGCCGAACAACATCCTGCTGAGGGGCCGCGCCACCGGACCGGTGCTGACCAACACGGAGTTCCTCGATACCGAAGCCAGCATCTGGTCCTCGGCCCTGAGCGGCAAGTTCGACATCAACGACCGGCTGCGCGCCAGCGCCGAACTGGCGTACACCGAGTCGGAATCGACCGCGCACCAGATCTATTTCCGCTTGCAGCCCGTCGTCGGCATCACGCCCACGGTGGATTTCGACTTCACCGCCGGCGACCTCGGCTCCTATCAGATCAACGGCATCGACCTGACCGACCCCAATCAGCTGCGCTACACGATCCTGTTCGACAACTTATATGACGTCCGCAGCGAAGACACCGCCGCGCGCACCGACTGGACTTACGATGTGGATGCCGGCGCGCTGAGGTCGATCAGCGTCGGCGCCCGCTACGAAAACATCGACTCCGAGCAGAACCCGCTGCGCGCCGACATCCGCCCGACCGGCGGCATTCCGGCAAGCGCCCTCTCTTCTTATTTGACGATGCATTCCAACCCTGGCTTTGCCAGCGGCGAATTCGAGGGGCTGCCGCGCTCTTACCTGACCGCCAACCCGTCCGTCAGCAGTTGCTCGGCCTTCAGCGACGTGCCGGCGATTTCTCAGAACGCGCAGTGTCTCGACCCGCGCAACAACACCAACGCGTTGTCGAGCACGTTCGAGATCAAAGAGAAGTTCACGTCGGCGTACACCAAGCTCGATTTCGGCACCGAACTCGGCTCGGCGAACCTGAGCGGCAACATCGGCGTGCGTTATCTGCATCGCGAGCTGGAATCCATCGGCAATCAGATCGCCCCGACCGGCGGCGCCACCGCCAGCACGTTCGAACGCAACGACAGCGACTTCCTGCCCTCCGCGGTCACGAAGCTCGAACTCACTGACGACCTGGTGTTCCGACTCGGCGCGGCCCGCGTGATCGCCTATCCGAACACGGCCGACCTCAACAGCGGCGTCACACTCGCGAACAACGCGGTGTTCGTCGATGGCGTGCAAACGGTGCTCGGCACCGGCAACGGCGGCGCGCCGGACCTGGATCCGTTCAAGGCCGATCAGGCCGATCTGTCCGCCGAATACTATTTCGGCGAGCAGGCGCTGGTGTCGCTGGGCCTGTTCTACAAGGATGTGTCGACCTTCATCATCCAGCAGCAGAGCCCCGAGACCTACGGCGGCGTCAATTACCTGGTGAACCGCAAGGTCAACGGCGAAGGCGCCGAAGTCAAAGGCGTCGAGATGCTGGTGCAGCTGCCGTTCTACTTCCTGCCCGAGGCGTTCGATGGCTTCGGCATCATCGCCAGCTACTCCTATATCGACTCCAGCACCCCGATCAAAGACGTGGCCGGGCGAGTGCTGCCGCTGCCGGGCCTGTCGCCGAACAACGTGAACTTCGTCGGCTACTTCGAGCGCGGGCCGTTCAGCGCCCGTCTCGCCTACAACTGGCGCGATGACTATCTGGTCGGTCTGTCGGCGGCGGCCACGGGCATCTACAACAGCCCGTACACCGACCTGTCGGCCACGCTGCGTTACGACGTGAGCGATGCCGTCTCGCTGGGCTTCGAAGCGAACAACCTTCTCGACGAGAAGCAACGGACTTACGATGGCGTCGACGAGGCGCTGCGCACCAACTTGTTCTTCGGGAGAATCTACAAGGCCAGCGTCAGCTTGAAATTCTGACGGAGGTTTGCCTTGAAGACTCTGAGCGGGCATGTGGCGCTGGTGACCGGCGCCGCGAGCGGAATCGGCGCGGCCATCGTCGCCCGCCTCCAGGCGGAAGGCGCACGCGTCGCCGGGCTGGATGTGAAGCCGGGCGCTGTCAGCGATCTCAATCTGATCGCTGACATGCGCTCCACTCCTGCGCTCGAAGCGGCCGTGGCCCAGGCAACGAAATCGCTGGGAGCGCCGGACATCCTGGTGCACGCCGCGGCAGCGAGTTTTCCGGGCGGCGTGTTCGATACGGATCCGCAAACGTTTCTGGACCTGTACGACGTGAACGTCGTCGGCGCGGTGCGGCTGTTGCAGCTGTGCACGCCAGGAATGTCGCCTCTGGGCGGGGCGGTGGTCTTTTTGTCTTCGATCAACGCCGACTACGCCACACCGACGCTCGCTGCTTATGCCGCGACCAAAGCGGCCCTCAACAATCTGGTGAAGACCGCGGCGCTCGAGCTTGCACCGAGCAAGATCAGGGTGAATGCGATCGCGCCCGCCAGCATCGACACTCCCCTGCTTCGCGAGTCGTTCGCTCGCACCGCCGATCCCGAGGAAGCCCGGATTAAAAACGTCGCGCGTCATCCGCTGGGACGATTGGGGAGCGCCGAGGAAGTGGCCGAGTTGGTTTTGTTTCTAGCATCCGATCGCGCGCAATGGATCACCGGGTCCGTTTATCCGATCGACGGAGGAGCCGGTGTCACAAGACGATAAAACGTTCGTTGGCGTGAATTGGGGCAGTACGAACTTTCGTGCTTATCTGATTGGCGTTGACGGTTCAGCGGTCGATGAGTACTCCGCACCTGCTGGTGTGGTCAACCTCGATCGCAGTGGGATGGCGGCTACTATGGATGCGCTCGCCGTGCGCTGGCCGAACAGCGGCCCGGTGTACGCGTCCGGCATGATTGGATCGAATGTCGGCTGGAAAGAAGTTCCTTACGCGGAAGCGCCGGCTGGTTGTGCGGATCTCGCCTCCGCTGCCGTTGCGACTGAGATTGGCAGCGTGCCGGTTCACATCGTTCCTGGCATCACCTGCCGCCGCAGCTTCGACGGCGAGCCCGACATTCTGCGCGGCGAAGAAATCGAGATGATGGGTCTTGCTTCGCTCGGCACGGTCGACGGTTGGGTCGCGCTTCCCGGCACACATACCAAATGGGCGCGACTCGAGCAGGGCCGAGTCGTCGAGTTCTTCACCAGCATGTCCGGCGAAATCTTCGACCGGCTGACGGCGAAGGGGCTGCTCGCTTCCATCGTCGAGGGCGAGGCGCAGGATGGGCCGGTGTTTCTCAAAGGTGTCGCCGCGGGTCGTGCGCGCAAGTTGAGTCTGGGCACCTTGTTGTTTGGTGCGCGGGCGAAGGTCGTGAGAGGGTTTCTGTCCAAGCCGGATGCCGCTTCGTACATTCGCGGCTTGTTGATCGGCTCGGAGATCGCCGATGCCATGGCTGTGTATCCCACGGCGGGCGATGCGGTCGTTCCTTTGGTCGGTAGTCGCGTGGTGTGTGCGCTCTATGCGAGCGCACTGAATGCAGCCGGCATTTCCAGCGCGATCGTCGATTCACGCATCGCCTGCTTGCGCGGGTTCACGGCGCTTCATGAGTTGCGTCATGGCTGAGAATTCGATTGTCGCTCGCCTGGTCTGCGACGCTGGCGCGGCGATCGGCGAATCGCCGGCGTGGCAGGGCGACAGCGCGTGGTGGACCGACCCGGTGTCGCGGCGGCTGCTGCACTGGATCGATGGGCATACCGCGCGCCAGACGGGCGCTGACTCGAACGGCCATCTCGAATCCATCGCGATGCCTTCCTCTGTCTGGTCGCTAGCCTCGTTGCCGGATGGAACATTGGCCGGCGCCCTCGACGACCGCTTCTGCTCGCTTTCGCCGAGCGGCGAGATCGCCGCCGGGCCGGCCGCGACCATCGACGCCGGCTGTCGCTTCAATGACATGACGACGGACGCCAACGGCGGGCTCTGGGTCGGCATGATGCATCGGGGCATTCTCGCCACACGCGGCGCGATCTTTTATGCGCCTTCGCTAAATGAAGCACCGAAGCGCGTCGCCTCCGGTCTCGGCGTGCCAAACGGAATGAAGCTCTCCGCTGATGGCCGAACGCTCTTTGTCGTCGATACGCTCGAGCGCACCCTGCTCGCCTATCCGGTCGACGGCGGCACGCTGGGCGAACCCGTGATCGTCAGCGACTTCCTCGGTCTGGCCGGCAAACCGGACGGAATGACACTCGCGCCGGATGGAACATTCTGGGTCGCGATGTGGGGCGGCAGCAGCGTCGTGCAACTCGCCCGCGACGGCGCTTACTTGCAACGAATCGACGTGCCCGCCCCTCACATCAGCAGTGTCTGCTTCGCTGGACCGAATCGATTGTTGGTCACGACGTCGCGAATGCGGCTCAGCCCGCAAGCGCTGCTCGATCATCCAGGCTCGGGCGCCCTGTTCGAGATATTGCTGGAATGCCCATGACGCGTGACTTACTAAAGGCGGCGGCGTCCGTCACCATGCGCTGGAACTATCGCGTCTGGGGATTCGGCGAGGCCATCGCTCTGCGTGGACTACTGCGGGCGGGCGATGTGCTCGGCGATGCGACACCGTTCGGCTTCGTTCACGGAATCCTGCGCAGCTGGTTGGGCAAAGGCGTCGCGCGTAGCAACGAAGATCACGTCGGCGCCGGTCGCGAACTGATCGCGCTCTATCAACGAACGCAGGACGAACAATTCCTCGACGCCGCGCGAAAACTCGCCGCACTCAACGCGAGCTTCCCAGCCGGTGCAACCGGCGAGCGATATCACCGCGGCGACACGCCGGGCTGGCGCTGGCAGATCTGGGTCGATTGCATGGACGTCGACGGCCCCTTCCTGGCCGCCCTCGCTCACGCAACCGGCGACCACCAATACTTCGATCAAGCTGTCGGCGAGCTACTCGGCTACGCACGCACGCTGCAAACAGACAACGGCCTGCTCTTCCACGGTTTCGAGCGTTACTGCGGAAGGAACGGCGAACTCTGGGCGCGCGGCAATGGCTGGGCACTGATGGGCCTGGTCGACACCCTGATCCTGCTGCCGCAAACCCATCGCGCCTGGAACGAACTGCAACAGCGAACAGTCGCACTCGCCGACGCGCTCGCCGACTCGCAAGACGCGAGCGGCATGTGGCACACCGTCATCAACGACAGCGGGACCTATCTCGAATCGACGCTCGCGACAATGGCCGCATATGCGCTGCCTGAGGCTTTCAAGCACGGCGTGCTCGATTCATCCCGCTATGAAGAGATGGAGCGCAAGGCTCGCGCCGCCATGCACTCGCAAATCAAAGACGGCACGTTGCAACTCGTCAGCGATGCAACGCCCGTCGGCGCGCGAGCCGTCTATGCAACCCGGCCGTTCGGCACGTTCCCGTGGGGTCAAGGACCGCTGCTGCTCGCCCTGTGTCAGGAGGCCGAATGAAAATCGTCAAAGTCGAAGCGTTCCCGATTCAAGCGGAACCCATCGACAGCCGCAGCTACTGGGGCAGCCGCGCTTGGGGCGCGGAGCGTGCCGCAGGCCAGGCGGAGCTCTCGACTGAATATCCCGTCCCGCTGCGAAGAAAGTTTGTTTATTCACGAACCATCGACACCGTCATCGTCCGCATCGAAACCGACAGCGGCCACGTTGGCTGGGGCGAAGCGAAAGCTCCGGTCGCGCCGCAGGCCACGGCGAAGATCGTCGATCTGCTGCTCAAAGATATTCTGATCGGCGCCGATCCCCGCGACGTGCTCGTGCTCTGGGAACGAATGTATGCGGGCATGCGGGTCCGCGGACACCGCGCCGGCTTCTATATCGAAGCGATCGCGGGAGTCGACATCGCGCTGTGGGACCTGGCGGGTCAAGCCGCCGGCGCCCCTATCTCAACCTTGCTCGGCGGCAAAATGCGGGAAAGCGTGCGCGTTTATGCCTCGGGCATTCCCTCGCTCCCCCTGGAGGCGCCCGATGAAGCCATCGCAGAGCTGGTTGAAGAAGCACGGTCACTTCGAGCCGCGGGTTACACCGGCGTCAAAATGGCGATCGGCCGCGGCGTGCGCGGCGACTTACGGGCGATCCGGGCGATCCGCGATGGAGTCGGTGACGATTTCACCATCTACGCCGACGCCGCGGGTGTTTATTCGCGCGCCGATGCGATGCGGCTCGGCGAAGCGATGGAAGAGCTGGGCGTCGGATTCTTCGAAATGCCGATTCCTCCCGAAGACGTCGAAGGGTATGCGGCGCTGGCGCAACGCCTGAGCATTCCCATCGCGCTGGATTCGATCATGAGCCGGCACGAAACCGTCGAGCTGATCCGCAACCGCGCAATCGACATTGTGCAGCCGGATGTTTGCCGAGCCGGCGGCATCACCGAATGCCGACGCATCGCCGAGCTAGCCGATTGCTTCGGCCTCGCCTTCCAGCCGCATGTGAGCATCGGATCGGCAGTGCACGTTGCCGCCAGCGCGCATCTGGCCGTGGCCATGCCGAACAGCATCGTGTGCGAATACTGGATCGGCAAGAACCCGATCGGCGCCGGGATTGCAGCCACACCTGCGGAAGTGAAGAACGGTTATTTGTTTGCGCCAAGTGGCGCCGGCCTGGGCATCGGCCTGAACGCCGAACAACTGCTCCGACACGCGGCGAAATAACTCGCCGGCGTTTGATTCCGACAAGGCCGTCGCGGACGGCCACAACGATGAGGATGAGGGATGAACGGCACTCGCGATCTGATCCGCTCCGTATTGTTTCTTGCTGCGTGCATCGCTAGCGCCGCTGAAGCTTCGTCCACTGCGTCGTATGAGCTGAAGCCTGCGCCGAACAATGCAGTCACCGTCGAACGAGCCGGCAAGCGCGCGGTATATCAGCCGGTCTTCACCGTCATCAAAGCTACGTCCGATCCGAAGCTCAGACTGTCGGGCTTTGCTTCGACACCCGGCGAAAGCCTCGAAGGCGTGAATGTGGAGAATTACCCTCTGCCGCGTTGGCGAGCCGCCAGCGGCGAGGGCAACACTGACATTGTTTACGAAGCCGGAGCGGTCACCGACGTGCGCGCAACCAGCAGCCGCGCTCTGGACAACGGCGGCACAGCGTGGACCTTCGCCGCCAACCCTGATTTCACGTTGGAAGCCGAAGTGCGTCCGGTCCCTGGCGAAGCGCCACGCATCTCCTGGAAGTTCACTGCACGTACACCTGGCTGGTACACCGTTGGCTACACCGGCGCGCCGGCGAGCAATCCAGCCGGCGACGACGGCTTTCTGCAACCCCTCATCTGGCAAGAGAAACGTTTCCCTCGCGCTCCGTTGATGACTGCAGAGAGCATGGGTGGCTTGCCGCTTACGCTGGTAACGCGCGATGGCGTGACTCGCGGCCTCAGCGTCGATCCGGCCGAAAGCCCCTATCGGTTGCCAACCATCGCGAATGCCCGCTTCGGCGTGATGCTTCGTAATCCCAAAGGCGAGGCACAACCCACCGCCTTCGCGCCGCTGCTGGGACAAACCGATTCGCACTTCGACGCCGGCCAGAGCGCAACCTTCTCGGTGCGGCCGCTACTGGTCAGCGGCGATTGGTATCAAGCGTTCACCGAAGCGGCGCGCAGCTTGTTCGGCTTCAATGACTATCGTCAGAACTTCGAGCAGTCGTTGAACGCCACCATCGATACGATGACCGAGTTCGCCATGGACGACGTGCACGCGGGCTGGGACGCCGATCTGCGCGGCTTCGACTACAACACCGACGTGAAAGGCACGGTGAAAGTCGTCTCGGCGCTGCACCCCCTCGCCACCTCGCTCATTCAGGACGACCCCGAGGTATATCGCCTGCGCGCCCTGCCGATCACCGAATTCCTGATGTCGCGCACGAAGTATCTCTATAACACTCTGCCGGATAGCCACGGTCAGAACGCCGCACGCGATATGAAAGGGCCGGCGGCCGAGGTCTCGGAATTGGCCGAGCTGTATCAAATGTCGCACGGGCAAAGCCCGGTGTTCCGTCACTATGCACTCGAGCTCGCCGGCAAGCCGCGCCAGCTGAATCTGCTGATGGTCAGCGATGGCGCGACCTTCTGGGACAAGCTCGCACTGTACCGGCTGACCGGCGACAAAACGCACCTCAACGCCGCGCGCTCCATCGCGGACAAGTACATCAAAGCTCGCATCAATACGCCGCAACGTGACTTCAGCGATGTTCGTCTCGAGACCGGCGGCCAGTTCTGGTCCGACTTCGCGCCGAAGTTCGTCGAGCTGTTCGAGCTGTGGCAGGAAACCAAGGAGCCGCGCTATCTCGCCGCCGCTCAAGCTGGCGCACGCACCTACGCAAGTTATGCCTGGTACTACCCGCGCGTGCCCGGTGGCGAGATCACGGTGGATCGCGGCGGCGCTGCGCCGGTTGGGTACTTCATGGCCGGCCCCGATTCGCCGGGCATTCCCACACCGGAGATTACACTGCCTGCGTGGCAAGTGTCGCAGGTCGGCCTGACGCCGGAAGCGCAGACCACCTATCACCTCAATCCCGCTACGTTCCTTGCACATCACGCTGCATACGAGCTGCGTATCGCTGCGGCGGCGAACGATTCGTTCCTGCACGACGCGGCTCGCTCGGCGATTGTCGGCCGTTACAAGAGCTTTCCCGGCTACGACATCAATGTGACGTTCTCGAACGTCTATGCCCGCAGCGATTATCTGCAGCGTCCGTTCTCGAATCTCACCTACAACGAGGTGTACTTCAACCACGTCTGGCCGCACATCGCGCTGCTGACCGATTATTTGATGTCCGATTTCGAGACGCGCTCGAAAGGCGCTATCGAATTCCCGGCCCGCTACGCGCAGGGCTACGCGTATCTGCGCAGCAAAGTGTATGGGGATCGTCCCGGCAAGTTCATGGGTGACGACAACGTCCGTTTGTGGATGCCGCGGCGCCTCATCACGAGCAGCGATCCGCAGGCCAACTACCTGACCGGCTACGGCAACGATCGTTTCTACCTCGCACTCAGCAACGAGTCGCCCGACGCGCGCAAAGTCACCGTGACCTTGGATCGCGAGCGCGTACCTTATGAGCCTGGTCGAGAATACAGCGCCCGAGTTTGGGTCGACGGCAAACCCGCGGGCACAACCACAGTGGTGAACGGCTCGGTGACGCTGCCGCTTTCACCGAAAGGACTGACTGCAATCGCCGTGGACGGCTTGCCGGTGTTCACACGCCTGCACACCGACTACTTCAATGCTCAGCAGGCCGCGCCCAGCGACAAGGGCTTCAGGACCGATCAGACGCCGGTTGGAAACGCCACAGCGATGTTCCTTTCGTTCGCCGGCCGGCACGACTTCTATCTCTGGACTGGCGCGTCGGACAGCGATGTGAAGTCGGCGCGCGTCACGCTGAAGAACGGCAAGTCCGAGCGCACATTGGTCGACCAACGCCATCCCTTCGAATTCAGCACGCCGGCCGGCGACGCGAAGGCGATGGAATATCACCTGGAGTTCGTCCGCACCGACGGCACGGTCGTCGATGGCGGCCGGCATTCGATCGAACGCTAAGAGCAGGAGCGCCTAACGGCGCTCCGTCTCTTTCAGCAGCGCGGCGAGGTGCTGATCCCACACCTTCGCTATCGTGTGCGTTCCGTGCCCCACCGTCTCCGGCCCCAGCGGAATGACGATCGCCTTACCCTTCGGCACGCGCTTGATCTCGCGCTCGAGGATCTGCAACTCCGGCGGATTGATCAGATCGTCCGCCGAGTTGATCGCCAGCAGCGGGACCTTGATCTTCTCCAGCCCGGGCGCCGGATCGTAGTCCCGCGAAGCAGAGACTTGATAGAGCAGGTCGTTGGCGTCGGCAGTCTTCAGTGCGTCGCTCACATACTTATCGAGCACTTCGTCACTCTTCTGCAGCGTCGGCATCTGTTGCTGACGGATCACCGGGTTGCTGCCCATCAGGAACAGCATCTGTTCCGCCGTCCGCAATGAAGGCGGCTGCTGCTTGTAATTGCCCTGCTGCCACTCCGGATCGTTACGAATCGCGTCGATGACCACGCGGCGCCAGACGCGATTGCGACCGGAGATCGGCCCCGGCAGGCTGGCCAGCGGCATGAGCGCATCCATGAAGTCCGGATACAGTTCGCCCCACATCCAGGTCTGCATGCCGCCCATCGACGTGCCCATCGCCAGTCGCAGATGATTGACGCCCAGTTCCTGCAACAGCCGATGCTGGGCCTCGACCATGTCGCGATAACCGTACTTCGGAAAGCCGGCTCGCAGTCCGTCGCTGGGCTTGCTGGATTTGCCGTGACCGATGCCATCGGGCAGGACGATGAAATATTTCGTTGCATCCAGCACGCCACCCGCACGAAACAGTCGCTCGGAGAAATCGGCGCGCAAAAATTGAGCGCCACTGCCGCCCGTGCCATGCATGACCAGCACGGCGTTCTTCGCCTTGCCCTGCGCGTCACGTTCGAGCTTGCCGACCGTCCGGTAGTGCAACCGCAGCTCGGGCAGCACTTCGTTCGACTCGAAGCGGAAATTCTTGACGACGACGTCGCCTTCGACCGGCGCGGGGAAACTCGTCTGCGCCCAGGCGCCCGGCAATACGGACAAGCTCAGCAGTAACAACAATCCGACTCGGATCATGGGGATGCTCCATTGGGAACTCGCAAGCATCCCCTATCGTGCCGGTCTCGCCCCCGCCGTGGCAATGACCGCCGTCAGCTCACCCGTCGACTCACTTGCGAATGAACGCCAGCAAGTCCTCGTTGACGATGTCCGCGTGAGTCGTGCACATGCCGTGCGGCAGGCCCGGATACACCTTCAGCGTGCCGTTCTTCAGCAGCTTCGACGACAGCAGCGCCGAATCCGCGATCGGCACGATCTGATCGTCGTCGCCGTGCATGACGAACACCGGGCACTCGATCTTCTTCAGGTCCTCGGTGAAGTCGGTCTCCGAGAACGCCTTGATGCAATCGTAGTGCGGCTTGATGCCGCCCATCATGCCCTGGCGCCACCAGTTGTCGATCACGCCCTGGAGCACCTTCGCGCCCGGGCGGTTGAAGCTGTAGAACGGACCCGCAGGAATATCGATGTAAAGCTGCGCCCGGTTCGCCGCGAGAGCCGCACGATAACCATCGAACGCTTCCAGCGGCGTTCCGCCTGGATTCTTGTCCGACTTCACCATGACCGGCGGAACGGCGCCGATCAGCACGGCCTTCGCCACCCGCCCGTCGCCGCCATAGCGCGCCACGTAGCGCGTGACTTCGCCACCGCCGGTCGAGTGACCGATGTGAATCGCGCCCTTGATGCCGAGATGATCCATCAAGGCAGCAACGTCGGCCGCGTAGGTGTCCATTTCGTTACCGTCGACGGTTTGCGAGGAGCGCCCGTGACCGCGCCGATCGTGCGCGATGACTCGATAACCTTTGTTCAAGAAGAACATCATCTGGGCATCCCAGTCGTCCGCGCTCAGCGGCCAGCCGTGATGGAATACCAATGGCTGTCCCTTGCCCCAGTCTTTGTAGAAGATTTCGGTGCCGTCTTTGACTGTGAACGTGCTCATGAATAACTACCTTGCGCAGTTGGAAGGAGAAATGCGATCGACAGGCTAATGGCCGCGCACCCGACGTACATCTATCCGATGCGTTAGATCGACGTCCCTCTTTTGGGGTAGGCGCGGGCAGGGCCGCACACTACATGCTGAGAGTTTGGTCCGACTCAGTGCAAAGTGAAGGACGCCGCGCCCGCGACCGCACCCTGATTCTTTCGTTGCAGGATCACGGCCACCGCGCTCGCATCGCGCGGCAGTTCCGCCAGCGGCGCGACCATCCGCTGTGGTTTACCATTCCAGGTGCCGAGTTTCTTGAACGAACGCACCACATTGAAATGCTTCAGCGTGCGGTGCGCGTTCTCACCGCCGTCGATCCGGTCTGTCGCCTCCTTCAGATAGCTGACCAGAAACACGTCCATGGATTCCCGCCAGGCTTCGAGGAAGTAGATGTACAGACTATTGCCTTCCTTAGACAGCGACATTCGCAGCGCATCCCGATCGCCCGCGACCGCCTTTTCCACTGCCGTTCGATTCGAGCCGACCAGACTGGTATCGCCGCTGACGACGATCTGCGGGGTGAAGGCGCCCGATTTCTCCAGCCGCCGGACGTAGCCGCGCTGTCGTAGCGTCGCTTCTGGAAGCGAGAACCGGTCCTGCCAGCCCCGGTCGTCCCAATAGTCGACGTGATAGGCCAGCGCGATGACGCCGGGCCGCCTGGCGAGCTCACCTATCAATACATCCGCCGGCGGACACGAGCTGCAGCCCTGCGAGGTAAACAGCTCCACCACGACGGGTTGCGCGAATGCGACCGCCGACCCGACCAGGCCAAGCAACGCCAGCCACGCTCTGATGATGATGCTCACGAATCCGATTCCGTGATCCCCTGCCGGTCACTCAACGCTCGATGCGGGCGCCTTGTTGCATGGGGCCGCATCCACCCGCGAACGGTGGATTTGCCCGCGATATTGATCAGGAAAGACAGCACGATTATCCAAATATCGAGCAGCGCACTCTGCCGGTGCAAATAGAGGCGATCCAGACGCGAGCTGTGCCGGGCGCTGCGCCCGCCCACAATCTGTGCAACGCCGGTAATGCCCGGTTTTGCGGCAAACCGCCAGTCGTGGCGATCGGACGACCAGTCGAGCCGCACGATGTCCTCGGCCGTCAGCGGACGCGGGCCGACGATACTCATCTCACCGCGCAAAACATTCACGAACTGCAGTAGCTCATCCAGTCCAGTGTGCCGAAGCCAGCGACCCACGCGTGTCACCGCTCCGCCCTCCATGGTGCGAAACTTCAGAATACGAAATGTCCGGCGCGCCCGGCCAATTCGGATCTGAGTGAAGAATGGCGAATGGCTGTCCTCCAACCAGATCGCCAGCGCGACGACCGCAACGACCGGCGCAAACCCGATGCAAGCCAGAAGCGCGAACGCCAGGTCCACTGCGCGCTTGCCCTGGTACGCGATCATCACACACCAGGGCTCACGTACTGGCTCGCCCGCTGTGAAACCCGAGCAGCATCGTCCAGGACCATCCGTTCCAGTCTCGAGCGGAACTTCAGGTGACGCCGGCGAGAGTGCTCGATGAGGGGGCGCCACACCGCGCCCGTCAAGCGATGTTTGATCAGTAAATGCCAGATGCGATTCGAACGCTTGTACAGATAGCTCATGCCCAGATACGACAGCACTGCACGCGGATCTTCCGGCCGACGACGCCAGATCGACGCATGCGAGAACAATCGGTCGTAGCACCACGCGTAGCCGCGATCGAGCTCCTCGACGCTCATGTGCTTCGGCTGAAACACGACATGCGCGGTGTCGTACTTGTCCCAGTCACGATGCAGGATGCGGTCGTCCGCTTCCAGCTGTCGAAAGAAGGGCGTGCCCGGATACGGCGTCAGGATATGAAACGTCGCGCACTCGAGCCGGTTCGACTCGATCCACTCCACCGTCCGCTCGAACACGTCGGGCCGGTCATGATCGAATCCCAGCACGAAACTGCCGTTCACCTGGATTCCGTATCGATGCAGTAGCGCGACCCGCCGCGCGTAATCGTCCGGCGCCGGCGAACGTTTACGCGCATCGCTCAAGTTGCCCTCATTGAGCGACTCGAAACCGACGAACACTCCCGTGCAACCGGACAGCGCCATCTCCCGAACAAGCGCTGGATCGTCCGTTACGTCGATGGTGACCGCCGCACTCCAGATGATTCCCAGCGGCTTCAAAGCCTCGCACAGACGCTTCAGGTAATCCGGCCGCGAGCCCAGATTGTTGTCGACGAAGACCGTGTACGGCTGACCGTCGGCCGCGATCTCCTCGACCACCTGCTGCACATCGCGCATCCGATAAGGCATGTGCAAACCATCGGTCGCGAGATAACAAAAGCCGCAGCGATTGTGACAGCCGCGAGTGGCGATCACGCTGGTCGTCGTAAGAAACGACTCGCGCGGCAACACGCGACGGCGAGGCGCCGGATCGAGCCGATACGCCCGTGCGTAGTTCGCCGTGTATCTCGGTCGTAAGGCGTCCCGTTCGATATCTTTCAGAATCTGCGGCCAAAGCTGCACGCCGTCGCCGACCGCAATGGCATGCGCGTGCGAGGCCGCTTCGTCAGGGCACGACAGCACATGCAAGCCACCCAGAATGACGATCGACCCTTGCATGCGATACCAACGCGCCAACTCATAAGCGCGCTTTGCAAATGTGAGATGCACCGTGATCCCGACGACGTGCGGCACCGGCTCGTGCGGTGGCGGGCCTTGGAGCAAATTCTCGTCCCAGTAACGAATTTCCCAATGCTCAGGCGTCGCACCGGCAAGGCTCGTCAATGCCAAGGTCGGCGTCAGAACATGCTTGCCATAACTGGCGCGTGGATCTTTGGCGTAGAACGGGTTGATGAGCAGCGCGAAATGTCGCCTCGGCGTCGCTTTCGTCACCGGCATCGGCAGCTCGGGCGCAAGTGCCATTTCCTCCGGCACTGGCGTCGCGCGCATCCGAACTGCTGAAAAGTCAGCCATGTTGAACCCCCGCCGCATCCGTCGTGCCGATGCTTCCAAAGCGTCGATCTCTGCGCGAGAACTCGGTGAGCGCCGCCGCGAAGTCTTCTTCGTCGAAGTCCGGCCACAATCGCGCAACGAAATGCAGCTCCGCGTACGCGCACTCCCATAACATGAAGTCGCTCATGCGCTGCTCGCCGCCCGTGCGGATCAACATGTCCACTTCGCCGACCGGAATGGCGTGATCGACTGCCGCCAACTGCCGCGCGAATCGTTGAGGATCGATCGCGACAGGCACATGCAGCGAATGACACACCTGCATCAAACTCCACTGCGCCGAGTAGTCGACCGCGATCCGCAAAGTCATTCGGGTGCAATACTCCGTGGCTTGTTCCGCTTCCTGGATGAGCGAGAGCAGTCGCGGATCGAGGCGATCGCGTCGCCCGATGACATTGAGTCGGATCGACTGTTCGACGCAGCGGCTGGTCTGCTCCTTCAAATAGCTGCGGAACAATCGGAACAATCCGCGCACCTCCGGCAGCGGCCGCTGCCAGTTCGCCTGCGAGAACGCGTAGAGAGTTAGAACATCGATACCGCTGCGCGCTGCTGCTGTGACCACGCGATCGACAGCCTGTGCACCGGCTCGATGTCCCGCCGGTCGCGGCAAGCCGCGCTGAGTTGCCCAGCGCCCATTGCCATCCATGATGATTGCCACATGCATTGCCGAGTACTCTACGTTACAGAGTGAATGGACGAAAAATCAGCCGCGGGTCGCGCGAATGACCGCCTCCACGTGATCGAGATAGCGATTCAGCGCTGCCCTGCCCTGCTCGGTGATCCGATAAGCCGTGCGCGGCCGGCGATCCTCGAACGATTTGGTGCAAGTCAGATAGCCGGCATCCTCGAGCTTGCGCGCATGCCCGCCGAGATTGCCGTCGCTGATGTTGAACAAGCTCTTGAGCTCGTTGAACGTCATTTCTTCGCGGACTGCGAGCGCACTCATGATGCCGAGCCGGACGCGTTCATAGATCAGACGCTCGAACTTCGACTCGCCGTCGTCGCGAGTCGTGGACGCCACGGTGGCGAGCTTGCGCTGTTGATGCGCGCTCGCGGTGGCGGGTGTGCGTGCTTTGGCTTTAGTGGCCATGGACGCCTCGCGCGATCAGAACTCCGAAAATAATATGCATTGCGCCGAATCCGAGGCCGAGCAGCGGAACTTGCAACTCCGGCGGACTCACGAGTGCGAGCAAGCCGAGCGCGACGAAACATCCCCCCATCCACCGCACGATGACCTTGGTGAATACGCCCGCTGAAATCAGCGCGCAGCCATACAACAGCAGCCAGATTCCGGGCGCAGCGCCGAGGTAATTCGCCTTCCACAACACGGCGGTCATCACCGCGCCCGCGAACAAACTCGGCGTCAGCCCCAGCAGAAGTTTGCGGCCCGGCTTGCCGGTGCCGACAAAAGACACCACCGATGCCGAGCGAGTCATCAGAAGTGCGCCGGCAAGCACGGCGATCGGCGCTGCGACCAACCAGATAGGGAACCAGTGGGATGCGAGATTCGGTATCAGCGACAACGCGGTCGCCGCTACACCAACGGCGCCCATGGCGATGCCCGCCGATCCCGGCACCGCCACACTGCCCGCCGCATCCATCGATTCGCGGATATAGCGCAGCGTCGCCATCGCATGGCTATCGAGACTGACGGTTTTCGCCGACGGCATGGCAATGGCCTCGCGGTAGTGCCCGACAAGTTACGAGCAGCGCCTCATGCCGTCAAGTACTCTGCAATACAGAGTTTGTGATGAATCATGGCAATGTCTGCCGACGACGACGAGGAACTTATTTGCCTCGCGGGTAACTTAAACTACTGTTCCTGTCCCGCGGAGCGCGTGGCGCGTGAAGTCGATACAACACCAATACGATGCCCTGGCAGCGCCGCCCGCGGAGACCGTCTCGAACAAAGTCATCGCGATCTCGGCGGCCTTGGTCGCAGTCGGCTACGCGTTGCTGGTCAGCTACCTCGATCCCGCCCTGCCCTGGCCAGTCAGTTTCTCGCGCGCCGAGCCCTGGACACTGGTGTTCTTGAATCTGGTTCCCGTGCTGATTCTGCACGTCGCTCTATTGATAGCGACGCGTCGGCTGGTGCTGTCCTGCTGGCTCACGGTGGTTGCGCTTGGCGCGCTCTACTTCATCAACTATGTGAAGCTCAAGGAGCTGGCGACGCCGCTGCTGCCGGACGACTTCCGGTTTCTGAAAGCCATCGGCGTCAACTACACCTTCTTCGCTCAGTATCTCGCGTCGTCACGCCTGCAACTGCTGTTCGCGACCGGTGTGCTCGCGATCACGCTGCTGTTATATCGCGAGCGGCCGATCGGCTCGATCAAGGGCGGCATCCGATGGGGCGCGGCGGCGCTGACCATCATCCTCTGGAGCACCCTCGTTCAAGGCAGCGCTCCCTGGAAAACGGTCTATTACCCCGGCCAACTGCAATTCGAACCGTGGGCGCCGCGCGATAGCGCCGCACGCACCGGCCTGATCGCCAATATGATTCTGTTGCATTGGGAGCTGCGCAGCGAGCCGGGCCTGCCACCGAGCATCGATGCATCGATCCAGCAGCTTCGCAACTACGACCTGATCTCTCCTCGCCCGATCGCACCGACGCGGACGCCGCTGCCCGACATCATCGTCGTCCAGAGCGAATCGTTGTTCGATGTCTCGCGATTGAAAGGCATCGACGCGGATGTCATGCCAGCGCTGCGTGCCGCGGCCAGCCGCGGCTGGTCCGGTGAGTTGCAGGTTCCGACTTTCGGCGGCGGCACGATACGAACCGAATTCGAATTCCTGACGGCGCTGCCGCTGGCGGCATTGCCGCAGTTGAGATATCCCTATCTGCAGCTGCCCCGCGGCGAAATTCC
>NZ_BLJO01000007.1:337198-376904 GCF_009932555.1 Steroidobacter agaridevorans
CAGCATTGCCCGCGAGCTGCGCTCGAATGGCTATCGCACCCTGGCCATCCACCCCAACGGCGGCGCGTTCTGGAATCGCAATCATGCATTTCGCGCGTTGGGCTTCGATCGGTTCCTGGACGCCGACGCCTTCGGCGGCGCCGAACGTTACGGCTGGTATGTCAGCGATGCGTCGCTCGTGGATCGCATCATTGCCGAGATGCGCGACGACGATCAGCCGCAGATGATCATGGCGATCAGCATTCAGAATCACGGCCCGTATGAGTCGGTGCCGCTGCCCGAGGCGGTTGACGCACGCTTCCTGCAAACCAGTCTCGATGCTCCCGCCGCTCACGCACTGGAAACCTACATGACGCTGGTTCGAGCCAGCGATCAGGCATTCGCCCGTCTGCTCGAATTCGTGGAGACGCGGCAGCGCGACACCATTCTTCTCGTTTACGGCGATCATCTGCCGGCGCTCAATCCCGTGTACGCCCAACTCGGATTCCGCGATGAGCGCCGGCCCGAGGAACAGCCCGTGCCGTGGCTGCTGGTAGACAACCGCTCACGCGAGTCACGCGTGCAGAACGGCCCGGCCTGGCTGTTGCCGACCTTGCTGATCGAAAAGACCCGCCTCGCCACGTCTCAATACTTTTCAGTGCTGACCGATCTCGGCTTCGCGGAAGCGGAGAGCCGTGTTCCTTTCGATGTACTCAAGGTGCTCGCGCAGGTGCAGTTTGCCGGGCGGCTCGAGGATTGCGTAGCGAACGATCCCATCTGAGCGGCCTTCCCTGGCCCCTCGGATATTCCATCGACTTCAGTCCAGCGCCTCCATCGGGCCGAAGAACTCGAAACGAATGCGCTCGGCCGCGACGCGCAGGTCACGCAACATCCGATTGACGTGCACCATGAATGGCTTGGGCCCCAGGAAATAGATATCCGCATCGGCAGGCGCGTACCGCTGCAGGATTTCGGGCGTCACAAAGCCACGATAGTGAGGCTCGTCGCCGGGCAGCGGCTCGCTATAGATGTAAACGTGCCGCAGATTCGGATGTTCGGTCGCCAGCGAGTCGACGCGCTTACGGAACGCGTGCACGGCGCTGTTGAGCGCGGCATGCAGATATATGACCTGCCGACCTTCGGCCAACGCGCGATCCAGCATCGGCAGCGCCGGTGTCTGGCCGACGCCCGCGGTCAACAGCACGACCGGCTTGGAGTTCTGCGCCAGCGTGAACTCGCCCGCCGGAGCGAACGCATCGACCTCGAATCCTTCCTGCACCCGATCGTGGAGATAGTTCGACACCAACCCGCCGGGCTCGCGCTTCACGGAGATCCGATAGGTCTTGCCGTTCGGCGCATCGGACAGGCTGTAATTGCGCTGAACCGTCGCGCCGTCGATGTCGAGCCGCAGACCCAGATACTGTCCGGGCGTGAAATCCATCAGCGGACCGTTATCGACCGGAGCCAGCCAGAACGAAGTGATGACCTCGCTCTCGAACGCTCGCCTCACCACACGCAGGCGACGCGTGCCGCGCCAGCCGCCGGTGAGCTCGGCCTTGCGGCGATATTCCTTTTCTTCGGCGGCGATCAGCAGATTCGCAAGCTGCCAGTAAGCGGCAGTCCACGCAGCGCCAATCTCGGGCGTAACAGCATCGCCCAACACGCGGCCGATCGCTTCGAGCAGGCACTCGCCCACGATCTGGTATTGCGGGGGAGTGATGTTCAGCGAGACGTGCTTCTGCACGATCCGTTCGACGGCGGCGCCCAGCGCAGCGAGATTGTCGATGTTGCTGGCGTAGGCGACGACCGCGTTGGCGAGCGCACGCGGCTGCGATCCGCCGTGCTGGTGCGCTTGATTGAAAACCTCCCGCACTTCGGGATAACGCTCGAACATCAACGGATAGAAGACGCTCGTGATGCGCTCGGCATGCTGAGCGACTACCGGGGCCGTGGCCTTGATGATGGCGATCTGGTCTGGCGTAAGCATTGAACCTCTGACAGTGTCGAATCGACGTCGATGGAACACCTTCTATGAGCAACGTCCGTGCCAGGCCGTAAGTCATTGATCCGTCGAAGCCCAGAGCGACACCGAGTCAAAATGACACCAACGCCGACCGAGTCGATGTGACATCATTCGAGTCATTATGACGACGCCGTTGACTGCCGCCTGCGAGCGGGTGTTACGCGAGGCGCTGCGAGGAAATCCTGCTCCGCCCTGGCAACTGTGGCTGGAAGCACTGACCGAAGCGACGCACGCCGATTCGTGCTCGATCCTCGAACTGCGCGGCGCGGATCTCGTGCCGCTCGCCGTCCATGGCCTCAGTCCCGATGCGCTGGGCCGACGCTTCCCGGTGGTCGAGCATCCGCGTCTGCAAGCCATCATGCGCAGCGCCGATGTGCTGCGCTTCCCAGCCGCGAGCCCGTTGCCCGATCCGTTCGACGGCCTCATTCCGAACGCCGCCGATCATCTGCATGTGCACGACTGCGCGGGCGTGCCGATCAAGGGCACGAATGGGCCGCTCGGCGTGTTGACCATCGACGCCTTGCGCCGGGGCACCTTCAATCAAAAATCGCTCGACGCACTCCGCACCTGCGCGAATCTGGCCGGCGCATGCCTCGAAATCATCGAGCGGCTGTCACGCATGCAGGACGCGATGGAGCGTCAGAACCTGGTCAGCAGCGCGCTGCTCCAGGAGTTGCGACCGGATCAGCAGTTCATCGGGCGCAGCGCTCCGATTCGGGCGCTGCTCAAGGAAATCGATACCGTCGCGAACAGCGATCTGACGGTGTTGATCACCGGCGAAACGGGCACCGGCAAAGAGCTGGTGGCGCGCGCGATTCACTACGGTTCGACTCGCAACGATCGACCGCTGATCTCGGTGAACTGCGCGGCGCTGCCTGAATCGCTGGTCGAAAGCGAGTTGTTCGGCCACGTCGCGGGCGCGTTTTCGGGTGCGACCTCGAATCGCCGCGGCAAGTTCGAGATCGCCGACGGCGGCACGCTGTTCCTCGATGAGATCGGCGAGCTGCCGATGACGGTGCAGCCCAAGCTGCTGCGGGTCTTGCAGAGTGGCGAGATTCAACGCGTCGGCTCGGATGCGAATATCAAAGTGAACGTGCGCATCGTCGCCGCGACCAATCGCGATCTCGCCGAAGAGGTTCGTGCCGGCCGCTTCCGCGCCGATCTGTATCACCGCATCAGCATCTATCCAGTTCAGGTGCCGCCGCTGCGCCAACGCGGACGTGACATCTTGTTACTGGCGGGCAACGCGCTCGAGCGCAATCGCGCGAGTCTGCATCTGAGAGGATTGCGGTTGGCGCCAGCTTCACAGCAGGCGTTGCTGTCGGCAAGTTGGCCCGGCAACGTGCGCGAGCTCGAACACACCATCAGCCGTGCGGCGTTGAAGGCGGCCGCGGATGGCGCCGGCCGCGATCGCATCGTCACGATCGAGCCGCCGCACCTGGATCTCGCCAAACCTCGTCTCGAACAGGCGGCACTCGCCCCCGAGCAGGAGCAACCCATCGACACCGAGGGCCTCACACTGGCGCAGGCGTCGGCGAAGTTTCAACGGGGTCTCATCGAGCGGGCCCTCGCCGCCCAGCAAGGAAATTGGGCCGCGGCCGCGCGCGATCTGGGGCTGGATCGCGGCAATCTGCGCCGTCTCGCGAAGCGGCTGGGCGTCGCCCAGTGAGCCTCTCATCCGATTCCAATCGGGTCGGCAGCATAATTGATGGCCGCCGCGCCGGTCGCGCCTCTATTCTCAAGGCTCGAATTCCGATATCCGCAGGGTGAGCAGTGGCCGTAGTCGAATCAGAAGGCGCCGAACCCGGTCAGAACGCGGCGGCGACGCCGAAATTGACCAAGGCCGCAATGGTGCGCTGGGGAACGCTGACGCTGCTCGCGCTGGCAGCCCTGATCGCCTTCGTCGATCGCATCAACATCTCCTCGGCGCTGGCGGTCGAGCCGTTCAAGCAGCACTTCGCGCTATCCAATCTCGACCGCGGCTGGGTCAATTCCGCGTTCTTCTGGTCCTATGCCCTGTGTCAGATTCCGATGGGCTGGATCGTGGACCGTTACGGCGTGAAGCGGCCGTACGCGATCTGTTTCACCGTGTGGTGTGTGGCGTCGGCGGCCATCGGTTTGATGCAGGCGTTGTGGGGCCTGGTCGCGATGCGCCTGATCATCGGCGCCGCCGAAGCCATCGTCGTGCCCGCGACCTATCGCTGGATCCGCAACAACTTCCATCCCAACGAAAGCGGCACGGCGGTGGGCTTCTATTCGCTGGGCTCCAAGTTCGGCCCGGCCATCGGCGCACCGCTCGCCGCCTGGCTGATCGACAACTCCAGCTGGCAATGGATGTTCGTGATCACCGGCGTCGCGGGCCTGACGTGGCTGGTTCCCTGGCTCTGGCTGGCGAAGAACGATCTGCCGAGCAGCGAGGAGCTCGCGGCCAAGAAGAAATCGGCGTCCGTGATCTCGTTCGGCAGCATCCTGGCGAGCCCGCTGGTGTGGGGCACGCTGGTCGTGAACTTCTGTTACAACTATTTCACGTTCTTCTGCATGACCTGGATGCCCTCGTATCTGGTCGAGCAGCGCGGCCTGTCGCTCAGCCAGATGGGGCTGTACACGTTTTATAGCTTCACCGGCATCGCCATCGTCGCGCTGGTCGCGGGCTGGACCGCTGACAAACTCATCAAGCGCGGCGGCGATCCCATCGTCGTTCGCAAAGTGTTCGTGGTTTCGGGGTTCGCCATCGCGTGCACGGTGCTGCTTGGCGCTCGTGCGGAGACCGTGGAGACCGCGTTGTTCTGGAACGTCGTGTCGCTGTCCGGCCTCGGGCTCACCACTGCAAACAATCTCGCGCTCTGCAGCCTGACGCTCATCCCCGCTCCCATCGTCGGGCAGGTCAAGGGCTTTCAAAACGTCGCGACGGCGCTGGCGGGCATCGTCGCGCCGCTCATGACCGGCTGGCTCTTGCACGCCAGCGGCTCTTACGTCGCGCCGATGACGTTGATCTTCGGCTTCCTCGTGCTCGGCGCGGCGACGGTTCTGTTGGTGTTGCGGCCGGAGTGGGCGCCGAAGGTTCCCGAGGCTACTCCAACTTCAACTCCATCCTGACCTGCTTCGCTTCCGTTTTCCCTTCGCTGCGCTCGGCGGTGATGAAGACGCGCTCGGGGCTCAGCTCGGTGTTGGCGAGCAGCGTGTCTTGCACGGCGCGGGCGCGCTGTTGAGCGAGCGCCGTCAAGGCGGCATCGTCGGGCTTGAAGCGATCGAGCAGTGACTGATCGAGGAATTTCAGGCGCGCGTCGAAGTCGATACCCTTCTCGGTTTCAGTCTCGGGCGGATACGCCGGGGCGGACCTGGCCACTTCCTTGTAGACCTTCTCCAGTAGTGCAATTCGCTGCCGTTTCGCGGCGTCGTCCTTCGGAGGCTCCGCCGATGTGTTGGGGGGCAGCTTCTCTTTCAACGCGGTGCGAGCGATCGCCTCACTGTCTTGCGCCGTGACGACGGTCAGCGGCACGCTGAGCTTCAACTGCGGGCGCTCGACCAAGGCTTTGGCGAGTTTGTTCAACTTCTCGGTTTGCGTTACGGGCAGTTCTGCTTTACCCGCGTCGAAATCCACAAACTGCATTTCTTCACCGCCGCCGATCAGAGCACCGAGCGCGGCGAACGGCGCGGTGACGATTTTGGTCAGCAGGTTCAACACGGCCTTCCAGATGATCGGGCCGAGCCGGAACTTGGGATCGTCGAGCGTGCCGCTCACCGGCAGGTTGAGATCGATGATGCCCTGACGGTCTTTCAGCAATGCCACGGCGAGCTTCAACGGAATCGGCGCGGCGTCTTTGGAATCGGTTTTGTCGCCGAATTCGAGGTTGTCGATGACGATGTGATGAGATGCGTCGAGCTTGCGATCCTGCACCAGGTACTTCAGCTCGGTCGACAGTTTGCCCTTGCTGATGTTGTAGCCGGCGAACTTGCCCGAGTAGGGATTGAAGGTGGTCAGCTCCATGTTGCGGAAGTTCATCGAGAGGTCGGTGTAGACGGCAGCGGACAGCAAATTCACTTCGCCGCCGATGTCGACCGGAGCGTATTTGTCGACTTTGCCGTCGAGCTTCACCTTGGCGCGCGAGCTTGGGTCGCTCGACAGGCCGGTGACGGTGCCGTTGAGCTCCAGGATGCCGGTGGCGAACGAAGGCTCGATGGAGTAGTCGGCGAAGTTGGCGGAGCCGTCGATGAGTTGCACGGACTTGATGCGAATAGGAAACATCGGCTCAGACGCTGTCGCGCTCGGAGCGGGCGTGGGCTTCGCCCCGCCCTTGTCCTGCTCGATATCACTGCCGTCGCCTTGCTTTCCCGCTGCAGCCTGCTTGGTATCGCCAGCGTCGTCCTCTTTCTCGATCGTCTCTTGCTGCTCGCTCTGCTGCGTCGGCGTCCCCGCCGGACTCAACACCTTCGTCACATTCAGCGTCGTGTCCTTGGCGATCACCACCTTTCCGTACGGCTGTCTCGCAACGATGCGATTGATGTCGAGCTTGTCCGGATTCATCGAGAAGTCGATGCCAGTCACAGTCAGGCTGCGCCACTTGACGAAGTCCTCGTTCACCAGCTCATCCGTCGTGCGCAGATCCGCCACTCGAACCTCACCTTTGAACTTCATCGGTGGCGCCGACTCCGGCTGAGCGACATACGACACGTCGCCTTTCGCGCCGAGCCGACCCGAATGCAAAGTCATCGCCGTCGCCTCGTTGAGGTACGGCTGAATCGCCGGCAACTCGAAGTCTTTCAGCTCGACCGCGAGCTGCGCTCCCAACGGCTCCAGTTGCACGTCGCCTTTGCCGAGCAACTTGCCCTGCTTGTTGATCGTGACATCCGCATCGACTTGCACCTTCGCCGACGCATCCGTGCTCCACCCATTCACCGTCAGTGCAATCGGCGCGAGATCGAACTTCGCCACCGGCTTGACGCTGCGATCCTCGGCAACGACCGTCGCGTCGCTCAGCTGAATCGTTTCCGCATGAACGCGCCACTCGTCCGACTCACCCTGCGCATCTTCCGGCGCCGAATCTCCTACTGACGCTGCAGGCGACGCCGCCGGAGTCGCAACTGGCCGGCTCTCCTTCGATTCTTCGCCAAACAAGCGCATCAGGCTGATCGACCCATCGGGCTCGAGCGCCACGTCGATGTGCGCACCCTTCACATCGATGCGCTTCATGCCGAGATCCTGCTTTTCATAAGACAGGGCGATCTCGTGAATATCCACCTCGGGTAATTTCACCGGCGCGCTCTTCGCCTGGCGCTCCTTGACGGAAAGATCGCGGACCTGCAGCAACGGCAAGGTCGCCTCGAATCCGAGCGAAGGCGTCATGGCAAAACGATAATCGCCTGCGAGCGTCGCGATACCCGAAGCCAACTGAAACGGCAGCATGTCCTTGGCGTACGCATCGATGGTCGCCGCCTTGAGGTCTTGCACACGAAACCGCCCGTTCGATCCCAGCGGTTGCACCGTGAATGCGCCAACCCACTCCAATCGCTCGCCGGCGAGCGTGGCGCCGGAGAAGTCATACGCGTTTTGGTAATTGGCGTCGGTCTTGAAATCCGTGAGCGTGAACTTGATCGGCGCCACGACGGCAGTGAACGGCTGCGTGTGCGTGTTGTCCGTGAAGCCGATGCGCCCGTCGCGAATGTCCAGCCTGTCGATACGCACTCTCGGCAGCGCCGTCTGCTCCTCGGTGCTCGCCTCCTCAGATTCCGGAGCGAGCTTCGCGAGATTCACAGTGCCGTCCTTGGCGACGATCACATCGATGTCGGGCGCGGAAAGCTCGACTTCCTTGAGCACCACCGCGCGCTGCCAGATCGAGGCCAGCTCGGCGTTGACATAAAGGTGTCTGAAGCCGACGACAGGCGAGCCATCCGCCTCGCGCAACGCAAGGCCGGCGACGCTGGCGTCGAAAGCAAAAGGATTGAAGCGGATCTCGCCGACCGACACTTGCCGATGCATCTGCTCGGTGACGTAGCTCTGCAATTGCGCGCGAGCAATTCGTGGGACTGCGAAGAAGCCGAACAGCGTGTACACCAACAGCAGCGCCGCGACGACGAGGATCGCGACGAGGTGCAGCCGGATTAGCGCGACCAAGGGAGCGGCGAACCGCTTGACTGTGCTCATGGCCGGCATTTTCGCCGACACCGCCCTGCAGCCGCCACCCCATCGAGCGCACCGGCCGCCCGGTGCGCCAAGTCAATACGTCGCGGGTGTCCGGCGCCGTGCCCGCTCTACAGCGCCGCGTTCAACAACAGCACGAAAACCAGCCCCAGGCTGCCGACCAATGTTTCCATCATGGTCCAGGAGCGGAACGTGTCGCGCAGGCTGACCTGGAAATACTCCTTGAACATCCAGAACGCCGAGTCGTTGACATGAGAGCACATCAAGCTGCCCGCACCGACCGCGAGCACCATCAGATTCGCATCGACACCGCTGATCTCGATCAACGGCGCAACGATGCCCGCCGCCGTCAGGCCCGCGACGGTCGCCGAGCCGAGCGCGATCCGGATCGCGAACGCCACCAGCCAGCCGAGCACCAGCGGATGAATGGGCGCACTCCCGAGCAAATCTCCCAGCTCTGTATTCACGCCGCTGTCGACGAACACCTGCTTCAACGCACCGGCGCCGCCGATGATGAGCAGGATGCCAGCGATGTCGCGAATGGCATGACCATAGCCCTCCATCAATTGACCGAGCTTGCGGCCTCTCGACACGCCCAGCGTGACCGAACCTACTAACAGTGACACCAGCATCACGAGCATCGGATTGCCGAGGAAATCGATGAGGGTGCGCGTCGCAGGATCGAAGCTCCCATAACTGAGCACGGTCGCGCCGCTGATCAACACCACCGGCAACAACGCGCAAGCGAAACTGTTGAACGTGCCGGGCAACTGTTCCTCAGTCAGCGTCGTCGGCTTGAACAGATCCAACGACCCGACCGCGATGCGCTTCAGACTGCGCGCGAACAACGGACCTGCGATGAGCAGCGTCGGTACGCTGATCAAACAACCGTACATCAGTGTCTTGCCCATGTCGGCGCCGAACTGCGCGACCAGCGCGGTCGGCGACGGATGCGGCGGCAGAAAGCCGTGGGCGATCGACAGGCCGGACAACATCGGAATGCCCACCAACATCGGCGGCAGCTTGGAGCGATAGACCACCGAGAAGACCAGCGGGACCATCAGCACGAAGCCGACGTTGTAGAACAACGGAATGCCGACGATGAAGCCGGTGAGCGCCATCGCCAGCGGCACGCGCGACGGGCCGAACAGGTGCATCAGCGCCTCGGCGATGCGCTGGGCGGCGCCGCTGTCCGCGATCAATTTCCCGAACATCGCGCCCAGGCAAATCACGATCGACAGCGAGCCGAGCATGTCGCCGATGCCGCGCTCGATGGTTCTTGGAATTTTCTCGATCGGCAGTCCGAGCACCAGCGCTGCGACCAGCGCGGTGATGATGAACGCCACGAAGGGCTGGACGCGCAGGATCGCGATCAACGCGATCAACAGCGCGACTGCAAATACAACGCCGAGAATGGTCATGCGCCCGCGGCGCCTGTCTGATCGATGCGCAATGAGCCCCCGTTGCACGCGGCGGCAGCCGGCGTGCTGATCGATGTTTCTTGCAGTTGTTGGCCGGCGGCGCCGGTCGGTTGTGTTCGCATGATGATACCGCTACCAGTCCTAGTCAATCAGTGTTAGCGTTGGGCCGCCGAAGAGCCCGATTCAACGCTACAAAACAAGCTTGGGGGATATGCCATGAGCATGGATTTTCGTGCATTCCTTGGTGCGTTTGTAATCTTGGCCGTGCCGCTCACCGCAGCGGCACAGACCGAGCCGATCATTGTCGAAGCGGAATCAGCCAGCATCGGTTCTGCCTATAGTGTCGGCGCCACCGAAGGCGCCACTTACGTCACCATCGTCAACGATTCGCCCGGCTTCGGTCCGCCCGCGACCGCCGACGGTGCGCTCACCTACTCCGTCACGTTTCCAGCAGCGGGGAATTATGACCTGTACGCGCGCTTCCGGGTCGGTCCCGGCGGCGGCAGCGACGACAGCTTCTATGTCGGCAACGGCTTTGGCAACAAGGTCGGCACCGGCGAATGGGTGCTGCTCAATCAAGTCGATGGCGGCGGCTTCACCGCACCGGCCGACACGGTCCGCAATGGCGGCCCGGCGACCACCAATGTGTTCAAGTGGTTCCGGATCACCGGCTTCGCCGGGCCCGCAACCTGGACTGTACCCGCAGGCAATCTCACGCAAACGTTTTCAGCGGGCGGCCGGGAGACCGGCAACTTCATCGACAAATTTGCGTTCGGCCGGCAAGGCTCGTGGTACACGGTGAACAATCTGGACACCGGATCCGCCGCGACAGGCACGCCACCGCCACCGCCTCCACCGCCCTATACGCCGCCGGGTCCGCCCATCGCCACTGGCAAGTCGAAATATCTTGGCAGCGCGCACAGTCCGGCGCAGACCCCCAACTTCGCCGCGTATTGGAATCAAGTGACACCGGAGAACGGCGGCAAGTGGGCCTCCGTCGAAGGCACTCGCGATGTGATGAACTGGACGCAGGCGGATGCGGCTTATCAAATGGCGCGCACCAATGGCTTCAAGTTCAAATGGCACGTGCTGTTCTGGGGCAATCAGCAACCGGAGTGGCTGCAGAATCTGCCGCCGGCCGAGCAGCTCGAAGAAATTCGCGAGTGGCTGGCCGCCATCGCCGAGCGTTATCCCGATCTCGAGCAGATCGAAGTCGTGAACGAGCCGCTGCACGATCCGCCGCTCGCCGTGAACACACCGCCGGGCCAGTCCTGCGGCGGCTGTGGCAATTATTACGAAGCCCTGGGCGGCGCGGGCGCAACCGGCTGGGATTGGATCATCACGGCGTTCACGCTGGCGCGAGAATATTTCCCGAACGCCAAGCTGATGCTCAACGACTACAGCATCGTCAACGATCGAAACGCGACTGAAACTTACGTCGGCATCATCAAGCTGCTCAAGGCCCGTAGATTGATCGATCATGTCGGCATCCAAGGTCACGCGTTCTCCACCACCGAGGCCGCGCCGATGCCCAACCTGCGCGCCAATCTGGACTATCTGGCATCGAAGACGTGGCTGCCCATCTACGTGACCGAGCTGGATATCGATGGCAACGACGATCCCGTGCAGCTCGCGGGCTACCAGAAAATCTTCCCGGTGTTCTGGGAGCACCCGGCCGTGCGCGGCATTACGTTGTGGGGCTATCGCCCCGGCCATTGGCGAACGGCGCAAGGCGCCTGGCTGACTTATGAGAATGGCGCCGAGCGACCGGCAATGCAGTGGCTGCAGCGTTACGTGCAGAACCATCGCGCCGAAGTTTCTTTCCAGTGGTTCTCAGTCCCGAAGAAGGCGGCCGAAGGTACCGTTGTCGGCACGGCGACAGCAACCGATGCCGACCCGGGCACCGCGTTCTCGCAATGGCAAACGGAATATTCCAGCGCCGGAGGAATATTCGCGATCGATCCGGACACCGGCAGAATTACGGTGTCGGATGCGGCTGCCTTGCGAGCGGTGCGGAAAGGAACGCCGTTGCTGTTGTCTGTCTCCGTCTGGGACGGCTATCAGCGCAGCAATCCCAACCTGGTCCTCATCCTGGTCAGATAACTGTCGTCACTTGCAGGGCCGGCCCAGCCGGTCGGCCCTGTTTCGTTTCATTCACAGGAGCCCGTTGTGATCACTCTTCGCGATATGACTATTGCCGCTGTGTCCGTGACCGCGACGATCGGCGTCACCGCATTCGCCGCGTCGGATCCCAAAGTCATGGGCTCGGCGGCGCTCGACTGGAACGATGTGCCGGTCCAACAAGAGGAAGTCCGCGCCGTTCGCCAGTTCTTCCGTGCGCCGACCGCGACGCTGGATGAGCTCGAGCTGCACGTCACGACGCTGCCCGCCGGCGCGACCTCGCATGCGCCTCACAAACATCCCAACGAAGAGCTGGTGATCGTGAAGGAAGGCACGGTCGAAGTGCTGGTCGATGGCAAGATGAAGCGCGTCGGCCCGGGCGCTGTCGTCTTCAATGCCTCGAACCAGATGCACTCGCTACGCAACGTCGGCGACGGCCCGGCCACTTATCACGTGATCAACTGGACGACGGCAGCGACGCCGCGCTGAGGCCCTCTGGTGACAAAAGTCCCACGCTCGATACGCGGTCCGGCCGATATTGAATTTCCTGTTCGAAGTCGAACAACGCCACCGCGCCACTGCTGACGGAGGAAACGATACGAAGCCTCGGCCGAGCCAGCGCCGTCGCAAAGGCGAGCGAACCGATCTGGCTCGGCTGGACCGGTGGGATCCTGTCGCCTCGGATTCGCGTCAATACCTCGTCGACAACCCGCCCCCAGGACTCGCAAGTGACCAGCCATTTCGCTGCGGCCTGATGCACGCCGGGATTCGCGACCGACAGAATGCTGGTTCGCGCCTCCTCCAATGAAATATCGTCACCCGACAGAATCTGGACCAGCTCCAACAGCACCGCCTTGTTCCGGATCCGCTCCTCGACGGCCTCCCGCTGCTCCGAAATACCAAACCGCTCGTCCAATGCGACACCACAGTCCCAAGCCAGCCAGATCAACAGACCTTTGAGTCGAGCAATCTCGTCGAACGTCTCCGTGCCCAGCGTCGCCACGACCCTGCTGTAGAGATCCCGGCCGCGACCGAAGAACGAGACCATTACGTGGTCGAGCAGGCGCCGCTGATCCGCCGGATCGACCAGACGCGCGTGCACACGCCGCCAACGCTCGTGCTTCTCGATCTTTCGAAGCTCGCGCGTAATCGCCAACACGGCGACCAATTGCACCAGCACCGTCGGCCCCGGATCCGCCTGCTGATCCATCTGGACCTTCATTCTGGAAATCAGCCGGCGCAGCTTACGCTGGCAAATCGAGGCGATCTTGACATCGTCGACGCGGTTCCGCGGGATCTCCATATCGTCATCCTTGCCGATCCGATCCTCTTCGGTTCGCCCCTGGGAATCCACATTGGCGTCCAGTCGTGACAATCCGACCCCGAGACGATGAATCAGAACGTCGAGGAGATGCCCCAGGTCGGTGCCCGTGAGCAGACGTCGATGACGCTTCGCCTTCTTTGTTTCATGCATGCCGACCGCCAGCGTCTCGGGCTTGAGATTCGCCTCGTTCTGCGCGGCGGATTGGTTGGAGCTGCGGCGGCTGCGATCCGATATTTCAGACGCGGCACCGGACGCGTCGTCAAATATGACTTTCTCCACCGCGGACACCAGCTTGGCGATGTCTCCGGATTCGGCGCCGAGTTCCTGTAACGCAGCACGGAACTGCGCCTGCTGGGTGGATCGGGCGAGGTCCTCGATCATCGCCGTGTGATGCACGATGGCTTCAACGACGGCTCCGCCCGCCAACGCAAATAGCAGCCGCGTGCAGCCTGGTCTCAGCTCGCGATCGGCGGGAATGACGAGCATTCCGTCTTCTTTGTTCAATTGAATCGGCAGCTCGATAGGCTCACTCTCGCCGACCTTGGCGGCACAGCGTTTGGGAATGGTTGGGAACGCAGCAAGGGGCGCCGCGAACCCGATCTCGGTCTCACAAGCCACGATCGCCGCTCGCGTCGCCTCTTCGGCCACTTGCTCGGCCACGCTCTCCGAAATGCTCGCCCATTGGTCGGCCGCAATCGGTTGACATTCGCGGATGGCAAGCAGCCCCAGTTCCTCCGCAGCCTTGCGCGCGCTGGCTCCCTTTCGCAGCAGGACTGCCTCCTCGTTTCCGCCCAGCCACGCGGGCGCGCTTGGATTCGCGCTGCCGCTGACCAGCAGGTGATCTCCATTCCTGCCTTCGAAGAAGATTGCCTTGGCATGCAGATAGCCGGAGCGATCGGCCAATGTCGACGCATCCCGAAAATCAAACTGCCTTTTCGCAAGCTGCTTTCCCGGAAGCGACACGGTGGCGGGCTCGATGCCGCACATCGGCCGAACCTCGGGCCAGCGCTTTGCCAACGCCTTGAGTAACTGCAATTTCGTGTCGAAGAAAGCTCCGATCACGATGATGCTCTTGACCGACTTCGGCGCATGGACGATCAACTGGTCGAAGAGCGGCGCAGTCGATGTGCCTTGCGCAAGTGGCGTCGGATCCACGACGACATTGCTCACGCCCTCGAGCCAGGGCGCGTGATTCTTCATCGAAGTCACCGCCTCGAGCGCCGGCGCTGGCAGGAAAGCCTGTTGATCGTTCAGCCACGTTTTGATGAAGCCCCACACCGTCCGCGCGGTCGCCACTGCGGCTTCATCGCGTCTCGGATCGAATTCGATCCAGTTGGTCATCTCGCGGTTGTAGCCGAAGCCCGCGATCGTCAGATTGTGACTGCCGAGGCAGATCAATCCCCTCGACTTGCCGACCAGCAGCCACACCTTTGGATGAAACGCCGCCTCCGAGCGCATGGGTACGAGCGTGTAATCGCTGCCGGCCCGACGAGGAGCCGCAAATGTGTCCGACAACGAAGCACCACATTGGCGAGCATCGGCCAACACTACATTGTGCCGGCACTGTGACGCTCTGAGGCGCCTGAGAACGACCTCCTCATAGAACGGAAAATACACGTTATAGGTCGTGATCAACGACGCTTCATAGCCGCCCCGGCGAAGGGCGTCGTACAGGGAGTCACCGGCCATTGAGGACTTCCTCGAGCATTCGCCTGCCAAACGCGGTCAAGCTGGAGCCCTCTGGTCCGTCGACGATCGCTTCGAGATCGCGCAACATTTGCAAGCCCTGGCCCACGCGCGGATTGGTGCGCGTGGGCGGGGGAACATCGTCAATGATCTCGAGACCTCGTTCCGCCGGTCGCACCCGGAAAGTTGCTTGTGGGTTGTAGCGGAGCTTGCGGAGCGCCACGGACAAATGAACCTCGATTCCCCAGCGATTCATCAACCAGCCCAGCAACCTGGGAATCGACAGCTCGGACCACTCCCCTGCCGCCAATTCGGTAAAGCTCTGCAGATTGATCGGATAGTTGTCGAGGAATCCAGCCTCGAAGGGACTTGCCTGGTACGCCTCCTTCGTTGTGGGTCGTGCGGCCAGCGCCACGAGGATGCGCAGCGAATGAACCAGAACAGCCTCGTCCGATCCGGCCTTGAATGCCTCGAGTATGGACCGTGAGCACGCCCACTCATGATCCGGCAGATCCCAGCCGTCGATCGGCGCCAGCGTGCTGCGCGCCCCATGCGTGATCGCACCAAACGACTTCCCCGCAAAGTGTTTCGCGACGCGCTTGGCCAAAGCAGATCCGGTGATCCACGTTTCAAAGTCGTGTCCCGTGGCGAATCGCAACCCCTCTTGCTCGTGTTGGTCGATGATCTTCAAGCCGACGGCAAACACAGCTTGAGCGGCGATCGACAACAAGTCATTGCGAACGTACAGCGCCCAGGCGCTCGCAGTGGCTTCCAATGGCGCAGGAACCTTCCATAGCCGGCCGCTACCGAAGCTACGGCCATAGGAGGCGCACTGAAAATGCTCGAGTGTGACCGGAACCCTCCACTTGCCCGCGCTGGCATCCACCATCGCGAGTGCAAAGGCCAGCGTCTGCCGGCGTTGTCCGCCGGGCTCGTCGCTCGACAGCGCTCGTTCAAACAGCAGATCGGCGAGTTGCGCATGCTCTTCGGAGGAATGGGGCAACCGACAGAAGCAAAACGGCTCCAGCTCATCGAGCAATTTGAGCGAAACGCGGTCGCCTTCCAGGACTTTGAAGAATTTTGCGCTATCGACCCGGCGTTCCACCGCCTCCGCCAATACCGCGCCTCGCTCCTTTGTGTATTTGATCCAGCCACGCTCGCTGACATCCAGGATCCGGAGATCCTGCAAAGTGCCGATGTAGTACTGGCCCAACCCACCCAGCCTGTTTTGGAAATATCGGGTGCCGTTGTTTTCTCGAGTAGCGTAGTCCGAGAGGCGCAGCGCCTCGCCTGCATCGAGCTTGTTCAATGCAGGCACGAGCTTCTGACGACCGATGCCTCCGACAGCGTGCCAGTCGGTCTGCTGCCCCGTTCGCTGCGAGTGCCGCTCCGCTATCCATGTCAGCAGGCAGTCCGCCCGACGAAACAACTGCTCGAACTTTTCCGAATCGACGCTGCGATAGCGCTGATCGAATGCCCAGACGAACCACGGATACAGTGAGTAGTACCTGGCCCGGTCCGTGACGTTCGTTATGCCCGGCAGCAATCGGGTGTACAGATCGATACACGGGGCGTGAGTACCGAGATGATCGAGTCCCTGCGCGCGCTCAGGCGGCTCCACCCACGTTGTCCGTACTTCCATGCCTGCCACTTTGTTTGACTGGAACGTGGCGACTAGTTAAGCAGAAATTGCTACGCATCAATTGTGACCTGTATCGCGGCTCTCACAAGCCGAGCTCACTCAACCCCGGGTGATCCTCCGGCCGCCGTCCCTGCGGCCAGCGATACTTGCGCTCCGCTTCGGCGATCGGCACATCGTTGATGCTGGCGTATCGGCGCTGCATGAGCCCGTTCGCATCGAACTCCCAATTCTCGTTGCCGTAAGAGCGATACCAGTTGCTGGAATCGTCGCGCCATTCGTAAGCGAAGCGCACGGCGATGCGATTGTCGCCAAAGGTCCACAGCTCCTTGATGAGCCGATACTCGAGCTCGCGACGCCACTTGCGCGTCAGGAACTCGACGATCTGTTCGCGTCCTTGCGGAAACTCGGAACGGTTTCGCCACTTGCTATCGACGGTGTACGCGAGCGCGACGCGCGCCGGATCGCGACTGTTCCACGCGTCCTCCGCGAGGCGAACTTTCTGAATCGCGGTCTCGCGAGTGAAGGGCGGCAAAGGGGGACGTGCGTCGCTCATGAGATTGGCCTCCGTTGTCAGCAAAGAAGAATCTACTCACCTGAACACGCGCGCAAGCATCAATCCAAATCCCGCATCGCGCGATCCACAACGGCACTGAATAAAGCGGATTGGCAGGGTTGTCACCGGTGTCAGCGTTCAATAGGCTAGTTATGAAAGCGCGTTTAGTTATGAAAACGTGTGTTGCCAAAGCAAGAGAAGCAAGCTCGGGGGATCTGGATGATGCGCATGGGTTCGAAACGCGGCCTGGCTCATTGGGCCGTTCGTTCAGCGGTTGCTGCTGCCCTCACCACGACCGCCGCGACACAGGTCGCCGCTCAGGAAGTCGAAGAAGTCGTCGTCACGGGCTTTCGCGAAAGCTTGAACAAGGCGCTCGACACCAAGCGAGCCGAAATTGCCGCCGTCGACGCCATCGTGGCCGAAGACATCGCCGACTTTCCCGATTTGAACCTGGCCGAAGCGATTCAGCGCATTCCGGGCGTGACTATCAACCGCGAAGGCGGCCAGGGCCGCACCATCACGGTTCGCGGTCTGGGCGGCGACTTCACTCGCACCAACATCAACGGCATGGAAACTGTCGCGGGCACGACCGGCAATCGCGGCCGCGGCTTCGACTTCAACGTGTTCGCCTCCGAGCTGTTCCAGAGCATCGTGGTTCGCAAAACGCAGACAGCCGATCTCGACGAAGGCTCGCTCGGCGCCACCGTCGATCTGCAAACCGCGCGGCCCTTCGACTATCAAGGCTTCCGCACGGCTCTATCCGGGCAGGCGAGCTTCAACGACGTCACCGAGAACACCAACCCGCGCGCTGCCGGACTCATCAGCTGGTCGAACGACGACCGCACCTTCGGCGCCCTCTTCTCCGCGGCGTACAGCGAACGCAATCCTTTCGACGAAGGCTTCGGCACCACGCGCTGGGGCGACAACGGCCAGGCAATCATCGATCGCACGCCCGGCAGCACCTCCAATCCCACCGGCAACTTCGGCGGCTGTCTGCCTTGTGCGTCACCCGACGAGCTCACTGCCGTGAATGAAGGTTTCCATCCGCGCATCCCGCGATATGCGGAGAGCTTGCTCGAACAGAAGCGTTACGGCCTGACCGCCGCGCTTCAATGGGCGCCGACGGAAAAGACACTGCTCAACTTCGACGCGCTGTACGCCTACTACAGCAGCCAGACCGAGAACGCGAACGCCGGCTCCATCTCTTTCAGTCGCACCAACGCGACAGGCATCAACGAAACTGTGGTGCGCGACTACGCGCTGGAAGGCGACAATCTGGTCTACGGCGTGTTCGACAACGTGGATCTGCGCTCCGAAAACGGCTTCGAGCGCCATATCACCAAATATCATCAGTTCACGCTGAGCGGCACGCACGAATTCAGCGACACGTTCCGGCTCAGAGCCTTGGTCGGCACGAGCGAGAACGATCTCGACACGCCCTACAACTTCTCCTTCGCCTACGACGCGCTCAACGTCGACGGCTACACCTATGACTTCCGCAACGGCCAGGACCGCATGCCGTACCTGGTGCACGGTATCGATATGACCAACCCGGCGCTGTGGACGCTCACCGAAGCGCGCCGGCGCGAGAGCTCGGTCGTCAACAGCTACGACACCGGCAAATTCTCGCTCGAGTTCGACGTGACCGACGGCCTGACCTTGAAGGGCGGCGCGCTGGCCAAGAAGTTCGAAGTCGACATGCAGGACTTCTCGTCCGGCGGCGCCCTGGCGGCGGATCGACGGCTGGTAGGAGTCGGCGACATTGCTCGCAACTTGCCCGTGGGCCGCGATCTCGACATTCCGGCAGGCTCGGACCGCAATTACATCGTGCCGGACGTGTGGAAATCCGCGGGCTACGTCGGCTTGTTCAACGATCCCACCTACGCACTGACTGTGTCGACCGGGGACACGCGCAACGTCTCCGAAGAAGATGCCAGCGCGTTCCTCGCCGCCGATTTCGAATACGACATGTTCAGCATGCCGCTGCGTGGCTCGGCTGGCGTTCGCTACGCGAAGACCGAGGTGACTTCCGCAGGCATCCTGAATCGCACCGGCACCGGCAATGAAGTCGTGCGAGTCGACAACGAGTACACCGACACGCTGCCGTCGCTGAACCTGGTGCTGGAACCTGCTTCGGACTTCCTGGTGCGCTTTGCAGCCGCGAAGGTCATGGCGCGCCCGGCATTGGGCGATCTGACGCCCGGCGGCGAAGTCAACGTGGGCTCGCGCACGGTGAAATTCGGCAATCCATTGCTCGATCCGTTCCGCGCGACCAACTATGACCTCGGCGCCGAGTGGTATTTCAAAGATGAGGCGCTGCTCGCCCTCGGCTTGTTCTACAAGGACATCAAATCCTTCAGTGTGAAAGAAACGCGCGGCCTGCCCTTCAGCGAAACCGGCCTGCCGCTCGATCTGCTCGCCGGCATCGATCCGGCGACCGCGTTCGAAGTCACCCGCAATATCAACGGCGAAGGCGGCTGGATTCGCGGCCTCGAGTTCCAATATCAGCAGCCGTTCTCGTTCCTGCCGGGCGCCTGGAGCAACTTCGGCTTCATCGGCAACTACACCTACATCGAATCCAGCGTGAAATACGGCGTGGATCCGGATGGCCACGGCATTCGCAACGACCTGCTCAACCTCTCGCGTAACACGTACAACCTGACGTTGTACTATGAAACGCAGAAGTTCAGCGCGCGTGTCTCGTCCGCCTTTCGCGGCAAGTACCTCACCGCGTTCCCGGGCGGCAACGGCACGACCGAGGAAGGCGTGAACGATGCGACCAACATCGACGCGTCCGTCTCGTACAACGTTACCGACACGCTCACCGTGTCGTTGGAAGGCATCAACTTGACGGACGAATACACGGACTCTTACGTCGACCGGGACAATCTCGTGTCCCGCTATCGTCATACTGGTCGCGAGCTGCTGCTGGGCGTACGCTGGACGTATTAACCTCAGGGATAAACATGTTCGCTCGACGTAACGCAGGAGTCATCGCGACGCTCATCTCCAGCGTCGCGATGCTGGCAGGATGCTCTACCGCTTCGGACGCGCCTCAGCGCGCGTCCGATCCGGCCGTCGCCACGAAAAGCTATTTCTCCAATTGGCCGGAAGGCGCCGATCCGGCGATCGTCGGCCGGCGGATCGCCAACAACTTCGCCGCGCGCGGCTTCGACTTTCAGGTGAACTCCTTCCACCGCTGGATCATCTATCCAGAGGTCTGCGCGTGGTACGGCGCGTTGCAAGTGGCGCAGATCACCGAAGACCAGGGGTTGCAACAGCAGCTCATCGGCAAGTTCGATCAGTTTCGCACGCCCGAGGGCGCGAGGCGCCTCAGCCCGCGCTCGCACGTCGATTACCGCATCACCGGCGTCGTTCCGCTGGAGATCTATCTGATCAACGGCGACCCGTCGTATCTCACGCTCGGCCGCGACTTCGCCGATAAGCAATGGGAGAGCACGACGCCCGATGGCATCACGACCGAGGCGCGCTACTGGTCCGACGACCTTTATATGTTGCCGGTACTGCAGGTTCAGGCGTATCGCGCGACCAGGGACGCGAAGTATCTGGATCGCGTGTCCATGACGATGGTCGCGTACCTCGACAAGCTGCAACAGCCGAATGGATTGTTCCTGCACAGCCCCGACTCTCCTTTCTATTGGGGGCGCGGCAACGGCTGGGTCGCGGCCGGCATGGCTGAAGTGCTGTCGGTACTGCCGCCGGAACATCCGCACTACAACCGCATCCTGCAGGGTTACAAGTTGATGATGGCCGGCCTGCTGAAGTATCAGAGCGCGGATGGCTTGTGGCTGCAGCTGATCGATCAGCCGGACTTCTGGCCCGAGACCTCGGGCAGCGCGATGTTTGCGTTTGCACTCGTCGAAGGCGTGAAGCGCGGTTGGCTCGAGGCATCGGCTTACGGTCCGGCCGCTCGCAAAGCCTGGCTCGGCCTCGTCCCCTACGTCGATGCGGCGGCCAACGTCCGCGAGACCGTCGTCGGCACCAACAAAGCTTCGAAAGAAGTCGGCCCGGATCTCGACGTGCAGAAGAAGTTTTACTTCGACCGTCCGCGCAAGACCGGTGATCTGCATGGGCAGTCGCCGATGCTGTGGACGGCGGCGGCGCTGCTGCGATGATCGAACGTACTGCGCTGGCGCTCGGCATCGCCGCAGCGCTATGCATGTCAGCGCAGGACGCTTTTGCGGCGAAGGCGACGATCGTTCTTCACAACGACGCCAGGCTCGCGCGACCGGCGGAAACCATCGCCATCCCCTTCACCGAAGTAAAGAAGGCGCTGCCCGACCTGGTGTTCGATCAGGTGATCGTTCGCGATGCCAAGGGTGCGATCGTTCCCTCGCAGGTCACGGCGATGAAGCATGTTCATCGCGGGCCCGCCGAATATGACGACTTGATCTTCCAACGTGACTTTCGCGCCGGCGAACAGCGCGTGACCGTCACGATCGAATCCACTTCCAAACCCCAGCCGCCCTTCCCCAGCAAGGTGTGGGCAGGTCACGTGCCGGAACGGTGGGATGATTTCGCTTGGGAAAACGACGAGATCGCTCATCGCGCCTACGGCCCGGCCCTCGCGCAGCCTGTCGCCGGAAAAGATCAGATGACCAGCAGCGGCATCGATCTGTGGACCAAGAAGGTGCCCTACCCCGTGATGGATCGTTGGTATCGCAAAGGCCACGACGGCTTGCACACGGACACCGGTGAAGGCCTGGATTTCTATGAAGTCGGCCGTGGTCGCGGCGTCGGCGGCGTAGGCGTTTGGGACGGCCAGCAGTTGGCAGTGTCTGGCAACTGGCAGACCAACCATATCTACGCCAATGGCCCCGTGCGTGCGATCTTCGAGCTCACTTACGAGCCTTGGGATGCCGGCGGTGTGAAAGTCACCGAGCGCAAGCGCTTCATCGTCGATGCCGGTCAACAGCTCGATGAAGTGCACAGCACGTTCGATTTCACCGGCGATTCGCTGACCGTGGCCATCGGCCTGACCGAGCATCCTGCCGCCGCAGACGTTCAAGTGAGTTCTGACGATCGCAACAAGGTCGTCGCGCTGTGGGAGAAGTACAAAGATCATCCGCCGCACGACGAGCTCGGCACCGGCATCGTGCTGGCGCCCGAAGCACAGTTCGCCGGCTTCGCGCGCACTACTCCACCCGCGAAGGGTCGGCCCGATAGCTTGATGCTCGTGAAAGTCGAACCGGGCGAGACGGTCCGTTATTTCGTAGGTGGCGCGTGGAAGCCGGCCGGCAAGATCAAATCGGCTGCGGATTGGAATGCCTATCTCACATCGAAAGCTGCGCGCATCGCCGCGCCGATTCGAGCGGAGATCAATGGCGTGCAAGTGACGCTTGGAGGTAGTTGATGCGATTCAGTTTGAGCGCGGCGCTGGTGCTGTTGCCAGCCGTCCTTTCAGCCACGCTGCAGGTTGCCGTAGCTGCCGAGCCGGAGCCTCCCACCGAGTGGATCGATCAGGAAACCGGCCATCGTGTGATCCGGCTGTCGAAGGAACCGGGCACGGCGAGCTTGTACTTTCACCAGAACAGCTATTCGCCCGATGGCAAGAAACTGATCGTCACCACCGAACACGGCATTTCCACGATCGATCTGACGACGCGCAAGATTGCCGAGATCGCCAAGGGCGACAACCTGCGCATCATGGTCACGGGCCGAAAGAGCGGCAATGTCTACTACACGCGCCAGGATGAGAAGGACAGCAAGGCGCGCTGGGTCTATGCCACTCACATGGACACGCACAAGACCCGCAAGATCGCGAAAATCCCTCGCGGCAGTCTGGTGTCCGTGAATGCCGATGAAACCTTGCTGCTCGGCTCCTGGGTCGACGGCGAAGAAATCCAGGTCGGCGAGGCGCCGAAGGAGCCGCAGGTCGGCCCGGATGGCAAGCCCATCACTTATCACCAGGCGCGCGGCCTGCGCATCCGGCAAGTGTTCGAGCAGCGGCTCGAACGCACCATCTTCACGGTCAACATTGCGACGGGCGAGCTCAAGAATGTCCATACCGCGCGCGACTGGCTGAACCATCTGCAGTTCTCGCCCACCGATCCGAACCTGATCATGTTCTGCCACGAAGGGCCGTGGCACGAAGTGGATCGCATCTGGACGGTTCGCACCGATGGCTCGCAGGTCACGAGGATCCATGAGCGCACCATGCACATGGAGATCGCCGGTCACGAGTTCTTCTCCGCCGATGGCAAGACGATCTGGTACGACCTGCAAACCCCGCGCAGCGAAGTGTTCTGGGTCGCCGGCTACAACCTCGAGACCAAACAGCGCACCTGGTACAACCTGACGCGCGACCAGTGGTCCATTCATTTCAACGTCAGTCCCGACGGCACGATGTTCGCGGGCGACGGCGGCGACGAGGCGCAGGTCGCCGAGGCGAAAGACGGCAAGTGGATTTATCTGTTCCGTCCCAAGCTGGCCGAGAATCGCGCGACCGGCCCGGTCTCGAAGCAGAACCTGATTCATGCAGGCCACTTCGAAGCCGAGAAGCTGGTCAGCATGAAGTCGCATCACTACCGACTGGAGCCCAACGTCACCTTCACGCCGGATCAGAAGTGGGTGGTGTTCCGCTCCAACATGCATGGGCCGACGCACGTGTATGCGGTGGAGATCGCGAAGGCTGACAGCACGGCCACCACGAGCAGCAACGATGAATCGCGCATCGACCGTCGCGCGCTCACGCAACGTCACAACCCGACACTGACCAAGGTCGACCCGTCCGCCCCGCTCATGGTCGGCAACGGCAACATTGCATTCACTGCCGACATTACCGGCCTGCAGACCTTTCAGGATCAGTACTCCGCTCTCGTACCGCTGATGACTCAGGCACAATGGGCCTGGCACAGTTTCCCGAATCCGCAAGGCTTCACGGAAGCGGACGGCTTCACGCAGATCGACGTGCGCGGCAAGAAGTATCCATACGCGTACTACTCGGATTGGCAGGACGCATCCAAACCCGCCATCGCATGGCTGCGCGAAAACCCGCACCGATTCTCGCTTGGGCGACTATCGCTCTATCTCACATCGAACGACGGCAGGCCGGCAACATTCACCGAGCTTGCCGAGCCCCGGCAAAGCCTCGATCTCTGGAGCGGCTCACTCACGAGCCGCTTCTCATTTGAGGGCAACGAAATCCAAGTGCAGACGCGCGTGCACCCGACACTCGACATGGTGATGGTCGAGCTCAGCTCGCCGCTGCTGGCGAAAGGTCGGCTCGGCGTGGATGTGAAGTTTCCGGGCGTGTCCTCCAAGCTCAATCCCGATCCAGCGGACTGGAATCGTCCTGACAAGCATCAAACGATCGAGCGCGCTCGCGACACACGCCATCTGAAACTCGACCGCGTCCTCGACGATACCCGCTATTTCGTGACTGCGCAGACCGACACGGATGTGAAGTTCAGTCCCGCGGGCCCGCACACCTATCGCGTCCTTCCATCCGGCCGGCCCGATCGATTGACGCTGATGGTTTTGTTTTCGCCCAAGGCGATTGGCGACGCCCTTCCGGATGCGGCGACGGCGAAGAACGACACCACCACGCACTGGAAGGACTATTGGTCCAACGGCGCGATGGTGGACTTCACCGGCAGCACCGACCCACGCGCGAGTGAGCTGGAGCGTCGTGTCGTGCTATCGCAATACCTGATGGCGTTGAATGGCGCCGGCACCTTGCCGCCGCAGGAAGAAGGATTGTTCTCCAACAGCTGGAACGGCAAGTTCCACATGGAAATGCATCCGTGGCATTCAGCGCACTTCGCGCTGTGGGGCCGGCCGGAGCTGCTCGAACGCAGCATGTCGTGGTATTTGCAGCACCTGCCTGAGGCAAAGAAGCTGGCTGCCGGGCACGACGTTCGCGGCGCCTGGTGGCCGAAGATGGTCGGGCCCGAAGGTCGCAACAGCCCGAGCAAAGTGTCGCCCTTCATCATGTGGCAACAGCCGCATCCTATTTACCTTGCCGAGCTGCTTTATCGCGCTCAGCCATCGCGCGAAACGCTTACCAAGTATCAGGAGCTGGTGTTCGCGACGGCGGATCTGCTCGCTTCTTTCCCTCATTTCGATCAGCAGCGCGGTCAGTTCGTCATCGGGCCGCCGATCATTCCGGCGCAGGAGGTGTGGGCGCCGTTGACCACGTTCAATCCAACGTTCGAGCTGGAGTACTTCCGTTACGGGCTGACCACAGCACAGAAATGGCGTGAGCGACTCGGCCAGCCTCGCAATGCCGATTGGGACCGCGTGCTCGGTAAGTTGTCGCCGCTGCCGAAGAAGGATGGCTTGTATGTCGCGACCGAGTCATTCCCGTCGCTCTGGGATCAAGCGCGTAGCGCGGAGTGTTCGAATGGGCGCACCCGGCACGAGTGTTTCAATCGCGATCACCCGTCGTTTCTTGGCGCGTTTGGACTGTTGCCCGGCGAGAGCGTGGATCGGCCCACGATGAAACGCACGCTGAACGCGGTCGACACGTTGTGGGATCTGCGGCAAACCTGGGGCTGGGATTATCCGCTGATCGCCATGACGGCCGCACGCTTGCAGGAGCCGGAGACCGCAGTAAAGTTTCTGCTGTTCAATGGCAAGAACAATCAGTACGGCAAGAGTGGCATGACGCCACGCGTTCATCTCGATGAACACGCGGACAGCTTCGTTCCTACAGCCGACGGTTCAGCGAAGCCGGTTGGGCCCGATGGTCCGGGCTACACGCGGGCGGCGGAGACTTACTTTCCGTCGAACGGTGGACTGTTGTTGGCGGTGGGAATGATGGCCGGCGGCTGGGACGGCTCGACCGGCAGCGCGCCGGGCTTCCCGAAGCAAGGGTGGGTTGTGCGGGCAGAGGGGCTTCGTCCCTTGCCCTGAGTCCTCGAGCCCGAAAGATACAACGCACGCCTCGGCGGCGTGCGAACCACCGAGGCCTCTTCTCCCGGCCTCAAAGCAAGCAAACGTTACTTCGCGCCCAACCTGAACGCAGCTACTTCACGAGGCTATTGAGATAGCGCTCGATGTTCGAGTAGCCAGCCCTGTCGATGCTGGCAGCATTGGCTGGATCTTTCGGATTCAGCTTCTGCGCCTTCTCCCAAACATCCGGCATGCCATCCCTATCCGCGTCCGCGGCAGCCACGCCAGCGCGAATCTCCGGCCACCCACCGACGTCCTTCTGACTATTGATCAGCTTGCCAGTCTTGTCGCGCACCGACGCGACGATACGCTCATCGACCGCATCCCGCGATTTCGACGCCCCCGCCGATGCGAGCACACGCTTATACGCATCCGGCGCACTCTCCGTTTTCACTGGCCCAAACTTGAACGGCTGTTCCGTCTTGAACACAACCGGCTGCTGTGAAGTCACAACGAGCGACCACTGATCCTGCACCAGCTTGCCGTCCATGTAATTGCCCGCGAAGTGCGTCTTGCCGCTGGCGTTCCGAATGTACAGCGCGACCGGCCCGCCGGTCGCCGAGCCCTGCTGATACCAGTTATTGACGAAGTTCGAATGCGTATTCGCATTGCTGTTCAAATCTGCCCCAGCAGCGAAGCGCGATGTATTGTCCGGCCGGCCGTAGAACGGATCCATGTTGTAGCCCCGCTCCAGACCGGGCTGCCAGTTATAAAAATCGGTCGTCGCCCCCGGCCCCCAGTTGTAGAAAACGTTGTTCCTGAAGTCCATGACAATCCCTTCCGGATCGTCCTTCGCGCCGGCGTAGTTGCCGATGCGAGGCATGCGGGCCTCGTGATGCGCCCACAGATTGTGATGGAACGAATAACGTGCGCCGTACGAGCCCTGAATCAAGCTGCCATAACCATGCTGGCCCTTCTCATGGCCGGCATCGTTCAACGACTCGGAAATGATCGACCACTGCACCGTCACGTCCGTCAGATGCTTCAATCCCGGCTCGACCCGCTGCGTCACCGACAGCGTCTCATCGTTCGACCAGCTCACCGAGCAATGGTCGATGACGATGTTGCGCCCCTGCCCCACGGATACCGCGTCGGCCTCGAGCTTCAACTCATCGCCCATGCGAGCTCGGAGATAGCGAACGATGACTTCATTCGCACTGATCTGCAGCGGGTAATCGCGCAGCGTGATGCCGCCGCCCGGTGCGGATTGGCCAGCGATCGTGATGAAGTCGTTCTGGATCTGCAGCGGGCTCTTCAATCGGATCGTGCCATCGACGTCGAATACGACGATGCGCGGCCCTTCGGCTTCGACCGCTGCCCGCAACGAGCCCGGCCCAGCGTCATTCAGGTTCGTGACTTTGTAGATCTTGCCGCCGCGACCGCCTTTCGTGTAACGACCGAAACCTTCCGCGCCCGGAAAGGCAAGCACTGCCTCCGCCGATTGAACATCGGCCAAAGCGAGCCGCGCCGCGGGCAAGCACGCAACTGCGACGGCGGCAGCAACAGCGGCACGAACGCCATTCTCAACTCGACACTTCATCAAAGCCCCCGCACATTCTTGGACTGCTTCAAATCCACCGACTTGCCGTCGAGCGACAGGAGGGTCACGTCCTTGAACGAAAAATCCTCTGCATTCGCAATGCTGCCCGCAGCCCACGCGTCCAGATGCAGCCGCTCGAAGCGGAAATTCTTCAGCGGCTTCTCCGGATACGCCGAGATCTCGAACGCCGTCTTCGCGCCCACAGCCTGCACATCGTGAACGTACACATCGCTCAGCTGCGGAATGCCCCGCTCTTTCGGCACGGGCGTCGACAAGGTCTTCCAATAGCCGGGATAGTCTTTGATGCCTTCCGGAATCTTGGCGTAGCTGTACGCGGGATACCAATTCAAGTTCACGCGCATCACGACCGGCACGTCCTGCATGAACACGTCGGAGATCTCGATGCCGGAGATCGAGCCGCCGCGCGTCTGAGCGGACTTGAACAGAATGCCGACGGGCGTGGGGTGATACACCTTGATCCCAGACACTTTGACGTTCTTGAAGCCGCCCGAAGTCTCGCTACCGAACGTCACGCCAGCGGCAGCATCGCGAATGATGCAGTCCCGAATGACAACGTCCTCAGTCGGCCGCGAGACGCGCAAGCCATCCGAGTCGCGCCCCGCCTTCATGCACAACGCGTCGTCGTTGCAGGTAATGTCGGCCTTCTCGACCAGCACCTTGCGCGAGGAATCGATATCGATGCCGTCGGTGCTCGGACCGCGTCCCCCTTCGTTGTTGCGAATGATGACGTTGTAGACCGTCACATCCTGGGAATAGCAAATGTGCACGGTCCAGAACCCGGCGCGATACAGCGACAGGTTCTCGATCCGCACGTTCTGTGCTTCGAAGAACTGAATCAGGCGCGGGCGACGGCAATCGTAGTCCGCGGCCCAGCGAATGCCTTTGGGATCGTACTGACGGCGCAGGTTCCAGTAGCTGTCCCAGAACACTTTGCCATTGCCGTCGATGATGCCATCGCCCGTCAGCTTGACGTTCTGTTCCTTGTAAACATTGATGAGCGCGGCCGGCCACGTCATCTCGATGCCAGCGACGCGCGTCGGCAGCAACGGATAGTCTTCGATGTTCTGCGAGCCTTGCAGCCGCACGCCCTGGTCGACCCGGAACGTCACGCCGTTCTTGAGAAACAGCGAGCCGGTCGAGTACACGCCGCCGTCGAAGATCACCGTGCCCTGCGTCTTCGCCGCCGCGTCGATCGCCGCTTGAATGGCCTGGGTGTCGAGCGTCGTGCCGTCGCCTTTGGCGCCGAAGTCCTTTACTTGATACGTGTTTGGCTGCTTCGGGCTCGAGCTCGCGGCGCTGCTGGCGGTTGGCGCGAGTGAACTCGTCACGCCCGCGAGCGCTGGCATTGCAACCGGTGCAGCCGCCAGAGCCTGCAGCAATGAGCGACGCTGTATCGACATAGGATTCAAATCCGGGAGGTGCTGGAGAGGATTGCGAGCGCGGCGGCGAATGCTTCTGGGGGGCTTAACTCATCCACACGCCGCGCTCGACTTACTTGATGAACGATCGATTGTAGGCCGGCATGCACCCGGATCAATTTAAAGAGCGTCCCGAGGCATGCACACTTTGGATTGATCGTCGCGAGCCAGCGTCACCGCCATCAGGCCAATGACCGCATCGTTCGCGAGCGCCCGAACCGTGAGCGATTTGAGCGTGCGCTGCTCTTCCAGAGGGAAATCCAGCACCGTGGCTGCGCCGCCGGCGACGGCGCCGCCAGCGGCAGTTTGCTCGGACGAGGCCGGACGCACGCGACCCGACTGCAGATCGATTCGCGTCGGGCGGGTGACCTGCAGTGGGAACTGATAGCCATCGGTCAAATAGTCCCGATCGATGGGCCACCACGTCGACGGATTACGCAATGGGAAGCGCGTGGTTGTCCCATCGGTGTAGGCGATCACGATCTCACCGTTGTCGAGCCGACTCTGCATGTGATTCGTCGAGCCGGCCATCAGCAGGTGCGCGTGCCTTGCGGGACCGCACAAGGGAATCGCAGCTTCCCGCGGGTAGTTGTCCCACTGCGATGTGAAAATCACATTCGCCGCACCGGGCTTCCCCGGCGTCCTGAAGACGACGCCGTCCGGAAGTACGAACTGATTGTTCGAGGCTGCCGCGAGTCGGCGCAGGCCGGAGTCGTCGATCTCAGCCATCGCGTTCACGTGGCCTGCCCAGGCGCCGATGCCTTGCGCGGGCAAAGCCAGCGACACGTACGGCGAACGGGGCGTTCGATATTTCCCCTTGCGGAAGATCTCGGTGACGCGGTCGTTGAACTTTCCATCCAGATTGATTGGCTGGAACTGCATCTGCACCGAACGTCGATAGGCGGTCGTCGGTGACGGTTGCGAGTTGACGGGCACATCGAGCGACGGTTGCCACCAAGTGAACGCGCCTTGCGTCGTCTGTGTGAACCGATTGCCGGGCACGTCCTTCAGCTGCAGCTCCGCGCCAGCCCATTCGATCTCCACGATCGTCGCCTTGTTTGCATTCAAGGGCGTCAGGATCTCGAGCATCGGTCGGCCGACAGATTCCGGATCTGCATGCCACTCGGCTCGTTGACCGTTGACCGTGACGCTCGCAATCCTCTCGTGCGTCGCCGGCAGCCGAAGCTTCAATGACTTGAACCGATGCGCGACAAGTTGCGTCACCGTCCATCGATCCACCGCGCCCTCTCGCTCGAACGCGAGTTTGAGATTGGGATGCGCGAGGCTAGCGTGTTGCCAATGCGACGGCAGTCCCGGCCGCAACTCAAGAACGCCGCTCAGTGCGTCCGGCGTGATTCCGAACAGCCCTTCGACGATCGCACGCGCCATCACGCCGGAGCCGTCTGCAAAATCGCGCTGAGCTTCACGGCGATATACGTCGAGGTGATTCATCGATCCCACGTTGCCCGGCGAGATGCCCATATACATGCTCGCGAGCAGGGAGCTCTTCGCCAGCCGATAAGCCGCGTCGACGCGGCCGGCCTGCCAGAAACCCAACGCGGTGTGCAGGTTCTCGCCCATCACGACGTTGTTGATCGACCAGGAATACGGCATCCAGTTCGTGGTCGAAAACATTTCGTATCGCCGGTCGTCCGGCACACCGGGGCCGGTCACAGGCAAGCGAGGATGGAGCCGCTCGACGGCACTCGCCATCGACCACGCCTCCCGCGGCGCTGGCACGCCGGAATCCATCGTGTGATAGAAGCTCCACAACCCCGCGCTCGGATGCACCAGCTGCAAACCCAACAGATCCTTGTATTCGGCGAATGCGCCCTCGTTCTTCCGCCACAGATAGTGGCGCATCGCATTGCCGATCGCATCGGCTTCCGCCTCGTATGGCCTCGCGTCATGGCCGAGCAGCCTGGCGAGCGTCGCCGCCATCCGGTTGTGATAGAGGTTGTACGCGGAGGCATAAGCCACACCGCCGCCACTGTACTGCAAATCGTCGCTCGCCCAGATCTGCGCGTACGCTTCATACAAAGGCAGATCGCGCTTGTCGGCGCCATCGGCGAACTGGCGCCGGAACAGACGTTTCTCCCAGGCGAGATGCTTCCCGATGATCGGCCAGGCTCGTCGAGCAAACTCGAGATCGCCGGTCCAGGCGAGATGGCGGAACAGTGCGTCGATGAACACTGCATTCATATCGTAATGGGCGTTGGCCATATCGCCGTTCGAATGCAGGCCGGCTTCATTACGCGCGAGATTCGAGCTCTCATCGGCCGGTGGCAGGCGATCCGGAATCGGATCTGTGTTCTGCCGCCCGAACCAATACTCGAAGTTTGCCCGTGCACGCTCATGCCAACCCAACGCATCTAGTGCATAGGGCCCGCGCCAACCGAGCAACTTTGCACGCCATGCAATCGCTCCGTGCATGATGGCTTGCTGACGTTCATCCCAAACGGCATCGGCGGCCACATTCAGCGCGGCGACCGCTGCGTTCAAGAATGGATCGGGCGTGTCGATGACCACGCGAGCGCGCAGAGCCGCGAAGTGCTGACGTGTAGATTCGAATCGCGACGGCAATGAAGCGGCTTTGAACTCCGCCGCGAGCTGAGCGCGGGCAGCTGGAGCATCCGCGTTCTTTCGCTCGGCCGTAACGGCGCTGTAGACATCGAGCTCCGTCGTTGCGTCGGCGTCGCTCGCGAGACGCTGGATAGATAAGTATGCCGACGCTCTTGTGAGCGGCAGGGCCCCAACGACCAGCGGTTTCGTTGCCGCAGTGTTCGTCGCATGCTGGAGTGGCGCGAACAACGAATCTATTCGGTCCCAATGCTCGGCATCGGCGACGCTCATCCGACCCGACGGCGAAACTACGCCGGCCAATGTCGCGGCCTTCGCTTCGAGCCTGAACCGCCCGGCCTTGCTTATTTCGATCCGATTGTCAGCGGCGAACTCCGGCTTCGGCTGGAACCACTCACTGATCGGTACAGGCTCTGTCCCGATGTCGCCGTCGCGCTTGCCGCGCTCGCCGTTGACACCGCCAAACGCCCACAGCAGCTCGACACCGGCCGTGACATTTTCCGGCGTTACTCGAAGGATCAGTCCTTCGGTGTCGCGATACGCCAACGCCGCGATTTTCAGCACCCCGGCTGCGCCTAGCAGAGGATCGCGGATCTCGTAGAACAACTCGCCGGGACGATAGCCGCTCGTGATATCGGCTGCCGAGTGAAGCCAGCGCGCTTCACCTCGCGCACGCAATGCCAAGCGCAGGTTGCCGCCGCGCCCCGGCAGATACAAAACGAACTCCGGCTTGTCGCCGCCGTCGACCCGGAACGCGGTGTTGCCACCGTACAGCGGGCGATTGAATCGCTCTGCGCCGTCATGGATGACGAACGCGTCCCCCTGCGGCTGGTACCGCAGGGGGCGTTCGATCAGCGCTCTGGTGTTTGGATGAATCCCACCGACAGCCGACGGCGCCTGCGCGTGCGAAACCACAGCGACACACGAGGCGAGGACTCCAGCTGCAACGACCCTCCATTTGCGGATCGACCCACACTCAACCGACAACAATGACTCTCCAATCAAAAGCTATAGCGAAACCCGGCCGTGTACTGACGTCCGAAGTTGCGGTAGTACTCATTACGCTCTGCGCGCGTGTCGTTGTACAGGTGTTCGTACGTATCGCCGAGGTTCTGGCCTTCCAACGAGATTTGATAATGATCGCCGAACGAGTAGCTCAGCGAAGCATCCACATAGACGCTGCCCTTGGTCGCGTCGGCATCCTGGCCATTCAGGCCCGGCACGATGCGCAGGTAGTCGTCGCGATATGCAGCAGATACGCGCGCCTCGAATCCCGCCACGCTGTAATAGAGCGTCGCGTTCGCCGACTCTTTCGACAGGTTGATCAACGGCAACACCGCCGTTCTTCCCGGCGCCCCTTCGGGCAGAGCTGGATTGACGATGTAGGTGATATCGGAGCTGACGTGCGTGTAGTTGCCGAGCACACCAAAGTTCTGCAGCCATCCGGGCAGGAAACTCAGCGGCATCTGCAGGTTGAACTCCAAGCCTCGCAGCGGACCGCCATCGCTATTGACCGGCCGCGAGAAAATGAAGTCATCGCTCGGCGTGACGCCGGTGCCAGCCAATACGGCCTCCGGAATGCCGAGCGTGTTGAAGGGCTGAGTCGTGCGCAAGGTGGCAATGTAAGTCTTCACGTCCTTATAGAAGAAGCCCAAGGACACGACGGACTCCGGCGCGAAATACCACTCCACGCCCACATCGAACGCATCGGCCTCGATGGGATCGAGATTGGGATTGCCCTGGTTGACGGTGCGCGTGCCGCCGGCCACGTTCACCGCACCGCCCGGCGTCAGCTGTGCCAGCGGCGGACGAGTCATCACGCGAGATGCAGCGAGCCTAAAGAGCACATCGTCACGCAGCTCGAAAGCCACATTCGCGGCCGGCAGCCAATCATCGTAGCTGCGTGACACTCGCAGCAGCTGGGTATTGACGCCTGCTTCGGCGAAGCCCACAGCGTCCTGATCCGTGCGAACGAACCTCACGCCGATATCACCACGCATGGGCAATCCAAACACCTCGGTGTTGAAATCGCCCTGGATGTAACCGGCCGTGTCCTTTTCGTCGACGGAATAGATATTACTGCGCGCCGATGCCACGTCGCGCCTGAGCGCGAACACACCTGTGTTGCCGTAGATATCGAATATGTCGATGAAGGCTTGCTCGTCTGGAACGACCCAGTCCGTCGCCGTTTCAGCCGGCACGCCGAAGCCCTCGAAGCCCGAGAACCGGTGCACCAGATCGGCCACCGTGACTCCGGCCGGCAACGTGGGAATATTCCGCTCGTTGGCCATGCGACGCGAGTCGGAATCGAAGGTGTACTTCCGGACGTTGAGGCCGCTCTTCAACGTCCAGACCTGCGACAGATCGAACTCGACACTCAGCGCGCCCTGCCTGAAGGTATTCTCGACGCCCTGCGGCCGCAGCCGAATCTCCGGACCCGTCGAACCGCCTGTGAATCCAGGCACGGCCGGGCCGTAGTAATAGTTGTTCGGATCGGTCGTATCGAATCCCCACACGATGCGCGGCCGTGTCTGGCTATCGCGGAAGTCATAAATGAAACCGTCCGTGTTGAGCCGATCCACCTGCAGCGTCGTTTCCCGCGGCTCGTCGAAGTCGGAGTCGGAGCCGCCCAATTGCAGTTGCGCGCGCCACCGATCGTTGAACTCCTGCTTGACCGTCAAGCCCGCCTGTTTGAAGACGGTGTTGAAATCGAAGATGGAGTTCTCCGCGCGCAGATCGACATTGTCGAGCACCGCATAGACCAGATCGTTGCCGCGAACCTCGGCCTCCCGCACGATGGTTTCGGGCTTGCCTTGCTGGGACTGCGCGCGAAACAGTCCGATCGGCGTCAGCAAATTCTCCTGCCGCAATCCTTCATGACGTGAGTACAGCAGATCCAGCGACACTTCCGTCCCCGCCCGCGGCTTCCATTGGATCGCCGACGTGATGCCGAGTCTTTCATTTTCGACTGCGAACTGCGCCAGCCGCGGAATGCGCGGATGATAGATGGAGGTTGAGCGAAGCTGTTCGTAGCTGATGCCCACCGGATACTGGCCGAAACAGACGCCGGCGGGATTCGCGGGGTCGCACCAGCCGCCGTTCTCGGTCATGCGGTCCCAATTGAGATTGTGGCTGGCCTGACTGATCTTGCGACTCTTCGAATACGCCGCCGAAACCAGTACGCCGAACGTGTCGTCGAAGAATGTGTCGGAAGCCAGCAGCGCGAAGCGTGGATCGGTCTTCTCGCTCAGATCGTTGTAGCTCACCTTGGAAGAGAACGCGAACTGCGTGCCGGCGTTGTCGAACGGCCGCGCAGTCTGCAGGTCGACGGTCGCGCCCAGCGAGCCTTCCTCCGTTTCAGCGGACGGGGTCTTGCGCACGGTGAGGCTGTTGAACAGCTCGGAGGCGAACACGTTGAAATCGAACCCTCGCGAGCGATTGATGCCTTCGAAACCATTGGAGGTGGTCTGCGCCTCCAATCCATTCAGACGAACTCGCGTGTAGTCGGGCCCGAGGCCGCGAACCGAAATGCTGCGCCCCTCGCCGCCATCGCGAGCGACCACGACACCGGGCAAACGTTGCAACGATTCCGCGAGATTCGCGTCCGGAAACTTCGCGACGTCTTCGGCTTTGATCACATCCACCACGCCGCTCTGCTCACGCTTTTCTTCCAGCGCGAGCGCCAGGCTGCCTCGATAACCAGTAACGACGACTTCCTCGACCAGCGGCGCGGCTGCCGATGTTTTATCCGCCTGCTGAGGTGCGGCGGCTGCGCTCACCGAAACCAGCACCGCCACGCCCGCCCATACTTTCCTTGCCGCCATGTAAATCTTCCTGATTATTTTCGGACGCGGGCAGCCGCATGCACGGCTCGAGTCCGTTCATGTTGATCCTCGACTTCGCTTGCGAAAGCGCCGTCCCCCTGCCCAGCGGAATTGCAAAATTCTGCGATTGCCACCGGTGTCAACGAGCATCGCTCCATCGCCAGGGCACTGTCAAGAGAGCGGCCGTCCGAACAAACGGCGGCCTGAGAGCGGAATCGGCGCGAGCAAGATCCGACGCTCGATGTCGGCAACATCGCCACTGGTTCGTCTTCTTGTAACCTGTCGGTTTTACAGTGGAGAACACCTCATGAAGCAGACTTACTCCGGTGGTTGTCATTGCGGCGCGGTCCGATTCGAAGCCGATGTGGATCTGAGCCAGGGCACGTTGAAGTGCAACTGCTCGATCTGCAGCAAGGCTCGCGCCTGGCTCGCGTTCATCGGTCCCGCTGATTTCCGGCTGCTGCGCGGTGCGGACATGCTCAGCGACTACCAGTTCGGACCGAAGAACATTCATCATCTGTTCTGCAGGACCTGCGGCATCAAATCTTTCGGTCGCGCCCGCACGCCCGACGGCGAAGGCGTTGCCGTCATGGTGAGCTGCCTGGAGAATATCTCCCCTGCGCAACTGGCGGCGCTGCCGGTCATGTACGTCAATGGCCTGCACGATGATTTCCAATCGCCGCCGGAGGAGACACGTCATCTATGAGCACGAGCGTACCGTGACCCGAAGCATCGGCCGACTCATCCATCCGTGGCCCCCACTCCTGCTATGGATCGTCGGCTGCATGCTGGCTGCGCTGCCGGTGCATGCGCAGCCGCTTCGCGTCATGACATTCAACGTTCGTTTGCTTACTCCGAACGATGGAGCAAACAACTGGGACGCCCGGCGCGACCTGGTCGTGGCAATGCTTCGCGCCGAAGATCCCGACGTCATCGGCACGCAGGAACTCTTCAAACGCCAGGGCGATGAGATCGTCGAGCGTCTGCCGCAATTTGTCTGGTTCGGCGAAGGCCGCGGCGGCGGCGATGCCGACGAACACATGGGCGTGTTCTATCGCAAGGATCGCCTGCGTGTGCGTGAGTCCGGCAACTTCTGGCTGTCGGACACGCCCGATGTTCCAGGCAGTCGCACGTGGGGAAATCTGTATCCGCGCATGGTGACGTGGGCGCGCTTCGAGCGCCTTGCCGACGGCGCAACGTTCACGCTCTACAACACTCACCTGCCCTATCGCGATAGCGACGAGCCCGCTCGCCTTCGATGTGCGGAGCTCATTCGCGATCGCTTGGCCAAACTACCTGCAACGGAACGCGTCGTTCTGCTCGGGGACTTCAACACCACAACGGAGAGTCGCGTCTACTCGAGCCTCACGAACTCACTGACGGACGTTTGGACTGCCGCCCCAGAACGCAGCGGCCCGGAAGGCACCTTCCACGATTTCACCGGCAAGCCAGAGCGACGCATCGACTGGATATTGGTTCGCGGCATGAAAGCGAACCGGGTGGAGACGGTCACGACGCACCGTGAAAAGCAGTATCCGTCGGATCATTTTCCCGTCATCGCGGAGCTCGAGCTGGCGGTGCGTTGATTATGTAGCGCGCCTGCAGCGATTCAGGCTCCGGCTTTCGCCCGCCGGTTCGGGTATGATCGTCTACGGTATTCCATCTGGAGCCGTGTTCCCGCCGCCATGAGCATCGTCGTCCGCACGCTTTCCGATCGCGTGTTCGAAGTCGTCCGTGAGCAGATCCTCAAGGGTCGGCTGCGCAACGGCGAGCCCATCCGGCAGGATGCGTTGGCCACCGAGCTCGGCATCAGCAAGATCCCGCTGCGGGAAGCGCTGGCGCGGCTGGAGCAGGAAGGGTTGCTGATCAACCACCCCAATCGGGGCTATTACGTGCAGGCGATGTCGCGCGAGCAGGTCGATGAGATCTACGCGCTGCGGCTTTCAATCGAACCGCAAGCGGCGGCGTATGCATCGAGCGTTGCGACGGACGACGATCGTGCGGTGGCGATGCGAGCCTTCGGCGCGCTCGATACTGCCGCGCACAGCAACCTGGCCGATGTGGCCGTTCGCAATCGAGAGTTTCACATCGCGCTGGTGGAGCCGGGCCGTCGCCCCCTCACCACGCAGCTGGTCGAGCGACTGGAAGTGCTGGCGGAGCGGTACGTCATCGCTCATCTCGAACCGGCCGGTCGCGACGCACGCGCCCACATCGAACATCAGGCCTTGTTCAACGCCTGGCTCGAACGTGACAAGCGCAAAGTGGAAAAGCTGCTGAAGGAACACATTCAGGGCACGCTCAAGGATCTGCGAGCTCAGCTCAAAGCCCCCGACTGAGCGCTGCGTCGGCACGCAACGCTCGATCCGCCGAATCGCTGAAACACCGGGATGAGACGGCGCGCTGTCGAAGACAACGCGCCGTCCACCCGTGGAATCAGAATTCCACCGTCATGCCGAAGTACACCAGGCGGCCCATCGGATCGTAGACACCCGGATAGGTGTTGCCGTTGCCGAACGAGCTGAGCAGCCCCGCGGCGATCACCGGCGGATCCCGATCGAACACGTTGTTGACGCCGGCGCGGAACTCGACGGATTCCACCCACTTCCAGGTCGCAGCCAGATCGAGGTAGCTGTAACCGGTGATGCGGCGGTTCATCGCGATGTAATTCGTCCCCTCATCGTCCAGCAGGAAGTCGTTGCTGGAGAGTCCGACCGAGCCGAAATATCGCCAGTTGGCCGACACGGTGGTCGATTGCTGCGGCGAGGTCCAGGTCATGCGGACGTTATGACGCCACTTCGGCGAGGGCTGGCCGCAGGTCGGGCCATACAAACCGACGCAGTTGTAGCTGTCCAGGCCCGGCAACGGCTCGGTGCGACGGCTGTTCAACCAGGTGCCGACGAAAGAAATATCGATCGAGCCCAGGTCGGGAACGCCCGGCAGGAGGTTGCCCAGGTCGAAGTTGTAGCCGGACGTGAAGTCCATGCCCGAGGTCTGCAGATAGCCGGTGTTCTGGTTGGTGGCCGTGAGATAGCCGTTCGTGCCGAACAGTACGCCAGACACCGGATCGCGATGGAACAGGCTGCAGAAGTACTCCGAGCCGCCGTTCAGACACTCATTGATGATCGTCGGGGCATCGACCGGGCCGATATAACCATCCACGAAGATGTCGAAGTAGTCCGCCGAGAACGTGAAGCTCGGCAGGAAGCTCGGCGTGAACACGAAGCCGTAGGTGTAGGTGTCGGCGATTTCCGGCTGCAGACCGAGGTTGCCGCCGCCGAGCGTCACGCAAGTATCGGCCGGACACTCGGGAATCAACCCATATTGAGTTTCAGTGACACCGCTGCGAATACAGTCCTCGAGACTCTGCTCGGGGTTCGCTCCGGAACACGGATCCTGCGCAGCCACGTTGCCGAGCGCCTGCGCGGCGAACAGCTCTGTGATGTTGGGAGCACGCACCGCGCGGTTGTAGCTGCTACGGAGCTTGAACGAAGACATCGGCGCATAGCGCAGCTCGAACTTGTACGTGTCCGCAGTGAAGCCGGTGCCGCCCTGGATCGAATAGTCCGAATAGCGATAGCCGAGGTTCACGGCCAGCTCGTCCACGAACGGCTTGTCCGAGACCAGCGGCACGTCCGCTTCGATATACAGCTCTTTGACATTGAACTCGCCGGCGTTCTCCTTCGTCCCCTTCTGCTGAGCGAGCGCATCGGCCTCGAAGGTCAGATCTTCAGTGCGATGTTCCACACCGGTCGCAATCGCCACACCCGCCGAGGCGAACGGGCTGCGGATGCCGTACTGGTCCAGATCGCCGTTGATGGTCAGATTGGCGACCTTCTCGGTCTGCACACCGTGCGTGAAGGTCGGAGTCAGCAGGTAGCCATAGGCTTCGTCGCTGATGCCGAACGCAGAGAACACGTTGGCGGGGATGCAATCCGGATCGGTGCCGTCAACGACGGATCGGCAAGTAGGCACGCCGCCGACATTCACGACCTGCAGCGCCCGGGCGCCCTTGTTCAGATCCAGATCGTTCTTGTAGCTCTCGTCGTAGATGACTCGAGAGAACAGATAGCTGACATCGTAGGTCCAGCCGCTGGCGATGTCGCCGCGCGAACCGAGGTTCATGCGGTAGTCGGTGTGGCGCAAGTCGTCGATACGCGCGCCGCCCGCACCGGCAAAGCGATAGCCGACGAACGTGTTGACGTTGGTCGCCGTGCCCGCAGCCGCTCCGCAAAGGATCGCGGCCTGGTCACTCGACATCAGCGGATTGTCGCAGTTGATCGGATAGACATTGCCCTGGAAGTACGCGCTCGGCGCAGCCTGCGAGTACGTCTGGTCATCCATGAACATCACGCCGCCGTACAACTTCATGTGATCGCTGTAGTCGTAATGCGCGAATCCGCCGGCAGTGAGGCGCCGGTCCTGGCGCTGGATGTAGTTGGTCGGCGCGTAGTTGTACAGGAATGGGTCGTTGTCGGAATCCACCGCCGCCCAGGACTGCGAGCCATCCTTGGTGTTGTTG
>NZ_BLJO01000007.1:376929-483521 GCF_009932555.1 Steroidobacter agaridevorans
TAACTGCGGCCGATGTTCGGACCGCCGAGCATCACGAATCTGCCCCACTGGTTGTTGCTCGATCCGCCGCACACCAGCCTGTCGGGGGGTTGGTCGGGTTCGCCGCTGAGGTTCAAGCCGCAAGCCGAATAGTCGCGGGCGTCCTGAGTCACCGGCTCGAGCTTGCGATAGCCGAGATAGAACGTTGCATTGCCCTTGCCGTCGGCGCTGTTCATGCCCATGGCCACGTTGAAGTCGACGCGACCGCCATCCCACACCGACGAATCCGCCAGCTCGTAGTTCGCGTCTCTGACGAGAGAGCGCGCATAGGAGTTGTCGTTCGAGTGCCAGGCGGAGCCGTACTGCGCCGAGAAGCGCACGCCCTCGAGATTCTTGTCCAGCACGAAGTTGACGACGCCCGAGACCGCATCGGAACCGTACACGGCCGAGGCGCCGCCGGTCACGACGTCGACGCGCTCGATCAGCGCGCTCGGAATGAAATTCACGTCGTTGCCTTCCACCGGCAGCATACGTTGACCGTCGATGAGCACCAGCACGCGCGACGGGCCGAGATTGCGCAGGTTCACACGCGCCGTGCCGTCCGAACCGTTCGAGCCGTTCTCGTTCGAGTCCGCAGTGAACTGCGGCATGCGATTCAGCACGCCTTCGACCGTCGAGGTGCCCTGATACTTGAACTCTTCCTGCGGCAGGGCCGCGATCGGGCTCGCCGTTTCCAGATTGGCGCGCTTGATCCGCGTGCCGGTGATGACCACTTCCTCGAGCGGAGCCCCATCGGCGCCCTGCTCCTGCGCGTGACCGCCAAGCGGACCGAACAGTCCGATCGCGCACGCGACGACCGCGGCCTTCCCTTTCCGCGACGTCAGTTTCAAACGGTCTGCCGGACCCGGCAAACCAGGTGTTTTGCTTTGCATGTCAGCCCCCACGATGTTGTTTTCAGCCAGATGAAGGTTGCCGACATTTAAAACATGTCTGAGTTAATAAATCAAATACGTTATACGATATAACTCGCCATACTTTACAAGTGATTGTTTTTATTGGCTAGATAGAATTGGGATTGGACTGGGTACGTCGGTGGATCGCGACGGCCGGGGGGAATTCAGTGGTCTGCGCTCGCCGCCGGGGTGGCTATCTCCGCGTGGCGGTCGGAGGCGTTGGCGGCTTGCGTCGCCAGGAGCGTCTCAACGCCTCAAGGCTGCTCCTGCGTCCATCACGAGTCGGCAAGCTCTACACATCTCACTTCGGGCGCTACAGAGTTACCGCCAACCACACTGTCGGCGATTACGTCGATCGTTTCTGGCGCGTGCTCGGACTGGGGAACAACATTGCCCGCATAGATTTTTCTTGCGATGTATACGGGCCGCTGCTTTGCCTCGAGATACGTGCGACCGAGGTATTCGCCGATGACGCCGATGCCGATGAGCTGTAAGGCTCCGAGGAATACGACGGCTACGAACACCGACGCATAGCCGGGAACCTCCACTCCGAAAAGTAGCGTTCTCCACACCAGATACAAACCGTATGCGAAAGATAAAACCGCAACGGAGGCCCCAAGGTAAGTCCAGAACCGCAAAGGCGCCGTGCTGAAACTAGTGATTCCTTCAAGCGCCAGATTCCACAATTTCCAGCCGTTGAATTTTGTCTTGCCGACCGTGCGGGATGGGCGCTCGTATCCGATGATCGTCGAGGGGAAACCCGCCCAGGCGAACAAGCCTTTCATGAAGCGGCGCGATTCGCGCAGTTGTTTCAGGACATCGACCACGGCGCGGCCCATCAATCGATAGTCTCCAACGTTTTCGGCAATGACCGGCTCGGAAACCGTGTTGTGCAGTTTGTAAAAGGCTTCGGCGCTCCAGCGCTTCAACAGCGAATCGTTGTTCCGCGACATGCGTTTGGCGAGAACCACGTCAAATCCTCGCCGCCAGGCCTCGATCATCTGTGGCAGCAACTCGGGAGGGTCCTGCAGGTCCACGTCCATCGGAGCGACGATGTCGCCGGTACAATGGTCCAAGCCCGCTGTCAGAGCAGCTTCCTTACCGAAATTCCGGCTCAGATCGATCACCCGCACGTTGGGCTCTGTCCTTTGAATGCTCAGCAGCCGACTCAGCGTCCCATCGCGGCTGCCGTCGTTTATGAACACGAACTCGAACCGTACATCCGATACTCCGTCCAGGGCTGCTCGAATAGCTGGGATAAAGTGGCGTACGGCTTCTTCCTCGTTGAAAACCGGAACAACGATCGAGAGGAGTGGATTTTTCGGGCGCGATCCGTCCAGCTCATCCAGCATTTCGGGATTTTTGAGCATGAGGGCATATCCTTCAATCGGTTGTGCGCTCTTGAAAGACCCAGGAAACCGCCAGCAAATAGTTCGACAGCAACACGATGCCGGAGGTGAGAATCTGCGCCAGCAGGTAGTTGATGCCCGCTCCGTCGACGAGCGCATGCATCAGCGCATAGCTCAACAGAAACCCAATCGCGATCATGATCATGAAGCGCGGCAGATTCTGTCCATGGGGCAGCTTTGTTTTGAAGGTCCACAGCCGGTTCATTGCATAGTTGACGGCCGCGCCGAAGCTGTAGCCGATGCACGAAGCAAGAGCCGGCCTCATCCCCGCAACTTCCACCAGTAGTGCGAGGACGATGTATTGGCCAACGGTTGATGCGCCGCCCGTAAAGACAAAGCGCATCAATGCTCGTAGATCGAGAGCAGCTTTGTATTTCATGGCAGGGCAGATCCACTCTGCTCTTATTCGCTACTTTTGTATTTCATAAGCCCGCAGCCTGGACCGCCTCCTCATCTCGGCAGCTATTTCCGGATCTTCAGAAGCGACGCAACAGCATTGTGCTCCATGACGGTGAAGCCGATACCGATGCGGGAAGGTTCATAGGGCATCGTGACCAGCAGGTAGTCATAGCTCTGCTTGATTTTCTCCCAATCCACCGTGCCATCGTTGCGTGTGTACCAGAACTGGGAAGGCGCGTACGGCGGGCGCAGGTATCGGAAGTAACCTATATTGGGATTGGCGGGACCGGAGAACAGGTAAGGAGTCAGAGCGATGGTTTCGGAAGTGACGAATGCACCGGCGTGCGAGAACGGCTCATACCTGCCAATTTCGGGCTGGGTGTTGATCGGCAGCACAGCCGATGCGGCCGGCGCGCGCTGCGCGACGGTCCTGTACAGGCTCATTGCATAATTCTGCGGCAGGATCTCGAAACCGAGATAGACAAGATTCGCGGCCGCGACCGTGATTGCAAGCACTAGCTGGCGTTGTTGCGCCGGCGCGGCCAGATCGCAGCTGCGGATCCCAGCGAAAAGCAGAAATAGCAGAGCCAGTGGCAGCGCGCGGTTGTCGACGTCGTACACCCCACCGTGAACGAGCGGAAGCGCGAAGTACAGCGCCATGAACACCAGCGCCAGGGCTAGCTCCGTGGAGCTCGATCTGAACGCCTGCCGCCAGCGTATCCCGAGCCATGGCACGAGAGTCGCCGTCAGGAACAACGCAAACAAGAGGATTTCATATTTGACGTTGAAGCGTACCGCCGAGGACATCAGGCGCCGGAGTTTCGACTCCCAGGTTCCCCAATGGGAGGCGAAATCATTCCCCGCCTCCCCATCGGGAAAACCAAAGTGGATCGCCAACAGGGCTAGCAATGGCAAGGCAAGCACAGTGGCGCGGCTCAAGGGTTGCCGGCCCTTCAGCACGGCCCATGCCAGGGACACGGCCACTACGGCAAACAGGAAAATGAGCGCGGACAGATGCATTGCATAGCCGATGACCGCCAGCAGGATGTACCACACATAGGCGGACATTGAGCCGGTGTCCTGGCTACGCAAGAACCATCCATAGCCGAACAAAACGCACGCCACGGAAATGCGGTAGTTGAGAAATCCACTGGCAAAGAACCAGTCGGTCGCCAGGTAAAAGCCCAAAAGGCTGCCGACGATCTGTCCCCGCCGCGAACAGCCCTGAACACCGAGAACAAACCAGATCGACAGCGGCAGCAGCAGCACTGAGATGGCGATCCAAAGGCGGCTCGCCCATTCGATGCCGACGAGCCAGTCGAGGCACGCCAGAACGAGATCGCCCGCGAGATACGGTGTCCAGCGTGGATGGAAGCTGAAACTGCCGCCAAACAAGCGGCCGGCGTCAAACAGAAAATCCCCAATGGCGTGCGCCCGCACCAAATGGTTTGGAAGGTCGGTGAGCGGAGCGTTGGATAACGCGAGGCAGAACAATCCATATAGCGCTGCGATCGTGCAGAGCGCGAAGGTGCCTACGGTCCATTTGTCTGCGGCAACTGCCGCGCTGCCGTGATTGGAAGGCTGCATGGGCGGCTTATTTAGTATTGTTGTTTGCGCCGACACAGTAGCAAAAGCCCGGGGATCGTCAATTCGATATTCGAGAAGTCCGTTTGTTTTGATGCAAGGCGGCCTCGAGTGCAGCCACTGGCAAGCAGGCCTCATGCACTGCACCTGGATTCCAATGGACTCCGACACGTCGCCTGGCACAAGAGGCATCAGCTCTTATGCGTCTGCTCCTGCGCCCACCGCCGCATCCGACGCTCCAGAATATCCAGCGGCATTGGCCCGCTGCCGATCAAGGCATCGTGAAACTCACGAATGTCGAAGCGCGAGCCGAGCGCCTGCTCCGCTTCGCTGCGGATCTTTCTGATCCTGATCTCGCCGATCTTGTACGCCAGCGCCTGGCCCGGCCACGAGATGTAACGTTGGGTCTCCCCTGCCACGGAGCCGGGCGACAACGCGGTGTTGTCTTGCAGACAAGCGGCCGCCTGCTCGGCGGACCAATGTTTCCAATGGATGCCGACATCCATCACCAGTCGGCAGGCGCGCCACATCTCCATCGAGAGCTGATTTACGCGTTCCTCCCGCGTCCGATAGATGCCCATCTCCGCGCCCAGACGCTCCGCATACAGCGCCCAGCCTTCGACGAAGGCCGTCACGTCATCCCGACGCCGGAACTTCGGCAGATCGAGCCGCTCTTGCCCTAGCGCAATCTGCAGATGATGTCCGGGGATGCCTTCGTGCAGCATCCAGGCCGTCAGTCCGTACACCGAACTGCGATACGCCTGACTGCCCACGACGACGGCGCCAGCGACGCCCTTCTCCGGATCGCCCAGGTTGTAGGCGCCCGAAGCCGCTTCCAGTTCCGGAGGCTTGATACGAACGCCCCAAGGCAATCTCGGCAGCGTCTTGAACCAGCGCGGCAGCTCGAGCGCCACTCGATTGCCGATGCCCGCGGCTTTGTCGACATAGCTCTCGATGTCGGGGACATGGCTGCCGGGCCGACGGTTCAAGTCGTCCAGATACTCTCGCAATGTTCCCTGGAAGCCGTCGGCTCGCTGCGCACTGAGCATCTCGGCTCGAATACGCTCGACCTCCGCCGCGCCGATGTCGAACACTTCGTCCGGCGTCAGATCGGTCGTCGTCGAGCGCCGCACCGCGAACTCGTAGTACGCCTTGCCATCAGGAAGCGTCGACGCGCCGAGCTTGGGGCGCGCCTTCGGCAAATATTCCTTCTCGAAGAAAGTCACGAGCGCGCGCTGAGCCGGCTTGACTTCGCGCTCTACGACAGCAAGCGCCAGCGCTCGCAGGTCCTGCTGTCGTTTTTCTGGAATGGTTGCCGGCAATGACGCCAGCGGCTTCAACAGCGGACTGTCCGCAGCCGGTTGATCGGCCGCGACTTTCATCGAGCGCAGTGCAGATTCCGCAGTGGAACGCGGTTGTGTGAACCGGGTTGCGATTCCCCGCCGCATGTTCGCAATCTGCCCTTCATAGTAGGACGGCAGCGCTTGCAGCCTCGCGATCCAGGCCATCGCGTCGGCATCATTCGCGATTCGCGTGACCTGCGCCGCATACGTGCCGGCGTTGAAGAAACCGTCGCCGCTATCGAAAGGAATGCGGTCTTCGTCGAAGCGCGCGCCGTCGATCAGAACCTGCAGCCGCCACTGGAGCAACTCGCGGGTCAGTGCATCTTCTCCGCTCGGCGCAGCGACTTTCCCCAGTCGATCGCGCAGCTCGCTGTATTTTTCCTGCCGCTGCCTGGCGGCTGCGAGACTCACATCCGGCCAGCCCGGGCCTTCATTGGTATCAGTGGCGCGCGCCAGGGTTTCGTATTCGGCGATGACATCGTTCAACGTGTCTGCAACGCCGGCTGCAGCTGGCATCGCAGCCAGCAGCGCGCACGCAATCAGACGTCGTAACGGCGTCATCAGGCAACCGCGACGACTCGCGCCCGCAACCGCTGCAACAGCAGATAGATCGCGAAACCCACCGCGTTCCATAACAGGAAGCGTTGAATCGTCAGCCCCGGCAAGCTCAGGAACAGATAGAAGCAGCCGAGGATCGCCAGCATGCCGACCACATTCGGCGCAGGACAGCGGAACACGCGTGGCGCATCGGGCGCCGACTTACGCAACACCATCATCGACGCCGCGGTGGTCACGAACGCAAGCAGAGTGCCGGCGTTCGCCAGCTCGGCGATCTCGTCGAGGCGGAAGAAGCCCGCCGTCAGTGCGACGAACACGCCGGTGACGGCCGTGATCAACACCGGCGTGCCGGTGCGAGGTGAGACCGTGCTCAAACGTTTCGGCAACAGCCCGTCGCGCGCCATCACGAAGAAGATGCGGCTCTGACCATACATCATCACCAGGATCACCGATGGCAGGGCGATGAGCGCCGCCAATCCCACCGCCCACGCCGCGACCGGATGCTGGAGTGTTCGCAAGACGTACGCGAGTGGCTCGGCCGACGCGGCCAATTCGGTGTGCTTGACCGCGCCCACGGCGGACACCGCGACCAGCATGTAGATCAGCGTGCAGACAGCCATCGAGCCGATGATGCCGATCTTCAGATCGCGGCCCGGATTCTTCGCCTCTTCCGCCGAGGTGGCGACCGCATCGAATCCGTAGAAAGCAAAGAACACGATTGCGGCGGCCGCCATCACCCCGCGCTTCGCGCCGCCGTCTTCATGGCTCGCGAATCCATACGGCATGAATGGCTCGAGATTGCCGGCGTTGAACGCGGGCAAAGCGAGCGCGACGAAGCAAGCCAACGCAGTGAGCTTGATGACGACCAGGACAATATTGAATGTCGCACTCTCGCGCGTGCCGGCGATCAGCATGCCGGCGATGATCGTCGCGACCAGCACGGCAGGCAGATTGATGATGCCTCCGCCATGCGGCCCGCTTAGTAGGGCCTCGGGTAGATTGATGCCGGCAGCTTTCAGCCATCCCACGAGATAAGCCGACCATCCGACAGCGACGGTGCTGCAGGCGAGCGAATACTCGAGGATCAAGCTCCAGCCGACGATCCAGGCCAGGCGCTCGCCGATGGCGACGTATGTATATGTATAAGCGCCGCCCGCGGCGGGCATGAGCGTCGCCACTTCGGCATAGGCAAGCGCGGCGCAAGCACAGACTGCGCCGGCGATTGCGAATGCGAAGATCACTGCGGGGCCGGCGCGATCGGCGCCTACACCGGTCAGGGTGTAGATGCCGGTGCCGACGATGGCGCCGACACCGAGTGCGATCAGGTGCGGCCAGCTCAAGGTCTTTGCGAGCCGCTTGCCCTCGTCTATTCCGTGCGAGTGCTGTAGCGACTTGCGCTGGCCGAATATTCCCATGCTCCGATTCCCCTCAAGTCGATGCCGGGCGCTATCAACGGCTCAGGCGGCCGATGCACGCAATGTGGGCCGGGTCGCGGCCGCGCGTTCGACCATTGCGGTCACTTCACGCCGCCGCTCACCAGCCAACGGCAAGCGTGGCGGGCGCACTCGTTCCGAGCCGCGTCCCATGATGGTTTCCGCCAGCTTGATCGATTGCACCAGGTCGTGCTCGGCATCCAGATGCAACAACGGCATGAACCAGCGATAGATGGCGCGCGCCCGGTCCAGATCGCCCGCGTTCACCGCCTCGATCAACTGAGTCGACTCGCGCGGGAATGCGCTCGTGAGGCCGGACACCCAACCCGTCGCGCCCAGCAGCAAGCCTTCCAGCGCAACGTCGTCCAGACCGGCCATCAGCGTGTAACGATCGCCGAACGCATTGATGAGATCGGTGAAGCGGCGCGGATCCGGCGCCGATTCCTTGACCGCGACGATGTTCGGCACATCGCGCAGCCCTTCGAGCACCTTGACGCCGATGTTCACTCGATACGCCGGCGGATTGTTGTACAACATCACCGGCAGATCGGTCGCCTGCGCCACCGTGCGGAAGTGCATGATCAGCTCTTCTTCGGTCGGCACATAAACCATCGCGGGCAGCACCATCAGACCGTCGGCGCCCGCCTTCTTTGCATCTTTGGCAAAGGCCGCCGCGCGGCGCGTATCGAATTCGGAAACGCCGGTGACGACCGGCACACGGCCGGCGACGACTTCGACGATCGCGCGCAGCAGCGTTTGTTTCTCGGCGGGATCGAGCGAGTTGTTCTCGCCGCAGGTGCCCATCGCGATGATGCCGTGGACGCCGTCTTTGATCAGGTTGTCGATGACCCGCTGGCTCTGCGCCAGATCGATGGACAGATCCTCCTTGAACTGAGTGGTCGCCGCCGGATAAACGCCCTGCCAAGTCGGTGTCATGATAGCCTCGTCTACTGGAGCTTTAAGTATATCGTATACTATCCGCCCATCGCCAGTGTAATCTGCAGGTCTATGCAACGGGCAGTAGTTTTAGGTGGCGGCGTCGTCGGTCTGAGCATCGCGGCCGGTCTGCAACGCGTGGGCGTCGAGGTTACTGTATTCGATACAGCGCCTGCAGCCGGTGCTGCCTCATGGGGAAACGCCGGACATATCGCAATCGAGCAAGTCGAGCCGCTGGCCTCGTGGCCGGTGTTGCGCTCCGGCCCTCGCCGATTGTTCAGTCGAGGCGGCGCGCTCGGCCTGCCGCCCTCTCAGATCAAACGTTGGTTGCCGTTTGCTCTGCGAATGGCAAGTGCCGCAGGACGAGTCGACCACGGACGCGAGGCGCTTCGCTCGCTGCTCACAAACGCGCTCCCTGCGTGGAAATCTTTGACCGAACAGCTCGGCGTACCCGGCCTGGTGCGCGAGACCGGACATTTCGTCGTGTGGGAAACGCCAGTGAGCGCCGCCGACGGACTCGCGGCGTGGCGCTCCGCTGATATAGGCAATGCTCGTTTTCACGAATGCGACGCCGATGAGATGCGCCTGCTTGCGGGTCTAGTTAAGCAAGCGCCCGCCGGGGCGATTCGATTCGAGAACACGGGACAGATCGCGGATCTGCCTAAGCTGGCCGATGTGCTACGAGGTTTCATCACAGCGCGCGGCGGGCGCATCGTGAATGCCAAAGCACGCGCCGTTGTACATCGCGACCGATCGGTCAGCGTGACATTGGATGACGGCAGCTCAGTCGAATCTGATTTCGCAGTGATCGCAGCAGGTGTTCGCTCACGCGAATTGATCGAACCCTACTGCAGCCCCGTGCCGATCATTGCCGAGCGTGGCTATCACCTGCAGATGACCGAGCATGGCTGGCCCGATCTGCCGCCGGTGGTGTTCGAAGATCGTTCCATGATCGTCACACGCTTTGAGTCGGGCCTGCGGGCAGCGAGTTTCGTGGAATTCAGCGACATCGACGCGCCGCCCGATGAGCGCAAGTGGCAACGTCTGCGCAGTCACGTCGCTGCACTCGGCCTGCCCTGCAACGCGCCGACTCGTCAGTGGATGGGCGCGCGTCCGACGTTGCCGGATTATCTTCCTGCAATCGGTCGGCTGCCGCACGCACCCAACATTCTGTACGGATTCGGTCACCAACATCTCGGCCTCACGCTCGCGGCCATCACTGGCGAACTGATCGCGCAACTCGCGACGAACTCGCCGACGGCCGTGAGCCTGAAGCCTTTCGATCTACAACGTTTCTCTTAAGGAGCACCGATGACTCGACCTCCGCTGATCACCGATCGTCGCGCACTGTTGAAGGGCGCCGCGGCCGGTGCGCTCTGCGCCGGATTGCCTTGGAGCGCCGCTCTGGCAAGCACAGGAACGCTGCCGGGAACTGCGAAATCGCTGTCGCTCAGCGACGTGCGCTTGTTGCCCTCGCCGTTCGCCGATGCGGTCGAAGCGAATCGCAAATATCTGCTGGCGCTGGAGCCGGATCGCCTGCTCCACAACTTCCGCAAGTTCGCCGGGCTGACGCCGAAGGGTGAAGTCTATGGCGGCTGGGAAGCAGACACGATTGCCGGCCACAGCCTCGGTCACTATCTCACTGCACTGGCGTTGATTTATGCGCAAACGGGCGAGCCTCAAGCCAAGCAGCGCGCCGAGTACATCGTTGCGGAGCTGGCCGAAGCTCAGGCCAAGCAAGGCGACGGCTACGTTGCCGGCTTCACCCGCAAGCGCAAGGACGGCACCATCGTCGACGGCAAGGAAATCTTCCCCGAGATCATGCGCGGCGAGATCCGTTCGGCCGGCTTCGATCTGAATGGCTGCTGGGTACCGCTCTACAACTGGCACAAGTTGTTCGCCGGCCTGATGGACGTGGACACCTACTGCGGGGGCAACAAGCGCGCGATCGAGGTCGCCGTCGGTCTCGGCGGTTACATCGAGAAGGTCTTCAACGCGCTGAATGACGAACAGGTGCAGACCGTGCTCGACTGCGAGCACGGCGGCATCAACGAGAGCTTTGCCGAGCTCTACACACGCACCAACGACCGTCGCTGGCTCGTGCTCGCGGAGCGTCTCTATCACAAGCGCATCCTCGATCCTCTGACGGCCGAACGCGACGAGCTCGCCCAGCGCCATGCCAACACGCAGATCCCCAAACTGATCGGTCTCGCGCGTTTGCACGAGATTACCGGCAAGTCGGCGCAGGCCGTCGCGCCTCGCTTCTTCTGGAAGACCGTCACGACCGATCACAGCTACGTGATCGGCGGCAACTCGGATCGGGAATATTTCTCCGAGCCGCGCACGGTTGCACGACACATCACCGAGCAGACCTGCGAGGCGTGCAACACGTACAACATGCTCAAGCTGACGCGCCATCTGTTTGCGTGGCAGCCATCGGGCGCACTGTTCGACTACTACGAGCGCGCGCACCTCAATCACATTCTCGCGCATCAGGATCCGGCGACCGGCATGTTCACCTACATGACGCCGCTGATGTCAGGCATCAAGCGCGAGTTCTCCTCGCCCACCGACAGCTTCTGGTGTTGCGTCGGCTCCGGCATGGAAAGTCATTCCAAACACGGCGATTCGATCTGGTGGGAAAGCGGCGACACGCTGGTGGTGAACTTGTTCATTCCTTCGCGCGCAACCTGGAAGGCACGCAACGCGCAGCTGGAAATGACGACCCAGTATCCGTACGAGAACACGGTCAATCTCAAAGTGGCTTCATTGCCGAAGTCGCAGCCGTTCGCTGTCGCGCTTCGCGTGCCGGGCTGGGCGAAGGATGCGCAATTGACGGTCAACGGCAAGAAGGCCGAAACGACCAAGGACGCCGGCTACCTCATCGTTCGCCGCAAATGGCGCGAGGGAGATACAGTGGCGTTCACATTACCGCTGGAGCTCCGCCTCGAATCCACGCCAGGCGATGACAAGACGATCGCGGTGTTGCGCGGGCCGATGGTGCTCGCAGCCGACCTCGGCCCCGCGGATCAGCCGTTCGAAGCTGCAGCACCCGCACTCGTCGGCGCAGACTTGCTCGCAGACTTCGAGCCGGTCGAGCCCCAGCAAGCGGTGTATCGAGCGAGCACGATTGCCCGCCCGGCCGCGCTCACGTTCTCACCGTTCTATAAGAACTATCACCGGCGCAGCGCGGTTTATTTCCGGCGCTTCACCGATGCCGAGTGGGTCAACGAAGAAAAGGCGTTCAAGGCCGAGCAGGCTCGACAGAAAGAGCTCGCCGCCCGCTCCGTCGACGTGATGCATCTGGGTGAGATGCAGCCCGAGCGCGATCATCAGCTGACCTCGGATATTTCCTATCCCGTGGTCTATCGCGGCCGCCAGGGACGTGACGCCCGCACCGGCGGCTTCTTCGCGTTCCGCATGAAGGTCAAGCCGGGCCCGCTGATTCTGCAGGCGACTTACTGGGCCGACGAGCGCGCACGCAAATTCCACATCCTGGTCGAAGGCCAGCGGATCGCGACGCAGGCGCTGCGTCCGGACAAGCCCGTGTTCTTCGATGTGGACTACGAGATTCCGGAGGCGCTGACCAAGGGCAAGGACAGTGTGCTGGTGCGCTTCGAGCCCGAGCCCGGCAACACCGCCGGCCCGGTGTTCGGCTGCCGCATCTACACCAAGAACGCCAACATCACGGCTTGATCGACTCGGTTCGGCGCGCTGAAGATCTCAGCGCGCCGGCCACAACTGGACCGGCGCTTCGCTCTCAGCGCGCCGGCGTCAGCTGCACTGACGTTTCGCTCTTGCCGAGAGAGATCACATAGCGACCGCGGTGCTTGTTCAGCGTCGTGCTCGGCCGATAGCCGGCGCCTGACCTCGTGCTCTCAATCCGAAGCTGAGCCTTCGATGTGAATTCATCGGCGGAATCCAGATACACGCTCACATTCCCGCTGTTGCGGTCATAGTCCAAGCGCGCGAACTTTCCTGCATCCAGCGTGAGCCACAGCCCAGCTTCCGCAAGAAACACCCGAGTGCGGAACCCATCACGCGGCACGAAGCTGACGATCGATCCCCGCTCTTGCGTCGATCCGCCGAAGCCGACATTGCCGAACACCGGATGCCGCGCCAGGTAGCTCCCGATGCCATAGGCGTAACCGTAGAACGCCGAGCCGTAGTCGCCGTTGTAGCCGTCGAACCGGAGCAGATCAGGATTGGAATGAAACGCCGCCGAGCCGAAGCCTTCCTGATCGATGTTGGTCAGCGTGCCCATCAATCCGCCGTACGCCACGCGTAACAAATGAATGTCCCGCGGATCGCGGCGGAAAGAATCGAGCAGCGGCAGCGCGTTGTTCGCCGAACCGTAATGATGCAACTGGCGCTCGAGCTGAGCCGTCTTGCCGGCGTACATGAAATCCCAATAGCGCCGCGCGTTGCCGTTGTAGCCCCAGCTCGGAAGGGTCGGGTCGTAGCCCAGGATCACCTCGCGAGTCAGGTCGGCCTTCGCCGTGTTGCCAAAGTAGCGCATCCACGCATACACCTCGGGCTGACCGGTCGAGTCCCACGGCATTTCGCTGCCGAACGGATACTCCTCGGCCGCCCAATGATCGGCACGCTGACGCATGGCCTGCTCGAGCTGGGACGCTTCGGCCTTCATGCCCTCGTCCTGCAGATCACGCAGGATCTCGATGAACACCTCGCCTTCCATCTGACCGAACTTCGCGTACTCGGGCGCAAGCTTCGGCATCGCGAGCGCCGTCTGATAAGCGCGATCGAGATACCAACGCCAATCGTGCGCCTTCACCAGCCCTTCGTGATAACGAGCGAGGCGATACAACACCCAATGCGCGGCGGCGACGTGCACGTAGTTGAATGAGCGCACGACGGAATCGGCTTGTGACTTTCGCCAGGCCGACCATTTCGTCCAGTCGATCGCGGGGTCATAGCGCACGCCCTGCGGAGCCTGCGGCTCGTAGTAGAACAGGCTCTTGCGGACGCCGAACTTCTCCGGCCCCTCATTGACCTGCAAACGACCATCCAGAGTCTGCGTGACGAAACGCTCGAACCTCTCGATCTCCGAGGCATTCGGTGCGCCGAGTTGTTTCATCACGAGCGCGAGCCAGGCGCCCGCACCACCCTCGTCGCTCAGCCCTGCCATCCACACTCTCTGATCCTGCAGCACGACGGCGTTGCGCTCGCGATCGTAAGTCATGAACGACGGCCCACGCTTGAACGGATCCGACGGATCGTCGTACCAGTGCTTCGTGGCAATGAACCGGCCCAGGTCGTCGAGGACCGTGGCGCTGGGTTTGGTCACGAAGTAATGAACCGCCTGCCGCGTGCCGTCCGCGTAGGTGATGGTCAGGCGCGACCGGCCCCATTGCTTGCCAGTCACCCGATATCTGGACCAGCCTTGCACGCCATCAGCAGCCGCGATTTCCAGCGCACCGGCCGGTTGAGCGACGACCGAACTAATTGCCTGCCGCGACGAAAGCCACAGATCGCCCGTCAGATCCGTCGGCAGCACGTAACCAGGGATACCCACCGCCACCGGGCGGGCGTTCGCGGACAGCGTGTGCTCGATATCTCGAATCGTTTTCGACACCAGGAATTGCACGCCGAACCGACGCGTCTCGCCGCGGCGAAGCGTGACAGTCGTCGGCTCATTCCATTGCTCGGCGCCCTTCCATTCGCGCTCGGCGAAGCCGCGACTTGCCGCCATCCAGGTGTAAAAGCCTTCGAATGTCTGGCCTCGCTGAGTCGCATCGTTGAGCAGCAGCGCCTTGCCGCTCTCGTCTTTCTTGTCGGCGATGGGTCGATACGCCTCGAACGGCGTGCCGTTTTCACCCGCGACAATCAGCGCTGGGCCTTGGCCATTGAGTCGCGTGACCTGCAGGTATCCAGCATCGAGACCGATGTAGGGATCCGCGAAGCTGGCCTCGGTGTGCGCCTCCGCCAGCGAGCGCTTCGACAGCACGTTGTCGAACACCATCGCGAGCCCGACGCCGCCGAGCTCGATGTCCCGTTGACCGGCATTGGTCAGCTCGAAGCGCAACGAGAGATGGCCGTTGTCACCGATCTGCCAACGGCGCACGACGCGCAGGCCCAGCTCGCGTGGCACTCCCATCGATATTTCAGCGGCAGCGAGAGTCTTCGCATCGCGCGGCAGCTCACGCGCCGGTTCGCGTCGAAAGGCCGTCGAATAATCCTGCCACTGAGATTCGCCTGCCGTGCGCAGACGCAGGTCGATATCACCGAGCTGGTAGTAGCCGTCGCCGCTGCGAGTCGATTGCAGCTTCGAGGGAGCAAAGTCGAAGCCATCGCCTTGCTTCGGCTTGAGCGACACCAGCGTCTGCGACGGACCGTCGAGTACGACGTCGAAGTCGCGGCTCTGCAAGGTAAGCGCCGTGCTTGCCATCGCCAACGGGTGAACGAACAACCACACCGCACCGACGCGCAGCGCGGCGCTCACGACATTCCTCATCGCTCAGCCTCGCATGGCATCCATATTTTTATCGTCGCGGATGCCCCAGCAGAATGGGTCTTTCGGATCGAGCAGCAACTTCGCATCGGCGGTCACGTGCGCCGTGCCCATGATGGTCGGCGCAATCGTTCCCTTGGCGCGATCTATCCAGCGATAGCGCGCCCTGAACACACTGCCGAGCACACTCTCTTGGGTCCACTCCTCGGCTTCCTGGAGCTTGCCATCGGCGGCGAGACACGCGAGCTTGGCGCTCGTGCCCGTGCCACAGGGAGAGCGGTCATACGCTTTGCCGGGACAGAGCACAAAATTCCGACTGCGCGCGGTCGGCGTCGCGCCGAGCAACTCGACGTGATCGATCTCGGGATAGCCCTGCGCGTTCACCGCCTGACGAATGCGCCACGACAGATCGGTGAGCGACTCGACATTCGTCAGCTGGATGGGAATGCGCTCCTGCTCGACCAGGTAGAACCAGTTGCCGCCCCAAGCCACGTCGCCGGTCACCGGGCCGACGCCGGGAACATCGACCGTCACGGCGTGCGCCTTGCGATAACTTGGAACATTCGCAACGGCGACCGATCCATCGGGCAGCAATTGAGCTTCGACGACGCCGACGGGCGTATCGATCTTCACCGTGCCCGGCTTCAACACGCCCAGGTACGCCAACGACACGATCACACCGATGGTGCCGTGACCGCACATGCCCAGGTAGCCGACGTTGTTGAAGAAGATCACGCCGATGTCGCACTCCTCTCGATGAGGCTTGCACAACAGCGCGCCGACGACCGTGTCACTGCCACGCGGCTCGTTGACGATGGCGGAACGGAAGGCGTCGAAGTTCTCGCGAAAGCGCCGCAAGCGCTGCTCGAGCGGCCCTTCGCCCAGGTCGGGACCACCTTCGAGCACGAGCCGCGTCGGTTCGCCACCGGTGTGAGAATCCAGGATTCGGATGCTATCCATAGGTGCGTCGATCAATTGCTGTGATCCGCGGGATCGCGCGACGGCGTCGACGGATTCTCACCGCCATCGGCGATGAACTGAGCCATGCGCTGCTCCAGCACCGGCAGCGGCACTGCGCCGAGCGCGAGAATCGCGTCGTGGAACTTGCGCTGATCGAACTTCGGACCGAGCGCCTGCTCCGCTTCCCGACGGTGCCGACGGATCTGCAACTCGCCGAGCTTGTAAGCGACCGCCTGACCCGGCCAGGCGATGTACCGATCGACTTCGGTGGTGATCTCGTGCGTCGACAGCGCGACGTTGTCCTTCATGTATTGAAGCGCCTGATCGCGGCTCCAACCATAGTGATGAATACCGGTATCGACGACCAGGCGCGCGGCGCGCCACATCTCGTACGTGAGCTGACCGAACTCTTCGTACGGCGTCTCGTAGATGCCCATCACGCGGCCCAGCCATTCGGTGTACAGGCCCCAACCTTCGCCGTAGCCCGAGAAATAAACATCGTTGCGGAACTTCGGCCGTTCCGGCGCTTCCAGCGCCAGTGCTGCCTGGAAGCTGTGGCCGGGCGTGCACTCATGCAGCACCAGCGACGGCAGCGTATAGAGCGGCCGCGCCGGCAGGTTATATGTATTGAACAGGCAGCTCTCCAATCCGCCGCGGCCGCCGGTATAGATCGGCGCCAACGCATCGGGCACCGGCAGAATGCCGTGCCGGAAACGCGGCAGCGTGCCGATCGTGTCCTTGAGCTTCAGATCGGACTTCTTGACGATGTAGGCGGCTTCGGCAATCAGTTGATGCGGCGTCTTCGCATAGAACTGCGGATCGGTGCGCAGGAATTGATAGAACTCGGGCAACGTGCCCTTGAAGCCGGCCTTTTGCATGGTGGTCTGCATCTCTTCCTTGATGCGCGCCACCTCGCCCAATCCAATCTGGTGGATCTGCTCGGCCGTCAGCTCGAGCGTCGTGAACTTCTCGATGCGCGCTTGATAGAACTTCGCGCCATCCGGCAACGTCGACGCGGAGATCGAGGTGCGCGCCTTGGCCAGATATTCTTTGCGAATGAATTCCAGCAGCTTCGTGTACGCCGGCGCGACCTGCTTGGCGATCACGTCCCGAGCTTCACTGCGAATACGTTCCTGATCGCCTGCCGCGATGTTCGTCGGCATCTGCGTGAACGGCAGGAACAGCGGGTTCGTATCGTCGGTGGCGAGATACGGCTCGATGGTCTTGTCGCGCCCCATGACCGAAACTTTCGGCACGGTGAAGCCGCGTTTCAGCCCAGCACGCATGTTGGCGATGTGCTCGTCGAAGTAGCGAGGCACGTCGGCCAGGCGGCCGAGATAGCGTCGATAGGCTTCCTGATCGGGGAAACCTTCGCGCGGCGTGAATTCGGTCCAGAAGAACGAGTCGGCGTTGAACGGCGTCTGGTAGGTCTTGAAGCGCAGATCGGAGATGCGCTCTTCGAGAATCGTGCGGAATATTTCCGCGTTGACTTTATCTTCGCCTGTGAGCGACGCCGTGCCGATCCGATTCACATCCGCGAGCACCGCCTGCAGATGCGCCAGCCTGGCTTGCTGACTGGCTTCGTCGACGCGCGCCAGATGATCCGATTCTTCGCCGGGACGCTCGTCGTCCGGCTCCTCGGCCATCTCGTTCTTCCACCATTCCCATTCGGCCTGGTAGATCGCGTTGAGCTTGGGCACGGCGTCGGACGGGCCCGATTGAGCCAACACCCCGGGCGCGCCAAGGAACCAGAGGGCTCCGGCCATCGCAACCATTCCGCGCATGCCGCTCGCTCCTCTCTGGCATTTAGTATACGAAATACTATCCAGCCAGGAGGAGCATGGCAAGGCCGACGACTGGGAGCGGAGCTAACTGGCCTCGGCGAGCAGGAAGTAGTCGCGCACCGAGCGGGCAATCTCGGCGATCACGCGCTCGCGCTGTTCCATCGGTTTGTCGCTCTCTTTGATGAAGACGGCGATGACGATCTGGCTCTTGCCATCGGGCAAGGTCATGACGCCGACATCGTTCACGGTGCCGCCGATGGTGCCGGTCTTGTGAGCGATGACCGTGCCTGCGGGCATCCGACCCGGCAGCCGGCCGGCGCCGGTGTGGCAACGCTGCATGATGTCGATCAGGACTTTGGTGCTCGACACGCTCAACGCCTGCTGATTGAAGATCTTGGTCAGCAACTGCCCCATTGCGGCCGGCGTCGACGTGTCGCGAACATCCTTATCGAACGCCGCATTCGGATGGTTGCCGCGCTCCTCGAGTTGCGGATCCTGCTTCACCGCTTCTTGAAGCGCCTCATTGAACGGTCCGGGCGGCAAATTGAAGAACTCACGCAATATGCCTGCAGTGTCGCGATCGATGCGTTGCTCTTCGACGCCCTGCTTTCGCACCCACGCAGTCACCGCTTGCGGACCGCCAGCGAGCCGTGTCAGTACATCGGTTGCGGTGTTGTCGCTCAATGTGAGCATCAGCTCCAGCAAGTTGTGTACTGACAGACTGATGCCCGGATGAATCGCCAGACTCGCGATGCCGTCCGACGGCACGATGTCGTTCGGTTGCACGGCGACCAGTTGATCGAGCTGCAACCTGCCGGCATCCACGCTGGCGAGAATGGCGCCGGCGACGGCGATCTTGAAGGTGCTCGCCATCGGGAATCGCTCGCCCGCGTTCACCATGATCCGCTCGCCTTTGCCATCGAGCTGCCACGCTGCGACACCGACCTTGCCGCCGATCGGGGCGGTCAATCTCGCGATCTCCGCTTCCAGCACCGGCGCGGCGAACACTGTTTGCAGCGATGACATGACACACAGCATGAGGGCCAGCTGCCAGCGACGCAATCCGTGTTTCATTTGTTTCGTCCTCTACGCAGTCGCCACACGCCACAGATCTTCGCCGGACAGCTTCAGTCGCATGCAACGGCCGTTGACGACCTCGCCGAACTGAATCCACTCGGGGCTGTGCGGCTGGTCGCGCAGGTTGAAACGATCGCCCGCCGCTTCCAGCGGCATCATGCCGTCGATCCACAGCCGGCCCTTGCGAAGCACGATGCGAATGCTGCCGATCCAGGGATTCTCGTTGCGATAGTGGCCGACGTAGCTCTGCCATTGCTTCGGTGCGTTGAATTGTTTCTCGCCCTGGTACTTCGCGTTCGTATACCAGTCGCCGCCCCAGGCCGCCTCGACGACTGCGCTCTTGGGATCTTTCGCGTCGGCCCGACCGAACACGAGCGGGAACTGACTCTTGCCGCCATCCGCGACGATAAATGCTCCGGGCGCGCCCGCCGGCTGCAAAGGCACTTTGCCGGTGGTGCGCACGAGGAACAGCTTGTCGCCACTCGCCTCAATCTCCAACTTGCCCCCACCGCTCTGCTGATACGAGCCCGCATAGTCAGCGGCATTCAGCACCTGCAGCGCCGGATTGGCGGCAGGGATGATTGGCAGTGGCTTCGATGCCTGCTGCTCACGCATGAGTTGCACGGCGAACTGAGTGACGGCCGTCGGACGATATCCTTGCTGAGCGTTGATCGAAGCAAACGCGCCGACGCCGTTATCGATATCGACCAGCAACGACGACATGAACGACACCATGCCGCCGGTGTGACGCACGACGGTGTGGCTGTCGAGTTTGTCGACGGCAATGCCATATCCATAGCTCGCGGTCGGGCCGAACTCCGGCGCGACGATGTGAGCTTTGGTAAACAGCGCGAACGATTCCTTCGACATCAAGCGACGACCGTTCGGGCCTTCGCCGCCGTTGGCGATCATGCGCAGATACGCGCCCATGTCTTTTGCTGTCGCGAGCACACACCCGGCGCCGCCGGTATAGATGATGCCGGGCGCTTCGGCCAGGCGAGCATCGCGCGTGCCCGGACGATCGCTCTGGAACGGCTGATAGTTCTTCACGATGCGATCGCGAATGTCGTGCGTGATCACCGGCTCCGACCGGGTCATGCCGAGCGGCTCGAAAATACGCTTGCGAATGAGCTCGGGCAGCTCGCGACCGTCGAGCGTCCAGGCCAGATCGCCCAACGCCTGATAGCCCATGTTGCAATAGTGGAAGTGCTCGCCAGGCGCATACGCCGCACGATGACGCAGCGCTGGATCGGACGGCAGCAACGGCGCATTGCCTGGCAAGCCCGCGCCGTGCGTCAACAAGTGATGCGTGGTGATCGGCGCGAATGCGGAATCGATCCGAAACCAGGGCAGGTACTCGACGATCGGCTTGTGCAGATCCAGCTTGCCCTCGTCATGGAGCTGCAGCAGACAGATCGCGACGAACGATTTGCTGATCGAGCCGATCTCGAACAATTCCTCGTCTTGCACCGGCGCGCGCCGCTCGACATCGCCGAATCCATAGTGAACGACCCGTCGCAGCCCCTTGCGGTCTGCCAACGCGAGCGTCATCCCTGGCGCTTTCATTTCTTCCATGTACTGGCGCACGAACTCGTCCAGGCGAGTAAAGAGATTCGCGTCTGCGCCGGACTTCGGAGTGCCTGCCGAGTCGGCGACGGCGAAACCTCCGACTGCGGTCACACCCGCAAGCAATCCCGTATGCAACAACATCTCACGGCGGCTGATCGACATTTGTCTGCTCCTTACGTGCCAGGCTGCTGCAGGTAACGGTCGAGGAACTCGTGCGTCGCTTCGAATACGCGGCGCCAGCTTCGATGCAGGATGAAATCGTGCACTTCGTTGGGAATGACCAGCAACTCGGGCTCGACGTTCGTTTCCTTGCGCAGGCCGCGGACCAGCTCCACACTCTGCGCGAAGGTCACTGCACGATCGTCGTCGCCGTGAACGATCAGCACCGGCGCGCGCCAGTCCTCGATCGTCGCCATCGCCGATGATTGGAACGCCACCTCGGCGACCTCAGCCGATGCGCCGGGTGCGGTCAAGTCCGCTAGGAACGACTTCCAGTTGTGCACGCCCGCCATGTCGACGCCGACCGCGAAGTCCTGCGGGTAGCGTGCGAGCGCCAGCGAAGTCATGATGCCACCGTAGCTCATTCCATAGACGCCGATGCGAGCGGGATCGATGTCGCCGCGACTTTTCAAATACTCCACCGCCCCGGCGATATCACGAGCCTCACTGCCACCGCCGGCGGCGAATTCGTCAGGCTCGCGGAAGTTCAGGCCGTAGCCCGTGCCGCCGCGGAAGTTCACGGAGAGAACGACATATCCCTTGGAAGCCAGGAACTGATTCATCGCATACATGTGAGTGTATGCGCCCATCGGATGCCAGCCGAGCAACATCTGACGCTGCGGCCCGCCGTGGAAGAACAGCACCGCCGGCTGCTTCGCACTCTTCTTGCCGGACGGCTCAAATAACTGACCGTGCACCGACAAGCCATCGGGGCTCTTGAAGACGACTCGCTGAGGAACGACGAGGCGATCGCCCGGGAATGACAACGCCGCGCCGCTCGCCGCCATCGTCTTGAATGCGCCATCCGATTGAACCAGCGCAGGCGCCATCGGATTGCGAGCAGTGCTGTGCATGGCGAACAGCGCGCCCTGCTCCGTCAGCACCGGAAAATCTTCGATGCCGTCGCCCTTGCTGGCTCGCTGCGGTTTGCCGCCCTTCACCGGAACGCGCCACAGATGACGACGATCGTCATCCTCGGCATTGGACGAATAGATCGCCTCGCGACCGGCCGGATCCAACGTCATCGCAAAGACTTCCGCGCCATCCTGTGACAACGCCACCGGGCGCGCGCCCTTCTGGCTCAGATCCAGCGAGTAGAGTCGCAACCAACCTGTCTGCTCCCAAGGAAACAACAGGCGATTGTCCGCGGTCCACAACAGGCTCGTGCTGCCTTCGATGGGCTGAAAGATGCTGCCGGGTCCGGCCTCGGCGGTCCACACTTTATTGCCAGCGCCGCTTGCGACGTCGGCGACCCAAATCGACCACGGCTCGCCCGCCCGCTTCGCGAAGAACGCATCGGTCCAGAACGATTCCGCCAGCGACGGATACCGGACCCACGCGAGCCGCTTGCTGTCGCGAGACCAGCGCAGGCTCATGTCACGATCGACGCCCGGGCTCATCCATCGAATGTTTCGTGAGGCGATCTCGACGACACCGACGACCGAGAAGTCCTTGCGATTGCTGATGAACGCGAGGCGCTTGCCATCCGGCGACCACGACAGCTCGCTGGCGGCGCCGGCGTCTTGGATCAACTCAGTCGCGGCGTCGCTGCGAGCCAGATTGCCGATCCAGATCTGCCCGCCGCGCACGAATACGACGTCGTCGTTCACCGGCGAAGGCACGGCGTTGCTGCCCAGCCCAAACGAGCGAATCTCTCCCGACTCGAGCCGCACGGAGGCGATTTCCATCGCAGTCGGCCCGGACGCGGCGCTCGATGGATTGACTGGCCCGCCGCCTTCGAGACTGCCGCCGCGCGAGAATACGAGCATCGAAGCATCGTGCGACCACTGCAGATCGGCGAGCTCGATGCCGTTGTCGCCTTCCTGACGGGTCAGCGCGCGAAGGGCGAATTTTCCGTCGCTGCCGGCCTGCGCCAGATAGATATTCCGAGCGCCGAGACGATTGGCGATCCAGGCGACTTGCTCGCCCTTGGGCGACGCCGTCAACCCATACGGAAACGGCGCGCTCAGCAGATCTTCGATGGTGATGGATCGGTCGGCGGCCTCGACCTGAGGACCAGTGACTAACGCGCCAAGCAAAAGACAGAGCGACAGCAGCGCCGCGCCACAGCGACGAGCGCGGGCAAGCGAATGGGATTGCGTCATCACGACTCCCGGATTGTTGTATCCCCCGCGAGCCAGTCTAGGGAGGCCCCTATTCCTGTCAAGAGAATTTTCTCCATACAGGATAAACTACTCCGAATGGAGACGACGCAGGCGAAATTCTCCCGCGCATGCCGGCGGCGGAAAAAGTTACGCAGCGCCGGCGCGACGCTTGGGTTTCGCCGAGGACTTCTTGTGCGTGGAAGATTTGAGCGCTTTCGGCTTTTCGGCGTTGCCAGCGACGGCGAGCTTGGTAGTCTTGGGCGCTTCGCCCCGCGCCTGAGAAATCAATTCCTGCTGGAGGTTGGCCGCGGCCGACGCGCAGACGGCGAGGATCGTCGCTTCCTCGCAGCCGTCGGCAACGAGGTAGCCGTGGCCCATCTCGCTGTCCAGATAGACGTACTCACCCGCACGCAACGTAATGGGATCGTAGAACTCCGAGTGCACCTCGATGGCGCCTTCGAGCACGTACACGAATTCCTCGCCGGCATGACGCAGCAGCTCACCGAATTCCTGCATGGTCTTGGAGCGCACGCGGCTGATGATCGGAATCATGATCTTGCCGCGCAGCTCGGTGCACAGATAGCGATAGTCGTAGTTCTGGGTCTCTACGTTCAGGCCATCGGCAGCGGTTTTACCGACGCTTCGTCGCGCCATGCCCTTGGGCTGCGCGGTGACGGCCGACGAATTCAAAAAGTCCGACAGGCCCATGCCGAGCTTGTCGCTCAGGTCCACCAGCTTGTCGTAGGTCAGCGTCAAATGACCCTTCTCCACCTTGGCCAGCGTCGACAGCGGAATGGCGACGCGCTGACTCATCTCAGCGAGCGTCCAGCCGTTGCTGTTGCGGATGTGCCTGACGATATTTCCGAGGCTGGGCTTGGCCTTTACCATACAATGCAAATCATAGCGTCAGCGCTGCTCCGGTGCAGCTTGCCGCGCGTTCTCGAGGATCACACATGACTTTCACGATCACACCGCACGCTTCGCCCGTCAGCACGCAGGCCCGAGAGAAGACACTCGAAGATCCCGGCTTTGGCCGCGTCTTCACCGATCATATGGTGACGCTGCGCTGGAGCACGGACCGCGGCTGGCACGATGGCAAAGTCACAGCGCGCGCACCGCTTGCGATCGACCCTGCCTGCGCCGTCCTGCACTACGCACAGGAAATCTTCGAAGGCATGAAAGCGTATCGCACGGCCACAGGCGAAATCGTGCTATTTCGTCCCGAAATGAATGCGACACGCTTTGCTCGCTCGGCGGAACGTCTGGCGATGCCCATTCTGCCGGAGTCGCTCTTCATCCAGGCGGTGGAAGAGCTGGTGAGGATCGACAAGCACTGGGTGCCCAGCGGCGCCGGCAGCTTGTACCTGCGCCCCTTCATGTTCGCGAGCGAAGCATTCCTCGGCGTGCGGCCGGCGCAGGAGTACATCTTCTGCGTGATCGCCTGCCCCGTCGGCCCGTATTTCAAGGGCGGCGACAAGCCGCTCAAACTCTGGGTCTCGGACCAATACACTCGCGCCGCTCCAGGCGGCACCGGCGCAGCGAAGTGCGGCGGCAATTATGCGGCCAGCCTCATCGCCCAAGCCGAAGCGACCGAGCACGGCTGCGATCAGGTCGTGTTCCTCGACGCGGCCGAGCATCGCTGGATCGAAGAGCTGGGCGGCATGAACCTGTTCTTCGTGATGAACGACGGCTCCATCGTCACGCCGCCGCTCACCGGCACCATCCTCCCGGGCATCACCCGCACGAGCGTCATCGAGATCGCGCGCGAGCTGGGAATGACGGTTTCGGAAGCGCCCTATGCGTTGGAGCAGTGGCGCGCGGATGCCCAGAGCGGGAAACTCAGCGAAGCATTTGCATGCGGCACGGCGGCGGTGATCGCAAGCATCGGCGAAATCGTCAGCTCCTCCGGCTCGTTCCGCCTCAACAAAGCGCACGAATCGCCGGTCGCGAAAAAACTCAAAGAGCAGTTGGTCGGCATCCAGCGCGGCAGCGTCGCCGACTCGCGCGGTTGGGTTCGCAAGGTCTGAGCCAACTTGCGGCGAATCGGCGGCGCCAGCCGTCGATTCGCCCGGACTCACCCAGCGACCACCGGATACCCCGCCTCACGCCACGCCTTCATTCCGCCATCCAATGCGACAGCGCCTTTGAAGCCCATCTGTCGCAGCGTTGCGGTCGCCAGCGTCGATACTCGGCCGAACTCACAATAGACCAGGATTCTGCGAGTGGGATCGGGCAGCTCCTGATTCACCCGCAATTCCAACTGCCCGCGTGGCAGATGTTGTGCGCCTTGAATGTGACCTTCCATGAAGGCGTCCCGCTCGCGTACGTCGAGCACCAGGAAATCGCACCGGTGAGTTTCGATGCATCCCTTCAATTCGGCTAGCGACATGAAGGGCACGATCGCGGCCGCTTCAGCCAGCATCTGCGCGACGGTTTTACCTCCCGTCATATTCGTGCGCAGCGCTTCCGTGATGTGCGTGGGCATCGTCAGATTGAGGTTCGCCATCATCTCGATGAACGCCCCGCGATCACGCTGCTGAAGCCGCGGATTCTCGGCGAGCTCCTGACCGATGGTGGTATGCGCGCGACCTTTGTATTCGTGCGCCGGAAATACTTTCGTCGCCGCGTCCAGCTGCAACACTCCGTTGAACAGACTGTCGTAGAGCGCGCTCGCGTCGCCACTCGGAAGATCGGTGCGGCCGGTCGCGCCGATGAGCAACGTATCGCCGGTGAAGACGCGGTCTTCAACCGTCAGACACATCGAATCGCGCGTGTGCCCGGGCGTGTGCATCGCCTGAAGCCGAAGCTTGCCGACCACCAACAACTCGCCGCTCTGCAATCGCAAGTCAACGAACGGCGCCGGACTCGATCCGTGCATCACCACCGGCACATTGAGCTGCTTCGCCAGCTGTTGCGTGGCAGAGAAATGATCCGCGTGAGTGTGAGTATCGACGAGATATTTGATCCGCAATCCGTCGCGCGCCGCCAGGGCGAGATAGCGATCGGCCTGGCTCAACTCAGGATCGATCAACGCGGCCGCGCAAGTCTCTTCGCAACCGATGAGGTAGGAGCGGCAGCCACCGGAAACCACGGTTTCGAACAACATGACACGCTCCAGGCCAGCAGGCACTGACGGTCATCGTATTAGCAAGCTGGCTCGAGCGGCAATAGGCGACGCTGCGGCCGCGGGTCACGGCTTCGCAATCGCCTGCCGCGTCAGCCAGCTCGCCAGGATGGCAAAATATTCGGCGGATTCCGGCGCCTCCTCGTGCATACGCGCCGGATCCATCTGTACTCGCGGGGGCACCGATAGTCGCATCGCATGATCGGCGCCGGCAATCACCGCCAGGTCGAACTTCGGATGCGCGACTCGCAGCCGTTCGACCGAATCGGCCACCGGCACGACCGGATCTGCCGCTCCGTAAATCACCAGCGCCGGCACCTTGACGCCTTCGAGCGTCCGCAAGGGATCGAACTCGATCTCCTTGCGCCAGCGTGAGGTCGCGCGATCCGTGACCGTCTCACCCATATACAGGAGCTTGAACCAGGGTTTCGTCTTTGCCGCATCGACGAGGCGCTGAGCCGTCGGGCGATCGCCGGTGCCGCGCATGTAGTCGTCGACTGCCTTACGGGTTGCGATCATTTGTTCGATATCGGCCTGCGGGTAGTCGTTCACGCGCATGACGTTGATGGAACGGAACATCATCTGTACGTCCGGGCTCACGAGCGGAGCCGACGCGGCAATGATGAAGGCTGGCTCGGGGCTGCGCGACGCCGCCAGAAGCGCCAGCCACCCACCCTGGCTCAATCCCCAGATTCCGACACGTCGAGGGTCGATACGAACATCGGCCTTCAGCATTCGCACGGCTGCAATCGCGTCGTCGGCCAGCAGCGCGTAGTCGCTGGTCTGCAGATCGCCGCCCGATCTGCCACTGCCGCGTCGGTCATAGATGAAAACCGCGACGCCGAGTGCCGGCAGCATTTCTTTCAAGTGCCGATAAAGCGGCAAGTCGCGCAATGGGAAGGCGGCTGCATGCGTTACCACGATGGCCGACTGCGGCTTTCGGCCGCTCGCCAGATAGAGCGTGCCGCTGAGCTTTGTGGGACCATTCTCGAAAGTCTTTTCTTCTTCCACCACGCTCACGGAGGCTGGCGCGCTCCAGGGCACGGGCGCGGCACGCGTCGCGTCCTCCGCATGCGAGCAGACGCTCGACGCCAGTCCAAACAGGAACGCTGCCCATCTCATGGCCTGCGTGGCGAACGCTGGATACTGCTTCGGCATTGGCGGGCTACCTCGATGCAACGACGGATCTGAGGATCAGATGCGCGAAGGGCGCAAATGGTTTGCAAGCGCCTCGAAGTCGATCAAAGGACACTCAGTCAGACGAGACAAAGATCTTCTGCGGTCGACACTGACAGTCGCAGGCGGGTTTGAACACGAAATGTCAAATCGTTCAAGCCTTGTGAAACCGGCGCGCCAGTCTGAGGCACAGACGCGTGTGCATAGACGACTGGGAGATCTGCAGCATGACTTCGAGTAAGCAGAGTGTTCACAACCGGCACCGGCGCATCTGTTCGGCAATGGCGATTCTGCTAGCGACATTGGTCGCTTCCAGCGCCATTGCTCAGGGCTATCCCGATCCACCTCAACCTCCTCCTCCACCGACGCCTCCCCCTCCGAGCCCCACTGGCTCATTCGCCATGACTCCCCTCGTTTCGAATGGCGCAATCGCAGCGACAGTAACCGACCCGAATCTCGTCAACCCGTGGGGCGTCGCACTGGCGCCCGGACTTCCCATATGGGTCACGAACAATCTGACGCAGACATCCACTGCCTATGATCCCGCAGGCACTCTACAGATCACCGTCAGTTTGCCGTCGACTGCGAGGGGCCCGGCGTCTCCGACCGGCCTCGTCTTCAACGGCTCGACGGATTTTGTCGTGAGCAACGCAATGGCCTCGGCGCCGGCACAATTCATCATGGTTGGCGAAAGTGGAACGTTGCTCGCGTGGTCTCCCGATATCGATCCGGCCAACGCGCTGGTCGTGCACGACGACGCCGCAGGAGGCGCTGTGTACAAGGGCCTCGCCATTGCTACGAACGGCAGCGCCAACCTGCTCTTCGCGGCGGACTTTCACAACGGCAAGATCGACGTGTTCGACGGGCAATTTCAAAAGATCGCCGCGCCCGGTGGCTTCGCCGATCCGCAGCTGCCCGCAGACTACGCTCCCTTCGGCGTCCAGGCAGTCACTCTCGGTGGAGTACCCATGATCGTCGTGGCGTACGCGCAGCATACGGCGGACAATCTGGACGAAGAAGTGAAAGGCGCGGGCCTCGGCATCGTCAATGTGTTCGATCCGAACGGCAATCTGCTGAGGCGTCTCGTAAGTCCCGGCGCGCAGGCGAATGCGCCGTGGGGCATCGCGCTCGCGCCCGCGAGCTTCGGCCCGCTCGGCAACCTGCTGCTCATCGGAAACTTCGGCGACGGCGTGATCAACGCGTTCGACCCGAATAGCGGCGCATTCGTCGATACGATCAAGGATGCTTCAGGTCAGCCGATCGTAAACGACGGGCTCTGGGGCTTGGCATTCGCAGTCGACGCGAACAACCAACCCATACCGCCGTTGTACTTCGCCGCGGGGATCGCCGACGAGACGGCGGGGGTGTTCGGCAGGATTGATCCGCAATCGCAGTGAGTCCTGACTCGCCGATAGCCGTTAACACTCCTCGCGGTAACGGGAAGCCCGCCACTCCCCAGCGCACGAATCGCTGACCCAGGATCCCTCCGCATAGTCACGGACAACTCGTCCTGCGGAGCGATCATGAAGAAAGGTGCGGGCAAGCCCAACGGAAATGCGCATCCCTCCAACAGTCATGGCACGCCTGAAGTCCTGCCGCGTCCTGACTTTCACTTCAAGGGCGAGGTCGGTCGCACGTATCTCGATTCCGATCCGGCGAGGTTTCCGCAGCCGGTGCGGGCGCCGGCCAGTGCGCCCAACATTCTGCTGATCCTGATCGACGACTGCGGCTTCGGCCAGTACAGCACCTTCGGCGGCGGCATCCCGTCGCCGACGATGGACAGGCTCGCCGCCGAAGGGTTGCGTTACAACCGCTTCCACACGACTGCACTGTGCAGCCCGACGCGCGCAGCGTTGATCACGGGCCGCAATCATCATTCGACATCGTTCGCCGGCATCACCGAGCTGGCGACTGGCTACGACGGCTACACCTGCATCCTGCCCCGGAGCTGCGGGACCATCGGCGAGGTGCTGCGGCAGAACGGCTACATGACGGCGTGGATCGGCAAGAATCACAACACGCCGCCCTGGGAAACGAGCGCGGTGGGGCCGTTCGATCGCTGGGCCAACGGGCTCGGCTTCGACTACTTCTACGGCTTCAATGCCGGCGACATGAATCATTGGAATCCGGTGCTGTTCGAGAACCGGAACCTGGTGCCCGCCTCGCGCGATCCCAACTATCACCTGACCACCGATCTTGCCGACAAATCGATCGCATGGGTCCGCCAGGCGAAGGCCATCGCGCCCGACAAACCTTTCTTCTTGTATGTCGCCACCGGCGCGACGCATGCGCCTCACCAGACGCCCAAGGAATGGATCGACCAGTTCAAAGGCAAGTTCGACGACGGCTGGGATGCCTACCGGCAGCAGACCGTCGCCCGGCAAAAGAAACTCCGCGTCATTCCCGAGAGCACCGAGCTGACGACACGCTCGAAGGGTCTGCCCGCGTGGGACTCGCTCAACGCCGATCAGAAGCGTCTCTATGCGCGAATGATGGAAGTGTTCGCCGGCTACGCCGCGCAATGTGACTACGAGCTGGGTCGCATCGTCGAGGCCGTCAAGCAGCTGCCCGATGCCGACAATACACTCATCATCTACATCGCCGGCGACAATGGCGCGAGCGCCGAAGGCGGCCTGGAAGGCTCGTTGTGCGAGAACATGTTCTTCAACGGGTTCTCGGAGAAGTGGCAGGACAACATCAAGGCCATCGACGAGCTCGGCGGTCCGAAACATTTCAATCACTTCCCGTCCGCCTGGGCGCATGCCATGAATACGCCGTTCCAGTGGACCAAGCAGGTCGCGAGTCATTTCGGCGGCACGCGCAATCCGATGATCGTTTCCTGGCCGGCACGCATCAAGGACAAGGGCGGACTGCGCGATCAGTTCATTCACACCATCGACATCGTGCCGACGCTCTACGAGCTGTGCCATGTCACGCCGCCGACCGATCTGAACGGCGTCAAACAAAAGCCCATCGAAGGCGTGAGCTTCGCAGCCACGCTCGACGATGCGCAGGCCAAGAGCCTCCGCAAAACGCAGTACTTCGAGCTGGGCTGCAATCGCGGGCTGTATCACGAGGGCTGGATGGCTTCGTCGCCTTCCTTCGTGCCCTGGGATCCGAATCGCCAGGAATGGGATCCGGACAAAGCGATCTGGGAGCTGTACAACATCGACGAGGATTTCTCGCAGGCTCGCGACCTGGCTCAGCAACACCCCGAGAAGCTTCGGCAACTGCAGGACATGTGGTGGGTCGAAGCCGCGAAATACAACGTCCTGCCGCTGGACTGGCGCGCCAGCATTCGCATGAATGCAGAGCTCATGGGACGTCCGAGCCTGATTCGTGGGCGTAATTCCATCACTTATTATCCCGGCACCGTCGGCTTGCCCGACGCCGCATCGCCGCCGATGTGCAACAAGTCATGGAAGATCGCGGCGGAGATCGAGATCACGGACGAAAATACCGAGGGCATGATCATCACCCACGGCGGCCTCGAAGGCGGCTACGGCCTGTATCTCAAACAAGGCAAGCCGACGTTTGTTTACAACTTCCTGAGCGTCGAACGCTTCACCTTCGCGGCGAAGCAACCCTTGCCCGCGGGCAAGACCACGCTGGTCGTCGATTTCAAATATGACGGCGGCGGCTTCGGCAAAGGTGGCGAGATCACGATGAGCGCGAACGGCAAGCCCATCGCCAGCGGCCGCCTGGCGCGCACCATCCCGATTCAGCTCTCGCTCGGCGAGGGCATCGATGTCGGCATGGACATGGGATCGCCCGTCGACTTTACCTACCCGCTGCCTTTCGCCTTCACCGGCAAGATCTCATCCGTGACGATCGATCTGGGCCCGATGGACGTCGGTGAGAAGGCGACGGCGGAGGCGGGTCTCAGCGCTTCAGGATGAACTCGCGGTCGACCGTCTTGCCCACCGGAAACCCATACTCGCCCACCTTGCTGAACCCATAACGCTCATAGAAGCGCTGTGCGCCGTAGTTCTCCGACCAGACGCCGATATAAAGAGGCGCGCGGCCCTGCGAGGCCAGCCACTCGAGGCCGAGATCCATCAAGCGCCGGCCGAGACGGAGATTGTGGAATTCGGCGAGCACATACAGCTGCTGTATTTCGCCCGACTGCGCTTCCAGGTTCTCGACCGGGAGCTTGCAAGCGCCGACCACGATGAAGCCGATCTTGCGCCCGCTCGGGTGCTCGACCACGAACACGCCACGATTGGGATCGCCGAGCGTGCGAGCCCAGCTTTCCGGCGTGTGACTTCTGGTGAGGAACTCCTGCAGATCCTCGGGCGGATACAAGTGCCCGAATGTTTCCGTGAACGTCGCGCCTCCCAACTCGGCCAGAACGACGGCGTCTTCGGGGGTGGCTCGGCGAATGGAGGTGGTATCGGAATGGGCGGACATGGTCGTCAATGGCAACAGGAACTCCGCCAACTATGCCATGCCCAGCCTTCTGCGCAAAAGCGCCTGCTCCGCGTGAGTCGGAGCCGCTCCGAGCGCACGCGTTAAATGCATGATCGCTCGCTCGCGATCTCCGCGACGGCGATAGAGCTCGCCGAGCGTCGCGTCCCAAAGGTAATAGCCGAGCAGCCACGGCGGCGGATTGATCGCTTCGAGCAAGGCGAGCCCCGCATCGGGCCCCTGCCACTCGGCGATCGCGATCGCTCGGTTCAATGTGTTGATCGGCGACGGCGCGATGCCGTCGAGCATTCGATACAGACGCGCGATCTCCTCCCAGCGAGTCTCCCGATAAGACGGAGCCAGACAATGCTCGGCGGCAATGGCAGCTTCGGCGTGATATCGAGAGAAGACATCGCCCCGAGCCGCGCGATGCAGGTACGAGACCCCAATGCGGATGAGCTCGACGTCCCACAGCGAGCGATCCTGTTCCTCGAGCAGCAGCAGCCCGCCGGCTCCATCGACGCGTGATTCGAAACGCGCCGCGTCCAGATACATGAGCGCCAGCAACGCAGCGGTCTCAGGCACTGCGCCAATCGGATGTTCGTCGAGCAGCCTGCCCAGACGAATCGCTTCCTCACACAGCTCGTGACGTATTACCTCGTCTGGTTGCGCCGAGCTGTAACCCTCGGTGAACAGCAGATAGAAAATCTCCAGAACGGCGGGAAGGCGCGTGGCCAGTTCTTCGATGCCGGGAGTTTCCAGTTCTTCGACATGCTCGCGCAGGGCGGCGCGGGCCCGCTGCAATCGCTTGTAGATCGCTTCATGACTTTGGAACAGTCGAAGCGCGATCTCTTCGGTGCTGAAGCCGCACAGGGTCTTCAGCGCAAACACGATCTGCGATTCGCGCGGGATCGCGGGATTCGCGCAAACGAACAACATGCGGAGCTGGTCATCCCTGACCTCGTTGTCCAGATAGACAGGCTCCTCGGCGCCAGCGTCAGCGGCCGCTTGCTCGGCGCTGTCGACTGAGGCGTCGGTGCGCTTCTCACGTCGAAGCGCACCGAGCATCTCATTCACTGCCACGCGATAGAGCCATGCGCTCTTGTCGTCCGGCTGGCCTCGCTCGGCCCATAACTGCACAGCGCGGAGCAACGCCGTTTGCACGGCATCCTCACACAGCTCCACGCGATGTACGCCGAACCGGCGCGACAGCACCGAAACCAACCGTCCGGACTCGTGCCGGAAGTAGTGCTCCGGAAGCGCAGCGGTCGATTTCGGATCGATCACGTGCTTCAGCGCCAGCCGAGCTCGCGGATCTCTACGCTCGCGCCGGGCACTTGGTTGATCGGGCATTCCTTCGCGATCTCGATGGCTTGCGCGAGCGACTCGGTCTCGACGAACGCGTAGCTGCCCATGACTTCCTTGGCTTCGATGTAAGGACCATCCGTCACGTTGCCGCCGCGAACCACCGTGCCCCCCTGCTTCAAACCCTCGCCAGGGATGACCTCCTTCTCGAACTTCGCTCGCCAGGCCGCCCAGGCCTTGTACTGGGCCTGCATCTCCTCGGGCGATGAGGCCGGCTGCGGTCCGGCCGGGAATCGATACAGAAACAGGAACTTGGTTTTGCTCGTGGACATCAGTCTCTCCGGGTCTGGCCGCCGACGCTCGGCGGGCTTGCCTGACTGAGATGCTCGGGCCAGGCCGGATTGGACACACGCCGCAAGAAAATCTGCGTTCGGTATCGGCCGTCGACCCTGAGCTCCTCCGGCCGGGCGGTTCATGCGCCGCATTCTAGCCGGCGGCGGAAACGCCCGCTTCCCTCGATCCAGCTCTGGAAAGAACCGATGAACGTCGAAAGCGAATTACGCAGCCGCTCATCCGTCAGAGCGCCGTCGCTATCGAATACGTTGGCCGCCTCGCGCACGTAGATTTGCGGCTGTGGCATCACGATGGCGCCGCAGGCCGTGAGGGTGTGCCGGAGCGATGCTTGAGCAAGGCGGGTTCCCCACGGCCCGGCGCTGGCTCCGAGAATCGCTGTGGGCTTACCGTCTAGCAGGTCAGGCTCGCTTCGAGAGAGCCAATCGATGGCGTTTTTCAGCACGCCCGGCAATCCCTGATTATATTCAGGCGTGGCGATCAACAAGGCATCCGCCTGCACGAGCGCAGTTGCAAGTCTCACGACTCCCCCCGGTGGATCGTGTGCTTCGAGGTCCTCATTGAACAGCGGCACCGACCCCAGGTCTTCGTAGATCCGAATCGAAAGCGTCGGCCGTGCATGCAGCTCGGCGGCCGCCAGCAGCTGCTTGTTATACGAACGTCGACGGAGACTTCCCGCCAGAGCCAGTACGACCGGCCTCACGGATACGTCGCCAGGCTGTTCTGTTGCTGTGTTGGGCAGGCTCCACATCCTCAAATCCTCCAATCCGGCTCAAGTGTTCAACAGGTCGACGACGATGCTCGCAGCCGAAAGCATGAGCACCGCGCCGAGAATTCGATCGATGGCACGACGCGCCTCGGGGCGAGCAAACAACCGCGTCGCTGCCGTCCCCGCCAACGCCCACAGCATCAAGCAAGCGCTGGTCACTGCCACCATCAGAAGCACCAGCAGCGTCAGGCTTTGCCCCTGAGGCATCGCCGCGACCGCGGCTGCAACCAGAATCCATGCTTTGGGATTCAACAACTGAAAGACGGCAATGCCCAAAGGCGTCGAGGGAACTGCCGCATCGGTCGCAGATGTCCGCTCTCGCATCAGTAGCGCGAACCCCATCCAAGCCAGGTACGCGCCACACAGAATGTGCAGAACGAGCGTAAACGCGGGCACAACCGACGTTGCGAGACCGAAGCCGAACCAGGTGACGATGAGCAGCAGCATCGAACCGCAAACAACTCCAAGGACGGCGCCTATCGCCGGCGCCATGCCACGTGCGCCGGCTTGCATGACGATGATGTTGTTGGGGCCGGGTGTGATTGCCGCAGCGAATAGCACGCCAATCACTGGCAGTAAGGAGTTCATAGGCCTCTAGTATGGGGAGCGCGGCCCGCGTACCCTGTTGCAAAACTCGATGCAGATGGTTTCATTTTTAGACCATGCGAAAGCTTCCACTGTCGGCCCTGCGCGCCTTCGCTTATGTTTTTGAGACAGGCGGCGTACGCCCGGCCGCTCGCGCATTGCAAGTCACTCACTCGGCCATCAGCAGACAGGTGCGTGAGCTCGAAGCCTGGCTCGGTGTCGCGCTCATCGAGAAGCCGGGACGGCAGCGCCGCTTCGCAATGACGATTCAGGGCCAGGCGCTGGGCAAAGCGCTGATCTCGGGACTGAACGATCTGGAGCGCGCGGTCGAGAGCGTGCGCGAACTGCGAGCTCCGAATTCCGTCGTGATCACGACGACACCGTCCCTCGCCACGCGGTGGTTGATGCCGCGTCTGCCGGTGCTTGCAAAAAATCATCCTTCAATCGAACTGTCGATCGTGACTGAAGCCTCCGTGAAGGATCTCGCCGCGCAAGGCGCAGACCTGGCGCTTCGCATGGGCGGCGGCCCGTGGCCGGATGGAATCTGTGAACCGCTGATGGATGAGTTGCTGTATCCGGTGGCAACTCGCGGCTATTGGAAGAGCCTCGGCGAGCGCAAGCCCGCGCGAGCGCTGGCCAAAGCCAGGCTGCTGCATGATCGCGATCCCGATAGTGGCTGGGATCGATGGTTCGACGTCTATCCGGCGCGCAACATCGACCTTCGGGTCGGACCGCGCTTCACCTCATCCGACCTGGTACTGCAAGCGGCAGCCCAGGGACTTGGCGTCGCACTGGCTCGGGGATCGTTGGCGGAAATCGATGTGTCGCGCGGAATACTTTTTCGGCCATTCGAGGCCGACCACGTTCGGATAGCGAATGCCTACTGGCTGGTGCGTCGTCGAGACGATGCAACCGCTCGACCCGCGATGCACGCGGTCATCGAATGGATCAAGGCATGCGCGGCGAAGCGCCCTACTTGAGCGCCGATTGACGTATATAGGCTTCAGCCTGCCCCGGCCGCTGAAATTCGACCCAGCTCAAGTGCGGGTAGTCGGCGCTGGCGCGTAGACGGGCAAACTCCTCGCGGCGGCGGCGATGAGTGGTGATGACCCACCACAGAATCGATTCCCGTGAGAAGAACGATCGTCGGATCGACTCGCGATTGCCATTCCACAACTCTTCTCGGACGACGGCGCGACGCGTCGTTCTGCGCAATGCCCTCCAGAACGTCAGCGCGAATCCGTAGTTCAACCAACACACCGTGGTGGCACGCGACCAGAGTGCGTCGCGAACCGTTCCGTAGTTGCCAACGACGATCCAACCATCGCTAGAGGTGCTCTCGAGAACACGTTGTCGAAAAGTCCCGGCGTCCGCAGGCTTCCAGCCGGGTTCCCAGTACAACGCGTCGAGCTCAACCAGCGGCAGCTGGGTGTTGGTTGCCAGCGCGCGGGCGAACGTCGACTTGCCGGTGCAGCTCGTTCCGATGACGAGAATCCTTTGAGCTCTCAAGACGCGGCGAGCTCAACCAGCTTGGCGATCGTATTCATGTTCCTCGCGGTACCGGCCTTCGCCGCCGGAATCTTCAGCTTGGAATGCGCCATGTTTGCGCCGTAGTACACATAGATCTCCCGCTTGCCCAGGCGGACTTCTTCATCCTGTGCACCTGTAACCGTGCGCAGCGTATCCTTCGGCGGCGGATCGTCGAGAAAGCACGCCACGGTCCGATTGGACTCCAACTTCTCGAATGGATTCGCTGCGAGCACCTGCTGCATCTCCTCCGCCGTACGCACCAGTACACCAACCTCCTTACCGGCGTACTCGCGCAATGCCGCTTCCAACGCCGCCTTCACAGCGCTTTCACGCTTCCCGCTCTCGAAGATCACATTGCCGCTTGCGATATAGGTACGCACGTTGGCAAACCCCTGCCGTTCGCAGAGACGTTTCAAATCCTGCATGGGCAGCTTCCCGGTCCCACCCACGTTCACTGCGCGCAACAGAGCGACAAAGGTAGTCATGTTCCTCCAAACGTGCCGGTCGAGTCCCGCGCTCGATTACCCCGGTGTCACTTCTCACCCTTCTGCACGTCGTAACGCAATTCCGCCATGGCAGAACCCATTTGACGAACAGACCTCAGCTGCAAAGCCGGGCTGAGCAGCTGCCGCGGCAATAGCGGCTTTCCGGCGCCCAGCGTGCACGAGCCGATCTGAATAATGAGTTGATCCAGCAGGCCGCAATCGTAGAACTGGCCGACCAGATCACCGCCGCCGACAATCCAGATGTTACTGGCGCCGGCCGCCGCCCTCATCTCGGCATGGGCCTGTCGAACATCGCCGCTGACGAAGCGAATGTCGGCCCCGGCTATTGCCGGCAGCTTGCGAGTGGAGAATATCCAGGCGGGCTGAGTGTAGGGCCACGCGGAACCGGTCTGTGCGGCGACATTCTCCGCGTTCCTGAGCATCCATTCATAAGTAGCCGAGCCCATCGCCAAAGCACCCACGCCAGCAATGAACTCCGGATAGCTGGAGTCATTCAAGCTCCCGAGAGAGAACAGCCAGTCCAACGAGTCGTCCTCAGTCGCGATGAAACCATCGAGGCTGGTGGCTGCGTAGTAAATGGTCTTCATGCTTTGATGGCGCTCGGAGTGGGAATCGTGTGGACGAGGGTTGCGCTCGCTCGAGGCATGATAGGTTTCGTCGCTGACATGCCGTGTCATGGAATCGAATCGCCGTGGCGACAAAAGTCCATCTAGCGCAGCTCACCCCACGTCTGCAGAAACTCCCGATGCGCCCGTAACACATCATCGTCACTGTCGCTCGCGAGCTGCGATTCCCGGAACCCAGACACGATCGCAGCGACGCGCACGTCCCGCCCCTCGACGCTGAATCGCACACGCCACTCCTTGACCGCCAGTTGCATCCCATCGTCAATCCGCCGAATGCGCCGATATGGGTGCGGCTCTGGGCCGAGCGCCAGGGTGGAGCGAATTCGTTCCTCGATGGCGAGACCCGTTCGCGTCTCGATCCAATGAGCTTGCTCCGTTGCCAGCGGCAGGAATGTCACTTCGTACGCGGCCACCGGATCGTCAGGCCGGTCATCGAGCCAGCCATTGCCCGCATCGGGATGTGAGTCCGTGTAAGCAATGTAGGGTTTGAGATCGAGCACCGGCGTGCCGTCGAGGATATCGGCATCGAGGACGTGGATATTCAAGCCCTCGATCTTCTCCAGTCTGACGACGGACAGGCCGATGGGATTCGGTCGATGTGGCGAGCGCGTGGCAAACACACCCTTGCGGCCCGAAGTGCTTCGCGGCGGCAGCACCTTGGGGCGCCAGCCGGGATTGTGATGAAACCAGAAGATCACCCAGATCAATTTCCAGCGCGTCAGATCCTCGAGTGCATGCTCGAAGTTTCGACCGGGAAACAACTCGATCCGTGCACTCGCGCCCTGCGCCGCCCGCGGCTGCCGTGCCGCTTCGACTTTGGTGGCCAGTGAAGTGCGAACGATTCCGATGGGCTCGAGAACGAGCCGCGAGAAGTCTTTATCTGAAGCGGACGACATGAGGCGCAGGATACGCCAATGCCGTCCTCCAGGTGATCGGAAGTGACATCAGATCGAATTCAAGAACCCGCCATCGACCGCGATCGCCTGACCGGTGATGTACGACGCGCGCTCGGATGCGAGGAACGCCGCAAGCGCTGCGAACTCCTCCGGTCTGCCGATTCGGCCGGTTGGAATCCTGGGCCCCATGGTCGCGTCGTCCACGCCGAGCTCCGTCAGTCGCTCGGTGGCGGTGTAGCCGGGCAGCAGCGCATTCATCGTGATCCCGTCTTTCGCAACATCGCGGCTGACGGAATTGATCAACCCAAGCAGACCGGCGCGCAAGCTGTTTGAAATCACCAGGCCCGGTTGCGGTTCGCGAGCGGAGATCGAGGTGATCGCGAGGATGCGACCCCATTTGCGTTGACGCATGTGAGGCAACACCGCGAGCACGCTTTCCACCGTGCTCATCCACAAGTTGTCGAAGCCTTTTTGCCAGTCGGCCGCGGACATGCGCTCGAACGAGCCAGCGGGCGGACCGCCGGTGTTGGTGACGAGGATATCGATGGGTGCGCCGAGCGCCCTCGTAGCCTGCGCCACCAGCGCCTCACAATTGCCAGGAGAGGAAACATCGCCTGCAATGCCGATGGCGCCAATCTCCGCCGCCGTTGCCGCGATTCGATCCGGATCGCGAGAGACGATTGCGACCTGCACGCCCTCTGCAATCAACTCGCGCGCGACTGCTTTGCCAAGTCCTTTGGAGGCGCCGAATACCAGCGCGCGACGTCCGGAAATTTTCAGATCCATTACAAAACTCCAGCGGGATTCAAACGCGAGGATCCGGCGCGACGTGATCGGCCCGGCCTTCCTGAAGAATCATCCGGCCGTTCGTCGTTGCCGCGCGCCGGAATTCGGACAGGCGTTGATACTCGGGATCGTTGTACCAGGCTTCGGCCGAAGCTCGGTCCGGGAACTCCAGAATCACCATCCGTTCCGAGAAGGCCGCGCCTTCGGACGTCGTCACCTGGTCGCCGCGCGTCAGAAATCGGCCGCCATATTTCTGCAGTGTCTTGGGCGTGTGATCCGAATATTTTCGGAAGGTCGCCGGGTCGTGGACCTTCATCGTGCATATCATGTAGGCAGCCATACGCCCTCCTCGAATACCCACCGCAGTCTACTGCCCCGGACGCAGAAATTTTTCCTAAATGGCCTGTGCTACGATCCCCAACCCGAGTGTCGAGGTCGAACAATGCACGCCGACCAGGTTCGCGCCATCGTCGATCGATTCGAAGCCGACGTAAGGAACCGCACCCGCTTCCAGTTGTATCGCATCGACGGCCGCCCGGCGACGCTCGACGATGCCTATGCCATTCAATCCGAAATCCTGGCGCGCGCGCTTCGCTCCGGCAGCGACAGCGTCGCCGGTTACAAGGTCGGCCTGACCACCGGGAAGATGCAACAATTCTGCGGCGTCGCCGAGCCGATCGGCGGTCGCATTCTGAAAAGCAACGTGCGCGCGAGCGGCGCAACGATTCGGAAATCGCAGTTCCATCGGCTGGGCATCGAAAGCGAGCTGGCTTTGCGCGTCGGCAAGGAAGTGCCGGCGCTGCGCTCCGATACCAACGTCCAGGATTTGATCGGGTGCGTCGATGCCATCGCGGCAGCGTTCGAAGTCATCGACGATCGCGACGCCGACTATGCCCATCTCGAAGCAAGCTCGATCGCCGCGGAGAACAGTTGGAACCAGGGCATCGTGCTCGGCGAGGCTGCATCGCCTTCCGACCTCGGCGATCTGCGTGGTTTGCCAGGCCGATTGCTCGTCAATGGCGAGCAATCGGCCACCGGCTCCAGCGACGACGTGATGAATGGCCCGCTCTGGGTGCTCGCCTGGGTGGCTCGCTTCGCCAAGGAAGCCGGCACGCCGCTGCAGCCCGGTCAGTGGATCATGACCGGCTCCATCATCCCGACCAGATTCGCCGTCGCGGGCGACACCTACTCGTTCGAGCTCGGCTCGCTGCCGCCGGTGACGGTGACGATCGGCTGAGACGACGCGGCCCTACTTGCCGTTGAGACTGAAGCGCCCCGGCCCGAGCAGGACCAGCGCGATGGCGGTGAATAGAAACATTCCTTGCAGCTCGAGCGCCCAGCCGCCGCTCTTGCCGAGAGTGGTCAATTCGGCGCCATGCACCAGGGCGAAGGCGAACAGCATATTGATTGCAATCAAGCCCGCGCCGATCCGGCAGTACCAGCCGAGCAGCACCAGAATCGGCGCCAGCACCTCGCCCACATAAACGCCGTAGGTGACGAAGGCCGGAAGACCGGCGGCGGTGACCGCGCCCGACAGGCCACCCACGCCGCCTTTGATTTTTGCTATGCCGTGCAACAGGATCAGGATGCCCAGCGCCAGTCGCAGAATCAGTTTGCCGGTATTGTCGTTCATGGGAGCTCCCGTATTCCGCTTCGGCCCATTGTAGCTCCCGCGCGAGGGTAGCGGCGACGTCCACGCGCCGCTGGTAGCTCCTTGCTACGACTTGGACCCGACGAGCTTGTCTTGCGTCTTGGTCTGAAAGTCGCTGGCGTCGTGCCGCTCGTGCAATTGGTTGGCGGGATCGCCGCTCGTGCGATTCACCATGCGGCCGCGAACGACGGCAGGACGAGCCAGCAAGGTCTCGGCCCAACGCAGCACGTTTTTGTACTCGTGCACGGACAGGAACTCGCCCGCATTGTACAGCCAGCCTTTGACCATTCCGCCGTACCACGGGAACACGGCGATGTCGGCGATGGTGTACTCGTCGCCGGCGAGATACGTGCTCTGCGCCAGTCTCTTATCGAGCACGTCGAGCTGACGCTTGGTCTCCATGGCGTAGCGATCGATCGCATACTCGATCTTCGCCGGCGCATACGCATAGAAATGCCCGAACCCGCCGCCGAGGAACGGCGCGCTGCCCATCTGCCAGAACAGCCACGAGAGACACTCGGCGCGAGCGTGCGGCTGCGACGGCAGGAACGCTCCGAATTTTTCGGCGAGGTGGACCAGAATCGCACCGGACTCGAACACCCGGATCGGCTGCGGCCCCGAACGATCCACCAGCGCGGGAATCTTCGAGTTCGGATTCACTTCGACGAAGCCGCTGCCGAACTGATCTCCCTCGCCGATGCGAATCAGCCACGCATCGTACTCGGCGCCGGCGTGCCCCAGCGCGAGCAGCTCTTCCAACAGGATTGTGACTTTCTGACCGTTCGGCGTGCCTTGCGAATACAGCTGCAACGGATGGCGACCGACCGGCAGCGCCTTCTCATGCGTGGGACCCGCGACTGGTCGATTGATGTTCGAGAACTGGCCGCCGTTCGGTTTGCCCCAGCTCCACACTTTGGGCGGCGTGTAGTCGGGAGTCACGTAGTCAGTCATGGGGCACCTTCTTCAGCCTGTGGAGTCCACAGGCTGAAGAATGAAAGAGTCGCCCCCGCGTTCCAAGCACGGCAACTCAGTCGTGCCGCTCAGGCAAGGATGGCGCTCCCGACTACGGCGCTACGTTAATTCGGCAGCAGCGTCCCCGAATCCGCGACCGCGAGCCATTTGCCGCGTTGGTAGGTGTAGGTCACGCCGGTGAGAGCGCGTTGGTGGTAGCCGTTCGAGGGGATGTCGTAGGTCGTTTCGTAGAGAATGAACGCGGTTTTGCAGCCATCGACGACTCGATATTTCTCGGTCCAGGCCCACACGGCCTCGCGGTTCTCGAAGTGCGAGCGCAACGCTTCCATGACGGCATCGATACCGTAGCGAGCGGCGCCGCTGGCGAAGATCGTGACGGTGCCGGAGATATGCCCGGCCCTGAATGTTTCCGCGTCGTAGTCGCGGAAGGATTCCATGTCGACTCGTTGTGCACGCTCGAATTGACGGGCGCAGCCCGCGCCGACGGCGGGCGCATCGAGTTGTTCGGTGGCCGATCCGTCGTTCGCGGCCCAGGCGCCGACGCCGGCCGCGATCAAGCCGAGCGCCAGATAGCTGCTGTTGGCTCGCATGCTCTGCTCCTGTGAAAGTGCCCGAGACGTTGTATGTCATCGGGCACTCGCAGCTCGCACACGAAGCGCCGCTCGGCGATACAAAGCGCTCAGTTTTCTACCACAGATACTTGGCCTGGAAATTGATCTCGCTGCCCTCGATCGGACGCGCCAGCAACACACCGCCAGTGCCCGCCGCCGTGCCGAAGATGCGTGAATTGGTTTCGGTGATGCCGAGCTCATCCGAAATGTTGGTGCCGCGCACGGCGAACTGCCAGTTCTCGCCGACGTTCGCGATCACGGCGAAGTCCCAGGTGTAGTACGAGCCCAGCTCCTGCAGTCCGGATTGATCCTGAGTGCGGTCGCCGATGTGGGTATAGGTCACCTGCGCATCGATGCCACCCCAGTCGAACGGGAAGTGATAGCTCGGCGTGAGCATATATCGCAGTTTGGGCTGACGTTGCAGCTGCTGGCCTTCGATGCGCGCGCAGCCATTGCCGGTCACGACGTTGGTGAACGGCACACAAGCGTCGTAGTCCGTGTATTCGCCATCGAGATAGTTCGCCACGGCCTGGAACCTGAAATTCTCCCACAGCGTGAGCGCGCCGATGAAATTCAAGCCCTTCGACTCGGAGCCGTAATGCAGCTTCGCGCCGGTCGGTGCGCCCAAGCGGTCCGTTTGCTGATACTGCAGGCCGGTGAACTCGCGATAGTACGCGCTGATGTCGGCATAGACGATTTCGTTCTGGAATTTGAAACCGACTTCATAGTTGCGCACGATCTGGATGGGCGGCGTGTTGCCGGTGGTGCTGCCGCGGATGCCGTTGTCGAAATCCGCGAAATGTCCGCCACGGTTCGCGCGCACATACGACGACATCGTATCGGTGAAGCTGTAATTCGCGCCCACCGTCCACGAGGTGAAGTCCTCGTCGTAATCCGTGATCGCGAGCGTGCCGTTGCACTGAGGCACGGCATTGTCATAGACCGTCAGCGGGTTGCCGTCGAGATTCCGATTGGTCAGATTGCAGACGCGGTTGGTGGCGTCCTGGTTCTCGTAGCGCACCGACGCGTCCAGCAACCACTTGTCGATGCGCCAGGAATCGGACAGGTAGATCGCGTGATTGAACGCATGACCGCGTTGCGCGATGTTGAAACCGCCATAGTCCAGGAAGCCCTGCTCGTCGGTCAGTTGAAATGTCTGGCCGCCCGACACGTAACTCACCCTGATCGGCCGCGCATTCGGCTCATTCGTCATCAACATGCCAAGGCCGCCCTGGCCCCATTCGTCATCCATCTCGTAGTAGGCCAGGTACACGCCCAAGGTCAGCGTGTTGTCCTGGAAAATTTCCTTGCTGAGGCGGAAGTCGTTGTTGAGGTTCTGCAGTTCCTTGTGCACGAACCACCAGCCTTGATTGATGACATCCTGGGTGGGCGCAACCGCGCTGCCGTCGGAGAAGGTCGCGGTCGCCGACCCCGCCGGCAGCTGAAAGCCGTCGAGCGTGGTGGGCACGGTGTACAGCTTGTCGGCCAGCAGGGAAGGATTGCTGCGCGAGAACAGCGCATTCGTATCCACGTCCCCGGCGTTGGCAAGGAACTTGTTGCTGATCGACCAGCCGTTGTCGAACTCGTGATCGTAGTTCGCGCCCACGAACCACATGTCCGCGCCGCGGCCATCCGCAAGATCGGCCGTCGTACCGCCGTTCGGATAGCCAGGCAGGCGCACGTGCCGGATCGCTTCACTGTAATAAGTGCCCGTGAGCGCATCGAAGCCCGGGTACTCGTGGAAGTTGTCGGTGCCGGTCTGGATCAACGGAATCGGCGTGATGAATTGATTCTTGTCGTTCAGATAGCGTGCAAACAGAATCAGCTCGCCTTTGTCGAACTCGCGCTTCAAGGTCGCGGTGAGTTGTCCGCCTTCGTCGGCGGTGAATTCCGGATCGCGCACGCCATCCGAGGTTCGATAGAAACCGCCGAAGCTGCCGTACCACCCTTCGCCGACTTTGAAACCCGTGAAGCCATCGACACGCCAGAGATTCTCATCGCCATAGGTGAGCCCGAGGCTGCCGGAGGGCTCGTCGGTGCCAGTCTTCAACAGGAAGTTCGCGGTTGCGCCCATCTGGCCGCCGGCGAACACCACCGAAGGTCCGCCTTGCAGGATTTCCACGGCGCGTACCGTGTCGTCGAGACGGACGATACTGGTCGTTTCGAAGAACGACAGCGTCGGCATGCCATATAACGGCGAGCCCATCAGCAAGGTCGTGAAAAACGGCGCGTCGCCGCCGCTCGGAAAACCTGCGATCGCGATGTTCGCGCCGGTCTGGCCGCCGGAGCTTTCCGGCCACATGCCCGGTGAGATCTTCAACAGGTCCGCCGTGCTTTTTGGATTCGACTGGCGGATCTGATCCTCATTCGCGGTGACAATGTTGTAACTGGCTTCGAGTTTCTTCACGCCACCGAGCGCGCTACCTGTAACAACTACAGTCTCGAGACCGGAGGGCGGCGTTTCAGGCTCCGCGGGGGCCTGTTGTGCTTGAACCAGAACGGGCGTGAACGCCGTCACCACGGTGATCCAACCGGCCCGTTGACGGTAGCAACTCATGCTCATGATTCCCCCCTTCGATGCGCGTATGTAGCGGCGGCGATACGTGTAAACGAGTGATTGACAATGTGGTTTTGTCTATCACCAACAAAAGTCGTTGGAAATAGCGTTGTCAACGCACTACGAATGACTACGCGCCAGAGGCAGTCGCGGTTTCCGTGGCGTCGGCCAGTTTCAAACTCACCGAGAACGTAGCGCCGGCGCCGGGCGTGGCTTCCGCCCACACTTCTCCTTCCATTCGTTGCACGGCCTTGCGGACCAGCGCCAGACCGATGCCGGTGCCTTCATAGCCGGAGGCATGCAGCCGATTGAAGATCTCGAAGATCTTGTCGCGATAGGCGACGTCGAAGCCGATGCCGTTGTCGCGCACCTTCAGCAGATAACGGCCGTACTCGACGCTCGATTCGATGCCGATGCGCGGCTGCCCGGTCTGGCGGGAAAACTTCAGCGCGTTCTCGATCAGATTGCTGAGCGCGATCCGCAGTCCTTCGCTATCCGCCAGGACCGGCCTGGGGTCGAGCTCGATATGAATTTGCGCGCCGGCCTCTCTGATTTCCTCCTTCATCGAGTCGAGCAGCGCTCGGACGAAAGACTGACAATCGATGGGCTGCAAGCGCTGCTCGCGATGCTCGAGTCGCGAGTAGTCGAGCAGATCGTCGATCAATGCGGACATGCGCATCGAGCCCTGACGGGCGCGCTCGATGTAACTTCGCTCGGTATCGCTCAACGTGGTCGACGCGCTCTCTGCCAGCAGCGCACAGAATCCGTTGATCGCCCGCAGCGGCGCTTTCAAGTCGTGCGCTACTGCGTGAGCGAAATTGCGCGACTCACGATATGCATCGGACAGCTCGCGGGTGCGCTGGGCTACGCGAGATTCGAGCTTATCGGCAAGCTCGCGGTAGCGGCGCTCGCTGTCGCGCAACGATTGCTCCAGCTCCTTGAAGGGAGTGATATCGACCAGCGAGCCCATGATGCGCACCGGCCGTCCTTGCGCATCCAACAACGCCGAGCCCTTCGACAGCACCCAGCGATACGAGCCGTCGCGATGGCGCAAGCGATGTTCCATGACCAGCTCGCTTTCCGGATGGCGCATGAATTCGTCAATGATGGCCCTGACGCGGGCAGCGTCGGCCGGGTGCACCCGGTTGCTCCACGAGTCGAAGGTATTCGGCAGCTCCTCGTCGGCATAGCCGAGCTGCCGCTTCCATTGAGGCGAGTAGCGCACTACGTTCGAAGACGTCTCCCACTCCCAAAGCCCGACGCTGCCGGCGAGCGCCGTCACGTCGATCACACGCTCGAGCTCACTGCGTTGACTGTCGACGGCCTGCAGCCGCTCATGGGCGCGCGTCAACGCGTTCGCCGAGTTGTCGAGAGCGGCTCGCAGTTGCTGTCCTCGCCAATACAGCCAGCCCTCGCGCGAGGCCAGGACGATCGCAAAGCCAATGAGCACGATCGTGCGCCAATAGACCGAGCGTGCCGTTGTTTCTGCCGAAAACCAGGTAGCGGAAATGGCCACACAAAACAGCAGGAACGACGGCACCAGCGCTTCCACCCAGCCCTGGCTCTGCCGGACGGGCAGCGACTCGACGCGGCCGTGCGCCTGGGCCGTCACTTGCGCCTCCGCGCCCCACTGATGAAGCGCGAATGCGAGCATCCAGCCGACATTGAAAAGGCTGGTCGTGGCGTAGCTGTCGCCGATGAGCTCGCGGGTGTACAACATTCCCGTGATCGTCTGCACGCCGAGCGACAGCGTTACCAGCCCGTAGGCCAGCAATCGATCGCCCCATCGATACGACCACAGAAAATACACGGCCACGATGAAGGCGATGGCGATCGTGCCGTTTTCGACGGCGACGATCACCACGCTCTGCAGGGAGCGCGGCATCTCCTCGAGCGGCCGCGCCAGCGTGGTGACCAGAACCGATGCGAGGCTGCACAGAATCAGGCCGAGATTCGCCACGCGCAGCCAGGTCATCCGCCGCTCCTCCTGCGTAGCCCGCAGGACGAACAGCCCGACCAGCATCATCGGGCCGAACAACAGATAGCCGACATCGGCGTAACTTGGAAAGGGCGCCGGAACGCCGAGATAGATCTCGAAAAAATCCCAGATGAGCTGGCCGATCGCCCAGGTCCCGCAGGCGAACGCGAAAATCAGCCATGCGACCCGATCGCGCCCGTGCAGAGCCAGCGCTGCTCGGAAACTGCTGATCGTCGCCAGCAGGGAGGCGAGCGTCCAGGCGACGTCGTTAACAATTGTTGTTGTTTTGTAGTCGAGCCAGCCGCTCGAGATCAGAACTGCGTGCAATGTCAGGGCAACAGCCCAGATTTTCACGAGCGGCCTGACACCCTTGGAGCTGCTGTCGTGTTCTATCGGGCCCGACGCGGCGGCCACGTCGGCAAACTTGCCCTCACCCGCTACCATCGAAAATAACTTCAACGAATGGCTTCAAGAGTAACCGTCACGCCCGCTTCGGGTTCCCTGGCCCGCTCTCGATATGCACCGTGCTGCGAAGCAGCGTGACGGGCGAAGTCGCCCGCCACGCGCCGCTCTTACTGAGCTTCTTCAGGCTCCTGGATCGGCGGCAGGTTCGCGCTGATGTCCGACACCTTGTCCTCACCGGCGATGGCGCAGATCGGGTGCGAGAAATCGTTCGCGAGGCTGGGATCCGTCACCTCGCCGATGTAGTTGATGTTGTCGTCGCCCTGCGCACTGACGCCGCCCGGCACGAAATCCAGATTCAATGCGTGCCGCGTTCGCCACGCGATGTTGTGATCGGCGCACGAAGTGTCGCCGCTCACGCCGATCGCACCGATCAGCTGCTGATTTTCGTCGTAGAGCGCGAGGCCGCCGCCGAACACATTCACGCCGCCGATGCGTGAGCCGACCATCGGATCGTTCGACTGACCGAAGCGAGACGCGTTGCCTTGATAGGCGACCTGCGTATCGACGGGATTGCTGTGCTGTAGGCCATACAGCGAACCGCCGGGCTGCACCGCTGCATACAGATTCGCAGTGGACAGCGCCAGTGTCGGCAGGCTGAAGGCGTTCGCTGTGTTTGCTTTCTGCGCGGAGATGACTCTGCTGCCGGGCCACTGCGCGCCGCGATCGTCGCCGGTGAACGCGACCGCGCACACGATGCCATCCCGGTTGACGACCGAGCCCCACATGTCGAGGTTGAAACCGCCATTGGCTTGCTCGCGCGCCGCCGTTAATGCCGTTTTCAACTGGGAATACGATGGCAACGCCGCACAGCTGCTGCCCTGTCCTTCGCCCTGTGCGGCCGCCGTCGCCGAAACCACCGTCAACGCGGTTATGCACGACGTCCGTAGAAGAATCGTGTTCATGAGCAGGCTCCTGTTGTTTGCTGCGGAGTGATTGACGATCGATCACGCAGAAAGGACGTGAGCGGCGTTGCTGCTACACTCCGGGTAATCCTGCTGACAAACTCCAAAGGTGCGCCCTGCACAAGAACTGAGCGGGCCGAAGACATCACGCTCGGCGATGACCAGCGCGTCTTATACGCCTGGCGCTCGCAACAAAACAAACGGCAGTCGACTCACAGCGCCGCTTGTTTTCCAAGTAAACCGGGAAGATGTTGAGCCTAGTCCGGCCGTCTTCGCAGCGGCACGAAACGCACCGGCGCCACGACGGTCGAGGTGACTTTGCCGGCCGCATTCTTTTCCAACACGCGCAGCTGTTGTGTGGCGGCGATCGGTCCGACCGGCACGACCATGCGGCCGCCGGGCTTGAGTTGTTCGATCAGCGGCTGCGGTATGTGATCGGGTGCCGCCGTGATGATGATGACGTCGAACGGCGCGTACTCCGGCCAACCCGCATAGCCGTCGCCGGCTCGAACAGTCACGTTGTTGTAGCCGAGCTTCTGCAGAACTTCGCTGGCCCGTTGCGCGAGCGTGCTTTCGATCTCGATGGAATAAACGTGCTCGACGATCTCCGCGAGCACCGCCGCTTGATAGCCCGATCCCGTGCCGACTTCGAGCACGCGATGATTCCCGGCAGGCCGCGCCAGTTCGGTCATCAACGCCACGATGTAGGGCTGAGAGATCGTCTGGCCTTCGCCGATGGGCAGCGGCGTGTCGTGATAGGCCGAGCGCTTCTCGCTGTCCGGCACGAACTCATGCCGGGGTACTTTGCGCATCGCTGCGAGCACACGCTCATCGCTAACACCGCGTTCCGCGATTTGCCGACTCACCATCCGGGCCCGGGCGGACGCATAGTCGTCCGAACCCGCGCCAGCGGCGCCAGCCTCGGGAGCACAGAGCAAAGAGAACATGATGGCTCGAGAGAGCAGGCCACGGGGCATGTGCGTGCACCTCCAGAGCCGATCATATCGACCTCGGCGGCCAGCAGACACCCGCCAAATTCGGACAACGCTAGCGTGACGGCGCTGGCACGTATTTGCCGCCGACCGGATCGATCAGCTGGCCTCGATCGCGCAGGCGCGCCGCCAGCTTTTCATAGGAGACATCCTGCACGCGGACGCCCTGCTCGATCGCCAGCACTGCCGCCTCGCCCACGGATTGACCCAGGATCATGAAGACCGGCTCCATGCGGATCGAGCCATAGGCAATGTGAGAAGCGGACACGGCGACCGGCACGAACAGATTGGTCGACTCGGCCGCTCGCGGCACGATCGCGTCGTAGCTGATCTCGTAGGTGCGATCGAGATGGATCTGCACATCGCCTTCGTTGCGGGCGAAGCCGTCCGCGTTCACGTAGCGCTGCACGTTGTGCGAATCCATCGTGTACGAGCCGAGCCCGACGGAACGCGGCGTCGGCAGTTGACCCTCGAGATGCCGCTCGGTCATGACGAAGTCGGACACCATGCGTCGTGCTTCCCGCACATACATTTCACGCGGCCAATGACCGTTGTCGACGAACTCGTCGGCGCACAGTCCCCACTCCGACATCGACTGGCGCACATCGGTGGGCACGCGTGGATCGTTCTGCATGAACCAGATCAAGCCGGACTGATAGTTCTTGTGCGCCTCGAAGATCTGGCGGCGTCGTTCGTAGCCGGCCGTCGGATAATCGTAATTGCCACCGATGAAATCGGTCGAGATCGCGCCGTAGTTGTTTACGTCGGTCTTGTTGTTCGGGATGGGATCGAACTTGCGGAACTTGTGTCGCCAGCCGGCATCGAGATAGCGCCCCAGCAGTTCATACGTCCAGGGATCGTAGTCCGCCGGCTTCGGCACGGGCGCGCGGTTCGCCGGATCCTTCGTCATGCACAGCCGGAAGTTATACGCCTGAATGCGTTTGTCGCCTGCGCCCTGCTCACCCGGCGGACCCGGCTCGACCAGAGGCACGAGGCCACTGGAGCGATCGCCAGGCTTCACGTACGGATCGATGTCGATCTCGAAGTTGTGTTGCTCGGCGTTGGCGGTCTGCACGCCGTTGTAATCCTCGCCATACATGGCGTTGCCTTCGCGGCCGGTCGTGAAGCTCACGCCAGCCATCGCCATCAAATCGCCCTCGTAGGTGGCATCGACGAACACGCGGCCGGTGTAGCGCGCGCCGTCGAGCATTTGGATAGAGACGATCTGCTGGTCGCGCTTTTCAACAGCAGAGGAATCGAGACGCAGCTTTGCGTTGAACACGGGCTCGATGCCCGCGTCCTTCAGCCATCGCAAATAGATCGTCTCGGCGACGTGCGGCTCGAACACCCACATCGCATCTTCCTCGCCTTCGGTTTTGGATTGCGAGGTTGCGATACCTTTGAAGCCCACGGCTTGGTAGTGCGTTTTGACGTCTTGATAGAAACGTCGCGCCATGCCGCCAATCGCAGCGTGATTTCCCGTGTCGGCCCACCCGAGCCCGTTGGTCGTCATCCCGCCGACGTGCCGCTCGGGGCACAGCAAGACAACACTGCGATCACGCGACTTGGCGGTGATTGCGGCAGTGAGGCCGGCGGGTGTGCAGCCGTAGATGACGAGGTCGGCGACTTTCGCATCGCCTTGCCGTGCCGAACCCGTGCAACCTGCAACGAGGCCGAGTGCCAATACAGCGAGCGTGCGCATCAGAACGTCGCCGCCACACCGAAGTAAATTCTCCGGTCGTCGAGATACGAGCTGTACAACCGGCCGGGGTTGGTGCGATAGAAACTGTTGATCTCGCGCGTGAGATTCACGCCCTCGAACGTCAGCTGGAAGTTGTCGTTGATTCTGAACGACGCCGAGGCGTCGACCTGCCCGCGGGCATCGGCATAGTTGCTGCCGCCGGAGGCAATGGAGCCGCCGTTGGTCATGTACTCGCTGCGATAGTTGTACGCGACGCGTCCGCTGAACGGCCCCTTCTCGTAGTACACGACCGCGTTCGCGCTGTGCTCGGATGAGTTCGGAATGGGCAACGTCTGGCCCGTCAGCTCATCTTTCTCCGGCGTCTCGCTATCGGCGTACGTATAAGTGAACGCATAGCCAAAGCCATCGAAAGGCTGCGGCAGCATGGTCAGCGCGTGCTGATAGTTGATCTCGACACCCTGAATCTCGCCGTCCTTGCCATTCACCGGCCGACCGATGATGTACGTGTACGCCGCCGGCCCCGTGAGCGTGTTGTTCGGCGCTTCCGGATGTTCCTCGACCACTTCCACCGACGTCGTGAACGCGGAAACATCTTTATAGAAGGCGCCGACCGCAATCAGACTGGCCGGCGCGAAGTACCACTCGACCGTGGTATCGAACTGCGTGGCGCGGAACGGATCGAGATCGGGATTGCCTGAGAAGCCCGTCATCGACACCGGCTGCAGCGAAATGCCCACGCCCGTGCTCGTGAGGTCCGGACGCGCCACCACCTTGGCCGCGGCAAACCGCAATCGCAAATCGTCGCGCAGGTCGAAGATGAGATTGAGGTTGGGCAGTGTATCGGAGAACGACTTGCCGGCGCGCGCCTCGATCGCTTGATTGCCGACGATGGTGTAGCCCAAGGATTCGCGGTCGACGTTCACCTGGCGCACGCCGAGATCGCCCGTCATGGGCACGCCGAACAGGTCGCTGCCGAATCTCACCATCGCAAAGAACGCGTCAGTGGTCTGCTCCACCTGATTGATGGTCGCCTTGGCGCCCGGAGTGTCGAACGAAATCGGCGTCGCGCCGAGCGCGCTGCGGATCTGGTTGAAGTCGGCCGACCCGGTGAGCACGCGGCGTGGAAAGCTGCCGCTTTCGCCAGGAAACATTCCACCGATGACGCCCGAGTAATTCAGCCCCGGCACCTCGGTTGCGAGCAACGGCGAGCCCGGTGTCGGATCGTGGCTGGACAGCGCCGGATAGGTCGAGAGCGGATTGCCGCCGAACACTTCGATCGTCTCGGTGCGCGCGCCGACCTTTACAGACTTGAAGAACCCGTCGAGCTCATACTCGACATCGAAGTCCGCGTCGTGACCTTTGTTCTCCGCGACATAATCGACATCGAACGTCGTATAGATCTCGTACTGCGACGGATCGTAGATGTCGTAGTTGGCATTGAAGCCGTAGTCCGGCGAAACGTTCGAGCCCGCCGCGTCGTAGGAAACACTGGCGAGGTTGCCCGCGCGCTGGCGAGCCACGAGCACGTTGTCGTTGCCCGAATTGTTGTTGCCGCCGTCACCGCCGAGACCCGCGCCCTCACCTTCGCTCACCGACGCGTTGAGGTTCGCCGTCCAACGGTCCTTGGCCCAGTGGGCGTTGCCGCTGAGGTATTTGTTGTCGGAGTACGAGTCGCCGCCGTAAATCAGCGGACGCACCGTGACGCCGGAATAGTTGCCGGAGACCAGCGTGCCGCTGGCATCGATGACGCCGTTGGTGATGTTGTTGGTGAGAATGGCCTGCTGCGTCGAGCGGAGCCGATCGGTCTCGCGGCGAGACTTCACGCCTTCGAGCGTGAACGTCAGCTCGTCCATCGGACGCCACTGCGCCGACGCGTTCACTGAGTAGCGCTCGTCCTCATAAGTGTTCGCCCAGCTCATCAGGCGCAGCGGCCGGAAGAAAGTGTCGTTGACGCCATCGCCGGTCGCATCGACGTTGGACACTTGAGTCCAGCCGCCGGATTGATAGACATCGCTCGCACCCGTCGAGTTGGAATACGAGCCGCTGAGCAACACGCCGAACTTGCGATCCGCGAATGTGTGCGCGACGAAGCCCGACACCTTCTCGCCCCACTCTTCGGCGCGATCGGCGTACGAGCTCTGCAGGCGGCCGGAGATGACCGAATCGGCCAGATCCAGCGGCCGCTTGGTGCGCAGGTTGATGACCGCACCCAGCCAGCCTTCCACCAGGTCCGCCGAGGGCGCCTTGATCACGTCGACGCCCGCCAGCAGCTCCGGCGAAACATCCGACAGATTGGGATCGCCGTTGCGAGCGCTGCCGATGAAGCTCTTGCCATTCAGCAACAGTTTGTTGAGGCCGAGGCCGCGCACGGTGATGGACTTGCCTTCGCCTTCGACGCGCGTCACCTGCACGCCGGGAATCCGGCTCAACGTCTCGGCGATGTTTTGATCGGGCAGCTTGCCGATGTCTTCGGCCGAGATCGAATCCATGATGCGCGTGGCGTCGCGCTTCACATCGATGGCGTCGGCAATGGATTTTCTGATGCCGACGACGGTGACCGATTCGAGCACGGGCTCCGATGTCGACGCGCTCTCCTGGCCGCCGTCATCTCCGCCGCTATCCTGGGAAGGTTGTTCTTCCGCAGGCGCCGTCCGTGTCGATGACGACTGCTGCGCACTCGCGAGCACCAGCACGACATCGGACGAAGTGCGTTCGTGACGCAGCCCCGTTCCCGATAACAAATATTCCAGCGCCTGATCCGCCGTCATCGAGCCGCGCACGCCGGGCGCCTTGCGATCCGCAACGACGGTAGGATCGAACACCAGTTCCGTTTGCGTCTGCCGCCCGAGCGCCGTCAACGACTGCGCAAGATTGCCACTCTCGATCTCGATCGTTGTTTGCTCGCTGACTTGAGCGAAGGCATTGCCGGCCAGCGCGAGCGCGCAGACTCCACCCGTGGCCCATTGAACCTTGTGCACTCTTCCCCCTTCGCTGCTGACGGCCATACGGCTCTATATTTCCAAGAACGTGCAGCGCTCGAAAAACCGCCAGCGTTGTCAGCGCGGAACCAGGGCGAACCGGTCGGTGCCGCGATATTCGATCGTGACCGGATGCAAGCTGGTCACGGCTTCCAGGAACTTGCGCTGGCTGTTGGTGCGAAACACACCCGAGATCGGCAGCTTCGCGACCTGCGGATCGTCGATGCTGATGGTCTGTGCGGAGTAGCGATTGAACTCGGCGACCGCATCGGCCAGCGACGTGTTGTCGAACTCGATGAGCCCATCGCGCCATTTCAGCAAACGTTCCTGATCTTCCGCTGCCGCGCGCACGACTTGTTTGTCGGTCGCCACGAGCGCCTCGCCGGGATTGAGATGAACGCTTGCTGTGGAGTCTCGAGTCGGAGGCGACGCGGAACCGGAGGGCTCGGCATTCTCGACGACGACGTGACCTTCGACGAGTTGCACCTCGACCCGTCCCTGATCGAGCCGGACATCGAAAGCCGTGCCCACCGCGACGATTTGCTTGCCGCCCGCCACCACGACGAACGGCCGCGACGGATCTTTCGCGACATTGAAAAACGCCTGGCCGCGGAGGACTTCGACGGTGCGCCGGCGGCCGTCGAAAACGACATCGAGGTCGGTCTCCGTGTTGAGCGTGAGCGCCGAGCCATCCGGCAATGTCACATCGAGTTTCTCGCCGCGTCGGGTGACGTAATCCGCCGCGCCCTTCTCGTAAAGCGAAGCGACGGGACCGCCGCGAAACAAATTGGAACCGTCGCCAGCGACGATGAGAGCTCCCAGACCAGCAAACAGCAGCACGAGCGCCGCCGCCGCCGCTCTGACCCCGAGCCAGGAACGTTCCGATTGATAACGCAGCGCCGCCCGACGAAGCGCATCCAACGATGCATCTTCGGGCGAGGCATCGAAGACATGCATCGCCGCCAGGGCACGCTCGTAAGCCGCGGCATTCTCGGCCGATCGACTGCGCCAGGCCTCGAAGGCACGACGCTCTTCGTCGGAGACATTGTCGCCATCGAGGCGCACCGCCCAGCGCGCGGCCGCTTCGGCGGAGGACAGATCTGCGGGGACGGGACGAGCGCGCATCATGACTTCCCGTTCAAACGCAGATCGAGATGAGCCACGGCGCGCGCCATGTGCTTCTCCACCGTGCTCATCGGCATCTGCAAACGTTTGGCAATGTCGGCGTAGCGCATGCCCTCGAGCCGCCGCAGAAGAAAGATGGTGCGCGTGACCTCCGGCAGTTCGAGCACTGCCGCCGTCGCGCTCGCCAGGCTTTGCTTGCCGGCGAGATCGCGTTCGGGCGTGGCATCGTCCTCGAGATTCGGCAGCTCGACTTCGAGCTGCTCGTGCGCGGCCGACTGACGCACCTGGCGCTTGCGCAGCCAGTCGTTGAGCACGCTTTGCGCGGTCTGGAAGACGTAACCGGCGACGATCTGCGAGCCGTCGGCCTGCACTTTGCGCACCAGGCGCACGAACACGTCCTGGACCAGGTCGTCGATCTCGTGCTGTTCCTTGACGCGTTTACCGAAGAATCGCCCCAGCGCAGGACGAAACTGGCGCGAAAGCAGCGCTATTTGCTCCGATTCCGCGCTCTCGCCGCGGCGTGCCTGTCCCGGCGCATCCATCTCGACCCGATTCTCCAGCTCAACCCGGCGTAGCCCGCCATAGTAGATAAGAACGCGCCCCTGACTAAAACCCGCCGCTGCCCTGCTTGCTGGCTGTCAGCCCGATCTGATATCGAGTGCGCCACATTCTCCGGCTGCCCGAGACGGCAAGATAATTCTCAGCGGGAGCGGCGCGAAACCGGGGAGCGCGCGCAAAACGGCGCTTGACGCGCTAGATCAGGAGGCGTCGATCTCGATCGTATTGCCGGCCACGACGCGGTCTTCTTCGCATTTGACTTTGTCGAGCGGCGTCAATGACACCTTGCCGGACGCGCGCACGGTCGCCACGCGAGACTGATCGAGCTGGTATTCGCTGTGGAACTCGACGGCGTTCTCGGGGACCACTTCCCACTGCACGCTGTGCGCCACTTCGGGCTCGACTTCGACCGGCGGCCGATACACCCAGCACTGACCGGGCGTGAGCTCGCTGCGCGAAATCTTTTTCCACTGTCCGGTGGTGCGGCGCTCGACGTGCAACACCACCTGCCCGCCGGGTGGCACCTTCATGGGCGATGCCGTGGCTTTCAATTCGACCGTTTGCTGTCCGTCGAGGACATAGACGGTCGGGCCGCGTTGTTCGCCGCAGCCGGCGACCAGGGCGAGGATGCCGGGAACGAGCAGAATAGCTACGGATCGCATGATGGGATGGTTTACCTCGCCGCTATGTTGACGGAATCATCCCCGGCAGGCCAGCTTGACACCGCTTTTGCACGTGTTGCCGTGATACTTCCGGGCTCGCGTCGTATATAGCTTTCATGGTCTCGCAACAGATGGACATGGCCAACGCCGGCTCCCGGGAGCCGGCGGACAAAGTGGACTGGGACGCGGTGTACGCGGATCAGCTGCCACGCATTTACAACTATTTCCGGTTCCGGCTGGGTGGCGAGGCCGAGGTCGAGGATCTGACCGCCCGCACCTTCGAGAAGGCCTGGTCGGCCCGTGCCCGCTATCGGCGCGACCTGGCCGGCTTCTCGACCTGGTTGTTCAGGATCGCTCAGAACGTGGGCATCGACTACCTGCGCTCCCGGCACCCGCACGCGCCGCTGGATGCGGCCGTCGATCTTGCCGCCGAGATCACGCCGGAACTGGAAGCCGCCCGGGATTCCGATCTGTCACGACTGGGCCGGCTCACCGCCCGACTGCCCGAGCGCGAGCAGGAGCTGATCGCATTGAAGTATGGCGCCGCGCTCAACAATCGCGAGATCGCGCGCCTCACCGGGTTGAGCGAATCGAACGTCGGCACCTCGTTGTATCGAATCGTTCAGACGCTGCGTTCGCAATGGTGACGACAGGAAGCAGCGATGCATGACGAATTCTTGAAAGCACTTCGCCGCGACCCGCCGCCCCAGTTCGCGCGTCGGCTCAAACAGCAACTGCAGGCGCAGGACGCAGAAGCCAAGCGGCGCTCCTGGTCGCGGCGGACCCGCGCCCTGGTGTTTCTGATCGTCGGGTCGGCGTTCGCGAGCGGAATGTTAGTTCTCGAAAGGCAGTCGTCCGAGAAGTCGGAGCCCGCGCAATCGCAAGCGCAGACACAGATGGCCGCCGCAAAGTCGGACTCGACCGCGTATCGACCGCGCTCTCTCGGCCCCGGGTTCGTGCCCGAAGGCAACGGCGCGACCCCGTTTGATAATGACAACTCACACGAACCGGCGGGCTCGCCAGCAAACATGGGTTTCCCGGCTCAGCCAGGTTCGACGACAGAAGGTCCCGCCGCCGCCGCACCGAGTACCCCGGAGCAGACGACGCAGGGCGGGCTGATCCGATCGCAACCGCCAGCGCGGATTGCAGTGTCGCCGCTCACGGATGCTCTGGTACTCAGCGTTCTGGCCCGCCGGCCACCCGGCAAACTCGGCGCCGAGCCGCGGACCCAGACAATCGAAGCAGACGCTGCTTTTGCCGGGCTGTGCGCGCCCGGCAACGCTCGGCAGTTCGATATGGTCGTAGCGTCGCGCCGCATCGCTCATGCTGAGTTTGCAACTTGCCGTCGCAATGGCATCGACAGAATCATCGAGTCGAAGCTCGGCTATCAGGCGCTGGTGCTCACCGGCGGTCGTGACAGCACGCCCATGAAGTTGTCGGCGAGCGATGTATATCTTGCGATTGCGAGAAAGATCCCCGATCCACTCGAACCGGCGCGCTTCATCGACAACCCGAACATCACCTGGGACCAGATCGATGGCAAGCTCGAATATCGCCCCATCGCGCTGTTTGGACCCGCTCGCGCCACTCCCCTGCATCGGCTCTTCGCAGCGGCGTTGCTCGAGCGTGGCTGCAACGCACAGCGATCTATCGAAAGGCTGCGCCTCGCCGACCCGGACCTGCACGCGGATCTATGCCACACGGTGCGTGACGATCGTCTCTATTCGGAAGTCGAGCAAACCGCTTCGCTGATTCCCCAGAATCTGTGGGCCGACCCGAATGCGTTCGTGCTGGTGGACTACGAGTTCTATCGCGAGAATCGAGGCCAACTCTCCGTCAGCGCCCTCGAAGGCCCGGAGCCCTCCACCGCGGCGTTTGCGGACGGCACCTATCCGCTCGCCCGGCCGATCTATCTGTACGTGAACCTGACCCACCTCACTCGCGTGGTCGATGCCTATGGCTTGATGCGCGAACTGCAGTCAATGGAGCGTTATGCTCGCGGCGACTCCGGCTTCGTTCGCCTCGATGAGCAAGACGCGCAGCAACAGCGGTCCCGCCCGACGCAAACACTTTCCGAATCCGATCTCATCCCCGAAAGGAGTGTCCCCCGATGAAGTCCCGCGCCTGCCTGTTTGCGCACGCCTGTGCCGTTCTTGCGCTGCTGAGCGCCCCTCACGCGCCAGCGGAAAGCCCGGCTCCGGCCAGTCCCAGCGCTGTTCCGATCACGCAAGTGATCGCAGGCACGGCCAGGAAAACCGGCAAGAAGTTTCTGGTCGAGCGGCGCGTTGTCGGCGATGTGACGGTCATCGGGCTCGACCCCGATAACCTCGACTACCCCACGCTGCTGTCCGTGCTGGAGCTGAACGGATTCTCTGCTGTCGATGACGGCAAATATGTCCGCGTCGTGCCCGATGCGAACTCGCGGCAGTTTGCCGGCCCGGTGCTAACCGGCGGCGACGGTTCTTACGCGAGCGCCGAGTACGTGACTCGCATTCTCTCGGTCAAGAACGTGCCGGCCGCGATGCTGGTGCCGGTGCTGCGCCCGCTGGTCCCGCAAAACGGCCACCTGGTCGCCCTGCCCTGCGCGAACAAGCTGATCCTGGCGGACACTTACGCCAACGTGAAGCGCATGGAAAAAATCGTGAGCGCGCTCGATGCCGGCGGCGAGCCGTACACGCCGGAGAAATGCAGTCCGTCGACCGGCAACTGAATCGGTTGTAAGAAAATCCGGGCAGCGCGAACTAACTATGCATGGACGGCCTTTCACCCGACACAGTTTTGGACGCGCTGCCTCGACCCGCGCAAACCACCGATGAAGCGGATCGACTGTTTGCCCGCGCCCTCGCCGAATTTGGGCCGGCCATAGCGCGCATCGTCGGCGCGAACGAAGCCAATCGCGAGCTGCGGGCGGATCTGCAACAAGAGATCTATCTCGAGCTGTGGCGCAGCTTTGCGATCTTCGACGGCCGCTGCTCGCTCGGCACTTGGGTATATCGAGTCGCGCACAACCTGGCGGCCCGACATGTCACTCGACGCCAGCGCCTGAGCCATCGCGAGCTCTGCAACCTGGAAGAAATCATCGAGCCCATCGACCCGCACGATGCGGCCCGTCAGCTCGACGATGAGCAGCGGCTCGGCCTGCTGAACAAGCTGATCGGCCAGCTCAAGCCGCTCGATCGCCAGATCGTGCTGTTGTATCTGGATGACCTGGACACCGCGCAGATCAGCGAAGTCACCGGCCTGTCCGTGAGTCACGTCGGCGTAAAAATCCATCGAGCCAAACGCCTGCTCGTACAGTTGTACGAGGGACATCAGTCATGACCGAGCGTAACGACGATCCCATCAAAGCTCTCTGGCGCGCGCAATCCACGGAGGTACCCGCGATGTCTGTTTCCTATGTTCGCCATCGCTCTGGCGAGTTGCATCGAGCCTTCCGCATCCGCAACTGGCTCGAGCAGGGCGCGGGCGTGCTGGGGTTTGCCGGATGCCTGGTAGTCATCCTCATGGCGCCGCATCCGTGGGTCAAAGCGGCGGCGGCCCTGATACTGATCGGCGGCGCTTACAGCGGGTGGCAATGGCATCGGCGGACCGCGTCGTTCCGGACCGACCCGTCCAAATCCAGCGAAGCCAGCCTGTCGTTTTATAAGCATGAGCTGGAGCGCAAGCGCGATATCCATCGGACGCTGTGGCGCTGGTACCTGCTGCCGATTGCGCCCGGCGTCATCGCCATGCTGAGCTGGAATTTCTTCGGCGATCCGCAGACCCGAGGAACATCTGCGCCCTGGGGTGTGCTCGGAATGCTGGTCGTCTGGCTGGTCGTTTCCTTGATCTACGAGCGCTCCAAGGCGGCGCAGTGTCAGCGGGAGATCGACGCGCTGTCGGCATTGGCGGAACCGGAGAGCTGATCCGGCGCTTCTTGTAAGATCAGCCCATCCTGGCCTGTGGGGTCCTCCATGAAATATTCAGCGCTGCTTCTGACGTTGATGCTGGCGGGCTGCGCGGCGCAGCCGACCGTGAAGTCTTGGATGGATCCCAAGTCGTCGGTCACGATCACCGCTCAGACCGAACCGCTCGTCCTGATCCGCGCCCAGCCTGCGCCCAGTCTGAATGAGCGGGACTACGCGCAGCTGACCGCGATCGAAGTCAATCGCATGGGCGAGCGCAAGCTGTATCTGGTCGCCATCCTGTGGGGCTCATCCGAGCCCTGGTCCGACGAGTCCGGGACGTTCAAGAGCGCTTTCAAACAAGTCGAAGTGAATCTGGGCGATCGCAGCGTCGCACTCACGCCGCACACCGGCGAAGTCTCGGAGCTGGGCATCAGCCAGGCGCTGCCCTTGCCCATTCCGGGATCGAGCCAGATCTATTTTCCCATCAGCCGCGACGACCTTCGCGCCATCTCCAATTCGACTCGCATCGAGCTCACCGCCCGCGGCATCCCCGAAGCGCCCCGCCGCTACGAGGAATGGCAGGACGGCCGTCGCAGCCTCAATGACTTTCTCGGTCAGCTCCCGGAAACGAACCGGCCGCAATCCTGATTGGACGCGTTAGCTCTCGTCTGCAAGATTCTCGCTGGATGCGACGCTCCCTGGTGGATTGCCGGGGGCTGGGCACTGGATCTGCATCGAGGCGAGAGCTATCGCGCTCACCAGGACATCGACGTCGCAGTACTGCGGCGGGATCAGCACAGTCTTCGGCAATTCCTCTCCGGCTGGTCTCTATCCAAGAGGGCCCATGGACTACAGCAGCCATGGATGGAATCAGAACAGCTCGAGTTGCCGATTCACGAAGTACACGCGGAGCGTAACGGAACTCGGCTCGAGTTCCTGTTGAACGAAGCCTCCGAGACTCACTGGCTGTTCCGCCGCGACCTCTCCATCTCGCTGCCATTGTCGGCGATGAGCCGCCGGTCGATCGGCGGCATCCCGTATCTCTGCCCGCCAGTGGTATTGCTCTACAAAGCAAAGAATCCGCGCTCGAAGGATCAGGACGACTTCGAGCAAACATTGCCGACGCTACAACCGGCGGACCGGCTGTGGCTGGCGCAAGCACTCGAGGTTTGCCACCCCGGGCACGCCTGGCTGCGGAGCCTCTAGCGCTGGATGCCGGGCACGCGAATCGCCCGGTCGTCGCCGATTTCCAGCGGGATGAGGCCGAACTGCCGGCGCCAGGGCGAAGTCACGTCGTTGCCGAACATCGTCGACCAGTAGCGACCTTCCTTGTCTCGGAACGGCGTGCCGTGACCGGCATGCGGAGCGCCAAGCCTGCGCTTGGTGTAGGGACCGAAGAGAGACTTCGAGCTGCCGTACATCATGTCGTAGGTTCCATGGGTGCGCAGCGGACCGTTCCACTCGGCGCCGGTCACGAAATAGGTATCGCCGATCTTGATGAGCGCGTTGCCTTCGTAGCCGATGTGCGCGCCGTCGGTATCGACCAGCCGGCGCACCGGCCCATCGAACGCGTCGCGCTTCGCGTTCAGCTTGCCGAGGTTGCCGCCGCCCCATAGCAAATAAAGATCGCCGCCATCTTCGAACAGGAACCCGTCGATGCCCTGCACGAAGTTTTCGCGCGCGACGTTTTCATACGGGCCTTCCGCCTTGCCGGTCTTGGAGCGATAGATCCAGGTCTTGCCGCCGACATTACGCTCCATGATGGAGAACGCGATGTAGTAGGTCCGGTCGCTTTCCACCCAGGTGATCTCGGGCGCCCACAGCTCGGCGGTGCTCTTGAACGTGCGGCCCAGGCCTTTCCAATTGAAGATCGTCCCGCCCTTCTGCCAGGTCTTCAAATCCGCCGAGCGATACAACGAGATGCCGCCGTCGGGGTACGCGTAGCCGAAACCGCCTTGCGTGCCGACCAGATAATATTGGCCGTCGCCGCCGAGCGCGACGGACGGATCGCGCATGGTCTCGCTGGTGAGCAGCGCACGCGCCGACGCGACCGCACTGTTCTCGGTCAGAATGTTTGCCGACTGTCGCAGACGTCCGTCCGGCGAGCGCTCCAGCGGCACCAGGCCGACCTGCTCGCAGAACATCGAGAAATCGTCTTCGCACTTCGGGTTGTAGCTCGCGTACAGCGCGCCCTGCTCATCCCGTACGATGGACGATTGCCCAGCGTGAGGAACGGCGAGATAACGGAACGAGAACGGACCATAAGGCGTCGGCGCTTCCGCCATGAACACATCGTCGGTCGGGCTGCGCATGCGTCCCGTGACTTCGTTGGCCATCAGCACGTAGCGGCCGTTGTCTTTGAACATTGCGGCGCCCGCCGAACCGACACGCGTCCGCACCGGCCAGTCTTTTCCAGGCGGAGGGTTGGTCGCAAACAGTGCTGGATCCGGCTTCAGAAAGCGCGGCGTCTCAGCGAGACGCTGCATATCAGGCTGCAAGCGCGCGATCATCCCGCCGCCCCACAGCAGATACGCCGAGCCATCGTCATCGATGAACAACGAAGTGTCTGAAGCATTCTCGACGAGACAAGGTGAGCCCACGTAAGGCTCGGCGGGTTTGGCTGCCGAGCCACGCGCTACGCGAGCGCAGCCGGCCGCATCCGTATAGGTGAGATAGAGCGATTCGCCGCGAACAGAAACGTCCGGCGCCGTGACCCGCTCGCCCTTCGCATGAACGATGCCGAGCGAGCGCCAGTTGCGTCGGTCCGTCGACGTCCAGAGTTGAATGCCGTCGCGGGGCATCTCACGCAGCACCGTGCCCGTCAGAAACCACTCGTTGTTCGAGGAGCGGACCATCGACGCATCCAGCAACGCGCGGGATGAGAACAAGGACTCGACGGGCCGCGCAGTCGCCGACGGCATCACCGTCGCGTTCTTATCTTGGGAGGGATGATCGAGAAAGATGTCATCGGCGGGCGGTTTGCGTTTTGCTTCACCGAGTGCCGTCGACGCACACAGCGCCAGCATCACCGCCAGCGCTGCGGCTCCTTGCCCAACTCGATCTTTCATCAAGGCTCGCTTCGTTGACGTGCGTGAACCGACGTAGACCATTCGTTCCAAAGCCTGGCCATCGCGGCCGCGCGCTTCGGTTCCGATTCGATCAGATCGCGGGTTTCGGTGCGATCCGTCTTCAGATGATAGAGCGACCACGGCGCGTAGACCTTCGACTTCGGCCCCGGCGCGCGCGCCACCAGTTTCCAATCGTCGAGGATCACGGCACGCGAGCCTTCGTGTTCGAAGAACAGCGGCTTGCCGCGTGACATCTTCTTGCCGGCCAACGCCTTCGTCAGGGAGATGCCGTCGATCGGCGGCTGACCTTCGGTGCGCGGCTTCACGCCGGCCAGCTCATAGAACGTCGGCGCGATATCCATGACGTGGCCGAGCGTGTGCACGCGAGTGCCCGGCTTCAGCTTGAGCCCTTTCGGCCAGCTGACGATGAACGGCGTATGCACGCCGCCGTCGTACGCTTCGGCTTTCCAGTAGCGCCACGGCGTGTTGGCCGCATTCGCCCAGTAGGAGCCGATGCCGGCCATGCTGGTCGCCGATCCCAGCGCCGGCTGATCGACGCCGTAATGGATCTTTCTGCCGTCACGCGTTTCGCTCTGACGATCGTAGCCGGGCTGATAGCCCCGAGTGCTCGTCATCGTTTCCGGCGAGGCGCCGTTGTCGGAGACGAACACGATCACCGTGTTCTCATATTGGCCGGTGCGCTTCAGCGCGTCGATGACCCGGCCGATGCCCTGATCCATGACATCGATCATGGCCGCATGCACAGACATCTTCGCGGATGCCTGCGCGCGCTCGGCCTGGCTCAACTGATCCCACGGCTTCTCCGGATTCTGCGCCCAGTCACCGGACAGTTGCGTCTTCGGCGCGGTCTTCGGATCGATGAGACCGAGCTTCACCTGCTTGGCGTAACGCGCCTCTTGCAGTTGTTCCCAACCGCCGTCGTACCGGCCGCGATACTTCGCGATCGCCTTCTCGGGCGCATGCAACGGCCAGTGCGGCGCGGTGTAGGCGAGATACATGAAGAACGGACGCTCGTCCTTGGCGAACGATTCGATATCGCTCACGGCGCGATCGCTGAGCGCGTCGGTGAGATAGAAATCCTTCGGCACGGTTCGCACCGGCTCGAAGCCTTCGACCAGCGAGAACGGATCGAAAAAGCTGGAAACGCCCCAGATCAAACCATAGTGAGTCTCGAAGCCGCGCGCCGCCGGATAGGTCGCGCGATCGCCGAAGTCACGGTCGAGATACGCCTGATGATTGATCCATTTCAAATGCTCCGCCGGATCGGCGAGCGGCGTCGCGCGCGTGAGATGCCACTTGCCGACCATTGCGGTTCGGTAGCGAGCATCTTTGAACTCCTGCGCCACGGTGCGCACGTCGACGGACATGCTGCCGCCGTTCTCGCCCATGCCCACGCGATGCGCATAGCGACCAGTGAGCAGGTTGGCGCGCGAAGGCGAGCAGCGCGCCGAGTTGTAGAAGTTCGTGAACTGCAGCCCGCCCGATGCGAGGCGGTCGATGTTGGGGGTATCGATCTCACCGCCATAGGCGCCGACATCGGAATAACCGAGGTCGTCGGCCATGATGATCAGAAAGTTCGGACGCTCATCGGCGGCTGGCGCCGCCGATGAGGTCTGTGCCCAGAGCGCGGCGCCGATTGCCAGCGCCGCTCCAACCTGCTTGAGCAAGCTCTTCACTGCCATCGCTTACATCCGGACGCGGACGCCGAGCGTGTAGATCGTGTCGTCGTACCGGAAGTCGCGATTGAGCCAATCGACGTCGAAGTAGCTCTTGTACCGGTTGCGCAGGATGTTGCTGCCGCCGACATCGACGCGGATGGCGTCCGTGATGTCGTAGCCGATGCTGAAGTCCAGACGGCCACCCGGCCGCACATAGTTCAACACCGTCGGGATGTACTCCAGATCATTTACGCGATCCGCTTCGATCGGACGGGCGACGTTGGTACCCGTCATATCCGCATCGTAGTAACGCGAACGCGCTGTGTACACCAGACGCCCCGACACGCCGAGCTTGTCGTACAGCAAGCCGACGGTGAAGTTGTCCTTGGACACGCCCTGCAGCGGGAAGCCCGCCAGCACGTCGTCACCCTTCACTTCGGTGTCCGCATACGTGTAGTTCGCGAACGCACCGAAGCCGGACCAGACGCCTGGCAGGAAATCGAAGAACGTCTGGCCGCTCACCTCGATACCCTGCAGCGTGGCGGCGCCGACGTTACGCGGACGGCTGATGTTGTAGTCGATACCATCGATCGTTTCCGTGTTCGGGGCGGTGATCACGCGATCCTTGAGATCGCGGTAGTACACCGCGGCCGACACCATGCTCGGCCCGAAGTAATACTCGAGCGTTGCGTCGTAGCTGTCCGAGATCTGCGACTTCAGATTCGGGTTGCCGGCGTTGCCGGAGTTGATCACGGAAGGATTGGTCGCAACGATGTAGTTGAGACCGGGATTCAGCGCGTTGAACTCCGGACGACGCATCGTCTTCGCGTACGACGCGCGAGCCTGGAAGCCATTGTTGAAGTCGATACGGGCGCTCGCGTTTGGCAGCACCTCCGTGTCGGTCGTGTCCGCAATGCGCGGAACCACCACGTCGTTCACCACACCGGCGCCTTCGATGTGCCGCTCCGTGCGCGTCGGACGCGCGCCGATCAGACCATCGATGGTCAGACCGCCGACCGGGACCGAATAATCCAACTGGAAGTAAGCGGCGTAGGTGTCTTCGGACGCATCGAAGCGGCGCTGCGGCTGGAACGCCGGATTGCCCGTCGGGGCGCCATAAATCTGGCGCAGGACATCGCGACCCGCCGCCGAGCGCAGGTAATCCGGATTCGGCAGGAGGACCGACGCGCCGTTGTTGATGCGATCGATACCGGGCGAGCGCACCAGGAAGTCAGCCGGCAGCGGCAGACCGTCCAGCGACGTGGCCAGGTCGCCGCCAGGCGCCCCCACATTGAGCTGCGCCTGTTCGAACAGCGCGCTGCGATCGGCGTACCGGACGCCAGCCTCGACGGCGCGGATGAAGCCGAACGCGCCATCCAGCTCGTGACGGAAATCGAGCCGCGTCTGCCACAATTCGCCGGTGGATTCTTCGAAGTTCTGGTTCAAGCCATTGCGCAGGAACCAGCCGCCTTCCGTGCCGAGCGGATTGCCGGGGTGCCAGGTCATGCCGCCCTCGTTCACATCGGTGTCGATGTCGACGGTGATGTGTTTGCCGATGTCGACGATGACGTTGGAAAACTCCCGCTCGGACCGCTGGTACGCCGTATCGAACTTCACGCTGGTCGGGCCGTTGTTCCACTTGAAGCCGATCGCGCCGAGATAGTTATCGACGTCCTGCTTCTTGGCCTGCGTGCTGGTCAAGCCGCGTACGTTGGAGAAACGCGCGGACTCCATATTGCACAGCGTGTCCGTGTCGAAATTGGGATCGGGATTGCCCTCCGCGTCCTTCCGACCGAGGTCGTTCAGATTGGGGTTGAATCCACCCGGCGTCACGCGCGACAGGAAGCAGCGGCTCTCATCGACCTCCAGGCTCTCCAGCTGCGTCTCTGCGAAGAAGAACGGCGTCGCGACGAACGCCGACTGTTGCTCGTCGCGGTAACCCGCATAGAGGCCGTCCAAGTAGACCTCGAGGTTGTCGGTGGCCTGCCACTGGATGGCGAGGTTCGCCTGCGGACGCTCGTACCAGCCGTAATCGTTCAAGCCGCCGAAGGTGTTCGGCGCCAGCACGCCGGTTTCTCCGTGCGGCGCGCCGACCAGGCTGCGGCGCTCGGCGACGAACGAGATCGGACGATCGAAGTCGTTCTTGTACCAGGTCACGTTGAGCAGCGCGCCGATTTCGCCGTTGCCGACATCCCAGCGATCGGTCGCGAGGAAGCCGAACTGCGGGTTCACTTCGTCGACGTTGTCCGGATAGTTCGCACGCGCAGTCGCCACGAACGTGCGCTCATTGAAGTTGAACGGCTTGTGGAGGCGCAGATCCGTCACGCCGGCGATGCCGCCTTCGATCAGGTTCGAGGTGCTGCTCTTGATCACGTCGACGCGCGACAGCGCTTCGGCCGGCAGATCCTGCACGGCGAAGCCGCGGCCGGTCGTCGAGAAGATCTCGCGGCCGTCCAGCGTCGTCAGAATATCGCCCAGACCACGGATCAAAACGCCCTGGACTTCGTTATTGGCCCCGACGGTGACCTGCACGCCGGGCACGCGCTGAAGCGCCGCTGCGGTGGTCGCGTCCGGGAATTTGCCGATGTCTTCGGCGACGATGGAATCGACGACCTGCGCCGATTCGCGCTTGATCTCGGCGGCGCGCTCGAGACTTTGACGGATGCCGGTGACGACAACTTCTTCGAGTTGCTCGACGCCTGCGGCCGGTGCGGCTTCCTGAGCAAATGCGCTCGCCGAGCCGAGCAGTGTCAGTGCCGACACCGAATACAGGAACGAATTTCTGAGCCTCATGCTGCCTTTAACCCCCAAAAGGACGACGTGACGGTGCGCTTGATGCGCGTATGGTCGGGTACTGAAACACACAGGCTAAAATCTGACAAGTATTATTTGTCTTATAAATCCGTTCGAGCTAGTCTGTGACCCGTACCGACGGGGGAACTACCATGATTGCATTGAAGATTTTTCGACCGCTGCTGCTGGGGGCGACGCTCTTCGCGGCCGCCGCGTTGGCGCGTCAACCGGATCCGCCGGGCCAGGTCCGCCCCGGCGACAAACCGGTCAACGAGGCCTATCTGTTCGCGCACATGACGCATGCCGACTACGGCCGCCTCTACTACAGCGTCAGTCTCGATGGCCTGCACTGGTATCGGTTGAACGACGGCAAGCGCATCACCGACGACTATCGCGGCCATCCCGATATCGCGCGCGGCCCCGACGGCACTTACTACATCGCGGGCAACGAGAGCGATTCGTCGCCGACCATCAACATCTGGTCGTCCCGCGATCTGATCGAATGGAAACGTTTCAGCACCTACACGCCCGACTTGAAAGCGACGCCCGGCTACTCGCAGGCGCTGCAGAGAATCGGCGCGCCGAAGCTTTACTACGACGAGCCTTCGAAGCAGTTCGTGATGACGTGGCACACGCCGCATCTGGAAGGCACGAAGGAGGACGCCGAGCGGTACTGGGCGAGCCAGCGCACGCTGTATGTGACTTCCAAGGACATGAAGCAATTCTCGGCGCCGCCGAAGCGCCTGCTGCCGTGGGAGATGGGCACGATCGATGTGTTCCTGAGAAAGGCCGAAGGCAAGTACTGGGCGATCATCAAGGACGAAACCTATCCGACGCTCGACTGGGTCACCGGCAAGACCATCCGCATCGCCAGCTCCGACAACCTGCTCGGCCCTTACGAAAACCTGAGCCCGCCGCTCAGCCCGAACTTCCGCGAAGCGCCGATGCTGATTCCTTCGCCGAATGGCGAGATCTGGTATCTCTACTACGAGCAGTATCCGGGCGTGTCATACGGCCTGTCGGTCGCCGACAAGCTCTCGGGCCCGTGGTATCAGATCTCCGGCTACACGTTCTTCTCGACTTGGGACAAATACAGCCTGCCGCCGAAAGTCCGCCATGGCGCCATGATCACGATCTCGCGTCAGCAATATGACGCGCTGGTCGAGCGCTTCGGCATCGAGAAGCCCGCGCCGACGCCGGCGGCGAAGCAGTGAAGCTCGCGGGGCCCAAGCTGAACGGGAGCTGATCGGCCTGGGCCCCGACCTTGATTTGTGAGCAAAAAAACCCGCGCCGGGGGCTGTCAAGCGGGTTGGCCGTTGCGGCGCTCTGCCCTACGATTCGCCCCCATGAGCTCCCGACTTCGCCGATGGCTTTCGACCCTCGCGGTTCTCTCGGTCACCTCCGCCCACGCGGCCACCAACGCTCCGTTCGACCTGCGCGGGCCGACGCTCGAGGTCACCGTTTCCCGGGATAAAACCACGCTGCCGATCGCTCAGGTGCCGCACCTGGCCGAGGGCGACAAGCTGTGGATCAAGGCCGATTTTCCGCAGTCGCAGTCCGAGCACTATCTGCTGGTGCTCAGCTTCCTGCGCGGCCCGACCAATCCGCCGCCGAAGGATTGGTTCTTCAAATGCGAGACCTGGAAGAAAACCTGCGCCGGCAAAGGGCTCACCGTCACCGTTCCCGAGGGCGCGCAACAGGCCCTCATCTTTCTGGCGCCCGAAGACGGCGGCGATTTCAAGACATTGGTCAACGCGGTGCGCGGCCGGCCGGGCGCATTCGTGCGCTCGACGCAGGATCTGAACCAGGCAACGCTCGATCGCTCGCGGCTCGAGCGCTATCTCACTTCGATTCGCCATCTGAACGCCGCGAACCCGGCGGTGCTCAAGGACACCACGCCGCTGCTGGCGCGCAGCCTCGGCATCCGCGTCGATGAGAAATGTCTCGACCGCCTGCCGCAGCTGCAGGCGCCCTGCCTGATGGAGGGACAGGAAACGTTGATTCTCAACGACGGCCACAGCATGTCCATCGTCGAGGCGCTCACGACCGGTCCGGCGAGCGACCTGGTCATGGCGGCCAGCCACACACCGCAAGCGGACTACGGCTACTACAGCCCGTATATTTCTTCGCTGCTGGATCTGGGCCGGCTGTTCGACTCGTTCCGCGTCGCCAACTATCAGTACATTCCGGCGCTCGCGACCGCGGTGGATAAAGAGCTCACGCTGACGCTCAACACACCGCCGTCATTTCAGAACCCCAAGTCCGTGCTGGTCGCAGCCTTGCCCGCCGTGGAAGATGCGCTGCCGCCGCCGCTGCATGCCGTGAGCCCGAAAGATATTTATTGCGCGCGCAAGGACCGGCTCGTGCTGCCAGTCGAAGGTGCGCCGCTCGTGTTCGCAACCGAATACGCGCACAACACGGTTCTTCGCGTGACCGGCAAGAATGGCGAAGCGATCGAGCTGCCCGCGACGGCGGATGCCACTCAAGGCGGTTTCCTCATCGATACCTCTTCGCTCGGCGCCGCGACGCTCACCGACCGTTTCAGAGGCTCGCTGCATGGCTACTGGGGCTTCGACAAGTTCGACGGACCCGGCTTTCAGCTGGTCAACACGCACTCGCAAACCTGGACGCCCGCTTCGCAGGACGACAGCTCACTGATCGTCGGCCGCGCCAACACGATTCACCTGCAAGCCGGCAGCGTCGCGTGCATCGACCGCATCATGGTGAAGGATCCCACCGGTAAGGAGCTGCGCGTGGATTGGTCGCCCGTCAAGGCGAACGAGGTCGAGATCACCCTGCCCTTGCAACAGGCGCAGCCCGGCGCGGTGACGCTGTTCGTCAAACAATTCGGTTCGAGCGAGCCGCATCCGGTCGAGCTGCGCGCCTATCCCGAAGCCGGGCGCTTCGAAAGTTTCACCCTGCATGAAGGCGAATCGCACGGCCTTCTCAAAGGCAGCCGGCTCAGCGACGTGGCCAGCCTGTCGTTGAAGGGGCTCGAGTTCGTCCCTTCGAGCGCCGTCACCAATCCGCAGAGCGATCAGCTGCAGTTGGAAGTGAAACTTGCCGAAGGAGCAGACGCGTCGAACGCGCCGGCGCCGAGCTTGCAGCAAGGCGAGACTGCGAAAGGAAAGGTCACGCTTCACGATGGCCGCAGCTATCCAGTGAACGTCGCCGTGGCCGCGCCGCGTCCGCGCGTCGAACTGGTCGGCAAGAGCGTGCAACTCGCGTCGGGCGGCAACACGAGCAATATCCAGCTCGCGAGCGAGAACCAGTTGCCGCAAGATGCACAGCTCATCTTCTCGGTGCGTGCGAAGTCGCCGGCCTTCTTCAGCCGCGAAGCAAACATCGAAGTCGCCAGCGCCGATGAAGCGCTCTCGACCACGCTGAGCTTCGCCAATCGCACACTCACGCTCGCCGACAGCAAAGTCGCGGTCGCCACGTTCGATCCCACCAAGGCCTTCGGCTTCTCGGCGTTCGGACCGTTGAAGTTCCGGGTCGTGAACAAAGGTGTCGCGGGCGACTGGCAGCCGCTCGTGACCTTGGTGCGACTGCCCGTGCTGAAAGAACTGGAATGTCCGTCCGATGCCACGCAGTCCTGCAAGCTCACCGGCGCCAACCTGTTTCTGGTCGATTCGATCGCCAGCACTGCCGAGTTCAAAGAGCCGGTTGCCGTGCCCGTCGGCTTTCCGGGACGTGCCCTGCCGGTGCCGCGTCCGAGCAAGGAAGGGCTGTATCTGAAACTGCGGGACGATCCGAGCGTCATCAACGTCGCGGCGTTGGTTGCAGAAGAGCCACCAACTCCGCCGCCGGCCGAGGTTGCTCCTGCTCCGGCAGCGACGCCGGCAGCCGCTCCGACGGAACAATCCGTGACGGCGGCGAGTCCCGCACCGATCTCCAATCCCTGAAATTCACACATGGGCGGCACGCGACAGCGCGTCGCCGCCTCCTGTCCTGTTATCGCCAGCGCGATTCGATTAGGATCGATCGATCCATGGCGGTCAGATAACAAACATGGCAGAGCGATCCACCAGCGCCGCGCGTCGAGGCGGGCCGCGCAGACGCGACCCGGAAGGCACTCGCGAGTCCATTCTCGATGCCGCACGTCACGTGCTTGCGCAAGATGGCAAGGAAGGCTTGAGCGTGGCGCAGGTCGCCAACCTGGCCAAGGTCAATCGTGGCACGGCGTATCAGCATTTTCAGACGCGCGAGCAGTTGATCGCTGCGACCACGGACTGGGTCAGCGACAAGATGTATCGAGCTGCATTCGGCGATGAAGGCATCACCAGCACCGGGCCGGTGTCGAGCGACAACGTGGAAAAGGTGATGTCCGGCCTGTGCTCGTTCGCCATGGAGAACTCCGAGCTCGGCCGCATCTGGCTGTACGAGCTGCTCGCTTCCAAACGGCCCACCAAGGATAAGTTCTGGCGCTATTACAAAGAGATCATGGCGCGCTTCGCCGAGACCGATTTCGCCCAGCAAGACATCGACGTGGAAGTGCATTCGGTGCTGGTGCTGGCCGGCACGTTTCTCTGGCCGGTATGGATCCGCGCGCACGCACGCACAGCGAAGGAGCGTCAGGAAATGAGCGAGCGTTTCGCTCGTGAAATGCTCCGGCTCGCGCTGTACGGCAACCTGCGGCCGGAAAAGTTTCCAGAGCTGCACGCCCGGTTCAGCGAGCACGGCGCCCGCGCCTGAACCCTGTCGCGAAAGCAGCCGAGTTCGTCGCCCGGCATCAAGACCTCCTCCCGGGTTTCTCGCTGTGATGCGAGCACGGCTATTCCTCGAGAAACAGCCATGACAATCATGACGCAGGGGGCAATTTGCATGGCCAAGAACCAGGCTCGTCGCACGCATCGTCAGCGAATGATTTGCGCAGCGGCGGTGTCCGCGACCACAGTCCTTTCCAGCGGCTTCGCGCACGCGCAAGCCGTAGCAAGCTCGACCGAGCCCCAGGTCGGTCAGTCGCTCGAAGAAGTGATGGTGACTGCGCGTCGTCGTGAAGAAAGCGCGCAATCGGTTCCCATCGCGGTGACTGCATTGGGCGCCGCCGAGCTCGAGAATCATCGCGTCGAGAGCCTCGAGAATCTGCAGACCGTGGTTCCTGCGCTCTCCGTGAGTGCAGCGTCAGGTCGCCCCAATGCGCCTGTTTATTCCTTGCGCGGCATCCGCCCGACCGAAGCCTTGTACGGCCAGGACCCGACAGTCGCCGTGTATTTCGCCGACGTGGTGATTTCGCCCGCCGAAGGCACCAACCTCGGCATGTATGACCTCGCCTCGCTGCAAGTGTTGAAAGGTCCGCAGGGAACGCTGTTCGGTCGCAACACCACAGGCGGAGCGGTGCTGCTCACGCCGAAGCGGCCGGGCCGCGAGTTCGGCGGCGATGTGAAGATCGGCTTCGGCAATTACGGCCGCAACGAGACCCAGCTCGGCCTCGACATGCCGTTCGCCGACAGCTTCGCCATGCGCCTTTCCGGCCGCACCATCGACAGCGACGGCTATCAAACAAACGTTGCTCCCGGCCCGATGAACGGCGCCAAGCTCGGCGGCGAAAGCACGCGATCAGCCCGCGTGTCGGCGGTGTGGGATGTGACAGACAACGTCGAGAACTACACCATCGTCAGCTGGGACAGCAAGGACACCAACGGGCGCGGCACGGTATTGCAGGCAATCAATCCCGCCACGACGCTGCGTTGCTACGACGGCCCGACGAACCCGAATGGGCCCTGCGGCGCCAGCGAGGCTCTGCCCTCCTACTTCGATGCGCTGGAGCGAGCGCGTGGACGCGATCGGAACGATGTCGAGAGCGACATGCGCCAGCGCGATGAGACCGAAGTGTGGGGCATCGTCAATACCACCACCGTCTCGCTCAGCGACACGCTGACCTTGAAGAGCATTGCCGGCTACCGTGACTTCGAGACCTACTCGGAGTACGACATCGACGCTTCGGCGATCCCTGGCATCCTGACTTCCATGCAAACAGCCACGCTCCAGCATGCGAGTTATGAGTTGCAGCTGCTGGGCTCCGCGTTCGACAACCGCTTCGACTGGGTCACCGGCCTGTATTGGTACAACGAGGACGGCGTGCAGAACTCGCCCGGCGACGTGCTCGTCGGCGTCAATCCCAACAATCCGTTCATGCAACTGGGCGCGGTCGACAACAGCAGCTACTCGTTCTTCGCTCAAGGCATCTACCGGTTGACACCGGAGCTGTCGCTCACCGCCGGCGTGCGCTGGAACTACGACGAGAAGGAAATGACCTTGAGCAGCAAGACGCCGGCGGCTTGCTCGCTGCGCGATCCCAACACCGGCGCGCTACTGCCGGCGGATCGGTGTTCGGTCACGCTGTCCGATTCGTTCTCGCAACCCACCGGCACACTGTCGCTGGACTACAAAGTGCGCGACGATGTGCTCTTGTATGCCGCCAGCCGGCTTGGCTATCGCTCGGGCGGCTTCAACCTGCGCGCGACCACGCCGGTGGAATACGCGCCGTTCGATCCCGAAACCGTGATCGACCTGGAGCTCGGCATCAAGGCGGACTGGTTCGTCGGCGACTGGCGGATGCGCAGCAACGTGGCGGCGTATAACCAGTGGTACGACGACATCCAGCGCACCGTCGGCGTGACCAATCCTATCGGCGTCCCCGGCTCCGCGATTCAGAATGCCGCGAAGGCCAATGTGTTCGGCATCGAAGTCGAGCAGACGATCGCGCCGACCGACAACCTGTCGCTGCAACTCAACTACGCGTACACGAAGCCCGAGTACGACGATTGGGTGGATCCGTTCACCGGCGACGACCTGACCGACACGCCTTTCCACTTCACGCCAGAACACGCGGCGGCCGCGTCACTGACGTACACGGTGCCGATGCAAGGTGCGGGCGAGCTGCGATTCTCGGCCAGCGCGTCGTATCGCAGCCATGTCTGGATCAATTCCCTGCAGACAATTCAGGCGATCCGCCGCACGCCGGCGTCCGTGCTGCCGTTCATGCAGCAGGATGCGTACACGTTGCTCGATCTGTCCGCCGGCTGGACTGGCGTGATGGGCAGCAGCTTCGACATCGGCGCCTATGTGAAGAACGTCGCCGATAAGGAATATTCACTCGGCGGCATTCAGCTGTACGAGTCGGCCCGCCCCGACATCCGTCCGTTCGGCATCGTCACCAAGGCGTACGGCGAGCCGCGCACGTACGGAGTGGAGCTGCGGTACAACTTCTGAAGGGCAAAAAGGAAACAGAGAATGGGCACTTCCTTGTGCCCGTGGGGGTTCTAACCTGCTTCGAACAGCCGGCGCACCGCAGGTTTGTCTGTCTTGAGCGAAGGCGTCGTCGGCAACGTCGCGACGAAGCGCCACTCGACCGGAATGTGGGTGGCGAGAATGTGATCGCGCAAATGCGCTTCCAGGTCGGCCACACTGGGCAGCTCGGCGCCGGGCTTGAGTTGAATTGCAGCCGCCGGCACCTGGCCAAGTCTCCTGTCCGCGATCCCGACCACAGCAGCTGCTGAAATCCTTTCGTGAAGCATGAGCGCGCGCTCGATCGTTTCGGGCAGCAGCTTGAAACCGCCCCGCATGATCGCTCCGTCAGCGCGGCCACGATGAAACAGGAATCCGTCCGCATCGATCACAGCGACATCCGACGTGCGGATCCACTCCTCGCCGATGCGAGGTGAGACAACCTCGAGAATCCCTTCCTCGCCCGCTGTCAGCACTGCCTCGCTACCCGGATCGACAACTCGCAGCTGCACGCCCGGAAGGGCGCGCCCGACGCTGCCAAACTTCTGCTTGCCCCAAGTCGCGTGCAGGTCGGCTGTCATCGCAGTAACCGGCCCACCAAACTCCGTGGCGCCGTAGGACAACAGTATGGGAATGCCGTAGCGCTCTTCGAAGGCCTTGTGAGCCGTAGGATCCAGCGCCGCCGCTCCCGTGCCGATGACGCGGATACTCGACAGATCCTCCCGAGGAATATTCGCATCGAGCACCATCTGCACGCCCGCGGGCGGCAGCCCGCTCACCTGCGGCCGATGGCGAACTGCGTGATCGTGCCAGCCGGCAACAGTGAACTTCTCCATCAGCACCGCGCGCTGCCCCTTCAACAGCGCCGGCAGCGTCGAGTACACGCCCGAGATATTTCCCAGCGGCATGAGAAACAAAGTCGGCGGCAACTTCAGCACATCATCCGTCGGGCTCGACGGGATCACGCTCGAGCCCACCATGTGCTTCGCGATCAAGTCGTAGCTGATGGCGAACTGCTTAGGCGGCCCGGTTGTGCCGCTGGTGAGGATCTCAATCCGAGGCGAGATTGGTGAGGCTGCGTCAACGCGCCGCGCGGTCTTCTCAAAGCCGGGAACAGCGGCCGCATTCACCTCCGACAGTGCGATGGCCGCGATCCCTTCGGCTCGCACGACTGCCAACAACTCCGCCGAATAATCCTGAGCGGCGGCGACGATGACAGCCGGCCTCAGTCGCTCGACATCTCTCGCCAGCGCCGTCGCCGACTGAAATGCATAGATCATCCGGATCGATCGATCCTTCGCGATCAGCCCGAGCAGTGCGCCTATGGCAGACGGCCGATTCCGCGGCACAAAGGCAATTGGAGCGCGTGGATCGACACCGCTCGCATCCAACAGCGAGCTCAGCTGATCGGCGACCTGTCGCAGCTCGCCCCACGTAATCCAGCGCTGCTCGAACTCGATGGCCTGCCGCGAGGACTCTCGAGCCAGCGCCTGCAGTGTCAGCTGCTGAAGCTCGCTCATCTCAAGCAGGCGTTTCAGCGAATCGGCGAGCGGCAAGCTCTCGCAGCGGCGCCGTCTTCACTTTATTGGACGCGGTGAGCGACAAATCCGACTCCTGCAGGAACAGCACTCGACGCGGCACCTTGTAACTCGACAAGCGCTTCGATACGAACGCTCGCACCGACGCCTCATCCACAGCTGCGCCGCTCTCCGGCACGACGCAAGCGACGACCATCTCGCCGAGCTTGTCATGCGGGATGCCGACAGTCGCCGCGATCTTGACGCCAGGGCATTCGGCCAGCACGGCGTCGATCTCGAGCGGCGAAACGTTGGCGCCGCCGGTCTTGATGATGTCGTTGAGCCGTCCTTGCCAATGCAAGCGACCCTGGTCGTCGACGAAGCCGCCGTCCCCGGTACGGAAGAACCCTTCGGCGTCGAATGTTTCTTCCGCGGGCATGCGCAGGTAGCCGAGCATGAGCGTCGGCCCCTTGACCGCAATCTCGCCGTTCTCATTCCGTCCGAGCACCCGGCCCGTGAGTGGATCGACAACACGCACGGTGTTGCCGTGAAGTGGGAACCCATGGTTGCCATCGGCGATGGACCGATCTGTGCCACTGTAGTGAGCCGTACATAGCGTCAACGTCTCGGTGTTCCCATAGCACGCCATCGGCTCCTGCCAATCGGCTTTGACCGTGGGATGCGCACGCAGCGGCGACGTCTCGCCCACGTATTTCAAGGTGCTCAGATCCACATCGCCATACAGCGGATCGTCCGCGAGTCGCGCCCACTGATGGGGCCACGCCACCGGATACGTGACTCGCTCAGTCTGCATCAGCTTGAGAGCCTCACCGGGATCGAAGTAACGCTGCAAGATCAGACAGCCGCCGGCCGACAATGTCGAACCGATGGCCTGCGTGAAGTTGCCGGACCAGAAGAACCCATTGGCCGTCCACGTACGCACTTCGGAATCGAGCGCGGTGACGCGGCTCCATCGCCAGCATTGAATCGCAGCGGCGCGATGAGTGTGCAGCACCGCCTTGGGCTTCGCCGTGGAACCGGACGAGAAGAACACCATCGCGCGATCGGTGGGCGCGATCTCGGCATCGATTGCATCCACAAGCGTCGCCGAGGCTTTCAAGTCGCCCTGGACGAAGTCCTTCCAGGACTCGATCGCCCCTTTTGAAATCGTCTCGTCGATGCAAACCGCGCGACGCAGGAACGGCAGGCGCGTCGAGTGCGCGATGCCGTCGCTGGTCGCCAGCTCAGGACACATGTCCGTCAGCTCGGCAGCGAAGTCGCGGCTCAGGATCGAACGCTCGAAGATCAACAGCGATACATCGCCGACGCGCAGCTGATATTCGAACTCCTCGCTCTTGGCGAACGTGCTCAGAGCGACGCATGTACCACCCGCCATCGCGATCCCGAACGCGGCGCTCACCCACTCGGGGCGATTCGTCGCCAACAAGCCGACGCGTGTTTCCTTGGTTACCCCGCGAGCCACGAGCGCCTGCGCGACCGCAAGCGCCTCGCTCCACAACTGCGCGTACGTGTACCGAACGACCGGCTGGCCGGGCGGATGAAACACCATGACTTCTTTGTCGCCATTGCGCCGGCACACCTCACGGAAGAAACCTCCCAGTGTCAGTGGACCGAACGACGCCTCGGTCAGCGCGGGGCCGTGAATCGTGGAGTCAGTCATGATGCTGGCTTCTGTGCGTGCATGCGCGCCCGGACGGCGGGATCGAGCGAATCGACACCCGGTTCTACTTGCGCGCCAAAAGTCTTGAACACCATCGCGAGCAGATCGTAGCAGCCGACACAGAAGACGATGTCCATGAGCTGTGTTGGAGTGAAGTGCACCGACAGTCGCTCGTAAGTCTCATCGCCGATACACGCATCCGCGTGCAGCTCATCGACCGCGCGAACCAAGTCCGCATCGACTGCATCCCAACCCGGCGCATCCGGGCCCTGCTGGATTCGATCGATCTCGACCTGGGACAACCCGGCGCGCAGGCCGAGCACGACGTGCTGGACGAACTCATACTCGGCGCGTCGCAGCCAGCTGATGCGCAGAATCAGAATTTCCCGGATGCGTCTGGAAACACTGCTGGCGATAGCAACGTGATTGTTGAAAGTCAGGAACGCCTTGGCCAGCGTCGGATGGGAAAGAATCACCCCGAGCCCATGCATTCCTCGCGCGCCGCCCTGCTTGTAAGTCGACAGCACGAAGTCCCGGCCATGAGGAAACGCGCTCACCGCATCGAGCACGGTCGCGTCCCAATCCGGCGGCAGTACGGGCGCGACGCGTGGTGTCAGTTCAGTTTGCTTCATGAGTGCAGCTTAGATCATTCCGCCGTCAGATACCGATCGAGCTCCTGATGCATGTTCAGGATCAACTTCTCCTGCTCCACCGCCAGCCAGGTCTGGCGCATGGCGCGTGAGTGCAATCCCTTCTGGATGCGTGGAATGTTGCCGAGGTCCTGCCGGGGAATCAGACGCAGCTGTTCCGGGTCGTGCAGATCGGTGACGCTCTCGACCGTAGCGCGCTCGAGCCTGGCCGCTGCCGGATAAGTCCTGGTCGAATAGATCTCGAACGTGCAGCGATCCGGATCGACCGGATCCGGCAGCACGCGATAGATCATCGCGTTGCCCGCCTGCGGCAGGATCATCAGGTTTGGGAAAATAAATACCTCACCGCCCCACATGCCGAGGATCTCGGGCACGGGCTTGGGCATCGGCCGTTGCTGAGCCGCCGCCGTCGCGTACAGCGCCTTCACGTACTCGCCGCCAAGCGACGAGCCTTCGGGAATCGGCTTGCCTCGCAACGACCGAAGCACTTCGACATCTTCTTTGAGCACCATCGCGTCCATGCCATCGACCAGCATCATCAGTCGATTGGCCATGTCCTCGAGTGGATCGCCCTGCTGTTGCTGCTTGTTGATGTGCCCGGCCATCGGCGTCTTCTTACCGCCGTAGAAACGGCCGTGCCCTTGAGCATACGTTTCGTACGCAACATAGCGGTGCGTGAACTCCGCCTCGTCGCGCAAACCACGAACCACTTCCGCTCCGCCCTTCTCCAATTGCGGATGCGTCATGGGCACATGGAACGCTTCGAAGAACGCCTCCTGCGCCACCTTCCAATTCGCCGGCACCGGAATCGACTTCCACCAGTAGTGGTGCATGTCCTCGATCGCGAGCCCTTCGACGATGTCTCGCACCGGCGCGATGAACTCTTCGAACGGCTGCGCGTTGCGATCGAAGTTGATGAACACGAACCCGGCCCACACCGCCACCTTCACTTGCTTGAGCGCGACATCGCTGTTCTGAAGCTGGCCGCCGCGGAACTCCTGCCGTTCGAGCACGAATTGGTTCTCGCCGTGCAGATTCCAACGCCAGCCGTGAAAGGGGCACATGATCTGCGAGTTCTCGAACTTGCCGCAGCCCTCGCCGAGCGCCGTGCCTCGATGCGGACAAACATTGTGATATGCCTTGACCGTCGACTCATCGGCGCGCACCAACAGCACCGACTGATCGCCGATGTTGTAGACGGTAAAGTCGCCTGCCTCGGGGATCTCATCGAGACGCGCCGCGGCCTGCCAGGTGCGAGTCCAGAGCTTGTCGAACTCCAGGCGCAGAAAACCCGGATCGATATAACGACCGACGCTGATGCCGTGTGGCATGGTCCGCCAGCCCGGCGGCCAATCGGCGCCGCCGCCCGACGTCGATGGTTTGCCCAGCGGTGCGACGCTCATGGTGTTTTCCCCGGTAGCCACTGCGAAGTGAGAGCGAACTCGGACAGGTACTTGGTCGAGCTCCAGCCGCCGTCGACGACGATGGTCTGGCCATTGATGAAGCTGCCGCCCGGCGAGCACAGGAATGCGATGGTGCTGGCGATGTCATCGACGCGGCCGAGGCGCTGGTGCGGCGTCATCTCGACGTTGATCCGCTTGAACATCGGATCTTCGAGACGGCCCTCGGTCATCGGCGTCACCGTGACGCCTGGAGCCACGGCATTGCAGCGAATGCCTTGAGCGCCGTACTGACAAGCGATGTGCATGGTCAGTGCGGTCAAGCCGCCCTTTGCAGCTGAGTACGCGCCGCCTCGTCGGCCGCCGATCATCGCGAACGTCGATGTCACATTGATGATGGCCGAGCCGGGCTTCATGTGCGGCAATACATCGCGCGCAAGCCGGAACGGCGCGCGAAGCATCAGACCGAGGAAGTAGTCGAGCGATGCGTCGTCGGTCTCGTGCAAAGGCCTGGGACTTCCGACGCCAGCGTTGTTGATCAGAAAATCGATCTGACCCCAGCGCGACATCGCGAGTTCGACAACTCGCTTGGGGGCGTCATCCTGCGTGAGATCAACGGCGAGAGTCGCAATGCGCTCAGGCGCATCGATTGCCTTGGCCAACTGCTCCAGCTTCGACTCATCGCGACCGACACCGAGCACGGCCATGCCCATCTCGGCCAGCTTCACGGCTGTGCCAAAGCCGATCCCGCTGCTCGCGCCTGTGACAATCGCGACTTGCATATCAATCGCCAACCTTCGTGTTCGCGACGCGCCTGTTGGTCGCATCCAGGCCGCCCGCGATGGCGACCAACAGCTGTGCGCGCTCCAGGTAAAGATGCGGATCCGGCTGCACGCCCGCAGGAGCGCCGCCATGGATCTGCACGTTCTTCGCGGCGTTCTCCAGCGCCGCAGAGCCAGCGACGAACAGCGCGCTGTCAACTTGTAACGCCGCGTCCTCGCGTTCCTCATCGATCGCGACAGCCGCGAAGCTCGTCTGATCGCGTGCGCATCGTGCGGCGATGGCCATGTTCGCGCAATGTTGCTTGACCAATTCGTGCATTCCGACTCGCGCCACGCTCATATCGAGCGTCGCTTCGGCGATGCCCGCCAGCGCCGCGGCGTCGATGAGCAGCAATCGAAGTTGTTGAGATGAATCGAAGCGCGCGATGGGCTCGCCGAAGCTGGTCGTGCTCCGCAGGTGGGCGAGCCAGAGGCGATGATCGACGCTGTCGCTGGAATCTTTGAGCTCGTACAACGCCGCGCAATCGCGATCGCGAACCAGCACGAGCTCGGCTTGCGGATCTTCGATGACGACGATGCGCTCGCCGCGGCGATACGCCGCCGCCACTCGTCGCTCTCGTAGATCGATGTGAGCATGCATCGCGCCGATTGTCGCGAGCACCGCCGGCGCCACCAGCCGTCGCCCGAGTCCTACGACGATCAACGCCTCTTCGGCGGCTCCGAAGCCACTGCCGCCTCGCGCTTCACTGACGCCCATCCCGACCATGCCGATCTCCTCCAACGAAGCGGCGCCGGGGTGATAGCGTGACTCAGCCTCCACAGATCTGCCTCGCATGAGATGGCGTGAAGCTATCGTGCGCATGCCGGAGTGTATTGATCACCGAGGACGGGGCTTTGACACCGCACGACAAGCCGGTTGCCAATCCGGATACGGGCCCAATCCTGCGACCAGCCAGCCGCTGACCAGACCGATGGGAATGCCCGCGAGCAACAGCGCGGTGTAGTTGCCGAAGTGGTCGAACACAGCACCGGCCACGATGGGCCCGATACCGGTCGCGAGCGCCATGAGCCCCGCCATGATGCCGAAGATCTTGCCAAAGTGACGCAGTCCGCCGTAGCGCGTCGTGAGATACGTGCAGATCTGCAAGTACGCGCCTGCGGAGTAGCCAAAGATCATCATCGACGCGACGATCAGTGCCGGCGTGCGAATTGGCTCGAGCAATAACGAACACGCGAGCGCCGGCAGCGACAGACAGATGCCGCCGATCCAGCCGCTCTGCCATCGATCCATCAACCATCCGGTGAGGAGCTTGCCAGTGATGCCGGCGATGCCTGCCGATGCCGCGATCTGCGCCGCGACCTCCCGCGACAATCCCGTCTGCGTGAGTATCGGCACCTTGTGCACAGTCACCGCGACGCCAAGAAACGACGTGATGAATAACGCAGCGGCGATTCGTAGCAAAGCCGGATCGCGTACGCCTTCGGCGAGTGTCAGCCCGGTGAGTGCTGGGCGCTCCGCCGACGAGGACGGCGCACGGCGTTCGTGATCGCGTGCATCGAAGAAGAATGGCAACAGCAGCACCAGCACGACGCTGCCCCAGCCCAGGCCCATCCATAGAAACGCCTGTCTCCAGCCGTATCCATCGATGAGCCACTGCGCGATCAACGGCGTGATGGTTTGTGACACTGCCGCGCCACTGAGCACTACGGCCAGCGCCAACGCGCGGCTCGATTGAAACACACTGGAAACGGCGGCTGTCCACACCGTGGTTTTGATGGCGATTGCGACGATCGCGTAACACACCCACAGCACGTACCACTGGGTGAGCGAACCGGTCGCCAGACTGAAGGCGGCGAATGCAATCGCACTGAGGACGATGCCGGGAATACCGAGTCGGCGCGATCCCCAGCGATCGATGAGCGCTCCGGCGAATGGCGACAACGGCACAGCGAACAGCGCGACAATGGACAGACCCAATGACATCTGCGCGCGCGTCCAGCCAAACTCGCGACTGAGCGGCTCCATGAACAAGCCCATGGAGTACACGGCGACTGTCGCGAACGACAATCCCGCCATGGCGGCGACAACCATCGGCCAGTGTTCGCGCCACTCGGCGAGCGCCGAACGGTGAGTGGCGCTTCGTTCCTCTATCGTTGCCGCCGGCGCGGCATCATTCGGCACTGAGTTCATCCGAGCTGCGAGATCACTTGCGGCAACTCGGCCGTCGTGCGAATGCCCGGCGCGGCTTCGCAAACAACCGGCACCGCATTCACCGCCCGATGCGCCGTCAGCCCTGGAGTCATCTGCGCATATTGCTCGATTGCGATCGGATACCGAATGGAAACATCGAGCGGCACGTCGCCCTCCACGACCACATGCCAGCCGCTGTCACGCAGGTCCCACGGCTCGGCGATGTCCTTGCTGCAGTACCAGTTCAGCCGCATGCGCATGAGCGCCCGCCCTTGCCGCATCCCCGAGACCGTGATTCTCAGCGCACCCACTGTTCCCTTCTCGATCACGCCCGCGGCAATGCGCGTTGAATTGCGCACCGTCGCGCACTCGCCTTCGATCTCGACACTATCGAGTGGCATCGCGATGGCGTTCGCCAGCGCGCGAAACGAATTCGCAAAGCCGACTTTCACCTCGGCCAGAATGTGCCTGTTGAGCACCGCCGGCGGCTGGCCGAAGCCCATGACTTTGAACAACATGTCCGGCGAGTTGCGGCTCGACACATCGGCGAACTCGTTGACGGTCAGACCCTCCAGCCGCCGCTGTAGCGACAGCAACACGATCGGCAGCGCCTCGGTGATGAACCCCGGACTGCTGCCCGTGCTGTGCAATGACGTGCCGCCCTTCCTGCATGCGTCTTCGAGCCGCTGCCTGACACCGGGATCGAGCGTGAGCGGATCGTGGAACTCCACTCGCGTCGTCACGACATTCGCACCCGCGGACAGCAACCCGCACAGATCATCGATATTCGCGCCCTGCTGCATGTAGAGCACGCAATCCGGACGGAGCGCGATGACCTCATCGATGGAGTTGGTCGCCTTGATGCCAGTCGGAGCCAGGCCGCATAACTCGCCAGCGTCGCGCCCGGCCTTTTCCCCGGAGTGGACGTAGAGCCCGACCAGCTCCAGGTTCGGATGCTCGATGACGGATCGCAGCGAGCGCGTGCCGATGTTCCCGGTGGCCCACTGCACGACTTTGTATGGCGCTGCTCGCATATTTTCGCCGTCAGATCAGAAGATCAATTTCGCGACGGCGCTTGCCTGCCCGCCACGCCCGCCCAGCTCGGACAACAATGCTTTCAGTCGATAGGTCCAAAGATGCAACGGGTGCTCCAGCGTCATGCCCATCGCACCGAGCATCTGATGAACTTCGTACGCCACACGCGTCGCACTCTCCTGCGCATGAGACGCCGCCAGCGCCGCATCGCCATCATCGGCGGTCCCTGCCGCTTTCAGCATGAGCCAACGCACGCCACCGGCGAGCACGGCGCACTCAGCCATGCGATGTCGCAGCGCTTGGAACGTGCCGAGTGGCCGACCGAACTGCTTGCGCAACGTGAGATGTTCCACAGTCGAATCGATGGCAGCTTTCAACAGGCCACTCATTTCGGCGGCGAGCGCAACTCGCAGCCACTTCCGCGTCGCGTATGCGTCCGCGTCCGATAGCCGCTCCAGATCGATCGTTCGTTTGAGCCGACCCATCGGATAGCCAAACAACGATTCGACGGATTCGACGTCATCCGCTGAAGGCCGCGCGATGCTGATGCGTTCGCCCTCGATCACTAACAGAGTCTTCGCCGTGCCGACGAAGCGCCCCGGCCGACCGTTCTCGACCACCGCCAATGGACGCGGCAAATCCACCGGCAGCTGCGGACGGACGAGCATGGAAAGCGCGATCTCAGCCGTGAACGGCAGTCGCGCCAGACGCTCGACTGCCATCGCGGCCGTCAGCGGCCCAAACTCCGGCACCTGCGCGATATCGAAATACTCACCCTGCCGCAGTTCGCTCTCCAGCTCATCGCCAACCAGTGCGAAGCCATGAAACTCGGTGGGCTTGTGCTGAAACTGCAGCGCCAGCTTGTCGACCGCCTCGACCAGCGATTCCTGATCGGATGTGAGTCGGAAATCCATCAGCGCGGTTCCTTGGGCAGGCCCAGAAAATCGCTGGCGATCAGATTCAACTGAATCTCCGCGGCGCCCGACGCGATGCCGGCAACAATGGCGCGCTGATGATGAGACAGCAGCATCTGATCCGCGCCCGCCAGCGCTTCGGGAACATGCTCGACGACGAACTCGCTGACCAGTCGTTCGGCCATCACGGTTGCGTAACGAGCCGCGCTCGCTTCCGCCCCCACCGTGAGCCCATGACGTCGCTGGTCGACGATGTTGTAACTGTAGAAGCGCGCCGACTCGCACGCCGCTCGCGCTCGTGCTGCCTGTTCGATGGCGCCGATTCCGAAGCGTCCCGTCTGCTTGAGTTTGTCGACGGCGCGATGAAGCATGCGCGTCGCCAGCGCGAATCGAGGAATGCCGACCCGCTCGAGCGACAGCGCCGTGCGAACGATCTCCCAGCCTTTGCCTTCCTCGCCGAGCATCGCTGTCGCCGGCACGGCGGCATCATCGAAGAACACTTCGTGAATGTCGCCTTCGCCGATCACGCTGGGAATCTGGCGCACCGTGATGCCCGGCGTGTCCATGGGCAGCAGGAAAATGGAAATGCCATTGCGACCCGGCGAGGTTCGCGCGAGCAGGAAGCAGGTGTCGGCGTGGCCGGCGTATGACGTCCAGATTTTCTGGCCGTTGATTCGATAGGTCGAACCTTCTTTGTCGGCACGCGTACGCAACGATGCAAGGTCGGAGCCCGCTTCCGGCTCCGAGAATCCCTGGCACCAGATCGTCTGACCTTGCGCCATCGGCGGGATGTAACGTTGCTGCTGCTCCTCGCAACCGAAGCGCATCAGCGTCGGGCCGATCCAGTTCACATTCATGTACTGGCCGCCGCGCGGCTCGCCCGCCTCCCACATTTCTTCGGCAAGAATGAAAGACGTCCACGGATCGGCATCGCGCCCGCCCCACCGCTTCGGCCAATGCGGCACGAGCAAGCCCGCCGCGGCGAGCGCGCCACAGAACTGCTTGGAAAACGTGCTTTGCCAATCGGTGCCGGGACCGTGCGCCAGCGACTCCCAATCGCGGGGCAAGTGGGCTGCAAGAAATTCGCGAACAGTGGCCCGGAAGGCGCGCTGCTCATCGTCCCAGGAGAAGTCCATCCCGTCTCGAGCTCGTCACGGCTGATGGTCGGCCACGTTACCGGCTGGCCCCGCGCAGGATCTTGACCGCTGACGCCAAAAACCCGCGTCGCGCTCCAGCGTCGCATTGTCCGCGCGCCAGCGCGTGGCTATGCTCAGTCAAGCCAGCCGAAAAGGTGCGGACCCCGTGGACAGAAAGCTCGACGCCGCAGCGGATTCCGAAACGCCCGATCAGGGCACCGCCATGGTGCGCGTCGACGCGCTTCGCAAGTTCACGGACGTTGTGACCAAGCTCGGCGGCGATCCCAAGAGCCTGCTGGCCAAAGTACAGATCGATCCGGCCATCCTGAATCACCGGCACGCGGTCATGCCTTACCGCTCGCTGGTGCTGATCCTCGAACACGCTGCAGCGGAACTCCGTTGCCCCGACTTCGGCATGCGCCTGGCCACGACGCAAGGTGGCATCAAAGTCCTCGGCCCGCTCGAGTTCGCCATGCGCAACTCGCGAACCTTGCGCGAGGCGTTTCATTACTGCGCCGAGCACGTCCACGTTTACAGCACGGCGTCGCAGATGCGCATCCGACGCGACCTGGTGCCGGACGCACTATTCTTCCAATTGGAAATCTCCGTCGCGCGCCTGCCGCCACACCCGCAAAGCGTGGAGCGCGCGCTGAAGCTGACTCAGGATATTTCCATCGAAATCACGCACGGCCGCGTCCGGCCCCGCGAAGTCTGGATGGCGCACCAGCCGCTGTCATCGCCGGCGAAGTATCGCGAGTACTTCGGCGCTGACGTGCGCTTCGGCCAGCCGATGAATGGGCTGGTTTTCACGGAAGCCGATCTCGACGTAGAGATCCCGAATCCCGACGCGCAGATCTATGAACTGAGCACCGACTTCATCGAACAGCGCTTCCCGTCCGCCGACGCGGTGTTGGCACCTCGCGTACAGACGATCGTCGAACGACTGCTGGCCGAAGGCGACTGCACGCATGCCAGCGTCGCCACCCTGTTGGGAATGCACCCGCGCACGCTGCAACGACGATTGCGGTTGGAGGGAAAGTCGGTTGAGTCGATCAAAGATGGGGTGCGGCGGGATATCGCCCTTCGACATTTGAAGCAGTCGACACTGCCGCTGAGTCGGATTGCGAAACTGCTCGGGTACTCGGAGACGTCGGCGCTGTCACGCAGTTGTTATCGCTGGTTCGGGTTGTCGCCTCGACAGTTGCGGTCCGGCGCGACTCCAGAGGGAGGTGAAGAGCAAACCAAAGAAAGCGCCTGAGGCGTCAGCGACTCAACTCTGCCCGCAGTTCCCGCGGCGAAGCGCAGAACCAACGCAGACAGCTCCGCGACAGCACCGACGTTTCGGAATAACCCAGAATCTCCGTTACGCGAACAAGCGACACATCCGGCTGCTGCAAATAACGCAGCGCTACATCCCGCCGCACCGAATCCTTGATCGCCTCGAACGACTCTCCTTCTTCCCTCAGCCGTCGCTGCAAAGTCCGAGGATGCAATCCGAGCGCCGACGCCACATGCTCTTGCGTGCAGTTGCCTTCGACCAGCGATCGCGCAATGTTGATTCGTACCCGCGTGCGAAGCGGCATCGCCGAGCTCGGGAACCGATGATCGATGAAGCTCGTCGCCATCTCATACAACTGCGGATCCGAATCCGGCAGCGGCAGATTGAAGTCCCGCTCATCGAACACCAGACCATTCATGCTCTGCCCGAACCGCACCGTCGCATTGAAATGCGCTCGATAGGTCGACAGCGGCGCCAGCGGCTCGTGTGTAAACCACACTTCGCGTGCCCTCGCCTGCCCTCGGCTGGTCGCATGGATGCCATGTTGAGTCAGCGCCAGTGCCTGCTCGATCGACTGTCGCTGGTGCGCCCCACCGACCAGCAGCGCCTCGAATAACATGAAAATCCGGGAATCGTTCGTAAGCTTCTCGAAGCAAATCTGCGCCGCGCTGCTGTACGCGTGAATATGCTCGGCGCAATAACGATACGCATGTCCGAGCGTCGGCGAGTTTCGCATCGCCACTTCAAGCGGACCGAGCACTTTCGTCGCGCCCTGTGCCGCCTGGACCGCTGCCAATCGCATGCCGAAGTCCGGGCACGCCAACTGCGCGGCGGCCGCCTCGAACAACTCGATCATTTGTCTGTATTGGATCTCGCCGTCGCCTTGCTCCAGCAACGCCGGCTCGATGCCCGCGTGCGCGAGCAGCGCCATGGCATCGCCGCCTAGGCTCGCGACGACTTCCTTGAAGCCGCGCAACGCACCGAGGCGCACCATGGCCGTGCCATGAATCATCGCGCGCAGAGATTCCATCTCACGCGCACTCTTCCCCCGCTTCATCATGCAAACCTCTTGTGGGTTTGATCGGCTCCGCGGCATGCCGCGAGACGATCAGGTTAGCACCGCGACCGAAGCCCGTTCTTGACTCCACACGACACCGACAGCGGCCTCGACGACGTGTTGAAACAGCGGGAAAACGCGGGAAAGATGCGGCTTTTCCAGGCTCCGTCCACCCCCTCTCATTGCACCTATCGAATCCCATGTCGCCACAAATCGGACGCTACACCGCCTCGCAGCCCGCCCGCACCGTCGACGGTTGGACACTGCAACGACTCACGCCCCCGAGCCGTTTGTTCGGTGCGAATGGACTGCGCACGGGGCCCGATGGGCGCATCTACGTGGCGCAGGTGTCTGGCAGTCAGATCACTGCGATCGATGTCGCCACGGGCGCGATAGAAGCGATCAGCCCGAAGGGCGGCGACATCGTCGCGCCTGACGATCTGGTGTTCGATCCCGCGGGCAATCTGTACGCCACTGAAATCACCGAAGGTCGCGTCAGCATGCGCGCCCCGAACGGCACCACTCGCGTGATCGCGGGCGACATGCCAGTCGCAAATCCCATCACCTTCCACGACGGACGGTTGATCGCGGGTGAGTGCCGGGTCGGCGGCCGCATCATGCAGCTCGACCTGAACGGCGGCGCGCCTCGCGTCCTGCTCGACAACGTGCCTATGCCCAACGCATTCGACGTGGGCCCGGACGGCAAGTTGTACATCCCGGTGATGGGAACGAATGAGATCTGGCGAGTAAGCCTCGACGGCGGCGCGCATGAAGTCGTCGCTCGCGATCTCGGCGTGCCCGACTCCGTCAAGTTCGATGCGGAAGGCCAGATCGTTTCGACGCAGGTTCACAGCGGCCAGGTATTGCGCATCGATCCGCGTACCGGCGACAAAACCGTGCTGGCGAACCTCACGCCCGGCCTCGACAACGTCACGTTCGTCGGCCGGCGCACGTTCGTCTCGAACATCTCGGGTTACATCGCAGAGATCTTGGAAGGTGGCCAGACGCGCGATCTGGTGTCCGATGGATTCAACTGGCCGCTTGGCCTCGCCGTGGATACCGACGGTTCCATCTATGTCGCCGACGGCCCGTTCTCCTACACGCTCCGCTCAGGTCAACCGCGGCAGCAAGTCGGTTTCTTGTTCACCCCCGGCTATCCCGGATATTCGCGCGGCGTGGCTGCAGCGGGTCCCGGCGAATTCATCGTGACGACAGCCAATGGCGACGTGGCGCGCTACTGGCCCGCGAAGCGGGAGAACCAAGTGCTCGCCAGCGGCTTCGATCAGCTTTATGGCGTGGCCGTCGCACCCAAAGGCGCGGTGGTCTTCGTCGAGCAAGGCGCAGGCCGCGTGCACTCGGTGCAGTCTGGGAATGTTGAGACGCTTGCGACCGACTTGAAACAACCATCGGGTGTGACAGTCAGCGCTGATGGCACGTGCTTCGTCACCGAATCCGCCGGCGGCCGCGTCGTGAAGCTGTCTGGAGGCCGCACGGTGACAGTCTTCAACGATCTGCGACAGCCGCAAGGCATCCTGGCCCGCGGAGACTCGCTCTACGTCGTCGATGCCGGCTTGAAGGAGTTGATCGAGTACAACCTCAGCAACGGCCGTCGTCGCACGCTCGCATTCGATCTGCCTGTCGGCGCTCCGCGTGGAGTCACACCGAAAGTGCTCAAGGCCGTCGGCACACTGTCCGGCCCCATGGGCCCCTTCGCCGGCATCGCCGCCGGCGCGGACGGCACGCTATACATTTCGGCGGATGCCGAAGGCAGCGTGCTGGCGCTCAAGCCGGCGTGATCCCAGCGGTGCGGACTAAGATTCGACGCTCACATTAGTGGCGTCGAAGTATCCGTTTGCCCCGCACGTGCCGTACACGCGGATCGGTGTGCCGGACATTTTGGCAGCCAGGCTGACGGCCAGTACCTGTTTATATCCCGCCAAACTTTGCGGAATCCTGACGTAAGTGGCGCCCGGGCATGAAGGCGATCCCCAGGTCGATCCACCCGTGAGATAGACGTCTTCGGTTGCGCCGTAGACTTGCAGTACCGTGATAGGTTGCGTCACGGTCCATTCGTCCGCCGATGCGGCCATAGGTAACGCCAGCGCCAGCGCCACGATCATTCTTGCCGATGTTCTCATGATCCGCTTACATCCGTTGTGTGAGGACGGCTCATAAGGTTGCCGTCGCGCTCCGGTGTGTCAAGCAGCGTCGTATGGCCGGCCTGACTACTTCGCGCCTTTGGCCATCCCGAAGCTGTAACGAATGTGATCGAGATGTCCGGACGGCACCGGAGGAAACACTAGCGGCGCATCGGTGCTGCGGATGGCGTCGATGCTCTCGGCGACCTGCTCGATGGTCCACGTCGGGCGATACACACCGGGCGATTCGGCGACATAGGCGCGCGCGGCGCGACCGGCCATCGAGCTGAGTATTTCGCCGGTAATGGAGCACGACTCGTGCGCCAGCCAGCCGACGACGGGCGCCACCATCTCCGGTTCCATCGGCGGATAGGCGCTCGTGTCCAATCCTTCAGCCATGCGCGTCACCGCACCCGGCAGGATGACGTTGCACTTCACGCCCTCGTCCGCACCTTCCAACGCCGCGACATTCGACAAGCCAATGATGCCGGCCTTCGCCACGCAGTAGTTCACTACGTTCTTGTTGCCGTACAGCCCATTGATCGACGACGTTAGCACGATGCGCCCGTAACCGGCCTTGCACATCAGCGGGAACGCCGGACGCACGACGTGGAATGCGCCACGCAGGTGAACGTCGATGACCTGCTCGAAGTCCTCGGGCGTGATTTCTTTGAGCGACGCGCGACGAACGATGCCGGCGTTGTGAATCAGGATGTCGATGCGACCGAAATGATCCAGCGCCGTGCCGATGATGGCCTTGCCGCCCTCGACAGTGGCGACCGAGCTCGTGCACGCAATCGCCTCGCCGCCCGCAGCTTCGATCTCGTCCACGACCTGCTGCGCGGGACCGCTGTCGATGCCCTCGCCCTTCAGGCTGGCGCCTGGATCGTTGACGACGACCTTCGCCCCCCGAGCAGCGAGCAGTAGCGCATAAGCGCGACCCAACCCTCGGCCGGCGCCGGTGATGACAGCGACACGACCGTCGAATCTGAGCTCGGCCATCGAAAGATCCCCCAGCAGCTAACGGCTATTGCACAGATGCTACGTCCGCGCAGCCGTCACATCTCGACCTCAGGCGACGATTGATGCCGATCCGCGCGGCCGTCGCAGCTCGATCAGGCGACGACCTTCGTATTCCGCAGCTGATCGATCTGCTCGGGCGCCAGGCCTAGAACGTCGCGCAGGATCTCGTCGGTGTGTTGCCCGAGCACGGGCGGCGCTGCAGGAACGGGTTGATCATCGCCCGGAAACTTGATCGGTCGATTCACGATGGGAATCCTGCCCAGCACTTCATGATCCGTTTCGACCACCATCTGTCGCGCGACGGCCTGCGGCTGCGACAGCGCTTCCTGGATGCCGAGAATAGGTGCGTGCGGAACTTCATGCTCGACGAGCACATCAACCAGTTCCTGTACGGTCTTCGTGCGTGTGACCGTCGCGATCAGCTCGTTCACCTCACTACGATTGTCATGACGACGCTCCAGCGTGTCGAAGCGCGGATCACTAGTGAACTCCGGCATGCCGAGCGCGTTGCAGATGCGCGCCCAGAAGCCGTTCGTCAGGCAAGCAATGATGATCGAGCCATCCCGCGCCGGAAATGTTCCATATGGAACGAGGTTGGGATGTTGCGATCCCTGCGGTTGCGGATCTTTGCCCGTGAAGAACGCGAGCTGCGCAAGATAACCGAGCATGCCGAACATGCCATCGAGCAAACTCACATCGATCAACCGGCCTCGGCCCGTCACACTGCGCTCGTACAGCGCCGCAAGAATTCCGATCGGCCCGTTGACGCCACCGACCAGATCTCCCAGCGGAAGGCCCAGCTTCGTAGGCGCGCCACCCGCTTCGCCATTCACACTCAGCGCGCCCGACATCGCCTGCAAAACGATATCGAACGACGGCCGGTCGCGCAGCGGCCCCGTCATGCCAAAGCCGGAGATCGCGCAATAGATCAGTCGCGGATTGATAGCCGACAGCGCTTCGTAGCCCAACCCCAATCGATCCATGACCCCGGGGCGATAGTTCTCGATCAGGATGTCGCAGCGGGCGGCCAGGTCCTTGGCCAGCGCGACGCCTGCTTCGGTCTTCAGATCGATGACGATGCTCTTCTTGCCGCGGTTCACGCTCAAGAAGTAATGGCTCACATCCTCGCGAAACGGAGGAAACAGGCGAGTGTCATCGCCTGTTCCCGGTGGCTCCACCTTCCACACTTCCGCCCCGAGATCGGCAAGCGCCAGCGCCGCCGCCGGCCCTGCCAACACCCGAGTAAAATCGAGGACGCGAACGCCCTGCAAAGGTCCGGCCCAGTGGGCAGCGCTCATGATCGACGCATCTCCAGTCGGGCCGCTATCCTAGCTCAGCGCGCGCCCCGAGCCGGCAACTCGACGATCGCCGAGCCATGCGCCGACACCTCGCCCCGATGCGTCTGGGCGTTCTGAGAAATCTCCACCAGGTGCTTGCCGCCTTCGACGTACTTGCGGCTGACCACGCCGTCGATGAAGACCACATCGCCATCGGGATTGTGACGACGGATCTGGCACTTGGCCTTGCGCAGGAAACCCTCATCGCCGATCCAGTTGGTTACCTGGTGCGTCAGCCACGAGCAACGCTCCGGACCGTAGTCATAGGCGCCGGGCGCGCCGACCTCGAGAGCGAACGCCTCATCCCAATGCACGCGCTCCGGACAATCAGGCACGTTGAAGCGATTCTTGATGCCCAGACCCGGATGCTTGCTCTGCATCTTCCACGCGAGCTTGTTGGCGCGAATGTAGAGACCGCCCCAACCTTGCGCATAGCAGATAAAGCCCGTGACGGTCATCGGCCCCTTCATCATGCGCGGCAGTTGCTCGCCTTCCTTCACGTCTTCCCAATAGCGAGCGTTCGCGCCGCGAATCTCTTCCTTCTCGTACAGCTTGTAGAACTCGGCGAGCTGTTCGTTGGTGAATTTCTCGACCCGGCCGCGAGCGTCGGTGTACTTCGTGCCGCGCTCCCGAGCTTCGTCGCGATCGGTGCGGAACACCCAGGAATCGCACTCCGACACCTTGTCGCCCTTCTGATTGAAGAAGTCGACATGATAGATCTGCTGGAACGCGCGACCGGCGAAGCGCGTCTTGTGCTCGATCAGATCCTTCAAGTAGGACTGCGTCGAAATAACGTCGTTGCGGAGCACCGGCTTGTACCAGGTCCAGTCCGCGCCCGCCCACATCGCATGCACGCCGGCGAGACCGCCGACATAGCCCGACACGATGCGGCTGGTCGAGAACAGGAAGCTCGGCAGCGCGACGATCGAGCCGTACTTCGTCTTCGCCGCGTACGCCGGATCGGTCCACAGCGGATTGTCATCGCCGATGCCGTGCGCGTAATGACGGATGGCGTCGCGCGTCGCTTCATAGTTCCACGGCTCGACCGTATCTGTAATCTGCACGCCGATCCGCTTGCGCAAATCCTCCAGACCTTCTTCGGTGATCTTGGGGAAGCGACTCTCGACAACGCTTTGAACCGTGGACATTCCTCTCTCCTGCGATAACTCAATTGTTGACGGCGGCCGCGGCTTCGCGATCGCGCAAGACCTTGCGATGAACCTTGCCGGCCGGCGTCTTCGGCAGCTCGCTCACGAAGGCGATGTGACGTGGGAATTCGTGCTGGCTGAGCCGGTCGCGCGTGAACTGCTTCAGTTCGTCGACATAGGCGTCGCTCGGCGAGCGGTCGCTGACGATGAAGGCTTTTGCGACTTGCCCTCGCGTAGCATCGGGTACGCCGATAACAGCGGCTTCTTTGACGTTCGGATGTTTGAGCAGCGTGTTCTCGATCTCGACCGCGCTCATGGTCCAGCCGGCGGAGATGATGACGTCGTCGGCGCGGCCGGCGTGATAGAAATAGCCATCCTCATCGACCTTCGCCAGATCTTTGGTGGTTTCCCAGCGGTCGCGACGCCATAGCATCAGCTCGCCGACGACGCCGGGCTCCGAGGGCGTTCCATCCGGCTTCTGCACCTGCAGTTTCAATCCGGGGATCGGCTTGCCGAGCGAGCCCGGCTTGACGACGTAGTCGCCCGCGCCCGGATAGTTGACCAGCACGACGCCGATCTCGGTCGTGCCATACATGCTGCACGCGGGCACATGAAGGGTCCGATCGATGAACTCCAGCGTCGCCGGGTCGATGGGCTCGCCGGTGTAGGAAAGCTTCTTGAAGCAGAACTTGAATTCGTTGGCACGCTCCGAGTTCTTCATCATGCGGTAGTGAGTCGCCGCCGCCGACATGTTCGATATCTTGAAGTCCTGCAGCGCCTTCATCAGGCGCACGGCGTCGAAGCGGCCGGCGAACGTGCCTGTCGTCACACCCAAGGCGAGCGGCGCCAGCGTGCCGTGCCACAGCCCATGTCCCCACGCAGGTGACGACGGACAAAAGAACTCGTCGCCCGGGCGAATGCCGGTGCCGTATAGCGCTGCAAACATCAGCGTCACGATAGCGCGATGAGTGTGCTTCACCGCTGCCGGCAATTCACGGGTCGTGCCGGACGTGTACTGGAACACGGCCATGTCGTTGGCGCGCGTCCTGGTTTGATACGTCGTCGGAAAGCGCGAGATCTCCTCGAGGAGCGCGGCATCGGCCACAACCACGCGGACGCCTTCGATCTGTCGGGCGATCGGTGCCTTCTCGGCGTTGGTAATCAGCAATTTCGGCTGACAGTCGTCGACCCGCAGTCGCAGGCCGTCAAGACCGAACAGCGTGAACAATGGCACGCTGATTGCGCCCGTCATCATCGCGCCGAACAGGCTGATGTAGAACGGCAGCGACGGGTCGAGCATGAAGGCGATCCGGTCGCCGGGCTGGATGCCGTTCGCCGCCAGCCAATGCGCAAAGCGCGCCGAGCCGGCGGCGATGGCGTCGAACGACAGGATCTCGTCGGTACCGTTGGCATGAGCGATACGGACAGCGGTGCGGCCCGAGCCGTCGGCGTGACGACCGATGCACTCGCGCGCGATGTTCAAATATTCGCTATTGCCCTCGAACAACTCCCACAGCGCCTTGGAGTTTGCAAACTGCTGAGCATCTGCGAAGCGGGTGTAGTCGGTGAGCGCCATAAATTTTGTCGTCGCGGGCACGGCGGCAACTTGCCACAACGAGATAAGCTATTGCAAATATTCAATGTTATTCGATATATAGAACATCCGATCCAGGCTGCCAGGGGATTCCCATGATGACCAAACGCCAGACCTCCTCCTCGCCGCGCGAGCTCGCGAAGGCCATGGAAACCAGCAAAGCGCCCGCGATTTCACGCGCAGCCGCTGTCATGCGTCTGCTCGGCAAGAGCGACGCCCCGCTCGGTGTGCAATCGGTTGCGCGTGAGCTCGGGTTGGTGCCGAGCACTTGCCTGCATGTGTTGCGGGCGCTGGTCGCGGAGGAGTTTGTTTCTTTCGACCCGGACACCAAGCGTTATTCGCTCGAGGCCGGCGTGCTCACCTTGGCGCGGCACTGGCTGCGACGAAACCAGTTCACCGATCTCGCCCAGCCCACGCTGGATCGACTGGCTCAGTCGTTCGGCGTGACCATGCTTGGCGTGCACATCGTCGGGCTGGATCACATCATCGTGGTCGCCATCGCGCAGTCAGGCCAGAACCTGCAGCTCAGCACGCAGATCGGCAGTCGCTTTCCCGCGCTCATCAGCGCGACCGGCCGCTGTATAGCGGCGTTTGGCGATTACCCCGAGGCGAGGCTCGAAACGAAGTTCAAAACATTGCGGTGGGACGAGGCGCCGACGTTCGAGCAGTGGCAAACGCAAGTCAAACAAACGCGCGCGCAGGGTTATGCCGTCGACGATGGCAACTACATCTCCGGTGTCACCGTCGTCGCCGCACCAGTCTGGAAAGCGCGTGCCAAGCTGAGCCACGCCCTCGTGGCAATCGGCATCGGCAGCGCGCAGCGTTCCGGGCTATCGTCGCTCGCCACGGCGCTGCGCTCGTCGGCGCAGACGCTGTCGAATCAGCTCAGTGGGGAAACGCTGCTGGAATGGTCCTGACTCAGTCGATGACCGATCCATAGAGAAAGGTTGGATAGCCCTGCGCCGAGCAGTACGAGGCGATCTCCAACCGGACCCGGTTACCGGACGCTTTCGCTGCCAACAGCGTTGCATACCACCGGTTCCCCCATGCCGTGCCAGCGTCCCAGCGAAGCTGATAACTCGTGCCGCAAGCAGGTGAGCCCGTGAAGCCCTCGACCTCGACCCAGCACACGTTGTCGGTATTGTGGCAGCCGACCGCTACTACACGGCCAACGGCTTCGGCCGCTGCGTGCTGGGACAACAGAACCATGACCAGAGCCAAAGCAGACGACGCAAACATCCGTTTCATGAATTCATCCTTCGAGAACACAAAACACTAGCGACCGAAACTCCAGTTCGCACTGACAGAAATGCAATCGAGCCAATCGCCGTCGCGGCCATGTTCGCCGGCAGCGAAACTGAGAAACTGGGCTTCGAATTCGGCGCGAACGGCGAAGCGTCCGCTGCGCAGCTGCACGCCCAGGGCCATGATGGGATCGATATCGTCATCGCGGACTTCCTGTCCGATACGGTCGGCGGTCGTGCCGCGCCAGGCCCCGAAACCGGCTTTACCGAACAGGTCGACCTGCCTGAGCTGGATCAACCCGACGATAGCGACGCTGAGCGCCTGGATATCGCCGGTCAATCGGTCGCCGTTGCTCATCTCGCCGAAGTCGGCGTAGCTCGCTTCGAACGCAAGCCCCCGCAACGTTCGGTAGCCAATCAAAGCTTTGAATGCCGCATCGTGCGCTTCGAAGCCCGACCTGCCGAAGCGCTCGCGGTGCAGAGTCGCCCGGCCCGCGCCCGCACCCACATAGGCGCCCATGATGGGCTCATCCGCGTGCGCCGTCGTGGCGAACCACGCCACCGGCAACAGCAATAAAAGACACAGCTTCACGAATTACTCCCGAATTCGACGTTCCTTGATCCGCGCTGCGCTTGTTCTTTTCGCTGCCATGGCCACTCAAGGTCGAAAGTAACGTGCAACAGGCAGTGGCCATTGTCAACAGCCGAACTGCCTGGACCGACGCCGTGAATTCGTTGTTGACTTGGTTCACGCATAGTCGTTAATTTACATACAAGAACGAAGCCCACGGATGTGGGATCGACAAGCTACATCGCTTCGCAATCAGAATGTAACAGCGGCTGCGCGAGCGAAGGATCGTCGGCTCACGTGAGAATGAAGGACCACTCGTGATCAGGAAGAACTTGGGTTACCTGGCTGCACTCTGCTTATGTACAGCGCTGCAGCTCCCTCTAAGCGCCCACGCTGCCGATAAGACCCAGAACGGCGTAGTCGTGAAGCTGATCGTCCAAGGCGATGGCGGCATCTACGTCGGATTCGTCGCGCGTCCCACGGACTGCGCGGGCGAGTACCGGCAGGCTCACGCCTTCTTGAGCAAACAGTCCGCCGACTTCACCGACTTTTACGCCCTGATGGCGACGGCGAAGGCAACGGGTACTCCGGTGCAGATCACATACGCCATCGCGGGCGACTGCACGACCCCGGAAGGGCTACTGCAACTCAGCGACGTCCGCTGATCGACCAGCACTCTCACAACGCTTGATCTGCGGCGGGACCGCGCATCAGGCACGTCGGACGACGCTTCAGGCCAGGGAATATCAGGGAGAAGTAGATGGGCTTCATGGCGGACAGCCGTAGATTCGCAGTGCTCATGGGCGCTGCATTGGTCGCACTCTTCAGCAGCATCTCAGTTCACGCGCAGACCTTCAGTTTCACGGTCGGCGACATCGCGCAGTTCGTCGCGGACTCCCGAACCTCCGGCAAACCGCTGTCGCGCCTGCTCGGCGACCAGGTCCAGCAGGTCCTGGATCAGCAGGGAATCCGCCTGACGGAGGAAGCCTTGTTCTGGCAGCGATCCCTCGACGATGTCACGCTCAGAAGCGGCTGCACGGCCCGCACGGTGCTCAGCAGACAACACGTCAGCGCCCAACTCTCCGCGGACTCCTCCTTTGCCGTGCAGCTCGAAGCGCTGGCGAAACCGATCGTCGCCACGATGGACATCTATGGCACGGTGGAAGTCGACGGACGCGTCACAGTGCGCCTCGGGCACCGCGTGCTCGGCAAGTGCATTCGCTATGACAAAGAGACCCTGGATGTCAGCGCAAACGCGGACGTAGCGATGACCATGTCGCTCATCCTGCGCCTCAATCCGGTGGTGACCCCCGTCGCCAACGGGCTGCAGATCTCGTTCGATCCCACCGCCGAGCTCAAAGGCGAATTCATCTCGATCACGAACAAGGCCGTCGACTTCCGCGTCCGTGACTTCTCGCCGTTGCTGCGCCTTCTCGATGGCAGACCCTTTGGCGGCATCCTCGGGCGAGCCCTGGATGACGGCTTCCTCTACTTCGTGGAGAGCTACGCGGAGTCCAACGCGCTGACAGTCAACGTCGCCAACAGCAACCTGGCCGCCTGGCTGGCGACGACGCAGTCCAACCTCAACGCGAACCTCAACGCAAGATCGTTCTTCGTCCCGTACGTCGCGGTCGACCTGGCCAAAGAGCTGCTGAGATTCGTCAACCGATATCCGTTGCGATTCCCGGTGTCTTACGAGTTTCTCCGTGACAACCAGGACCAGGTGCTGCGGGCCCTGTATCTCGGCGACGGCGATCAGCTGGTGACCTTGCTCGGCACGAGTGTCGCCTGCCAGGCGAGCGGCAACCTGTTCAGGGACATGAGCATCGCGCCGCTGCCTGCCGGCACCACGGACTTCCAGGCGACCTCGCTTGCGGACTACTGCAGCGAAGTGGCCGTCGATTCGAAGCGCAAGCTCGGCAACGCCGATATCTGGGATGGCGACACCACGCTGATCACGGAACGACCCTGGACGTTGACGCCGGGCAACCGCCTCGACGTGGGAGTGCTCAGCATCGGCAACAACAATCAGCCGTATATGAAGCGCGTCAACTACAAGACAATCCGGCGCTACACGCGACAGATCGCGCCGCAAACGTGCGAGTGGCTGGACTCCATTCCACGCCGCAGAGTCTGTAACGGTCCCTTGTATACGCAAGTCGAGACCACGCCCTGCAAGCTCGAAATGCGCGTCTACAGAAAGGACCTCGCGGCCAACAATCAGCGAGCGGCGATCGCCGTGCACGGCGGCAGCTGGAAATACCGAGGCGCCGCGTTCCTCGGCCTGGAGTCGCAGATCTCTCACCTGACACAGCGAGGGTTCGTGGTCTTCGCGCCCTTCTATCGGCTCGTCGGCAGCAGCGATGGCAACCTCGAATGCAACGATGCGAAGGGCGCCGACATCCTGCAGGACATGAACGATGCCTTTGCGTGGGTGCAGACCAACAAGACTCGCTTCGGAGCCGCGGCCAACAACGACGTTTACGTCATGGGCCAATCCGCAGGCGCTCACCTGGCGGGTATCCTCGCCGTGGAGCATCCTTCGGAGGTCAAGCGCGCGTTGATGCTCTACTCGCCGACCGATGCAAGGGACATCATCAGCCGCTATCAGCAGGTGCCGCCGGTCGTCGATTCACCGGAAGCACTGAGCATTCTCGAAGATTACCTCGGTCAGTCGGTGAAGACGGTGAACACCAACGATGCGTTCGTGGCGCGCAACAGCTTGCCGACCCGCATCGCCGACAGCTCGACACGATCGCGCTACTTCCTCATTCACGGCCGCGCCGACCCCCTGGTGCCTTCGCGGCAGTCCGTGAGGCTCTGCAATGCGCTGAGCAAATCGAGCTCCGCTGCGGATTTCGATGTCGGGCCGGCGACCAATGATGGCGGCAACGCTGCGGCCGGCGTCTATCGCAAGCGGTTCACGTGCAGTGGCTCCGGTGTGAATAGCAGCAAGCTGCATCTGATTGCAGAAGCCGAGCACGCGCTCGATTTGTGCATTCCACTGGTCTCCTGCCCTGCCGGCAGTCTGCCCAGCGTCAGCGCCGCACGCCAATCCATGAGCGAAGGTTACAACTGGCTCGCCGAAAGGTCCGGCTTCGAGGCGCTGGCGCCGATCCTTGACCTCATACTGGACTGAACGTCAAAACCGCACGGTCGCCTGTAGCACCAGCTCTCGCGGCCGATTGAAGAAACCGACGAACTGGTTGGGATTGCTGGCGCCCGACCAGCCGTTGACGTTGAGCATGTAGTAGGAGTCGGTGAGATTGCGGCCGATCAAGGCCACTTCATACGCACCGCTGTCCGGCCCGACTCGCAGCGCTGCGTTCACCAGCCAGTACGATTCTTGGAAACCCCCAGGCGCGTAATCGGTCGCCGCCTGGTAAGCATCGCTGTGAGATGCGAGTGCCGAGATCGTCGTGTCCCAACCCGAGACGAGCCGCGGCTGGTAGTCGAAGCCCAGGCTGTACGTGAGCTCCGGCGCGCGCAGCAACGCTTTGCCGGCAAGGCTCTGCACGCCGCCGACGCACCCGAGCGCCGCGGTTTGACCTGGGTAACACTGAGCATTCGGGAAGCTGTCGTATTCGGCGCGGTTGTAACCGACGTTTCCGCGCAAAGTCAGCTCATCGAGGGCCGACCACTCGAACGAGCCTTGCACCCCTTTGATCTCCGCCTGCGCCGCGTTGTTGATGGTGAAGTTGATGGTCTCGGCGTTATACGAAACGACCTGCAGATCCTCATAATCGTAGCGATAGGCGACCAGATCCAACCGCAACGTGCGGTCGAGCAACGTGGCCTTGTAGCCGGCCTCGACGCCCTTCGCCTCCTCGGGCTCGAACTGCAAGTTGTCGGCTGTCGCGTTCCTGAAGACCAGGAACGGATTGGAAATGCCGCCGGCCTTGTAGCCCGTCTTGTAGGCGACGTAGAGGGTTTGATCGTCTACCGGCTTCCAGGTCAGCGTCACCTCGGGCGAGACGTTGTCGTCCTTGTAGCTCGACGTGAGCGCCTGCCCTCGTGCATAGAGCGTCGGCTGCGCCGGCCCCGTTTCCAGGTTCACGATGCGAATGTCCCTCTCGTCGTGGCTGTAGCGCGCGCCCGCTGCCAGCTCCAATGCATCCGTGATGTCCCAACGGAGCTGCGCGAATCCGGAGAAGTAGTCGCCGCTCGACTTGGAGTCCATGATCACCGTTGCGTAGTTCTGCGCGGCCGGATTGAAGACGTGGAACAGGTCGGATGAGTTCAGGTACGGACGATCGAAGGTCTCGTAGTACACGCCGACCATGAAGTTCAGCGGCCCGTCGAAGTCGCTGCTCGCTCTGACTTCCTGCGTGATCAATTCATACGTTTCCTTGCTCGCCGCCCAGATCGTCGCGTACGGGCTCCAGTCCGAGACGCTCATCTGCTGCACGGTCTGGTCGTAGTAGCCGGTCGTCGATGTCAGCGACAGGGAGTCGTAGGTCTTGTTGAGGTTCAACGACGCGAGCGTGAATCTGGAATCCAGGTAGGGCACGCCGCCGTTCGAGTACGGCACATTCGCGGCGTAGACTGGCGCGACCGCACCGTGCGATTTCGTTCGATCCTTCCTGCAATCGGCGCCGGGGATGGGGCGCGTGCCCAGGATGACGGGCGTCGTCTGGCCGTTGATACAAAACGGCTCGGAGCTGGCGTTGCCGGCGTTGCGCTCTTGCGAGTTCATCATCAGCTTGAAATTCGCATCGAAGTCGTCGCTGGGCTGCCATTGCAGCGTCAGTCGCGCTGCGTAGATCTCGTCATCCGGGCCGGTACGGCCCATCGTCGCGCCGGGATCGGTGACGGTGGGATTGACGATGTCGGTGACCGGTGTCGCCGTGTTCTTCACCCAGCCGTCCATCTCGCTGCCTCGGAACGCCAGGCGCGCTTTGAATGTATCGCTGAGCGGGCCGGAGACGGCGCCTTCCACGAAGCGCTGCTCGGATTCGAATTCGTAGCCAGGCGTGACGTAGGCTTCGAACGTATCGGTGGCGTCCGCTGAGCGCAGCGAGATCACGCCGGCGGGGGAGTTCTTGCCGAAGAACAAAGCTTGCGGACCCTGGAGGACTTGGACCTGCTGCAAGTCGAAAACCGACGCTGAGATGACTTGGCCACGGCTGATGGGCACGCCGTCGACTTCGATTGCCACGCTCTGATCGAGACCGGAGTCGTTCGATGCGGAGCTGACACCGCGCACGGTGATGACGGCACCCGTGCCGGAGCCACCCTGGGACATGCTCACCTGCGGCGCGAGCTCGCCGACTTTGGAGAGATCGCTTGCGACGTTGTTCCTCAGCTGCTCCTGACCGACGACGGCCACGGCTACGGGAACGTCTTGAAGCGACTCCTCCCGCTTACGAGCGGTAACGACGACTTCTTCCAGTGACCGCGCCGATACCTCCTGACTCTGGGCTGCCTCGGCTGCAATGGTGGAGAGAAGAACGGTTTGGCAAAGGACAACGACAACAGACTTGCTCACTAAATCCCCCTTCCCACGCCCGCGGCTCAGGTCGGTGCGTAGCCCAGCAACGACTTGATCTCCAAATACTCGTGAAAGCCGAACTCGCCCCACTCGCGCCCGTTGCCACTCTTCTTGTAGCCACCGAACGCGGCGTTGAAATCGAAGCCGTCGTTGATCGACACCCAGCCGGCGCGGATCTGCCTCGCCACGGCTCGCGCCTTCTCGACATCGACGCCGGCAACATTGCCTGCCAACCCGAAGTCCGAGTCGTTGGCAAGCTGCACAGCGTGCTCGACGTTGTCGTAACCGATGATGACTTGCACCGGGCCGAAGATTTCCTCTCTCGCGATCACCATGTCGTTGCTGACATTCGCGAACACCGTCGGCTTCACATAGAAACCCTTCGCCAGTCCCTCGACCCGACCGGGCCCGCCCGCAACGAGCGTTGCGCCTTCCGCAATCCCTTTCTGGATGTATTCCTGAATCGAGTTGAACTGCGCCTTGGAGACCACCGGCCCCATCGCCGCATCGCCATTGGGATCGCCGACCGTCACCGACGCTGCCGCCGCCTTCGCCGCAGCAATTGCCTCAACCATTCGTGACTTCGGCACCAACATGCGCGACGTCGCGCTACACGTCTGGCCGGAATTCACCATCATGCCCGCGACACCCTTCGCCACATTCTTTGCGAAGTCCGCGTCATCCAGCACGATGTTCGCGCTCTTGCCGCCCAGCTCCTGACACACGCGTTTCACCGTGCCAGCTGCGTTCTTCGCGACCTCGATGCCCGCCGCTTCCGAGCCCGTGATGGAGATCATGTCGATCCCCGGATGCGTCGACATCGCCGCACCCACGACCGAGCCTTTGCCCTGGATGAGATTGAACACCCCCGGCGGCACCCTCGCGGCATCGAAGATCTCCGCGAGGATGTGCGCCGAGAAATGCGACTCTTGCGACGGCTTGAGCACGATCGTGCAACCCGTCGCGAGCGCCGGAAACACCTTGACCGTCACTTGATTGATCGGCCAGTTCCACGGCGTGATCATGCCGCACACCCCGATCGGCTCTTTCACGATCAGCGTGCCGCCCTTCTGCTCCTCGAACTTGAAGCTCTTCAGGATCGCGATCGCAGTGGTGAGATGACCGAGCCCCAGCCCGACGTGATATCCGCTGGCCAGCGCCTTCGGTGCACCCATCTCCTCAGTGACCGCCGCCGCGAGATCGCCGACGCGTTTCTGATACTCGGCCAGAATCCGCTCCAGCACCTGCAGCCGCTCTTCACGACTCGTCTTCGACCACGTCGTGAAAGCTTGCCTCGCAGCCTTGACCGCGCGATCGACATCAGCCGCCGTGCCGAGCGCAATCGTGCCGGACACCGCTTCGGTCGCCGGGTTGACAGTGTTGGCTATCTTCGACTCGACGGGGTCGACCCACTTGCCGTCGATATAGAACTTTAGATATTCGCGCATGGTTATTGAGTTCCTTCGGCGTACCAGGTGCGGAATTCCGAGTAGTTCGGCATCTCCTCGGAATTCACCGTCGGATCGATGGCGACGTGAATGACGGCCGTCTTGCCGCTCGCATAAGCTCGCGCAATCGCCGGCCCGATGTCCTCTGCCTTGTCGACGTACTCGCCGTAGCAGCCGAAGCCTTCCGCCATCTTGTCGAAGCGCACATCCTTGCTCCAATGGACGCCCGTCTCGGCCGAGCCCTTGCCGAAGGTGCGCTTGTAGACGCCGACCTCGAGGCCCCATTGGTGATCGACACCAACGACGCAAACCAGCGGCAGCTTCAAGCGCGCAGCGGTTTCCAGCTCGGAGACATGGAAGAGGAATGCCGAATCGCTGGTGAGCAACATGCCGGGCCGCTTGCCGCCTTCAGCAACCATCGCGCCAACGGCGTACGGCAGACCCGTGCCGAGATGACCGAAGTTCTGATTCCAGATCACATCGCGCGGCTTCGCCTGCGAATACGTCCACTGGAAGATGACGGTCGCGCCGCCATCGCGAATCATGATGCCGTCCTTTGGAAAAGCCTTGGTCGCTTCCACCACGAAACGCGCGGTGTGAACGCGCTCGCCGCCCTTCGGTGCAGACTCGCCCAGATCGGCGATGCGTTTCTCATCGGCTTTCACCCACGTCGCCAGATCCGGCGCCGCCTTCCGTGGCGAGTCTTTCAGCGCCTCCACCAACTGCGGGACGATCGCACGCAGGTCACCGACCAGCGGCGCATCGAAACGGCGATTCACGCCAATCGCTTTCGGATCCAGCTCGACGTAGATCCACTTGCGATTCGCATCGTTTTCTTTCCAGTGCCGACCGACACCGTAGTGCACCGGCTCGCCCAGCTCGGTGCCAATGGCGATACAGCAATCCGACTTGACGACGGCCTCGACCGCCGCTGGCGAGAAGCCGTACGGAAAGGTGCGATCTTCCAGGCCAGAGATGAACGAGGTGCCACCGGACGTTTGAATGACCGGGCAGTTCAGAATGTTTGCCAGCGCCTTGACCGACTCGCCGCCACGGAAGCAATGCACGGCGTGACCGACGAGCAGGATGGGATTCTTGGCCGCTTTGATCAGCTGCACCGCCTTCTCGATCATCTGCGCGCTGGCGCCCTGCTCCACCAATCGATACGCCGGTGGCGGCAGCGGCTCGCCGACATCGAGCTCTTCTTGAATCACATGGGCGGGATATTCGATGTAGGCCGGGCCCGGCGTGCCAGTCTGAGTCGCGCGCAGCGCTTCGCGGATGATTTCATCGGTCTGATTCGCGTACTCGATGCTCGCGCAGTACTTCACCGAAGGTTCGAACAAGCCCGACTGCTTGATGAACTGGATGCGGCCACGACGCACGCGCTGCTCGGTGATGCGCGCACGCTGCCCGCCCAGGAAGATGACGGGCGAATTCTCGACCTTCGCGCACATCATGGCGCCAGCGAGATTCGCCACACCCGGGCCGAGCGTGCCGATGCAAAGCCCCGGCTTGCCGGTCATGCGAAACGCCGCTTCGGCCATGAATCCCGCGGATTCTTCATGGTGAGGCGCAACGACTTTCCAGCCGCGCTTCTCCGCAGTGATGAACATATGGACGAAGTTCGGATCGGGAATGCCGAAAAGGGTGTCGATGCCCTCGGCCTCGAACAAGTGCAGGATGCGTTCGTAAACTTTGACGGCCATGGTCGGATGCTCGTTGACTGTTTGGTTACTTGGAGCCGCTTGGCAAGACACTGGGTGCGCCAGCGCGCATGTACCTGGCCAGATTGCGGTGGAAATTGGTGATCTTTCGTTCCTGGTGCGGGTTCGGCAGCGTTCCGCGGAAGCCGCGAGAACGCATGCCCTTCTGCACCGCCGCCATGTTCGAGAAATCCTGCGAGAGCACGAGGCCCCAGTTCGCCTCGGTCGGGTCGGCGTACACCCACTCGGTCTTCGGCTCGCCGCCTTCGGGATAACGCTCGATTGCATAAGACTCGAACACGCACTTGTGAGGATCGTCGCCATACGGGCGCGCGCGATAACACAAGGCAAACGTGATGCCTTGGAGGATCGCCATGTTCGGGAAGATGCTCCAGGCAAGGCCCGCTTTGGACATCTGATCCGGCGTGATCGTCGGCCAGATCACACCGCGCGCGGCATCGTCCGCCTTCGCGCGTTCGAGCCAATGTTTGATGACCTGATCGGGCGGCGTGCCCTCGGGCAATTCATCGACCAGACGCTTGGCGGCGTTGACCAGCGTTTCCGTGGTGCTGGCTTTGTTGACCGTCGTGTAGATCTCG
>NZ_BLJO01000007.1:483542-506112 GCF_009932555.1 Steroidobacter agaridevorans
TTCTGTAACGCATAGGTCGAAGCACGCGGATCTTTTCCCTTGCCAGCGCGAGTGACCGTCGTGCTCTGCTTCATCTTCATCGTCGGGTCGCGCTCATCGAAGCCACTGACCCCATGCAGACCGTACGCTGCACTGTATGCGTAGTACTGACCGTGCTCGAGCATCTGCGTGTGCGTGCCGGCGACGTGATACGGCTCCATGAACGCTTCGATCGCCGTCTTCCAGTTGGCATCGAAGATTACCCACTGCCGCCACTTGTAACGCATCCTGCCGAGCTCGAAGGGATCGAGAATCGACGCCGCCGGCTCCAGATACTCGCGCAGCGACACGCAGTTCGGATCCATGTTGATGAAGATCCAGCCGCCCCAGGTGTCGACCTTGACCTCATTCAAGCTCGTGCGCTGTTCCGTCAGCGCGCCCTTCCAATCGGACTCGTCGAGCTTGAACGTGCACTTGCCGTCCAGGTTGTAGCGCCACGCATGGAAGCCGCATACGAAACCGGTCTTGTTACCGTGTGCGCATTGAGCGCCGGCAGGAATATCGACGAGCCGACGGCCGCGATGGGAACACACATTGTGGAAGGCTTTGATGGTGTCGGGCGACGAGCGGACGATGACGATCGAGTCCGCGCCGACGTCGTAAGTCAGGAAGTCGCCAACTTTGGGAATTTCCTCGACCCGGCCGGCGTGCTGCCACACCTTGGACCACAGTCGATCGCCCTCGGCTTGCGCATACTCCTTGGAGACAAACGCTTCGACCGGATAAGTGAGTGGCTCGGCCAGCTCATCGACACTGACGTTAGCTAAAGTATCCACGCAAAATCCCCCTCCAACAGATCAAGCCGGCCCCGCGCTAACGCGTCAGGACGAGTCCCTCCATGTCCCCCTTGTCGCGCCATTCCTTGAGCAGCTTCTGGAACGCGTCCCAGCCGTAACCGTAGCCACGGAACAGCGCCCACTTCGGTTTCTCTTCGCCTTCGTTGTTGAAGTAGCCCGGCGGGCAGGTGCGCTGGAACTCGGATAGATCGATCTCGATCTCGCGGAAGTGGCGCACGTACTCGTCCTGCGCCTGCTTGCTCGGCTCGACCGCAGTCACTTTGCGCTCAAGCGCCTGACTGATGATGTAAGCGATGTGATACCCCTGCTGGCCGAACTGCTCGGTCACCGATGCGTTCAGGCCGCCCTGGATGTATCCGATGTAGAACTGATTCGGGAATTCGTGCGTCATCGTGCCGTGGAGCGTTTCATAGCCCTCGGGCCAATGGTCGTAGATCGATTTTCCGCCGCGCCCCTGAACGATATCGACGCCCCAGCGTCGCTTCAGATCGCTGGTCACTTCGAAGCCGCTGGCGAAGATGATGCAATCGACGGCGTGCTCCTTGCCGGCGACCACGAATCCTTGCTCGGTGATACGCTCGAGGCCCTTGCTCTGCGAGACGTCGATCAGGCTCACGTTCGGGCGGTTGAACGTCGGATAGAAGTCGTCGCTCGATAGCGGCCGTTTGCACAGGAACCGGTAATAGGGCTTCAACGCCTCGGCGGTTTGTTTGTCGCGCACGAGGTCGTCGATGCGATGGCGCAGACGCTCCATCACGCGGTAGTCCACCACCTCACGCCGCGCCATGAACTCCAGCGGCGTGAGCTGCGGCCAACCCTCGGCGGCCAGTTCGGCGTGCAGATTGCGAGTGATCTCGGTCCAGATATCACAAACCAGATCGGTCTCGTCCGGCCGCAGGAACTCCATGGCGCTGCGATGAAAGTTTGCCTGGCGCTGTTTCTGCCAGCCCTTCTCCAGCGACTTCACCCACTCCGCATTGGTCGGCGGATTCGGCCGCTCGTCCACGCTCGACGGCGTACGCTGCACGACAAAGAGATGCTCGGCGTACTTGCCCAAGTGCGGCACCGCCTGAATCGCCGTTGCACCGGTGCCCACGATGGCCACGCGCTTATCGGCGAGCTTGTCGAGTACCGGGTTTTGGTAGCTGCCGCCGGTGTATGCGTAGTCCCAGCGTGCCGTGTGAAAGGTCTTGCCTTTGAACTTGTCGATGCCAGGAATGCTCGGCAGCTTCGGCATGTTGAGCACGCCGCAGGCATTGATCACGAATCGTGCGCGAATGTCGTCGCCGCGATTGGTGCCAACGCGCCAGCGATTCAGCTTCTCGTCCCAACGGAGCGAGTTGATGCGCGTATGGAAGAGCGCGCGATCGGCGAAGCCGAACTTCGCGGCAATGGAGCGCGCGTACTCGTAGATCTCCCAGCCATCGGCAAACTTCTTCGACGGCATGAAGCCCATTTCTTCGAGCAGCGGCAGATAACAATAAGATTCGTTGTCGCACTGGATGCCGGGATAGCGATTCCAGTACCACACGCCGCCGAAGTCACCGGCAGTGTCGACGTTACGAAAGTTGGTAACGCCTGCCTGCGTTAGATGATAGGCGGCCATGATGCCGCCCCAGCCGGCGCCGAGAACGATGACGTCGATCTCTTCGGAGATCGGCTCACGTGCCTCGATGGGCTGATGCGGATCGGCTGCGTAGCTTGCAACCACCTCGCCCGACGGGCGGAAATATTGCCGCTGACCGTCCGGACGCAGCCGCTTCTCGCGCTCCACCCGATACTTTTCGCGCAACGAAGGGATATCGATCTCGGCGGGAGTCCGCGTCGGCTGACAGGTCATGCAGCGCCATCCACAATGAATCGACCAGGTCGCAAGTCAACGCGAGTGTTGATTAGAACATCTCGTTAGTCAACACACCTGTTCACTTTGCGGCGAGCTGTTTCATGGGTCGAATGTGTTGGCGCGCGCTGCCAGGATCGAGTCGCTTCGGGTCAAGCGTCGTGCAGCGCCAGTGCATTAGTGTTCACGCTGGATGAGGCCGCTCAAGAATATGTGCGAGGTCGCTGTCATCGGTGGAGGTCTGGCAGGACTCTCTGCCGCGCGCCATGCCGCGCGCCTCGGCCGGCTGGTGACACTGTTTGAAAGCAGCCCGATGTTCGGGGGACTGGTCGCCACGGTAAACGAAGTCGACGGTCTGTCCGTGCCAGGGAAGTTCTCCGGTCAGGACCTCGCCATTCATCTGCTCCAGGACGCCCGCAAGGCGGCCGTTCAAATCGTCGAGTCCGGTATTGCGAAGCTCGAGCTGGGCGCGCGCCTGACTCTCACCGACGAGCAAAGCAGAACGCATCATCCGGACGCGATCGTCGTTGCCTCTGGCGCGTCGCTGCGGAAGCTCGGTGTTCCCGGAGAAGATGAGTTCGTCGGACGCGGCGTGTCGCGATGTGCGACCTGCGATGGCGGGTTCTTTCGGGGACAGGATGTCGTCGTTACTGGCGGTGGCGATAGCGCGGTCCAGGAAGCCCTGGTGCTCGCGAAGACGGTGCGCAATGTGATCATGATCTGCCGCAGCCCGCTCAAAGCGAAACGTGACTACGTCGATCGCATCGCCGCCCGGGAGAACGTCCGCTTCGTCTGGGATAGCGAAATCACTGAGATTCTCGGCGACGCTGGCGTCACGGGCGTTCGAATTCGCCATGTGAATAGCGGCGCCGTCTCGGACATCGAATGTGCCGGGCTGTTTCCGTTCATTGGCGGAACACCGAACACACAGTTCGTTCCGTCGTCGCTGCTTGCGACGACTGGTCACATCGCGACCAACCCCGACCTCGCTACGCCCGATGCTCGCGTGCTCGCAGTCGGCGCCGTTCGCGCCGGCTACGGCGGCAATATCGTCGAAGCGATGGCTGAAGGTGTGCGAGCGGCGGAAGCGGTCGCCTGCCGATTCAAGTGTTGAGGAAGATTCGATGGCAAAGACATCCAACGGTCTCTACGAGGTCGTCTGGCCGTGCGGCGAGCGCAGATTGAGGATGCGCCCGCTCGCGAAACGGCTCGACACGCTCAATGGCAAAACTGTCGCGCAGCTCTGGGACTTTCTGTTCGCCGGCGATGAAGTCTTCACCGCGCTGGAAGAAGAGCTGCGCGAGCAGTATCCGGACGTGAAGTGGGTCAGCTGGCGGGAGTTCGGCTCGACGCACGCCGTCAACGAGAAGGAACTGCTCGCTTCGTTGCCACAACGCTTCAAAGACTTGGGAGTCGACGCAGCCATCTCATCGATGGCCTGCTGAGGCAGCTGCACGCCCGCCGTGTTGCGGGCCAGTGAAGCGTGTGAACGAGCCGGTTTTCCAACATCGTCGCTGGTCTGCGAGGGCTTCCTCGGCCAGGCCGCCGCGACCTCGGTGGGTCTTGGCATGCCGAACCTGCCCGTCGCGATGATTCCGGGCCATCCGGGCGCTCAGAGCGTGGAGGAGTTGCGAGCAAACGTGTTCAGCGTCACGGCACAGCAGGTGATCGACAATCTGTTGAAGCAACCCGACGAGCAGGAGCTGTCGCCGGAGCCGGGCGCGCGCGACATCGTGTTCAGCGGCACGTTCGAGGAAGTGAATGCTTACTTCTACGAGCGCGAGTGGAGCGACGGGCTTCCCATCGTGCCGCCGACGCTGGAGAAGATCGAGGAGTTCCTGAGCTTCACCGATCGCGATCGGGATGAAACGCTCGGCATCGTGCTCCCCGAGAGCCGGGCTGTGACGATCTGGGCGGTCGCGGTGAATGGCGTCATGGCCGGCTGTCGCCCGGAGTACATGCCGATTCTGGTCGCGCTGGCTGAAGCGATGGCCGACCCCATCTATGGGGTCGAACACAGTGGCAACACGCCGGGCGCAGAGACGCTGATCGTCCTCAACGGTCCGATCATCAGGCAGCTCGGCTTCAACTATCAGCAAGGCGTGTTGCGTGACGGGTTTCTGCCGAACACGTCAGTCGGTCGGTTCTGGCGCCTGGCGCTGCGTAACCTCGCGGGCTTCCTGCCGCACAAGACGGACAAGGGCTCGTTCGGCAATACGTTCCGCGTCGTGCTTGCTGAGAACGAGGGTGCGCTGGCAAAAATTGGCTGGCCGCCGAATAGCGCCGACATGGGCTTCGAAGCCGGCGACAACACAGTCACCGTCACTCGCATGACGGGCGGCGGCGTGCTGGCTTCGGTGACTGGCAGCAAGCCCGAACAAATGATGCCCTACATCGCCGATGGGCTCGCGAAACAAACCGGCTGGGAGATCGTGTTTACGGTCGGCGGCCTGACGTTCGGCACGTTGCGCCCCGTGCTCGTGCTCACACCGATTCTGGCGGAGACGATTGCGCGAGCAGGTTGGTCGAAGGATGACGTTAAGCGCTACCTATTCGAGCATGCGCGCATGCCGGCCTGGCGAGTGGAAGCGTTCACTGAGCAGTGGGCGGACTTTCCGATCGTGTCGCTCGAACATCAGGTGAATCTCGGGCGGTTGCCCAGGGTGTTCGCCGAGTCGGACGATCCGAACCGGTTGGTGCCGATCGTGCTCGAGCCGGACGATTTCATGGTGCTGGTGTCGGGCGATCCGCTGCGGACCAACGCTTATACGTTTGCTCACAATGGTTATCTTGGCTTTCCGACCGCGAAGCAGATCGTGCTGCCCAAGAACTGGGCGCAACGGATCGGGGCGCGCTCGAAGTCATGACTCTTCAACTACGACGGAAGGACGCTCCATGCCCAAGTTCAACGCCGAAACGGCCCTCATCGCCATCGAACTGCAACAGCTGGTGTCGGAGTTCGCCCATGAGATCGACACCAATGGCGGCCTGAACATCACCCAGTTCTACGCCGAGGACGGCGAGTTCTCGGTCGGCGACTACACGCACAAGGGCCACGCGGCGATCGGCAAGTTCTACAGCGATCGGGCGCAGCGCATTCCGGCTTCGCATAAGGATGGCATCCGAGTGTCGATGCACACGTTCGTGAACATGCGAGTGCATGTGGCGGATAAGAGCAATGCGACGGTGTACTTCACGAATGTGAACTACGCCGGTGAGGGACATCCGCCGGTGATGGGCGCGATCAATCCCGCGATGGTGACGGACTGCCGGATGGTCTTCCGCAAGGAGCGCGATGGGGAGTGGCGCATCGTTCTGTTCGGAGGGAAGCCGCTGTTTGTTGGGAACGATCCGTTTGTGAACAAGCAGCTGTTGAAGGGTTGAAGCGCTGTACCGTTGCGGCCCTCGGGAATAATAAAGTGACAACATCCGCCCGCGCCGAATGGCGCAGCTTCTGGTTCCTCCCCATCGCGGCCGCGCTCGGCTATTCAACCGCCGTGCTCCACACCTACGGCATCGGCCCGTTCATGGCCCCGCTTGCGCAGGAGTTCGGCTGGTCTCGCGCTCAACTCTCCATCGGCATCACCATCGCCGGTCTAGCCGGAGCACTCTTCAGCATACCAATCGGCCTGCTCGTCGATCGCCTCGGCCCGCGAGTCGTTGGTTTGATCGGCGTCGTCCTGATGACCGGCTCATTCGCCCTGCTCAGCACAGCGACCGGCAACTCAACGAACTGGCTCGTCCTCTGGTCCGTCATCGCCTTTGCAAACCTCTGGCTTCAGGCCACCGTATGGACGAGCGCGGTTGCCAGCAGATTCGAAACAGCGCGCGGACTCGCCTTTGCAGTCACACTCTCCGGCGCATCGATCGCCGCCACCGTGTTCCCGATCCTGGGAACATGGCTGATCGGCAATCACGGCTGGCGAACGGCGTTCCTGGCGATGGGCGGCATCTGGGCCGCTGTGGTGTTCCCGATCATGCTGATCTTCTTCCGTGGCGCGCGCGATCAAGGGCGCAAAGAACAAGTAGCACCGGTCGACAGCAGCACAATCCCTGGCATGACCGTAACGGAAGGCTTGCGAACGCCGGCCTTCTACAAGCTGCTCATGGCCAGCGGCCTGTTCACATTCACGGCTCTCGGCATCATCGTGCACTTCGTGCCGATCCTGACGGACGCAGGCACTGATCCATTGGCCGCCGCTAGCATCGCATCGCTCGTTGGCATCTTCTCCATCTTCGGCCGATTGGGCACCGGCCTGCTGCTGGATCGCTTCCCAGCGCATTGGGTCGGCGCAGCCGTGTTCGTGCTGCCAATCGTTGCCTGCGCCCTGCTCTTTCTCGATGGCTCCAATGCCTTCAACCAGAGCATCGCCGCCGCGATCTTCGGCCTCACAGTCGGCGCGGAAGTCGACGTCATCGCGTATCTGGTCTCGCGACACTTCGGGCTGAAGAACTTCGGCGTGTTCTCCGGCGCGATGATCGGAGCGCTGGCGTTGGGCGTGGCGTTTGGCCCGCTGGGCGCGGGTGCGGCGTTCGATAGATATGGCAGCTATGAGCAGTTTCTGATGCTCACGATGGCGTTCATGGCGGTGAGTAGTCTGGCGCTGGCGAGCTTAGGGCGGCCGCAGTTTGGCGCGCGGGACCGAGGGTGAACAGCGCAATCGCACTCGCGGCCATCAGCACTGCCGTCAGCATCAGAAACATCGAGTAACTCTGATAGCGATCGAAGACGGCGCCGGCGGCGAGCGGACCGAACGCGGTGCCGGCGGCTAGCGCCATCTGCAGCACGCCGTACAGCGCGCCGAAGTTCTTCAGCCCAAAGTGCTTGGCCGCGAGATAAGCGATCACGTCCACTTCCGAACCAAGAGTAAGCCCGAAGATCGCCGCGGCGACGGCCTGACTCACCGGGTTGGCGCCATCGGTCAGCAACAGCACGCAGGCGGCGATGGGAATCAAGAACGCGGCCGCGCCGACCAGATGCCCCGGATACTTGTCGAGCAAGAAGCCCGTCCCAAGCCGGCCCACGATGGAGAAGATGCCCACCAACGAGGCGATGCCCGCAGCGGACAGAGGCGTTGCGCCGCTATCGGTAAGGATCGGAACGAAATGCACGGCCACACCGATGACCGTGAATGAAAACAACGCGGCTGCCATCAGCAGCTTATACAGCGCCGCCGAACGTAACCCTTCCGACAGGGTGATGCCCGTCAACGCAGCAGGCGCGGCCGCCTGTTCCTTACGGCCACGATCGTGAGCGCCGCGAAACAGTAGGAACAGGACAGGAAACACCAGCACCCCCCAAAGCCCGCCCATGGATACATACGCCGAGCGCCAACCATAGTTACCGATCAGCCACGTCGCGAGAATCGGATAGACGGTCGCAGCCAACGACGCGCCCGACAGCGTGATCGCAAACGCCAGGCCTCGCGATGCTTCGAAACGGCTGGCGACTGCGCTCGTCCACACCGTCGCTTGCACGAAAAATGTTCCGACGGCGAGCACACCCCACAGCGCCAACCAGTTCGCCGGCGTACCTGTCGCCGTGCTCAAACACGCCAGCGCCGCACACATCGCAACGACGCCGATCAGCCCGACCCGACGAGGCCCGATGCGATCGACGAGCATGCCGACAGGAATGCATCCAATGGCGCTGATCAGCGCAGAAACCGTCAGCCCCGCCGACGTCTGCGCGCGCGACCAGCCAAACTCCTGCTGCAGCGGTCCGATGAACGCGCCGAGCGAATAAACATGCAGGACTGACGTCGCGTAACCGAGTGCAGCAGCGAGCGGCAGAAATCCGAATCGGCGCCATTCCGCTGCCGCGCTAGTGTGCGTATCCACCGATCCCCCAGATCTCAAGCGAACGCTTCTTCGCCTTCCAGCTTGGTCCGATGCAACAAGCGCCCCGAGGCGGGATCGTACGGGGTCGCTCGATGCATCGTGCCGGTGTTATCCCAGATCACGAGATCGCCGACCGACCACGTATGCCGGTAAACGAACTGCGGCTGAGTCGCCCAATCGCGCAGCTGCACCAGCAGCTCGGCGCTCTTCTTGAAATCCATGTCGACGACGTGTCGCGCCGTCGCGCCGATGACCAGCGACTTCCGGCCGGAGCGATGCGTCCACACCAGCGGCAGCTCGCGATCGCCGATCCGCATCATGTTGCGAAGGAGATCGATGCGCGGCTCGGGGTCGTAATAAAACAAAGTATTCCAGGCGGAGTGCATCACACGCAGCTTGTCGATCTGCTGCTTTTCCGCATTCGAGAGATCGTCGTAGGCGGCGTAGGTATTGCAGAACTCCGTGTCGCCGCCACCGTTCGACGGCAATACTCGCATCGACAGCAACGACGCAAGAATGGGCACGGCGTTCATCGTGCCGTCGATGTGCCAGTACAACGAGCCCTTGAGATAGTCCGCCTGGTCGTTGACCTTGGTGTCGAGCGTGACTTTATAAACCTTGTCGCCTCGCATCTCCGGCGCGAACGTGCCGAGCGTCTGGGTGAAAGCGACTTGCTCCTCGTCGCTGAAGTTGACCTTCGGGAAGACCAGCACGCCGCGCAGCTCGAGCAACTCACGAATCTTCGCCGCGTGCTCGCCGCTGAGCAGGGTCTTCTTGTCCGCCCGGATTTCGGTCGCGATCCGCGGCGTCAGGTCTCTGGTCGTCAAGGTCATCGCAAAGGGTCTCCGAACGCGTCGTGCCGATATTAGCCCACTGAGCGTTAATTCGTACAAAGACGGCTCAGCCTACTTATTAATAGGAGGGGCTCGACGGCAGGTCTCGACGCCGGGCGACGCGGTTTTGTCGCGGGCCGTCGAGACCCTGACGGCGGCCGGCTCCAAGAATCGACGCCGGTTCGCTCGAGGAGGTGACGGATGTCAGCAACGCGCCCCCGGCCGCTGGTTCTGGGCGCCGTCGCCACCGATCCGAAGGTCGTCACCGTCTGGGAAACATTCCAGAGTTATTTCATTCAGCGCGGCCTGCCCTTCGAGTACGTGCTCTATTCCAGCTACGGGCAGCAGGTGCTCGGTCTTTTCGAAGGGCACTGTCATGTCGCGCTGAATTCGCCGCTCGCATGGATCGAAGCCGAACGCTTGGCCGTCGCGCGCGGTCGCAAGGCTTCTGCGATTGCCATGCGCGATACCGATCGTGACCTGCGCAGCGTGATCGTGGCCCGACGCGAGAGAGATATCGCCACCATCGCAGACCTCAAAGGCAGGCGCGTGGCGGTGGCGGCGAAAGATTCGCCGCAGGCCACCCTCCTTCCGCTCGAGCTGATCGCGCAGGCCGGACTCGAGCCCGGCCGAGACGTTGAAGTGATGTACTTCAACGCCGCCATGGGCAAGCACGGAGCTCACATCGGAAACGAGCGTGACGCCGCCAAAGCACTGATGAGAGGAAACGCGGACGCCTGCTGCCTGCTTGAAGACAATCGGTCGCTGTTCGAGCACGAAGGAATCCTGCCGACCGACGCGATACACATCGTCGCGACGACCGAGCCATTCGATAAGTGCAACATCACCGTGCTCGATGGCGCGCCCCAGCTGTTGATCGAGCGCTTCGTCGCAGTGCTGCTGGCGATGTCGCACGCCGACCCGCAGGCGCGGCGGCTGCTCGATATGGACGGCGCGAAGCAGTGGCTGCCGGGCCGGCTGTCCGGTTATGTGGCGCTCAGTCGCGCCGTGGATCGTTTCAACGTCTTCAGCCGAACGTTTCGTTGAACAGGTGAGTCATCGCCGCCCACCCACGCGCTTCGGCGGTCTTGCTGTACGCGAACTGCGGCGAGCCGCGCTCATCCGCGGCCGGCTCGCTGAAGCTGTGCACGGCATTACCCAAGTAGATGAACTGCCAATCGATCTTTTCACGGCGCATCTCCGCCATGAACGCATCGATAGATTCCTGGCTGACCAGTGGATCTTCCGAGCCGTGACAGACGAGCACTTTCGACTGCATGCGACCGGCGTCTTCCGGCAGACCGACATTCAGTCCTGAATGAAAGGTCGCGATGGCGCGAACGTTCGCGCCGCCCGTGCGTGCAAGCTCCAAGCAGGTCGTACCGCCAAAGCAAAAGCCAATAGCACCGACTCGATTGCTATCGACGAGAGGCTGCGCCAGCAGCGCATCGTACGCAGCCGTTGCGATGGAACGCCATTCAGCGCGGTTCGCGTACAGACCCTGGATGACAGGACGCACCGAGGCAAGGTCTTTGTGCACGAAGCCGCCGCCATGCAGGTCGGCGGCGAGTGCGATGTATCCTGCCTGCGCGAGACGATTCGCCTTCTCACGCGCGTGTTCGCCCAAGCCGAACGCTTCAGGAAACACGATGACGCCGGGCCGCTTGCCTTCGCGTGAGTCGTCCCACGCGAGATAGCCGACGAAATGGGTCTTGCCGTTGCTGTACGCGAGCTGCTGACTCTTCACGTGCGCGCTCTAGATGAGCTCGGGTGCTTGCGTTTCCAAGCCGCTCATCGATGTCCAGCCGCCATCGTTGATGAAGGCTGCGCCGGTGGCGAACGAGGAATCGTCGCTGGCCAGGAACAGCGCCATCTTGGCCATTTCCAACGGTGTCGCCATGCGGCCGAGCACGCCCATCTTGTCCACATGCGGCAGCTTCGCCTTGCGTGCAGCCATTTCCGCTTTCACTTTGTCGCCCATCGGCGTTTTGGTGGCGCCAGGGCACAGCGCGTTGACGCGAATGTTGTAACGGCCGAGCTCCACCGCGGCGACCTTCGTCATCGACACGACGCCCGCTTTCGCGCCACAGTAGCCGGCGGTATTGCACGCGAAGAATGCAGCGATCGATGCAGTGTTGATGACGGAACCGCCGCCCGCCTCGATCATGTGAGGCACCACGTACTTCATCATCAGCCACGGGCCTTTCAGATTGACGGCCACGGTACGATCGAACTCTTCTTCGGTGATGTGAATCAGCGGCTTCTTGCCTTCCGTGTCGATGCCGGCGTTGTTGTACAGGATGTTCGGCACGCCGAGCTCCGCGACAGTTCGTGCGACGATGCGCTTCACGTCCTCGCTGCTCGTGATATCGGCGCCGATGGCGATCGCCTTGCCTCCGTTCGCGCGGATCTGATCGACGGTGGGTTGAGCGGCGCTCTCCTTCAGATCGATCACGGCAACCTTGGCGCCTTCCTGTGCGAACAGAATCGCCGCAGCCTGGCCCATACCGCCCGCCGCACCGGTGATGATCGCGACTTTGTTGGCAAGCTTCATCGGCAAATCCCCCGAAACGTTTGCTTACATTGGCGCGACGTCGATGGTCGGCCGGATCAATAGCTGCGATACGTTGGCCCGCGGCGGCAGCGAAGCCACGAACACAATGGCGTCCGCCACGTCTTCCGGCTTCATCGCGCCTTCCTTGGAAACATGGGCCTGCATGGCCTTGCGATAGCTGGCGTCGCTGATCGAGTCCGCCACCTCGGTGGTCGTCGCACCTGGCTCGATGATGCACACGCGGATGCCGTACTTGCCTACTTCCTGACGCAAGCCTTCGGTCATGCCGGTCAGGCCGAACTTGCTGGTTGAATATGGCCCGAACGGCGCGGCCGCTCGCCGGCCCGCAGTCGAGGAAATATTGATGATGTCGCCGCCGCCCTGCTCACGCATCGGACCGATCGCGGCCGTGCAGGTGTAGAGCGTCGCCAGCAGGTTCACTTCGAGAACGCGACGCCATTCGTCCAGGTTGGCGTTCTCGACCCCGCCGGCCTGAATGATGCCGGCCGAGTTGACCAGGATGTCGAGCCGGCCGAAAGAATGCACGGTCTGCTCGACAATGCCTTTCGCGACAGACTCATCCACTACGTCGCCGGGCAGCGGCAGCGCTTTGCCGCCCGCCGACTGAATGCGCTTCACGAGAGCGTCGAGACGATCGGCGCGTCGAGCTGCCACCGCGACGGTCGCACCAGCCGCCGCGAGAGCCAACGCCGCACCTTCACCAATGCCCGATGACGCTCCCGTCACCAGCGCCACCCGCCCTGCAAGAGTTCCAGTCATGGCCTGAACGTTCTCCGGGGATTGTCTTTTTCATGGTACGCATGAAAGCGGAGTCGCACGATGGCATCGCGCGACAGTGGCACTGCGCCGCGCGACATGCGGCGGCGATGGAGCCTGGGTCAGGCGGCCGCGACTCTAGCCGCAGGGCGCGGCAACAGCGATTTGAGATCGAACGTCGGATCCGCAGCCTGGTCCGGTGTCAGTGCCGCACGCTCCGCAAGCAGCCTGCGTGCGAGCATGTGGTCCGCCGGCCGGTTGTGCGTTTCCACGCACGCCAACTTTCCATCGCGAAACAGAAACACCGAACACTTCGATGCATTCGGATCGCCGCGCACGACCTCCTCGCAACCACTGCTTGGAAGGCCGGCCATCTGTAGCTTGAGGCTGCCCTGCGTGCTCCAGAACCAAGGAACTGCATCGTAAGCATCAGGTTGCCCCATGATTCGGGCCGCCACGCAGCGCGCCTGATCGCTAGCGTTCTGCACGGACTCCAAACGAACGCGCCCGCCGCCGAGGTGACGGTTCGAGAAAGCGGCAACGTCGCCAATCGAGCTGATGTGCGGATCGCTCGTCTGCAGGAACTCGTCGACGACGATGCCGTTCTCGACAGTCAGATTACAGGTCGCCGCGACCTCGACGTTGGGAATGACGCCGATGCCGATGAGCACGAGGTCCGCAGGCAGGATTTTCCCATCCACCGTTTCCACCGCGGTCACGCACTGCTCGCCCAACAACCGCATCGCTTGCGTGTTGAACATCAACCGTACGCCTGTCTTCTCGTGCTCTCGCGTGAACACGGCCGACATCGTCTTCGACAGCGCGCGAGCCATCGGTCGATCGGCCACATCCAAGACGGTCACGTTCGCGCCAAGCTTCGTGGCGGTGGCCGCAAATTCCAGGCCGATGAATCCCGCGCCGATCACGACGACGTTCTTCGCCGCCGCCATGCGCTCGCGCAGGAGCGCCGCCTCATCGAGCGTTCGGAGCAGAAACACGTTGCCCAACTCGACGCCAGGAATCGGCAGCGATCGATTGCGTGCGCCAGTTGCAAGAACCAGGTGGTCGTACTCGATCACGGACTCATCATCGAGCCCGACCATGCGACGCGTGCGATCGATCGCCACCGCGCGCTTGCCAGCAATCAGATCGATACGATGCTGAGCAAAGTAAGTTTGCGGGCGGAGCGCAAGGTCGCCCGCCTCCCCAAGCAAATAGGCTTTCGACAGCGGCGGCCGCGCATAGGGAACGTGCGGCTCATCGCCAATCAGGGCTATACGGCCTTCGTAGTGCTGCTCGCGCAGCGACACCGCAACCTGAAGGCCGGCCTGTCCCGCGCCGATGATCGCGACCGACGGCTGCGCCATGACTCAGCTCGAGTAACGGCCGCCGTTGACGTTGAGCGTGTGACCCGTGATGTAGTCGGCGTCATCGGACGCCAGGAACGCAATCGCCGCCGCCATATTCTCGGGCCGGCCAGGACGCCCCATCGGCGAGCGAGCCGCCACGGCATCGACACTCACGCCGAGACCGACGACACCTTCATTACGAAGCATCGGCGTATCCACGAATCCCGGCGGCACGTTGTTGACGGTGATTCCGGTCGCAGCCAGCTCCTGCGCCAGCGCCTTTGTAAAGCCGATGACACCGCCCTTCGACGCCGCATACGCCGTCATGCGAGCCGAGCCGGTCTGAGCGCTCGACGAAGAAACATTGATGATCCGGCCCCACTTCGCCGCCAGCATGTCGGGCAGCACGGCCTGCGTGCAGACCAGCATGCTCTTGAGATTGATCAGCATGACGCGGTCCCACTGCTCTTCGCTCGTTTCCATGAACGGCTGGAACAACGTGATGCCGGCATTGTTGACCAGCACATTCACCTGGCCGATCTTCGCGTGAAAGTGTTCGACGGCGGCGTCCACGCTCTTGCGGCTAGACACATCGACACGGCTCGCCAGCGCCTTCACTTCGGACGCCTGCAACTCGGCGGCAGCACGCTGCGCACCCTCCTCATTGAGATCCCAAATGCCGACGTTCGCGCCCTCACGCGCAAAGCGCTGTGCAGTGGCCAGGCCGATGCCCGACGCCGCGCCCGTCACGATCACATTCTTTCCAGCAAGCGACATGGTTCACGCCTCGTTGAATCAGGAGTTGGAAGACGCGCGCCGCGTCTTCGGCACAACCGCTCGCAACTCGGAAACCGCTTTGGCTTCCTTGGTCAGGCGAGCGTCGAGTTCCGCATACAGCTCGGGACGCAGAGTTCCATGCAGGCACAGCCGCAGGATCTCCCGCGAAAAGCGCGCTGACATTTCCTGCCGTTCGTTGGCCGTCCGCGCATGCGCACGCGCCCAGACCGGCCAGATGAAAGAGCCGGCGAGAATCAGCACCGACAGCACCTCGACGTCGATGTCGGGTTGAGCGAACTTGGTCGCGGCAAACTGCTCGAACTTCGATTCGTACGTTCGCCAGAACATATCGTTCGCCGGCCGGCGCGAGCTCAACACTTCGAACAGCCAGACACCGCCCAGCTCGGGATTCTCCATCGCAAACTCGGCGAGGTGCTTGTTCACCGATTCGATGTTGATGTTCTCGGCAGGGACGTTGCTCGCGATCTCCGGATCGCCGAACACGGCCCGGTGCAGCTTCTCGCTGACCCACGCAGCGGTCGCCTCGATCAGCTGCTCACGCGTCTGAAAATGTTGATAGGCGGTGCCGCGATTCACCTTCGCGCGCTGTGCCACTCGAGCGACGCTCAATCCTTCCTTGCCATCCAGAGCCAGCACCTCGCGCGCTGCGTCCAGGATCGCTTCACGCGTGCGCTCGGGATCGCGCTTCTTAGCCGGGCGCTTGTCTGCCATGGGAATTCGGGACCGCTCTGGAATAGGTGTAGTAGTGAGGCTCAGTCCTCGGGCGCCAACGTCACTCGCAGACCGTCGAGCTCGTCCTTCCATTTGATCTGACACGACAGGCGCGAATTCGGCTGGCGATGCATCGAGCTGTCGAGCAGCTCGCTCTCCTCCTCGACGGCCTCGGGCAGCTTGCTCAGGAACGCTGTATCGACCCACACGTGACAAGTCGCGCAGGAGCGGCTGCCGCCGCACAGTGCCAGCAGATCCGGCACATCGTGATCGCGCATCAGCTCCATCACCGACGCGCCGGGTCGAGTCTGCTCGATCTCGATCTCATCGCCGGTGCGGGTGACCACGGTCAGTTTTGGCATGGTTCAAAGCTATCGGTAGCCATGCCGATAGTCAACAGCATTGTTGACTATCGTCGGGACGGCGGGCGACACTGGCGCATGGAAGATTGACGACATACATCGGGGATGCTGATGTCGGAAGCCGTCGAGTCGATGCAGGCCGTTCGCAGCGAAGCCACGGCTTATCCGCCACGCAGTGTCGGCTGGTACGCGGTGTTCGTGCTCGCCCTGCTCTACCTGGTCTCCATCCTCGATCGTTTCATCATCACGCTGCTGGTCGACCCCATCAAACGCGACCTCGGCATCAGCGACGTGCAGTTCGGCATGTTGCATGGCCTGGCGTTCGCGCTGACGTTCAGTCTGTTCGGCTTGATTCTCGGCACGCTCGCCGATCGTTTCAGCCGCCGCTGGGTGATCTTTGCCGGGGTTGCCGTGTGGTCGCTCGCGACTGCGGCGTGCGGATTGGCACAGCGTTTCTGGCATATGTTGGTGGCTCGAGTGGGCGTGGGTGTCGGCGAGGCGGCGCTCAATCCATGCGCCACGTCAATGATCACTGACTTGTTCCCGCGAGAACGCCTGACGACCGCGATGGCGATCTATGGTTTGGGCGCGACGCTCGGGTCGGGATGCGCCTATTTCTTCGGCGGCGTGATCGTCGATCTGGTCGCCCATACCGAAACCATCGTCGTGCCCGCGCTCGGCACGATGCGTTCCTGGCAGGCTGTGTTCCTGATCGTCGGCCTGCCGGGGCTGCTGCTCGGGTTCCTGATCTTCACCTTGCCGGAGCCGGTGCGTCGCGGCCTTCGCAGCGCGGGTCAACGCCTGTCGTGGAGCAAGGCGTACGGCGATCTGTTGAAGTTCATCGGCCAGAGGCAACGTTTCTTCCTGTGCCATTACACCGCGTTCGCCTTCGCGTCGGCGGTGGTTGCGGGCTGTGGCACCTGGTATCCGGCGCACATGGGCCGTACGTTCGCCTGGGGTCCGAGTCAGATTGGACTCGCGCTCGGCGTCACACTCACCACCGCCGGCATTGCCAGTCAAGTCATTGGTGGCCGCGCCATCGACGCCATGTTCCGACGCGGTGTTCGCGACGCGCAGCTTCGGTGGTATGCGGGCTGCATGCTGGTCGCGACGCCTGCCGGCATCGTCGCAATGACGAGCACGAATCCTTGGATCTTCCTGGCCTGCCTGTGTTTGTTCCTGACTGCGGTCTCCTCGCTGCCGACCTGCGCATCGACCGCACTGAATCTCGTGACACCCAACGAGCTTCGCGGCACGGGCATCGCGTTCTTCTCGGGCACCGCGGGGCTGATAGGCGCCGCCGCGGGTCCGATGTTGATCGCGGTGTTCGCCGAAATGTTCTTCACCGGCGCCGAAGGCCGAGGTATCGGCTTCGGCATGGCGACGCTGATCGCGATCTGTTGCCCGCTCGGCGCGGTGTTTCTGGCGCTCGGCTTTCGTGCCATGCGCGAAGCAGTGGCCGACGCCGAGCGCTGGGCGAACTGAAGCCGTTCGCTATTTCATCGTCGGCATCGAGAACTCGGCCGCGTTCTGCACATCGCGCGGCCAGCGCTGCGTGACGGCCTTGAGTCGAGTGTAGAAGCGCACGCCTTCGCGGCCATAGATGTGATGATCGCCGAACAGCGAGCTGCGCCAGCCACCGAAACTGTGGAACGCCATGGGCACTGGCAGCGGCACATTCACGCCCACCATGCCAACCTCGATCGCCGACGTAAACGCCCGCGCGGCGCTGCCGCTGCGAGTAAAGATCGCTGTGCCGTTCGCATAGGTATGCGCGTTGATCAGATCGATCGCCGCATCCAGATCGGGAACGCGCACGATGCCGAGCACCGGGCCGAAGATCTCCTCCTGGTAGATGCGCATCTGAGGCTTCACGCCATCGAACAGCGAGCCGCCGAGGAAGAAGCCTTTGCCCAAGTTGCTGGAGCTGCGACCATCGACGACGAGGTTGGCACCTTCGCCCACGCCCGACTCGATGTAGCTGCACACCTTCGAGCGATGCTCGCCGGTGATCAGCGGGCCCATCTCGGCATTCAGATCGGAATAGCCGCCGATGCGTAACGTCTTCACTTTCGGCTCGAGCTTGGCAATCAATCGATCGGCCGTGTCGTCGCCGACCGCGACCGCAATCGAAATGGCCATGCACCGCTCGCCCGCCGATCCGTAAGCCGCCCCCATCAGGGCATTCACCGCATCGTCGAGATCTGCGTCGGGCATGATCACGGCGTGATTCTTTGCACCGCCGAGCGCCTGAACCCGCTTGCCGTGCTTCGTGCCTTCCAGATGCACGTGACGCGCGACCGGCGTCGAGCCCACGAAGCTGACGGCCGCGACACCAGGATGACCGAGCAGCCCATCGACGATCTCGCGATCGCCGTGGATCACATTGAACACGCCGGCCGGCAGACCCGCCTCATGCAACAGCCTGCCGAGCAGCACCGACGCCGAGGGATCACGCTCGGACGGCTTCAGAATGAACGTGTTGCCACAGGCCAGTGCGACAGGAAACATCCACAGCGGCACCATGGCCGGGAAATTGAACGGCGTGATGCCGGCAACGACGCCGAGCGGCTGGCGGATGCTGAACGCATCGACGCCCGTCCCGACGCTTTCGTTGTGCTCGCCCTTGAGCAGATCGGGAATGCCGCACGCGAACTCGACGACTTCCATGCCACGAACGATTTCGCCTCGCGCATCGCTGAGCGTTTTGCCATGTTCGCGCGAGATTGCTTCGGCAAGCTCGTCGCTGGCGCGTTCCAGCAGATCGCGGAAACGGAACATCACCCGAGCACGCCGAAGCGGCGGCGTCGCTGCCCACGAAGGATAGGCCGCTCGCGCCGTGCGCACACACGCATCGAGCTCATCCAGCGACGCAAACGGAACGCGCGCCGTTACTTCACCCGTGCTCGGGTCGAATACGTCACCGGCCCGCGTCTGAGCGCCCGGCACCGCTTTGCCTCCCACCCAATGAGTAATCCGTGAAGCAGGCGAAGCGGAGCCAGGCGATGCGGACATGATGCGTTTCCAACAATGAAGGGTCAGGTGAACTGATAGGTACTCAACCAATCGGCGATGAAGCGCACGAAGCGCGCGGCGTCGGCGCCATTGATCACGCGATGGTCGTAACTGAGCGAAAGCGGCAACAGCTGTTTCAGAACAGGGTTGCCGCCGGCGTCGGGCACGAAGCGATCCTGCGTACGGCAGATGCCCAGGATGGCCACTTCCGGCGCGTTGATGACGGGCGTGAAACCCGTGCCGCCGATGTGCCCGAGCGAGGACAAGGTAAAACAACCGCCGGCCATCTCGGCGACCGACAACCCTTTGGTGCGGGCCTTCTCCGAGATTTGCGCAACCTCACGAGCGATCTCGCCCACCTCTTTCTGGTCGCAGTTGCGGATCACCGGCACGAGCAGCCCGCTCGGCACATCGACCGCAACGCCAATATTGAAGTAGCTCTTCGCGAACACCGTCGTGCCGTCCGCGCTCAGCGAGCAATTGAAGTTCGGATGCCGCTGCAACGCTGCGACGCTGGCTTTGATCAGCACCGGCAGCAGCGTCCGTTTGTCGTCCGGATGCGCGGTGTTCCACGCTTTGCGACGCCGCTCGAACTCTGTGACATCGGCGTCGTCGTGATGGGTGACGTGCGGGATGGACACCCAATTGCGGTGCATCGCCCGTCCCACGAACCCCTGGATCTTGCCGACCGGCCGCGCCTCGACCGGACCGTACTTGGAAAAATCGTCGACCGGCCATGGCAACATGGCCCCCGCTGCATTGCTCACTATATGACCTGCCAGAAGACGGGCAAGGAATTGCCCATTGCCTTATTGATCGGCATACGCTCGGTCCCGGCCCGGGACATGAGCGCGTCAATGAAGGTCTGCAGGTCGTCGAGCTCGATTTCGTACAGGCAGAAATATTTGAAGACGTGAGGCGTCGGCAGGATCTGCTTGTCCGCCAGCGTCAGGCGGCGCGCGCCGACCACGCCTGGACAGGCGAGCACATCCTTCAAGTGCTGGCCCGAGTACCACTCGTTGTACTCCTGCTCGAGCCCGTCCGCTGCATTACTCTGGACAGCGAAGACATAGCGCGCCATCGACGATCTCCTTGCTCAGACGATTTCGGCGATCAGCGCACCGACCGGATAAGCCTGGCCGGTCTGCGCATGCACCTTGAGCTTGCCGGCCGCGGGCGACGTGACTTCCTGCACGGCCTTGTCGAGCTCGAGCGTGTACAGCGGCGCGCCGTTCTCCACTTCTCCGCCATCGGACACCAGCCATTCGACCAGCGTGCCCTCCTGCATCGAAAAACCAATCTGCGGGATTCTGACTTCCACGCTCATCGTGCCGACCTCGCATCCAACGTCTGGCGAATGGCGGCTTCCATCGCCGTGCGCTTGTAAAGGAATTCCTGCTCGAGCACTTTGGTGAACGGCACGGGCACGTCTCGCGAGGCCACACGCAACACCGGCGCTTTCAGATCGCTAAAGAGATGCTCCTGAATCCGTGCCGCCACTTCGGCGCCCACGCCAAAGCTGCGCGGCGCTTCATGCGCGATGACAGCGCGACGCGTTTTGGCTACCGACTTCAGCACGGTTTCGGTGTCGAGCGGCGATACGGTGCGCAGGTCGACGATCTCGACCGAGATTCCCTCTTTGGCGAGGTTGTCCGCTATGGCTTTCGCGTCCTGGATCGGACGGCCGTAGCTGATGAGAGAAACATCTTTGCCTTCGCGCAGGATGTTGGCCTTGCCCAGCGGCAGCCGATGGTTCGGCGGCGGCGCCGGGCCTTGCAGCGTGCGAGTCATGCCGTCTTCGATGAACAAGCAGGGGTCGTCGTCGAAGATACATCCGGCAAGCAGACCGATCGCGTCTGCCGGCGAGGAAGGCACAACGACCTTGATGCCGGCGACGTGCGCAAACCAGGCTTCGAGCATGTCGGAGTGTTGACCGCCGGTTCCGCCGCCAGCGCCGGTGCGCGTACGAATGGTGATCGGCACAGAGGTCTGGCCGCCCGTCATGAAACGCAACTTCGCCGCGTGATTCACGATCTGATCCATCGCGACGGTGACGAAGTTCATCAACATGATTTCAGCGACGGGGCGCATGCCTGCGAGCGCGGCGCCGACGGCCGCGCCGACGATCGCCTCTTCGGAGATCGGCGTGGTGCGCACGCGATGCTTGCCGAAGCGCGTCGAGAGGCCCTTCGTGACTTTGAAGACGCCGCCGCCCTCCTCGTCGCCCACATCCTCGCCCAGGATGATGACGCTCTCGTCCAGCGCCATCGATTCCTCGAGCGCGATCCGGTATGCGTCGGTGAACTGAATGTTCTTGGGCGCGTCAATAACCGCACTCATGCGTGTGCTCCGGCTGCATAAATATCGACATCGATTTCCCGGACATCCGGGGGCGCGCTGTCCAGCGCGAACTGGAGCGCGTCGTCGATCTCGGCGTTGATCTCCTTCGCCAGGGATTCGAGATCCGCTTCGGTCGCAGCGCCGCACTTCAGCACATTGGCCCGCCAGATCGGCATCGGATCGCGAGCCAACGCGGCGGCGTATTCTTCCTTCGGAATGTAGGCGCCAGGATCGCCGAAGTAGTGCCCCATGAAACGGAACGTCTTCGCTTCCAGCAACGTCGGGCCTTCACCACTGCGAGCACGTTCGACGGCTTCGCGCATGGCTTCGTGCATGGCTTGAGCATCGTTACCGTCAACGGTGACGCCGCGCATGTTGTAGCTGGCGGCACGGTCAGCGATGTTCGCGACGGCGGTGGCTTTGTCGTATTTGGTGCATTCGCCGTAGCCGTTGTTCTGGCACAGGAAGATCACAGGCAGTTTCCACAGCGACGCCATGTTGAGCGATTCGTGGAACGCGCCAATGTTCGACGCGCCGTCGCCGAAAGTTACAACGGTCACGCGACCGTCGCCTTTGAGCTGAGACGCAAGGGCGAGACCGTTGGCGATCGGCAGGCCTGCACCGACGACGCCGGTCGTGACCATGATCCCGGCCGTCGGATAGGTGATATGCATCGGCCCGCCTTTGCCTTTGCAGGTGCCGGTGGCTTTGCCGTAGTACTCGGCGAAGAGCTGACGAAGCGGGATGCCCTTCGCGACTTGGTCATGCATCCCGCGATAGGTGGTCACGAGATAGTCGGTAGGCTTCAGATTCACGCCCATGCAGGCGGCGAGAATTTCCTGACCGCGAGGGGAATAGAAAACGGCGGCCATGCGGCCGGACATCAGCAAGCCGCGAACCTTCTCGTCGATGAGCTGAATCTTCAGCGCGACCTTGAAGATGTCGAGCAAAGTTTTCGGCGGAAGCGAGCGTGTCGCGCTCATGAGCGCTCTCCCAATGCAACCCGAGAGTATTCGAACATTTCTACCGCACCGAGGGTTGTTATTCAACAGTAGTGTTCATTAGCGCCCGAAGCTGCGGATGATGTCTTGACGGGGAGCGACATGGGGATGACTGCGCTCGCGCGCGCTCCGTTTTTCCGCTCGGCGGCGGCGGCCGCGAGATCGGCTTTCCGGATAAGAGCGTTGGGTGGCTCGGCGGCGGCTGCCGCGAAATCGGGCTTTTCGATAGGAGCGTTGGTGGCTCGGCGGCGGCTGCCGCGGGGGTCTCGGGAAACTCGCGAGCGTCTTCACTGTTGGCGGGCTTTGCGTTCGA
>NZ_BLJO01000008.1:0-58619 GCF_009932555.1 Steroidobacter agaridevorans
GCTGCATCAGGGCATCCGTGCCCAAGTCAGCTCCTGCACGTCCCTGTGCCCGCTGCATCAGGGCATCCATGCCCAAGCACTTGATTACGCCGCCGGCGCAGTGCGCAAGCGCAGATCGTTGGCGGCCTGGCTGAAGGAACGGATGAACATGGTGAAGGCGTACACCGCGCCAGACACAGTCTGAGTCTGGTCGTCGGCGGCCTCGTGGGTCTCCAGATGCTCGAGGAAGCTGCGCCACAAGTTGCTGCCTTCGCCGGGCTGACCATGGCTCAGATAGGACGACGCGTTACGAACGTTCTCATCGGCGCTGGCCAGCACCTGATCCAACTGCACGCGCGCCCCGAGGCGCGAGCCTTCCAATACATACAAGATGCCGAACACTTCGGGCGGCGTCGGTGCTGTACGGCGCAGCGCGAGCGGTTGCACGTCCGACTGCAGGCTTTGCAGGTCGGTGAGAATCGCCGCGCGGCGCGATCGCTCGTGCCAGTCGGGCAACAGTTGATCGACGCCCGCTGTTTCCAGCAGCTGTTCGATCGCGATCAGCGTCGCGGCATTGGCTTGCAGAAAGCGCCGATAGTGAGTCGCATCGGCCAGGTTGAAACCGGCGGCGATCCGATCGAGGTCGCGATGTAAATGATCGGTCGCGCCTCGCAGCGAGTTGCGGCGGTTCAATTTGACGCTGGAGGTGGCCGGGCCGGTCGTCGGTGTTTCTTCAATTTGCATGTCGAGCGGAATCCTGACCGTCGAGCACGCTGCGGATGCGCGCTGCCAGGTCATCGAAAGCGAAAGGTTTGGTGATCAGTTGCACGCCCGGGTCGAGCCTTCCGTGATGCACGATTACATCGCGCGCGTAGCCGGTCGCGAACAATACTTTCAAGCGTGGATGGAGGACGACGGCCTGCTGGGCCAGTTGCTGGCCATTCATGCCTCCCGGCAACACTACGTCGCTGAACAGCAGATCGATGTCGCCGGCAGGCGTCTGGCGCAGCAGGTTGAGTGCGTTGACGCCATCGCGCGCTTCGAGCACATCGTAGCCAAGCTCGCGGACCGTCTCGACGGTAAAAGCGCGTACATCTGGATCGTCTTCTACCACCAGAATCGTTTCGCGCTTCGCGGCGAGCGACGCTTCGCATTGATTGTCATCTTCGGGCACCTGCGCATCGGGACGAGCGGCGGGCAAATGAATACGAATCGATGTGCCGGCGCCGTCCGCCGAAGTGATGCGCACCTGGCCGCCGGACTGGCGCACGAAGCCATAGACCTGCGACAACCCGAGACCGGTGCCCTGGCCGACGCTCTTGGTCGTGAAGAAAGGTTCGAACGCCCGTGCCTGCACTTCGGGCGGCATGCCGGTGCCGGTATCGCGAACGTTGATCACGACGTACTCGCCGCGCGGCAGATTTTCTGCCGTACAGTGAGGCGCGTTGCGCAGATCCAGATTGAATGTTTCGATGCTGAGCGTGCCGCCATGAGGCATGGCGTCGCGGGCATTGACAGCCAGATTCAGCAGCGCGATCTCGAGTTGATTGCCGTCGATCTCCACGTGCCGCAGGTTTGGCGAGAGCGCGGTCTCGACCACAACCAGTTCGCCGAGCGTCCGTTGGATCATCTCGGACATGCCGGCCACCAGCCGGTTGACCGCCACCGGTCGCGGATTCAACGGCTGTTTGCGCGAGAAGGCCAGCAGGTGCTGAGTGAGATTCGCCGCGCGCTGGGCGCCGGCCATGGCGTGATCGGCCGCACGCCGCAAGCGTTCCTGATTCGGCGGCAGCTTGCGTTGCAAAGTTTCGATGTTGCCGACCACGACCTGCAGCAGATTGTTGAAGTCATGCGCCATGCCGCCGGTGAGCTGGCCGACCGCCTCCATCTTCTGCGCCTGACGCAGAGCTTCCTGTGCGTGCTCGAGCTGAGATTGCGCCACCTTGTCTTCGGTGATGTCGCGGCCCACCGCATAGATGTAGCCGTGACCGAGCGCCGTCGACCAGGAAATCCAGCGGGTCTCACCGCCTCGGCAAACGAATCTGCATTCGAACGGGCGCTGATTCTCGTGAGCCGCTTGCGCCATGGCCTGCTGGACCACGGAGGCGTCGTCGGGATGGGCAAACTTCGCGAGATGCTCGCCGACCACTTCGCTGGTGCCGTGGCCGAGCGACGCCTGCCACGCTGGATTGACTTCGATGAGCGCGCCGACCGGCGTCATCACCGCCATCAGGTCTTTCGACAGTTGCCACAAGTGATCGCGCTCGGCGGTCTTGTGAGCGACCCGCAACTTCAGCGTCTGATTCAAATCCTGCAGGGCGGCCTCGGCCTGCTTGCGCTCGGTGATGTCGTTGACGATGCCGATCAGGCGAGTGCACGCGCCGCCGTCCTGGAACGAGCGGCCCGACAGCGAGATCCAGCGCTCTTGCGCATCGCCGGCGCGGATGATGCGAAACTCGGTGGCAACGTTGCTCGCGCTCCCGGCCTGGAGCGTTTCATTCAAGATCGTTTCGATGCGCAGCCGATCGCCGCTGTGACAGCTCTTCAGAAACGTTTCGTGACTGGCGACGGTGTCCGGTGCGAGCCCGAACAGCTCGCGACAGCGCGCATCCACATCGAAAGTGCCGGTTGCGGGATCGAACTCCCAGCGGCCCAGGCCCGCGGTCTCGATTGCCAGTTGCGCGCTGGTCTCGCTGATGCGCAGGGCTTGTTCGGCCCGCACACGATCCTGACGCTCGCGCGCTTCGGCGACGGCACGGTCGACTGCGGCCGGCAAACGGCTCAAGCCGCGTTTCATCACATAGTCGGTTGCGCCCCGGCGCAATGCGTTGATCGCGAACTCTTCGCCGACCACGCCGGAGACGAAGATGAAAGGCATATCGGGATGGTGCTCGCGCACGATGTCGAGCGCCGTCAGCCCGTCGAAGTCGGGCAGGGAATAATCCGCCAGCACCACGTCGTAGCCGCCGTTGCCGATTTCGCGCATGAAGTCGTCGCGGGTCGCTACTCGCTGCACCGTGTTCGCACTGTCTGCTTTTGCCAGATGAGTGATGGCGAGCTCGGCATCGATCTCGCTGTCTTCCAGCAAGAGAATGCGTGTCTGCGCGTTGGTGCGAGAGGCGAGCTCGGCTACCATGGCTACTTCTTGCCCGTGCCAGACATCGCCATGCGAGGCGGCGTTTCGTTGAGAACACCCCAGAACATGCCCAGATCCTGGATCGCTTCGAAGAACGCGTTGAAGTCCACCGGCTTCACGACGAAAGCATTCACGCCGAGCTCGTAGCTGCGCACCAGGTCGCTTTCCTCGCGCGACGACGTGAGCATCACGACAGGGACGGAACGCGTCTGTCCATTGGACTTGATGTTTGCAAGCACTTCCAGGCCATCGACCTTCGGCAGTTTCAGATCCAGCAGCACCACTGCCGGATCGCCCGGCAGGCGGTCTTTGTACTGGCCGCGGCTGTACAGATAATCCAGGGCCTCGGCGCCATCGCGGGCCACGACGATGTCGTTGGCCAGCTGGCACTTGGCCAACGCGGCGAGGGTCAGCTCGATATCTTTCAGGTTGTCTTCGACCAACAGGATGGGCCGCAGATCAGCCATCGACGCTTGCTCCTTTACGAGGTATGCCAAAGCGGAATTCCGCGCCTCGATCGACGGCGCCATGCGCTTCGATCCAGCCGCCGTGACGCTCGATGATCCGGTGTGTCAATGCCAGTCCTATGCCAGTGCCGGCGAAATCTTCCATGCGATGCAGCCGTTGGAACACGCCAAACAGTTTGTGCGCGTACGCCATGTCGAAGCCGACGCCGTTGTCGCGCACTGTGTAAACGCACTCCGACGCAAGTTGTTCACCGCCGATCTCGATGATTGCGGGCGAGCGGTCGCGGCTGTACTTGAGAGCGTTGTCCACCAGGTTGTACAGGGCCTGGCGCAACAGCGCGGCGTCGCCATTGGTTGGCGGCAGCGGTTGAACGCGCCATTCGATCTGGCGGCTGCGGGTATCGGGTTCCACCGAGCGGATGATTTCCTGCACCACTTTCTGCATATCGACCGGCGCCATCGAGAGCGCCGTGCGGCCGAGCTGCGAAAAACTCAGCAGATCGTCGACCAGCTGACCGGCCGACGCGGCGGCCTCGTTGATGCTGTCGAGATAGTGCTGCGACTGGGCGCTCAGCGACTGCTCACGGTCGCGCAGCAGCTGGGTGTATCCGACGATGTGCCGGAACGGCGCACGCAGGTCGTGGCTCACCGAATAGGAGAACGACTCCAGCTCGCGGTTCGAGCGTTGCAGCTGGCTGGTGAGCTCGGCGCGCTCCTCGGCGCGACGAAGCACGAAATTGACGATGGCGCTTCGGAAGTCCACCGCACCGTCGATTTCGGCCTGCGACCACGGCAAGGCGCGGCCTTTCACCAACTCTTTCCAACTGGCGAACGAGTTGCGCGGCGTCAGGCGTTCGTTTTCCACTTGTTTGGCTTCGCGTGGATCGCCGGCCCACAGCACGGTTCGCTCCACTTCGGGGCGGAACCAGAGGATGTAGCTCGAATGCAATTGTGAGATCGAAATCGCCAGCACGCCGCTCGCCGCATCGACGATGTCGGCAAACTCGGGCCATTGCTGGCCGAGGCTGTCGGTCACGAAAGAATCGGCGCCCTGCCGATGCAGTTTTTCGGTCAGCGCTCGCAGCCGATCCTGTGGCGGCGTGACGCCGGCGGTGAACAATGAATCATCGTGCAAAACCGCCGCGCCGCTCGCGTTGGCGATCTTCAACCAGGTGTCCGCGTGATTGCCGAGGCCGCTTTGGAATGAATCGCTGGCTGCGATCTTGGTCAGCAGCTCGCTTTCCACCTGCTTGAGATCGATACGCCGGGCGGCGTACGCGCCGCGCTGACGCGCGCCGATGTGTTGGGACAGCACCTGGCCCATCAGATCGCACGCGGTGCGCGCCTGTGCATTGACTCGTCGAGGCAACGCATTGTGAGCGGATACCAGGCCCCACAAACGGCCGTCGACCAGCACCGAAATGGACATCGACGCGAGCGTGCCCATGTTTCGCATGTATTGGAGATGCACTGGCGAGACGCTGCGTAGGGCAGCGAAGCTCAGATCCAAAGGCGTGCCGCCTTCATCCAGCGGCGGCTCGATCGGCACGGGCGTGTAGTTCGCGTCCGGAATCACGCGCAGCCGGTTGAGTCGATACAGCTCACGCGCCTGCGGAGGAATGTCCGACGCGGGAAAGCGCAGGCCGGCGTAGGAGGGCAGCACACCGTCGCCGTCTTCGGCCAGCACTTCGCCGTTCCATTGCTCGTCGAAACGATAGATCAGGATGCGATTGAAGCCGCTGATCTGCCGGAACTCGCGGGCGGCGGCTGCGCATAGCGCGGCGAGATCTTCGTGCGCCGGCAGATCTTCCATGAAGCGGCCGACCCGCGGGTAATAGGCTTCGAGCGTTTCGCCTTCGGTCTCGGGCGGCTCCTCGAACTCGAGAATGATCCCCTGAGCCGTCTGATGGCCGAGCACCTGCAGGCGCTGGCCATTGATGTCCAATGTTCTTAAATAACTACTGTCGGGGTTGGCCAGCCAGCTATCGATCTGGCGCCTGGCGGATGCACCGACCAGTTCGGCCAGCGAAAGGCCGAGCACGGTCGAGCCGCGGCGCTTGCCGAGCAGTGCCGTTGCATTGGCACTTGCCTGCACGATCCGCTTGCTGCCGGGATCCACAACCACAAGCGACCCATGCGGCTGAATGCTGCCCGGAATCCGGATAGCTTCTTGCGCGCATAAGTCGAGGTCGAGGTTGAGATCGGATGTCGAGACCGCTGACACCATCCGCCGCTCATCGAGCTTGATTTTCTGCGCGATCCAATGCGTGGAAGGCGCAGAAAGTTCCGTTTATTCAACTACGGCGGCGGAACTGCAGGAACGGAGTGAGATGGCCGATCTGGTTGTACAGAATCTGCGCTCGCGCGTTGGTGTTTTCTGTATGCCAGTAGACGCGGGCGCTGCCGCGCTCGTCGGCTGCTTTGTAGACAGCTTCGATCAGCGAGCGACCGACATGCCGACCGCGCCCCTGCGGATCGACGAACAAATCTTCCAGATAGCAGTAGCCGACCGGCGACCAGGTCGAGAGATGGAAATGATAATGAACGAAGCCGACCATCCGCCCGCCGTCATCGAGTCCGGCGAAGCCCCACAGCTCGCGACCTTCCATGAGCCGGCGCCAGGTCAGGTCGGTGGTCGATTGCGGCAGGGTTTGTTGATAGAACTGCAGATATCCAGCCCACAGCTCATCCCAGCGGGCACGGTCATCGGCTTGCAACGGGCGCACACACGAAGTTGACGTCATACGGTCCTCAGGCTGCCACTTTGCGTGGAAGTATAAAGGACCGGATCGGTGGCCGAATTACTCTCGGCGATCGTTCTGCTCGTCGATCTCTTTTTCCGCGCTCAACCAGTCGTCGAGCTCGCTGCCGGGCGCGAAGCCGCGACGTTCGGCGCGCCAATAGGCGGCTTCGGCAATCCTTGCTTCGCGATTTCCGGAAAGCGACGGCAGCTCGCGCTGTTGCAGATTGCTTTTGGTGATCTCGACATCGTGAGTCGCGGCTTCGCCGACGACGCCGTCGGCAGCGCGATTTTCGACAGCGTCGGCATCGGCGAGCTTCTGCTCCTCGTTGGTCACAGTCGTCACCGGCGGCAGCGTGCGCGTCGATCCTTTCTTGGAGCGGGGGTTCGTACCTGAGGGGCGGCTCGCCATGATGATCTCCGATCGGCGGTTGTGTTCATCCTCGAGTCAAACGTCATCGACCGACAAAGGTTCCAGGAACTACATGGCTGGAGCAGCGCTGCGCTCATTCTTCCGACCGCACTGAAGAAAACGGCGGTGACTCGTCAGAGCCACCGCCGTTCGGTGCGATCACAATCAAGTCACATCTCAATGGCGTGCGCGACTCGCCGAGCTGCGTGCCGATTTGCTACGGCTGCCGGCGCGAGCCTGGCGGCGTTTGGCTGCTGAAGTGCGCGATCCCGTCGAGCGCTTGCGTCGCGGCTCCGGCGCTTCTTCGGCTTCGATGCCCATCTGCTCCATCAACTGCATCTTTCGTTGCGCGAGCTGGCTGCCCAGCTCCTTGAGGTCGAGCTCGGTCTCCTTGAGCGCGGGGAACAGCTCCTTCTCCTCCTCCTTGACGTGATGCTTCACGTATTCCATCAGCACCGTCACCAGCGGCTTGAACTCCGGATCCTCCGGCGTGCCGGCTTCGATCTTGGCAATCAGCTCCTTGGCGGAGCCGTGCTCGATCTCGGCCTCGTACACCATTTCGTCGTCTTCCTCGTCGAAGGCCTCCTTGGCCCGCGGATACAGCAGCTCTTCCTCGATCTGCGTATGCACCGTCAACATCTGACAGATGCGGGTCGCGAGCTCCGACTGCTCGCTTTCGTCGGCGTCCTCGAATTCAGCGAACAACGCTTCCACCGCACGATGGTCTTGCTTGAGCAAAGCAATTGCATCCCGCGGTGCATCCGTCGAACTTGTGTGTGTGGCTCGTGCCATGGGCTTGCTCCTCGACATTTGAACTTGAGTGGGAGTGGCTAGCTCCGGAGCAATGACCTGCGAAGACTCGAAGTTCCTGAGCAGGAACCATGAGAGCAGAGCGCGGACAACATCCACTCGCGCAGGAGGCGAGTGGTTATCAAATGTTAGTTAGCTCTCGGGCAGCTCGGCCAGTCGCTCGAGCATGCGAGGATCGCCCGCGACGTGCACTTTCTCGGCGGGGCCGAGCCACGACAGCGCCTCGTTGAGGTTGCTGGCGTCACGCACTTTTTGTTCTGCGGTGAGACGATGCGGATCCGGGTGGCCTCGCGACTCGGCGGGGCGCGGCAGGTTGCCGGTGATATGCGCGTAGCGCGCCTGACGATCGGCAGCCAGCAGGCGCAGACCATCGCGTGCCGGCTCCTTGGCTTGCGCAAGCAATTCGTCGCGACGCTTGATGACCGCCGGCGCATGTTTCTCTTCGGGCGTCCGCAGCAGCCCCAACGAATGCATCACCCGACCGGCCAGCACGCTGCCGCTCATCTTCGACAGCGGAATCGACAGCAACAGGCCGGCGAGCGTCGGCGTCAGCCAGGCCAGCAATGTAGGCGATATGAGATAGGCGATGATGCCGGTGAGCACGCCGATCACGACGTGCACCCAATGGATGCGCGCAGACTCGCTCCACGCGGTGGAGTCGGTGCGGCGGCGCTGTGCATTCCAGCCCGAGTCGCGACCCGTGAAGATTTCGATGACATGCTGGGTTTGCACCAGCATCATGATCGGAGCGTACAGCGCGGACAGCAGCGTCTCGAATACGGTGCTGAGGATGACGCCGAGGAAGCCGCCGCAACCCTTGCGGATCTTGCTGTTGAACAACGAGCGCAACATGCCCAGCACTTTGGGAATGAACAGCACGATCATCGTGAAGACGAACAGCTGCATCATGCGTTCGGCGTCGAACTTCGGCCAGTCGGGGAACAGCTGGAAGCTGCGGCTGAAATATTCGGGACGGATCAGCGTCGCCTGCAAGGTCAGCGCGAAACCCACCACCAGCAGCATCAGCCACAGCGGCGAGGACAGATAGCTCATGATGCCGATGCAGAAATGACCGCGGCTGATGGTCGACAGGCCATCGGCGCCGACGATCTTGGAATGTTGCAGATTGCCTTGCGCCCAGCGCCGGTCGCGCACCGCCACGTCGATCAACGACGGCGGGCTTTCTTCCCAGGAGCCGTCGAGGTCGGGCGCCATGCGGACCTTCCAGCCGGCCCGGCGCATCAAGGCGGCTTCGACGAAGTCGTGCGACATCACATGACCGCCGAAGGGTTTGCGGCCGGGCAGCTGCGGCATGCCGCAGGCTTCGGCGAACGCCTGGACGCGAATGATGGCGTTGTGACCCCAGTAATTGCCTTCGTTGCCGGACCACGTCGCGACACCGCGCGCGATGATGCCGCCATAGACGCGACCGGCGAACTGCTGGATGCGTGAAAACAAACTGTAATGACCGTGCAGCATCGGCACGGTCTGCAGAATGCCGAGATGCGCGTCGCCCTGCATGCGACGGACCAGCTCGACCATGGTTTCCGCCGACATCAGGCTGTCGGCGTCGAGCACGATCATGTAGTCGTACCGTCCGCCCCAGCGCTTGACGAACTCTTCCACGTTGCCGGCCTTGCGGCCGGTGTTGTGCCAGCGGCGGCGGTACCAGACCGGCATGACGTTGCGCAGCTCGCGCCGCAGCCGGTCGACGGCAATCGATTCATTGATCCACGGATCGACCTGCGTCGAGTCCGAGATGATGACGATCTCGAAGTGCTGAGCGGCGCCGGCCTGCGCGAGCGCTTCGGCCATCGCCTGCAGCGCCGACGTCGTGGCGGTCGGATCCTCGTTATATATAGGCATCAGCAGCGCGGTGCGCGAGCCGGCCAGATTCGCCTGGGTCTTCGGAATGTGGATGGGCACCAGCAGACCGGCGATCGCCGAGGCGGCGGAGAACGCGATCCAGCCGAACGTGACGGTGAAGAAGAAAATCATCACGCCCTGCAATACCGTCATCTTCGAGAACTCGACGATGCCCAGCATTTCGAACAGCGCATAACCGGTCAGGCCCAGCGTGGCAAGAATCACGATGGCGCGTGCAAATATTGCCCGGACCGGCGCCGGCCCGAGCGCACGCACGACCTGCGGACTCTGCCGCAGATCCTGCACTGGCATGTCGATCGGACGTTCGAAAGGCATGCCGCCGCGAACCACGTCGCGGCCTTCGGTAGGAGAGGTCGGAGATTTCAGCTGGCCGTCCATCGATAAAGCCAGGTTTCGGTAATGGGACGATTGGCGCGCAGCAGGCGCAATCTCAATTCGACCAGGTTGCTGCCCGCGGGATCCAGCTCGAAGCTGGCGCGGACGCCTTTGGTCAACGGGTTCTGTTGCAACATCGGATGCGACAACTTGCCCGCGGAAGCGCCAACGTCGAGCTTGAGGTCCTCGATGTTACGCCCCGCGCCGGCGAAGTCGATCACGAAGATACGACGCTTGCCGTCGATCGTCGGACCGGTGCGCGTGGCCGTGGCCCGGCCCAATGAAGGAGTAATGCGCGGCGTGTTGTTCCAACGCATGCGATACGAGATGTGCCAGGGCTTGCCCGCCGGCACGGTGTAATGCGGACGGAAGAACGCGACGACGTTGTCGTTGGTCTCGTTCTCGGTGGGAATCTCGATCAGATCCACGGAGCCCTTGCCCCAGTCGGAGGTGGGCTCGATCCAGGCGCTCGGGCGCAGCTCGTACTTGGCTTCGAAGTCGCGATAGTCGCTGATGCGACGGGACCGCTGCACCAAACCGAAGGCGCGCGGCGCCTCGGCGGTGAAGGCGGATGTCTGCAGCTCGGTGGGATTGCGCAGCGGCCGCCACAAACGCTCGCCCGAAGCTGTTACCACTTGCAGACCGTCGGAGTCGTGCACTTCATCGCGGAAGTCGTCGATGCGGGTGCGCTCGGATTCATCGAACAGAAACATCGATGTGAGTGGCGCGAGACCGATGTTGTCCAGGTCAACGCGCGGGAACAGCGTCACGTCCACGTCCATCACGGTCTCGGTGCCCGGCTGGATGGAAAAGCGATACGCGCCGGTCGTGGACGGGCTGTCCAGCAAGGCGTGCACGACGATTCCAGACGAATTAGCGCCCGGACGTTCAATCCAGAACTGGGTGAACGCCGGAAACTCTTCGCCTGCCGGATGCGCGGTGCGGATCGCCAGGCCGCGAGCCGACAAGCCGTACTGCCCGCCGCGGGGCACGGCGCGAAAGTAGGAGGCGCCTTGGAACACCATGAATTCGTCCCACACCGAGCGGGAATTGAGCAGCGTGCGCACGCGAAAGCCCGACAGCGGCAGGGTGTGATTGGCAAGCTGCTTCGCGACGTGCGGGCCGAGCACGAACATATTGGGCGTGCCGGTCAAATCGCTGGCCATGCCGCTTTCGACCGCCGACACCTTCACCGGTGTTTGAAACAGGAAGCCGGCGGGCAACAGCTCGACCCGGAACGGCACCTGCTCGTTACGCCACAACGCCATTTCCGGTTTGAAGCGGATGTCGCGATATTGATCGTAGCTGAGCTGCTGGAGCGCGGAGTTGCCCTCCAGGCGGCGTGGCACGTAGGCGGCCGCGGCGGTTCGTTTGGCCAGGTCGACGACCGTGTTCGGCGTGAATTTGTAACGCGCGTTGCGTGCGCCTTCGACCGCCGGCTTCACCGATGCGGCGCCGGCCACACAGGAAAAAGTGATGGCGAGCATCAACAGCCAGTAACGGCGCATGACTTTCTGCGCCGCCCGCTGCGGTGGCAGGGGAGGTTGTGTGCGCGGAGTGGGCGGGGCGCCCGGGCCCCGAGAATTTGCTGACTCGCCTGAATTCATCCGAATCGATCGTTCCTGGTTCAAAGGCCGCGGCGCGAGCAGCGTTCACTCAAAGGTCTACGCATGTCTCGTTACCACGGTTCCAGATTTCATCACTGTCGCGGAACTGCGTCGGTTCGCCGCGTATTACTCGCAGCGATGTTCGCTCGTGGCATTGCTACCACATCGTCACTTTACCAGCCTATTCCCTTCGTACCGCATTCTTCTCGGAGACCAGCATGACCGACGCGTTGCGCAGCCAGCCACATCGATGGGCATTGGTTCTGGCGGCAGGCGACGGCAGTCGGCTACGAGCGTTGACCACTCAGCCCTGCGGTACGCCGGTCCCCAAACAGTATTGCTCCCTGAGCGGCGGCCCGTCGCTCGTGGAAGATGCCTTGACCCGCGCCCGAACGCAGGTCGCCGCCGACCGGGTCTGCGCCATCGTCGCTCAACAGCATCACCGCTGGTGGGCGAACATTCCGGCGCTGTCCTCGCTGCCGCAACCGAACCTGATCGTTCAGCCCAGCAACCGGGGCACGGCCATCGGCATCCTCTACTCGCTGGTGCACATTTTAAGCCAGGATCCGGAAGCGCAGGTGCTGATGTTGCCGTCGGACCACTACGTGGCCAACGAATCCATCCTGCAGCGCTCGCTCGCGGACGCGATGGAACATGTCTCGCGCTGTCCTGATCTGCCGGTGCTGCTCGGGCTGCATCCCGAGGAGCCCGACAGCGAGCTCGGCTACATCGTGCCGGGCGAATCCAGCCGGTTCGGCGCCCGAACTGTGGCGCGGTTCGTGGAAAAGCCCGAGTTGCCTGTGGCAGCCCAGATCGTCCGCAAGGGCGGCTTGTGGAACACCTTTATTATCGCGGCCTCGGCCCGCGCGCTGTTGAACCTGTACCTGCCGCGCTTCGCTCCCACCGTCATGGAGATGCAGGTCATCGTCAGCAGCGCGCTTCAGCACAAATCGGCCGGCGGCTGGCCGGCCATTGTCGATATGTATACGCGGATGCCAGATCTGGATTTCTCGCGCGACCTGCTGGAAGGGCGCGAAGCCTCGTTGTGCGTGCTGCCGGTGCCGGCCTGTGGCTGGAGCGATCTGGGCACGCCGCATCGGGTCGGCGAGACGCTGCGCAAATTGCCCGGAGAGCGAACGGCCGGGTATGCGGCGGAGATGTCGGGTTATATCAATCTGGCCGCACGGCACGCGAACTTCGAGCGCTCGATGGCGGGCGCGCCTCTGTAAATTCTCCGCCAGCGTCTGCCAACGGAGGGTGGGTAAGCGCGATGGGGTGCTGTTGTGAGCCGATCCGTCTCATTTAACTTCGGCCCCCAGCCCGGCACCGATGGCACGACGTTTCGTTTCTGGGCTCCCGGCGCCCGGCGGGTCGACCTGCTGCTGGAACCCAAGAAAGGCCCGGCGTGGCGGCAACCATTCACAGCGGCGGGTGACGGCTGGTTTGAAACATTGGTGCGCGGCGTCGGCGCTGGCGACCGCTATCGATTCCGCATCGACGATGAGCTCGATGTGCCCGATCCCGCTTCGCGCTTCCAGCCCGAGGGCGTGACCGGCCCCGGCGAAATTCTCGATCCCCACTCATTTCAATGGCGCGATCTGCGCTGGCAAGGCCGGCCCTGGCACGAGGCCGTGTTGTATGAATTGCACGTTGGCGCGTTCACTCGGGAGGGCACCTACCGGGCGGCAATCGAGCGCCTCGACGATCTCGCCCGGATCGGTATCACGGCCATCGAGCTGTTGCCGCTGAACACGTTTCCGGGGCGGCGCGGCTGGGGTTACGACGGCGTGTTGTTGTACGCGCCGCAGCCGAACTACGGCCGACCGGACGAGTTGAAACATTTCGTGCAGGCGGCCCACGAGCGCGGGTTGATGGTGCTGATCGATGTGGTCTACAACCATTTCGGGCCCGAAGGAAATTATCTGCATCGTTACGCCGAGGATTTCTTCACGTCGGCGCATCACACGCCGTGGGGCAGCGCCATCAATTTCACTCATCCCGTCGTACGGCAGTTCTTCATCCAGAATGCGTTGTACTGGTTGAACGAATACCGCTTCGACGGGCTGCGGGTCGACGCCGTGCACGCCATGTTCGACGAGGGCGACACTCATTTCATCGACGAGTTGGTCGACAGCGTGCAGCGCGGGCCAGGCAGCGAGCGGCACGTGCATGTCGTATTGGAGAATCATCACAACGAGGCGCGCCGGCTCGGCCGGAAAGATCGTTCGATGGTGGCGCAGTGGAATGACGACTTTCATCATCCGATGCACATCCTGCTGAGCGGCGAGCACGACGGCTACTATCGCAACTATGCCGATCGGCCCATCGAACATCTGGGTCGAGTGCTCGCCGAGGGGTTTGCTTATCAAGGCGAGGTCTACCAGACCGAGGGGCATGCACGCGGCGAGCGCAGCGCCTCGCTGCCGCCCACCGCGTTTGTGAATTTCATCCAGAACCACGATCAGATCGGCAATCGCGCTTTCGGCGAGCGACTGACACAGCTCGCGCCACCAGAGAAATTACGCGCCGGAGTGGCGGTTCTTCTGCTGGCTCCGCAGATTCCGATGCTGTTCATGGGAGAGGAATACGGGGCGGTGCAGCCGTTCCTGTACTTTTGTGACTATCACGGCGATCTGGCGAAGGCGATCAGCGAAGGCCGGCGCAACGAATTCGCATCGTTCGGTGCGTTCGCGGATGAGCATCGCCGCGAGCATATTCCCGATCCCAACGCCGAGCAGACTTATCTGGCGAGCCAACTCGATGGCGACGATCGAGCCGAGGCGAGGCATCGCGAATGGCTGGCGTACACACAGGAATTGCTGGCGGTGCGCGCTGAGAAGGTTGTGCCGCTGATTCCGGAGATTGTTCCTGGCGCCGCTCGATACAAGACGAGCGGTCCCGTTCTCGCCGTGTGGTGGCCTCTGAGCCGCGGCCGCGCTTTAGTGATGCAAGCAAACTTCGGCAACGATCCCGCGCCGGCTCTTGGTCTTCAGCAGGATCTTGGCCTTCAACCGGATCTTGGCCCTCCGCAGGAGAAAATAAAAAACACCATTCCCCCTCCCGTCCACGGGAGGGGGCAGGGGGTGGGTCTTCCGGTATCACGAGCCCTCGATCTCTGGTATTCAACCGCTGGCGCATCGGCACGCCATGAGGAACTACACCCCTGGGAAGTCAGACTGTCGCTGGGAGCGTCATGAGCTCACTGGTGCCAACCGAACCGGGCGCGCGCTTCAACATTCCCCGCGCCACGTATCGACTCCAGTTCAACCATCAATTCACCTTCAACGACGCTTCACAAATTGTCCCCTATCTGGCGCGACTCGGCATCAGTCACGTCTACGCGTCGCCGATCCTGAAGGCGCGGCCTGGCAGCATGCATGGCTACGACGTGGTCGATCATTCGCAGCTCAATCCCGAGCTCGGCACGCGCGAAGATTTCGATCGGCTCGTGCAGAAACTGCACGAGCACGGACTGGGGCTGATCGTCGATATCGTGCCCAATCATCTCGGCGTCATGGGCAACGACAACGTGTGGTGGCTGGATGTCCTGGAGAACGGGCCCGCGGCGCGCTATGCATATCACTTCGACATCGATTGGCGGCCGAACCGGAGCTCGATGCGCGATCGCATCCTCGTGCCGATCCTGGGCGACGCTTATGGCATGGTGCTCGAGCGCGGCGAGTTACAGATCGAGTTCGACGCCGCGGCCGGCAGCTTCTCAGTGCGCTATTACGATCACCGCTTGCCGATCGATCCGCGTGAGTATCCAAGAGTTTTCTCACAGCCCATTCCAGAAGAACTGCTGCCGCCAGACGACGCGCACCGCGCCGACTTCGAGAGCTTGCTCAATAGCTTCAGCAATCTTCCGCCGCGTGACGATACGTCCGCGGACGCGGTGGCGGTGCGCCATCGGGACAAGGAAGCCCACAAACGACGCCTGGCTCGCTTGATCGAGCGCGGCCCCGAAGTCCTGCGTCACATCAACGAGAGCGTGACTCGAATCAACGGCACGCCCGGACAGACGGAAAGCTTCGATGCCCTCGATGCGCTGCTGGAGGCGCAGGCTTACCGCTTGTCCTACTGGCGAGTCGCCGTCGACGAGATCAACTATCGTCGCTTCTTTGACGTAAACGATCTGGCGGCGCTGCGCATGAACGAGCGCAGCGTGTTCGACGCGACCCATCATCTGATCTTCGACCTGATCGATGCAGGCAGCATCGATGGCCTGCGTATCGATCACTCCGACGGTCTGTACGATCCCGAAGAATATTTCCTGCGCCTGCAGGAACGCTTCGGCGGCGGACCGGAACGCCGCCCGCTGTATGTGGTCACGGAGAAGATCCTGGCGGCGCACGAACGTTTGCCCGAGTCGTGGCGGGTCCATGGCACGACCGGCTATGACTACGCGGCGTTGCAGACGACGTGGCTGGTATGCGGTGACGAAGAAACGCGCATGACGCGCCGCTATCGGACCTTTACCGAGAACGAGGCGTCGTTCGAAGCCATCGCGTACGAGAGCAAGCGCCTGGTGATGCGCTCGTCGCTGGCCGCAGAAGTCGAAGTGCTCGCGACTCAGTTGGATCGTATCGCGCACCTGAATCGGCACACATCGGACTTCACTCGGGCTGCCTTACGCGAGGCGATCAGAGAAGTGATCGCGTGCTTTCCGGTGTATCGCACCTATATATCCGCTCGCGGCCTCGGCGAGGAAGACCAAAGGATCATTCATTGGGCGACCGGTCTGGCGCGGCGGCGAAGCGCGGGCGCTGAAGTGAGTGTGTTCGATTTTCTCCGTGACGTGCTGTTAGGCACGGCTGCGGACTTGCGGTTGTCATCGCATAGTCAGGCCATGCTCGAGTTCGCCATGAAGTTCCAGCAGGTGACCGCACCGGTGACCGCCAAGGGCGTGGAGGACACGGCATTCTATCGTTTCAATCGCCTGATCTGCCTCAATGAGGTGGGCGGCGACCCGAGCCGCTTCGGCGTGTCCTCAACGGCCTTGCATCAAGCCAACCTCGAGCGCGCTCGGCTGTGGCCGCATTCGATGCTGGCCACTTCGACCCACGACACGAAGCGAAGCGAGGACGTGCGCGCTCGTATCGCCGTGCTGAGCGAGCTGCCGGATCTGTGGAAGCAGCATCTGTCGCGCTGGTCGCAGCTGAATCGAAACAAACGACGCCAGGTGGACGACGCGCCGGCGCCGGACCGTGAGGATGAGTATCTGCTGTATCAGACGCTCGCGGGGCTTTGGTCGCCTGAGCTGCCGACCGAGCAATTGATCGAGCGATTGCAGGCGTACATGACCAAGGCGGGGCGCGAGGCCAAGCGCTCGACGTCGTGGATCAATCCCAACGCCGATTACGAAGCGGCGGTGAACGACTTCATCGCGCAGCTGCTGAGCAATCCCGAGCGCAATGCCTTCCTGCGCGACTTCACTTCGTTCGTCGGCACGATCGCGTTCTTCGGGCGGATCAATTCGCTGGTGACGACGGTGTTGAAGATTACTTCGCCCGGCGTTCCGGATTTCTATCAGGGCACGGAGCTGCCGGCGTTCACTCTCGTCGATCCGGACAATCGAGCGCCTGTCGACTTCGAGGCGGCTTCCGCGCGGTTGGATTCGCTGGCCAGTGTTTCAGAAGTGCACGCGCTGTTTGAAGAATCGCACGGTGCGCAAGCAAAGCTCTATGTGACTGCGAAACTCCTGCAATTCCGTGCTGCTGACGCCGCGCTATTCGCTCTGGGCAGCTATCAGCCGCTGCAGGTCGAGGGCGAGAAGAAAGATCATGTCTTCGCTTTCGCGCGAGCGCATGAAGGTCGCACCTGCGTAGTCATCGTTCCGCGGTGGTCGGCGCGGCTCATGGCTGGCGAAATGCGACTGCCTATCGGCGAGATCTGGGCTGATACGAGAGTCTTGCTTGGCAATGCCGACGCCGGAGAATTGCACGACGTGCTCACGTCGCAGCCCGCGCGCGCGACCGCCGAGGATGGCTCACTTCGTCTCGCCGATGTTCTTTCCGCGCTCCCGCTTGCGGTGCTGAAGGCTTCATGAACCGTCCGTGATCTGCTCACGTCTCAACGCAACACGCGCACGATCGCGACCAGCTTGTTACTCCTTCGTGCGCAGGCTCGGGACTTAGAATGACAGCGTGGTTTCACAAGTGCGCCGATAGCTGGAGGTCGCCATGAAAGAAACGTCTGCAACTGCGTCGGGAAAGATACCTTCCGTAGCTGATCGCCGGACTTTTCAGTCGCAAATCGATTCCCTGCGAATTCGCGAGAAGCAGCACAAGAAGGCGGGGGATGCGATTGCCGCCGCCCGCCGACGGTTACCCATGGTCGAAGTCGACGGCAGCACGCCGCTGATCTCAGATCGAGGCGAAGTGACGCTGCTGGACGCGTTCGAAGGTCGCCGAATGCTGATCGCTTACTACTTCATGTGGCATCACGGGTATTCTGCCGCAGATCAATGCGAGGGCTGCGCGCTCTACACGGCACAGGTGCGCGAGGTGTCCTTTCTGCAGTCGCGCGATATAACTTATGCGACGTTCTGCCAAGGGCCCTATGAAGCGAGTGCACGCTATCGCAAGTTCATGGGCTGGGAGTTGCCCTGGTACTCGGTGCAAGGGAAATCGCTCGACGCGCTCCTGGCCGGTCGGCGTGCGCACAGGATGTACCTCATCTGCTATCTGCGACTAGGATCGAAGGTGTTCGAGACGTACTGGACGACGGGTCGCGGCGTCGAGGTGGTGGGCAACAATTATTCGTTGATGGACCTGACGGTCTATGGGCGCCAGGAATGGTGGGAAGATTCGCCTGAGGGCTGGCCGCAAGCGTGGAAGGATGACGAGAACAACAATCCGTACCGGATCGACGGGCGCCCGATCGTTCAATGGCCCCGCGTTCGCGCCGGCCACTCCGACGATCTCGGCACGCCCTGAGAATCGCCGCGCGCGTTCGTCTGCGCGGCATACGCCGCGCGTCAGCGCGCGCAACGCGACCAAAAAAATCAGATCGCGGCAGCGTACAAACGGGTCTGTTTATATATACAGCCTCCAAGGGCCTGCGTATGATCGGCTCATCCGACTCGAGCCCGACCCACCGCAGGAGGATCTCATGTCTCACACAGCCTTGTCCGAGCTGATCGAGCACGAGCGCATCGAGCTCATGCAGGTGCATGCCATGGTCCGATGTTTGAACGACGTGCTGCTGTATTCGGACGACGATGACTCATCGATGCACGCCGACGTGGCGCTGGTGATTGCGCGCCTGGTGAATGAATCTGTTGGCCGGTTGGAGAAGGTCCGCGCGCGAGTCGCGGAACTGGAGCAAGCTGCGGTGGCGCCGCCGAATCAGGTGCGCGAGCAGCGCGCCACTTACTGGGTCAGCTCGCGACGGAGCAACTGTGGTGAACTCGATGACGGGGGCGCGCGGCGATCGGATGGCTCGGAACCTTGGCTGATGGTGCGCGATTGCTTGGATGATGCGCGCACAGGAGAGTATTCATGCAAGCCGAGTTCGAGAAATTGGGTGAGCTGATCAAAGATATCCGCGTCGCCATGGTGACCACCGTGGAGCCGGATGGAACGTTGCACACGCGGCCGCTGGCGTCATTGGCGTACGAGAATGATGGTCAGTTGTGGTTCTATACCGCGATCGATTCGGCCAAGGTCGATGAAGTCATGCACGACGTGCGCGCGAGTGTGGCGTTTGCCGATACGGCCAAGGATGCATACGTCGCCGCATCGGGCACAGCGGACGTCGTCAACGATCGTCGGCGCATCCACGAGCTGTGGACGCCGTTCGCCAAGCCCTGGTTTCCGGACGGTCCGGACGATCCGAAGCTCGCACTGTTACGTGTGCACGTCGAGCGGGCCGAGTATTGGACGTCAGCAGGCAAGGCGGCCTATTTGTTCGGCGTCGCCAAGGCTGCGGTTACCGGCAAGCGCACTCACTTAGGCGATAACCGCAAGCTGACTATGTAAGTTCAACCGCGCCCCGGCGCTGCATCCCCATGGCATTCGTAGTGCTGCACTGTCCGGGGCCGTTCCAATAGATATTTGTCGTCCAACGGGTAATAGCGGGCCAGTTCGATGTCGTCGCCGGCGAACGCGCGGATCGATTCGAGTGAATCCCACCAGCTCAGCGTAATTACTTCGGTGCGTTTATCGTCCAGATCGCGCACGGCGATGGCGGCGCCGCGATTGCCCGGCGTGGCCCGGTAATCGTCCAGGCCTGTGCCTTTTATATAGTTCACATATTCATCGCGGTGCTCGCGGCGGATCACGCCTCGCCATTCACGCAGGATGCTGCTCATTGCTGTCGTCCCCCTGGAATCCTTCGGGTCGGGCCGTGCGTTCGAGCCTATGGACAGGAGCGACGGCGGATGAACGTGGCGGCAAAAATCTGGAACTTGGCCAAGTGCGCGGTGACCAGCTGGGTCACGGATCGGTCCTCGGCAGCCGGCGCGGCGCTCGCGTTCTACTGCGCCTTCTCGCTGGCCCCGTTGCTGATCATCCTGCTCACCGTCGCTGGCTGGATCGTAGGCGCGGAGGCTGCTTACGGGCAACTAAGTGACACGTTGACGCAACTGTTCGGACGCGCCACCGCCGCGGTCCTGCTGGAGGCGATGAAACAGTCGCAGGAGTCTGAAGGACTCGCGGCGGCCGCGGTCAGCATCGTCAGCTTGATCGTGGGCGCCACGACCGTCTTCGCCGCGCTCGAGGAAGCACTCGACAACATCTGGCATGCGCAGGCGCTTGCGCCGACGGGCGTCTGGGGCTGGTTGAGGGTGCGGATCCTTTCGTTCGGCGTGATCCTGGCGGTGGGGTTCCTGTTGCTGGTTTCGTTGTCGGTAACGTCCGCGCTCGCGGCGTTACGTTCCATCATCGCCGCGCGTTTCACGGAGCTCGTGGTGGTGGCGGCCTTGCTCGATTTCGTGATTTCACTGTCGCTGGTGGCGGGGCTGATCGCGATCATCTATCGCTATCTGCCCTCGAAGCGGCTGCCCTGGCGTCCGGTGCTGATCGGCGCAGTGGTCACTGCCTTGTTGTTTCATCTCGGGCGCTGGCTGATCGGGTTGTATCTGGCGAACTCGACGCAGCCGTCCGCGTTCGGTGCGGCGGCATCGTTCGCCGCAATGTTGCTGTGGCTGTACTACTCGGCGCAGATATTTCTATTGGGCGCGGAGTTCACCGCCTGTGCGGGCGGCGTGAAAGAAGAGAAGCGGCCGGATGCTGAGTCAGTGAAGGAACGCTGAGAATCTGCGGGCCTGCCGGATCCTTTCGATGTCGGAGGCCTGATAGGCCGAGCGGCGCGCCTGATCTTCTTCCTCATCGCGCACGGCTTCCAGCCCCTGGATCTCATAAGTGAAGCGAACGAACAGCGCTTCCGGCGCGGGCTCTTCGATGCGGATGGTCAAGGTGCTGCCGGCGAACGAGCCCTTGCAGTCGGCACGGATGATCACGGAATCTCCCGGAGCCAGCTCGACTTCATCGGCCAGGCAATGCGGGCCACGGTGGATTTCACGGCGCAACCGGCCCGGGGCGATCTCACATACATTGGCGGTGTCGATGGATTCGTCGACCGTTTGGGGCGCGACGACGGTGTGATGCAGGCCGCGCCACAGCTGTTCGCGCGTCAACCACGGGCTCACGAGGTTGTCGGGATCGTTGATCCGGACAATGTGCTCGTGATGCAGGGTGCTCATGGCGACCGCTAGAGTGACGGCCGCCGTCGATTCGTTCAAGGGCGCGATCAGGGCAGATTGCGCGTGATGGTTTCGCCGTCATCGACATCCACGTTGACGACATTGCGGAACAGCAGGTCCTCGTCGGTCAACGGCTCGTCGTCGTTGCCGATGCAGGTGACCGCCATCGTGTAACTGCCCGCCGGCAGATATCGCAATGCGTAAACGAACCCGCCTCCCACAGTGAAAATGGGCGAGGTGGCGAACGGCTCGACGCCGGCGCCGTCGATGTCGTCGGGGGTGACATCTGAATTCTGGAACAGATAGACAGCGCCGCGCTCCAGGGTGCCGGACAGGCAGGTGACACTCACGTTGCCTTCGATGCGGCTCATCTCGCTCGATTCGACGGCGCGCAGCGTCGGGGTGAGCGTGTACTCATCGGTGTCTTCGTCGAAGCTGAGCGACTTGCGCAGGTCCAGCAACAGCGTGAACGATTCGCTGCTGCTCTCGTTGTCCTCGATTTGGAAGCTCAACGATGCAGGGGCGCTGTCGGCGAGGTTCAACGGAAACTGCGTGCCGGCGAAGGTGCTGACGAAGGCGTCGTCGGCCCGATCTTCGTCGAACAGCAAGCGCACCCCGGTGTAAGTCCCCTCGGAGAGCTGCTCGCTGGTGAACAGCCGGAGCACGCCGTTGTCGTCGGCGAGATCGATCAGGTCGACTTGCTCGCTGCCCCTGAACTCCATCGTCTCGGTGCCGCCGCCGCTTTTGGTGAATTCCAGCCCGCGGATGTCGGCGACCACCTGGGTGATGTTCGGATCGGCGGGCAGCTCGGTGCCCAGGTCCATGGTGACCTCGCCTTCGCAGCCGGCCAGCAGGGCCAGTAAACCGAGCACGCCCAGGCGAGCGATGCCGCCACGGGCCAAGCTGAACTGCGGGGAAGCTGAACGTTGCATAAAAGCCATGAAGCGCACCATCGATCCTTGCCCGTAAGCATCCCTGATTCTGATGCAGGAGTCCCGCTCTTGGTCACGATCGTACGGAAGAAAGTTCCCGCCGGCATCCTTGGTGATTGTGGCTTCCCGCAAACGTCTCGGCCAAGCGGTCCGGCTGCCCGAAAGGACACATCACAGCCAGTGCACCCGCCAATACTCTGCGCCACGGATGGAGGAAGTCATCGTGGAACGTGGTGTCGTCGTCGGCGGGCTGATGATCTGCGGCAGTTTTCTGCTCGCGGCGATGCTCAACCGTTCCGCAATGGAAGAGGCCCCGGCGCCCGTGCCGCCGCCCGCCGCCGTTCAGCCGCTCGCGACGCCCGGCGCCGCCGATTGCGCCGAAGTGAGCCCGCACACCGAGACGAACGCCATCGTCGTCGAAGCCGAACCGCCTGCCGCTGACCTTATGGTCAATGGGCGCGAAGCCTGCCCCCGCTGAGAATCGATCCGCCGCTGAAGCTTTCACCGGTTTGAAGCCGCGGCTGGTTGCATGCCACCGCATTAGCGTGCGCTCCGTTCTCCTCCCGCTCGGACGCTCGTTGCAGCCAGTCGCGGCTTCTCCTGAATGTATCCCGTTCAGCTCAGTTACCATCCGCTGCTCGTGCATCGTTGGGGCAGCTTGTGGTTGGAGCGAATCGGGCGTTCGTGGGGCTGTTGGCGCTGGCGCTCGCGCCTGTCATCGGTGGATGCGCACGCGCGCCCCAGGAACTGGCCATCTCCGGGCCGACCATGGGGACGACCTACTCCATCAAAGTCGCGTCCGCGCCCGCTGATGTCGATGCCCATGCGTTGCGGTCCGCTGTCGATCAGGTGCTCGATCGCATCGATCGCAGCATGTCGGGCTATCGCGCCGACTCGGAGATCTCCCGGTTCAATGCCTCGCCGTCGACCGACTGGGTCGAGGTCTCCGCCGATCTCGCCATCGTGGTCGATCGTGCGCTCCAGGTCAGCCGCGACTCCGGCGGCGCGTTCGACGTAACGGTCGGGCCGCTGGTCGCCGCATGGGGCTTCGGGGCGGAGGGCGAGCCCATCGATCTGCCCGATGAAGCAAAGCTCGCCGAGCTGCGAGCGCGCGCGGGTTATCAGAAACTCGAGGCGCGCTTGCAGCCACCCGCGCTTCGGAAGTCCGATGCGAGCGTGCAGGTCGATCTCAACGGCATCGCGCCGGGATATGCGGTCGATCTCATCGCCGAGCGCTTTCAAGGCCTGCACTTGAGCGATTTCATGATCGATCTCGGCGGTGAAGTGCGTGGGCAGGGCCGGAATGCTCGAGGTGAGGCCTGGCGAATCGCGGTCGAGCGTCCTATCGACGCGGAACCCGAGCCGTACGCCATCGTAACTTTGGATAATGCATCGGTGACGACTTCGGGAGAGTATCGTCACTACTTCGATCGCGAGGGACGCCGCTACTCGCACACCATCGACCCGCGTACCGGACGGCCTGTCGAGCACAGTCTCGCATCGGTAGTGGTGGTCGGCTCGACGACGATGGATGTCGATGCCTGGGCGACGGCGCTCAACGTGCTCGGCGCCGATGCCGGACGTGAGCTGGCCCTGAAGCGCGGCATGCCCGTGATGTTCATCGATGTGCAAGGCACTGAGTTGCGTTCGGTGACGACGCCACAGTTCGACGCTTACCTTTCATCTGATAAACCCAGCAGCAGGAAATAAATCATGAAGTGGATGATTCCGACCAGCCTGGCCATGACGGCGATGTTCGGCGCGGCCACCGCCGACGCGCAGATTTCGGGAGCGCAGATCGATGCCGCTGCCGGCAAGGTGGAAGCGAAGGTCATCGGCTGGCGTCGGGATATTCATCAGCATCCCGAGCTGAGCAATCGCGAGACGCGCACGTCGAAGCTGGTCGCGGATCATTTGAAGAAGCTGGGTCTGCCGGTGCGCACCGGCATTGCCCGCACCGGTGTCACTGCCGTGCTGAAGGGCGGCAAGCCGGGGCCGGTGATTGCGTTACGCGCCGATATGGATGCGTTGCCGGTCACCGAACAGGTCGATGTGCCGTTCAAGTCGACGGTGACGACCGAGTATCTGGGCAAGAAAGTCGGCGTCATGCATGCCTGCGGTCATGACTCGCATGTCGCGAACCTGATGGGCATCGCCGAGATGCTGGTGGGCATGAAACAGGATCTGCCCGGCACGGTGCTGTTCATATTCCAGCCGGCCGAAGAGGGCGCGCCCGAGGGCGAGCAGGGCGGCGCTTCGTTGATGATCAAGGACGGTGTGTTCAATGAAGTGAAGCCGGAAGCCGTGTTCGGCCTGCATGTCACATCGACGCTCAACAGCGGGATCATCGGGTATCGCTCCGGGCCGTTCATGGCGGCGTCGGATTCATTCCGCATCGAAGTGCAGGGCCGGCAGTCGCACGGCTCGCGCCCGTGGTCGGGCGTGGATCCGATCGTCGCGGGCTCGCAGATCGTGATGGGATTGCAGACCATCGTCAGCCGCCAGATCGACATCACCGAGCTGCCGGCGGTCGTGACCATCGGCAAGTTCGATGGCGGCGTTCGTCACAACATCATCCCCGACAAGGTCGAAATGTTCGGCACGCTGCGCACGTTCGATAAGGACATGCGCGCCGACATCATGAAGCGCATCGACGTCACGGCGACCAACATCGCGGAGTCCACCGGCGCGCAGGCGAAGGTCATGTTCAACCCGGGCAACAATCCGGTAGTCATGAACAACCCTCAGCTGACGCAGCGGTCGCTGCCGTCGCTGAAGCGTGTCGCGGGCGAGGACAAGGTTGTCACGCTGCCCTTGATCACCGGGTCCGAAGATTTCGCGTACTACGCGGACCTCATCCCCAGCCTGTTCTTCTACGTCGGTGTGACGCCGCCCGGCCAGGATGCAAACGCGGCTCCGAGCAATCACTCACCGCTGTTCTATATCGACGAGCCCGGCATCGCGTTCGCAACGCGCGCTTTGGCCTCGGTAGCGGTCGATTATCTGCAGGGTGCGAAGTAACTAGCTCAAGCGCGCCAGCGCCGCTTCCATCGTATCGCCGATCCCGTCATGGATGACGAGGTCGGCGATCTCATCCAGCGGCGTCGGGTCGCGGTTGACGATCACGAGCTTCGCGCCGTTTTGCTTGGCGCGCGCAGGGAAGTCGGCGGCCGGAAAAACGGACAGCGACGAGCCGAGCACTAGAAACAAATCGCACGCGAGCGTTTCTTCCTGAGTGCGCCGCATGGGCAGCTCGGGCATTTGCTGGCCGAAAGAAATGGTGGCGGTTTTGAGGATGCCGCCGCAGCGTTTGCAGGGGCCGACGGTGTTGGTCGCCTCGAACTCACGTTGCAACTCGTCGAGCTCGACACGGCTCTGGCATTTCAAACATTTCGCGTAAGTCGAGTTGCCGTGCAGCTCGATGACTTTCTCTTCAGGGACGCCCGATACCTGATGCAGGTTGTCGACATTCTGAGTGACGACGACACTGGCACGCCCGGAGCGAATCAACTCCGCCACGGCGAAATGGCCGCGATTCGGCTTCGCGCCGACCCAGCCATCCGCATTGCTGAAACGACGTCGCCATGCTTCGCGGCGTGTATGTTCAGACGCGACGAATTCCTGGAAATAAATAGGCTGGATTTTGCTCCAGATGCCGCCAGGGCTGCGGAAATCCGGGATGCCGGACTCGGTGCTGATACCTGCGCCACTGAAGATGAGCACGCGCCGGCTGGCGCGGAGCAGATCGCTGAAGTCAGTCATAAGGGTCAGCGGTGGACGGAGGACGATCAGTTAAGAGGTGGGAGGAAGGGGTCTCCTCTTTATACTCTCACGTACCGCCCATCGCGCCTACCGCCAACCTACCGCAGCCGTTTTACCGGCTCCGGCATTCATAAACGGCCGAACGCCGCGGTCCGTTCCGTCGCGATCAGTTGTGAGCTGGGCTCTGCGCCAGCTGCAATTGGCCGTCGACTACCGGAATCTGCGGGCCCGGATCGCGGTCCATACGCACGGTGTCTTCCTGATCGCCGAGTCGATAGCGCACATCGTAGCCGACGATTTTCTCGTTGCTGTCATACACGGTTTCGCAACGCTGTTCCGTCGTCGTATACGTGTTGCCGTTCTGCATGCGCTGCTGAACTTTGTTTCCAGCGTAGCCGCCTGCCGCGGCGCCTGCGGCGGTCGCGATCTTCTGGCCGCGGCCATCGCCGATTTGATTGCCAAGCACGCCGCCCACGACAGCGCCGATCACGGTTCCGGCAATGCGCTTCTCGTCCTTGACGGGCGCCTGATGCGTCACGATGTGATCGCTACACACTTCCCGCGGCGTGCGGGTCGTTTCCTTCACGGCGTCGACCTTCAGCACCTCTGCAAACTTGGGGCTGCGATCGAAGACATCCAGATTGGCAACCGCCGCACCCGCCGTAACTACCGCTGCGCCGATCACCAAACCGGTCACCAACGACTTGTTCATCCAGTTCTCCTGTTTTGCCGCGCCGACAATTACGCGCAGCATGTAGGACAAAGATTAAACGAAACCCGCCCAGGGACGGTTCCCGTCGCCATCTTGCGTCAGTCGGCGCCGACACAAAGAAAAAGGGCGCCGGAAAATTCTTCGCGGCGCCCGTGAAAAAGGATTGCTTGAATTCTAGTTGGCGGCGCGCGCTTCGCGCTGCTGCTGTTGTTGCATCTCGCCCTTGATCGTGGTTTCGAGCCAGTCGTTCATGGTGATCATGGTGTTGCGAGCCGACTGCGCATGCATGCCGATGATGACTCCAGTCGACTCATCCATCAGCGGCGCACCGGGAGCGATGTCGCGGGAATCCAGATCGTGCGTGAAGCCGCCCGCGCTCGAATTGACGATGCCGTTGGCGCGACGCTCATACACCGTGCCGCGAGCCTTGCGCTTGACGCTGTCGGCGTCGATGTCGCTCTTGTAACCCACCATCACGACCGACGCAGCGGCGCCCGAGAAGCGACCGAGCGGCATGGTCCGTTGGGCATATCGCGACGGCTGGCTCAGGCGTACGACGGCGAAGTCCTTGCTGATCTGACCGGCAGCGCCGGCTTCATCCCACTGCGACTTCACATACGAAACCGGAATGCGCTCGCGCACCTGGCCCAGCGAATCGATGCTGTTGTAAGTGCAGTCGGAAGGCTCTGCGCCGGTCGCGCTCTTCTGGAACGTGTGGGCGACGGTGACGCCGATGTCGAACGCACCGACCAGGAACGCGGTGGACGTGCGCTGCTTGCCATCGACCATGCAGGAAATCACGCCGACACCGCTGAACGAAGCGAAATCCTTCGAGGTCACTTCACTCCGGCGCAGCGAATCGTGCTGAGCGCCCTGGTCGTGCGCCATGGAGAAGCGGAAGAAATGCTGGTTCTCGGCCGGCGAGGAGAGGTCCGGCGCGCACGCGCTGCCTTTGCCGCAGAGAGCCGCATCGGCATGCGCGCTCTGGTGGTCCATCAATGCCAGCGCGGCCAATGCACCTGTCATCAGCGCGATCTTCAGCGCGCTCTTGCGAGAGTTGCTGGCAGAGGGCAGAGAGGCAAGTTTCGCGCGCATGGTCACCCCGTGGCTCGGATGCTTGAGAAGTTCGCATGCCAGGCGGGGTTAAGCTTTAGGGCGAGCCCTGAAGCACCTGATCGCCTTGGCCTGTCCGTTGTCTGCGGACGGGGACAGTTACGGTCAACTCTCCTTGCGACCGAGCCTAGGGCGACGAGTTCGCCGAAGGCGTGACGCGCCTCAAACTCTCGTGTGGGAAACCGAGAATTGCTCCTAAGAACAACGATAAAAAAAAGGCCGGGCAAGCGCCCGGCCGGGAGGAACGGCTATCTGAATGGACCGACGCTTACGCGCTGGTCAGGCGGAAGGTGATGGCGACCTGCGTCCAGGCGCTAATCGGATGGGCGCCATCGGTCGCGGCCACGAACCGCCATTTACGAACGGCCTCCATCGCGGCCTGGTCGAGTCGCGCAAAGCCGCTGCTGGTGGCGACGGCTACGTCCTTCGGACGGCCTTTCTCGTCGACCAGCACCTTCAGGCGCACCGTGCCTTCCTCACCCGCGCGTCGCGATGCTGACGGATAGGTTGGCTCGACGCGATTGCTGGTCTTGAGATCCTGCGCCACCGCGCCGGCCGTCGTCGCAGCGATCGCATTCTCCGAAGGCGGCGTCACTACGTCCGTTGGAGGCACGACAGGCTCGTCGAACTGGACCTCGGGCATCGGCGTCTCGGTCGGCATCACCTGATCGATCTCGGGCTTCACCGGCACCGGCGGATCGGGCTCGTCCTGGGTCTGCTCCGGAATGAACACGGCTTCGATCGGCGCTGCGAACTGCGGCACCTTGACCACGCCCATGGTCGCGGCCAGACCGTAAATGATGAGGATGTGAATACCGATGACGGCCATCGCCGGGCCGCCGCGAGACAAGAAGCTCTGGTTATTCGCAGTACCGGGTGCGTACATTCTTACCTCCATTTGTGCGCAGGCATGACCCGCGCTCCTGCTTATAAACGGGCGGAATGACGCAACGGTTCAACCGGCGATTCGCTGGAACTGTCGCGAGTTGGCGGCAACCCGAAAAAGTTCCGTACACTTGGCGTCATGACGGCATCCATTTCCGACACCGCCCGTGGCCTGCTCGCTGACAGTGAAAAGCGCTTGGCCGCGGCGCGCGAAGACAATCCAGAGGTCTGGCAATCGATCCTCGAGGACGCACGCGTCGCCGAGTCATTGCCACGCGTGTGGACCTGCAGTGAGTTCGTGGCGACCAGCTGCCTTCGCTCGCCTGCGTTGTTGGCCGATCTCACCGCCGACGGCAATCTGTTCTCGCTCGCGCCCGATGACTGGCTGGCGCAAGAAGCAGAAGCGCGCGTGCGTGGGGACGCAGAAGCCGACCTGATGGAGTCACTGCGCCGCTTTCGCAGGCGGCACATGGTGCGAATCGCGTGGCGTGATATCGCAGGTTGGGCGACGCTCGACGAAACGTTGCGCGATCTGTCGACGCTGGCCAATGTATGTATCGATCTCGTCTGCCGGCGCATGTATGCGGCGCTGGTGGCACGCTATGGCACGCCCCGCGGCGCCGACAGTGGCGAAGCTCAGCCGTTGATGATTCTGGGCATGGGCAAGCTCGGTGGCGGCGAGCTGAATTATTCTTCCGACATCGATCTCATCCTGCTGTATCCGGAGGATGGCGAAACCGATGGCGCACGACCCATCGACAATGCCGAGTTCTTCCTGCGCCTCGGCCAGAAAATCGTGCAGCAACTGGCGACGCCGACGGTCGATGGTTTCGTGTATCGGGTCGACCTGCGCTTGCGGCCGTTCGGAGATAGCGGCCGACTGGCGCTCAGCTTCGCCTCGTTCGAGCACTACCTGCAGCAGCATGGTCGCGATTGGGAGCGTTACGCGTACGTCAAAGCGCGTGCGCTCACGGCGACGGAACAGTTCCCATCGCTCTACGACGAAGTCCTGCGGCCGTTCGTTTATCGGCGCTACCTCGACTTCAGCGTGTTCGAATCGCTGCGTGACATGAAGGCGATGATCGCGCGCGAAGTCGAGCGGCGCGAGTTGAAAGACAACGTCAAGCTCGGCCCCGGCGGCATTCGCGAAATCGAATTCATCGTGCAGGCATTCCAGCTGATCCGCGGTGGCAGCGATCGCCGTCTGCAAGGGAAAGAACTGCGAGTGATCTTGCCGCAGCTCATTGGCCAACGCCTGTTGCGCGAGGATGCGGTCCGGGATCTCGAGGCCGCGTACGCCTATCTGCGCGTGCTGGAGAATCGTCTGCAGCAGTGGAACGACGAGCAGACGCATCAGCTGCCCGACGATCCGATCGCCCGCGAGCGACTGGCGTTCGCAATGAATGTGGGTAGTTGGGATGAGCTCGCCGCTCAAACCAATGCGCATCGTCAACGGGTCGAGCGCTATTTCACGCAGACGGTCTTCGGTCCGCAGGAGCGCACCGATGGGATCGCCTCGATGGAATCGACCTTCGATCTGGACGTCGATGCAGCCGAGCGCGCCAGCATGCTGGTCAACTGCGGTGTGACCGATCCCGAGCCGATCAACGCTCGATTGGAAGAGCTGCGCAATAGCACCTACTACCGTCGGCTCGATGACACGGGCCGTCGACGGTTGCGCGATCTGCTGGCGCGAATTCTCCGGATGCTCGCATCCGACGCTGCGCCAACTACGACGCTCGCCAGAGTCCTGCGCATCTTCGAAATGATCGGCGGGCGTACGGTGTACCTCGCGTTGCTGACCGAGAATGCCGCGGCCTTGAGACGGCTCGTCGAACTGTGCGCGCACAGCCAATTCCTGGCAGATCAAATCGCCGCGCAGCCGCTGTTGTTGGATGAGCTGATCGACGAGCGCTTTGTCGAAGAAGCGCCGTCGCGGGCGCAGTTCGCCGCCGACCTCGCATCCTCACGCGGCCGCATGCAGCACGAAGATCCGGAACGCCAGGTCGAGATTCTGCGTCAGTTCCAGAGCGCGGCGATGTTTCGAGTGGCCGTTGCCGACCTCACAGCCGGCCTGCCGTTGATGAAGGTCAGCGACCGCTTGACCGACATCGCCGAGCTGATCGTGCAAGAAACGTTGTCGCTGGCGTGGGCTCAGATCACCGCCAAGCACGGCGTGCCTCGTTACGTCGACGAGCGCGGCGAGTCGCACATGGCTCACATGATCGTCGTGGCTTACGGCAAGCTCGGCGGCTTGGAGCTGGGTTACGGCTCCGATCTGGATCTGGTGTTCCTGCACGACTCGATCGGCGAGTCGCAGCGGACCGATGGCGAGCAGTCCGTGGAGAACACGGTGTTCTTCCAGCGGCTCGGGCAGCGGCTCGTGCACCTGTTGACCGTGCATACAGCATCGGGCCGGTTGTACGAAGTCGATACCCGGCTGCGGCCGGGCGGCAATAAAGGCCTGCTGGTGCAGTCGGTAGCCGCGTTTCGCGAGTATGAGTTTCAGGAAGCCTGGACCTGGGAACACCAGTCGCTGCTGCGTGCTCGCGCGATTGCTGGCGATCCGCAGGTGTGCGAGCAGTTCGAGCAGGCCCGCATCGAAGTCCTTCGCAATGCTGTCCGGCGTGACGGCCTGAAGCATGAAGTCCGCAAGATGCGCGAGCGCATGCGTGAAAATCTGTCCAAGGCGCGGGAGGGTCAATTCGACCTGAAGCAGGATGCCGGCGGCGTCGCCGACCTGGAATTCCTGGTGCAGTACTGGATGCTCGAGTGGGCGGACCGCTATCCCGAGATCGTCACGTTCTCGGACAACATCCGGCAGCTGGAAAGCCTGGGCTCGGGCAACCTGGTGCCGCAGTCGCGGGTGGATTTCCTGGTCGATACCTACCGCAAGTACCGCCAGCGCATGCACCGGCTGGCCCTGGATGGCGTCAAAAACGTGGTCGACGACGCAGAATTCGTCGCCGAGCGCCGGGGTGTCGTGGAAGTTTGGCAAGAGGTCATGCGCGAGGCGGGCGATCTGCGATAATCCGCCCCCTCCGAAGTCCATGCCGATGCCGTTATGACGACTGAACCTGCCGCCAAGCTGATCCAGCCCAACGCCCAGAACCAGTACACCGTGACCGCGGCCGACTTGCCCCTGTCATGCCCGATGCCCGGCATGCACCTGTGGAATTCGCATCCCAAGGTGTTCCTGCCGATCGAGAAGACCGGCTGGGCCAAGTGCCCCTATTGCAGCGCTGAGTACACGCTCAGCCGCTGAGCGGTGATTTTTTCATGATCGGGATCGGCCACTGCGGGTATGTCCATATGTTCGTGGGGTCCCGATCGAAAACTGGCTCACGCTCGGCCCCGAGCGATTTGGTTACCATGGCCGGATGACCAAAACACTGGACACTACGCCGGCGGCCGATGGCTTTCACATGCCGGCCGAATTCGAGGCGCACGACGGCTGCTGGATGCTGTGGCCGGAGCGGCCCAGCAACTGGCGGCTCGGCGCCAAGCCGGCGCAAAAGGCCTTCGCTGCCGTTGCCACCGCAATCGCCACCGGCGAACCGGTCACGGTCGGCGCTTCCCGCGGCCAATACCTGCAGGCCCGCGCCATGCTGCCCGATGCGATCCGCGTCGTGGAGATGTCGAGTGACGATGCCTGGATGCGCGATGTCGGCCCGACCTTCGTGGTCAACAAACGCCGCGAGCTGCGCGGTGTCGATTGGGTATTCAATGCCTGGGGCGGTATCGGCGGCGGTTTGTATTTCCCTTGGGATCAGGATGACCTGGTCGCGCGCAAGGTCTGCGAGATCGAAGGCGCCGATCGATATCGCGCGCCGTTAGTGCTGGAGGGCGGCGCCATCCATGTGGATGGCGAAGGCACGTTGATCACCACCGAAGAGTGTCTGCTCAGTCCGCATCGCAACCCGCATCTGGACAAGGGGCAGCTGGAAATCCTGCTGCACGAATATCTGGGCATCACCAGCGTGATCTGGCTGGGCAAAGGCGTCATCGACGACGAGACCACCGGACACGTCGACAATCTCTGTTGTTTCGCGCGCCCCGGCGAAGTGATCCTGACGTGGACCGATAACAAGCGCGATCCGCAGTATCAGGTCTCGCAGGATGCCTATGAGCGGTTGATGGATGCTCGCGACGCTCAGGGCCGCAAGTTGAAAGTTCACAAGCTGCAGCAGCCCGGGCCGCTGAAGCGCACGCATGAAGAGTCGCTCGATGTCGATGTCGCCGATAGCGGCGCGGCCTCGCGCAAGATCGGGGAACGATTGGCGGCTTCGTACGTCAACTTCTACATGGGCAACTCCAGCATTGTGATGCCGCTGCTCGATCCGAAGCAGGACGCAGCCGCGACGCGGGCGTTGCAGAAGATATTTCCCGAGCGCCGGATCATCGGCGTGCAGGCGCGCGAGATTCTGCTCGGCGGCGGCAACATTCATTGCATCACTCAGCAGGTGCCGGCACGCAAGCCGGCGCGTGGCGGGGCTACGAAGAGGAAGTGATCGATGGCAGCTCCACGCATCAGCAAGGCAGCGTTCGAACGAAGTCTGCCGACACTGCGCGATGAGCTGCTCGATCTGCAACTGAAGCTGCACACGGAGAAGTCGTGTGCCGTCGCCGTCATCATCGCCGGCACGCCGGCCGCGGGCCGCAGCGAAACCGTCAACGAGCTGCTCGAATGGCTCGATCCCAAGCACATCGACGTGCATGCGCTGGGGGCTCCCACCGCCTACGACAGAAAGTTTCCGACCCTGTGGCGCTACTGGCGGAAGTTGCCGGCGCGCGGGCGCATGACGTTCTTTTTCGCCGGCTGGTATGGCGAGTATCTGAGCGGCGTGATCAAGGACAGCAAGTCCAGGCTGGACGACAAGCGCTCGGTCGAAAGAATCCTCCAGCTCGAGAACATGCTGGTGCGCGACGGCGTGCGCGTCGTGAAGATCTATCTGCACACGGATCATGAAACGCAGCAGCGGCGGCTCAAAGCGCTGTGCGCCGACAAGCTCACGAGCTGGCGCGTCACCAAGGAAGATCGCTGGCAGGCGAAACATTTCAAGCGAGTGAACCGGATCGTGCACGCTTGTTTGAAGGCGACCGATCACGAGTCCGCGCCGTGGCATCGGGTCGACGGCACCGACGAGGAATATCGGTTGCTGACGGTCGGCAAGCGCCTGCGTGACGAGATTGCTGCTGGATTGAAGGCGGCGGAGCAGAAGCGTCGCGACTGGCCCAGCGAGAAGCCGGCCAAGGTCTCGCGGCTCACCGTGCTTCAGCCACAGCATCCGCTCGATGACGATGAGTACGAGCGGCAGCTCGAAACTTTGCAGGGCCATCTGGCGCGGCTGGTGCGCAAGTCGCGCTTCGGCAAGCATGGTCTGGTGCTGGCATTCGAAGGTATGGATGCGGCGGGGAAGGGCGGCGCGATCCGGCGGATCACGCATGCGTTGGACGCGCGTCAATATCAAGTTGTGCCGGTGTCGGCGCCGACGCCGGAAGAATTGCTATATCCCTACCTGTGGCGTTTCTGGCGTCACATTCCGGCGCAAGGCTCGATCACGATTTTCGATCGCTCCTGGTATGGCCGGGTGCTGGTGGAGCGGGTGCGCGAGCTCACGCCGGATCCGGATTGGAAACGAGCGTATGCGGAGATCGTCGAGTTCGAGCGGCAGCTGACCGAGCACGGCTTGCTGGTCGCGAAGTTCTGGCTATCGGTGAGCAAGGACGAACAGCTGAAGCGTTTCAAGGCGCGCGATGAAGATCCGCTGAAGCGCTTCAAAGTCGATCGCGAAGATTGGGCGAACCGTCGCTATTACGACGCGTATCAAAACGCTGCGGCTGAAATGATTCGCCGGACCGATGCAGAGGATGCGAAGTGGACGATCGTCGCCGCGGACGACAAGAAACAAGCGCGGCTCACGGTGCTGAATGCGGTGTGCGAGACGCTGGAGCGCTGAGGCGATTACCAGTCTTGTCTCACGTTGATTACGAATACAACGTCCGGTGAATGCTCGACGGCGAGATCTTCGCTGACGCCGAGGTCGAGGCGCCAGCCTGAGTCGAATCGATAGTCGCCGCCGACGGTCAGCACGACGGCGTCACTGAAGAAATCGAGATCGCTGTCGTAGGCGGCCGTGTGCGCATCGACCTGTGCTTTCAGCGACAAGCCCCGCCAGGCCTGGACGGCCACACCGGCCATGCCGCTCCACACGACACTGCGTTGCCGATCCGGCAGCAGATCGCCCTCGCCAAGATAGGTTGCGGCAGCCTGTCCGAAGACGGACCAGCGGTCGCTGAGCGAGCGTTGACCCGCGAGCAGTAAAGAAACATCCGTCCCGCCGCTGCCGGTGAGTTTGTCTGCGTCGCCCGTTGGAAGCTTGACCGTGAGCCAGGCAGTGAGTGTCGCCGCCGTGGGGAGCTCGTAGCCGACAGCGGCCTGGATGTCGCCGAGACCACTCGCCGATGAGTTGATGTTCACCTGTCGCGTGCCGGCGCGGGTGTAGGCAATGGCAATCTGATCGCGGGGCAACGCGGAACGCGCGCCATCCGGCAGGCCGAAGGTGTCATGCCAGCTATCGATGAAGCTATCGAGATTGCCGCCGCCGGTGTAGCGATAAGGCAGCTGCAGCTGCCAGCTGAGGCCCGTGTCCATGAAGGAGCCCTGCAGCGTCAGGCGGGCTTCGCGTGTTTCGGCATCGACGAGGAGAGCTTCGTCGTTACGCTGCTGCATGACTGCGGTGGTGCCCCAATACAGATCGAGGCGGCCCGACAGGCCGTACGGCGCAATTGCCGGCATGGTTGTGGGCAGCCCGAAGCCTGACAGCAGAGGGTTTTGATCGCGAACGACGAAGGCCTTGTCGAAATCGCGTCGCTGGCAGCCGAGTACGATGTCTTCCAACTCATTGGGCGCTTCGTCAGCGATGACGCTGCCCGAAATCAGCAGCAGCGTGACAGCTGCGGCCCGCACGCGCGTGGCTAGAACCAGATCGACACGAACGCCTGAATCACGTTCGCGCCGAACTCGTACAGCGGCTCGCTGCCAGCGGGCGCATAGCCCGGGTCGGTGGGAAGCAATTGCGACGCGCGAGCGTCGCGGAAGTCGTCGTATTGGAACTCGATGCGGTCGTAGAACAGATTCACGGAGCCCTTCTTCACGAAGCGCCAGCCGGTCTGGGCGAACTCGTAGCTCGCGCCGATACGGAATGCGACGCTGTTGAAGGTCGACAGCTCCTTGTCGCGGGCCAGGAAGTTCTGCTGGTCCACACGGCTGAACAGGTCGGCATAGAACTCGGCGTGGTCCTGCTGGTAGTAGCGAACGCGCGCTTCCAGCGTCCATTGCTGCTTGATCGGATGAATGTAGCCGAGCTCGAAAGTGTCGGCGCGGATGTCCCACGTGTCCGTGAAGAATCGGTATCCGCCATAGATAGCTGCGCGATACGGCAGGAAGTAACGGCCGTTCACCGCCACGGCATTGCTGGTGCGAGTGCGCGGATAGATTTCCTGCGCGAGGATGAAGCGGCGGTTGTCGTTGGGATCGACGTATCGATACGAGCGATAGGGATTGTTCAGGAAGCCTTCGTCCGTGATCACCTCGAGGTTCATCGTGGCGATCAACGACTTGGTGAGAATCTGCGACACGCCGACGCGGTAACTCCAGCGGTCGATGTCTTGTTCGAAGCTCGGGTCGGTAGAGTTGCCCACTTTATCCGAGCCGCGCGAGAAGCCCATGCTGATCGTGGTCAGGTCGCCGAACAGATCCTGGCTCAGGCCGAAGCTCGCGGTCTGCGCTTCGTAATCGTTTTCGTCGCTGTTGGTATAGCTGAGGTTGTACGTGGTCTTGCCGCGCAGATACTCGAAGCCCAGCGAGTACTGATCGCGCTCTTCTTTGTATTCGCTCGCGCCGCTCACCTCGACGTCGATGGACGCGCTGGTGATCATGTCCTGATAGTAGTTGGCGCTGACGGCGTACTTTTCCGCCATCTTCTTCCGCACCAGCACCGACGGCCCGTGAATGGTCACGCCGCCGCCTTCGTAACGGTGATAGAGCGCGTCGGCGCGATCGTCCGGCAGCACGCCGGCCGAGCTCGCCAGTGGCAGCGCCAGTGCGGCGCCGGTCACGATCGTCCAGAGAATGCGTGCTTTGTTGCGGGCGAGGCTCATGCGATGTCTCAGTTACAGCCGCAGCCGCCACCGCCGCCGCCGAGTGCGCCACGAGCGCCCTCGCGAGCTTCCCACACGTGGTCGATATAAGCAGAGGAAACGGGATTGGGATTCGCGGACATGATGGGATCCGCCAGCTGCTGGCGCTCATAAGGCTTCACCCACGGCTCGATGTTGCCGCAGGCGGAAAGCCCCGAGACCAGCGCCACGCTGAACACTACCTTGACCGCGATTCCCTTGATCACGTCGTGACCTCTTACTCTTTCAGCAGGGCGCGAATCTGGTTCAGATACTCGCCTTCGTCGCCCGCCTTGTAGCCCCGGTGCAGGTAGCGGATGTTGCCCTTGCGGTCGATGAACACCGTGCTCGGCATGGCGTTCACGTCGTACAGCTTGCTCACCTTGCTCTCGCGGTCGAACAGCACCGGGAACGAGACCGGCGTGTCTTTCAACCAGCGCTCGGCGTCCGCCGTGTTCGCTTCCACATTCACGCCGACCATGGTGAAGCCGAGCGAACTGTAGCGCTTGTGCATCTGTTCGAGAAGCGGCATCTCCGTGCGGCACGGGCCGCACCAGCTCGCCCAGAAATTCAACATCACCACTTTGCCTTTGAGCTGCTCCAGCGACACGTTGTCGCCAGCCCGCGACGGCAGGGTGAAGGTGGGCGCCACGCCAGTGGGCGTGCTGGCGCTCACCAGCGAAGAAACAACCAGCGCGCCGCACAGCGCGCCGACACGCATCAAGACGCGAATCCGTTTGCCCATCGACATGAGAGACGACCCTCTATGACACACCAATCCAGCAGGTATCGTCGCTCAGAAGAAAATCGACAAACCGAGATGCGCTTCTAGATTATTGACGATCTTCTTTTCGCCCACCAGGTCGCTGTCGAAGATGTGGTCGCGCACGTCGAAGTGCACGGCGATCCAGTCCGCCGGCAGCACGCGATAGCCGAAGCCGCCGCTCACGGTGAAATGATCGTCGCCGGCGAACTCGGTGTTGCCGATGCCGGCCACCAGGTAGAACGCGCTGTTATATGCGCGGTTCTTGCCGATGAATACTTCACCAGGCAGCGCGTTCCAGCCGAGCGACAGCGCGTAATACGAATAGTCGCGCTCGTCGTCGTTGAGCAGATCGGCCTGGCCGGCGAGGTTCTCGTAGCTGGTGCGGCCGGCGCGCGACTTGCCGTACGTGCCTTCGAGGAAGAAATCTTCGGTGAGGTGATAAGCGAGACGCCCGCCGTACACGACGTTGCTCTCGAAATCCTCGATGCTCATGATGCCGACGTAGCCGCCCAGCTCGAAATCTTCCGTGTCGATGCGCGAGCGACGGATCTCGCGCCGTTCGACCTGCGGATCGATGATGGGCCGCTGGTCCGGCTCGCCGGTCAATGGCTCCGCGTTCGCGGCAGGCGCCAACGGCTCAGGCCGGTCGTCGTCACGACCGCCCAGCAGGGAGCAGCCCGGCAGCACCGTGACGGCGAGCAGGCTCAGAAAAAGAATGCGAAACCGAGATACTTCCATTCGTCCACTTCCTCGTTGTCGTTGCGGCTCGTGAACACGATGTTGTGACGATATTCGGAGCGCAACATGAAACGACGGGTCAGATAAAATTGCAGGCCGCCACCGACGTAGCCGATCTGATCGTCACGGTCGATGGCGTCCACCAGGTTCGCCTTCGGATCGGTGTAGATCACACCGGTGCCGAGCGTGAAATAGGGCGACAGGCGCCACTCGGGCGCGAACACGTGCAACAGGCCGACGGTGTAGCTGTGACTGTTGGAGAACTCGCCGATGATGTGATTGACGGTCAGCTCGATCGACAGGTTGTCGCTGAACGCGTAACCGCCGAACACCGAGATCAGACTCGCGCCGTCGAAGTCGCCGCCGCTCACGCCGGCCTGCCAACGGCGGCTCATATAGTTCTCGCGCGCCGGCTCCTGCAGATCGAGCGGCTCGCCGGTGGGCTCCAGCGTCGCGATCATCTGATCGCGCGACGCCCAGCCTTCGACGCCCTGATCGGTGCGCAGCTGGAACCAGTCGGTGCGGCGCTTCACCAGCTCCACTTCACGGCCGCGCTCCACCACATGAAAGATCGGATAGCCGCGCCCCGGACCGGAGCGCAGCTCGATGAACGGATCGGCGATGAGGATCTTGTGCGCCGGTTCTTTAGCCTGCACTCCCGCCGCGAACAGCAACAGCAAGCATAGGAACGATAGCGGCGTGAGCGACCGAGACATCAATTCTCCGGGGCGGTGAACGGGTCGTTGAAGTACTGCGCGCCGATGTCCAACCATTCGGACAGCAAGCGTAACTCACTTGATGACATAAAGTCGCTATGGTCGACCGTGCCGGCGGCGGCGCCCGACATCGTATTAAAGAAGCGAGTCGAGGCCGCGGCGCCGTTGGCGCTCATCGAAGCCGGCACGTTGCGGAAGGCGACGCAGGTCGTGACGTTCGTCACCGGATCGGTTTGCTGCTCCTCGCAGATGTCCTGAAGGACGGTGCCATTCAGTTCCTGGGCGCGGTCGCCGAACAGCAACTCGCGATACGACTTGAACTGCAGCGCCTGCTCTTCGGACGCGCCGTCGGTCAGGTCCAGATCGCCCTTCGGCACGTCGACCATGCCCGCTGCGTTCAGCGGCGCATGGCAGCTGTTGCACTTGTTGTTGATTTCCACGCCGTTGGAATCCACGTCGTTGATGCCGTCGTTGTTGGCATCGACGAAGCGGTCCAGCCCCCACAACGGATGAATGTGCCTCTCATAATGAATAGTGATGCGGCACAGGCTCGTGAGATTGGAGCGGCAGGTCGACGCGACCGGCGCCACCGCGCCGGCGGGTAACGAGTTCTGACAGGCGAAGGGGGTGGGGGTGACGGCGTTGGTCAGCACGTTGTTCGCGCCGGTGGCATAGCACGCGTCGACCTCGTTGGTCGTGGGCGCTACCGGCAGCCAGTAATCCCTGAACGCCAGGTCGACGCTCATCGAACAAGCGCCATTGCACATGATGCGGTTACGCGTTTCGGCCATGGTCTCGCCGACGCTGTTCGCGAACAACGCCGAGTTGGCGCCAGGGAACGGCACACCCGCACTGGGTGCGCCTGGATTCACCGGATTCGTCATGCCTTTACGACCATGCGCCATCGGCGTGGTGGCATTGCCGTTGTGACATCCATTGCAGGTCAGCTGCTCGCCCGGCTGCACTTGCAGCCAATTGGTATGGCGGCCGCCCAGCGCGCCGCCGAGGCGGCGGCCATTCGCATCGAGCACGCTGATCGAGAACGCGACGTTCGCCGGCACCTTCACTTTCACCGAGCCGTCCGGCTCGATCGGCGCGTAACCGAGGATTTCGCGCATGCCGAGCGCACGGTTCGGACCGAATGCGGTGTTCGAGAAGTTGCGGGTGTCGTTGTCCGGAATCGATACGGCCTTCTCGACGCGCAGGAAACGAGCCGGGCGGGTGTTGTAAGCCGCCGTGTTCGCCGGGCTGCGGACGGTGGCGATGCCGCCGGGCACGCTGTCCACGCCATCGATGTCATACACGCTGCCGATGCTCAGCACGCCGACGCCTTCGTTCTGCAACTGTTGCGGATAGTCGATGCCCGCGGTGCGGTCCGGAATGACGACAGGCAGCGCACGCTGCGAGCCCGACACCACTTCGGTGTAGATGAATCCTTCCTGCGGAACGACGATGGGCCGCTGAGTATTTTCGCGAACGTCGTACACATAGATGCCATACAGCGGCGGCGCTTCCACCGCATCGGGGTTCTGCAGGCGCTCGCTGGTGCAGGGGACGATGCGCTCGTTCTCCACCAGTCGACACTGCGACCAGCTCACCAGCAGGCGACCGGTGCCGTCATACAACGGTTGAGCCGTGCGATACCGGCCGCCGGGCGACGGGCCGGAAATCGTGCGCACATCGGTCGGCAGCGCGCGCGTCTGCGCCGGACCGGTCATGCCGATGTTTGCGGCCGCGGCGGCGCGAGTGTTGTCGACGTAAGTATCGGTGTCGATCAGCACCAGGTCGCCGCCTTCGCCCGTGCCCTGGAATTGACGGATCAGCGACAGCGTGCGGCCGTCCTGCAGCGGCTTCGGATTCAGGAACTGAATGGTGCTCAAGGTGGCGGCCGGCGGCGGATTGGGCGAGCCGGTCTGATGGCTGTTCGCGCCATACAGCAGCTGCAGATCCGAGCCGTCGGGATTGATGGAATACAGATCGAACTGGTTGTCATCGATGTGATGCTCCCAGCGCGTGAACACGATCCGGCCGTTGGGCAGCACTTCCGGCGCCAGGTCGTGGCTCTGGTTGAACGAGATCTGATGGATGTTGGTGCCGTCCTCGTCCATCACGTGCAGCACGAAGGCCGGCTCGTTGTCGTTCTCGTCCTGGGCCGCGAACTGCGGCTTGTTCTCGTCGAGCAGGACGGCGCGCGAGGCCTGCTGACGGGTCGAGCTGAACACGATGCGCCCGTCCGGCAGGTAGTGCGCCATGATGTCGTGACCCGTCTCCTCGACGATGTCGGAGGTGATGATGCGGCGAAGCGCGCGGCTCGCCACGTTGTATTCCCAGATGTTCCAGGTCGGCTGATCCTCTTCGTCCGCGTTCTCGATGAAGCGCGCACGCATGGAGAACAGCACCTTGGTGCCGTCGTAGTTGACGCTCACGTCGCGGATATCGCCGAGGCCCTGGGTCTCGCCCGAGGTGAGATTGACTTCCGGCGAGCTGGTCGAGGCGCGATCGCGCATGAACAGGTCGGCGCCGATCTCGAAACGCAGCAGCTCGCGCGCATCGGCGTTCGCCAGCTCGTCGTCTTCCGGATCTGGCACCGGACGCTTCACGTAGAACACCGGGAAATCCAGCGTCACCGGATCCATGTTCTGACCGCTGCCGATGGTCACGTCGGTGCCGCCGCCGCCGCTGTCGCAGCCGCCGAGCAGGAACGCAATGGCGCTCATGAGCAGCACCGCGCCGCCTTTGCGCACGCTGGCCCGATTCGACGCGTCTTGCTGCGCCTGATGACTCATTGAAGCGTTACTCCGAGTTCTCGCATCGATTAACAACGTTGTCTGCCAGATATTCGCCAGGTATTCGATGGCTCGGAGGCGCTTCGTTTTCGGGGGGCGCCATCTTCGACGCGACATATTTCGCGATCCGTTAAGCGAGTCACAAGCGGACGCGATATTCCCTGAATCTAGCGCCTGTTCCGCCGGGCTTCGGACCATTGCGTGAAGCGCCTCACACTCCAACCGTGACCCCGTCGATATCAATGGCGGGTGCGTCGGCGGACTGCGCATCGTGGCGGCGAGACTACACGCGCGCGCGAAGCGCCAGACACTGTCTCTTGGGCGCGACGTATGGCGATTGAGACAGTTAACTGGCTGAAAACGCGACCGTATAGTCCTCCCAATGTCGGGGTACAACCGACTTTGTATCGATACCGCGGGTGACCCTTAAGAGTTTGCCGGAGTCTGCCGAGAGTAGATCGTCCGGCTGTGGGAAAGAGCTGCATGAGCAACATGAAACGAACGAACGGAACTTCGCCGCTCGCGAAAGCAGCCGCGCTGGGCGTGGCATTACTGGCTTTCGCGTCAGGGCAACAGGCAGTTGCGACGCCGGCTGGACGTGCCCAGGCCCGCCGCATGTACGAGCGGCTCACCGGTACGCCGCCGTCGGAGAGCGACCTCACCAGGCTCGAAGCCATGGTCGGTAGCGGCTCGATCGCCGAGCTCGAAGCCACCGCGGCGGACATCATCGATCCCGACCACGAGACCTCGAAGAACTTCTATACCGTCACGCTGAAGAACTTCGCGTCGCCGTGGACCAATCGCGATCAGTCGGTGTTCGCGCCGCTGAACGATTACACCGCCACGGTCATCGGCCTGATCAAGGACGACAACGCGGATTTCCGACAGGTGCTGTTCGAAAACGTGCTCTACGTGGGCAGCAGCGGTCCGGCGTACTCGCCGACCAGCAACGCGCACTACGAGGCGCTGGAAAGCAATAGCGTCGACCTGCGCACTCTGAGGCGTGAAGTGCAGTCCGCGCTGAACGGCCTGCCGCCGGAAGCGACCGCGGGCGTCATTACTTCGCGCGCCGGCGCCGAAGCGTTTTTCATCGACGGCACCAATCGCGCGATGTTCCGGTTCACGCTGCTGAATCACATGTGCCGCGACCTGGAACAGGTGCACGACACGTCGCTGCCGCCCGATCGTATCCGTCAGGACGTGACGCGCAGCCCCGGCGGCGACAGCAGCGTGTTCAACAACAACTGCGTCGGCTGCCACAACGTCATGGACTCGATGGCGCAGGCCTTCGCGTATTACGACTTCGACGAGACCGTCGGCCGGCTGGTGTACACGCCGAACCAGGTGCAACCGAAGTACCTGATCAATGCCGACAACTTCAAGCCCGGCTATGTCACGCCGAACGATGCGTGGGAAAACCGCATGCGTCTGCCCGGACGTAACGATGCTGGCGTGCTGGGCTGGTCGTCGAACCTGCCGGGCCGCGGCAACGGCGCCAAGAGCATGGGAGAGGAGCTGGCGTACAGCGGCGCGTTCGCGCAATGCCAGGCCGAAAAGGCGTATCGCAAGATCTGTTTCCGCTCGCCCTCGACTCAAGCCGAGTACGACGCGGTCAAGAGCATTGGTAGCAACTTCCAGACCAACGGCAGCATGCGCACCGTGTTCGCGCAGGTGGCTGCGCAATGCGCTGGCCAGTGAGGCACGGTGATCCCATGAGCATCAAGAAACAAATGCGCGCTCAGCAAATCGGCATGGCGGCGAGACTGGCCCGCTTCGCGGCGGTGGCCGCGCTCGGCGCGTTGACCCTGGCTGGTTGCAGCGGCGGCTCGAGCACCGAGCAAAATCCGAACCCCGGCGCGCCGACGCCGAACGTCGGTTATAACGGCCTACCCGCGGCCAACGACGACATCCTGGCGTTCCAGAACGAATTCTGGACCAACATCCGCGTCGCCGATCGTTGCGGCGGCTGCCACAACGCCAACGGCCAGGCGCCGACGTTCGCTCGCTCCGACGACGTGAACCAGGCGTATCAACAGACGACCGCGATCGTGAATCGCGAAAACCCCGGGTTGTCGCTGCTCGTCACCAAAGTGGCCGGCGGCCATAACTGCTGGCGCGGCGATCCCGGCGCCTGCGCCGAGGATCTCACCACCTGGATCAGTGCCTGGGTCGGCGCCGACGGGAACAGCGCCAAGCAGATCCAGCTGGTCGAGCCAACTCCGATCGATCCGGGCGCCAGCAAGCGCTTCCCGGCGATGCCGCCCGCGGCGTTCAAGCCGGTCTACGACCTGCTCGATCAGCATTGCTCGAACTGCCATCAGCCCGACTCGGCCACCGCGCAGTCGCCGTTCTTTGCGGCGGGCGATCGGAATGCCGCGGACATACTCACGTCGGACGTGTACCTCGAGGCTTATCGAGCTTCGCAGCCGAAGATCAATCTCAACGAGCCGGAGCTGTCTCGTTTCGTAATCCGCCTGGCCGACGAAAGTCACAACTGCTGGACCAGCGATTGCGACGCCGACGCGACGGTGCTGCTGAGTCGCATCCGGACGCTGGCCGGCGCCATCCCGGCCGACCCGACACCGCCGGGCATGCTCAGCAAGGCGTTGACGCTGTACGACGGCACGATTGCGAGCGGCGGCAGCCGTTACGAAAAGAACATCGTCGCGCTGTATGAGTTCAAGACCGGCAGCGGCAACATTGCGTATGACACCAGCGGCGTGGCGCCCGCGGCCGACCTGGAATTGTCGGTGCCCGGCATCGACTGGGTCGGCGGTTACGGCATCAATATCCGCGACGGGCGCGCCAAGACTTTCGGCGCGGCGAGCCGCAAGTTCTACGAAAAGATCGCCGCCACCGGCGAATATTCCATCGAAGCGTGGGTCGCGCCGGGTAACGTCACGCAGGAAGACGCCCGCATCGTCAGCTACTCGGGCAGCGCGACTGCGCGCAATTTCACGCTGGGCCAGCAGCTGTACAACTACGAGTTCGCGGCCCGCAGCTCGGCCACCGACGCCGATGGCGCGCCGAGACTGTCAACCGATCCCGATCAGGAAGTCCTGCAGGCATCGTTGCAGCACGTCGTCGTGACGTTCGATCCGGTCAACGGCCGTCGCATCTATGTGAACGGCGAGTTCACCGGCGATGTGGACGGCTCGGGCGGCGGCACGCTCGAGGCATGGGACAACAGCTTTGCCTTGTTCCTCGGCAATGAGGCCAGCGGCGACCGTCAATGGCAGGGTGTGGTGCGCCTGGCGGCGGTCTTCAACCGTGCGTTGACCTTGCAGCAGATCAAGCAGAACTTCGCCGCCGGCGTCGGCCAGAAATTCTTCCTGCTGTTCGGCGTCTCGCACATCGTCAGCGTGCCCAAGGCCTACATCCTGTTCGAGGCCACGCAGTACGACTCGTACGGTTATCTGTTCACCAATCCGAAGTTCATCAGCCTCGATGCGACGGCCATGCCGGGCAGCATCCGCCTGAAGGGCATGCGCATCGGCGTGAACGGCGCCGAGGCGCAAGTCGGCCAGGCCTATCGCTTGCTGGATACCAACATCACCAATGAGATGTACTCGGCGGCGACCGGTCAGCTGCTCTCCGCGGTGGGCACCATCATTCCGGTGGAGCAGGGACCGGAGACGGACCAGTTCTTCCTGTGCTTCGATGCGCTCGGCTCGGAGACCAACGCCTGCACCCAGTACACCGCGGGTATCACTCCGACGCCGGTGCTGGCGGAGGCGGGCTCGGACATCGGCGTGAAGTTGTTCGACGCCATCAACGCGACCATGTCGACCATTACCGGCGTGCCGCGGGACAACGCAAAGGTGAAGGCGACGTACGCCAGCGTGCGTCAGTCGCTGCCGGCAGTGAATGACATCCAGGGCTTCCTGTCGTCGCATCAGACTTCGCTGGCTCAGCTGGCCTTGCAGTACTGCAACGTGATGATGGATACGCCGAGCCTGCGCGATGGGTTCTTCTCGGGTGCGGGCGTGAATTACGACGACGTGCTCACGGAGCCCGATTACAGCGCGGTGAATGCCAATGGCCAGGCCGTTATCAATCGTCTGCATGCCAAGATGATCGGCACGGCGATCTCGCAGCCGACCAGCCCCGAGTTTTCGACCGACATGGGCGATCTCGTGGAGTCGCTGTGCAATCCGAGCCTGCCGGCGGTCGTGGTTGCGCCGCAGACCAAGAACCTGGCGTGTGGCACGGTCAATCAGCGGACCAACGTCAATCGCACCGTGGAAGTCATCAAGGCCGCCTGTGGCGCCGCTCTCGGCAACGCCGCGGGCCTGGTTCAGTAAGAGGCAATTCGCATGTTGATCATCAAATCAAAACGGAAGCGTGCCCTCGGCCTGAACGAGCCGCTGAAGCATGAGTCGCACAAAAGACCGGTGACTCGTCGTGATTTCCTCGCTCAGGGATTCACGACCGGTGCAGCCACCGTCGTGGTGCCTGCCGCGATGAGCATGATGGCGTCGCGCCGCGCCCGGGCGGCGACGGAGCAGGAAAAGGAGGACTGCGGAATCGTCGGCGGCAACGGCAAGATTCCTTTCATCTGCTTCGACCTCGCTGGCGGCGCGAACATCGCCGGCTCGAACGTGCTGGTGGGGCAGCGGGGCGGCCAGCTGGATTTCCTGAGCACCCAGGGTTACTCGAAGCTGGGCCTGCCGGGCAACATGTTGCCGAACAACTCCACGACCAACTTCGTCAACACCGAGTTCGGGCTGGCGTTTCATTCGGACAGCGCCTTCCTGCGCGGCATGCTGGAGAAGACCAGGCCGGAAACGCGTGCCTTCGTGAACGGCGCCGTCATCGCCGCGCGTTCCGAGAACGACACCAGCAACAATCCCCACAACCCGATGTACGGCATCGCCCAGGCCGGCCTGAACCGTCAGGGCGCCAAAGGCGAGCTGCTGACCTTGATCGGTTCGCAGAACTCGGAATCCGGCGGCAATTCCATGGCGCCGGCCGCGATGATCGATCCGGCCAACCGCCCGACGAAGATCGATCGCGTCAGCGACGTGACCGGTCTGGTCGATACCGGTGAAGTGGCGAACATCCTGAGCGTCAGCGATACCGTGCAGACGCTCGAGACCATGTACAAGATCAGCGGCCGCAAGCTGGCGCATGTCGACACGCGCCTCGGCGCCGGCGGTGTCGGTGGCGTCGGCGGCGACGCCGCGGTCAAGAAACAATTTCAGTGCGCCTACCTCAAGACCGCCGATACGGTGGAAACATTCAGCAATCCGGCGTCGCTGAACCCTTCGCTGGATACGCGCGTGCAGGGATTGTTCGGCGGCGCCGACTTCGGCGGCGACGGCGAATTCCAGAAAACCGCTTCGGTGATGAAGCTGGTCATCGACGGCAACGCCGGCGCGGGCACGATCACCATGGGTGGTTTTGACTATCACACCGGCGAACGGGCCACGGGCGAAGCTCGCGATTTGCGCGCGGGCCGTTGCATCGGCGCTTGTCTGGAATATGCGGCGCTGACCAACAGACCGGTGATGATCTACGTTTTCAGCGACGGCTCGCTGTCTTCGAATGGCATGGTCGACGATTCCGTCGGCGGCCGCGGCAAGGGCCAGTGGACCGGCGACAACCAGCAGACCGCGGCCTCGTTTTTCCTCGTGTACAACCCGGATGGGCGCCCGACGCTGCTCGGTAACGGCACGCCGGCGGCGGCCAATCATCAGCAGATCGGTTACTACAGCGCCGGCGGCGATGTGGTGACCAGCAGCAGCCCCGCTGCGAACAACGTCAACCTGCTGGTGCAGACCGTGATCCTGAATTACATGGCTTTGCACGACGAACAACATCTGTTCAACGGGCTGTTTGGCAATGCTCTCGGCATCGACGGCGCGCTCGACGGTCTGATTGCCTTCACTCCGATCGCCAGCGGCACGGTCTGATTTTTTCGCGCTGTCGACTGTCAGGCCCGGCTCTCGCCGGGCCTTTTTATTTCCGCGGCATTTCGCGCGCGCGAACGCGCGGAGATGCCGCGGAACGAAAATTCCCTCCTACACCATCCAGGTCGAAATTTCTGTTGATTTTCGCGGCGGATCGCGATGAGCATCCGTCATTCGCGCCGTGGCGACGCTGCTAAGGTCTTTGCAACATGGCTACCAACGCAATCGACGTTAAGAAGTACAGCCCGTACCGGTTTTCGATCGAGCAGTACTACCGCATGGCCGAAGTCGGCTTGCTCGCGCCGGATGCGCGGACGGAGCTGATCGAAGGAGAGATTTGCGATATGCCTCCGATAGGAAGTCGGCACGCGGCCACGGTCTCATGGATGCATCGGCAACTGCTGAAGGCCGTCGGCGATCGGGCTCTGGTGTTCGAACAGTCTCCGCTGCGGCTGAGCCGCCATTCGGAACCGCAGTCCGATCTCATGTTGCTTCGTCCGCGTCGCGATCATTACAGCGAGGCTCACCCGACCGCGCGCGATGCGTTGCTGGTGATCGAGGTGTGCGACAGCAGCTGGCTCTACGATCGGGAGGTCAAGATGCCTTTGTATGCTGCTTACGGCGTGCGAGAAGCCTGGCTGGTGGATATCGGCGTAAAGACGCTCAACTGCTTCGGCGCCCCGCATGGGGGCGCCTTCGTCGAACAAACGTCGATGCAAATTCCAGGATCGTTAGCCGTGCCGTCGCTGGATGTGCATGTCAATCTGGCGCGGCTTTTCAGCTTCGCCGACTATTCCGTCTCGTAGCGCACTTCGACGAACAGCGTGCGGCCGCGGCCAGGAAAATAACGATAGTTGCCGAAGGCGAAGTCGGCGCGGTCGGCGTACGCGCGGTCGGTGACATTGTTGAGACGAACGAGGGCACGCCAGTTGTCGGTGGCTTGCCAGCTGACGCGCACGTTCAGCAGGTCGTGGCCGCCGTACTCGTTCGAATTGGAGGCGTCGACGAAGTATTTGCCCACCGATACCCATTCCAATTCCGCTGCCGCCGACGGCAGGAAGCTCCAATTCAAGCGGGCGGTGTTGATGTGACGAGGCGCGGTGTCGACGTCGCGGCCGGCGACAATGGTTTCGCCTTGCTCGATCACACGGTCGAAGTCGTAAGTGTGCTCCGCATACGTGCCGGCGAGCGCCACTGACAGCGTCTCGAGCGGCGCCCACGAGAACTCATATTCGACGCCATCGTGCTCGGTGCGGCCGTCGCTGACATTGAAGCCGTTCGAGTCGCGGAAGATCACGTTGTCCTTGTCCATCGTGAACGCGGCGAGCGAATAGCTGAGCGGGCCGAAGAAGCCGCGAGCGCCGAGCTCGATGCTGTCGAGACGTTCCGCATCGAGATCCGCGATCGACTGCTGACGCTGCAATCGATACAGCTCGCTGGTGTCCGGCGCACGATAGCCGCGAGTGGCGGTGAGATACAAAGTGTGGTCGTCGGCGATCTCGTAGCTGAGCCCCAGCTTGGAAGTCACGTTGCTGAAATCGTCGCTGCGATCCGCCGGACGATTGTATAAGCAGCCGCCGGCGCCGCAGGTCGTGCCATCCTCACGGGTGTTGCCGGCGATCATGCGGTTGTCATATTCGTAATCGACGTATTCGTAGCGCACGCCGCCGATCGCCTTCCAACGCTGCGCGAACGGTTGCTCGACCTGTCCATAAACCGCAGCAACCCGGCTGTCCACTCGATAGTCGTAATGTTTGCCAGCGGGACGAATGGCATTCGCGGCGGGCGCGCCATCCGTCGCCGGTCCGGGCTGGGTTTCTTTCAGGAAGCCCTGCGCGAACTCGACATCGACGCCGGTCAGAAACCGTGTGTTGTTGAACGCGGTGAAATCGAGCGCTGTCAGCACGCCGACCGACTCCTGGCCGTTCTCCTCGAGAGGTTTGCCGATGAGAAAGTGCTGCAGGAAATCCATCCGCGAGTATCGAGCATACGGACGCACGGCGAGTTGCATGGTGTCGTTCAGCGGCTGCTCGTAGCGGCCCGTGAGCCTCACGGCATAGGCGTCGCGATACGCTTCCGGATTGGGATTCGACTTCGCGATGGCTTCGTTGCGATACGCGTTGAAGCCTTGAATGAAGCCTGCCGTTTCCTGGTTCAGATTGGTCGCGGCCAGATCCAATCCCATCTGTGCCTCGCCACGCCGATGCGTGAGCCCGACATTCAGCTTCTGTTCTTCGAGGCCCGAGCTGTCGCGCCAGCCGCCATCGTGCGAGGCGACCACGACACCGCCGATATCGGTCGCATCGCTCTTGTGACTCAAGCCGAGTTTGCCGCGGTAGTACTCATCCGGGCCGCCTTCGAGCGCGAGGCTGCGTGCTGGCATGTCGCCAGGCTGAGCGGAAATCACATTGATCGCGCCGTGCATCGCGCCGGAACCGTAGATCACTCCCGCCGGTCCGCGCAGCACTTCGATCGAGCTGGCCTGCTCGCTGTTGACCTCGAACAACTCGTTCACATTGCAGAAGCCGGTGGGACGGATCGGCACGCTGTTCTCGAGAAACAAAAACGTGCCGCACGAGCCGGGGCCGCTGAGCACGGGCGAGCGGATCGCGGTCAGGCTTTCCTCGCCGCTATTGCGCTGGATCATCGTGCCGGGCGCGCGATTCATGATCTCGCTGTGATGAGTCGAGCCGACGACGGTCACGTCGTTGCCTTTCACGAGCGAGATGCTGCCGGCGAAGTCGCGCAGTTGTTCCGCTTCGCGTGTGCCGGTCACGACGACTTCTTCCACGCGGCCGCTGGTACGGTCGGCCGCCTGAAGGGTGGAAATAAACAGCGCCGAGCAACCCAGCAGGGCGGTGGAACCGAAGCGCGAAGCACGCATGATGATGAACCTGTTCATTGAATCGTCAGCGCGCCGGCGGCAGTGCGAAGGCGATCAAGTAGTCGCCCTGTTTGGTTTTCAGCCCGCCATGTCCGCCGGCGGCAATCACTACATATTGGCGCCCGCCGCTCTCGTAGCTCATGGGCGTTGCCTGGCCACCCGCGGGTAGACGGCCTTTCCACAGCTCACGACCCGTCTCGATATCGAACGCGCGCAGGTAATTGTCCGTGGCCGCGCCGATAAAGACCAGACCGCCCGCGGTCACCAGCGGCCCGCCCATGTTCGGCATGCCAATGGTCCGGGACGGCACGAACCAGGGCGTGCTGTCGCGAGTCGAGCCGAGCACCACCTGCCAGAGGATGGCATTGCGCCGCAGGTCGACCGCGGCCAGCGATCCCCAGGGCGGGGCCGTGCATGGCAGCCCGAGCGGCGACGCCAACAGTTCACGACGCATGCCGTATGGCGTGCCCGCCTGCTGTGCGAACTCCGAGTCCGGATAATTCCCGGACTCGCGCATAGGTTTCAGTTGCTCGCGTGGGACCAGCGTCGCGACCATGGGAACGTGATTGACGGCAGCCAGGATCAGTTGCCGCTCGGGATCGAACGCCAGGCTGCCCCAGTTCACGCCGCCGACGAAGCTGGGCGACAGAATGGTTCCTTGCAGGCTGGGCGGGGTAAACAACCCTTCCGAGCGATATTTGCCGATCAGGTCGCGGCACTTGGCGCGATCGATCACGGTCAGGCCCCACGCGTCCTGCGGCGTGATGGCCGCATGCGAGACCAACGCCGGTGTCGCGGCGAATGGCTGGGTCGGCGAAGCAACTTCACCGGGCACGGTCGACGCAGGCACCGGTCGCTCGACGATCTCGAACACCGGCTCGCCGGTCTCGCGATCGAACACGAACAGCATGCCCGTCTTGGTGGCCTGCACGACCGCGGGAATGGCTTTACCCTCGCGCTCGAAATCGATGAGCATGGGCTGGGCGGCGAGATCGTAATCCCACAGGTCGTGATGAATGAGCTGGCGATGCCAGACCCGTTCGCCGGTGTCGGCGCGCAACGCCACCAATGAGTTTGCGTAATTGTTCAGGCCGGGCCGTTCGCCACCGTAAAAATCCGGGCTCGCCGAACCGGTCGGCACGAAGATCAAACCGCGGCCCGCATCGACCGAAATCATCGACCAGGCATTCGCGGCGCCGGTGCGTCGAGCGGATTCTTCGGTCCAGCCGTGTGTCGTCGCTTCTGCGGGCGTAACCGGAATCGGATCCCACGACCAGCGTTGCACACCGGTGCGGGCGTCGAAGGCGCGCACGATGCCTCGTTCCAGCTCGACGCCGCGATTGTCACCAATCGCCGAGCCTGTGACGATCAAGTCGCGATAAACGGCTGGCGGCGATGTGACTAGATATTGACCGCGTTCAGTCGGCCTCGCGCCGGCGGCGAGATCGACGCTGCCACTGTTGCCGAAATCGCTGCAAGGCGCGCCGTTGCGGGCATCGAGCGCGATCAGTCGCGCGTCCAATGTGCCGATAAAAATACGTTGCGAGCAGCGTGCATTGGCGTCGGCCGATTCATCGCTCCACCACGCAACGCCCCGAGAGGTCGCCTCGGCGTAATGCAGGTGGCGCGGAATTTTAGGATCGTGACGCCAGCGAAACTTGCCAGTGGCGGCGTCGAGTGCGATCACGATGTCGGTCGGCGTGCTCACATACAGCGTGTCGCCGACCAGGATGGGCGTCGCTTCGAACGACAGTTTCCCGGCGCGCAGAAAGCCGACGCCGAGCTCGCCGGTGCGATAGGTCCATGCGATTTCCAGCTGATCGACATTGCCTGGCGTGATTTGCCTGGACGCCCCGTAACGCGTGCCACCGGCATCGCCGCCGTAAAACTGCCATTGCGCATCGTCGTCGTTGAGCCGCCGATGCGGAGGCGCGGCCACTGCCTGACTGGCCACGAGGCCGCCCAACATGACGACGAGGGGGGCGATCGGAGCGATCCAGAGCAGCGTGGCCGGACGGCGACAGGCGAATGTCATGCAAAAAGCCTAGCGAGCAAGGTTCGGCGTCACAAGCTCTGTCCTATAATTTCGACGATGAAGGCCCATCTCGCATGCCGCGCGCGGCGCTTCCCTGCGTCGTCGATCGCGATGCTCATCGCGCTGGTCCTCGGCGCAGCGTTGATATCGCCAGTGCTGGCGGCAGCCGCGGAGCAGTCACGACCGCGTGTCGGTCTAGTGCTAAGTGGCGGCGGCGCGCGTGGAGCGGCGCATGTCGGCGTGCTCAAAGTAATCGACGAGATGCGCATTCCCATCGATGCGATCGCCGGCACCAGCATGGGCGCGGTGGTCGGTGGGTTGTACGCGTCGGGCATGCCGGTCGCCGACATTGAAAAACTGCTGCGCTCGGTGAATTGGGAAGACGCGTTCAAGGACCGCCCGCCGCGTGAAGAGCTGGGTTTCCGGCGCAAGCAGGACGATCGTGAATTCCTGGTGCGTTATGCGCTCGGCGTGACCGACAAAGGTTTCGTCTTGCCGCGCGGCCTGGTTCAAGGCCAGAAGCTCGAGCAGGTGCTGCGAGGCGCGTCGCTGCCGGTGGCCGCGATTCAGAGCTTCGATCGGTTGCCCATTCCATTTCGTGCAGTGGCCACGGATCTGGAGACGGGCGAGCCGGTGATTCTGGACTCCGGCGACCTGGTAACGGCGATGCGCGCCAGCATGTCTGCGCCCGGTGTGTTCGCGCCGGTCGAACGCGACGGCAAGTTGCTGGTCGATGGCGGGCTCACCGAAAACCTGCCGGTCGAAATTGCGCGGGCGATGAAGGTCGACGTGCTGATCGTCGTCGATGTGAGCTTCCCGTTGTATGCCGCCGAAGATCTGACGTCGCCCATCGAAATCACCAACCAGGCGTTCGCGATTCTGATTCGGGGACGGACCCGTGAGCAGCGAGCTTTGCTCGGGCCGAACGATATTGTGATCGAGCCGCCGCTCGGCCGGTTCCCTTCGGCGGATTTCAGCCGCGTTACGCAGGCATTGGGCGCCGGCGAGACCGGGGCGCGCGATCAAACCGCGTCGTTACAAAAGCTCGCGCTGAGTCCGGATGAGTATTTGAGCTATCTGGCCACTCGCAATCCGCGTGACGCCAGCTTGCCGACGGTCGAGTTCGTTCGCGCCGATCCGCGCTCGATGGAATACGACCCGCTGGTGAAAGCGACCATGAGCAATCTGGTCGGCAAGGCCATCGATGCGGATCGCGTGCGCGGCCAGTTGTCTTCGCTGTATGCGTTGGATCGCTTCGAGTCCATCGATTACAACCTGATCGAAGAGAACGGTCGCGCCGGGCTCGAGTTCGACCTGAAGCGCAAGAGCTGGGGGCCGAACTACATGCGCTTCGGCTTGAACCTGGAAGATAATTTCGAGGGCACCAGCCGCTACAACGCGGCGGTACGCTTCATCGCCACCGAGCTCAATCCGCTCGGCGCCGAATGGTTGACCGACATCCAGATCGGCGACAACCCCAAGCTGTTCACCGAGCTGTATCAACCGCTGTCGCTGGCGAGCCGCTACTTCATTGCGCCGAGCATCGATTTCGAGGAGCGCAGTGTCTTCCAGTTGGGCGGAGATCGTCAGGACCTGTTGGCGGAGTATCGGGTGCGGACGCTGCAAGGCGGCCTGGACGTGGGACGCGAGATATCGAACTGGGGCGAAGTCCGGTTCGGCATGCGACGAGGCACGGGGCGAGCGCGTGTGCTGATCGGCGACCCGACGTTGCCGGTCGATGAATTCGACCGCGGCGGTTATTTCGCGCGCTTCTCGTACGATCGGCTCGACAGCATTTTCTTCCCGCGCCATGGCCAGCAGTTCGAGTTCCAGTGGCGCGGCGAGCGCGAAAGCATCGGTTCGGAAGAGAACCTGAATGCGTTCGAGACCTCGTGGCTGGTGGCGCGCTCGTTCGATCGCCACACGCTGATCTTCTGGCTGGAAGGGGGCACCACCGCCGATGCGGAGCTGGCGCGGCCGGAGAATTTTTACTCGCTGGGCGGCTTCTTGAACCTGTCCGGGCTGCCGCCGGGCTATCTGGCCGGTCCGCACTATGGGATCGGCCGGCTCATTTATCAGCGGCGCGTGGGGCGGGGTGGCGCGGGCGTGCTCGACTTCCCGGCCTATGCCGGCCTGTCGTTCGAGATGGGCAACACCTGGCTGGATAGCAGCGACGCGAGCTTCGGGGATCTGCGCAAGAACTTCAGCGTGTTCTTCGGCATCGATTCGCCGCTCGGGCCCGTTTACCTGGCAACGGGCTACGATGCCGAGGAGTCGGAGAAGGCGTTCTACCTGTTCCTCGGCCGGACTTTCTAGCGGCGGATTCCATGGTCGAAAGCGGCCGAGGCCCTTTCGACACGCCCATCAAAAGGCGTGACTTTTGCTGGGCTACCGGTCGACCTTCTCGAACTCCAGGGTCGGGCGGTCGCCCGGGCGGAAGTACACGTAGCGGCCGCTCATTTCCTTGAGCATGCGGTCGCGCTCTTCGCGCGTTGCGTACCAGTGTTCGCGCGTCCAGTCCCCGCCAACCAGGTTCTTGAACGGATCGGTGGAGCGCAATTTGACACGAATGCCGAACTGGCAGTCGCGCGGCAGGGGGCGCGCAAGGTTGTGTTCGTGAGCGATGGGCATGGGCCGGATGGAGTCTGTTGATTTGGACAAGTTCTAAGCGGGCGCGATTTTACCCGGTCGGCCCTCGACTCCACCAGCCGCATTCGCCCCGACGCCGTCGCAGATTCTTTTTCGCAAGGTGTCTCCTTCGCGCAGTCTCACTCGTCTTTAAGCCAGGCCCGTTCAAAAGCGGGTGCGATGCGGTGAAAGTCGTGGCGCACCTGCAACTTTTGACGGCGACAGTTATCAACTCATCCTGTCCATCGATATCTGATCGTGCGCGACGCTGTCTCATTCATTGCGTAATTCATCTCCGGCCTGACCGAAGTCTGGGGACCACTGCAACCTTTCGCCGCATGCCGCAATCAGATCATCGTAAAGCGCTTGTAGCCGGCGCGAAATGGCGCGGAAATGGTAACAACTCAGCCGATTTCCAGGATGTGTCAGCTTTTAGGGTGGAGTTGCGGCGTGTGCCGTGAGGGCGACGGCGGGATTCCAGTGAGGCCGGTGTTGCGGCCGGTGTTGACTGCTAAGCAACGGGGAGGGGTAACGGGATGATTCTCCGTCGAACCCATGAGATGGTGAGTGGTGATCTGAGTGCGGCGTTGGCGCGACAGCCCAGCTCCGAGAATACCGTGGTGAGCCTGCACACGCAGGTCGCCGATTACACGATGGATGGCGAACGCTTCGCGCTGTTGAGCGCATGGGGCGGGCGGCAGGAAGTCACGCTGGACAACCGGCGTATCGCAGTCGACGACGACACCTGGTTGCCGATCCCCTCTGGACCGGCCGCGGTGCGCATTCGCGGCGCCGAGCCCGTGAATGTGTTGACCGTGTTGTTCCGCAAGGGCATGCCGGAGGAAGTGCTCGGCGCCATGCTCACGCCGGATGACCGGCTGCTGGACGAGGGTGAAGTGCAGGCGTCGGCGACGCTGCCTTTCATTCCCCACCTGCAGACCCACGACCGGGGCGTGACGCCGGTGCTGCTGTTCATTCGTCGTCACTGCGAGATGGGCTTGAACGATCCGCTGTGGTTCGAAGAACAGTTCGCGTTCCTGCTCGAGCGCATGCTGGCTCGGCATCGCGACGTGTTGCAGCGGGCGCGGGGCGTGCCGGTGCGTCGCGCGGCCACGCGTCGCGAGATCCTGCGACGGGTGTCGCTGGCGACCGATTTCATTCACTCCAACTTCGACAAGCCGTTGATGCTGGGTGACATGGCTCGCGCCGCGTTCCTGTCGCGCCATCACTTCCTGCGGCTGTTCAAGCACATCCACGACGTGACGCCGCACGAGTACTTGCAGCGTAAGCGCACGACGGTGGCTGGACGCTTGTTGCGTGGAAGCGAGATGGCAGTGGAAGACATCGTGAAGGTGGTCGGCTTCGACTCCCGCTCGACGTTGTTCCGCGCTCTGCGGCGCTTCCATGGCGTGACACCGCGTGAATGCCGTCGCGCCGCCGACTCGCTGACTTTCATGGGTGGCATGGGGGCAGCAGCGGCGTGATTCAGACTGCTTGAAGCTCCAGCAGGCGTGCCCTGCTGGAGCTTTTTCTTTTTGCGCGCCTGTTACTCGATGACTTGAACGATGATCTTGCCGCGCGCCCGGCCCGTCTCACTCAGTTCCAGCGCCTGAGCTGCTTGCGCCAGCGGAAACGTCGCTTCTACTTGCATCTTCAACGCGCCGTTGTCGAACAGTTGCCCGAGCTTCGTTAGTTCTTCGCCGGGCTGCTCATTCGTGGCGGTGCTCGGAGTCGGGCAGCGAAGCTTCCGTTCACTGCATGCCTGCGCCGGCGGTATGCCGACGATCGTTAGCAGCGTGCCGCCTTCACGCAGCACTGCAGGCGAGCGCTGCAATGTGTCTCCTCCGACCGTGTCGAGCACTACGTCCACGTTCTTCACGACGTCTTCAAAGCGAGTGGTGCGGTAGTCGATCACTTCGTCCGCGCCGATCGATTTCAAATATTCGTGATTGCGAGCGGACGCGGTCGCAATCACATGCGCCCCACGCCAGTGAGCCAGTTGCACGGCCGTGCTGCCCACGCCACCCGCGCCGCCGTGGATTAGAACGCGTTGACCTTTCTTGATGTCGCCGTTAGTAATGAGTGTGCGCCACGCGGCGAGCGATGCTGTCGGAATGCCAGCTGCTTCTTCAAACGTGAGTTTCGCCGGCTTGCGTGCAACGTTCTCTGCCGGAGCGATCACATATTCGGCAAGCGTGCCGCCGTCCGTCACAGCCACCACAGTGTCGCCTACTTTCCAGCGAGTGACGCCCGAGCCGACCGCGTCGATGGTTCCCGCCACATCGCGGCCCGGGATGTAGGGTAGTTTGACACCATAGTTTCGCTGCAACTTGCCGGTACGAATCTTCCAGTCGATGGGATTGACGGCCGCGGCATGCACTCGGATCCGGACTTCGCCGCTCGCTGGCGTGGGCGTCGCTACTTCGTCGAGTTTGAGGACTTCCGACCCGCCGTAGCCGGTCATGAGCAGCGCTCGCATTTCTGCAGGCGGCGTATCGGCGGACGCGAGCGGCGCGCACAGCAATACAAATAAACTAAGCACAAAGGTCAGTTGCATGATGGCGTTTGTTTCCTATAGGCGGAGGCGATCGTGGGACTTCAGCGTGTTCGTAGCTACGCGCTCATCTCCGACTGCGGATCGAATCGGGTTACGCCAGCGGCTGAGACGAAACGTTGGCTTGGCGCGACGAATGCCGTCAGGCACGCCGCAATGGTCGTCATAACATGCCGGTCATCTGCAGGCCGATCGCTCAATCAAGACATTCATATACGTGAGGAGAGCTTCCATGTTCCGAGCTGCCGTCGCAATGACTTTGTTCGCCGCCACTGCTGCCCATTCTGCCGACGCCCAATGGCCGGTCGTAATCCCGGCGCCCCATGGCGCCGTGGTCCTGTCATCTGCCCTCGAGAAGGAAGGCTACGACGAATATCGATACGCGGCAGTCCGTCGCGTCGATGACATGCTTTATCTGTCAGGCGTCGTCATGGGGCCGCGCGAGAAAGAAGGCACGGACGTCGCGGCCTTCAAGGATCAAGTGCGACGTGGATTCGAGCGGATCAAGGCGAACCTCGCCGCCTCGGGCGCCAGCTTTGCCGACGTGGTCATGGTCAACAGCTTCCATGTCTGGGACAGCCCCAACTTCACCGGTACGCGCGATCAGCATTGGGATGCGTTCTACGAAGTCGCAGCCGACTACATCAAAGCGCCGTATCCCGCATGGACGGCGGTCGGCACGAACGGTCTGCTGGCCAGGCGCGGCCTGGTCGAGGTGCAGATGATCGCGCGACTTCCGGCTTCCAAAAATCAGTAACCACTCCGGGCGGTTGCGGGAGTCGAGGTGCGTCGATCGAGCGCGCCGGGCCGGCTTGTTTTGGCCGCGCCCGGCCGCATCTATACCGCTCCCCGAATCCCATGCAACATAGCGTCCTTCCGCTGCCCCGAGGTGCGTA
>NZ_BLJO01000008.1:58643-329757 GCF_009932555.1 Steroidobacter agaridevorans
TGTACTCGTTCCGTAAAAAAGCCGTCCTGCCAGACGCCGCCGACATCCTCCCCGGCCGCACCACCGCGCTGCGCGTCCCCGAAAAGCACTTCGTGAACGGCAATCGCATCGTTCCGCCGTTCCCGGCGGGCGCCAAGCTCGCCCTGTTCGGTTTGGGCTGCTTCTGGGGCGCCGAACGCAAGTTCTGGCAAGTCCCGGGCGTCTACAGCACGTCCGTCGGCTACGCCGCCGGCGCCACGCCGAACCCGACCTATGAAGAAGTGTGCTCCGGCTACACCGCTCACAACGAAGTCGTCCGCGTCGTCTACGACCCGAACAAGGTCAGCTATGAAACATTGCTGAAAACCTTCTGGGAATCGCACGACCCGACCCAGGGCATGCGCCAGGGCAACGACGTCGGCACGCAGTACCGCTCCGGCATCTATGTGTACGACGCCGAGCAGAAGGCGGCTGCCGAGAAAAGTCTCGCTGCTTATCAGGAGCGGTTGACCAAGGCGGGCCACGGAAAGATCACAACCGAGATCCTCGATGCGCCGGAGTTTTATTATGCGGAGGATTATCACCAGCAGTATCTGGCGAAGAATCCGGATGGGTACTGTGGGATTGGGGGGTGTGGGGTTAGCTTTTCTTTGCCAGAGGAGTCAGAGACAGCGAAGGCATAATCGTCGGATAACTTGAGAATCTCTCCGTGCTCCGTACTAGGTTGCTGCGTGGGTTTTAAGAAACGATCTTACGATGAATCGCCGCAGCGGAGAGCTAGTCTACCCAGCCCGTACTGACGTTGCTCAATTCCTCCAGCAGGCTGAAGCCGAACTGCCCGTTGGTCTCGACAAACTGAGCGATTGATCCCGTGGGAAGGTTCTGCGGCGCCGTTCGCCGCAATCGGCCGTTGCTGCTCTCAAGAAGCGATATCTTCTGGTTCGTCCCGCCCACATTGGCGATCTCGACGACGAATGACGCGAGTCCCAACAGCTGCCGGGCCGCCGCTTCATCCTCGTGAACGAGACCGAAATGTTGCTTGAACAGGAAATCATTAGCTGATCCGAAGGCTCGCGTCAGCCACTGCTGAGCGGACATCGTTACGGCCTGTCCATTCCAGGCAAGTTCGCCGTGATACAAATGGATCTCGGCCGAGTCCTCGACCACTACCTGCAGCTTTGGCAAGTAACTCATGTCTTTGTAGCGAAACAGCTTGGCGAGTCCGAGGACGATGCGGGCTGGATTGTAGATGTTGACTGATACCGTGGCGTTCGGGCGAGTCCTGGCTACTTCCGCCAAGATCCCTCTAAAAACAGCGCCCCAATGATCATCGCCGACTAGCACATCCCGCGCGCTTTGCTTCAGCTTCAACCAGCTCGGGCTATACTTCGGCGACGCGGTACTCGTGAGATAGTACGCGGCGCCGCCTTCCTGTCGGGTTGCTGCGATCACGAGGTCGCGGTTGGAGAGAAGCTGTTGGTTGGTCGAGTAGCGACCAGCGCGATGAGCCACTGCGACTTGCCAGCCGCTTGACAGTATGGTCGCCAACTTCTCCGGATTGCCGATCTCGTTACTGTCGCCCATAAAGCCGAGTTTCCTTCGAAACTCGACCAGAAAATTCTCATCCGCGGGCTCGATCTCCGCGTCCCACGAAATCCTGCGTTTCGTGGCACGGATTTCTCGGGCTGACATCGTCTGAAAAGGACTCGAGAAGACTAGATAGATGCCGTGGGGAAAGATGACCTTCTGATTGTCACCCCGATAGTCCAGGCTCAAGATAAAAAAGTCCGAAAGCCCGGCGCGTTGTGCGGCGCTGATAACCCGAGGGTAGTTGGCATCACGCGTCGCGACGTCTGTGAACAGAATGAGGTCCTGGCAGCAGCTGGCGATCAACGGTTGGGCAAGCTCATTGGCACGATATACGGTTGCAGAGGTCACGACGCCTGACTGCTCGGCCACGAGGATGAAGCCTTCGGTCGGAACGTCACTGATCTTCAAATACTCGGAGAACGGTACCGCCAGCTCATGCCAGTGGGTGGATACAAGTATGGCGCGCACCTGGTCCGGTCGCAGGCCCTGATCCGCGCGCAATAGGGCAACATACTTCTGCAGTTCGTGAATAGCCGCACGCGCGGCCTGATCACTACGCTTGATCTCTATCACCACGAAGTGACCGAACGCATCGCGAGCTAGAATGTCGATGAAGCCGCCTGTGCCAAATTCATTGTCGAGTTTGTACTCCCTTGATATCAGCGTCAGATTGCTCTCCAGCAATTCCAGATGATCGGCGAGATAGTCTCTTATTCTCGATTCCAGATGATCCGCCAATGGCCTTCCCTCCGTGCTGCTGATTTGCCTAATCTATTACACTTGTACGCCGACTTTCACGAGAGGCGCTGCAGAGCTGGATCATATAACTGACCCACCCTGATTGAATCAGAAGCTCTACATCGTCTAGTCACTGCGCCGTGCCCGTCGCCAAAATTTTGAGGGAGATTATTGTAAATATTCAATTCATTGTCCGAACACTGCTGGTGTTAGTCGTCAAAGAACAGCCATCGACCAATAGAAATTTACATCCAGCAGTATCTGGCGAAGAATCCGGATGGGTACTGTGGGATTGGGAGATGTGGGGTTGCGTTTGAAATTCCGGAAGAAGCACAGGGATCGGCATAGCAATGCAGTGAAACTGCGGAGGGACTGGGTGATCGTGAGCGAATCCGCCAGTGGTTGGTTGCGGTCATCTTGAGTTTGCCGGTCGATTCGCTGTCTCGGCCAGCGTCCTTGTCAGGAGTTGCTCGGTTACGATTACAAAAACCACACATTGTTGAGTTACTTCTTTGATTTCTCTTGGTGAGAAATGAACCTTGGTGGCGAGCTCATGACAGATGATATGGCGCATCTCAAAAATCCGATGTAATCCTCGCCATATTGCCTCGCTGATCTCCGCCATTGGGAATGGCTCGTCGGAGTCGTGCGGCGTGAAACTCTCGGATTCGAGTTTCTTCATAAAATCTTCGCCCAACAGAGTGCTGAAGTTCCTCTGAACATCAGATGCGCTCTTGTGTGGCAGTAAATGCGCAATCAACTCGCCGCCGCTGGCAAAACCACCTTCAACGGCCAACACAGGTTCAATTGAGAAGCGCAGATCCTTCAGTGCGCGGGCGTTCGTCAGGAATGGATCTCCGAAGTTGATCAAGTCAGCGTATGCGAGTCGGCAGAAGCCCTTGAACGCGGCTACGTGCGCAACTGGCATGTATCGAAACAGCTCATCGCGCGCACGCTTCGGCGCTTGATTCGGAGTATCTATGTGCTTGAAGGCGTAGCTTAGTTCAAGAAGCCGTCTCGCAGCGTGCTGCCAGCGCGACCCACGCTTGTGGTGGCGTCCCTTCCGAGCCAGGATCTCGGTAATGTAGTCTCTCTTGGGCATGCTCTCGCCCTCTTTTGTTTTCGACTTGATCTAACTACTGGTGCAGTCGACTCGCAAGGTTCGCTAGTCACAACGTGGCTTTGCTCATCCGGCCTGAGCTCTCATCGTTTGTGAGTGGCCCTTTCACGCGGCTGATTTGTCAGAAAGCCTACGTGGCGTCCGACGTTCGAGCTTGATCATGAGGATGGCAAGCAGGCCGATGGCTGCTTCGATGGCCACGACCATGGACAGCTTGACGACGAAGGAGATGTTGGCGGGATGGAAGACGGTGGTAACGAACACGAGGGTGCTGGCCACGCCGAAGAAGCGCCTGCCGATAGTGCGCTCGCGATTGTCGTTGAGAATGCGCAGAGCAACCGTGGTCCAGTGATCGCCGCCAAACGGATCCGTCGACTTTCTGGTCACGTGCGGAGGTCCTCGGGAGACAGTCCAAGACCGTTCCACGTCTCAACCGCAGCATCATTCTGGCTCTGGCGTAGCTCGTTGATTTGGTCTTGCAGCCGGGCCTGATGTTCGAACAACGTATGCAGGTGCTGCTGCTGCTCTCGGGTCGGGATGATCACTGGGAGTTGCCCGAGATCCGCGAGGGAGATATTCGGAATGGTTGTGCCTGTCACCACCGCCTGTAACAGCGATTGAAACAGAGGCGAGCGCAAATACATCAGTAAAGCGGTCGGTCTTTCGATGAGAGAGGTTTCTCGCAGGCGCAGGATGACGAATGCCTGCGACGGGACGATGGTCGTCTCCGGCATGGCGATAGCGCTTGGTCCAATCACTCCCTTGACAGCCAGTAGCAGATCTCCTCGATTGAGGACCTGTCGGGCGTTACGACGCAGGCTCTCTGCGTCGACGTAGCGCATGCGCGCGCCGCGTGTAACAAAGCCGTGAATCGGAAGCTCGGCGGGGTGCATTTCACCGATCTCGATGCCGGCGTCACTCTGCGAGGGCAGCGCCTGCGGCTTGATTATCTCGACCAATTCTCCCAGCGGCATGCGAGGCCGATTCCCGGCGGCTTTCTTCAGTGCTTCTTGCGCCTGCGTGCTGACATATTTGCGCACCGTAAGGTCGAAATCTCGACTGGCGATTTCGGTGCTCGAAACCTCACGGCTCAGTGGTGAGGTCGGGTGCTGGATATTTGCAAGCAGTTGCGATTGATTCACGAAGCGGCGTGGGGTCGCGCGCTGCTTTCCTGGGTCCTTGCCAACGTACGGGTCGCCGGCGCAGAAAACGGTGTGGTTGTCGCTTTGTTTCTTATCTAGTAAGAGCAATGAAAACGGAACATAGTTTGGTTCCAGTAGTCCCGCTGGGAACGAGATGACGGCTTTCAGCCTGCCGTTCTCAACCAACGCCCGGCGCAGTTCAGCCTCGGGCCCGCGAGCAAATAGAAAGCGTGCGGAGACGAGCACGATTGCGACACCGGATGTGTGTCGTAAAAGATGTTCCACATAGAGAGCTTCATCAGTCGCTGCTCCCAGGGGGCTGCGTGCTGCGTAGCGCGCTTCATGATCGGCCTCGATGCGGCCGAGCCGGGAAGGTATGGCAATCGTGGGAGTCGTTCGATCTAGTGGCGATTCGTAAGGCTGCTCGAAAGGGTGTCGCTCTTCCACCAGCGCTTGTACGTCTCGCAATAGGGCGCAGATCAATGTCAGCGTCGCTTGATACGGAGACACCAGCTTGGGTACCACTCCCCGCCGCATGGCGGCAACTGCGACGGCTTCCGACGACGCGCCGAGGAATGTCACGCCTTCTGCTTTCTGTACGTGTCTGGCTATTCGTAGAATCAGATCCGAGAGCTCGGGACTTAGCACCTGTGTTTGACGATTTAGCGGAATCCAGGCGCGAGCAAGCTCATCGGCCAACCAGGCGGCGCCGAGATGGTCGAGAGTGTCGACCACGCGATGGCTCAGTTCGCTCAGTTCCAGATCCCGTAACTCATTGAGAATGGCCATCCGAGTACTGAAGAGCTTGCCGACGTTATCATCCGTGGCGGTCGCCAACGCTCGGAAGCACTCCTGTGCATGCCTGACTCCTCTTAATGGGGCGCTCCGATCACCAGAATCTTCTTCATGCAGATGTCGGCGCGACAGGTGGCGCCAAACGGCGATTTGCCCAATGAGCTGGAGCCCCTCTTGCGGGGACAGGCGCGATTTCACCGACTCAAGGATATGGTTGATCCTTGAAGACGGGAGAGCGACGGGTTGAGAAGTTTGGCGTCTCACTTAGACGCGGAAGATGCCCCTACTCTGTTTTGTTGTCAATCACGGCGTGACTCTATCCAGTCACGCTGTGATTATGATAGTTTACATCTCCTGTCTAAGGACGACGTGTGGTGGCAATTTCAACGGTGACCTGTGGTGATCAGTTGCCTACTAATCTGTCATTTCTTGACCAAAGCATATGTCGCGCATATGCTGAGCACGCCTAAGTTCGAGGTTTGAGCATGAAGCGTCCCTCGTCCCATAAACGCAAAGTGGTGTCGCGAGCCGTCATGCCGAAGTCGGCCGCTGGAATTGCCACCAAGCGCGCATCGATATTCCGTAACGGAAGTAATCAAGCTGTGCGGTTACCCCAGGAGCTGAAGTTCCCGGAGAACGTCAAAGAAGTACGCATCCGTAAGCAGGGAGACGCACTGGTGCTTTCACCTGTACGACCCGACTGGTCGTCTTTCTTCGCACTTCAGACTGAGGTGCCCGATGACTTCCTGGCCGATCGCGGCGATCTCCCGCCGCAGTCGCGTGAGCCTTTATGACTGGGTTCATGCTGGACACGGATATCTCCAGCTACATCATCAGGCGTCGTCCTGCCGCACTGGCTGAGAAATTCCAGAAGCATGCCGATTCTTTGTGCGTCTCCGTAATGACAGCTGCAGAACTGCGGTTTGGGGCTGAGAAGGCAGGCCGTCCGCAACTCGTCGAACTGGTGGAAGGATTCCTGGAGCGTCTCGCGATTCTCGATTGGACAGACGGTGTTTGTGCCCACTACGCACGAATTCGCTCTGCTCTGGAGCAGGCTGGTAAGCCAATCGGCAATATGGATCTGCTCATCGCGGCCCACGCGGTTTCACAACGCATGACTCTGGTGACGAACAATCTCAGGCACTTTGCGCATGTGCCGGGTCTCAAGTCTGAGGTGTGGAGCTAGGTTCTGAGGTGTCGAGGCACGTAGTGCGTGGCATCGGTACAACTGGGGCTCACGCGCTTACGCCGCCAAAAGTCTGCGAAAGTTATTCTCAAAATGCTATTGCCAGGCTGAACTTCAGGGCCGCATTCCTTCCCAACGCTCATACTGTTCGGCTTTCTCGGCCGCCGGATCTTTGCGGCCGTTGAGCCAGAAATCGAACCAGTCGACATTGCCGCCGCTCACCACCATGCGATCCCAGGGTTTGACGAGCGTGTGCGTGCCATCTTCAACCATCACCAGCTCTACAGGCTTGTTCATTCGCCGCAGCAGGGTGAACCACTCCCAGTCGTTTAGCAGGCTCTCCGGATTACCCAGCGGCAGCATTCGCAATGGAGTATCCACCTTGTCAATGTTGAAACTTGGGCTGTTCTTCAGCCAGGTCTGGAATCCGGACTCGTAAGGCTTGTCGCCAATGACGCGTTCGAACAGCTGGGCTCGATCGGGCTTGTTGGCGTACGCGACATAGCTGAAATAGCTGCCATCGTATCCGTCGGATACGGCGGCGGCGGCGAAGCGGTAGCCTGGGCGCGAATGTGACAAAGCGTACTTCACCGACCAGCACGTAAAGCTGAAGCCGATTATGCCCACCTTGTTACGGTCGATGAGGCCGGCCTTATCCAGGTGATCGATCGCGCCTTCGTAGATCGACTGTTCCAGTTGGTGCATACCTGGCGTGTTAACTTTGGTCGATACCCACTGCTGCCAGGCTGCAGCGTTGTCTTTGGCGGGGAAATCCCAGGCCTGCAACACCAGCATGTCCTTGTTCGCCAGCGCCTGCGCGGCGAAAGCGCTGACGAAAATGCCGTCAACTGCAAACAGCTCCGGCATCCATCCGTGAGTTTGAATCACAAGCGGGTAGCGCTTGCCGCGCACGTAATCTGGCGGGTAATAAAGTCCCCCGCGCACGTGCGTTCCGTCGCTGGCCTGCCACTGGATCTCCTCCTGCCGGGCGAGCTTGAGATTTTTGAATTGCGGATTCAGCTCCAGCAGTGTCAGCTCCTGTTTGGTGCTCGGGTCAAGCACGACAATGCGCGGCGGCTGGTTCATGCCTTCCCGCAAGCTGACCTCCGCGGGGCTGCGCCAAGTCGAGGGCGGCTCAATCGCGCGCCAGCCGCTCTTCTGTTTTTTGAAGAACGTCCGTTGCAGGCCATCTGCGGTTTGGCGTATCAACGTGGCGACGTTGGTCGAGCTCTCCCATCGTTCTATTCTTGCCATGTGCAGAATCTGTTCCGGCGCGAGCGCCCGCACTGCTCCAGACAAATCTATTTCCGCAGTGAAGGGCCCCGACAAGCGTCGCTGCCGCTCCTGCGCACTCACGCCGTCGATGGGCAAATACAGCAGCGTGACCAGAGCCGAGGTGCTGTCCGCCGCCCATTTCCCATCAATGCCGCCATCGGCACGCAGCTGCGGAGCATCGACCCGGGTGCGCACCGCACCTGTTTGCGTATCGATGATGATGAACTGCACGCTGCTCATCGAGTGCGCGATCAGAGGATCCGTGTAGGCGCGCCATTTCTCCGGAGCCGAGCTGGCGAAGACTCGCAGCAGCGCGTGACGCCCGTCCGGTGAGAGCAGGGGCGTAAAGTCCTCATCGAGCCCGTCCGGTACTTCGATGCGTTTTGCGCGATCTGTGCCGTCGGCGGAGGCGCCCGCCGCCAGATAGTAAAGCTCACCGCCTCGGTTCGGATCGGGTAGAAGCCGGCCCGCCATGAGCTCTGCCAGAGACTGCTCTTCTACGACGATGCCGCGACGTCGCGTCCGGTCGTTCCATATATCCGATTGCGGTTCCTCGGCCATGTACAGGACGCTCGCGCCATCGGCGCTGGCGCTATAGCTCGATACGCCGGTTCTGGAATGTGTGAGCTGTTTGAGTGTGCGTGTGTGAATGTCGACGCTGAAGACCTGACGCTCCTCGCCGGGCCGTTCGCCGAGAAACAGCAGCGTACGGTTGTCCGCCAGCCAACGGGGAGAAGCGAACACTTCCCGATTCGAGCGGGACGACATGCGCAATATCACGTCCGGCTGCGGCGCGGGTACTTGCAGCAGGTCCTTGGAACGGTAATGGAGCAGCGAGTATTCCGTGACGCCTTCGCTAAGGTTGCCCCGCCGAAGCACGATGACCAGCTGCGTCTGGTCCGGCGAGAAGTGCGCAACCCGGCCGACCGACTGATTGTGATGCCAGTAATCCGGGTCCCCGAGGTTCGTCATCTCGATGGCATCCGCCTCGGTAAATGCACGAGCCTGCAAGTTGGCTACCGGAAGATCGGCGGCGATGGCCTGGGAGCCGGGCATGAGCAGAATATTGAACAGGAGGGCACGAAGCAGTTTCGGCCAGGGCTGTCGCTTTCTCATTCTGGTTCACCCGCGTACTACATGCCATTGTTAGACGGGCGAGTCGGCCAATATCCTCAAGGCCGGATCATGAAAGCATTGTCCAGAGACTCTATTGGATGAGACCGGTACGAAGCTCCTTTTCTCTACCGACACGCACGCGCAGCGTGTATGTCAGCGGGAAAAGCTCTTTGGTCGACGTCCCCAGCGATTTGGCGGCTGCTCGGCGGTCTGCCGCGTTGCTGGGGTCCACCACAACGTATTTGGCCTCTGGCAGCAGCACAGCGCCATAGATCTCGAGGCCTTCAGCGGTCGTTACTCCGATGAAGCCCGGAAAGGTTGTGCCTGTTGGTGTGCGAAATTCGGCGGCCACAGTAAGCGAGTACTGGCCTTTGCGTACCACCTGCGCATCGACCGGCCGCACCCAGGTTTCGTCCCGATCCTCGGCCTCCTCTTCATCGAGCGCGTATTCCCAAATCGGAAACGCGCTCAAGTCGCTGGCGGTGAGCTCGTCGATCGGCTTGCGGGTTTTCAGCGTCGGCCGCTTGGTTTTCGTGGGCTTTGATTTCTTTTGTTTCATGATGCGGTAAGGCCGTGCCATTGCCACGGATCTTCAGGGTGCCTCGCACGTTTGTATGCTCCGTCGATCGTGGCCCGGATTCTCCAGTAAACCGGCATGCAGTACTGAGAACTGCATCAAGTGGCCGTCGGTCCCCGGCTGCAGGAATATGCAGGTCGCGGTACTCTCCGCGCGTCGGATGCCTGTGACAATGAAGTCTAGACCAACATCCCGGAGTATCGATATGTTCAGGGCCGCAAGCGCGTTCTGCATCTGTCTGCTGTTATCCGGGCATTCTCTGGCGAACGAGCCGGATCCCGCCCCGCGTGCTTTCGTCACGGGGGTTTATCAGATGAAGATCAATGGCAGGTTCGTGCAGCGGTGTCTGTTAGAGCCGCCCGCGGCCGCGGAAGACAGAATGGAAATGGAGCGTCTGGGAGACTGCTCGAGGATGCAGATCGCCGAGGCCGAGAAGGCGGCACGGGCAACTGCGAAGTTTGCGAAGAAATTCGAGCCGCTGCGACGGACGATTCTCGATCCGACCGGGACGTTCAACGCCTCGCGGATGATCGCCGATTTATGGGCGCTCGAAGCGGTGGCGATGCGGATCGGCCAACAGTCGCCGGAAATGAGCCGGCTGTACAGCATGCTGTCGCTGGTCGAGGCCAAGCGCGGCAATCATGTCGATCAGCTCGTCCTGGGCGAAAGAAGCCTCGATATTCATGCGATGAACCGGGCGCTGACCGATGAGGAGGTGTTCTATCTTCATCACGATCTGCTCGCGGCGGCGGAGAAGTTGAAGCTTCCGGATAACGCGGTCGTCCACGCCCGCGGCGCCGTCGAATGGATGGACAGGGTCACGAGCCTCGACCAGCTGCAACGGTTCGGACTGCGCGAGAGCCTGGGATACTGGTTGCATGAGGCGGGGCAGTTCGAGGCGGCGAAAGCCAATAACCAGGCCCTGCTCGCCGATGCTGAACGAGCGCTGGGCAGCCATGACGGTGCGCTGAGCGGCGTGCTGAACAATCTCGCGCAGAACAGCTACAAGCTGGGCGAGCTGGAAGCCGCTGGCCAATACCTTTCGCGCTGCCTCGAGATCGCCCACCTGCACAAACGGGTTGAAAGGGAATTCGACGTCCTCTTTCAGTTGGGCGTGCTTGCGCAGGAGCAGGGTGACAGCGAGCGCGCCAGACGCCACTTTCAGCAGCGGCTGGAGCTGGCGGAGCGCGAGCACGATGAGGACCTGTACATGCAGGCGGTTGCAACACTGGATGAGCTGCAATCGCGTGCCCAAGCGGACAAGAACGATCGAGGTTCCCCGTGACGTTTCCTGTGATGGGCCGTTGGATTTTGTTAACCGGTACTCGACTCCCGGATCAACTTTAGGTTGAATCCCCGTCGCGAGCAGCTACTCTGGGTGCCCACATGGCAGCAAACGACACTGGCCCCGGCGGCGTTCCCGTTTCGCCCAAAGACGGCCAGATCGACTTTTCGAAGTACTCGACCGAACAGCTGCAGGATCTGCGGCACACGATTGACGGTTGGTCGCATCCTCAGAATCTGCGCAACCTGCTGGCCGAATTGTCGAAACGCGAATCGGCCGTGCCCGAGGCCGTTGCATTCCGCGACTCACAGGAGTTCGCCGTCCGCTTTACGCCGGGCGACGGCATCGTCGGCTGGGGACAGGGCGTGCTTTCCCGCTCGGTTCTGTTCGGCAGCGGCGTCATCCGGTTCGAAGGCGCGGATCTGGCGATCGTCGGATGGCAGAGAAACTGGATGGGCGTTGCGCTGGAGACAGAGCTGCGCGTGAGCATGGCCGATGTCAGCCATGTGCAGATGGACGACTGTTCGGTGAGCTTCGAGGCGCGATTTCAGAGCGGCCGGCGACGGAACATTCGATGCCTGGTCGAAGATGCAGCCGCGAGGCAGGCCATCTTCGACAAATTGCCGGCGACCCGGGTCTCCGCGCTGAGCGCATCAGCCGCCGAATGGCGCGAGTTCAATCATGAGCTGAACAGAATGACGCCGCATGCCTTTGTCACGGGCATGCTGATCCTGTCGAATGTCGCGGTGTTCGTCGCGTTGTTGTTTTCTGGATCGGGGTTCTGGAACGCAAACCTGGAGACGCTGACCCAATGGGGCGCGAACACGACGCCGCTCACGACGGATGGTCAGGTCTGGCGATTGGTGTCGGCGCTGTTCCTGCACGCCGGTTTTATCCATCTGCTGCTCAATATGTGGGTGCTGTGGGGCATCGGTCGGTTGACCGAGCGTCTGTACGGAAATGGGCTGTTCGCTGCGATCTATGCGGGCGCCGGGATCATCGCCAGCCTCAGCAGCGTTGCGTGGCATCCCTTTATCCTTAGCATCGGCGCATCGGGTGCGGTCTTCGGCGTCCTCGGCGCCTGCCTTGCATTCTTCCTGCGCAGTCGCACGTACATTCCTCCAAGCATCGTCTGGAGACACGGGCTCGCAACGTCGGCCTTCATTCTCTTCAATCTCGTCAGCGGGTTCATGAGCGAAGGGATCGACAACGCCGCCCACGTCGGCGGGCTCTTGGCGGGATTCGCTCTTGGAGCGCTGCTCGCTCGTCCCGTTCAAGACGATGAACGTATCGCGCTGAAGCCTCTGCGAGTTGCGGGCGCGACAGGGTTCGTGGTGCTCGCGATCGGGAGCGGCTTCTGGCAAATGCAAGTCATGGCCACCAACCGTCCCGTACCGGCCCAGTACTGGACGACGCATCGCTGGTTTATCGAAGGGCAAGCCAAAGCCTTGCAGAAACACGCGGAGCTGCAGGCCGCTGCGGTGTCGGGCGTGATGAGCTCGAGCCACTTCGCCCAGCGATTCGAGCCTGAGGTATTCGTTTTCTGGCGCGACGCTCACGAACGATTGAAGGCGGAGCCCGTGCCGCGAGAAGCCGCACTCAAGGAATTCTCGGCCGACGTGACAGAGTTCACGCGCCGCCGATATGAGTGGGCATCGGCACTGCTGGACGCCGCAAAGACCGAGCGCGCTGCGGACTTTAGCGACGCGGCGTACTACTTGCGTTCTGCGGATCAGGCAGCGGCGAGATTGAACAGACACGAGCTTCGAGCGCTGAGCGATCCTTCGCATGCCTTGTCGCAGAGCCGTTTCGTCAGCCTGCTGCGCAATCTTCCTGCTCGATTCACATGGAAGTGCGTGAGCGAGGAGGTCGGCCCGATCAAGGGCAAGATAACCGATGGCTATGCGGCACGACATGCCGCCGGCTGCGATGCCCAACGCGCCTTCGAGACCGAGGATTTCGCGTCGCTCGACGCCATGCTGCATCCAAACGACGGCGAGCTGGTGAGCTTCGACGATGGCGGCAGCCGGGTGGAAGCTGCGATCGCCGGACTGGGTTCGTTGTTCAAGGAAGCCAGCACCCCTGCGCCGACGCTTTCGCTGCTCGCGAAATGGCGGCGGGCGTTTCCGCTGTCGGACGGGCCCGACCTGATCGAAGCGCTCCTGTTCCAAAGTTGGGCCTGGCAGGCGCGCGGACACGGTTATGCAAAAGAGGTGTCGCCGCAAGCATGGGCCGAGTACGCGCTGCGGCTCGAGATGGCCGACGCCGCCTTGAAGGATGCAGCCGACAAGTCACAACAGAGCCCGGCGTACTATCCGCTCGCAATTGCGCTCGGTGTCGATCGGTCCGAAGACCGCAAGGGTCTGCAGCAGCTCGTCGACTTCAGTCTGCAAGACTTTCCCGAATACTACCCACCGCATCGGGCGATGCTCCGGGCGCTCTTGCCGAAGTGGGGCGGCTCATATGTGGAGATCGACGACTTCATCGAGCATGTCGAAGATAAAGTGCCCGCCGAGAGACGGCGTGAGATGTACGCGAGGCTGTACACCACATTGGCCGGGCTCGAGGGCGACGAGGTCGATCTGTTCCTCGAGACGATCGCGAAGTGGCCGAAAGTGAAAGAAGGCTACGAGGACATGTTGGATCGCTATCCAGACAGCGACTGGCTGCGAAACGTGTATGCCTGGATGGCGTGTCGCGCAAGGGATGCCGAGACATATCGCGCAGTAGTGTCCGAGCTCGGCGATCGCGTGCTTCCGCAAGCGTGGATGGGCAAATATTCCATCGAAATGTGTAACGAACACGTGAGCTCTGGACCCAACGCCGCTCAGTTCGGCAATTGAGGTCTGATATTGACAACCCTCGAGGAATTGCGAATCCTCTGCGCGCGGGTCGATAACAAGAAAGATCGGGAGCAAGGAATGGGGGCTCATCGGATGCCGGCTGCACGTGCTGGCGTTAGCCGTGGCGTGCACAGCATCTGCTGGGTGATGTGTGCGTTCTCATTGATTTATATCAATCCGAACGCGGCGCTCGGCGAACAGCCGCAGCCCGAACGCCTGTACACGTTGGCCGCCGGCACGGAAGTTCATCTGAGGCTGCTGGAAACGGTCGCTTCTCATACTCACAAGCGTGGCGACCGCTTCAAACTCGAAGTGGCGCAGCCGATCGCCATCGATGAATCCATCGTAGTGCCCGCGGGCTCGCCCGCGATCGGTGAAGTGGTTCACGCAGCCAAGCCGGGCATGTCGGGCAAGGCCGGCGAGCTGATTCTGGCCACGCGCGCGCTCAGCATCGGCGAGCATGAAGTAAAGCTGCGTTCGTTCACTGCGGGTAATGGTGAGAACCGGCTGGCGCTCGCGACGGGACTGGGTGTCACGCTCGGCATCCCGGCGCTGTTTGTCGTTGGCAAGAATCTGGTTCTGCCCGCGGGTACCGATGTGTATGCGAAGGTGACAGCGGACACGGTGTTGCCTTCGGTTTTGGAGGTGGGAACGGGGGAGGTCTCGCAGCCTGCCATCACGGAGTCGTCAACGGAGATCAGTAACAATGAATCGGATTAGGAATGGTTTGGCAGTTGTAACATCGTTGGTCGTGCTGGCCCTGGCGGGTTGTGCCAGCACCGGCGGCAGCGCGCCGGAGAAAAAGAGTCAGGCCCCGGCAGCGCCAGCCGCGGCGCCCGCGCCTGCACCGGCACCCGCGAGCGCTCCGGCAGCGAACGCTGGCAGCGGCGGCACGGGCACGATTGTCTTCTTTCGCGAAAGCAAGTTCGCGGGAATGGCCATTAGTTTCAAAGTACGCGAAGGCCAGACCGAGCTCGGCAAGCTCTCCAGCGGCAGCTACTTCGTCGCCAATCTGCCCGCCGGTGCGCACGAGTTCACCGTTCATTCCGAAGCGAAGGACGTGTTGAATATCGAAGTCGATCCTGGCGAGACCTATTACATCCAGGGCTCGATCTCGATGGGCTTCCTGGCCGGCCGCCCGAATCTCGCGCCGTCCGATGAAGCGACCTTCAATTCGATGAAAGCAAAGTTGAAGGATTCGGGCGCGCCGAAGGCAGGGAAGTAGCGAGCCAGCCCACCGCGGAGATCCTTTCTGCGGTGGGTTCCCGATCGCCTCAGCGATCCCGATTGCTTGGCGCGGATAGCGCTGGCATCCACGCGACCTGCTGTCGCGAGTCATGATCAGCGCCGAGGATGTGCCGATACAGTTCCGGCCGGCGCGCCTCGCGGTAGCGATGACCGCCGGATTTCGCGATCTTGTCGTGCACGCACGTCGCGATCGCAAGGTCGTTTCCGAGCGCGCGGCACTCGGCCACGACATCGCCGAAGGGATCGACGACCATCGAGCAGCCGTTCTTGAGCTGGTCGTCGTCCATGCCGATGGCGTTCGAGAAGACGACATACACGCCGTTGTCGTACGCGCGCGCCGGCAACCATTTCATCAGCCATGCACGCCCCTTGAGGCCGTCGAACTCGGCGCGCAGCGAAGTCGGATCGACCTCTCGATTTGCCCACCGTTGCGGGTTCACGAAACCGGCGCCGGGGCGCGTCGATGGCGTACACATCGTCACGTGCGGCATGAAAATGATTTCCGCGCCTAGCAGTGCAGTCGCGCGCACGTTCTCGATGATGTTGTTGTCGTAGCAGATCAGGATGCCGCATTTCCAGCCGCCGAGCTCGAACACGGTGTACTCGGTGCCAGGCTTGATATGCGGGTTGATGAACGGGTGGAGCTTACGAAACTTCGCCTTGATGCCGTTCGCATCGACGCAGACCTGCGCCTTGTAGATCTCGCCGTCATCGCCGCGCTCGAACAGCCCTGCCAGTATGTGGATGCGATGACGGCGCGCGCTTTCGACGAGTGCAGCCGTACTCGTACCGTCCGGGACAGCTTCCGCCAGTTCCCACATCTGCTCCTTCGACAAGGAGCGAGCAAAGCTGTAGCCGGTAACGGAACATTCATGGAAAGCAACGACGTCCGCGCCTGCCGAAGCCGCCTTGCCGGAAAGCTCGTCGATCACGCGCAGATTGAAGTTCTTGTCGCCACTGCGAGCTTCGAACTGGGCGGTGGCGATTTTCAGATTGTTCGTCATGGTCGGTAGCGCATCATGGAGAGAGGTTACGGCTGCAAGCTCAGCGCTTTGGGCAAGTTCGCCACCAGGAAGTCGCGGACCGCTCGGACCGACGGCAGCGCATCTCCCTTCCGCACCGTCAGCAGGGGCCTGCAAACAGACACCTGTCAGTCCTGCATAGGTCATGGATTCTTCTTTTTATAGGTGCCGATGAGCTGGGCTTCGGCAAGCACGTGCCCCTGCATTGCATCCAGCAGCTGCGACTTGGTGGGGCGACCAAGATCGGGAAGCACAGTGTCGAGCGCGTAGAGCTTGAAAAAATATCGATGAGTCCCGATCGGCGGGCAAGGCCCGCCGTAGCCGCCGCGCTTCCAGTCGTTGGCGCCATCCTTCGCGCCCGATGGCAAGCCTTGCTTGCCGGAATTCTCCGGTAGCGCGTGCATCGTCGCCGGAATGTTATAAATGACCCAATGCACCCAGGTCATCTTGGGTGCTTTCGGATCGGGCGCATCGGGATCGTCGACGATGACGGCGAAGCTCCTGGTCTCCGGTGGTTCGCCTGTCCACTGCAGCTCGGGTGATGTGTCCGTTCCCTCGCAGGTGTGGCGCACATCGATGGACCCGCTATTGCCGAATGCGGGTGAGGTAATGGTCAGTGCCATGAGCAGCTCCAACACGCTTGCCAGCCTCCGCGCCAGAGTCTACGCCCGGTCGTGGCGGAAGTCGCGGAGGTCGGAATTGCGCTACATTGTTGAGATACAAGCGACAGCGTAGGTGCACGGCCATGAGTCTTGAACACCCTTTCCTCCGTGCGGCGCTCGAGCTCGCGTATTCGAATGTCGAGCGCGGCGGCCGGCCCTTCGGCGCAGTCGTCGTGAAGGACGGAAAAATCCTGGCGACCGGCGTGAACGAGGTGATCGGTACGAACGATCCCACTGCACACGCGGAGCTGATTGCGATCCGCGCGGCCAGTCAGAAGCTCGGCTCGCCGAATCTTGCGGGCTGCGCGGTTTTCGCCAGCGGTCATCCGTGCCCGATGTGCATGGCAGCGATGCGTTTGGCCGGCATCGCTGAGATCACATATGCGTACTCGAACGAAGACGGCGCGCCCCACGGCTTGTCCACCGCGGCGGTCTACGCCGATCTGGCGAAGCCCTTCGCGGAGCAATCGATGAAAATCACCTACACGCCGGTTCGTCTGGAGTCGCGCGTGGATCTCTACGAAGCTTGGAAGAGTAAAGCTTAGGCGTCGTCCGGTGACTGAGATCGTCGAGGTACAAACCGAGCGCTTGCGTTTGCGGCAGTGGCAACCTGCCGATCGTGCGCCCTTGGCCGCTCTCAATGCGGACCCTAGAGTCATGGAGTTCTTCCCGGCCACGCTGACTCGTGCGCAAAGCGACGAGATGGCGGATCGCTGTGAAGCGCTCATTGCAAAGCAGGGCTGGGGCCCCTGGGCGGTCGAGTCCAAGGCGACTCAGGCATTTGTTGGAGTCGTGGGTCTCCACATCCCGTCCGCGGAGCTACCGTTTTCACCGAGTGTCGAGATTCTGTGGCGTCTCGGATTCGAGCACTGGGGCAAGGGCTTCGCTGCCGAGGCGGCGAAAGCAGCACTGCGGATCGGCTTCGAAGTGCTGGATCTTCCGGAAATTGTTGCGTTCACGACCGTGCACAACCGCAGATCCCGTGCCGTGATGGAGCGGCTGGGCATGCGGCCGGACGGCGTTTTCGAGCATCCGGGCCTGCCCATCGACAGCGCTCTGCGCCTGCATTGCCTGTATCGGCTCGCCCGGCCGGACCCTTTTTAATTCCCGCCGCGGTTTGATATGGTCGCCGGCCCCTTTCAAAGGCGAAAGGGCGCTGCTCGCAATGTCGCGGGCGAACGTGGAGTGAATGGTGACCCCGAGCGAGCAGATCGAGCATATCTATCGACAAGTCGAACGACGTAATCCCGGCGAAGCAGAATTCCATCAGGCTGTTCGCGAGGTGCTGGAGTGTCTGGGCCCGGTCCTCGCCAAATACCCCGAATACGCCGATCAGAAGATCATCGAACGCATCTGCGAGCCCGAGCGGCAGCTGATTTTCCGAGTGCCCTGGCAGGACGACCGCGGTGTCGTGCAGATCGCGCGAGGCTTCCGCGTCGGATTCAACAGCGCGCTGGGCCCATACAAGGGCGGCCTGCGCTTTCATCCCTCGGTGTATCTGGGAATCATCAAGTTCCTCGGCTTCGAGCAGATCTTCAAAAACGCGCTCACGGGCCTGCCGATCGGCGGCGCCAAGGGCGGCTCGGATTTCGATCCGAAGGGGCGCTCCGACAGCGAGATCATGCGCTTCTGCCAGAGCTTCATGACCACGTTGTGTCACTACCTCGGCGAGTACACCGATGTGCCGGCAGGAGACATCGGCGTCGGAGCACGCGAGATCGGCTATTTGTTCGGCCAGTACAAGCGCATCACCAATCGCTACGAGTCCGGCGTACTGACCGGCAAGAGCCCGGAGTGGGGCGGCGCGCTGGTGCGGCGTGAGGCGACCGGCTACGGCACGGTGTACTTCGTGGAAGAGATGCTCAAGTCGCGCGGCGATTCCATCGAAGGCAAGCGCTGCACGGTGTCCGGTTCTGGAAACGTCGCCATTTACGCGATCGAGAAACTGCAGCAGCTCGGCGCGAAGGTCATCGCCTGCTCGGACTCGAACGGCATCATTCACGATCCGCGCGGCATCGACCTGACATTGTTGAAGCAGTTGAAAGAAGTCGAGCGACGCCGCATCAGCGACTACACCGCGCACCGCGATGCCAGCTACGTTCAGGGCGGCGTCATTTGGGATATTCCGTGCGACGTGGCGCTGCCTTGCGCGACTCAGAACGAGCTCGATGAAACATCGGCGAAAACGCTGGTCCGCAACGGCTGTGTCGCGGTCGGCGAAGGCGCCAACATGCCAACCACACCGGGCGGCGTGCGGACGTTCATCGGCGCGGGCATCGCTTATGGCCCCGGCAAGGCGGCCAACGCGGGCGGCGTGGCGACCTCGGCGCTGGAAATGCAGCAGAACGCGAGCCGCGATGCCTGGACGTTCGAGCACACCGAGCGCCGCTTGCACGAGATCATGAAGAACATTCACCAGGATTGCTTCGAAACCGCCAAGGAGTTCGGCAGCCCCGGCAATTATCTGATCGGTGCAAACATCGTCGGCTTCCGGCGAGTCGCTCAGGCCATGCTGGCGTTCGGCATTATCTGATGCTTCAAAGCTCGAGGTTCTTCGGCTGAAGGACCTCGAGCTGAATCAGGTTCTGATTCACCCGCCATTCAAGTATGCTCGCCGGCAAGTTAGGCCGGAGGGAGTGGGGGAGTCATGAGTGGCGTGCCTGCGCTCAGAATGTTACTTCGTACGCTCTTGATTCCACTCGGATGTCTGGTAGCGGCAACGGCGTCCGCGGACGATGCCACTTCACCCTGGTCGTTCGGGACACAGCTGGGCTGGGCGCAGGGCAAGGGCGATTCCGCCCAGCTTTCCAGCGAGCTGAGCACCTTCAGTCTCGATACCTCCGCCACGTTCGGTGAGAAGAGCCGCATCGGCTGGCGCGTGTTCACCGGCTACCGATTTACCGATTACCTGGCCGTTCACCTCGGCTACACCGATCTTGGCAAAGTTGAATCGAGGCTTGCCGAAGCGATCCGCGACAGCTTCCAGATTCCCGAAAGCGGCAGTCAGCAAACAATCCGCGGCGTCGATATCGGGATGCAGTTGAAAGTGCCGCTCGGCGAGCGGTTCGCGATGGAGTTGCGTGGCGGCAAGTATTACTGGCAGTCGCATACCCAGACGACGAGCGCTTGGGGCGAAGACTCTCGTTCCTCGCGTCGCGACTCGGATGTTTTCTTCGGCGCTGGCATGGAGCTCGCCCTGTTCGAGGAGTTCAGCGCAACGCTGGGCTGGACGCGTTACGCCGTGGGCGGCGAGCCCGTCCACTTGTGGACCATCGGCACGTTGTATCGCTTCAGCGTGTACTGAGCCGGGACCTAGATCCTCGCCGCCGCCACTCCCACCGCGCCCCACGTCGTGCGCCAGCGGCGCTTGATGCTCGTGAGGCTCACGAGCGCCAGCAGTGCAAGCGACGCGAAGGCGAGAAAGCCGGTCTGATAACTGCCGGTGAGCTGCTTGGAAAGACCGAGGCTCGAGGCCAGAAAGAATCCGCCGACGCCGCCGGTCATGCCGACCAGGCCGGTCATGATGCCGATCTCGTGACGGAACCGCTGCGGCACCAGCTGAAACACCGAGCCATTGCCCATGCCGAACGCGAGCATGGCAGTGACGAACAGCGCCAGTGCGGTGTACACGCTGCGGGGCCCGAAGCTCACGACGATCAGCATCAGCGCCGCCACTGAATACATGATGGAGAGCGTCTTGATGCCGCCGATGCGATCGGCAAGCGCGCCGCCGATCGGACGCACCATGGAGCCGACGAAAACGCAGCCGGCCGTGAAGAATCCGGCCTTGACCGCGTCGAGTCCATATTCGGTGTTGAAATAAATCGACAGCGAGGAGGCGAGGCCGACGAATCCGCCGAACGTCACGGCGTAAAAAAACATGAACCACCACGCGTCGCTCATGCGCAACGTCGCCAGGTATTCCGACCATTTCTTCGGCGGCGGCGTCGTGGGGCTGTCCTTCGCGGCGAAGAAATAAACCGCAAACGCCACTGCCAGCGGAATGACGGCAAGGCCGAGCACATTGTTCCATCCGAGCAGCGCCGCCAGGCCCGGTGCGAACAACGAAGCGAACACAGTGCCGGAGTTTCCAGCGCCCGCGATGCCCAGGGCGACGCCTTGATACTGTGGCGGATACCAGCGCGACGCGAGTGGCAAGGCGACGGCGAAGGAGGCGCCTGCGACGCCGAGAATCACACCGAGAGCGAGCGTGCCCGTGTAACTCTCAATTCCCACGAGCCAGGCGATGCTCAAGCCCGCGATGACGATCAGCTGTCCGATGATGCCCGCTCGCCGCGGACGCAAACGATCGACGAGAATGCCGAACACCACACGCAGCAGTGCGCCGGCAAGCACGGGCAGCGCTACCATGAAGCCCTTCTGCGCAGCGTTCAGGCCGATGTCTGCTGACATTTGTACGGCGAGCGCTCCGAAAAGCACCCAGACCATGAAGCTCATGTCAAAGTAGAAGAAGGCCGCCAGCAGCGTGGGAAAGTGTCCCGCCTTGAAGAAATCCCGACTGATCAAAATGCCCCCTGAACAGACCCGCGTCTCGTCATCGAATGAAGCAACACCCGTTGTGCAAGTCTCGGGCCTGGAGCAGTCCTCAGGCGCGGCGGCGTCTGTGTCGCCCTCCGAGCGGACAGCTGCACCATATGTGGGCCTGCATATCGGTGTCGGCAGTTGCACGCACCAAGGTGGCCGAGCGGAGAATGAAGATTTCGCGGCGTGTCATGTGGGGCAGCGGCTGAGGCAGCCGGGGATCGGCGCCATCGCTGCGCTCGCGGATGGCATGGGCGGAGCCAAGGGCGGGCGTACCGCGGCCGAGCTTGCGGTCCGTGGTTTTATCGAAGGTTGTATCGAGCAACCGATCACAGTGGGTGTTCCACGAATAAGCGCGAAAGCGGCGGATGCCGTCAATCGTTGGATCTATTCCATGGGCCGGTCCGATCCGGAGCTCAACGGCATGGCCTGCACGTTGAGTGCACTGGTTCTGTGCGGGCGTCGGGCCCATTTGCTTCATCTTGGGGACTCGCGCGTCTACCGATTGCGTGACAACGAGCTCTCGCTGCTCACGACCGATCACACATTGGGCGCGCCCGGCACGTCGAGCGTGCTGACCCGCGCGATGGGCGTGGAAGGCAGGCTGTGCGCGGATCATGCGATCGAGACGCTGCAAGTACACGACCGCTATCTCATTTGTAGTGACGGTGTGCATGGTCGATTGTCGCGCTCGGAAATTCTGGCTGCCCTCGCGAGACGCGCGGCGCCACAAGAAACAGCGATACAAATCGTTGAGCAGGCGGTGAGTCATCCCGCCGCAGATAACGCAACCGTTCTGGTGCTCGATGTGCTCGCGCTGCCTGAAACGCAGTTTGCAGATCTAGAGATCGCGAACGCTGCGTGGCCGCTGAGAAGCACGCCGAGCACCGGCGAAGTGATTGACGATTACGAGCTCGGCGACATGCTGGCCGATGGCATGTACATGCGAGTGTTTCGTGCGACGGATCGGCGCGCTCGTCGCAATGTGATTCTCAAGTTCCCCAAGCCTCGGCCCGGTCTCGAAGACCTGCTGCGCTCGGCGCTGTTACGAGAAATGTGGATCGCGAGTCACGTCCGGAGCCCGTTCGTCACCGAGATGCTCGATCCCGCGGACGAGCGCCGGACTTGTTTGTATGGCGTGCTGCCGTACTACGAGGGAGAAACATTGGAGCGTCGGCTGCTGCGCCGTCCGCAGGTGTCGCTTGCGATGGGCCTGGATGTTGCCATCAAGCTCACCAAGGCGCTGGCGTCGCTGCATCGGGCCGGCATCGTGCATCGGGATGTGAAGCCGGACAATGTGATCCTGGAAGCGAACGGCGGCTTGAAGCTCATCGACCTGGGCGTGGCGAGACTGCGCCAGTTCGAAGAGCCCGAGTCGTTCGAGGCGCCGGGCACGCGCAGTTACATGGCGCCCGAGCTGTTCGCAGGAGCGCCGGCCGACGAGAGCTCCGATATCTTTGCGCTGGGAGTCACGGTCTATCGCATGTTCTCCGGCGGCGCCTATCCCTACGGAGAAGTCGAAGCGTTCGCGCAGCCCAGGTTCGGCCGGCCTGCGCCGCTCAGCAAACATCGGCCGGACCTTCCCGCCTGGCTCGATCATTGTCTGGCGCGCGCTGTCGCTGTGGATCGTCGCGATCGATATGCGGACGCCGTCGAGTTTGCTTTCGAGCTGGAACACGGCTCGATGCGGGCGGCCCCGCAGTCGCTCGCCAAGGTGTCGCTCTACGAAAGCAATCCCGTGCGATTCTGGCAAATCGTCAGCTTGATCCTGCTCATCGCGCTGTTGATCGCGCTGGCGTGACGGCGCTCACAAATCTGTCACGGTTCTTCGGTTGACTGAGCATCGCCGCGGCGCGTACTTTGCCGCCCAACACGGATAGGTCATGCGCCAATGTTGGCGATATTGAAAGGGAGAGTCATGAAGAACACTGCGAAGTTTCTATTGGCCGCATCGCTGCTCACCGCAGCCGGCGCGGCATCGGCGGGAGAGTTTGTTACTGTCGAGATCAAGGGCCGGGTGCAGGGCCTTTACGATCCGGACAATGTGCTCGGCGGGCAAGTGACGGAGGGTCAACTCGTCACGGGCGAGTACAAATACGACATCCATACTCCGGATCAAGCCGTCAGTCCTTACTCCGGTGGCTACCATATGCCCGACGCAACCATGAAGCTGGTGGTCGGTTCCCTCGTTTTTCAGAGTGCCGCCGAGGCTCCCTTTGGGATGGTCTCCCGTGCTGCGTCGGTCGCGGCCATTGGCGGCGAATCTCCACCCGAATTCCGGGTCATGAGTTACACGAACCAGCCGTTGCCCAATGGCGCCACGGTAGAGCGGTTCGAGTTCGAATTCCGTGACTCCACAGGCCAGCAGCCAGCAACGGACGCGCTGCCCAGCGCCGCGCCGAACCTGCATAGCTTCGATTACCACTCGGCGTTTGTATATGGCGAACTGAATGGCCACTCGTACTCGATGCGGGTGGAAATCGAGTCCACGTACTCGGACGGAATGACCAGCGACCTGGTGATCTCGCCCGGCAAGAGCACCTTCGTCAGCGGTCAGCGCTTCGACGTCGCCCTGGTGTTGCCGGCCGGCAGCCAGATTGCGCATGCGACGGCGAGTCTCGATGGACAGCCTTTGCCGATGAGCTTCCCCGGCAGTTGCAATCTCGCGCCGCCGAACTTGCAGAACCGGCCGACGATCATTTGTCCCGACGCGCATTTGCAACTTCCCGAGGCAGCGGGTCAGTACCGCATCCACTGGGAAGTCGAGCTGATCGACGGCACCTCCATCGGTCATCCGGTGGAGTGGACCTTCATCGAGTAGTAAGTCTGGGGGAAGCGGGGCAATCCCGCTTCCTCACCGCTCCGGAGTGATCTTTCCGGAAGCCGAATTGTCCTGATTGATCAATGTGGAAGCCGGGCGTCGAGCCCGAGTCCAGACTCTGGTCGTGGCGAAAGTCGCCATGCAGCCAGGGATTCAAATGAACCGCGCGCTCGCTCGCCTCACGGTTACTCTTGTCATGGGCAGCATGCTCGTCCTCGTCTGCGCGTGCGGCAAGTCGGAAGCGACGAAGCCGGAAGCTTCCTTGACGCCCGCCGAACGGGCCTCCCTCGAGCGAATCGTCAATGACATCAAGCAGGCCAGCCGACGCGGCTTCGAAACCGGCGACTGGTCGGTCATGGCAAAGCTCTATCCGGAAGGTTCGCTCGCCTGCTGGGACGCCAGCGGCGAGGAGCACCGCTTCGGCTTTCTGTCGATGGAGCCCATTCCCGACCATGCCCAGTACCAGGTCGGGTCCCTCGATGACTACATCCACGGCGGCGTCGATACCTCTCACATGGGGGGCACGCATTTCATGGCGATCCGCTATGAGGCGTCGTTTGCCAGCGGTTGTGATTTACCCACGCCGAAGCGCTGGCCGGAGCGGCACATCTATCTGCGGAAAGTCGGCGAGAAATTCATACCGGTCCATCCGTGTCCGGTGCAGGAGCAGATCGAGCAAAAGTCGATTGTGCGCACCTGGCCGATGGTGAGTGGTGCGCAGGCGGCGCGAGTCGTCGAAGGGATGAGCGAGCAGGAGCGGCAGAGCCTTCGCGAGAAGGTCCGTCAGGATCGGTTCCCGCTCAACGCCATCCTTTCGATCCAGGACCGTCACGGCTTGTCCTACGAACAAGCCTCTCTGGTGTTGGACCGTGTGTGCACTGTGACCGCGCGTGAGCGTTAGGACGCGAGCGCCGTCTTCTTCATCTGACCCGATACAACTGCTCTCGATACAGCCACGACGGCATCAGCACGTTCGCCAGTGCATTCCGCGCCATCTCGGGACTCTGGGTCGACGTGGGGTCGAGCGATTTGGTGCGTCGGTCGTAGGTGAAGTATCGAACGTCGCCGTCGGGCAGCAGCACGGTGACCTGGTTGTCCTGCAGCCACGCGAAGTTCTGATCGAATTGCATCATGGCGCGAGGCGCCGGGAGCGGCGGCTGATTGCCGAACTCCGCCAGCGTCCGGGTGAGGTCGCGGCCCGGAAAGGGATGCTCGCTGTCGATGCCCATGAGCGACAACAGCGTCGGTGCGAGATCGATCTGGCTCACGGTGGATGCGATACGGCGCGGCTGCGTGTCGGCGCCAAGGATCACGCCGGGGATGTGAAACTTGTTGACCGGCACCAGTTCGTCGCCATAAACGCGCGTGTCGTGGTCGGCCACGACCATCACCAGCGTGTCCGCCCAATATTTGCTGGCGCGCGCCTGTTTCAGGAATCCACCGAGCGCATGGTCGGCGTATTTGACCGCGTTGTGCACGGTCTGTTTGGGCTGCTCGTGCAATTCGATGCGCCCGTCCGGGAATTCAAAGGGCGTGTGATTGCTCGAGGAGAAGACCAGCAGGAAATAGGGTTGCCGGGACTCGTGCAGCGCTTGCAGACGTTGGTGCGCCTTGTCGAACAGATCTTCATCCGATGCGCCCCAGCTGCCGACGAATTTGGGCGCGACCATGTCCTTGCGATCGACGATGTCATGAAAGCCGTTGCCGAGAAAGAAGCCGCGCATGTTGTCGAAGTGCGATTCGCCGCCATAGACGAATTCACTGCGATAACCGGCCCGCCGCAGCACTGACGCCAGCGTCTCGAAGCCGCGTTGTGATTTGTCGAGCTTGACGACGCTGAGCGCGGGCGTCGGCGGGAAACCCGCCACGATGGCTTCGATGCCTCGCACGGAACGAGTGCCCGTAGCATATAACTGGTCGAACCAGATGCCTTGATTCGCCAGGCCGTTGAGATGAGGTGTGATCGGTACGCCGCCGAGCTCCTCCACGAATCCCGCGCCCAGGCTTTCCTCGAGCACGATGACCAGATTGAGCGGCCGTTCGCGACGTACGCTGGCGACCTGCTTGTGCAGCGTCGGGAATTGGTCGGAGGTGAAGCTGGCCGGGCCCGCGGCCATGCCTTTGCGCACGCGCGAGACGATTTCCTGCGCCGGCATGTTGCCGTAGATCTCGCTCTGAGCTTCGTTCTTCAAGCCATAGACCGCCGAGAGCACCGAGTAGGCCGAGTTGGTCACCAGGCTGTTGACCATGGCGTCGTCGCAAAAGGCGAAGGTCGCGAGATTGGCCGGCCGGTGCTGAAAGCTGGAGCGGATCATCACGAACAGCACGATCACAACGATGGGCCACACCAGCAGCACGGTGCGAGTACGCCAGGGATCGACGGTATCGCGGTATCGATTGAAGTGACGTACGGTCAGCCAGCCCGCCGCGGTCAGGCCCAGTGCGACCAGCGCCAGCGTGCCTTTATAGCCGGTCCACAACATGGCGGAGACTTCACGCGGATAAACCAGATATTCGACGAACAGGCGATTCGGGCGGCTGTCGTATTCGTACAGGAATTGCGGGGTCGCGAACTCCAGCAACAGAATCGCGATCAGGCTGACGCTCAGCCAGACGCTGGACAGGCGGGACCACCAGCTCAGCCGGTTCGCCGCCACAAACAACGGCAGCAGCACGACCATGGGCGCGGCAAACAGGCCTAACGTGATCAGGTCGCTGCGCAGTCCCTGCAGCAGCATGCTCCACAGCGAATCGGTCACATCGACGCGATCCCATTGCCAGCCGATCAGCACGGCTCTGGACAAGGCCAGCGCTGCCGAACCGATCAGAATGAAGCCGAGCACGCACGAATACGGTCCGAGTCGTCGAATCGGCCACTGCATGGAACGCAGGTTGGCGATCGCCAGCGCGACTCGCGGCTGGACGAGAGTACTCATTGTTTTAAATCCGCCCCGACGCGTTGGCCACGCGTTGTATGCAAACCCGAAAGTGCTGGTCCGCGATCTGTCGTCGCTTCGTCGGACACCATACTCTGTCAGCGGGAGCAATTGATGCTCCGTGTCACAAAATCAGGGAAACGCTCAGGACTGGTTGAGCGGGCGCGAGACAGGCATGCTTTTCCCATGAACCGCGACAGATGGCATCGATTGATGGCGGCGTTCGCGTTGCCGGAAACCAACGAGTCGTTCGAACAGCTGCTGGATGCTTATTCGCAGAAGCATCGCCATTACCACACGGGCGCGCACATCGATCACGCGCGTTCGAGCTCACATCCTCGCCACGCGCCATGAGGCTCCCGCCGAGCTCGACGATTCCAAGCTCGTCGTCGACATCGATCTGTCGATACTCGGCGTGGATGAAGCTGCTTACGCGCGCTTCGAGTCCGACGTTCGTCAGGAATATCGCTGGGCGCCCGGTCCCCTGTTCCGAAGCAAGCGCGCGGAAATCCTCGAATCGTTTCTGGCGCGTTCAACCATCTACAGCACGACTCTGTTCCGAGATCGCTACGAAGCGCCAGCTCGCCGCAATCTCAGGGCGGCTATCGTTGCCCTACGGGGTGAATGATCGGCGGTCCGCTATTACATAACTTCCTGTACCTGGCACGACCGCAGACGTGTGTTAATATTTCATGGTCGTGCTCGAGGACGGAAACCGCTTGTGAGAAACGGATACTTATTGCTGCTGTTTGCTTTCCTTGCAGGTTGCGGCGGTGGAGGCGGGAAACGTCCTCGCGATGCAGACAGGGACGGCGTGGCGGATGCGCAGGATTGCGCCGTGAATGACGCTAGCCGCTGGCAGAACCTCAGCTATCAGTCAGTGGACAGCGATGCAGACGGACATCGCGCGAGTTCCAGCGGCCAGCTATGCGCTGGCAGCGCTCTTCCTTCATCTCATTCCGCGTCGGCTGTTGCTGCGAGCGACGTCGATTGCAACGACAGCGACGCGTCGCTGTGGCGGATCCTGCCCTATGTTTCCCGAGATGCGGACGCCGACGGCTTCAGCCTCGCGGCCAGCGGCGAAGTTTGTTCGGGCGACGCGTTGCCGGCGGGCTATGGCACAACCGCGCCTCAGGCCACATTGGCGGACTGCGATGACTCGTCCGCTACCACCTGGCGAGTGATGATGACTTACGGCGATGCCGACGGCGATGGCGTCGGAGCGGGGGCGGGCGAGGTGACATGCATCGGCACGAATGCGCCGCCGGCAAGATCGTTGCTTGGATACGATCCCGTCGACGACCCAAGCGATCCCACCGCCATCAGCGTATCGAATCTCGAGCTGTCCGCGTGGCAGCTCACGACTCCTTAACATTCCAACACTGCAATTCATGGAGAACGTGTAATGACGCGATCATTGTTCGCGCTGGCTCTGCTTGCCGCTACGTCCTCGGCCGTAGCCGCACCTACCAGCTATGTCTTCGACAGCGTGAGCAAGTTCGACTTGGGCGCACGGCTGATCACGCTCACCGGCATTCTTCAGGGCGAATCGACGCCAACAACGCTGACGTGGGTCGATAATACGAACGGCGACAATCGATATCCTGTGAATCGCTGTGTTCCGGTTCTGTTGACCATGATCGAGAAGCCGGGCCGATACTTGCTGAATCTCTCGATCGATCCAGCAGAATTGAACGTGGGCACCATCAGCTGCGGTCTCGAGCTCAAAAACTGAGCATCCGCGCAGGGTCAGCCGCAATCGAGCTGGCCCTGCGCTTCCCGAACGGATGCTGGATCGATGGCCTAAGCCGCACTCCGACATTCGATCGCGGATGGAGCAGTAGAAGACTGCGGCGCAAGCCGGGCCTGCATGTCAGTGATCACGATCCGATGCATGGCGGAAATAACGTGATCGATAAAGAAGCGCGGGATGAAGCGGGCCGCCCCGCGTAGCTCGTAACGCGTCAGCATGTGCACGGAACACGTGCCGTCCTCGCGCGGCTCGATCTGGATCGTGCCGCCTTTCAGCAGAATGCGTGTGGCGTAACGGATCGATTGTTCGACGATGTCGAAGTCGATGCGCCGGCCGGAAGCGATCTGACGGATCTGCTTCGTGAGATACCCGCCGTCGCTGTACATGCAGCGGGAGATATCGCCGACCGCTCGATAAGCGCCGCTGGTTCGCTGGGGCACCGGCAGCACGGTGCGTAGAAGCAGCGAAGGTTGAATCTCGATGTGCTCGTAGAAACAAACCTTGTCCCAGGCGCGCTGCGCGCTGCAGGAAAGATCGCCGGAAGTGCAGGTGAAATGAACTTGCTTGCTCATGATTGAGATCCCTGTAGTGACGAGAGTTATTGGCGAGTGGAGGCAGCAGTCGGCACCACGGCGCTGAACAGCGCCATGCAGCCGATCAATTCGACGTTGCAATCGATGAAGCGCGCCGACAGTGCGGCATGCAGATCGCTAGAGCGATCGTTGGTGTTGTCGATGACGCGCAGACGACTGAGCAGCGGGTGAACGAGACGCCGGCTGATTCGCAACGGGACACCGTCATAAACCAGTGTGTAGCCGAAGATCTTGGTTCCCGGCCGGGTGAGCGGGCGGATGTTGTCGAAGACGCGGCTCTTGAACGGCAGGTCGCCAGCGAGGCAATGGATGATGCCGCCGAGCGCGACCGAGTCGAACGGACCGCCAGGAAGGCCCGTCATCGGGTCGAGCACATCTCGCAGATAAGTGCTCGGGCGATAGCGCGACAGCCGGCGGGCGGTGTGCGCCAGGCAGTTCGGTTGCAGATCGATCAGCGCGAGTCTGGGGTTGGGAGATTCGAAGCCGCAGCGGTCCAGAAAGAAACCGGTGCCGACGCCGATGTCCGCATGATTGAACGTAACGTGCCGACGATAGTGTTCGACCAGGACCTCCGGATCGCAGCCCCAGACGCGCGGGGCGACCAGGTTCACGATCAACGGGTCGTACACATGCAGGCCAAGCTTCGTGTAGGCCTTGATCGAATGCCGAGGCAGAGAAAGGGTAGCCAGCATGGCTCGGGTGCGAATGGCGTGGCGACGTTGACCACGACCCGAGCATCGATCGCTATGGCAGGCGCCGGCTTCCGCAAAGATCAGTGCGGATCAAAAATATTCCGGTAGCTTTCGAATCAACGATTTAGCGACTTCCAGAAAGATCATGGAGGAGTCTGGGAGCGCCGATAGTCGCCCGGCGACTGGCCAGTGGCCTCCTTGAAGGCCGCGTAGAACGCCGACTGCGAGCGGAATCCCGTGTCCATGCTGATCGACAGGATGGAACGGCTGGGCGCAGAAATAAGTAAAGTCTTCGCGGCGTTCACGCGGCACTCCCGAACATATCGGGAGAACCCAATGCCGAGCCGCGTGTTGATCAGCTCCGACAGCTGATGGCCCGACAGCCCGACCGCCTCGGCCAGGGAGGCCAGGCTCAGGCTCTCGTTCTGATACGCCTTGCCGTCGATCATGACCTGGTTGAGCTTCGCCAGGGAGGCATCCACGTCGACCTCTCGCAGGGTCGAGGAGCCATATTTGACGCGTGCGGCTTCGGTCAGGTCGCCGATCAGATTGGGATTGCCCACCAGCGCGACGAGCATGATGGCCACTCCGAGGGCGACGGCGTTGTTGTAGAAGTAATAGAAGTAGTCGTGATCGACGTACGGAATCGCAAAGCCGAGCCCGAGCACGATGACGGCCAGCACCGACATGACCGCGAAGTAGAGGAATTCGAAGCGGAACTGCTTGCGCTGGTCGCGCAGTCCATAGACCAGATTGCCCAGCCACAGCGAGTAGCCGGCGCCGAGCGTGAACAGGAGGGGCAGCGCAATCTTCAGCGGCAGCAGGAACAGCGCTGGGATGGGCAGGAAATGCAGCAGCTGGAAGGGGCGAAAGGTCTCGGTGGGCAGAATGGCCCAGCGTCCGAACGAGTAGAACGCCGGCGGCACCATGAAGAGCGCCAGCTTGTAATAGAAGTGCGCGAGCGGTTGTCCGCCACCCGTGAAGTACACGAGGTGCCCGACCTCGATCGTGGCCAGCGCGGCAACCAGCGCCGCGCACGAGGCGATGGAATAGATCGACTTGCCGGGCACGTCGATGAGCGCGACATAGGCGAGCAGCAGCAATACCGCGCTGACGGCGGCGAAGCCGGCGATAGCGATGTTGGTCAGGTCGAACAGTGAAAGATCGTTCATTCGGCAAGAGTGTAACTTGCCTGCTCACCAAACCTCACATCGCTGTTCGGCGGCGCGCACCATCGGTGCGTCGGCTTTGCATTGGAATGCCTGTTGGAACTCGGGCAGGTTGGACAGCGGGCCGATCACGCGATACTTGGCGATGGGGTGCGGATCTCCTTGCACCATGGAGCGCGCGAACTCCGGACGGATTTCATCGCCGCGGAACTGGCCCCATGCGATGAAGAACTGCTGTTCGGGAGTGAAGCCGTCGATCGTAGGCAGCGGCGGCTTGCCCCGGCGGGAGATCTCGAGCGCGCGATAGGCGATGCGCGCGCCGGCCAGATCGCCGATGCTTTCGCCGAGCACCAGCCTGCCGTTGTGATGAATGCCCGGCTCGATGAAATAACCGTCGAACTGTTTCACGACACAGGCGGTGCGCGTTTGAAACGCTTTGAGATCGGCGTCGCTCCACCAATTGTGCAGCCGGCCCTGGGCATCGTACTGGGCGCCTTGATCGTCGAAGCCGTGGCTGATCTCGTGGCCGATCACGACGCCGATGGCGCCATAGTTGACGGCATCGCTCGCGGCCAGGTCGAATGCGGGCGGCTGTAAAATGCCGGCGGGAAAGACGATCTCATTGAGCGCCGGGCTGTAGTACGCATCGGAAGTCGGCGGGGTCATGCCCCAGCGGCCGCGATCCAGCGGCTTGCCAATGGTCGACCAGTTGTCACGAATGTTGAACTGCCGTCCGGCGATCACGTTGTTCCAGTAGCTGTCGCGGCTGATGGGGACGGCGCTGTAATCGAGCCACTTGTCCGGATAGCCGACCTTCGGATTGAACGTCGCGAGCTTTTCGAGCGCGCGCTGCTTGGTGGCCGGCGTCATCCATTGCAGGCCTTCGATGGTCTCGCCCATCGCAAGGCGCAGGTTCTGCACCATCTCCTGCACGCGCGCTTTCGCCTGAGGCGGGAAGTACTTCTCGACGTAGATCTTGCCGACAGCCTCGCCCAACAATGCATCCGCCGACTCGGCGCATTGTTTCCAACGCGGCTTCATCTCTTTGGCGCCTTCCAGGTAGGCCGAGTTGAACGCGAAGTGTTCCTGCACGAACGGCTTGGAAAGCGACGGCGCCGCGGAATGCAACAGATGCCAGGTGAGATACGTCTTCCAGTCGGCGAGCGGCGTCGCGGCGAGCTGACGATCCACTTCTTTCATGAACTCCGGCTCGGCCACATTGAGCTCGCCGCGCGGCAGCTGGCTGGTCGAGTAGTACTGCTGCCAGTCGAAGTGCGGTGTCAGCTGCTGCAGCTGAGCGAAGGTCATTTTGTGATCGGTGGACTTCGGATCGCGCAGGGCTACGTTGTCGAGTGAATGCTGTGCCAGGGACGTTTCCATGCGCATCACTGTCCGGGCTGCGACCTTGGCGTCGCCGGCGGTGTGGCCGGCCAGCTCGAACATCTTCTGCACGTGTTCGAGATATTTGGCGCGGGCTTCCTCGAAGCGCGGCTCTTTCTTGAAGTAGTAGTCGCGGTCCGGCAGGCCGAGGCCGCTCGCGTCGATCTGCACGATCACATCATTTGGATTGCGGTCGTCGGACCAGCCATAGACGTTGAAGGGCATGGAAACGTTCATCGCATGCAAGCGCTGGATCTCGCGCTGTACGCCCGCGTTGTCGCGGATGCTGGCGATCTCCGTGAGCTGCGGCTTGAGCGGCTCGATGCCGAGGCGATCGATGCGGGCCTCGTCCATGCAGCTCGCATAGAAATCGCCGGTGAGCTGATCGATGCTGCCTTGCTGCGCTTTGGTTGCGGCGGCGGCTTCGAGAATGATCTTGAGTCGATCTTTGTTTGCTTCGCCCGCCGCCCAGCGCCGGCTCCAGCGCGGCATGGATGCGGGGATCGGGTTCTGCGCACGCCAGGCTCCATTGGCGTACGCGAAAAAGTCATTGCAAGGTTCGGCCTTGCGATCGATATCGCCGAGCTGGACGCCTTGGGGTCCGCCCTCGGCGGCGTAGGCCGAGCCGGCGATCAACACCAGAATGCCCACTGCCGATGACCACTTCATGCTGTTCTTCCCTGACGAAAGGACAGCATGAAGCCTACGTCACGCGCTCATCTCAAACAATTGCGCCCGTTGCTCGCGCCGTCATGCGGGGCGGCCGGTGATCGGCGGCTTGCTGACTTCCTCTGCTTCGAAGATCGTCTTGTACACAACGCCCGCGAGCGCGGCGCCGATGATGGGCATCACCCAGAACAGCCACAGTTGGCCGAGCGCCCAGTCACCGACGAACAGCGCGGGACCGGTGCTGCGCGCCGGGTTCACCGAAGTGTTGGTGACCGGAATGCTGATGAGATGAATGAGCGTCAACGCCAGGCCGATGGCGATGCCGGCGAAACCGACCGGCGCGCGTTTGTGAGTTGCGCCGAGAATGACGATCAGGAACATGAAGGTCATCACGACTTCGCTGACCGCGCCCGCCATCATGGAATAGCCGCCGGGCGAGTGTTCGCCATAGCCGTTGCTGGCGAAGCCGCCGGCGAGACTGAAATCCGGCGAGCCGCTGGCGATGACATACAACACGCCGGCGCCGACGATCGCGCCCACCACCTGCGCCACGATGTATGAAACAACCTGGTTTGCCGGGAATCGGCCGCCGGCCCAGAGCCCGACCGTCACCGCGGGGTTGAAATGACCGCCCGAGATCGGGCCCAGCGCATAGGCGCCGGTCAGGACGGTCAGACCGAAGGCGAGCGAGACGCCGGCCAGTCCGATCCCCAGCTCGGGAAAGGCCGCGGCCAGCACGGCGCTGCCGCAGCCGCCGAGCACCAGCCAGAAAGTGCCAACGAACTCAGCCATGAGCTTGGCAAACATACGAGACCACTCCTGATTGTTATTAGCGCCATCGTAAAAGGTGCGAGCGGACTCGCACACCAGCATTCGGGGCAGGCCCGGCAATATTAGTCTACGGAGCTTGCAACTTCGCGACGATGTCGCGAATTTCAGCGGGCGTATGTTCGCCTGCCAGCGGTGTTCCTGGCATGAGGTACTTACCCATATCCAGGCCGCCGATCAGCACGGGCTCGAAACCCACATCGCGGATCAGTTGCTTGGCGAGGGCGATGGCTTGTTCGTCATTGCCGGCCATGGGCATGCCCACCTTGCCGGGCGATTCGATAGCGGTGGCCATGCGAGCGGCGCCAATGGCGTTGAACGCGCGAACCAGGCGGGCGCCTGGCAGCAATTCGGCGGAGGTGAGGCCGGCGCCTTGCTCGCGAGCACGATTCGCAATCTCGCCGTCCCGGGCAGGGAAGGGATTGCAGGCATCGATCGCGATTCTGCCCTGGAGTGCGCTACCGAGGCTTTTAGCCAGTTCCGGCAGGGCGCCATAGGGAACGGCGATCAATACAGCGTGGCCGAAGGCAACGGCTTCGGCCGGCGAGCCGGCGCGGGCTTTGGCGCCGAGGCTGGCCGCGAGTTGTTTGTCGTGATCGAGATGGCGCGATGAGAACATCACCTCGTGTCCACTCTTGATCCAGCTGCCGCCGAGGGCGCTGCCGACCTTGCCGGAGCCGATGACGCCGATGCGCTTGTTCGTTACAACGGCCGCATGAGCAGGCAGGGCTCCGGATCCAACCAGGGCGGCCGCAGCCGCGAGCTTCAACAACCGCCGGCGGCTGGCGTCGATACCGGATAGGTTCATGGCGGGCTCCTGTTCAGCGAGCAAATATCTCACGAATGGATTTTTCACCCTGAGCGGTCACGTGCAGAGCCCGTGAGTGGGGCACACGTTTTGCCCAGCGTAGCTCCATCAACCGGGCGGCCAGCGCAGCGCCGAGCGCGCCAGCCAGATGATGGCGTCGTTCGCTCCAATCCACACAGGCCCGGCATAGCGGACGGCGCGTCTGCGGCAGGCGTGCGACGGACATTCCAAGCTTGCTCAGGAGCGACCAGCCCGAATCGTTCATCGTCAGGCCGTCGCTCCGATGCACGAAGCTGCCCTGTCGTTCCAGTCCGTCATAGATGAGGACGCCGAGCTCGCCCGCCAGATGGTCGTAACACAATCGCGCTTTGCGAAGCGCCGGGTCGCGCGGACCAAATGTTTGCTGCGGCGAGGTGAGTTGCGCCAGGCCCATCATTCCTTCCAGCAACTCCGCGACGTCGGCGTTGGCGATCCGGAAGTAACGATGGCGGCCCTGACTCTCGGCGGCGATCAGTTGAGCCTGTTGCAGTCGGGATAAATGGGAACTCATGGTCGAGCGAGTTACGCCGACTGCATCGGCAAGCTCCGTGGCGGTCAGCGCGCGACCGTCCATGAGCGCACCGAGAACCTGAGCCCTTCCGCGCTCGCCGATGACGGCGGCGACCCGCGCAATGTTGGGTCCTTCGTACATGGTTCGATCCCGATCGAAGCGTCCTCGACGCTGGAGCACTATCGTAGCGCTGCCACGGTAGAAGGCTAGAGCACTATGATCACCTGCTTTATTCGCTACGAAATCGACCCGTTCCAACGCGCCGCCTTCCGAGAGTACGCAGAGAACTGGGGGCGCATCATCCCTCGCTGCGGCGGCAATCTCCTGGGCTACTTCCTGCCGCACGAAGGCACGAACTACGTTGCCTGGGGATTGATTGGCTTCGACAGCCTGGCCTCGTATGAAACCTATCGAGCACGGTTGAAGGCCGATCCCGAAGGCTGCGCCAACTTCGAGTTCGCGCAGCAGCGCCGTTTCATCCTGCGCGAAGAGCGAACGTTTCTGGAGAGCGTCGAAAAATGATTGCGGTGATCTTCGAAGTCGTGCCGGCGCCCGGGCAGATGACTGCCTATCTGGACACGGCGGCCAGCCTGCGCCCCTTGCTCGACGGCATCGATGGCTTCATTTCGATCGAACGATTTCAAAGCCTCAGCGATTCCGGTCGCATCCTGTCGCTGTCCTTCTGGCGCGATGAAGAAGCAGTCCGCCAATGGCGTAACCTGCCGCCCCACCGTTCTGCGCAGGCCGCCGGTCGCGAGTCGATCTTTGCCGACTATCGGCTGCGCGTAGCGGCAGTTGTGCGTGACTATGGCATGCACAATAGAGATGAAGCGCCGGACGATTCGCGCGGCAGCTGAACGCGCTTCGATCCGTCCCTGTTTGAATCTATATATCCCTGACAACGATTGTGATCGCGCCGCTCGCGGCAGCATAATGACACCGGTGTCTACGCTCGCGAGGCAATTTCTTCGCAGGCGTGGGCATTACAAACAATGCAGACGTCACAACGTCTTGGGTGGAAGGATTCGTTCCCAGGGGGAAGTGCTATGAAGTACGGATACGCTTTGTTTGCTTTAGGGGCAATGGCGCTGAGCACGGTCGTAACTGCCGCGAATCGGCCGAGCGGTTACACCACCATATGCAGCGAGAACAAGCCATGCTCGGTGCCGGCATCGACCAATGTCGCGTTCGGCCGCGCCGATCAGTTCTTTTATAAAGTGTTGAGCGGCAGCTTCGTCTGTTCGGAGGCGACGTTCGGTGGTCGGATCGGGGGCGGTGTGAACGAGTGCTCGGTGCCTGCCGGCACGGTGCCGACCGATCCGCCGCCGACTGACCCGCCGACGCCGAATCTCGGTTACTACCCGGGTTGCGCGATGCCCACCTACACCGAAACCGTGCAGCTCACCGCGACCCATGTGGTGCCGGCGGGAACGGTCTTCGATGGTGGAAACAAACGTTACAACTTATCGGGCGGCAGCCAGAGCGAAGGGCAGCCCGCGGTGTTCGACGTTCAAGAGGGCGGCACGATCAGGAATGTGATCATTGGGCCGCTCGCGGCGGACGGCATTCATTGTCTCGGCAACTGCACGCTGGAGCGCGTGTGGTGGGAAGACATTGGCGAGGATGCCGCGACGGCGCTCGGCCCCGCCGGGACGGTCATGAACATCACTTGCGGTGCTGCCTACAAGGGCTCGGATAAAACATTCCAGTTCAACGGCCGCGGCGAGATGCGCATCAGCAACTTCTTTGTCGCCAATGCCGGCAAGCTGGTGCGCTCGTGTGGCGATTGCACGGGCAATGGCGGGCCGCGGCGCATCTTCGTCAACAATGTGATCACGCGCGACGTGTCGACGATCGTCGGCATCAACAGCAACTTCGGCGATGTCGCGACCATCCGCAACCTGACGTTGAACAACAGCGGCACCAGCAAGACCAAGATCTGTCAGGTGTACAAGGGCGTCGTGAAGGGGCAGGGCAGCACTTCGGCGCTCGGTGTGGAGTTCAACACGCCGAACTGCCAGGTCGGCCAGGGTGACGTCACGCTGTTGCCGCCGAGTCAGATGAATACGAGCGCCTGCGCGGGATCCTGCCCGATCCCGTAGCTACCTCGCCGCTCGAAGCAGCCGGCCGGTCACGCAATGATGCGGGGCCGGCCTTGCTGTCGTATTCTTCACGGTCCCGCGATTCGCGGGCACGTTCAAGTTGTGAAGGTAGTTTCGAGCGATGAGTGAGCACTGGCCGTCGTGGGGCCGGGAATGGCTGGGCGAGATCGTTCCTGTTTTCCAGGTGTTGTTGATCGTTCTGGTCGCGTTGCTGCTGCAGCGGCTGGCGCGGCGGGTGATGCGTCGGCTGGGCGAGCACAATGTGCCGGCCGAGATGCTCACCATCGGGCGGCGGATCTCGGCCTTTCTGATTTACGGCGCGGCGCTGCTGCTCGTGCTGGAACGGCTGGGCGTGTCCGCTTCGGTGCTGTGGGCGGCCTTCACGGGTTTTGCTGCCGTGGCCGCGGTGGCGTTCTTCGCCGTGTGGAGCGTGCTCTCCAACCTTTTCTGTTCGGTGCTGATCTTCGCCACGCGTCCGTTCCGGCTCTACGATCGCATCGAGGTGCTGGAGAACGGCGAGAAGCTGGGTCTGAAGGGCCGCGTCATCGATATCAATCTGATCTACACGACGCTGCAGGAAGACGGCGCCGACGACGGCCAGCCCGGTCCGACGTTGCAGATCCCGAACAGCCTGTTCTTCCAGCGCGCCGTGCGGCGCTTTCGCCCGGGCGGCTGATGCGCTTCAGCGGCCCGCTCGTCCTCGCTGCTTTTCCACATACATCAGCGCATCCGCCTGAGCGAGCATCTCTTCGACGGATAAGGTGTGTTGCGGATCGGTGGCGACGATGCCGACGCTGATGCACAGGGCATAGCGCCGCTCGGGTCTGGCATTGCGGGTCTGCAGTTCCTCGGTCAGACGCTGGCGAATCGATGTTTCGCTGTTTTCCGCCGTCGCCGGCAGCAATACGGCGAATTCATCGCCGCCGAGACGGCCGAGGATGTCCGAGCCTCTGAAGCAAATTCGCAGCACCTCGGCGATCTCGGCGATGGCCGCATCGCCGGCTTGATGGCCCAGCGTATCGTTGATGGGCTTCAACCGGTCCATGTCGATGAACGCGACGACGAAATGCTCGCCGGTGCGTCTCGCCAGCATGGCGTGCTGTTCGGCAAGCATCAGAAAGCCGCGGCGATTGGCCAGGCCGGTGAGCTCATCGATCGTCGATTCCTTACGCAGCGCCATCTGCAGCCCATGACGCTCGAGCGCGTAGCGCAGCGCTCGCACCAACAGACTGGTGTTCAGCTGACCTTTGATCAGATAGTCCTGAGCTCCCGCATGCAGCGCCTGAATGGCGGATGCTTCGTCATCGAGCCCGGTCAGCACGACCAACGGCACTGCGGGCGCGGCGAGCTGGACTTTGCGGACGGCCTCCACGCCGCCGGCATCGGGCAGGCCCAGGTCGAGAACGATCATGTCCGGCGTGCCCTGGGCGAGAAACGCCAGCGCGTGGTCGACGCAGGCGCGATGAGCTACTTCGAATTGAAAGGCGCGTGTTTCCTTGATGGTTTCGGTGAACAACAGGGCGTCGCCCGGATTGTCCTCGACCAGTAATAAACGGATCGGCCGGTCAAACATCGACTGCTCCGTGCGGCAGTTTGACGAAGTTGAGCCAGAAGCTTTCGATCGAGCTTGCGACCCGCAGGAACTGTTCCAGGTCCACCGGCTTGCTGATGTAACAATTGGCGTGGCTGCTGTATGCGCGTGCGATGTCCTCCTCCGCCGTGGAAGTCGTCAGCACGACGACCGGAATCTGCCGCAGATGTTCGTCCGATTTGATCTCGGCCAGCACTTCGCGCCCGTCCTTCCTCGGCAGGTTGAGATCCAGGAGGATGATGTCCGGATGCTTCGCCTCGCTGTACGGCTGCTGTCTGCGCAGGTATGCCATGGCCTCCACGCCGTCGCGCACGACGGTGACGTTGTTGATGACCTTGCCTTCCTTGAATGCTTCCAGGGTCAGCCGTGCGTCGCCCGGGTTGTCCTCCACGAGCAGGATTTCGATGGCTCTGGTGATCATGTGATCGCACCTTCTGCGCGCGGGATGGTGAATTGGAAGTTGGAGCCGAAGCCGGGTTGGGATTCCACCCAGATGCGGCCGCGATGCCGTGCCACGATCTTGTGACATAGCGCGAGCCCGATGCCGGTGCCGGAGTATTGCTCGCGCGTGTGCAGCCGCTTGAACATTTGAAAGATGCGCTCGAAATACTGCGGTTCGATGCCGATGCCGTTGTCGCGAACCGAGAAGACCCAGTGATCGCCCGCGGACGTGGCGCTGACGTGCACTTCGGGCCGCGGCCGGTTGCAGTACTTGAGCGCGTTGCCGATGAGATTCTGGAACAGCTGAGTGAGCTGAGTGCTGTAGCCGAGCACCGTCGGCAGCGGATCGACAGTGACGACGGCGTTCTTGTCCTGGATGGACTGGCGCAGCTGATTGATGGCGCTGGCGCAGAGCGAAGCCGCATCGATGGGTTGAGGCGACTGGCCTTTCATCGACAGTTTTGCGTACGACAGCAGATCGAGAATGAGTGTCTGCATCCGCTGCGCGCCGTCGACGGCATAGCGGATGTATTCGTCCGCGTCGGAATCCAGCTTGCCCTGATACTTTCGAGCGAGCAGCTGAGTGAAGCTCGCGACCATGCGCAACGGCTCCTGCAGGTCATGCGAAGCCACGTACGCGAATTGCTCGAGCTCGGCGTTCGAGCGCGCCAGATCCTCGGCATTGCGTGCGATCTGCTGCTGAGCGCGGGTGCGCTCGACAACCTGGCCGAGTTGCGCACCGACATTGGCCATCACGTTCAGCAACTCTTCGTCCGGCTCCTCGACCTTGTGCGAGAAGAACTCCAGCACCGCGACCACTTCGCCCTGGACCAACACCGGAAAGCCGAAGGCGCCGCGTACGTCGAGATCCGCGGCAGCCATCTTCTCCGTGAACTCGCTTTCCACCAGCAAGTCGCGGATCCAGGCCGGCTTGCCGCTCTTGACCACGCGCCCCGGCACGCCCATGCCGCTATACAAGCGAGTGCTTTGGGTCGCGTCGCAAAGCGAAGCGAACCGCTCGTCGCGCTCGATGTGCCATAGCGAGCTGGAGACCAATTCCTTGCCCGAGCCCGGCGTATAGAAATAGACGTGTCCCACCGGCCAGCCGGTGTGTGCGCAGATTCGATCCAGCGCGAACTGCATGGCCGCCTCGATGGAGGTTGCTTCGTTAGCCGCGACCGCCACCGACTGCAGCAACTCCTTGAACGACACCTGCCGATGCAGCGCCTGGGTCGTCTGTTCCAACTCGCCGATGCCGTGCTCGATGCGCACCAGCGCGGGCCGCAACACCACGAATCCTTGCAGGATCAAGACGCCGAGCAGACAGATGATCAGGCCGACATAGACTCGATCCCGCAGATTCTGACGGGCGAGGGATTCGCGCTCGTACTGGCGCGCGATCTCGCTCATGATCCTCAGATAGGATTGTTCGTGCGCCAGGATCTGTTCGACCAGCTTGGAACCGTCCATGGCCGCCCGTGAATTGCCGGCCGTTGTGAGACTGCGCAGCGACTCGAGCATGGCGCGATAAGGCGCGTCGAGCCAGCCGAACATTTGCATCACTTCAGCGCTGTTCGTGCCCGAGGCGCCGAAAACGGGATCGCTTTGTTTCAACGCTTCGTGCGAACTGCGCCATTTGCGCACGGCTTCCTTGATGCGAGCGATGACCGGCTCCCTGGCCGCTCCCTCGGGCAGAGTGGCAAGCAGCAGCACTTCCTTGGTGAGCTCCTGACTCAAGATGCTCTGTTGCCCGGCGGTGCTGATCAGGCGCGCGTGTTGCCGGAGCTGTCGCCCCTCCTGCTCGACCAGTACCGCGCCCAGCACGGCCAGCAGGCCGAGCACTCCCAGAAACAGGAAATGACGCACCGTCAGCTGGCGCGTGTGCGACAGCATATCGATCTTCAGGTTGGTCAGCGGGACCATGCCGAGCACCAGTAGCGTGACGAACACGATGCCGACGGTGCCTAGCGCCGACACGCTCACTGCATGCGAAAGATCGTGAAAATGCATCGTGGACGGCGTGAAAGTCACTGCCGCCATGCCGGTGTAGTGCATGACTGGAATCGCCGCGCCCATGACCAGCGCCGCGATGAGCTTCTTCTTGCTCCAGGCAGTGGCATCGGTGCGCAGATGGAATGTGAGCCACAGCGCCACGAAGGAGATGACGATGGCCAGCAGCACCGAGAGCCCGACCAGGCCCGGGGAATAGGTGTGATAGGCGGCCATGCGCATCGCTTCCATGCCGACGTAGTGCATGGTGGCGATGCCGCTGCCCATCAAGATGCTGCCGAGCACGGCGCGGGGCACGCCCATTCGCTGCCGGCTTACGACGAATAACGCCACCGCCGAGGCCAGCATGGCAGCGAGCAGCGACAGCAGCACCGTCGGCCAGTCATAACGCACCGGGATCGGCAGCTGGAAGGCCAGCATGCCGACGTAGTGCATGGACCAGATGCCCACGCCCATCGAGACTGCGCCGCCGGTGAGGCGCAGTAGCCGCATCGAGCCCCGCGCGGCCGTGACTCGCGCGGCGAAATCGAGCGCGGCGTAGGAGGCCAGGATCGCGATGACGACGGAAAGAGCGACCAGCAAATAATCGTACGAGCCGCTCAGTGCCGTTGCAGATGACGACATGGTCGGTCCTTCTGTTTGTCGTTGCGGCTTTGATTTGACTTGGGATAGACCCCGTTTGTCGCCGCAACCAACCCTCGGTCCGTCGCGATTTTGTATTTGTCATAGTCAGAACGCAAAGGACCCGCGCGTAGGTATTAACCACGGTTTGCGCCGTTGACCGCGCATCGCCCTCGGCGTTTGCAACTAGACACACCGCAACGAATCTCCGATGATCCGACCCCACGTCGTCGTTGCTGCGACACGTGAGCAGCAACAGCGAGTGTCACGATGAAGCGGCTGGAAGATCGCGCCGTTGCGCGCCCGATGATTTCGGGGAGCGCGATGGATGAGGCGATCAACGCAAAAGACTGGACAGGCCATGCGTTGGGGACGATCGAGAAGTGGCCGCTGAGTTTGCGAACCGCACTCGGCATCTGTCTCGGCTTCCCCGCGCCCGCATGCATTGCATGGGGCGGGCAACGTACGCAGATTTATAACGACGCCTATTCGCAGGTGTCGCTCATCCGTGCCGACGCGCTCGGCGTGGACTTCGCCCACAGCTGGGCGCAGTCGTGGCCAGCGATGCATGCCTGTTTCGAGCGAGCTGCTCGCGGCGAGCCGGCGCGGCTGGAGAATCAATCGGTCTCATTCGATCGTGACGGGGGCAGCGAGCCGACGGTGACGACGTTTTGTTTCGTGCCGGTGCCCGACGACTCGGGCGGCATCGGCGGGGTGCTGATCACTTTGCTCGAGGCAAGCTCGGCGGAACTGCGTGACGAACTGCGGCGTAGCAAAGTCGCGCTCGAGCAGCATGCGCATGTCATCTCTCATGATTTCCGCGCGCCGCTGCGGATGCTCGAGCAGATGTCGAAGATTCTCGTGACAGATCATGCCGAGCACTTGCCGGCGCGGGCGGCGGGTCTGCTCAATCATATTGGCACCGGCGCGGCGAAGCTTGCGTTGCGGGCCGAGCTGCTCACGCGGTTCGATACCATCAGCCAGCATCCGCTGCATCGACAGAATGTGGATATCGCGGCAATGATCGGCAAGATCGTCGCAGAGCTGCGGGCCGCGGCGCCCGATCGTCAGGTCGAAGTGGTGCTCGAAGAGCTGCCCGCGGCCGATGCGGATTTCGAGCTGTTGCGTCTCGTGTGGCACAACCTGTTGGCGAACGCGTTCAAGTTCACCCGTCACGCAGCGCAGCCGCGCATCGAGGTGAGCGGCAAGCGCCAAGGGCATCACATGGTTTACTCCATCAAGGACAACGGCGTGGGCTTCGATCCCAAGTACGCGCGCCGCTTGTTCGGATTCTTTCAGCGCATGCACACCGAAGAGGAGTTCGAAGGGCTTGGGATGGGGCTGGCCCTGGCGAAGCGGCTGATCGAGCGGCATGGCGGCACGATCTGGGTCGAGGCCGAGAAAGGCCGCGGCGCGGAGTTTCGTTTCACGCTGCCCGCATGACGTTTTCCATGAGCGCGCACATCCTCATCATCGAAGACAATGAAATGAGCCTGGCGCTGGCCGAGTATCTGCTGCGCGACGCCGGCTACATCGTCAGCAGCGCGACCGATGGCGGCAATGGCATGCGCCTGGCGCTGGAGAACACTGCGCAGCTGATTCTTTGTGACCTGGACTTACCCGTGATCGAAGGTCCGCAACTGGTGCAGGCACTGCGAGCGAGCAGTGAATGGCGCAAAGTGCCGGTGCTGGCGTTCACCGCGGCCTCGATGAGTCAGGAGCAGCGGCAGGCGCTGGCTGCGGACTTTGACGGCTGCCTCGTCAAGCCGGTCGATCCAGCCTCATTCGCCGCCACCATCGGCCAGCATCTGGACCCCGGGATGCGCGTTTCTCAGGGATAGAGCGTTTTCGTGAAATTCACCGTCCACACCACATCGATGCTGCAACGCCTGCGCTATCTCGCGGTGGCGCTGCTGTTGCTCGTGTCGTCCGCGGCGAGTCCTCAGAACAACTCGTTCGCGGTCGACGTCATCGTCAGTCCCTCGCTGGCGGAAATAACATTGGACCGCAGCCTGTTGCGTGCCGTGTTCACGATGCGAGTGCGCGAATGGCCGGATGGCACGCCGGTTCGCGTGTTCGTGCTGCCCGATGACAATCCGCTCAGCGATCGGTTCTATCGAGAACGCCTCGGCATGTACTCCTACGTGTTGCGTCGGGCCTGGGATCGCATGGTTTTCACTGGCACCGGCTTTGCTCCGACCGTGGTGCGCTCGGAAAGCGAGATGATCGAGCTGGTGCGCTCCACGCCCGGCGCGATCGGATTCGTGCGTAAGCGCGAGACCTCGTCGCGAGCTCGCCCGATGCCGCCGCGCTGGCAAATCGTGCTGCTGGCGGCGCCCGCCCATGAGTAACCCATTGCGCATCGCAGCCGTATTCGCCGCGATTTGTTTCAGCGGCTCGGCGGCCGCTATCGACTATCAAGTGCACGGCTACGCGGCCCAAGGCTTCGTGCTGAGTCGGCACAACGATTTCTTTGGCGACAGCACCGACGGCAGCTTCGACTACTACGAGGCGGGCATCAATGCAGCGGTGCAAGTGCAGCCGAACTTGACGTTCGCAGCCCAGGCGGCGATCCGCGATGCGGGCATCAGCGACGATGGCTCATTGCGATTGGACTACGCCGTGGCCGACTATCGCCTGGTCTCGGAGGCGAGCATCCAGGCGGGCTTGCGAGCCGGCAAAGTGAAGAACGCTCTTGGCTTCTATAATGAGACGCGCGACGTGGTGTTCACGCGGCCGAGCATCCTGCTGCCTTCCGTCTACAGCGACAATCAGAATCAACGGAGCCTGATCTTCACATCGCCGGGCGCGCAGGTTTATGGAGGCGCCGTCATCGGGGTGCATGAGCTGTCGTTCACGGGGACTCTCAATGCCGAGCGGGACGTGCGCAAGTCCGACGAGCGCTTGCTGGTCTCCTTGACCGTGCCCTTCGATCTTCGAATCGGCGATTCCTGGAACGTTCAGATCATGGATTCCATCGACGGCGGCAAGTGGCAGCTCGCCTATAGCCGTTTCTCCGGCCAGTTCCGTTTGTCGACCGCGCCGGAGATCGATCTGGTCGGCCGCTTCGATGTGGACCTGAATGTTTTCTCGGCGCGTTACAACGCCGAGCGCTTCACTGTCACCGCCGAGTACGTGCTGGTCGACAATGACAACCGGCTGACATTCATGGGCGCTCCGTTCTTGCATCAACGTGTTGCGGCGGATAGCGGATATCTCCAGGCCGAGTATCGTGTGCGCTCCGACTGGACGCTGATGGCGAGAATGGACGGCTTCTACAGCGATCGTCACGATCGCAGCGGCCATGACTTCGCGGCGGCCAATCCCGGCGTCGACCGCCGCTCGCGGTTCAGTCATGACTTCACGGTCGGCGTCAACTGGCGCCCCGGCGAACATTGGGGCTTCTGGGCCGAGCACCACTGGATCAACGGCACGGCAACGCTGCAGCCGCTGGAGAATCCGCCGCCGGTGCGCGATCAACGCTGGTCCATGCTCATGTTGATGGCGGGTTATAAATTCTGAGCGGCGTGCATCCAATGGCCACCGCCCCGGCGCCGCCACCCCCCGAATCGTCCCGGCGCATGCGGCCGCGCCTGAGCTTGATGTGGAAGGCGCTGCTGCTGTTGATCATCCTGCTCGGCACGACGTATCCCTTTCTGGGTTACCTCGGCTACCACAGTCTGCAGGAACAGAACGAGCGCAATCGCCAGGAGGAGATGGATCGCTTCGGCATGGCGCTGGACGCTTTGCTGGAGCGCGCCGGCGACGAGCTGACCCGTCTTGCCACCAACATGGCGGCAGTGACCAGCACCCGCGAGCTGCAGTCGAGCGACCTGGCCGATCTGTCGCCGACGGCGGGTTTGCTGTCGGCGCTGACTCGGATCGAGTACTACACCGCGGAGGGCAAGCCGATTGCTCAGTGGCTCGGCAGTGGCTCGGGAGCCGCGCAGCCTTTCAAGATTGCGGACATTCTGCGCGATCTACGGGAGACCCATCGGCCGCTGACCCGGCTCACCTGCGTCCGGGAGTGTGTGCTGCACGCTTTCGTGCCGGCGTTCGATCGCGACGGCCGCGAGATCTCGGTGATCGTCAGTCAGCTTGCGTCGGATCAGCTGCAAGTGTTCCGGCGTGTCGCCGGCGCCGATGTCGCGCTGATGGAGACCGGCGACACTTCCAGAGACGAGTCCTTGCCGCAGCTGTGGGGACGGCATCTGCGCGTGCTCACGAATGCTCCGACGCTGGCGCCCGTGCTGAACGAGTTGAACTATGAGCAATCGGCGCCGGCGCCGAACGCCAGGGTGACGAAAGTCGCGGACGAGCGCAGTTATCTCGTGCAGATACATACATTGCCGGCGCGCCTGGTCGGCAATAGCCGTGGTCCCGAGGCTCTGTTCATCGTCGACGACACAGCGGCGCAGGCGCGTATTCGCGCGGATACCGGCAGGATGACGCTGGCGATTGCCGTCGGTCTGACGCTGTCCTCGCTGGCGTTGCTGCTCGTGGCCTGGCCGGTGTTGCGTCGACTGGTCCGTGTCACGCGAGCACTGCCTGTGGTCGCGGAACAAAGGTTCGCGGAGGCGCGCGGGCTGTTGGGCGAGGATCGAATCGATTCGCGCTTCTCGGATGAGGTCGATGTCCTCCGCCACAGTGCAGCGCTGCTGGCCACCAGGCTGGAACGTTTGAATCAAGCGGAGTCGGCGAGCGCGGCGAAATCGAGCTTCCTCGCGACCATGAGCCACGAGATTCGCACGCCGCTGAACGCCATCATCGGCGCCACCAGTCTGCTCAAGGACACGCGACTCGACGAGCGCCAGCGCGAGTACGTCGAAATGGCGCGCTTGAGCGGCGGTGTGCTGCTCGATCTGATCAACGACATTCTGGACTTCTCGAAGATCGAAGCGGGGCGTCTCGAGCTGGAGCAGCAGGGATTCAATCTGCGCGTATGTGTGGAGGAGTCGTTGGATCTGCTGGCCAGTCGTGCCCAGGAAAAGGGCCTGGAACTGGCGTACGACTACGATCCGCAGCTGCCCAATTATTTCGTCGGCGACGCGGCGCGCATTCGTCAGATCCTGGTCAATCTGCTGTCGAATGCGGTGAAGTTCACCGCGCACGGCGAAGTCGTCGCCGAGATCGGCGGCGTGCAGGAGCGGAGCGGTCGTTACGTCGTGCGACTCGCAATCCGAGATACAGGCATTGGCATTCCGGCGGAGCGCCGGCACCGGTTGTTCGAAGTGTTCAGCCAGGTCGATGTCTCCACGACTCGCGTCTACGGCGGCACGGGGCTCGGGCTCGCGATTTGCAAACGGCTGGCCGAGGCCATGAACGGCGACATCCAGGTGGAGAGCACCGTTGGGGTCGGCTCGACCTTCATCGTGACGCTGCCGCTCGAAGCCGCGTCTGCCGATCTCATGCCGACCCGGCCCGGTGCGATGGATCCGGAGCAACTGACGGGGCGTCGCGTGCTCATCGTGAAAGAAAACGAAACGACTCGCGGGGTATTGCGTCAGTACTGCGACTCGTGGGGCATGCCTGTTGCGGATGTTTCCTCGCCCGAGCAGGCCTTGGATCTGATTCGCAACGGCGAGCGGTTCGACGTGGCGCTCATCGATTACACCTTGTCAACGATGGATGGCGCCCAGCTCGCCAGGGAAATTGCCGCGCTGGATGCCGCGCATTCGATGAAGATTCTGCTGCTGGCCAGTCATGGCCCGGAGCATGAAGCCGCGCGCGCGGCGGGATCGCACATTCAGGCCGTGCTGACCAAGCCTTTGCATCAGTCACATCTTTTCGATGCGCTCGCCGCTGTGCTGACTGGAGCGGCTGCCACACTGCCGTATCAGCTGAACTTCCAATGGGCCGCCGATCATTCCCAGCTGCAGGGACCGATGCGCATCCTGCTGGCCGAAGACAACGTCGTGAATCAGCGCATGGCGCAGCTGCTATTGGAACGGTTGTCGCAGACGGCGGATGTCGTATCGAACGGCGTCGAAGCGGTGGAGGCTGCGATGCGGTTGCCGTACGACCTCATCCTCATGGATGTGTTGATGCCCGAACTGGACGGTCTCGATGCGACTCGGCAGATTCGCGAGCGGTTGCCGAAGGAGCGACAGCCACGCATCGTCGCGATGACGGCCAACGCGTTGACGGGCGATCGCGAGCTGTGTCTCGCCGCGGGCATGGACGATTACATCAGCAAACCTGTGCAACTCGACGAGCTGGCGAAAGTCCTGATGCGCCAACAGGTGCCTGTCGAAGCCACGGCTACCACGGCCCCCGTAGCAGCAAACAATCTGTCGTTGATGGACTTCCGTCAGGGCGCCGTTGACCGTCTGGTCTCGGCAGCCGGCGCGATAGGCGCGAGCCTGGTGTTGGGTGCGATGGTCGATAGCGCACCTCGACTCCTGGACGCGCTGCGCCGAGCGCTCACGGATGGCGACGCGAAAGCGCTCCGTCGCAGCGCTCACAGCCTCAAGGCCAACGCCGCGACCGTCGGCGCCGACGCGCTGGCGCGAATGTTTCAGGAACTGGAAGACCTGGGCGCGGCGGGCGATCTGTCTCGAGTCGCCGATAAAGTTTCGTCCGCCGAACAAACGTATCGCCAGCTGGTTGCGTCGATCGACAGTCTGCGCAAGAAGCTCGCCGAATCAGGCGCGAAGTAGTCGCGCCGGATTCTCGTAGCCGTTGTTACATTCGTCCGCCGTCCGTCAGCAGCGTCCGGCCTGTGACCCAGCGCGAATCGCGCGACGCCAGGAAGGCGACGACATCGGCGATATCGTCCGGCTCCGCCAGGCGGCCTAGCGGCGTCAACGAGCGCTCATGGTCGAGATGCGGCTGGGGAATATCGGCGGTCATGTCCGTGCGCGTGATGGCCGGAGCCACGGCGTTGACACGAATGCCTCGAGCACCCAGCTCACTGGCGAAGCCAAATGTGAGCGTTTCCAGCGCTGCTTTACTCGCCGAGTACACGGCCGTGCCGTCGCGCGGCTCGTGAACCAGGCTGGTCGACACATTGATGATGCTGCCACCGTTGGATGAGAAGTGGGGCAGCACCGCCTGAGTCGTCGTGATTACGCTCCAGGTGTTGACCAGGAACTGCTGATCGAACAGCTCGCGCGTGATGTTTCCAACCGGCGCGGCATCGAATACGCCGGCGATGTGTGCTAGCACGTTGACCGGCCCAAACTCGGCGACGGCTTGTTGTACGGCCGTGTTCACGGCGTGCTCATCGATCACATTGGCTTGGAAAATCGCTGCGCGCCCGCCTTGCTTGCGGATGTCGGCAGCGACTTCGGCCGCCTGTTCGCGGTTCGATTGATAGATCAGCGCGACAGCGGCGCCGTCTTTCGCCAGTCGGCGCGCCACGGCTGCGCCGATGCCGCGCGATCCGCCGGTTACTATCGCGACTTGTCCTGCGAGATTCATGTTGTGCCTCCAAGTTTCGGATGGCACAACGTTAAGGACGAGGTCGCCGAGCTGGTAGCTGCGCCAGCGCATCGGCGCGTTCCAGATTTGCAACGCCGGTCTTCAGTAGACCGAGCGAAAGCGTTCTTCGAGGAAGCTCAGCAGGGCGCGTACGGCCGCTGGCATTCCGACACGGCTCGGATAGAGCCCATACACGCCAGTGCCGATGGACGGATACTGGTCGAGCACGACACGCAGTTCGCCGCTCTCGAGTTGAGCTTTGCATGCATCCCAAGGAAGTTGAATCACGCCGGCTCCGCGTATCGCCGCCTCGCGAAGTGCGATGATGTTCTCTACGACCAGGCGCGGTTCCGGATGATGCAGAACTACTTCGCCGTGCGGCCCCTTGAACGACCACGGGCGCACCGCTTCGAGCGTGCCTTGTCCTAACGCAGGCAGCTTCGCCAGGTCGGAGATCTCGGCGGGAACTCCATATTTTTCGAGCAAGGCCGGGCTCGCGACCAGCACCATGCGCGCCAGGCCGAGCGGGCGTGCGACCACATCGGCCGACGCCAGCGGCTCGGTGGAAAAGCGGATCGCCAGGTCGATGCGCTCCGCCAGCAAATCGACGAACCGGTTCGACAGCTCCAGCGACACGCGCACCTTCGGATAGCGGCTCATGAACTCGCCCAGCCAGCCGGCGAGATACAACTCCGCCGTCAGAATGGACGAGCTCATGCGCACCAGTCCGCTCGGCTCGTTGAGCGAATCCGCCACGGTTGCGACCGCTGACTGCGCTTCGTCCGCCATGGCGCGAGCGTGCTTGTAAACGCTTTGGCCCACGTCCGTAACATTGAACGCGTGCGCCGAGCGATGAATGAGCCGGACACCGAGCTGCTTTTCCAGCGCGGCGATACGGCGACTGAGTCGCGATTTAGGGATGCCAGTGTCGCGTTCCGCTGCCGCGAAGCCGCCGGCTTCGACGACGCGTGCGAACAAGTACAGATCGTTTAAATCGTCAATCGTCATGGGGCGTCCTGTTTTTGCAACGAGGCGTTGCAGTCCGGTCCTCGTTGCGTCGAAAGCGGTTCGTTAGGCTGCAGAGCCTATGACATTCCCGAGCTCTCCGGATACCGCTGTTGCGGATCAGGCGCCCTGCAATCGCGATCGAGCCAAGATCGCGACGCTCATTGCCGCCTGCGCGACGATGGGCGGCATCGCCATGACCATCACCACGGCGAGCATCGCGCTGGCGGGTGTTCAAAGCGAGCTGCAGCTGGGCATCGACCAGCTGCAATGGGTGCTGAACAGCTTCATCGTCAGCTATGCATTGTTGCTGCTGCCGTTTGGCGCGTGGTCGGATCGCAGCGGTCAACGGCCATTGTTTGTTTGGGGTGCGGTCGTGTTCGTTGTCGGCGCCGCGGTCGCGGTGCTGGCGGGGGATGTGACGTGGCTGATGGCTGGTCGCGCATTTCAAGGCATCGGCGCGGCATTGTTGACGGCAACCGCCCCGGCGGCACTTACCTTGGCGTTCTCGAACGAGGCGGATCGCAAGCGAGCGTTTGGATATCTGGGATCCAGCGGTGGCATCGGCCTCGCGTTGGGCGCGTTGCTGGCCGGCGCGGCCAGCAGTTGGTTCGGCTGGCGTGCCGCGCTGGCTCTGCCGATTCCGGTGATGATCGCGGCGCTCGCGGTGGTGTGTTGCTCGCCGGGCGCGTTGGCCAGTCGCCCCAGATCGCAACGAGCTCACGTGCCGATGCGCGCGCTGCTCGAGAACCGATCGTTCATGCTCAGTTGTCTCTTGTGCCTGTTGTTTACGACGGTCTGGGTGGCGTTGTTTATTTACGCTCCGCTGCATATGCAGGCAGTGGACGGGCTCGACCCCCGCAGTGTTGGCGGGCTGATGCTCGCGTTGCTGTTGCCTGCGTTGATCATGCCGGTCGTCGTCAGTCGGCTCGTCCTGATCTTCAAGATCAGTGCGGTGTTGATCGGCGGTTTCCTCATGATTGCGGCCGGCCTGTGGTGCATGCATATCGCATGGACTGGAGCGACATCGCGAACGCTCGAGGTCATCGGACTTGTAGTGTGTGGCAGCGGCGCTGGCGCGCTGTACGGACTGGTCGATTACATCGGCCTGACGGCAGTGCCGGCGGAGCAGGCCGGCCTGGCGGCCGGTGCGTTCAACGTCGTCCGCTTACTTGGCGACATTCTCGCGGCGATCATTCCAGGCGCTGTGGTGCTTTACGTCGTGAAGGCAGCGCTTGCTTCGCACATCGGTGTCACGAATGAAGTGCTCAGCGAGATCGCCGCGGGCGATTTGCGCGTGGTCGATCACCTCGGGCTAACGGCGCAGGCGCGTGCGGAGTTCGTCGATGGGATGCTATGGGCTATAGGGGCGCTGCTGACGCTGACGGCGCTCGGAGTGGTGGCGTCATTCAAAGCACGTGACTCGCCCGATCCGTCAACTCGGTTATGACAAGAACGGGGCCGCCATGACTCCCGGCCCCGCATAATGCAGTCCGGCGTCAGCTCCTCGCTGCTGTTGAGATGTTTCTAACCGAGCCGCAGCCTTGACCCGGCAAATCGACACTGAGACGATAGGTTGCCTGCCGGGCAAATAAACAATCAGAGACGGATATCTCAAGTGAATTTTCGACGCATGCTTGCCGCACTGGTTGCGGCTTCGTCTCTGTTGGTAGGTGCTTGCGGCGGGGGCGGGGGCGGCGGTGGTTCGCCGAATCCGAGCCCACAAAGTCCCAGCCCGCCGAATCCGAGCCCACCGCAACCGGCGCCCATCACGTACACCGCGAGCGGAGGCGTTGCTGAGAAGGGGCCGCTGATCACAGGGTCGACGGTCACCATCCAAGAGCTCGACTCGAGCCTTTCTCCCACCGGCAAGCAGTATTCGTATCAGGTCACCTCCGACCTCGGCGCGTTTTCGCCCACCTCCGCGTTCACCAGCCAGTACCTGGGCATCAATGCCACGGGCTACTACTTCGATGAGGTTCAAGGCGTCGTTTCCTCCGGCCCGGTCACGCTCAACGGCTACAGCGAGCTGTCGATCGACACCACGGTCAACGTCAATATTCTGACCACCTTGGCCTATCAGCGAATCAAGAAGCTGATCGTGGACAATCAAATGACGTTCGCCGCCGCGCGCTCTCAGGCGGAGCATGAAGTGTTGACGGCCTTCGGCATTCCGGCGGGCAGCTATGAACCGTTCGGAACGCTCGACCTGCGCGGTAGCTCGGATGGCGATCGCATTCTCGCGGCCATCTCCAGCGTATTCGTCAATGGCAATCAGGCCGGCGAGCTGAGCGCACTGATCAGCAACTTTCAAACCGACCTGGGCGCCAATGGCAGGTTGACGGACCTGACCACCATCGCGGCGCTCGCAACGGCGGGTCGCGATTTGAACACCGCGGCTGTCGCCGCCAATCTGAATCAGCGTTATGCGCAGCTCGGCGTGGATTTCCAGCCCTCTGATATTGCAGCCTGGGTCGATCAAGACGGAGACGGCATCGTCGGCAACTTCGAGTACCACATCGCCGACGCCGGTCCGTCGTCGATCTTCTCTATACCCGCCGAGGTGGTGGATCAGATCGCCGGCCTGTCTGTTTCCTCCACCGCGGGGGAATTCACAATCAACGGCACACCGGTAACGACCGCCGTGACGGTGAACAGCGGCGACGCACTGACGGTGTCGCCGGGCCCGGGCCCGTTCCCCGACGGCGTGCAGACCGTGTACTTGACCAGCGGGGCCACCAAGCTCGCGCGTGTATCATTCGTCAGCGGCCTGCTGGCGATCACGATCGCTCCTTCGACTACCGGAGACATCCCGAAAGGACTGACCCAACAATTCACTGCCATGGGCACCTTCAGCGACGGCAGGCAGATCGACCTGACTGGCAGCGCCTCGTGGACCTCCAGCGCACACAGTGTGGCGACGATCAGTCCAACCGGTCTCGCGCAAACACTGGGGGTCGGCTCAACCTCGATCGTCGCGGAGTCCGGCGTGATTTCAGGTAGCGCCACGTTGAACGTGACAGCAGCGGTGCCGATCACCTTGGCGCTCAGCCCGAACCCGCTGCGCACGGGCGTCGGGATCGGCCTGAAACCGACGCTCAACGCAACCTACTCGGACGGCACGACAGTGAATGTCACGAGTCTCGCAACTTGGGCTTCGGGCGCACCGTCTGTCGCGACGATCGACCCGCATTCGGGTGTGATCGACGGAGTATCGCTGGGCACGACTACGATCGAGGCCACTGTCGACTCCCTCACCGAGACCGTCCCGCTCGCGATCGTGACGAACGAATGGACGGTGGCCGGAACTCTCGCAGGGGGCCGATCGGGCCATGCCGCCACGCTGTTGCCCAGCGGCGCTGTACTCGCGACTGGCAACAGCAACGCTTACGCCGGTGCGCCACAAACCAGCGCGGAGATCTATAACCCGCTGACGCGAACGTGGTCGCCGGCCGCAAATATGCCTTCACGACACGGCTACCATACAGCGACTCTGTTACCGGATGGCAGGGTTCTGGTGGCAGGCGGCGAATTGGATCTGATGTCTTTTACGAACACAGTGGACCTTTACGATCCCGTGCAAAACAGCTGGACCGCAGCGCCACCGATGAGCGAGGCCCGGGCGTGCCATACGGCTACCGTGCTCGCCAATGGCAAAGTGCTGGTAGCCGGCGGCATGAACCCCACAACCCTTGCAAGCGCGGCACTCTATGATCCAGTCAACAATACCTGGTCATCGGCCGGCACCATGGCAACAGCCCGCTGCCAACACTCTGCAACCTTGCTGCCGAATGGAACGGTGCTGGTGGTAGGTGGCTGGCACGCCAGTGGCGGTGGGCGCGCCCTTACCGCGACGGCGGAGATCTACGATCCTGCGACGGGTGCCTGGTCGGCGGCGGCAAGCCTGAGCGACGCTGTCACCGCTCACACCGCCACGCTGCTGCCCAACGGGACGGTGCTCGTGGCAGGAGGCGACGTTTCGAACGGACGCACTTCTGCCGCCTCAATCTACGACCCCGTGTCGAACACGTGGTCTCCGACCGGTAGCACGTCATGGGCGCGCAGTGACAGTTCAGCGACACTGCTGCCAAATGGAACTGTGCTGCTCGTGGGCGGGCTCGGGACAGCGGGACTATTGAGTGCTGTCGAGATCTACGATCCTGCGACTGGGACTTGGTCTGCGCGGCCGAGTCTGCACACTGCCCGTTCTCGGCATCAGGCAACGCTGCTTACCGACGGCGCCGTTCTCATAACAGGTGGCAGCGGGGGCACACCGCTGAGCTCTTCGGAGCTGTACTGGTGAGAACCAACCGTGGTCTACCGCTAGCTTGAGGATCAGTTTCGCCCTACGTCGCCGCAGGAAAGAAGCCTGCGGCGACGAGGGTCGCGACACGAGCAGCTAAACCTTCGCCTCACTAAGCCGCGCCGCCAACTGCAGCGGGCTAAGCACCGTCACACCAAACTTTCGTGCTCGCTTCGCAAGATCGAGAACCGCCCGATCCTTGCTGACGATGGCGTCGGCATGATGATGGTAGGCGAGGGCGAGGAAGTGATCGTCATCGCAGTCCTTGCAGCGAGGAAAGCCCGTGGGCATTCCCAGGCGCTCCATCGTCACCCCGTCAGGCAATGGCGTCACGCGAACGCGCGATCCGTAGATCTCCAACACAGCTCGTTGCTCACCTTCTGACAGTTTGAACTGCGGGTACGTGAGCACTCGGCACAGTTCCTCCAGCGCCGGCACGTGAGTAATGAGCTCCAATCGTTGCTCATCCCAAGCTCGCTGCAATTCGGACAAGCGTGCGTCCTCGAAGACGAGCCAGTCGAGAACGATGTTGGTGTCGAGCACTAGTCTCATGTGATTGGTCGAGCACCTATCGATAGTTACCCGCTTGTCTGCCCAAACGGGCATGGCTCTGCGAGTGCGTCTTCCGGACGATTCGCCCTGCCCGGCGAATCACGATACTGCCGCGCGTCGTCATCAGTCCCACCTCTGTTTTCACAAGGAGAAAGTAATGCTGGCTCGTTCCAAGTCCAGGCAATTCGCGTTGGCGCTGGCTCTGTTGCCGGCGCTTGCCATCGCAAGCGAGCCGGCCGAAAGCGTAGCAGACATCTCCGCCCACGACGCCGCGGGCCTCGAGTTCTTTCGCGGGCCGCTGGATTTCCTGAAGGCGCGCCAGTTGTTCGAACGCGAGACCTTCGGGGGCAACGGCCGCACCTGTCTCACTTGCCACAGCCCCGAGACAGGCACCGTGTCGCCGGCCGATGCGCGCAAACGCTACGATCGCAATCGAAAGGATCCGCTATTCCTTGCCGACGGCAGCGATGACGGCGCGGGTCATGGGACCGAGCGGATGCTCGCCGACGCAACGTTCCTTGTGCGAATCCCGCTGCCGGACAACGTCCGCCTGGCGAACGATCCTGAAGCACGCAGCGTCGTGGTGAGACGCGGTGCGCCGTCGACGTTGAATACACCGGCGCTCGATCCCGTGCTGATGCACGACGGCCGGCAGCCCGATCTGATCGCACAGGCTCGCGGCGCGATATTCGATCACGCACAAGTGCGTCGTGAACCGAAGCAGCGCGACCTGGAGCTGATCGCCGCGTATCAGCACACGCCTCAGTTCTTCAGTTCGCTGACGACATTCAAGTACGCCTATTTCGGCATCAAGCCGAAGTTGCCCACCCCGCGCACGGCAGCCGAGACTCGCGGCCGACGCTTCTTCCTCGACGTGCCGCTGGAAGGCGATTTCAAGTCGGGACTGTGCGCCAACTGTCACAGCGGTCCCATGCTCAACGAGACCAATGAGTTCGGGCCCTTCCCGCCGTTCGCGCGCGGCGGCCGGTTCCAGAGCGTCGGTGTGTCCGAAGTGAATATCGCCGGCAATCCGGTTTATGACTTCGTGTTTACCAACCCCGATGGCACGACCACGACCGTGTCGAGCCCCGATCCCGGCCGCGCGCTGATTACTGGCTCCACCGATTTCGAAAGCTTGAATGCTTTCAAGATTCCGTCGTTGTGGGGAGTGACGCGCACCGCACCTTACTTCCACGACAACTCAGCGAAGACGCTCGAAGAGGTCATGCAGCAGTACGCTCGTTTCTTCTCGGTGCTCGGCCTGACGCTCACCGAGCAGGATCAGAAGGACATGATCGCCTATATGAAGTTGATGCAATAGGCAGCGCCGGCTGGAACAAAGGCCGGCAGTGGCCCGTCTTTTCGTAACGGGCCTTTCTGACAGGGGTGCGCCATGAAAATCACCGTCTGTGAGTTGCCGGACCAGCGCAAGTCGTTCGATACGGCGTGGGGAGACCTCGTGGACCACGTGCGCGCCGAGCACAGCGATCTGGTCGTGCTGCCGGATATGCCTTTCAGCAGTTGGTTTGCGAGCTCCGATCGATTCGATCGGGAGGTGTGGGCGGCGGCGGTCCGCTCTCATGACGAATGGGAGTCTCGGCTGCGCGATCTGAGTCCGGCGATCGTGATGGCGTCCCGGCCGGTCGACTTCGGCAACGAGCGATATGACGAAGGCTTTCTTTGGGAAGAGCCGCTGGGCATGCTCTCGGTGCACGCCAAATCTTTCCTGCCGGACGCCAAAGGTGCGCGCGAAGGATCGTGGTACGACAGCGCAACGGCGGAGTTCGTTCCGGTCGAAGTGCGAGGCTTGCGCGTCGCCATGTTGATCGGCAGCGAGATGTGGGCGCCTCGCGGTTATGAAGCGGAGCACGTCGATGTCCTGGCAATTCCCAGGGCCGGCGACATCCCGGCGCTGGGCGATACCATGCAGCGCGCGTGTTCGCTCGCTCAGCATGCGCACGCATTTGCGGTGTCGTCGAACCGATCTGGCGCGTTCGGCGGTCAGGCGTGGATCATCTCGCCAGAAGGTCAGTTGCTGGGTCAGACCAGCGCCGATGAGCCGTTTCTTTCCATGGATGTGGCGCTACACGCGACCAAGGGCGAGATGCGGCACTTCGACGTGTTTGCTCACTGAGCGCGCTCGGCCCGTTGCGCGGCCAGTAGTTCGATGACTTCCGCGTCGCTGGTCTGCTCGAAGTCGGTGTAGTGAGCGCCGACGGCGCTGAAATTCGCGGGTGAGAACAGGCACACGACCTCGTCGGCTTCTCGGATGAGTTTGACGAGGATGTCCGGGGGCGCAACAGGGACTGCCACGACCACGCGTTCGGCGGATGCATCGCGAATCGCCTTGATGGCCACGAGCACGGTCCCGCCCGTGGCAACGCCATCGTCGACGATGATGACAGTGCGGCCGTCCACCGCGACTGCCTGGGTATTTCCGCAATATAGTTTTCGTCGGCGCTCGACCTCGGCGAGTTGCCGGTCGCACTCCTGCTCGATATAGGTCGGCGGCACGTGGAGCATCTCGATGGCATCCTCATTGAGCACGACGTGGGGATCGGCGCCGTCCACGAGTGCGCCGATGCCAAACTCTTCATAGCCGGGCGCGCCGAGCTTGCGTACCAACAGCACGTCGAGCGGAGCGTGCAGCGTGTGTGCAACTTCATATCCCACAGGCACGCCGCCACGCGGTAGCGCCAGCACGACGGGATCGGCGAACGGATGTTCCTGAAGGGCTGCGGCCAGCTGTCGTCCGGCGTCCCGGCGATCGCTGAAAGGTGTGTAGCTGGGTGACATCACCGGATCGGCCTCTGTCCGAGCAATCCATGACTGGCCGATTGGTTCCGGTGCTCGGCTCAGTCGCAGGACTCGATGTCAGCAGTCAGAATGCGGGCCTCGAAAGGCTCGAGATGCAAAGACTTCGATGCAGGGGCGAAGTAATCGCCTGTCAGGCGATCTTGCAGGCGGCTCTCGAGCAGCATCCGAGCGGCCGCGGCTGCAGACGACAGATTCAGGTCGATGGATCGGTCGCTGAAGTTCAGCAGCACTAGCGCGCTTCCAGATTGATAGCAGTCCGCGACCGACTCGCTCGGGCGACGGATGTATGCAAGCACCGCGTCGTCTCGATTCGACGCAAGCAGCTCCATGTCGGGTGAGTGCAAGGCTGCGATTTCCTTTCGGAGTCGAACGAGCTTGGTGTAATGGGCTACCAGGCGGTGACGATCCTCCCACGACAGGGGCTGCTCGTCGTACGGCAGAAACTCCGCACCCACTTCATCGCCGTTATATATGAGAGGCAAGCCCGGCAGAGTAAGTAGCATGGTGGCTGCGACCCTAGTGAGCCCGGCGCCATGCCGCGTGATGAAGCGGTCACCAGTATCGTTGTTGTTCAGGAACCGCAGCACGAGGCCAGGTTCGGGAAGACCCTGGCTGCTCTTCAATAGCGCCGCGCGCAGCTTGTTCAGATCGGGTGGCTTGCTCGCGAACGCATCGTTCCAGGCCCATTCGCCGAGTTTCATTGTCCAGTCATACGCGGCATCGAAGCCGTGTTGGAAGTAATAGCCATCGAGGGCGGAGGCTTCCGCAATCAGCAGCAGATCCGGATCGATGCGCTTCAGCTCCGCTCGCCAGCGAGGCCAGAACTCGGGCGCCCGCTCGCGCACGCCCCAGCTCACATCCACGCGGAAGCCATCGACGTTGAGCTCGCGTACCCAATAGCTGAAGGCCTCGATCATGTAGCGCTGCACTTCGGGGTTGTCGTACTCGAGATTTTTCAGATGCTCCCAGTCGAAGTAGTTCGTCACCTGGCCGTCCGGGCCGCGCTCGAACCAGTTGAAGTAGGGCGAACGCTGCCGACGGTCGGCGGCATCGATGTAATAGCGATGCGCTGCCGCCAGATGATTCGGGATGAAATCGATGAGTACGCGCAGGCCGTGAGCGTGCGCTGCTGCGATCAGCGCCTCGAGCTGCAGTTTCGTTCCAAATTCGGCGCGCGACTGGAAATGATCCGTCACCGCATAGCCGAAGTCTTCGGTGGGTGCGCCAGTGACGGGCGACAACCAGATCGCTGAGACGCCGAGCGCGGCGATCTCCGGCAAGCGTTTGCGCACATCGTCGTAACCGTTGTGACCGAATGCAAAAGGAGCCACGCCGTACAGAACGCTTCGTGAGATCCACGGCGGGCGGTGATCGTCGAGGTCGATCTCTTCCGGCGAGCCGTCGGTGATGCTGAAGACGCTGGTGCTTTCATCGCTGCGGCCAAGCGCATCCGTCACGCGCAGCGTCACGTAATATTTTCCGTCCACATCCGGCGGCTCGATCTGGATCGTCGGTGTGGTCGCCGGCGTGACATCGAGCACAGATCGGGAGGTGAGCGTCAGCGGCGCTGCATTGCCTCGCCGGGGTCGCCAATCATAGTGCACGATCGGCGCCGCAGCGCCGGGCGCCATCTCGCTGCCAGCGGCATCCATCAATATATTTCGTCCGTCGATGCGAGTGCGGATCCAGGCGCGTGGCCGGTCCTCGATACGAACCTGCCAACGTTGAGTGGAAGATCGTGCGACCTCGCGTCCGTCTCGAATACATCGCGCGCGAAGGTCGTTGCCGCCACTGCGAAGTGGCACGGACGCGCGGAATCGATGGTCTTGAAGGGTTGCGACCGAGGTTGCGGCCGGACCTTGAATCAGCACTTCGTCGCAAGCCGATGGGTCGACTCGACCTTCGATGTATTTGTCGAAGGTCCATGCGTCGCCGCCGGCTGTATCGAACTCCACCGGAGCCTCGGCTGCATGCGATACGCAGCTGAGCGCGCAGAGCGCGACGATCAGGGAGCGGAGCCGGCGAACCTGCATGAGGGCAGAATAGCCAGCAGCCGTTCGATTGCATTCTGGGAATTCCGAGTAGGCCTATCCCGACGTTTGTTCGCCAACTTCCTCACTGCTCGAGCGACGCGTCGAATTCAGCAGGATCCAGCCCGCGGTCGAGCAGATCGCCATGACAAAGGCCATGGGAAGCGGGCCGGTCAAATCCAGCACGCCGACCAATGCAGCCGCGAGCGCCCCCATGCCCAGTTGCAGAAAGCCGAGCAGCGACGATGCACTGCCGATGTTCTTGGTGAAGGGCTTCAGCGCCAATGCCGCGGCATTCGGATAGGTGATGCCGGCACAGTGCAGGAATACGAACAACAGCACGACCGTGGCCCACTTGCCGAGATCGAAGGTCATCGACAGCGCCAGGAATGCGATGCCGCCGATCACTTGAACGGACAAAGCGCGACGGAACACCAGCTCGCTGGAGAAATGTTTCAACAGCAAATGATTCAACTGGCCGCCGAGAATCATGCCGCCGGCGAGAATGGCGAAGATTGCGCCGAAGCCGCCCGGCCCGACGCCGAAGCCGTCCATGAAGACCGCCGGCGAACCGGAAACGAATACGAACAAGCCGGCGAAGGACAATGAGCCCGCGAGCGTGTAGGTCCGGAACTGAGGCTGGGCGAGGGCGTCGCGAAACGTACGAAGAATCGGCGTGAGTCGCAGGCTCACCGTGGGATCGGGCGAATACGTGCGAGGCACTGCGAACATCACGAGCGCCAGATCGGCGATGGCCAGTGCGGCCAGGACAGCGAAGATCGCCCGCCAGCTCGCGACGGTCGTGATCAAACTGCCGATGCTCGGTGCGAGCAGCGGCGACACACTCAGCACGAGCATCAGCGTCGCAAAGGCGCGAGCCGCCTTTTCAGCGGGAATGTGATCGCGGACCAACGCAATGGCGCCGACCGACGCCGCGCTGCCGCCGAGCGCCGAAATGAATCGATATATCAGCAAGCCTTCGAACGAAGTGGTCGTCATGCAGCCGAGCGTGGCGAGCACATAGATGGCCAGGCCGCCGTAGATCGGCCGCTGCCGGCCGAAGCGATCGAGCAAGGGACCGTAGATGACCTGCCCGAGCGCAAAGCCGATGAAGTACACCGACACGCTCAGCGACATGCGCGACACCGCGACGCCAAGGTCCGCTGCGATCTGCGGAAACGCCGGCAGATACAGGTCGATGGTGAACGGTGTCAGCGCATTCAAGAAGCCGAGCACGATGATCAGGAACGTAGGATGTCTTCGCATACGGGAAATAACGGCGGATCGCTCCGTCGTGGGAAATATGTAACAGGCTGGAAAAAGGTCGGGCTGCGGGCGAGCGCTCGCTCTCGATGGCCGGTCTGGCCGATGCCCGGGGCGCTGAAGGCTGCGCTGAGGGCGTCAGAGTACAACTCCAGGGACCGGTGTGTCCATCGCATCGCGCGCCCGGCCGGCCGGGAGTATAAGGAGCCATGATCCGATACAGTCCCGCCCCTCCGCTGGATGCCGCGATCGACTGCATCTGGCTGAGTCAGCGCCGCGAGCATTACCAGCACTGGGAGCACATGCTGCCTTCTGGCAAGGCGCAGCTCGTCATCCCGTTGCATGACACGCCCATTCACTGGGCCGCGCCGGGCAGCAAAGTCGAATGGCATTCGTGGGCTCGCGGCGTGGTTCATGGTCCTCAGTCCCGTTATTACCTCGCCGGGCCGAAGCCACCGGGCGTCGTGGTCGGCGCATCGTTTCGGGTCGGCATGGCGGCGGCGATTCTCGGCGTATCGTTGGATGAGCTGCGCGATCGTCACGTTTCCATCGAGGAGCTGTGGGGTTATCGCGGGCACGAGCTGCACGACAGGCTGGCCTCGATCCGCGAGCCGATGGATGTGTGCCGAGCGCTGGAAGCGGAGTTGATCGCGAGGATCCGCCGGCCGTTGTTGATTCATCCGGCCGTTGCGTACGCGTTACGGCCCGAAGGGCTCGGCACTCCGCGCGTGGAGGAGATTCAACGCCGCACCGGTTACAGCCCGCGTCACTTCATCGAATTGTTTCATTCGGCCGTGGGCCTCACGCCGAAGCACTTCTATCGCGTGCAGCGTTTCTCCAGCACGCTCGCTCGGTTGGCTCGAGGTTCGAGCGACGGTGGGGCGAAACTCGCCGACGTGGCGTTTGCCGCCGGCTATGCGGATCAGGCGCACTTCTCCCGGGAGTTCCGCGAGCTCGCCGGCGTCGCGCCGTCCGCCTATTGCCCGCCAGCGGCGAATAGCGAGCATCACCACCTCGTCACGCCAGGTAAAAAAGCTTCAAGACTCGTGCGCCGCCAGGCGTGACACTATGCTCCAGCGCGAGACATCCTTGCGCGCACCAGGAGCGGCCATGAGCGATAAGGGCGAGCAGACCATTCACGACGTGTATGCCTACTTGCGGCTGCATGACACCAAGGCAGCCATCGATTTCTATGCGCGCGCGTTCGGCGCCAAGGAATTGTTCCGGCTGGTCGAGCCCAACGGCAAAGTCGGTCACGCCGAGGTGAAGATCGGGCCGGCGACGCTCATGTTGTCGGATGAATATCCGGAGATGGGCATTCGCGGGCCGCGCTCGATCGGCGGCACCAGCGTGTCGATCCACATTCACGCCAGTGACGTCGATCGCTTGTTCGAGCAGGCGGTCGCGGCGGGCGCAACCGTGGTGCGCCCTTTGCAGAATCAATTCTATGGCGAGCGTTCCGGCACCGTGCGCGATCCGTTCGGTCACGAATGGCTGCTCGGCGGTCACATCGAAGATGTCACGCCGGAAGAAATGCAACGGCGTTACACCGAGCTGTTCAGCGAGGGCTAGCTCGCCGAACAGCTCGACCAGGCGTCACTCGACCACGACGAGCTTTACATCGATGTTGCCGCGAGTGGCGTTCGAGTACGGGCAAACGATGTGCGCCTTCTCGACCAGCTTCTGCACCTGATCCTTCGGCAGGCCGGGCACGTTGATGCGCAGCTCGGCTTCGATGCCGAAGCCGGTCGGGATTGCGCCGATGCCGACGCGGCCGGTGACGGTCGTGTCCGCCGGCAGAGCGACCTTTTCCTTGCCGGCCACGAACTTCAGCGCGCCCAGGAAGCATGCCGAGTAGCCGGCGGCGAACAGTTGCTCCGGATTCGTGCCCGGACCGCCTGCCCCACCCAGTTCGCGCGGCGTGGACAGCTGGATATCGAGGACATTGTCCAAAGACTTGGCTCGGCCATCGCGGCCCCCGGTGGCGGTGGCCTGGGCGGTGTATAGAACTTTCTCGATCGACATGACGTGCTCCTTGGGTTGTGTGGGTGGTGTGCGTCAGTGGGAGAGACTGTACGCGTGCAGCCCGGACCCCAGCTCACCTAAAATCCGCAAAACTTGATCAGGAATATGGGAATGGTCGACCGTCTGGAGTCCCTGCTGACGCACTTTGCGGTGCATGCCCGCATGTTCCACTCCGGGGCGCTCTGCGGATTGAACGAAGTGCCGACTTTGCCGGACACGGGGCAACTGCATCTCATCAAGCTGGGGCCGGTTGAGGTCACGCATGACGGCGAAAGCCCGATGCATGTTGTCGAGCCCAGCTTGCTGCTGTATCCACGGCCGCTGAAGCATCGCTTTGTCACTGATGCGAAACGCGGCGCCGACCTCGCCTGTGCGAACTTGCACTTCGATGGTGGCGTGGCCAATCCAATCGCAGCCGCGTTGCCGCCAGTCATCTGCGCGCCGCTGGCTGACATCGAAGGTGCGGACGGCGTGCTGTCGTTGCTCTTCGATGAAGCCTTCAATCAGCGTTGCGGCCGTCAGGCGCTGGTGAATCGCTTGTTCGAAGTGGTGTTGATTCAAGTGTTGCGCCACCTGATGGAGAGCGGACAGATTCGCAGCGGCATGCTGGCGGGTATGGGCCATCCAAAGCTTCGACATGCGCTGGTCGCCATGCACGAGCAGCCCGCGCACGAGTGGTCGCTGGAAGAGTTGGCGGACAAGGCGGGCATGTCCCGCAGTGTGTTTGCGAACGCGTTTCGCGACGCCGTCGGTCTCACGCCCGGTGCTTATCTTCAGAACTGGCGCGTGAGTCTGGCGCAGCAGGCGCTACGCCAAGGGCGCTCGCTCAAAATGATTGCCGTCGAAGTGGGCTACGGCAGCGAAGCGGCGCTGTCTCGCGCATTCAAAGTGCAGAGCGGACTGTCGCCGCGCGAATGGAAACAGGCCCAGGCGATATAACACATGCGCATCGAACATCTGGCTCTGTGGACGGACGACCTGACTCGGATCAGGAATTTCTACGTCACCTACTTCGACGCCGTCGCCGGCAGCGGCTATCGCAATCCTGCCAAGGGTTTCGAATCCGTCTTCCTCAGTTTCAGCGACGGCGCGCGCCTGGAATTCATGAAGACCGCCACGCTGTCTCCAGTTGTCATCGAAGCGGGCGCGCAGCGCATGGGACTGACTCACTTCGCCATGTCGGTGGGTTCCGAAGAGCGCGTCGACGCACTCACGCAGCGTTTGAAAGACGACGGCTATCCGGTGCTCGATGGGCCTCGCCGCACCGGCGACGGTTACTACGAAAGCGTGGTGCTCGATCCCGATGGCAATCGGATCGAGATCACGGTGTGATGGGGCTCACCAGCCCGACGAGGGCACATCGTCGCGCGTGATCTCCGAGCGTTGCGCGACCCATTCGCCAAAGCCGCTCACGTCGACGCCTTCGATGGAATCGTTCTGATGAGCGGCAACCCATTCGCGCATTGCCTTTAGCAACTTCGCGGCCTGACCCTTGTTGAGCGCGTACAAGCGCAGATAGTTGAAGCGCGCCTCATCGAGACGATTCAGGCCGAGGAATGCCTGGCCCTGATACTCAATGGCGTGCGGATAATCGGGAGAGATCTGCAACGCCTGTTGATACGCCGCCAGCGCCTTGTCGTGGTTGCCCAGCTTGCGGTTCGCATAACCGAGGTAGGTGTAAGCCTCGTGCATCGACGCATCGAGTCGCACGGCTTCTTCGAAATGTCCCAAGGATTCCTTGTACGAATCGCGCGCGGCGCGTTCCGCCTCGGCTTTTTCCTTCACGTCACTTGAAGCTTCGGCCAGCGCCTGCGAATGATCCGCGCGCTGGATCGCGGCATAGCCCACGTTGTACGCGTCGATCGCACTCTGCTCCGAGATCGCCGGCGGCGGAGCGGAGCGCGGCGGCGGGCGATAAGCGCCCGGACCGTCGGCGTAAACCGGTGCTGCCGTGGCGATGATCCACAGCAGCGCCGCGAGTGGTCGATGAAATTGCATGCCACTCATGTTCGATACTTAGAAGCGTGAGGCAGTGAGTGTTACGTCGGCATCCGCCCAAGCCTTCTTGAAGTCGGCCTCGACGAGCTTGGCTTGCTCCAGCTTGTTCTGCGCCTGCAGTGCCTTGTGCAAGCCGAACAACGACCAGCCGTTCTTCGGATTGCGACGCAGATCTTCCCAATACACCGCTTCGGCTTCGGCCGGCCGGCCTGCATCGAGCAGCACCGCGCCGAGCGCGTGACGGACCGGCTGATGCCAATCGTCGGGCTCGGTGTAGATCAGGTTGTCGTGATATCTCACGGCGCGATCCAGATGAGCGATGGCTACGTCGTAGTTGCCTTGCGCGGCGGCCAGTTCGCCATCGAGCACCTCAACCGCGACTCGCAACACGGAGTCGGCGAGATTGAGCGACATCGAGGTCGGCGCTGCGGTCAGCTTCGGATCTTTCGCGATCTTGCGCACGGCCTCGATCTCTTGCTTCGCAGCGCCCAAGTCGTTCTTGCGAATGAAGGCCATGCCGCGCGCGTAGTGACGCACGCCGCGCGTGAAGAGCGTGTCCGCTCGAGGCGCCGGCGCGGCGAGGATCTCATCCCACTTGCCGAAGCGCACCAGGGCGAAGTCCGGCGGGAGCACGAAGGTTTGCAGGAGAGGCATTTCCTTGAGCGCCTCGGCTGGAATCGCTTGCGCGGTCTTGTTGGCCGAGTCGATCGCGATCTTGCTTTGACCCGCCATGCTGGCCGCGAACCACAGGAAGTGCACGTTGTGAGGGTAGTAGCCCAGCGGGTACAGGCCCTGCGCACGACACTGAGTGATGTAATCCTCGTCGGCGAGGATGGCCATCTGATTGGCTTTCATCGCGTCGGCATAGCGGCCTACGCGTTGAAAAATATGTCCCGGCATGTGCACGAGATGACCGGCTGCCGGCGCGAGAGGTAACAGCCGATCAGCCGCAGCTTCGGCTTTTTCCGGCGTATTGCTCGCCTCCCAGAGATGGATGTAGTAGTGCAGCGCGCCCGGATGATCCGGGTTGTTCGCGAGCACGCGATCGAGCGCTTTGATGATGTCGTGGGTTTGATCATAGGGGCGGCCATCGCGAGTCCAGTAATTCCACGGGCGCAGATCCATCACCGACTCGGCGTACAGCGTCGCGGCGTCGAGATCGTCCGGATAGGTTTCCTGCACGATGCGCATCGCGCCGGCGTAGGCTTGATCCGCGGCGGCGCGATCTTCGGGCTTGCCGGTAAACCGCAGGGCGAGCGCGTCGATGTAGTCCCGTTCGCGTTGGCTCACATTGCCCTTGAGCGATTGGGCCTTTTTGATGAGCTCGAGCGCCTTCGGTTCCTGCTGCGGTTCCATCGCGGCATTGATGTTCGGGCCGAGCACCAGCGCCTGACCCCAGTAGGCCATGGCGGCGTTCGGGTCCAGTCGCGCTGCCTCAGCGAACGCTCGCCCGGCTTCGGCGTGGTTGAAACCGTAGGTGAGGTTCAATCCCTGGTTCATGAAGCGCTGCGCCTGCTCCGATTTGGTCGTCACGGGAAACGTGTGCTTGCCCACGTTCTGCAGCCGGGGAGCGACGGCGCCCGAGGGCGAGGTCGAGTCGAAGGCTTCGTGCTCCTGATAATGTTTATGAACCGGCACTTGGGCGTGCGCGGCTGCGGCCAGCCAGAGCGAGCCGGCGACGGCCAGGCAGAACTTGGTGCGCATAGCGGTCTCCCCACATTGGTTGCTTCGGTGCGCGACAGTGCTCTTCGGTCGTGAGTGTCGGGTGATACCACGCGTGAAAAATCCGTGAAAACCTCGGGGCGATGATTTCTTCGCTGCAGTGCCTTACAGTGGGCCGAATTCACCACGGGCCTGAACATGAGCGATTGGAAACTTCCCTGGGATGGCGGCTGCCGATGCGGGCAGGTGCGCTTCCGGATCAGCGTCGCGCCATTGCTGACCATGGCGTGTCATTGCCGAGGCTGTCAGCGTATGAGCGCCAGCGCCTACTCACTGAGCGCGGCAATTCCTGTCGAAGGATTCGCGATCACGCAAGGCGAGCCTGTCATTGGCGGGTTGCATGGGGCGACACGCCACTTCTTCTGTCCTCACTGCAAGAGCTGGATGTTCACCCGGCCGGAAGGACTGGATCATTTCGTCAACGTGCGGCCGACGTTGTTGGACGAGGCTTCGTGGGTCGCGCCATTCATCGAAACATGCACGCAGACGCGGCTGCCTTCGGCGGTTACCGGTGCGAGTCACAGTTACGAAAGTTTTCCACCGATGGAAGACTACTCGAAGCTGGTGGAAGAGTACGCAAAGCACGGGCCCCGTCCGGGGCGCTGAATCAATCCATCGCGCGCGTCGAGACCTTTTCTCCCTCGCGGGGCGCGGGCGCGCGATCGAAGCTCAACGCCGACGGCGCTCCAGCGAAGTCCAGGCGTTGCAGCGCTAGTCGAGATGAGCCGACCGTCAGTGTGATGTCGGTGCGGGATTGGGAAGGCAGCCCAAGTGCGGTGGCGAGCGCATCGTCGTCCACCGGGTTGCCGTCGATGGACAATCTGTCCAGGGCCCACTGCAGATCCGTGCCGCGGAGCTCGCCTGGACCGTGTTCGGTTGTGAGCACCAGCGAGCCTTCCTCATCTATATAAGCAGCGTGAAGCTGCGCGACCGCGAGCCCGGTGTGAGTGGTGAGATGCTCGTTGTCATCCGCAACGAACAGGATCAGCGGCGTCGATTCGAGTTGCATGTAGCCGCGTTGTGGACCGTTCTGAAAATACCAGCGGCCATGCTCGTCCGCCGCGTAGTTCCGATTGATCACGTCGATGATGCGAGGATGGCTGATCGCCTCGCCCTGCACGAGCCACCGACCGCGCCGATCCAGACCCAGCCAGCCAAACAACGCCGGCACGTTCGGCCAGCGCTTCAATGCATTGAGTACCCATTCGTCCATCGCGCCAGTGTGCCGACAGCGGTCGGCGATCTCAACTTGGTATGATTTGTACGGCGTTGAGTGCGAGGTGGGCGATGGCGGCGAAAAAGAAAAAGGCGGGCTACATGCCCGCACGCAAGAACGATCCGGAAGGCGTGAGGGCGCGCTTTCTCGATGTCGCAGCCGAGCTGTTCCAAAGCCGAGGCTATTGCGCCACTGGCATGCAGGCGATCTTCGAGGCAGCGGGTGTGACGGCTGGCGCTTTCTACCATCATTTCGTTGGGAAGAAAGATCTGGGGTTGACGGTGATCGAGGAGCGCGTGGCTGTGGAGGTCGAGCAGACGTGGATTGCGCCAGTGCGAGAGGCGAAGTCGACGCTCGAAGGAGTGACGGCGGTGTTCAAGAACATCGCGGCGCAGCTGGAAGCGAGAAGCGCAGTGCGCGGGTGCCCGCTCAACAATCTCACCTTGGAGCTCGCGTTCGCGGATCCGGAATTTCAAGGAAGCCTCGCGAGAGTGTTTGCGAACTGGCAGAGCGAGATCGAGGCGAAGCTGAAACAGGACATGAATGAGCAGTTGCTGCCGCGATCCAAGCCGGGGCCGCTCGCGGCGTACATCATTGCCGTGTATTCAGGCGCGATGGCGTTATGCAAAGTCCAACAATCGCCCGCGCCGCTGTTGCAATGCTTGCCTGAGTTGCGGGAGCGACTCGCGCCCTGAGGCGGCGTCATTGACAAAACAGAACGATCGTTATGGAATGGCGTCCTCGAGGAGGACCTGCCGATGCGCACCCTGCTGGCGGCATTACTGGCGATATTCACCATGACCACGCATGCAGACTCGACCGTCACAACGCCGACCGTACTCGAACTGCGTCAATACAAGATCTTCGCGGACAAGCGCGATGAAATGATCGCAGTGTTCGACGGCAAGCTGATCGAAGGGCAGGAAGCGGTCGGCATGCGCTTGCTCGGTCAATTCCGCGATCTCGACGATCCAAACCGGTTCACGTGGATGCGTGAGTTTCCAAACATGGACGCGCGCGGCAAGGCGCTCACTGATTTCTACACCGGCCCGGTGTGGAAGGCGCATCGTGGTGAAGCGAATCCACTGCTGGAGGACAATGACAACGTCCTGCTCCTAAAGCCCGCGACGGCAGAGTTGGCGCTCAGTGTTCCGGCAGCGAGTGAGCGAACGAAGTCGGGCGATCAGCCAACGGCGGCGAATATCATCGTCGTGACGATCTACTATCTGTGGAAGGACCCATCGGAAGGCTTCACTCGTTTTTTTGCCGAGAAACTCAAGCCGGAACTGACAGCGGCGGGCGTGCCTGTGCTCGGGGGCTATGTCACTGAGGCGACACCGAACAATTTCCCGGCGTTGCCGGTGCGGCAGCATGAGAAGGTGTTCGTTTGGTTTACTCGGATGCAAGATGCGGCGGGTTACGATCCGTTGCGCAGGAAACTAGACGGTAGCGCCATCGGGCGCGAACTCGAGGACTATCAGGAACGGGCCGCGCAGGTGTTGAGGCTTGCCCCGACTCCCCGATCGTTGTTGCGCTGAGAATTCGGGGGCGGCAGCGGGCCGCCGAGCTGCTACAATGGCCGGCCGTTTTACCCCGGCGACCTCCCATGCAGCCCATTTCCATTGGTGTCGATTTCGGCACCAGCAATACCGTTATTGCCGTGGTGGGTGCAGATCTGGGCTCGACCGTGCTCAAAGTGCCATCGCGAGTCGGCGAGGGTACGGCCCTGCCATCGATTCTGTGTTTCCGGCCGGCGGAACCGAATCCGCGAGAGCGTCCCATCAGCAGTGCCGGTGCGGACGCTATCGCCGACTATATTTCGCGCACCGGGCCGGCGCGGCTCGTGCAATCGATGAAGTCGTTTCTCGGCAGCCGGGCATTCGTCGACACCAAGGTGTTTACGCACACCTACACGCTGGAGTCGTTGATTGGAACATTGCTTCAGCATCTGTATGACGCGACCGGCGCGCGAGAGCTGCTGACTCAGGCGCCGCTCGTCATCGGCCGGCCCATCGAATTTGCGGGCGCATCGCCGGACGATGAGCTCGCGCAAACGAGACTGAAGGCAGCTTTTGCTTTCGCGGGGCGGGAGGCCGATCGAATTGGAACGGAGCCTGAAGCCGCCGCGTACGCATTTGCGAGCAGAGCGAAGGGCCGTCATCTGGTGCTCGTTGCCGACCTCGGTGGTGGCACCAGCGACTTCTCGATCGTCGAAGTGAATGCTGAAGGGGCGCAGCCGAAGCTCACGCCGCTGGCGCAGACCGGTATCGGTATCGCTGGCGATCGTTTCGACTATCAGATCGTCTACAACGCGGTGTGTCCGGCGCTCGGCATGGGCTCGCAGTTCCAGCCCGAAACCAAGAAGCTGCCGATTCCGTTGTGGATCTATGCCAACTTCGCGAGCTGGCATCAGCTGTCGATGATGAACAATCGTCAGACGCTGCGACACATCACTGACATTCTGCGCACCGCCGTCGACCAGGAAGCGTTCGAAGGGCTGGTGCATGTCATTCGCAACGAAGAAGGCTTCACGTTGTTTCAGGCCGTGTCGCGAGTGAAGCAAACGCTCACGACTCAGGACACTGCGAAGCTCAATTTCAAGGCGGGCCCGATCGAGATCGATCGCATGGTCGCGCGCGCCGAATTCGAGCAATGGATCGCCGATGATCTGTCCCGCATCGAGGCGACCGCGGACGAGGCGGTCCGTACCGCAGGTGTGAATCCCGCAAATCTCACCCGCGTGTTCATGACGGGCGGCACCGCGCTGGTGCCAGCAGTGCGCGAGCTGTTCGCAAGGAAATTTGGAGCGGACAAGCTGGTCGGCGGCGACGAGTTTTCCTCGGTCGCCCAAGGCCTGGCGCTGATGGGCGTGCCGCGCTGACGCCCAGGCTCGATCGCGGGTGAGACGAATCTGACGGCTGTACTCGCCCGCGGGTCCACTGGTCACGCTACACTCGGCATCCGTGCTCGCGTTGGGAAGACACCGTTGATTGCTCTGATTGGCATCGATGTCGATGGCACCTTGATCGGCAGCTCCGGCGAGGTGCCGGGCGTTATCTGGCGGCTCGCCGCCGAGGCGCGCGCCAAAGGAATTCATCTCGCCTTGTGTTCGGGCCGCCCCGCGTTCGGCGTGGCTGCGGAATACGCGCGTCGTCTGGACGACGACGGCTGGCACATCTTTCAAAACGGGGCGAGCGTCGTGAACCTCGCGACTCATGAGTCGCGCTCCACGCCGCTTCCTGAAGGATCCGTTCGCGGCTTGATCTCACATGCGCGCGAAACCGGTCACGTACTCGAGTTGTATGGCGATGACGATTACGCCGTCGAGAGCCAGGCGCCGTGGGCGAAGGAACATGCCGAGCTGCTCGGTCTGCCGTTCAAGCCGCGACCCTATGAAACATTGTCGCCGCCATGGGTACGCGCGCAGTGGCTGCTTTCGCCCGAAGACGCCAGGCGAGTCGTCGCACCTCCGGATCTCGAGATGGCTGACTCGAGTTCGCCGCTCATGCCTGACGTTCGATTCATTGGCCTGACCCGTCACGGTGTGAGCAAAGGCGTCGCCATGCGTGAGATCGCTGCTGCGTATCGCGTCGACATGCGCGACGTGATGTACATCGGCGACTCGGGCAACGATCTGTCGGCGTTGCGGGTCGTGGGTCATCCCATTGCCATGGGCAACGCCGATCCTGAGGTCATCGCGGCGGCGGAGCGCACTATCGGACATGTCGATGAGGCCGGGCTCGCGGACGCGCTGAAGCTCGCCATCGGCAGCCGGTAACCTGGCACTCGCGGTAAGATTGGCGTTTTCTCCACGATAGGTGGGCGCCATGACTTCGAGCTCGAGCCAGCCGCAGCGCACGGGCGGGCAACTCATTGTCGATCAACTGCTGACGCATGGAGCCGAGCTTGCTTTTTGCGTGCCCGGCGAAAGTTATCTGCCTGTGCTCGACGCGCTGTATACCGTGCGCGATCGCATCAGGCTGATCAGCTGTCGTCATGAAAACGGCGCGGCCAACATGGCTGAGGCTTATGGGAAGCTGACTGGCAAGCCCGGCATCTGCCTGGTGACGCGCGGGCCGGGCGCAACCAACGCATCCATCGGTGTACACACTGCCTTCCAGGATTCGACGCCGATGATTCTGCTCATCGGCCAGGTCGGCACCGACTTCATGGAGCGCGAGGCGTTTCAGGAGATCGACTACCGGCGCATGTTCGGGCCGATGTCGAAGTGGGTGGCGCAGATCGATCGCACCGATCGGATTCCCGAGTTCATCGCGCGTGCTTATCAAGTAGCAACCAGCGGACGCATGGGGCCGGTGGTGCTGGCGCTGCCAGAAGATGTGTTGAGCGGCACCGCAGCCGTCGCCGATGCGCGGCCGTGGCAGCGGATCGAATCTGCACCGGCGCCGGAGGCGCTCAGCCAGTTGTCGCAGATGCTGGGCGAAGCGCAGCGCCCGTTCCTGTTGGTTGGCGGCAGTGGCTGGGACGAAGCAACCTGCAATCAATTGCAGCGCTTCGCCGAAACGCAGCACATTCCGGTGGGATGCGAGTTTCGCTCGCAGGATCTGTTCGATAACGCGCACCCCAATTACGCAGGCGATATCGGCATCGGCATCAACCCGAAGCTGGCCGAGCGGGTGAAGGCATCGGATCTGCTGATCGTGCTCGGCGCGCGGCTTGGCGAAATCACCACCAGCGGCTACGGACTGATCGCCGGTCCGGTCCCGGCGCAGCGGCTCGTGCACATCTATCCGGAAGCCGACGAGCTCGGCCGCTTCTATCACGCCGAACTGATGATCAACGCCACCATGCCCGCCATGACGCGCGCGTTGGCGGCGCTGCCCAAGGTCACGCGCGAGGAGTCCAACGCGCAGGTCGTGGCTGCGAATGCCGAGTATCGAGCGTGGCAAGGACGCAAAGAGATTCCGGGCAAGGTGCAGATGTGGGACGTGATCCAGCACATGGATCGCGTGCTGCCGCCGGATGTCATCGTGACTAACGGCGCGGGCAACTACACGACCTGGGCGCATCGGTTCCATCGCTACCGCGGCTTCCGGACGCAACTGGCGCCGACGTCGGGTGCGATGGGATACGGCGTGCCCGCCGGCATCGCGGCCAAGGCTTTGTATCCGACGCGCACCGTCGTCTCGTTTGCTGGCGATGGTTGCTTTCTGATGACGGGCCAGGAACTGGCGACCGCGGTTCAATATCAACTGAATGTCATCATCATCGTGGTCAACAACAACATGTATGGCACGATCCGAATGCACCAGGAGCGCGAATATCCGGCTCGGGTGTACGGCACATCGCTCGTGAATCCGGACTTCGCGGCGTTTGCCACGGCGTTTGGAGCGCACGGTGAATTGGTGGAGAGCACCGAGCAATTTGGACCGGCGTTGGAGCGCGCCCTGAAGGCGGGCAAGCCGGCATTGATCGAAGTTCGCATCGATCCGGAAGCGATCACGCCGAACGCGACCTTGCAGTCGATTCGCAACGCTGCGCAGAAATCGTAAACCACTCGAGCGGGAGTCACGATGCTGTACCTGATCCTGGGGCTGGTGATCTTTCTCGGCGTGCACTCGGTGGAGATCGTCTCGCCGACGTTCCGGAGCAGGGCGGTCGCGCGATCTGGCGAAAAGCCATACAAGGGCATCTATTCGCTGTTGTCCATCATCGGGTTCGTGTTGCTGGTGTGGGGTTACGGCGTGGCTCGCCAGGATCCCATCCTCGTGTACGCGCCGCCGCTGTGGATGCGGCATCTCACTTTGCTATTGATGTTGCCGGTGTTCCCGTTGTTCCTGGCAGCCTACCTGCCCGGGCGCATCAAGGCAGCGGTGAAACATCCGATGCTGGCCGCGGTAAAGGCCTGGGCATTCGCGCATTTGCTCGCCAACGGCATGCTCGCGGACTTGCTGTTGTTTGGCGGGTTTCTGCTCTGGGCCGTGGCCGATCGTATTTCAGTGAAGCGCCGCGCCGTGGTCCGGCCCGTGCCGGGACCGCCGCCCGGCAAGTACAACGATCTCATTGCCGTGGTCGGCGGTCTCGCGTTGTATGTCATTTTCGTCTTCTGGCTGCATGCCTGGCTGATCGGAGTGCCGCCGCTGGCGATGTGAGTCGTGAAGACATTGCTCAGCTTCGGCATCTTTCTCGCGATCGTCTACGTCGGCCTGTGTGCCGCGCTGTTCTTCTTTCAGCGTTCGATGATCTATTACCCGCAGCCGCGGCCGCACGGTGAGACCTCGGCGACGCTGCCGTTATCGGTGGATGGGGCGGAGCTGGTCATCAGCGTCCGCGCGCATGAGGGGCCGAATGCGATCGTGTACTTTGGCGGCAACGGCGAGAATGTGACGTACAACCTGCCGTCGTTCTCCGACGCTTTCCCCGACCATGCGCTGTATCTAATGAACTACCGCGGCTATGGCGGCAGCTCGGGTAGTCCCGATGAGGCGGCGATTTCGCAGGATGCGTTGGCGTTGTTCGACTACGTGCATGCCAGGCATCCGAACGTCATCGTCATGGGGCGGAGTCTGGGCTCGGGTGTGGCCATTCGACTGGCGACTCAGCGGCCGGCGACCAGGCTGGTGCTGATCACTCCCTTTGCAAGCATTGCCGAGTTGGGCGCCAGCCAGTTCCCGATGTTCCCGGTGAAGTGGCTGATTCGTGACAAGTACGAGTCCTTTCGATACGCGCCGCGCGTCGACGTGCCGACGCTGCTCGTCGTCGCCGAGCACGATGAAATTATTCCACGCGCCAGCACCGACGCTTTGTACGCAGCCTTTCGGCCCGGGATTGCGACTCGGCGAATCATCCCGGACACCGGTCACAACACAATCTCTGCTACTGCGATGTATGTAGAGACGCTGCAAACGGCGCTTGCTCAAAGCAGCAAACAATGATTGAATGTTCGCTCCTCTCATTGGCCCGTCGCGAAGCAAGGAGGGCACCGATGATCCCATTCAGCATGCACCTCCCACCGGTCCGTACCCGGTAACTCCGGGCTCCCGGTAGAAAAACTGCGGCTCCATCCCCACATGGGGGTGTTCGTCGCCATCCGACAGGTTCCATCGGCTTCGCAAGGACAGCGCGGTTAACGCGCTCGCTCATCATGGTCAAATCCCGCGTCGAGGGCTCGCAGGTCCTCCGTAATGTGCTTGTTTTCACGTTCCGCCATTGGGCGGAGCATAAGGGTCTGGTCCTCGTCGTGGCTTTGGCCATGATGCTGGCGACAGTCACTGAAGTCATCGTGCCGGTTTATGCCGGCCGGCTCGTCGACGCGCTCGCGCAGGGGCGTGAGTTTGCCGACGTCGCCCTTCATTCCTTCCTCGTCATGGCGGGCTTGGGATTGACGATGGTGGTGCTCCGGCATCTGGCGTGGTGGTCGGTCGTGCCGCTCACGTTGAACATCATGCGGAAAGTTTCGCAGGGTGCTTTTCATCGCGTGCAACGCTTCTCGACGGATTGGCACAACAATAGTTTTGCCGGCTCGATCGTGCGGAAGATCACGCGCGGCATGTGGGCGCTCGACATGATCAATGACGTGCTGCTGCTGGCGCTGTTGCCGTCATTGGTCGTGCTGGTCGGCACGGTGTTCCTGCTCGGTCAGCGCTGGCCGATCATGGGCGTCGTGATGGCGCTCGGCTCCATTGCGTACGTGCTGCTGACGGTGACGCTTGCGACTCGTCTCATCGCTCCGGCTTCGCGCCTTTCCAATGCGCAGGACACGCGCATCGGCGGTGTGCTTGCCGATGCGCTCGGCGGCAATGCGGTTGTGAAGTCCTTCGGTGCGGAAGCCCGTGAGGACGCGCGACTCGGCCGGGTCATCAATAAGTGGTCGCGTCGGACGCATCGTACTTGGATGCTTCACACGTGGAGCGGCACCGGGCAGCTCGCGCTGCTTTGGTTCGTTCGCTCGGCCATTACGGCGACTGCCTTGTGGCTGTGGTGGCAGGGACGTGCGACGCCGGGTGAGATCACCTATGTGCTGACGACGTACTTCGTCGTGCACGGTTATCTGCGTGACATCGGCCAGCACGTGCATCACCTGCAGCGTGCCGTGAACGAAATGGAAGAAATGGTTCAGCTGCATGCGGAACCGTTGGGCGTGGCGGATTCGCCCGGCGCGCGGCCGTTGCGCATCGATGCAGGCGAGGTGCGGTTCGATCACGTGACGTTCTGTTACGCCGGCCAGCACACGCCGCTGTACCGGGATCTGAACGTGCGGATTGCGCCGGGCGAGCGCATCGGTCTGGTCGGGCATTCCGGCTCGGGCAAGACCACGTTCGTGAAGCTGATCCAGCGGCTGTACGACGTGACCGAGGGGCGCGTGCTGATCGATGGGCAGGACGTTACGCATGCCACGCAGGAGTCGTTGCGCTCGCAGATCGCGATCGTGCAGCAGGAGCCCATCCTGTTTCATCGCAGCCTGGCCGAGAACATCTCGTATGCCCGGCCGGATGCGACGATGGAGGAGATCGAGCGGGCCGCGCGGCTGGCGAATGCACACGACTTCATCGTGCGCCTGCCGCGTGGCTACCAGACGCTGGTTGGCGAGCGAGGTGTGAAGCTGTCTGGCGGTGAGCGGCAGCGTGTGGCGCTGGCACGGGCGTTCCTGGCGGATGCACCGATTCTGATTCTCGACGAGGCGACTTCGAGCCTCGACTCGGAGTCGGAAGCGCTGATCCAGCAGGCGATGGATCGCTTGATGTCGGGCCGCACGTCCATCGTGATCGCGCATCGACTGTCGACGGTGCGAGCGATGGATCGCATCCTGGTGTTCGAGCACGGCCGGATCGTCGAGGAAGGGTCGCACGAGGCGCTGCTGCGCCGGTCGCATGGGCACTATCGGCGTTTGTTTGAGCGGCAGTCGGGTGGGATCGTCGAAGTGTCTAAGGCGAGCTAAAGAAGACCCTCACCCCCTGGCCCCCTCTCCCGATGGGAGAGGGGGAAATTTCTTTTTTTATTTTTTCCCTGCGGGGCCAAGAAGGATCACGTGCTGAACGGCGGACCCTGCGATGGGCGCAGGGAAGGTTGATGCCTGCTCAGATATAGCCGGCGATGGCTGGCGCGGTCTCGGAGATTGGCCGTGATCGCTGGCTCCGTCTCACAGATAGCTCGTGATCGCCGGGGCGTTGTTCCAATTATCGTGCTTGCCGTCGACGTACACGATCGGCGCCGCGGCCAGCTCTTCGGGCGTCGCGTTTTCCAGGCAGCCCAGGTTCACGCCATAAATTCGTTGCCCGTCGGGCGTGTTGCCGATGCCGAACGAGCGCACGCCGCAATGTTTGCAAAAGTAATGCTCGTTGCGGCGTGTGTTGAACAAATATTTTGTCAGCTCCGCCTCGCCGGCCAGCAGGCGAAACTGCTCCGGCATCACGATCGCCGGCCAGAACCGGTTTCTCGCGCAAATTGAGCAATTACAGCGATAAGTCGGCAGCGTGAGATCGATCTCCGCCTCGAACCGCACCGCCCCGCAATGACAGCTGCCTGAGTATGTTTTGAGCATGCCCGACGATAGCATGTCGGAGCCAGCTCAATGTATTAAGCCAAGGACAGCTCATGATCGACTTCATCTGGAACCTGTTCCAAGACTCCGACATCCAGCGGCTGCGGGCCCAGGCTGAACGACGCGGAGAGCACCGATTTGCTGGATGGCGTCGCCGACGGCGCGGTGGACCTGAGCAAGGAACTGATCAAGTGTCGCCACTGCGACCGCGCTCATCTCAACACTGCCGTGGTCTGCCCCTTCTGCGGCGCCCGCAATTCATCGCCCAACTCGTTCGACGCCACTTGAATGGCTACGCGCGATCCACCCGGGCGGCGTAGCAGCCCCACTTCGCATTGTGAACATGCAGGAAGGCGATGCTCGGGTTGGCGAACATCTGCTCGATAAGCTTTTCGATGGCCGTCCCAGGGGCTACGTCGGCGGCTTTCATCATGCCGTCGGCGTCGAAGGCGCGGAGGGACAGCAGGCGAGGGCGCATTTGTTGAGGCACTTCGTCGATGGCGAGCTGTGCTTCGCTCGCGGCTTCGCGGACGTAGATGGCGTGCCGTGAGCGATAGGGTGTCGCGACGGGCAGGTGCTCGTAGTTCAGGAGGATCAGCTTCTCGCCGACCTCGGCGTCTTGCAGGCTGACGCGGCAGGGAAAGCCGGGGCGTTCGTCGGCGGTTACGCGAATCGCGCCCTGCTGCGCCAGTTCTTCATCGGACATCGAGAACAACGGCGAGAACTGGCTCAATGGCAGTCCGGTGATTTGAAAGCTCATGGTCGGCTCCAGGATGGGCGAATCGATGGCGCCACATTGCCGCCGCGGTCGCCGGGGGGCACTCCGCTTCTTGCCGACGTTTCTTCCGTGGCCGCCGGCCAGTGCCTGTTAACATCGCCGCATGCATCCCCTTGCGATCGCGGCCGTCCTGCTGGCGGCGTTCACTCATGCCACCTGGAATCTGGCCGCCAAACGCGCGTCGGGCTCGCGTCATTTCGTTTGGTTGTATTCGCTGGGCTCGGTCGTGCTGTACGCACCGGCGGTGATATGGGTTCTTTCGACCACTCAGCTGGAGTTCGAAACGGCCCACTGGGTGGCGCTGTTGATGACGGGCATTCTGCACATGGGCTATTCGCTCACGCTGCAGGCCGGCTACCGGGTTTCCGATTTGTCGCTGGTCTATCCGCTGGCGCGTGGCACCGGCCCGTTGCTGTCATTCCTTGCGGCCACGTTTATCCTGCATGAGCCGGCCAACATCTTCTCTGTGCTTGGCGTGCTGTTGATCGTCGGCGGCATTCTGATGGTGTCCGGTCTTGCGAACGAAGCTCACAAAGCGCCGCGCGCCGGCATCGCGTTGGGCCTGCTCACCGGCGTATTCATCGCCGGCTATACGATCAACGACGGCTGGGCCGTGAAGACGCTGATGTTGTCGCCGTTCCTCATCGACTTCACCGGCAACATGCTTCGCCTCACGGTGCTGGCGCCGATGGCGCTGAGAGACCCGCCTGCGCTGCTTGCGGAATGGCGGATGTATCGCTCGCCCATTCTCATCGTCGCGGTGCTCGGCCCGCTGGGCTACATCCTGGTGTTGTACGCGATGAAACATGCTCCCATCGGACACGTCGCGCCCATGCGCGAGCTGGCGACATTGATCGGCACTTATTTCGGGGCTCGGTTGCTGCAGGAACAAGTGACGCCGATCCGATTGACGGGAGCCGTGCTCATCGTTACCGGCGTCATTGCTCTAGCGGTTACGGGTTAGCAGGTCGCTGCCGCAACTCGCGAGGCGCGCAGCCCTTTGAGCGCCAGCGCGGCTGCAAGCAGCGGCAGCACCGCAGCGACCCAAGGCAGCGCCGGCAAGCCGGGGCCATGATCGATGACCGTGCCGCCCAGCCATGCGCCGAGCGCGTTGCCGAGGTTGAACGCGCCGATGTTGAAACTCGACGCGAGGCTCTGGCCCGCTCCATTGGATTTTTCCAGCACCCACATCTGCAGCGGCGGCACCGTCGCGAAGGATGCCGCACCGAGCAGGGCCACGAAGATCACCATGGCGATGCCGTCATGAACGGCGAACGTCATCAGGCCCAGCACGGCCGCCAGCATGAGCAGCGAACCGATCAGCGTGGCTTCCAGATAGCGATCCGCCAGCTTGCCGCCGACGATGTTGCCGACGACCAGGCCACCACCGAACACGAGCATCACCAACGACACGGCCTGCTCGCTGACGTGCGTGAGCTGAGTCAGCAGCGGCGCAATGTAGGTGAACACAACGAACATCCCGCCAAAGCCGAACACTGTTGTTAGCAATGCCAGTACGACCGGGCCGCGGCCGAGCGCACGCAGATCGCTGCGCCAGTTGCCTTCTTCGATCTGTCCGGCGTCGCGCGGCACGAGCACGGCGATGACCGCCAGCGCAAAGGCGCCGATGCCGACCACGGCCCAGAATGTCGCGCGCCATCCTGCGAGCTGACCGAGCCAGGTGCCGAACGGAACGCCGAGCACCGTCGCGATCGTCAAACCAGTGAACATGATCGCAATCGCCGACGCGCGCTGTTGAGGCGCGACCAGTTGTGTCGCGACCACCGAGCCGACGCCGAAGAACGTGCCGTGCGCGAAAGCCGTCAGCACGCGGGCGGCTAACAGCCCGAAGTAGGTGGGAGCGATGGCGCAAGCGAGATTGCCGATCGTGAAGATCGCCATCAACGCGAGCAGCGTCGCCTTGCGAGGCCAGCGAGCAGTGACCACCGTCATGATCGGCGCGCCAGCCATGACGCCGAGTGCATACCCTGAAATCAGCATGCCCGCGGCGGAGATGGACACGTTGAGGTCGCCGCTGACTTCCAGCAGCAGTCCCATGATCACGAATTCGGTGACGCCGATTCCGAAGGCGCCGACCGCGAGCGCATACAAGGCGAGAGGCATGACCTGTCCCGAGAAGTCTTGAGGGAAGGCAATGATGCGGGCGCCTTCGATTGTTGATAAGAATGTGGGCATACACGACCGTCGTGCATTGAATGAACGAATCGGGACGCCTTTATGGATAACAGAACCGGCGAAATCGAAGCCTTTTTGCGCAGTGTCGAGGGCGGCAGCTTCGCCGCGGCGGCCAAGGCCCTGCGGCAAACACCGTCAGCGGTGAGCCGCAGCGTCGCGCGGCTCGAAGCTCGCCTTGGAGTGCGATTGCTGACGCGCACGACACGCTCGCTCTCGGTGACGCCGGAAGGAGAGAAGTTTCGGGTCCAGGCGCAAAAGCTGCTGTTGGACCTGGATGAGCTGGAGCGCTCGTTCACGACCGACAAGAGCGAGCCGCGCGGGCGGTTGCGAGTGAGCGCATCGACGCCGTTTGGAATTCATCGGGTGATACCGGTGCTGCCGGAGTTCCTGCAGCGCTATCCGAAGATCACGGTCGACCTGTCGCTGACCGACGCGTTGGTCGATCTGGTCAGTGAGCGCACCGATGTCGCGATCCGTCACGGCGCGTTGCGAGACTCGTCGCTACGGGCGCGCAAGCTCGGGAGCAGTCGCTGGCTCGTCGTTGCCGCGCCGGAATATTTGCAGCGTCACGGCACGCCGCAGACACCGGCGGATCTGGATCGACACAATTGCCTGAACTTCAACTACCGCCGCACGATCGAAGGCTGGACGTTTCGCGCCGGCCAGCGGAGCAAACAATTTCATGTCACGGGGAATTTCATAGCGAACTCCGGCGAGTCGCTGCGACTGATGTGCGTGGGCGGAGCGGGGATTGCGCGCCTGGCGGATTTTCTAGTCGGAGACGATGTGCGTGCCGGCCGCCTTGTCCCGCTGCTACAGGACCACATCAAGGCGGACAGTGAAGATATCCACGCCCTCTACATCGGCCATGCGCGACTGGCGGCGCGGGTGCGAGTGTTCATGGATTTCCTGGTCGAGCGAGTATCGATAGCGGACTGAGCTCGCGCCCCGCGGGCGGCGTTGTATCCAATCCGCCCGCATTAAAAACGTTTCATCCTCGCCCACGCCTGCGGTCAGGGCCGCGGGCGGGCAAACCTCTTTCTAAACGGCCGCGCCGTGGCCACAATGCGCGCTTGCCATGGCCATGGCGTTTCGAATGAGGTTCGAAGTGAAGTCCAGCTCGCTCCTGAAGAATTATGTCTCCGCGCTCATCGGCTGTGCCGCGATGAGCGTTGCCGTCGGCGCCGCAGCCTCCGGCAGCAAGCCGGCGGTGGATAAGGCTCTGCACGATCAGGCGCTGGAAATCCTGCAGAAGTCGATCAGTTTCCGGACCGTGGATGGCGCGGGCCAGGTGCCGGCGTATGCCGAGTATCTGAAGAGCGTGCTGGTCGAAGCCGGCTATGCGCCTGGCGACATCGAGATCGAGCCGGTCGCGAACACGGCCACCTTCGTTGCTCGCTACAAAGGCACCGACAGCAAGAAGAAGCCGTTGCTGGTCATCGGCCACATGGATGTCGTCGAAGCGAAGCGCGAGGACTGGAAGCGCGATCCGTTCACGCCGGTGCTCGAAAGCGGCTATGTGTTCGGCCGAGGCTCGGCCGACAACAAGTTCGACGTGTCCATGATCACCGCCACCCTGACCAACCTGAAACGCCAGGGCTGGAAGCCCAAGCGCGACGTGATCCTCGCGTTCTCCGGCGACGAAGAAACGGCGATGGTCAGCACACGCAAGCTCGCCGAGCAGTTCAAGGATGCGGAGCTGGCGTTGAACGGCGATGCCGGTGGCGGCTTGCTCTCCGAAGCAGGCCAGCCGGTTGTATACGGCCTGCAGGCGGGCGAGAAGACCTATGCGGACTTCAAGCTGACCGTCACCAATCCTGGCGGACATTCCAGCCGTCCGAGCAAGGTGAACGCCATCAACCAGCTGGCCGCCGCGCTGGATCGCATCGGCAAGTATCAGTTCCCGGTCATGCGCAACGAGCTGACCACGGCGTACTTCACTGCGAGCCTGCCGAAGTTGTCCGGGCCCACGGCCGACGCCGTCAAGCGCTACCTGGCGAATCCCGAGGACGCACAGGCGATCGCGACGTTGTCGGACGACCCCAGTTACGTCGGCCAGCTGCGCACCACTTGCGTATCCACGATGATCGAAGGCGGTCACGCGACGAATGCGCTCCCGCAGAAGGCGGTGGCGAACATCAACTGCCGTATCTTCCCGGGCACGCCGATAGCGGAAGTCCAGAAAACGCTCGGCCAGGTGGCAGCCGATCCGGAAGTGAAAATCACGCAGGTGGTCACAGGCTCGGTTCCGGCCGACGCGTCCCCCTTGCGCAAGGATGTGATGGCTGCCGTGACCAAGGCGGTGCACGCCAACTATCCGGGCTTGTCGATCGTGCCGTCGATGTCGGCCGGCGCGACCGACAGCATGCATTTCCGTGCGAACGGTGTGCCGAGCTACGGCGTGTCGGGGCTGTTCATGAAGGACTCGGATGAGTTCTCGCATGGTCTCGACGAGCGCGTGCCGGTGTCGTCCATCGACGGCGCGCTGGCGCATTGGAACAGCGTGTTGAAGGATCTCGCTCGCTGATTACCGGTAAAGAGGCGCGCGAGTCTCGTTACTAATCAGTGACGGGCTCGCGCGTCGCGACCGGCGCTTCGTTTTTCGCCGTGAGGGCGTGCCCATCCCCCGCACGCAGAGTCCAGAAGCTGAGCGACGAGACGACCGTCGCGATGCCCAAAGTAATGAACGCCGCATGCAGCGCATTCGTGACTGCGATCTGATCGGTCTGCGGCAGTCCTCCCAGATACCAGCCCGTCAGCAGCGAGCCGCACGCCAGGCCGAAGCTCATCGATAACTGCTGCATGGAGCTGGCAATGGTGTTCGCCATGCTCGAGTTGCGCGCGTCGATGTCGGCGAAGGCGAGCGAGTTCATGCTGGAGAACTGCATCGAGCTGCCCGATCCCACCAGGAAGCTCAGCAGCACGATCACGACGATGGGCGTGCTTTGATCCGCCAGCGCGAACAAGCCGATCACGACGCCCATCAACACGGTGTTCACGATCAGAATGCGTCGATAGCCGTAGCGTCGAAGCAAGTGAGGGGAGAGCGCCTTCACCGTCATCGCGGCGATGGCCGAAGGCATCATCATCAGGCCCGACTGCCACGCCGGCATGCCCATGCCGAGCTGATAGAACAGCGGCAGCAGGAAAGGCAGACCGCCAATGCCGAGTCGCGTGATGAGCCCGCCGAGCACCGAGACTCGGAATGTCCGCACCTGGAACAGCCGCAGATTCAGCAGCGGATGCTCGGTGCGATTCGCATGCAAGCCGTAAGCGCCAAGCAGCGCGAACGACAGCAAGAAAAGAATCGCACCCGATGTCACATCGAGGCGATGCTCGCCGAACACTTCGAGCAGCCATGACAACAGCGCCGCGCCCGAGCTGAACAGCACCACACCGATCGCATCCAGCGGTCGGGGCGAGTCGCTGCGATATTCCGGCATGTAACGGCGGCTCAGCCACAGCGCCGCGAGACCCACCGGCACGTTGACGAAAAAAATCTCGCGCCACGACCACCAGTGCACGATCAAACCGCCGACCGTCGGGCCCAGCAGCGGACCGATCAACGCCGGGATGATGACGAAGTTCATCTTGTCGAGCAGTTGTGACTTGGGAAACGTCCGCACGATGGCGAGCCGTCCGACCGGCGTCATCATCGCCGCGCCGAGACCTTGCAGGATGCGGGCAGCGACCAGCATCGGTGCGTTCACCGAGAGGCCGCACAGGATCGAAGCCAGCGTGAAGATGGCGACCGCCGAGATGAACAACTTCCGCGTGCCGAAGCGATCGGCCAGCCAGCCGCTCACGGGAATGCCGACCGCCAGCGCCAGGATGTAGCTGGTGACGATGGCTTTGAGGCTGAGCGGAGTGACTTCCAGACTGCGCGCCATGCTCGGCACGGCCGTGTTCACGATGGTCGAGTCGAGCGTTTCCATGAACAGCACGACGCCGACCAGCCACGGCAGGTAACGTTGGACGGCTGAGGAGGGCGCGGTGCTCACATGCGCGGGCGTGCGCCTATTCGGTGGAATCGATTTGCCTGGCGGCGTCGCGAATGGGCTGGGCCGAGCTGGGGCGGACGACGCGCGCGACCTCGGCCCCGTCCTTCATGAAGATCAGCGTCGGCCACAGCTTCACGCGGAACGACCGGCCGAGCGGCCGGCCGGGACCATCTTCGATCTTCAGATGCCGCAGGTCGGGATGGGCGGCCAGGCCCTGTTCGATGTGCGGCTGGGCGGCGGAACAGAAGCCGCACCAGTTGGTGCCGAACTCGATCACGGTCGCGCCCGGCAAGGCATCGACTTCAGTGCGCGACGGCGCGCTCTCGGTATAGGCGCTCATGGCGCCAAATTCTAACGAGCCGACCTCGCTGTCGTAAGTCGGCTTTTAGGTAGGCAGGTTACTGCTGCTTCTCGCTCACCCAGTTGCCGATGTCGGCGTCCAGGCCCTCGCCGCCTTCCTGGTTGTCGGCGCCGTAGGTGAACAGGTCGAACTCTTTGCCGTGCGTGCCCGGGTAGACGTAGCGATAGTCGTTGCCCCAGGGATCCTTGCTCGCGGTGGCGTCGAGATAGCCGCCTTGCTTCCAGTTGCGCACGCTCGAGTCGTTGGGCTTCTCGTACAGCGCCTTGATGCCCTGTTCGGTGGTCGGATAACGGAAGTTGTCCATGCGATACAAATTCATCGCGGTCTCGATGGTGCGCAGGTCGCTGGAGACCTTGGTCAGCTGCGCATCGTCGATGCGACGCATGACGTTCGGCGCGACGATCGCGGCCAGAATGCCGAGAATCACCACGACGACCATGATCTCGATGAGCGTAAAACCGCCGCTGCGCTGGAATTTTTGAGTCGATTTCATTGCAATCTCGTTGCGCTGTATGACATGCCGACTGCCGTGTCGGGACGCGCGGATCATATCCGGATGGCCCCTGTCCGCAAACTGGGGACTGCGGATCCCGCCGGCTCCGAGCGGATTAGATGGGGGATCTTGCCGCGAGTTCGACTCCGCTCGCGGCACAGATTCGCTGCATTGTTACTGCGGCGGTTCCTGACCCGGCTGTGGGTCTTCGAGGGGGTAGGTCTGCACGCCGCTCGGCGCCGAGCTGTCGGCCGTGGACGCCGGCGGTTGAGCCGGGGCAGCGGGCGCCGGGGTCGTTGCCGGGGCGGCCGGCGCATTGCCGTTCGCCGAGCGCTGCACGGCTGCCACGAACTGATCCGCAGGAGCCGGCGCGGTCGGTGCGTCCGCACGGATGATCTCGCTGGCGAGGATGCCGGGCTTCTTATAGAACGATTCGTTCGAGGAGCTGTCGATGGTGATGGCCGAGCCGTCGAGCGCGACGCCGGCGAACAAGCCGCTGGCGCGCGAATATGAATACACCTGCGCGGTCAGTCCGATGTCGGTAGCCGCCGAGCTCTGCCGGCCGACCGGGCCCGCCGCGACCGACGCGTCCGCGCCCAGCGTCACCTTGCCGCCGACGATGCCTTCGATGCTTTGCTTTGAGGTGAAAACGAGCACGACGTCGGCGGACTGCACGCCGACCTGGAAGCCGAAGCTGCCGCCGGTCAGGTTGATGAAAATCGGGTTGCTCCACGCGCCGGTGTCCTTGCGCACCACCAGCACGCCCTTGCCGCGACGACCGCCGATGCCCAGACCGACCTTGATGACGGAAGGGATGACGGCAACCGCGTAAGCGCGCTCCATCAACCAGGTAGGAATATTTTGCTCGGGCATGCTCATCAGCTCGCTCAGCACCTGTGTCGAGGTGAGCAGCCGTCCATCCTGCCGCTCGCCGGCGACAGCGCCCGTTGTAATGGCGCAGGAAAGCAGCAGCACCGCGAGCCGGGTCGCGAACGGATTGGGTCGTGTGCGCATCGTTGGCGTCACTCCTACAAACAAGTAACTCTCGTCATGAGACTTTAACAGAAGCGGTGGGTTCAAGCCCGAGGCGGATTCCTGGCGATCAATTCGGGCGGGCTTGCGGCGTCTTGTTGGGAGCGGCGCCGCTGGTGGCGAGCATCAGGTCGTTGAGCTTTTCGCGCTGGCCGTTGGCGATGAAGAAGTGCTCGACGCGCTGGCGCGCCTTGATGCGCACGTCGCGATCGGCGCTGTCGTCGGCGGCGAGCTCGGTGTAAGCGCGCGTCAGGTATTGCTCCGCCTCGCGCATGCGGCCCTGCTTATAGAACACTTCGCCGAGCGCGCTCGCCGAACGGGCTGCGCGCCAGGCCGGCGCATCGGTGCGCTTCCAGCGATTCATCGCCGCCGTCAGCATCCCTTCGGCATCCGCCAGGCGATTGGTCTCGAGCAGCACTTCACCGAGCAGATGCTCCGCCGAGCACACGTATTGATGATCGGCCGGCCGCGTCTTCGCCAACGTGTCGAGCGAATGGCGCAATTCGCGTTCGGCTTCTGTGTATTTCGCGCGGCGCATGAGCGCCGACGCATAAGCCGTGCGGAAATACGGTGTGTACGCATGCTCGGCGCCCAGCGCGTTTACAGCGGAGCCGAGCGCTTCGGCGGCGAACTGTTCCGACTCGGCCAGCTGGCCCTGCGCGCGCCGGATCTGCGACAGCGAGTCGAGCACTTCCGCAACCTGGCGGCTGTTGTTGCCGAACAGGATGCGCTGCTTCTCGAGCGTGCTCTCGAACATCACGCCCGCTTCGTTGATGTGGTTCTGCATCAGCAAGGCTTCGCCGAGACGCGTTTCGGCGAGCACGCGGTCGGGATGCAGATCGTTGGCGGTCAGACGGAAGATATCCACGGCCTGGCGCGTCACGCGCTCCACCGACGGAATGTCGTCCATCCACATGAATACCAGCGACAGGTCGAGCAGCACGACGGCGATTTCCTGATCGTTCGGACCGCGCACCTGACGGTTCAACGCCAACGCATGTTCGAACGACTGCCGCGAGCGGCTGACATCGCCGCTGGCGAATTCCACGCGACCGCGATTGGTCAGCAAGGTTGCGTAGGTCGGAGTGCGCTGGCCGCCAATGCGCTCGCACAGGGCCATCGCTTCGTTGATGACGCGCGCGGAACCGTTCATGTCGCCCAGCGCTCGCAGCGTGATCGCGAGCTCGGACATATCTTCGGCCGCCGGCAGGCCGCCGCCGTTCGCCATTTGCCGGCGCAGATGCACGGCATCTTCCAGATAACTCAGCGAACGTTCCGGATCGCCGCTGCGACGAAACGCCCGGCCGATGGAGGCGAGCAGCCGCGCGCGAACCTCGGGGCGCATGCCTTTATCGGCACGCACTTGCATGCCCGATTGTTCGAGCAGCTGCCGTGCGGTGATCTCCTTGCCTTGCGCCTTGAACGGCTCGGCCGCGGAGAACACATCCAACATGAATTCGGACACGGCTTGCGCCGATTTGCTTTCGTTCGCGGCCCGGTCGCGCTCGGCGGCGATGCGCTGATTCTGCACCGACATCGCGACCGCGAATGCGACGATGACGACGATGAGGAATGCGCCCGCCGACACGCCGAATGCATGACGCCGCACGAAACGTTGCGAGTAATACAGCCAGTTGCCCTGGCGTGCGACGACCGGCTCGGCCGACAGATAACGACGAACGTCGGCGGCCAGCTGTTCGACCGAGCCATAGCGATGCTGCGGCTCCTTGCGAAGCGCGCGCATGACGATCGCATCGATGTCGCCGAGCAGCCGCTTCTGCAATCGATCCGGCTGCAGGCAGCGAGCCAGCGCGATGGCCGCGATCGGCGATTCGCCTTCGATAGCCTCGGCCGCTTCCATCGCTTTCTTGACCGCGGTGCTCGGGCGCTGCGGATCGCTGATACAAATGGAACGTTCCAGCTCGAGCTGGCTGGCCGAGGAGGGCACGGTGTACGGCCGCAGCCCGGTGAGCAATTCATATAAAACGACGCCGAGCGCATAAACGTCGCTGGCGGTCGTGACCTGGCGGCCCAGAATCTGTTCGGGGCTGGCGTACTCCGGCGTCAGCAGCCGGTCGTTCATGCGGGTCAGCGCCAGCATGGCGGCGGCATCGCCGGTATCGAGCAGCTTGGCGATGCCGAAATCCAGCAGTTTGGGCGAGCCTTCGGCGGTCACCAGGATGTTGGCCGGCTTCAGGTCGCGATGCACGATCAGGTTCTGGTGCGCGTACTGGACGGCGTTACAGATTTCCAGAAACAACTTCAGCCGCGCGTTCAGATCGAGCTGCTGGCGGTCGCAATAGCGATCGACGGGCTCCCCGTGCACGTATTCCATCACCAGGTACGGCTGGCCATCCTTGGTTTCGCCGGCGTCGAGCAGCCGGGCGATGTTGGAATGATTCAGGCTGGCGAGGATCTGCCGTTCGGCGCGAAACCGCAGGCCGAGGTCGCCATGAATGGGGGCGTTGTCGACGATCTTGACCGCGACCTGCGCCGAATACTGGCGATCGGCGCGCTCGCCCAAATAAACCGTGCCGGTGCCGCCGTGGCCGAGGATGGAGGCGAGTTTGTAATTGCCGATGACGCGGCCGACCAGCGCCTTGCGCCGGTCGCGGGTGGTGGCGTCGATGGCGGCGCCGAGTGCATGGGTCAGCGGGCCGGTGGACTGGCCGACATCGCAGGCAAGCAGCTCGAGCAGCTCGTTTTTCAGGTCCTTGTCGTCGCCGGTCTCGGCGGCGATGAAAGCTTCGCGTTCGTGTTCCGGCAACTCGACGGCGCGGGAGAACAGGTCCTGCAACCGCTCCCAGCGATCGTCGACCGTCTTCCCTGGTTGTCCGGTCGTCATGAGGCTTCGGGTTCGCGATTCCGTTGCGGTCGGATCTGGCGCAGGATCCAGGCCTTGGCGAGCCGGATCTCCCGGTCGACGGTGGCCTCGGACACTTTCAGGGTCTCGGACAGCTCCTGATACGTGAGGCCGCCGAAGTAATGCAGCTCCACCATCTCCGCGAGCCGAGGATTGTTGCCGGACAGGCGCTGCAAGGCCTCGTCGATTTCCAGCACGTCGATGTCGCCCGCGGTGGCGGGGCCGAGCTCGAGCACGTCCATGTCGAAGTCGTTCAGCGAGCCCGTGGTGGTGCCGCCGCGTTTGTCACGAAACCGGCTCTTGGCGTGGTCCACCAGAATACGTCGCATCTGCCGCGCGGCCACAGCAAAGAAATGAGCACGGTCCTGCCACGAGACATTCATCTCGACGAGCTTGACGAATGCCTCGTGCACGACGGCGGTGGCCTGCAGGGTGTGGCCCGGCCGCTCGCGTTTCATATAGCGGCGAGCCCGGTTACGCAGCTCCTCATATATGAGCGGCGTCAGTCGTTCCAGGGCGCGGGTGTCCCCTGACTGCCACGCAGACAACAGCCGTGTCACTGCCTGGCGGTCGGGCGGTGGAATGGCCGCTGCGATTGTGTTGCTCAGTTGCGGGTCTCCGATTCGGGGCCTGTCTGTTCTTCCAACCGAAAACGCCTGGGCGTTTTCGACGGTTCTCTAGTTTACGGGCTCGAGTGCGACAGTTTCTCACCTGGCGCGCCGGCTGTACCGCGTCGCCAAGCCAAAACCGCCTTACGGCCGTCCCTGAATCCGGCCCAACCGATTGATTTCCGGGATCTCCCGAAATCCCGGTTGAGCGATGTACTGATTGTTCCTTTTTTCTTCCGCTTGTCCAGGGGGCTGTGACGGGATTCTCAAGGGGACATCGCTTAACTCAGTGATCGAGCCAGTAAGGACTGGCGTTTTTTAGCACTTTTCCCGGGAGGGGTTGTTGTCATGCGTAACGTATTTGCAATGTCGATGGCGGTGGCGGGCGCTCTGTTTGCTTTCAACGCGGCCTCTGGCGCGCAGCTGGCGGACGGCGATACGGGCGGCAAGCGCCCCGTATTTAACATTGTCGACGGCGACACGGGCGGCAAGCGTCCGGTCCTGGCCGACGGCGACACCGGCGGTAAGCGTCCGGTATTCAACATCACCGACGGCGACACCGGCGGCAAACGTCCGGTCCTGGCCGACGGCGATACCGGCGGCAAGCGTCCGGTATTCAACATTGTCGATGGCGACACCGGCGGTAAGCGTCCAGTGCTGGCCGACGGCGATACCGGCGGCAAGCGCCCGGTATTCAACATTATCGATGGCGACACTGGCGGCAAGCGCCCGGTGCTGGCCGATGGCGATACCGGCGGCAAGCGTCCGGTGCTGAACCTCACCGACGGCGACACCGGCGGCAAGCGTCCGGTGCTGGCCGATGGCGATACCGGCGGTAAGCGCCCGGTGCTGAACCTCGCCGATGGTGACACCGGCGGCAAGCGTCCGGTGCTCGCTTAACAAACGAATCCTTTTCGCCCGTTTTGAATTCGAGTTGGAGATAGAGATGACAAAGCGTCGTATCGCCCTTGGCGCCGCCATGTTGCTCACGCTCGGCACCGCGGTCGCCAGCACGTTCCTGTATGGCCACGAGCAGGCCGCGATGGTCGAGCAGCAGCAGATCACGTTGCCGTCGGACACATTGACCTCGGAGCAGGGCTCGAGTGTGTCGACCGTGACTCCGGAGCAGATCGCGATGTGGAAGGCCACCGCCGCATCGACCGACTACGAAGGTCTGAAAGCGCCCATCTGACTTGCAGGCGTAACAGTGCGTGCGACCGGATCCCTCCCGCCGGTCGCACGCCGCCTGCTCATCGATACACATCGTGGGAAGGGGCAGGCTGTCAGTCGTCTGCGTACGGATACAAGGCGCCGACAGTGTTGTCGTCGCCTACCGACAGACTTTTGAAATGTGCGGCAAGTCACAGGCCCGTCGCGTTTTTGCGCCGCTGGCATCACACTTCGTTCGTTGACATATTTGCGCTGCGTATAGCACCCTAGCTGGCGTTGTCAGAGGTGTTGCCACACTCGAGTCAGGCGCCGCCTCAAGCAAGGGCAAACTCACCGAAAGGTGGGGACGCAAAGCCACCGGTCTAAGGGAATGATCCTAGGACAGCGGGGTTGCCAGCGCCGGCCTCTCATTCATGTGGAGGCGCCGATCGGCTGCCTCACGCGTGTCCGGCGACGAATAAAAGTTCGATGTCACAGTTCTCACAAGCTCGTCCGCCGCTCCGGGCTTCCGCACGGATGCCGCGCTTTGCCTTGCTGGCGTTGTTGCTGCTCGGGCCTGCGGTATGCGTGCCGGCAACCCAGCTCGTCGGCCAGCCCGCGCCCGACTTCGCATTGCGCTCGTGGGACGGCGCGAACATGCGCCTGTCTGAACACTCCGGCGAAGTGGTGCTGATCAATTTCTGGGCAACCTGGTGCGGGCCTTGCCGCCAGGAGATGCCATTGCTCGATGAGATCTATGGCAAGTACCGCCGCGCCGGCCTGGTGCTGTTCAGCGTCAACCTGGATGAGGAAACCAATCTCGATGCGGCGCGTGAAATGGCGAAGACGCTGCGAGTGAGTTATCCGGTGCTGTTCGATGCTCGCAAGGAAGTGAGTCGCGCCTATCAGGCGAGCACCATGCCGCTGACCGTACTGATCGATCGTGAAGGGGTGGTGCGCTACATCTCCGAGGGCTACAAGGCCGGATATGAAACGCGCTACACCGAAAAGCTGCGTGAACTGCTGAACGAGTGACTCGCGTCCAACCGCTCATCCGCTTCGCCCACTGCACCGAACTCGTATCGAACTCTCGAGCACCATCCACGGATTTCCCGGACATTGCCATGCTGCGTCAGAGCCTCCTGAAAATAACTGTCACGCTGTTGCCCCTGCTGTTCGCGGCCGGGCTGGCAACCGCCCAAGATGCGGCCACTGCGCCACTCACCGACACCAGCGCGCCGGCTCCTTCGGCAACGGCCGGCGGCGACAGCTTCAAGAGCCTCGACGAAGAAGTGCAGGCACTGAAGAAAGAAGTGCTCGACCTGAACCGCGAGCTGTTCGTGCTGGAGGAAGAGCTGCTGTTCCCGGCCAATACCCAGGTGGCGGTGTTCGTTTCCATGGACGTGGGCGAGTTCTTCGCGCTCGACTCGGTGACCCTGAAGCTCGATAACAAGGAAGTCGCCAACTATCTGTACACCGAGCGCGAGGCGCAGGCGCTGCTCAGGGGCGGCGTGCATCGCGTGTTCATCGGCAATCTGAAAGCGGGCGAGCACGAGTTGATCGCGCTGTTCACCGGCCAGGGCCCGAACCAGCGTGACTACCGCCGTGGCGCGACCATCAAGCTCGAGAAAGGCGTCGGCGCCAAATATGTCGAACTGAAGATCAGCGACAAAGCCGTCAAGGCGCAGCCCGAGTTCATCGTCAAGGAATGGGAATAACCCGTGACCGGACGATGTAACAAAGTTCTCGTTGCCGTGCTGCTCGCGCTAGGAGTGACCAGCGCGATCGCGAAGGAGAAGAAACCTCCCGAGCCGCGGCCGTTGGTCGGCACGCCTCAGGTCGTGCGCGATCTGCATTGGGGCGACGTGCTGTTTTATTTCTATCAGGGCGACTATCTGCAGGCGCTGACGCGCCTCGGCGCCTCGCAGGATTTCAATCGCATCGGGCACCACGGCGTCGAGGCCGAGTTGCTCAAGGGCGGTTTGTATCTGTCGCTCGGTCAGCATGAACAAGCCGGCCGCATCTTCAAATCGTTGCTGAACGACAACGTGCCGCTCGATGTGCGCAATCGCGCCTGGTTCTACCTCGCGAAGGTCTGGTATCAGCGCGACTATCTGGAAGACGCCGCGACCGCGCTGGCTTCGATCCGCGGCGCGCTGCCCGGCGATCTCGAGCCGGAGCGTCATCTGCTCGAAGCGCAGGTGCTGATGTATCTCAACCGTTACGACGACGCGATCCGCGCGTTGGAGCGGTGGCAACCGGTGGGCGCCGGCGGCGATGTCTGGTCGTCGTACGCGCGCTTCAACATCGGTGTCGCACTGGTCCGTCAGGAACGAGTCGAGGAAGCGGCCGAGTTGTTGAATGAAGTCGGCCAGATCGCGGTGCCGACCGAAGAGCTTGCAGCGTTGCGCGATAAAGCCAATCTCGCGCTCGGTTTCGCCTGGCTCAAGGCCAACCGTCCCGAAGACGCGAAGAAGGTGCTGCAACGAGTGCGGCTGGAAGGCCCGCAGTCGAACAAGGCGCTGCTGGCAGTGGGCTGGGCCGACTCGGCGGAGAAAAAGTTCAACAAGGCGCTCGCGCCGTGGACGGAGCTGCGCGATCGCGACATCCTCGACGCAGCGGTGCAGGAATCGTATCTCGCCATTCCTTATGCATACGCGCAGCTCGATGCAACAGGTCAGGCGGCGGAACAGTATGTGAACGCGGTTGAAGCGTTCGCGGCCGAGTCCCAGCGCATCGATCAATCCATTCAGGCGATCCGCGACGGCAAGCTGCTCGACGCCATCGTCGAGAACGACAAGGCCGATCAGGTCGGCTGGTACTGGCAGCTGCAGAATCTGCCGGACGCGCCCGAGACCCGTTATCTGTATCACCTGCTGGCCACGCACGAGTTCCAGGAAGGCTTGAAGAACTATCGCGACCTGCGGCTCATGCAGCGCAACCTCGCAACGTGGGCGTTGAGCGTGCAGGCGTTCGAAGACATGGTGGACACGCGCCGCCGTGCCTACGATCAGCGTCTGCCGGGCTTGCAGAAGACGCTCGACACCGTCGACCTGGACGCGATGGAAGCTCACAAGAACGAGCTGGAGTCGCGGCTGGCCGCGACCGAGCGCGACGACGATGTGACTGCGCTCGCCACGTCGCGCGAAAAGGAACAATGGGCCAAGGTGCAGCAGATCGAAGCTGTGCTCGCGAAGGCGGACCAGAACGACCCGATGGTGCAGGAGATGCGCGAGAAGGCGCGCCTGATCCGCGGCAAGCTGCTCTGGGATTTCAATGGCAGCTTCAAGGCCCGCCAGTGGCGTGCTCGCAAGGAACTGCGTGAGCTGGATGTCGCTTATAAAGAAGCGCGTCGCCGGTCGGTGCTCGTCGAGCGCGCGCGTGGTGACTATCCCGCCCGTACTGAGGAGTTTGCACGCCGTGTGGCTACGTTGCCGCCGCGCCTCGATGGCTTGAGCGCGCGCTTGGAAGCGACCGCCCAGGCTCAGAACCGCTATCTGGCGGCTGTTGCGATCAAGGAACTGGAGTCGCAAAAGCAACGCCTGGCCTCCTATTCGTTGCAGGCGCGCTTCGCGCTGGCTTCGATCTATGACAAGGCGGCGACGGGCAACAACGCCGCCGGCGAGGGCGGCGTCGACAAGGGAGGCGCGGAATGAGCGGATCTAACAAGCTCCGTTTCCTGGTCGCCGTCGCGCTTTCCAGTGCCATCGCGATGCCGGCGTTCGCCGCCGAGCCGCCGCCAGTCAAGCCGGCGCCGCGAACCATCCGCGATCTCGACAAGAAAGAGGTCAAGGTCAATCGCGATCCGCCGAGCGACGTGAAGATGCAGCAGGCGATCGAGCAGTACCGCCGCTTCCTCGAAATGGAATCGCAGAACGAGAAGCTGCGCGCCGAAGCCATGCGTCGTCTCGGCGACCTGCAGGTCGAAGACGAGAGCGCGCGCACGGCCGAAGGTGCGTTTGGCGGTCTCGGCGTCGACGAAGCCGTGCAGCTGTACGAAGGACTGCTGAAGTCCTACCCGAACTACGAGCGCAACGACGTCGTCATGTATCAGCTGGCGCGTGCCTATGAAGCGAAAGGCCAGCTCGAGAAATCGCTGACGGTGCTCGACCAGTTGGTGGCGACTTATCCACGCAGCCAATGGCTGGTCGAATCGCAGTTCCGTCGCGGCGAGATCCTGTTCAGTCTCGGTCGTTATCGAGACGCCGAGAACGCGTACGTGGCGGTGACCACGCCGGGCGCGGATACGGGCTTCTTCGAGCAGGGCCTCTACAAGCTCGGTTGGTCGCTGTTCAAACAATCGCTCGGCGAGGAAAGTGTCTCCGCCTTCATGCGGCTGCTCGATCGCATCCTCGTGCGGGATGGTCAGTTGCGGCCGCGAGATTCTTTGACGCGACCGGAGCGCGAGCTCACGACCGATGCGTTGCGCGCAATGGCGATCAGTTTCTCGGATCTCGACGGGCCGGCCACGCTCGATGCCACGATGACACAGCGAGGCGATCCGCCGTACGCGCATCTGGTGTACGAAGCGCTCGGCGATTTCTATCTGGAGAAGGAACGCTATCTGGACGCGGCCGTGGCGTTCGAAGCGTTCGCCAAGCGGCGCCCCGACGACCGTTATGCGCCGTCGTTGCAGATGCGGACCATCGATGCCTATCAGAAGGGCCGCCTGGCGTCGCTGGTCATCGAAGGCAAGCAGGCATTCGTCGAGCGTTACGCGTTCGGCTCCGCCTTCTGGCGTGAGCGCACCGTTGCCGATGCGCCCGAAGTGGCTGCGCAGTTGAAGTCCAACCAGAAGGACCTGGCCGAGTTCTACTATGCGCTCGCGCAGAAGGATAAGAAGCCGGAGAATTATGCGTCCGCGGCGCGCTGGTATCGCGCGATGCTCGACTCGTTCCCGCAAGATCCGGAAGCGCCGGCGAACCGCTTCGTGCTGGGTGAAGTGTTGTTCGAGTCCGGGCGCTTCGCCGAAGCGGCCAAGGAATATGAAACGGCGGCGTACGACTATCCGGCGCATCCGAAGTCTTCGGCCGCCGGTTACGCCGCGCTGGTCTCTTATCAGAAGCACGAGCCGACGCTGCAGGGTCAGTCCAAAGCGGTATGGCATCAGCAGGGCATCGAGAGCGCGCTGATGTTTGCGACCAGCTTCCCCGAGCATCCGGAGTCGGCGCGCGTACAGACCAAGGCCGACGAAGATCTGTTCGCGCTCAACGATTTCGACCGCGTCATCGAAGTATCGACATCGATTCTGGAGCGCAATCCGCCGGTCGATCGCAAGCTGGCGCGCACGGCGACCACGTTGCTGGCGCACTCGCTGTTCGATCGCGGTCGCTTCGGCGAGGCTGAAGCGGCCTACGTGAAGGTGCAGGGCTTCCTGCCTGCCAACGATCCGGATCGCGCCAACATCGAAGAGCGCATCGCCGCTTCGATTTACAAACAAGCCGAAGCGAAGCGCACGGCGGGCGATTCGACCGGTGCGGTCGACGACTTCCTGCGGGTCGCGGCGCTGGCGCCGAACTCGAAGGCGCGCTCCAACGCTGAGTACGATGCCGCCAGCATCCTGCTGCAGGACAAGCAGTGGGAGCGGGCCGCGCAGGTGTTGGAAACATTCCGTCGCAACTATCCCAATCACGAGCTGGTGCCGGACGCGACGCGTTCGCTCGCGGTCGCCTATCTCGAACTGGGTCGCGGCACGCAAGCCGCTGCCGAGTTGGAGCGTGTGGCTGCGCGTGAGCAAGAGCCTGTCGAAGTCCGGCGCGCTGCTCTATGGCAGGCGGCCGAGCTCTATGACAAGGCAGCCTCGCCGACCAACGCGGCACGTTTGTATGCAAGCTACGTGAAGCAATATCCGTCGCCACTCGATGCTGCGATGGATGCGCGGCAGAAGCTCGCCGACATGGCGAAGGCGCAGAACGACGTGAAAGTCCGGTCGCAGTGGCTGGATGAAATCATCCGCGCCGACAAATCGGCCGGCGCGGCGCGCACCGATCGCAGCAAATATCTGGCCGCGAAGGCGACCATCGAAACCGCCGACCTGCCGGTGGCGATGTTCAATTCGATCAGACTGACCGCGCCATTGAACAAGTCGCTGAAGACCAAGCGCGAGGCGATGGAAAAGACGCTGGCTGTCTACAGTCAGGCGCTCGATTACGGCGTCGCGGAGGTGACCACTCAGGCCACCTTCGGCATGGCCGAGTTGTATCGTCAGCTGGGCGCGGACCTGATGGCGTCGGAACGGCCGAAGAACCTGGACGAGGAGGCCAAGGAACAGTACGACGTGCTGCTCGAGGAACAGGCCTTCCCATTCGAGGAAAAGGCCATCGAATTGCACGAGACCAATGCGCAGCGCACCGGCGATGGCGTTTACGATCAATGGGTCCAGCGCAGCTTCGATGTGCTGGCGAAATTGAAGCCGGCGCGCTATGCCAAGACCGAGATCAGTGAAGATTATGTGCCGACGTTGCCTTGACAGCGCTCATTCGGAAGCTCGTGGCTGGCGCGGCCTGATCGTCGCCTCGCTGCTCGGTCTTTTGCTGTCAGGCTGCGGTTCTGCGCCGACAGATTCGGACGCGCAGCAGGAGAAAGCCGCCGCCGAAGCTGCCGCGGGTGTGCCGGTCGAACCGGTGCTGCCGCCCGAAGCGGTGCAACAGTTCGAGCGCGCCGTGCAAGCGATGAGCTCGGGCGATCTCGCCAGCGCCGAGCAGGGGTTCCGTGCGCTCGCGACTGCGTATCCATCGTATTCCGGCCCGCTGCTGAATCTTGGCATCCTGCACGCCAAGGCTGGCAAGCTGGACGAGGCGGAAAAAGCCATTCGCGACGCGATCGCGCGCAATGGCAACAACGCCGCGGCGTTCAATCAACTCGGCATCGTCCAGCGCAAACAAGGCAAGTTCAAGGAAGCGAACGATGCCTATACGCGCGCGGTGCAGATCGATCCGAACTATGCGCTGGCCTGGTTGAATCTCGGCGTGCTGTGCGATCTGTATCTGCAGGAGCCGCAGCGTGCGCTCGAAGCGTATGAGCGCTACCTGTCGACGGCGAGCTCGCCTGACGCGAAGGTCAACGGCTGGGTGACCGAACTGAAGAAACGGATCGGCGCCGATCCGCGAAGTGCCCAAACTGGCGAAGCACCATGAGCACAAAGCGTTTCACTCTGTCTCTGCTACTGATGTTTGCTTCGGTCGCCGTGTTTGCGGCCGAGGAGCAGGGCACGTTATCCAAAGAGGCGACAGCGGCGGGTCCTGCTGTCGATACCAGCAAGACGACGAATGTATCGGCTGATCAAGCGCCGCCGGCAGCGGAGCCGTCGACTTCGTCGGAACGAGCAGGAGGCCCGCGTGCAGTCGTGCGCAACGATCGACTCGATCTGGAGACCACGACGGTGACTGGCAACCGCGAGCTGCCCAAGGTGATGTACGTGGTGCCCTGGAAGAAATCGGATCTCGGCGATCTGCCCGCGCAGCCGTTCAACACGCTGCTGGACGAGGCATTGACGCCAGTCGACCGTGACGTTTTTCGTCGTGAAGTGACCTACTACGGTGCAATTAACGGTGGCGCCGATGCGCCACCTTCGCAACCTCCGAGCACTGAGAAGTAGGTCGCAGCGGGCAGTATTTATGTAAGGCGATAAAGCGCGCCTTATTCAGTTATGCGCTGGCCCGGCAATGAGCGAGCGCCTTTTGTTTTGATTCGAGTCCGCACCGCATAGGAGTCCTGACGATGGAATTGGTACATTTCATGGTGAATTTCTTCCGCGAGGGAGGATTCTTCCTGTATCCGCTGGCCGCCATCTTCGTGATCGGCGTCGCTATCGCCATCGAGCGTTTCATCTACCTGACCAACGAGACGACCCAGAACCGTCGTCTGTGGGCGCAGGTCGTGCCGCTGATCAACAGCGGCAACTTCAAACAGGTGGTGGCCATCACCTCCAAGTCCAAGGCGTCGATCGCGACCGTGCTGAACTACGGCATCGCTCGCCTCGCCAGCGCCCGCCGCCGCGATGACGTCGAGAAGGCCATGGACGAGAGCCTGCTCGAAATCATTCCGCGCGCCGAGAAGCGCACTCACTATCTTTCGGCGCTGGCGAACATCGGCATGCTCACCGGTCTGCTCGGCACCGTCATCGGCCTGATCGCGGCGTTCGCCTCGATCGCGCAGGCCAACCCGGCGGAAAAGGCCAGCCTGCTGGCCGCCAGCATCTCGGTCGCCATGAACAACACCGCGTCCGGTCTGTTCGTCGCCATCACGCTGCTGTTGGCGCACATGTTCCTGGAAGCCAAGACCACCAAGATGATCGACAGCCTGGAGATCGCTTCGGTGAAGTTCATGAACTCGGTGGTCGAGCGCCGTCAGGACGTGGAAGTCGGCAACGACGATCTCGCCGCCCCGCAGCCGCGCGGCCGCGCCGCTCACGGGATGGCCTGAGAGCGTTACAGCGCCACTGGTCCATAAAGGGATAAACGATGGCTCAGTCCAAGGCACAGCGGCGGGTGATGCGCAATCATGCGCGCTACCGCGGCCGCCACGAGATCAACGTCGTGCCGATGATCGACATGATGATCATCCTGGTGTTCTTCCTGATCTTCACCGCGGTGTTCACCAAGACGAATATTCTGGAGCTCAACCTGCCGGGCGCCGACAGTGCGGTGCCGGACCTGCCCGAGGGGTTGAACCTGGAAGTGATCATCCGCAAGGACAAGATCGAAGTCGCCGATCGCGGCACCGGCCTGCTCAAGAGCGTGCCGACCAACGCCACTGGCTACGATCTGACCGGGCTGCAGGACTACCTGAAGCTGGTGAAGACCAAGTATCCCGACAAGACCGACGCGACCATCCTGCTCGAGCAGGACATTGCCTATGACACGCTGGTGCAGGTGATGGACACGGTGCGTGTCTTCAGTGTGGGCGAGAACAGCTGGACGTATGGCGAGCTGTTCCCGGATGTGTCCGTGGGAGACGCGCCGACATGATCAATCGAATCAAACGACATCGCAGTCGCAAGCATGGCGGCGCCGAGGCGGCCGGCCACATGACGCTGGTGCCGTTCATCGACATGCTGATGATCCTCACGGTGTTCCTGCTGGTGCATAACTCCGATACGGACATCCTGCCGAACACCAAGGCGATCTCCATTCCGGCGTCGCTCTCGGACAAGAAGCCGCGGCCGAGCGTGGTGGTGATGATCACCAAGGAAGATCTGCTGGTGGATGGCCGGCCGATCGCCAAGGTCGCCGATGTGATCGCCTCGCGGGAGGCGGTGATCCAGCCGCTGAAGCAGGCGCTGCAGGGCCAGGCCGACACCGTGCTGGTGGACGCGGCCCGGCAGGAGATCAAGGACCGGGAAGTCACCATCATGGGCGACAAGAACACGCCGTATAGCGTGCTTCGCAAGATCATGGCGACGTGCACCGATGCGGATTACGGCAAGGTGTCGCTGGCGGTGGTCGAGCGCGAGGGCGCGAATGCCGTCAGCCCGAGCGCGAGCGGGCGCACGGCGGCATTCAATGCCTCGCCGTCGAACGCCGTGGGTAGCTGAGGAGCCGGCCACTCATGAGCACACTCGCCCCTTACTATCGTTTATATGACCTGCCCTGGTCGCCGACCGAGGAGGTCGAGGCCCGCTTCCGCAAGGTGGTGCGCAACGCGTTCATCGTGTTCGCCATCCTGGCGATCTTGATTCCATTGATTCCGGTGCCGGAAAAAACCTTGGTGAAGGCGCCGGACATTCCGGATCGCATCGTCAAGCTGGTGATCGAGAAGAAGGCGCCGCCGCCACCGCCGCCTCCGCCGCCCAAGCTCGAGGAGAAGAAGCCGGAGCCGGTCAAGCCGGTGGAGCAGCCGAAGCCCGAGCCCAAGCCGCAGCCGACCGCTCGCGACCGTGCGCAGAAGCAGATGGCCCAGGTGATGGATCAGTTTGCCGAGCTGCGCGACATGTCGGTGGCCGACAAGGCCATGCAGACCAAGAACCTCAGCGGCAAGGTCGGTGAGTCGACGCGCTCGGAACGTTCGCTGCTGACTTCGAAGGTTGGCGCGAGCAGCGGCGGCATCAACACTGCCGGGCTGAGCCGCGGTTACGGTGGCGGCCAGGGAGCCCTTGAAGGCGGCTCGACGACTACCGCAACGTCTGCCGTGCTCACTCAGCAGGCGCAGGACAAAGTGCAGCGGGGCAGCGGCAGTGGCAAGGCTTCGCGCAGCGAAGAAGAGATCGCGCTGGTCTTCGTTCGTAACAAGGGCGCCATCGACTCGATGTATCAGCGCGCCCTGCGCGACAAGCCGGACCTGCAAGGCAAGGTCGTGCTGGAGCTGACCATCGCGGCCGACGGCTCGGTGCAACGCTGCGAAATCGTCTCCAGCGAGCTCAACGACCCCGAGCTGGAGCGCAAGCTGGTGGCCCGCGTGAAGTCGTTCCGCTTCGAAGCGAAGGACGTCGGCACGATCACGGTCAGCAAGCCGATCGACTTCTTCCCCGGATAAGCGCGCTTGTGATATTGGAAAAGCCCTTCCTGCCGGAAGGGCTTTTTTATTGCAGATGGCCATGCATCCAGCCGAAGCCGAACTCGTCAACGTTGCCCGCCGATTCGCGGCCGTCGGTGCGCAAGTGGCGCAAACCTTCGAGCAGGGACAGCGGCAACTGCGGCTCGACCTGCTGTTGTCGCAAGAACGGCTTTGCACCGCCGAGGGCGCGCAGACGTCACTCGCTGCGCTCGAGCAGCTTCGTCACCTGGTCGCTGCTCACAAACAGGCATTCAGCAAGTTTGTTACCGAGTCGTCAGCTCAATTCGCTGCGGTATTGGCGCAGTTGCCGCCAGAGCTGCAGCCGGAAAAGCAGGCTGCAGTCACAGCCTCGCTGAATCGGCAGCTACAGGCGCAAGCCGAGTTCTACCGGGCCCGTGAGCAATGGATGGAGGCCGCGGAAGCGATCTTGCCGATTGATCGACTCACGTCGTGCATCGTGCACCTTTAGCGATGGCGGCATTGATTTTGCTGCGGACGAGGATTTGCTGCGATTACTTCGCTCCCGGCGGTCGCAGTTCCAGCACGGCGGCGATGGTGTGCGCGTTGTGAGTTGCGAACATCGGGTAGATACCATCTGACGGCCGGCGAGGATGGCATGGTCACCCTCTATCTCGATGCTGAAGATTGAGGCTGCCCATCAGTCCGAGGTCGCCGGGCTCCAGCAGCGAATGTTCAGACTGACCAGCTCTCTCACCCTACTGGGGTGACCGTAGATCGAGCGCAAAGAAGCGCGTGCCGGGCAGATATTTGTCGTTGTAGGGCGGCGTCTCGATGAAGCCGAGCTGGCGATACAGCGTTTGAGCTGAAGTCATGCTTGGCAGGGTATCCAGACGGAGGGTGTGACAGCCTGCATGCCGGGCGGCAGCGACGATGGCGTCGACCAAGCGGCGGCCCACGCCCACTTTCCGAAAGGCGGGACGCACGTACAGCCGCTTCATTTCTCCCTCGCCGTCACCCAACGGTCGAAGCGCGGCGCAGCCGGCCACTTCACCATCCACGTATGCAATGAACAACACACCGTGCGGCGACACATAGGGCGCCGGCAACGCGGCGAGCTCGGCGGCAAATCCTTGATATTCGAGATCGATGCCGATGGCGAGCGCGTATTCTTGAAATAAATCGCGGGTCAGGGCGATGAGTTCCGGCGTGGCTGCCTGGATAAGTACGACGTTGCCGGAAAGCATGCCTGTCGGAATGTATGCGCTACCGATACATCGCAGGTTAAGTGAACCGGTCGGGCGGCCGGAAGACACACAATAGAGTGGAGGCGGGCATGACAGCTCGCGCCCTGTGATGGATCCACGGATCTTATTCGCGGTTCTGACGTTCCTATTTTTGACAGCGTCCCCATATTCGCCCGCATGAGCAACGAGCATCGCAGTCCACCCCCGCCCGTCATCGACGCAGCACGTGTGGTGTCGTACGCGTTCGTAGACGACATTCCCTATTGCCATGTCGGCTCGCTGTTCACCGACGAGGCAATGATTGCTCAGGTGCCGCGGCTGGCGATCGCGGTCGGGTTGGGCGCGCAGCCCGGTCCGCTGGTGTTCCATTGCGACGAGGAATGGATTTCGCTCGGCATCTCGGATGCGGAAACCGTCGAACAGGCGAAGCAGGCCATCGAGCGCATCTATCCCGGCGTGAGCGAGCGCTGGATCGACACCCATGTCACCCTCGAAGAAGCGCTGGCGTACTACGACTCCGAAACGGCCGGCTTGAAATGTTCCTTCTGCGGCAAGCGTCCGTTCGAAGTCGAGGGTCTGATCGAAGCGCCGGCGGCCACCATCTGCCGCAGCTGTGTCGAAGAGTTCTACGGCGATTTCCAGTTCGACGGCGAGGACGAAGTCGGCAACTAGAACCAGTTCGCTGCATGGGCCGCGGCAGCTGCTAGCATCGCCCCACGGATATTCGAATAAAAGGGCGATGGATGCGGAAGTGGCTGCGGGTGCGGCAGGTGCGGATCTTCGGCGCGCCGTTGTATGTGCACTGGTCGGTGCCGTTGATCGCGGCGCTGCTGGTGTCGTTGTCGTTTCTGGTCGGTCCGTGGCTCGCGATCACCGCCGCGGTCTGCTATTTCGCCCTGATTCTGCTGCACGAGGCCGGGCATGCGTTCGTGGCCCATCGACTGGGCTACGAGGTCGAGGCGGTCCGGCTGTCAGGCTGGCATGGCCGATGTGAGTTCGAGGCGCCGGAGACCGAAGAACACCACGTCATGATCGTGTGGGGCGGCGTGCTCGCGCAGCTCGCGGTGGCCCTGCCGATGGTGACCCTGGCGGCGCTGGTCGGCCGCGAGAATCTGGGCCACGCGGGGCTCGCGGTGGCGATCCTGGGCCGGACCAATTTGATCATGGCGGCAGTCAATCTATTGCCGGTGCGCGGCCTGGACGGCGCCATCGCCTGGCGAATCATTCCCTTGGGGATTCAATGGTGGCGTGCACGCCGAGTGGCGAAGCGCGCGCTCAGCAAGTTCAGCCGGCGCTCCTGAGCGCGTTCCTTCAAGCCGTCGCTTGATTCTCATCCCGCTCGGTCGCAGCCGATTCGGCGCCGCGCACGTCTTCTTCGAACAGCCCTTCCAGTTCCCGCGCGGCCTGTTGCGCCGTCTGGATCAGTTTCTGCTCGTCATCGCCGGCCAGCCGCTGCTGTTCCAGCAGCTTGCGGTCGTGCGCATCGAAACGCCGGATGCTTTCCAACGCTTCGGCACGCGACAGCCCCAATGCTTCGAGCGTGTTCTGCGCCATGTCGAGGCTGGAGAAATACGTCTCGCGCATGAAATAGCGCACGCCCATCTCCATCAGGCGGATCGCGTGCTGACGGTTGCGGGCGCGAGCGAACACTTTCAGATTCGGGAAATGTTTCTGGATCAGCTCGGCGGTGCGCACCGACGCCTCGATGTCGTCCATCGCCAGCACGAAGATCTCGGCGCGCCCGGCGCCGGCCGCTTGCAACAATTCGAGCCGCGACGGATCGCCGTAGTAAACCTTGTTGCCGAAGCGGCGCACGAAGTCGACTTGCGCCACGCTCGATTCCAGCGCGGTGAAGGAGATGCGTCGCATGCGGAGCACGCGAGCGACGACCTGCCCGACGCGACCGAAGCCTGCAATCAGCACGCGGCTGTTGTGATCTTCGATCGTGTCGAAGTCGCGCAGCGGCTCGCCCTTGTTGAAGAGCGGCTCGATGAAGGCGGCGTGCAGCTTGATCACCAGCGGCGTCATGGCCATCGAGATGGTGACGACAATCACCAGGATCTGCGCCAGGCTCCGTTCCATCACGCCATAGCTGACCGCGAGCGCGAACAGCACGAAACCGAACTCGCCGCCTTGCGCCAACGAAACGGCCAACGGTGAAGCAGTTCGCGCCGAGATTCGCGCGACCCGCGCAACGACCCACAACACCAATCCCTTGATGGCGAGCAAACCGATGACCAGGCTCGCGATCAACACGGGATGCTTCAGCAGCAGGCTGATGTTGGTGGTCATGCCTACGGAAATGAAGAACAAGCCGAGCAGCAAGCCTTTGAACGGTTCGATGTCGGCTTCGAGCTCGTGGCGATATTCGCTCTCGGCGAGCAGCAGGCCGGCAACGAAGGCGCCGAGCGCCATGGACATGCCGACCGCATCCACGAGCAGCGCGGTGCCGATGACTACCAGCAACGCCGCGGCCGTGAACACTTCAGAGACTTTTGTTTCGGCGATGAATCTCAGCACGGGGCGCAGTACATAGCGGCCGCCGAATACCAGCAGCGCAAGCACACCGAGACCTTTGATTGCGCCGAGCACGGTTGCGCCGAGCGACTGTGTAGCGCCAGTCGTGCCCAGCAGGGGCAGGATGGCCAGCACCGGCATCACTGCGATGTCTTGAAACAGCAGGATGGCGAACGCCGGGCGGCCGTGTCGAGTATTCAGTTCGTGACGTTCGGCGAGCAGTTGCAGGACCAGCGGCGTGGACGAGAGCGACAGTGCGAAGCCAGTGACGAATGCGGCATTCATCGGCAGCCCGAGCAGATGCGCGAGCACTGTGAACGCGCACGTGGTGACAACGACTTGCGCGAGGCCGAGCCCGAAAATCGAGCGTCGTAGCGCGCGCAGACGCGAGGGCTGTAATTCCAGGCCGATGACGAACAACAGCAGCACCACGCCGAACTCGGCGAGATGCATGACGCCTTCGATGTCGTCGATCACCGCCAGCCCGAACGGCCCGATCGCCACGCCTGCAGCAAGATACGCCAGGATGGAGCTCAGCTTCAGGCGCCGGAACATCGGCACCGCCAGCACCGTGGCGCCCAGAAAAACAGCGATTTGTCCTGTCAAAGTCATGTGTTTCTCGTCATAGGCCCGCGCCGGCTCGCAGCAAAAACTTAAGCCGGCTGCGTCACAGATCGGGCGCGAAGTGGCGATCGTATCAGCCGCATAGCGCGCTCGGGCGGGGGCGGCATTCAGGGCCAGCCTCATGGGCCGAGTCTGACACCGGGCCGATGATGTGATTTGTCACGACGGCGCTTTCGTCACTGTTCAGCTACCCGTCGTCGTGAGGGCTTATGGTCAACGATCTGGCGGATCCCCGCCCCGTCTACATCATCGATGCACGCGACCGCATCGTGTTCGTCAATCCCGCGTGGAGCCGTTTCATGGCGCCGGCGCGCGGCCACGGACCGGGCTTGTCCGAAGTGCTCGGCCGCCCCATCTGGAATCGCATTCCCGAGGGCGTCGTGCGGCAGCTGTGGGAATTGCTCTACGCCCGCGTGCGAGCGGCAGGCGGCAGTGTGTTCGTGCCGACGCGCGCCGATCGGGTCGACGAGCGCCGGCTCATCGATATCGAGCTGACGCCGCTGGCCGACGGCTCCATCCGTCACGTGTGCGAGCCGGTGTGGAGCGAGGCGCGACCGGCGGTGGCTTTGCTCGATCCGGCCTATCCGCGCGATGAGCGCAGCCTGCGTTGTTGTATGTGGTGCCGGCGGATCCAGGTTCGTCTGGGGGCCTGGGAGGAGATCGAGGACGCGCAGCAGACGCTGGCGATCGCGGCCGAAAGCTCCTTGCCGCGGCTCGAGCCCGGGGCCTGCAGCACGTGCAAGCAGTCGCTGCTGAAGACTTTTCCAGCACGCGTTGCCTGATGCCAACAGCGTTTTGAGCGCCGGGGCCGGGCATCCCTGCTAAACTCCGCGCCCCTTATGCCTCGCTCCGACATCAGCTTTCCGCAAAAAGACGCCGAGCTGCGGGAAGACGTCCACATGCTCGGCGGGTTGGTCGGCCAGGTCATTCGCGAGCAGGGCGGCGACGTTCTGTTCGAAGCTGTGGAAAGCGACCGGCAATCGGCCATCGCGCGCCGCGAAGGCGACACGGCCAGCGGCCATGAGTTGACCGAGCGGACCCGCAACGTGCCGCCGGAACAGGCACGCGACCTGGTGCGTGGCTTCTCGACCTGGTTCGAGATGGTCAACATGGCGGAGAAGGTCCATCGCATCCGCCGCCGCCGCCAGTATTTCAACGAAGGCAAGATCCAGCCCAGCGGCATCATCGAAGCCGTCAACAAGCTCAAGGCGCAGGGCCTGTCGCTGGAGGACGTCTGGCGCCTGATGCTGCAGATGTGGGTCGAGCCGGTGTTCACGGCGCATCCCACCGAATCCACCCGCCGCACCATCCTGCGCAAGCAACAGAAGATCGCCAAACTGCTGTTGCAACGGCTGGGCCTGCCACGCAGCGCCAACGAGACGCGCGTGCTGTGGGATCGGATCCGGAACGAGATCACTTCGGGCTGGCAGACGGCGGAGAATTCACGCGAGCGCCTGACGGTCGCCGACGAGCGCGAGCACGTGCTGTTCTTCATCGCCGAAGTGCTCTACAAGATCGTGCCGACCTTCTATGAAGAGATCCAGGCGGCGCTCGAGCAGGCTTACGGGCCGGAAGCGCGCGAGCGCGAATTGCCGGAGATCCTGCGTTTCGGCTCCTGGGTCGGCGGCGATATGGACGGCAATCCCGACGTGCATGCCAAGACGCTGCGCGAGACATTGGCGCGTCATCAGCAGGTCATCGTCAACAACTACTTCCTGGAATGTAAAAGCCTCGCCGAAACGTTGTCACAGAGCGCATCGCGCGTCGGGATCTCGCCGGAGCTGACGGCGCGCCTCGACCAATATTCGGTGCTGCTGCCTTCGGGCGGAGCCGGCCTGTCGCCGGCTCGCCATGACCGCATGCCTTATCGCGTATTTCTCGGGCAGGTGATGGAGCGGTTGCGCGCCACTTACGAGGGACGCGCCAATCATTACGAGAACGTCAACGAATTCCTCGGCGACATCAATCTGATCGCCGACAGCCTGCGCACCAACCACGGCGAACATGCCGGCTTGTTTCAGGTGCGTCGGCTGATCCGTCGGATTCGAACGTTTGGTTTTCATCTGGCCACGCTGGATATCCGCCAGAACGCCGCCGCGCATCGGGCCGTCATCGCCCAGGGATTCAACGATGCCGGCTGGGCGAGCCGCACCAGTGCGGAGCGCACCGATCGTTTGCGAGATGCGCTCGAGCGGGACGAAGGTCCCAGCAACGTGCTCGACGCGAGCGGCAAGCGCAGCCTGTGGGTGCTCGAAGCGCTGGCGCATTGCCGTCATCGCTATGGCGACGAGGCGATCGGCGCCTATGTGGTGAGCTCGACCCAGGGCATCGACGACGTGCTGTCCCTGCTGTTGCTGGCGCGCTGGGCCGATACCGCCGACCGTCGCAGCGGCGACGTGCCGACCGATGTCGCGCCGATGTTCGAATCGGCCGAGTCGCTGCAACGCTGCGGCGAGATGATGAAGCAGTTGTTCGAAGAGCCGGTTTACAAACGTCACCTCAAAGGACGCGCCAATCATCAGTACGTGATGATCGGCTATTCGGCCAGCAACAAGGAAAGCGGTATCGTGCGCGCCCGCTGGCTGATCCGTCAGGCGCAGGAGTCGTTGTTCGCGGCGGCCGACGCCGCCGGCATCGAATTGACACTTTTTCACGGTCAGGCCGACGGCATCGATCGCGGCGGCGGGCGCACCGAAGTGCTGGTCCGGAGCGCTCCGAACGGCGCGCGTCGTGGACGGTTGCGCATCACCGAGCAGGGCGAGTTGATCAACGAGAAATACGGCCTGCGCCCGATCGCCCTGCGCGTGTTCGAGCAGGCGTTCAATGCCTTGTCGTTGTCCCGCGCGGGCGTGATGCCGCCGGAGCGGGTCGAGCCGGCCTGGCGCGAGGCGCTGGAGCTGATGAGCAAGGAAAGCTCGCGCGTGTATCGCGGCCTGGTGTTCGACGATCCGGAGTTCCACGACTTCTTCTGTCAACTCACGCCCATCGATGTGATCGAGCGCATGCAGCTCGGCTCGCGTCCGGTCTCGCGCCTGGACCGGGTCGGCATCGGCGCCATCCGTTCCATCCCCTGGTGGCACGCCTGGTCGCAGTGTCGTTACATGATGCCCGGCTGGTTCGGCGCCGGCTCGGCGCTGGCGCTGGCGTCACGCACGCTCGGCGACGCTGTCCTGCGAGACATGCACGAGCACTGGTTTTTCTTCACGAATCTTGTCGATGACATCGAGTTGTCGCTGGCGCGCGCGGACCTGGACATCGCGCGGGCTTACGAGCAACTGGTGGATGAAAAATATCGTCGTTTCATTCCCATCCTGCGCGCCGAATACGATCTGGCGCGCCAGCAGGTGCTGAACATCCGTTGCTGCCAGCAGTTGCTGGAGGGCGCCTCGACGGTCCAGCGCTCGATCATGCTGCGTAACCCGTACATCGATCCGATGCATCTGACGCAGGTGGATCTGTTACGGCGCTGGCGCGCCGGCAAACGGGAAGATCGGGAGCTGTTGTCGGCGTTGCTGGCGACAGTCAGCGGCATCGGTCAGGCCCTGCAGGGCGCGTGACGCCGGCGCGCGGACGACTCAGTTCGTCTGCCTGTTCAGATAGGGCAGCAGCCACTCCACGATGACATCGTGATCGACCTGATCCCGCTCGCGGTGGCGCGCGAACATCTCCGGCTGGTCCTGTAACAGTCTGAAGGCGAAGGCCACCGCATCGGTCGCGTGCAGCCGGCGCGATTCCGGCAACCGGAACCACTCTTCGATGACGCGGGCTTGGGCTTCTGGTTGTTGCATGCGGCGCTCCCCGGAGCGCGCCGGAACATAGCAGCCCGTTTTTCTCGCCGCATCAGTTTTTTTCTTTCCACCCTCACAGGCCCGCGTGGTCGCGAAACGTCACTTGCAATTCGCGGCGTGCAAACAGGCAGATAGCGTGTGGCGCGTAACAAATGGACAAAATTTGTCAGGTACGGCGCCGGCGAGACGCGTTCGGCCGACCCAGAAAACACGGCAAATTCTCGCGCAGAAACATTCACGCCGCGTTCAGCGTTTGCTTCGATGATTGCATAACGCACTGAAGTGTCGAGGAGCGCATGTTTGCAACATTGTTAGGTGCGATGTTCTATTCAAAGGCGATTGCTTGCGGCAGAATCCGCGTCCTTCCTAATCACTTCGGCAAACCCGAATTGGCACGTCAGTGAAAGCTTCGCAGAAGAAGCCGCGTGAGCGGTCGACAAGCAAAACAACCTCGCCCTGGACGGCGGTGTCGCGCAGCGGCTCGCATCTGAACGTGGAGGACTTCCTCACGTTTCGATTGACGCGCCTGTCGAACGCCTTGCGCACCAATCTCACCAAGCCCTATCTCGAACAATTCGATCTGAGCTTGCCGGAGTGGCGCTTGCTGGCCCTGGTGGCGCGCTTCGCGCCGATGCGCTTCTCGGAAGTGACGGCCCGCAGCGGCATGGACAAGGGCCAGGTGAGCCGGACCTTGCGAGTCATGGCGACGCGCGGACTGACCAAAACCAAAACCATCAAGGAGCGCGGCTCGCGCTCGACCGAAGCGCTGGCGGCGCCGGTGATGGTTTCCATCACGCCCAAAGGCACGTCGTTGTACAAGGCGGTGCTGCCCGTGGCGCGCAAACGTCAGGCGGACATGCTGCTGACCTTGAACGAAGCGGAGCGCTCGTCGCTTTATTCCATCATCGACAAGCTGTCGGCCACCATCGGCAACGGCGGCGAAAGCGTCGGCGACGCCGAATAGATTTATTTTTGGAGTGATTGCCGGGAAATGCGCGGCCGTGCGGCCGCGCATGACGTTAGCGCCCGATTAATTCAGGCTGATCATTTTAATCCGATCAGGGGGCCGAGCGCGCCGGCTCGGGTGCGGATCGCGGCGTTCACCGTATTCATCAGCAGACAGGCGATGGTCATCGGCCCGACGCCGCCAGGCACGGGCGTGATTGCACCCGCATGTGACAGCGCCGCGTCGAAATCGACATCGCCCACCAGTTTGTTCTTGCCATCGGGGCCGGCGACGCGATTGATGCCCACGTCGATGACGATGGCCCCGGTGCGGATCCAGTCGCCCGCGATCGCTTTCGGCCGTCCGATCGCCGCCACCAGAATCTCGGCCTCGCGGCAGAGCTGTGGCAGATCGCGCGTGCGCGAGTGGGCAATCGTTACAGTGCAGTCGTTTTGTAACAGCAGTTGCGCCATGGGCTTGCCGACGATGTTGGAGCGTCCCACCACGACGGCGCGTTTGCCGGCAAGCTCTCGGGTCGCTTCACGAATCAGGATCAAACAGCCGAGCGGTGTACACGGCACGGTTGCGTCCTGGCCGAGCGCCAGCCGGCCGGCATTGACCGCATGAAAGCCGTCGACATCCTTGGCCGGATCGATGGCGGCGAGCACCGCTGCGCTGTCCACGCCGGCCGGCAGCGGTAACTGCACCAGGATGCCGTGCACGTCGCTGCGCGCATTCAATTGCTCCACCAGCGCAATCAACTCCGAGGTGCTGGCGGTCGCCGGCAGGCGATGATCGAAATGCTTCAGGCCCGCGGCGGCGGCTTGTTTGGTCTTGCTGCCGACATACACCTGGCTGGCCGGATCGTCGCCGACCAGCACGACGGCGAGGCCGGGAATCACACCATGCCTGGCGAGCTCGGCGGTACGGGCGGCAACGCGCTCGCGCAGCCGTTCGGCGACGGCGCGGCCATCGATCAAAGTGGCGGTCATGCTCGGGATTCCTGATTAGTTATAAAGATCACGATAGCGCTCGCGCAGGGCGCTCTTCTGCACTTTGCCCATGGTGTTACGAGGCAGCTCGTCGACGAACACGATGCGCTTGGGCAATTTGAATTTGGCGAGCCGCTGCTCGAGCGCGTTGCGGATTTCGGTCTCCTGCAACGTCTGATTCTTATTGGGCACCACGACGGCGGTGACGCCTTCGCCGAAATCCGGATGCGGCACGCCGATGACGGCGCTTTCGTTCACGCCCGGCAGCGCATCGATTTCCAGCTCGACCTCGATGGGATAGACGTTGTAGCCGCCGGTGATGATCAGATCCTTGCCGCGGCCGACGATGTAGACATAGCCCTGCGCATCGCGCTTGCCGAGATCGCCTGTGATGAAGAAACCGTCCTTGCGAAATTCGGCCGCGGTTTTCTCCGGCATGCGCCAGTAACCGGAGAAGACATTGGGGCCGCGGACCTCGATCATGCCGATGGCGTCGGCTTCGGTCAGTGGCGCGCCGCTGTCCGGATCCGTGATGCGCACTTCGACGCCGGGCAGCGCCGGTCCGACCGATCCGGGGATGCGACGGCCCTGGTACGGATTGGAGGTGTTCATCAGCGTCTCGCTCATGCCGTACCGTTCCAGGATGGCGTGGCCGGTACGCGCCTGGAATTCCCGATGCGTCTCGGCCAGCAGCGGCGCCGAGCCCGAAACAAACAAGCGCACATTGCCGACTGCGTCCCGATGCAAGCCGGGATGTTGTAACAAGCGTGTGTAAAACGTCGGCACGCCCATCATCACGGTGGCTCGAGGCAGCAGCCGCACGACCTGGTCCGCATCGAACTTGGACAGGAACAGCATCGAGCTGCCGGACGCCAGCACGGTGTTGATGGCCACGAACAAGCCGTGTACGTGAAAGATGGGCAGCGCATGTAACAACACATCGCTGGAGCTGAAACGCCATGCGTGCGCCAGTGTCAGCGCATTGGATGACAGATTCGCCCGCGTCAGCATCGCGCCCTTGGAGCGGCCGGTGGTTCCAGAGGTGTAGAGCAATGCCGCCAGCGTGGCCGGAGCGTGCGCCGAGCTTTCAGGCGCGGTGCCGGCGATATCGAGCAGCGAGCCGCCGCCGCGATCGTCCAATGTTTCTACGTGCTTGACGCCGCAGGTCGCCGCGATCGCTTGCACTGGCTGGCGATCGGCTGGCCGCACGACCGCGACGGTCGGGGCAGCGTCGCCGAGAAAATACTCGAGCTCGGCGAAGGTGTAAGCGGTGTTGAGAGGAACGAACGTCGCGCCGAGGTGCAGACAGGCGAGATACAGCGCGATCGCTTCGGGGGATTTCTCGACCTGGGCGACGACGCGGTCTCCCGGCTTCACTTCGAGCGCCGTGAGAGAGCCCGCGAGCCGCCGGGTCAGCGCGGCCATTTGACCATAATTCAGTCGACGCCCCTCGCCAGTCTCCAGCAGGAGGCGCTCGGGGTCGCTGGCGGCAACGGTTTCCAGCCACCGTGACGGAGCGTCGGTGGCAGCGGCATTCGACATCGGCGGGTCTCATAGGCGCGGATCGAGGCGCCGATGATATCCGAGGCTTACGCCCGGCTGGAGACGGCGCGCTTCTCTTCGTACATGGCGGCGTCGGCGCGCGCCAGCAGCGACTCGAGGTCTTCTTCGGTGGGGATGTCGACCAGCGTCATGCCGACGCTGATGTTCAGCGGATACGGCCGACGATGGGCCTGATTGAAGATCTGCAGATGATCGCGCAGCCGGCTGGCCAGCGCGTGCAGGTCCTGAGTGGAATGCACGTGCGCCATGGCGACGAATTCGTCGCCGCCGATGCGCGCCAGGATGTCCGAGCTGCGAAATGTATCGCGCAACACTTCCGCGGTATCGCGCAACGCCTGGTCGCCGGCCTGATGGCCGAGCGTGTCGTTGATGCGCTTCAGGCCGTTCAGGTCCATGAAAAACAGCCCCATCGCGTAATGCTCGCGCTGGGCGACCTTCAGCGCCTGCTGGGCCAGCTCGAAAAAGCCGCGGCGATTGCGCAGCTGGGTGAGCTCATCGATCAGCGACAGGTTCTGCAACAGCTCGGCGCTTCGGCGCAGCTCTTCCTCGCGCTCGCGGACTTGCTGCTCGGAGCGGTGCTTGTGAATCGCGACCTCGATTGCACAGCGCAGCTCGTCTTCCTGGAACGGCTTGATGAGATAACCGAGCGGACCGGTCAGCACCGCGCGCTGCAATGTCTCGCTGTCGCGATGACCGGTGAGAAAGATGATGGGCACATGGGCGTGCTCGTGCATCAGGCGCGCGGCTTGGATGCCGTCGATCTCGCCACGCAGGCTGACGTCCATGACGACCAGCTCGGGCTGCAATTGCGTCGCCATGGCCACGGCCTGAGCGCCTTCGCTGGCCACGCCGCTGATGCGGTAGCCGAGGCGCGTGAGGGCTTCCATGAGGTCCTGCGCGACGATGCCCTCGTCCTCGACGATGAGGATCGACGCCGGGTGCGGCTCGGTCCCGGCGCCCGCGCCACGGCCAGTCGAGCCGTCGTCATCCGACGACGAGCCCTGCCCGGTCGAGCGATCGAAGCGGCTGCGAGGCTCCACGTTGATCAATCCGTCACTCCCCTTCGGGCGGGGACCCCGCCTTGGATAGCTCCGATAACGCTTGAACCGACCTACGGGTTCACCGCCGAATCCATTCATTGCGCCATTCGTCGGCCCGTTCGTCGGGCGGGCCCGCTGGAAGTGTCAGGTAGTAGGACGGGCAGCGGACGCCTACAATCGCGGCGGCTCGCCAGTGTGCCCAGTCGCCACTTGCCGACGTGAGCCAATACATTCAAGGCAGGAGAACAAGCGTTTGATTCAGCATGCACAGGCCGGTGGACGGGCCCTGATCTGCGGCTCGGTGGCGTTCGACACCATCATGGTGTTCGAGGACCGGTTCCGGAATCACATCCTGCCCGACAAGATTCACATGCTGAACGTGTCGTTCCTGGTGCCGCAGATGCGCCGCGAATTCGGCGGCTGCGGCGGCAACATCGCCTATAACCTCAAGCTGCTGGGCGATACGGGATACCTCATGGCGACGGTCGGCCGCGATGCCGGCTTATACCTGGAATGGATGCAGCAGAACGGCATCCCGACGGACTACGTGCGGGTGCTCGAGAGCGAGCACACCGCGCAGGGCTTCGTGACGACCGACCTCGATGACAATCAGATCTGGGCCTTTCACCCGGGCGCCATGCAGCACTCGCATGTCAATGAAGTGTCGCAGGCCGCGCGGCAGGCCGAGCAGCCGATCAAAGTCGGCATCGTCGCGCCCGACGGCCGTGACGGCATGATCCAGCACGCCGCCCAGTTCGCGGCCGCCGGCATTCCATTTATTTTCGATCTCGGTCAGGCCATGCCGCTGTTCGATGGCGAGCACTTGAAGACCTTCATCTCCCAGGCCACTTATCTGGCGTTGAACGACTACGAGTGGCAGGTGGTCCAGCAGCGCACCGGCTGGAGCGAAGCCCAAATACTCAACCACGTCCAGGCGCTGATCGTCACGCGGGGCGCGGAGGGCTCGGAGATTCATACGCGAGAAGGCAAAATCGTCATTCCGCCGGCCAAACCGAAGGCCGTGGTCGATCCCACGGGATGCGGCGACGCCTATCGGGCGGGTCTGCTGCACGGTCTCCTGCACGGCCGGGACTGGCAGACCACCGGGCGCATCGCCTCGTTGTTGGGCGCGATCAAGATCGAAGCCCGCGGCACGCAGAACCATCGGTTCACGCGCGACGAATTTGCTACCCGCTATCGGGAGAATTTTGGCACCCCACTGTAACCATCGGCGGGTTAGCATCCGGCTTCAAGTCAAAGGACCTTCTTAATGAGCAGCAGCAGCTTCCTTTTCACCTCCGAATCGGTTTCGGAAGGCCATCCGGACAAGGTTTCGGATCAGATTTCCGACGCCGTGCTGGATGCCATCCTGGCGCAAGACAAGTACTCGCGCGTCGCCGCCGAGACTCTGTGCACCACGGGTCTGGTGGTGCTGGCGGGTGAGATCACGACGGGCGCCGTCGTCGATTTCCAGGCAGTCGCGCGCGACACCATCCAGCGCATCGGCTACGACAACACCGATTACGGCATCGACTACAAAGGCTGCTCGGTGCTGGTGGCCTACGGCAAACAGTCGCAGGACATCGCGCAGGGCGTGGATGAAGGCCGCGGCATCGACCTGGATCAGGGCGCCGGCGACCAGGGCCTGATGTTCGGTTACGCCTGCGATGAAACGGCCGGCCTGATGCCGCTGCCGATCTATCTCTCGCACCGTCTGGTCGAGCGTCAGGCGCAGCTGCGCAAGAACGGCAAGCTGCCCTGGCTGCGTCCGGATGCGAAGTCGCAGGTCACGGTGCGTTATATCGATGGCAAGCCCAGGGAAATCGATACCGTCGTGCTGTCCACGCAGCACCACCCCGACATCGAGCACAAGCAGCTGACCGAGGCGGTGATCGAAGAGATCGTGAAGCCGGTGCTGCCGAAAGAAATGATCGGCAAGAAAGTGAACTATCTGATCAATCCCACCGGCCGCTTCGTGGTCGGCGGTCCGCAGGGCGACTGCGGCCTGACCGGTCGCAAGATCATCGTCGACACGTACGGCGGCGCGGCTCCCCACGGCGGTGGCGCGTTCTCCGGCAAGGACCCGTCGAAGGTGGACCGCTCGGCTGCTTACGCCGCGCGCTACGTGGCCAAGAACATCGTCGCTTCGGGCCTGGCCACCAAGGCTCAGGTGCAGGTGTCGTACGCCATCGGCGTCGCCAGGCCGACCAGCATCATGGTCACCACATTCGGCACCGGCAAAGTGTCCGATGAGCGCCTGGAAGAGCTGGTCGCGAAACATTTCGACCTGCGTCCCAAAGGCATCATCCAGATGCTCGACCTGCTGCGTCCGATCTATCAGAAGACCGCCGCCTACGGCCATTTCGGCCGCAGCGAGCCGGAATTCACCTGGGAAAAGACCGACAAGGCCGAGTTGCTGGCGGCGGAAGCGGGCGCAAAGCGCGCCGCGAACGCCTGATACAGATTCGGGGGTGTGGGGGCGAAGCCCCCACGACCAACAAATATCCGTCCCCTCCCTTCGGGAGGGGCAAGGGGTGGGTTCTTCGAGCTCGCCCTGATAAGCTACGTTTTCCGCGATCCGAGGGGCGCTGCAGCAGTTCCGGAGTTCTTCCGAGACCTGCCAGGCTCGGCTCGCAAGCCTTTTAGGCAACGGCGCCCTCCAACCATTGACGGAGATTCATATGAGCGCAGTCGCCAAGCCTGCTTCCAGCGGCGATTTTCACGTTGCCGACCTGTCCCTCGCCGAGTGGGGCCGCAAGGAAATCCTGATCGCCGAGACCGAAATGCCCGGTCTGATGGCCATCCGTGAAGAGTTCGCGAAGTCCCAGCCTTTGAAAGGAGCCCGCATCACCGGCTCCCTGCACATGACCATCCAGACCGCCGTGCTGATCGAGACGCTTCAGGCGCTCGGTGCGCAGGTCCGTTGGGCCTCGTGCAACGTGTTCTCGACTCAAGACCATGCCGCCGCGGCGATCGCCGTGAAGGGCACGCCCGTGTTCGCATATAAGGGCGAGTCGTTGGACGAATATTGGGATTACACCCACCGCATCTTCGATTGGCCGGACGGCGGCTACTCGAACATGATCCTCGACGACGGCGGCGACGCAACGCTGCTGCTGCATCTGGGCACGCGCGCGGAAAGCGACATCAGCGTGCTGAACAATCCCGGCAGCGAGGAAGAGACCTGCCTGTTCAACGCCATCAAGGCCAAGCTGAAGACCGACCCGAAGTGGTATTCGACGCGCCTGAAACAGGTGAAGGGCGTGACCGAGGAGACCACCACCGGCGTGAAGCGGCTGTATCAGATGGCGAAGGAAGGCAAGCTCGCGTTCCCGGCCATCAACGTCAACGACTCGGTCACCAAGAGCAAGTTCGACAACCTGTACGGCTGCCGTGAGTCGCTGGTCGACGGCATCAAGCGCGCCACGGACGTGATGATCGCCGGCAAGGTCGCGGTGGTCGCGGGCTACGGCGATGTGGGCAAGGGCTCGGCGCAGGCGCTGCGTGCATTGTCCGCCACCGTGCTGATCACCGAGATCGATCCGATCTGCGCGCTGCAGGCGGCGATGGAAGGTTATCGCGTCGTGACGATGGAAGAGGCCGCCAGGATCGGCGACATCTTCGTCACCACCACCGGCAACTTCCACGTGATCACCCACGATCACATGAAGGCGATGAAGAACAACGCCATCGTCTGCAACATCGGTCACTTCGACAATGAAATCGATGTGGCGTCGCTGAAGCAGTACACCTGGGAGAACATCAAGCCCCAGGTCGACCACATCATCTTCCCGGACGGCAAGCGCATCATCCTGCTGGCCGAAGGCCGCCTGGTGAACCTGGGCTGCGCGACCGGTCATCCGTCGTACGTGATGAGCTCGTCCTTCGCCAACCAGACCCTGGCGCAGATCGAGCTGTTCGCGAACACGGCGAAGTATCCGGTCGGCGTCTATGTGCTGCCGAAGCACCTGGACGAGAAGGTGGCGCGACTGCAGTTGGCCAAGCTCGGCGTCAAGCTCACGCAGCTGACCGACGAGCAGGCGAAGTACATCGGCGTCGACAAGGCCGGTCCGTACAAGCCAGATCACTACCGCTACTGATAAAACATGGCGAAGCCGCCAAGCATGGTTCTGACCACGGCCTGCCCCGACACCACCGGTGTCGTGGCAGCCGTGGCCAGTTTCCTCGCTGGGAACAATTGCCTCATCACCGAGGCCCAGCATTACGACGATCCGATTTCGGACACGTCTTTCATGCGCACCGTGTTTCATGACAATGGCCACGGTGCGCCGGGGCTGCGCGAGCTGGACGCGTTGTTCTCGAATTCGGTCGCGCAGCGCTTCGGCATGCGCTGGAAATTTCACGAAGCCCAGCGCAAGTGCCGCACTGTGCTGGCGGTGTCCAAGCACGGTCACTGTCTCAACAGCATGCTGCATCGGTGGAGCACCGGCACACTGCCCATTGAAGTCGTCGCGGTCGTCTCCAATCATCAGGAGATGCGCAGCCTGAGCGAATGGCATGGCGTGCCGTATCACTATCTGCCGGTGATCGACGGACGCAAGCCCGAGCAGGAAGAGCGCATCATCGAGCTGTTCGAAAAGGTCGACGGCGAGCTGCTGGTGCTGGCGCGCTACATGCAGATCCTGAGCCCGCGAGCCTGCGAATATTTCGCCGGCCGGGCGATCAACATCCATCATTCGTTCCTGCCCGGTTTCAAGGGCGCGAAGGCTTATCACCAGGCGCACGCGCGCGGCGTGAAGCTCATCGGAGCCACGGCGCATTACGTGACGACGAATCTGGACGAAGGCCCGATCGTCGAGCAGGAAACGGCGCGTGTGGATCACACCATGACGCCGGAAGAGCTGGTCAGCATCGGCTCGGAATTGGAGAGCGTGGTATTGAATCGCGCCGTGAAGTGGCATGCCGAGCGCCGCGTGTTCACCAACGGCAGCAAGACGGTGGTACTGAAGTGACTGCGAAGATCATCGACGGCAAGGCGATCGCGAAGAAGCTGCGGGCGGAATATCACGCGCGCGTCGATGTGTTGCGCTCACGTTATAACGTAACGCCGGCGCTGGTCGTCATTCTGGTCGGCGACAACCCGGCATCGCAGTCCTATGTTCGCGGCAAGATCGCCGGCTGCAAGGAGGTTGGCATCCGCTCCGAGCTGGTCGAGCTGCCTGCCAGCACGACCGAAGAGCAGTTGCTGGAGCACATCGAACGACTCAACAACGACGCGACCGTGCACGGCATCCTCGTGCAGCTGCCGCTGCCGGCCCACATCAGGGTGTCGAGCGTGTTGGAAAGGATTTCCGTCGAGAAGGACGTCGACGGCTTTCATCTGTACAACATGGGCGGCCTGGTCACCGGCAACACCGTGTTCTCGCCGTGCACGCCATACGGTGTGCAGAAGATCCTCGAGCACGAAAACATTCGCGTCGAAGGCCAGAACGTGGTCGTGGTCGGCGCCAGCAACATCGTCGGCAAGCCCACGGCGCTGATGTTGATGCAGCAGGACGCGACGGTCGTCATCTGTCACAAGAAGACGCGCGACCTCGGGCATTTCACGTTGCTTGCGGACATTCTGGTGGTCGCTGCGGGCGTGCCGAACCTGATCGTGCCGCAGATCGTGAAGACCGGCGCGGTCGTGATCGACGTGGGTTTCAATCGATTGCCCGATGGCCGCATCGTCGGCGACGTCGATTTCGAAGGCGTGAAAGAGAAGGCGTCGTACATCACGCCGGTGCCGGGCGGCGTCGGGCAGATGACGGTCACCATGCTCCTGCACAACACGATTCTTTCCGCCGAGCGCGCCGCGACCGCGACAACTTCGCCGTTCCGTCGCCGCGCCTGAGTCAGGCGATCTGAGCGACGCGGCGAAATAGCAGCGCCGCGAGTTGCGAGCCCATGCCGCTCGCGATGTATACCATCCGTTGATTGTCAGTGAGCTTGCGCAGCCAGTCGAACGCGCCGCCGTCGATCAATGGAATTGCGTTGCCATCCGGTGTGCCCGCGTCGAGCATGAATCTCAGGCCGTCGTAATACTTGTGCTCGAGCGGCGCCAGGGTCGCCGGCATTTCAGGGATCGCCTCGGCAATACGCGTCGCCAGGTGCAAACGCTCGGGCGTGCAGAGCAGGCGCAGTGTGCGGTCAGGAAAGCGATAGCCGTGCTGCTCCAGGCGATCGAGCGCCGCGATGTGTGTGCGGATATGGTCGATCAGCGCTTCGGTGGTGAAGCCGTGATCCTTGCGCTCGTGCGCGGCCGACGCCAGACAAAACATTCGAAAGTGCGCCGCGAATCCTGGGCGCTTCGGTATCGCTTGCGCGCGCACGCAACGATGGCTGGTCGTGAGTTTGATCGTCGCACCCGGCGCCTCTCGTAGCCGTTTGGCGCATTCCAGCGCGAGCACATTGGTCGGATCGGAAACAACCTCGGTGCCGCGCGCGGTGGAAACAATTCGGTTCTGGCTGGTGAGCGCGACGCTCGAGCACGAGGCAAGCGGCGCGAGCGGCGACAGTTCGAGCGCTTCGAAATCGGCGGCGGCTGCGAGCAGATGCGAGTCCAGTTCGTTCAAGATGCGCTGATTCACCGCGCAGGGCTGCACGAACCGATCGCTCTCCCACTGCTGACGAACCATCGCAGGCGTGCGCTGCGCGGCTCGCTGCTCCAAGACGGATAGCAACAATGACCACAGCTCGGTCGCAGCCAGGCCCTGCGTCAACGCCTGACGTAACGTCTCATCGAGGGTGACATGGTCCACGCGGCTCATGATCGGCCGAGAGTACACGAACTACGGCACGGGCGGCGTCTTGCGCAGATGGTCGAAGAGGTCGCCTCTGGGTTCTTTCCTGCCGAACGGATAGCTGCAAAAAGTCATGGGAACGGCGGCGAACGGGTCGCCCGGCTGTGCGGCGAAATTCCTTGGGCGCAGCCAGCAGTGATCGCTCAGCCATAGGATGGGATTTCTCTGCTCGTCCACGTCAGTCTCGCCGAATTTATGACGAGGCGGCGGAGCGAACGGCGAAGCGGGAAGCTTCACGCCAGGCTCCGCGGGTCGTGGGCCGAGGGCCCGATAGTTGTCTCGTGCGGCGTCCGCCGCGGCCTCTGCGCCGGATTGTTTCCAATCGGGCGGGGCCATGGCCGATCCAGTTGGCGTCTCGGTCGGCAAATACATCGGGGCCAGACTCGGCGGAGACGGAGCGTCGACATTCACCGCTGAGATCTCGACGGCGGGATCGGGGGACAGGCGTGGCCGGATGTCGATTCGCTGTGGAATCAGCAGCAAAGTGCTACGCGTGGCGCCATCGATGGCGCGGATGCGCTCGTCCCAGGGGGCCAGCAATACCGCCAGATGCGCAGCCACGACCAGTGTGAAGATCGCCGGCCGAGCCGGGCGGTCATCCTGCAGAAAATCCCTCGCCGCCACGCAGTCCCCAATAATCCATTGAATAGTGGCCGTTCTCCAGCCAATAGAGGCGCTCCCGGCGCGAAGGTTCAGTCAGAGTCTCGCCGCTGGCGCCGCCGCTACGCATCGCGGACAATCCGTGCACCGAAAGCTTCGAGATGTGGGGATATGCGATTCGCAGTGATTGCTTCGAAGATGGCCGTGCTGTCGGCAATCGGGCTGGTCGCGGCCCTGCCGCTCGGCTCGGCTTACGCGGCCTGCACGCGGCCGAATTTCAAGATCACCGTGCCGGACGGCGCAGCGGCGACCGAAGCGGAGATGAAAACGGCGGCCCAGACGCTGGTGAAGCTCGATCAGGAGATGGGCGAGTACCTGCGCTGTATCAAGGGCGACGCCAGCCAGGCGACGGTGGGCAAGGACGAGGCCACGCGTCAGAAGCTGGTCCAGGAATATGTCGACTCGCACAACGCGACCACCGACGAGCTGGCGGGCCTGGCGGCTTGCTACAACGCTCAGGTGGAGGCGTTTCAAAAAACCAAGGGCGGCGCCGGCGGCAAGACCGCGGATTGCAGCTCTCACATGGCCGCGGCGAAAAATCGAACCCCCGGGCCGGCTCCCGGCGGCACGCCCATGCCGAGCAACATCGTGAAAGAAGCCGATGGCTATTCGTTCGAGCTGCAGGGTGGTGCGTGGAGTTACACGCTGATCCGCGACGACACGCCGCGTTACTGCGGAGACAGCGAGAAGCATTGCGTGAGGCGCACGGTGTTCGTCACCAATGGCTCCGAGCAGGAGCTGGAGTGCAAGGCCTACATCAAATACGAAGGCGCCGATGCGAAAGGCAATGCGCAGCCCGAAGCGCAGGCCGTGGTGCTGAGGAAATCGGTTCGTGCGGTCATCGCCAGCATGGCGCACCAGGGCGTCAATGCGGCGACCTTCGAAGCGTCCTGCAAGCCCCGTCCGCCGCTGCCGCCGCTCGACACGCAAGCGGGCTGCAAATATGAAGTGGTGAAGCCGGTGAATATTTCCGACTTCTATCCCCCGGAGGCGCGCGAGGCGGATGAGCAGGGCCCGGTGGTCGTGGAGTTCACCGTACCGGGCAAGGCTGCCAGCCCCACCGATATCAAGGTGATCGCGAGCAGCCTGTCGCCTCGTCTGGATCAAGGCGCGGTGCAGGCGGTGGGCGCGATGATCATGAGCAGCCAGTGCAAGAACCAGCGCTATCGGCTGCGCTTGAATTTCCAGCTCGAGGAATAAGGCTCAGCGCATTGCGAACAACCACGCGGCGGCAATCGCCGCGATGGTGAATGCACCGGCCGCGAGCTGCAGGGCAGGTGAATCGAAGCGGCGCTCGGGAATCTTCCCGAGCGCGACACCCAGCAGACAGCCGCTGAAGAATCCAGTCACGTGCGCCGTGACGTCGGTGCGCTCGCCACCGGCGCCGAGAAAACCCAGCAGGATCACGCCGGCGATCAAGGGGCCGAGCCGCTTCGCCCAGCGCAGATTGCTCTGCGTCTCCAGCGACCATGCGTATGCGCTCAATATGCCGAGCGCCGCGAACACTGCGGTCGATGCACCGAGCGAGCGTTGTTCTGTCGGCATCACGATCGCGTCCAGTCCGTTGCCCATCATCGCGCCGATCAGAATGCCGGCCCACGCGACGCCGCCGCCCAATGCGCGTGACGCGAGAAAACCGAACACCGTGCCGAACGCGAGGTTGCTCAGCAAATGGCCAACATCGGCGTGCAGCGTGAGCGCGGTGATCACGCGCCACCACTCGTGCGTCGTCGGGATCGCGCCGTGCAGGACGCCTGCCTCGAGCCAATCGAATCCGAGCGCATCGATGCCCGCCGCATAGGCAACGGCCATCATCACCAGCACGTAGAGAATCGATCCGGTCCAGGCGCGGGGCTGCAGCTTGGGCGGTTTGGCGATGGGAACGGGGGCCCTGGCTTCCTGGGCCACTTCGGTGAGGTGGCGAATCGCCAGCGCGGCCGACTCTTCGGGCACCACGACCACGAATACGCCGCCTCGCACGACGGTCCAGGAATGAATGCCGACCGCCGACAGGATCAAAGTCTGCTGGTCGCAATCGGGCATCCGCAGCGAGCGAAAAACCTCGACCAGATTGGAAGGCGCGTCTTCGGGCGTCATGTGTCGTCGGGTTTTTTCGGGCGGGTCCGCAGGCGTGGGGGCGGCCTGCCGGGATTCCAAGGCAAGCACGGTGGAAGAAGCCTGGACTAACATAGAGTTGACCAAAATGGCCAGATTGATAAACTCTATGTTATGCCAAGCACCCCCCAAGCCCTGCAGTCGCTGCCGCCGGCCGCCACCCAGGCGCTGCACACCCTGGGCGAAAACCTGGCGATTGCCCGGGTCCGGCGCCGGGAATCCCAGCGCGCCTGGGCCAAGCGATTAGGCATTTCGGTGCCCACCTTGATCCGGATGGAGCGCGGCGATCCCGGAGTGAGCGTGGGCATCTACGCGACAGCCCTTTGGCTGATGGGGCGCGTGAATGCCTTGCCTGCCGTCGCGGCGCCAGCCGAGGACAAGGGCGCATTGGAGAGCGACGTGCGCGGTGCTCTGAAGCGCCGGGCCGTCCGGTCCGCCGCTTCGGTCGAAGCCCGCCTCGCTCGTGGCACACGGCCCAAGAAGCAGGAGCGCTCATGAGTCTCGCGCGCAAGCCGGCAGCTTACAAACCGACCGACCAGCTTTATCTGTGGCTGGTCACTCAGCCGGCACAGCCAGTGCTGATCGGCGAGCTGCATCTGGTGAGGACCACGCGCGGCGTGTCGTTGCGGTACGCGCCGGAATGGTTGGAGCGAGGCTTTCCGCTCAGCGAAGACCTGCCGTTGATCGGCGAGGAGTTGCTGCCCACCGAGCCCGGTATCGCGATCGGCGCGGTGGACGATGCCCGGCCGGATCGATGGGGCGAGCGCGTCATTCGCTTTCTCGACAAGCCGCCGCGCTTGTCGCTGCTCGAATATTTGTACTTTGCCGGCGACGATCGTTTCGGCGCGCTCGGTGTCTCCACTTCGGCGGAGGCCTATCAGCCAAGGCAGCTCGGCCCGCTGCCGGCGCTGGGCGATACCGACACCATCCACGAGCTGATCCGCAAAGTGCAGGACAACGAGCCGGTGCCGGAATCGCAAAAACGTTTGATCTCTCCCGGCGTGACGCTCGGCGGGGCGCGGCCCAAAGCTTTGCTGGATATCGCCGGCGAGCAATGGGTGATCAAATTCTCGGATGGCGAGCCGGCGGACACGCCCTTGATCGAGCACGCGACCATGCTGCTCGCGCAGAATGCAAACATTCGTGTCGCGCAGACGCGGGCTGTGCGGCTCACGCACGGGCATGCTGTCGCGATCAAGCGTTTCGACCGGGAGCGAGGCGCGAGGCTGCACTGTCTCTCCGCGAGCGTTGCGTTGCGAGCCGCGGCCGAGCGATTCGGCTATCCCGAGCTGGCGCAGCTGCTACGCCGGCGCGGTGTCGTCGAGCAAGATCAGAACGAGCGCGACATGCACGAGCTGTTTCGCCGCATGGTGTTCAACATCCTCATCGATAACACCGACGATCATGAGAAGAATCACGCCCTGATCGCGACCGACGCCCAGCAGTATCGATTGTCGCCGGCGTACGATGTGCTGCCTTCCGGGCAGGCGCTGGGCTTTCAGCAGATGCGGGTCGGCGAGGACGAGGCCGATTCGACGCTCGCCAACGCGCTGTCGATGGCGCCGCTGTTCTCGCTGAAGAAAGATGCGGCGATCCGCCAGGTGCGCGAAGTCGTCGCCGTCGTGAACGACTGGCAGAAACATTACGCGGAATGCGGGGTGACCCGCGGCGACATCGCTCTGTACGCGGAACAGATCGACCGGCCGTTCCTGTTGGAGCAGCGGCAGGAATTCACTTCATGAACGACTTTTCATGGCGGCGGGCCCTCGACGGGGGGAACATGCCGACGCGTCATTCGTCCAAGCAGTACAGGCCCGATGACAGATAGGGTGTTTCGGAGAGCTTCCATGCGAGACGCGGCCCACACATCGAAAATCACGTTCCTCGCGGCGTGCTGCGGCGGTCTGCTGTTGCCGCTCGCGAGTCACGCCGAGGATTCAGCGCCGGTTCAGGCCGGCTGGAAGACTCAGGAGATCCGTTACAGCTATACCGGCTTCACCACCGCGTATGACTGCGATGCGGCCGAGGATCGGATCAAGGCAATCCTGCGGGCGCTCGGCGCACACGAGCAAACGCGCGTGTCCGCGCAGGGTTGTACGTTCAATCGCCCGTCGCGAAACTTTTTCATCACCATCACGACTGCGACGCCTGTGCCGGTGGCGGATCTGTCCAAAACGCCCGCTCAAACCAGTCGCGACGAGTTGCTCAAGCGGCTGGGCGTCGCGGCCGCGAAGCTCGATGAAACATTCCCCGCCGAATGGAAAACCGTCGAGCTGTCCCGCGACCGCAAGCTCGATCTCGAGCCGGGCGACTGCGAACTGATGGAAGGTCTGCGCGACCACGTCCTGCCGAAGCTCTCGGTGAAGATCCAGACCGATCGCGTGCAGTGCATCCCACGCCAGGTGTCATATTCAACACCGGAACTGACGGTCTCGGCGCTGGTGCCGATGGCGAACCCCGACGCGGCGGCCGCCAAGACAAAGAGCTGAGAGGCGCGACGATCGCAGGTATCAGGTGCGCGCTCGCGCGCTTCGGCGAGCGCGGGATTTCTGCGCGGGTTGCACAGAGAGTCGCAGGCCAAACGCTCGCAGAAGCAAGTCCAGTGTGTCCAAGCGCGGGTTGCCCTCCGCGGACAGCGTTCGATAAAGCGTCTCGCGCGACAACCCGGTCTTCTTGGCGAGCGCCTGAGCCATCCGGAAATCCGACCTGAGACTTTTAAGGTGGGGCTGCCGCGGGATATTCATCACCCGCGGCAGCAAACATGTGATATCAGCCGACCAGCTGAATCAGTTCCTTCTTCTGCGCGGCCGACAGCAGCGGGCCGTAGCCGGCTTTGAGATTGTCGGACTGGCGATCGGGCTTGCCGGTGGCGGGGATCACGGCCGTCACGGCTTCGTGGCTCAAGCAGAACTTGAGAAACATTTGCGCCCAGGAAGTCACGCCGACTTCGCCGGCCCAGCCCGGCAGCTGTTTGTCCCGGACCTGATTGAACAGCTTGCCGTCGTTGAAGTTGCGATTGGCGAGCACCGCGACGCCCAGGTCCCTGGCCATGGGGAACAGGCGCTCTTCGGCGCCCCGGTTGGTGACCGAATAGTTGATCTGCAGGAAGTCCGGCTTGGTTTCCTGGACTACATCGGCGAGCTGGTCGTGAGCGGTGTCCAGATAGTGGGTGATGCCGGTGTACTTCACTTTGCCCTGTTCCTTCAGCTCGCGCGCCAGCGCCAGCTGGGTCTTCCAGTCGCCGAGATTGTGGACCTGAAGCAGCTCGACCTTGTCCGTGCGCAGTGACTTGAGCGTCTTCTGGAATTGCGCGAGACCTTTGTCGCGGCCGACGACGCCGGACAGCTTCGTCGCGATGAATGCTTTCGGCCGCAGCTTGGCGTCGGCCAGCAGCGGGCCAAGGATGTCCTCGGCGTTGCTGTAGGTCGGCGCGGTGTCGATCAATGTCGCGCCGGCGTCGAAGAAGCGCTTCAGCACTTCTTTGAGCGCAGTGTATTCCGGGCTGCCCTGCGTGATTTCAAAACTGCCCGAGGTGCCCATGCCGATGGCCGGCACGCTCTCGCCGCTCGAAGGAATGGTTCGTTTCAGCATGGTGCGCTCACTTGCCGCAGCCGCCAGCGAGGACCAGGAGCTCGCGCCCAGGAGTGTCGATCCAGCAAGAGCAGCGCTGGACTGGCTCAGGAACTGGCGGCGTGTAGACATTGCAAATTCTCCTGTTGTGGAACCGCTAACGTTACTGAGCTTGCGGCACCCGAGGCAACAGCGCTGCGGTGGGAGGCCGCCGTCACGCGTCGGCGCGTGACGGCGTTTAGGTGTCGTTCAGTTCTTCAGCCAGCGCGCCAGCCAGCGGTCGACTTCGTTGAAGAACTGCCGGCTGTTCTCGCCTTGCAGGATCCAGTGATTCTCCTCCGGGAAGATCAGCAGGCGGCTCTCGACCCGCTGCCGCTGCAGCACGCTCCAATACTCGAGCGTGTTGTTCATCGGCACCCGGAAATCGCGCTCGCCGACCGTCACCAGCACCGGCGTCTTCCACTGGGCCGCATAACGGATGGGATTTTGTTTGTTCCAATCCACGCCCTGCTGCCACGGCGGACCGCCCATGTTCCGCTCGCGCGGATAGGCGATGTCGCTGGTCGCCCACTGGCTTTCCAGATTGATCAAACCGGCATGGCTGATCAGGCAGCGATAGCGAGTGGTGCTTGCCTGCATCCAGTTCGCCAGGTGGCCCCCGTAGCTCGCGCCGCCAGCGCATTGGCGCGTGCCGTCGATGAATGAATAGCGTGCGATCGCTTCATCCGCGGCTTGATTGATCTCGAGTGCCGGGCCTTCCAGAGGATCGCCTTGAATGGCCTGCGAGAACGCGGCGCCGAAACCGGTGGAGCCGGTGTAGTTGGTGAGCAGCACGACGTAACCGGGCGCGGCGAGCAAGTGAAAGTTCCAGCGCAGGAAGAACGTATCGCGCCACATGGTGTGCGGGCCGCCGTGCATCAGGACCAGCAACGGATATTTCTTCGCGGGATCGAAACCGGGCGGGCGGACGATCATGTTGTGGATGCGCGCGCCGCGCTTGCTGTCGAACCAGAAATGTTCGACGGGCGCCAGATCGAGCTGCGCCATCTTGTCCGCAGTGAAGCGCGTCAGTGCCTGATGATTGCCACGTTGCAGATCGATGCGCACGACTTCCGATGGGCTGACGGCGCTGTCGAAATTCGCAATCAACACCGGTGAGCCGGAGCGATCCGCGCCCACGAGATTGCCATATCCGCCGGCCTTCATGTCGAACGCGAGCGCCGCTTCGCCGCCGCTGCTCTTGCCGCGATAGATCTTCGAATGTCCCGCGTCTTCGGCGAGCAGATAAATGTCGCGGCTGTTGGGCGCGACCACGAAGTTCAGCGCGTCACGCTCGGCCGGCAATGTGACATCGGTGCGGGGGTTCAGTGACGGCCAATCGAAGGACGACAGATGCGTCGGGCCGAATACCGTCTTGCCACGCACTTCTCGAAGTGCATAAAGAGTGCGGCCGTCAGGACTGAACTCGGGTTCGCTCCAGCCATCGCCGCCCTTCAGTTCATCGCTGCCCGTCAGCCGTTTCGGCTCGCCGCCGCTGACCGCGACTTGCCACAGCTCGGTGTTGGTGAAATCGAAAGCGCCGCGGTTGGCGTTGCGGGAGGCGGCGAAGATCAGGCCTTCTCCATCGGGCGTCCACAGCAAATCCAGCTCGCTCGCGCCTTGCGTGCTGCGGCCATCGAAGCCCGGCTGCTTGATCATTTCGCTGCCGGCGAACAGATCGCGCGCGTCGTTTGCGCCGATCGTTTGCACGATGGCGTGCGGCTCGCGATTCTCCGGCAGCCACGTATCCCAATTGCGAATCGGGAAGCCCTCGTAGGCGCGTACCTTATATTTGCGCGCCTTCTCTTCCGCGACGATGCGCTTGCTGTCCTCGTCGTTGCGGCTTTCCGGCGGCACGTCGCTGGTGAATGCGATCCTGCGGCCGTCCGGCGAGAACTTCGGCAGGCGCGCGCCGGTGCTGATCGTGGTTGCTCGCAGCGCTTCGCCGCCGCCTGCGATGTCCAGGATATAAATTTGATTGACTTCGTCGCCATCGCGCTTCGAAGCGAAGGCAACGCGTTTGCTGTCCGAGCTCCACGTCATGCCTGATTCCGTTGCGCGCGTTTGTGTCAGCCGGCGCGGCGGGCTCTTGCCGTCCGTGGCCATCAGCCATAGGTCGCTCACCTGTTGATCGTTGGCATACGCCGGCTCGGTCACGCTGAACACTGCCAGCTTGCCGTCGGGGCTGACAGCCGGAGCGCCGACTCGCGGCGACAGCCACACATCTTCGTGTGTGATCGCCCGGCGCTCGGCGGCTTGCAGCGAGGTGCTCGCCAGGCCAATCACTGTCAATGCAATCGCTCGTGCTACGAAGCAAGTACTCACTAGCAGCAGCTCCTTATCGGTTCGGGCACATACCGTGCGGTAGTTTCAGCTGCCGATTATTACCGAATCGATGCTGCAGGTGCGCGGGCATTTGTTTATTCCGGCAGTAACCAGGCTCGGAAAGACTCCGTTGTCACGCGCCGGTCGAATCGAGCAATATGCCGCGCGTTTCACGGTTCAGCGGGAACCAGCAGGGATGCCGGTAGCGACATTGGTTGCTCAAAGACGAGGCTTCATATGGATGTGCTCTTGAGGCAGCTGCGTGGCCTGAAGAAATTATTGCGCCGGCGGGGCGCCACGCCGGAACAGGCGGAAGACCTGGTGCAGGAAGCGGTGCTGAGGCTGCACGCGTATACCCGCCAGGGCGGCCAGGTCCAGAACCAGGAAGCCTTCCTGACCCGGACCGCGATCAATCTGTCGGTCGATCAACATCGGCACGCCCGGCTCGACTGTTACGAGGCCGATCCCATCGAAGATCTCGAGCTGCCCGATCTCGAGCCCACCCCGGATGAGGTTTTTGCCGCTGAGCAACGTCTGATGAGGATGCGGGATGCGCTCGATCGCGCCAATCCCAGGACACGGGAAGTTTTCTTCATGCATCGTCTCTACGGCTTCAGTCACGCTGAGATCGCGCGCCGCTTGCGGATCAGCGTCAGCGCCGTGGAGAAGCATGTTGCGAGCGCCGTCACGATTCTCGCCATCGAACGACAACGGGAATGAGCCCTACGGAAGCATCAACCAGCGAGCCTGTGCCGCCGGAGCGACTCGCCGAAGCCAGCGTGTGGATCGCGAAGCTGCACGGTGACGCTCGGGGCCGCGCCGTCGAAGATGGCCTGCGCCGCTGGCTGCACGCGCATCCTGAGAATGCGCGCGCGTTCGAACTGGCCACCGAAGTCTGGGAAGAATCGGAGAAGCTGCGCAGCGTCGTGCCCTTTCGCCCGCTGACTCACGTCGAGCATCGGCCGCGTCGGGGTGGAGCATTACTGGTCGCGTTCGCCTGCATGCTGACGCTGGCCGTCGTCGGAATCGTTTGGTTTCAATACGTGGGTGTCGTCGCCACTGCGGTCGGGGAGCAGCGCCAGTTGGTACTCGAGGACGGCACTCGCGTATTTTTAAATACGGACACGCGCATCGTCGTGAAATACGACGACACGGCGCGTCGGGTCGAGCTGCGTCGGGGCGAAGCGTTGTTCAACGTGGCCAAGCGCAGCGACTGGCCTTTCATCGTGGTCGCGGGCGATCGGCAGGTGAAGGCGCTCGGCACTTCATTCGTCGTGCGCAAGGATGCCGAGCGGCTCGCGGTGACGCTGGTGGAAGGCAGCGTGCTGGTGACGCCGGTGCTGCCGTCACTGCCCGAGCAGGTCCAGCCAACGATCGATGCGCCTGGCGCGATCGAGCAAACACCTGCGACGACTGCCGAAGCTGGCGGCGGCCAGTTCAAGCTTGCGGCCGGCCAACGGCTCACGTTCAGCGGCGGTGCGGCAACCAAGCTCGATACCCCTTCCATCGACAAGACGACGGCATGGCGCCGCGGCCAGGTCATATTGGATGACACGCCGCTGCAAACTGCCGTCGCCGAAATGAACAGATATAACGAAACCAAACTGATCGTGACCGATCCGGAGGCCGCCGCGATTCCCATCAATGGTTTATTCCAGGCGGGCGACTCCACGCACTTCGCCAACGCTGTCGCACAAGCTTATGGTCTGACAGTCACCGCGCGCGGCGATGAAATAATTCTGTCTGGCAAACCCGTTCAGTGAGGATTTCCATCGGCTGCAACGTCGAACTAACGATGTGTCAAAAATCCTGACGTTTGCTCAGGACCTGGGGATTGGGGATTCATCGGTTAGGAGATCACTTTGAGCATGAACAATAGGATGTTTCATAGCAGCGCTCGCCACGCGCCCCGCGCCGCGACGCTGACAGGGAGTGTGCTGGCCATTCTCGCTACCGCAGGCAACGCTCAAGCAATGACTGAATGGGATCTTCCCGAGCAGCCGTTGGCGAAATCGTTGCGGGAGATCGCCGCTCAGACTGACAGCAACATCATTTTCGACAGGAAGCTGGTCAACGACCAGTCGGCGCCGCCGCTGAAGATGAAGGCCACGACCGAGCAGGCATTGAAACAAGTGCTGGAAGGCACCGGCCTGACTTATCGCCATCTCGACGACAAGACCGTCACGATTCAGCTGGCGAGCACGGATCCTTCGATAACCACCAGCGCCAGCTATGGCGCCGATGGACGCATTCGCCTGGCTCAGGCACAAACCGGCGAGGGCGCCGGTCCGCGGACGCGTATTGTCGACGGCAAGCCGCTGCTCGATATCGAAGAGATCATCGTCACCGGCACCAACATCCGCGGCATCGAGAACAGCACGGCGCCTGTGATCGTGCTGTCCAGGGAGTACATCAATTCCACTGGCTTCAGCACCACGACCAAGCTGATCGAATCGCTGCCGCAGAACTTTGCGCTCGCGAATCAGAGCGGGCTGCAGGCGAACGGTACGGGGCAAGTCAGCAGCGTCTCGGAACAGGGTTCGTCCATCAACCTTCGCGGCATCGGCGAAGGCACCACGCTGGTGTTGTTGAACGGCCGTCGATTGGCGCCCGGCTTCAGATCCGCTGCCGCCGATATCTCTTCGCTGCCGTTGACCGCGATCGAGCGGGTCGAGATCCTGACCGACGGTGCTTCGGCGATCTACGGTTCCGACGCGGTGGGCGGCGTCGTGAACTTCATTCTCAGAGAAGACTTCGAAGGCGCGGAAACCCGGCTGCGCGCCGGCGCCGCCGACGGCACCGATGAGTACCGTGTGAGTCAGGCGCTGGGCAACTCCTGGGATTCGGGCAACGTCCTGCTGTCCCTGGAGTATTACAAGCGGGACGAGTTGCTCGCGAGCGATCGTGACTACATTCCCGCCAATGTCGTCGCTCCAGGGCTGTTGCCGGAAGACGAGAATTACTCGGCCGTGTTCACCGGTGAGCAGCAGCTCTCCGGATCGATCAGCGCATTTGCCGACGTGCTCTTCTCGCAGCGCGATAGTTTCAATCGGGCAGGGCGCGTTTCGCCCCTGTTCAACGAAACGCCCAACGACGTGGACAATCCCCAGCTCAACGCGACGCTGGGGATGAACTTCGGGCTGGGTGGGGACTGGCAGCTCGAAGTGTCCGGCTCGTATGGCAGCAACGAACTCGAAGTGGTACGGGGAGGGGGCGCCGTGGCAGTGAGTTCGTTCGATTCGAAGTTCGAGAGCGAGGCGGCCAGAATCAAGGCGGACGGTACGGTGCTCGGCTTGCCAGGCGGCAACCTGCGTATGGCCATCGGCGCCGACTATCGTTCGGAGACTTATGAGGACCTCACCACGGTCGCAGGTGGCATCGTCACCAACAGCACCGACACGGATCAGGATGTCAGTTCGGCGTTCGCCGAACTTTACATCCCGCTGGTCGGCAGTCCCAATGCGGTGGCCGGGGTGAACGCCCTGGAAGTGTCGCTGGCTGGACGCTACGACGACTATTCGACCTTCGGTTCTTCCTTCGACCCGCAGTACGGCTTGATGTGGGAGCCGGTCGGCGGGTTGCGCCTGCGCGCGAGGTACGGCACCTCGTACAAGGCGCCGAATCTGGTCGAAAACACCTTCGGCACCAATTCCGCCGCGGCAATTCTGGCGCAGGACCCGCTGTCGCCGTTCGGCTTCAGTTACCAGCTGCAGGTTGTCGGCATCGACGTGGATGCCTTGCAAGCGCAGGAGTCGACCAGTTCCTCGTTCGGCCTGGAGTTCACTCCGGAAGCGATCAAGGGGCTGGCCGTGAATCTCAACTACTACCAGATCAAGTATCGCAACCGGATCACCAATCCGCCGTTGCCTACGGTATTGCTCGGCGATCCGGCCTCCTTCGGCAGCCTGTTCATTCGCAATCCGACGGTCGATCAGGTCAATCAGTTCATCGCCATCGCGCAGCGCGGCCAGCTGGGCTTCATCCCGCTCAGCCCGATCGACTTCACCTTCGATCCGAATTTCGACCCGGCGTCGATCGAGGTCATCGTGGACACCAGGCGACGCAACCTGAGCCTGGTGGAAACCAACGGCGTGGACTTCTCCACGCGCTACGATTTCGCCGTCGGCTCGTCCAATGTCGCCCTCGGCATCGACGCGACCTACGTGCTGCAGATCGAGCAGCAGATCACCACTACCAGCGCGCCATTCGAAACGGACGATACATTCGGCAATGCGCCGAATTTGCGCATGCGCGCGATGGCCAGCTGGCAGCGCGGCGGCTGGAGCGCGAATACGTTCGTGAACTACACCGATTCATATACGGACAATCGATTGATCACCACCCCGGTGTCGGTCGACGCCTATACGACGGTCGATGCGCGCGTGGCCTATTCCTTCCCGACGGGGTCGAGCAGCGGTTTCCTGTCGGGAGTGACGGTGGGCGCCAGCGTGCTGAACCTGTTGGATGAGGATCCGCCGGGCACGCAGGTTCTGTCCGCTCCGGGCGCGCCGAGTTTCGACCTGGGCTTCGATCCTGCCAACGCGAGTGCGCTGGGCCGGTTCATCTCGCTGGAGTTCACCAAGACGTGGTAACTGGTTCTGGTTGGTTGCTTGCCATGTCGCTGTCGCTCCAGGCCGTCGCAATGACGGCCTGGAGCCAGTCCTCAAACCACCAAGGCGCGTCGCTGACCATCCCGCAGGTCGCGCAGGGCCCGAAGCGGCTCATCACGACGGATGATCTCATCGCGTTGCGCGACATCGATTCCTTCAGCCTGTCGCCCGACGGAAAAAAATTCGCGGTGCTGATACGGCAGGCGGATCCGGTCGCGAACGGCTATCGCACCGGATGGTTCATCGGTTCGACCGACGATGGCGCGCTCACGTCCGCAGGTGATGGCGGCGAAGCGCGGCTCATGAGAATCATGACCGGCCGATGCGGAGGGGACCTTGTCGGCTCCAGCAGCCGCTGGTCGGCGGACGGCCAGTGGATCGCCTATACCGTGCAGCGTAATGGCGAGATACAGCTCTGGCGCAGCAGCGTGGACGGCAAGATTCAACAGCAGCTCACTCACAACGAAGCCGACGTGCGCGATTTCGCCTGGAGCGAGGACGGGCGCACCCTGTTCTTTACCGTCGGCAGCACTCGCTCAGCACAGCGCGCTCGCGAGGAGAAAGGTGGTCGCGATGGGTTCCCGCTGCAAGAGTTTCAGTGGTTCACCGAAATGGTTTATCGGGCGACGCCAGTGGGACCTATCGAGACGGATCTGACCGTCTGGGCCGTCGCCAGCGACGGCCGCGACGAACGTCCGGCGGATGCCGCCGGGAGGAAACAATTCGAAGAGGGCCTGCGGCGCGGGTATTCCTGGGGACGCGACTACTCGCAAACGATGAAGGTGGAGGACTTTGGCGGCTCGGGGGCGCCGCCGGTGGTCGGCAAGAATGGCGTTCGGGCCTCGCTGGTCCGCGTCGACCCTTCGGAGCGCGGTTTCTTGCCGAAGCTGCGTTTGACGGCCTCGTTGCGGCCGGACGGTTCGCAGCCGATCGCGTGTAACGCGGAAGAGTGTGTCGCGCAGATCTTTTCCAAAGTCTGGTGGAGCCCCGACGGCAAGCAGGTCATTTTCTGGCGCGAAGAGGGCATCAATTTCAGCGACCAGGGAATCTATTCCTGGACCCCCGCGAGCGGCGTTGTGAAGCCGTTGAAGCGCGCCTCGGGGGATCGCTTCAAGGAATGCGAGCTGCTGGGTCAGCGCCTGATCTGCGTGCATGAAACGCGACTTCAACCGGCACACATCGTCAGCATCGACACTCGTTCCGGCCGCACTTCGGTGCTGGCCGATTTCAATCCCGAGTTCAAGAACCTGCGCCTGCCCAAGGTCGAGCGCTTCGAGTGGGATGCACCACCCGACACTGTGCGACTGGGCTATTCGAAGCGGGCTTACGGTTACATCGTGTATCCGCCGGACTTCGATCCCAATAAAAAATATCCCGTGCTGATCGCTCCTTATGGGGCGCAGGGTTTCATCCGCGGGGACGTGGGCGACGAGCAGCCGATGCTGGTCTATGCGGCCAACGGCTTCGTCGTTCTCGACACAGCTTTTCTGTTGCCCTTGGGCGATATGGGGGCCGCCGACGGGGGCACCCTGTACGAGAAGATGTTTTCTGCCGAGCATGGGTTTCCCCACATGACCATGCTCATGGAATCGACGATGCGTGGCTTGGACGCGGCTGTCGCGCGCGGCTGGGTCGATGAGACTCGCGTGGGCATGGGGGGATTGAGTCAGGGAGCGATGGCGTCTCTGTATGCGCTACAGAAGCTTGATCGTTTGTCGGCGGTGTCGGTGAGCGGGCCGAGTTTGTCGCAGATCGATGTATATCTCGAGACGAGTTACGGCGCCGAGATTGCAAAGCGAATTGGCGGTGGCGTGAAGCGGCCTGAAGCCGCCGAGTACTGGGCGCAGATCGATCTTGCCGACCACATGGATTCGATCGAGGCGCCGATCCTGATGCACATCGCCGATCGGGAGGCAATTGGGATCATGCGCCTGCAATACCGGCTCAGCGATGCACGGAAGCCTTACGAAGCATTCATCTTTCAGGACGAATATCACCAGAAGTGGCAGCCCGCGCACCGCTACGCAATCTACAACCGCAATCTCGACTGGTATCGGTTCTGGCTGCAGGACTACGAAGATCCGAGCGCGGAGAAGGCCGACCAGTATCGACGCTGGCGAGCGCTACGCGAGCTGCAGTGTCTCAATCCGCGCGCGCTCCGGGCCTATTGCGCTGACAACGATAAAGAGTGAGCTGCGACGGCGGTCTGCACGGTTCCGGCCCATTTCTGTAACCAGGCTTCCGCCGTCAGATAAGACAACAGGATGGGGGCAGGGACCGTGAGCGAAGGCTCCGGCGCGGCGAGGCATGCATCGAGCCGGCCACGGTCCAGATAGCCCTGTTCGACCAGCAGGCCATCGAGCAGCCGCTCGCGAAGCAACGTTCTATTGCGCTTGACGATTTGCTGATAGAAGGAACTGCCCGATCCCTTGACCTGGCGTTTGCGGATCTCGGCAGGCAGCAGATCGGCGAAAGCGCGCCGTGCCAGCCCGCGGCTGATGCCCCCGGCGAGCACGGTGGTGGTCGGAATCCGCAACATCGTCTCCCACACGGGCTGGGAGTTCAGCGGATCGATATGGTCCGTGCTTCTGCCGCTGTCGAAAACGAAATCGTACCAGGCCGACCAGGTCAGGCCTTTGGCGTGATCTTTCTTGCCCGGCGGCAACGAGGAGCGCGAGATTCGTTTCGACAGCTCGCTTTCGAAGTCCTGATTGCTCAGGCCCGCGGTGAGCTCGGCGTTCACCAATGTGGGTAGATTCAAAATCGCGAAAGGACTGAGATAGGGACGACGCAGCAAGCCGTGGCGCACGGTCTTGCCCAGCACGGACCAGACCGAGTCCTTGCTGAGCCGCGAGGTCGCCAGGATCTGTTCCCAGAGGCCGGACCTGAAGCCGTGCAGATACGCCTGATCCATGGCGGGCAAGGGCTGCACCGTGGCTTGAAAAATCGAGTCGCCCGCCTGCCCCGAAAAGAACGCCTGGGTATCGCGGCTCCCGATGAGGTCGAGCAGGATGTCCTCCTGCTCCATCACCGTGAAATACAGGTTGGGACTCACCGTCGGCGCGGTATCCCAAAGCCGCGTCAAGTCCATGACGAGCGCTCGCTGCCGTTCGATCAGCTCGGTTCGCCATCGTTCGGCCACCAGGCGCGCGAAGTATCTTTCGTCTCCGCTGCCGACGATCGCGCGAATCTTGTCCGCGGTCCGCCGGTCGACGCCGGCAATCGCCACCTGCTCGTGGCCCGAATCGATGTCGATACAAACGTTCAGATAACTGATCCGTGCCGCTGACGGCACGTGCGCGAGACATCCAGCGATGATGGAAGAGTCGAGTCCGCCAGAAAGCCGCAGCGTGATGTTCTCGTAGCACGAGGCCCATGCATTGACAGTGTCCTGTACCGTTGCACGCAACGCGCTTGCGGCTGCATCCAACTGCTCGAGATCTGCGGCGCTCGCGATCGCGATCGGATCCCACAACACGGAGCGCGTCATGCGTCCCTGGGAGAATGTGAGGCGATCTCCGGCCGGTACGGGCGCCACGCCTTCGAGGCCGGTCGCTTCGAAGGTCAGATTGCCGAACATCAGCCAACGAGCGAGATACTGACGATCGACTGAGTAGCGAAGTGGCAGCAGACGAGCGCAATCTTCGATGTGAGAAAAGAAGATCTCGACGCCTTTGAACCGCATGTGATAGCTGGGCATGTTGCCAAGCGGATCGCGGAACACGTGATACCTGGCCGCGGTCACGTCATGAACGATGGCGAAGTAGGTGCCCCAGTAGCGATCGACCAGTTGCTGGCCGCCGCTATCGATGATTTCGCTTGCCGCCGCGCCATCGAGAACGATCTGGCGCATGCTCGTGTAGTCGCCATGATGACGGTCGAATATTCTGCCGAGCACCACGCCGCCACCGTGCGGCAACGGGTACGCTCCGGCCGCGTCGCGCCGCATTCCAGTGTGCATCACGAACATGCCGGATGCGTCGCAGGCGGTGACCCACGCAGCGGGTTTGGTGCTGCTACTCAGGCCGAACGATTGAAATGTCCGCACGCTCTCGAGATTGAGCGGATCCCAGAGCAGGGCGAGATAGCGCTGCATGGCCGTGTCCTTGGCTGATGCTCCGTGCCTGGCTTCAGACCGTCATGATGGGCGTGAAGCCGGCCGCCGTTTCCACGTCTTCGTTGAAAATGAATTGCCCCTGCTGCACCCAGCAGTGCGCGTTCCAGGGTTCGAGCCGGACCGCGAACATCCAGGTGGGAAAAATCCGGTAGCGGGCGAGAAATTCGAGCAGGGCGAGCGAGTCGAAGAGGCAGAGATAATCGCGCGGGAACAAAGTTCTGAGCGTCTGAAACACCGCGGTCAGCTCGCGCGCCGCGTCGATGTCGAACGTACCGTTCGAGTTGTAACGGGCTTTGCGCAGCTCCACGGCTTTGACCGTGTGCTCGATCCGCTGCCAGCGAAGTCGTGCCGCCGCGGTAGTGCACGCGGCGATGAACTTATAGAAATGCGAGACGCGCAGCCGTACTCGTGGCACGGACTCGGGATCGATCAAGGGTTCCATCGCTACTTCCGCCTGTGTCGGGCGGATGCTCTTGCCCTGTCTCGGATCGGTGACCAGCAGCCCACCCGCCAGCAGTTCCTGCAAGGCATCCGCGGCTTCCGGCCTCGACTCGTCCAGTCGGCCGCTTGGAGCGAGCGCCCGGAGGGCCGCCGCGGTCGCTCCGTTGATGAGCATGTAGTCGTCCTGCTTCAGGTCCAGAAACACCAGGTCATCGCCGCGGCTGCAAAAGTGGACGTGCGGCGGAAGGAAGTATTCGGCCATGATCAACCTGCGTGAGAATGCCACCCTCTGAGCAAGAGGCGCGCTGCTCTCGAGCAGCGCGCCCCACCTCTTTGTTGGCAGTGCCAACTGAGGTTTACACCGGATAGATAGGCATGCCGGTCGATTCCGAGGCAACGACAACCTTCACGCCCTTGGTTTCTTTAGACACTTTTCCCAGCTTGATCATGTTGCTACTCCTTTGCTTGCTCGCCACCCGTCATGTGATGGCGCGCAGAGGATGTTTGCAAAAGTCATCCGGCTACAAGCCCCCCGGCGCAGCTCGTGAGGTTGTCCGGGCGGAATATACGAACCGTTGGACACGTATCGCGTTCGAGTGTCGGAGCGTATTGCAGCGGGATGTATGCACGTGTGCATCGGTGCGCTGCCAAGGTCAAAAGTCTGACAGCACGTCTGGTTGCGACGTTCACCGCGACGAAATTTCACGTTGCCTTTGAGGGTTGACCTATCGCGTCCGGACTGGCTCCGTGCACCGGGGGTGCTTCGCGCTCCACTGCGGCGGGTGACAGTCTTTGATTATTTGCATTCACTCGCTCGCGTTTACCGCCGGCCCGGTCTGTGCTACCAATGATTGGCTCTGATGCATCGACAAGGAGCGATCGATGTCAGCCCAGCCCATCGACGATCAGGACGTCATCGGTCAGTTGCCGGCGGGTTTGCAGCAATGGCTGGCGCTGGAACGCTTTCATCTGCACAAGGTGGATCTGTTCCAGAACAGGTCCCGCGATCCCGCCTTCGATCCGCGCTACCTGCCCCAGAATTGCGGCGCTTTCAGGTTGCCCTGCTTCTGGGTCCGTCGGAAGTATTTGCAGATCTATGGCCGGCAGGCGGCGAACGGCGGCGAATTGCAACTGTTCTCCGGCCATGGGTTGGACGAGCGCGTGCTGTTGCCAATTCATCCCTCGTCATTGGATCACTACAGAAAGTTCCTGTCGGACGTGGATGCCGTGGAGGCGTCGAAGCAAGGCGTGTGCATCTGGGCCGTGCCGACTTCGAGCACCAGAACGCTGTTGGCATGGCAGGATCGAGCGCCCGGCACCGCGCTGTTCGTCAAGACCTCGCTGCAGTCCCCGATGTTCGGGGACCGACGCTTGTATCTGAGGACAGTCGGCCGCAGCGTGGGCTTCTCCGGGCTCATGCAAAGTGCACGAGCGGACCTTCCGGCCACGTTGGACTATCTGTCGGAGTCGGTGGGTTTTGTGCCGCGCTCGCTGCCGGACAGCGGAGCCATCGTTCGCTCGATACCCGAAGAGATCAAGCAGGGCCGGATCCTGGTCGCACCGTTGTTTTCATTGCTGGGGGGCGATGGCGGTCACGTGCCACTCTTGCTGACTCTGCTCGAACGCAGCGGCATGCCGCCACGGCAACTGGTGGAAGAGATGCTCTGCGCTCCATTCGCCCGGTTGTGGTTGGACATGAGCATGCGTCTGGGTTTGGTGCTGGAGGCTCATGCTCAGGATCTCATGCTGATGCTGGCCCCGGACCTGACTCCGCTGGGCCGCTTTCTTTATAGAGATTTCGAGGGGCTGCAGGTGGATTGGGAGTTGCGGCGGCGGCGTGGACTGCGGTCGCCGGCTGACATGCCGCACGCCTGGTCCTGGCGCGAGACCTACAACACCTGGGGTTATCCTTTCAGCGAATTCGTCTGGTACAAGTGGCGGATCAGCCTGTTCAACTATCTCTATTTCATCCTCGCCGACGTAGAGACGTCACTGCGCGAGTGGCGCGAACGCGGGCTGATCGACGACTGGCAGTGTGAGCCGGACGAGGTGACCCTGATCTTCTCCCGTCACCTGTTCGAGGCGCTGGAGGAGATGTTCGGCATTCGAGTAAAAACGGAATACAACGTTTATCGACACCTCAACCGATTCTTGATGCTGCTGCTGGATGTGCGGAAAGAATTGCTCGGCATGAAATAACGGCTGCTGTGCTAGCACGAAAGATGTGACGTTTGCTTGAGGTTTTTGCTGAGCTGCCACGTCTGAATAAGAGATTGCCCGGCGCGAGCCCGGAGCGCGCGCACGACTCGGAGTCTCGATTCAGCCCATATAGTGGTAAGTAGCAAGGTCCGGCCAATGAGCACGGCAGACGCCATTCATCCCACGCCTGTTTCCATGCCCGGCCTGGCCGCCCGAGTCTTGGCAAGCCTGTCCTCGTCCACTCGGGAGGAGCTTTGCGAGCACGCCGCGGACTGCTCGTCCCGGCTGCGCGCTACGTTGGAAACCCTGTTCGTGAACCGCTTTGGCGGTCACCACGAGGGGTTCGAGCGGCTGCGGTTTCTGTTCTTCGTGGCGCCGCTGGTGCGCCGGCTGGTGATCGGCTCGGCCAATCTGAACCATCGGGTGCGCGGCACCGACGTGACCTTCGCGGACGTGAAAGCGTGGCTCGCCTGGCTGGACGCCATGGATCCGCTCTGTGCCCGGATGATCGATCTGCGCTACTTCGCCGGCGTCAGCATCAAGGAAACGGCCCGCTTGCTGGATCTGCGCCCCGACGCGGTGGTGCGCGAGCTGCGCTTTGCCCGGGCGTGGCTGAACATCAAGGTCTCCTGATCGTAACGACCGGTCTTGTAATCCTTCCGCCCAGGGCCATCTAATCCGGCTCTATATCGTGACCGCTGCATTCCCGGGTGCATGCGGCTGGAGCGGATTCCTTGCGACGCGGTTTCTCGATGATGCTGGGCCTGCTCGGCCTGTTGCATGTCTACATTGGCGTGCGGCTATTGCCGGCGCTGTCTCTCGGTGTGCTGGGCCAGGTCATCGGTGGGCTGCTGCTGGTGGCCTCCTGGATCCTGATTCCGATGGGCCTGACGGCGCGCTCGAGGCAGACGAATAGCGATGGCGCGGATGGCCTGGTATGGACCGCGCTCATCGCGATGGGGCTGTTCTCGTCGTTGTTCGTGTTCACCCTGTTGCGGGATTTAGCTTTGCTGGTCGCGGTGTTGTTCACGCAAGCGGCGGCTACCGCACGAGTGCAAACCACGTCCGCATGGATTGTCGTTAGCGCCGCGGCGCTTGCCACGCTGATTGGATTTATCAACGCTCGCCGCGTTGCGCGTGTCGTTCACGTCGATGTGCCCATCGCCAATCTGCCGCCGGCATTGCGTGGGTTCTCGATTGCGCAGATCAGTGACATTCACGTTGGGCCGACGATCCGTCGCAACTACGTCGAGGGTATCGTCGCGGCCGTGAATCGACTCGACGCCGATGCGATCGCCACCACCGGCGATCTGGTCGATGGCAGCGTGCGGGAGCTGGCCTCGCATGTAGAACCGTTGGCGCAACTGCGCGCCAGATACGGAACATTCTTTGTCACTGGCAATCACGAGTACTACTCCGGTGAGCGCGCGTGGACGAGGGAGCTGAGTCGCCTGGGAATGCGGGTGCTCATGAACGAACATGTGGTCGTCGATCACAACGACGCGAGGCTGGTGATCGCGGGCGTGACGGATTTCAGTGCGCATCACTTCGATCCCGTGAATCGTAGCGATCCAGCGGCGGCGCTCGCCGATGCGCCAGCGGATGTTGGAGCAAAGATATTGCTTGCGCATCAGCCACGTTCGGCGCCGCAAGCCGCGGCGGCCGGCTTCGATTTGCAGCTTTCCGGGCACACGCACGGCGGGCAGTTCTGGCCCTGGAACTTCTTCGTTCGCTTCCAGCAGCCGTTCACCGCGGGATTGGATCGGCTCGACTCGCTGTGGGTCTACACGAGCCGAGGCACAGGCTACTGGGGGCCGCCGAAACGTTTCGGCGCGCCGTCGGAGATTACGCGCATAAGGCTGATCGGCGCGAGCTAGGACCGCCCCGGGTACATGGATGTACCCCGCCGCCAGCGGCGGCGGCGATCGGCAAAAGTCGCGCCTTTTGCCGACTCGCACGAGGGTCGTGGCAGGATGCCCGATCCCTCGTTTATCTTGTCGATTGGCGAATCATGAGCTTCGCCGGAATCGTGTAACTCTGCACCGGCTCGTCCTGAATCAACGCGAGCAAACTTTCCACCAGCAGCGTCGCAGCGGCCTTCGTATCCTGTTGCACGGTCGTGAGGCTGGGATTGGTGAAGCTCGCGATGGGAATGTCATCGAAGCCTGCTACCGCCACGTCCTGCGGCACACGCACTCCGCGATCCACCAGTGCGCGCATCGCGCCGATTGCAATCAAGTCGCTCGCGCAGAACAACGCATCGAATGAAACACCGCGCTCGATGAGCGCATTCACCGCGTCGTAGCCGGAGCGCTCGGTCGTGAACGCGTCGATCTGCAGCCCGGGTTGCACCGGCGCGCCAGCGTCGCGCAGCGAGTCCGAATAGCCTTTGTATCTTTCCAGGAACTCCGGATAGTGTTCCGACGCATGCCCGATGAACGCGATGTTGCGTCGGCCTTGTTCGAGCAGATGCCGGGTCATGTCGCGGCCGCCCTGGAAGTTGTCGCAGCCGATCGTCACGCCGGGCTGCCCCGGCAGCACCACGCCCCAGCGCACGAAGTGCGTGCCTTGCTCGACGAGCAGCTCCAGACGCGACACGTACTCCAGATAGTCGCCGTAGCCCAGCAGGATCAGGCCGTCGGCTTTCTTGCTGTCCTCATATTCGACGTGCCAGTTGCTGGACAGCTGCTGGAACGAGATCAGCAGGTCGTAGCCCTGCACGGCGCAGGCGCGGGTCAACGAGCCGAGCATGGACAGGAAGAACGGATTGATCAGCGAGTCGTCCTGCGTCGGGTCTTCGAAGAACAGCAGCGCCAGCGTGCCGGACTGCTGATTGCGCAGGTTGGAGGCGTTCTTGTCGACCTTGTAGTTGAGCTCGTGAGCGATTTGCAGGATGCGCTGGCGCGTCTGCTCATTGACCGTCGGGCTGCCGCGCAGGGCGCGCGACACGGTGGGCTGCGACACACCGGCCCGATAGGCAATGTCGAACGACGTGGCTTTACCCTTACCGCGCATCAGGCCCCCTAGGTCAGGGGCAGCATCGTACCGCTTCAGCCGCGGTCCTGCAGATAGTGGCTCAGTGCGCGGCTTGGCCCGCGATCCAGCTCTCGAGCACGTTGAGGCCCGCGTCCACCAGCACCAGATCGGCGCGATAACCGGGCTCGATACGGCCCAATTCGCGATCCAGGCCGAGGAACGTGGCGGGATACAGGCTGGCCATGCGGGCGGCGTGCGGCAAATCCAGGTCGAGCATTTCCAGGGAGTTGCGGACCGCGGTCGCCATGTCGATGTCGGAGCCGGCGAGGCGGCCGTTTTCGTCCACCAGCATGTTGTCATAAGCCACCGAGATCGGCCGGCCCTGCAGACTGAACGTCTTGTTGGGCGCGCCGACGGTCGGCATGGCGTCGGTCACCAGCATGAAACGATCCCGGCGCTTGCTGCGCATGGCGATCTTCAACACGACGGGATCGACGTGATGGCCGTCGACGATGATTCCACACCAGCTGTTCTCATCGTCCAGCGCCGCGCCCACCGCACCCGGCTCGCGGCCGGAGAGTTGTGACATCGCGTTGAACAGGTGAGTGAAGCCGGTCAAGCCATGGTCGAGCGCGGTACGGATTTCGTCGTAGGTGCCGTTCGTGTGGCCGGCCGAGACGATCACGCCCGCATCGGCGAGCTTGCGAATGATTTGCGGCGTCGTGCGCTCGGGCGCCAGCGTCACCAGCGTCTTGCCGCCTTTGAGTGACGTCAACAGTCCCAACGCATCTTCGTTGAGCCAACGCAGCTTGGTCTCGTCATGCACGCCCTTGCGTGCTTCATTCAAGAACGGGCCTTCGATGTGGATGCCCAGCACGCCCGGCACACCAGCCTCGATCGCATCTTGTGCCGCTTTCACTGCACGCGAGACCACATCGAGATCGTCGCTGATCAGCGTGGGTAGAAACCCGGTCGTGCCGAAACGTCGATGCGCACGACCGATCTCTCGAATCGATGCGACGCTTGGATCGTCGTTGAACAGCACGCCGCCGCCACCGTTGACTTGCACGTCGATGAAGCCGGGCAGGAGTGTCTGACCACGCAGATCGTAAGTGGCATCGGCGCGCCACTGGGAATCGCTCGACACGATCTGCTCGATGCGCGCGCCCTCGATGAGCACGACTTGATCCTCGACCCATCCCGAGTCGCGCAGCAGGCGGCCATTGACCAGCGCGAGCGTCATCACAGCGTCTCGGTCACTTTGTTCAGATGCGGCGGACGATCGGGATCGAAGCCGCGCGCCGGCGCGAGCGATGCGATCATCCGATAGAAACTCTGGACCATGAGCAGCGGCTCGATCACCGCATGCGCAGCGACGGTCGGCAGGGGGATCGAACCTGTCACTCGCGGACCGGCAATCAGTACGTCCGCGCCGCGTGCGACGAAATCGGCAGCGAGCTTTTCGACGCCGCTACGGCTCTCGTCGTCCTGCGACAGCATCAATACCGGGAAGCCACGTCCGACCAGGGCCATCGGTCCATGTTTCACTTCGGCCGCGCTGAACGCTTCGGCATGCAGGCCGCAAGTCTCCTTGAACTTCAACGCCGCTTCCTGCGCGACGCCAAGCCCGTAACCACGGCCGACCACGAAGAGATTGTTCGCCCGCTGCAATATCGGCACCGCCGCGCTCCAGTCGAGCTGCCAGGCCTGCTCGAGTTGCTCCGGCGCGTGCATGAGCGAGTTGATCAACGATTGATCCGACGTCCAGCACGCCACCAGATGCACGATGGCGCTGAGCGACGCGATATAAGACTTCGTTGCCGCGACGCTCGTTTCCGGCCCGGCGCTCAACGGAATCGTGTGATGCGCCAGCTGCGCGAGCGGCGAAGCCGGCGAGTTGCACAAGGCGATCACGCAGGCGCCGTTACGCTTGGCGTTCTCCGCGGAGGCGAGCAGGTCGGGACTCTTGCCCGATTGTGAGATCACGAGAAACACCACGCCGCGCAGATCCGGCTGCGCGTCGTATAACGAGCTCATCGAAGGCGCCGCCGACGTGGTTAGCAGTTTGGTGTGCGACTCGATCAAATACTTCGCAAATGTCGCTGCATGATCCGAGCTGCCGCGTGCGCAAGTAACGACTGCGCGCGGACTGATTTCTCTCAACAGGGCGCCGATGCGGCGCACGTTGACCGCATTGTTTTCCAGCTGTCCGCGCACCACGTTCGGTGCCTGCGCGGCTTCGCTGAACATGCGGCTGTCCGTTCCCATGGTCATGAGGAGGCGCTGAGCTCGGCGACGAAATCATAGATGTCGCCGCGATAGAACGATTGTGAGAATTCGACGGCGCGGCCGTCCTTGAGAAAGCCGACGCGCTCGACCAGCAAGCCTGCGTCCTTCTCTTGCGCTTTCAACAACTGCGCCTGCTCGGCCGTGAGCAGAACAGCACGCAATCGCTGCAAGGCGCGCACGGGGCGGTTGCCGGTGCGTTCCAGGGCTTCATACAAGGATGTCTCCACCGCTTCGACCGACGCCAGGCAGTCGGCCAGCACCGTCGCATACTCGATCGCCATCGGTGCGTCGTCGGCATAACGAATTCGACTGAATCGATACACGGGCGTGCCCGGGCTGGAGCGCAGCGTGAGCGATTCGCCTGGAGTCACCGTGCCGGCCGCGCGATCGAGCCAGACACTACGGGGCTTGCGTCCGCGGGCGCGCATGTCTTCGGAGAACGAGGTCAACTTGGCGAAATTCTTTTCGACTCGATTGGTAACGAACGTGCCGGAGCCTTGCTTGCGAATCAGCAGGCCTTCGTCGACCAGTCCGTCGATGGCTTTGCGCACGGTGATGCGCGAAACGTTCAGCTCTTCGGCGAGATCGCGCTCGGGCGGCAACGCGTCGTCGGCGCCGAGAACGCGGTTTTCGAGCGCGAGTCGCAACTTGCGTTGCAGCTGCTGATACAGCGGCAGGGTGCTCGCTTCATCGAGTGGCTGCAGATGCTCGGAGAGTGGCGTCAAACCGAAGGTCCTCGCGGCTGGATCGGGCTGTTGTGGTGCACTTCTAGGGTAGCAAGATGCCATCGGAATATTACCAATGCAATACCAATAGCCGAGTGGTTATGCCTGTGTGAACCTCTAAACCGCTGTATTTTCATTGAAAAACTCTATTAAAAACTAATGGTACTAACTAGGCTTGGCTTTTTGCTCAGACTGGTACTATATTGGACCCATATTGGTCCGATTCAAAACACAACCAAGGGGTAGGGAGCGATGAGCAAGAGAAGCACATCTCTGATCGGTGCCGCCGTCACGCTGGCGTTGTTCCAGCAGGCCGCGGTCGCGCAGACGCAGACGACCGATCGCAACGAGGTCGAGGAGGTTGTTGTTACCGGTATTCGCGGCAGCTTGCGCGAATCGGTGGAGACCAAGCGCGAGGCGAGCGCCATCGTCGACGTGATCTCCTCCGAAGACATGGGCAAGTTCCCCGACAAGAACGCGGCCGAATCGTTGTCGCACGTGCCTGGCGTCAACATCGATCGCCAGTTCGGTCAGGGCGAACGCGTCAGCATCCGCGGCACGGATCCGGCATTGAACCGCACCCTGCTCAACGGGCAGACGGTGGCTTCCGCCGACTGGTTCATTCTCGATTCGCCGGGCCGCACGTTCAACTACACGCTGCTCGCGCCCGAGATCGTTTCCAGCCTCGAAGTTTACAAGAGCCCGGAAGCGCGCATCGACGAAGGCAGCATCGGCGGCACCGTGATTCTCAACACGCATCGGCCGCTCGATCTGCCGGAGAGCACGCTGCGCACCTCGCTCGACTATGCGTACAACGACCGCGCCAAAGAGGGCAAGCCGAACTACTCCGCGCTCTACAGCTGGAAGAACGATGCCGATACCTTCGGCGTGATCGTCACGGCGCTGCGGTCCGAAGAGGAACTGGAGCGTCACGGCATCGAGACTTTCAGCTATCCGACGGCGAGCGGCGCCAAGATGCCGACCAGCGTCGTGCCGGATGGCTCGGCCGTGTTCCCGAACGCGATCAACTCGGCGCTGTTCAAGCAGGATCGCACGCGCACCAGCGGCACGATCGGCCTGCAATTGAAGCCGAGCGACAGCTTCGAGCTGAATCTCAACGGCCTGTACGTCAAGGCGGAATACGACAACTACAACCAGAGCCGCTATGCCTTCTTCGGCCATAACCTGTCGGCGCCGAACGTCACCCGCGCCACCGTCCGCGACGGCTTGATCACCAGCGCCGATTTCTCCAACGGCCTGACGCTGCTCGACGCGATCTCCCGGCGCTCGGAAGTGGAAACGTATGCAGTCGATCTGAAGGCTGACTGGCGCGGCGATGGCTGGAGCGCGAGCGGCACCATCGGCACGACCGAAGCCGACGGCGGCACTCAGCAGCAATACTTCCTCGAGTACGAAGGCTTGGGCGGCTTCTCCTACGACATTGGCAAGGAGCGCGCGTCGGTCACTTTCGCCAACGACCCCGCCAACCCCGCTTCCATGCCCGGCATCGGCTTCGGCCAGTCGCGTCAGCAGCCGACGCATGACGAAGAGCAGTATGTGCAGGCCGATTTCACGCGCGACCTGGGCTGGGGCCCGATCAATCAGTTGCTGGTGGGCGTGAAATATCGCGAGCACAAGACGGATCAGGACTCGCGCCTTGGAAACATCGCCGGCAGCGCGCTTGCCGGACAGGGGCTGGATGACTTTGCGGGCGGCCTGACGCCCGGAAACATGCTGGACGGCGCCGACGCGAACTCCGGCCTGGAGCGCTGGATGACCGTGGACCGCGGCGCCTTGGAGAATTTCGTAGCGGGCGCGCCTCTGGTGAATCCGTTCACGACCCCCGTCACGCCGCTGGGCGTCGGCGTATTCACGCCGTTCCCCAATGCCATGTTCAACGTGGAAGAAGAGATCACCAGCGCCTACACGCAATTCAACTTCACCGGCGCGGGCTTCCGCGGCAATCTCGGTTTGCGCTACGTGATGACCGACCAGTCCAGCTCGGGTTTCACGGGAGTCGGGGGCGGCGTGTTCGTGCCCAATTCTTTCTCGAGGGATTACAACGACTGGCTGCCGAGCTTCAACTTCGCGATGGACGTAGCGGATGACGTGGTGGTGCGCTTGTCGGCGTCACGCACCATGGCTCGCGCCAACTTCGCCGATCTGGCTTCGTTCCTGGAATTGGACAACACCACCAATTCCGGCCGCGGCGGCAATCCCAATCTCGATCCCTACCGCGCCAGCAACTTCGACTTGTCGGCCGAGTGGTATCTGGGCAATGAGGGCCTGCTGGCGGTGACGCTGTTCTATAAGGACGTGCGTTCCTTCATCGTCGGCCAGTCCTCGCCCGAGCAGCAGTTCGACACCAACTCCGGCCTGACCGAGACCTTCGATGTCACTCGTCCGCGCAACGGCGCGGGCGGCGAAATCCAGGGGTCGGAGCTGACCTTCCAGACCAGCCTGTGGGGCGACTTCGGTCTGCAGGCCAACTACACCTACGCCGATGGCAGCACGGATGAAGGCTTGCAGATTCCGTTCAGCTCGAAACACACCATCAATCTCACGCCGTACTACGACAACGGCACCATCAACGCCCGCCTGACCTACGGCTGGCGTTCGAAGTACTTCCGTGAGATCGGCCGCAATGGTGTGGCGGTGACCACCGACGAGTATGCGCAGCTGGACGCTGCGTTCGGCTGGCGCCTGACCGAGAATATCGAGCTGACGGCTCAGATACTCAACATGCTGGACGAGACGCACTACGAGTACGCGGGCGAGGAGAGCCGGTTGCTGAATCTGTACAAGAACGGCCGCCGGTACTTCGCCGGAGTGCGCTTCTCCCTGTAACCCACCGATCATGGGCCGCGGATTGAAACATCCGCGGCCCTGATCCAAGCTCGTATCCACGGCAGACGCCTCGTCTGAAGCCGGCGAGTACTCACGCATGAAGCAAAGACGGATGACCGTTGCGAACCCCACTGTCATGGGGGTGTTGGCCGCTCTCGTGCTGGCGGCCTGTGGCGACAAAGCGCCGCAGCCTTCGAGCCCGGCGGTAGCAGAGAAGATTTCCATCGTTCCCGCGCCTCGCAAGGTCGAAGCCGGGGCCGGTGTGTTCGTGCTCGGTGGCGACACACGGCTCGAGTTCGGCGACGGCGTCGACGGCGCGCGCCTCGGCGGTTATCTCACCGACTTGTTACAAAAGACTTACGGCATTGGCCTGGGCGCCAACGGCAATGCTCCCAATTCCAATGTGATTCGTTTCGAGCTCACGGCCAGCGAGAGCGCGGCCGGCCCTGAAGGCTATTCGCTGTTGTCTTCCCCCTCACGAATCGTCATCTCCGCCGGCGACTCTCGCGGCCTTTTCTACGGTGCAGTGACCCTCTGGCAGTTGCTGTCGAAGCAGAAGGACGGGTTCATCGTTCCTGCCGTCACCATCGAAGACTCGCCGCGTTTCGGCTGGCGTGGATTGATGCTGGACTCGGCGCGTCACTATCAACCGCCCGAGTTCATCCGCAAGTTCATCGATGTGATGGCGCTGCATAAATTGAATGTGCTGCATTGGCATCTCACCGACGACCAGGCGTGGCGTCTGGAGATCAAGAAATATCCGCGCCTCACGGAGGTGGGTGCGTGGCGCGTGCCAGCGGGTCCCGCGGCTGCTGCCGATATCGATCCGGCCACCGGCAAGCCGCGCCTGTACGGCGGTTTCTATTCGCAGGAGGAGGTGAGAGAGCTCGTCGCTTACGCGAAGTCTCGCAACATCACCATCGTTCCCGAGATCGACATGCCCGGTCACGCCAGCGCCGCCATCGCTGCTTATCCAAAGCTGGCGGTGATCGACCGGCCCTCCGCCGATGTGCCGGCCGATTGGGGCGTGTATCCCAATCTGTTCAATGTCGAGGAGTCGACTTTCCAGTTCCTCGAAGACGTGCTGGCAGAAGTCGTCACGCTATTCCCGGGACAATACATCCACGTCGGCGGCGACGAGGCGGTCAAGGATCAGTGGCAGGCTTCGCGTCGTGTGCAGGCTCGCATGCGTGAGTTGGGTGCGAAGGATGAGCATGAGATGCAGAGTCTTTTCATCCGGCGCATGGAAAAGTTCCTGACTGGCCAAGGCCGGCGCATGATCGGCTGGGATGAAATTCTCGAAGGCGGTCTGGCGCCGAATGCCACGGTGATGTCATGGCGTGGCATCGATGGAGCTGTTGCGGCTGCAGCGGCCGGGCACGACACGGTGTTGTCGCCGCAGCCGACGCTTTACTTCGATCGACGGCCTTTCGAGACGCCGAGCTCGCCGGGGCGTGTCGAGATCTCGACGCTGGAGAACGTGTATGCGTTCGATCCCGCGCCGGCGGCGATCAGCGAAGAGCAGCGCAAGCATATCCTCGGCGTGCAGGCGAACATCTGGGTGGAACATATCCGTACACCGGATCGAGTCGAGTTCATGGCCTTCCCGCGTGCGGCCGCGCTCGCCGAGGTCGGTTGGTCGCCGGCCAAGGATTGGGTCGGGTTCTCCGAACGGATGCCGGCGCAGCTGGAGCGTTACAAATTGCTCGATGTCCGTTTTGCCGAAGCGCCCCTGCCGAGGCCTGTGGACCCGCTCCGGCGCATCAGTCACGAGATGGCGCTGTGCACGGACAAGATTGCGCTGTCGTTGGAAGACGATGCGCCGATCACGGGCACTCGCGCCGTCTTCAAAGTCGACATCATGAATCCTTGCTGGCTGTTCAAAGGCGCGGACCTTTCCAAGGTCAACGCGTTGGTGGCCTCTGTGGGCCAGGTGCCCTTCAATTTCCAGATCGGCGCTGCGGTAAAGGAGATTCCTTTGCACAAACCGGCGACGCCCGCCGGCGAGCTGGAAGTGCGTCTCGACGATTGCAACGGCGAGCGCATTGCGGTGCTGCCGCTGGCGCCCGCGGTCGGGAATTTCGCCGTGACGACTTTGCCGGCGGCGAACATCACGCCGCGTGAGGGCAGGCACGATCTGTGTCTCACGTTCACCCGGAAGAGCATCGACCCGATCTGGGTCATCGATTCCATCGAATTGAAAACCACTTCGGTGGCGGGGACGGAATGAGCAGTTCTGCAAATCTGCTGAAGCTCCACTCGCCGCTGCGCGGCTGGTGCGCGTCGCTGGATGAAACGCCCGATGAGGTGTTCGCGCAACGTTTCCTCGGTGACGGCGTGGCTATCGATCCCACGGGCGATACGCTGCACGCGCCTTGTGACGGGGAGATTGTGTCTGTGGCTGCGTCCAAGCATGCGGTTGCGTTGAGAGCGGAGAACGGCGCGGAGATTCTGCTGCACGTTGGCATCGATACCGTTGCGCTCGGCGGCAACGGATTCGAGACTTTGGTTCAACCGGGTGCGCGAGTCAGTCGCGGCCAGCCGCTATTGAAGTTAGACCTCGATGTGCTCGCTCGCGGCGCGAAGAGCTTGATTACGCCGATGCTGATTACTAATGGCGATCGGTTCGCGATGGCCAACGCGTGCGTCGGGGTGGCGGTTGAGGTTGGCGATGCGCTGTTCGATGTGGTCGCGACGGGAACAAACGCTGCGGCGGCTTCGAGCGGCGCGGAGCAGGAGCAGGCGTTGAGCTTCGTCGTGCCGTTAGAGCACGGGATTCATGCGCGGCCGGCGGCGTTGATTGCGAACTTCGCGAAGACCCAGGCGGGTGAGATTACAGTTTCAGCGCATGGTCGCAGCGCTAATGCGAGAAGCGCGGTGTCGTTGATGGCGCTGGGCGTGAAGCACGGCGATGAGATGACGCTGATCGCTCGCGGCGCTGGCGCGGCCACTGTGCTCGAGCAGCTCAAGCAGCTGGTCCTTAACATCAAGGAAGCGCCGCATGTCGGAGAGGCGAAGGCTTTGGCGCAGAACGCTGTCTCAGTCGCAGCGTCGCCGCCTGCCAGCTCCAACCGGCTGCGCGGTGTGATCGCCAGTCGCGGTCTCGCGGTCGGTCGTGCGGTCACTCTCAAGGCCGCCGAGATCGCCGTCGTCGAAGCCGGCCGGGGCATCGCTCACGAAAGCGCCGAGTTCGAGCGCGCGCGCGAGGAAGTACGGACCAGGCTCAACCAACTCGCTCAGCACTCGCAGGGCGCGGCGAAGGAAGTCATCACTGCCCATCTCGAATTCATCGACGACTGGGAGCTCGTCGCCTCGGCTCGGCGCGCGATCTCTCGTGGCAAGAGCGCCGCCTTCGCATGGCGTCGCGCTGTACGAGACAGCGCAGACACACTGCGTGCACTCGGCGACCCGCGCATGTCCGAACGAGTCGACGACCTGATCGATCTGGAATCTCAAGTCCTGCTCGCCCTCAGCGGCGAAGCGCCGGCCGCGATTCCTCAACTCCCCGACCGCGCCATCCTCGTCGCCGACGATCTCAAACCATCGCAACTCGTTTCGCTCGACGCCACCAGACTCGCCGGCATCTGTCTTGCGGCAGGCGGCCCAACCTCGCACGTTGCGATCCTCGCAGCTGCGATGGGCGTGCCCGCGCTCGTCGCGCTCGGCCAGTCCGTGCTAAGTATTGAAGACGGCGCCTGGCTCGTACTCGACGCCGAGCAGGGCGCGCTAACGATTTCTCCGGATCAAGTCGCACTCGCCGCCGCCGAACAAACATTGACGCAGCGAAAGCAGCGTCAGCAAAGCGAGCGGGCGGCAGCGCATGTGGAGTGTCGCACAGCCGACGGTGAGCGCATCGAAGTGTTCGCGAATCTCGGCTCCATCGCCGAGGCACAAGTGGCAGTCGCGCACGGCGCAGAAGGCTGCGGTTTGCTCCGCACCGAGTTCCTCTTCCTCGAGCGCGATGCGCCTCCGAGCGAAGACGAACAGCTCCAGCAGTACCAAGGCATCGCACGCGCGCTCGAGAACCGGCCACTCGTCATTCGCACATTGGACATCGGTGGCGACAAGCCCATTCCGTACTTGCCATTGCCCGCCGAAGAGAATCCGGCACTCGGCCTCCGCGGCGTGCGTACGAGTTTGTGGCGTCCGGATCTGCTGAGAGTCCAGCTGCGAGCCATCCTCAGGGTGCAGCCCGTCGAGCAGTGTCGTGTGCTTTTGCCGATGATCACGGATCCGGCCGAGATTCGCGCGGTCCGTCGGATGCTCGATGAAGTGCGCCGTGAGTTGGGCATCGGCTCGCCGGTGGAAGTAGGCGCAATGATCGAGACGCCCGCATCCGCTGTGATCGCCGACCGGATCGCGCGTGAAGTGGATTTCCTGAGCATCGGCACGAACGATCTCACGCAGTACACGCTTGCGATGGATCGAGGCCACGCCGAGCTGGCACATCGCATCGACGGCTTGCATCCGGCGGTCTTGAACCTGATCGCGATGACCGTCGACGCGGCCAACGAACACGACAAGCTGGTCGCGGTGTGTGGCGGCCTGGCGTCCGAACCGGCGGCCGTGCCGATCCTCATCGGCCTCGGTGTGCGTGAGCTCTCGGTCGTGCCCACACTGGTGCCGCAATTGAAAAGTCTGATTCGCACTGTGACCGTCGACGCCTGTCGCTCGCTGGCCGAGCGCGCGCTGGCGATGGATACGGCAGAAGCAGTGCGAGCATTGGCCAATGAAGCAATGACGCCTGCGCGAGGCTTGCTGGCGGCGGAATAGCAGAGCTTCCGCAGGGGGTGAGGTGATGAAAAACATAATTACCGGCTTGCAGTCCATCGGCCGCGCGCTGATGCTGCCGATCGCCGTGCTGCCGGTGGCGGCGCTGCTGCTGCGCCTGGGGCAGCAGGATCTGCTCGACATTCCCGCGATTGCTGCTGCCGGCGACGCCATCTTTTCCAATCTCGGCCTGCTGTTCGCGATGGGCGTGGCAGTCGGTCTTGCGCGCGAGAATCACGGCGCGGCGGGCCTGGCGAGCGTGGTCGGCTATTTGGTGACAACGAAGGGCGCTGAAGTGCTGATTTCCGTGCCGCCGGAAGTAACGGCGCAGTTGGCCGGTCAAGCGCGCGACTTCGCAATCGCGGCGTTTCGCGAACGTGAGCTTGCCAAGCTCAGTGTGCCCGCCGGCTTGATCAACGGTCTGGTCGCAGGCTACCTGTACAACCGTTACAGCGACATTCGTCTGCCGGCCTATCTGGCGTTCTTCGGCGGCCGGCGCTTCGTGCCGATTGCAAGCGGCACCGCCGGCATCGTCCTCGCGTTGGCGTTCGGTTTCGGCTGGCCCATCCTCGAGCGCGGCATGGATGCGACGAGCGAAGCGATCCTGGCGTCCGATTCCATCGGAGTGTTCGCCTACGGTGTGTTGAACCGCGTGCTCATCGTCACCGGGCTGCATCACATTCTGAACAACGTTGCCTGGTTCCTGCTCGGCGACTACCAGGGCGTGACCGGCGACCTGAAACGTTTCTTCGCCGGCGATCCGACCGCGGGCGCCTTCATGTCGGGCCACTTCCCCGTGATGATGTTTGGTTTGCCGGCAGCGTGCCTGGCCATGTATCGAGCGGCGCTTCCGCAGCGTCGCGCCGCCGTGGGCGGCATGTTCTTCTCGATGGCCCTGACGTCGTTTCTCACGGGCGTGACCGAGCCGATCGAGTTTTCCTTCATGTTCCTGGCGCCGGTGTTGTACGGCATTCACGCCGTGTTGACCGGCGTCGCGATGGTCGTCATGGATCTGTTGAACGTGCGGCTGGGCTTTGGCTTCTCGGCCGGCTTGTTCGACTACGTGTTGAACTACAGCAAGGCCACGCAGCCGCTATGGCTGCTGCCGATCGGTCTGGTGTACTTCGCGTTGTACTACGGCCTGTTCCGATTCTTCATCGCTCGTTTCAATCTCGCGACACCGGGGCGTGAGGTCGAAGACACGGCGAGCGCGAGCAGCGACGCCGGCACGCAGGACGACGCCGTTCAGGGTTGGATTCGCGGGCTCGGCGGCGCAAGCAATCTGGTTGCTGTCGATGCGTGCACGACCCGACTGCGATTGTCGATCGCCGATCAAAAGGCGGTGAATGAAGCGGCGCTCAAAGCGCTCGGCGCCCGAGGTTTCGTGCGGCCGTCACAGCAAACATTACAAGTCGTGGTGGGTCCCATCGCGGATCAGCTGGCTTCGTCGATTCGTGCTGGACTCAGGCTGCCTGCAAGCGTTGCGGACACACCGCCCGCATCCCATGTCGCTGCGCCGATTGCAACGAGCAGCCTCTCCGCCAAGCAATTGCTGCAATCGCTCGGCGGTATCGAGAACATTCGCGACATGCGAGCGGCTGCCAGCCGCATTTGCTTCACGGTTCGCGATGATGCGGCCGTTTCAGCTGATGTTGCCAAGCTCGCAGGCGTGCGAGGTATTGCACGCCCGATGGCTAACAGTATTCACATCCTCATCGGTCCGGCTGCGCCCGGCGTGCTCGCCGAACTAGGGCGTCTGCGAGTTTGATCGCACCGGAATGGCGCTGTCGCGCCATTCCTTCCCACCGGCTCCTATCGCGCCCGGACGTTGCGTCGGGCGCAACAAACATCGCGCGCGCATGTGCTTGTACCCGCATGTGCGAAGAGCATTCTATGGTCAAGGCAACGCTGCTGAGCTCACCACAAGAATGTATGGGGTACATCATGCAACTGCCACTTCGGTTCCGGCCGTCGCTACGACGTCTCACACCGGCGCTTTGTTTGCTCGCCGGCGTGCAGGCGGACGCTGCCACCGATCCCCAGGAGCCGACCATCGATGAAGTGGTGGTGACGGCGCAGCGCCGCTCCGAGTCCATTCAGGATGTGCCGATCGCCATCACCGCCGTGGGTGAGCAAACGTTGCGCGATCAGAACGTCAATGGCATCGAGGATTACTTCGCGCTGACGCCGAACGTGAGCTTCCGCAGCAACGGCTCCCGCGATCGCAAGGACTTGAGCATGCGAGGCATCAGCAACCAGCTCAATCCTTACGCGAACGTGCGGCCGGCGACCTATGCGTTCTACATCGATGAATTCAATGTCGTCGCCGGCACCAGCAATCCGCAGATCGTCGATCTGGAACGAATCGAGGTATTGCGCGGCCCGCAGGGCACGTATTTCGGCCGTAACGCCGTGGGCGGTGCGATCAACGTCATCACCAAGAAGCCCGACAACGAATGGTATGGCGAGATCGGCCTGGACTACAGCAGTTACGACACTCGCAGCGGCCACGGCGTCGTCAACATTCCGGTTGTCGACGGCGTTTTTGCCATTCGCGCCTCAGGACAGATCGAGGAATCGGACGGTTGGATCGAGAACATCAATCCGGTCGGCGGCGGCAACGACTACGACTATAAAACCGGCCGCGTGCAGGCGCGCCTGACGCCCAACGATCGTCTGACCTGGGACTTCTCGTATAGCTACAGCGATGAAGAAACCGGCATGCGAGTGGGCGTGCCGACTGGCTTCATCACGGCGACGTGGCGAGCCGTGTACTACGGAAATCAACCGGGCAACATCACCGACCCGGATGGTGTCGGCTTCTATCCGGAGAACGATGACCGCGTGAATTTCAATCGCCCGCAGAGCGTGGGTAGCGAATACAAGTACTACAGCACGCGAGCCGTGTACGAGTTCGACACCATGGCGCTCACGGCGGTGGCGGGCAGGATCGAATCGGATCTATTCAACTACGGCGACGTGGACGGCGGCAGTCACGACTTCTATTACGAAGATCTGCTGTTGAATCGCGAGTCGACCAGCGGCGAGCTGCGACTGCAGTCGCTGGGAACGAAGACGCTGGAGTGGAGCATCGGCGCGTCGATCGGCAAGGACGAGGGCACGATGGATCAATCCACGTATCACGGTCGCGAGAGCCCGCAGCGCATGCCGGAAGGGACCGAAACGACCGGCGATGACTCGGTCGCGTCGTCGAAGTACTGGGCGGTGTTCGGTCAGGCGACGTGGCGGTTCGCGGATCATTGGCACATGGTGCTGGGCGGCCGCTACTCGTATGAGGAAATCGATACGTATGCGGTGACACGCTCCAACCTGGTGGTCACGGGCATCAACGATCGCACCGTCGACTTCGACGACTTCTCGCCGAGGTTCACGGTCGGCTGGGAGCCGGCGGCGAACGTGCTGGTGTACGCAACGGCGTCGCGAGGGTTCAAGTCGGGTGGCACTCAGAGCAGTAACAACATCAATCTGAGCAATGAGTTCAAACCGGAAATCCTGTGGAACTACGAGGCCGGCCTGAAGCTCGACCTGCTGGATCGCCGGCTGCGACTGGATGGCACCTTGTTCTATATGGATTGGAAGGACGTGCAACAGGTCATCCGCTTCCAATACCTCGACAACGGCGCCATCCGCGCGGTGAGCGGCATTGCGAACGCGGCGAAGGCGAGAAGCTACGGCGCGGAGTTGAGCGCGGACGCGGCGGTGACGGAGCGGTTCAAGCTGAGTGCGCAGCTGGGTTACTTGCGGGCGAACTACGAGGATTACCCCGCGGCGTTGATCGACGGCCAGGTGTTGGATTTATCAGGTAAGCCGCTCGTCGATGCGCCGAAGTGGACCGCGGGCATGCAGGGGCAGTACACGATGCCGATCTCTTCGACGTTCGACGCTTTCGCGAGAGCAGAGTGGAATTATCGGGCCGAGACGCTCTCGAATCCCTATGTTTATCGCTATCACGTATGGCCGTTCATCGCGCCGAGCTATGACGTGACGAATCTTCGCGTGGGAGTGGAAGGTGAGAGGCTGAGAGTGGTGGCGTATGCGGAGAATGTGTTCGATGAGGATTACTTCTCGAATACGTACGAGAAGGCGTTCTATGGCGGCGTGCAGTTGGAGCCGTCGACACGGGTGTTTGGGGTGAGTCTGACGTACAAGTTTCAGTAGTTCGATCCAGCACTCCCGAGGCCTGAGGCCGGTGGTCCTTCGTTGGGCTGCCGGCCTTTTTTAATGATCCTGCCCGATTCGCTGTATTCGCTTGGCACGAAGAAAGAACTTACCTGGCATCGTGAGAGCTGGGATTCGACTGGACGGGCATGATCATGTAGCCGTGAGGCCCTTGATACGCAATGAATGGCAGTCCCGACGTGCCATTCGCTCCGATGTCTTCGTTCGTCAGATTTGGTGCATAGAACATCACATGCGGGGGGAAGGAGGAAACGGCGTCGGTTGCCGGATTCACATTGCGAATGTCACCAGAAAGCATGTACGCGACGCCAGGACGTCGAGGCGACACGAACCTGCCGTTCGCAAAACCGGCCCGCAGGTCCGCGGCGATTTCGGAGAGGGACTTGCCCTGCATCATCAGTTCGCCCACTCGCAGGATCTTCGGCAGGATCGTTGCGGTTCCTTCTTCGTCGAAGCAGGTCGGCTTCAGCGCTTTGGGATGATCGCGGTTCACGATGCATGTGAATTTGTTCGTGCTTCGGCGCGTCTGCTTGTATCCCGAGGGCGTGAGCACATACACACCGGCACCCTCGCGCAGGTGCTCCGGCGCGGCCGAGAGCGCCATCTCCGCTTCCCGCTGTTCTGTCGGCACCTCGGGGATATCGTTCAAAGCGGATTGAGCGACGGCCGAACCGGTCAGCAGCAGTAGTGAACTTGCCAGGATGATCCGCAAAGACAGTCGTGCCATGGACGAAACCTCTTGAGGGCGCGTGTAATGTGTGTGGTCCGTGCTCACGAACAGCGCAGTCAACCACCGAGAAGCGAGCGAGGCGTAGGTTGTAGCAGCAGAACGTCAGGTGCCGACTTCAACGTGCTCCGCAGTCTCGCGGCCACGTTGTTCCAACGCGCAGAGCTGCGCAGCGCAGTCATGCGGCTGTCGTAGTCGGCCCGGTCTGCAAACCGCGTGAACCAGACGAACACACAATCGGCTCGAATTGGCAGCGGCGGGTAATTGTTCGCAGCGGTCTCGGTGGCGTAGGTTGCTAAAACTGGAATGCCAGCTGCGTTGAGCTCTGGGACGGCAGCACGTTCGAAGAGCTCCACGAACGCGGAATCGACCGCTCGTTCGAATGAGTAGATATTCACGACGATCAGAGCACGAGGTTCAGTGGTCGCGCCCTGCGGCGGCCGTGTTCCGGTGAGGGCTAAACCGGATTGCGGACGTGTTACACGAAGCAGCAGAACATTGGAGGAGTCGATCATGGTTGCTGCTGCAGCTTTACCGTGCGCCTTCCACACCGGACCGGAATAGAAGCTGTTCAGTGCTTCAGCCCGCGAGGGCATATCATTGAACGCCCGAAGCCACACGAAGCGGTCGGGTCGATCGAGGTCGCGGAAGGTTCCGACGATCTTCATGCCGACATCTTCCTGGCTCTCCACGAACTTCGCTTCGAACAGGTCGATCAGGACATCGCGCGCTGCCGGGCGGAGCGTGTATTGGCGCAGCTCGATGATTGGCCATTCCGGGGACGACTGAGCGGCAGCCGGTGGTCCGAATCCATAAATCAGCAACACAACGAGACTGGGAACCATCCGGCTGTTCATCTGGATCCGCCTCCGCTCGCGCTTGCTGTTTCTCCAGCGGAGTTTGATTCAAGCGCAGCCGCGCGTCTTGCATCGACCTTGCCTCCTTGTACCGCAGTGGCAGTCTGACTATTCTGCGAGCTACGCGCGGCATGACGCGGGCTTTGCGACGATGACCACGACGTCCCTACCGTTGACACGCTTCCCCGCCGATCACGAGGTGATGCACCGTGCGTTGCGCGTGACCACGACCTGGCGCCCGGCCGGGCTGGCCGTACCGCGACACATGCACGATCTGACTAATTTGGCCTTTTGCGTGGAAGGGCCGTTCGAAGAGACCTTTGGCACAAAGTGGCGGCAGGTGAGCAACAGGTCGCTATTGATCCGCCCCGGCGGCGAGCCGCACGCCAACAGGTACCCAGCGTGCGCACCCTCGCGCACGCTGATCATCGAATTTCTCCCGCACGCGCTGGACGAAATTCGATGCGAGACCCGCGTCCTGGACACACCGAGTCACCTGGAATCGCCACGCTTCGCCGTGCTCGCTCGGCGGCTCGATTTCGAATCTCGCAACCCTGATAGTGTTTCGCTCCTCGCCATCGAGGCGCACGTGTACGAGCTCATCGTCTCGATAACGCGAGGCACACTGATGCGCAATGGCGGCGAACCGCTGTGGCTCGGCCGTGTTCGCGAGTACCTTCATTCCAGGTTCACACAAACGATCAGCCTGTCGGATCTTGCCGGCATCGCTGGCGTGCATCCGTCGCACCTCGCCAAAGCGTTTCGACGTGCTTACGGCGCTACGATCGGCGAATACATCCGACAGCTCCGCGTTGAGTACGCTGCGACATTACTGAAACAGCGGCGGCTATCGCTCCTCGAGATAGCCTTGGCCTGCGGCTTTCATGACCAGAGCCATTTCACACGGGTGTTCGCAAATGCCTTCGGGGTCTCTCCAGGCCGGTATGCATCTTGCGTGGGCTGCCGTTAGATCGGTGGGGGGAAGGGCTTTTTTCTCAAACCACCGAGTAAAAGATCACGAGTATCGCCACCGGCACCAAATACCTCGTCGCGGCGTACCACAGCTTGAAGCAAACACCATCGCCCAATCCAAGCTCATCTCGCACGGCACTCCGGGACAAAGCCCACCCCGCGATCAGCGCGACCATCAACCCTCCGAGCGGCATCATCAGATTCGACGTGAGGTAGTCGAGCAGCTCGAACGGTGTACGCGTCGATTCAATTCCCAGCCACCGAAGCGGATGCACGTCGCTCCAATGATTGAACGACAGCACGGTGACGAATCCCATCAGCCAGATGACGAGCCCAGTGGAATACGCCAGCGCAGGGCGCGACCAGCTCGTGTATTCCTCGAGCGCCGCAACGATCGGCTCTTGAATCACAATCGTCGCAGTGAGTGCCGCGAACGACAGTAGCAGGAACAGCAGCGTTCCGAAGATCTGCCCATACGGCATCTGCCCAAATGCCACGGGCAGCGTAACGAAGATCAGCCCCGGCCCTTGCGTCGGCTCCAGCCCATACGTGAACACCAGCGGAAAGATCGACATGCCCGCGATCAGCGCCACAAGGCCCTGTGCCACGGCGACAGTGAACACAGCGCGAGTGATGGAATATTCTCGCTTCATGTACGCGCCCATCATCATCATGACGCCCACGCCGATGCCCAGCGAGAAGAACGCCTGACCGAACGCTGTCACGACCACGCCGGCGGTCAGCTTGCTCCAGTCAACGCTGAATAAAAAGCGCGCAGCCTGCCCGAAGTCGGCGAAGACCGCCGAATAAACAAGGAGCAGAAACAGGATGACGAAGCGTAACGGTGTGAGCACTCCCGAGACGCGCTCGATACCCTTGTTGATCCCGCGCGCGATCACGACAGCCGTCGTCGCAATGATGATCCCCGAGAACAGCAGCATCCGCGTCGGACTGGACAGCATCTGCTCAAACGCCGACGCAGCGCCTGGGGAATCGATATCCTTGAAGCCGCCGCGCAGTCCGAAGACGAAGTAGTCGAGCATCCAGCCGCAGATCACGAAGTAGTAGCTCAGGATCAGAATCACACTTGCGGTCGCCAGCGCGCCGAAGGATTTCCAGAACGGTGCGATGCCATCTCGTGTGACCAGCACATGCATGGTGCCGACGACGCTCTTGCCGCCGTGACGGCCGATCAGCATCTCGGCCATGAGCGCCGGGATCGCGATCAGGAACAACGCCAGAAAATACAGCGCCACGAACAATCCGCCGCCGTTCGCCCCCGCCAGATAGCTGAACTTCCAGACGTTGGCGATGCCCGCCTCGGTGCCGATGGCGATGATCAGGAACAGCAGATTCGAGGACCAGTGTCGCGCGCCCATGTTCACCCGCGGGTTTTGTCAGGCGATTTCGAGCTTGCAGCCGGCGTCGGGTGGGTTCAATGCAGGGGGCGCCGTCGCGTCGTTGCGCTCAATGCAACAAACTTCGGCCGGTGCGCAGATTGACCTGCGGTGGCGGCGGCTTCGATGATACGGTCACAACGATCCATGGAGACAACGATGATGTGGCGCTCGACGCTGATGGCTGTGCTGTTGCTGAAGGCGTCGCTCGTACCTGGCGTGTCACTGGCCGTGCCCACTGCGGTTTTCACGCAGGCGGCGCCGCCGGCGGGAGCGATTGCCATCGTGGGTGCGTCCGTCGTCAATGTCGAAGACGGCTCGGTGATTCCCAATGCGGTCGTGCTCATCGAAGGCGATCGCATCAAGACCGTTGGCCCCGCGTCCACTGTGAATTTGCCGGCCGATGTGCACAAGATCCGCATGGACGGCAAATGGCTCGTGCCCGGTTTGTTGAACATGCACACCCACTTCGGCTTGAAGTTGCCCGGACCGGCGGGTGCGGCGCTCGAGAACGAGACGGAGATGCAACTCGTGCTGCGCATGGCGGAGAACGCGCGACAGTCATTGTATGCAGGCGTCACGACGGTCCGTCTGGTCGGCGAAGAGCATGGCAGTGATTTCGCGCTGAAAGCGGCCATCGACAACGGCACCGCGCTCGGCCCTCGTATTCAATCTGCCGGCGAGATCATCGCGACCACAGGCGGACATGGCTTCCTCGAAGCCGACGGCGTCGCCGAGCTGTCCAAGGCGGTGCGCACGCAGATCAAGAACGGCGCGACGTGGATCAAAGTCGCGATCTCCGGCGGCATCTCCGATTCTCACGGCAGCATCGCCGCGTCGACCATGACGCACGATGAGATGAAGACCGTCATCGAAGTCGCTCATCGAAACGGCGCGAAGGTCACAGCTCACAATGGCTCGCCGGTGGCGGCGGACGAGGCGCTCGAGCTCGGCATCGACTGCTTCGAGCACGCGTATCACCTGACAGAGAAACAGCTGCGCACGATGAAGGCGAGGGGCGCGTGGCTCGTGCCCACTGCGGTCGTCACTGACGAAGGCGCGATGGAGTTCTTCCGCAAGATCGGCTCGCCGCCCTGGTATCTGGAGCGAGTGAAAAGCACGCGCGTCGATCATCTCAAGATGCTGCAAACCGCGGTGAAACTCGGCGTGAACATTGCGCTGGGCACGGATCAATTTCCCTTCGAGCCCAACGCAGGCACGACCGCGACGGTGCGCGAGGCGGAGCTTTATGTAACCGCCGGCATGACACCGCTGCAGGCGCTGCAGGCGGCGACGCTCAAGCCGGCGACCATGCTCGAGATGGATAAAGAAGTGGGCTCGCTGAAGCCCGGTCATTACGCGGACATCATCGCTGTGAATGCGAATCCCGCGCAGGACATCGCCGCATTGCGGACCCTCAACTTCGTGATGAAGGGCGGCCAGGTGGTGCGTCACGACCAGCCGTTGCCGTGAACGCAACGTAATGGCGCGCGTGGGACTATTGAACAGGCCTGGCATTCTTCTTAGCGTGTCAGGCGTCGAAGCTTAGAAGGTCTTGAGTATGGACAGGCATTCGGTCCAGTGGCGGGGATACATTCCGGCGATCACGACGCCGTTCACCGGCGACGGAGCGCTCGATCTCGACGCCCTGGACCGGCTGTTGGGCTGGCTGCATCAGGAAGGCATGCACGGCATCATCATCGGCGGCACGCAGGGCGAGTGGTTCACGATCAACCAGGCCGAGCGCAAGCAACTGATGCAGGCCGTCGGTCGCAAGTTGAGCGGCAAAATTCCTCTCATCGCTGGCTGCAGCGGCTACACCTCGCAGGAAGTTGCGGCCCACGCGAAGCTGGCCGCGGATCATGGTTTCAGCGGCATTCTGGTAACGCCGCCACCGTACATGGTGCCGACCGATCGTGAGATTCTCGCGTTCTATCGTGAAGTCAACGATCAGGTGTCGTTGCCAATCTGCGTATACAACTGGCCGCCCGGCACCAACGTCGATATGTCGCTGGATCTGTTGCAACAGATTGCCGAGCTGTCGAACGTGGTCGCGATCAAGAACTCGACCGCCGATCTGCGGCACTTCGTCGATGTGTTTTTCGCGCTCAAAGACAAAGTCCGCGTGTTCGGTGTGCCGATGAACGATCTGGGCATCCTGCTCGTGCAACAGGGCGCCGACGGCACGATGGGCGCGGGCGCGGTGCTCGGTCGCGAGCTGCCCGATTACTTCAACGCGATTTGGGATAACGACATCCCGCGCGCACGCCGGCTCGGCGATAGAAACGAAGTGCTGATGCGTGCGTGGTTCAACACCGATTACACGGGGCGCTTCGGCTCGGCGCAGGCCATCTTCAAGGCGGCGTTGAACGAGCTCGGGTTGCCGGGCGGATACCCGCGGCGCCCGCTACTGCCGCTCGAGCCCGAAGGCGTGCGAGTTGTGAGACAGACACTGGTTCAGCTGGGCAAGGTCAGCGCATAAGCAAGGAGTAAGCCATGGCCGATCGTTCCGCGGTGCTCGCCGCTCTGGCTGCGGGCATTCTCGATGGAGGCATCAAGGTCATCGATCTGACCGTGCCACTGGAACCGGCCACTCCGACGATTCAACTGCCGCCGCAGTTCGCTCCCTCCAAGCCGTTTTCGCTGGAAGAGATCTCCCGTTACGACGATCGCGGTCCGGCCTGGTATTGGAACAACATTGCCTGCGGCGAGCACACCGGCACGCATTTCGACGCGCCGATCCACTGGGTCACCGGCAAGGATTATCCGGACAACGCCACTCACAACATTCCAGTGCAGAAGCTCATCGGTCCCGCGTGCGTGATCGATGTGAGCGATCGGGTGCGCGAGAATGTCGACTATCTCGTCACGACCGATGTGATCGAAGCGTGGGAAGCGAAGCACGGCCGCATTCCAAAGAGCGCCTGGCTGTTGATTCGCACCGATTGGTCGAAGCGCGCGGGCGCCGAGAAGTTTTTGAACATCAAGGAAGACGGGCCGCATACGCCGGGCTTTCATCCCGACACGCTGCCGTTCCTCACCCAACAACGTGACATTCTCGGCGTGGGTGTCGAGACCGTCGGCACCGATGCGGGCCAGGCGGCCACGTTCAATCCCATGTTTCCGTGTCACACAATGATGCACGGGGCGAATCGTTTCGGCCTGGCGAGCTTGATGAATCTGGATCAGCTGCCGCCGACCGGCGCCATCGTGATCGCGCCGCCGTTGAAGATAGTCAACGGATCGGGCAGCCCTCTGCGAGTGCTCGCGCTCATCCCGGGGTAGAAACAAACATCCGTCGTTGGAGTCCGCTCATGGCCGCCCGACCTCGCTTTCTCGCCGTCGATCATGTGTCTCGCACGGTGCCCGACATTCAAGCGGCCATCGCTTTTTACACGGATGCGTTCGGCGCCAGCGTGCTGTTTCAGATCGGGCCCATCGACGCGGCGGATATTCCAGCTGGGCCGGATGGCAAGGACTGGATGGAGACGCACGTCGGTGTGCAAGGCGCGAAGCTCACGCTGGCGATGCTGCAGCTCGCGCCGAACTTGAAAGTGCAGCTGGTCCAATACGACAAGCCGAGCGATCGCAACCAGGTGATGCCGCGCAATTGCGATCTCGGCGGGCATCATGTCGCCTTGCTAGTTGAAGACGTTGACGCCGCGGCGTCGTGGTTGGCGCAGAAGGGCTGCAAGGTGCTCGAGACCATAGCGATGGACGCCGGTCCGCTGGCCGGCAAGAAGAACATCTACGTCGCCGACCCGTGGGGCCACCAATTCGAACTCGTAGATTGAAGTTCGCCGCCTACGGCTGGCGAGTCTCAGCTATTTGTCCGGACCACTATTGACGAAACAGGACCACATCATGAGCGTCGAACGCATCAATCCGCCCGAGCTCTACGACAGCGTGCGCTACGGGTTCTCGCATGCCACCCTGCAGAAGGGCGGCAAAACGCTGCATCTCGCGGGGCAAGTTGCCTGGGATGCGGAGGGCAATGTAGTCGGCGGCTCGGACCTTGCTGCGCAAACGCGACAGGCGCTGGCGAATCTCAAGGCCGTGTTGAAGGCTGCGGGCTGCAGCCCCGCGGACATCGTTCGAATCCGCACCTACGTTGTGAATCACACGCCGGACAAGCTCGGCCCGGTGCTCGGCGAAGTCGGTGCGTTTTTCGGTGGCGCCACGCCGCCGCCGAATACATTCATCGGTGTGGCCGCGCTCGCGCTCCCTGATTTCCTGGTCGAAATCGAAGCGATCGCCGCGGCCCCGGAATGAAGTCAGGGTCGCGCCAGTGCGAGTCATTCTCAAAGTCCTGCGTTGTCGCGAAGCCTCACCGGCTTGATCGGATTCGCGGCACTTGCTTTCGGTCTCTCTAGGAGAGTAAAAAGCACGGCGAAGGCCAACAGGGGAATAGCACCAGCCGCAAGAAAGACTGGTGCGTAACCATAATGATCGAGTGTCCAGCCGGTGGCCATGGTGAACACCATGCCACCGGCTCCGGCGCCCATCCCGCCCAAGCCCACCACCGAGCCGACCGAGTCGCGCGGAAAAGCATCGGCGCACAACGACATCATATTCGGCGCCCACAGCCCGAAGCCCAGCATCGCCGTGCTGATGCCGGCGAAAATGATCGTGATGCTCAGTTCGAAGGCCGCAGCGATGCCGGCCGTCATCAGCAACATTCCGATCAGCATCACTGTGAGGCGCGCGGAAATGACGCCCAAGCCGCGCCGGCATAACAAATCGGAGAACGCGCCGCCTAGCACGATGCCCACGCCTTGCGCGGCGAACGGGATCCACGCGTACTTGCCGATATCCGCCGCAGTGAAGCCGGCGCTGCGAGTGAGATATTCGGGAATCCAGAAGTAGTAGAACCAGACCCACGGATCTGCGAGCACACGCGCGCCGATCACGGCCCAGACGTTGCGAGATCGGAGCAGGCTCATGTAGGGAGTGCGCTTGGCAGGCGCGGCCGCGTCCTCACCGATGTGATGCAGCTCTTCATCGGTGACGGCCGGATGTGCGCGAGGCAAACGATAGAGCCACATCCACGCCGCGAGCCACACGAGGCCGACGAGCCCTGTGAGAATGAAGGCCCAGCGCCAGCCCAACGTGAGATTGATCCACGCGACGATGGGGACTGAGATCACCAGGCCCGCGCTGACACCGGCGCTCCAGAGTCCCGTCGCGAAGCCCCGTTCCTTTTGCGGAAACCATTCGGAAACCGCTTTGACGCACGCGGCCCAGCTGCCCGCCTCGCCGGCGCCCAACAAGAAACGAAAGACGGCGAAGGAGGCGACGCTGCCGGCGATCGCGTGTAGTCCGGCAGCGAGTGACCACCAAGCCATGATGAGCGCGAATCCCAGGCGCGTGCCGATGCGATCGATCAGCCAGCCCGTCACCGGCTGCATGAACGTGTACGCGAGCAGGAACGCCGTGAGAATCGATGCGTAACCCGTGTTGCTGATCTGCAGCTGATCGCGCAACGTCGGCGCGAGCACGGTCAGCACCTGGCGATCGACATAACTGATCGCGGTGGCCGCGAACAGCAGCAGCACGATCACCCAGCGAAAGTTGGGAATCTTTTTCACCAGTGTTTGTGTCTAGAGCCACCCCAGGCACATGGATGTGCCCGCCGCCGCAGGCGGCGAGCGCAGGAGCAAAAGTCGCGCCTTTTGCTCTCTGCGCCTGAGCGCGAGTGGCAGGATGCCCGAGTCGCTCTTTTAATTACGCAATCAAGCTCTTCAGGTGCGCCTCGATCCGCAGCATCAATCGATACACGCCGTTCGGCACTTGCCGGCCGGTGCGCGTGATCAGGCTGATGCGGGTCGAGTTCATCACCGGGTTCTCGATGGGGATCGCGATCAATTTGCCTTCGCTCAGCTGCGGCTGCGCCAGGAACTCCGGCAGGAATGTGAGGCCGCGGCCGCACTTGGCGAAGTCCTTCAGCAGCATCATCGAGTTCGCGATCAACCCCGGCTCGAGGAACACGGCTTCGGCATGTTCGGCCTCGCGCACGATCTGGCGGATGCGGAACGAATCTTCCGGCAGGCCGATGCTGTACTGTTTGAGCTCGGCCAGCTTCACGCTCTTGCGGCCGGCCAGCTCATGCCTGGGATGGACGATGGCCTTCAGCGGTTGTGACAGCGTTAGTCGCGCGCGGACTTTCGGGTCTTTGGGCACATCGAAGATGAGCCCGAAGTGGGCCTCGTCCTCGCGCACCAGGGCGACCGCGTCGTTGGTGCCGCTCATCTTCACGCGCACCGTCAGCCCCGGATAGCGGCGCATGAACTCCTGCAGGACTTCACTGAAGGCGTCGCTGATGAAAGCCTCGCCGACCGCGAGGTTGATGGTGCCGCTGCGAATGCTTCGCAACTCGGCGACCCGCGACAGGAACACCTCTTCGTGAGCCTGCATCTCGCGGTAATAAGCGAAGGCGGCGTTGCCCGCTTCGGTCAGCTTGATCTTGCGGCGTCCGCCCTCGATCAACCGCATGCCCAGTTCCTTCTCGAGCGCGGCGATCTGCCGGCTGATGGACGAGGTCGCGACATTCAGCTCATCGCTGGCCGCCCGCATCGTCCCGAGCCGCGCTGCCTCGTACAAATAGCGCAGTCGAATTTCCCCGTGCATGCGTTCTCCCCGATACTTGCAGTAAACGCAACGAAGTCGAGTCTATGTTGAGGTCGCGCCCGGATTCAATCAGCTCCAAACTTATCCCCCCGATCGCCAGCGAACCGGCTGGACGGTCGGTTCGGAGCCCTGAAGAACAATGAAACCCGTCAACGTGGTGGTGCTCGGCGGCGGCCTGGTGGGCTGCGCGGCGGCGTATTACCTGGCCCGGCGCGGGGCTGGCGTGCTGTTGGTCGAGCAGGGCGATCTGAATCGCGAAGCTTCCGGCCGCAATGCCGGCTCGCTGCACTTTCAGCTCGAGTACCGGCTGATTCGCTATGGCGACGAATTGGCTGCGCAGTTCGCCCAGATCATTCCGCTGAGTCTGGTCGCGCTCGAAGACTGGCGCGGGCTGGAAGCCGAGCTGCGGGCCGACCTCGAAGTCGGCATGCATGGCGGCTTGATCGTGGCTGAGTCGGATGCTGATGTGGCGCTGCTGGAAAGGAGGCAGGCGCTGCAGGAGAAATGGGGACTGGCGTCTCAGCTGCTGTCGGCCGCGGAGGTCCGGCGGATGGCTCCGTACCTGGCTGAGAGCGTCATTGCCGCCGGTTACTTTCCGCACGAAGGCCATGCGAACCCCCGGCTGGTCGCGCCGGCGTTTGCTCGTCGCGCGGAAGAACTGGGGGTGACCATTCAGTCGCAGACTCGAGTGACGGGGCTCATGCGCGATGGTGCGCAGTGGGTTGTCACTGTGGTCGATCGATCCGGCCGTGCTCGAGAAGTGATTGCGGATGCTGTGCTCAATGCGGCTGGTGCGTGGGCTGGTGAGATTGGCGCGCTCGCGCATTTGCACTTGCCGATCTTTGCGGTGCCCTTGTCGATGAATGTCATCGAGCGCGCTGCGCCTCTGATTCCGCATCTCGTGCAGCACGCGAGTCAGCGGCTGACGCTCAAGCAAGTTGCGGCGGGGAATGTTTTGGTAGGCGGTGGCTGGCCGAGTCGGTTCTCGCGCGAGGGTTCAGCGATGAGCACGCAGCGGCGCGCTGATCCTGTGGTCGAGAATGTGATGGCGAATCTGACGTTGGCTGCGCGGCTTGTGCCGGCGATTGGCGGGTTGCATTTGTTACGTTCGTGGACGGGGATTACTGGGATCACGACGGATCAGATGCCGCTGCTCGGCGCAGTGCCGGAGGCGCCGGGGTTCTTCGTTGCTGCGGGCGGCGCGGCGTTTACGCATGGGCCCACGTATGCGCGGCTGGTGAGTGAGTTGATTCTGGAGGGGCGGCCCTCGGTGAGCATCGACTTGTATAGTCCGGCGCGGTTCAGTCACATCAATAATTTCATGGCGTCGGTGTGATGAGCCGAAGGCAGCTTCGTCAATTGCTTTGTCATGCGGCGTACACCACGGTGTGCGGGAGCAAACGTGAGTAAGCGCATTACCGTTGGCGTTGTGAGGCCGTCGCCCGTAAGCATCTTCGTTAATGGCAAGGCGGTCGAGGCGTACGAAGGTGAGTCCGTGCTGACTGCGCTGATTGCTGCTGGGGTGCTTGCGACGTCGCGAGACAGTTTTGGGCGATTGCGTACGCCTTTTTGCAACATGGGTGTTTGTTTCGACTGCTTGGTCGAAGTGGAAGAGGGCGGCAGGGTTTCATCGCGCGTTCGGGCTTGTTTGACGCCGGTGCGCGCTGGGTTGCGTGTCGTCGTGCCGGAAGGACGCTGATGGGCGCGAGCGATCAGCAAGTGAGTGATGCGACTTGCGATGTTGCCATCATTGGCGCTGGCCCGTCCGGCCTTGCTGCCGCGGCTGTGCTTCGCGAGCACGGCGTCGGTGTGACTGTCATCGATGAGCAGCCGAGAGCCGGTGGCCAGATCCTCCGTCAGCCGCCGAAGAATTTCTCTGTGGCTCATTGGCTGCCGGCGAAGCTGTACGACCGCGTGAAGGCCGCGTTGCATGCGGTGAGCGAGCAGCAGGATATCGATTGGCGATTCCAATCGACGGTGCTCGGAATCTTGCGGCCGTCGGCGTATCGAACACTGCGTGCGGACGCGTCCGGCGCCGCCGGCCCGGAATCAGCGGCCGTCCGCAGCCACATGGAAAGACAAACCAGCGTCGCTGGTCCGGACCAGAAGCTTGGTGGTGGTGCGCACGAGCTGTGGATCCAAGGGCCGTCGGGGTGTTATTTGCTCCGTGCTAACGCGGTGCTCCTCGCTCCGGGCTGTTACGAGCGTCCGCTGGCGTTTCCGGGCTGGACGCTGCCGGGCGTGATGGGGGCTGGGGCGATTCAGGGGTTCGTGAAGAGCCAGCAATTCGTGCCGGGCAATCGTTTCGTGCTTGCGGGCAGCCATCCATTACAGCTGGTCGTCGCCGATCAGCTGCTGACTGCGGGAGCGCAGGTGGCAGCCGTTGTCTTCACGCAGCGAAAGCAACAAGCCTTGCGCATGTTGCGCCATCCGTTCGTGGCGCTCAGACATCATCGGCAATTACTAGAAACATCTCACATCCTGCGCAGACTGCGCCGAGCCGGTGTGCCGGTCATCTTCGGCCACACCATTGTGCGTGCAGACGGCGCCCACGCCGTGGAGAAAGCGACGATCGCTGAGATCAATCCAAGCGGCACGATCGATCATCACAAAACCCATGTGTTCGAATGCGACCGCATCGGCGTCTGCCACGGCTTTCTCGCCTCATCCGAACTGGCGCGTCAGGCCGGCGCCGACATGCATTGGAAGGATCACGCCGGCGGCTGGCTGGCTCGTCACGATGACTGGCTCGAATCGAGCATCAAGAACCTGTTCGTGGCTGGCGAAATCACCAGCGTCGATGGCGCCGACGCGGCGCTGGAAAAAGGTCGCATCGCGGCGGTGGGCATCCTGCGCTCACTCGGTCGCCTCGATGACAATCGCGCGCGCAGTCTGGCGTCGAACGCGAGGAAACGTTTGTCACATTTGCAGAGATTCGCCGCCGTGCTTCAGCAGCTTGCGCAACCTCCTGCGGGTCTCGCATTACAAACAATGAGCGACGACACCCTCCTGTGTCGCTGCGAGTCCATCCAACGGGGCGAGTTGCAACGGGCGCTAGCAGACAACAAACATGTGCTCTCCGCCGATGCCGCCAAGCTGCTGACCAGGGTCGGCATGGGCTTGTGCCAAGGCCGACTCTGCGGCGACAACGTCGCGCGCGTGATCGCCGATGCGCGCGGCGTGCAGCCCGACGAAGTTGGGCCATTTCAGGCACAAGCGCCAGTGAAGCCCGTGCCGCTCGCCGCACTTACTCGCGAGCGCATTACTTCGCCACGTCCTCGTATGTAACGCCGGGAGCAATGAGCCCACGGCCTTGCACGTTGCAGCTGAGGCAACGAACGCGCGCAGCCGCTGTAATTGAATTCGGACCACAGGTGCAGCACTGTCCCGACCGGGTTACTTCGAGACTGGCCGTATTGATGAGCTGTCCCGAGCCGAGGCGATGGCAGCACATCGATATGCGACCGCTGTCGCAGGCGGCGACAAGGATGTCCGAACGATCGCGTTTGATGAGTGAACGAGGCGCATATGGACCGACGTTGGCGGCATTTGTTTGCGTTCGTCTGGGTGTTCGCGGCGCTGGCGCTAAACAACGCGCGGGCCGACAACGCGGATGCGGTCAAAGCGGTGGAAGGTCTGTGGGCCTACACGACCTTGCTGGCCAGCGGCACTGGGCAGGTGATGCCGCTCACCGGCGTCATCCTCTACAAGGACGGGCTGTTCGCTCAGCAATCCATCTTCGACGGCGAGCCGTTCGACGCACAGGGCGCCATGGCGCATGCCGGTCCCTTCAGCGCCGGTCCGAGAGGCGTTCACATGACCGCCGAGCAGACAATCAGCATCACGCCCGGCAAAGATCCCGCGCTGAAGTTCCGGCGCGACACTCAACACGACATCTCAGTCGATCGCGCCGGCGACACGATGACCATCGTGTTCGGCTCCGGCACGGTGCAGAAATTCAAGCGCATCGGTCCGGCGCAGGGCGACATCTACAAATTGCAGGACGGCTTGCTCGCGCTGGTCGACGATCACTTCGTGCTGGTAGCCGGCGATGAACGGGCGGTGGTGACCGGCTTCGGCAAGTTCCAGCGCAAAGGCTCGGCCTACGATCTGCAGGTCATTCGCTGGTCGGAAGCGACGCCGACGAAGGCGACCCATCGCCGCGATGCGAGCCTGAAAGCGACGTTCGATGGCAAGACCTTCGCGCTCGCCGATGGCCGTGCTTTCCAGGTGGTGGCCAGGAAGTAAACTCGGCATTCCGCGATCCGAAGATTCTCAACATGACACGCAGTTATTCGATGAGCGCCACTCGCTGGGTCGGTCTGATCGGCGCGGCCTTGGCGTTAAGCGCACTGTCCGGCTGTTCGCGCAAAGAAGAAGCGCCGGCGGCGACCGGCCCATCGGCGTCGGCGGCCGCGCTCGAACCGTTGATTCAGCAGTACGCGCAGATCGAAAGGCTCGAAGAGGAAGAGATGGGCGGGCGGCGCGACGTATCCGCCGCCGGGTTCCAACAGGAAATCGACGTGCGACGGCAGTTGCTGGAAAAGGTCCGGCACGTGAGCAAAGACGGCCTGTCGCTCGACCAGGATATCGATCGGCGCTTGATGATCGGCTTGCTGGATTCCTCGATCCACACCGCCGAGGCGCGGCGCATCTGGGAGAACGATCCGGCGTTGTATGTCCCTGCGCCGGAGATCGGGCGTGGGCTCGAACCGACGGCGCCGGGCACGCCGCAGGAGCGCGCGACATCACTGACGGCGGTGCTGAACGACTTGCCGGCGCGACTGGACCACGCCCGACGCAATCTGAAAACGCCGCCGCGCACGTTTACCGAGTCGGCGATCTTCAAGACCGAAGGCACGATCAAGCTGCTGCGCGAGAGCGCGCCGACACTGGCTGCACAGGCGGGCGATGCTAAGGAATCTTTGAATGCCGCCACGAAGACGGCGCTGGCTGCCCTCGACGATTATTTGAAATTTCTGAAGGACGATCTGCTGTCGCGCTCGACCGGATCGTGGGTCTTCGGCAAAGAGAACTACGACTACGTTCTGCAACACCGCTGGATGATGAACGCCGATGCCGACGCCATCCTCGCCCGTGGCCAGAAGGCATTCGAGGAAACTGAAGCGTTGGCGCAGGAGGTCGCGAAGCGGATCGATCCGAAGGCCAAGCACTGGACCGAGGTGTACGAGAAGCTCAAGGACGATCATCCGACGGCGGACGGCATCAAGCAGGCGTATCAGGCCAAGATCGACGCCGCCAAGGCGTTCGTAATCGAGAAGCACATCGTCACGTTGCCGCCCGGCGAGCGCGTGATCACCATCGATACGCCGCCGGCCATGCGGCGTTCGTCCCCGTTCGGCACGTTCCAGTCGGTCGATCCGTTCGGCAAAGATCTGGAAGGCAAGCTGGTGCTGACGCCCATCGAAGACTGGATGACGGCGCAGCAACGCGAAGACCGGCTGCGTTCGCATCACACGGCATGGATTCCGATTATTGCCGTGCACGAGGCGTATCCCGGCCATCATGTCGATGGGCTGAAGCGTCAGCAAAGCCCGCGGCTGCTTCGCAAGATCGTCCGCGAGTCCATCATGTCCGAGGGCTGGGGACTGTTCACCGAAGAGATGATGTTCGAGCAGGGCTTCCTGCAAGGCGATGACGTCCGCCTCACTCAGCTGCGCAATCGTTTGTGGCGCGCGGCCCGCGTGATCCTCGACGTAAGCTTGCACACCGGCCGCATGAGCTTCGACGACGCGGTGACTTTCTTATCCGAAAAGGTCCGCTTCGATCGTTACGCGGCCGGCCTCGACGTGAACATGTACATCGAGCGGCCGACCTATGTGCTCGGTTATCTGATCGGCATGCAGGAGATCGAGCAGATCCGCGCCGACTACATCAAGCAATATGGCGAGCCAGATCCGCCGAGCGAGTTCTACGACCGACTGTTGAGCGTCGGCTCCATTCCGCCGGCGCTGGTCCGCGAGTCGCTATTCGCTCAGAAGGCCGCCGAGGCGAAGGCGGGCGGCTCATGAACGTCAAAACCCCAAGTTAGCGATATCAACCGATCCGCCCCCTTTCGCCCGGGCCCATCTCTCTGGCATGCTGACAACGTTGTCACCTTAGACCGACGGCAACGGAAGCAAACCGGGGGATAGAGAATGAATTCGAATAGCGGCGCACAGCCGAGCTACCTGCCTGCACTGGTGGTGCTGACCTCCCTGTTCTTCATGTGGGGGTTCATTACCTCGCTGAACGACATCCTGATCCCGCATCTCAAGGCCATTTTCACGTTGAGTTACGTGCAGGCCATGCTGATTCAGTTCAGCTTTTTCGGCGCGTACTTCGTGATGTCGGTGCCCTCGGGCTACCTGGTGGAGAAGTTGGGCTACCGGCGCGGCATCATCATCGGGCTCTCGACGGCCGGTGTGGCGTGTCTGGGCTTCTATCCGGCAGCCTCGATGCAGTCGTATCCGCTGTTCCTGGCGGCGTTATTCGTGCTGGCGTCCGGCATCACGCTGCTTCAGGTCGCCGCGAATCCGTATGTCACCATCCTCGGGCCGAGCGACACCGCGGCCAGCCGCCTGAATCTCACGCAGGCCTTCAATTCGCTGGGCACGACAGTCGGTCCGTTCCTGGGCTCGATGTTCATTCTGTCGGCGGCTGTCACCGCGGGCACGGCGGTCGATACGGCAAAGGAAATCCAGACCGTGCAGGGCCCGTACCTGGTGCTGGCGGCGCTGTTGTTCCTGATCGCCATCGTGTTCTCGCAGTTCAAGCTGCCGGTGGTGAAGGGCACGGATGCGACGACTTCGGCGGCGGACGATCACAATGTCCCCAGCGTGTGGAAGCACTCGCACCTGGTGCTCGGGGCGGTTGCCATCTTCATGTACGTGGGCGCGGAGGTTGCGATCGGCAGCTTGCTGGTGAATTTCATGTCGCAGCCGGACGTCGGCGGACTGAATGAAAGCACCGCCGGCCGGTACCTGTCGCTGTATTGGGGCGGAGCGATGGTCGGCCGCTTCATCGGCGCCGTCGTGCTTCGCAAGATCAGGCCGGGCCACGTGCTGGCGTTCAACGCGGCCTGCGCGATCGCGCTGCTGCTGATCGCGATGAGCATGGCCGGCAGGACGGCGATGTGGGCCGTGCTGGCCATCGGCCTGTTCAACTCGATCATGTTCCCGACCATCTTCACGCTCGGCGTTGCGAAGCTCGGCCGTCACACCGGCGAAGGCTCGGGCGTGCTGTGCATGGCCATCGTCGGCGGCGCCATCGTGCCGGTGATCCAGGGATACTTCGCCGACACCATCGGCCTGCTCGCATCGTTCTTCGTACCCGCGGTCTGCTACGCCTACATCGTGTTCTACGGACTCAAAGGTCACATCGTCCGCAGCGTGCCCGATGCGGAAATTCCGGCGAGCGGCGCGCGGGCCAATATGTGACCTCGCTCACAAGCCTGACAATTCCTTGAGTGTCAGATCGGCTTCGAGGACCGGTAACCGCTGCATCTCAGTGGCGGGCGCCGGTCCTCGCGTGAGAGACTGCCGGCGCGAAGAAGATCCCGCACGGGCAACTCATGACGGACAACTGGCAGCGCGTAGCAGGAAGCACGCATCAGCGAGGATTCATCGACGGCGCACTCCCGATGCTCGTGAAACGAGCGGTGGTCGCGCAAGCTGTTCTCATTCTTGTGGCGCTGTGGAGCTACGCCTCCTGGCGGGTCTATAGCGACAAAGCCGAAACGCTCGAATCCGCCCGTCACGAGCTGAGCGCCCTCGCCGCCGGCATGTACGTTCATTTGCAGGCGGTCTTGAACGACAGCCTGGGCGCGGCGCGGACCGCTGCGCAGGCGATCGACGCCAACGGCGGAATGACGGAAATTCCATCGACGACGGCCGCTCAGTTGCTGGCGCGTGAGCTCAGCAGCGGCGAATACGTTCGCGCGCTGTTCGTGATGACGCCAAATAAATTCGTCGCAGCCGTTCGCAATCGTGACACGCAAACGCTCGATGCGCCGCCGGGCTGGATACAGCCGGCGATCGAGGATACGCGCGGCGTATTCATCGGCCGCACGATCGAAGATCCCATCGAATCGGCGCAGCGCGCATTCCCCATCGCGATCCGCACCGTCGACAGCACTGGCGCCACGGTGTGGGCCGGCGCATTGCTCGGCGTCGATGCGCTCGACCAGTTGTACGAAACCATGGCGATCCGTGGCGGGGCGTTGAGTGTCACGTCCACCGCCGGCGATTTGTTATTACGAGTGCCGACGCCGACGCTGGCGCACACCAAACAGATCAACGTCCGCGATAGCGACGTTTATCGCGGCAGTGTGCAGTTGTCGGAAGAGGGCGGCTTCGTCGAAGCGCCGAGCCCGTTCGCAACCGGCACGTGGGTGTATGCCATCCGCCGTCTCGGCGGTTATCGGCTGGCGGTGTCGGCGAGCCGCGAGAAAGAAGCCATTCTGTATCAGTGGCACGAGCGCACGCGCGGCCTGACGATCGTGCTGGTCGGCATCTCCATCTTGTTTATCGCGATGACGGTGCTGCTCCGGCATTTCATCAACCGGCTGGAGAAGGCCAACACCAATCTGGGTCAGCTCAATGCCGAGCTGGAGAGTCGCGTGGCCGCGCGCACCAACGAGTTGCAGGAAGCGAATCAACAGCTGGCGCTCACCAATGAAGAGTTGGAAGCGTTCACGGCGTCGGCGTCTCACGATCTGCGCTCGCCGCTGGGAACGATTGCGGGCCAGGCGGGCCTGCTCCGTGACGACATCGGTAGAGGGATGACCGATGTGATCACGCAACGTATCGATCGCATTCAGTCCAACGTCACACGCTCCTCCGAAATCATCGACGGCTTGTTGTCGCTGGCGCGCGTGTCGCGCCAGGAATTGTTGAACGAGCGGGTCGACATTTCGGCGCTGGCTCGAAACGTCGTAGAGGATCTGCGCCAGCAATATCCGAGACACAAGGTCGAGTGCATGATCGAGCCGAACCTCATGGTGAACGCCGACCCGCGCTTGATGAAGAGCCTGTTGGGCAACCTGCTGGGCAACGCCTGGAAGTACACCAGCCGCATACCGAACGCGCGCGTCGAAGTGAGCTGCACGCAAGCCACCGGCGGCATCGTGTTCTCGGTGCGAGACAATGGCGCCGGTTTCGATATGTCACGCGCGCAGCGTTTGTTCGAGCCGTTTCAGCGATTGCACAGCCCGTCGGAATTTCCGGGCGTGGGCATCGGCCTTGCGATCGTCGCCCGCATCGTGCGCCGTTATGGCGGCAAGATCACGGTGGACAGCGAGCCCAGCCGCGGCACGATTTTCCGTTTCACCCTGCCGGCAGCGGCGGTCACCAACAAAGAATAAGAGTCGGGTGTTATGGTGAGGCTCCCGTTCCTGGAGCCCTCGCCTCGATGCCGAATCCTTCCGCTCCGCGTCTTCGTATCGTCGGTATCGGCGGCACCACCAAGGCCGGCTCGTCGACCGAGAAAGCGCTGGCGGCGTGCCTCGCGGCGGCTCAGCGCCTGGGCGCGGAAGTACAGCTCATCCCCGGCACGGCCCTGGCCTGCCTGCCGCTGTACTCCCCGGAAGAGACCGCCCGAACGCCGGAGCAACAGCGCTTCGTGGCCACGGTCCGCGACGCCGACGGCCTGATTCTCGCCACGCCCGCCTATCACGCCGGCATGTCGGGGCTGATGAAGAACGCCATCGATCTGCTCGAGGACCTGCGAGATGAGCCCCGGCCGTACCTGGATGGGCGGGCGGTGGGCTGCATCGTGACGGCATATGGCTGGCAAGGGGCCGGGACGACACTGACTTCGGTGCGCACCATCGTGCATGCCTTGCGCGGCTGGCCGACGCCGCTCGGGGTAACCCTGAACACCGCGATGCCGTTATTCGATCCGTCCGGTTTATGTATGGACGAGCGGATCCAGACCCAGTTCGAGCTGCTTGCTCAGCAAGTCGTCAGCTTCGCGTCACGTTTCGCCGCATAAGATTACTGACGTCCATTAAAGGTTTATCAGTTAGCCCGGGCCATCGGGGCAGCGGGTTACCATGGCGCGTTTGCATGCCACCGCCAGCGGTGTCATCTAGTTATAGGTCTAACGGATAGAGCTTTCATGCCAGATCGACGCCCCCGCCATCCCACCCCCTCGCAGTGGGCCCTGTGCGCGATGCTTCTGATCGCGGCCGCGGGCTGCTCGCGTCAACAGGCCGGGCCGGGCAAGGTCGTCGGGCCGCAGACCATCGACGTCATCAGCGCCGAAGCGAAGATTCAGCCGCTGGGAGTGGAGATCGAAGCGGTCGGCACCGCGCGCGCCAACGAGTCTGTCGAAGTCACCTCCAAAGCTTCCAACACCATCACCGCGATTCGTTTCGAAGAGGGCGATCGGGTCCGCAAGGGCGATGTGCTCGTCGAGCTCGACGGCGCCGAAGCCCGCGCCTCGCTGGCGGAAGCCGAAGCTGCGCTGGCGGAAAGTCAGAACAACTTCAAGCGCAGCCGCGACCTGTACACGCAGCAGGCGTTGTCGGTGTCGCAGCTCGACCTGATCGAAGCGACCTTGAAGGGCAATCAGGCGCGCGTCGATGTGGCGAAGGCGCGCCTCGCGGACACCATCATTCGCGCCAGCTTCGACGGCAAGACCGGCTTTCGTCGCGTCAGCGTCGGCAGCCTGGTGAGCCCCGGCACGGTGATCACCACGCTCGACGACACGTCCGTCATCAAGCTCGACTTCACCGTCGCCGAAACTTATTTGTATGCCTTGGCGAAGGGCCTGCCGGTGACCGCGACCACGGCCGGCCTGCCGGGGCGCGAGTTCAACGGCAAGGTCAGCCAGATCGATTCGCGAGTCGATCCGGTGAGCCGCTCCATTGCCGTGCGCGCCGAGCTGCCCAATGCCAAGGGCGAGCTGCGTCCCGGCATGTTCATGACGGTGAAGCTGCAGGGCGAGGTGTCGCCGGCATTGCTGGTCTCGGAAAGCGCGATCGTGCCGGAGCAGGGCCGCGTGTTCGTGTTCGTGGTCGAGAACGGCGAGGCGACGCGTCGCGAAGTGAAACTAGGCAAGCGCCGTCCGGGCGTGGTCGAGATCGTCGAAGGGTTGAAGGAGCATGAGCGCGTGGTGATCGAAGGCACGCAGAATCTGCGTGATGGCGGGCCAGTGCGCGAGCAGGGACAACAGGCGCAGGCCGAGCAGAAGACGAGTTCCTAAGTCATGAAGCTGTCCGAGCTGTCGGTCCGCCGTCCGGTCTTCGCGACCGTCATCAGCCTGTTGCTGATCATCTTCGGCCTGGTATCGCTGCAGCGCCTGGCGGTGCGCGAATATCCCGATATCGATCGGCCGGTCGTGTCGATCACGACCACCTATACCGGCGCCTCGGCCGCGGTCATCGAGACCAAGATCACGCAGGTGATCGAGGACTCGATCGCCGGCATCGAGGGCATTCTCAAAATCGAATCGGACAGCGAAGACGAGCGCTCGTCGGTGCGCATCGAGTTCGATGTGAATCGCGAGATCGATGGCGCGGCCAACGACGTGCGCGACCGCGTGGCGCGCGTGCTCGGCAATCTGCCGGAAGAGGCCGATCCGCCGGAAGTGCTGAAGGCCGACGCCAGCGCCGATCCGATCATGTACATCCTGTTCAGCTCCGACACCATGTCGACGCTGGAAGTCACCGACTACGCCGAGCGCAATCTCATCGACCGGCTGTCGACCGTGCCGGGCGTGGCGCGAGTTTCCATCAACGGCGCGCGACGCTACTCGATGCGCATCTGGCTGGATCGCCAGGCCTTGGCCGCGCGTCAGCTGACCGTCACCGATGTCGAAGACGCGCTCCGGCGAGAGAACGTCGAGCTGCCGGCCGGCCGCATCGAATCGAAGACGCGCGAGTTCACGCTTCGCACACTGGTCGGATTGGATAGCGAACAAGACTTCCGCGATCTGGTCATCACGCGGGGCTCCGACGGTCACCTGATCCGGTTGGGTGAAGTGGCCAACGTGCAGTTGGCGGCGGAGAACGATCGCGCCGCCGCGCGCTTCGATGGCCAATCCGGCGTCTCGATGGCGGTGGAAGCGCAGTCGAAGGCGAACACGCTCGACATCGTGCGTGGGGTGCGAGCCGAGATCGACAGGCTGCAAGACACGATGCCACGCGGAACGATGCTGGAGGTCGGCGTCGACAACGGTCTGGCGATCGAAGCGGCGCTCCGTGAAGTGATCATTGCAGTCGTGTTCGCGCTGATCTCCGTGCTCGCCGTGATCTACGCGTTCCTCGGCAGCCTGCGAGCGACGCTGATTCCGGCTGTGACGATTCCCGTGTCCATCATCGCTTCGTTCACCGTGATGTATGCGATGGGCTACTCGGCCAACGTGCTCACCTTGCTCGGCCTGGTGCTGGCCATCGGCCTGGTCGTGGACGATGCCATCGTCGTGCTCGAAAACGTGCATCGTCGCGCCGAGCTCGGCGAGCCGCCGTTGGTTGCCGCGGTGACCGGCAGTCGCGAAATCGGTTTCGCCGTCATTGCCACGACCTTGACGCTCGCGGCCGTGTTCATTCCGATTTCATTCTTGCCGGGCGACATCGGACGTTTGTTCAGCGAGTTCGGCTTCACGCTCGCGGCGTCGGTGTTGTTCTCGGCGCTGGTGGCGTTGACGTTGACGCCGATGCTGGCGTCGAAGCTGCCCGAGTCGGACGCCCATCGGAATCGTTTCGCGCGGATGGTGGATCGCTTCTTCCGCAAGCTCGCTGAAGTTTATGACGCACGCCTGCGCTCGCTGATTCGCCGGCCCTGGCTGATCCTCGGCGCCGTAGGCGCCCTGGTCCTGCTCGGCGCGCTGACGTTCCGATCGGTGCCGTCGGAATTCACGCCGCTTGCCGATGCGGGCCGCGTCAGCGTGTCCATCGAAGCGCCGGAAGGCACCAGCTTCGATCACATGTATCAATATGCGATGAAGCTCGAAGCCATCGCCATGAAAGAGAAGCAGACGCACGGCGATATCGCGCACATCCTGCTGCGCGTACCGGGCAATGGTGGCGGCGACGTGCGCACCGGCGACGTGAATTCGGCCCGCGTCTTCATGATGTTGACCGACTGGCACGATCGAAAGCGCTCGGCGCAGAACATTGCGGACGCGATCGTCGCCGAAGCACAGAAGACCATGCCCGGCGTGCGCGCCATGGCAAACCAGCAGGGCAGCTTGGGCCGGCGGGGTTCAGGTCGTCCGTTCGAAGCCGTGCTCGGCGGTCCCGATTATGAAACGCTGGCGAAGTGGTCGAACCAGATGGTCGACCTGGCGCGCCAGAATCCGGGGTTACGCAACATCGATAACACCTACAAAGAACGCAAACCGCAATTGCGTGTCTCGGTAGATCGTAGCCGTGCGGCCGAGTTGGGCGTGTCGTTGGAGACCGTCGGCCGGACGCTGGAGACTGTGCTCGGCTCGCGTATCGTCACGACGTACGTCGATCGCGGCCGAGAATACAACGTCATCCTGCAAGCTGCGGATGAGGCGCGCGAGACCATTACCGATCTCACAAACATTCGGGTGCGGTCGGCCCGTGGCGATACGCTGATTCCGCTATCCAACGTCGTGCACATCGAGGAGACCGCGGGCGCTGTGCAGTTGCCGCGATTCAACCGGCTGCGTTCGGTGGAGATTCGTGCCGATCTCGCGCCCGGCTATACGATGGGCGAAGCGATCGAATGGTTCACGGAGACCGCGGCGCGCGAGCTGCCGGAAGCGACGGTGATGTGGGACGGCGAATCCGGCGAATACATGCGCGCCGGCCAGCAGATGTATCTCACGTTCTTCTTCGCGCTGGCGATCGTGTTCCTGGTGCTTGCGGCGCAGTTCGAGAGCTTCGTGCACCCGGCCATCATCATGGTGACGGTGCCGCTGGCGTTGCTGGGCGCGGTGTTCGGATTGAAGCTGTACGGCGCGACCATCAATATTTTCAGTCAGATCGCGGTGATCATGCTCATCGGCATCGCCGCCAAGAACGGCGTGCTGATCGTCGAGTTCGCCAATCAGCTGCGCGACCAGGGCCTGGAGTTCACCGAGGCCGTCGTGAAGGCCGCCGAGACGCGCCTGCGCCCGGTGTTGATGACCAGCTTGTGTACGGCGTTCGGCGCGTTGCCGTTGTTGTTCGCGACGGGCGCGGGCTCGGAGCAGCGCATTCCCATCGGCATCGTGGTGTTCTACGGCACGATCGTTTCTGTGGTCCTGACACTGTTTGCCGTGCCGGCGGTGTATTCGATCTTCGCTCGCCGCACCAAGTCGCCGGAGCATGTCAGCCGTGTTCTGGACAAGATGCTCGGCGAGCATACGCCGCCCAGCGAGCAGCACGAGAGCAGCCCAGCCAAGCTGTCATGATTCCATGAGCACGCCGACCGCCGAGTTCTGCCAGCCTCTGGATCACGGCATCTTCGTCATCGATACCGGCTTTGTCCGGCCCCGGTTCGATGCCGCTTATCTGGTCGTCGAAAACGGTCGAGCTGCTTATATCGACACCGGACCGAACAACGCCGTGCCGAGATTGTTGGCGGCGCTGAACGTTGCCGGACTCGAGCGCAGCGCCGTCGACTATGTGATTCCAACGCATGTGCATTTGGATCACGCCGGCGGAGCAGGGTTGCTGATGAGCGAATTGCCAAACGCCCGGATGCTCGTTCATCCGCGCGGCGCGCGTCACATGATCGATCCGACGGCGCTGATGGAAGGCGTGCGCGCCGTGTACGGCGTCGAAGTGGCCAATCGCGATTACGGCGAGCTGGTGCCGGTGCCGGAAGAAAGAGTCACAACCACGAGCGATGGCATGGTCGTGATGTTGGGCGGGCGTCCGTTGCAGTTCATGGATACGCCGGGCCATGCCAAACATCACCACTGCATCTGGGATGAAGCCAGCCGCGGCTGGTTTACTGGCGACACCTTCGGCATCGCCTATCCGGAGTTGCACACGCCCAATGGGCCGTATGTCGTGCCGGCTACGGCGCCGGTGCAGTTCGATCAGGTAGCGTTGCACGAGTCGATCAAGCGCCTGCTGGCCCAACGGCCGGCGCAGATGTATCTGACGCACTTTGGCGCGGTCGCCAACCCCGAACAGCTGTCGGTGCAATTCCTTTCGCAGGTCGATGCCATGGTCGCGGCGGCCCGCTCGCTCGCGCTCGTGCCCGATCGCCACGAACAGCTGAAGCGGGCGTTTGCCGATATTTATATCGCCGAGCTGCGGCGCTCCGGCTCGAGCCAGCCGGAATCTTTCCTACGCGACATCCTCGCCACCGACATCGAGTTGAATGCGCAGGGCCTGGGCGCCTGGCTCAACAAACATTAAGTTGTAGGGAAAGAACCCGCGTCGGCGGCAATTCAGGCTTCGCCTAAAGGCAATCGCCCCCAATTCGTGATGTATTGCGCTGAACGTCGCAATGCGGCTCACGCATCCTGCGCACGCCCCTACCTCTTGGATTGAACATGTCCGCAGAATTGATACCCATTATCGCCTTCCTCTCGGGCGCCATGGTCACGGCGATTTTGTCGTCGTTGTCGGTATCGCGCGCCGTCAAAGAACAGCAGGAAATCCTGAAACGGGGCCACGTCGCCCATGGCCGCATCCTGCACATCTGGCGGCCCAAGCTGCGTGGGGCCTTTGCCCGCATCTATTTCGAGTTCGAGCCGACCGGGATGGATACGGTGCGCGGTTGCCATATCGACCGCCGCCCGGCCGAGGAACTTCGGGCGTCGTTGCCCGCGGTGGGGACGACGGTGGCCGTGCGCTATTTACCGGACCAGCCCAAGCAGGCGGTGATTGCCCGCCTGGTGTCCCGTTTTACCGACTAAAACGCTGCAGGCGACGGAACCAACCGTCGCGCCCCCTCATTTCGTCGTCGATAGTGGTTACGACGCCCCGGAGGAGGGTTTATGGGTATTCTCGTTTGGTTGATCGTCGGCGGCGTGTGTGGCTGGCTGGCCAGCATCATCATGCGTACCGATGCGCAGCAAGGCATTCTGTTGAACGTGATCGTCGGCATCGTCGGCGCGTTGCTGGCGGGTTTCATCATTTCGCCGATGGTCGGAGTCGGAACGATCAACGAGGGCATCTCGGTTGCGACCTTCCTGGTATCGCTGCTGGGCGCTGTGATTCTGCTCGCTATCGTCAATCTGTTCCGCCGCGGCAGCGTTCGCTGAGCGCCGCTGGAGTTGGAAAGGAAAAAGGGCCGGACATTGTCCGGCCCTTTTTTTATCTACGCGGGCTCACTTGCCGCGATAACGCTCGAACCAGGCCAGGATGGCGCTGGCCTTGGCGGCGGACTGCGACGGCCGCGACGTGAAGCCACCGTGCGAGGCGCCGGGCACTTTCACCAGGCCCGTCGGCACGCCGGCCAGTTGCAGCGCCTGGTAGTACTGCTCCGAGTCGCTCAGCGGCGTGCGGAAATCCTGATCGCCCACCACCACCAGCGTCGGCGTCTTCACCGAGCCCACCAGCGACAACGGCGAGCGCGCCCAGTAAGTCTCCGGATCTTCCCAAGGCGTCTTGCCGAACCAGTACTTGGTCATGAACGCCGTGCCGTCGGTGGTCAGCACCAGGCTGGTCCAGTTGATCACCGGCTTCTGCGAGGCGGCTGCTTTGAAACGATGGGTCTTGCCGACGATCCACGCCGTCAGTACGCCGCCGCCCGAGCCGCCCGTGACGAACAGATTGTCGGGATCGACGAAGCCCTGGGCGATCGCCGCATCGACGCTGCTGATCAGGTCGTCGTAATCGTTGCCCGGATATTTGTGATGGATCAGGTTCGCGAACTCATCGCCATAAGACGTTGAGCCGCGCGGATTGGTGTACAGCACGACATAGCCGGCCGCGGCATACAGCTGGTAGTCCGTGGAGAACAATGGGGCGTAGGCAGCGAACGGACCGCCGTGGATTTCCAGGATCAGCGGATATTTCTTGTTGCGATCGAAGTTCGGCGGCAGCACCAGCCAGGCGTCGACCGGGCGCTGATCGAACGAGGACTTTACGTCCAGGTGCTGCACCTGGCCCAGCGTCTTGCCGCCGAGCGAGCCTTCGTTCAGGTTGGTGAGTTGTTTGCTACGGCCGCCGCGCGAAATGGAAACATCCGAGGGCCGCGCGCCGCTGCCGCTGGTGAAGGCGATCGTGCCGTCGTTCGCGATGGTGAAGTCGCCGCCGGTATAAGGACGGTCGAGCGACGCGCCGCTCAATCCCTGCGCGACCGGTGTGACTTTGCCATTGAGCGCCACGCGGGCCACCTTGGTCACGGCGTGATCGTCATATCGAATGTAGAGATCGCGGCCGTTCGGCGCCCACTGTACGTCGTCGATGGAGCGATCCAGCGACGCGGTCAGCGAGCGCTGATTGCCGCCGTCGGCATTCATCACATGCAGCTCGACGTTCTGGTAGCCCATGAACTTATCGTCGAAGCTGAGATACGCGATGGTCTTGCCGTCCGGCGAAACGCGGGCGGAGCCATCCGGACCGGCGCGCTGGGTCAGCGGTGTGATCTGGCCATCGGACAGCGCAATGCGGTACAGCTCGGTGTTCACCGGCTCGCGACGCCAGTTCTCATTGCGATTGCCGGTCGCGACGATGTAGCTGCCGTCCGGCGCCCAGGTGAGCGGGCCGCTTTCGTTGAACGCGCCGAAGGTCAGCTGACGAGGCGTGCCGCCGTCCGCGGCGATCACATAAACATGCGTGTAACCGGGCTTGAGATAGCCGGCGCCGTCGGCGCGATAGGTGATATCGGTGATCACTTCCAGCGGCGGCGCCCACTGGGCGTTCTCCGGCTTCGGCGGCGCTTCGCCCAGCGGCTTCTTGTCGTCCGGCGCGAACATGGTGAACGCAATCCACTTGCCGTCGGGCGACCAGGTCAGCGAGTCCGGCGCGTCGAGCAGCTCGGCGAGCTTGGCCGTCTGGCCGGTTTGCATCCAACGTACGAACAGCTGGGGCCGGCCGTCCTCGGCGCTGGAGACATAGGCGAGCCGATCGCCCTTGGGCGACCAGCGCGGCGAACCGTGCGAGCCCGCGCCGGCGACCACCGGCGCCTGTGCGCCCGTCTCGGTGTCGACCAGCCAGATCGAGCTGCGACCGCGGTCGGTCATGATGTCGAACGAGCGGCGCGCATAGGCGACGGCCCGACCGTCCGGACGGATTTGCGGATCGGTGGCGTATTGCAGATCGAACAGGTCGCGGCCCTGGAAGATCTTGTTGGGCGCGGCCGGTGGATCGGCGAGCGCGGCGGTCAGCGGTGTAGCGGTCGCCAAGAGCGCAACGAGAAGCCTCAATTGCATACATCCCTCTGCTGGTGCAGGAAAAACGGGCCGGTACGCTAGCGTTCCCGGCGGTGAGCGTCCAGTGCGATTGAGAGATCCCGGCAGTTATTGCGACTGTGGCGAGCTGCCCGATCCCGCGCTTTAATTATCGAGCCTGACTTTCACACAATGAAACCAGACCTCGGCGGTGGGCGAATCCCCGCCTTGCCAATGGGAGGAAAGGGCGCGGTGGCATCGAGCCCGGAGACTTTTGTGCCTGTATCGACGGCCGAGCTGTCGTGGCGCGTGCTCGGCTTCGTCAATGGGCTGCGGCTGCTCGCCTCGTCATCGCTCGCGGTTTTGTTCGTCTCGATCATGCCCGAAACCTTCGGGCAGCTCGACCCTGCGCTGTTCGCCGGCGCGGCCACGGCCTATTTCCTGTATGCAGTGATCTCGATCAGCAGCATCCGGCGGCGCTCGCCCGATATCGTGCTGCAGACATGGACCGGCGTGTTCGCCGATGTGCTGGTGCTGTCGCTGCTCACCTACGCCAGCGGCGGCGTGAACGGCGGCATCTCGGCGCTGGTGGTGCTGTCCATCGGCGCGGCCAGTTTCATCCTGCGCCGGCGGCTGGCCATGGCGATCGCCGTGGCGGCCTCGCTGGCCATGCTCGTTCAGCCAATCATCTCGATGCTCGCCAACGTCGACGCGATGAGCGATGTAACGACGGCGGCGATCTCCGGCGCGTTGACCATCGTCATCGCGCTCGGCATTTCGCAGCTCGCACGCATCATGCGGCAGAACGAGGAGATCAACCGGCAGCGCGAAACCGCCAACATCGAGCTCACCGAGCTGCAGCGTACGCTTTCGGAGCACCTGCGCGAGGGCGTGCTCATCGTCGACGGCGAGAACAAGGTTTCGATGATCAGCGACACCGCCTCGACGCTGCTCCAGGGCGGCAGCGTGGCGGCAGGCTCGCTATTGAGCGACGTGTCCTCCCGGCTCGCCAACCTGCTGGACACCTGGCGCCGTTACTTTTGCGATGAGAGCCGCAGCACGCCGACCATGATGGGCTTCGACGGCGAGCGCCGGCTGCAACTGAAGTTCGTCTCGCTCGACAACAGCACGCAAGGCCCGGCGCTCATCTTCGTCGAGGACAAGTCGCGCATGGCGTCGTGGTTGCCCGCGTCGATGGTGCCTGCGACGGTCGAAGTCAATCAGGTGCCAGCCCCGCGTGAGCCGGTGCCGCGTCCGGCTGCCCCGCCGGCGCCGGTGCGCAATCAGAGCGCCCGTGGCGAGGTGACCAGAGAGCGTGCTTTCGAAAGCCCTTATGCGGCCGGCGCGTTGCGCGAGCCCTCTTACGAGAATGGCCAATATGCGGGCGCCTTGTCGCCGGTCAGTGCGCTACGCACCAGCGGGGCCCGCGGCAATCGCTTCGAAGATTCATCTTTTCGAGAAGGCGCGCGACGTCAAAACCCACCGCGCGTCGAGGCGGCTCGTCCGGAGCGAGCGGGCACCAACAAGGAGGATGCGTATCGAGCCAATACCCTGAGAGAAAACGTCGCGCGACAGAACACCTTCCGTGCCGCGCTTCAAGAAGTATCTCCCTGGGAGAATCCGCCCAAGCCGGCGCCGCCACCGCCACCGGCTGCGTCAGCTCCCGCGACGACTGCCGCTCAACCCCGGCGACAACAGCAACCGACCCGGCCGCCGGGAAGCATGCTTTCGAACAACGATCCGCGCCTGCGCATCATCATCGGCAACGCGCTGCAGTTCGGGAAGCGCGAGTCGGTGCGCCTGGAGCGCGTCGACCTGGCGTCGTGGTCCAAAGAGTTTCTCACCGAGTTCTGGCAGACCGAAGACATCGATGCCGACACGCTGCGACTGAGCGCGCCGCGCGAAAGCGTGCCGGTGCGCGCCGATCCCGCTCATCTGCAAAAGCTGCTGTGGTCGCTGTGTAACGATCTCCTGAAATACGGGCGCGCCACCAACGCCAACGATCCCATCGAGATTCGGGTCGGCCGCAGCGCCACCACGCAGCGTCGTTATCTCGACGTGATCGATCGCGGCTCCGCGATCGGTCCCGCCGATTCCAAACGCGTGTTCGAGCCGTTCTTGTCGGCGGGTAAAGCAGGCACGGGCATTTCGATGTTCGTGTCGCGCGAGCTTTCGCCCGGCGTGCGCTCCGGCGCCAACAACGATCCGCGTCCGGGCGGCGGCGTGGTGTTCCGGCTGGTCTTCGCCGACGCTCCACCACGCAAGCCAGTCGAAGCTACGGATTAGCCATCTCGCCTCCACAGGCCGCGAGCCGGCGTCGCTATACTGATTCGCATCAGCTGCTGCGGAGAAGATGATGCGTGTGAGTCATGCCGCGCTCGCAAGCCTTTGCGTCGCGATCGCAAGTCCCGCGAATGCGCAAAGTAACAGCGACTTCGACTGCGCAGCGACACGTGTCGGCGGGGCCGATCCGGTTGTTATCAAGACCACGCTCGGTGAAACGCCCGCGCTGGTCCGTATCCCATCGGAGATCCGGAAATCACCCATCGTGCTGTGGCACGGCTTCGGCCCGCCTGCGAGCGAGCAAGCGTTGATGGAAGCGCTGCCGCTGGATGATGTGCCGGCGGTAAAAGTGTATCTCGGCCTGCCGCTGTTCGGTTCACGTGCGCCCGAAGGAGGCGCGAAGGAATTAGCGCGCCGGCAGCAAGAGGATCTCGCGACGCTGGTGTTCGAGCCGGCGGTGATGGGAGCGGCCAAGGAGTTGCCCGCTGTGGTTCGAGCGCTCGAACAACACGGTTGTATGAAGCATGGCGAACGCATCGGGTTGTTCGGATTCTCGGCCGGCGGCGCTGCCGTGTTGTATGCGTTGGCCGAAAGGGATGTGCGAATCGGCGCTGCCGTCACGTTGAATGCGTCAACAGGCTTGAGTGCATCGGTCGAGGCTTATGAGCGTGCCACTAAAGGGTCATATAACTGGACGGATGCGGCCCGTAGACTTGCGCAGCGCTCGGATGCCGCGGGTCGTGCGAAGGATATCGCCAAGGGTGACCCGGCGCCGGCACTGCTGATCATTCATGGGAACGACGAAGCAGTGCTGACGCCCGAGGTTGCCAGCACTTTGCATCAGGCATTGATGCCCGCGTATTACGAGGCGATGGCCGTGCCGCGTCTGCAACTCATTCTGGTGCCGGGCCTGGCGCACGGTTGGACGAGCCCAGGCAGCCTGGAAGCATTGCGCGGCTCGATCGGTGCGTGGTTTCATAATCGTCAGTGGCCGGTGGGCTCGACCCGCTGAGCTCTGGTTGGAGTATTCATGCGAGTCAGTCGGATTGCAGTGTTGATGTTGGCGCTGGCCGTGCAGCCGGTGCAGTCGTGGGCCAAAGGTGACGCGCCCGACAATTTCGAGCCGAAGGAAATCAGCAATCCGCCGCCGACGGCGGCGTTGAACAGCTTCGATCGTTTCGAGATGGTGCCGTTCGAGATGGGCGCGCCATACGCTGGCGAGGAAGTGAACGAAGACGCCAGGCAGCGTCTGCAGGTCAATCTCGACGAGCGCGTGCCGCCGCTGCTCACCGAATGGAACGCCAAGGAAGCGAAGAGCTCGCCGCCGAAGACGCTCAAGATCGAACCGGCAGTCACTCATGTGAAATTCATCAGCGGCAAGGCGCGCTTCTGGAAGGGTGCGTTTGCCGGCGGCACGGCGGTCCTGGTCACGGTCAAGCTGAGCGATGCCGCGACCGGCGAGGTGATCGCCGAACCGCAGTTCTATCAGCACGCGAATGCCATGGGCGCGGCGTGGTCCTACGGCGCTACCGACAAAGCGATGCTGGTGCGGACCACCGATCTCATCAGCGAATATCTGAAGGCCAACTACGCGGCAGCGGTGGGCGGTCCGACCGGCAAAGACGCGGACGACGACAAGGCAAAGGACAAGGACCAATCCGAGAGCAAGGAGTCTGCTGATCAGCAGTCGACGCAGTAGCAAACCACGCGGCAAACGCCGCAGCTGGAGCCTATCGAAGTTTCTGCCGAGCGCAGCCACCCGCAAGCGGTGGCTGCGCATTTTGCGTTCAGCGCCGCTGACCTTGCAGTTGGTGGTGGTGCTGTTGTTGACCGTGTCCACCTGGTTCGCGGTCAACATCATCTACCAGGTGGTGCGCAAGCCCACCGAGCTGTTCTTCCCGGTCAGTGGCACGCTCTACAAATCGCCCAGCGAGACCTGGACGTCGTACGAGCCCATCTTCCGCAAACATTCCACCGCCACCGTCAGTCCTGAATTGCTGGCCGCGCTCGCGCAGGTCGAGGGCTCGGGCAATCCCATCGTGCGGACTTACTGGCGCTGGACGTTCACGCACAAGCCCTTCGACATCTATCGGCCGGCCTCGAGCGCGGTGGGGATGTATCAGATCACCGACGGCACGTTCGAGGAGACCAGCCGGCTGTGCATTCACGATCACAAGGTGGTGGACGAGGGGCCGTGGAACGACTTCAAGTCATGCTGGTTCAACAGCCTGTATCTGCGCGTCATTCCATCGCATGCGGTAGAGATGACGTCCGCGTATCTCGATCGCCGCATCGCGGTCATTCTCGCCAGGAACGGCATCCGTTCCGCGACGCTCAAACAAAAACAGGATCTGGCCGCAGTGATTCACGTTTGCGGTGCCGGCGCGGGCGCCTCGTTCGCGCGGCGCGGCTTCCGGCCGCGCCCCGGCCAGCACTGCGGCGATCATTCCGTGCAGGGCTACATCTCGCGCGTGAACCGGATGAAGAAAGTCTTCGCCGCCCTTGCGCAACAGCCTAAAGCTTCACTGTGGCAGTAGCCTTGGACTCGATCGTGACCGACTGGGCACGACTCGTCTGGCCCTTGATGCGCACGGAGTAGTTGCCGGGCATCACGCCGATCGGGTCGCCGCCCGCCACGCCAGTCGCGATCACCTGGCCTTGCGGAGTGACCACTTCGAAGCTCGGGCGCATCGACTGCGTCAGTGCCTTGCTCAACCCGGCGGCGTCTTTCGCGTCGAAGTAACTGCCGTTGCCGAGCGCTGCCCAGTGGCTGAACGTGACCGCCAGCTTGGGATCTTCGATGGCGAAGCCGACGATGTTGACGCGCACCGTCGCGCCAGCCTTGGTGAGCGCCGCAATGGCCGCGGCCGGATCGCCGCCGCAGGTCTCTTCGCCATCGGTCAGCAGCACGACCAGACGCTCGCCCCTGATGGCCGCCAGGTCCGATGACACTTTTTCCAGGGATGCGCCGATCGGAGTGCGTGCGTTGTTCTTCGCTTCCAACGCTTTGATCTTCGCGTCCACGGCTGCAGCGCTGAGCGGGCTGACGGGAATATCCAAATCGGTCTGGCACGAATCGACTTCGCGACCGAAGACGCGCAGCGCGAACGGCGTGCCGGCGGGGATGTCGCTCGAGGTGAGCTTGCTCAATGTTTGTTTCGCGATGTCGATGCGCCGCTGACCGCCCATCTTCTGCAGCATGCTGCCTGAAGCATCGAGTATGATTTCGATGCCACCGCCCGTCGCGACCGCATTAGCCGCGGTGACGACGAGCTTGCCGGGCTCCTGTTTGGCGGGTGTGATGCGAATGTTTGCTTTGGCGAGCGTGGTGTGCGTCTGGCCAGTGGCGTACCACAACTCATATTCCCCCGCCTGCAGCGGCGCCAGCAGCTTCGCCGGATTGCCGCGCGAGGGATATTCATAGTTGCCGCTCGTGCCTTCCTGCGCACCTTTCGGGACCACGGTGATGTAGTCGGACGGATTGTTTGGACCTTTCCAGGTCACAGCGAACGTGCTGCCGGCAACAGCTTCCGTCGGCCCCTGCAACGACGCGGTCACGGCGCCAATCGTGAACTTTCGCGAGCCGATGACTTTGTCGCCATTCCCCAGGAAATAGCGCAGCTCGTACTCGCCGCCGGCATCGGGAGCGCGCAGCACCACCGGGTTGCCGTAACGCGTGTACTCGTAAACGAGATACGGCCGTTCGGCGTTGCCGATGGCGATGTAGTCGCGCTCGTTGTTCGGCCCGGTCCACTTGACCTTGAACTCTGCGCCGGCGCCGACCTGGGCGGGCGCTTCGAGCGTCGCGGTGACTGCAGTGGCTTTCAGCGGCGCGCGAGCCAGCGTCGGGTAAGGGCTGTCGGCTGACAGCAAACGAATTTCGTAATCGCCGGGCGTCGCCGGCGCGTGCAGCTCGATCTTGCCGGAGGCGTCGGCATAGCCATATTCGTCGTAACGCCCTTCAGGCGCGCCCTTGACGACGATGGTGATGAAGTTTCGCGGGTTCGCGTTGCCCGTGAAGGCGATGGTCACCGGCGTGCCGATGTTCGCCGTCGCCGGCGCATGCAGAGCCGGCGCCGCCCAGGCCCAGGAAGTGCCGATCAGGAACAACCAAACGATTCTCGACAGGGTCGATCGGGCAAGCATGGAGGACCTTCAGGCAGGCGCGGGAGTGCGGATCTTAGGGCACGCCCGCGCCGGTTCGCCTCGGCCGATAGGGCCGGCGCTCAGCCCGCCTTGCGGTGTTCCTTCTTCGCTTCCTGGGCGAAGTGCTCACCGTATTTGCGGTCGATGTGCATTATGTGAGACCGCAGCCAGAGCTCGAGGTAATCGAAGAATTCCTTGGTGAACACGCCCGGGCCGGCGGCGAATTCCTGCTTGTGGGCCGCCAGTTCCTTGAGCAGCCGCGCGTGGATGCCCTTGTGAATCTCCACCTGCGGATAGTGCTGGCGCGCCAGCATGGCTTCCTCTTCGCGGAAATGACGCACCGTGATGGTCTCCAGGTGCTGCAGCAGTCGAGTCAGCTCGACTTTGCCGGCGCCTGCGTGCGATCTGTCATACAGCGCGTTCATGGCGTCGACGATGAGGTGGTGCTGGTGGTTCATGTCCTCGACCAACACGTCGTATTTCTTCGAGTCCCAGGTAAACAGAGTCATTGCTGATCCTTTTAGTTGTCTCACTGACCTATAGCGACCACCCGGCGCCGGCGCTGAACGCGGGGTTCCCCGGGGTCGCTCCGGTGAACCCCGGATGGCCCATTTCGGTGGCCTTTCGTGCGAGAATCCGCGCCCGAAAAACTCCTTAAATCTTCCCCGGAAGCCAATGACTCAGACGTCGGCGTCGAGCGGCGCGGGCAACTCGCCGCGGCGGGTGCTGTTTGCGAGCCTGATCGGCACCACCATCGAATACTTCGACTTCTACATCTACGCGACGGCGGCCGTGCTGGTGTTCCCGCAGCTGTTCTTTCCAGCGGGCGATCAGGCCTCGGCAACGCTGCAGTCGCTGGCTACGTTCGCGCTGGCGTTTTTCGCGCGGCCGCTGGGCTCGGCGCTGTTCGGGCATTTCGGCGACCGCGTCGGGCGCAAGGCGACGCTGGTGGCCGCGCTGCTGACGATGGGGCTGTCGACGGTGTTCATCGGCTTGCTGCCGACCTATGAGACCATCGGCTTGTGGGCGCCGGCGCTGCTGGCTTTATGTCGTCTCGGCCAGGGGCTGGGTTTGGGCGGCGAGTGGGGTGGGGCAGTGCTGCTCGCCACTGAAAATGCGCCGCCGGGCAAGCGAGCCTGGTATGGCATGTTCCCGCAGCTCGGTGCGCCGCTGGGGTTCATTTGTTCCACCGGTGTGTTCCTGCTGCTGACCGAATTCCTGAGCGATGCGGAGTTCTTCGCGTGGGGCTGGCGTGTGCCGTTCGTCGCGAGCGCGTTGCTGGTGTTCGTCGGCTTGTATGTCCGCCTGCGTTTGCATGAAACGCCGGCATTTCAGCGCGCCATCGACAACAACGAGCGCGTGCGTCTGCCGATGCTGACCGTGGTGACCAAACACCCGGTGACGTTGGTTCTCGGCACGTTCGCCGCCACCGCCACGTTTGTGATTTTCTATTTGATGACGGTGTTCTCGCTCAGCTGGGGCACCGGCGCGCTGGGTTATTCGCGCCAGGAATTCCTGATCCTGCAGATGATCGGCGTGTTGTTCTTCGCGCTGACGATTCCAGTGTCCGCGGTGATCGCCGACCGGCGCGGGCGTTTCGCGATGTTGATCGCCGCGACGCTCGGCATCATGGCGTTCGGCCTGTTCTTCGCGCCGCTGTTCAGCGCCGCCTCGCCGCTCCGTGTGGTCATATTCCTCGCGTTAGGGCTGGGCCTGATGGGCCTGACCTACGGTCCGCTCGGTACGGCACTTTCAGAGCTGTTTCCGACCTCGGTCCGGTACACTGGCGCCTCTTTGACCTTCAACCTCGCCGGCATCGTCGGCGCCTCGCTCGCGCCGTACGTGGCCACCTGGCTCGCCACGCACTATGGCCTGGCGTATGTCGGCTATTACCTCACGGCCGCGGGCGCGCTGACTTTGCTGGCGCTGCTCTTGATCCGTCGGCCGCAGCCACAACTTTGAGCCTTCATTTTCGTCTTCGGCAAAATCGAATACACGCGCAATGCTTTCAACCGCCAACGTCTCCATCCAATTCGGCGCCAAGCCGCTGTTCGAACAGGTCTCGGTCAAGTTCACCGACGGCAACCGCTATGGGCTGATCGGTGCGAACGGCTGCGGCAAGTCCACGTTCATGAAAATCCTCGGCCGCGAGCTGGAGCCCAGCTCCGGCGAAGTGATGCTGGTGAACGGCCTGCGCCTGGGCAAGCTGCGCCAGGATCAATTCGCGTACGAAGATCAGCGCGTGCTCGACGTGGTGATGCAAGGCCACGCGGAGATGTGGGAAGCGATGGTCGAGCGCGATCGCATCTATGCGAATCCGGAGGCGAGCGACGCGGATTACATGCACGCCGCGGAGCTCGAAGCGAAATTCGCGGAGTACGGCGGCTATGACGCCGAAGCCCGCGCCGCCAGCATTTTGAAGGACGCCGGCATCGATCCGTCCTATCACAACGGCCCGATGCGTGAAGTCGCGCCGGGCTGGAAGTTGCGTGTGTTGCTCGCACAGGCGCTGTTCTCGCGTCCCGACGTGTTGCTGCTCGACGAGCCCACCAACAACCTGGATATCCATTCCATCGGTTGGCTGGAGGGCGTGCTCAACCAGTACGACGCGACCATGATCATCATCAGCCACGACCGTCACTTCCTGAATCAGGTGTGCACGCACATGGCCGATCTCGATTATGGCCAGCTGAAAATCTGGCCGGGCAACTACGATGACTTCATGCTTGCCTCCGTGCAGGCGCGTGAGCGTGTGGAAGCGTCGAATGCCAAGGCGAAGGAGCGCATCTCCGACCTGCAGGAATTCGTGCGCCGGTTCTCGGCGAACGCTTCGAAGGCGCGGCAGGCGACGTCCCGCCAGCGTCAGATCGAAAAGATCAAGATCGAAGAGCTCAAGCCGTCGTCGCGCCAGAATCCGTACATTCGTTTCGAGCAGGAAAAAAAGCTGTATCGAAACGCGGTGACGGTGGAGGAGTTGCGCTTCACCTATCCCGGCGCGGACACGCCGGTGCTCGACAATGTGAATTTCAACGTCGAAGCCGGCGAGCGCATCGCCATCATCGGCCAGAACGGCGTCGGCAAGACCACCTTGATGCGTCTGCTGGCCGGCGAGCTGCAACCGGACAAAGGCACCATCACCTGGGTCGAGAGCGCCAAGGTCGGTTACATGCCGCAGGATCCGCAGGCGGAGTTTGCGGAAAAGGTGGATCTGTTCACCTGGATGACCGAATGGCGCGGCAAGAGCGACGACGATCAGATCGTGCGCGCCACGCTGGGTCGTTTGCTGTTCTCCGGCGAGGAAACACGCAAGTCGGTGAAGGTGCTGTCCGGCGGCGAGAAGGGCCGCATGATCTACGGCAAGCTGATGCTGCAGCGGCCGAATGTCCTGCTGCTCGACGAGCCCACCAACCACATGGACATGGAAACCATCGAGTCGCTGCAGATCGGCGTGGAGAAATATCCGGGCACCGTGGTCTTCGTCTCGCACGATCGCGAGTTCGTCGGCGGCGTCGCCAACCGCATCATCGAAGTGCGGCCGGGCGGCCAGCTGGTCGACTTCAAGGGCACCTACGACGAGTATCTGCGCTCGCAAGGCCTCATCGCCTGATCCTGACCTGGGGGCGGCGTCAGGCCCAGGGTCGGGCGCCGCCTACGGTAGATTCATCTAAAATATTCGTCATACAGGCCTGCGGACGTGTATAGTGCTTACGGCTCGTAACCTTTCTCTTTATCTTTTTTGGTCCGCGGCGATTTCCTCATCCATGCCTTCGCCGGCGCCATCCTGGCGCGACCAACTCAACCTAAACCGAATCGTTGCCGAACCATGGTGGGGCGTGCGTTGTGCACAGCCCGTTTTGCGGCCTGTTTAGGCGTTCCTGCTTTGGATGGGTGGGAGCGCGTTGAGTGCCGGCTCGATGCCGGCGGGTTCGCGTCTTGTTGGAGTATTGAATGAGTAAGATCTACGTGGGCAATCTGCCCTTTTCCGCCGATGAAAACGCCGTGCGCGACCTGTTCGCGCAGCACGGCACCGTTGAGTCCGTCGCCCTGATCATGGATCGCGAAACCGGCCGTCCTCGCGGTTTCGGCTTCGTCGAGATGCCCCGTGCCGATGCGGCCCGCGCCATCCAGACCCTGAATGGCTTCAACATGGGCGGCCGTCCGCTCAAGGTGAACGAGGCGCAGGACAAGCCCCGCGGCGGTGGCGGTGGTGGCGGCGGTCCGCGTCGCTGGTGATTCGACGGCCCCGCGACGCATCCGCGTCGCGGGGCTGTTCCCTGTCTATGAGGAGCTGCGATGAAACTTACCGGCGCCACTGAAACGTGGCTCGAGGTGCCGTTCGTACGTCGCTCCGTGACGCCCACTGTCGCGCCCGAAGGCGGCGAGGGCCCCTGGCATCAATATGTGATCACCCAGGGTGACAACGAAATTACCGGCTTGCGGGCCGGCACGCTGACCGAAGTCACTCGGCACGTGGATGAGTTGACCGAACGGCTCAACGAGCGCCGGGTCGGCAAACAAAAGCATAAATAACCCGTACCTTGCCGCCATCGCGGGCGCGCGACTACAGTCGCGGCATGCATGCGATGGAAACGCTCAAATACCTGCTGATTCCGCTGCGCGGCGCATCGATCGTTCTGATCGTCCTGTTCAGTTTCCTGTTGTTGCTGGCGGGCCGGGGCGGATTGATGGGCCTGCCGCTGGCCCTGATCGTCGTCTCCTGGTTCTTCAAATACGGCTTCGCTCTGTTGGATAAGGTCGCCGACGGCGTGAACGAGCCGCCCGTGCTTTCTTATGAGATGGTCAATCCGGCCAACGAGTCGCGGCCACTCGGATTGGTGGCCGTTGTCGGCCTGTTCTATTTGCTCACCGGCCTGTTGCAGCCGACTCTTGGCGCCGAGGCCGTGACCTCGCTGCGTGCGATCGGGCTGTTGCTGGTGCCGGCGATCGTCATGACCCAGGTCATGGATGGCTTCTTCGAGTCGCTGAACCCGCTCAAGCTGCTGCAGATCGTTGTTCGCGTTCCGGGCAGCTATCTGTTGATTCTCGCGTTGCTCGCCGGTGCGTGGTGGCTGGCGGCCGCGTTGGTTACGTGGCTGCCGATGGCCGAGCTCCCGTTCGCCATCTCCATTCCGATGCCCGACATGGTGCGCGTCATGATTCTGATGTACGCGTGGCTGGCCTCGTTTGCGATGATCGGCGGTGTTTTGTATGTCCGCCGCGCCGAGCTGGGCTTCGAGCCGTCGCATACACCGGAGCGGGCGGCGGCGAAAGAAGAGCGCGAGCGTCAGCGCGAGATCGATCAACTCATCGATCGTATCTTCGCGGAGTGGCGCGGCGGCGCGTACGGCAATGCATGGCGTACCATCGAAAGGCACTTGAGCAGCAGCCCGCGCCCCAGCGAAGAGCTGCAGGTTTTGTTTCAACGCGCATCGCAGTGGCCCGACCAGCGACTGGCTCATCGGCTGGCGCAGGAGCTGATTCCCCATTTGTTGGCGGCCCGTCGGACCGGCGATGCGTTGAATGTCGCGAGAGCGCAATTGAAGGCAGATGTGAAGTTCAAGCCGCTGAAAGGCGAAGACACCATCAAACTGATCGAGCTCGCCCGCGATGCCGGCGACCGTCGCGTCGCTCGCCTGTTGCTGGCTGACTTCGATGAGCGATACGAAGATGACGTTGCGCGTCGCATCGCCGGCCAGTTGGCTCAGCAGCTGGAGCGATGAGCCTCGATGGCCAATTCAGCGCGCATCAACGTATATGTTCAGCCGCGGGCGAGTAAGACCGTCGTCGCAGGGATGCACGATGGGTGCGTGAAAATCAGATTGGCAGCACCGCCGGTGGATGGCGCGGCTAACACGGCGCTGGTCGAGTTCGTCGCGGAGCAGATGAGCGTCGCGAAGTCTCGCGTCCGCATTACTGCCGGGCTTACCAGTCGTCGTAAGACGGTCGAGGTGGATGGCGTCACCTCAGAGGAACTTGCCGGCGCCTTATCGCTTCCTTGATGATCATGGCCGCGGACAGAGGAGAATTCATGTCGCTAGAGTTCGAGGGAAGCTACATCGATGAGTCGGCGCTCATCATCATGCATTATCAGGCCGACGTTTTTGCCATCCTGTTCGGGGAGCAGCCGTCGCCACTGCTGGATAAGTGCAATGACCTGATCCGGCGCTGGCGCGTCACTGGCCGGCCGGTGTTGTTTCCTAATTTCTTTCTCGGCGGAAATTACCAACACGCTTCGCAGAACAATCGCCTGATCTCATCGATCGTGCCGAGCGGTTATTTCCGCAATTCGCGGCCTGTGAAGGGACTCGCGATCGAGCCGAACGATGTTTTCTATGAATGTCCGCGCGCCAGCGTGTTCTACGGAAACACGCTGGATGCCGACCTTCGCTCCCGCGGCATCACCACTCTCGTCATGGCCGGGATCAGCACGACTGGCGTCGTTCTTTCAAGCATCACCTGGGCGAGCGATGCGGACTATGACGTGCGCCTGGTCCGCGATTGCTGCTATGACCCGGATCAGGCCGCCCATGAAGCTCTGTTTCGTACCGGGTTCGGTGGGCGCGTGCAGGTGGTGTGAAACATTTATAAAACGGGCGAGTTGTAAATACGGGTTAGGCCGCACGCAAACTCCCGTAGTCCCGAGCATGACTTGCCGCCGGACCTGCAGGCGCGAACCATGTACTCTATCCGCCCGCCAAACTCGCCCGGAGACTCGCCATGACTAAATCGATTGTGGCCGCGATCGTTCTGCTCGCTGTCAGCGGCTCGGTGTTTGCTGCGGACAACGGCATCTACTTGGGCGGTTCGGTCGGCCAGGCCAATCTCAAGGTCGACAATCTCGGCGGATTGAGTGCCGCGGATTTCGACGGGGATGACACGGCGTTCAAAGTGATCGCAGGATTCCGGCCGCTCGACTGGTTCGCAGTCGAAGCGTCGTACGTCGACTTCGGCAATCCGGACGCCACCGTGCTCGGTGAGCGTTTCGAAGCGGAGGCCGATGGCATCTCCGCTTTCGCCGTCGGTTTCTTCGCCCTCGGCCCCGTGGATATTTTCGGCAAGCTCGGCGGCATCAACTGGGACTCGAACTTCAGCGGCGGGCTCGAGAGCGACGGCACCGACTTCGCCTACGGCGTCGGTGCGCAGTTCCGCTTCTTGAGTCTCAGCGTCCGTGCCGAGTACGAAGGGTTCGATCTGAGCGACGTCGACGATCTCAATATGATTTCGATCGGGCTGACGTACACCTTCCTGTAGGCATTCATGCCCCGAGCCGCACGCCGGCCCCGGCGCGCCTCTGTGCCCGTGATCCGTATGTGTTGGGTTGCAGCGATGGCGGCATTCTCGCGCGTGAGCCATCGTGGAGTGGGTTATGTGCGCATCAGAGTCGGCTACTACGGGCACAGCGCAGCGTGTAACTGTCGACAACTTCAAGCGTGCCGAAACGGACACATACTTCGACCGATTCGTCAAAGAGGGAGGCGGCGTTGGAATGTTCCAACACGCGCGCGAGCCCGCGTCGATAGATCACCAGGCCGTCATTCGGATGAATCGGGACACACTGTATTCAAATGCGGTGGTCGACCTGGATGCCGGGCCCGCGACGGTGACGTTACCGAACGCCGGCGAACGCTTCATGGCCATGCAGGTGATCGATGAGGATCACTACACGCCGGTTGTCGTCTACGACGCGGGGCGCCACACGTTCAGCAAGGAGCGGATCGGCACGCGCTACGTGGCGTTTGTCGTGCGCACTTTTGCCGATCCCAGCAGTGCCGCGGATCTCAAAACAGTACATTCATTGCAGGACGCTTTGAAAGTAGAACAGGCCGGGGCGGGTTCGTGGGGTAGTCCCAACTGGGATCCCGCGTCATTGAAGAAAATGCGGGAGTCGCTGCTGGCGGTGGCTGAGGCGAATGGGGGCCTCGATTCAGCCCGTATGTTTGGGCGCAAGGATCAAGTGGATGTCGTGCAGCACCTGCTGGGCACAGCCGCCGGCTGGGGCGGCAATCCTCGTTCCGATGCTTACTATGAAGGTGAATACGTCGAGCAGAACGATGGCGGCACCGTCTATCGCGTGGTGGTGAAGGACGTGCCGGTGGACGGGTTCTGGTCGGTCAGCGTGTACAACAAGGACGGATTTTTCGAGAAGAACGATCTCGGCGCCTATTCGCTCAACAACGTGACTTCGAAGCGCGGCGCCGATGGTTCGATCACCATCCAGTTCGGCGGCTGCAATACCGAGGCCACGAACTGCCTGCCCATCACGCCAGGCTGGAACTACCTCGCCCGCATGTATCGCCCGCGCAGGGAGATTCTGGACGGCACGTGGAAATTCCCGAAACCGCAGCGGGTGGCGCCCTAATGCCGCCCGGGTTCGAAGAGCTCGATCGGATTGCCGTCCGGATCGAGCAGCTGGATCTGCCGGCCACCCGGTCCTTCTTCCATCTCGTTGCGGAAGCGCGCGTTACTCTGCTTTAGTTTCGCAATGGCATCGGTCAGGTCGGTCACGCGCAGCACTATCCGGTTCCATCCGCCCGGTTCCTGGAGCTTCCCATCCGGCATCGGGCGCGAGCCGGACGCGCCGGGCCCGCTCAACAAAAGATGCAGGCTGCCGAGCGAAACATTGGCAAACGCTGGCAGCTGCTGCCGCTCCAGCTCGAAGCCCAGCAGCTCGACGTAGAATTTGACCGATCGGGCGACGTCGGCGACCTGGTATCGAACACCGTGAAATTCGCTTGCGGTCGGCATGGCGATCTCCAAGGGCGGTTGATAGCCGGGGACCTTGCCACAGTTCTCGCGGTTTTGACAAAGGGGACAGATCTATTCCATGCCTGGCAAGAAATAAATCTGTCCCACTTTTTGCTGTTACTCCCGCGCAGCAGGGGTCAATGATGTCGCGATGATTTGCCACGTGCCGCCCTTGCGCGACCACACGTGCAGGCTGTGGTGAGCGTCGGCGCCTTTGGTGGAGTGCGTCATGATGGCGGTATCCGGATTGATGAACGTCACCTTGTAGTCGGTGCCTTCATATTTCTGGCCCGCGGGCGACACCGGCATGTCGGCCATCATCTGTTGTTTGTTCTTGATGCCCTGGTCGTCGACCGAGACCACGCCGTCGGCGACAAATTTCGCTGCGGCGGTCTTGTCTCCCTTGCCGGTCGCTTCGCCCCACTGCTTGTCGAGCGAGATTAGATCCGCCTTGTCGTCAGCGACGGCATTCGCAGAAAACAGAGCCAGGATCGTTACGAGGCCAAGAGAAGTGCGTTTCATGTGAGGCTCCCCGTGTTCGCAGCGGCTGGGCATCGCCGACAGGGCGGTGGGCCGCCGGATAGTTCTGCGACTTCTATACGCCCGGCAGCCGGTTGCGCCAATTGGCGAATATCGCTATCACATGACGCGAGCGGTGCTGCGACCGTGCTGTTGCTGCGATTGCGCCTTGCACGCTTGCCAAGTGGAGGGGTAGTGCCATTAAGCTCTCGCCCGCGGCGAGTGCGTTGTAGTTCGAGCCGCTCTCCAAGCGTTCAAACCCAGAAATTGGCTCAACTGCGGGGCTATGACTCAATGAGTGCACTGTCGAAGTGGGTCGAATCCGTTGTTTTGCGCGCCGTCGGCCCGGAAAAATTCGGTCGACTCGAATACAGGCTCAAGCCGAGTCGGCGCGCGAGTTGGGGCGGCCCGATGAACGGGCAGGCCGGACGCCTGCGCATCTGCCGCGATATCATGAGCGCGCTCTCACCCACTGCGATCGTGGAGACCGGTACCTTTCGCGGCACCACCACCGAGTTCTTCGCGCAGTTCACAGTGCCGGTTTATTCGGTCGAAGCCGAGCCGCGCTTTCATTACTTCGCCGCCTGCCGGTTTGGCGAATCGAGCCGTGTGCATCTCACATTGGGCGACAGCCGCTCCTTCCTGAGTCGCCTCGCTGCGGATCCGACGGTGCCGAAGCACAATGTGTTCTTCTATCTCGACGCCCACTGGAACGCCGATCTGCCGCTGGCGCAGGAGATCACGACCATCTTCGCGAACTGGCAACAGGCCGTGATCATGGTCGACGATTTCGCGGTGCCGGGCGATTCCTATGCATATGACGATTACGGACCGGGCGCGGCGCTCAACGCCGAGTATCTGGATCGCCTGAACCGCACCGACATGCATCGCTTCTATCCATCGCTGCGCGCAGCCGAGGAGAGCGGCGCAAAGCGAGGGTGCATAGTGTTGTGTAACGACACGCACGTGCGGGAGCGCTTGGCGGGACTGTCGTCCCTGCGGCTTGGCGATACTCAATCGTGATCTGTCATGTCCGGCTGCACGCGCCGATACACGTGGACACGCAGTGGTGCCTGGTCGTCCATAACCATCTTTGAAAGAGGTGTGTGACGCTCTAAATCACCCGCCGCACGATCCACTCGCCCAACGTTCCCACCAACGACATCACCAGCGCCCCGCCCAGCGCCCACCTGAACCCATCGATTTTCAGGTGATCGGTCAGCTTGTCCACGATCACGAGCAGGATCGCATTGATGATCCACCGCGTGATGAACGCGAGCAGCCAGGCGATGCCCAGCGTGGCGACGGTGAAGATCGCGAATAGCAGCCAGCCCAGGAGGAAGTTGAGCACACCGAAGATCGCAGCGACCAGGAACGCGCTCTTGGCGTTCTTGATGTGGAAGCCGGGCAGGACGGCGGCGGTGACCCAGACGGCCAGGGAAAGAATCAGCCAGGAGAGGATCAGTCTCATATTCAGGCTCCATTCGATGGGCTGGGCGCACGGCGAACAAACAAATATTATCGCGGCTACAACGACAGCGGCACAGGGACGGTAAAGATGAAAGTTGTCAGCTTCTCCTTGGAAGAAGGCAATAAGTACTTCGGCCGAATTGACGGCAAGCGCTTTTACATCGGCAGCCGGGTGCCGTACCTGGGTGGCAAAGGGCTGGCCAACAGCAGCGGGACGGCTCTGCAAAAATATGATCGCAGGCAGTTCCGCGACCAATACGGCTTCTGGGCTGATTTCATTCACCCGACCGCTATGGCGGAAGGCGCGTTGTTTCACACGCTGAACACCTACGACCGCGCGTTCTTCACGTTCTCCTTCCTGCAGTTCGCTGCGCATGTTCCCAATGGCGACTTCGTGGTTTATATGCGGGCGTTGCTGAAGCTGCCGTCGGCTGCGGAATATTTCCCGGACCTGGCCATCGTCGGCGATCGAATCTGTCGCCTCCTCGATAGCGGCCCGGTGCAGCTCGAGTCGGATGTCTCGACGGCCGGGCTGTGCGATTACCTGAATCCGACCGTCATGGAGATCGAAGATACTGAAGTGATTCAGGCTGCGAAGTTCGTCCACTGGGCGCAGAACGACGCGCTGAATCGTCAGATGCAGATCGAGGTCGGCATCGCGCACTTCCGCAGGAATATGGCTCAGTACGCGCAGCGTTACAGCCTCGACGGCGCGCCGGCTGCGATCTGTCTCGTGATCGCCGATATTCGACACCAAGGCCGCGCCAAAAGCGCGGCCATCGTTTCGGCACTGGCCAATCCGAAGCCGTTGGATGCGTTGCTCGATCTGGGCTCCGCTCTCTATCCCGAGCGCGTGAAAGTGTTGCGACGAGAGATCAAGGCGTTGACGACGGAGGGAACGTTCGGCGGGCTCAAGTACAGCGTGGCCAAGAGCGAGTTCGTCAACTAATTCGCGGCGGTTGCGTCGCTGACGGGCAGCAGCTCCAGTCCGCCGCTCTCATTGTCGAGCAGAACGAGCGTCTTCACGTCGCCATTGTCGACGTGAAAGCGCGTCGGTCCCATCGCCAGCGTCGACGTGCCGGCAAAGTAAAAGAAAACGTCGTAGTCGCCGGCCTTGAGCGTGAACTGGCTGGAAGGGTTCTGATACGCCAGCGATGAAACGCTCGGCACGGTGTCGTCGTCCTCGAAGTCCACGGTCTCGCCGGGCAAACGCAGATACAAATCCAGCAGCTCGTCATCCTCCAGGCTGCCTGCGCCGTGCAGGAATCGAAAGCTTGCCTGCGTCGGAACGCTGCGGGCGTCGGCGGAAAGCACGACTGCGTCGACAACGGATGCTGGCCCCATCGCGTACGCGGTGTAACGCCCGCCTGCGGCCGCGTCGAACTCCTCGAAGAACACATACGGTGAGCCGACGCCTGCAGGGACGGCGATCAGGCCGTTCTCGCCTTGGTCGATCGGCAGATAGTCCGTCGACTGTCGAAAGCCGACGTTCTGCGCTAGCGGATCGGCGAGCCCCGAGCCGACGGTTACATCCAGCGCCGGTGTGTCGTGCGAGATGTGAACGAACTTGAGCCCCGCGCCGTCCCGATAGTCGCGGGCGTCGCCGCTGCCGACGATGAGCAGCTTGGTGGCCGTCGCTGTCGGTCCGTTGGTATCGGCGATTGCCATCATCACCCGATTCTGTTCGGAGAATGTCATCGACTCGGAGCGATACAAAACATCGCTGGTGCCGGCGGCTAGCAGCTCGACCACCACATCGGCGGTCAGCGTCGAGTCGTCATCCAGATCGTCGTCGTCGCGTACCAGGGACAGCTCCAACGGCGATGTGGTCTCGGTGATGGCCAAGGTATCGACGTAGTATCTCGACGTGATGCCAGCCTTCACCGCCGTCACATAGACATCCACTGCCGGCGTGTCCGGCGACGCATGCGTGAACTGCAGGACGAGTTTGTCGTCATCGACGTCCTCGCGCTGATCCAGCCCTTCGATCATGTAGGTGCGGATATCTTCCATGCGGCCATAGGCCACGACGGTGTACTCGGTCCCCGCGAGGAAGGTATAGGCGGACGCGCCGCTGACCGGTGTCTCGGTCTCGTCGTCGTCGTCATCGTCGTCGAGGTCTGCGGGCAAGATCGCGCTGAAGCTGAGCGTGTGCTCGCCAGGATGACCGGCGGAGAAGCTGGTGGCGCCGCCATAGCCGGCGCTCGACAGCGTCGTGTCGTCGATATCGATTTGCAGCGTGGGAGAGTTCTCGACCAGGTTCAGGCTGCGCAGATGAAATGTTGTCTCGGCTTCGTTGAGCGAGCCGTTGCTGCAGGCCGTGAGCAGGCCCAGCGAGGCGACACCGCCGGCAGCCCTGATCCATGTGCGCATGGCGTGCTCCTTAGAATGCATTGCCGATCGAGAACTGGAAGCCTTTGAGCTCATCGCCATACGTCAACTCCGTGCCCCTGCGGAACGTGAGGGGCACTGCATAACTGAAGCGGAACAGGCCGAGCGGTGCGAGCCATTCCACGCCGACGCCGACCGAGGTGCGGAAGTGGTTCCAGTCGAAGTCGTACTCGAGGGGGAAGCCGCCTTTATCGGTGAACTGGGTGTCGCCGAGATAGGCGACCTGGCCGAAGTCATAGAACAAACTGATGCGCGCGCTGTTCTTGAATTTCTCGGGCATGGGCAGGATGGCTTCGATCTGGCCGGTGATCGCGAAGTCGCCGCCGTAAGGATTGCCCAGCGAGTCGCGCGGGCCGAGATGCGATTCCTCGAAGCCGCGCACCGTGCCGGGGCCGCCGACGAAGAAGTTTCTTTGCGGCGGCAAGGCCGTCGTGTCGCCGAACGCCGCGCCATAGCTGATGCGCGAGCCGAAGCTCAGCGGCATCCAGCTCAGATAGGGGAGCTGGACAAACTGTTTGAAGTTGTAGCTCGCGAGGTAGTACTCGATGTCGCTGCCCGGCGGGGTCGCGCTCAGGGAGAGCTGATGAATCGCGCCGCGGGTCGGGAAGAGCAGTCGATCGCGGCTGTCGTAACCCCAGCCCAGATTGAGCTCGAACACTTGGTATTCGGTGCCGAGGATTTCGTAGGCGCCCGACTCCTTCTCGTACGGCGAGCCGTTGGCCTGCACCCAGTCCTGGAACTGCTGCGAGCTGTAGATCGTCGTCGCGAGCTCGACGGACTGCCAGCTGCTGCCCAAACGCAGCGACTGGTATTCGCTGAGCGGGAAGCTGAAGTCCATGCCCGTCAGCCAGGTCTCGGTAGAAAAGTCCGAGGAGTCCGAGGTGAGCTGCGTGACTTTGCGATAGGCGAGGTTCGTCGTGCGGCCGATGCCGTCGAGCGTCACGAACGGATTGGTGTGCGAGAGGTCGTAGGACTTGGTGTAGCTGCCGGAGTTCAGCTCGAGCGCGACGCGTTCGCCGGTGCCGAGAAAGTTGGAATGAACGATGTTGCCGTTGAGGATGAACGACTGCGATTCCGAGTAGCCGATGCCGCCGCCGAACTGGCCCGGCAATCCTTCCTCGATCTTGAAATCCACGTCGACGAGATCCGGCGTGCCGGGCACCGGCGTGGTCTCGACGTCGACTTTCTGAATGAAGGGCAGGCGTTGAATGCGTTGTTTGGAGCGCTCGACCGCGGCGTTCGACAGATAAGAGCCTTCGAGCTGGCGCATCTCGCGACGGAACACCACATCGTTCACGCTCGTGGCGCCGTTGAAGTTGATTCGCCGCACATATACGCGATGGCCAGGATCGACGACCAACGCAAGCGACAGTTGTTTGGTGTTCGGGTCGATCTGAGGAACGGCGTCCACCTTGGCAAAGGCGTAACCGTCGAGCCCGAGTCGCAAGGTCATGGCTTCGGTGGACTGCGTCACGCGCCGCAATGAATACAGATCGCCCGCCTGGATCATGACCAGCCGACGCAGCTCCGATTCGGGCACGACCATTTCGCCGCTGAGTCGCACCTGCGAGATTCGATAGACCTCGCCTTCGTGCACGTTGAGCGTAATGTAGATTTCGTCCTTCTCCGGGCCGATCGCTACTTGCGATGAGCTCACCGCGAAGTCGGCGTAGCCGCGATCCATGTAGTAGGAGCGCAGCTTCTCGATGTCGCCGGACAGCGCCTCCTTCGCGTACCGATCGTCCTGCTTGTACCAGGACAGCCAGTTCGGCGTGTTCAGCTCGAACGGCTTGAGCAGTTCCTCGTCGGTGAAGGCGTGATTGCCGGTGATGTTGATCTGCTGGATGCGGGCGCGCTTGCCTTCGGTGATATTGATTGCAACCTTGACCTTGTTGCCGGGGACTTCGTCGGCGCGCGCATCGACTTTCACCGCATATTTGCCGCGTGAGAAGTATTGCTCGGTGAGGTACTGGCGCACTTCGTCGAGCACCGACTGATCGAAGGTCTTGCCCGAGGACAGGCCGACATTGCGCAGGGAGCGTTCCAGGTCTTCGGTCTTGATGTCCTTGTTGCCTTTGACCTCGAAGCTCTCGATGGTGGGGCGTTCGAGCACCGCGACGATCAACACGCCGCCGTCGCGCCGCAGCTCCACGTCCTTGAAAAATCCCGTGCCGTAGAGCGCCCGAATGCCTTCGGCCAGTCGCCGGCTGTCGAGGGCGTCGCCGATGTTGATCGGCAGGTAGTTGAAGACCGTGCCTTCGCTGATTCGCTGCAAGCCCTCGATGCGAATCTCGCCGACGACGAATTGAGCGCTGGGCGCTGCGCTACTTATGTCTTGCGCGCGTAACGTTCCTGCGCCGAATGGGTTTACCAGTAAGGCGCAGGCGAACAGATAGGCAGCGAGCGATCGCGACATTCGCTGCTGGATGCGCGACCGCCACAAAGGGTCGCGGGATCAGCGGAGCGACGCTTGCCTATCGGTGTTGTTTCTAACTCTGAAGCGCCGATGAATGATTACAATTGGCTACTTGCGTTTTTCTTCTTCACGAGCGCCCGCAAGGATGCCGGGCAGCGCATAGTTGCCTTCGTGACAGGCGTACTCGTAGATCGGCTGATCGGTGTAGTGGAACGGAATTTCGCCACGCCACGGCGTGCTGAATGTGTCCGGATCCTCGACCGTGAATTCGTAATGGATGGTCTGCGCTTCGGTGCGCGTGAAGCGCTCGGTCACTTTGAGCTTCGGTGACACGGGAATAAGGCGATAGCTCGCGCCCTGGCCGATCTGAATCGGCTGCGCCGGATTGAAGTTGGTCGTCTCCACGACCAGCGTGTCGCCTTCCCAGCGGCCAATGGAGTCGCCCATCCATTTTCGGACGTGATCCGGCGGATGGGTGCCGCCGAGCCGAATGATGCGCGCATCGTGGACCATCTCGACGTGAATCAGCACGGCGTCGGCGGATTGCACGATCTGGTAGTTGCTGTTGTACATCACCGGCAGCATCGGCGGTCCCGAGTTGCTCCCGAAACCCAACAGGCAGCGTTCGCCGACTGCGCGTTGCTCCGGGCCGTCGAATGCGCCTTGGGCGGCACGCGCCGTGCGAGCAGCGAGTCGCTGCTGGCCGGGTTCCGATAGCGCCGGCACCTGGCCGTCCTCGGGATAAACGATCAACGAGCTGCGCCGTTCGCCTTTGACATTCGCGACCTTGTTGGCGGGATCGAACCAGAACACGTTGTAGCCGCCGACGCTGCCTTTGGGCAGCTCCTTGTTCAGGTCGCTCGGGCGGTCGGACTCGGCGGCGAAGTCCTGCATGCGCTTTTCCATCTGCAGCGCCTCGGGCTCGCTCAGCACCAGTTTGTTTCCCAGCGTCTTGGGGCGTTCGACCGGCGTGAGCGTGGCGTTGGTCCAGATGCCTTGCAGGTCGGGGTGGCCATGCATCGTGCGCGGCGCTTTGTAATTGTCCGCCAGGGCCGCGGCGGAGCCCAGTGTCATGCAAATTGCCGCACACAGGTGAATCGAATTCGCAGCGTTGCCCGGTTTCATCGCGTCCCGCCTTTCCTTGATGATCGAAACGATCGCCGTGAGCGGGGAGTATTACAGAAGCCGTGCGCGACACAGCCGGCGTTGACCGTTCTTCAGCTTCGACGGTCAGGTTCTGCTCAGCGGGCAGTCTTAGTGATTTTCGTCGATCTTCGCGAGCACGGCGAGCGCGGCCTCATATCGCGATCGGTCGGCGCGTAACAGCGGCAGCGCGTCCTTCACGGTCGCAAGCAGTTCGGGGGCGGCGGCGATCAGGCGGGCATTGGCTTCGGCGCTGCCATCGTCGGGACCCGCGGCGTTGTGGCACAGGGCGATATGCCAGACGACGCCGTCGATGACCGCGTCGATACACGGCTCGCTGGGATAACGTGGATCGAGACTGACGATCCAGGGTCCCTGAGTGTGCTGTGCCATCCTGCTACCTTCTACCGGCCGCTTCCGCTGAATACGACCTTCCGTTGAAAGAAGTTCAGCCCTGGAAAACAAAAAAATAACCACAGCAGCCTCGACGCGATTGTCCATCGCCGGCTTCCGTTGTCAACACAATGCGGGTCGCGATTCTCCGCAACGACTGTCATCCGCTTCAGGGAAAGCCTGATGCCGTATGCACGGGTCCAGCGCTTGAGCGGCTCCGGCCACGCGTCGTTAGATAGAGCCATTCGAGTGGGAGTGGTGAGAGATGGACCGCTTTTCGGCCGCCGCGCAAGTGGCGGCCTTTTTTCTTGTCGCACTCATGGCCAGTCCGCTCGCCCGGGCGTGTGAAGACTGCGAACGGACGTCGCACGAACAACCCACCGGCCGCGTCGATGTGACAGCGGCGGTCGACGCCGCCACTTCGTTTGTCATCAAGGCTCTGCGCAGCCTCTATCCCTCCTACAAAGTTTCCATCGTCGAAGGCGACGCGGTCGATACGACTCCGACCGTGGCTGAATATGCTGCCACTTACGATGCGCGCGACGGGCAAAGCAGTGTCGAGCTGCCGGGCTTCCGCCATCGCTACGCCTGGCAGCTGACTTATCGGGATGAAGCAGACCGGGTCCAAGGCGCCGATGTCACGCTCGACGATTCCTACGTGCTCGGCCTGAGATTCGAGCTGGACTACGGCTGGAAGCGTTAGCCCGGTTTGCGGCCGCTGATGACGGGGATGTGCCAGACCGCGTACTGACGCGGATCCAGAATCGCGCCCACCGCTTGATCGAATAACGCACGCACCTCGTCGAGCGTCAGCTTGCTGTGTTCAGCGAGGACTTCGGTGTATCCGTCGCGCCACGCCTGGATGATGGTAGCGAATGTCTCACGGGGCACGCGCAACGTATCGACGACCACATAGTCGACGTGCAATTCCCGCAATCCCAGGTCGTTCATGATCGCCCAAGTGCGGCGGCCGATGCGCGCGTCGGTGTGAGTCCGGCGCGTGTATTCGACGACGCCTTCATGCCACAGCCGATCGGGATCGACCGCGCCGGCCGGCATATGGAGCATGCCGTAGTCCTCGCTGAGTACGTGCACCCAGCCGCCCGGTCTGCAAATGCGATTCAATTCGGCGATGACTTTGTCCGGCTCGGGCACCGCTTGAGTCATGTGCCGGCACACGACCAGATCGAACTGCCCGCTGTCGAACTTCAACTCGAACGCATCGCCCTGTTCGAAGCGCACCCGGGGCGCGAGCGCTGCGTGCACCCGGCGTGCGTAAGCTGCCGAGCTCTCCAGAATGTCCACGCCGACGATCTGAGCCTGCGGATATCGGGCCGCCAGACGGCTGGTGATCTCGCCGCTGCCGCAGCCAATGTCAGCAATGTGTGACGGTTGGCCGTAGCGTGCCAGTAAGGATTGTTCTTGCGGCCAGATGGCTTCGGCCTGAGCGCGCAGGTTGCGGACCATCGATTCGTCGGCCATCTGCTCGGCTTGCGGATTACGATGCTTGCTCATGCCAGCCATCTTGGGGCAACCGGCGCGGCTCGCAAAGACTCAGCTCGCCGGCGCGGCCACCGTTACACATCCGTCGGTGCGCTAATAGTCGAACGCCTGATTATCCGGACCGGCTCGAAAAGCGAATCTTCAGGGACCGAGGAGCGTGCGCCGGCCAGCTGAATTCCTGGTGAATTCGGGCCTGCAGCGTGCAGTTTTGTAAGCCTGACGGCCTGAATGGCGACCACGTCACATTCGCGGTCGCGTGTCCGCGCCAAACTACTGGCGCTTAAGGTTTCATCGTACAGCGCCTCGGAGTGTCAATAGTTAAGATTCGGCCGGCGCAATCCGGCTTCGTCTTTCGCCATTTGCCTAGCGCCAATCGAGGGAACCCCGACGTGTATCGCAGCTCACTCGCCGCCATTGCAATGACCGCCGCCTTGCTGAGCCCGATGGCTCATGCCGAGGGCGAGAAGAGTCTGCGCGTGCACTGGAACAAGTCGTCGGAGACCGATCTGGCGACGGTGGTGATCGGCGATTACCAGGAGTCGCCGGAGTCGAACTACCTGATCGGCGCGACCTACGGCTACCAGTACAGCGACACGCTGTTTACGTTGCCGCTGGAGATGACTGCGAACGTCGGCGTGCAGTGGTTCGACGAGCAGGGCTATCAGGAGAATGGCTACGGACTCACGGCGTTCATCAAGGCGCACTATCGTTGGGAGCTGCCGTGGACCGACAAGCAAGTCCGCCTCGGGCTGGGCGAGGGACTCAGCTATGTGTCGCGCATTCCGATGAGCGAGGTCCGGGACTTCGCCAAGAAGGATGGCGCCGAGTCGGAAAAGTTGATGAATTATCTGGAGTGGACCATCGACCTGCCGCTGCGCCAGTTCGAGCCGCTGCATGGCTTGTTCGACGGCGGGGCCATCGAAGAGGCATCGGTGGGGTTCCTGGTGTGGCACCGCTCCAGCGTGTTCGGGCTGTTCAGTGAGACCGGCGGCGGCGTGAACTTCATGGGCTTCAGCTTCGAGGCCCAGTTCTAAAGCGCTCAACGCCGATAGAATCAACGATAACGTGGCATGGAGTTGGCAATGAAGCTGGAAGTGATGTCGATCAGTTTCCTGCGCAGTGGGGCGCTGTCGGTCGAAGTCGGCGCGCAGTCGCAGAAGGACACGCCCGCCGAGCCGTCGCTCGACGTGGTGAAGATGTGGGTGTACCTGCCGTCCTATAACAAGTCCGACCGCATGGAGGACATCCTCGAGGCGGCGCTCAACATCGCACGCCAGTCGCTGCGCTGAGCGGCGCCCGACGCTGACGTTTCTTATAAGTCTCCTCGTCGTTTCTGAGGAGCATCCGCCGGGGTCGCACGTATAAGATTCCCCCAACCGCGCCGTCAGCAAGGCGCGGACTCAATTGGGGGATTCGATGCGGCCATTCCGTTGCGCGGTACAGCTTGTCTTGCAGGGCGCGATTCTCGCGGTCCTTGCTCATTCGACTTTGGCCGGCGCCGCCGACGTCGATACCGCCCGCCTGCTCGCCGCTCCTGGCAACAACGCTGACTGGCTCACGCATGGCCGCACTTACGACGAACAGCGCTTCAGTCCGCTGGCGAAAATTCATCAGGGCAACGTCAACGAGCTGAAGCTCGCCTGGTTCTACGAGTTCGACACGACGCGCGGCCAGGAAGCGACGCCGCTGGTGATCGACGGCGTCATGTATGTCACATCGTCGTGGAGCAAAGTATTTGCGCTCGATGCGCGCACCGGTCGCGAGCTGTGGCGCTTCGATCCCAAAGTCGACGGCGCCAAGGCCATCGATGCCTGCTGCGATGTCGTCAACCGCGGTGTCGCTGCCTGGGGCAATCGTCTGTTCGTCGGCACGCTCGACGGACGTTTGATCGCGCTCGATCGCGCCACCGGCAAACTCGCCTGGTCCGTGCAGACGACCGATCCGGCCAAGCGTTACACCATCACCGGCGCGCCCCGCGTGATCGCGGGCAAAGTCATCATCGGCAATGGCGGCGGCGAGATGGGCGTGCGTGGCTACGTCTCAGCCTACGATGCGAACGACGGCAAGATGGCATGGCGTTTCTATACCGTGCCCGGCAATCCCAAAGACGGATTCGAGAGCCCCGCGCTCGAGCGCGCTGCGAAGACCTGGCACGGCGAATGGTGGAAGTACGGTGGCGGCGGCACCGTGTGGGATTCGATGGCGTACGATCCGCAGCTCGATCTTCTTTATATCGGTGTCGGCAACGGCAGCCCCTGGAATCATCAGATCCGCTCCAAGGGCGAAGGCGACAATCTTTATCTGTCGTCGATCGTGGCGCTGCGCCCGTCGAGCGGCGAGTACGTGTGGCATTTCCAGACGACGCCGGCGGAGTCGTGGGATTTCACCGCGACTCAGCACATCATCCTTGCCGACCTCACGATCGATGGCAAAGCCCGCAAGGTGCTGATGCAGGCGCCCAAGAACGGGTTCTTTTACGTGATCGACCGCGCCACGGGTGAGTTCATCCACGCCAAGAACTACGTGCACGTGACGTGGACGACCGGCCTCGATCCGAAGACCGGCCGGCCCGGCATGGTGCCCGAGGCGCGTTATCTGCGAGAGCCGGCGATGGTGTCGCCCGGGCCGCTCGGTGCGCACAACTGGTATCCGATGTCGTTCAGTCCGCAGACGCAGCTGGCGTATATCCCGGCCTTGGAAGCGTCGAGCTATTACAAACACGACGACGGTTTTCAGTTCCGCGATCGCACTTGGAATACGGGCATTCAGATCTCGCGCGATCCCGCGAATGCGAAGACGGTTGCCGATGCGGCTAAAGGCAAGGGCGGAGCGATGCTGCTCGCGTGGGACCCCGTGGCTCAGCGTGAAGTATGGCGTGTGAATTATCAGCGCGCCGGCAACGGTGGCTTGCTCACGACCGGTGGCAAGCTGGTGTTTCAGGGTTCGGTCGACGGCATGTTCAACGCGTACGCTGCGGATACGGGCGCGCGTTTGTGGTCGCAGGATGTGCAGAACGCGATCCTCGGCGGACCGGTGACGTTCGAATTGGATGGCGAACAATATGTGACTGCGCTGGCGGGCATCGGCGGTGTGGCGGTGGCTGGCGTGCTCGGCGCGTCGCAGCCCCGCAGTAAGTATGGACGTGTCGTGACGTTCAAGATTGGTGGCAAGGCGGAGCTGCCGGCGCTGATCTCCAACACCACGCGCAAGCCACCGGATGTGCGTCGAGCGAACGCAGAGGGCAATATCGCGTCGGGGCAGCGCACGTACGATAACGTGTGCTCCGTCTGCCATGGGATGAATGCCAGAAGCGAGACGGCGATTCCGGACCTGCGTTACTCCAATGCCATCGTCTCTCGCGACGCGTTCAAGTCGATCGTGATCGATGGCGAGCGTGCGAGTAAGGGCATGGTGGGCTTCGGCTCGACGCTGACGCCGGCGCAAGCGGAGGAGATCCGGGCTTACCTGGTGTCGCTGGCGGTCGCGCTTTGAGCCGGTGTAACTTTCCGCCGCATTCCGTGTAAACGCCGTAAGTGCCTTGGCGGCAAGGACCCGCCTTGGCACACTGCGTCCCATTCCAACCGTCACGGAACCTCGACATGACCCGCTCAATGGCGTTGGCTGCTTTCCTTGCCACCTTCATCTGCTTGCCCGCGCTCGGAGCCGAAACCCGGCACACCATCATCCTCGGCGGCAACAAGGCCGGCATGCAGGTAACCAACGTCGCTGCCGACGGTACCCGCGAGGTCTCGTACGAATTCACCGACCGTGGCCGTGGGCCAAAGATCAGCGCTCGGATCAAGGTCAACGAAGCCGGGTTGCCTGTAGCTGTGCAGGCTAGCGGCAACGACTATCTCAAGGTGCCGGTGAAGGAGACGTTCACGCTCGAACAGGGCGTGGCGCGATGGAAGAACGATGCGGAGAGCGGCGAGAAGAAGCTCACCGCGCCGGCGTTCTATGTCAGCCTGCACAGCGTCCCCGAAGAAGGCGCGCTGCTCGCCAACGCCTTGTTGAAAGCGGACGGGCAAAAGTTGGCGCTGCTGCCGGAAGGGCAGGCGACGCTCCAACGTGGCGATGAGGTGACGCTGAAGTCTGCCTCTGGCACGCGTCGGGTGACGAGTTACGAAATCTCCGGTCTCGGCTTCGCGCCGGAAACCATCTGGCTGGATCAGAACGGCGCGTTCTTCGCAGCTGTGAGCAGTTGGTCGTCCTTCATCCTCGAGGGCTGGGAATCGAGCGTCCCGGAACTCATGGAATTGCAGGACAAGCGCTCCAGCGCGCGCACACAGGAGAGCGCGCGTGCGTTGACGCGGACGCCGAAGGGGCCGCTCGCGATCGTCAATGCCAATCTGTTCGACTCGCAGACCGGTAAATCTATTCCGGGCTCAACTGTGCTGATCGAAGGCAACCGCATCAAGGCGGTCGGCCTCGATGGCAAGGTCGCCATTCCCGCTGGCGCCGAGCGGATCGACGCTCGCGGGCGGGCGCTATTGCCGGGCCTGGCGGACATGCACGTGCATCTCAGTGAGCACGAGGGTGTGCAGCACCTCGCGGCCGGTGTGACGATGGTTCGTGACATGGCCAACGATCCTGATGCGCTGCTCGGGTTCAAACGTCGCTTCGATGCGGGCGAGGAAGTGGGTCCGCGCATCTTCATGTCCGGCATCATGGAAGGCCCCGGACCGTTTGCCGGCCCGACGAAGGTGCTCGTCGACAACGAAGCGAAGGCGCGCGAGGCCGTCGACAACTACGCGAAGCAAGGCTATCAGGGCGTGAAGATCTACAGCTCCGTCAAGCCGGAGCTGGTGCCCGTCATCGCCAGGCTTGCGCACGAGAAAGGATTGCACGTCGGCGGTCACGTGCCTGCGTACATGACCGCGCGCCAGTTCATCGAAGCGGGCGCGGAGGAGATCCAGCACATCAATTTCGTTTTCCTGAATTTCTTCTTCGATGAAGTGCAGGACACGCGCACGCCCGCACGCTTCACCACGGTGGCGCAGCGTGCGTCGAAGTTGGATCTCAACTCGGCCGAAGTACGCTCCTTCGTGCAGTTGATGAAGGACAAGCATGTCGTGCTCGATCCTACCGTCACCGTGTTCAACACGATGATGACCCGGCAGCCCGGCACCGTCGGCCCGGGTTATGCGCCGATCGCGGGCCGGTTGCCGCCGCAAATCCGTCGCTCGCTGCTCTCGGGCGGCTTGCCGATTCCGAAAGGCAGCGAGCAGCAGTATCAAGACTCGGCCGATGCGTTGCTACGAATGATCAAGCTGCTCTACGACTCGGGCATCACGCTGGTGGCCGGCACCGACGACCTGGCGGGTTTTACCTTGCATCGTGAATTGGAGTTGTATGTGCAGGCGGGTATATCGGCGCCCGAAACATTGCGTATCGCGACATTGAATGCCGCGAAAGTACTCGAGCGCGATGCCGACCTGGGCACGATCGCCCCTGGCAAATTTGCGGACATGATCCTGGTCGATGGCGACCCGGCGCGACGGATCAGCGATATCAGAAATACCGACCTGGTCGTGAAAGACGGCAAAGTTTACGAAGTCGACGCGCTCTATCGCAGCATCGGCGTGCTGCCGCGCTGAAGGCGGAACCGGCCCGGCGTCAAGTCCGTTTCTTTGCTAACTCACAGGGTACATGGATGTGCCCCGCCGCCAGAGGCGGCGAGCGGAGAGGAAAAACCACGCTTTTTCCTCGCAGCATGACCGTCGTGACAGGAGTCCGATCGGTCATTTTGTATGTGGCCTCTAAGCGAGGGGCGGGAGTTGGCAATGTCGACGTTGAGGAACAATTTGTTGATGGCCGCGACGATCGGACTGATGGCGCTCGGCGGCTGCGCCACGACCGGCGGCAGCTTGAGCAGCTCGGCAAGTCGATTGGAGCGCAATGCGTATGCTCTCCACGACGAGGCGCGGGATGACGATGCGCGTTCGGGATTCCAGCGCGATGCCAGCGAGCTGGCAGAAGAGGCGCGTGAATTTCGTCGCACCGTCGAGGATCGCAGTTCTTCGAAAGAAGATGTGCGGGAGGCTTTCAGCGACGTGTCGAAGCGCTATCATGCGATGAGAGACGAGGTGGAGCGCTCGCAGAGCCGGGAAGCGGAACAGGAGTTTCGACCGGTCACCGAGGCGTACCTGGACGTGGAGCGTGAGATGCGCTCACGTGACGATCGAGATCGTTACGCGAGCGACGACTGATTCGGAGCAGGATATCCGTAACCGTGTAACTGGTCTGGTCTGTGTAACGGCGCTGGCGGCGCCCGTGGCCGCCAGCGCCGATTCCATGCGCTGTGGCAAATGGGTCGTCAGCGAGTCCGTGACGGTGGGCGAGTTGCTCAGCAAATGCGGCGAGCCGCAAAGCCGGAACGTCACCAAGGACGACGTTTACATGACCACCGTCAACGGCACGCGTGTGAAGACGGAAAGGCAGACGGTGACGGAGCGGTGGATCTATCGGAATTCGTCGCGATCCTTGCCGATGCTCGTCGTCATCGTGGATGGCAAGATCGTCAGCCTGACGCGCGCTGACAGCTGATCGTTGTTTTCTGCTGAAGTGCGGCCGGGCTGCATTGCCCGGCCGCGCGAAACTCACATCGATCGAACGATCACTCGGTCTTGCCGGCCAGCTTGTTGCAGTTCTGCACGTCGCGCGCGCTCATGTCGCGGCCGCGGCTCGCGTAAGACGTGAGCTTGCCCAACGTTTCCGCCACTTTGCGGCATTCCTTCATGTACGAGTCCAGGCTGCCGCGACGGTCGCCCTTGCCCTCGCACTTGTCGGCTTCACAGCGCCACGTCACGCCGGAGATTTCGGTTTCGGTCGCAGCCGACACCGGCGTCGCGAGCGTCGCCTGGGCGAGGTACGAAGGGGCCGCCGCCGAAACCAGGTTGCTCGTCGCCAGAGTGCAGACCGCAATCGCACTCGCCATCGCCAACATACGCATCGTCAAATCTCCTCGGTACATAACAGGTACGTTTGAACCGGGCGCACTGTATGCAGCGCAGGAAGACGAGCCAATGCATTTTTCAGCACGAGTGAAATGCCTCGCGCTCAGGAATGAGCTGCGCGTTTTGTGATGCACACGCGCGCGCTAAATGTTTCTTTGCTGTAGGGAAGCGGCCTTTTATGAGCTGTTTTTATCGAACCGCAGGCACATGATGCACGGATTCGCGGCGTTTGTGAAGAATGATGAAAGAAAGATTAGCTCTGCAAGCTGGAGTTACAAGCCGTGCGCAAAATTCGGCGATCGGCGACAGCGCGGAGCGTGCGTCAGAGAACCGACGCGATCGTTACCAGTGCAAAGAAACGTTGGCCAGTGTAACGATATATATCGGCGAGGAGGCGAGCCGGAGATTGCCTCCGGCTCGCCTCGGTGCGGATCAGGTGTTGGGCATATCGCTGAACAGCTCGGCCTGGTTCGGCTCCGAGCTCTTCGGCTGCTTCTGGTCTTCTTTGACGTTGCGATAGCGGATCACGCCGAACACCATCTCTTCCCAGGTCTGCTCGCCCCAGGTGACTTCGCGGTTCGGGTCCGGGTTCGCCTTGTTCTGCACCGAGTTGTCGAACACCTGCGTGTAGACGACGCGGGTGCCGGCCGGGACGGTCAGCGGCTTAGCGAGGTCGTAGGTCGACTGCCAATTGAAGTCATACGTCGGAATGTTGATCAGCGTTTCTTCACGCCCATCCGGATAGTGCGCGACGAAGCTCGAGGACTTGCCTCGGAAGTGAGCGTGCGGATGCAGGCTGAAGATGACCGCGTCCTGATCGAACTTACGCTCGGCCTTCTCGACGTGATACTTGGTGTTCGGCGGAATCTTCAGCTTGGCGTTGACGAAGATCATGCTGCGGAAGTTGTACTTCGGCGGCTCTTTCATGAAGTACAGGCCCATGCGGGTCACGTCCGTGAGCACCTGGCCGTTCGGCGTGTAGTGCACCTGGAAATGCAGCTTCGACTTCGCTGGCAGCAGAATGCCGTTGTCCTTCGGCACCTGCAGCGGCTGCGCGCCGGGCACGTAGTTGTTCAAGCTGATATTGCCGCGAGTCTCGCCGCCCGCCGACGCGATGATGTGATGGAGCACCGCGCGCTGACCCGGCAGGAAGTCGACGGCCCGCACCCAAACGTCATGATCGAGCGGGTTGTCGAGCTTGATGTTCTGATACGGGATCGTGCCCGTTGCTGGTGTCGTGAACGGCGGCAGCTCGATCACCAGGTCCGGCTCGCCCAGTTCCCACTTCGGCCAATCCTTCTTTTGCGACAACAGCGGATCGGCGCCTGCGCCGCGCGGCGAGCCCGCTTCGATCCAGTGGACCAGCGTCTTCGCTTGCGCCGGGCTCAGGCCGCGATCGTTGCTGAACACCCCGTAGTGCGGATCGGCATGCCAGGGCGGCATGCGCTGCGTGCGCACGACTTCGCGAATCATCGGCGAGAAGCCGCGGATCATGTCGTAGTTGGTCATCTGCCAGGGGCCGATGCCGCCCTGGCGATGGCACACGACGCACTTGTCCATGAGGATCGGCGCGACTTCCTTTTCATAGGAAATGTTGGCGTGCGCGCTGCGCTTGTCGCGCTCGGGCATCTTGATCGCGCAGCCCTTGGCGGCAGTGGCGGCGGGTGCAGGCTTGCCGGCCATCACCGCATCGATCGCGCCGGCGACGCCACTGGCATCGCCACGGTAGGCGATCTTCCAGCCTTTCGGATTCAGGACCAGCACTTCGCCGTTGCTGACCAGGTTCAGCGATTCGCCGACCAGCTGCGTGCCGTCGAGCATGATGGGCAGCTTGATACCGGCCTGAGTGGCTTCTTTGCCGACCGCTTGCAGCGAATCGCTCAGGTTCGAATTGATCGCCAGGAACGTCACGCCCTGCGATTCATATTTGCCTTGCAGGGCCTGCACGGTCGTGACTGCCTGGCGGGACGCGTCACAGCCGTTGCCCTGCGCGAGCAGCACCACGGCTTTCATGTCGGAAAGATAGTAGAGCTCGTGGGAGACGCCCTGATGATCCGTCAGGCGAAAATTGTCCGCGACGCCGGCCGCGGCCAGCACATGCGGACTCAGCAGGAATGACGACAGCAGGATCCCGGCACGATGAAGGTTGCGCATGTGAATTCCGTTTAACCGATTGGCCGACAAAGTGAATTGGGCGCAGTTAGTGTGCGTTGGAGCGTGCGCTCTGTCCACGCGCGAGCGGGGTCAAATCGGCGCGTGCGACGCCTTCTTAATAAATCTTGTGCGTGTCCTGCGACGGGGTCGTGTTGACGTATCGATACAATTCGGCGACAGCTGCGTTCTACGTCACAAATCGACGAGGTGGGGGATGAACAAGGGATTGCCGATCGGCCTTGCCGTTGCGCTTGCAGTGGCAGCCATGACGGCGCACTCGGCGGACGGCGCCAACCGCCGCTATCAGGCGCCGCGACTCGCGGACGGCACGCCTGACCTGCAAGGTGTGTGGACCAATCAAACGGCGACACCGATGGAGCGCGCGGTCGAGCTCGGGACGCGTCGTGCATTCACCGATGCAGAGGCGGCGGCAATCAGCAAAGCAGCGATCGCCGCGGTGGAAGCCGACGCCCAGCCCAGCGATCCGGACAAGAAGATCGAAGCGGCCGCGTCGTTGCCGCCGGTCGGCAATTACAACTTGTTCTGGACCGATCGCGGCATGAGCGTGGCGCAGATCGACGGAGAGTATCGAACCTCTATGATCATCGAGCCGCTCAACGGCCGTGTGCCGCCGCTCACGGAGGCTGCGCGGAAGCGGATGGACGCGACGAAGATCGGTCGTTCCAATGACGGGCCGGAAGGGCGGGCACTCGGCGAGCGATGTTTGCTGTCGTTCGGCTACTCGTCGGGGCCGCCGATGCTGCCGGTCATGTACAACAGCTACTACCAGATCGTGCAGTCGCCAGGCTACGTGATGATCCTGGTCGAAATGGTTCACGACGCGCGTATCATCCGCATCGATGACGAGCATGTGCCGGGCTCGGTGCGGAAGTGGATGGGCGATTCGGTGGGGCGCTGGGAGGGCGACACGCTCGTCGTCCAGACGCGCAACTTCCGCCAGGAGCAGAGTTTCCGGGGCTCCTCGGAGCAGGCGGTGATCACGGAAAGATTTACGCGCGTCGCGGACGACAAGATCGTGTATCGCTTCACGGTCGACGATCCGGCGACGTTCACCGAGCGCATCACCGGTGAGCTGCCGTTCGTCCCGGCAGACGGGAACATCTACGAGTATGCTTGCCACGAGGGCAACTACGCGTTGCCGGGAATCCTGTCCGGGGCGCGCGAAGAAGAGAAGGCTGCGGCGGCGAAGTAATGCATCAACTCCATCGAGTCTGGCGATCCCTGTTCCTGGCAGCGGGCGCGCTGCTGCTTTCCTCGGCGGCGTTCGCGAGCGATGTCGTTACTCGCGAGTTCAAATCGAACGCGCTCGGCCGGGAGTGGAAGTACGAGGTCTATTTGCCCACCGGCTACGAGACGTCGCGGTTGAGCTATCCCGTGCTGTATCTCCTTCACGGCAATGGGGGCTCCGGTCGGGACTGGGTCGACAAGGGGAAGGTTCAGTCCGTTGCCGATGGCTTGATCGCAAGCGGCGACATGCCCCCGGCGGTAATTGTGATGCCCGACGCGGGCGTGACGTGGTATGTCGATCGCAAGGAGAAGATGGAAACGGCGGTGCTTCGCGATCTGTTTCCTGAGGTCGAAAAGACCCTGCGTGTGTTGCGAACCAGAGAAGGGCGATTGATCGGCGGCTTGTCGATGGGTGGCTACGGATCGCTGCGCTTCGTCCTGAAGTATCCAGAGATGTTCGCGGCCGCCGCGCTGTTGTCGCCCGCGATTTATGCACCGCTGCCGCCGCCGAATTCGAGTGCTCGAAAGGTTGGGACGTTCGGCGAGCCGGCCTTCGATGAGCAGGTGTGGACGAGCTTGAACTATCCGTCGCTGTGGCAGGGCTACCTGGCGAAGAAGATGCCGGTGCCGATGTATATCAACTCCGGCGACGACGATGAGTTCATGATCGAGGCCGATGCGACGAAGTTATATTCGCTGCTCAGAGCGAATCGGCAGCCGGCGGAATTGCGCATCGTCGATGGCGCGCACAATTGGGGCGTGTGGGGCGGCACGCTCGGCGACGCGATGAAGTACGTGTTCCGTTATTCCGCGAAGCCGGTATCGGCGGAATAGAGAACTCCAGATTGGACGTGCCCTCGTATCACACGAGTTGCTCCTGGATACGCCCGGCCAGGTACTTCCGCACCATCTCCAGGGCGGCTTCGAACTCTTCGGACATCTGCGCTGTGTTGTTGTTCATGATCCCGATGGGCTTGCTCAGTTTTGACGAATGGAGCGTTACCAGCCCGAAGAGCTTGTTATAAGAGGCCGAATCGATTTCGCTCCACTGAAGTGCGATCGCGCCGTAACGGCGGTTCTCAATCTCGACGCCAGCATCGGAGACACGGAAGGTCGTAAACAGCGATTCCCAGTGCTGGGTCATGACCCACAACAGCCTGCCAAAGAGCGCAACTATCAAGATTACGGGTAGCGCCAGCGGATCAAATCGACCCTTGAATAGCTCAGTGGCAATCACCCACGAAAGCACAGCCACGATGACGGCGATAGCAGGCATGCCAAGGCCAAGAGCAACGATGGCGATTGGTTTTGAGATGCGTATTTGAACGTCAGCCATGCGAAGCTCAGCGCCGGATCAGAATACGTGCAGTCCGCGTGCCGACATGAAGCGACGTCACGTTGCCGGGTGACGCTTCGATGTGACGCAATCCGGCGCCACAGTCAAGCTCGGCTCTCGCTTTCTATTAAACTGTCGCGTGACCTGTCCCACCGGTAGATCATCGTCGCTCCGGGCATCGAGTACTTCTGCCCGCCCTGGAACTCCGGTCAGTGTCGCGCATGGAGCCAGCGAGATCGGTGGGCAAGGAGAAGTACGAGACGATGTGAACTTCACGCTGAACAGCGGCTTGCTGTGAGATTGCATCAGTTGTCCCAAACCACACTCCAGCTGAGTTGCCAACTGTTAAATTCTAAGCTTGCCCCTGGCTTCTTGAAGCGAGAATACATTGCCTTCCGTGTCCGAGGCCTCCGCAACCACAACGCCGGGAGCGACCTCTGAAGCTGCCGACACGATGATGCCGCCTGCATCTGTGACTGAGGCGCACGCTGCCCCAAGCTCGCTGACTACGAAGTGAAGGCCAACGCGACCGCCTTCATGACCTGGATTCGCGAACAGCCCGATGCGAACTCCTGCTACGTTAAGGGAGGACCAATGCGGCGAAGTCCATGTCGTCGCCGCCCCCAATACCCTTGAATAGAACCTTACGGCGCGATCCATGTCTGCGACATTCAAGCTCAGGAATGTCTCGGCAACTTTGAAGTCCATGTGCACTGCGCGCCCTCGAAGGCGAGTTAGCTGATCACTGCCGGCGTTACAACACCGCTTGGCAAAGGCACGGCCACGAAGAAGTGGCGCACTGATCGGTACTCTTCTGGAAAGGCCCAGTCCCAGCTGTTTACGAGCGCTGCACCTTCAGGCCATGGCTCGTTGTCCAAGAGAGCCTCCGCTCCGACCGTTTTTCGATCGAACGAGGCAACGAAGACGCGAACCCAATGCATGCCGGGCGACACCGAGTTCACGAAGAGCTCTTGCAGCTGCGGCATGAATTCTGGGTAGGTAGTCACTTTGGATCCACTCGAGTGCACCAATAGCGGCCCATCACATATCTGCCACGCACTGTTTCTTCCTGGCCAATGCAGCCACTCCGTGGGAGTCGACTCACAGGAATGGTCGGCTAGAGCCGCGAGCAAGACATGAAACGACCCCAGAAGGAATTTGCCGAAGGCGTCTTTTTCCGCTGCTGAGCGATCGGAGCCCAACCCAGCCATGGATTCAATGATGCAGCGAGGTGCGATCCGAGCTGAATGAGCGACGATATCAAGTTGGATGATCTTGGAGTGCGCGTTGTCAGGACCATCAAAGACGCGAGGTTCGAGCGCCAGATCCGAGTCGAGCAGGCGCACGCAGCCGCCGTCGATGGTGCTCGCAATGCTGTGCGCCTCAAGAGCTGAATGCAGTAGTTCGACGACAGGCATGGGTCTCCTTTCGCTGGCGTAGCTGATAACTCGGCGACGCGATTTATCTAAGTTATCGCCTCAATATGGATAGCCAATTTCGCTAGCTTCTGCATAGACGGAGTTCACAGCGGCGTCCGGATTGAGCGCGCGAATGACCGAGTCGTTGAGTGGCTGATGAGAGAACAGTGCCGCTACGGCATTCAGCGATACTGGAATCTCATAGTAGCCCTCAGCCCACTCCTTGTAAGCGGATGCGTCCGAGACGACCAGTTTCAGCATGTCATCGGAACCGTCATCGGTTAGTGCGCTGCTCACCTTGCTCCAAGATGAATCGTTGGTTCGTCGCCAATAGCAGAAAGTTGCCTGCTGCATCGAGAATGCGGGCTCGCTCAGGAACGATGCGAAGTCTGGTGGAACCTGCGCCTGGATGTTCTGTGGAAGCAAGAGGTCATCGGCAAGCTCGTGGGCGAAGCCTTTGATCGCCGCTCCAGTGGCGTCGATCAACAAGAACCAGTCATCGCCCTCGCCAGTGCGCATTGACGCCATCTCTTCGCCCGGCCCCCATCCGCTGTTGAAGCTGTAGTAGCGATACTCCCATTCGGGGCACAGGATCGCATCCAGCATCGCAAGCGACTGGGTGATGCGTCGGATTTCCAGGATGGATGGTAGAAGATCAGGTGACATCTCGATGTGGCCTGGCGTCCCTTACGCCCGAGCCAGCGCGCTCTGATACCTCGCGTACACGAAGTAAACGACGATGCCGATCGCGTTCCAGATCACGAACGTCAACTTCGTCACTCCCGGCAAGCTCACAAACAAATACGCGCAGCCCACGATCGCCGCCCATGCAACGATCGTGTACGCCGGCGTGCGGAACGGGCGTGGCGCGTTCGGTGCTTGTTTCCTGAGCACGAGCATGCACACGGCCACTGCGATGAAGGCCACCAGCGTTCCGGCATTGGCGACTTCGGCGATTCGTTGCAGCGGCAGGAAACCGGCGATGATTGCGACGATCACACCCGTGACCATCGTCATCAGGGCCGGGGTGCCCGACTTCTCATTGACGACGCTCAAGCGCTGAGGGAGCAGCCCATCGCGGGCCATCACGAAGAAGATGCGCGACTGGCCGTACATGAACGCCATGATCACCGTGGGCAACGCGATGATGGCCGCGAGACCGATGAATTTCGCCGCGACCGGATGATCCAGATTGCGTAACACCATGGCGAGCGGCTCGCCGCTGGCCGCCAGCGCATCGGTGCGCGAGCCGCCGATCGCAGCGGTTGCGACGACCATATAGATGAATGTGCAAGCGATCATCGAGCCGATGATGCCGATCTTCAGATCCCGTCCCGGATCCTTCGCTTCCTCGGCCGCGGTCGAGACCGCGTCGAAGCCATAGAATGCAAAGAAGATCACCGCCGCGGCGCCCATCATGCCGTACTTGGCGCCTTCGATTTCCGTCGCGCCGAAGCCGTGTGGCGCGAACGGCTCGAAGTTGCCTGCATCGAACGCCGGAATCGCCAGCGCGACGAACGTCGCGAGCGCGACCAGTTTCACGAACACGAGGATCAGGTTGACTGTCGCGCTCTCACGCGAGCCCAGTGCGAGCAATCCGGCAACCGCCAAGGCGATCACGATCGCGGGTACGTTGATCACGCCGCCTGCGGCGGGGCCGGCGAGCAAGGCGTCGGGAACGCCGATGCCCAACGCCTGGATGAAGCCGCTGGCATAGCCGGACCAACCGACCGCGACGACGCTGCAGACGACCGTGTATTCGAGGATCAATGTCCAGCCCACGAACCATGCCGGCAACTCGCCGAGCGCCACATAGCTGTAGGTGTAGGCGCTGCCGGCCATGGGCATCATCGTCGACATCTCGGTGTACGCCAGCGCCGCGCAGGCGCAGACCAGGCCGGCGACGACGAACGAGATGATGACCGCCGGGCCCGCGAGCCCCGCGCCGACGCCGATCAGCGTATAGATGCCGGTGCCGACGATGCCGCCGATGCCCAGGCTGATCAAATGCAGCCAACCGAGCGTGGGCCGCAGCGCGCTGTGCGATTGCCGGGCGCTGACGGACTCGAGACTCTTGCGGCGGTTCCAGAAGGACATGGCGCTCCCCGTTGTTCCTGTCATCGTATTGTAAAGGCATAGCCCACCGGCCATCACGCGGGCTGCTGCTATGATTGCGCCGCTATGGCCTCAGTACACAACCAGGATTATTCGGACCCCTTGATCGTGATGGCGCTGCCGCTGGAGAGCCAGGGCGTGTTCGAGCGCGCCGGCATCCCGGTGTTGTATACCGGTATCGGCAAGGTGAATGCGACATATAGCCTGACGCGGCGACTGTCCGAATACGTGCGCGCCGGGGTGCCCATGCCGCAAGTCATCAACTTCGGCACGGTGGGCAGCCGCCGTCATCGCACCGGGACGATCCTGGAGTGTCACGCCTTTGTTCAGCGTGACATGGATGTGACGGGCCTCGGTGTGCCGCTCGGAGTCACGCCCTTCGAAGAAATCCCGCCGCGACTGGAATTTCCGCGGCTATTCCCCGAGCTGCCGGGCGGCGAGTGCGGCAGCGGCGACTCGTTCGTCATGAGCGAGATCGCGATGGAATGCGATGTGATGGACATGGAGGCCTACGCGCTCGCCAAGGTCTGCCTGCTCGAGCGCGTCGCGTTCACGTCGGTGAAGTATGTGACCGACGGCGCCGATCACGCCTCGGGCCAGGATTGGAAAACCAATCTCAAGCTCGCGGCGGATCAGTTCCTGGTGTTGTACCGGCGTTTCTTCGGCGACTGATCCGCTCAGGGCGACGTCGTCGCCGGCGCCTGCTTCGCCTTCGGCTTGAACGCGAGCAGCACATTGCCGGGCATCTGCCCGAACAAGCCGTAGCCGGAGCTCACGAACAGCATGCCGTTGGCTGCGACGATGGTCGCGTTGTCGATCGCGCCGCCGCTCGCCGTCACGCCGTTGAATGTATCGAAGCCTCGCGCGGTGTCGAACTTATAAAGTAACTCACCAGTCTTCGCGTCGAACGCGTGCAGGAAACCGTCGAGACTGCCGCTGACCACGGCGCCATCGATCACCGTGGGCGCGCCGGAGAAACCAATGTTGGTCGCGCAGGCTTTCACCAGCTCGGCGCGCTTGCCTGAGCAATCGGGCGTTGCTGTATAGGTCCACTCGACTGCGCCGGTATCTACGCGCACCGCATTCAGACCAGGCTTCTGCGAACCATCTGCCTTCGCGGCGGAGGCATACGGCCGATTGATCGGAGCAAACACGCGCGTGCCGTCGTAGGCCATGCCCCAGTGGATGCCGCCGAGCGGCGAGCCTTCACCGAAATCCTGGCGCCACACCAGCTTGCCATTCCGATCCGGATCGAGCGCCCACACCGTGCCTGACTTCTGGCCGGCGAGTATCACATCGGAGCCGTCGGCACGTTGCGCGACGATCACGGAAGCGCCGAAGTCCACGTCACGATGCACGGAGCTCTTCGGGCAATTCAATCCGTTGCGATTGCGGGCGCAGCCGGTGAGGAAGATGTCGTTCTCGGTGGCCTGGAATGACCAGCGGATCCGGCCGTCTTTCAGGTCGATGGCCAGAATCGCATCTGTCGTCGGCGCGGCGGGTTCGGACGTCGCTTCACCCGTGCCGACGTACAGCACGCCGCGTTTGGCGTCGATGGCGGGCGAGTTCCAGATCGGCGCGCCCGAAGGACCGTAGATCATCTTGCCGTCGCCGCGATCGCGCACGGGCTTGGCTTCTTCCATCGTGTGCGCGGTCCAGATTGGTTTGCCGGTGATCGCATCGAGTGCGGTGACCGCACCGTGTGTGCGACAACATTCGTGATTGTCGTTGCCGCCGAGCGAAATCTCATATTGAGAGATCGGCACGTAGACGCGATCGCCATGAATCGCCGGCGTGCCGGTGGTCAGCGACAACGGATACAAGCCGACCGCCTGGAGCCACAGCAGCTGGCCGGTGGCGGCGTCGAGCATGTGCACCTTCGACGCCACGTCGCTGAACACGACGACTTTGCGACCGTTCGGCAGCTGGCCGAAGGCGGCGCCGGTCCGCAGTGGTGTTTCATGCGAGTAAACCCACTGCACGCAAGGCGGTCCTGAAATATCGATGGCGAACGCGCGCTGCGCATCGGCGACGGGCAGGAACAGGGTCGTGCCGACGATGGCGGGTTGCGAGCGCATCTGCGTGGCCTTGGGGAAGCCCATGGCCCAGGCGAGCTCGAGATTGCGCATGTCGGCGGTGCGCAGTCCGGCTTGGGCGGCGGTCAGGTGCCGATGATTCTTGGGATCGAAACCGAAGCCGGTGACCGTCGCCGGGGCATCGAGATTGACCTTGCGGCGCTCGGGCGAGCACATCGCCGTGGTGAGCCATTCATCCGAAGTGGCTTCGCGGCCGACCAGATAATCGATCACCGCCGCCTTCTGCGTGGCGCTCAGCGCCGATGCCTGCACCTTCATCTTGCCTTCATTCAAGGCATACAGAATGGTCTGGTAGCGCATCGCCTTGAGCGCATCCAGGGCCGGTGCGCGCGTGGCTTCGGGATGAGCGTGGCAGGCGGCGCAGCTCTGCTCGTAGACAGCCTTGCCGGGATGGGGCGTTTCCATGGCTGCCTGGGCGCGGGCGAGGGCGGCGGAATCGGCAGCAACCGGCGGTTTCGCGCCTTCCTGCGCCTGGGTCGGGCCGCATGACAGGGTGAGTGCCCCTATCAGTACAGTCCATGCTGAATATGCGACAGTCCGAATCGCGGCTTTGGCAAGCATCTTATTGATCCCCCCTTGCAGCCACTATTAGAGTCACGCCCCGGCGCGGCCGCCACATAAGAATTGTGTGGAGCCGTTATGGGCATACCTCCTGCATCTGACGGCGAAGGGAGGAAAATAATGATGAACCGTCTGGTCGCTGCTGTTTCGCTGTTCCTTTGCCTGGCTGCCGGCGCGCTGGGGGCGGAGCGTTCCAGCGATATATCGCTGATTCCCTGGCCGGCCAGCGTGGAGTCGCAGGGCGGCTCGTTGACGCTCGATTCACAGACCCAGATCGTCTACGGCGATGCGCGGGCGCGGGCTGTTGCGCACTACTTTGGTGAGCTGATCGAGCGCACGCGCGGTTTACGCCCCGTGATCGTTCAGGGGTCGGCCGGGGAGGCGCCGAAGCGATCCGTTGTCTTTGCATTGGGCGGTAGTCCGCCTGGCGCGGGGCCGGAAGCCTACCAGCTCGACGTTTCCTCCAAAGCTGCCCTGATCTCGGCGACGGATCCCCGTGGCTTGTTCAACGGTGCAGTGACGCTGTGGCAGCTGGCCACCCAGCAGTCGACGGTCGTGCAGGAGGTTCGTATTCCTGGCATCCGGATCGTCGACCAGCCGCGCATGCGCTGGCGCGGCCTGCTGCTGGATTCCGCGAGCCAGTACCAGTCGGTGGCGTTCATCAAGCGCTACATCGATTTCATGGCGCTCCACAAGCTCAATGTCCTGCATTGGCATCTGGTCGGCGATCAGGCGTGGCGGCTGCAGATTCCGAAATATCCCAAGCTGACCGGCGGCCTGAGCTCTTATACGGCCGACGATGTGCGCGAGGTGGTGGAGTACGCCGCGACTCGCAACGTGACGGTTGTGCCGGGGCTCGAGATGCCAGGGCATGCGACCGCCGCCGCCACGGCCTATCCGGCGCTGCGTGCGGCCGACTCGCCGGGCGCCGGCATGAATCTCTACAATGTCGAAGAAGAAACATTTGCGTTCTTCGATGCCGTGTTCGCGCACGTCGCCGCGCTGTTCCCGGGCGAATACATCCACATCGGCGCCGGCGACGTTCCCAAGGATCAATGGAAACAATCGACCAGCGTGCAGGCCCGCATGCGCGAGCTGGGCATCGTCAACGAAGTCCGGCTGCAGCGATATTTCTTCGAGCGCATCAGCGAGCTGACGCAGAAACATAAGCGGCGCATCGTCGGCTGGGACGCCATCTTCGGCGGCGGCGTGCCGGCGGACTCGATCATCATGACGGCGCGCGGCCTGGACGGTGCGCTGGGCGCGGTCGCGTCCGGTTATGAAGTGATCGTCTCGTCCGCGACGCTGCTGAGCCTCGATCGTCCGCAGAGTACGGCACCCAACGATCGCGGCAAGTCCGGCGAGATTCTCAGTCTGGGCGATGTGTACCGTTTCGATCCGGCGCCGGCGGCGTTGTCGGCGCAGGATCGCAGTCGTCTGATCGGCGTGCAGGCCAGCGTGTGGACCAGCACCGATGGCAACGAAGAAGCCATCGAGCAGATGACGTTTCCTCGCGCGGCGGCCTTGGCGGAAATCGGCTGGACGCCGTCAGCGGAATTGCGCTGGCCCGATTTTCAACCGCGCATGGTTGCGATGCTGGGGCGCTATTCGCGTCTCGGCGTACGCTACAGCGATGCGGCGTTTCGCGTAATGGCGTTCAAACGCGGCGAATCGGGCGGACGCATCTCGGTCGAGCTCGCCAAGCAAGTGCCGCTCGGAGAGATTCGTTACACCACCAATGGCATGGAGCCGACCGCCAAGTCGTCGGCGTATACAGATGTGTTCCAGGTGCCGCGCGCGACGGTGATCAAGGCGGCGGTGTTCTACAATGGTGACCCGCTGTCCCGGACCACCTCGATCGACGTCAACGCCGACATCGCGGGTGGTCCGATGTAGTCATTCATCAGGCACCGGTCAGCCGGTGCCGTCCTGCTCCGCCGCCTGTGCGACAGACACGGCCGTCGACGTGGCGACGTCGGTGTTGTACATCACACGATAGAGCTTCCAGCCGTGGCCACGATTGCGCCACACGTGCATGTACTTGCCTGCCTCGACATCCGAGCCACGCCGTACATCGCGCACGCGATAGTGACCTTGCTCGATCGCGATGTCGTTGCGGATCAGGCTCATGTCGGCCTCGGTATTGAACGACACCACCGGCGTCATCTGATCCTTGAGAAACGCCGAGATGCCTTCGCGGCCGGTGATCGCCGGGCCATGCTCCGGCAGGATCTGAGCATCGTCATCGAACAACGCCACGGTGGCGTCGAGGTCGTCCGCGTTGAACGCCTGTTCGAACGACTGGACGACGGATTTTGGCAACGATTCGCTGCGCGTGCTGCAGCCCCCCAGCGTGACGCTCATCGCGACAGCTCCGAGCGTCAGCATCGTTCCTGAGAAATTAACTACTCTGTTCATGGTCATCTTTCCCCCACTTCCTTCTGTCACCATGATGCGATCTCTCGCATCCACGAGTGCATCAATGTCACCCGCGAAGAAAAGAATATTCCCGTGTGAGGCAGGCGTCACCACCGGATATCCGATAGCGGCCCGGTCACACGGCTGCAAGATTCCTCTGCCGATCACTGCGCCTCGAAGTGTTTCGGGTTATTCTCAATACGTGGTTGCTGCGAACATCGTGGCATGGATGGCTCGAACGAATGTGCGCCGGCGGGAGGAGCAATTTATGTCCTTGTACGGTCTGTTGGTTTTTTCCGCGATTTATATGCTGGCGGTCGCTACGCCGGGCCCAGGCGTCGCAGCCGTGATCGCGCGTTCGCTGGCGAAAGGCACTCGCGGCGCGCCGGCGTTCATCGCGGGCTTCCTGGTCGGCGATCTCATTTGGTTTGCATTTGCGGCAACGGGGCTTGCGGCGCTCGCTCAGAGCGCGCATGCGGTATTCGTCGTGGTGAAGTACGCGGGCGCAGCATATTTGTTGTATCTCGCGTACAAGCTGTGGACCGCGCCCGCCGCGCCGGTCTCGGATGAGGGGCCTGATATCGAGGTGGGCCAGAAACCGTTTCAGTTGTTCCTGGGTAGTCTGGCGCTGACGCTCGCCAATCCCAAGACCATGATTTTTTTCGTGGCGCTGTTGCCGACGGTCGTGCGGCTCGAAAAGCTGACTCTACTCGGCTTCGCCGAGATGGTCGTGGCGATTTCCATCCTGCTGCCGCTGACGTTGGGCGCCTATGTAGTGCTCGCGGCTCGCGCTCGCCGGGTCTTCAAGAGCGCGACGGCGGTACGCAGAATCAATCGTGGCACGGGGGCCGCGATGGCTTGCGCCGCCGTCGCTGTGGCTACTCGTTAAAACGTGTAGTTGACTCTCCCATAGACGAAGCGGCCGGAGCGGCCGAACGGCGAGTAGTTCGAGAACGACTGCGTGCCGGTGAGATTGTTCTGCGGCGGCAGCGGATCGGGATACTCGTCGGTGATGTTGTCCGCGCCGAACGCGAGCTTGATGTGCTCGGTGATGGCGAGGCGCGCCTCCAGGTCCACCAGCGTCGTTGCCGACAAAGTGAAGTCCAGTGTCGGATTCGGGTCAGGCGACAGCACTTCGCCATAGCGGGTCGCGCGCAGCGTTGCTCCCCAGCCGCCGAGTGTCCAGTTGATCATTGCCGAGAACTTGTTCTCCGGCGTGCCTTCCTCGTAGCTCAATACGTTGAAGCGATTGAATAGGATGGGCGGCGTGGGCAGCGCCGACAGCTGCGGGGTCGTCGGGACTTTAGTGACATCCGTGGAGTTGAAGTTGGCCGTGACCGTGAAGTCGAACCGCCCGGCGGCGTCCGTCGACCAGGGATAGCTCATCACGATGTCCACGCCCTCGGTGGTCGTATCGACGCCGTTGATGAAGAAGCGGCCGCCGCCGATGCCGACGAAACCGAGGCCGGTGAGATAGTTCACGACGTCGGGGGATGTGAGGTTCTCCGACAGCACGATGCGATCTTCGATATCGATGCGATAGGCGTCGACCGTGATCGTCAGGTCGCCTAGGCGCGCGACTGCGCCCAGCGAGTAGTTCAACGACTCCTCCGCATCCAGCGGTTGCGCACCCAGCGCGATCGCCGCCGGGTTGTTCACCGGGAACGTCGCGATGTCGAACGGCAGCCCGCCGATGAAGTTGGTGGAGGTGGTCGAGAAGTACTGCTGCTGCAACGACGGCGCCTTGAAGCCGTTCTGCACCGAGGCGCGCATCGCGAACTGCGGAACGAAGTCATAGCGCAACGACAGCTTGCCCGCGAGGTTCTCGCCGAAGTCCGAATAGCTCTCGCCGCGCAACGCCACCGATGTCAGGAACTTCTCTGTGATGTTTGCTTCCAGGTCGATGTACGCGCCGACAGCGGTGCGGTCTTCGTCGACTTCGTTCTCGGGACGGAAGCCAGGAAACACTTGCGCGCCCGATTGGGTGGGGTTGCCGTTGGCCAGGCGGACGCCGCCGTTGAGATACGAGTTCGGCTCGCCGGCGTGAATGCTGAATGTTTCTCGCCGTGCTTCGACACCGACGGCGATGTTGAGCGGCGAGGCGAGGCCGACGTCGACGGTGCGCACGCCGGAAACGTTCAATGTCAATTGATCGTAGTCGAAGCCGCCGGAATCGAACGTGGTCGGGCTGGCCGTGCCGAGCGAGCGGTTCAACGAGTTCCGCACCTCGTAATCCATTTCGTTGCGACCGTAGGTGAGCGAGGAGTCCATGTCCCATTCGCCGAGCCGCCAGCTCGTGCCGACAGCCGCGGAGATGTCGACGACATCCGGCGCGATCAATGGCAGGAAGCCGTCGGGATAGATCTGGATGGTGTTGCGATCGTCGCCCGCGATTCGATAGAAGCCTGCCGACACGGCGTCGCGATCCTGCCAGCTCGCCCAGCCGTAAATGCTCGCGCCGCTCGCCACTTCGTACTCGGCGTTGACGAACACCGTCTTCTGATCGAGCTCGGGCTCGCCGTACCAGGAGTTGTAGCGGTCGAAAGTCGCTTCACGCGGATCGTATGCGCCATTCACCAGCGGATACTGTCGACGCATGTCGTAACCGCCGCGCTCGGTGTGCTCCTGATCTTTATATTCGGCAGCGATGACCACCGAGCCGGTGGTGCCGATGGGCAAGCCTTTCCAGGCAGACACCGTCAAGGTCTCGCCATCGGACATATCGCGGCTGCGCCTCGGCGGTGAGGAGAAGTTCGCGCCAGGGGGATTGGTGGGCGGACTGCCCACGAGGACGTCATAACTGGTCTCGCGCCATCCATAAATGACACCGGCATCGCCACCCTCGTTGTCGGTGCGCAGTCGCAGGTTGATCACGCCGGCGATCGCGTCCGAGCCGTATTGCGCCGATGCGCCATCTCGGAGCACTTCGACGGACTGGATGATCGCGTTCGGAATGGTGTTCAGGTCGACCGCCGTCGAGCCGCGACCGATGCTGTTGTTGATGTTGATCAACGCGGACTGATGCCGGCGCTTGCCGTTCACCAGCACCAATGTTTGATCCGGCGCGAGGCCGCGCAACGTCGCTGGACGCACCGTATCGGTGCCGTCGTTCAGTCCGGGGCGCGGAAAGTTGAACGAAGGCACGGTGACCGAGAGCGCCTGACTCACTTCGGAGACACCCAGATTTTGCAATTGCTCGCCGCTCACGACGTCGACCGGGACCGCGGTGTCCAGGGCCGAACGATTCGCGACGCGAGTGCCGGTGACGATGACCTGTTCGATCTCTTTATTGCCTTCGCCAGCGGTCTGCGCCATCGCGGGCGCCGTCATCAGTAACAGGGGCAGGCTGGCGGCCAAACGCAAGGAGCCGGAAGCATTGTTGTTCATGAGTAACTCCGGAACGACTGAGGCCAGGGCAGCATGTAATACGCTTGTGATGAAATGGCAACGGGTATGTTGCTTTGCGCGCTCGGCGCCACAGCCGGCGTCGTTCAGAAATAACCGGGCCGGCCCTGGAACGAATCTATGTGCTCATGCATTTGCATGCGTTACGTATAACTTTTGCAAATGCGTTTGTAACAATATCGGCGGATGTATGCGGATTTTCGTGACTGGCGCCACGGGTTTCATTGGGGCGCATTTCGTCGAGCGGGCGGTGGCGGAAGGCCATGAAGTCATCGGCCTGTATCGCAGCGACGGAGCCAAACATCGAGCGGTGATAGAGCGGTTACGCGCGCACGGCGCATCGCTGCGGCGAGGGGACGTCCTGAAGCCCGAGTCGTTTGCCGACATGGTGAAAGGCTCGGACAGCGTCTGCCACTTTGCCGCCGCGTTCCGCGAGTCCGGCGCCGACGAAAGTTATTTCAGGCGAATGAATGTCGAGGGCACGTCGAATGTGGCGCGCGCCGCGGCTGCGGCTGGAGTCAAACGCTTCGTCCAGTGCGGGACTGCCGGCATCTATGGCCAGCGCGTCGCCGGCACCATCGACGAGAGCACGCCGATCCGGCCCTGGAACAGTTACGAGCGCAGCAAGCTCGCTGCGGACGAGCAGGTGCGGGACATCGCGACCTCGGCTGGCATGGAGTACGTCATTCTCCGCCCCACGGCCGTCTACGGGCCGCGCGATGAGCGATTGTTGAAACTGTTCCGCTCAGTGCAGAAAGGACGGTTCCCGCTGTTCGGGCCGGGCGAGGGGCGGCGGCACATGATCTATGTGACCGATCTGGCCGATGCCTTCCTGCGGGCGTGCACGGCGCCGATGGCTGCGAATCAGGAATTGATCGTCGCCGGACCGAAGGCCGTGCCGCTGCGCGAAATGTTGGAAACAATTGCGCAGGCCGCGAACCGACCCGTGTTCGGTCCTCGCCTGCCGCTGAAGCCGATGCTGGCGCTGGCGGCCGTCGTCGAAGACACCTGCAAGGTGCTCAACATCAATCCGCCGATCTATCGCCGTCGGATGGATTTCTACTTGAACGATGCCGCGTTCGATTCGCGTCAGGCGCAAGCCGTGCTGGGCTGGCAGCCCAAGGTGGATCTCGCCGAGGGTTTTGCCGCAACGCTAAGCGCGTTGCGGCAAGAAAGAGGAAGCGCCGCCGTCAACGCGGTGGCGCAGGCTTTCGCATTCCTCACATTGATCACGATGTTCGCGACCGACCCTTGATCGCTACTGTTGAGGCAGCAGCGACTGATACACGATGCTCGCGAACTTCTCACGGAAGTCGGTGCCGTTCGGCATGAGCTGAATCATCAGCACGACGACCAGGCCCGAGGTGGGATCGACCCGATAATTGGTCCCGTACGCGCCGCCCCAGCCGAACGCGCCGGGCGCTTCCAGGCCGCTGGCGCCGAACCGTTCGACCGTTTCGAAGCCGAAGCCGAATCCCATATCGGGTTTGTTGTAGATGTCGCCGATTTGATTGGTGGTCATCAAGGCGACGCTGCGAGGTGAAAGAATGCGCGCGTTGCCAAGCGCGCCGCCATTGCGGAGCGCCTCGAGGAAGCGCGCATAGTCTGCGGCGGTCGAGAGCAGGCCGGCGCCGCCAGCGAAACTGCGGCGAGGTCCGTCCACATAATGGCCTTGTCCCTTGGCATCGTTTGCGGAGCGCGCGATCTTGCCATTCGTGCCCGTGCCGTACACGGCGGCCAGCCGGCTGCGCTGCTCCTTCGGCAAGAAGAAGTTCGTGTCCTTCATACCCAGCGGCTGAGTGATGTTCTTGCGCAGATATTCATCCAGCGCCATGCCCGAGGCGCGCTCGACGACACAGCCGAGAATGTCGGTGTTGTAGCCGTAGACCCAGGCTTCGCCCGGCTGCGCGACGAACGGCAGCGAGCCGAGTTTCTCCATGCTGGTGCAGATCGGCTCATTCTTATCGGCGGTGTACCAGCCCATGCCCGCGGCGGGTCCGAGGCCTTTCTCCTTGTAGAGCGCGGCGATTTCCGGGTTGGTGCCGTAAGAGATGCCGGCGGTGTGAGTCAACAGATCGCGCAGTGTGATGGGCCGCTTCGCGGGCACGGCGCTGCCGTTCACCATTACCGTGGTCCTGGCGAATTCGGGGATGTACTTGCTGACCGGATCGGTGACCACGAGCTTGCCCTGTTCCTGCAATTGCAGGACGGCGGCGCTGGTGAGCGCCTTGGTCTGGGAGGCGATCCGGAAGATGGTGTCGGTGCTCATGCGCGTGCCGGCTTCCTTGTCGGCCCAGCCGGCGGCGTGCTGGTACACGAGCTGGCCGTTCTGCAGGACCAGGGCGACCGCGCCGGCGATCAGGTTCTCGTCCACATACTGTTGCATCAACGTATCGATGCGGGCCAGGCGCTCTTTGGAGACGCTGGTGGCGGCGCTGACCTGCGAGCGTGCGCCGTTGAGCGCGTTCCAGCTTTCTGTTTGCGGGGTTTCCGCGAAGCTGGCGCTGCCGAGCAGGGCTGCCAGCAATGTTGTCGTTATCAGTCGCGTGCGCATCGAGGATCCTTGTTGCTGCCCGAAAATGAACGGACCGCAATGATCCTACTAATGCCATCTATAAAAAAAGGGCCACTCCTAAAAAAGAGCCACCGCCGCGAGCCCCGCGACGATGGCTTCCGGGAAAACGAAGATTGTCAGTGGCCCAAATTCGCGTTGGCGTCCGGGCCTGGATTCACCAGAGGTTTGCAGTCCGCACAGTTACCGGCGCGGCACCACCGCGATGTCGAACACGCCGCCAGTGATCGGCGCGGTCGAGCCCGGCAGCGGCGCCGGCTGGCCGCGCTTCACGACCACCTTCTGCGTTCTGCCCAGAGGCAGGTTCGGATCGATCTGCGTCAGATCGATGGAGAACAGCAGGCGCGTGGTCTGGCCGACCAGGAAGTTGTTGCCGTACGCATCGGTGTAGATGTCGAAATCGGTGGTCGGCGACATGTTCAGGGCATTGCCGTACTCATCGACGAACGAGCCGATGGTCTGCAACAGGCCCGCGCCGGTGTTGGAGCTGCCGGTGGCGTTCTTGCCGGAGATGGTGACCAGCGTGTCCAGGTCGTGATCGACCAGATAGAACAACGTCGCGGTCGCGCCGTTGAAGTTGTTGTTGTACGCGCCGCCGACGATCTCCGGATCCTTGCCGAAGTTCACGTCGCCCTGCGCATAAGTGAATTTGGTCTGGACCGCGGTTGTGTTCAGGTTGCCGCCGTTGGCGTCGTTCACGACCGCGATGTTCTGGTCGTTGCTGCCAGTGATGCGCAACGCGTTCAACACCGGGTTGAAATCGACCAACGCGCCGAAGCCGCCGCTGAAGCGCGGATTGACCTGGCTGACCTTGGTGCTCGCGCCGAAGTAACGCGACGTGAGATTGATGGTGTACAGGCCGCCGCGATCGGTCAGGCCGTACAGCTGACCGTCGGCGGGACGGAAGTCGATGCCGATCAGATTGCCGCCGTCGGAGACGTCGACGCGGCCGCCGCGCACATACGAAGTGGCGCCGGGCTTGAGGATGTACAGCGAGTTGTCGCTGGTCAGCGCATACAGGCTCGAGTTGGGCAACGTAACGCCTTTCGCGACGCCGCTCGTCGGCACGACGCTGGTTTGCGTTTGCGCGTTGACGATCGTTACGCCGAGCAGCGTGGTGGCGATCGCCACCGCGGCCCATGCCGCTGAAGTTCTCGTCGATCTCATGACTTCCGACCTCTGGTAAATAAGCGGAGCGGCGGTGCTCTCGATGCCAATATTCGGTAATGCAACAGAGATCGGATGCAGTGTTACGCCGATGTTATTGACAGCCTTCGTGTCCGAAGGTCATAAACGCGCTCCTCCCAAAGCGTTCAGTTTGTGAGCGCGACGTCAGCCTGCTGTCAGCTTCGAGTCATCGTGAGGTCAGTCGGATTCGTCAGTGTGGCTGCCTGGGGAAGAATCTTTTTTCGGAGGTCGTTGTGAGTTCAGTGTTCACGCGTCGGGAAGTTCTTCAAAGTGGCATGGCCGCGGGCGTCGGCTTTGCATTGAGCGGCGCCATCGCCGAGGCGGCGGACAGCTTGCCTGCGATCACCAAGCCGATTCCCTCGACCGGTGAGAAGCTGCCGGTGGTCGGCCTCGGCACCAATCAATACAGCGTCACCGCGCCGGAAGACATTGCCGCTCGACGCGAAGTGCTCGAGAACTTTCCCAAGCTCGGCGCGAAAGTGATCGACACCGCGCGCGGCTATGGCGAATCCGAAGTCGTCATCGGCAAGCTGCTCAAGGAACTGGGCAATCGCGATCAGATCTTCCTCGCGACCAAGACGCCGATTCGCGGCGAGCCCGCGAGCGGCGACGGCGAGCTGGAGCTCGCGTTCCAGCGACTGCAGACCGATCGCATCGACCTGCTGCAGATTCATAACTTCAACGCCATCGACGCGCTGTTTCCGAAGCTGCAGGAATGGAAACAAGCCAAGAAGGTGCGTTACATCGGCATCACGACGTCCACCGACGATCAGTATCCGCAGGTGATCGAGGCGCTCAACAGGCTGAAGCTCGACTTTCTGCAGGTCGACTATTCGATCGACAATCGCGGCTCGGAGGAGAAGATTCTGCCGCTCGCGAAAGAGAAGGGCGTGGCGGTGCTGACCAACGTGCCGCTTGGCGGCCGTCGCGGCAGCGTGCTGACCAAAGTCGCGGGCAAGCCGCTGCCGGCATGGGCGGCCGATTACGATGTGACCAGCTGGGCGCAGTTGTTCTTGAAGTACAACATCTCGCACCCGGCCGTGACCGCGGTGATCCCGGGCACGACCAAGATCACACACCTGAAGGACAATCAGCTCGCCGGTCGCGGGCGCCTGCCGGACGCCGCCGGTCGCAAGAAGATCGAAGAGCTGTGGGCTAGCGTTTCCGCCTGACCTTACTGCACGTGGGGCTGCAACCAGCGTAACAGCCCCCCGAGATCCATCGCGCCGGACTGCCGCGCGATCTCCCGGCCCTGTTTGAACACGATCAGGGTCGGGATGCCTCGAATCCCAAAGCGCGCCGACAGCGACGGCTCATCGTCCGAGTTGACCTTCGCGAAACGCGCCTTGGTCTGCAGGCGGCGGGTCGCTTCTTCGTAATGCGGCGCCATCATCTTGCAGGGGCCGCACCAGGGCGCCCAAAAATCCACGATCAGAGGCAGGCCGCTGCGGCTCAAGTGACGCTCGAACGCCGCGGCGGTCAGCTCCAGCGGATGCCCCTCGAATAGCCCGTGATGACATTTCGGACACTTCGGGCCCTGCTCGAGGCGGTCGGCGGGAATTCGCACAACGGAATCGCAGTGTCCGCACACCAGGTGGATGCCGGAGGCGGAGGCAGCGGTCGAGTCGCTCATGAGGTCGGTTACCGGATCGGGTCGGATTTCCCGGTTATGGGGACGACAAAAATCGCATACAAGCCCGCAACCGGGCCCGACTTCGAGCACAATACGCGTCTCCCCAGTTCTGAAGCATCCGCGTCTGGCCCGAGACGGGCGGCGCATGACCGACAGCGCATGAAAGATCTCACACAAGGCTCCATCGCCGGGCACCTGGTCTCGCTTGCGGTGCCGACGGCGGCGGGCATGCTGTTCCAGACCCTGTATTACTTCGTCGACCTGTACTTCGTGGCCGCGTTGGGCGACGCCGCCGTCGCGGGCGTGAGTGCCGCCGGCAACGTCATGTTCATCGTGCTGGCTCTCACGCAGGTGCTCGGCGTCGGTACGGTGGCGCTGATCTCGCACGCGGTGGGGCGCAAGGATCAGCAGGACGCCAATCTGGTGTTCAACCAGTCGCTGCTCATTGCCGCGCTGTGCGGTTTGATCGTGATCGTTGCCGGGTATCTCATGGCCGGACCGTACTTACAGGCGGTCGCCGCCGACGAAGCGACGATCGAGGCGGGCAAGGCCTACTTGTATTGGTTCTTCCCGGGACTGGCGCTGCAGTTCGCGCTCGTATCCATGTCCTCGGCATTGCGTGGCACGGGCATCGTCAAGCCGACCATGGTCGTGCAAGTCTTGACGGTGCTACTCAATACGGCGCTCGCTCCGGTGCTCATCGCCGGTTGGGGCACGGGCTACGCCATGGGCGTTGCCGGTGCGGGCCTGGCGAGCACGATTTCGATTGCGGCCGGCGTGGTGCTGTTGTCTGTTTATTTCGGGCGGCTGGAGAAGTACGTTTCTTTCCATCCCGAGCAATGGCAGCCGCGCGTCGCGGTATGGCGGCGCATGCTCAGCGTCGGTCTGCCGGCAGGCGGCGAGTTCGCGCTGATGTTTCTTTACACCGCGATCACCTATTGGGCGATTCGTGACTTCGGCGCGGCCGCTCAGGCCGGCTTCGGCATCGGCTCACGCATCATGCAAGGCATCTTCATGCCGGCCATGGCGATTGCGTTCGTGGTCGCGCCGATCGCCGGCCAGAACTACGGCGCCAAGCGCATGGAACGCGTGCGCGAGACGTTTCGTGTGGCCTCCGTGCAATGTGTGAGCGTCATGCTGGCAGTGATGGTGCTGTGTCAGTGGCGGCCGGAAGCGCTGGTGGCGTTCTTCTCGAAGGATCCCGAAGTCATTCGCGTCGGCGCGTTGTTCCTGCACCTGATCTCCTGGAATTTCGTGATGAGCGGGCTGATCTTCACCTGCTCGGGCTTGTTCCAGGCGCTGGGCAACACGGTGCCGGCACTGCTCAGCTCGGCCTCGCGATTGCTGGTGTACGCAGTGCCGCTGATGTGGCTCACGTCGCAGCCCGGCTACCAGATCGAGCACGTCTGGTATCTGTCGATCGTAGCGAGCGCCGTGCAGGCCGTGATCAGCGTGACTCTGCTCCGGAAGCAGATGCGTCTGCAGCTTGGCTTACCTGCGACGCAGCCGGCGTAACGCGCCAGATGCAGTTGCCCACGTCGTCGGCGACCAGCAGCGCACCATCGCGGCCGACCGCCACGCCAACCGGTCGGCCGCGGGCTTCACCCTTGGAGCCGATGAATCCGCCCAGCACCTCTTCGGGCATGCCGATCGGGCGGCCATTCGCGAAAGAAACAAAGATCACTTTGTAGCCGCTGCGCGGCTCGCGATTCCATGAGCCGTGCTGGCCGATGAAGGCGCCGTTGCGATATTTGTCCGGCAGCAGCTCGCCGTTGTAAAAGACCAGTCCCAACGCGGCCGTGTGCGAGCCGAGCGCGTAGTCCGGCACGATCGCCTTCTCGACCAGGTCGGGGCGCTGTTCCTCGACTCGCTCATCGACATTCTTGCCATAGTAGCTGTACGGCCAGCCGTAGAAGCCACCATCCTGAACCGACGTCAAATAATCGGGCACGAGGTTGTGACCGATCTCATCGCGCTCGTTCACGACGGTCCACAACACGCCGCTCTGCGGCTGCCAGTCCATGCCATTCGGATTGCGCAACCCGGATGCGAACACTCGCGTCTCGCCGGTAGCGCGATCGATCTCCCAGATCGCCGCGCGCTTCTGCTCCGCTTGAATGCCGTTCTCGGCGACATTGCTGTTCGAGCCGACCGTGGCGTACAACTTGTCGCCCTGCGGACTCGCGATCAGATTCTTGGTCCAGTGATGATTCAACGGGCCGCCGGGCAGATCGACGAACTTCATTCCTTTCTGTTTGATCTCGGTGAGGCCCGGCTCATAGTTGAATTGCACGATCGCGTCGGTGTTCGCAACATAGAAATTTGTCCCCACCAGCGCCATGCCGAACGGCGAGTTCAAGCCTTCGATGAACTTCGTGCGCACCTCCGGTTTGCCATCGCTGTTGGCGTCACGGAGCAACGTAATGCGATTGGCGCTGGGCACTTTCGCGCCCGCCTTCTTCATCGCCTTGCCTTGGAAATATGCCTTGATGCCTTTGCTATCTTCCGGCCGCTCGGGCGCATTGGTCTCCGCAACGAGCACATCGCCATTCGGCAGCACATACAACCACCGAGGATGATCGAGCTCGCACGCGAACCGAGACACGGCCAGTCCCTTCGCCGGCGTCGGCGCCTGGTCGGCCGCCCATGGCTTTGCTTCAGCAACGTTCACCGTGGGAATGAGAGATTTGTCCGGCGCGGGAAGTTCGGGGTTTGCGCCGTAGCCTTGATCCTGCGTCATCTGGGTTGTGACTTCGGCGGCATGTGTCGCAGCGGCGGTGGCGACCAGGGAGGCCGTGAATGATGTGATCGCGATTTTTGTAGGAGTGCGCATGACAAGGTCCCAGAGGAAGGGAGTTGTATGCGGAAGGGCTGGGGTGGGGGAGGAGTTCCGGGCGGGCGCGCGGCGTCGGCCCGACGTACTTTTCTGTCGTTCCTCACTCGCTCTCTAAATGGTCCGACAGTGTCAGGAACGCATCGCCCAGGCCGTTCAGGTCGAGCTGGAGTCGATATACTCGAACCTCGCCTCCACCCAGCTCGGCATAGGGATAGATGCGAGGGCCATGCTCGACGGAGGCAACGGACTCTCCTTCCTGCTCGGCATCAGCGTCGGGATCCGGGCTTTCGTACCATGGTGGCGTCAGCTCGTCGTTCATGTCGTAGAAGTCTTCGTCGAGACTGACCTTCGCCCACGGGAAGAGGGCTTGCGCAACACCGCTGATGCTGTGCCCGCTGAAGTACGTGAGCGCGTGGTTGGAGTGCTGCTCGTCGCTCCGGTCGTCAATGAATACCTTGATGGAGGTGCGCCCGACTGATCTGGTCACCCAGTCCTGCAGCTCCACGGAAACCTTGTTGCCAGCCTTGATGTGCCGCATGAGAGGCAGATCGATCGTGAGTTTCCTCAGGCGCTGCTGCCCTGGCGTTCCTTCGAACACTTTTTTCAGGGCGGCTTTTGTGGCCCGCCCGAGGCTGTTCCGCCTGGGGATGCGGATGCTCCATCCGTTCCTGGTGTGCTTGACTGCATCGGCGGTAACTTGTGCCCAAAGGGTTTCACCGCATTTGGGCAAGTGCACTATCAGAATTACTGGAAGCGCATGACCCAGCCAATAGTCCAGGTGTGTCGTATCGCCGTGATATACGTAGCCGCCTTTGGGGCACCTGGAGCGAGTGGCGTCGGTTTTTATTTGCAGCGCTATGAGCTTGCCCGTGGGATCGCCATGAGCGGAGAGCTCGATATGTGCGTCGATGCCGAAGTCCACGATCGGCTGCTCGCGAAAAATCCAGCCTAGTTCCTTGAGGACGATCCCATCTACGGCATTGACGCCGATGCGTTCGGTAGGAGCGTAACGTTCTTTCTTTCGACCCATTCGACATCATCCTCGTGCCATCCGCCAGCCTCGACGGCGCGCCACCGATAAGTGAATGCGGCTGACCGTTGCGGCCGCTATTTCCTCACCCGCCCCGACGATTTCTGCTTCTCCACATCTTCAACAATCCTGCAGGCGAGATCGATGGAGCTGCGCAGGCTGTCCAGATTGCCGACGTAAGCCTGCACCGCTTCGTTTGCCCGTTTTCGTAACACCGCCGAGCGAATCAGGTCATGCTTCGCCAGGGTCATCACGTCTTCACGGTCCTGACTGCTGAAGCGACCTATCTTACTGATCGCCAGATCCAGGGCGGACAACAAACGGACGTCCAGAACTCCGGCATCGATGCCCTTCAGGGTCAGCGACACCGAGTCGTCTCGCGCGTCCTCGTGCATCAGTGCGAACGTATCGTTGTATTGTCGATCGAAGTACAACAATCGCGCGCTGCCGTCTGCGTCGCGATACGTCACTTCGAGGTCTTCGGGCAGGGCGATGCGATGAGAGAAGGCGGCGTCGATATCCTTGGAAGTTCGCGAGCCCGTGTAGAAGTGCATGGCGGCGCCGCCGGCAACATACATCTTGATGGGAAGTGCACGCTTTGGAAGCGCGCTCAGTGGCTGGGCGATGCGTGAGACGAGTTCGCTGAAGGCGGCCACGTATTCCGGTCGCGCGGACGGGCTAGGCCGCATGTTTCATCTCCGCTGCAAGCATGGGCAGAAAGCGCGAGGGGCGCACTGGGCTGCGCTTCAGCCACTGTTCGAACACGACGGGTTCGCTTGCGCCGGGGTGCAGTGACTCCGCGAGCGAAAGCAGGCCGCGGCGGTCGAGTTCGGGCACGCTCGCCAGCATCACCGCGAGGCCCGCCATGAAGAAGCGTGGGCCGAGATCGGTCCAGCGTTGCAGATCGAGCGTTTGCGAGGCGCAAAGATCGAGCAGGCGTTCTTCGTAGTCGCGATGGACTTGCAGTGGAACATGCCCATCGGGCGAGCATTCGGGCCAATCGGCGCTTACGACCGCGATGCGCGCGCCGACTGCGGCTGCCAGACCATCCAGGGTTGCAAAATCACAGGAGTCGCGACGACGCAGCCGGGAGAGCGTTTCCTTGCGCAAGCCGGCGCGGGCGGCCCATTCTGTGTCGCTCAACTTACGCGCGCGTGCCGAGCGGGCGAGCGAGCCCAGGATCTCCGGCAGGGCTGGTGTTGACTTTTTCATCAACATAGCATTTCATGAGTTGATCAAAAGATCAACGACGACGCCCTTGCCAGGGGTCATACGGCCGAAGGAAGCGAAGAATGCGAAAGAGCTGCATCGTGCTGTTCTGCGTAGTCGCTGGCGCAATCGCTTCCTGCGCGTCTGAACCGGATGATTCGGCTGTGAGGCCACGATCCGCCGAGACGGTTTCGTTGGAGGAACCGGTCATTCGAGCGGAAGTGCTGCCAGTCGCCGCAGGCACCGTCGTTGATCTTGTCCGGGGGACCGCCTATGTAACTCGCGATCATCGAGAGGCCATCGAGATCCTTGGCGCACTGGCTCTCGAGCAGGATGATCTTCTGCAGATTTACCCTGACTCAGCCGTGCGTCTCCGTTCTCCCGAGGGCAAGGCGATCGAGCTTCGACGCGATCACGGGGAGTGGTTTCGGTTCTCCATGCGCGAAAAGTGATGCGGGCTGCGCCCAGCGACCCCCTGTATCATGCCCGGCATGCCGGACCCCATCCAATCGATCAGCGAACTGTTGAATAACCTCTCCGCCCAAGCGGATGTCGAAGAGAGCGCGGAGTGGTACCTCCGAAGTTACCTGGTCGACTACAAGCGCACGCTGTTGCGAAAGTGGTCGAGCCAGGAGATCGAATTCGCGACGGACGCGTTGATGCGCTTCTGCTCACAAGCGCTGGACACGAACGGCGCGCTGTATCGAGAGTGCGCTGAGATCGCAGAGGAAGGGGCGAAGATGGGAGCCCAGCTCAAGGCGGCGGGCCGCTGACGCGTGACATGCCCACGGCGGCTCCAGTTAGAATGCACGCCGCAACCAACATCTGATCCCGCGGAGTCCCCATGCCAGTTTACCGCTACGGCGAACGCATCCCTTCCGTCCACGACAGCGTGTTCGTCGCTCCTAATGCCAGTGTCATCGGCAGCGTCGTGCTATCGGAAAACGTAAGCGTGTGGTTCGGAGCCACGATCCGAGGCGACAACGACGTCATCACATTGGGTAAGAACTCCAATGTGCAGGAAGGCGCGGTACTCCACACGGACCCTGGTATCCAACTAAACGTCGGCGAGAACGTCACGATCGGGCATCAGGCGATGTTGCATGGATGCACGATCGGCGACGGCTCGTTGATTGGCATTCAGGCGGTCGTGCTCAATGGCGCGGTCATTGGCAAGGGGTGTCTGGTCGGCGCCGGCGCGGTGGTCACCGAGAAGAAGGTGTTTCCCGACCGCTCATTGATTCTCGGCGCGCCCGCACGAGTGGCGCGGCAGCTGACCGACGAAGACGTGGAGAACCTGATGAAAGCCGCCCAGGGTTATGCCGAGCGGCGAGCGCAGTTCCTCGCCAATCTCAAGGAGATTTGACGCCGCGGGTCGCGAGTTGATGGCGAAGGTGTGAGCGCACCGTCGGCCATTCGCTGGCGATGATGCTGTACACGCAGGTGTCTCGTAGCGTGCCGTCGCTCGAACGACGATGGCTGCGCAGCACGCCGTCGAGCTTCGCCCCGAGCCGTTCGATGGCGCGGCGGCTTTGATGATTGAAGAAGTGCGTACGGAACTCGACGGCGATGCAGTTGAGATTCTCGAACGCATGCGTCAACAGCATCAGCTTGCATTCGGTATTGATCGCCGTGCGCTGGACTTGCTTGCGATACCAGGTGCTGCCGATTTCAACACGGCGAGCTTCGGCGTCGATGTTCATGTAAGTCGTCATGCCGACCGCCTTGCCCGTGTCCGAGGCGACGATCGCGAACGGCAGCATCGTTCCCTTGCGCTGCTGCTCGAGGCGCTTGTCGATTTCCGACTTCATCTGCTCGGGCGAGGGGATGAAGGTGTACCACAGCTTCCACAGCTCGCCGTCTTGCACGGCTTCGACGAACTCATCGTGCCGGGCCAGGCTCAGCGGCTCGAGAAAGGCATGATCGCCATGTAGGGAAATCGGATCCGGCCAGGGCATAGCAGCGCCATCTGTTTATGAATGAATGCAGCTAGCTTAGCGCAAACGCGTCAGCTGGCGTGCAGCAGGCCGGCGGCGGGGGCGAGAATGCTATTGAGCGGCCGGGGTTTGCCGATGGCGTAGCCCTGGCCGTATTGGACTTCCAGCTCGATCAGGCGCATGCAGATCTCGGGCGTCTCGACGTACTCGGCGATCGTTTCCATGCCCATGGCGCCGGCCAGCTGGGCGATGGCGCCGACCAGCGCTTGCGAGCGTTCGTTATGCAGCAGGTCGCGGATGAACGAGCCGTCGATCTTCAACGAAGAGAACTGCAGGTTCTTCAGGTGCGTGAGCGAGCTCAGGCCGGTGCCGAAATCGTCGAGTGCGAATCGGCAGCCGCGGGCGCCGAGTGTGCTCATCAACAGCTGAGCGTGTTCCATGTTGTTGACTGCAGAGGTTTCGGTCAGCTCGAAAGTGAGGCATTCGCCGGTCACGCCGTGCTCGTCCATCTGCAGTTGCACCCAGTCGAGGAAGGCATCGTCGCCGAGCGTCGGGCCGGACAGGTTGATGGAAACATGCAGCGGCCTGAAGCCAGGTCGTGCACTGGCGCCGCGCAGATGTTTGAACACATCGGCGATGACGTAGCGGTCGATCTGGGGCATCAACTGATACCGCGCAGCCGACGACATGAAAGACCCCGGCAGTACCAGGCGGCCTTTCTCGTCGATGATCCGCAGCAGCATCTCGTAACGGTGCACCGAGTCGCGCGTCAGCAGGGAGGCGATCGGCTGGCCGAAGATCTGATACCGGCCTTCCTCGAGGGCGCTGCGCAGCCGGCCGACGATGGAAATGTCCTCGCGTCGACGAATGATGCTGGTGTCCGAAACTTCATAGACCTCGACCCGATTGCGGCCGCGCTCCTTGGCGGCTTTGCAGGCGACTTCGGCGCCGGCGAGGGAGTGGTCGAAGCTGCGCTCGCCGATCGTCAACACCGCTGCGCCAAAGCAGATCGACAGCGGGATCGAGTCGTCGCCAACAACGAGCGAGCGGGCCTGCACGGCTTCGCGAAGTCGCGTCGCGATCTTCTGCGCTCGAGGCAGAGGACAGTCGGGAAGAAAGATGGTGAAGCGATCGCCCGACAGGCGGCTCAACACCGCGTCTTCGGATGCAAGCGCTGCGGCTAGAGCATTCGCGACGACTGCGATGGCGCGGTCGCCCGCTTCGAAGCCGAACATGTCGTTCACGACGTGCAGCCGATCGATGTCGCCGTAGAGCACGCTGGAATTGGCGCGTTCGCCGAGCGCCTTCAAGCGCCAATCGACGAGCTTTTCGATGCCGGCACGCGCGATCAATCCAGTGACCGGGTCAGCGGGTAGCGACAACAACCGTGCGAGCTGACGGCTCAGCTGCGCCCCTTTCTTGAGATCGCCCTGCTCGAAGGAGTCTTCCGTGGCGAGGCGATACATCATCACGGCGCCCGCCAGTTCGCCGGACGACCCGAACACCGGCGCGACCAGGAAGCGTCCGATCATCGGCCCGCCATTCTCGTAGCGGACGCGGTTGCGAATCACCGGGCTGTTGGTCTCGCGGATCTGGGCCAGGAAAGTATCGGCAATCCCGCGCAGCATCTCTTCCACTTCACGCGCGTCGTCGCTGCGGCAATGGAAATGGAAGTCATCGCGCGAGGGCGAAGTGAAGCCGACCGCATGGCAGCCGATGCGTCGCTGCGCTTCGATCAAAAACTGACGGATGGTGCTGGCTGCCGAGTCCATAGACGGATCCAGGGGAGGCAGCAAATGTAAGGTGGCGGCTGACTGCGCGGTGAGAAGCCGTTCGCAAACGACTCAGCAGGCCGCGGGGAATCGTGTCATGCGGCGCAACGGCCGCGGCCTGCACGGCGGGCGGTGTGACTTGCATCACACGCCCGCCGCTTAGGGGAAAGCATCAATCGCGGATGAAGATCGTCGCCGGCTGCTCGAGCTTTTCTTTCAGCGCCTGAATGGTCTCGGCGGCGTCGTAGCCGTCGATGAAGCGGTGATCGAACGAGGAGGACAGGTTCATCATCAACCGGACCGCGACCTCGCCATTGACGATGACGGGGCGTTCGACCGCCTTGTTGATGCCGACGATGGCAACTTCGGGCGCGTTGATGATGGGCGTCGAGACGATGCCACCGAGCTTGCCGAGGCTGGTGATCGTGATCGTCGAGCCCTGCAGCTCGTTGCGGCTCGCGGTTCCTTCGCGCGCCGCGTTGGTGACGCGGCGGATCTCGGCCGCAATCTCCTTCAGCGACAGCGATTCGGCATGCTTCACGACCGGCACCTTCAGACCATCGCTGGTCTGAGTGGCAACGCCGATGTGCACGCCGTCGTGACGGATGAGCACGTTGCGTTCGGCGTCATAACGCGAGTTCACCTTCGGGAACTGCTCGACGACCCGCACCAGCGCCATCGCCAGGAACGGCAGATAGGTGTAGGAGGGCGAGCCCTTCGGCTGCTGCGAGTTCAGATGTTTGCGCAGCCGCTCCAACTCCGTCATGTCGACTTCTTCGACATACGCGAAGTGCGGAATGTTTCTCTTCGAATCGGCCACGCGCTGCGCGCTCACGCGACGCACGCCGAGAATGCGGATCTCTTCCGTGCCGGTACGCACCTGGCGCCCGCTCGGGGTGGATGCGGGAGCGGGCGCTTTGCCGGCTTGTCGATCATTGATCGCCGCGTCGAGATCCTGGCGCTGGATGCGGCCGTCGCGGCCGCTGCCGCTGACGGTCGTGAGATCGATGCCAGCGAGCTTCGCGCGTGCGCGCGTCGCAGGCGATGCCATCACTCGGCCGCCTGACGCTTTGGCCGTTGCAGGCTGAGCGACGCCGTTGCTCGCGGCGGCGGCGCTGGAAGCGTTCGCCGGCGCTGCGGCCTGAGCCGGAGCCGCGGCGGGCGCGCTTTCAACGGCCGCCGAGGCGTCCGTTTCCAGCACGTAAAGTTCGCCACCGACCGCGATCTGATCGCCAGGCTGCCCGCCGAGCGAAACTACTTTGCCGCCAACCGGCGCGGGAAGCTCGACCACGGCCTTGTCGGTCGACATCTCCACTATGGGCTGGTCTTCGCCGACGACATCGCCGACTTTGACCTTCCACGCCACGACCTCGGAAGACACCGTGCCTTCGCCGAGATCCGGCAGTTTCACCACATGACGGCTCATGACGCCTCCATCGTTGCTTTAATGGCGGCAATGACGCGCGCCTGGCCAGGGAAATATTCCCACTCGAACGCGTGCGGATAGGGCGTGTCCCAGCCCGCGACGCGCAGGACCGGCGCTTCCAGGTGCCAGAAACATTCTTCCTGAACGGTCGACAGGATCTCGGCGCCGAAGCCGGCAAAGCGCGTTGCCTCATGCGCGACGATGCAGCGGCCGGTCTTCTTCACCGAGTTGACGATGGTTTCGACATCCAGCGGCACGATCGAGCGCAGGTCGATCACCTCGGCATCGACGCCGGCTTTTTCGGCGGCGGCGAGACAGACGTGCACCATCGTGCCGTAGGTGATGATGGTGAGCTTGCTGCCCGGGCGAACGATATCGGCGACGCCGAGCTCGACGCGATAATGGCCTTCCGGCACATCGCCGCGAGCATGCGAGTTCCAACCCACCGCCGGCTTGTTCGGATCGCCATCGAACGGGCCGTTATACAGTCGCTTGGGCTCGAGGAAGATCACCGGATCGTCTTCTTCGATGGAGGCGATCAACAAGCCTTTGGCGTCGTAAGGATTGGACGGCATCACGACCTTCAGGCCCGACACATGCGCGAACAGCGCTTCCGGGCTCTGCGAGTGAGTCTGGCCGCCGCGAATGCCGCCGCCGCAAGGCGTGCGGATCGTCACCGGCGCGCAGAAGTCGCCGCCACTGCGATAACGAATGCGCGCGAGCTCGCTGACGATCTGGTCGTAGGCCGGATAGATGTAATCGGCGAACTGAATTTCCGCGACCGGACGCAGCCCGTTGATGCTCATGCCGATGGCCGTGGCGACGATGCCGCCCTCGGCGATCGGCGAGTCGAGCACGCGATGCTCGCCGTACTTGCGTTGCAGGCCTTCGGTGGCACGGAACACACCGCCGAAGTAGCCCACGTCCTCGCCCATCAACACGACGCCCGGATCGCGCGCCATCATCACATCCATGGCGGAGTTGAGCGCCTGGATCATATTCATCTGAGTCATTTCTGCGCGCGCTCCTTCAATTCCTGCGCCAGCTGCATGCGCTGGCGGGCCAGGTTGGGCGTTTGTTCTTTGAACACGTCCTGGAACATGGTTTCAGGATCGAGCTGCGGGCCGTCGGTGAGCGTGCCGTAGGTGTTGGCCTCTTTCCACGCCTGGTTGACGTGCTCTTCGTATTCTTTCGCGAGCGCCTGTTCCTGTTCGTCGGACCACGCGCCGAGCGTCCGCAGATGGCCCTGCAAGCGCTCGATCGGATCGCCGAGCGGCCAGCTCTTCTCTTCGTCCTTCGGGCGATAGCGCGACGGATCGTCGCTGGTCGAGTGGGGCGCGGCACGGTAGGTGACGAGCTCGATCAATGTCGGGCCGGCGCCAGTGCGCGCACGCTCGGCAGCCCACTGAGTTACAGCGTAAACGGCGAGAAAATCGTTGCCGTCGACGCGAATGCCCGGCATGCCGTAGCCGGGGCCGCGCGAGGCGAACGAGCGGCCCTCACCGCCAGCAAACGTTTGGAACGTCGAGATAGCCCACTGATTGTTCACGACGTTGAGGATGACGGGCGCTTTATAGATTTGCGCGAACAGCAACGCGTAGTGGAAGTCGGCTTCGGCCGTGCTGCCATCGCCGAGCCAGGTCGAGCAGATGCGGTCCTCGCCTTTGATGGCCGCGGCCATGGCCCAGCCCACTGCCTGTGGGAACTGGGTGGCGAGATTGCCCGAGATTGAAAACAGATTGCTTTCGGCGGAGTGATACATCACGGGCAGCTGGCGGCCTTTGCACATGTCGCGGCTGTTGGACAGCAGCTGGCACATCAGATCGACGATCTTCAGGCCGCGCGCTATGTGCAGGCCCTGATTGCGATACGCAGGAAACATCATGTCGCTGGGCTTCAGCGCCATGTTGGCGGCCACCGAGACGGCTTCTTCACCGGTGGACTTCATGTAGAAAGTGATCTTGCCGCCGCGCTGGGCGCGATGCATCCGGTCATCGAAGGCGCGCGTCAGCATCATGTGACGCAGGCCGAGCTCGAGATCGGCCGCAGCGAGATGCGGATTCCAGGGGCCGACGGCGCGGCCTTTGTCATCGAGCACGCGGACCATTTCGCGGGACAGAAATTCGGTCTCGTTCAACGGCGCGTTCGGATCGGGCCGGGCGGCAGCGCCTGCCGGAGAAACCGCGACATAACTGAAATCCGGTTTCTCGCCGGGACGAGCCGGCGGTCTCGGAACGTGCAAACGGGATCGCATCATCGGGCCTCCGCAAGCAGCTGACGGGCCATCTCGTCCGCCAGCTCGCTGGTGGGACGATTGGTCGCGCTGGAACGCGTAAAAATTTCGGTGAGTCGAACTGGAATCCGGTGAATCTCGGCGAGGATGGACTCGGCCGTCGCGCCGCCCAGATATTCACGGCCGACGCTGACGATGCCACCCGCATTGATCACATAGTCGGGGGCGTACAGCACGCCAGCCGAATGCAGTCGCGCGCCGTCCTGCGCCGTCGCGAGCTGATTGTTCGCTGCGCCGGCAACGATGGACGCTTGCAGTTTCGAGATGCTGTTGGCGTCGAAGACCGCGCCCAATGCGCAGGGCGCGATCACATCGGCGCGCTCGAACAGAACCCCGTCCGGGCTGGATACAACGGCGCCGAATTGTGTCGCGGCCTTCTGAGTCACGGCTTCGCGAACATCGGCGACGCGCAGCTTCGCGCCGTCCGCGGCGAGCAGCTTGCACAGCTCGTAACCCACGCCGCCGAGGCCTTGCACTGCAATGGTCAAGCCGCGCAGTTCGTCCTTCTTCAGTCTGAATTTCACCGCTGCCTTGATGCCGAGGTACACACCGAGCGCCGTCTTCGGGCTGGGATTGCCGTCGGAAGTCACTGCGGTCCGCGGCAATCCGCTCACGTAACGCGTCTGGCCGGCGACGATTTCCATATCGGCGACCGACGCGCCGACATCCTCGGCGGTGATGTATTGACCCTGCAGCGAATCGACGAACCGGCCGAAGGCTTCGAGCATGGCCGGCGTCTTCGGCCGGTGGGTGTCCAACATTACGACCGCTTTACCGCCGCCGAGCGGCAGGCCTGCCATCGCGTTCTTGTAGCTCATGCCACGCGACAGGCGCAGGGCATCGGCGACGGCGTCCTGCGTGGAGTTGTAGTGCCAGAAGCGGCAGCCGCCGGCGGCCGGGCCTCTGGCGGAGGAGTGGACAGCCACGATGGCGTGTAAGCCGGTGGCGGCGTCGTGCGCGAAGACCACGCGCTCGTGCCGGTCGAACGAAGGATGGTCGAACATTGCTGGTCGGAAGTTCGCTGGAGTTATGGTGGTAGCGAAGCGGGTGCTGGTCCGCTCCGCCTGTCCCGGAGCATATTGCGCTACAATACCGAGTGTTTGGCAGTAGAGTCTGCCAAACGAGCGAGCCAGAATAGGAGGAATTACTAGATCGCCATGAGCAGCAATCCGCCAAGCCGTGAACTGGATCGCGTCGACCGACAGCTTTTGTCGCTATTGCAGGCCGACGGGCGGCTGACCGTCGCGGAGCTCGCACGCACCGTGAATCTAACGCTGACCCCTTGTATCGAGCGTGTGCGCCGCCTGGAGCGTGAAGGATTCATCGACGGCTATTACGCGCACCTGAACTCGAAGCGCCTCGGGCAGAGCATGCTGGCGTTCACCGAAGTCACGCTCGATCACGCCACTCAGGACGTGTTTCAGCGCTTCAAGGAAGCCGTGCAGCTGGTGGAGGAGATTGTCGAGTGCCACATGGTGGCCGGCGGCTTCGACTATCTGATCAAGACGCGCGTGCAGGACATGGATGAGTATCGGCGCGTGCTCGGCGACAAGATCGTCAACGTGCGCGGCGTCCGTCACACGCAAACGTACTTCGTGCTGGAAGAAGTGAAGTCGACGCACGCGGTTCGAGTGCGTGTCAGCGACGCTGGCCGGGCGGGAGCAGCGGCGCCCAAGCGCCGACGCGCCCGATCCTGAGTGAAAGAGAAGACCCTCGCCCGGCCCCATCGCTGCGGAGGAGGAGCTGCCGCGCCAGGGGGAACCGGGCGCGGTGACCTGCTGACTCTCGCCGCTACATAGGCTTCATCCATGCGAGCGAGGGTCTCTCTAAGGCGAGAGATCGTTGCGGATGTCGGTTTGAGCCCCCGGGCGTGCCACCAGGGCATTGCGCGGAGCGTGCCGTCGACGTGAAAAATAGGGGGGGATGGGCGCAGGATAGGCGCAATGCCAACCGGAGCTGCTGCCCATGACTCGAGCCGATTCGCCTGATCTGCATGCGTTGGAGGATGCGAGCCGGGCCCTGCGCGGACTGTTGGGAGTGGTGATCGCGGTCGAGCGCAAGTTCGGCAGTCAGCAATCGCCGTTGGCCCTGTTGCGTCAGATCATGGGGGATCCCCAATGGGAATGGCTGCGGCCGCTGTATCAGTTGATCGCCGACGTCGATCACGCCCTGCACGAGGGCGACCTGCCCGTGTCCGAAATCGCAGCCATCGGCGCCCATGCGGTCGCGCTGCTGTCGGGAGTCGGGGCGCCGGTCGAGCAGGCCTTCCTGGAGCGCTATCGCGCGCTGTTACAAACCGATCCCGAAGTGGCCATCGCGCACTCCACCGCCTTGCAGGCGATTCGCAAATTGCCGCCGGAAGCCGATAGCGAAGCGGAGCGTCTGCATGCCCGTCACCAATGGGCCATGCGTTGCAAGCATCGCCGGCACGGCCAATAGAAACTGAAGTCTCGTTCATCATTCCAGGGCCGTGTTGCAAACGGCCCGGGGCGGCAGCTAACTTTTGCGCAAGCGCAGTGGGTGATCGGCGACAGGCGCGCGAACCTTCCTATGGCGGCAGGGTTGCCGAAAGTTCGCCGCCCGACGACTGGCATTGCAAGGCCGATAATCGGTCGAATGGACCTTGGCGCAGCCTCGCCGGAGGCAGTGCTATCAGGTTTCCGCTGTCATGGGCAGTGTCTGCTGGTGGAGGCACTTTTCAAGCAGTCAGCCCTAGTGCAATGTGTCCCCCCCGGAATCGATACGCGGGATTACAAAAAGTCCGGGATGAAACGTTGCTTTGGTTTTTGCACGGAAGTAAGCGCTAACTACTATGTCCAGCCGTCTGGAGAACGCTCTGATGCTGCTCGGGCTGGAGTCAGCCGACGATCCTGCCACGTTATGGCAAAACTATACGGATCGTCTGGCGGTTCTCCAGCACAAGCTCATCAACGCTGAGACTCCGGCAGCCCAGGAATCGGCCCAACAGGATCTGGCCCGACTGGTCGCCGCCTATCAGACTGCGCGCAGCGCCACCGAGCCTGCGACCCGCCAGGTCAATCGCGAAGCCGTCACCATGATGCGTATGGATGACGTCGGCGAGCAGGAAACTCAGGTTCATCAGGGCTCGAACGTCGTCATCGGCCCGGGCGTCGTGCTCCAGGGGCGTTATGAGATTCAGGCAGTGCTCGGCGACGGCGGCATGGGTCGTGTGTTCGCGGCTCGGGATCGTCTGAAGGACGAAGAAGTCGCGATCAAGGTGCTGCGCAACGAGTTGCTGTCGAGCAATGCCGCTCGCACTCGTTTCCTTGCCGAAGCGAAGGTTTCCTGCAAGCTCGCTCATCCGAACATCGTTCGCGTGTTCGACGTGGGCGTGGCCAGCGGCCGATATTTCTTCACGATGGAGCGCCTGCGCGGCGTGAGCTTGCGTCGTCGCATGCAGGCGCAGCTCGCAACCGGCAAGCCGTTCCCGGTCGAGGAAGCGACCGCGATCGGCGAGCAGTTGCTCGAAGCGCTGCGTCACGCGCATCGTTTCATCGTTCATCGCGATCTCAAGCCCGAGAACGTCTGGATCGACAGCAGCGGCGTCGTGAAGCTCATGGACTTCGGCATCGCGCGGGCCTATCAGAACAACGAGCTGACCCGCACCGGCATGAACCTGGGCACCGCCTACTACATGGCGCCCGAACAGCACGCCGATGCGAAGGAAGTCGACTGGCGTGCCGACCAATACGCGTTCGGCGTGCTCATGTATGAATTGTTGACGGGTCGCGTGCCGATGGGCGCCGTGCAGCCGATCGAGCGGGTCCGTCGCGACATTCCGCGCCAGATCGCTCGCGCCATCATGCGTGCGATGTCACCGCGGCCGGATGCTCGCTTCGAATCGCTGCGTGAATTGCAGAGTCGCATCGTCGCGCGCCGCGAAGACGACGCTGCCGGCGCGATCTTCAACGCCTTCGGTCGCTCGATCGCGTTGGGCACGATTGCCGGTGCGCTGTTCGCTTACTTCGACAGCCTGAGCATCGGGCGCATTCATGAATGGATGTATCCCTCCGGCATCGCCGTCGGCATAGGCACGGCGTTGATGGTGGAGTTCTGCGAGACGTTTTTCCGCTCGCGTTACCGCAGCCACGTCATCGCGGCGTTCATCGCGACCGTGATGTGGATCGGCCTGGTGCTGGTCGTCGCGCAAAAGTTGTCCGGCCTCAGCAACGGCCTGGTGATGATGTTGTGCGGCTCGGTATGGGCCAGCAGCATGGACTACGTGACGCGTCGCTGGCGGATTGCCGCCGGCAGGTTCAGATTCGAGGTCTCGTTCATAGGCGCCGTGTTCGGCACGCTGCTTGGATTGGCGCTGCTGGTGCAGGCCGATCACGTCACCGATCGCAATTATCTGTACAGCGCGCTCAGCGGCATCCTGCCGGGCATGATCATCGCGATGGCGTCGCTGCGCCGTCGCCTGTGGCGCAAGACGGATTCGCCGTTCTCGCGAGTGTTATCGCTCGCACGCGATTGACGCTGTTACGCCGTCACGCCGGCCGTTCGATACAGAGCGGCCGCCAATCTCTGCGCCACGTCGGCGCCCAGATAACGAATCCTGATTCCCGCCGTCATCGCGCTGGCGCCGGCGGTGTCGACGTAGATGCTCGCCATGCGGCTGCGTCGATCGAAGGGCGTCGCTTCGATGCTCAAGGTCTGCACTCGATTGCGCGGCACGATGGAGAGCCGGCGATTCAGCCAGCCACATCGAAACAGCACGGCGTCGCGCGCCAGCGCCCAGCGAGTGTTCTTCACGTACAAATGGGCATGCATCCAGGCCAGGGGAATGCAGCCGAGCACGATGACGATCGCGCCTGCATGCAGATACCAGATGGCCGGCGCAGTCAAAATCAAAACTGACCACAGCAACGCTTTGCGAAAGATGCGGCCTCGCGCGCCGGGCGCCAATGGTTGCCAGTTGGGTTCGGCGCTCAGATCCAGCATGGGCAAAGCGGCGGCGATGAGTTCGGGGGCGGCGTCTGCTGGGCAAACGGGAGCGAGCCATCGCGTCTTGTTGCGTGAACTATCGCCGCTGCCCTCGCCAACGCCGCTGTCGCCGGCGAGGTCGACATTCAGCGACACACGTTTGAACCAGCGATGCAGCAGCGATTCGTTCTGATGGACGGCTTGAATTCGCCGCGTTCGCAAGGTCAGGGCGACGCGCGTGAACAGCCCATAACGGACGCGTAGATCGCCGGCGACGTGCGTCAATCTGAAATCGTAGAACGTGACGATCGCCAGTATCACCGACAGGATGCGCACGGCGACGATGGCGCCCAGTATCGTGAGAATGCCCAGCCCGATTTGCATCACCAGGCCGAGTGCGGCGAGTCCGGCCGCGGATGGGGAATGCAGCACGCGATCGAACAGCTCTTCGTTGATGACGAACACGCCTGCTTCGTGCAACACGCCGAAGGCCGCCACGACCAGTATCATTCCGCGATTGTCGATCAGGCCGTGACGCACGAGCTCGCCGATGCCCAGGTGGAGCAGGGTGTCTTCAGCGGGCGCCGCAACTGTCTGCTCGGCGGGCCTGGCTTCCGAGAAAACTCGGTCGCGCATGTCTTGTACGGCGGCCAGGTCGAGCACGCTGATCAGCGCTTCCGGCTTGCCGCCCGTGGATGTCTGCACGCGCACTTCGGCGACGCCGAGCAGGCGATGTAACAAGCGACGTTCCGTGTCGATGTTTTCGATGCGTGCGTACTCGATGTAACGCGTGTTGAGGAAGATCATGCCTTCGCGAACGACCAGGCCCGTCGGGCTGAAGCCATAGCGGAACGTGAGCTGGACCCACACGGCGCGAATTGCGACGAACGCGACGATGGCGGGCACGATCCAGGGACCGAACGGCCCCGGCGTGTCGTCTCGCACGTTGAAGAAGAGCAGGGCGATCAGCGGCAGGACCATTTGTTTGATCGCGTTGCTCAGGCCGAACACCCATGACAGCGAGTGCAGCCGAAGCGTCGGCTGAAAGTTGCCGTCAGACGCCACTGCCGGCTCCTTCGGCGAGCAGCGCATCGCGCAGAGCGATGGCGTCCTCGTGCCGCAATCCAGGCAGCTCGATCATCGTGTGCCTGCTGCCCGCCGTGTACATCTTCAAGGTGCCAATGTCGTAACGGCGTTCGAGCGGGCCTTGCGAGACATCGGTGTGTTGAATGCGAACGCGCGGGAGCGCAATCCGCGACCGCCAGATCACGCCTCTTTCGATCGCGATGCCCGTCTCGTCAACACCGAAGCGCAAGTGCCGATACGAAAGCGCCGGCCACCACCACGTGAGGAAGCCGCCGCAGAGGATTACCAGCGCCGGCGCGAGCGGCCAGAGCCAGGGTATTGAGGGGCCGAATGCGAACGTGGGAACCGCGACAATGAAAGTGGCGATGGCTGCCTGCCAGCGCCAGACGCCGATAACCGCCGAGTCGACGTGTGAGAGCTGCAACGGCGTCATCCTGCCTGCGGAAGATGAGCCGATTCTAACTTAAGACCAGTTCTCTACCGTCAGCCCTTTGAAGGGCGCGAAGTCGCGCACGTTTTCCGTCACGAGTACGAGCTCATTGATCTGTGCGATGGCGGCGATCTGACTGTCAACAAAGGGTACTGTCATACCTTGTTCCTCCAGGCGCGCGCGCTCGATCGCGTGCAACTTTGCCGCCAGGTCGTCGTACGCCAAGATCTCGAAGGTGCTGAGCACATCCGCGAGATAGTCTTGCAAAGCGTCGCGCCGTCTGCCGGCGGGCATACGTTTACAGCCGAACTGCAGCTCGTGCCACACCGGCGCAGCGATCGCGCACTCATCCGCGATCGCTGCGAGCTTCCGCAGGACGCCGATCGAAGGCGTTTTCATCATCGGCTGCGACACCACATTGGTGTCCAGCAAGTAACGCAGCACGGCGCGGACTCAAAATTCGACTTTGCGTCCGGGGCTCCGATCGCGGAGCTTGCGGGCGAAGTCCTTTTCCAGGCCGACCTCGGCGAGCGAATGTTTCTTCAGGAACTTCTGATAGACGTCCTGAAAGGAGGTGCGCTTGCTGCGCAGGCGTTGATATTCGGCGACTGAGATCATGACTGCGACTCCCTTGCCTCTGCGAGTCAATTCAACGGCCACGCCCGCCTCCACCTGGTCGATGAGGGTGGGCAAGTTGGCTCGAGCTTCGGCGATGGAATAGCTTTGCTCCATTCGCCAAAATGTACATCTATCTGTACATGAAATCAATCCGGATCCTGGACCCCCTCATCCGGCGGTCGCGCGCGTAGAAAGCGAGCGAAACGCGGGATGCCGCGAGCGGTCAGGTTGTGATAGCTGTAAGTGATCGAGCTGCCGATGGGCGGTGGCAGACGGCGTTGCTCGTCGGTGAAGCCGGTGCCGATGCGGAACTCCGTGCCGTTGGCGGTGCGCACGAGCAGTGAGCCGAGCATGCCGAGATACTTGCCTTGGCCAGGCAGGTGCGCGATGACCCGCGCCTCGGCGTCTTGATAGGGCTTGAACTTCAACAGATCGTCGTTGCGCTCGGCGCGATACAGCGAATCTTCCTTATGCAGCATCAAGCCCTCGCCACCAGCCGCGGCGACGGTCTCCAGTTGAAGGTGGAGTGCGGCCTCATCTGTGACGCGCGAGTGTGTTACTTCACGTAGCCAGTCGATGTGCGTCGACGCGAGCAAAGCTCGCAGTGTTTCCAGCCGCGCGCTGAAGATTCCGCCGTGCGCGGGCAGATCGAAGACCATGAAGCGGATGTGACGCCAGGCACTGTCGTTGGGCTCGAGGTCTCGCACCGTTGCGGTGACTTGCTCGAATCGCCCTCGGCCTGCCCAAAGTTCGCCGTCGAGAGGGTCGGTGGGCCAGTCGCGCGTGAACCATTCTGGAGCATGAATCGTGTTGCCAGCGCGAGTGACCAAGCGCTTGCCGTCCCAATAAGCGCGCACGCCGTCGTATTTCTCGCTCACCCAGTAGCGCGACAGATCCACTTCCGCGTCGTCGTAGTCGTTGGCGAGCAAGAGTGGCGGCGGCGCTGCTGGCGCGAGGGCAGGTGCACTCAGCGCGGCGCCCGCGACGAGCGCAGATTCGACAATGAGTCGTACGACTGTCTTGCGAGCTGCGAGGTTGTGTGCAGTGTCCATGCGTCTATGTAAGCACCACGGGCAGCGCCAAAGCCTCGCATTTCGGGCTCACTCGCCCAGAAATTACCGATATGCGCGCACCGCTCCTCTGCTATGGAGCACATCCCGACCGAAAAGCACTGAGATTCAACTCCGGTGCCCACGATCGGCGGTAGTATCGGGCTTGGTTGCCGGCTGCCGGCCGGCGCAGGAGGATGCATGAATCAGCAGCACGACCTGGCGACGCCAGTCACCACGATCGATCACTCGCGCGGGCCCGCGCACGCGCCAGTCACCATCGTCGAGTACGGCGATTTCGAATGTCCGACGTGCAAGCAGGCCGCGCCTTCGCTGAAGCTGTTGCTGAGCCGCTTTCCGGAGCAGGTGCGGATCGTGTTCCGTCACTTCCCGCTCGAAGAAGTGCATCCACACGCGCTTTGTGCCGCGGAAGCGTCCGAGGTGGCGTCTGCGCAGGGCAAGTTCTGGGAGATGCACGACCTGCTGTTCGTCAATCAGCTGCACCTGAAGTCCAATCAATTGCAGCACTATGCCGAGCAGCTGAATCTCGACATGGCGCGTTACAGCGCCGAGATGGACGACGAGATCTACCGGCAGCGGATTCGCGAGCACATCGATAGCGGCCGGCGCAGCGGTGTGCGTGGCACCCCCGGCATCTTCGTGAACGGCCAGATTCACGATGTGTCCGCCGGCATGCAATCGCTGTTCGACAAAGTGGCGGCTCTCCTCGCCAGGTAACACGGTGCGCTCATGCCAAACGAGCTGTATGAAAAGCGTCGGGAGCAGATGTTTCCAAAGCTCACGAAGGCGCAGATCGCGCGCCTCGAGCCGCATGGCGTGCATCTGCAGACCACCGAAGGAACGGTATTGATCGAGCCCGGCGATCATGAGCGCAAGATGATCGTGGTGCTCGCCGGCAGCCTGAAGGTCACAGTGCCTGGCGTCGATGAGCAGGTCATCAAGCCGCTCGTTCCGGGCGATTTCGCCGGCGAGATGAGCACACTGCGAGGCACGCCTGGCTTCGCCCGCGTGGAGGTCGGCGAAGCGGGCGAGGTGCTCGTCGTTACCGACAGCGATCTGCGCGTCGTCGTGCAAACGGATGCCGAGCTCAGCGAGATCTTCATGCGCGCGTTCATCCTGCGTCGCATGGGATTGATCTCCTCACCCAACAGCGCGATGACGCTGATCGGCTCGCGTTACTGCGGTCACACGTTGATGTTGCGGGAGTTCCTGGCGCGCAATGCGCATCCACACTTTTATCTCGACGCCGACGCGGACAAGGAAGCGGCGGAATTATTACAACGGGCCGGCCTGACCGCGGCTGATGTGCCCGCTGTCATCGGTCGTGGCCGCGCGCTCAGTCACGCAAGCTTGCGGCAGTTGGCGGAGTTCCTCGAGATCAATCCGGAGATCGATCCCGAGGCGATTCACGACGTGCTGGTCGTGGGCGCCGGCCCTGCAGGCCTGGCGGGTGCGGTGTATGCCGCGTCGGAAGGGCTGGACGTGCGAGTGATCGACAGCTTCGCTCCCGGCGGCCAGGCGGGCACCAGCTCACGCATCGAGAATTATCTGGGATTTCCGACGGGCATCACCGGCCAGGCATTGGCGGGGCGCGCGTTGGTGCAGTCACAGAAGTTCGGCGCCAGGTTTCATGTCGCATGCGACGCCGTGGCATTGCATTGTGATAGCTGGCCGTATCGCATCGAGATGGCCGACGGTCGCATCGCGCGCGCCCGCACTGTGCTCATCGCGACGGGTGCGCAGTATCGAAAGCCCGATCTGCCGAACTTGGACAAGTATGCCGGCGTGGGCTTGTACTACGCGGCCACGCACCTGGAAGGCAAGATGTGCCAGAACGAGGAGATCATCGTGGTCGGCGGCGGCAACTCCGCAGGCCAGGCGGCGGTGTTTCTGGCGGGCGGCTGCCGGCACGTGCACATCATGGTGCGCTCGGAGGGCCTGGCCGAGACAATGTCTCACTATCTGATCCGACGCATCCAGGAGTCGCCCAACATCACTTTGCACACACGCACGCAGATTGCTTGCCTGGAAGGCGAAGACGAGTTGGAGCATGTGACCTGGACCGACGCGCGCACGGGCGAGCGGGAGCGGCGGCCGATCCGGCACGTGTTTCTAATGACGGGCGCCGCGCCGAACACCGAATGGCTGAAGCATTGCGTGAATCTCGATGAGAAGGGATTCGTGCGCACCGGCGCCGACTTGAGCAAGGACGAGCTGACGGCCGCACGCTGGCCGCTGAGCCGCGCGCCGTACATCATGGAAACGAGCTTGCCGGGTGTGTTTGCAGTGGGCGATGTGCGCTCGGGCAGCGTGAAGCGCGTTGCTTCAGGCGTCGGCGAAGGCTCGATCTGCGTGCAGTTCGTGCATCGGGTGCTGCGCGAACTGCCGGCAGTGTTCGGCTAGAACCAGTTGTAGTTGAAGCTGATGCTGATGCGCTCGCCGACGACCGGATTCGCCGGCACCTCGTGCCGCAGCCAGCTTTCGAAGAGCACGACCTTGCCCGCTTCGGCGGGCACCACCGACCATGCACGATTCGCCGGGCTCGCATCGGCCCGGCGCGGCGGCGCGGCCATGAATTTTTCCAGGCGCGGATCCTCGAACTTCAGGCCGGCACAGCCCTTCGGTGTCTGCACGTAGTACGTGCCACTGATCGTGGAGAGTGGATGCAGGTGCATGCTGTGCGCCACCTGCTGCGGCATGATGTTCACCCAGCAGTCCGTCATCGCCAGCTCGCGCCCCGTCATGTCGAGCTCGAGCGTTTTGACGAACGCGCTCACGTGCCGGCGCAAATATTTTTCCAACTGCTGGAAGGTCGGCGACACCTGCTGCATCCGGTGCGCCGAGTGATACGACGTATAGCCGCCGGGATAGTTTTTCTCGGACCATTTCTGGCCCGCTTCATCGTCGAACTGCAGTTGCAGGCACTCGCGCAGCAGCTGCTTGTTGAACTTGCGCCAATCGCTCCGCTGCAACGGAGCACTGTAAATGTAGGTGGGGAAAAGGGTTTGAATCGGCATGGGCGAGGATTCTACCCGATGGGGTACCATGCCGGACCATGAAAGCCCTGATCGTTCCCGTCACGCCGTTTCAGCAGAACTGTTCCATCATCTGGGACGAGCGCAGCAAGCGCGCCGCGGTGGTCGACCCGGGCGGAGATCTGGATCGGGTGTTGGCGGAAGTGGATCGTGAAGGCTTGCAGCTGGAAAAGATTCTGCTGACTCACGGCCACCTGGATCACGCGGCGGCGACGGCGGAGCTCGCGAAGCTGCGTGGGCTGACGATCGAGGGGCCGCATCGGGACGATCAATTCTGGATCGATCAATTGCCCGAAGCGACGCAGCGTTTCGGCTTTCCGCAGGCTGAGGCGTTTACGCCCGATCGCTGGCTGGAGCAGGGCGATCAGGTCACGGTCGGCGAGGAGACGCTCGAGGTGCGGCACTGTCCCGGCCACACTCCCGGCCATGTGATCTTCTTTCACGCCAGACAGAAATTCGCCTGGGTCGGCGATGTGATTTTCGCCGGCTCGATCGGCCGCTCCGATTTTCCGCGCGGCGATCACGACACGCTGGTCAGATCGATTCGCGAGAACCTGTTTCCGCTCGGCGACGACGTGCGCTTCGTGCCGGGGCATGGGCCGCTGTCCACGTTCGGGCAGGAGCGCCAGACCAATCCATTCGTCGCCGACCGGCGTTTCCGTTGACGGCCCCAGATTTTCGGTATCCTTGCCGTTCGCCCAGACCCTCGGGATGCATCAGGAGTCCGTGTGAAGCTCACCGTTCAAAAGAAACTCTGGCCGCTGCGCGAGCCTTTCGTCATTGCGCGCGGTACGTACACGACCAGCGATGTCATCATCGTCGAATTGCAGGATGGCCCCCATGTCGGTCGCGGCGAAGCGGCGGGCGTCGATTACCACGGCGAGACGCCCGATTCGATGCTGGCGCAGCTCGAAGCGGTGCGTACCAGGATCGAATCGGGCATCACGCGCGCTGAGTTGTTGAAATTGTTGCCCATCGGGGGCGCCCGCAATGCCGTCGATGCGGCGTTGTGGGATCTGGAAGCGAAGCGCACGGGTCGCCGCGCGTGGGACCTGGCTGGTGTCGGCAACACTCGCGAAATCGCGAGCGCCATGACCATCGGCATCCGTTCCATCGAGGGATATGAGAAGACCGCCCGCGGTTTGGCGCATTACCGGTGGATCAAGATCAAAGTGAACAAAGAAGACCCGCTGGCGTGTGTCCAAGCGGTGCGCCGTGGTGCTCCGAATTCTCGCCTCATCGTCGATGCGAACCAGGCTTGGGATGTGCCGACGCTGTATGCGCTGGGCCCCAAGCTCGCGGAGCTGCGCGTGGATTTGCTGGAACAGCCGGTGAAAGTCGGCGGCGATGACGATCTGGTCGCCGGGCGTTCGCCCATCCCGGTGTGCGCGGACGAATCGATCGACACCATCGACGATCTGCCGCGTTTGAAGAGCCGCTATGAGTTCGTGAACATCAAGCTCGACAAGACCGGTGGTTTGACCGCCGCGTTGGAGCTTGCACAGGCAGCCCGCGCCGAAGGCTTGCGATTGATGGTCGGCTGCATGGTCACCGGCTCTGTCGGCATGGCGCCGGGCATGGTGCTCGCGCAGCTGTGTGAAGTCGTGGATCTCGACGGCCCGCTGTTGCAGGCTGAAGATTGGGCGAATCCGATCCAGTACGACCGCACCGGTGTGATGTCCTGGCCGACGCCGGCGCTGTGGGGATGACGAGGTTGCACTAAGGCCAGATACGCAGGGACGATGGCGAGGGAGCCGACAATGTTAAGAAAAACGATCAGCGTCACGGTGGCCGCGCTCGTGTTGCAGGCGGCGGGCGGTGCGGCGTCAGCGGCGCCCGATGCCGTTTATTTCAACGCGAATGTGTGGACCGGCGATGCCCGGCAGCCGAAAGCTGAAGCGATCGCCATCGATGACGGCAGCATTGTCGCTCTCGGCAGCACTGCCGAGGTCCGCAAGCTCGCAGACCCGAAGACTCGCGTCGTCGATCTGCAAGGCGCGTTCGTGGTGCCCGGTTTCATCGACAACCACGTGCATTTCATCAACGGCGGCATGGCGCTCGCGCAGGTCGATCTGCGTGACGCCGCGACTCGCGCTGAGTTCACGAAGCGAATTGCACAGGCCGCGGCTAAAACACCGAAGGGCCAGTGGGTCAAGGATGGCAATTGGGATCACGAGCTGTGGGGCGGCGAGCTGCCGACGCGCGATTGGATCGACAAGGACACGGCCAATACGCCAGTGTTCATCTCGCGCCTCGATGGTCACATGGCGCTGGCGAATTCGCTGGTGTTGAAACTGGCGGGCATCGACGAGAACACCGCCGATCCCGAAGGCGGCACGATCGTTCGGGACCAGAACGGCCGGCCGACCGGCGTTCTGAAAGACAACGCGATGAACCTGGTCAACCAGGCGATTCCGCCGCTCTCGGATCAGGAACTGGCCGACGGGCTGGAGCGCGCGATGGAGCACGCCGTCGCTCGTGGAGTGACCCAGGTGCACGACATGGGCGGCATCGAAGACTGGCGAGTCATCGAGTTGTATCGACGCGCCAGGGCGAGCGACAAACTGCGCCTGCGCATTTATTCCTTTGCGCCACTGGCCGACTGGCAGAAGGCCGCGGAATACAAGCAGCGCAACGGCTCGGGCGATGCGTGGCTGCGTTGGGGCGGATTGAAAGGTTTTGTGGACGGCTCGCTTGGCTCGACCACCGCCTGGTTTCACCAACCCTATGACGATGCGCCGAATACCACCGGCCTGACGATGGTGGACCCCGAGCAACTGCGTACCGCGATCACGGCTGCCAGCAAAGCGGGTCTGCACGTCGCCGTGCATGCGATCGGGGATCGTGCGAACGATTGGCTGCTCGACGCGTTCGAGAAAGTGGAGCAGGCCGGGCCGAAGCAGGACTGGCGCTTCCGTATCGAGCATGCTCAACACCTCACGCCCGCTGCAATCAAACGATTCGGGCTGCTGGGCGTTGTTCCGTCCATGCAGCCGGCGCACGCGATCGACGATGGCCGCTGGGCGGAGAAGCGCATCGGTGCGGAGCGTCTCAAAGGCACCTATGCGTTTCGTTCCCTGATCGACTCCGGCGCGCATCTCACGTTCGGATCCGACTGGCCGGTGGCGCCGCTCGATCCGCTGACGGGTATTTATGCTGCCGTCACGCGGCGCACTGCAGACGGCGCGAATCCGAATGGCTGGTTGCCGCAGCAGAAGATCACCGTTGCCGAGGCGTTGCGTTCATACACCGCCGAGAACGCCTGGGCGGGATTTCAGGAAGGAAAAGTCGGCGTGTTGAAGCAGGGCGCTTTGGCTGATTTCGCCGTGCTGTCGAAGGATCTGTTCGCGGTGCCGGCGACAGAGATCATCAACGTGAAGGTCGTGCGCACCGTGGTGGGCGGGCGCGAGATGTACGTCGCGCGTTAGCTCAACTGTTCAACGGCGCGCAATGCGTCTTCCAACTTGCGCGTCCAGACTCCGACTCCATCGGGATCCGCGATCAGATCGTTGCGGATCTCGATGAGCACGGCCGGATTGTCCAACTGGTCCCCGTACACGACCAACGCATAGTCGGCATCGGCGCTCACGCCATACGGAACATTGGCGCCGACATTGAGCAGTGGATCCCGGCTGAGCTGAGCGATCAGCGCCTGGCCCATCAGCGCGGCCTTGTCGAACAGCACGCCGGCATGCCACACACGCTGCTGCCCGAGATACACGGGCGTGAAGCTGTGAATCGCGACCAGCACATTGCGCCGCCCATCGGCATTGCGCTCTTCGAGATGCGTGCGCAGCCGATCCTGAAACGGATGAAACATCAATCGGCGACGTCGTTCCTTCTCCGTGGCCTCCAGAGAGAGATTTCCAGGAATGTCCGTTGCTTCCGAGCGCAGCGGGATGCTGTCGGCGACGTGCAGCGGACGGTTCAGATCGATCAGCAGTCTGGAATAACCGCCGAGGAACGCCGATGCGTCGAGTCGCTTCGACAAAGCACGTGTGACCTCGGCCGCGCCGATGTCCCAGGCGATGTGACGTATCAGTTCCTTCTCGTCCAGTCCGAGTTTATTGTACTCCGCGGGGATGTGATTCGAGGCGTGCTCGCAGATCAGCACGAACGGCGAGCGGCCGTGTTCGTTGAGGATTTCGACGGCAGCAGGCCAGTCATTCGTGGCGCTTTGGGCCAACATCGATAGAACACCCTCGAGTGACAGGGCGGCGATAGTGCCACACTGCGCAATGGCTTGCGCGAGGCACGGGCGCTGACCAAAGTAGGTACGCATTGGCCCGCGCAATATGCGCAAATGCGCATCCCGGCCGTTCGGCCCGGGAATCTGCTCGGCCCTTGGAGTCAGCATGGACGAACGCGCCCTAGCCCCCGTTGTGTCTCCCGAATTCGTCGGCGTCGGCGAAAGTTCGGCAGCAACCGCTGCGAAAGAAGTTGCGCTGACGCGCGCCGGGGCGCTGCGTCTGGATGCCATCGATCTGCTGCGCGGTCTGGTGATCGTGCTGATGGTGCTCGATCATGTTCGTGACTATGTGCATGCGCCGGCATTCCTTTTCAGCGCGACCGATCTGACTCAGACCACTCCGCTGCTGTTCATGACGCGCTGGGTCACGCACCTGTGCGCGCCCACGTTTGTGTTTCTTGCCGGCGTGTCGATCTTCATGCAGCGGGCCAATGGCAAAGCGCCGGCGGCGCTCAGCCGATTCCTGCTGACGCGCGGGCTGTGGTTGATCGTGCTCGAGTTCACCCTTATCGGCTTCGGCTTCAACTGGGGCCCGCCGCTCGCTTTCGGACAGGTGATCTGGGCCATCGGCGCCAGCATGGTGCTCATGTCGTTGGTGGTGAGATTGCCGGCGATGACCGTGCTCGCCTTGGGCGCGGCGATCGTCGTCGGTCATCAGTTCGTGGCCTCGGCGATCGATGCCACGCAGTTGGGGCCATGGACGCAGGCGTGGTTTCTCACCATGCAGCCCGGGCCGACGTTGTTTCTTCGCGGCTTCATTCCTTATCCGGCGATCCCGTGGTTCGGTGTCATGTGCCTGGGCTATGGACTGGGATTCATCTTCCGCCAGGAGTCAGAGCAGCGACGCCGCAATGTGCTGCTGCTGGCCCTGAGCTTTCTCGCGGCGTTCGTGGTGCTGCGTGCGATCAACGGCTACGGCGATCCGGCGCCGTGGTCGGTGCAGTCGAGCGCCGTCATGACGGT
>NZ_BLJO01000008.1:329780-498069 GCF_009932555.1 Steroidobacter agaridevorans
ACTGTCGTTCATCAACGTGTCCAAATATCCACCGTCGCTGATGTATGTGCTGGTGACGCTCGGCGTCTCGATGCTGCTGTTCCTCGCGCTGGATAAGTTGACGGGACGATTGCAGAAAGTCCTGCTGGCCTTCGGCCGCACGTCGTTGTTCACGTATGTGCTGCACATCTACCTGGCGCACAGCGTCGCATTGCTCATCGGCGTGCTCGGTGGACTGTCGGCGTCGTACTACTTCGATTTCCTGGCGCGCTTCGCGGGCGCGCCGACAGGGCAGGGCTACGAGCTTCCCGTCGTCTATGCGACCTGGCTCGCTGTACTGCTGATGCTCTATCCGCTGTCGTCGTGGTTCGCACGCGTAAAACGAGAGCGGCGCGACTGGTGGCTCAGTTATCTGTAACGCTCCCCGTTTATCGAGCTCGGGCGTGTAACTTCTCCGTCGGCCCGGCACCGACTGCGCGCCAGAGACTTCGCAGGAACTCGGCGAAGCTCCAGTCATTGAACTGCCAAAGGTAGAATTCAATCGATGAAGAGGAGCGAGTCATGCCTACTGCGAGCGGACACACCAAAGCGATTCGAGCCAAGAAGGTCATCGGCACCGCGGTGAAAGATCCGACCGGCAAGAAGATCGGCGAGATCGAGGACGTGGTGCTGGACAAGACGTCCAACAACATCATGTTCGCGGCCGTCGGCTTCGGCGGACTGCTCGGCGTGAAAGAGAAGTACCATCCCATTCCATGGAGCATGCTGACGTACGAAGAGGACGAGAGCGGCTACGTGGTGAATGTCACGAAGGAGCAGCTGCAGGCGGCGCCGGCGGATTCGCTGTCGGAATTGACCAAGGACGACGGCCTGGCTTATCGGGATCGAGCCTTCGACTACTACCGTTCACCCCGCTACTGGGAATAGTTATCTCCCATTCGGGTTTGCGACCGAAAGGTCAGAAGCAGTGTAAGAGTCTGAAGGTTTGATGGCTGGCGATTGCTTGAAGAATCGTCAGGTAGCGCGAGCGACCCCCAAGATTGGTGGGTCGCTCGTTTTATGTGGGAGCTCAGGTGGCGATCGTGTCGGGAAGGCCGCCCAGAACTTTGTCCAAGGTTATTGGGAATTCGCGAACCCGAACGCCCGTGGCGTTATAGACGGCATTGGCGAGGGCGGCGGCGACGCCGACGATGCCTACTTCGCCGAGGCCTTTGATGCCGAGCGGATTGGCGTACGGTTCCTTCTCCTCGAGACAGATCGCCTCGATCTGCGTCACATCGGCGTGTACCGGCACATGATATTCCGCGAGGTCGCGATTGACGAACGAGCCATCGCGCGGATCGACCACCGATTCTTCGGTGAGGCCGGCGCCGATACCCATGATCATGCCGCCGATCAGCTGCGAGCGCGCCGTCTTCGGATTCAGGATGCGGCCGCTGCCGAACACGCCGAGCATGCGACGCACGCGGATCTCGCCAGTATCGATATCCACGCCGACTTCGGCGAACTGCGCGCCGAACACGTGCGAAGAATATTTCGGCTGCTTTTCCGCACCTTGATGTTCGCCTTTCCCCTCGATGCCGGATGGTGCGAGTCGCGAGAGCACGGCTTGCAGTGACTCCGATTTCTCGCCCGCCACCACGTTGCCACCGCGCAATGCCACTTCGCCGACGTTCGCGCCTGCGAGCGGAGAGCGACGGTCCTTGCTGACGAGCTGAGCGATCTGCGAACGCAGCTGTTCGCACGCGAGCAAGATCGCCGAGCCCGCGCTGGCGGCGCCGAACGATCCGCCAGAGCCGGCCGACTTCGGCAGCCGGGTATCGCCGAGCTCCACCGTGACTTTGTCCGTGGGCAGGCCCAGGCTTTCGGCGGCGACCTGGGTCAGCACGGTGTAACTGCCCGTGCCGATGTCGGTCATGTCCGTTTTCACGATGGCGGCGCCATCGGCATTCAATCGCACCGCTGCGGCGGACGGGCGCAGATAGGTTGGAAACATCGCGCTCGCGACTCCGTAGCCCACCAGCCACCGGCCGTCGCGCAGCGTGCCCGGCCGCTTCGGCCGTTTCGACCAGCCGAATCGTTGCGCGCCCTCGCGATAACATTCCACCAGCGATCGACTGGAGAAGGGCAGATGAGTTTCGGGATCGTCGGTCGGCTCGTTCTTGATCCGCAGCTCGATGGGATCCATGTCGAGCGCCACCGCAAGCTCATCCATGCCGCACTCCTGCGCAACGCTGCCGGGCTCTTCGCCCGGTGCGCGCATGATGTCCGAGGTCGGCAGATCCAGCATCACGCCCCAATGGCGATGAAAGCGATTCGGGGCTGCGTACATCACGCGACTGAACGCGGCAGTCTGCTCGATGAACTCATCGAACGGCGTCGTTTGCGACCATACGTCGTGAGCAATCGCGGTCAGCGTGCCGTCCTTGGTCGCACCCAGCCGCATGCGCTGCAAGCACTCGGGGCGATGGTTGGTATTGGCGAACATTTGCGGCCGCGTCTGCGCGATCTTTACGGGACGTCGCACCACCTTCGCGCCGAGCGCGGCCAACACCGCCTGCGCATGGATCGGCACCTTCGAGCCAAAGCCGCCGCCGACGTACGGTGTCAGAATGCGCACGTTTTCCAGCGGAAGCTGTAGTGTCTTCGCGACGCTGGACTGAGCCCACGCGGCGACCTGCTGACCCGAGTACAGCGTCAGATGATCGCCTTCCCAGACTGCTTGCGTGGCGTGCGGCTCCATCGGCATGCTGTGCTCATGGGGCAGGTGATAGGTCACATCAATTTTCACAGCAGCGGACGCGAAGGCCCCGTCGAAATCGCCTTCGCTCGTGTCCGCCTTCATGCCGGCGTTGACGCCTTTCGGTTTGTAAGCCTGCGACTGATGGGTCATCAAATCGAACTTGGCTTGTGGGTCTTTCACATAGCGAACCGAGACCAGACCCGCGGCATGTCGCGCGGCTTCGAATGTCTCGGCGACGATCAGCGCCACCGGCTCGCCGAAGTAACGCACCTCGGGCGAAAACAAGAACGGCTCGGAGCGATCAAATCGACTCGGGCCAGGCTCTCTCGGATGCAGCGGCGCCTGCTTTGGCGCATTCTGATACGTGACCACGGCGAGCACGCGAGGTGCGCTTTCCGCACGCGACGTGTCGATGGCGGAGATGCGACCCTTACCGATGGTGGAGCCGACAATGAATCCATAGGTCGTATCTTTGACGCCGCGATACTCGTACGAGTACTTCGCGCGCCCCGTCACCTTGAGCGGACCATCGACGCGGTCGAGCGGCTTGCCGATGATGCCCTGGCGATTCTCCTCGATGGGATTGATGGCAGGGCTGAGGGGAGATCGAGTTGCCATCATGCCGCTCCTTCGATGCCAGCCACCTCGGCCAACGTGCGAGTCAGCACGCGATGGGCCAGTGGGATCTTGAAATCATTGCCGCCGTAACTCTTCGCGGACCGCAGCGCCGCTCGAGCTGCGTTTGCGAAGCTTTCCATTGAAGCCGGCTTTCCACGCAGTGCCCTTTCTGCATCGAGCGCACGCCAGGGTTTGTGAGCGACGCCGCCGAGCGCAATTCGTGAGTCTCGAATGCGACCCGCCTCGACGCGTACGATCGCCGCAACCGAGATCAGCGCGAATGCATATGAGGCGCGGTCGCGCACCTTCCGATATGTTTGATTGCCAGGAGGTGGCGGAGGGAGCACGACGGCAGTGATCAACTCTCCAGGGTGCAACGTCGTTTCAATGTGCGGCGTGTCCCCGGGCAGTCGGTGCAGTTCGCCAATGGGCAGCGTGCGCTTCGAGCCGTCGGGCAGCATGGTTTCGATGGATGCCTCGAGTGCCGTCAACGCCACGGCCATATCCGACGGATGCACGGCGATACACGAATCGCTGGCCCCGAGAATGGCGTGGATGCGATTGAATCCTTGCAGCGCCGCGCAGCCCGATGCCGGCTCGCGCTTGTTGCAGGCCTTCGACGTGTCGTAGAAATAGTAGCAACGTGTCCGTTGCAACAGGTTGCCGCCAGTCGACGCCTTGTTTCTCAGTTGCCCCGACGCGCCGGCCAGCAGCGCCTTCGACAACACCGGATAGCGATCGCGAATCAATGGATGAGCGGCCAGATCGCTGTTGGGTACTTGCGCGCCGATGCGCACACCACCGTCCTTCGCTTCGATCTGGCGCAGGGGCAGTCGAGTGATGTCGATGAGGTGCGCGGGCCGCTCGATCTCGAGCTTCATCAAGTCGAGCAGGTTCGTGCCGCCGGCGATGAACTTCGCGCCGGGCTGTGCCGCCGCTTTCGCGGCGCTGTTCGCGTCGGCCGCTCTTTCGTAAGTAAAGGGAATCATGCGCCGACTCCGCGTACCGATTGAATAGCCGCGACGATGTTCGGATACGCCGAGCATCGGCAGAGATTGCCGCTCATTCGCTCGCGCACTTCAGCATCGGTCAATTCGACGCGAGCCGCCGTGAGATTGCTGCTCACATGGCTGGGCCAGCCGTCGGCCGCTTCCTTGAGCATGCCGATGGCGGAGCAGATCTGCCCGGACGTGCAGTAGCCGCACTGGAAGCCGTCGTGCTCGATGAACGCGGACTGCAGCGGATGCAAATCCTCCGGCGTGCCGATGCCTTCGATGGTCGTGATCTCATCGCCGTCGTGCATGACGGCGAGTGTCAGGCACGAGTTGATGCGTCGGCCATTCACCAACACGGTGCACGCGCCGCACTGGCCATGATCGCAACCTTTCTTGGTGCCGGTCATGCCGAGTTGCTCGCGCAAGGCATCGAGCAGTGATGCGCGCGTGTCGAGCGTGAGCGGATGGCTTTGATTGTTGATGCGCAGGGTCACTGTCATGTTGACAGGCTGCGCGGCCTTGTTGGCAGCGTCGGCTGCATTCGTGAGCGCGGGCAGATGGGCGATGACGCCGACAGCCACGCTGGTCTTCAAGAGGGTGCGTCGATCGACGCTCAAGGGGGACTCATCGGTCATGGCGGATCCTTGGCTGGCGGCGAGCGGGCGACTGGACGTAACGGATTATGTGCAGGTGAGTTCCCCCGGGCGCTTGCCCGTTCCTGTCCGCCTCTTGCCAGCTTCTACGTAACGCGGCGCTTATGAATACGTATGCAGACTGTCGAGATCGACGGGGTGCTGAAGGTAATCTCTGCGCGTCCGAGAACAGTGGGGATGCGAGCCGATGTCAGTACCGCCGTGGTGGCGTGGCGCGGTGATCTATGAGATCTATCCGCGCAGCTTCGTCGATAGCAACGGCGATGGGGTCGGCGACCTGCCAGGCATCGTGCAGCGGCTCGACTATGTCGCCGAGCTCGGTGTCGATGCGATCTGGATTGCACCGTTCTTTCGTTCGCCGATGGCGGATTTCGGCTACGACGTGGCGGACTATCGCGCCGTCGATCCCTTGTTCGGCGCCATGGCCGATTTCGACGAGTTGCTGAGCCGGGCGCATCGCCTGGGCCTGAAGGTGATGATCGACCAGGTGCTCAGTCACACCTCGATCGAGCACGAGTGGTTTCGCGAGAGCCGGCAGAGCCGCGACAACCCCAAGGCCGATTGGTATGTGTGGGCCGATCCCAAGCCCGATGGCACGCCGCCCAACAACTGGCTGTCGATTTTCGGCGGCGTCGCCTGGCGTTGGGAGCCGCGCCGTCGCCAGTATTACCTGCACAATTTCCTGTCCTCGCAGCCGGACCTGAACTTTCATCAGCCCGAGCTGCGCCGTGCCGTGCTGGATAACGTGCGCTTCTGGCTGGACAAGGGTGTCGATGGACTGCGGCTCGATGCGATCAATTTTTGTTTTCACGACCGCGCGCTGCGTGACAATCCCCCGAAGCCGGCCAACGAGCGCACCACGCGCGGCTTCAGTCCGGAGAATCCGTACGCCTTTCAATACCATCGTTACGACAACACGCAGCCGGAGAACCTGCAATTTCTTGCCGAGCTGCGCGCCTTGCTCGATGAGTATCCGCACGCAGTGACCCTGGCGGAAATTTCTTCCGAAGATTCGATCGCGACCACGGCGGAGTACACGAGCGCCGATCGCTTGCACATGGGCTATAGCTTCGAATTGCTGTCCGAAGAATATTCGGCGCGGCACATTCGAGCGGTGGTCGAAGGCTTCGAAGCGAAGCTGACCGATGGCTGGCCGTGTTGGGCGTTCTCGAATCACGATGTGCGCCGTGTAGTGACCCGCTGGGGTGGCGAGCGTCCTTCCAGGCATCTGGCGAATCAGCTGATCGCGCTGCTGTGTTCGCTGCGCGGCTCGGTCTGCATGTATCAGGGCGAAGAGCTCGGCTTGAGCGAAGCCAGCGTGCCGTTCGAGTCGTTGCGCGATCCGTACGGCATCGCGTTCTGGCCGAATTTCAAAGGGCGTGACGGTTGTCGTACGCCGATGCCATGGAACGGCGGCGAGCACGCCGGCTTCAGCACCGCGCGACCGTGGTTGCCCGTGGCGGCAGAGCATCGGGATTGCAATGTCGAGGCTCAGCTCGCCGACCGGCACTCGGTGCTGAACGCAACCCGCGGGTTCTTGCAATGGCGTCGTCGTCATCCAGCGCTGCGCTGGGGTGACATCGAGTTCATCGATGTGCCCGAGCCCTTGCTGGCATTCACGCGAAGCCAGGGCGATTCACGCATCTTCGCGGCGTTCAATCTGTCGCCTGAAACGATGCAGACAGTCGTGCGGCTGCCGGCGGGGACGGAGCAAGTCGAGAGCGTCGGCGTCCTGGCGGGCGAGTTGCGCGATGAGCGCCTGACGTTGCCGGGTCACGGCGTCGTATTCGCTCGGGTTCCATCATGAATACGTATGCATAGCGTTGTTCCGCCGTAGTCGCGGACCTACGATCGCAAAAAACGATCATCGAATTAAATCAAGCCGGATCGCCGGCGGAAACAGGGGGAATGGACAATGAATACGATCTCGAACCTGCGGCTGGCGCGTGCGGTGACGCGTGGTCTGGGCGGCGGAACGGCAATCGGAATGGCGCTGCTGTTTGCAGCCGCGGCGCACGCTCAGCAAACGACGGCGGCGAACAGCAGCGAGTTGGAGACGGTCGTCGTCACCGGCATTCGCGCCAGTATCGAAGAATCGATCGAGCTCAAGCGCGACTCGGGCAGCATCATCGAAGCGATTTCCGCCGAAGACATCGGCAAGCTGCCCGACACCAGCATCGCCGACTCATTGTCACGTCTGCCTGGCCTGACCTCGCAGCGCGCCGAAGGTCGTGCGTCCGCAATCAGCTTGCGCGGCACGGATCCAGGCTTCACGAGCGCATTGCTGAACGGTCGCGAGCAGGTGAGCACTGGCGACAATCGCAGCATCGAGTTCGATCAGTATCCGTCGGAGCTGCTGAGCTCGGTGCTGGTGTACAAGACGCCCGACGCGCAACTGGTTGGCCAGGGTCTCGCCGGCACGATCGATCTGCGCACGACGCGTCCGCTCGACGTTAACGATCGCGCGATCGTGATGAACGTGCGCGGCGAGATGAACTCGCAGAACGACATGGGCGCCGACTCCGACGAGATGGGCTATCGCGCCAGCTTCTCGTACATCGATCAGTTCCTGGATAACACGCTCGGCGTCACCTTCGGCTTCGCGCATCTGGAATCGCCGCTGGCCATTCAGGGCGCCGGCACCTATGAGCCGTGGCATGCGAACGATCCGGACGTGGACGGATTCAACTATCACCCCGAAGTGGCGGACGGCCTGTATGTCACGAACGGCATGAAGATCCGTTCCGACATGGGCGAGAATCGCCGCGACGGCGCGATGGCGGCGATTCAATGGCGGCCGAGCGATGCCTACGAGACCGTGCTCGATCTGTACTACACCAAGCGCAAGCAGACCGACAACGCACGCAGCCTGGAAGTGAACCTGGGCAACTATCCCATCCAGGGGCAGGGCTTCGCGGCCCCCATCATCGCCGATAACACCGTCATCGGCGGCACGCTGCTCAACCGCGTGCCGCTGGCGCGCAACTTCCTGTTCAAGACCGAGGACGAGATTTTCGCGACCGGCTGGAACAACAAGTGGTTCGCTGGCAGCTGGACCTTCATCGCCGATGTGAGCTACTCCAAGGCCGAGCGCGACGAACAGCAGTACGAAACCAACGGCCAGTTCGTGGCCGGCGGCACCTCCAACATTCCCGACTCGGGCTTCTTCAGCCTGTCGCGCGATGACATGCCGACGCTGCGTTTCAACATGAACTACGCCGATCCCACCGGCGTTCGGGTCGGCCCCACGATCTATGGCGCGGGTTACAGCAAGATTCCGCACATCGAGGACGAGCTGACCTCGGGGCGCTTCGATGTGATCCGCGAGCTGAATACCGCGTGGCTGAGGAATATCGCCGTCGGCGCCAACTACTCGGATCGCAGCAAGGACAAGTTTCAGCCCGAAGGCAATCTCTCGACTCGAAACAACGCCTACTACCAGGTGAGCGACCATCTGCTCGCGCCGACCAATCTCGGCTACGCGAATGCCGGCCGCGCGCTCGCGTGGGATGTGATGGGCGTGCTCGCCGATTTCTACAACCCGATCGTCTACCACACCCCCGATGAGGACGGCTTCGAGTACCTGGTCGGCAAGAACTGGGAAGTCACCGAGAAGGTGACGACCGGCTACGTCAAGAGCGAGCTCGATCACGAGCTGTCCTCGAGCGTGACGTTGAAGGGCAACGTCGGCGTGCAGGTGGTGCAGACGGATCAAAGCTCCGAGGCCCTGCGCCTGGAGAACGGCAACCCGGTGCCGATCAGCGATGGCAAGAAATACACAGACGTGCTGCCTGCGATCAACTTCGCGTTCATGCTGCCATCGGATCAAGCGGTCCGTGTCGGTGTCGCGAAGGAAATCGCGCGCGCCCGCATGGATCAGTTGAAAGCGTCCAGCGAAATTGGCTACGACTCGGGAACCGGCTTGCCCGGCGGCTCGGGTGGCAATCCGCGTCTCGACCCGTGGCGCGCGGTCGCGTACGACATTTCGTATGAAAGATATTTCGGACCGAATGCGTACGTGTCGCTGGCGGGCTTCTACAAGGACCTGAAGACTTATATCTACGCCCAGACCATCGCCGACTACGACTTCTCCGATTTCCTCGCGACCCTGCCGCCGGAATATTTCACCGATCCCACGATCGACATTCCGACAACCGGCCGGTTCACGCGGCCGGTGAACGGCGATGGCGGTAATTTGAAGGGCCTCGAGCTGTCCGTCGCGCTGACGGGCGAGCTGTTCGCGGATGTGCTGAGCGGCTTCGGCACCATCCTGAGCGTGTCGCGCACCGAGAGCAGCATCACCATCGAGGATCCGCCGAACAATCAGTTCACCGGCGGCAACGGGCTGGGCGACATTCCGCTGCCGGGCCTGTCGAAGACGGTGTGGAATGCGACGCTCTACTACGAGAACGCGGGCTTCTCGGCGCGCGTCGCGACTCGCTCGCGCTCGAAGTACATCGGTGAGGTGACCAACTTCGCCAACGATCGCGCCTTCAAATACGTGAAGGGCGATCGCATCACCGATGCGCAGCTCGGCTACGAGTTCGGCCCCGGCGCGTTGCAGGGTCTGTCGATACTCGTGCAGGTCAACAACCTCACCAACGAGCCGTACATCGCGTACTCGGTGACCGAGACTCGTCAGCAGGACTTCCAGGAGTACGGCCGGCAGTATCTGCTCGGCATCAACTATCGGCTCTGATCGACCGTTGTCGTGGCCCCACATCCCCTTCCTTCCCACCCCCGGGAAGGGGATGATGGGGCGTTCATTCGAGTGAGGATCGGGATGCGTTGGTTCGCCGTGCTGTGCTTGTGTGTGTCCGGCTCGCTGGCCGCCGAAACATTCGACTCGAATGCATTTCGCGCGCGGTTGCCGCAGGACGAGATCGTTTATTTCCTGCTGCCGGACCGCTTCGAGAACGGCGATCCGAAGAACGATCGCGGCGGGCTGAAGGGCGATCGGCTCAAGACCGGCTTCGATCCCACGCACAAAGGTTTCTATCACGGCGGCGACGTGCGCGGGCTGATCGAGCGGCTCGATTACATCCAGGGTCTGGGCGCCACCGCCATCTGGCTCGGCCCGATCTATAAGAACAAGCCGGTGCAAGGACCGCCCGGTCAGGAGTCCGCGGGCTATCACGGTTACTGGATCACCGATTTCACGCGCGTCGACGAGCACTTCGGCACGCAGCAAGAGTTGAAGGAGCTGATCGAGGCCGCACACGCGCGCGGGATGAAGGTCTATCTCGACATCATCACCAACCACACGGCCGATGTGATCTCGTATCGGCAATGTCCCGAAAGCGACTGCGTCTATCGCTCACGCGCCGACTATCCATACAGCCGGGCCGGTGGCACCGACGGCTCGGCCATCAACGAGGGCTTTCTGGGCGAAAGCGTCCAGACCGAAGCCAACTTCGCGAAGCTCACGCGCGCCGACTACGCCTATGAACCTTTCGTTCGCCCGGCCGAAGCGAAAGTGAAGGTTCCCGAGTGGCTCAACGATCCGATCTGGTATCACAACCGCGGCAATACCACCTTCCGCGGCGAGAACAGCATGATGGGCGACTTCGTCGGCCTCGACGATCTCATGACCGAGAATCCGCGGGTGCTGCGCGGCTTCATCGAGATCTACCAGCGCTGGATCGAGGACTTCGGCGTCGACGGCTTTCGCATCGACACGACACGTCACGTGAACCCGGAGTTCTGGCAGGCATTCGTGCCCGCGATGCTGAAGACCGCGCACGCACGTGGCATCTCCAACTTTCATATCTTTGGCGAAGTGTTTGCAGAAACCGGCGATGTCGTTCCGCTCGCCTGGAGCACTCGCGTCGACGGAATGCCCGGCGTGCTGGACTTTGCTTTCCGCGCCACCGTGCTCGACACGCTCACGAAGGGCGTGGGCACGGACAAGCTCGCGTGGCTCTACAGAAGCGATGCGCTCTACGAAGGGGGCGACGAGGCGGCGATTCAGTTGCCGACCTTCATCAGCAACCATGACATCGGCCGCTTCGGTCATTACGCCCGCGCCAATATGCCGGGAGCCGACGATGCCGGCGTCTTGAAACGATCGATACTTGCGCACGCAATGATGTTCACCTTGCGTGGTGTGCCGGTGGTCTATGCGGGCGATGAGCAGGGCTTCGCGGGCGACGGCTCCGATCAGGACGCTCGTGAAGACATGTTCGCCAGCCGTGTTGCCAGCTACAACGACAACGCCTTGCTGGGAACCCAAGCGACGACGGCGGTCAGCAACTTCGATCGCGATCATCCTTTGTATGCGGCCATCGCCGAGCTGTCGGCGCTGCGCAAGGAAAACGCCGCCTTGCGCCGGGGCAAGCAGATCGTGCGCAACTACTCGGAAAAGCCCGGGCTGTTCGCCGTGTCGCGCATCGACCCGCAGACCGAGCGCGAGATTCTGGTTGCTTTCAACACCTCGACTGAAGCCTTGCAGGCCAACGTGGAAGTCGATGTCCGCACTCGCGCATTCCGGTCGTTGAAAGGAACCTGCGCGCTACGCCCGACTGCACCGGGCAGCTATAAGGTGACCCTCGAGCCCTTGAGCTACGTGGTGTGCGCGGCGCAAGATGAGTCATGAGCCGCATGCAGAAGCCCGCGCTGTCGTTCTGGCAGATCTGGAACATGTGTTTCGGATTCCTCGGCATCCAGTTCGGCTTCGCGCTTCAGAACGCCAATGTGAGCCGCATATTCCAGACGCTCGGCGCGCAGCTCGATGAGATTCCCATGCTGTGGGTGGCGGCGCCGCTGACCGGGCTGATCGTGCAGCCCATCGTCGGTTACTACTCCGACCGTACGTGGACTCGCCTCGGTCGCCGGCGACCGTATTTTTTCTTCGGCGCCCTGGCTGCGACGCTCGCGCTGTTGTTCATGCCGAATTCTCCGACGCTGTGGATCGCGGCGGGGCTGCTGTGGATCCTGGACGCGTCCATCAATGTCTCCATGGAGCCGTTTCGCGCTTACGTCGGCGATCAACTGCCGCCGCCGCAACGGCCCGCGGGCTACGCGATGCAGAGTTTTTTCATCGGCGTCAGCTCGGTCATCGCGAGCCTGCTGCCGTGGATGCTGACCAGGCTCGGTGTCGAGAACACCGCCGGGCCCGGCGAGATTCCCGACACCGTGAAATATTCCTTTTACTTCGGCGGCTTCATGCTGCTGGGCGCGGTGAGCTGGACGGTCTTCAGCACGCGCGAATATCCACCCGATCAGCTCAAGAGCTTCGATGACGCGGGCGTGGTGCGCCAGCGGCCGCTCGACGTCGCACGGTCGCGGCGCGATGGCGCAGTCTGGCTCGGCGCCGGTGTGGTCGGGCTGCTCGCCATACATCTATTGCACTGGGATCGGCAGCTGTATCTGCTGGCGGGCGGGATTGCGGTTTACGGCGTGGCTTTGCTGGTGCTGAGCGCTGCGCGATCGGACAACCTGTTCACCGCCATCATGACCGATGTGCACGACATGCCCGACGCGATGCGCCGGCTCGCCGTGGTGCAATTCTTTTCCTGGTTCGCCTTGTTCGCGATGTGGATCTATACGACCGCGGCTGTCACACAAGTGCATTTCGGCACGAGTGACGTTCAGTCTGTCGCGTACAACGAAGGTGCGAACTGGGTCGGCGTGCTGTTCGCGGCGTACAACGGATTCGCGGCGCTGGCGGCCATCGTGATTCCGTTCATGGTGCGGCGCTGGGGTTTGCGGGTGAGCCACATGATCAATGTGTGGCTGGGCGCCCTGGGATTCGTGTCATTCGTGGCGATTCGCGATCCGCAATGGCTGCTGGTCGCGATGATCGGTGTCGGCTTCGCGTGGGCGTCGATCCTGTCGCTGCCCTATGCCTTGCTCTCGGACAACCTGCCCGCCGAAAAGATGGGCGTGTACATGGGCATCTTCAATTTTTTCATCGTGATTCCGCAGCTGCTGGCGGCCAGCGTGTTGGGCTTTCTGCTGCGGACGTTCCTGGGCGGCGAGCCCGTCTATGCCCTGGTCATCGGCGGGGCCAGCCTGTTTCTGGCTGGCCTCGCCGTGCTACGGGTTCAACCGAAAGTCAGCTTGCCCTTCATCACCGACCAGTGGCCGGGGAACGAGCAGAAGAAGGTGTAATCGCCGCCTTTCTTCAGCTTCGAGGTCGGGAACGTGACGCTGGTGGTCTCGCCGGCGCCGATCACCTTGGTGTGGGCGATCACGCGGGCATCGTCCTTCGGCACATAGTCGTTCGGCAAGCCAGCCGACATGCCGGCGGTGGCGACCGCCTGGAACACCGACGTTTCCGTCAGCACCCAGTTGTGACCCATGGCGCTCTTGGGCAGCTTGCCAGGATGCGAGAGGGTCAGCTTCACTTCGGTGCAATCGGCGGCCACGGCCAGCGACTGCTTGTTGAACTGCATGGCGTCGTTGCCTTCGATGGCCAGCTCGCAGGTCTTGGCGGCGTGAGTGAGCGGAGCGAAGACGCTGAGCGCGCCGAGCAGAACGGTGGATGCGAGAATTCTTGAGATTGTCATCGGATTACCTGCTGATGCGGTGATAGACGCGTGCGGATTGTCCGGCGTGGGCGGCCGGCTTTCAAGCGCCCTGCACCCGGACTTCCCGACACCGACCCGTGGAACAACACGGGCACTAAAACGTCCCTAATGAATGAGATCTGAACCCCACTCCCGGCTACCCGGTCCATGACAAATCTGCGGATTTTGCGTGGCGCCGGCTTGTCGGTGCTGTGCGTGTTTTGTACCGCAACCGCGCTCGCCGAGCGGGTCACCGTCACCATCAATGGACTCGAGGAAGATATGCTCGAATCGGCGCGCGCCAACCTCGAGCTGAAACAATACGAAGAGCGGGACGTGTCCGCCGCCCAGGCGCGCCGGCTGTTCGATCGGGGCAAGGAGCAGATCGTGCGCTCGCTCGAGCCCTTCGGCTTCTACAACCCGAGTGTCGACGGCCGGCTGGAGCGGCCGGAGCCCGGTAAATTTCACGCGGTCTACGATGTGAAAGTCGGCGAGCCGGTCATCGTTCAGCAATCGAGCATCGAAGTCGCGCCCGAGGCCACCGCGCTCGACCCGGTCAAACAGGCGGTGCAGAAGTTCGAGCCCAGGCACGGCGAGCGACTGGATCACGCCACCTACGAGCGCAGCAAGGATCAGATCTCCAAGGCGCTCGCCAACGATGGCTTTCTCGGCGCGCAACTGGTGCGCCATAAAGTGTCAGTCGTTCGCAGTGCGAACACGGCCGATATCGATCTGGCGTGGGACGTGGGGCCGCGCTACCGCCTCGGCGAGCTGCGCTTCTCGAAGACCCAGTTCCCGGATTCGTTCCTGCAAAAATACAAACTGTGGAAGGACGGCGAGTACTACTCAGCGGACAAGCTGTTGGCCCTGCAGCAGTCGCTGGTCGATGCCGACTATTTCACATCGGTGGCGGTCGCGCCCGACCTGGAGCATGCCGCGAATGGCGAAGTGCCCGTCGACGTGATGCTGATTCCCGCCAAGCGCACGTTGTACACGGCGAACCTCTACTTCGGCACCGACTCGGGTCCCGGCGCCAAGGTGGGCGTGCAGCGGCGTTGGCTCAACAAACGCGGCCACAAGCTCGGCGGCGAAATCGAGTATTCCTCGCGACTGGAGGAGTACAGCGTCAAGTATCAGATTCCCAAGCCCGGCCCGCGGCCGCGCAATTACATCTTCGGCGTCGGCTATCGAGACGAAGAGACCGACACCAGCACGTCGCGCATGTTCCGGCTCGCGGCCACCCAGGTTGCCGATCGCTGGAAGGGGTTCACTCGCACCGTCGGCTTGCAGTACTTGAACGGCGACTTCGAGATCGCGGATGAGCGCGGCCAGACCAGCCTGCTCTATGCCGATGGCCTGCTCACGCGCAAACAGGCCAACGACATTTACTTTCCGACCTCCGGATATTCCTTGTTGTATGGCCTGCGCTTCGGCTTCGAACAGGTGCTCTCCGACACCACCTTCGCGCAGCTACGCGCCGAAGGAAAATGGCTGAAAAAAGTCACGGCCGACGGGCGCGTGATTTTTCGCGCCGCGCTCGGCGGCATGATCGTGGATGATTTCGATGCGTTGCCGCCGGAGCTGCGCTTCTTCGCCGGCGGCGATCGGTCCATTCGCGGCTTCGACTATCAGGCGATCGGCGAGACCAATGCCAGCGGCGGCGTCATCGGCGGCGAGTATCTGATCGCCGGCAGCGCCGAGTACGAACATTTCTTTTTCCAGAACTGGGGCGCGGCGGTGTTCGTCGACGCCGGCGATGCATTCAAGTCCAGCTTCGACATGAATGTGGGCGCGGGCATCGGCTTGCGCTGGAAATCCCCGATCGGGATGGTGCGGGTCGACCTGGCGCGCCCGGTCGTCACCGATCTGGACGGCGGCTGGCGAGTTCATCTGATCATCGGGCCGGACTTATGAGCGGCGTGCTGAAGAAAACCCTGGCGTGGACAGGCATCGCGATCGCGCTGCTGATTCTGCTCGTGGTCGGTGCGATCGTGTGGGTCATCAACACGCAGTCCGGCACGCGCTTCGCCGCCGAGCGTGCACAGGCGATCATGGGCGGGAAACTTGCCATCGGCGCCATCGACGGCTCGATTGCCGGACCGCTGCGCATCGCCAATTTGCACTATCTAGATCCGGCGGCGGGCATCGACGCCTCGGTGGCGAGGCTCGAGGTCGACCTGGTATTGAGCGATCTGTGGCGCCGGCTCGTGCATGTCGATCGATTGAACGTGAGTGGCATCGACGTGCTGATGCAGGAGCCGACGGAAGAGCCGCCGCCGGAAGAGCCCTCCAAGCCGTTCACCCTGAAGCCGCCGATCGATATCGTCGTCGATTCGTTTCTTGCTCGCGATGTGAAGCTGCGCAATCCGGAAGCGACCATCGTCGAGGTCACCCGAGCGACGTTCGCTGGCGGCTGGACCGAAGCCGCGCTGGCCGTGAGAACACTGAACGTGCAATCGCCGCAGGGCTTCGTGACGTTCCACGGACGTGTCGCGCAGAACGAGGCGTTCCTCGGCGAGGGCCGGGGAAGATTCGAATGGACGGCGGGCGAGCAGAAGTTCGCAGGCACATTGCTCGCCTCGGCGAACGAAGCGGACGCGGTCCTCAGCACCAAATTGTCGGCGCCGCTCGAGGCCATCCTGCACGCCAAAGTGACGCAAGCGCCCGATCATCAGTGGCAACTGCAACTTGAAGTGCCGCGCTTCGATCCTCGCAAGGAGCTGATGCCGGACTCGAGTTTCCAAAGTCTCGCGGCATCGTTGCATGGCGAGGGAACGTTCGATCAGGGCGTTGTGTCCGGTCGAGTGTCGATCAATGACGAGCCGCTCGAGCTGGAAAGCGTGCGCTTCACGCGAAGCGAGGAACGGTTACAGCTGGAGACGCTGTTGAAGATCGGCGCGACGGCGGGCGAGCTGATGGCCAATGCCGATATCCAGTTCTCGGAGGAGTCGTGGGTCAGCAAGGCCAGCGCGCGCTGGCGGGATGTCATAGTGCCCTCCGCATGGGTCGGGCAGGAGCTGTACACGCACGGCGAGCTGGACTTCGATGGCAATCCAACGCTGTACAACGCGAAAGGGCGGCTCACGCTGGGTCCACCGAAACAGCAGGCGGACATTGCCCTGCAAGTGCGAGGCACGCCTGAGCTGGTCGAGCTGCAACAGTTCGACATCGTGCAGCCGAAAGGCCGGCTGGCCGCCACCGGCAAAGTCGATCTGAAGCCGCAACTGGCATGGGTCGTCGACGCGCAAGGAAAAGACTTCGATCCCGGCGCGTTCGCGGTCGAGTGGCCGGGCAGTTTGCGTTTTCAATTGGCCACACAAGGCAAGATGACGGAGCAGGGACCGGACGCCACGTTGAAGTTGAGCGAGTTGCGCGGCCGATTACGCGGTCGTCAGATCTCGGGTGATGCAGATATGACGCTCACCGCGCCCTACTTACCCGCCGGCACAGTCGCGCTGAACTCGGGCCAGAGCTCGTTGCGGGTGGAGGCGGCGAAGGGCGAGAAGATCAACGCCACCATCGCAGTCAACGTGGCTTCGTTGAATGACTGGCTGCCGGACTCCGAGGGCCAGCTGGCGGCGAACTTCCGTGTGCTCGGCAAGTGGCCGGATGTGGCGATCAACGGCAATGCGCGCGGTCATGAGCTGCGCATGAACGAGATGCGTCTGCAGGGAATCACGCTCGATGCGGATGTGAACAAGCCGCTCGATCCCAGCGGGGCGGTGAAGGTGCAAATGGAGGGGCTGTCGGCGGCAGGCTTCGAGTTTGAAACAGTGCAGGCAAATGCGTCCGGCAACTCGGCTGAGCACCGCGCGGAAGTGAATACGACCGGCAAGCCAGTCGCGTTCTCTATCGCTGTGCAGGGCGGGCGACAGGAGGATGGTTGGTCTGGCGCGGTACAGCGGCTCGTGCTCGATGTGAAGGATGCGGCGCGCTTGAGCTTGCGTGAGCCGGCGAACATCGTCATGAAGACGCAGGATCAGAAGATGGCGGTCGATGTGTCGCGCGCGTGCTTCGTCGATCGTGACATCGAGTTGTGCCTGCAAGGTGGCATGCAGCCTGACGGATCCATGCAGGGCAGCTACTCGCTGGCCAACGTGCCGCTGGCGCTCGCGAACTCGATGTCGAGCGACGAGCTGCCGTTGCGATTCAAGGGCATGATTCAGGGTCAGGGCGACATTCGTCGCGACGCCGATGGCAACTTGTTCGGCAACGCGTCGATCCGCTCGCCCTCCGGCAGCATGTCGCGCACGCTGGTGGCCGGCAGCGAGTCGGAGCCCGCCGAAGAAGAAACATTGTTGACGTATCGGGATTTCAAGATCGACGCGAACCTGTCGGGCGCGGATGCCCGAGCGTCGATCAGCACCGGTCTGATGGAGAACGGATCGTTGCAAGGCGAAGGCGAGATCCGCGGGCTGAATCAGGACGATACACAGATCAATGCGCGCATGAACGCGAGTCTGCCGGATCTCGCGCCATTCGCCGTGTTCGCACCGCAGCTCGCGAACGTGCACGGGCGCATGGATGCCAGGGGCAGCGTGAGTGGAACGCTGCAGGAGCCGGCAATCACAGGTGAGGTCACGGCGGCGGAGCTGGCGGCGGATATTCCCGCGGTTGGATTGCATCTGAAGAACGGCCGCCTCGATGTGCGGCCGAAGTCGACCACGGAGTTTCAGGTGTCGGGCGGCGTCGATTCCGGAGACGGCTCGCTGAAGTTCGCGGGCACGGCGTCGACGAGCGGCATGATCAACATGCAAGTCGACGGCAATCGTTTCCTCGCCGCGGACATTCCGGGCGCGAAAGTGCTCATCTCGCCGGATATCGATGTCGTGCGTAACGAGGAGCGGACGACGCTCTCAGGCAAGGTTCGCATTCCTTCCGCGGATGTGAATTTGCAGAAGCTGCCGAGAGGCGGCGATAAGGCGCAGGCCGCGTCGCCGGACGTGGTTGTGATCGATGCGGAGACGCCGGAAGAAGCAGCGGAGCAGGCGATTCCGTTGTACGCGGACATCACGATCGTGTTGGGCGGGGAAGAACAGAGGAGGACGGAGCTCAAGGAGGAGGCGGTCAATCTCACCGGCTTTGGCCTGGTCGCGAAGGTGACCGGGCAGCTCGATGTGAGGGAGCGGCCGGGCACGGACACGGTGGCGTCGGGCGATGTGAACGTCACGGGTACCTATAAAGCGTATGGGCAGGACCTGACGATTCAGCAAGGTCAGCTGCTGTATGCGTCGACGCCGCTCGACAATCCGAGGCTGAGAATCGAGGCAACGCGCGAGGTGGATGAAGTTGTCGCCGGCTTGAGAATTCGAGGCAGCGCGCAGAGTCCGGAGCTCACGGTGTTCTCCGATCCGCCGATGAGTCAGGCGAATGCGCTTTCATACATCGTCGCGGGCAAGCCGTTAGATGACATCGGCTCGGGCTCGGGTGAGGGGGATGCCGTGCAGGCGGCAACGAGGTCGTTGGGCGCGGCTGCGGGAGGATTGCTCGCGAAGAATTTGGGCCGACGCTTGGGGGCGGATGAGGTGGCGGTCAAGGACGATGAGATGCTCGGTGGGGCGGCGTTGACGGTTGGGCAGTATCTGTCGCCGCGTGTGTATTTGAGCTATGGGGTTGGATTGTTCGAGCCGGGGGAAGTCATCACTCTGCGGTACAAGCTTTCGCGCGACTTGTCGGTGCAGGCTCAGCGGGGGCCGGAGGATACTCGGGCGGGTATCGAGTTTCGGACGCAACGATAAGTAAGAGTGGCGCTTGCCGCCTCTGGTGATGCGAGCCACCGACGCAGCCGGCTTGCCTTGGCAAGAATTTCCAAATATTGTTCGACATACGCTCAATCGGGCCGGTCAGGTCGTGTTAATTTCGAAACCTTGGCCTTATGAGAGAGTAAGCTCGCGCTGGCTACCACGGGTTCATTGCGATGGCGGAAATTCTCGGCATTGGTATCTCGCATTATCCGCCGCTCAGTGGGTGCGATGAGGATATGGCAAATATCCTTCGCGGTCGGCTGAAGGACCCCGACGTCCCCGCCGCGCTCAAAGACCCGTCGCAATGGCCACAGTTGATGCGCGAAGAGTGGGGCAGCGATGAAGGTATCGCCGGCGCCGCCCGCCATCGCGCGGCCATGCGTGTGGGTCTCGCCAAGGCGCGGGCGGCGATCGATGAGTTCAAGCCGGACCTGGTCGTGATCTGGGGTGACGATCAGTACGAGAATTTCAAGGAAGACATCGTGCCGCCGTTCTGTGTGATGGCGTACGACGACATGACCATCCAGCCGTGGGCGCACGCATCCGAGTCGGCGATGTTTTCCGAGGCTCATGAAGATGAGTGGGGCGGCGGCAAGCCCAATGTCTGGAGGGAGAAGCGGGATCACTCCATCCTGGTGCGCGGTCATCGCAAGGCCGCGAAATTCCTGACCGAGCAGTTGCTCGAACGCGAGTTCGACGTCGCGTACGCCTACAAGCCGCTGCATCACCCCGGCCTGCCGCACGCATTCCTGAATTCGATTTTGTATCTCGACTACGACCGCCGCGGCTTCCCGTATCCCGTCGTGCCGTTTCAAGTGAACTGCTATGGCCGCTCGGTCATCAGCTATCGCGGCTTCATCAGCAAGCTTGCCGACCGCGGGCGAGAGTTGGATCCGCCGTCGCCGTCGCCGAAGCGCATTTTCAAGCTGGGCGCCGAAGTGGCGCGGATCTTCCGTGAGAGTCCGTGGCGCGTGGCGCTGGTGGCCTCATCGAGTTGGTCGCATGCGTTCTTGAACGATCAAACGTATCGCGTGCAGCCCGACGTGGCGCTCGACAAGCGATTGTATGAAGCGCTGACCCGCAACGACTGGGACGTCTGGACGGGCATGAAGCTGGCGGAGCTGGAGCGCTCCGGTGAGCATGAGCTGTTGAACTGGTACGCGCTGGCCGGCGCGATGAACGAGTTGGGGCAGAAGTGCACCTGGTCGGACTTCGTCGCAACCTACGTCTTCAATTCCAGCAAGGTCACGGCGATTTTCGCGCCGAATAAATAACTCGAGTAACGCATGACAAAGATGAGTTTCGACTGGGGCAAGTGCTCGCGCGCCCTGATGATCTTGACGGTTGCGCTGCTCGGCTGGGCCGGCGCGGCGAGGGCGGCGGAAGCGCTGCCGAACGTTGAAGTTCGCGAGATGGTCGGCAAGGAGAATGGCCGCCGCTATCAGATCTACACCGCGCTGCCGACCAAGCCGCAACCCGAGGAAGGGTACGCCGCCGTTTACGTGCTCGATGCGAACATCATGTTCGCGACGATGGTGGACACGGTGCGGGCGTCGGAGCGGCGGCCGACGGGGCGGGGCACGGTCGTGATCGGCATCGGCTATCCCGAAGAGTTGAAGGCGAACACCGAGCGGCAGATCGATCTCACGCCATCGGTCAGCACCACGCCAAAGCCGGGAACCGGCGGCGCGGAGGCTTTCTTGCGCTTCATCGAGAACGAGCTGAAGCCGGACGTCGCCGCTCGTTTCAAGATCGACAACACGCGTGAAACGTTGTTCGGTCACTCTTATGGCGGTTTGTTCACGCTGTATGCGCTGATCAATTCACCGGGCCTGGTCGACAACTTCGTCGCGGCCAGCCCGTCGATCTGGTTCGAGAGCCGGATGATGCAGAAGGACAATGTGCGCGGCCGGCTCGAGCCGAAGCTGCAGACGCAGCAGGTGACGCCGCGAGTGCTGATCACGGTGGGCGAATATGAGCAGGCGGCGGATCCGGATTTCCCGTCGGTGCATGGGCAGGGCTCCAATGCAGACATCCTGAAGGAGCGCCAGCAAGTGGATAACGCGCGCGAGTTCGCCGATTACCTGTCGAAGCTGAAAGGGATCGAGGCGAAGTTCGTGATGTTCCCGGGGGAGGATCACGGCACGGTGATTCCCGCTGCGATCTCGCGAGGCGTTCGCTTTGCGCTCGCGCCGACGGTACAGGCGCCGGAGCTGGCGGCGAAGGTGGTGAGCATGGGCAAGCCACCGGGCGGCATCAAGGTGCCGACGGCGGAGGAATATCTGCAGCTCACGGCGGAGCAGCGTTATAAGTTGCGCATGCGGATTCGCAAGTTGCCGGAGCAGAAGCGGATGGCGTGGAATCAGCAGTTTCAGTATTCGTTGAATTCGGGACTGACGTATTTGCAGCATCGCAAGCTGCACGAGGAGCGTCAGGAAATGGATCAGAAGCATGGCACGAAGCCGCCGCCGGAAGGTTGAGCGATGATTTCCTGCCGGAAGACCCACCCCCCTGCCCCCCTCCCGTGTACGGGAGGGGGAAAAGCGATTCTGGTCTGCCTGGCTATAGCGCTCTCCAACGTCGCGGCCGCGCAGACCGCTGCGGTCGATTCGAAGGTCGCGGCGATCGAGCAGCAGGTCATTGCCTGGCGGCGTGACATTCATCAGCATCCCGAGCTGAGCAATCGCGAGACGCGCACGGCGGCGCTCGTGGCCAGGCATCTGCAATCGCTCGGTATCGAAGTCCGCACCGGCGTGGCGAAGACGGGTGTGGTCGGCGTGCTCAAAGGGGCGAAGCCCGGTCGAGTGATCGCGCTTCGTGCCGATATGGATGCGTTGCCTGTCGAAGAGCAGACCGGCTTGCCGTTCGCATCGAAAGTCACCGCCGAATACAACGGCAAAACTGTGCCCGTGATGCATGCGTGCGGGCACGATGCGCACACAGCGATTCTCATGGGCGCGGCACAGGTGCTGGCGGGGATGCGCAATCAAATTCCCGGCACGGTCGTTTTCATTTTCCAGCCGGCCGAAGAAGGTCCGCCCATCGGAGAGCAGGGCGGCGCGTCGGAGATGATCAAGGAAGGGGCGCTGAGCAATCCAAAGCCCGATGCAATCTTCGGCTTGCACGTCGAGCCGGGCGTGCCCGGCCGCATCGATGTTCGTTATGGGCCGCTACTCTCCAGCGCCACCGACTTGCGCATCGATCTGCAGGGTCGGCAGACGCACGGCGCGCGTCCTTGGGAAGGCACCGACCTGATCAATCTTTCCGCCGATATCGTCAAGAGCCTGACGACCCTGTCGGCGCGACAAGTGGACGTGTTCGATGTGCCGAATGTAGTCACGATCGGGATGATGCAAGCCGGCGTGAGAGGCAACATTCTGCCGGGCGATGCGACGTTGCAGGGGACCATCCGAACCTTCAGCGAAGAGCGCTTGCATCGGCTGCAGGAACTCATCGATACGTCCGTCGAGGGCCTGGCAAAGAGTTATGGCGCCACCGCGCAGGTGAGCTACCGAAAGCAGGCGCATGTGACCGGCAGCGATCCGAAGATTCTCGAGTCCATCATGCCGGCATTGAAAGAAGCCGCCGGTGCGGCGGGCGTCGACACCAGGGCGCCGCTGCGAGCCGCGGCCGAGGATTTCTCGTTCTTCGAACGGGAGATTCCAGGCGTGTACTACATCATCGGCTCGACCAGGGATTTCAAGGACAAGGCCTCGACGCCGTCGAATCATTCGCCGAGGTTCGACATCGATGAGCGAGTGCTCGCGATCGGCGTCAAAGCGCAAGTACTCACCGCGCTTCAATTCTTGCGCGCAAAACCGTAGCCTGCGCGCCCGCGCGGGGACAGAAAGGGACAGATTGAAACTCTGTCCCACTCGGCATCCCCACATTGGGGACTGCTTTTTCGAAATACGCGCTGTATCAGTGCAGATGATGTGTGCTTTCCGGCCACATTAGAGCGGTCGCACATTCGCAATTCGAAATTATTTCGAAAATCGCATTGACGGCGTCGACCTGCCGTGCCTATCTTCGCGCCAAGCGCCGCGAACGGCGGCAATAGACAAATAAAGCCAGGGGAGAGTGGGATGGTGTTCAACGCCAGGACGAGTTCGTTGTCGCGAGCCGCCGTTGTTTCTTTCACGACGCTGCTCGCTGCGCCGGTGCTTGCGCAGGACGTGGGCGGCGAGGCGCTCGAAGAAGTCGTCGTCACCGGTACAAACATCCGCGGCGCCGTGCCTATCGGCAATCCCATTCAAACGCTCGGCGCGGAACAGATCGCCGAGAGCGGCAAGGCGACCGTCGCCGAGTTGTTGCGAGAGCTGCCGGTGAATTTCGCGGGCGGCGTGGCGCAAGCGGACAACAATCGTGGCGGTCAGGATACCTCCTCGGCTGGCTCGAACCTGACGGGCGGCTCCGGCGTCAATCTGCGTGGCTTGGGCGCGCTGTCCACGCTCGTGCTGGTCGATGGCCGTCGGGTTGCGACCTCGGGTCAATTCGGCGATTTCGTCGACGTAGCAAACATTCCCGCCGCCGCCATCGAGCGCATCGAAATCCTGCAGGACGGCGCATCGGCCGTGTACGGCTCCGATGCGGTCGGCGGTGTGGTCAATTTCATTCTCAAGCGCAACGTCGAAGGTCTGCAGACGCTGGCGCGCATCGGCACGCTCACTGAAGGCGGTGGCGATGAGCTCCAGGCCAGCGCAGCGTGGGGGCATGGATGGGACAGCGGCCGCGTCACCCTGGGTTACGAATATAACGATCGCGGGCGGGTCACTGCGGCCGATCGCGATCTCAATGGCGATCTGTCCTCTCGTGGCGGCATCAACTGGCCGATCTACACGACTCACGTCGGGTCCGCTGCAAACATTTTCCCTGGCACCGCGTCCTTCAATGGCAACGTCGCTTACACGGTGCCGCAGGGCCCGGGCACTGGTCTCACCGTTGCGCAACTGACGCCTGCCACGGGCGGCTTCGGCAACTCCTCCAATCCCTGGAACGGCTGGGACATCCTGCCGGAAATGAAGCGCCACAGTTTGTTCCTGACCTTCGACCAGGACATCACCGATGGCATTGCCACGCACGGCAGCGCGCGCTACACGCGTCGCGACGGCAACTATCACACCGGCTACGTCGACATTTACGGCGCCGTGCCGACGACGAACCCGGCTTACATCGGCGGCATCGGCGCGCCGAACAGCCCGAACAACTTCAGCGTGCTGGTCGATGACATTCTCACCCAGCGCGATGTGCAGGTCGACAGCTACGGCGCGGATCTGGGTGTGACATTCGACATCGGCGGCGACTGGCAGCTCGATGTCACAGGTTCCTATAGCCGCGAGATCCAGAATCGCCAGTCGCAGCTCGAGCGTGACGCGAACATCGATGACTTCGTCGCCGGTGCGGGCGGCGGCAGGGTGGCTGCGCCGAACTCGGTGGCCTGCTCGCTGATGGGCTTGAATTCGAGCAACATCGGTTCGATTGCTGCGCCGAGCGCCGCGCAGCGCTTCTGCGCCGGTTTGAATTACGAAACATTCAATCCTTACTCCACCGAGCCGCTGTCGGCGCAGGTCCTCAGTCAGCTGATCGGCTACGAGGATCTGGAGTTCGATTCGTGGGTGCGTCAGGGCACGGTCAAGGTCGACGGCACCGTGTTCGAATTGCCGGGCGGTCCGCTGAAGCTCGCCGTGGGCGTCGACTATCGCAAGGAATATATCGACGGCGAGCTCGAGTTCAATTATCGCAGCATCGATCCTGTGAACATGCCGTACGGCGCGACCGAGCGCGAAGTGAAAGCCGCTTATGCCGAGTTCGCGGTGCCTCTGGTCGGCGATCGCAACTCACTGGCGGGGATGCGTGCGCTGGATCTGTCGCTGGCCGTGCGTCATGAAGATTCGCAGGGTCTGGGCGATTTCACTTCCACCGATCCGAAGTTCGGTCTGCGCTACAAGCCCATCGACAGCCTGACAGTGCGCGCCAGTTATGGCACGAGCTTTCATGCGCCGCCGATGCGCTTTGCTTATGACGGTCCGCAGCCAGTGCCGGGCGGCAATGCGATCTTCTACGCCAACGCGTTCTACACCGCGCCGTGCAACACCACTCTCGTGGAGCTCATCCAGCCGCAGGTTCCGAACGCGTCGGGTGCTTGTCCGTTCGTGGGCATGGTGGTGTCCGGCGGCGCCGGCCCGACGTTGCAGCCCGAGGAAGCGGACACCTGGACCGCGGGCCTGGAATTCCTGCCGGAGAGCGTGCCGGGGCTGTTGTTGAGCGCGAACTACTTCAACATGCAGATCGACAACCGCCTGGTGCGCATCACCTCGGGCGCGCTCGGCGGCATTCTGGCCAACTACTTCGCGACCGGCACCAGCCCGTATCTCAGCAACCTGGTGTTCAATCCGGATGACGCGCTGGTGCAGTCGCTGTTCGACGATCCGCGCTTCATTGGCTTGCAAGGGCCAGGCGTGACGCGCACGCCGAGCCAGGTCGCGGCCATCATCTATGCGACCCAGACCAATCTTGCGAGCCTGAAGATGGATGGCGTCGACCTGGGCGCGAGCTATGGGTTCGACACGGGCATCGGCGAGTTCGAAGTGTTTGCGAACGGCACGCTGTTGTTGTCCTATGACATCCAGGCAACGCCGGGCGGCCGCTATGAGGATAGGCTCGGCAAATACGAAAGCACCGGCAATCCGGTGAAGCTCAAGTCCCGGCAGGGTGTTTCCTACCGGCGCGGCGCATTCGGTGTGATCGCGACGATCAACTACACGGACAGCTACGAGTGCGTGAGCGGCTGCTACTTGCCGGGCGCGACCGGTGCGCCGACGCTTAACACGGCGCCGGTCCAGATCGACGACTGGATTACGCTGGATCTGCAGTTCAACTATAAGTTCGAGGGCGCCGGCGGCTTGCTGAGCGGCGCCGGCGTGGGGTTGAGCGTGTTGAACGCGACCAACGAGGAGCCGCCCTTCGTCGACACCGGCAGAATCGTGACGGGCAACGCCCCGGAGTCTTATGATGCTGCTAACGCTATCATCAGTGGCCGGGCCGTCGCCTTGACGCTCACCAAGAGCTTCTAGCAGACCCGCCAGACTCGGGGATCGAATGAAGAGCGAAACGGACAACGACAACACCACGGTCGCGAAGACCATCGCCGACCAGACGTATCAGCATATTCGCCGGGATATCATTTCCGGCGCGCTGCCGCCTGGCACCAAGCTCGCGATGGAAATGCTGACCAAGCGCTACGACGTGGGCTTGAGCCCGCTGCGCGAAGCGCTGGTGAAATTGACCGGCGACGCGCTGGCGGTGGCCGAGGGCCAGCGCGGCTTCTGGGTGTCGCAGATTTCGCTGGACGAACTGCAGGACACGATGAACACGCGCTTGCTGATCGAAACGCAGGCGCTGTCGCTGGCCATCGAAAAGGGCGGCCCCGAGTGGGAGCGCGCGGTCAATCAGGCTTATGAAGAGCTGTCCTCGCTCGAGGATCATTTGAAGGAAAGCGACGCGGCGACGTTCACGCGCTGGGAAAGCGCCAATCGCCGCTTCCACGAAGCGCTGGTCTCGGCGTGCGGCTCGAAGTGGCTGATCCGTCTGCGCAGCATGCTCCACTATCACTCCGAGCGTTATCGAATGATCTCGCTCGCCGAGGCAAGCGTGGAGCGCGACGTGCACGATGAGCACGAGGCCATCGTCGAGGCCGTGCTCGGTCGCAAGACGCTGCGCGCCTGCCGCTTGACCGAGCTGCACTTGCAACGAACCACCGACGTCGTGCGTGCCGCCCTCGAGCGTCGTGACGAAGAGCTGCTGAGCAAGCATAAGAAGCGCAGTCGCGCCGGCAAATCCCGCTCGTAACTATTTCGAAATATGGCGCAGAGCGGCCGTTTCAGCAACGACCGCTTCGGTCCTTTTCTGCGTCGTTCACTCAGGGAAACCAGCAAAACTGCGAGAGTGAGACGTCGAAATTGTGATCGACGTCCAACATTTCGCCTTGCAGATTGTCGTTTATTTCGAAAATCCATTGACGGGTGTCGATTCCCTTAACTATCGTCCGGGCCCGCTCGCCACCAGGTCGGGCGCAGATGAAGTTCAGGGAGTCGATTCGCCTCATGTTCAAGCAACGCACCTTCGGCCCGCTGTCGCGAGCCGCCGCAGCCTCCTTCGCAACGCTGATTGCCGCGCCGGTCCTGGCCCAGGACGTGGGACAGGGCACGATCGAAGCGCTCGAGGAAATCGTCGTCACCGGTACAAACATTCGTGGCGCCGCGCCGATCGGCAATGCGATCCAGACCGTGGGCGCGGAAGAGATCGCCGCGAGCGGCAAGGCTACTGTCGCCGAGCTGCTGCGTGCTTTGCCGACCAACTTCGCCGGCGGCGTGGCTCAGGCCGATAACAATCGCGGCGGTCAGGACGGAACGTCCGCCGGCGCGAATCTCACCGGTGGCTCGGGTGTGAACCTGCGCGGTCTCGGCGCGCTGTCGACGCTCGTGCTGGTCGACGGCCGTCGTGTCGCAACGTCCGGTCAGTTCGGCGATTTCGTCGACGTAGCAAACATTCCTGCCGCCGCCATCGATCGTATCGAGATCCTGCAGGACGGCGCATCGGCCGTGTACGGCTCGGACGCGGTCGGCGGCGTCGTCAACTTCATTCTCAAGCGCAACTTCGAAGGCGTGCAGACGACTGCGCGCTACGGCACGCTCACCGAAGGCGGCGGCGATGAGTTCCAGGCCAGCATCGTTGGCGGCACCAGCTGGAGCAGCGGCCGCGCCGTGATCGGTTACGAATTCAACGATCGTGCGCGCGTGACTGCCGCGGATCGCGACATCGATGGCAACTACGCCGATGAAGGCGGTGTGAACTGGCAGAACTACACGTCGCGCGTCGGCGGCGCCGCCAACCTGTTCGGCCCCGGCGCGTTCAGTTACATTTCTCCGGTGCTCTACACCGTGCCGCAAGGCTCGGGCTCCGGCTTGACGGCCGCGCAGCTCGCGCCGGCCACCGGCGGTGTCGGCAACACGTCCAATCCGTGGGCGGGTTGGGACATCCTGCCGGAAATGCAGCGTCACAGCCTGTTCGTCACGTTCGATCAGGACATCGCCAGCGGCATCACCACGAACGGCAGCCTGCGTTACACCCGCCGCGAAGGCAACTATCACACCGGCTATGTGGATCTGCTCGGCAGCGTGCCGGCCACCAATCCGAATTTCATTGCCGGCGTCACCAACAACTTCAGCGTGCTGGTCGATGACTTCATCACTCAGCGCGACACGACGGTCGACAGCTTCGGCGGCGATCTCGGCGTGACCTTCGATATCGGCGGCGATTGGAAGCTGGATGTCCACGGCTCGTACAGCCGCGAAAATCAGAAGCGCGAATCGCAGCTCGAGCGCGACGCCAACATCGACGACTTCCTCGCCGGACCGGGCGGCGGTCAGGTATCCGCGCCGAACTCGGTGGTCTGCTCGTTGATGGGCTTGAACTCGAGCAACATCGGTGCGATCGCGGCGCCGACGGCCCAGCAGGCGTTCTGCGCGGGTCTGAACTATGAAACATTCAACCCGTACTCCACCGATCCGCTCTCGGCGCAGGTGCTGAGCCAGCTGGTCGGCTATGAGAATCTGGAGTTCGATTCGTGGGTGCGGCAGGGCTCGGTCAAGGCCGACGGCACGGTCGTCGATCTGCCGGGCGGTCCGCTGAAGCTCGCGATCGGTGTCGACTATCGCACCGAGCACATCGATGGCGAGCTCGACTTCAACTATCGGAGCATCGATCCGGTGCGGCTGCCGTACGGCGCCACCGAGCGCGATGTGAAATCCGCGTTCGCCGAATTCGCGGTGCCGATCTTCGGCGACGCCAATTCGCTGCCCGGTCTGCGTGCGTTGGATCTGTCGCTGGCCGTGCGTCACGAAGACTCGCAGGGTCTGGGCGATTTCACTTCCACCGATCCGAAGTTCGGCCTGCGCTACAAGCCCATCGAGAGCTTGAACATCCACGGCAGCTACGGCTCGAGCTTCCATGCGCCGCCGATGCGCTTTGCTTACGACGGTCCGCAGCCGGTGCCGGGCGGCAACGCAATTCTGTACAACAGCGCGTACACCGCGCCTTGCACCACCGGCATGGTCGAGCTCAACCCGGCGAACTCGCAGGGCATCTGCACGCTCAACACGCTCGTGGTGTCGGGCGGCGCGGGCCCGGTGCTGAAGCCGGAGGAAGCGGACACGTGGACCGTCGGCTTCGAGTTCCTGCCGGAGAGCGTGCCGGGTCTGTTGTTGAGCGCGAACTATTTCAACTTGCAGATCGACAACCGTCTGGTGCGCATCACCGCGGGTCAGCTGAGCGGCATCCTCGCGAACTACTTCGCGACTGGCAGCAGTCCGTACGCGGGCAACATCACGTTCTTCCCTGACGACGCGATGGTGCAGTCGCTGTACGACGATCCGCGCTTCGTCGGCCTGGTGGGCCCGGGCATGACGTTGCAGCCGAACCAGATCGGTGCGGTGATCTACGCGACCCAGACCAATCTGGCGAGCTTGAAGATGGACGGTCTGGACCTGGGCGCGAGCTACGGCTTCGATACCGGCATCGGTGAGTTCGAAGTGTTCGCGAACGGCACGCTGTTGCTCTCGTATGAGCTGCAGAGCACGCCGGGCGCACGCTACGAAGACAAGCTCGGCAAGTACGAGGTGATGGGCAATCCGGTGAAGCTCAAGAGCAAGCAGGGTCTGTCGTACCGTCGCGGCTCGTTCGGTGCGATCGCAACGGTCAACTACACGGACAGCTACGAGTGCGTGAGCGGTTGTTACGTGCCGAATGCCGTCGGCGCGCCGGTGCTGAACACGACGCCGGTGAAGATCGATGAGTGGATCACGCTGGATCTGCAGTTCAACTACAGCTTCGACCAGGCGTCCGGTTTCCTCAACGGCACCAGCCTGGGCCTGAGTGTGTTGAACGCGACCAACGAAGAGCCGCCCTTCATCGACACGGGTCGTCTCGTGTCCGGCAATGCGCCGGAGCCTTACGATGCTGCCAACGCCATCATCAGCAATCGCGCTGTTGCGTTGACGGTGACGAAGAGCTTCTAAGCGGAAGTGAAGCAGGCGGCCCGGGCTATGCGTCCGGGCCGCCTTTTTTATTTACCGACGCAGCAGCAATCTCAAGACCAGCAGCGCTGCGCACGCAATCACTGCCGGCAGCGCGCTCAGAAGAAACAGCTTCTCCGTCGTCACCATTGCCGCCATCAGCAGGCCGCCAACCACCGGTCCAATGACCGAGCCGATGCGACCGACGGCGAGCGCGGTACCCAAGCCTGTTGCGCGCGCTTGTGTCGGATAGATGCTGGCTGTCAGTGCATTCATCGCTGTCTGGCCGCCGATCGTGAAGAAGCCGGCGACGAACACGCAGGTCATCAAGATCACGACGTGAGAGTCGACTTGCCCGATCAGGGCCGTGCTCACGCCAGCAACTACATAGCCAGCGCACAGCACCGCGGCCGCATCGAGCCGATCGATCAATCGGCCGAGCACGATGCCGCCGATGGCGCCGCCGAGATTCAGGAACACCGACGCGGTGAGCGCCGAGGTGATGCTCGCGCCCGCCTGCTTGAGCGCCAGCGGCAGCCAGCTCATGAGGAAATAAATCATCAGCAGGCTCATGAAGAACGCAACCCACAGCAGCAGCGTCTTCATCGCGCGGCCATCGCGGAACAGATGCAGCATGCTGAAGCCTTCGAGCTTCTGCTCCTTCAATACATAACGCTCGCTGGCGCTGCGCTCGCGCTCGGGCACCAGCCGATCGAGCAGGGCGCCGATCTCCTGCTGCGGCCGGCCGGCGGCGACGAGGAATTGCACCGACTCGGGCAAACGCAACGCCAGCACGACGAGCAGCGCCAAGGGAATCACGCCGCCCAGGATGAACACCGACTGCCAGCCGAACGCGGGAATGATCACGCTGCTGATCAGCGCACCGATGGCGGCGCCGAGCGGAAAGCCTGCAAACATCACGGTGATGGCGGTGGCTCGCAGGCGTTGTGGGGAAAACTCCGCGGTCAGCGCGATGATGTTCGGTGTCGCGCCACCGAGGCCGATGCCGGTGAGAAATCTCAACAACAACAGCATTTGCAAACTCGTGGCGGCCGCGGTGGCGAACGTCAGGAGCGCGAACATCAACGTGCAGCCGAGAATGACTATGCGACGGCCGTAACGATCCGCGAGCGGACCGGCGATGAACTGGCCGCACAGAATGCCGACCAGGCCGGCGCCGAAGATCGGGCCGAAGTCGCCGGGCGCGACCTGCCACACTTCGGCTAGCACCGGCGCCACCAGGAACACCGACTGAGTATCGAAGCCGTCGAGCATGGCCACCAGGCCGCACAAGACGACGCTGAAGATTTGAAAGCGCCCGAGCGGCGCGGAATCGATGACGGCAGTGACATCGACGGTGCGCCCGACATCCTTGATCTGATCGGCGTTCTGAACGGCGGCATTCACCCGTCGGTCCCCCTCGAGCTCACTTAATAAGAGTGCGGCGACCCGCGGTGCGTGGCGAGTCGGTAAAAATTCGATAATCAGACGATCTCATCCGCAGTTTAAGGTGTCAACTGGGCCATTGATCATTGAAATATCGAAATTCTCCGGTACCATCCAGACTCCCATTCCTGGAACAGAGTACCCATGGCAGCCTCGATTCCGAGCCTGACGCATTTCATCAACGGCGTTGCTGTCGGCGCCGGCCGGGCTTTTGAAAACCGCAATCCGGCCACCAATGCCGTGGTGAGCACCGTCGCCGAGGCGGATGCATCCATCGTCGATCAGGCGGTGCAGGCCGCGCGCAAAGCGTTGAAAGGTCCGTGGGGCAAGATGACCGATGCCGAGCGCGCCGCCATCATGCGCAAAGTCGCGGAAGGCATCACGCGTCGCTTCGATGAATTTGTCAAAGCGGAGATCCTCGACACCGGCAAACCGATCCGCGACGTGAGTCATTTGGATATTCCGCGCGGCGCGGCCAACTTCACCGCGTTCGCCGATCAGATGCTCGCGCATGGGACCGAGCTGTTCCGCAGCCCGACGCCGGATGGCAAGGGCGCTTTGAATTATTCCATTCGCGTGCCGCGCGGCGTGATCGCTGTCGTGTGTCCCTGGAATCTGCCGCTGCTGTTGATGACCTGGAAAGTCGCGCCGGCATTGGCGAGCGGCAACACCGTCGTCGTGAAGCCGTCGGAGGAAACACCGACGACCGCGACGCTGCTTGGCCAGGTGATGAACGAAGCCGGCGTGCCGCCCGGTGTTTATAACGTAGTGCACGGCTTTGGCCCGGACAGCGCGGGCGCGCATCTGGTGAATCATCCGGGCGTGGACGGCATCACTTTTACCGGCGAGACGCGCACCGGCACGGCGATCATGAAATCGGCGGCCGAGGGCGTGCGTCCTGTGTCGCTCGAGCTCGGTGGCAAGAACGCATCGATCGTGTTCGCCGACTGCGATCTGGATGTCGCCATCGAAGCCAGCACGCGCTCGACGTTCTTGAATTGCGGACAAGTGTGCCTGGGCACCGAGCGCATTTATGTGCAGCGGCCGATCTTCGATGAGTTCGTGCAGCGCTTGAAGGCGGCGGCCGAGACCCAGCGCAATGGCGATCCTTTTGAGAAGACAACGACGCTCGGTCCATTGATCAGCCAGGAGCATCGTCGGAAAGTGCTGAGCTATTACGAGCGTGCTCGCAGCTCGGGCGCGACGTTGATCACGGGTGGTGGCGTTCCCGACATGCCCGGCGCATTTGCCGAGGGTGCGTGGGTGCAGCCGACGATCTGGACGGGCCTGCCCGAATCGCACCCGGTGCTGCGCGAGGAAATTTTCGGACCCTGCTGTCACATCGCGCCCTTCGATAGCGAGGAGGAGGCGATCGCGCTGGCGAACGACACTCCCTACGGCCTCGCGGGCTCCGTGTTCACGCGCGACTTGTCGCGGGCCCATCGGGTTGCGGCCCAGATCGAAGTCGGTATCTTGTGGATCAACTCCTGGTTCCTGCGCGATCTGCGCACCGCTTTCGGCGGCGCGAAGCAGTCGGGTATTGGCCGCGAGGGCGGAGTGCATGGTCTCGAGTTCTATTCGGAGCTGCGGAATGTCTGCGTCAAACTCTGAAGCCGTCGCCGCAGCTCACGCGGCATTGAGCCAGGCGGCAAAGACTCGCACGCCTTGCGATCCGATTCGCTCGCTCATCGAGCCGCTCGGGGTCGCGGGCGCTTATGAAGTGCAGTCGCGCCTCACGGCTGACGCGTTGGCTGCAGGCCGTCGCATCATCGGTGCGAAGATCGGGCTCACCTCGCTGGCCGTGCAAAAGCAGCTTGGGGTCGATCAGCCCGACTTCGGCATGTTGTTCGATGACATGGAGTACGGCGACGATGCGCTCGTGCCGATCTCGCGTTTGATTCAGCCGAAGGTGGAAGCGGAGATCGCGTTCGTGCTGGAGAAAGATCTCGATGCCGAGCGCCCGACGCTTGCGCAGGTCGCGAGTGCGATTGCTTACGCGTTGCCGGCAATTGAAATCGTGGACAGCCGGGTGCGCGATTGGAAGATCTCTCTTTATGACACCATCGCCGACAACGCATCGTCCGGGCTGTTCGTGCTCGGCGGCACGCCGCGCAAGATCGACAAGCTCGATCTGAAGATGTGCGGCGCGCGATTGGACAATCGTGGCGAGGCGGTATCGACGGGCTGTGGCGCGGCCTGTTTGGGCAATCCGTTGAACGCGGTCGTCTGGCTCGCGAGGACGATGTCGAAGGTCGGTCAGCCCTTGCGCGCCGGCACGACGATTCTGTCGGGCGCGCTCGGACCCATGGTTACGGTCAAGCCGGGCGAAGTGTACGAGGCCCGCATCAGTGGCCTCGGTCGCGTCGCGGCCGCTTTCACGCAGGAGTAGCGATGAGCAAGGCGAAGGTAGCCATCATCGGCTCGGGCAACATCGGCACCGATTTGATGATCAAGGTGATGCGCACGTCGCGTCACCTGGAAATGGCGGCGCTGGTGGGCGTGGATCCGAGCTCCGAAGGCCTGGCCCGTGCGCGCCGGCTCGGTGTGTTTGCGACTGACAAGGGCCTCGAGGGCTTGCGTCGCGAATCGTTGTATCAGGACATCGACATCGTGCTCGATGCAACTTCGGCCAAAGCGCATGGGCAGCACGCGGCGATCTTGAAACAAGACGGCAAACGCGCCATCGATCTCACGCCCGCGGCCGTCGGCCCTTACGTCGTTCCGAGCGTGAACCTCGATGAGCATTTGCAGGCACACAATGTGAACATGGTGACTTGCGGCGGGCAGGCGACGATTCCCATCGTGGCGGCCGTGCGCAAAGTGGCAGCGGTGCCCTATGCGGAGATCGTTGCGTCCATTGCCTCGAAGTCCGCTGGGCCCGGTACCCGAGCGAATATCGATGAGTTCACGGTGACTACGTCGCGGGCCATCGAAGGCGTCGGCGGCGCGGGCTCAGGGAAGGCCATCATCGTGCTGAATCCCGCCGAGCCGCCGCTGATCATGCGCGACACGGTTTATTGCCTGGCGCAGACGGACGACGATCGCGCGATTTCAGCCTCAGTGACTACGATGGTGGCGGCGGTCAATCGTTACGTTCCTGGCTATCGGCTCAAACAGGCCGTGCAGTTCGAGCGCCTCACCGAGAAAGACGGCGTGCGCCTTCGCAAGGGCGACGCGCCGCTGACCGGCTTGAAGGTCGCTGTGTATCTCGAAGTCGAAGGCGCCGCGCATTACCTGCCGGCCTACGCGGGCAATCTCGACATCATGACGTCGGCGGCGATGACCACGGCCGATCGCATCGTCGAGACTCAATTACAGAGGGCCGCTTGATGACGCAGCTCTATATCCAAGACGTGACGTTGCGCGATGGCATGCATGCCATCCGTCATCAGTACGGTCTCGAGCACGTCATCGCGATTGCGCGTGCGCTGGACGAGGCGAACGTCGCTGCGATCGAAGTGGCGCATGGCGACGGGCTCGCGGGGTCGAGCTTCAACTATGGTTTCGGTCGACACACCGATCTGGAGTGGATCGAAGCCGTGGCCGCGACGGTCAAGCAAGCGAAGCTGACGACGCTGCTGTTGCCTGGCATCGGCACCATCGAAGATCTGCACGCGGCGGCGAAGGTTGGTGTGCGCTCCGTGCGGATCGCGACTCATTGCACCGAGGCCGATATCTCTCGTCAACACATCGAAGAAGCCCGGAACATGGGTTTGGATGTGTGCGGCTTCCTGATGATGTCGCACATGAGTCCGCCGGATCGGCTGGCCGCGCAGGCGAAGTTGATGGAAAGCTACGGTGCGCATTGCGTATATGTCGTGGACTCAGGCGGTGCGCTGACGATGCGCGATACGGAACAACGCGTGCGCGCGTTGCGCCAGGCGCTGCAGCCGAGCACTCAGATCGGCATTCACGCCCATCACAACTTGTCGCTCGGGGTCGCGAATTCCATCGTTGCCGTCGAGAACGGGGTGACGCGAGTGGATGCGTCGCTTGCCGGCATGGGCGCGGGTGCGGGCAATGCGCCGTTGGAAGTGTTCATTGCAGCTGCCGATCGCATGGGCTTCGAGCACGGCTGCGATTTGTTCAAGCTGATGGATGCCGCGGAAGAGTTGGTGCGTCCGTTGCAGGACCGTCCGGTGCGCGTCGATCGAGAGACGCTGTCGCTGGGCTATGCCGGTGTCTATTCCAGCTTCTTGCGGCACGCGGAGAAGGCTGCACGGGACTACGGTGTCGACGTGCGTGAGATTCTGATGGAGCTCGGTCGACGACGGATGGTGGGTGGGCAGGAAGATATGATCGTTGACATTGCGCTCGACTTGAAGTCGCGCCTGCAGGCCAAAGAGGTCGCCGCATGACTGTAGATATTCTCCGTCTCGCGACGTTGCTGGACGATGCGGCTCGCAATGCCACCGCGGTGGCGCAAATTTCCGCCACGGAAACTTTGACGCTGGAAGAGGCTTACGAAGTCCAGAGACAGAGCATCGAGCGACGCCTGGCGCGCGGCGAGCGCCGCATTGGCATGAAGATGGGCTTCACCAGCCGCGCCAAGATGGAACAGATGGGCGTGAACGATCTCATCTGGGGCCGCCTGACGCATGCGATGATTGCCGAGGACGGCGGCACGATCAGCAGGAAACGTTTCGTGCATCCGCGCGTCGAGCCGGAGGTGGCGTTTCTGTTGCGCAAGCCGCTGTCGGGCATCGTGACGGCGGTGCAGGCGATGGATGCGGTCGAGGCGGTGGCGCCGGCGCTCGAGATCATCGATTCGCGATATCAGAATTTCCGCTTCTCGCTGACCGATGTGGTGGCGGATAACAGCTCCTCGTCGGCGCTTACGATCGGCCCGTGGAATTCGCCGCATCAGCCGCTCGACAATCTCGGCATGACGGTGATGGTGAACGGTCGCGCGCAGTCGTTCGGTTCGACGGCGGCGATCCTGGGCGATCCGGTGCGTTCGCTCGTGGCGGCGGCGCGATTGGTGGCGATGAGTGGGGAAGTGCTGGAAGCAGGCCACATCGTCATGGCCGGCGGTGCGACGGCGGCGTTCGAGCTGCATGTCGGCATGCACGTCCAGTTGGAAGTCGAGCGTCTGGGCCGGACATCGTTTATGGTTGCGGAATAACTTTGTTTCTCGAGACACCATGCCCATCATTCAAGTAAACATCCTGGCGGGGCGCTCGCCGGAGCTCAAAGCGGAGCTGGCGGCGAAGATCACGGAAGTGGTCAGTCAGACGTTGCAGGCCAAGCCGGAGACGATTCGGGTGCTGCTGCAGGAATACGCGGACGGCGAATGGTTCGTGGCCGGCAAGGCGATGCCGGTGGTGAAGCCGCCCGGCTCATGAGCGAGGTCCGCAACATCGATCGTTTGATCCGCACGGCCGGGCGGGCGTTGGCTCGTCACGGGCTGTTGCATGCTTACGGTCACTGCAGTGTGCGTACGTCGGCGGCGACGTTTCGGGTGTCGCCGTCGAAGCCGTTGGGGCTGGTGCGAGACGATGACGCTTGTCATGAAGTATCGCTCGATGGACCGCTGCCGGACGGTGTGCTTGGCGAGGTGCGGGCGCATCGCGAGATCTATCGCCTGCGGCCGGATGTGAACGCCATCGTTCGCTGCATGCCTCCAAAGGTGATGAGCCTCGGAGCGATGCGTCGCGTGCCGAGACCGAGGCATGGCTTTGGAAGTTATTTCTATCCCGCGCCGGTGCTGTGGGATGACCCGCAGTTGTTACGTGACGACGAACAGGCCCGGAAGTTTGCTGTCGCGTTAGGCCAGCAGCGGGCAATTCTCATGCGAGGTAACGGCGCCGTTATCGTCGGCGAGGCCCTCGAAGCCGCGGTCGTGCTCACTTGGTATCTGGAAGACGCCGCTCGCGTCGAGTTGGATTGCCTGGCGGCCGGTCTGGCCGACGAAGGCTTGCTGACCGAGCAGGACGCGAAACAACGCGCAACCTGGTCGGGTCGCATTCTCGAGCGGATGTGGGATTACCTGACCGCGGAGTAGACCGCATTCGGCGTCTCCCAAGACTATGCGAATACTATGCCCATCGCGTGCCTGGGACAACTTCCGGGGCAGCGGCCTGGAATAACCGTGCGTTTATGCGGCGCCAACGCTTTCGGCGTTGCTTTGTTGGATTAGGATGCTGTCAATCACAACAAAGCGCGACGAGGGATCATGTTGTATTTCCTTGCTCTGCTGATTGGCATCGTCGCCGGGCTACGCGCCATGACCGCGCCGGCGGCCATAGCGTTCGCGGCTCATTACGGGCTGCTGAGTTTAAGCGGCACCTGGCTCGCATTCCTGGGGTATCGCTGGACACCTTGGATTCTGCTCCTCCTGGCAATAGGTGAATTGGTCACCGACCAGCTCCCCACGACACCGAGTCGCAAAGTGCCAGTGCAGTTCGGGACGCGTATTCTGATGGGCGTCATCACCGGCGGCGCCATCGGAGTGGCCGCAGGGTCGCTGTGGGTTGGAGCGATCGTCGGCGCGATCGGCGCGGTCATCGGAACACTCGGTGGCAGCGCTGCGAGAGCCAGGATGGCCGCGGCGTTTGGGAAGGATCGGCCGGCGGCGTTGATAGAAGACGTAGTTGCGATTGCCGCGGCGGTGCTCATAGTGTTGGCTTTGCCATGACACAGAACTTCGACGCCATCATCATCGGCGCGGGCCAGGCGGGGCCGTTCCTGGCGGCGCGCTTGGCGCAGGCGGGAAAGAAAGTCGCAATCGTCGAGCGCAAACTGTTCGGTGGCACGTGTGTGAACACGGGCTGCATGCCGACCAAAACCATGGTCGCCAGCGCCTACGCAGCCCACCTCGCGAGGCGCGCAGCGGAATACGGTGTCGAGACGAACGCGCCCGTCAGCGTCGATATGAAGCGCGTGCAAGCGCGCGCCGCGAAGGTAACGCTCGACGCACGTTCGGGTCTGGAGAGTTGGCTGAAATCCATGGCCGGCTGCACCGTGATCGAAGGCCAGGCGCGTTTCGAAGCGGCGAACACAGTTCGAGTCGGCGAGCAGTTCCTCACCGCCCCGAACATTTTCATCAACGTCGGCGGTCGCGCGAATGTGCCGAACATGCCGGGCGTGAACACCGTTCCGTTTCTCACCAACACCACGATGTTGCAGGTGGACTTCGTCCCCAGGCATCTGGTCGTGGTGGGCGGAAGTTATATCGGTCTCGAGTTCGCGCAGATGTTCCGGCGCTTCGGCTCGAAGGTGACCATCGTCGAACAAAGCGAGCGGCTGATCGGTCGTGAAGACGAAGATGTGTCGCTTGCGATTGCTGAGATCCTGAAGAACGAAGACATCGCACTTCGCACCCACGCCGAATGCATCAGCCTCGCGCCGCACGCCGAGGGCGTCGAAGTTCATGTGAGTTGCACACAGGGCACACCGACCGTCGTCGGCAGCCACGTGCTACTCGCGGTCGGTCGCCTGCCGAACACCCATGATCTCGGCCTCGACCGTGCTGGCATCGCGGTCGATGCGCGCGGCTACATCAAAGTGGACGATCATCTGCAGACCAACGTGCCGGGTGTGTTCGCGCTCGGCGATTGCAACGGTCGCGGCGCGTTCACGCATACGTCGTACAACGACTTCGAGATCGTTGCGGCGAATCTGCTCGATGGCGCGGACCGACGCGTCAGCCAGCGCATTCCCGCTTACGCGCTATACATCGATCCACCGTTGGGCCGCGTCGGCATGACGGAAACGCAAGCGCGCGCGAGCGGCAAAAAGTTGCTGATCGGCACGCGGCCCATGACCAAAGTGGGCCGGGCCGTCGAGAAGGGCGAAACGCAAGGGTTCATGAAAATCATCGCCGATGCCGAATCCAAGCGCATCCTCGGCGCATCGATCCTGGGCGTCGGCGGCGACGAAGCGATTCACGGCATCATCGATGTGATGAATGCAGACGTGCCGTACACGAAGCAGCAGTGGGCGGTGCCCATTCATCCGACCGTGTCGGAGCTGATTCCCACCGTGCTGGGAGACATGCAGCCAGTGACATAACCCCCGCAAGGGAGGTGTGTCCGGCGCACCAATGGCGTCCCTGATGGCACGTCCCGAGGGTTCGCGCCTGTGCTTCAATGCCGGCAGTGTTAAATGCCCGGAGCTGCATCCCGATGCGAACGTTGCGCCAATCCATGACGGCCCTGCTGCTGGCCGCTGTCACCGTCACTTCCGGATCGGCGCTCGCCGGTTCGCAGGACTCGCTGCAGCCGGTGGTCAATGCGGGCGACAAGAAGCTCCAGTTCGATTGGCCCATGCTCGAGATCGGCACCGCCGAATATGCGGAAGGCCCGACCGGCGTCACGGTGTTTCGTTTCGCGCGTCGCGCGTTGGGAGCGGTCGATGTTCGCGGTGGCGGGCCCGGCACGGTGAACACCGACTATCTGCGTCTCGGCTACAACGCGCCCGAAGTGGACACGGTCGTGTTCTCCGGCGGCTCCTGGTATGGCCTCGAGTCGACCACCGCCGCGGCGACGGCGTTGAAGGACGACGGTGAGCGCAGCGGCAACTGGGACAATATTTCTTTGTCGGTGGGCGCGATCATTTATGACTTCGGCGATCGTCGCTTGAACGAGATCTATCCGGACAAGCGACTGGCGCAAGCAGCGCTGCGAGGCGCGCAGCCCGGTGTGTTTCCTCTGGGCGCTCAAGGCGCCGGACGGTCGGCGCGCACCGGTCAGTTCTTCGGTTGCAACGTCCACTCCGGTCAGGGCGGTGCATTCCGTCAGGTCGGCCCGGTGAAGATCGCCGCGTTCACGGTCGTGAATGCGTTCGGCGTGGTGACGGATCGCGACGGCAAGGTGGTCGCGTGCAATCCCGGTGCGAACTGGCCGCAGCCGTTGCGTCCCACTGATCTGCTCGCCGGCATGCCAGACAGTCGCAAGCCCGGCTGGCAGCCCCCGAAAGAAGCCGCCCGCAACACCACGGTCAGCCTGGTCGTCGTGAACCAGACGTTGGAGCCGGCACTGCTTCAGCGAATCGCTGTGCAGGTCCACACCTCGATGGCGCGCGGACTGCAGCCGTTCGCGACCGAGTACGACGGCGACGTGCTCTACGCAATCTCCACAGGGGAAGTTGATGACAAGACACCGGGTGCGCTCACGTCCGTGGATCTCGGCGTCATTGCCAGCGAAGTGATGTGGGACGCCATCCTCTCGTCGGTGCCCGAGCAGCCCAAGGCGTTCCAGCCGAACAAGCGGCTCAAAGTCGCGGCCGCCGATCTGCAGAAGTACGCAGGCGAGTACAAGTTCAGCGACATCGTCAGCGTGAAAGTCTCCGCCGAGGACGGCAAGCTCGTGGCGCAAGCAACAGGTGCGCGCGATGCATTCGCCATCAAGAAGGCTGCGGCCGTGGAATTGCAGCCGGTCGCACCGGGCGACTTCACGGTGCCGGGCCGTTATCCGCTCAACGTGCGCTTTGCCGACGGCAAATTGATCCTGAATCCAGGCCACTGGCAGCAGATCGGCGTCAAGTAATCCGGACGCACCAGGGAGCGCGCTCCCTGGTGATCGCAGCTCACCGACGCTGTCAGCATTGGCAACTGTGCGCTCGGTGGGCTGGCGATATAACAACGACACCGCTGTTATTCAGGAATGCTCACCTTGCATCGCGACGCCGAAGTCCGCAGCCGACGTGCGGATGAACCTCAGGCCGCCGCCAGCCAGGCCCGCGACGCCTACGCGGGCAAGCTGCTCCCCGACGCCCAACTGCGCTTGTTTCGCGATACGCAGTGGGAGTTCTCGACGCGCACGATCGCCCGAGGCGGTCCTGTTCACGAGCTGCCGCGCGCCGACATTCAACTGCAGGATCTGGTCGTGCGCTCGAGGGGTGTGGAGTACGACCTGCCCGACTATCTCTCCCGCAATCGCGTCGCTGGCCTGCTGCTGATGAAGCGTGGCCGGATCGCGCTCGAGCACTACGATCTGGGCACCGACGCCAGCACGCGCTGGATCTCCATGTCGATGGCCAAGTCGGTGAGCACCACGCTCATCGGCGCTGCGATTCAAGACAAGCTCATCGGCGGTGTCGACGACCAGCTCACGCGCTATCTGCCCGAGCTGCGGGGCTCGAGTTACGACGGCGTGTCGATTCGTCATCTGTTGCAGATGACGTCCGGTGTGCACTGGGATGACACGCACACCGATCCGAGCTCCGAGCGCCGTCGCATGCTCGAGCTGCAGATCGCTCAGCAGCCGGGCGCGATCATGAAGTTTCTCGCCAGCCAGCCGCGCGTGTCTGCGCCGGGCTCCGTTTGGAATTACAGCACCGGCGAAACTCACGTCGTCGGCGCACTGGTGCGCGCAGCCACGGGCATGTGGTGCGCGGATTATCTGTCACAAAAAATCTGGTCCAGGATCGGCATGGAGCAGGACGCCACCTGGTGGCTCGAAGCCCCGGGCGGACTGGAAGTGGCCGGCAGCGGCATCAACGCGACGCTACGCGACTACGCGCGCTTCGGCTTGTTCATGGCCAGCGGCGGCGTCATCGGCAACGAGCGCGTGCTGCCGGAAAACTGGATCGTCGAAGCTACCCAGCCGCGCCAGGTCGGTAATGCGCGCGTCGATTACGGTTACATGTGGTGGCCCGTCGCACGACCGAATGGCTCGTTCGCCGACGGCGCATTCAGCGCCCGCGGCATCTTCGGTCAATACATCTACATCAATCCGCGCGAGCAGGTGATCGTCGCGGTATTGAGCTCGCGCTCCAAGCCGAAGGGCGCCGAGGCGATTCCGGACAACGATTTCTTCAACAGCGCGGTCGACGCGCTGAAGTAGCGAACCAAACACATATAAGCACAACGGCTTTACCCTGGGGATCAAAGTTTTGGGAGGCAACATGGCGACGCGACTGAAATACATCACGGCACTGGCGGTGGTCGGGGCAACCACCTCGGTCAGCACAATGGCGCAGGAACTGGTGGTCGAAGAGGTGATCGTGACCGCGCAGAAGCGCGAGCAGCGCCTGGTCGACGTGCCGGTGGCGATCACCGCCCTCGGCGGTGAGGAGATTGCGCAGAAGGGTCTGACCAATATCCAGGACATCGCGTTCGCGGTGCCTGGCATGGCGTTGCGCGAAGACGGTCCTGGCAGCTACCAGATCTTCATGCGCGGCCTGAGCAACCAATACGGCAGCGACGCCCTGGTCGGTGTGTATCTCGACGAAGCGCCGGTCACGCTCAGCGGCTTCGATCAGCTCGATGTGCGACCGGTCGATCTGGAGCGCGTCGAAGTGCTGAAGGGCCCGCAAGGTACGCTGTACGGCCAGGGCTCGGTGGCCGGCGCGATTCGATACATCACCGCCTCGCCCGATCTCAACGAATGGGGCGGTTCCATCCAGGCTCAAGAATCGTTCATCAGCGGTGGCGACTCGCGTGAAGTGATCGGCGGCGTATTGAACGCGCCCATCGTCACCGACAAGTTCGGCATTCGCATCGCGGCGCACGCCGAAGAAGGCGGCGGCTGGCAGGATCAGCCGGAAGCCGGCGTCAAGGACGGCAACAACCAGGACCTGCGCATCGTGCGCACCAAGATGCTGTGGAAGCCGACCGAGGCGCTGTCGGTGCAAGGCATGGTGCTGGTCCATCGCAACGAGAGTCAGCTCGGCCTCGGCTATGAGCAGCCGGATCGCACCGTCACCGTCGCCGTCGACCGCGCACGTCGTCTGGTGCCGAAGAAGTTCGAATACGACCTGTACAACCTGGATGTGAAGTACGACCTGGGCGCGGCCGAGCTGCTCAGCTCGACCACGTACATCGATCATGACCACCAGTACCCGGCGTCGTATATCGGCGGTCCGGAGACGGTGTACGGCGGCGCGCTGGAAGGCACCGACGATCGGCACACTCGCGCGCACCAGTTCACGCAGGAAATCCGCCTGAGCTCCGCCGGCGAGAATTTCTTCAATTACACCTTCGGCGGCTTCTACCGCTCGATGAGCAACGCGCTGACCGCGTACTACGACACGCTGTTCGCGGGCGATTACTTCGGCGGCCTGGAGTACTATGACCGCGACACGTACGAGTCGTATGCCTTGTTCGGCGATATCTCCTTCCGCTTCGGGCGCTGGGAGCTCGGCACCGGCGTGCGCTACTTCCAGGACGATCAGAAGTCGTGGGACGGTCTCACCGAAGAAACGGATTCGTTCGATTCGGTCGATCCGCGCGCGTTCGCGTCGGTGAAGGTCACCGAGAACATCAACATCTACGCGAGCGTCGGCAGCGGCTTCCGCAGCGGCGGCTTCAACCGCGGCCCGGCCGACAATTTCGAGCCTGAGACCCTGATCAGCTACGAGCTGGGCAGCAAGGGCATCCTGGGCGGCGGCGTATTCGCGTACGAAGCTGCGGTGTTCTACAGCGACTACAAGGACATGTTGCGCCGTGGCCTGGTGTTCAACGCGGACACCGGCACCACCGATCAGATCACCAGCAACATCGGCAAGGCCGAAGTGAAGGGCGTCGAAGTCGGCCTCACGTTCCGTCCGACCGAGCGGCTGACGTTGAACACGACCGCCACGTACCTCGACAGTGAGATCACCGAGGTGAAGGCGCTGGGCGCCACCAACCTGCCCGGCGATCCGGTCGACTACGTGCCGGAGTTCAGCTACACGCTGGGCGCGAACTACGACTTCGACTGGAGCGCGGCCATGCCGGGCTTCTTCCGGGTCGATTACAGCTACCGCGACAAGGTCAGCTACATCGATCTGAGCAGCTTCCCGTTGGAAAACACGCCGCAGTTCTCGGATGACATCGCGCTGCTCGCGGCGCGTCTGGGCATGAAGATCGGTCAGGCCAGCGTCGAAGTGTTCGGCACCAACCTGACCAACGAGAACAAGTGGATCGATCCGTATCACGCCTGGACCAATGCCAACCGCACGCGGCCGCGTGAAGTGGGCATCAAGGTCGGCTACTCGTTCTGAGGATAGGCAATGGCGCAAACTGTTAGAAGCACACAGGATTATCGGGCGTTGGACGTGGCTCACCACGTCCATCCCTTCACCGATCAGAAGGCGCTGGCCGGCAAGGGCGTGCGGATCATCACTCGTGCCGAAGGCGCGTACGTGTGGGACAGCGACGGCAACAAGATCCTCGACGGCATGGCGGGCCTGTGGTGCGTCAATGTCGGTTACGGCCGCAAGGAACTGGTGGATGCGGCGACTCAGCAGCTGCAGACGCTGCCGTACTACAACAGCTTCTTCCAGACGTCGACGCCGTCGCAGATCGAGTTGGGCAAGGTGCTGGCGGAGGTGACTCCGCCGGGCCTGAAGCACTTCTTCTATACGAACTCGGGCTCGGAGGCGAACGACACCGTGATTCGTCTCGCGCGTCACTACTGGCGTGTGAAGGGCAAGCCGACCAAGCGCACGTTCATCGCGCGTAACCTCGGTTATCACGGCAGCACGCTTGCGGCCGTGAGCCTCGGCGGCATGTCGCACATGCATGCGCTCGATGGACAGTTGCTGCCCGAGTTCGCGCACATCGCTCATCCGCACTACTACACGCAGGGCGCCGGGCTGAGCCTGGAAGAGTACGGCCTCAAGGCGGCGCGTCTGCTCGAAGAGAAGATTCTCGAGTTGGGCGCCGACAATGTCGCGGCCTTCATCGGTGAGCCGGTGCAGGGTGCGGGCGGCGTGTACGAGCCGCCGCCGGGTTATTGGGCCGAGATTCAGCGGATCTGCCGCAAGTACGATGTGCTGGTGGTCGCCGATGAAGTCATCTGCGGCTTTGGGCGCACCGGTCAGTGGTTCGGTTCGCAGACCTATGGCATCGATCCGGATCTGATGCCGATGGCGAAGGGCCTGTCCTCGGGCTATCTGCCGATCGCGGGTGTCGCGATCCACGATCGCATCTGGAAGGAAATCAACGAAGGCGGCGCGCTGGCGCACGGCTACACGTACTCGGGCCATCCCGCGTCGTGCGCTGTGGCGATCGCGAACATTCAGTTGATGCGTTCGGAAGGGCTGGTCGAGCGCGTACGGGAAGAGATTGCGCCGTACTTCCGCAAGTGTCTGCAGGAGCTGGCGGCCTCGCACCCCATTGTCGGCGAGATTCGCGGCGTCGGTCTGATCGCGGCCATTCAGCTGGTGAAGAACAAGCAGAGCCGCGAAATCTTCACGACGCAGGACGATGCGGCCAATTTCTGCCGCGACGTGGCCGCGAACAACGGCTTGATCATGCGAGCGGTGTATCAGTCGATGGTGTTGAGCCCGCCGCTGATCATCACCAAGGCGCAGGTCGACGAGTTGACGGAGAAGGCGCGCAAGGCGCTGGATGAAACCGCGAAGAAGTTTGGCCTGCAGAAGCTGTGATTCATCGACTGCCCCGACATTGGCCGAATGGCAGTGTCGTCGGATGCTTCGTCGAGCGGAGCCGCGGTCAGCGAGGGATCAGGTTGGGTTTCAGATAGCCTGGGTAAGGCTGTTCGCGGGCGCGGATGACACGGTCGTTCGCGCCCGCTTTTTCGTTACTTGCCGTCGCCGACTTTCAGGTGCGGATGCTGTTTCTTGATGGTGGCGATCATCCACTGCCGGAACTTGCGGATCACCGGCGAATCCCAGCGCTTCTCGCGCGCGATGAAGTAATAAATGCCCACCGCCAGCGGCTGAAACGCCGGCTTGCCCTCGCCGACATCGACCAGGCGGCCGTTCGCGAGGTCGTCCGCCACGATCACGTAATTCGTCAGTGAGATGCCGCGGCCGTGCCGTGCCGCGTCCAATGTGAGATGGCCTTGCCACAGGCGCGTGCCGCTGAGCTCCACATCCTCGTGGATGCCGTGAAAGCTGAGCCAGTTGCGCCAGCGGTTGAAGTTCTCCTCGTGCAACAGCTGATGGGTCAACAGGTCGCGCGGCTCGTTGATCGGCGCCGAGCGGGCCAGGTATTCACGATTGGCGACGGCGAGCACCGGTGTATGAACGATCTCGGCGCTGCGCAGCTCGGCGGCCAGCTCGATGCGGTCCGCGTAAGGGGCAACCAGGCGGATCTCGACGTCGGTGTGATGGGCGAGCACGTCGGGCAGCCGGTCGAGCGGCCGGACTTCGATATCGATGCCGGGATTGGCCTTTTCGAACTCGCCGAGCCGGCTCGACAGCCAGTGCAGCGCGAAGCCGGGCATGCAGCGGATGTGCAGGCGATGATCGTCGCCGCGCTTCATCAGATCGACCGTGGCGCCGGCGATCAAGTCGATGGCGGTGGCGATTTGCTTGTGATATCGAATGCCGTCCTCGGTCAGCACCGCGCCGCCCGGGGTGCGTTGAATCAGCTTGGTGCCGGTCCAGTCTTCGATGGCGCGCAGGTGCCGGCTCACCACGGCGTGGTCGCGGCACAAATATTGGGCGGCTTTACGGACACCGCCGAGGCGCGCCACGGCGTCGAATGCTCGCAATGCTTCGAAAGGGGGCAACGCCTTGCGCGACGGCAGGGAGGCCGCCGGCTGGTGTGCGATTTTTTCCTCGCTCATCGACATAAACTCGGCACTTTCTCGCCGGAAAGCAACTTGGATTGTGTCACGGCCGGTGCGAAAACGGCACCAAGGCGATTGGCTTTGGCACTTCTAAGCGGGGTGGCGACGCTGACAACATCGATCAATTCTGCGAGTAAGGGGTGCCGTTGAATACCATCGCCGAGGCCTCATCGCCGGCCGCCGCACCGGCGGCCAGTGCCGAATTCTTCGGCCATCCGCGCGGGCTGGCGTACATCGCCTTCACCGAGGCCTGGGAGCGATTTTCCTTTTATGGCATGCAGGCACTGCTGGTGCTGTACATGTCGGGATATCTGCTGCAGCCGGGCGTGGTCGAGCAGGTGGCCGGTTTCGCCGGCCTGCGCGCCGCCATCGAGGCGGTGTTCGGCACGTTGTCCACGCAAGCGCTCGCGGCCCAGATTTTCGGGCTGTATATCGGCCTGGTTTATTTCGTGCCCATTTTCGGTGGTCTGCTCGGCGACCACGTCATGGGAAGACGACGGGCGGTGCTGCTCGGCGCCGCGGCCATGGCGATCGGCCACTTCCTGATGGCGTTCGAAACGGCATTCCTGCCGGCGCTGGCCGCCTTGATCGTCGGCTCCGGGTTGCTCAAAGGAAATCTCGCCGCTCAGGTCGGCGCGCTCTACAGCAAGGACGATCGTCGCCGCGACAGCGCCTACACCGCTTACTGCACTGCTATCAACGTGGGCGCGTTCATCGCGCCGCTGGTGTGCGGCACGTTGGGCGAGTTCTACGGCTGGCATTACGGATTTGGCGCCGCCGGCATCGGCATGTTGATCGGAATCGTCATTTATCTGGCCGGCGCGAAACATTTGCCGGCCGATCGCCCGCGTGACGCTCGAGTTCACGATCGCCCGCGCATGCAGCCCGGCGATCTGCGCAAAGTCCTGGTGATATTGCTGTTGCTCGCGATCACCGCACTGTTCTGGACAGTGCAGACCCAGGTCTGGAATACCTATCCGGTGTGGCTGCGCGACCAGGTCGATCGCTCGTTGCCGTTCGATCTGACGCTGCCCGTCACCTGGTTCCAGGCGCTCGATTCATTGACGGTGCTGCTGTTCGCGCCGCTGGTGATGTTCCTGTGGCGTCGCCAGGCGCAGCGGGGCGCCGAGCCGAGCGATCTGGGAAAGATCGCGCTCGGCTGCGGTTTCTTCGCGATCGCGTGTCTGTTGTTGAGCGTTGGACAATGGTTGGCGGGCGCCGGACGGGTGCCGGTGGGCTGGCCCATCCTGTTCCATTTCATCTGCGCCGCTTCCTATTTGTATGTGGCGCCGATTGCACTCGCGCTCGTGTCGCGCGCGGCGCCGCCTGCCGTGAACGCCATGATGGTCGGCTCTTATTACCTGGGCTTGTTCGTCGGCGGCATCGCCAGCGGCTGGCTGGCGCGCTTCTATGAGCCCTTGGGCCCGGTCATGTTCTGGATGCTTCATGTGCTGGTCGCGGTCGCAGGTTCGCTCAGCATCCTGGTGCTGCGGCGAATGTTTGTCCGCGTGCTCGAGCTGGAAGGCCCTAGAACGGCAACGGCTTGAGATCGGGGTCGAGCCACGCGCGCCGGGCCATCACCGAGAACAACACGGGCTTCGACCAGTATTCGAGCAGCCAGTCGGAGCGCCCGTAACGGCTCGCGAGCAGCTCGTTCAGCACTTCGTGCAGCGGCCTTTCCGGCCGTTTTTCCAGCCAATCGCGCGCGGCTCGCAGCGAGGCCAGAGTGATGGTCTCGTGATAACCGCTCGAATCGGTGTTCTCCACGCCGGTCGCCAGGTTGTATGCGCGGATCAATCCAGGCATGTCAGCCTCGGCGTTCATGCCGGGCCGTCGTAAAACCCAAAGAGCCGCGGCGAAGTGGGCCGCGTGCGTCCACTCCGGTTTCGGCAAAGTCCGGTCGATGATGCCGAGCGCGATGCGCTCGATCTCGGTGTCGCTGCTGAAATGAATCATGGTCAAGCTCCTGACTCAGGGTGGCCAGCGAAGCTCGACGAAGCCCCGCCGATGGCGGGGTTGCGGATGTTTGTTGGAGTTTGGGCTTAGAACCGGCCCGAGGAAGTCCGAACGCACGCACGCGCAACCGCCGCAATGAAGCGCGGTTGTTGCTGTTGGCGTTTGCTGATTCGGATCATGGCCGCGACTATAAAGCGCCGCGGCGGGATCGGTCAAACCGATGGCCGTCCGAAGGGGAGAAGCATTAAAGGTTTGTAATCATTCGGCGGCCAGCGAGGCGAGCCCGCTGGCCGCGAATGTTCTAACCCGGATTAGCGGCGGGTTTTGGCTTTCTTCTTCGACGAGCGCAGCGACAAGCCGAGCTTGTGGATGCGCTGGCGGACGGCCGCCTCGGTGCGCTTCAGCTTGCTCGCGATCGCGCGGGCCGGGGTCTGTTCCTTGATCAGCGCCTTCATTTCGCGGTCATTCTGACTCGTCCAACGAACGCGGGAAGTTGCTTTGGAGCTCTTCTTCTTGGCGGGAGTCTTCGAACGTTTTGCTTTAGTTGCCATGGTTAGTCCTCTGGGTAACGCCGCTTGAATCCGCGGCCGCCGCGACGAGTTCCGCGGTCGTGAACTCGTCTGGTCGTCGAGTCGATACATTCAGCATCGGCTTGACTTTGGTGGCCGCTTATGAAACCTGGGTCCGTTCTCGAATGCGGGGAGTGATGGAAATATTCGCAATGACCATGTTTGGAACGGCACTGCCGCTATCGTACCAAATAAACACTACGTGTTTGTATATTACGGTGACGGTGGGTGACAAAACGTATCATTCGCTCACTGGCTACTACCGAAATATTCCCTGCAGGGCAAGCATCTAAACGGATTTATATCGACCGGAATTGGGCGTTGAGCCGGTAAAAACGCAAAAGGAATGTCGAGGCCCGCGCCAAAACAGATGTTTCGCGGGTGTTTCATGCGCTGACCACGCCCGTTCAGCGTCTCGCCCGAAGCCCGCCGCCGCGCCCGAATCTCGGAAATCACAAATCGGCTACGAGGTAATCCCAAGAGGCGCTCACGGCTCTGCGTGCCGTTCCCGGCGGCGAATGGTGCAAAGCGTGCGATGGGAATATGCGTATGCGGGGCAGTTCGGCGGGCGGATTCCGCGATTCCACTGTCAGCGGATCGTGTGCAGTGTTGTTTGCTCCGCCTCAGATAGCCGGGGCGGAACCTTCTTGTCGCCGCGCGATTAAAAATCGGCATCGTCGATGAGATTTCAACCGGAGAAGCGCACCCATGACCGAATCCACCGACAGTACAAGCACTTCAGGAGCGCGCGGTCGTGCTGCCGATTTGAAACAGCGCTTGCGCGAGGACGGCAAGCAAAGGATCGAGAGCGGCAAGCGCGCCGCCGCGGATCAGATCGCGGACATCGCCGAAGCCATCGATGCGGCCTGCGCAAAGCTGGATCCGTCCCAGCCGGCGATTGCGAGCTATGCATCGAGGCTCGCGGGCAACGTCAGCGGCCTGGCGGCGCATCTGCGCGAGGACAGCATCGAAGATCTGTATTACCAGGTCCGGCAGCTGGCGGTCCGGCATCCCGGAATGTTCCTGCTCGGCAGCGCCGCGCTCGGTATCGCGCTTGCGCGCTTCATGAAGGCCTCCGAGCGGAATCTGGACGCTTTATATGAGGAAGATCTGGGCGAGGCGAGCGAAGAACAAAGTGCCCGGATCTATCGAGCGTCGGCCACGCCAGACACCTATGGCGAAAGGGGAGTGTGAGCCATGGCGTCCTCCCCGATCTCCAACGGCCCCACGGAGTCCATGACGGGGTTGCTCAGCCGTTTGATGGATGAAGCTCTGGCGCTCGCGAGGAACGAAATTGCGCTGGCCAAGGCCGAAGCTCGCACGGCGTTGCGCGATGTAAAACTGAGCGTTGCGCCTTTTGCCATTGCTGCCGGCGTGCTGCTGGCAGGCGTGCTCACGCTGGTTGCAACCGTCATTCTCGCGCTCGCCGAAGTGATGCGACCGTGGCTTGCGGCATTGCTCGTCAGCATCGTGCTGCTGATCGCCGGATTCGTGCTGCTGCAGGCGGGCAAGCGCAAGTGGACGCATCTGGGCGAACAGTTCGATCGCACTCAGGAATCGCTGCAAAAAGATGCGACCGTGGTCGCGCGGAGGACATGATGAACGGTAGAACTGACAAGCGCAGCGCCGCGGATCTGGAGCGGCGTGGCGAGCAGATCCGTGCGAATCTGGATCAAACGCTGGATGAGATCCAGCGCAAGTTTTCTTCCGGTGAGTTGCTCGATCGCTCGGTGGAGTTCATTCGCGACTCGGGTTCGGAGTTGCTGCAGGAGGCCGCAGACACGGTGCGCCGGAACCCGGTGCCAGTGGTTCTCACGGCGGCTGGCCTCGTCTGGCTGGTGGCTTCGGTGGCGAGGTCGCGTTCTGGCGACGAAGGCTATGTCAGTCGCGATCGCGAATGGCTGCGCGATGAGGAGCGCTGGGACAGATCGGCGCGTGGCCGCGTGAGGAGTGCGGCTCACCAGGTTCGCAGCAGAGCGCGTCGGGTGCAGGGCCAGGTCTCGGATCGGTTGTCGGATTCGATGCAAACCGTACAAGTCCGCTCGCGCGAAGTGCGCTCCCGCCTGGACGATCTGGTTCAGGAACAACCGCTCGCACTCGGCGCACTCGCCCTGGCGGCCGGCGCACTGCTCGGCGCCGCCCTGCCCATGACGGAATATGAGAACAGATGGGTCGGGCCCGTGCACGACCGCACCGTAGCTCGAGCCAAAGAAGCTGGCCGACGCGAATATGACAATCTGCGCGAGGCGGTTGCATCTTCCTTGGAACGTCGTGGCGGTAACGGCGCGCGACGTTTCGGAAGCGACGATGTTTCAGGGACCGACGACGGTTCGCAGCGTCCCGTCCAGGGTTAGCGAGGCAAGGCCATGGCTGTATCTATGACTCGCGAGCCGGCCATCGATCGTTCGCTCGGCTGGTTCAGCGTCGGGTTGGGCATGGCGGAGCTGCTGGCGCCCCGAGCGGTGGGGCGCATGATCGGCGTGGGCGATCGCAGCACTGTGTTACGAATGTGTGGCGTGCGCGAGATCGTCAGCGGCGTGGGTTTGCTCTCTGGTCGTGCGCCGGCAACGTTTGCGATGTCGCGCGTCGTCGGCGATGTGATGGATCTCGCGTTGCTCGGCGCATCGCTGCGCTCGCCGGATTCGAATCCCTCCCGAGTGGCGGCCACGGCAACAGCGGTCGCCGGCTTTGCTGCGCTGGATGTCTACGCGAGCAAAGTGGAACTGCAATCTTCCATGGCCGAGGCGCAACAGGACGTGCCGGTGCACGCCAGTCTGACGATCAACAGTCCGCCGGAACAGGTGTATGCATTCTGGCGCAAGCTGGAGAACCTGCCGCGCTTCATGTCCCATCTGGAATCCGTCACGGAAGGACCTCAGCAAAGATCGGAATGGACGGCGCGCCTGCCCGGCGGCATGCAACTGCGCTGGCAGTCGGAGGTCGTCGAGGATCAGCCGGGGCGCTTGATGTCCTGGCGGACCGTCGCCGGCTCGGAAATAAATCATGTCGGCAGCGTGCGTTTCGAGCCCGGGCCGGGCGGTCAGGGAACGCAGGTTCATGTCGAAATCTATTACGGCATGCCGGGCGGGCCGGCCGCTGCAAAGGCCGCGCAGCTGCTGGCGATGGCGCCGGAGTCCCTGGTGACCGAAGACCTGCGGCGCCTGAAACAACTGATCGAGACCGGAGAGATCGCGACCACCCAGGGTCAGCCGACCGGCAAGCGCAGCATGATCGGTCGCATGTTCAGCGCGGAGGAGTCATGAGAGCAGTCTGTTGGCAAGGCGTGCACAAGGTCGGCATCGAGGAAGTGCCGGACGCGCGTCTGATCAATCCCCGCGATGCGGTCATCAAGGTGCGCAAAGCGGCGATCTGCGGCTCGGACCTCCATCTCTACGACGGCTACGTGCCTGGCATGATGCGCGGTGACATTCTCGGTCACGAGTTCATGGGTGAAGTCGTCGAGACCGGCTCCGGCGTGCCGAATCTGTCGCCCGGCGATCGGGTCGTGGTGCCGTTTCCGATTTCCTGCGGCAATTGTTTCTTTTGCTCGCAGGAAATGTACTCGCTGTGCGAGAACTCCAATCCGAATGCCCGGCTCGCGGAGAAGTTCTGGGGCCATTCGCCCTGCGGCATCTTCGGTTATTCGCATTTGCTGGGCGGCTATGCGGGCGGGCAGGCCGAGTATGTGCGCGTGCCCTTCGCGGATGTCGGGCCGATGAAGATTCCGGATGCGATGAGCGATGAGCAGGCGCTGTTTCTCAGCGACATCCTGCCCACCGGCTACATGGCGGCGGAGAACTGCAACATCCAGGAAGGGGACACGGTGGCGGTGTGGGGCTGCGGCCCCGTCGGCCTGTTTGCGATCATGAGCGCCAAGTTGTTGGGCGCGGCTCGAGTCATCGCCATCGATCGTTTCCCCGAGCGGCTGAGCCTCGCGCATCGGGCCGGCGCGGAGATCCTCAACTACGAGGAAATGGATACGCTGGAAACATTACGGGAATGGACCGGCGGGCGTGGACCGGACGCATGCATCGATGCCGTCGGCATGGAGGCGCACATGCACGGTGTCCAGCACGCGTATGACAAGGTGAAGCAGGCGTTGCGATTGGAAACCGAGCGGCCCGGCGTGGTGCGCGAGGCCATTCAAGCCTGTCGCAATGGCGGCACGGTCTCGGTGCCCGGTGTGTACGGCGGCCTGGCCGACAAGATTCCACTCGGCGCTGTCGTGAACAAGGCGCTGACGATCAAGTCCGGCCAGACCCATGTGCAGCGGTACATGAAGCCGCTGATGGGGCGCATCGAGAACGGCGAGATCGATCCGACCATGATCATCACTCACCGGATCGGCATGGACGACGTCCCAGACGCCTATCAAATGTTTCGGGATAAGGAAGACGATTGCATCAAAGTCGTGGTGAACCTGGCCTCGTGATCAAAGCAGTGGCTTGCCGCCCGTGACGGCGACGGTCGCTCCTGAAACATAACTGCTTTCGTCGCTCGCGAGCATCACATACACCGGCGCCAGCTCGCAGGGCTGCGCTGGGCGCTTCATGGGATAGTTCGATCCAAACTTGCTGACTTTGTCCGGTTCCATCGACGCTGGAATCAGGGGCGTCCAGACCGGCCCGGGCGCGACGGTGTTCGCTCGGATACCTTTCTCGGCGAGCAATTGCGCGAGCCCGGCCGTGAAATTCTGAATCGCGCCCTTGGTCGTGGCGTAGGCGAGCAGCGTGGGGTTCGGAACATCGGCGTTGATCGATGCCGTATTGATGATGCTGGCGCCTTCCTTCATGTGCGGCATCGCCGCCTTAGTGATGTAGAACATCGCCGAAAGATTGGTGGCGAGGGTCTTGTCCCATTCCTCGTCGGGAATCTTTTCCAACGAGTCGAACGACATCTGATGCGCGGCGTTGTTGACGAGAACATCGATGCGGCCGAGCGCTTCGACGGATTTTTTCACCAGCGCACGGCAATGCTCGGCCCGCGCGATGTCGCCCGGTATCAGCACGCACTTGCGGCCGGCCGATTCGACCAGTCGCTGCGTCTCCTTCGCGTCTTCATGCTCGTCGAGATAACTCACGACCACATCGGCGCCTTCGCGCGCGAAGGCGAGAGCGACTGCACGGCCGATGCCCGAATCGGCGCCGGTGATCAGCGCCTTTTTATCCGTCAGCCGATTCGTACCTTTGTAGCTGTCCTCGCCGTAGTCCGGCTCGGGCTGCATCGCCTTGCTCGAGCCGGGCAGGGACTGGGATTGCTTGGGGAACGGCGGCTTGGGGAACTCTTTGCGTGGACTCATGATGCAGCTCGTTAAAACAGCTCTCTTTGAGTCCGAACAAGAGAGCAATGGAACGTAAAGTTCCTCGGGCGTCACATGCCCTCGGGCCAGCGCGTCGTGCTGGCCAGCGGGCGGCCGGTTTCGAGCAGAGTTTTCAAGCTGGCGAGCAGGCCGGGCCAGCCGTTCGAGACGGCGTCGATGGTCTTGGAGCCCGTCACGTCGCTTTCGTGAATGACCGTGAGTTTCACTTCGTCGCCGTTCTGCTCCAGTTCATAGGTCAGGCGCGTCGGGCCTTCCGCTTTCATTTCAGGCACGAATTGATTGTGCCAATGGAGCACCAGCTTGCGCGGCCGGTCGATCTCGAGCACTTTGCCGCTGTCGCCGACGCGGCCATCGGGAATCATGAGTTTCCAGGAGGCGCCTTGCGTCCAGTCGCAGTCCTGCCAGGTTTCGACCCAGTACTTGCGCGTGAATTCCGGTTGGGTGAGCGCATCCCATAGCTTCTCGGCGGTGGTGCGGATATAGGTGACATAGACGAACTTGCTACTCATCGTCGTCTCCTTCCAGTTGTTTCTTCAGATCGGCGAGCGCGCGCAGGCGGCCGCGCTCGTACTTGCGGATCCAGCGCTCGGCGATCTCGTGAATGGGCACGGGATTCAGGTAGTGCAGCTTCTCGCGGCCCTGCCATTGCACGACCACGAGATTGGCCTGCTCCAGAATCACGAGGTGCTTGGTCACGGCCTGACGACTCATGTCCAGGCCTTCGCACAGCTGCGCGAGGGTCTGGCCGTTTTGTTCGTACAGGCGATCGAGCAGCGCGCGCCGGCTGCTGTCCGCCAAAGCGCGAAACGCAGCGTCCAGATCCATGGCGTCATTATGCAACCGCGAGGTTGCATGTCAAGACAGATGTTTCAGGCGCGCTCGGTGGCGATGAGTAGGACGACGCTGTCGTTATCGAGCTGATGTTGCGAGCGAAGGTCGCGTCGTGCGGCGACTTGCAGCAAACCGGCGAGGCCGGTCGCGCCGGACTCAGTGGTTTCAGGTCCGCCGGCACTGCGTAGTTCCGCCGCTGCGACACGCAGCTGAACATCCGAAACCAACACGGACGCAACCGAATGACGCTGCAGAATTCGTAACGCCGGGGCCGAGGCCATGCCGCACGCGAGCATCGAGGCCGACGTGTGCAGATCGCCTTCGATGAGCGTCGGTTCGCCGACCTGCAATGCGCGAGCGACAGACGGGGCGGCATCGGGCTCGACGATGAGAAATCTACTCGGCGCCCGGAGCAAAGGTTGCAGGCCATCGACCATGGCGGCGGCGAGGCCGCCGACGCCGGCTTGCACGAACGAATGCGTAGGCCGTGCGCGCGATGGGTCGTTGAATTGCTCGATGAGCTCGTCGGCGAGCATGCCGTAGCCTGCCATCACGTCGTTGACGACGGGCGAGTCCGGATCGTTCGCGGTGTCCGAGATCAGTAATCCATCGCCTCGCGTCGCTGCCGCTTCGGCGGCGGCTACCGCATCGTCATAGGTGCCGTCGATACGAACGATCTCGGCATCGAACGCTTCAATGCGAGCAGCGCGCGTGGTGCTGACCTCTCGCGGCAGAAAGACGATGGCCTTGGATCCGGCTTTCTTAGCAGCGGCTGCTACGGCCAAGCCGTGATTGCCTTCGCTCGCGCAAATCAATCGTGGCAGCTCAGTCCCGATGCGCTCTGAGAAAAGATCTCGTGCATCACTGACACCGCGCGCCGCCGCCAATGCGCGGACGCCGGCGATCATTCCACCGAACGCCTTGAAGCTGCCGAGCGGTCGCTCGCCCTCGACTTTGACAAACACGCGGCCGACGCCGGCCAGGCGGGCGAGCGACGGTAGTTCGAGTAATGAGGTGGGTTGGGCGTCCGGCCAGAGCAGCGCCCAGAGCTTTTTCAATTCCTGCATGCGGCGAGTATGACCGCGCGGCTCGGCGGTCGGCCGCAATCGTGCGTATGACTTTGCAGTTAAACCGCTATTTGTCGTCGAGCGGCACCGGAATCGTCAGCCCTTGCTTGAGCAGATTCAGCACGACATTGGTGGTGAAGCGCCGCACATTCGGATTTTCCTGGACCAGCTGCGACATCATGGCGTCGAAGGCTTCGGTGTCGCGCGCGGTGACGATGATCACGAAGTCGGTCTCGCCGGTGACATAAAAGGCTTGCTGAACTTCGGCGCGCTTCGTCAGCCATTCGCGCAGCTGAGCCAGCAATTCCGGCCGCTCGCGCTCGATTTCCAGGGACACGACAAAGAACGTCGGCCGCCCGATGGCGCGCGGATCGACGATCGCCGCGTCGCGAGCAATGACGCCTTGCTCGCGCAGCCGCTTGAGCCGTCGCTGAATGGCCGAAGGCGACAGGCCGACGTGCTCCGCCAACTGCTCTGCAGTTTGCGCGGAGTCCGCCTGGACGAGATTGAGAAGCTGACGGTCGAAACGATCCAGATCCATGGGGGTTCGCAAGGGCGCGGAAAAACTGCATCGAGCCTAGCGGAATCGCGGCCGATGCGCGCCGCTGCACTTCTAACATCCTAGCCCACGCCACTACTGCGGTGAACCTGTCAATGAATCGGGCTATGCAATTGTTGTATCAGACTCACTCTCCCTATGCTCGCAAGGCGCTGGTGTTCGCGCATGAAGCGGGGCTGGCCGACCGGATCGAAGTCATTCATCACGAAACCAGTCCGCTGCGGCGGAATGAAGCGGTGTTCGCCGCCAATCCGCTCGGCAAAGTGCCGGTGCTGATGCGAGAGGGTCTGCCTGCCTTGTTCGATTCGGACGTGATCTGCGCCTATCTCGACACGCTTCATACCGGCCACAAGTTGATTCCCACCGTGGGTGAGACGCGCTGGCGGGCGTTGCAAGTCCAGGCAGTTGCGCAGGGGCTGGCCGATGCCGGCATCGCGATTCGTTGGGAGACCCAGCGCCGGCCGAAGGAGTTGCGCTATCCGGCGTTGCGCGACGGCTACGTGGAAAAACTACTGGCGAGCTATGACTGGCTGGAGCGGGAGCTCGACACCGAGGGCGCCGTCGATATCGGTCACATCGCGCTGGCCACGGCGTTGAGCTGGCTGGAATTTCGAGAATTGCCGACCTTCCGGCACCGGCCGCGCCTGACGCTCTGGTTCGATCGGTTCAGCGAGCGCGAGTCCATGGTCGCGACGCCGCTGTGGGGGCAGACGCACGACTGAATGTCCGCAAAAAAGAATTGGCTGGCGCTGTCGGAACTGGCCGGTGTGGCTCGTCCTTGGGTCATACCGGTCCTATCTTAAGGAGACCCAGATGGCCCAGGCACAGACGAAAACATCGACTCCGCCCTTGGTCCCGGCCGCCGAGCTGGCGGCAAGGAACCAGACCCGTCTTCCGAACGAGAGCGCCGAATATCGCCGGGCGCGTAATGAACTGCTCGCCGAGGAAATCGAGCTGCGCCGTCACATCGAGCGCGTGGCCGAGATGCGTCGCGCATTGCCGCCGGGCGGCGAAGTGAAAAAGAAGTACCAGTTTCAGAGCGAGCGCGGCCCGGTCACCTTCGCCGACTTGTTCGGCGACAAGCAGACGCTGGTTGTTTACAGCTATATGTATGGTCCGGAGCGCGCGCGGCCGTGCCCGATGTGCACGTCGTTGCTCAGCGCGTGGGATGGCGAAGCACAGGACATCGAGCAGAACGTCGCGCTCGCGGTCATTGCGCAGTCGCCGATCGAGCGGCTGGTGGCGTTCAAGAAGGAGCGTGGCTGGCGCAATCTCAAGCTCTACTCGGACACGAGCCGCGAGTACAGTGTCGACTATCTCGCGAACACGCCGGAGTTCGCCGACAACGCCGCGATCCACGTGTTCACCAAGCGCGATGGCGTCATTCGGCACTTCTGGGCGGGCGAAATGGGCTTCGAAACGGCCGATCCCGGTCAGGATCCGCGCGGTGCGCCCGACCTCATGCCGCTGTGGACCGTGCTCGACATGACCCCGGAAGGCCGCAAGTCCGACTGGTATCCGAGTCTCGAGTATCCGAAATAATCTCTCAGGGTAGTGGCTCGTGCTTGCGCCGACGGTCAGTGCGCAGGCGCGAGCCCTCGTGCGCAGGAACTAACAGCTCCTCACGAGCCATCACGGGCTTTTCGTGCCCGGCCGCCGCAGCATAGTCGCCATGGTTTCCCAATGCAGGAGTGGCGATGAAGCGGAACAACATGTTGATGGGCGCAGGTGTAGCAATCGGATTGGCCGTGCTGACAACAGCGGCGCTCGCCGCTCAGGATCGCTACAGCGTGAAGGTGCCGGGCGGACTGTCGTTCTCGGAGTTCAAGGGGTACCAGAGCTGGCAGGTGATTTCTCTCAGTCACAATGGTGACAAGCTCGCGGCGATCCTCGGTAACCCCGCGATGATCCAGGCCTTCGAGGCCGGCATACCCGCCAACGGCAAGCCGTTCCCCGACGGGGCGAAGATGGCGAAGATCCATTGGATCGCATCCAAGACGTCGTATCCCAATGCGCCGCTGGTCGCCGGCGCGCTCCACGACGTCGACTTCATGGTGAAGGACAAGCAACGCTTCGCCGACTCCGGCGGCTGGGGATATGGCGCGTTCCAGTTCGACGAGGCGACCGCCACGTTCCGGCCCAGCGACACCTCCGACCGTCCGCCGCAGGGCAACGATGCCAAGTGCGGGTTCGCCTGTCACACGATCGTGAAGAATCGAGACTACGTCTTCACCGAATTTCCCAAGCGCTAGCCGGTCCTTGAACCGCGCGACATATAAAGGAGAGCCCCATGCAACAACGATGGCTCATCACCGGCAGCTCCCGCGGCTTGGGACGTGCATTGTCCAAAGCCGTGCTCGACGCTGGCCATCTCCTGGTGGCGACGGCGCGAGATCGTTCATCGTTGAGCGATCTCGTCGAGCGTTATGGCGACGCGGTGCGGACGGCGGCGCTCGACGTCTCCGACCCCGCCGCTGCGGAGGCTGCAGTTCAACTCGCCGTCGACAGCTTCGGCCGACTCGACGTGGTCGTGAACAACGCGGGCTACGGCAACGTGAATTCGATCGAAGACACGGAGCTCGCTGACTTCCGCAGGCAGATCGAAACGAACTTGTTCGGCACGATCATCGTCACGAAAGCGGCGATTCCCGTGATGCGCCAACAGCGCGCCGGCCACATCATCCAGTTCTCCTCGGTGGGCGGCCGCATCGGCGCGCCGGGCCGCGCACCGTATTCTGCGGCCAAGTGGGGCGTGGAGGGCTTCTCGGAAGTACTCGCGAAGGAAATGGCGCTGATCGGCGTCAAGGTGACGGTCATCGAGCCGGGCGGCTTTCGCACTGACTTTGCTGGATCGTCGACCATGCTTCACACCGGGCGCGCCGAATATGACGCGGTCGTCGGCGCAACCGCCAGGGCGCAGCGCGAGTACGACGGTCGTCAGCCAGGCGATCCGCAGCGTGCCGCTCAGGTCATTCTCCAAATCGCTGCGATGGATGAGCCGCCCTTCAGACTGCCGCTGGGAAGCGACGCGGTGAAGCTGATCGAACAGGCGGATCGCGCGAAGCTGGCTGACCTGCAGCGATGGCGCGAGCTCAGCGTATCGACCGACTTTCCGCAAGCGGCCCAGAAATAGGGGCCGCGGGGTCTCATTGCGTGCGCGAACGCGGCGTCGGCTGTCTGATATATTAAGAGCGGGGGCTGATATACGAAATCGAATCCAGGCCGCGCGGAGGACAGGTTGACCGCATGATTCTCGCTTCCTATAAAGATTTCCATCGGGCGGCTCGCGGCCGCTTGCCCCGCTTTCTGTTCGACTACATCGATGGCGGCGCTTACGACGAGCGCACCATGAACAAGAACGTCAGCGATCTCACCGAGATCGCGCTTCGGCAACGGGTGCTGCGCGATGTTTCCAACATCGACCTGAGCACGACGCTGTTCGGCCGCAAGTTGTCGATGCCCGTGGCGCTCGGCCCCATCGGCATCTCGGGCATGTCCGCTCGGCGCGGCGAGGTGCAAGCCGCACAAGCTGCGTGCAATGCCGGCATTCCGTTCACGCTCTCGACCGTCTCCATCTGCTCGATCGAAGAAGTCGCGAAGAATTGTCCGGCGCCGATCTGGTATCAGCTGTATGTGATCAAAGATCGCGGCTTCATGCGGGAGATGCTGTCGCGCGCGAAGGCTGTCGGCGCCCAGGCGCTCGTGTTCACCGTCGACATGCCGGTGCCCGGCGCTCGCTATCGCGATGCTCACTCGGGCATGTCGGGGCGTTACTCCCCGCTGCGTCGAGTGATGCAGGCCATGGGCAGGCCCGGTTGGTCCTGGGATGTGGGCTTGCATGGCCGTCCGCATTCGCTGGGCAATCTCAAATCGGTGCTGGGGGCGAAGAGCGGGCTCGGCGATTACATGGGCTGGCTCGGCGCGAATTTCGATCCCTCGATTCGCTGGGCCGATCTGGATTGGTTGCGACAGGCCTGGGATGGGCCGCTCATCCTCAAAGGCATTCTGGATCCTGAAGATGCGATCGAGGCGGCGAAAATCGGCGCCGATGGCATCGTTGTTTCCAATCATGGCGGCCGCCAGCTCGATGGCGTGCTGTCATCGGCGCGCGCGTTGCCTGCGATTGCCGACGCAGTGAAAGGCAAGCTGACGATTCTCGCGGACTCAGGCGTCAGATCCGGCCTCGACGTAGTCCGCCTGATGGCGTTGGGCGCCGAAGGTGTGATGCTGGGCCGCGCCTGGGTGTTCGCGCTCGCCGCGAACGGCGGCGCCGGCGTCAGTCAGTTGCTGGAGATTTTCGCGAAGGAAATGCGAGTGGCGATGGCGTTGACCAGCGTGTGCAACGTGAGCGAGATCGATCGCTCGATTCTCGCGTCATGATTCACAAGGAAGATGCTCATGTCCCGTCCGAGTCTGCTCATCACCCGTCGGTTGCCCGCGTCGGTGCTGGAACGCCTGCGCGCCAGTTATGAAGTGACGGTGAATCCCGACGATCGTGCGCTCGGACGTGAGGCGTTGTTGATGGCGCTGCGAAGCTTCGATGCGCTGTCGCCGACGATCACGGACAAGCTGGATGCCGCGCTGCTGCTCAATTCCGGATTGAGGACACGCATCATCGCCAACTTCGGCGCGGGCTTCGAGCACATCGATCTCGAAGCAGCGAAGCGAGCGAATCTGGTCGTGACCAACACGCCCGATGCACTGACCGACGCGACCGCGGAGCTCACGATTCTGCTGATCTTGATGGCGTCTCGTCGAGCGGGCGAGGGCGAGCGTCTAGTGCGTGAAGGCAAGTGGACGGGATGGGCCCCGACTCAATTGCTTGGCACCGACGTGAAGGGCAAGACATTGGGCCTGGTGGGCTTCGGTCGCATCGCCAAGGAAGCGGCACGTCGAGCTCGCGCGGCGTTGGGCATGCGCATTGCGTATCACTCGCGCAGTCGGGCCAGCGCTGACGAAGAGAGCGCGCTCGGCGCCGAACATCACGCAACGCTCGAGAGTTTGCTCGCCGCGTCCGACGTGATCTCGTTGCATTGTCCGGGCGGCGCGGCCACGCGTCACTTGATCAACGCGAATACATTGGCCCGGATGAAATCGACCGCAATCCTGATCAACACGGCGCGTGGCAGCGTGGTCGATGAGGACGCCTTGGCCAACGCGCTCGCGCAACGGCAGATCGCGGCGGCGGGTCTGGATGTGTATGAGCGCGAACCGGCCGTGTCGCCAGCGCTGCGGGAGCTGGAAAACGTCGTGCTTTTGCCGCATCTCGGCAGCGCAACGCTGGAAGCGCGTACTGCCATGGGCATGCAAATGGCGGACAATCTGGACAGCTTTTTCGCCGGCCGAACGCCCCCGAACCGTGTCGCCTGAATCGCAATCCGCCGCCGACATCATCGAGCACGCCATCCGGGCGAAGTTCGCGTCTACGCACTCCCGGCATCCGCTCATCGTCGGCGTGTGTGGCAGTCAGGGCAGCGGCAAGAGCACCGTCTGCGGGACACTCACGACGCGCTTCACTCGAGCGGGCCTGAAGGTCGCGAATCTTTCTCTCGACGATTTGTATTTGCCGCTCGCTGAGCGGGTGACGCTGGCGAAGCACGTGCATCCGCTGCTTCGTACGCGGGGCGTGCCCGGCACGCACGACACGAAACTCGGCGTTCACACATTGAATGCGCTCGGTCACGGCGGACAAGTGCCGCTGCCTCGCTTCGACAAGTCGATCGACGATCGTCGGCCCAAGGCCCAATGGGATTCGGTCGAAGGGCCGGTGCAGTTGGTGCTGTTCGAGGGCTGGTGCGTCGGCGCGCGGCCGCAAACACTCGGGCCGCTGGATCAGCCGGTGAATGCCCTCGAAGCGAACGAAGATGTCGATGGCCGCTGGCGCCGCTACGTGAACGATGCGCTCGGCGGTGAATATCAGCGCCTGTTCGGCAAGATCGATTTCCTGGTGCTGCTCGCGGCGCCCTCGTTCGATGTCGTTTTGAAATGGCGCACTCAGCAGGAGCACGAGCTGCGCGACCAGTCCGGCAACAAGTCAGGCGTCATGAGCGACGCGGCGCTGGTGCGTTTCATTCAGCACTACGAGCGCCTCACCCGTCACATCTTGATCGAGATGCCCGGCCGCGCCGATCTGGTGATTCGCCTGTCGCCTGAGCGTGCGGTGCTCGGCCGCTTCTAAGGCAGCGGCCGCAAGCCCTCGGCGCGCACGCGCCAGCCTTCCTTCGGAAAGCCGGGTAGATAAGTGAGATCGCCGTCCCATCCTGCCGCCATCAATCCAACAGCGAGCAGCAGTCCACCGTTGGAGGGGAAGTAAGTTTCCGCGAGGCGGCGGTAACCCGCATCTGCGTTAGCGTTGCCAGTCGATGTCGGCACGAGATCCGCTGCGTGCTCATTGAGATGCACTCGAGGCGTCATGCCACTCACGCCGAACTGGAAATTTCTCGAGCGGGACAGCAGGAAGTCCACAGCCTTGTCCGGCTCGTGCAGGCGCGCCGCAGTCATGGCGAGCAGTGGAAAGTCCCAGCCCCATGTCTGTCTCAGATCCCAATGGGATTCCACCGCACGCAGCGTGCGACGCATGGTTTCTCGGTCGACGCTCGAGCCCGGCAGCAGACCCAGAGCGCCGAGGAAGGATGGATGATCGCGATTCCAACATGCCTCGGCCGTGTTTCCGCTGGAACATTCTGGACTGCGTGCTTGCTCCCACTGTTCAGGGAACGACTCGACCGCCAGATACAAACCATCCCGCTGCGGCAGCGGCGAGAGCTTCTGTAGCACACGATCCCATTCGGGATTGCGCGGCAGCTTCAGCCGTTCGCGCCAGCTCTGCGCCGTGGCCAGGCCGAAGCGAAAATATTCAAGCTCGAACGTGGGATTGAACGTCGTAAGCGGCGGGAACACTTCCTGCGCGGGAATGAGCGGCGGACCGAGCACATAGCGGTCGGTTTTTTCGTCATAGTGCGCAAAGGATGCGAGCAGATCGGCCGTTTCGAACACGAGCTCCCGATACTGGGCCAAGGTGACAGGGTTCGGTCGATCGCGGTAGATCAGCTCCGCGAGAAAGATCGGATGCGGCTGCTGCCACATCAGAAATGGCGTGATGGTGCTCGGGCTTTCGCGCCCTTCGGGTCCCACCATCTTCGGCCACCACGCACCGCTCAAGCCGTGCGAGGCCGCGCGCGCCTTGGCTTGAGGCAGGTGTTGCTGATACCAGGGCATGCTGCGTTCGAGCAGCTCGGTCCGACCCCACTGTGCGAAGTGCGCAGCGTGCCAGGGGTGCATCTCCATGTGGAACTTGCCGTTCCAGCTGTTGGAGAACAGGCCTTCTTCCTGCGGAGGCAACGTGCCGGCGCCGTTCAGCGCCATCAGATATTGAGAGAGCACGACGCGCCGCTCGAGCTCCTTCGCTCGCGGATCCGTGCTGCCGGAAAAATCGATCACGCCGCCGTTGTTCCAATAGGAATTCCAGTGGGTGGTCACAGCGTCGTGAGTGTCCGACGCCGAGGGCAATGGTTGCTGGTGCCGCTCGGGAGAGAACAGCACGCTGAAGCTGAAGACGCCGTCACGATCCTTGGGTCGAACTCGAATCGAATGCGGACCGACAGAATCGAAGCTCGCATCCGCATCGCTGGCGACCGCGACGAAGTAACGGGTGTCGTCGAGGCGACGTTGCAAGGAGATCTGGCGCGCGCTCTTGCTGAGCACTTCCGTCGTGTGACGCTCCGGATGCTCCCAGTCCGCCGGATTCGGATTGAGCTGAGCCGCGACGCCCGGAAATTTCAGATCGACGCCAAGCCGCGAAGGCTCGATCGTCGGCGCCTTGATGCTCACATGGAGCATGTCGAGCCGAGGATGCACGCTCGTCTCGATATCGATGGGCTGGCCTTCGAACTCGAAATGGCTGTGCAGCGTCCCGCTCCACATATCGAGCGTCTGTCGAGTCGCCTTCAGATCGGAGAACTGGGCCGGCTTGCCATTGGTCGACAGCAGATGCAACGACACGCGACCCAGGGAGAAGCGATGCGGATTCTCTCGCAGCCACTGAATCTCCGGACGCTTCGCTTCCGACCAATCGCGCAGCCACGGATATTGCTGTCGCTGACCGCGAACGTCGATGGTCTTCAGGCTGTCCCCGTACTTGAACTGCTTCGGATTGGGAAAACTGTGCCAGGTCCACTGCGCCTGCGTCAGCAGCGGTGTCAGCGAGGAGTACTGCTCCTGAAAGGTTTGCAGGCCGGTGATGTCGGCGGTGAATGCGATGTTGCCGTTGCCGACCATGAACGGCGAGGCCGGATCGATGCTCGTCAACGTGGGATGGTTTCGGGTCACCAGCGCCTGGCGATCGATGCTCGTGTCCTCGACACGCACCCAGTCGAAGTCGGCGATGCCGCCCGCCTGGTTGGGAGTAAACGTGAACAACGCCGGCCGCGCGCCTTTCCACCAGCTGAACATCAGCTTCGCGCGAGTGCCAAACGGCTTGAACGTCTTGCCGTCGTCGGTGCTGTAGGAGTAGCGGGCGAACTCGTCATCGACGTTCACGCGCAGTAGCAGCGACTCTGCGCTGACGACGTCGCCGACCGTATCCGTGCCTGCATAAGAGAAGGTGAGACGGCGCTTGCCCGATTGTTGCGTCAAGCCGATCCAGCTCGGGCGCTTGCCAAACATAGCGAGCCCCGCCTTCTGACCGTCGCGCATTTCGCTCACCAGGATGCGCGTCGTGATCTGCGATGAGCGGCCATGCAGCACTTGAGTCAGCGTGTTTCGGGCGCTGACGAAGTTCTTCGCCGGCATCGCCTTCAGCCGCAGGTGGCCGCGACGCTCGCTCAGACTCCAGTTCGAGTCCGCCGGGTTGTGATTCCATTCCCATTGCACGCCGAGCTTCGGGTCCGAAAATTCATCGGATGTTTGAATCTGCACCGGCTCGAACTTGCCACCGATGTCTGGCGCGCGGTGTGACAATACGGGCTGACCGTTCGGCGCGCCCGGGATCAACTCGCCCATTACCGGCCAGCCGTCCTCCCAGCGCACCGGTTGCATGTGAACGATGCGCCCATACGCTCCCGTACTGTTGAAATGCAAGAACCAGCCTTCGCCCGAAGGTGTTTCGACGTAACCGCCCTGATGTGGCGCCTGCACGTGCGTCGTTCCTTTGGAGAGCACGGTGCGGATGTCATAAGGACCGTAGATGTTCTTCGATCGAAGCACCGCCTGCGGTCCTTCGCCGACGCCACCGTACGGCGCGAAGATGTAGTAGTAGCCATCGCGCTTGAGCAGCTTCGGTCCTTCGAGAATCGGCAGCCGCACTTTGTCTTCGACGATCACTTTGCCGGCATCGAGCACCTTCGTGCCGTCGGCGCTCATTCGGCGCAGGATCAGTGGACCCGCGCCGACGCGCGAATGAACCAGATAGGCGTTGCCATCGTCGTCCCACAGCGGGCACGGATCCTCGAGATTGGGTTCGTCGATGACTTTGACGGGAGCGCTCCACGGTCCTTCGGCACGCGCGGCGCTAGCCATGAACACGCCTTCGGTGGGCGTTGCGAAGTACACATAGAAGCGCCCCTCGTGAAAACGGATGGACGGCGCCCACACGCCGGCGGCGTAGCGGTGGCCCATCCTGGTGTTGAAAGGAATGCGCTCGGTGGTGTCGTCGAATTCCACCGGACCGGGCAGGTCGTAATTGGCGTCGAAATCCAGCCGCGGCAGCACGTGACCGAGCAGCGTCCAGTGCACCAGGTCCTTGGATTTCAACACCGGCACGCCCGGCGAGAAATGAAACGTCGAGGCCACCATGTAGTAGCTGTCGTCGACGCGGATGACATCCGGATCCGAGTAGTCCGAATGCAGGATGGGATTGCGATAGGCCGTGGGCGAGTCGGCGAGCGCGGCGCCCGTCGGGTCGACGAGCGTCGCGGCCAGAAGCAAAGCACCGCTCAGGGCAAGGGCAATCGACTTCATATTTTCTGCAAATCCCTGTGGCGGCGTGACGGAATGGGGGGCACCGTCACACCGCCACCTTTCGATCATAACGTGCGCACGGTCATGCCGATGAACATGGTGCGGCCGTTGTAGTCGTAGGTCGCAGGCCACGTGTTGGCGCGGATCTGCGCGCTGCCGACCACCGGCGGATCGTCGTCGGCGAGATTGTTCACGCCGCCGAAGAATTCCACCTGCTGGCCCCACTCGTAAGAGAACGAGAAGTCCAGATAGTTCTGCGAGTCCAGGCGCGGATTCACCAGGTCGGCGTAGGCCGGCGCAGTCGTTCCCGCACGGGTCGGGAGCAGATAGCGATCGACCGTCACATCGTCGATGAATCGATGCCGCAGGCTCAGGCTCAGCGGCCCGGTCGTCCAGGTGAAGCGAGTCACGCCCTTGTATTCGGGAATGGGCTCGCCGCAAGTGGTGCCATAGGAGCCGACGCAGCGGTTCTTCACGTTCGGGAACGCCTGCACCGGCGTCGAAGTGAACTCATTGGTCTTGGTCCACGCGGTGCTGATGTTCAACGTGCTGCCGTTGCCGAACAAGCCGAAGCCGAAGTCGAAGCCGTAGCGAGCCGACAGATCGTAACCGGAGGTTTCGAGGCCGCCGGTGTTCGCCTGCCGGATCTCGGCGTAGTACGGCACGCTGATCTCGCCCGTCACGGGATTGCGGTTGATGGCCTGGCAGAACTCGCTGTCGATGTCCTGAATGACGTTGAAGCACAGGTTCAACGTGTTGTTCAGGCCGCCGCCGAGCTGCGCGATCGCGCCATCCAGCGTGATGTCGAAGTAGTCCAGCGTCACTGCCAGCTTCGGCAGTATCTGCGGCGTGACGACGATGCCGAAAGTGCGAGTGTCGGACTCTTCTTCGCCCACTTCCGGATTGCCGCCGAACAATGCCGGGATGATGGTGTTCGGCTGCACGCCGGCCGTGAACACCGACGCCGCCGGAACGCCGCTCGCGACACACAGCGCACGCACGTCATCCGTTCGACCGGAAGCGGGTTGCTTGTCGGAGCAAGGATCGGTTGCCGGCTCGACGCTCTGACGCAGACCGCCGTACAGATCGTTGACGTTCGGTGCGCGAATGGCGCGCTGGAATTGACCGCGGAACGCGACGTCTTCGTTCAAGCGCCAGTCGAGACCGTAGAGATACGTCCAGACCTTGCCGACACCCTCCAGATCGTAATCGGACATACGGAACGCGCCGTTCGCCGTGAGGTCGTCGATGAACGGCAAGCCGCCGAGCAGCGGGATGCGCAACTCGCCGAAGATTTCCTTCGCCGTCACATCGCCCTCGGTGGGCAGGCCAGGATTGAAGCCGACGACATCGCCCGAGCGCAGGAACTCGTCCGGCACGAACTGCGACGATGCATACCGCCACTCTGCGCCGAGCGAGAAGGCCAGCGGACCGGCGGGCAGATCGATGATCTGGCCGGACAGCGTTGCGGCTGCGACCTGCAGTTCCGCTTCGGTCGAGTTGGTCGCGCCGATCGCGATGGCGTCGACGCCGGCTTCCGAAATGTTCTGGCCGAAGATGTTGAGCAGCGGGTCCGCGCTACCGTTCATCAGCAGTGCACTCGCGAACCGGCTGCGAGAAACGTTGCCGGACTGACGGCTCGTCTCTTCGGTGCGCGCGAAGGTGTAGTAGACATCGTAGGCGAGGTTGCTGAGGAAATTCTCCGAGACATCGCCAATGTCGCCGCGCACGCCCAATGCCATGCGCCACACGTTGCGGTCGGAAACGTTCTCACGCAGACCGACTTCAACCAGGCGACGACCGACGTTGATTACCGCGAAGCCGTCATTCGGATTGTTGACGCGCGAGCTCGAGCCGGTCGTCACCGTGGTCGACCGGGGCTCCGCCAGGTCCAGCTGTCGCAGGACCTCATTCATACCGGGAATATCCGCGAGGTACGGATTATTGATGTTGAACAGGAACGGCCCGCTGATGTTGGTCGGCGCGAGCTGCTGATCGACGCGGTTGTTACTGAAGTGGAACTCCAGATAGCCGGTCGCTTTGTCGGTGAAGTCGTAATGACTGAACGCGTTCACCATCCAGCGTTCCTGCGGCACTTGCAGATAGTTGTCCGGGCCGAGGTTGAAATCATCCTGCGGTGTGAGGGCAGGGCGCACGGTGGTGCCGTCGTCGCTGAATGTGAAGCCACGCGAGCCCATGCCGGTCAGGCCCGCGGCCGCCAGCGCGTCGTTCAAACCAGGAGTCGACGTGCCCGAATTGAAGGTGGGCACGCCGGTGAAACGGCCGTTGGGAATATCGCCGCTGCCGCCCGCGATGAGGCCCGGCACGCCGCCCGCGGCACGACACGTCGAGCCCGAGGGCACGGCGACCGGAACGCCTGCATGATTGCGGCTCGCTGAGGCGGGAGTCACGCAACCATCGGACAGAGAGTCGTACGCCCATTCGCCGCGCTCGCCGCGAGTGATGGCGCCGCGATTGAGATAGTTCACAGACACCACCGCATTACCGCGACCCTCGGCGAAGTTGCCGCCGACCGTGAGGTCGATGTTGTAAGTCGGCGTGGTGGTCGGACTGTCGTAACTCGTTTGCGCCGTTGCTTCGACACCTTCGAAGTCGTCACGCATGATGAAGTTGACGACGCCGGTGATGGCGTCGGAGCCGTACACGGCCGAGGAGCCGCCGGTGACGACTTCGGTGCGTGCGATCAGCGCCGTCGGAATGGTGTTGAGGTCGGTGACCTGTTCCGGTCCGTAGATGGCGAAGCGTCGGCCGTTGACCAGCACCAGGTTGCGGGATGCGCCGAAGCCGCGAAGATTTACATCGGCGGTGCCGCCCGGCACCGTGTTTGCCGAGGCGCCGCCGTTGGTGGAGGCGACGAACTGAGGCGCATCGCTCAGGATCTTTTCGACGTTCGGTGCGCCCGAGAGTTTTATTTCTTCCACACCGATGACGCTGACCGGCGTCGAGGTGTCGATGCCCTCGCGCGCGATTCTCGAGCCCGTCACCAGCACCTCTTCCACTTCCGCGCGCTGCGTGTCTTGTGCCAGTGCCGCTGCGCCTAAAGTGGAACCCGCGAATACCACGCCGAAGCCGAGCGCAGCCGCTCGCCGGCGATGTTTACATCTCCCGATCATTTTCATAGCCCCCTATGAAGAAATTTGTTGGCCACCCGCGCCGACGGCGTGAGCGGTTTTGAATCGTTTTGATGATTACCGGCTCATGCCGGCGACCCCGGTTCGTTCCCCCTGCGAGTTACCGCTATCATTTCTTGCCGCCATGACCGGCAATGAGCGAGAATTATCATAGTTGATTGAAGTTGGCTAGAGGCCGGTCATGTCGCTCGCGACTTTGGCCATGCCTGCGACAATCAACCGAGGCGCGCGCATTAAGCAGACAAATCTTTCTGCGATGGTGCTCGCCGTGGTTCCGGCGCGGCGCGCGTGGACCGCGACAAAATACTTATTTTCCAGGGGTTTCATGCATGAATGACCAAGATCCTGTCGGCCTCGATCGACGCACCGTGCTGAAGTCGGCCGGTGCTGTCGCGCTCGGTATGGCGAGCACGGCCTATGCGGCCGCGCCTAGAAAGCGCTTCGCCGTGGTCGGAGTGGGCTCGCGCTCACGCATGTATACGCACGCGATCACCGGTAAATTTCGCGACTCCAACGAAGTGGTAGGAGTGAGCGATAACAATGCGGGTCGTGCAGCCCTCGCGGTGAAGACCATTGCCGCGACCGGCGCGAGCAAACCCAAGGCCTACAGCGCGGCCGATTTCGATCGGATGATTCGCGAAACCAAGCCGCAGACGGTGATCGTCACCACGCCGGACGCCACTCACAACGATTACATCGTGCGTGCGTTGGATGCCGGGTGCGATGTGATCACCGAGAAGCCGATGACCACGACGCCCGAGAAGGCCCAGACCATTCTCGATGCCTGCAAGCGCAACGGCCGGCACGTGCGGGTGACCTTCAATTACCGATATTCCCCGCCGCGCACGCAGATCAAGGACCTGCTGATGAGCGGCGAGATCGGCGAGGTGCTCTCGGTGGACTTCCACTGGTTGTTGAACACGGTGCATGGCGCCGACTATTTCCGCCGCTGGCACAGCAATAAAGCGATTTCCGGCGGCCTGATGATTCACAAGGCCACGCATCATTTCGATCTGGTGAACTGGTGGCTGGGGGCGCAGCCGCAGTCGGTCGTCGCGGTCGGCAAGCGCGAGTTCTATACGCCCGAGATGGCGAAGCGCATGGGGCTGAAGGGGCCGCATGAGCGCTGCCGGACCTGTCCCGAGAAGAGCGCCTGTACTTTCTATTTCGATCTCGCGGCCGACGCGGGATTGAAGGCGCTGTATCTGGACAACGAGCAGCACGATGGCTACTTCCGCGATCAGTGCGTGTGGCGGCCGGAAATCGACATCGAAGACACCATGAACGTCGTGGTTCGCTACGACACGGGCACGACGCTCAGCTATTCGCTCAATGCGTTCAACTCGTGGGAGGGCTATCACATCGCGTTCAACGGCACCAAGGGCCGCATCGAGCATTCGATCGTCGAGCAGGCGGGTGTCGCGGGCGCCGACGAGACGCAGGGAAAGATCAAGGATGATGGCGTGACGACGCGGATCATTCCATTGCGAGGCGCGCCGCGTGACATCGAGCCTTGGACCGGAACGGGCGGTCATGGCGGCGGCGATGACGTGATGCTGACCGAGATATTCGGCGATGCGCCGGCGGATAAATACAAGCGTGCATCGGACGAGCGCGGCGGTGCCTATTCGATGCTCGTGGGCGCCGCGGCCAATCAGTGCTTCAAGACGGGTCAGTCGGTGCGCATCGATCAGTTGGTGACCGGGCTGACGGCGCCAGAGCGCGCGCCGATGCCGAGTCGCACGACATCGTTGCCGATGCCGATGAAAGTGAAAATGCCGTAACGGAAAAAGGCAGGGGGCGTTCTCGCTCAGGCGCGATCGCTCTCTGCCGACGCGCTATCATGCGCGTGCATGACCGAATCGATTGAACGAAGAACGCCGGGGCCGCTGCTGACATCGAAGGTTCACGACCAGCTGCAGAAGGCACGGCGCGCCGGTGTCGCTGAGCTCACATGCTCGCTGGACCTGGATCGAACGACCTCCACAGTGACGCTCGATGAATCCGGGTGGAGCTGGCAGGGCCAGCGCTATCCGTACCTGGAGAAGTGCAAGGAGCGCACGGTCTATTACTGGAGAGACGGCGAGTTCGCGCCGGTGTCTCGCTACAGCTCCTCGCTCATCAAACTGGTGCCGACCGAATGGGGCACGCCGACGTTCGAGATCGACGGCATCAAGATGTTGGTGAGTGAGAAGCTGTCGCCTTATCAGGATGCACAGGCGAAAGTGGCGTTGATCGAGCCGCGGGGCAAGGTGGTGCTGGATACCTGCGGTGGGCTGGGCTATTTCGCGGCCTGGTGTTTGGAGGGTGGCGCGGCGCGGATTGTGTCGTTCGAAAAGAATCCGGACGTCATCTGGCTGCGCGGCTTGAATCCCTGGTCGCCGCAAGCGGGCGGCGCGCTCTCGCTGACTCAAGGCGATGTATCGGAAAAGATCGCCGAGCTGCCGGATGCTTCGTTCGATGCCATCCTGCATGACCCGCCGCGCTTCGGCATCGCCGGCGAGCTGTACTCGCAAGCGTTCTACGATCAACTCGCGCGAGTGTTGAAACGCGGCGGGCGAATGTTTCATTACACCGGCGCGCCGAACAAACTCACGACCGGGCGCGACGTTCCCACCGAAGTGGCGGCACGCCTGAAGCGCAGCGGCCTGAAAACCAGACTCCACGGCGATGGCGTGCTGGCGAGCAAAGGCGGCCGCTGATCCCTGGGTCGAGAAGCACGGCGGCTGTCCGGCCCACGTGAAAAGCACCGGCAGTCAGCAGAATCCCGGCAGGTTGCGTACGGTCCGGGATCGGCTCGACAGCTGAGGGGCGAATGGCCCGGTATCGATAGAAACCGCGCTCATTCGCACGATCCAGCCAGACCGCCCGGTCGAATGACGCGGCTGCGGTGGTCGATTCTGCACAACGGTGTCACACTCGCCGAAGGCTGGTGGGGGGTGATCATATGAGTGCAGATCGGGCGCTCCGCGATCCGCTGGATGACCTGTCACGCGAGCAGGTCGAAGCCGCACTGGCGGCGTGCCAAGGCCGGCCCGGGCCGCTGTTGCAGGTGTTGCACGAGGTTCAGAATCGCCTCGGGTACGTACCACCCGCAGCTATTCCTCTCATCGCGGAAGTATTGAATCTGTCTCGCGCCGACGTGCACGGCGTCGTTACTTTCTATCATCACTTCCGGCAGGCGCCGATCGGCCGGCACGTCATTCAGCTGTGTCAGGCGGAGGCGTGCCGCTCCATGCATTGCGAGAAGCTGACCGAACATGCGCAGCGCAAGCTGGGCGTCGAGCTGCATGGCACGACGCCGGACGGCCGCTACACGCTCGAGCCCGTGTATTGCCTGGGGAACTGTGCCTGCAGTCCGGCCGTGATGATCGACGGCGAGCTGCACGGCCGTGTCACACCGGATTCATTCGACGCGCTGATCGCACCGCTGTCATGAATATCAAAGTCTATGTTCCCCGAGATGCAACCGCGTTGTCGCTGGGTGCGGAGCGTGTGGCCACGGCCATCGATCGCGAAGCTCGCCGGCGCGGCCTTCGAGTCCAGCTGGTTCGCAACGGCTCGCGTGGGTTGTTCTGGCTCGAGCCATTGATCGAAGTCGCGACCGCCGAAGGGCGTCATGCGTACGGTCCGGTGACGGTGCAGGACATCCCGAGCCTGTTCGATGCCGGCTTTCTGGATGGTAAGCCACATCCGCTGCACCTCGGGCTCACCGAAGAGATCAAGGAGCTGAAGAGCCAGCAGCGGCTGACATTCGCACGGGTCGGCATCATCGATCCGGTTTCCGTCGACGACTACGTTGCTCACGGTGGTTATGCAGGATTGAAACGTGCGCTCGCGATGTCGCCCGCAGAAATCGTCGATGCTGTGACTCAATCCGGCCTGCGTGGCCGCGGTGGCGCCGCCTTTCCGACCGGCATCAAATGGAAGACGGTGCTCGACCAGCCGCCTCAGCAAAAGTATGTGACTTGTAACGCCGATGAAGGCGACTCGGGCACCTTCGCCGATCGCATGCTGATGGAAGGCGATCCGCTCATGCTCATCGAGGGCATGACCATCGCGGGTATCGCGGTCGGCGCCATGCAGGGCTATATATATTTACGTGCCGAGTACCCGCATGCGCATCGCGCGTTGAACGAAGCGATCGCCTCGGCTCGCGCCGCCGGATATCTCGGCAGCAACATTCTCGGCAGCGGCAAACAGTTCGAGTTGGAAGTCCGGCTGGGCGCCGGCGCCTACATTTGCGGCGAAGAGACCTCGATGCTCGAAAGTCTCGAAGGCAAGCGCGGCGAGGTCCGTGTGCGGCCGCCGTTGCCGGCGATCAAGGGGCTGTTCGGCCGGCCGACCATCGTCAACAACGTGATCTCGCTGGCATCGGTGCCGGTGATCCTCGCGAAAGGCGCGGACTTCTACAAAGATTTCGGCACCGGCAAATCGCGCGGCACGATTCCATTACAGCTCGCGGGCAACATCAAACACGGTGGCCTGTTCGAGCGGGCGTTCGGTCTCACGTTGCGCGAGCTGATCTATGACTATGGCGTCGGCGCCGCCTCGGGGCGCGAGATTCGCGCCGTGCAAGTGGGCGGGCCGCTGGGCGCGTATATCCCCGCGTCACAATTCGATACGGCGATCGACTATGAAGCGCTGAGTGCCATTGGTGCGTTGCTCGGCCATGGCGGCGTCGTGGTGTTCGATGACACCGTCGACATGGCCGGCATGGCGCGTTATGCGATGGAGTTCTGCGCGAAGGAATCGTGCGGCAAATGCACGCCGTGCCGGATCGGCTCGACGCGAGGCGTGGAGCTGATGGATCGCGTGCTCGCCAACGTCGATCGCGAACGCAATTTGCAGTTGGTCGAAGAGCTGTGCGACACCCTGTTACATGGCTCGCTTTGCGGCCTGGGCGGGATGACGCCGTTCCCCGTGCAGAGCGCGCTCAAATATTTTCCCGAAGATTTTCGCAAGACTGTGCAGTAGCCGGAGTCCAAGCCATGCACGCACTCGATTACATAGACCCAGGCACACCGGCCGTGCCGCGCCCCGCCGACGGGGCGATCAAGCAGGTGACCGTCGAGATCGACGGCTTCACAGTGACCGTGCCCGATGGCACGTCCATCATGCGCGCTGCGTCGCTGCTCGGAAATCAAATTCCCAAACTGTGCGCGACGAGCTCACTGAAAGCATTCGGCTCGTGCCGCTTGTGCCTGGTCGAGATCGAAGGCCGCAAAGGCTATCCGGCATCGTGCACGACGACGGTCGCGGATGGCATGAAGATCCGCACGCAGAGCGAGAAGCTCGGCCAGCTGCGGAATAATGTGCTCGAGCTGTATCTGTCGGATCACCCGTCCGAGGCCGAATGCCGTGCCAGCAACAACCGCTGTGAGCTGCACGAAATGGCCGCGGCTGCGGGCGTGACCGAATCGCGCTATGCATTGCCTGCGGCCGATGGCGTGCCTGCCAGTTGCAATCATCAGCACTCGGTGAAGGACGCGAGCAATCCTTACTTCGTCTTCAATCAGGACGCCTGCATCGTCTGTTCTCGCTGCGTGCGCGCGTGCGATGAGGTTCAGGGGACGTTCGCGCTGACCATTGAAGGCCGCGGGTTCGGTTCCAAAGTGTCGGCGAGTCAGTCTGAGTCGTTTCTCGAGTCGGAGTGCGTGTCCTGCGGCGCGTGTGTCGAGGCGTGCCCGACGACGGCGCTCACTGAAAAGTCGGTCCTTGGGCTCGGCAAGGCGGAGAGTGCGGTTGCCACGACGTGCGCGTACTGCGGCGTCGGCTGCACTTTCAAGGCCGAAATGAAGGGTGAGCAGGTCATTCGCATGGTGCCGTATCGAGACGGTCATGCGAATCACGGCCATGCCTGCGTGAAGGGGCGGTTCGCCTACGGTTACGCCACGCATGCGGATCGCATCACCAAGCCGATGATCCGCAGCAAGATCACCGACCCGTGGCGCGAAGTGAGCTGGGACGAAGCCATCAACTACGCGGCTTCCGAGTTCAAGCGCATTCAGGCGCAGTACGGCGGCGACTCCGTGGGCGGCATCACATCCTCCCGCTGCACCAATGAGGAAACATTCCTCGTACAGAAACTGGTGCGCGCGGCGTTCGGCAACAACAACGTCGATACTTGCGCCCGCGTGTGCCATTCACCCACGGGCTACGGACTGAAGAATACGTTGGGCGAGTCGGCCGGTACGCAGGAGTTCGACTCCGTGATGTACTCCGATGTGATCATGCTGATCGGCGCCAATCCCACCGAAGGTCATCCGGTGTTTGCTTCGCAGATGAAGCGCCGGCTGCGGCAGGGGGCGAAGCTGATCATCATCGATCCGCGTCAGATCAAGCTCGTGCGCAGCCCACACATCGAGGCGGACTATCACCTGCAGCTGAAGCCGGGCACGAACGTCGCCCTCATGAATTCGATTGCGCACGTGATCGTGACCGAGGGACTGGCTCACGACGATTACATCATCGATCGCTGCGAAACCGAGTCCTGGGAGAAGTGGAAGGCGTTCGTCAGCGATCCGAAGAACTCGCCCGAGGCGATGGAAGCCGTTACCGGCGTGCCTGCGATGGCAGTGCGAGGCGCCGCCCGGTTGTATGGCTCTGCGCCGAATGGCGCGATCTATTACGGTCTCGGTGTCACCGAGCACAGTCAGGGAACGACGATGGTCATGGCTATCGCGAACCTGGCGATGGCGACGGGGAACCTCGGTCGCGTCGGCGTCGGTGTGAATCCGCTGCGCGGTCAGAACAATGTGCAGGGCTCGTGCGACATGGGCTCGTTCCCGCATGAGTTCAGCGGTTATCGTCATGTCTCCGATGATGCGGTCCGCGCGACGTTCGAAGCAGAGTGGGGCGTGCAGCTGCAGTCCGAGCCGGGTCTGCGCATTCCCAACATGTTCGAGGCGGCGCTCGATGGCAGCTTCCGCGCTGTTTACGTACAGGGCGAGGACATCGCGCAATCCGATCCGAACACGACGCATGTCACGTCGGCGCTGAGCGCGATGGAATGCGTCGTCGTGCAGGATCTGTTCTTGAACGAGACGGCGAAGTTCGCGCACGTGTTCTTCCCCGGCTCGTCGTTCCTGGAGAAGAATGGCACGTTCACCAACGCTGAGCGGCGCATCGGACGCGTGCGCAAGGTCATGCAGCCACTCGGCGGTTATGAGGATTGGGAAGTCACGGTGCTCCTCTCGAACGCGCTCGGCTATCCCATGAACTACACGCATCCCTCGCAGATCATGGATGAGATCGCCCTGCTCACGCCGACGTTCACGGGCGTGACCTATGAGAAGCTCGATAAGTTGGGCAGCATCCAATGGCCGTGCAACGAGGCAGCGCCCGCGGGCACCCCGACGATGCATATCGGTCAGTTCGTGCGTGGCAAGGGCAAGTTCTGGGTGACGGACTACGTGCCGACCCGCGAAAAGTCGACGAGTCGCTTCCCGTTGCTGCTAACGACCGGGCGCATTCTCACTCAATACAATGTGGGCGCGCAGACGCGTCGTACTCACAACGTGGTGTGGCACGACGAGGACCGGTTGGAGATTCATCCGCACGACGCCGATGTGCGCGGCATTCTCGACGGCGACTGGGTTGGCATCGCCAGCCGGGCCGGCGAGACGGTGCTGCGTGCGGAGGTGACGGATCGGGTGCAGCCGGGCGTCGTCTATACGACGTTCCATTTCCCGGAGTCCGGAGCGAACGTCGTGACCACCGACAACTCCGATTGGGCGACGAACTGTCCCGAGTACAAGGTGACGGCAGTGCAGGTGGTGAAGGTCAATCAGCCGTCGGAATGGCAGAAGCGCTATCGCGAGCTGACCGAGCGCAATACGCGCATTCGGCGGAGTGCCGGCGTGCATGCTTGACCGCAGTCCCACGCCGGCGACGAGCTGTGAAGTCACGGTGCATCGCTGGCGCGATGGCGATGTCGAGCGCGTCGCCGATCAGGTCGCCGAAGAATTGCCGGTCGCGCTGGTGTTCAACGGCGTCCCGCATGTGGTGATGCTGGCGACGCCGGCGAACCTGGAAGATCTCGCGGTTGGATTTACGCTGAGCGAGAGCATCGTCGATTCGCCCAAAGAGATCGTATCGGTCGAGGCGGCGACGCGAGACGACGGGACTTTGGAAGTTCGCATCGGCATCACCGCATCGAAGCTATCGGAGCTGCTGCGACGACAAAGAAATTTGACCGGCCGGACCGGCTGCGGCCTGTGTGGCGCGCAGACGGTCGAAGACGCGATTCGCCAGCCGACACCGGTGCAGGGCGGAGTGAACGTCGATGCGCGATCGCTGCACGACGCCTTGCGGGATCTGCGAGATCGTCAGGAGATCAACCTGCGCACCGGCAGCGTTCACGCCGCTGCCTGGGTGCTGCCGGAGTCGGGCATCAAGCTGGTGCGCGAAGATGTCGGGCGGCACAACGCGTTGGACAAAGTCATCGGGGCGGTGATCCGCGCGGGGGGCGACTTCAAGTATGGATACTTCGTGGTGACGAGCCGCGCAAGTTATGAAATGGTGCAGAAGGCCGTCACCGTCGGCGGCACCTTGCTCGCCGCTGTGTCGGCGCCCACGGCGTTTGCCATTCGCATGGCCGAGACTGCGGGCCTGACATTGATCGGTTTCGCGCGCGAGCATCAGCATGTGGTTTACGCTCATCCTTCGCGACTCATATGCACATCGACTATCTAGTCCGCATGGCCAATGACATCGGCGCCTTCTTCGCCAGCGAGCAGGATCAGGGCGTCGCGGCTGAAGCCATTCGCCAGCACATCCAGAAGTTCTGGGATCCGCGCATGCGCTCGCGGATTGTCGGCTACTACAACGACACGGGCGGGAAGGATCTCGAAGGGCCGGTCCGGACCGCCGTTCAGCGGCTCGCGGAGCAAACGGCGGCCAAGGCTTGAGCCGTTACTGAATCAAGCCGAACTCACGCATCGCCGGCACGAAGTTCTCGTTGCTGTGGCCGGGGCGGGTCAGTTTGAAAATCGCGAAGCGCTGTAACGGACTGAGCTTGGCCCATTGCGCCGGCGTTGGCGGAGCCACGTCGCGCTCGATCGAATAATCCACGACGCGCTGAGGCACGCTGCTCGTGCCATTCCATTCCGCGCCATTGTCCCTTTCGAGCAGCTGCGCCGGCTCGGCTGTTCTCTGCTCGATCACGTTCATGACATAGCGGCCGTAGTCATCGATCTCGCCCGCCGTCTCGCAATTCTGCGCAACCATCTGCTCACGCTCCTCGAGCGCGAAACGATTCCATTGCTTCAACGATACCTTGACGCCGCACAGATCGAGCTTGCGCCGCACGGCCATCGGAATGCAGTACAAGGCGCCAGCAAAGTCCTTTTCGAACTGGAAGATTTCGGAGGAGGTGCTCATGGGGGTGCATTCTACACCCGCGGGCGCCGGTGACGATTGCGCCGAGCGCTAGAAAACCAGGCCCGGCGGTTGTCCGCCGGGCGAGGGTGCCTCCATGGCTCACATTGCGCTGCGCAGTCCTGCTCCGCGCCGAGCCCGTGTCGCGCATCAGGTCGCGGGGACCTGGATGCGCACCATGTCCTTCAACACGCCGTCGAGGCCACCGAAGACGGTGAGCTTGTCGACCTTTTCGGTGACCTTCTCCAGCGTCTCCAGCTCCTTCAGGCGCAGCAGCGTCGGGTTCTCTTCCATGAGTCGCGCGGTGTTGAGCAGCGAACGCGTTGCCGCGGTCTCTTCTCGACGCTTGATCAGATTGGCCTGTGCAACCTTCTCGGCTTCCACCACTCGGTTGAGAATTTCCTTCATCTCACCCGGCAGGATCACGTCCTTGATGCCGACGCTCGCCAGCCGAATGCCGTGCTGCTCGATCTTGATGCGCGCCGAGCCCTGGATCTCGCGATCCAGTTCGCCCTTCGCGCCGAGCAACTCATCGAGCGTCCGGCTGCCGATCGCCTCACGCAGCGCGAACTGCAGTTCCTTGTAAACGAACTCCACGAAGTTCTGCAGCGCCGAGCGCGCCAGCACCACGTCTTCCACCTGCCACAAAGCAGTGAGGTTGACGCGCAGGCTGACCTTGTCGCGGGTCAGGATGTCCTGGCCCGAGACTTCCATGGTCTGCACACGCCGATCGACCAGCTCGACCTTCACGGTGCGCTGGAACTTCCAGAACGCGTGCAGGCCCGGCTCGAGCAGCCGGCTGAACTTGCCGTCCACGACCAGCAAAGCCACCGACGTATCCGGCACTTCGATCGAGCTGATCGCCTCGTTGGCCCGAGTGAGCAGCGGCTGACTGGCGCGAGCCAGCAGCTTGGCGACGCGCGCCGGCACGTCGACATCCTGCGAAATGTCGATCTTTTCGATCTTCACTTCGATCGGGCCCTTCCAATACAACTGCCGCTTGCCGGGCGCGAGCACGCCGGCGAGCTTGCCGTTCTTATAAACAAGACCCGCCTCGTTGTCGGTGAGCTCGACGATGTCGAAGTAACGTTCCATCAACGGCTGCGCCTCCTTCAGCATGAAGTCGACGCGCGGGTGATCGAACTCCGGCACCGTGAGGTCCTGGAGCTGGATCGCGACGTCGCTGAACGGCGCAATCAGCCAGTGCTTGCCCGGCTCCAGCACGCCGGCAAAGGTCTTGTTCTTCCATACCAATGCACGCTCGTGCTGGGCGATGATTACTCGCTTGATAGTCATGTTTTTATCTCCTTTGTTGTCGCCCAGAAAAAATGCGCCCACCCATGGGCGCAATCCAAAAAAAGTCCGAGGCCACCCCACGCCTGTCGCGCGGTCATCGCGTTCGATGCGGTCTTCGCCGGTGCGGTCATCGTCGTCATCGCTCTCGCCTCCCTACGCGAGCGCATATTCAACGATCACGCTGCACCGGGCCGGGCCGCATCGAGCATCGACGCTCAGGGCTCGATACGCGCTGCGGCTCATGGCCGCAGGGGCGCCTCGGTTGCGAAGCTTGCGCTTCGCGGTGGAGATGCAACTGGCATCGACAGGGGGAGTCGAACCCCAGCCTTGCGGCTTTCCCAACGACGTTTCAGGTCGTTTTGCGCAATAGAGGGATTTGAACCCTCGACCGAGCAGTTATGAGCTGCTTGCTCTACCACTGAGCTACATTGCATGGAGGTTCAGGCAATCGTCCTGCGCGGTACACACAGCAACAGCGTTGCAGCGTGCCAGTGTGGTGAGACCCACAGCCGCTGACACAAAACGACAACCAGACCACGGTATCGATGAGCGAGTGTTCGCGCGCTCATCAAAATTCTTCGTTCGAGGGCAGCTGGAAACATTTCCAACTGCCCGTGTTTCATGCGCTCAAATGCAATCGCGAATTGCGCGGCACGCCGATGAGCAGAAACTCCATCTGGTCGGCCAGAATCTTGCGATTGCTCAGAATGAACGCCTCATATCGGTTCGGCGCGTACGGCACATAGTGCAGCTTCATGCCCGCCGCCTCGGGCGTGCGGTCCGCCTTGCGGTGGTTGCACGCCTTGCAGGCAGCGACCAGGTTCGTCCACGTGTCCGCGCCGCCCTTGGACCTCGGCACGATGTGCTCGAGATCGAGTTGATCGGCGCGAAACCGCTGAGCGCAGTACGCGCAGATGTATCGATCGCGAGCGAGCAGCATGTCCTTGTTCAGCGTCGGCACCACATCGAAGTGCCGGACCATGAAGTCCCGGCCCTTGATCGCGATGATCGAGCTGGCGCGAATCATGGACTGCAGGCCCGTGACCCGCTGCATGCCGCCGTGGAGCACGAACTCGTGCTGACCGGCGGCCCACGCGATCATGTCGGTCGCGTAGTAGTGCGCGGCCTGGCGAACGCTCACCCACCGGTGCGGAGCGCCGGCGACGTCAAGCGCGAGAATGTGCGGACTCATCGTTGCTCCTCCTGGTCCAGTGAGCGAAACAAAGGTTGCAGCTGAGGGGCGGCCTCACGCGTGCGTGCTTGAAACAAAACCTCGCGGTCGAGGCACTGGAGGAGGTTGGCCGGCGCCGAGAGAAGTCTCGTGCGGCTTGGCTCCTGGTGTCCCGTCCGGCTGTCGCCTTCGGGGCAGGAGCCCTGAAGACGTTACTTGCTACCTGAATGCCATGGGCAGCCGAACACGCCGCGATCTGATTCGCGTTGCGTGTTTTCGAGGGCGTTGCCGTGTCTCAGGTGCATGGAATTCGGGGGTTGACGAAAGTTCAAACCGGCGGCGAGTCTAGCAATGGAATATTTCATTCACAACTATTTTTTGGGCACAACTGTTTTGTGATTGTGAGTCAGGTCCGACGCAACGATTTACGTAATGTTTCATTCGCTCGCGCCCTCAGACGGTCACGCAGCGATTGCGGCCTTCTTGCTTGGCTCGATACAGCGCTTTGTCGGCGCGGTCGAACGCGGTGCCGGCGGTGTCGTCGGGCGACAGTGCGGTCACGCCGCTGGAAATCGTGATGGAGACCGGCGAGCCGCGGAAGTGAAAGCCGATTTCGGCGATGGCCGTGCGGATTTGCTCGCCGAAGCGCAAGGCATCTTCCAGATGCGTGCCGGGCAGAATCATCACGAACTCCTCGCCGCCGTAGCGTGCGATGAAGTCGGTCGAACGGATGCGACTCGCGAAACAGTCGGCGACGACACGCAACACGCGGTCGCCGGCGCGATGCCCGTAGGTATCGTTGATGCGCTTGAAATGATCCACGTCCCACACGGCAAGACAAGTCGCTTGTTTGAAACGACGCAGACGATGCAGCTCGTCATCGACGCGCTTGTCGTACGCCTGACGATTGGGAATCCCGGTGAGCACGTCGAGCGTCGAGGCGCGTTGCTCATCCTGTAACTGACTTTGCAGCCGCTTGGCTTCGGCTTCCAGCTCGAGGATGCGGGAGCGCATCTGCTCGTTGCGAGTGCTGATGGCTGCGGCAAAGGTGGCTTCACGCTGCCGGAAGTCCTTCAGGTGCTTGTCGATTGCATCCATGCGGCTGCGGACCTGATGACGGATCTGCAACAGATCCTTGGCGGTCTCGACGGTCTCGCCCATGGCCTTGATCTCGCCGACCAGCTGCGTGTTCAAGGTCTCGCTGCTGGCTTGCGACTGCGCCTGGTTCTGGTGCTGTTCGGCGACGAACTGGCCGATCTCGTCCAGCTTGCCGACCATGTGACCGAGCAGCGCTTCGATTTCCTCCTTGGCGCGCTCGATGTGCTGGATGCGCTTGCCGACCATGTCGGTCAGGGTGGCGAGCACGTCGGGCAACTGCTCGCTGGTCAGCGCGGCCGAGAGCTTCTGATCCAACGCATCCGCCTGCTCGACCAACTCGGCATCACGCCGCAGCTCGAGGAGCAGGGCGCCGAGAATGGAGCGCACGCGCTCGTCGTTGGCGAGCCCACTCTCCGATGAGTTCGTCAGGGGTGGGGGCAGCGGATGATCGAGTGCGCCGATCGCTTCGGTGAGCGCCGGGGTGAGCTTTTCCAGCTCCTCCGCCGTGGTCTCGCGACGGATGACGGCCTGCAGCTTGCGAAGCTGTTCATCCAGCGGCGGCGCCAGGCCGAGCGCGGCCGTGCAAAGGCGGCCGACCAGCCGTTTCAGCGCCGTTTCCATGGCGCGAAACTGCAGTTGCTGCTCTTCCAGCCGGCCCAGGCTGTCGTAGTACTTGGTGCGCCAGGGGTCAGTATCTGTGGCGGTCGTCACAACACATCACTCGAACTTCGGTTCGCCGTTGATTCTGTCTGCCGAGTGTTTCGGCTGCTTCAGAAGCAGAGCGTGATGCGTATTTAATCGAAGCGGCGGCCGGACTCTTGAGTGAAGTGGCTCGCAAAAGCGCAATGAAGGTGCCGCCGGCTGCGCGGTTCAGGGTTCCCCTGAGGCGGCGAAGATGTGCTCCAGATAGGCCTTGAACAGCGTGGTCCTGCGCTCCGGCAGCGGCAGGCCGGTGGCCGCCGCGCTTTCGATGCGATCGACGCGAAAGGTCCGATAGTCCTGGCGCAGCTCGCACCACGCGCCCAACGACGGCTGATGATAGAAGGCGATGACCAGCGGCCACACCGTCCGCTCGGTGCGCGCGCCGTCCGGTCCCTGGTAGACGATCGTCACCTTTTCTTCCTTGCGCAGGGCTTCGCGAATGATGGGCAGGACGGGCAGGCGCGTCGGCTCATTCGGCTGTGGAAAGGCATACAGGCCGATCGAGTCGATCTGCTCGCGCAGGTCGTCGGGGGTCGCCATCGCGATCTTGGCGATGGCATTGCTGGCCGCGCGCGCCAGCCCGGCGTCAGCCTGTCGCTCTACCCAGTAAGCGCCAAGCCGCAGCGCTTCGAGCTCGCTCGGATCGAACATCAGCGGCGGCAGAAAGAACCCCGGGCGCAGCAGATAGCCCGTGCCGGCCTCGCCATCGATGGGCGCACCCAGGCCGATCAGGGTCTGCACGTCCCGATAGATGGTTCGCAGCGACACGCCCATTTCCTCGGCGAGCACCGCGGCGGTGACCGCCCGGCGGTGCCGGCGGAAGACATCGATGAGGGCGAACAGGCGTTCAGTTTTATTCATTGATGGGACAGGGCTGCTGACAGGATCTGACAGCAGTGCCGACTACACTGCCGGCAAGCATAGCGTTTCACCTCACGGAGAGCCGACCCATGTTGAAAACCTACCAGGGCAGCTGCCATTGCGGCGCCGTTCGCTACGAGGCGGACATCGATTTGAGCCAGGGCACGAGCCGGTGCAATTGCTCGATCTGCAGGAAGACGCGGTACTGGGGCACGGTGATCAAGCCCGAGGCCTTCCGCCTTCTGACCGACGAGGCGCAGCTCGGCGATTACCAATTCGCCTCCAAGCAAGGTCACCAGCTGTTCTGCAAAAGTTGCGGCTTGCGTTCGTTCAGCCGCGGCAACGTGCCGGAGATCGGCGGCGCGTTCGTTTCCATCAACATTGCGTGCCTCGACGGCGTGTCGGATGAAGAGCTGGCCGCGCTGCCGATCAAATATCTCAATGGCCGCGACTACGACTGGTTTCACGAGCCGAAGGTCACGAGTTATTTGTAGGTCGACTCCGACAGTGCAGAAACTGCGCGTTACTTAATTACAAACATTTCGCCGTCGCTGCGCTTTGATCGCAGCGACGGCGCAGTCGTTCCCTCAAGCAGCGCTAAGCGCATCGCCCGTGCAGCGAGGTGCGCTTCCCCTACGCGTAATACGGTCCTGCCTGCTGCCATTTGCATGCGGGCACTTGCGACCCAATTCGCGAATTGCAGATAGCAAGTCCCTATTCTTGCCGTATTGTTGTGGGATCAATGCCGCTGCACGCGATGTTCGTGACCGTTCCAATCAATCGCGCCCACCGACTCGGGTCGGGCTTCACCATGATCGAGCTGCTGGTGACGGTGGCTGTGGCCAGCATCACGCTCGCCCTGGCGGTGCCGGCCTTCACTCAGATGACCGTCAACAGCCGGCTGACGACGCAAGCAAACGAAGTCGTCGCCGCGCTCAACCTGGCCCGCTCCGAGGCGATCAAGCGCAATGTCCGTGTGTCGTTCTGTCGTGTCGAATCGGAACAGGCGGTGGATTGCGAGCTCGCTACGGGTCGCTGGACTCATTGGATCGTCACGACCGGCGATGGCGGCAACGTGATTCGCCGAGGCGTGGTGAACACGTTCTCCGGCGGCATCAGCATGCGATCCACGTTGACGGAAGATCAGGTCACGTTCCGCCCGGAAGGCCTGGCTTATAGCGGCGACGCCCTCGTTGCCGATGAGCGCATCACCGTATGCGCCCCGCGTAATGGCAGCGGCAGGCACGTAACTTTGGGACGGGGCAGCCGGCTGTCGACGGAGTCGATCGACGAGGACTGCGCAGCATGAGGAACAACGGACCTCGCGCGCAGGCAGGCGTCGGCTTGATCGAAGTTCTGGTCTCGCTGCTGGTGCTCTCGATCGGCATGCTCGGCCTCGCCGGGCTGCAAATGTACAGCCTGCGAAACAATCAAGGCGCGATGGAGCGCAGCCTGGCCGTGGTGGAAACACATTCCATCGTCGATGCGATGCGCGCCGATCGAGCCGCGGCGCTCGCCGGAGACTTCGACTTCGACACCGAAAACGCGGCGGGCCTCACGGGCGAGACCTTCGCCGAACGTTCCCTGGAAACGTGGCGCGCGAATCTGCTCAACACCTTGGGTCCGGGCGCGAGCGGCGTCGTCGCGTGCACCAGCACCGGCACGAACTCCGGCGTGTGCACGATCACGGTCCGCTGGGCCGATGAGCGTTCGGTCGGCGGCCCGACGGACCGCGAGACGGCTCAGCAACAGGAAGTGACGACCGAGGTGCAGTTGTGAGCGAGCGCGGCTTCACGCTCGTCGAGCTGATGATCTCGATGGTGCTCGGGCTGGTGATCATCGGCGGCGCAACCGGCGTCATTCTCGCCAATCGGCAGAGTTACCGCGCGAACGAAGGGTTGTCGCAGATTCAGGAGAGCGCACGCACCGCGTTTGAATTGCTCGCGCGCGACGTGCGGCAAGCGGGCGTGACCGGGTGCGATAGCAATGGCCGGGTTGCAAACGTGCTGCGATCGGACTCGGGCGCGCTGTGGTGGCAGGACTGGTTCGGAATTCGGGGCTTCGAGGGCACGGAGGACGACAGTGCCGTCGAGTTCGGCGCCGGCGCGCCGCCCGCCAATCGCATCGAGGGCACGGATTCCATCCAGTTGCAGGGCATTGAAGGCACTGGCCTGACCGTCGTCCAGCACGTGGCGACTTCGGCAAATTTCAAAATCAATGTGCCGAGCACCGCGATCGCCAAGAACGACATCGTGATGGTTTGTGACTTCGACCACGCGGCGATTTTCAAGATCACCAATTACAACAGCGCCAACAGCACGGTCGTTCACAACCCGAAAGAATCGACGGATCCTTACAATTGCTCCAAGGGTCTGGGTTATCCGGTCGACTGCGACACACCGGGCGCCGTTGGCAACGACTACACCTACGGACCCAATTCGCAGCTGTCGCGCCTGAAGGCCGTGGACTGGTACATCGGCGACAACCAGCGTCCCGCCGAAGGCGGCCGATCGTTGTTTCGACGTTCGCTGAGCGGCGCAGCCGAAGAAATCGTTGCCGGCGTCGCCGACATGCAGATCTCTTATCGCGAGGCGGGCGAGACGGAATTCGGCCCGGCCGCGCCCGACACGGTCTGGTCCAACGTCAACGCCGTGATGATCACGCTCACTCTAAACAGCGTCGATGCGCGCCTGTCGACCAATGCCAGCGAGAACTCCGGGCGGCTCGAGCGCAGCTTCACCAATATCATCACTTTGAGGAATCGCGTGCCATGAGGACTGCGCGCCGTGATCAACGAGGCGTGGCGCTGATCGTCTCGCTGGTGCTGCTCGTGGTGGCGACGCTCATCGGTCTGGCGGCCGTGCGCGGCACCAGTCTGCAGGAACACATGAGCGCCAATATGTACGACCGCTCGCTCGCCTTTCAGCGCGCCGAATCGGCGTTGCGCGCGGCCGAAGTCGCGATCGTGGCCAATGGTCGCATCGACGCTCTGCGCGGTGTCGATTGTCGGGCCGTGACCGGTGTGACTTGCCCGGTGATTCCCGATAACACGTTCACCGGCACCAGCGCGAACTGGGTCGCGGTCGATCAGGATCACGATGTGAACAGCGCCAAGACGCCAGGCACGCCGGAATATTTCGTCCAGTTCATGGGCACAGGTCCCGCCCAGAGCAGCTTCGATCTGGAAGCGAATGCCGACTCGGCCGCGTACGGCGCGACTACCTATAAAGGTGTCGCCTACTATCGAATCACCGCGCGCAGCAGCGCTCCCGCAGACGCCGCCGACCGATCCATCGTCGTGCTGCAATCCACCGTCAAGCGTGCGTATTGATGTGGCGCAAGTCGAGGACGTCATGTCGATGAGCAAAGAAACGCCGCGGGCGTGGCGCTATGTTCTTGCGAAGCTTCGTTACGCTTTAGCGGGTGCGTTGCTGACTGTTCTCGCCGGCGCGGCGAGCGGTCAAACGGCGAGCAATACCGTGGCGCAGTCCCCGCTCACTGTCGCGGGCAATGTCCCCGGCAATCTGCTGCTGGTGCCGTCGGTCGAGTATCCGACGCTCGACAGCATGGCGAATCTCGGCAACTACGACGTGGCGCGTGCGTACACCGGCTATTTCGATCCGGCCAAGTGTTACAAGTATTCGTACAGCGCGACTGAGACGGATCGATATTTCTATCCGGTCGGCAAGAGCGAGACACGCACCTGTAGCAGCAGCTTGCAGCAGTGGAGCGGCAACTATCTGAACTGGGCGACGACCCAGACCATCGATCCGTTTCGCAAGGCGCTGACCGGCGGTCATCGAGTGAAGGACGAGGCCAACGTCACCTGGTTGGAAAAGGCGCGCTACGACGGCAACGGCGCCAACAGTCTGTTCCCGAATCGCCGCATCCCGGCGAGCGGCAGCAGTTCCAGCCTGGTGAGCGGCGCGACGCCGGCCAGCTGGAGCGATTTCACCTATCGCATCTGGACCCTCGGTAATCGCATGCGCTTCACGCGCTCGGGCAATCTCAACTCGGATCCCGTCATTGCCTACGATCCCTCGACGCACACATCGCTCGACGGCTCGAAAGTCTATGAGGTCAGCGTCCGCGTGAAGGTGTGCGACTCGAGCATCGGCGTCGAGAGCAACTGCGTGCAGTACTCTTCAGGCTGGAAGCCGGAAGGCCTGATCCAGAAATATTCCAGCCGCATCCGCTATAGCGTGTTCGGCTATCTCAACGACAGCAACATTCTGCGAGATGGCGGCGTGCTGCGCGCCCGCCAGAAATTCGTCGGCGAATACAAGCTCGACCCCTCCAGCAATCTGCTGGTCGCGAACGGCAACCGCGAATGGGATCCTGCCACCGGCATCCTGGTGCCGAACCCGGATGCAGCGGATGCGTCAGCGACGGCCGGCGTCGTCGGTCAGACCATCAAGTTCAGCGGGGTGATCAATTACATCAACCGATTCGGCCAGATGACCACGCAGAATCACAAGAGCTACGACCCGGTGAGCGAGCTCTACTACGCGGCCATTCGTTATCTGAAACGCCAGGGCAACGTGCCCGAGTACAGTGGGCTGAGCGGCACCTCCTCGCAGCGCTACAACTATGCGGACGGCTTCCCCGTGATCACCGACTGGGACGATCCGATGCAGTACAGCTGTCAGAACAACGCGCTGCTCGGCATCGGCGATGTGAACACTCATCGCGACAAGGATCTGCCGGGCAGCGGTTCGACAACCGACGAGCCGGCCCGGCCGGGCGCAGTTTCATCCGACAAGACGGTGAACGTCGTGACGGCGACGCAGAAGGTCGCGCAGCTCGAAGGCATCACGATCGCGACGCCCTTCACCGGTCGCGAAAACTCCGCGTTCATCGCCGGCCTCGCTTACGACTCGCACACCAAGGATTTGCGCTCGGATCTCGAGGGCAAGCAGACGGTCTCGACTTATTGGGTGGACGTGCGTGAGGCCCAGGTGCTCGAGCCACGCGCACGCAATCAGTACTGGCTCGCGGCCAAGTATGGCGGCTTCAACGTGCCGGACGACTACGAACCGTACAAGCAGACCAAGGCGCTCGACGCATCGTTGTGGAGCAGCGGCGAAACGCTCTCGACCGGAGATCTGCGGCCCGAGAATTTTTATGTCGCGAGCGAAGCGGACAAGATGGTCGAAAGCTTGACGCGCGCATTCGCGAAGATCGCCGCCGAAACGCAAGGCGCGGGAACCGCGCTGTCCTCCACCTCGAGCCAGCTGCGAACCGATACGAAGATCTTCCAAGCGGTGTTCTACAACGGAACGTGGCGCGGTGACCTGCGTGCGTACTCGCTGGATGAGAAGGGTCTGGTGTCGAGCAGCCCGCAGTGGCGTGCCGGTGTGAACCTCACGGCGCGCGATTGGTCGACCCGGCGGATCTATTTCTACAACCCCCAAGGCAAGAACGCCGGCGCGCAGTACGCCGAATTCACCTGGGACAACCTGGGATCCACGCAGAAGACCGCGCTGGGCTCGGAGGACGTGGTGAACTACCTGGCAGGCGATCGCAGCAAGGAGGAGTCGCAGACCAACGGCACCTTGCGAACGCGCACCGGCGTGCTTGGTGACATCGTCAATTCCAGCCCGGTCTACGTGGCCGCACCGAATGCGTCATTGTATGAGCGCGCTTCGTTCACGGGCGCGTCGTCCTATGTGAAATTTGCGAACAGCATGTCCAAGCGCACGCCCGTCGTCTATGTGGGCGCGAACGACGGCATGTTGCACGGGTTCGACGCGAGCGACGATGAGGCGGAGCGAGGCGAGGAGACGTACGCGTTCGTGCCCAACGGCGCCATCCTCAACGGATTGCGCACATACAGCGAGCCCACCTACGAACATCGTTATTTTGTCGACGGCGAAATGGTCGTGACCGATGTCTACGACACCCGCGACAAGCGCTGGAAGACCATTCTGGTCGGCACGATGGGACGCGGCGGACCCGGGGTGTTCGCGCTGGATGTCACCGATCCGGCCGACGTGACGTTCCTTTGGGAAAAGAACGGCGCCGACATTCCGGCGTTGGGCAAAAATATCGGCCGCCCCGTCATTGCTCAAGTCGCCGACGGCGATTGGCGCGTGCTGATGGGCAACGGCCACGCGACCTCGGCGGGCTCGGCGCAGCTCATCATGATCAATGTGATCACTGGCGCGGTGACGACAGCCGACACCGGCGCAAGCGGCAGCAATGCACTGAGCGCGGTGATGGCTCGCGATTCGGATGGCGATCGCATTTCCGACGTCGCGTACGCGGGCGATCTGAAGGGCAATCTCTGGAAGTTCAGCAGCCTCAACGGCACGCCGAGCGCGACCAAGATGTTCCAGGCGCGCGATCCGAGCGGCAATGCTCAGCCGATCACCGCCGCGCCGATCGCTGGACGGGATCCATCGACCGGCACCGTCTGGGTATTCTTCGGCACCGGCCGTTACTTGAACGCCGCCGACCTGAACGATCGGCAGGTGCAGTCGTGGTACGGCATCAAAGACAGCAGCGTCAGCACCGCGACGCGCGGCGACCTGGTGCAAAGAGACATCATCGCCGAGTCGCAGCGGGACACCTTGACCCTAAGAGCCGTCGAAGAAGGATCGGCCGGCGATCTGAAGGGCCGGCGCGGCTGGTACATGGATCTGATCTCGCCGGGGCGCGCGCCAAGGGGCGAGCGAGTCATCGTGCCAAATCAGTTCGTCGGCACGGCGTTGCTCGCAACCACGCGCATTCCCGAAGCGGCCGACATCTGCAAGCCGACCGGCACCGGCTTCATCATGGCGATCGATCCGTTCACCGGCGCGCGTATGCCCGATACGTTCTTCGACGTGAGCCGCGACGGCAAGTACACGAGCCTGGACCACATGTCGATGGAGTCTGGCTCGGGCACTTCGCAGGATGGCGTCGTAGTCTCCGGTGTCGCCGTCGGCGACGCCATCGCGGGCCAGACGACCGTGGTCGGCAGCGATATCCACTTCCAAACCACCGGCGGCGTCCAGGATCAGCTCGGCTTTCAGGTGCCCGCCACGGCCGCCGGCCGGATGAGCTGGCGCGAGATCGTGAATTGAGCTTGCAGGCGATGAATATGAGCTATGAACCGATGCGCCGGCGTGCGGCCGGCATGACGTTGATCGAGCTGATGGTCGTCATGGCGATCGTCGCCATCCTCGCCGCGATCGCGTATCCGTCGTATCGATCTCACATTGCGAAGACCCACCGCAAGGCCGCTGCCGCTTGCCTGTCGCAACATGCGCACTTCATGGAGCGCTACTACACGACGAATCTCAGCTACGAGGGCGCCGAGCCCGATCTCGGCTGCAAAACCGAGAGCGATCTGGATCGCTTCTATACGTTTCCCGAGCCTGAGATCGATGGGCGCTCGTACACCGTCACCGCCGTTCCCACCGACTCACAAGACGCCACCGATCCCAACCATTGCGGCGAGCTGAGCCTGGATCAGACCGGCGATCGCGAGCCGAAGAACGACGCATGCTGGTGAGGCGATCAACGTTGGCCGGCCAGCTCCCAGACAGCGGCAGCGAACTCGTTCGGCGCCTCTTCCGGCAGGTTGTGACCTGCGCCTGCGACGATACGATGTGATCGCGGCCCGGTAAATTTCTTTGCCGACGCCGTGCCGTCGGTAGCTGGCACCACGCCGTCCGCTGCGCCATCGAGCGTGATCGTCGGCACAGCGATGGCCGGCAGCGCCGCCAATCGCTTCTCGACCGCTTCGTACTGCGCGTAGCCCGGCGCCAGACCGAGACGATGCCGGTACGAATGAATCACGACATCGACGTAGTCCGAATTGTCGAAAGCCGCGGCATGTCGGGCCAAGGTGGCTGCATCGAAATGCCAGTTCGGCGAGTTGCGGGTCCACAGGGTTTTCGCGATCTCGCGTCGATTCGCGATCAGTCCGGCGCGGCCGCGCTCGGTTTGGAAGTAATACTGATACCACAGCCCGGATTCGACAGCCGGTGACAGCGGCTTGCCGGCGTTGGCGATGTCTTGAATGAGATAACTGTTCACGGACACGAGCCCACTGCAACGCTCTGGCCAGAGTGCGGCGACGACGCAGGCGGCGCGTCCACCCCAGTCATAACCGGCGAGCACGGCGCGCTCGATCTTCAATGCATCCATGAAGTCCACCACATCGACACCGATGGCCGCTTGCTGGCCTGCGCGAGGTGTTGCGCTGTCGAGAAAGCGCGTCGAGCCATGCCCGCGCAGGTACGGAACGATCACTCGAGCACCGCGCGCCGCGAGCATCGGGGCGACATCGACGTAGCTGTCGATGGAGTAGGGGAAGCCGTGCAGTAACAGGACGACCGGGCCGTTGCTCGGCCCGGTCTCGTAGTAACCAATGCTCAGCACACCCGCCTTGATCTGGTTGGCAACCAGGGGCGGATTGGCGGCGTGCGCGGTTGTCATAAATGCGATCTTCGATGTGAGGGCCGCGGCTGCGGTCGTTGCGAGAAAGCCGCGGCGGGTGTGTGAGTACTGGTTGCTCATGTCGGCGGTCAGCGGCTGGTCGCGGCGGCGATGATCACATCCGCGACTTCCTTGGGATGGGAAACCATCGGCACGTGGCTGCTCGGCACCGTCGTCACCTTCGCATGAATCTTCTGCGCGGTCTTGGACTCGTATGCCGGCTGGATCATGTGATCCTTGCTGGCCACGATGTACCAGCTCGGCTTGGTTTCCCAGGCGGCCGCCGAGACCTTCTCATCGAAGCTCGCGCCCCGAATCGGGCCTTGAGTGATCGCGATCAGGTTGGCTTCTTCTCGCGTCACGTCCTGCGCGAAGTCGGTGGCGACGGCTTCGGCCGGCAGCGACAGGAATCCGGCCGGGTCGGCCACGAGCTTGGCGATGCCCGGCGGCGTTTCGTAATTCTTGCCTTGATCGGCGGTCGACTCGCCCCTGGACGGCGCGAACGCGGCGACATACACCAGCGCTTTCACCTTGTCGTGGTTGCCCGCCTCGGTGATCACGGTGCCACCCCAGGAATGACCGACCAGCACCACGTTGCCCGATGCGTTGTCGATGGCGCGGCGCGCGGCAGCGACGTCGTCCGCGAGCGAGGTCAGCGGATTCTGCACCGAAATCACTTTGAGGCCGCGAGCCTGCAGCTTGGGGATGATCTTGTTCCAGCTCGAGCCGTCGGCAAACGCGCCGTGCACCAGCACGACGGTGGTGTCGGCGGCGCCCGCCGAAGCGAACGGCACGTGGGCGATGAATGCGGCCGCGGCCAGGAAACGAAGTAACGGACGACGAATCATGTGAGCTCCTCTGTGAATATCGGCGGGCGCTCATTGCAGCGGCGGCGTGTATCCGGGATGTGTGGTTGCGCTTGCGGCTGTGTGTTGCTTCGTTTCCGCGGCGGGTGCAGATACGTTCGGATACAATCGCCGTCCATGAAAACAATCGCCTCCGATGCCGGCCGCGCCAAGTCCTGGCGCGCAGCGTTGGTCGATCGTCAAGACGAGCTCTGGCAACGAGTGCGCGAGCATGGCGAGCAGCGCCGCCAGCACCTTTCCGAGCGGGCGACCGGTGTCCTGGCGGACGCCCTCCAATGGCTCGCCGAGCTGCCGGAGCATTCCATCCACGCGGTGGTGACCGATCCGCCCTACGGCATGGTCGAGTTCGAGGAAAAGAATCATCGCAAGCTGCGGGCAGGTCGCGGCGGCGTGTGGCGCATTCCTCCGTCCTTCGATGGCGCCAAACGCAACCCGTTGCCGCGGTTCACGGTGCTCTCGCAGGAAGAAATCAGCGCGCTCTATAACTTCTTCGGGGCGCTCGCTTACGGATTGAACCGGGCGCTCGTCCCCGGCGGGCATGTGTTCCTCGCGTCCAATCCTTTGCTTTCCACGATGACGTTTCATGCCTTTCAACGCGCGGGTTTCGAAAAGCGCGGTGAAGTGATCCGGCTCGTGCAGACTTTACGCGGTGGCGATCGTCCCAAGGGCGCGGAAAAAGAATTCTCCGACGTCTCGATGATGGCCCGCTCGTGCTGGGAGCCGTGGGGCGTGTTCAGAAAACCGTTCGAAGGGACCGCGGCGGACAATTTGCGCAAGTGGGGCACCGGCGGTCTGCGCCGGATCTCGGGCGAAGAGCCGTTCAAGGACGTCATCACTTGTTCGCCGACGCGCGGCGCCGAGCGTGAGATCGCACCTCATCCGTCGCTCAAGCCGCAACGTTTCCTGCGTCAGCTCGTGCGTGCGGCATTGCCTCTGGGCATCGGCATCGTTTATGACCCGTTCGCCGGCAGCACCTCGACACTCGCCGCCGCCGATCGTCTGGGCTACCTGTCCATTGGCACGGAACGCGACGTGACCTACTTCGCGATGGGTTGCAAAGCATTCCCGCAATTGAAGGCGCTGGCGCTCGGCTGAGGACGCGCGCCGAAAAATCGTCCTCGAAATCGTCCCTTCCGACGAAGCCGCTCCCGGACCGCGTCGTTAGATTCACCCTGTACAGAACTCATTCGCTGGGCCGTACAGGGGGAATCATGAGACGCCTAAGACTAGGGAGGGCGTGGGCCGTGCTTGCGGCTGCGCCCATATTGTTGATGGGTCAGGGAGCCAACGGGCAGAGCTTGCCGTTGCTCGATCAGGCATCGATTCGCTCGCCGCTGATGGCGGGGTGCAATGGCAAGCCGGACAATACGCCGCTGACGGTGGATCCACGCTCGCTGGTGACATCGGGCGTGAATACCAATCCGAACGCGGCGATTCACTTCAACGCGCCTTTCGTCGATCTACACAATCCACCGCCACCCTTCGTGAATCGTCTGCCGCCGCGGCCGAAGACGTGCGGAGAGTTTCGTGCGAGCGCCACTCGCGGCCGGATCAATCTCGAAGAGCGCCAGTTCTTCCTGCCGATGGCGCTGGCGACCAGCTATCACTTCATCTACCAGCAATGGGGTTATCTGATCCGTCCGTCGGATTTCGAAGAGCAGGTGGCGAAGCGCTATGGCTTGTATCCTGCGCCGTTCCGCAATCCCTACCCGCTGCCGGGCGAGGATCCCAACCAGACCAATGGCGGCAGCGGACAACTGCCGTTGGGCTTGATTCAAGGCAAGGACGACAGCGGCAAGTGGACGGGCCTGATCGGCGCGTCCTGCTCGGCATGTCACGACTCTCGCCTCGGCACCGTAAGCGAAGCGTCGTTCAAGTGGGGTCTGCCCAATAGCGCCAACGATGCCGGATTGCTGGCCTCGGATCTGTTCCGGACCACGCCGATCACGTCGCTGGGTAATTTGTTACCGATTCCCTGGAGTAACGGCCGCGGCAGCTCGGATGCAATCGGTCTGATCTCGCTGCTGCCCGCACTGTTCGACATGGAAACCCTGACGTTCGCGCCGAGCCCGCTCGAGTATGTCGCCGACAGTCCGCACGGAGGCATGACCAAGGCGCCGGCCTGGTGGGCGCGAGCGTTCAAGACGCGCCAGTTCTGGGATGGCTCGCTGTCCTCGGACAACGTGCACTCGGAGATGGCGTTCGGTGTCGCGAATCTGTTCCGCGACGCCACCATGCGCCGCAACCTCGAGGATGAGTTCGAGGACATCAACAACTTCCTGATCTCGCTGTCGCCGGCGACCTATCCAAAAACAATCAACACGGCACTGGCGGAGCAGGGCGCGGTGATCTATCACGAGCGCGATCTGTGGTCGGGTACCGTGAATGGGGCCATTCCCAAGCCACCCGGCAACGGATCCTGCGCGAGCTGTCATGGCGTCTATTCGCCGCGGCATGCAGCAGACCCCAACTATCTGCCCGATCCCCGTTTGAAGGGCGTGGCCGGCGTGGTGACCCCGATCGAAACGATCCGCACCGATCCGCAGCGCATGAAGCTGATGGCGGACGAGCGCAGCCGCCGCGCCTGGAACAGCAGCTGGTGGGCTTACAACAGTCTCAGCCCGGACTTCACTGGCTACCCATCGGATAGCATCATCGAGAGCGAGCTGCGTCGCGTGCCGCGCGCGATTTATAACAACGGTGGGCCGATCTATTCGCCGCTCGGACCCAATATCTGGGAAGAGCCGATCGGCTACATCGCGCCGCCGCTGTATGGCGCCTGGGCCACGGCTCCGTACTTCCATAACGGCAGCGTGCCCAATCTGTGGGGCGTGCTGAAACCGGCGGATCGTCCGAAGGTGTGGAAGCGGCCGTACACCGCGCCTGGCGTGTTCGGCAAGAACGCGGGATACGACTACAGCTTCGCGTCGTACGATTGGCAGAAGCTGGGTTGGAAGTACACGGCGGTGAATTGCAGCAACAACATCTTCACCTCGCCGTTCCTGCCTTGCACGGCCGGCATGGCGACCATCGATATCCTGTATTCGATGTGGGACAACGTCGCGGCTCAGTATCTGAACCTGGCGTATCAGGTTCCACCGCCGGTCACGGATCAGCAGATCAAGTCGCGCATGGTCTACAACAGCTATCTGTACGGCAACGGCAATGGCGGGCACGACTTTACGCAGTCGCTGACTGATTCGGAGCGTTGGGCTTTGATTGAGTATATGAAGACGCTGTAGGGTTGATTCTACGCTGCGTAAGTGATCCCTTCGGGGGCGCTTACGCGGTGTTTTCTTTTGAAGATGAAGACCCACCCACCCGCCCTGACTTTTTTTCTTGGCGCTGCGCGCCGGTCGCTTACGCGGCTCTATGTCCCACCCGCCCGCCCTATCTATATTTTTATGGCGCTTCGCGCCGGCTTGGCGCTGCGTGCCAGTTCCCTCGCGCCTGCTTGGCGTGGGCCGGACGGCCCGCGCGCAGCGCCCGAAGAAGAATGAGATACGGGCGGGTGGGTGGGTTCTTAAAGCGGTTTCGCGCAGCAGGAATGGGCCAGACGGCCCGCTCGCGGCGCCAACAGAAAGATAATTCGGGCGGTGGGTTCTTAAAGCGCTTCGCGCAGCAAGAAGGGGCGGACGGCCCGCGCGCGAAGCGCCAACAGAAAGAAATACGGGTGGGCGGGTGGGCTCTTCAAAAAGCCGTATGGCCCGCGCAGCGCCAACAAAAAGGCGCGCTCTTAAAACACATCACCACGCGCGATGGAACGAGCGAACTGCAACAGCCCTTCGCCGATCTCACCGAACCGCTCATACCGCGAATCGCGAGTCTCCCCTCTCCGCCACCGGACATGAAGTTGTTGGAAAATCACAGCAGTGCGCATCTGAGCGAGCACGCGATGGAAGCGGAACGTCGAGAGATCTCGCCCGAGCGCCGCTGCATACCGCTCCGCGACCTGCTGTCGGGTCGGAAAGCCGGCGCTGGCCGTCGGCATCTGCGCCATCTGGTGCATGGCCGCCGGATCGCCAGGCTCGGTCCAGTAACTCAGCAGCACCGCGAGATCGAACAATCCGTCGCCGCGAGTGCCTTGATCCCAATCGAGGACAGCGAGCGGCGCCAGGCTCGTCGGGTCGAGCAGCACGTTGTCGAGCTTGAAGTCGTTGTGGAGCAGCGTCGGGCTGGCATCGGGGACACAGTTCTCTCGCAGCCAGTGCGCGAGCTCGATGATCAATTGCAATGTCGTCGGCGTGCCCCAGCCATCGACCGCCACGCTTGCGCGTTTGATCCAGCCTTCGGTCGCACGCTGCAGAAAGCCGGAGGGCTTGCCTAACGTTTCCAGGCCAACGCTCGCAGGATCCACCCGATGCAGATCGATGAGGATATCCACGAGCGTGGTGCCGAGCGAGGCGCCCACTCTCGCATCACCCGCGAGTGGCGCGGGCAGCGAGTCTCGTAACGAGATGCCGGTTCGATACTCGACGATCTGAAACGGCGCACCGATGACGCGTGCCTCTTCGCACAGATGCAAGCCGCGCGGCGCGAGCGGAAACTTCTGCCACAGCCGCGAGAGAATTTGAAACTCACGCGCCATGTCGTATGCACCGGCCGGCAGCGGCCCTTTCGGCGGTCGACGTAGCACGGCCGGTTGACCGTCGAGCCTGATCAGATAGTTCAGGTTTGCGAAGCCCCCGGCGAACTGCTGAGGCGGGGTATCGAGATCCAGCTGCATGCCCAGTCCCGCCAGATACTCGGCGAGACGCGGCCAGTACTGCGGCACGGTTTCGATTTCGGCGCGCATGGTATCGGCTGCCGCGTTCAACATCGCGTTACTCTCCACGAAATGCCGGCGGCCGCCGCTCGGCGAAGGCGCGGACGCCTTCCTGCAGGTCTTGTGTTCGAGCGAGCAGGGATTGCGTATCCGCTTCCCAGGCAAGCATCGTGTCCAGTGACAAGGGCGATCGAGACAACATCGCCTTGGTCGTCGCAATCGCGCCGGGCGACGCGGCGGCCAGTTCGTTGGCCAGCTGCAATGCTGCGTCGAGTGTCTCGCCCGGCTTCACCAAGCGATCGATCAACTGCATCGACAGCGCTTCTTCGGCGCCGACTTGCCGGCACAACATCAGCAGCTCTCGCGTGCGACCGATGCCGATGCGCTGGGGTAGCGTCCACATCAATCCGTAATCGGACGTGAGGGCCACCTTGCCGAATGCCGCGCACAGCGTCGTCGATGGATCGCCGATGACGAAGTCACATGCCATCGCGAGCGAGAAGCCGGCGCCGAATGCGCTGCCAGAGACGGCCGCGACGACGGGCAATCGGCCGCCAATCAACGCGCGCACGGCGCGATGGCCGACGTGCATTGCCGAGCGCATGGCCAGCGGCGCCGAGTCCAGGGAGGAGATATCCCCGCCCGAACAGAAGTGCTTGCCGCCGTACAAGACCAGCGCACGCACCGATGAGTCGTCTTGCAGCGACGTCAATGTTTGCGAGAGCGCACGGTAGAGCGCGGCGCCCAGGGCATTGCGCTTCTCCGGCACGTTCAATGTCACGATGGCGACATCGCCGCGATGCTCGACGAGTACCGGTTCACTCATGTCACAGTCCAGTAGAGAAGGTGGTCCGCGCCGCGCGTCACTTGGCCCACGCGGCCGATGGGAGTCGTCGATAGGCTGGTCAACGCTTGCAGCGACGAGCTATCGCTTGCAGCGACGCGCGCCATCAGGCGATGACCGTCGTTGGTGCGAGCGATCACCGTGCCAAAGTCCGGGTCGCTGCCGCGCCCGTAAACGACGGTGAATGTTTCCAGTGCCGCAGGTCCAGTGAAGTCATCGATCAGTTCCGGCACCGGCCGCCGCTGCCGATCGGCGCGTGCCTGCACGTCGTCGTCGATCGCTGCGAGGTCGTGCTCTGGCGGCGAGGAACTCAGCAGCAGCGCGTGATGTTTGGTCACGAATTCGCCCTGACCGTAAAGCAGAGCGAGGCCGTCATGCTGATTTCGCAGCTGGCGCACCAGGCCCTCGGCCGCATGCGTCATGTAGTTGTTGAGCGGCGCGCCGAAGAAGCTCAGCCCGCCAATTGCAGTCAGGCGCGCCTTGGTCGGCAGCGCGAGCGCGCGTCGAGCCATCTTGGGCACGATGGGGAAGCAACTGTACAACTCGACGGCATCGAATAAGAGCGCCCCGTTTCGAGAGCCCGAGCCCGCGATATCAATCTGGCCCAGAGTCTGCCGGGCGAGAGAGCCCTCTGTATCGAGCCGGCTTGGGATCTCCCTGGCGAATGATCTCGCGGTCTCCGAGCGAAGCCGGGTCGCGGCGTCGCGCATTGCTTCCAGCACGGCTTCTTGCGCGTACGAGCGCTGATACTGGTCGCGAAGCAAATAATCTCTTGGCTCGATCGCGCGCGCGCCGGCCTGAATGAACACGCAACGTTCTTCGGCAATGCCGAGCTCGCGAGCTTTGGCGAGCGAAGTCAGCACCACCGCAGCGCCTTGGTTCACGAACGGATTCGCGACCATGTGCTTGGTGTAAGGCCAGGCGACCGGACGATTGTCTTGCGACGGTGTCGCGAGCTGATCGGCGGAGTACGACTGCTTCAACCACGCACTCGGCGTCTCAGCGGCGACTAGCGAAAAATTCGACCACAGCTCCGCCGACTCGCGCATCGCTTCAACCGGCGTCTGTCCCCACGCCGCCGTCGCCGCGTTTTCGTAGAAGGGATAGACATGGACCGGCTGCGTCATGCCATGACTGATCGCAATGGGATGACACAAGTCCTTGCCTCGCAGTAGTCCCGCGTTCGAGCCACGGGGCGACCAGGGCAACTGAACCGATTGTTTGCTTGCGGCGGCGACGGAGTGTTGCGACTCGGCGCCGACGACGGCCGCGACGGTACTGTCGCCGGACGCGATGCGCAGTGCTGCCTCGTGAATGAATCGAACCGGCGATTCGCCGCCGGCGACACCGTACACACAACGCTTCGGCGTATGACCGAGTCGGGCGGTGAGGACGTCACAGGGCGCGGCATACGGCCAGGAGTGCTCAGCCACGATGTCCAGCGAATCCAGCGCCGCGAGCAACGAGGGCGCAGCCGAACCGGCGGCATCGTGGAAAGCGCCCAGCAGCGCGTCGACCATCAACGCCGCAGGCTCGCGAGCTTGCGCCAGGTCTGCTGGCCGGTCGATGACGTCGGCGACGCCGACGATGACGGGAATTCGGTGCGGTGGAACGATTGCCATGCTCGAGCCTTACTGTGCGACTCATCCTGCCCGCGGGCCCAGCGCCGAAAATCGTCAGAACCGACGAGGCGTGCTCCTCCCCCGGCCCCTAGCTTGATCGCACCGAAACGATACGAACCGGGGGATCCTCTGCGCACGCGCATCACCGACATGCTGGGCATCGCGTATCCCATCGTCCAGGGCGGGATGATGTGGGTCGGCACGGCGCAGCTGGCCGCCGCCGTTTCCAATGGCGGCGGCTTCGGCATCATCACGGCGCTGACCCAGCCGACGCCGGAAGCGTTGTGGGATGAGATCGGCAAGTGTCGGACGCTCACCGATCGGCCGTTCGGCGTGAATCTCACCATGCTGCCGTCGATCAATCCGCCGCCGTACGATTGTTATCTCGACACCATCGTGCGCGCCAAGGTCGCCGCGATCGAAACAGCCGGCAAGGTGCCGCCCGAGTTCATCGCCATCGCCAAGGCCGCCGGGCTCAAGGTCATTCACAAGTGCGTGTCGTTGCGACATGCATTGTCGGCGCAGAAGCACGGCGCCGATGCGATCTCGATCGACGGTTTCGAGTGCGCCGGCCATCCCGGTGACGATGACGTGGGCGGCATGGTGCTCATTCCGGCCGCTGCACGCCGGTTGTCCGTGCCGATCATTGCATCCGGCGGAATCGGTGACGGCCGCGGCATGGCGGCTGCGCTCGCGTTAGGGGCTGACGGCGTCAACATGGGCACTCGATTCTGCGCGACGCGTGAAGCGCCGATCCACGACAACATCAAACAGGCGCTGGTCTCAGCGAGCGAGCGCGACACCCGCCTGATCTTTCGCACCATGCACAACACCGCGCGCGTGCTCAGAAACGCGATCTCCGAAGAAGTGGTCGCGGCCGAAGCGAAGGGTTGTCAGTTCGAAGACATCCGCCATCTGGTGGCGGGCCAGCGCGGGCGTGAAGCGCTGGTCGCCGGCGATCCGAATGGCGGCGTGATCGCGGCCGGCCAGGTGGTGGGCTTGATCGATGACGTTCCTACCTGCGCCGAGCTCATCGAGCGCATGGTGAACGAATGCCGCGAGCGGCTGCGGCACGTCACGGCTAGTTTTAATTGATAGCGCGCGAGCGCGAGGAGAGGCGGATTCCAATGTTTCAGGGCGAGTCGATTCGCGTCAGCGCGCTCCAGGACGGCCTTGTCGAGCTGTGTTTCGATCGTAAGGAAGATGCGATCAACAAGTTCGACAAGCGCACCGTCAGCGAACTCCAGCAGGCAATCGCGGCGGCCGCGGCTCATGAGGGGCTGCGCGGCGTATTGATCACGAGTGCGAAGCAGTCATTCATCGTCGGCGCCGATATCGGCGGCTTCGGTGCATTGTTCAGCAAGCCACAGCAGGAAGTCATGTCGAGCAACATGGCTTCCAATCGCGTGTTTCATGCGCTGGAAGGACTGCCAGTGCCAGTTGTCGTTGCGATTAACGGTTTCGCGCTCGGTGGCGGACTTGAAGCTGCGCTCGCGGCGGACTATCGCGTGATGGCCGTGGATGGCCAGGTGGGCTTGCCGGAGGTGAAGCTCGGCTTGTTTCCTGGCTTCGGCGGCACTGTTCGTTTGCCGCGCGTCGCGGGAATCGAGGTGGCGCTTCGCTGGATTCTCGGTGGTGAGCCATCGAAGGCGCCAGCGGCTGAGAAAGCAGGCGTTGTCGATTTCGTCGCAGCACCGGAAGCGCTGCGCGAAACGGCGCTGGAAGTTCTGGGCCGCGCCGCTCGCGGTGAACTCGACTGGCGTGCTCGCCGATCGGCGAAGCTGGGGCCGGTTCGAACCGAGGGTGTCGATACAAATGCAGTCTTCGAAGAAGCCGAACGCACGCTCGTCGCGCGCATGCCGAAGCATCAGCCGGCCGCGATGTCGGCGTTGCAGCTGCTGCAGGAGGCAATGCCATTAGACAGAGACGGTGCGCTGGCGCTCGAGGCCGCCGCATTCGCGAAGATCGCGAAGACTCAAGCGGCCGGATCGCTCGTGCAGATCTTCCTGAGCGAACAGCTCGTGAAGAAAGCGGCCAAGCGCCATGCGAGCAGCGGCCGGAAAGTCCAGCGTGCCGCCGTGGTCGGCGCGGGCATCATGGGCGGCGGCATTGCGTTCACCAGCGCGAGCCGCGGCGTTCCGGTGGTGATGAAGGACATCGCACAGGGGCAGCTCGATCTGGGCATCGGCGAAGCGCGCAAGCTGCTCAGCAAACAAGTGACAGCGGGACGACTTACTCAAGAGAAGGCGGACGGCGTGCTCGCGTCCATCGTCCCGCAGCTGACGTATCAAGACTTCAACACGGCCGATGTGATCGTCGAAGCCGTCGTCGAGAATCTGCAGATCAAGCACAGGGTGCTGCGAGAGTTGGAGGACGCCGGCCGACCGGATGCGGTGATTGCGTCCAACACGTCCAGCCTGCGTATCGACGATCTCGCCGCGCCGCTTGCGCGTCCGGAAAATTTCGTCGGCATGCATTTCTTCAATCCGGTGCCGATGATGCCGCTGGTCGAAGTCATTCGCGGCGCGAAGACCAGCGACGCCGCAGTCGGCACAGTGGTGAGCTACGCGCTTTCGATGGGGAAAACGCCCATCGTCGTGCGTGACGGCCCGGGCTTTCTGGTCAATCGCATCCTCACGCCGTACATGCAGGCGTTCGGACGTTTGCTCGCGGATGGCGCGGACTATGAACAGATCGATGTCGCCATGGAGGCATTCGGCTGGCCGATGGGCCCCGCGTATCTCAACGATGTGGTCGGCATGGATACCGGCGTGCATGTGGCGGAGATCATTTGTGCCGGTTTCCCCGAGCGGTTGCGCCGGACCTGGAAGGATCCCTTGCAACTCATGGTCGCGCACGGCCGGCTCGGTCAGAAAAATGGCCTCGGGTTTTATCGTTACGAAGTCAGCGCCAAGGGCAAGCCGGTGAAGCATCCGGACCCGGTGGCCCGCGTGCTATTGCAGGACGTGCAAACCGACGGCCCGCGCTCGTTCAGCGACGCGGAAATCGTCGAGCGCATGATGTTGCCGCTGATTATCGAGTCGGCCTTGTGCCTGGAGGAGGGGGTCGTGGCCAGCGCCGCCGAACTGGATATGGCGTTACTGCTTGGCGTGGGTTTACCTTCGTACCTGGGAGGAGCGCTCAAGTACGCCGACTGGCTCGGCCTGGAACGGGTGATCGAGCTGTCGGAGCGTTACGCTGCCCTCGGGCCGCAATATCAAGCCACGCCCGCGATGCGCTCCATGGCGCGTGAACGACGGAAGTATTACTGAGGCAATCATGCTCGCTCGCACCATCTTTACTGCCGATCACGATGAGTTCCGCAAGAATGTCCGGCGCTTCCTGGAAGAAGAATGCGTGCCGCACCACGCGCGCTGGGAGGAGCAGCAACATGTCGACCGGGATATCTGGCGGCGTGCAGGCGAGCTGGGATTCCTATGCCTCACCGTTCCCGAGGAATATGGCGGCATGGGCGGCGACCGCCTGTACAGCACCGTGCTCATGGAGGAGCAGAGCTATGCCGGTGTGACGGGGCCCGGCTTCGCCGTGCACTCGGACATCGTCGCGAACTACATCCTGAATTTCGGCACCGAAGAACAGAAGCACGCCTGGCTGCCCAAGATGGCGAGCGGCGAGGCGGTCGGCGCCGTTGCGATGACCGAGCCCGGCACCGGTTCGGACTTGCAGGCGGTGAAGACTCGCGCCGAGCGCGATGGCGACGATTACATCATCAACGGCAACAAGATCTTCATCACCAACGGCTATCTCGCCGACATCGTCGTGGTGGTGGCCAAGACCGGCAACTCGGGCTCGGGCTCCAAGGACATTTCCCTGATCCTGGTCGAGAATGGCCGGCCCGGCTTCACCAAGGCATCGCCCTTGAAGAAGGTGGGCATGAAGGCGCAGGACACGTGCGAGCTGTTCTTCGAGAATGTGCGCGTGCCACGCTCCAATCTGCTCGGCGGCGTGGAAGGGCAGGGCTTTCCGCAGCTGATGAAAGAGCTGGGATGGGAGCGGCTGATCATCGCCATTCTCTCGATCTCGGCCGCCGAGGCCGCGCTCAAATGGACGATCGATTACACCCGCACCCGCAAGGTGTTCGGTAAGTCGGTCGCCGAATATCAGAACACGCGCTTCAAGCTGGCGGAGCTGAAAGCGAAGATCGCCGTCACGCAAGCGTTCGTCGATCGCTGTCTGGAACTGGTGCTGCAGAATCAGCTGAGTCCCGAGGCCGCGGCGACCGCGAAGCTCACGGCCTCCGAGCTCGTGTGTCACGTCGTCGATGAGTGCCTGCAGTTGCATGGCGGCTACGGCTACATGCTGGAGTATCCAATCGCACGCGCCTTTATCGACAACCGCGCGAGCCGCATCTACGGCGGCACCAACGAGATCATGAAGGAACTGATCGCGAGGACGCTGTGATGTTGGAGCGTCTGGAACATTGGGCCCGCACCACGCCCGACCGCACCTACATGACGCAGCCGCTGCCGGACGGCGCTGTCGTCGAATACAGCTGGGCGCGCGTTTGGGACGAAGCCCGGCGCATGGCGGCGCATCTGCATTCGCTCGGATTGCCCGCCGGCAGCAGCATTGCGATCTATGGCAAGAACTGCGCGCACTGGATCATGGCGGACCTGGCGATCTGGATGTCTGGCCATGTGAGTGTGCCGCTGTATCCGAGCGCGAGCTCACAAACCGCGGACTACGTGCTGCGTCATTGCGACGCTCGCCTGATCTTCATCGGGCGAGTGGATGGCATGACGGATAGTTGGAACGACGTACAGCGCGTGCTGCCGGCCACGCTGCCGAAGATCGGCCTGCCGCTGTCTCCCGCGAGCGTCAGCCCGCGATGGGGCGATCTCATTGCCGCCCGCGAGCCGCTGGCCAAGGCAGTCGAGCGCGATGAGAACGCGCTGGCCACCATCATCTATACGTCCGGAACGACGGGCCACCCCAAGGGCGTGATGCACAGCTTCCATTCCTTGATCGCGCCGTGCCTGACCACGAAATCGTTGTGGGGCACGAGCACCGAGGATCGAATGCTGTCGTATCTGCCGCTCGCTCACATCGCCGAGCGCGTGGCGCTGGAAGTGCCGTCGCTGGTGTTCGGCTTCCAGGCGTTCTTCAATCTCGGCTTGGAAACATTCGCGCAGGATCTGAAGCGGGCGCGTCCGACCCGGTTCTTCTCGGTGCCGCGGTTGTGGACCAAGTTTTATCAAGCCGTGAACCAGCAGGTGCCGCCGGAGAAGCAGAAGCTGTTGTTTTCCGATCCGGTGCAAGGCCCGATCGTCAAAAAGAACATCCTGGCGGGTCTTGGCCTCGATGCCGCGACGCTGGGATTCACGGGCGCCGCGCCGCTGCCGGCGCAAATCCTCTCGTGGTACCGCGAGCTGGGGCTGGATCTGATCGAGGTCTATGGCATGACCGAGAATGCCGCGACTTCTCATGCGAGCCCTCGCGAGGATGTGCGTCCTGGCTATGTCGGCGTGCCTCTGCCGGGTGTCGAGTGTCGGCTCGGCGAGGACGGCGAAGTGCTGGTGAAAAGTCCCGGGCAGATGCTCGGTTACTACCGGGCCAGCGAAGATTCACAGCAATGTTTTACGTCCGACGGCTTCTTTCGCACTGGCGACCGCGGCGAACTGGATGAAGCGGGCCGGCTTCGTATCACGGGCCGCGTCAAGGAGCTGTTCAAGACGAGCAAGGGCAAGTACGTCGCGCCGGTGCCGATCGAGAATCGGTTGGGCGCGCATCCGTTCGTCGAAGCGATCTGCGTTACCGGTCACGGCGAGCCGCAGCCCTTCGCGTTGCTCATGGTGGCGGCGGACAAGTATCGCCAGGCGCAAGCGGACGCGGCTACTCACACGCAGCTCGATCGCGAGCTCGCGACATTGCTGGAGCAGGTCAATGGATCGCTCGAAGATCACGAACAGGTGGAGTACCTGGTGGTGGTCAAAGAGCCGTGGACCATCGAGAGCGGCTTGCTCACGCCGACGATGAAGATTCGTCGCAGTCAGATCGAGGACCGCTATCTCGCACGGGCCGCGCAGTGGCGCGACCTGGCGCAGCCGGTGATCTGGGAATCCTGAGCTCGACGACCGACCACGACGGCATGTCACATCCACTCGCTGCATTGTTCTCGCCGCGCTCCATTGCATTCGTGGGCGCGACCGAGCGCTCCGTCTGGACGCGCGCCGCATTCGCGAATCTGCGCACGCTCGGTTACGACGGAAAGATCTTCCTGGTCAATCGCAAGGGCGGCGAGGTGCTGGGACATCCGGCCGTGAGCACGATTCGTGAGATCGGCGAGCCGGTGGATGTCGCGCTGCTCATGGTGCCCTCGGAAACGCTGCTCGATACGTTGCCAGAGCTCAGTGCCGCGGGCATTCGCAATGCCATCATTCTGAGCGCCGGGTTTGCCGAGTCCGGCGCCGCCGGTCGTGAGCTGCAGGAACGACTGATGGCTCTCGCTCGTGAGCATGGCATCTCGTTGCTGGGGCCGAACTGTCTCGGGTTCGTGAACTACACGAACAAGGCGCCGGTGTGGACAGTGAGCCTGCGGTCGCAACGAGCTCGCGACGCAAAGATCGCCATCGTCTCTCAAAGCGGCGCGCTGGCCGCGCAGATGTCCTATTTCGCGCAGTGGCAGGGCATCGGGCTCACTTATATGGTGTCCACCGGCAACGAAGCGGGCGTCGGTGTCGCGCAGGTCATCGATTATCTGGTCGATGATCCGGCCACTCGTTCGATCGCGCTATTCCTGGAATCGGTGCGTGACGCTCCTGCCTTCGCGCGCGCTTGCTTGCGGGCGTCGCAAGCCGGCAAGCCCATCGTGGTGCTCAAGGTCGGCAGCAGCGAAGTCACCGTTCGCTCGGCGCAGGCACACACGGGATCGTTGGTCGGCGACGATCGTGTGTTCGATGCGGTCTGTCGTCGCTTCGGGCTGGTGCGAGTGACATCGCTCGAAGATTTGATTCTCACCGCCGAGGTTCTGGCACGTTGGGGCAAGTTGCCCGAAGGCGGATTGGGATTGATCTCCTTGTCGGGCGGTTTGTGCGAGATCGCTGCGGATCGCGCGGCGGATGCAGGTGTGAGCCTGCCGTCCTTGTCGTCGGCAACGTCGGCGCGTCTCGCGGCCGCGCTGCCGAACTTTGGGACGCCCCACAATCCTTTGGATGTCACCGGCGGCGCGTTGCTCGATCCATCGTTGCTCGAAAAGTCCCTCGACGCCGTGGCCGCCGAGCCAGAGTTCGCTGCGGTCCTTGCTGTGTTGGATGTAGCGTCGGCGGCCGCTGATGACAGCAAGCTGTTGCGACAGCTGCTCGCGGGAGTGGCGGCGGCGCAGGCTCGTGCCGATCGTGCGACGTTGCTGATCAGTCACACCGTGCGGCCCTTCACAGAGTTGAGCGAAGAGATCATCGAAGCCACGGGCTGCAACTATCTTCCCTGTGGTTTGGAGCACGGTATCCGAGCGGTAGCGAGAGCCATCGAATGGTCGAAGCTCGCGCGTGAGGTACGGTCGTCGGCGAATAACAAGTGCGCGTTGCCGGGCCTCGACTCGCGTCCGGAGTCCGAGCGCCAGGTGCTTGAATATCTGCAGGCCCGTCGCGTTCCCGTCGTGCCGGCGAAGGTGGTCAACAGCGCGCAGGAGGCGGTCCACCATGCGAGTGCGCTTGGATCGCCTGTCGCGCTGAAGATCGTGTCTCCCGACATTCCCCACAAGACCGAAGTGGGCGGCGTGAAGCTCGATATCACCGGCGATGCCAACGTCGCGGCGGCGTACGAGCAAATCCTCGCGAGTGCGCGACGAGCGGTGCCTGATGCACGCATCGAAGGCGTCTCTGTCGGGCCGATGCGGGAGGCCGGCGTTGAATTGTTCGTCGGCACGATGCGCGATCCGCAATGGGGACCGGTGATCACCGTGGGTCTCGGCGGCGTTTGGGTCGAAGCACTGCGCGATACGAGCTTGCGCTTGTTGCCGATCTCGCAAGCGGATGCGCTTGCGATGTTAGATGAGCTGCGAGGCAAAGCGCTGTTGGATGGCTTCCGCGGGACCCCGGCGGTCGACCGTCGCGCCGCGGCTGCCGTCATCGCTGCGGTTGGCGATGCGGCCCTGGCACTGGGGCCGCAGTTGGTGTCTTTGGAGATCAATCCGCTGCGCGCAAGCGGCGAGCGGATCGAGGCGCTGGATGGCTGGGCGGAATGGAGCGCGCCGAGCGCGTAACGCTCGGCGCAACTCACGAGAGTTTAGAGTCTTTCGACGATCGTCACATTCGCCATGCCGCCGCCTTCGCACATGGTCTGCAGTCCGTAACGCTTGCCACGACGATGGAGCGCATGCACGAGCGTCGTCATAAGCTTTGTTCCCGAGCCGCCCAGCGGATGACCGAGCGCGATGGCGCCGCCATGCACGTTGAGGCGCTGCGGATCCGCGCCGGTGACTTTCAAGAACGCCAGCGGCACCGGCGCGAACGCCTCGTTGACCTCGAACAGATCGATGTCGTCGATGCTCATGCCGGCCCTCCGGATCGCGTTCTGAGTCGCGGGCAAGGGCGCTTCCAGCATGATGACGGGATCATGGCCCATCACGCTCATGTGATGGATGCGAGCGATCGGCGTCGCGCCCAGCTTCTTCAAGCCGCGCTCGCTGACGATCATGACGCCGGCGGCGCCGTCGCAGACCTGGCTCGCCGTTGCGGCGGTGACGCGCCCATCCTCGGCCAGCAGCTTCACGGCACGAATGCCCTCGATGCTGGCGTCGAAGCGAATGCCTTCGTCGATGGTGTGCAGATCGTCGGTCGCGGCAGGCGTCACGATCTCACCGCTCGGCATGGTGACCGGAGCGCGACGGATCTGCACCGGCACGATCTCGTTGTCGAACGCCTTGGCCTGGGTCGCCGCGATCGCGAGCTGGTGGCTCTTCAGCGCGTACTCATCCAGCTGATCCTTCGACAGGTCGTATTTGCGCGCCATCATCTCCGCGCCCAGGAACTGGCTGAACTCGACGTTCGGATAGCGAGCCTGCATGCCCGGGCTGACATAAAACCCGAAGCCATGCTTCTGGGGCAGCGAGACCGACAGGCCCATCGGCACGCGCGACATGCTCTCGACGCCGGCAGCGATCACCACGTCCATCGATCCGGATTGGACGGCCTGGGCGGCAAAATGAATCGCCTGTTGCGACGAGCCGCACTGACGATCCACCGAAGTGCCCGGCACGCTTTCGGGCAAGCACGACGACAACACGGCGTTGCGCGCCACGTTGAAGCCTTGCTCGCCGACCTGGCTGACGCAGCCCATGATCACGTCGTCGACGGCGTCGCTCGGCGCCTTGGCGCGAGCCACGAGGGCGTCGATCACCTGGGCGGCGAGGTCGGCGGGATGCCAGCCGGACAGGCGGCCTCCCTTGCGTCCGCCTGCGGTGCGAACGGCAGCAACAATGTAAGCTTCGGGCATGATCGATTCCTCGGGACGGTACGTTGGAGGGAGCGATCCCGTATTCTAGGCAGCGGCCGGCTCAACACTTCGTCGGATCTGACGATTGCAGCCGCGGCCAAACCCGCTGAACTGGGCGGCGAGCGAATCAAACATAGTCGATTCATGAGGGGGTTGGGCGCCGGGCGCTGAGCCGGCGGCCGCGGGTCGATAGATGTACGTGGGATTGCCAAAAAATCGTTCTGACTTCGTCTCGGGCGTGCGCAATCATTTGCTGCTGGCGAAGACCACGCCGCCGACGCTGCCTGCTTCGCAGATTCTGCGCAAGGAATTGCAGGAACGCTTGTGCCGTGCCGGCGGCGAGAGCGTGGTGTTGATTCAAGCCCCGGCGGGCTTCGGCAAGACCACGTTGATGCTGCAAGTCATGGACGGCTTGCGCGCCCAGGGCGTCACCACCACCTGGCTGACCGTCGATGCGGCCGACAACGATGTCGGGCGCTTTCTCGCCTTCCTCGACGCGTCGTTCGATAAGTTGCTGAGCGGCATCGCGCCCGGCACCGAGCCTGAGAACGATGTTGCCGCTGGTGTGATCGCGCTCGATTTGATGGAGCGCATTGCCTGCACGCCGGCCCCGTTCGTGCTTTTCGTCGATGATGCCGAGTCGTTACAGAACGCAGCGTCGCTCGCGGTGTTGCGACAGGTGATCGAGAACCTGCCCGAAGGCTGCCGTGTCGTGATCGGCTCGCGAACGATGTTGGACATCGGCGCTCCCCGGCTGCTCGCTCGCGGTCAATTGCTGGTGATCGACCCGATGCAGCTTCGATTCTCGGTCGCCGAGACTGGCGACTATCTGCGCGACAAGCGTGGATTGAATGTGCCCGGCGCCGATATCGCACGGCTGCAAGGCGCGACTGAAGGCTGGCCGGTTGCGTTGTGGCTGGCATCGCTCGCGCTCGAACGCAGTGAGCGCTCTGTCGAGTTGGTGTCGCACTTCTCCGGCTCGAACGCGTTGGTCGCGGACTATCTCGCCGAGGAGGTTCTCGCTCAGCAAAGCCAGAGCGTGCGTGAATTTCTCGTGCGCACCAGTGTGCTTCATCATTTCAACGCGCCGCTCTGCGACGCCGTGCGCGGTCAACGCGACAGTCGAGAAATTCTCGAATCGTTGCAACGCTCGAATCTGTTCGTGCAACGGATCAGCGAGGACGGCGAGTGGTTCCGCTATCACAGTCTGTTCGCAGGCTTCCTGCGCACTCAGCTGGAAAGGCAGTATCCGCAAGACATCCCCGATCTGCATCGTGCCGCGTCTCGTTGGTACGACGCGCAGAATCGCCCGGTGCCGGCCGTCGAGCATGCGCTGGCGTCGGCCGATTTCGACTATGCGTTGCCGATGTTGGAACGCATCGCCGAGCAGTTGTTGGAAGGCGGGCGCATCCGGCTGCTGGCGCGCCTGCTGGACCTGGTGCCGCCACAGGAGCTGGCGAACTGGCCGCATTTGCGATTGATGCACGCCTGGTCGTTGTCCTTCACGAAGGGCGGTCAGGAAGCCATGCAGATGCTGAAGCGCATCGAAGAGCAAGGGCCGCTGCCTCCGCATCTGGAAGTGCATGCGCTCGCCTTGCGACCGATGTTGCTCACGATGCTCGATCGTTTCGACGAGGCGTACGACGCCGCTCAAGGCGCGCTCGACCGGGTCACGGCGGAGCAGGTATTTCCCTTCAGCATCCTGCGCACGTCGCTCGCGAATCTGCACATGATCATGGGCAAGTACACGAACGCGCGCGAGCTGCTCGATCGCAGCCGAGGTCAGCAGGATGCGCCGGCCGGTCCGTTCATGACCATCTTCGCGCAGTGTGTGGAAGGCGCGATCGACCTGCTGCACGGCCGGCTCAGGCAGGCGACCGCGCGCTTCAAACATTCCTCCGCCGTCGGCTCGCGCAAGTTCCTCATCGATACGAACGGCAACGCCATGGCCGGCATCCTGCTCGCCGAAGTGCTTTACGAGCAGGACGAGCTGGCGGAGGCGGAGCGCTTGCTGAGCGTGTATGTGCCGCTGATGCAGGAACTGGGGATGACGGATCATCTCATCTGCGGCCATCGCAGCCTGGCACGCATTGCTCATCACGCCGGCGATCACGATCGCGCGCTGCTGGCGGTCACCGAGATGGAATGTTTCGGTCATCGCATGAGTCTGGCGCGCCTGGTTGCGAACGCGCAGCTGGAGCGGGCGCGACTGGCGTTGTGGCGCAATGATGTGAAGAGCGCGCGTGAAGCATTGCAAAGGGCTCGTGCGGCGGTGGATTGGACGCCAGTGATGTCCCGCGCGCTGTTTGGCAACGACATGGACACGTTGCTGGAAGGCCAGCTGCGCCTGATGATTCACAGCGGCGCGGCAGACGAAGCGGTCAATCAACTCAAACAGGAACTGGAGCGCGCCGAGAACGCCAAGCGCCATCGCCGCGCCCTGAAGCTTCGCATCCTGCTGGCGCTCGCGCTGGACAAGGCGGGTAACGCGAAGGCGTCGCTGCGCATGGCTCGCGACGCGCTCCGATTGGGTGCACGCGAACGGTTCGTGAGGATTTTCCTCGACGAGGGCGAGCCGATGCAGCGGCTGTTGCAGCGGTTGTCGCTGGCCCAGCAGAACGAGCTCGACGAAACCGCGAACCTGGCCGAGTACCTGAAACGGCTCGCTGGCCTGCGCACCGAAAAGGTCGAAGCGCCGGCCCCGACGCCCGGGGCCACCGAGGCATTGACCCGCAAGGAGCTGGAAATTCTGCGGCTGCTGGCCGAGGGGTTGTCGAATCTGGCGATTGCCGGCCGCCTGTTCGTGTCGGAGACCACGGTGCGCACCCATTTGCGCAATATCAACGCCAAGTTCGGCGTACATAACCGCACCCAGGCCATCGCCGTGGCCCGCAAGCTGAACCTCATCGCCTGACACCCAGATCGTCAGTTCCGACGAGTCGGGCCGACCCGCCCCAGGCGCACTCTTCGCCCTGATCAATAAGAGGCGGGGGACAATCGATGACTATCGAGTTGGGGTACAAGCGGGTGGGCGGATCACTGGCGGTCATGCTGGCAATGGCGGGAACCGCGGTTGCGCAGGAATCGAGCGTCGCGAACACGAACCAGAGCGCCAGTGCGCACACCGAAGAGGTCATCGTCACCGCTCAGCGACGCGCGCAAAACCTGCAAGAAGTGCCGGTCGCCGTGACCGCAGTGACGGCGGAAACGCTCGAGGCCGCGCGAGTCGAGAACATCGGCGACGTGCAACAGATCTCGCCGAGCATTTCATTCGATAGCAGCAACAGCGCGGCGAACAGCGCCAACATCCGTATTCGAGGCATCGGCACGGTCGGCAACAGCCGGGCCTTCGAAGGCGCCGTCGGCGTGTTCGTCGATGGCGTGTACCGCACGCGCGCCGGTCAAGCCCTGCAGAACTGGCTCGACATCGACGGCCTGCAAGTCCTGCGTGGCCCGCAAGGCACGCTGTTCGGCAAGAACACGTCCGCCGGCGCCTTGCTCATCAACAGCACCCGACCGACACTGGGCGATTTCAATTCTGACTTCGAGCTGACTTACGGCAACTACGACACGATGCTCGCGCGTGGCGCCGTGAATATTCCGATGGGGGACCGGGCGGCGGCGCGCATCGCGGCGTTGTGGTCGGAGGCCGATGGCTTCATCGAGAACCCGAACACTGGCGACTCCTATAACGAACGCAAGCCGCGCGCGGCCAAGGCGCAGTTGTTGGTCGAGCCGACCGATGCGCTGACCTTGCGGCTGATCGCCGACTACTCCGAGGAGAAGAGCAACTGCTGTTACGGTCAGGTCGACGATGTGGATGGACCGTTTCAGCCCTTCATCAACCTTCTCACCCGGGCGCGCGGACTGAATCCGCCGTCGGCGGACTTCGATGACTACGAGCAGGTGCTGAGCAACGACACGCGTCAGGAAGTCACAGATAAAGGCGTGGTATTGCAGGCCGACTGGGAGCTGGGCGAGGGCAACTCGCTGCACTCGGTGACCGCGTACCGCAGCTGGAAGATTCAGCAGGACGGCATGGACGCCGATTTCACCGGCGCCAACGTCCTCACCATCAACGAAAGCTTCCGCACCGACTTCTTCTCGCAGGAGCTCACTTACAACGGCACGCTGGCTTCGGCCGACTACGTGTTCGGCGCGTACTTCGCCGATGAAGACATCGATGCCACGCATCAGCTGTTGTGGGGCAATCAGGCGCAGGTGTTCTTCGATGCGCTGTTCGGTGCGCAGGCCGGGTTGCCGCCGGGCACGTCCGCCGCGCCGGAAGGTTTGTGGAGCGACGCCATTCTGCCGGCGAGCAGCCGCTCGTACGCGGCGTTTACACATTGGAGCATCGGGCTCAGCGATCCGCTGAAGCTGATCGTCGGCGCGCGCTATTCGCGTGAAGATAAGACGGGCGCGTTCAAGCGATTCTACTTCACGCCGGCGCCGAACGCTGCGTTCCGCTTGTTGAACGTGCAGCCGGGTCCGGAGTACAGCGCGAAGCAAGAGGACGATGCGGTCACCGGCACGCTGGGTCTGCAGTATCAATTCACCTCCGACGTGATGGGCTATGTGAGTTACAGCCGCGGCTTCAAAGCAGGCGGCGTGAACATCGACAATACGGCCGCAGGCACGCGACTGAACAATCCCGCCGAAGTTGTTGGCGCCGTGCCGCTCGATCCGCGCTACAAGCCGGAGTACGTCGACGGTTACGAACTGGGTCTCAAGACCGAATACGCCGACGGTCGGGCACGCAGCAACTTCGCCGCGTTCTACGATGAGATGAAGGATCTGCAGGTGGCGCAGTTCCTGGGCACGCAGTTCACGATCGTGAATGCGCCGGAGGCCACTGTGTATGGCCTCGAAGCGGAGAACAGCTTCTCGCTCACCGACACGCTGACGCTGGGTCTCGATGCCACGTGGCTCGCGGAGGCGGAGTTCGGCGAATCGGCGTCGATTCTCAATCTCTCGGGCCGTGATTTTGCGCAGGCGCCGGATCTCGCGGCGAACGCCTCACTGAGTCTCGATCAGCCGTTGAGCAACAGCCTGTCGCTGACCGGTCGCGTGGCGGCGACCTACACGGGCGATCAGTTCACCAACACGTCCAACGATCTGACGCGCGACGCGCAGACCGAGCTGAACCTGAGCCTGGGCCTGAAAGCCTCGGACAACTCGTGGTCGGTGACGGCGTGGTGTCAGAACTGCACCGACCAGCGCTATGTGATTCAGCATTTCAATTCGCCGCTGCAAGGAGCGGACGCGAACGGCTATGTGTCCGCGCCGCTCACGTACGGCCTGACACTGCGGATGTCGTTCTAGGCGGACGTGCGCTGTCGAGAGCCGAATGCGAGCTGCCACCGCCGCTGTCGTCCGTCGCCCGGGTGCGTTCGAACTCGAACCGATCGAGATCGACGCACCTCGGGAGCACGAGGTGCTGGTGCGCATCGTCGGCTGCGGACTGTGTCATACCGACTTGAGTGCTCGCGACCAGGACTTGCCGTTCAAATTACCTGCGATTCTGGGCCACGAAGGCTCGGGCATCGTCGAGCAGGTGGGCGCGGGCGTCACGCGCTTGCGGCCCGGCGATGCCGTCGTACTTTCCTATGCATACTGTGGCGATTGTGAGTATTGCCAGGACGATCGAATGGCTTACTGCACGCGCAACGCTCGTCTCAATTTCGGCGGCGTGCGTGTGGATGGCAGTGCGCTCGCGAGAGATCGGCAAGGGCAGCCGCTGTCGGCGCGGTTCATCGGGCAGAGTGCGTTCGCCACGCATGCTTTGGTGCTGGAGTCGAACGCGGTCCGCGTGCCGACCGATGTGCCATTGGAATTGATGGGACCGCTTGGATGTAGCATGCAGACGGGCGCCGGCGCGGTCATCAATGCGCTTAAACCGAGTCGAGGCGAGAGCATCGCGATCTTTGGCGCGGGCAGCGTTGGCTTGTCGGCCATCATGGCGGCGCGCATCGCCGGATGCGCAACGATCATCGCCATCGATAAGAACGCGGGAAGGTTGGGAATCGCTGCGGAGTTGGGCGCGACGCTCACGATCAACACGCAGGTCGAAGATGCCCTCGCGGCGATTCGTGCTGCCACGAAAGGTCGCGGCGTTCACTACAGCGTCGAGTGCACCGGCGTGCCGGCGGTGCTGAGGCAGGCCGTCGATAGTTTGCGCGCTTGCGGGGTGTGCGCGTCGCTCGGTGTCGCCGGCCATCAAGCCGAAGTTCAGCTTCACATGAATGGATTTCTGTTCGGCAAGACGCTGCGCGGTGTCACCGAGGGTGACAGCGTCCCGCAGCGATTCATTCCGCAACTGATCGATTGGTGGCGGGACGGAACGTTTCCGTTCGATCGCCTGGTGTCCTACTTCAGTCTGGCGCAGCTCAACGAAGCGGCCGCGGCGTGCGCCAGTGGTCTTGCGATCAAGGCCATCGTGCAGCCGCCTCACACGGGTTAATCGGAGTCTTCGAATGCATCTATCGGGTCATGCAGCCATTGTCACGGGCGGCGCTTCCGGCCTCGGCGCCGCCACGGCGGCCGCCTTGTTGAAGGCGGGAGCGAAAGTAACGTTGCTCGACTTGAACGAGACGACGCTGGCGGCGCAAGCGAAGACGCTCGGCTGTCACGCCGAGGTTTGTAACGTCGCCGATGAGGCGAGCACGGCCCGCGCGATCGAATCCGCCGAACAGCGCAACGGCGTGGCGCGCGTCATCGTCAACTGCGCCGGCATTGGCAGGCCCGGGAAGGCAGTTGGGCGCGACGGGCCGCTGTCGCTTGCTGAGTTCTCGCGCATCGTCAATGTGAATCTCGTCGGCACGTTCAACATCATTCGCCTGGCGGCTGCGCGGCTGCAGAATGCGGCTGCGCTCGAGGGTGGTGAGCGAGGTGTGATTGTGAACACTGCATCGATCGCGGCGTTCGACGGACAGATCGGTCAGCCGGCGTATTCGGCATCGAAAGCGGGTGTCGTGGGCATGACGCTGCCATTGGCTCGTGAGTTCGCGCGCGTCGGCATACGGGTCGTGACCATTGCGCCGGGCGTGTTTGAAACGCCGATGCTCGGTGGCGAGCTCAATGAGCAACAACAGACTGCGTTGACCTCGTCCATTCCGTTTCCAAACCGCCTGGGCCGGCCGCCCGAGTTCGCACAGCTCGTGATCTCGATCGCCGAGAATCCATTCCTCAACGGCGAGACCATTCGTCTCGACGGCGCACAACGCATGCCACCGAAGTAAGGGACTACTCATGTACGACTTCCGCAAGTTCTATATCGACGGCGCCTGGGTATCGCCGGTCAGCCCCCGCGATCTCGAAGTCGTCAGTCCGGCGACGGAACGGCCGGTCGGGGCGATCAGTCTCGGATCGGCCGTGGATGTAGATAAGGCAGTGAAAGCAGCGCGAGCGGCTTTCGCGTCGTTTTCACAGACATCTCGCGAAGAGCGCATTACCTTGCTTCAGCGAATCATCGAGGTGATGCAGAAACATTTGCCGCGCCTGGGCGAGGTGATCTCCGATGAAATGGGCGCGCCGCTGGGGCTGGCGGTGCAGGTGCAGGCCGGCGCGGGCATCGGCCACTTCATGGCGGCGTTGACTGCCCTGCAGACGTTTGAATTCGAAGAGCAGATGAACGGCACGCTGGTCCGGCGCGAGCCCATCGGCGTTTGCGGATTGATCACGCCCTGGAACTGGCCGATCAATCAGATCGCCTGCAAAGTGGCGCCCGCGCTCGCGGCCGGTTGCACTGTGGTTTTGAAACCGAGCGAGATCGCACCGCTGTGCGCGCATGTGTTCGCCGAGATCCTCGAGGAGGCATGCGTGCCGAAGGGCGTGTTCAATCTCGTGGATGGCGACGGCCCGACAGTGGGCGAAGCCTTGGCGCGGCATCCCGACGTGGACATGATCTCCTTCACCGGCTCGACGCGCGCCGGCGTTCAGGTGGCGAAGATGGCTGCGGACACCGTGAAGCGCGTGTCACAAGAGCTTGGCGGCAAATCGGCGAACATCATTCTGGATGACGCCGACCTGACCGCGGCGATCAAGGGCGGCGTGATGCCGATGCTCATCAATAGCGGTCAATCGTGTAACGCGCCGTCGCGCATGCTCGTGCCGGCGAAGCTTTACGATGAAGCCGTGCGCATCGCGAAGAGCGTCGCGGAGCGCTGCGTCGTCGGCGATCCGAAGGCATCGGGTACGACCATGGGGCCCGTGGCGAGCAAAGCGCAGTTCGACAAGATCCAGGGCTTGATTCAAAGAGGCGTCGATGAGGGTGCGAGACTCGTCACCGGCGGACTCGGACGCCCGGACGAGCTGACTCGCGGCTATTTTGTGCGGCCGACGATCTTCGCCGATGTGACGAACTCGATGACCATCGCGCGCGAAGAGATCTTTGGCCCGGTGCTCGTGATGATTCCTTATCAGGACGAGCAAGAGGCGGTGCGCATCGCCAATGACACGGTCTATGGGCTGGCAGGCTATGTGCACTCCGGAAGCCTCGAGCGAGCCCGGAATGTGGCCAAGCAACTGCGGGCGGGGATGATTCATATCAACGGTGCGGCGCTCGACATGAATGCGCCCTTCGGCGGCTACAAACAATCCGGCAATGGCCGCGAATGGGGTCGAGAGGGCCTCAAGGAATTCCTCGAGACCAAAGCCGTGCTCGGTCACTTCGCGGAGCAGTGATGCAAACCTACAAGGCGCCACTTCGCGACGTGCGCTTCTGTGTGCACGAGGTGCTCGACTTCGTTTCACACTATCGCGCTCTGGAGTCGGAGCTTGGGGCGGAAGAAGTCGACGCAGTGGTCCAGGCCGTTGCGACCTTCGCGGAAGATGTCCTCGTGCCGCTGAATCAAGGCGGCGACGAGGAGGGTGCGCATTTCGAGGCTGGACAAGTTCGTTCGCCACAAGGCTTTGCCGATGCGTATGAGGAGTATGTAGAGGCGGGCTGGCCTAGGCTCGGCAATCCAGCGGAGTATGGCGGCGAAGCGGCGCCCTATTCGCTCAAGCTCTGTGTCTCCGAGTTCATGCAGGCCGCGAATCATGCGTGGTGCATGTATGCGCTGTTGAACGACGGCGCGATCAAGACGTTGCTCGGATTCGCGGGTGCCGAGTTGCTCGAGCGCTTCGTGCCGCGGCTGATCAGCGGCGAATGGATGGGCACGATGTGCCTCACCGAGCCGCACTGTGGCTCGGATCTGAGCCAGGTGCGTTGCCGGGCCGAGCCGCGAGCAGACGGCAGCTACTCGATCTCGGGCACCAAGATATTCATCAGCTCGGGTGAGCAGGACTTCTCCGAGAACATCGTGCACCTCGTGCTGGCGCGCTTGCCAGGCGCGGCTTCCGGCACGCGAGGCATTTCGCTGTTTGCAGTACCCAAGCGTGTGCCGGATGCGTCCGGTGCGTTGGGTGCGGTCAACTCGGTTCGTTGCCTGTCCATCGAGGACAAGATGGGCTTGAAGGCCAGCGCCACGTGCGTCATGGCCTTCGAAGGCGCGCAGGGCTGGCTGGTGGGCGAGCCCGGGCGCGGCTTGAATGCGATGTTTGTATTCATCAACAAGTCCCGGTTGGGTACGGCACAGCAGGCGCAAGCACATGCCGAAGGCGCGTTTCAAACGTCGCTCGCGTATGCACAGCAGCGCCTCGCCGGGCGAGCATTGGATGCTGCCGAGGATGTTCGGCCGGCGGCGTTGATCGTTCATCCCGACATTCGTCGAATGCTGCTGACGCAGAAGGCGATTGCCGAAGGAGGGCGCGCCTTCGTGCTCTATTGCGCGAAGTGGGTCGACCTTGCCGACAGCCCCAATGCTCACGTGCGTGCTCGTGCGGAGCGACGGCTTGCGTTGTTGACGCCGATTGCGAAGGGCGCTTTGTCCGAGTGGGCGACCGAGGCCACGGATCTCGGCATTCAGATTCTGGGCGGCCATGGCTATATGAAAGAATGGGGCCTCGAGCAGCGCGTGCGCGACGTGCGCATCACTCGGATCTACGAAGGCACGACTGGGATTCAGGGCATGGACTTGCTCGGTCGGAAGCTGCTCGGTCCGTTGCGCGAGGAGTTCGATGGGTTCACTGACGAGATCCTTGCGCTTGCCGCGCGAGCTGAACGGCAGCGATCGCTGCGGGGACTGTCGGCGGGGCTCGTCGGCGGTGTGAACTTGTGGCGAGAGATCACGGACGTCGTTGCTGAGCAGAACCGCTCGGATTCTGCGAGTGTGGGGGCAGCGGCCGTGGATTATCTGATGCTTGCCGGCTATGTGTGCGTGGGTTACGTGCTTGCCCTGTCGGCACTGGTGGCTCAGGAGCGGCTCGACGCTGGCGATGCGGAGTCGGCGTTCTATCGAGCGAAGATCCAAACAACGCAGTTCTATTTCGACAAGATGCTGCCGAGGATTCACACGCACGCGCAGAGCATCCGGAATGGCAGCGCGTCGCTGATGAGCATGGATGAGGCGAGCTTTGGACTCGGTGTTTGATGTGAGCTCGGTCGCATGATCCTCATGCCGGGCGAGGTTGTATGGATGGCCGGGATGTGGCCATGAACGGCGCTTTCGATCTTGCCGGCAAGGTCGCGCTCGTCACGGGCGCGTCCAGCGGCCTGGGCCGGCATTTCGCTCAAACTCTGGCGCGCGCTGGTGCGAGTGTCGTCGTTGCGGCCAGGCGAGCTTCGCTGCTCGATGCATTGGTGGCGGACATCGTTGCCGAGGGCGGTCGGGCGGCGCCCTTGATTCTCGACGTCTCGAGCGATGCGGAGCCCGTTGAACGTGCGGTGGCTGAGGCACGGCAGTGCTTCGGGCGTCTGGACATTCTCATCAACAACTCCGGCGTCACTGTCAGCAAACCCGTGCTCGATCAGACTCAGTCCGATTGGGACACCGTCATCGATACCAATCTGCGTGGCGCGTTCTTCATGAGCCAATCGGTCGCCCGCTACATGCGCTCCGCGGGGCACGGAGGATGTATTGTGAATGTGGCGTCGATCCTTGGGTTGCGACAGGCGGGGATGGTCGCGCCGTATGCCGCCTCGAAAGCTGCGCTGATTCAACTTACCAAGACGATGGCATTGGAACTCGCGCGATATTCCATTCGCGTCAACGCCATCGCCCCCGGGTACATCGCGAGTGACTTGAATTCCGAGTTCTTCGAAACGGACGCCGGACAAGCACTGGTCCGGCGCATTCCACAGCGCCATCTCGGCGAGCCTGCCGATCTGGATGGCGCGTTGTTACTCTTGTGCAGCGACGCCTCGCGCTTCATGACCGGCAGTGTCATCACCGTCGATGGCGGCCATGTGGTCAGCACGTTATGAATGGGTCGCAACCGTTACTTGCGACGGCTGTGCGGAGTCTCGGTTGTCTGATCGAACGCCGAGCATTTGGTGGGCTCGATCGGCCGGATCTCCATGCTCAGCCCACACGCCAGGGTCGGATTCTGCGCAGCCAGCGCCGCCGCTTCTTCCAGGCTACTTGCTAAAAAATGCCAGTACCCTCCGATGACTTCCTTGGTTTCGGCGAACGGCCCATCGGTGATGCCATGCTTGGAAACCACCATCTTCGCCGGCTGCAATCGCTGCCCGGAAATCATCTTGCCCTGCGCCACCAACACGTCGTGCCATTTATAAAAAGCATCGATCGCGGTCTGGATCTGTTCCGGGGACTTATCTTCGTCCCAATATCCTTTGGAAATCACCAGATACTCGGACAACCCTTTCGCATTGCTCATCGTCGTCCCCTGCTTGGGTTACTGTACGGATACACAGAGTAGCAGACTGGTGGGGCGGATGGTGGGTCCGCCGGGGCAGGGCGCAACTATTGAGACGGTGAACCGGTCTCCGGAGTACCCGGCGCGACAATCAACCATCCCCTGGCAACTCAAACGCCGCCGTCACCCCGCAGTTCTCGAGAAACCTCTGATCGTGCGAGACGACGATCAAGGCGCCGCGGAACTCGCGAACCAGGGCTTCCAGGAATTCGATGTTTGCCAGATCCAGGTTGTTGGTCGGCTCGTCGAGTAGCAGTAGTTCGGGTTTGGTGGTGGCGAGCAGGGCGCGGGCGAGGGTGGCGCGGAGGCGTTCGCCGCCGCTGAGAGAATGGGCTTTTTGGAAGACGGTGTCCCTGGGGAAAAGAAAGCGGGCGAGATGAGTGCGGATCTCGCTTTCGTTGCCTGGAGCGACCGAGCGTACGTTGTCGAGGACGCTCAAGGTGTCGTCGAGCGCGCTGCAGCGTTGATCTATATATAAGGTAACGAGCTGACCACGGTTCAACTCACCGCGAGTGATCGAAGGCGCGCCGGTCAGGGCTTTGAGCAGAGTGGACTTACCCGATCCGTTCGGTCCCTGCAAAGCAAGCCTGACATTGCCGCGCCAGCTGAAATCGAGATCGCGAGGATAGAGCCAGTCGCGAAAGCGAATGTTGAAGCCGCGAGCTTCGGCGATGAGTTTCTGTGAGTGCAGTTCCTGGCCCATCAGGTCTGCATACATCACCGGATCGATCTTCAGGTCCGCGAACGCTTCGTGTGCCTTGGTCACGGCAGCGTCGGCACGCTCGACCAAAGCGACATCTCGCTTTCCAGTGGTGACTTGGGCCGCGCGCTTGCGGCCGCCGGCGAGGATTCTGGGAATGCCACCGCGGGCGGCGGCAGCCTGCCCGCGACGATTGCGTTTTTCCTGCCGGGCCTGTTGCTCGATACGATGGATGACAGCAGCGTCGCGCTCACGTTTGGCTTGATCGAGCGCCGCGCCGAGCCGCGCACGTTCGCGATCTTTCTCGACCACATACTCCGACCACGATCCGCCGAACTTCATCAGCCCGAGGTTGGACAGTTCCAGGATCTCATCGCATGACTCGAGCGCTTCGCGATCGTGAGAGATCAGCAGCACACCGCCGGCATGCGAGCGCAGGAACTGGAACACCGCCTCGCGACCCTCCCGATCCAGGTCATTGGTGGGCTCATCGAGAATCAGGAAGCCGTCGTCCAGCGCGCGTGCCAGCCGCACTCGCATCCACTGCCCGCCGCTGAGTGAGGTGCACAGCGCCTGCTGATCGATGTTTGTCAGCAGGCGGTCTCGCGTGAGCGACCATTGATCGACGGACGCAAGATAGTCCGCCACAGCAATCGGCTCGGGCGGCTCGCGCTGGGCGAACAGCGAGACAGGACCATCGCGTTGAATGGCGCCACTGGTCGGCTCGAGCTCACCGGCAAGCAGCCGGGCGAGGCAAGTTTTACCGACGCCGTTGGGACCGACCAATGCCGAGCGCGTGGCATTCAGAGAAAAGCTCAGGTGCTTGAACAGCTCGCGCCCATTGGAAAATTCGTACGCGACATCGCGCGCCACGATAACTGGAGACATAACAACCTCCGCGCACCGGCGTGCGCGTCTGCAGGAGAAGCAAGTAGGAAATGCAGAGGTTGTTTATTGGCGCATAGGGCTCTGGATTTGCATCCAGAGGCGGGCAGTGTACGTGGAATCGCGCCGGATTGCAGCAGGCGGTGCCTGATCTGGGATGGGCAACACCTGTTAAGTGTTGCAGCGTGTGGCAACAATGCTCACGGCGCGTGTTTCCATGGGCCGGCAATTCGTTCGGAGAACTCCATGTCAGCTTCGATGCTCGCGGGCGCGCGCTGGAAACGCCTGGTGATTCTGGGCGACAGCGACATGTCATGGACCGATCGGATCAGCGCGGCGCTCGCCGCTGCCCAGCCTGAATTCGAGGCCTTCAATCTCGCTCGCCGAAATCTGCTCGCCGCGGAGGTGCGCATCACTCAACTAACGCCCGCGTTGGAGCTGAAGCCCGACCTTGCGATCGTCGTCGCCGGCGGCAGTGACATTGCCCGAGGTGAATTCAATCCCGCTCTGGTGAGAAGCGAGCTGAGCGTCATGATCTCCGCGTTGCGCGCCGCTGGCGCCGATGTGCTCACGCTTGCGTGGCCCGAACGACATCCTGAGCTTGCGATGCTCACCGCCGAGGTGACGAAGAAATTCGGTGGCATCTGCTGCGCATCGAGCTCCGACGCTGCGGATCCGGCGGCGGAAGTCCTGCGCGCACTGGCGGCGTTCCTGCGCTGAGTGCGCCTTCGATACAATCCGGACACATTGCAGACACACTGCTGTCGTCAGATCGCATTCTATGACGACGACAGCATTTGGCCCGTTTCGATTCGAGCTCGACCAGCGACGGCTGTTTCGCGGCGATACGCCGGTGCGCTTGGGCAGTCGGGCGCGCGAGGTTCTCGGCGCGTTGGTCGAGCAGGCGGGGCAGGTCGTGAGAAAGCGCGACCTGATGGCGCACGTGTGGCCCGACATGATCGTGGAAGAAGGGACGCTCCGTGTCCACATCTCGTCGCTCCGGAAAGTGCTGGGCGAGAGCGGCGCCGGCGATCAATACATCGAAAACGTCACCGGCCGCGGCTATCGCTTCTCGGCGCGAGTGACATTCGCGGATAGTTGATCGAGCAGCAAACGCGCGGCGCGTAGATCGGCAGTGTCGAAACCTTCGGTGAACTTGGCGAACACCGGAGCGAGCGCCTCGTGCGCGGCGCCCACTCGAGTTTGTTTGGCGAGAAGGCGGGCGAGGTCCATGGCCGAGCGCAACTCCCACGACATGGAATGTTGTCGCCGGCTGTGCTCCAGCGCATTCCTCAGCGTCTCTTCGGCCGCGCCATCGTCGAGCAGGCTCGCCTTGACTCGCAGCAGCTCCGGCAGGGCGATCAATTCGCCGCTTGCTTCATTGTGCGCGATGGTCGAGTCGATCAGCTCTCGCGCCTCCGCGGAACGCTGAATTGCAATCAGACCTTCCGCGAGCGATAGATTCAAATGAGTCGTCAGCAGCTCATAACGGACCGCATGCAACCGCCGCAGACACTCGCGTAGCGCCGGCACGCCCGACTCGGCTTGGCCGCGGCGGATGGCAAGCTCGCCTTTGATGCCCATGCCGACGGCGAGATACGGGCTCAGCGAATGAATCTCGGCCTCGGCGATGAACTCGTCGATGTGACGTTCGGCCTGCTCGAGATCGCCGGTCCACAGATCGACGGACACGGCCCAGATCAACGCAATACAGTGAGTGACCGGATGGTCGAGGCCGGCGGCTTCGCTGACCGCGGCGGCTGCGCGAGCGCGCGCCTGATCCGGCAATCCCTGCAGCCACAATGTGCGAGCCAGGGTGATGAGCGAGCGATTGCGATGATCGAATCCTGCATCGATCGTCTGCCAGCGCTCCGACGGGGCGCTGAGCGCCAGCGCCGCTTCCGACTCGGTACGAGCCCGCGCCTGATCGCCCATCAAATGGAACGAGACCGCCAGCAGCGAGCTCGCAACGGCCCGCTGTTCTGGCTGAGCGAGCTCAGCGGCGATCTGGGCCGCCTGTCGAGCTTTCGCCAGCGAGCCCGCAAAATCGCCCAGACGCTCGTGGAAGATGTGCAGGCGCGCCAGCATTCGCACTTGATTGCGAGCGTCGTGCAAGGCGGTTGCGATTGCGAGCGCACGCTCGAAGGCGATGCGTGCGGTGTCGCTGTTGCCCAAGGTAAACGTCACCGAGAGGCCATAGGCCGCTTGCAACTCGTGCTCGGTGGCATCGCCGCGTTGCGAGTCGGCCATCGACGCGATAGCCCGCTCGCACCAACGGCGGCACTCGGTGAGCAGCGACAGCTCGAGGAACAGTCGGGATGCGACTCGCGCGAGTGAGATCGCGGTTGGTGCATGCCCACGCGGCGAGAACGCCCATTCGAGCGCCGCGCGAACATTGCTGAGGTTCTCCGCCAGATAGCTGCGCCAGCTCTGGGCATCTTCCTTGAAACAGCTCTCGGGATATTCGAGCAGCCGCTGGAACAGCCGGGCATGGCGGAGCGCCAGCTCGTGATGCTCTCGCTCATCCGCCTGCAGCCGCTCCATGCAATACGCGCGAGTCGTCTCCATCAGCCGGTAAGTTGTCCGCCCGGCGTAGCTGCTCAGAGACAGCAACGACTTGGCGTGCAGGGCCTCGACCGCCGCAATCACGCTTCTGGCGTCCACCTCGTCGTCGGCCGCAACCACTTGCGCGACTTCCAGGCAGAAATGCCCGACGAAGATCGACAGCCGATACAGCACGCGCAGCTCGATCGGCGGTAGCAGGGCGCAACTCCAACTGAGCGTCGCCTCCAGCGTCTGTTGCCTGGGCCGAGCCGTGCGGCGGCCGGACCATGCGAGGCCCAATGTTTCATCCAGCAAGCTGGCCGTCTGTCCGAGTCCGAACGTGGCGACGCGGCCGGCCGCGAATTCGATCGCCAGCGCGAGACCATCGAGCTTGCGGCAGATCCTGCCGATGATGCGCGCGTCCGCATCGCTCGGCGTGTGGCGCCAGCCGCCGGCGTTGGCGCGATCGATGAACAATTGCGCGGCCGAATAATGCATCAGAGTGCCGGCCGACAGCTCCGGTGAGTCGGGCGGCGCCTGCAACGGCTCGAGCGGATAGATGCGCTCGCCGTCGATCCGCAACGCTTCGCGGCTGGTCGCGATGACGTGAACCTCTGGCGCCGAATGAACGATGGACTCGATCAGACGTGCCGCGTCGTCGATCACGTGCTCGCAATTGTCGAACACCAGCAGCATGCGCCGGGTGCGCAGGAAGGCGAGCACGCTCGGCGTCGGATCGTCGGTCGGCACGGACATGCCGAGCACCGAGGCCAGCGCCGTCGAGGTCAGGGCCGCATTCCGAAACGCGCTCAGATCGATGAAATAGACCTGGCCCGGGAAAGTGCTTTCCAGATCATGCGCGACCGCCACCGCCAGCGTCGTTTTGCCGACGCCGCCCGGCCCGACGACGGTGACACAACGGTCCGCGAGTACGTGCGACAACAGCAACCTGGAGTCTTGCTCGCGGCCGAGCATCCGCCGCGATCGAACGGGTAACGAGCTGCGCAGCGGCGTCGTTGCAAGCGGCGCCGGTTCGCGGACTTCGGAAATCGAAGGCGCCGGCTCATGCCGCCGAACCGGCGCGACGAAGCAGTAACCCCGTCCAACCTGAGTGGTGATGTAGCGCGCCTCATCATCGCCATCGGCCAGCGCGCCGCGCAGAGTCTTCATATGAAACCGCAGGCTCTCTTCGCTCACGACGACGTCCGGCCACACGGCCGCCAACAGCTCGCGCTTACTGACCGTCTCGTTGGCGCGCTCGATCAGCACCATCAACAGATCGAGCGCACGACCGCCCAGCTCGACGGGCTCGCCATTGCGGGTCAGCAGCCGTTGACGGGGCTCGAGCACATAGGGCCCGAAGGCCACTGCGGTACTGCTTGAGGGCGCAACCCTGGCGCTCATGACTTCGATCTCACGCCGACTCCCGAGACCTCACAGCGGCTGCGCGAGGGGTTTGCGAGACTGCCGGGCAGGATCGGTCAGGAGCGGTGTCATGTTCATGGCAGAGGGCGAGCGCGGCGGAGTCACGGTGTCGGGCAGAGGATTGGCAGCCTGGCAGGTTCGCCGCGTGATGATTCATATGAGCAATCGATTGGAAGAGGGCATCAGCCTCGCCGAAGCGTCCGCCGAGGTCGGCCTCAGTCCGGCCTACTTCTGTACGGCCTTCAGGCTGGCGACCGGTCGCACGCCGTTCGCGGCGTTCAGTGCACTGAGAATCGAGCGGGCGCGACAGCTGTTGACCGATCCAACGGTCTCGATCACCGACGTGTCTCTGGCGGTGGGCTTCCAGACGCCGTCGGCGTTCGCCAACACGTTCCGCCGCCTCACCGGGATGACGCCATCGCAATTCCGCAAGTTTCAGGCAGTCGATCCATCGCTGCGGGCGGCAGTGTACACGGGCGGCCCGGGCGTGCGCGATGAGCGAGCCGCGATCTGAACAAAGCACGAATGTTCACCCGGACGGCCACGGGCGACTGCTAGACTGGTGAATCCTTTGCTGCTCGTGGCAAGGATTCATGCCGAGTTGGTTCGACACCTTTACCCTCAAAGATCGCCGCACGTTCTGGGCCTGCTTCACCGGGTATGCCGCGGACTCGATGGACGTCCATCTGTATCCGTTCGTCATGCCGGTGCTCATGGGACTGTGGAGCATCTCCAAGACGGACGCGGGCATTCTCGCCACCGCGCCCATGATTTTTTCCGCGTTCGGTGGCTGGATCGCCGGCATCCTCGCCGATCGCTTCGGCCGCGCGCGCCTGTTGCAGATCACGATCCTGTGGTTCGCGGTGTTCACGTTCCTGTCCGGGGCCGCGCAGAATTTCGAGCAGTTGCTGGTCATCCGATGTCTGCAAGGCCTGGGGTTCGGCGGGGAATGGGCGGTCGGCTCGATCCTGATCGGCGAGGCGGTTCAGTCGCGCTATCGCGGTCGAGTCATGGGCTCGATCCAGAGCGCATGGGCGGTGGGTTGGGGCGCCGCCACGGTGCTTGCGACGCTGCTGTTCACTCAGCTGCCCGAAGCGATCGCGTGGCGCGTGTTGTTCTTTACTGGCTTGCTGCCTGCGCTGGTGGCGCTGTACGTGCGTCGCTCAGTGTCCGAGTCGAGCGTGTTCCTGAAAGCGCGAGGCACGACGCGTGACGCGCATCCATCGGTGTTCGCGATCTTCGGGCGGCCGTATCGAGCGGCGACGTTCTATGCGTGCCTGCTCGCAGCGGGCGCGCACGGTGGCTACTACACGATCGCGATCTGGTTGCCGACGTACTTGCGCACCGAGCGACAGCTGTCGTTCATCGGCACCGGCGCGTTCACCAGCATCATCATTCTCGGCGCGTTCTGCGGATACATGGTCGCGTCGTACCTGGTCGACACGGCGGGCAAGCGCATCACGTTCCTGATGTTCGCTATTTTCTCGGGCGTGCTCGCGCTCTTGTACACGCAGCTGCCGATACCCAACGCGGCCTCTGCGGCGTTGGGATTTCCATTGGGCTTCTTTGCCGCCGGGCTCTACAGTGGGCTGGGCCCGTGGATGAGCGAACTGTTCCCCACCGAGCTGCGCGCGGCGGGGCAGGGCTTTTGTTACAACTTCGGGCGAGCGCTCGGCTCGATCTTCCCGGTGCTGGTCGCGGCGTCGTGGCTCGATGTGCCGCTGGGCCGTTCTATCAGCATGCTGGCCACGGCCGCCTTCTCGCTGGTGATCATCGGCGCGCTGGCGTTGCCCGAGACGCGGGGCATGCCGCAAGAGTCAGCATTGCCAACAGGCCACCCCCTTCCCGATTCGCCAGGCTGAGCGTGCCGCCGAGCGACGCCGTGAGCTCTTGCGCGATCGACAGGCCGAGGCCCGCGCCGGAGATGCCGGCGATGCATGAGCTGACTCTATAAAACGGCTGCATGACAGCGGCCAGCTCCTCGGGCGGAATGCCGGGGCCGCGATCGGCGACGGCAATCGAGATGGAGTTGCCCGGCAGGCGCCGCACCGACAGCTCGGCGGCGCCGGCGTACTTGAGAGCGTTGTCGATCAGGTTCATCAGCGTGCGTCGTAACGAGTGCTGGCACGTGACCCATGGCATGCCGATTCGCCCGAATAAAGTGACCGCCTTGCCGATGTCACAATAGTCGCTCACCAGGCTCTGCAGACAGGCATCCAGATCGACCCGTCGCAGCGTTACGTCAGCGCCGTGGCGCGAGCGCGCATAAACGATTCCTTGCCGAACGAGGTGCTGCATCTCCTCGAGATCCGCGATCAGCTTGTTTCTTTCGATGGAGTCGGCCATCGCCTCGGCGCGAAGTTTCATGCGCGTCAGCGGGGTCTGCAGATCGTGCGACATCGATGCGAGGATGCGGAGCGGGTCTATCGGCGGGGCGGCGCTCAATTCGACGACGCGCGTCGCGGCCTGGGTGCGCATGAGATCACCGGAGGTGAGCTTAAGGGGTGTTACGGCTCACTATATCCCCGGGCGATTGGCCTGCGCTGTCGCGTTATTCGGATTCCAGACTCGCGCATCGGCGCCATGATTCGGCACGCTCATCCAAGACTCGATGCGAAGCGCGGCGAGATCATCGCGGGCAGCGTTCGCAGGAGAGCACGATGTCCGAGACCCCTCGTGACGAAGTCACCCCCGAAGACTCTGTCGAGCAGAATCAAGAGACCGACGCCTACGATCCGGTCGAGGAGGCCGGCTGGGAGTCGTTCCCAGCCAGCGATCCGCCGGCGTGGTCGGTGGCCTCGAAGCGCAAGCCCTAGGCGGCGGGCATCGCCAGGCCGGCAAGCTCATCGAATGCCAGCACGTGATTCACGTCCAGCACGATGACGAACTTGTTGTGCACCTTGCCCATGCCGAGGATGAAGTCGGTGCGGATGCCGGCGCCGAACGCCGGCGGCGGCTCGATGTCCGCCGCGGGGATGTCGAGCACTTCATTCACCGCATCGACGACGATGCCGATCACCTGCCGCTCCTCGTTCGCCATGATTTCGATGATGACGATGCAGGTGCGCTTGGTCACCGGCGCCGAGGCGCGGCCGAAGCGAACCGCAAGATCGATCACCGGCACGACGGCGCCACGCAGGTTGATGACGCCCCGGACATAGGGCGGCATCATCGGCACGTCGGTAAGACTCGAGTATTCGATGATCTCCTTGATCGCCAGAATGCCGAGGGCGAAAGTCTCGGCACCCAGGATGAATGTGAGATATTGATTGATCTGCGCTTCCGCGCCGGGCGCGAGCGGCATTGCTGCCGCCGTTGCCTGATGTGAGCTGGCCTGAGTCATTCGCGCTGCTCGCTTAGTTGAACTTCGCGAACTGCGACGCGTCCGGCTCGTTGCCCGAGACCGCGAGATTTCCCATCATCGGCGCGGCGGCGACTTTGCGCTGCTGCTCCTTGCCGACAGTCTTGCGAGCCGGAGCAGCAGTCGTCTGCGAGCCCTTGGAGCCGGTCCGGAAGAACGACATCGTCTGCTGCAGCTGGCTGGCCTGGCTGCTCATTTCTTCCGCGGTGGCTGCGAGCTCTTCGGAGGAAGCGGCATTCTGCTGCGTCGTCTGGTTGAGCTGCGTCACCGCCGAGTTGATCTGACCGACGCCCGAGGACTGCTCCTGCGAAGCCGCCGAGATCTCCTGCACCAGGTCCGAAGTCTTCTTGATGCTCGGAACGATCTCGCTGAGCAGCGCGCCAGCTTTTTCCGCCAGTTCCACGCTGCCCGTCGCTACCGTGCCGATCTCCTGCGCGGCGACCTGGCTGCGCTCGGCGAGCTTGCGCACTTCGGCGGCGACGACCGCAAAACCCTTGCCGTGCTCGCCGGCGCGCGCCGCTTCGATCGCGGCGTTGAGCGCCAACAGATTCGTCTGGTACGCGATATCGTCGATGATCGTGATCTTCTGCGCGATCTGCTTCATCGCGGCGACGGTGGCCTTCACCGACTCGCCGCCTTCGCTCGCCTCTGACGACGCCTTGGCGGCCATGGTGTCGGTGACCTTCGCGTTCTCGGTGTTCTGAGCGATCGAGGCAGTCATCTGCTCGATCGCGGCGCTGGTCTGCTCGACGCCCGCGGCCTGCTCGGTCGCGGCCTGCGACAGCGACTGCGCCGTCGTGCTGACCTGCTCGGAGGCGCTCAACAGAGAATCCGTCGCGCTGTTGACCTCGCTGATGATCATCGACAGCTTCAGCACCGTGTTGTTGGCGTATTCCTTCATCTCGCCGTATGCGCCCTGATATTCCTTGTCGATCGTCTTGGTGAGATCGCCTTCGGAGATCGCGCGCATCGTGCGCACCACGTCGTCGATGCTCTGACCGGTGGTCGTCGCGAGCTGATTGAGGCCTTCGCCCATTTCCTTCTGGAAGCCGTTCAGACCGTTGAGGTCGACGCGCTCCTTGAAATCGCCGCGGTTGGCGGCCTCGACCACGCGCTGCTGGCCGGAGATCACCTGCTTCAGGCGATCGATCATATTGCGCACGGCGAACAGCATGCTGCTGTTGTCGCCGTTCTTGGTGGCCACTTCGATATTGATGTTGCCGTTCGCCACGGACGTGAGCAGCTGCGCGGCGTACGAAGGCTCGCCGCCGAGCTGCTTCAGAATGCTACGCGTGACCAGCAGAGCGGCAACGATCGCCAGCAATACGGCGAGCGCGCCGAGTGCCATCATCATGTTGCGAGCAGCGTGGTAAGTGCTCACCGCTTCCAATGCGGCCTGATCGTTGAGCTCACTTTCGTACTTGACGAGTTCCTCGGCGACGTCCCGCACCAGCGCGTTGGGCTTGGAGGCCTCGCTCATATAGACCTGCGTCGCTTCGGCTTTCTTGTTTGCCAGAGCGAGCTTGGCGACCTTCTCGACGACGGCCTGAAGGGGCGCGCTCAGCTCCTGCAGCTTCGCGAACAGTTCTTTCTCGCGCGCGCTGGTGCTGGCCAGGCTGTTGAACATGTGGTTGAGAGCTTCCCGGTCTTGGCGCGCCTTCTCGAAGGCTTCTTCCAGCTTCAGGTATTCGGCCTGCAGATTTTCCTCATCAGTGAGGATGATCAGACTGCGGATGGTCGAGCTCACCGAATACGATGCCGCGCGAATCTCCTGCGCCAGCTGCATCTGAACGATGTTTTCGTCCGTGATGGAGCGCAGCTGCTCATTGATGTTGGCCATCCGGCTGACGCCGACCATGACGACGCCTACCAGCAGCACCAGGACCACACCGAAGGCAATCGCCAGGCGAGTGCCTACCTTCATATCGTTGAACATCGACCTTCGACTCCAAAGCACGCACCGGTGCTCACTGAAGTCGTGTAGCGGACGTTCCTTCGGGAACTGAAGTGCCGTGCGGCACAACTATTTTTTATTCGGCAAAACTCAGGGAATGTCGCACGCACGATGCATGCGATGCGCTTGCACGGCTGAAGGGATTACGACGACGCGACTCGGGCTCGAGCGAGGATGGTTTCCAAGATCCATGCGATATCGATGCTTGCGGCCCGCCGCGCGGCTTGTTGATCTCGATCGCTGCCGTCGATCATCGCGGCGAACGCATCGATTTCCAGGCGAAAACCGTCTTCGCGAGGCACGGCGATGCGCTCCGTCGGCCGCCGCCAATCGCTGCCACGGCGCAAGCCGAAACTCGGCGCCGCCGAGCGGATCGTGTGATTGCCGTAGTCCGTCTCGATGATGCCCTCCGACCCGGCGATCACCGCCGTACGCACCAGCCCGCTCGCAAAGCTGCAGCTCAGCTGAGCGATCGTGCCGCTCGCAAACTCGAGAGTGGCGGCCAGCGTTCGATCGACCCCGCCGTGCCATTGAGCCGTCGCCGTCACTCGCGTGGGCCGGGCGCCGGTGAGTTGACGGATCAGGCTCACCGGATAACAGCCCACGTCCAGCAGAGCACCGCCGCCCATCGTGGGATCGAGCCTGAAATCATCGGGATTGCTTAGGGTAAAGCCGCAGGTCGCGAAAATGGTTTGCACCCGGCCGATCTCACCAGCCTGGATGAGTCGCTCGATCTCCAGCGTCTGCGGCTGAAACAGAAACGGATATCCTTCCAACAACACGACGCCCGCAGCATCGGCGGCGGAGAACATCTCGATCGCCTCGGCCTCCGATAACGCGAGCGGCTTTTCGCACAGGACATGCTTGCCGGCACGCGCGGCCGCCATGGACCAATGTGCGTGCAGACTGTTGGGCAGCGGGATGTAGACTGCGTCGATTTCCTTCGCCGCCAGCAGCTGCTCATACGTCAATGCATGCGGCACACCGTGTGTGTCCGCGAAGGCCTTTGCCCGTGCGGGATCTCGACTCGCTACGGCGACGACTTCTGCGCGAGAAGAAAGTTTGGCGCCGGCGATGAAGGGAGTGGCGATCCGGGCCGCGCCGAGAAGGCCGATGCGAAGCTTGCTCATTCAGCAAGCGTATCACGCGCGCCGCGGGCGCCAGGCGGATGACCCAGTTCGTCACCCGCCAATTCTGTTCAGCTCGCCAGTCCACTCAGCCGGGGATCGACTTGGACTTCGCTCGATGATACGCCGTCAGCACGGGCTGATTGACCTGGTTGATGGCATCGTCGACAGCGGCTCGATAGCACGCTTGCGGGCGGCGTTGCCGCGCGAGCTCCTTGTGCAAGCGATCGTAGCCGCAGACGTTCATCGCGGCATATTGAATGCGGGAATAAAGAATCGCGAGGCCCTGCGGATTGGAGATATCCACATCCTGGTAGTTGACGACGATCTTCGGCGTGCCTTCCAGCTGGCCGACGCGATCCGCATGAGCTACGGCGAACGGCGCGACGAGCGCCGCGGCCAGCGTCAAAGTGAGAGTCGATTTTGTGATCGCAGCGTTCATTGCTTTTCCCCTGTGTGTGGCGGAGTCGGGGCGTAGCGTGCGAGCCGCGGTATGAATTGGCTTTGCAAATACTCTGAACGTTTGTGAATTGCGTGCTCGCCGCGCGGCTGACCTGTAGGGGAAATCCGGTTGATGGCTCGAAGCGTGGCGCTAGAATTCCGCCGGGGTACGGAAGCCAGGCTTTGCGAGAGATCCTGACATCTTGTGTTCATATGGCTCGTTATGGCGGCCGGCCGGTTTACCTACGAGTTCGGAGACTTTCGTCTCGACGCGGCGCGGCGGTTGCTGCTGCCGAAGAATGGCGATCGGGCGCTGCCCTTAACCGCTAGGGCATTCGATACGCTGCTGTATCTGGTGGAGCGCCCCGGAAAGTTGTTGAGCAAGGCCACGCTGATCGGCGCGATCTGGCCGGACGTGGTCGTCGAAGAGAACAGCCTCAATCAAAACATCTCATTGCTGCGGCGAGTGCTCGGTGAGAGTCCGGGAGAATATCGCTTCATCGTCACCGTCCCGGGTCGCGGCTATCGCTTTGTCGCGGACGTGCAGACAGTCTCGGAACCGTCGGACGAATCGCCACACGTTGCGCCCGTTGCGAACTTCAGTGAGCCGGCCCGTCCCGCGGTTCGCGCGCATACGCGCATTCCACTGGCGATTCTGCCCTTCGCGAATCTGACTGGCGACCCCGACACCGATCATTTCGGCGAAGCGATGGCGGAGGAGTTGATCAACACCTTCGCGCGAGTGCGCTGGTTCGAAGTGGCATCGCGAACCTCCACCTTTGCCTTCAAGGACCGCAACGTGGATGTGCGAAAGATCGCACGCGAGCTCGATGTGGAAGCGGTGCTGGAAGGCAGCATCCGCCGCATCGGCGAGCGCATCCGGGTGACGGCGCAACTGGTGGATGGACGCACCGGTCATCACTTGTGGTCGGAGAGCTACGAGCGCAGCTGCGAGGACCTCGCGAGGGTGCAGGACGAGTTGACGGTCGCCATTGTCGACTCAACGGCGAGCCATTTCGTGATGGGAAACGCTCGGCGCAAAACACCTACGCGCGATCTCGAGGCGTATCACCTTTATCTGCAGGCCATGGCGCTGCGTGCTCAGCCGACCGAGGACAATCTCGAATCGGCCATACAGACCCTGGATCGTGCGCTGGCGCGTGATCCGGATTTTGCCCGCGCGTGGTACGCCATCGCTGAGGCGCGCGCTCATCGCGCCGCAAACGATGGCTGCGCGTTGATGCTGCTCAATCATGCCGAGCGCGATGCCCGCCATGCGCTCGCGCTGGATCCCTCGATATCCAGAGCGCACGGGGTGCTCGGACTGATCAATGCGTGTTGTGGGCGTTGGCTCGAGGCGGAGACCGAATTGCGCCGCGCGCTGTCGCTCGTCGCCCGAAATCCCGACGCCCTCGTGTTCCATGCGATCTATATCGCGCGACAGGCCGGCCACCAGCGCAAGGCGTTGGCCGAGATCCAAACGGCCTACGATCTGACGCCTTCGGCCCCGGCGCTCGCGTTGCACTTGGGCGCTCAGAAGCTGCTCGATGGCGATGGCTCGGATGCCTGCAAATGGATCGACCTGGCCGTCGCGAACGGATATCCGCGCAGTCTCACCGCGATACGAGAGGCACGCGCGCAATTGGCGATGCTCGAAGGACGCTTCGATGAGGCAGCACAGGAGCTGACCGAGACTCTGTCGCCTGCTTCGCGCGAAGCAGGAGGCTTCGAGGCGATCCAATCCTTCTATCGAGCGCAGTCCGACCCGTCGCGAAGCGACCGGGCTATCGCAGCACTGCAGGCGTGGGAAGCGAAACTGCCGCCGGAAGAACTGGAGCCAAGCGCGGCGCAAAGGCTGGTCGTCTGGTTCACCATGCTCGGTGCGGTCGATGCTGCCCACGATGTCGCGCAGCGGACCATCGATCGGCTGTCAGTTCATGGAACGATCGGGAACGGTTGGGGAATTCTGTGGACGAAGGAGATGCATGCGTTTCGCGATTCGCCGCGGTTCCAGAGTTTCGTGTCGCGGCTTGGCTTGTTTAGTTACTGGCGTCAGTACGGGCCGCCGGACAACTGCGTGTTGCGTGGGGATCAGCTCCAAGGCTGCTAGTCATGTGACTTCGTTGTTACGCGTGGCCACACCCCTAGTGGAAAGTCGCTCGCAGGAAGCGTGACGCTTATGTCTTAACTCACAGATATCGCGTCGCACTCGCTCATAGAGTTGCGCTCGGGTTGGCAACGACAAGGAGAGCGCGTGAATACATTGTTCTGTGGAGTCCTGGCGGTCGCTGGATGCGTGGTGCTTGCTGGAGTGAGCGTTGCGGAGACATCGCAGGTCCGGGAGCAGGAGAAGAATGAGGGGACGGAGGAGACGCTGCAGGCGCAACCGTTCTCGGAGTCGTCGAAGCTCGGCAAGTGGCCGATGGAGAGGCATGCGAATCCGAATGTGGGGAAGGAGGAGACGAAGGAGTTGTTGAGGGGGAAGAGGCCGAAGTGAGAGTAGGGATCGGTTGTTAGATAGAAGGCCGTTGCCCGGCGGTGTCAGGGCAGCGGCTGTTGATTCCCGCTCCTGCGCCCAAGCATCACACGATGCACTGAGTGCTTTTCGGCCATACAGGCGCATGCAATAGCCCGTTCGGCGGATGCGGCTCGGTTACGGGCTTTGCCACTCTCGCGCGCTGATATTCACTCAGCGGGCAGCTACGTGATTGCACATACCCCTCGAGCGGCGGCGGCGATCCTCACCATTGGCATTTTTCTTAGCGGCTGCGGTGGTGGGGGCGGCAGCGCGTCCGCCCCACCTGCAGGCCCGGTGATCAATCAGTTCACCTCCGATCGTTCCGCCTACCACGTCGGCGATAGCGCTCAGTTGACGGCAGTCTTCGCGAACGGCAGCGGCGTTCTCCAGCCGGACGATGTTCCTGTTCAGAGCGGGCAACCAGTGACGATCGACGGGCTGACACAAACCATCCGCTATAAGCTCATCGTTACGAGCGGCGGCCAGTCAGTGTCGCGCGAGCTCGATCTGAACGTCAGCTATCGCGAACGCATGCGCGCTATCGACATGCCTTTCGCCCGAGCAGAGCACGCTGCCGCCACGTTGCAGGATGGGCGCGTGATCATTTTCGGTGGCGAAGACAATGGCTCGGTGTTCCCCAACAGCGTCTGGGTCTTCGATCCTGGCACCGAGCGCTTCTCGCAAATTGGTGAGCTGGCCACGGGGCGGGTGGGATTCGTCTCTGTGACGTTGTTTGATGGCGACGTGCTGGTCGCCGGCGGCCTTCGTGCGTTGACCGGTTCCCCAGGTGCCGAGCTCATCGATGGCGACACTGGCGTAAGCAGCCCGCTGCCCAACGCTCCGCAACGAGAGCGGGTGTTCGCGGCTGCGAGCCTCCTGCTGAACGGCACCGTGCTCATTTCCGGTGGATTGAGAGGAGCAATCCCGGACAACACGGTCGAGATCTACGATCCGGCGAACGATACCTTCACTCTTCTGCCCGGGTCGCTGCAGGTTGCTCGCGCGGAGCACACTTCAGTTCGCATCAACGAACGCCGTGTGCTCATCTATGGTGGCTACACAGTGGATGACCAGCCGGCGCCGCCGGAACTGTACGATCCGGTCGCTGCGACGTCGACATTGCTGCCTGCAGCTGAGTCTGGCGCCAGGGCGCGGCACGTTGCTCATACGATGATCGATGGCGGTGTGCTGATTCTGGGCGGTTTGGATGCAGATGATCAGCCGATGAGCTCTATTCTTCGGTTCGACCCGGCGTCCAGTACGTTCTCGCCGTTCGCCTCGATGGCAACGCCGCGGGCGTCGTTTGGTGTTGGCAGGTTGGTTGATTCTCGGCTGCTTCTCCCGGGCGGAACTCACTCCATCGCGGGCGCGGGGGCGGACACGACAGAGATCGTGGGGGTTGATGGTGGGCGCCGGGATGGGCCGGTTATGACGAGGCCGCGGTTCCTGCATACGGTGACGCCGCTGCGGAGTGGGAAGGTGCTCATCGTTGGGGGATTGGATGAGGCGCGGAGGGCGGTGGCGGGGGCGGAGGTGTTTGAGTAACCGGAAGACTTCCCGTCAATCACCGCTAAAGTGTCGGCTCCGTTTCCAGTTTCGCTGTCGTAGCTGCAGCCTGGGCCTCGGTGCCAGTTGGGTCTTTGCCAAGCTGTTGGTGCAGGTAGAAACGAATAGCTATATTAGCTGAGGGCGAACGGAGGTCACGGTGGTCGTGGTCGCTAACGATGACTCAGCAGTACGAGAAGCCGCGTTCGAGGCAGTCCGAGAGATCTCCGAGGTACAGGGTGATCTGACCTTCGCTGATCTCAGCGCGGGCTTTCAGTTTCAGGGGGTGCGCGTTCCTTTAACTAATCCTAGGCGCGGTATCTTCAAGCCACAGCAGATGCAGTATCTGCTGTCAATTCGGACGGTCTTTCCGAAACCCGGCGCGCGCGTGTGGTACGACGACCAACGATCGGTGCATGGTCAGATCTATCAAGGCGAAGAGCAGGTCGAGTATGCATTCATGGGCACTGATGCCAATGCTGCCGACAATCGCTGGCTACGGGAGGCGATGGAGAGTCGGACTCCAATCATCTATTTCCTCGGGGTCGCGCCGGGCCTATACAAGGCAATTATTCCTACCTACGTCGTGGGTTGGGATGCTTCGGCACTCAAGGCCAGTATCGCCTTCGGCGCAGCGGAGAAGTCGGCAGTACCCGAATACCCCGCTACCCGAGGCGAGCGACGCTATGCCCTTCGGCAGGTAAAACAACGGTTGCATCAGGCTTCTTTTAGAGATGTTGATCGATTTCCTATCGAGAGCATTGGGGTCGCGGACATTCCGAACTACGGAAGTGAAAAGCTGGACGAAGAAGCCATCAGGACAGCTGATCTGATACGGCCGATTCTATTGGCGGAGATTTCACCCGGGCGATTCAACTTGATCGATGGTCACCACCGCGTTGCTAGGGCAAGGAGAGAAGAGGTGGCGACATTGCCCGCTCATCGCGTCGCTTGCCCTTTCCATGTTCCATTCCTTACCTCGACTCATGCGTATGAGCGATATGTCGAGTATTGGAATGGGAAGGTGGCATCGGGGGCGTGCCGATAGTCCCACTCGCCCGATGCCCGACACGTTCCAGGAGCGCGGTTTTTAAATGGGGCGGCTGGAGCCATCGGAGGTGCCTTCCTGTTGGCCAGCTGGCTTCCGTTTACGGAGCAGCCCGATGAAAGCGTAGACAGGACCTCGCCTCATGTGTGCGCTTTCATCGCTATCGCCCCTCGGGGACAACAGGGCGCCGGTCCGATGGGTGCGGGACCCCAGGGTAAATTTAATAAAATTAATGAGTTATGGTTGAGTGGACAGTCCGGCTGTAGGTCGACTCTCCGCTCATGGAGATCGCCTCGGATTGCCATCCATAATTGAAATTCTGCAAATTGATCGTTCCATAATCGATTTTATGCGTCCATAATCGGGTGGCGCCTTCCTGGCGGGCTACATCTGCGTTTTTATGCGAAGCAAGCGATCGGGAGACCCCGTGAACGACTTACCCGCTGATCCAATCGGCGCTGCATGGCTGGCTCGAGCCTATAACGTTCTGCCCCTAGGGCATTTGCCAGTATTGAGCCAGATCGGTGGTCGACGAGCGACCGAGATCAACGATGGACTCCGGCTCGAAACTTACCAAGAACTCATGAGACCCGCGCAGGAGCCGGCCGCCCAATTGCAATTTCACCTGCGCCACGAAGTTCCCCATCTGGAATTTCTGGTTCGGCTTTTCGGAAAAACGGGACCAGCCTTCATTCAATCATGGGTGGCAGCAGAGCCCACGGGGCAATACGCACGCCGCGCGGCGTTCCTCTATGAGTGGCTGACCGGCAATGCGCTGGACCTGCCGGCCAAACTTGGAGGCAACTATGTCGATGTGATCGATGATGCCAAACTGGTCGCCGCTTCGCCGGGCCGCGTGATCAAGATCCAGCGATGGCGAGTGAATAACAATCTCCCCGGTACGAGACATTTCTGTCCTATCGTCGTGAAGACCGATGCTGTCGCTCGGGCGTCGAACGTCAATGTAACTGAGTTATTCGAGAAACTGACCGCGGAGTTTGGCGAGGATCTGCTGCTGCGTGCAGCTTCGTGGATGACGCTCCGTGAGAGCCGAGCCAGTTTCGCGATCGAAGGAGAAGCCGACCAGGCCAATCGCATCGAGCGATTCGCAGACGTGATGGCTAGACGCACCGGTCAAGGTGATCCGCCGCTCACCTCCGCAATACTCGCTGAATTGCAGCGTGAGATCCTGGGAAAGACCACCCTGACTCAGTTCGGTATCCGGCAATCTCCCGTGTTTGTCGGCGAGATGATTCGACAACAAGAGATCGTTCATTACGTAGCGCCTCCAGCGGCGGAAGTTCCTGCGATGCTCGAGGGGTTGCACGTTTTCCTGCAGCGGACGGAAGGGCAGTCGCCAGTCATGCGCAGCGCCGTAGCGGCGTTCGGTTTCGTCTACATCCATCCGCTAGCTGATGGCAATGGCCGGGTGCACCGGTTCCTCATCAATGATGTGCTACGCCGTGACGACGCGATTCCCGACCCGGTGATTCTCCCGGTGTCCGCCGTTATTACCGATGATGCCGGAGAACGGCGCAGCTACGACCGAATCCTGGATCGAGTTTCCAAACCGCTGATGCAGTCGGTACGGGAGCACGTGGTGTTCGAGTCTAAGCAAACTGTCTACCCTGACGGAGTGGCATCCAATTTCACTTTCAGCGGCGATGATCTAGCGAAGCCCATGTGGCGCTATCCGGACTTGGGGTCACATGTGATCTATCTGTCAGACATCATCAGCCGCACGCTCACAGAGCAGATGCGCGAGGAGTCGATTTATCTGCGACGCCATGCGCAGGCGCGTGCGGCGGTGAAAGAAATAGTGGAGATGCCTGACCATCAGATCGATCGAGTCTTGCGTTCGATCGAGCAGAACGCAGGTAAGCTCAGCAACGTCCTTTCGAAGGAAATGCCGGTACTTCAAGAGGCCGGCGTGTGGGAGGCCGTCGTTGACGCTGCGTCGCGAGTTTTGGGTGAGACTGCTGTGGTCGATGAAAGTGTCATTGAGCGGTATCGGCCGGAGCGGACACCGGGACGATGATATGTGACCTTCGATATGATTTGTCGGGCGGCCAGTGCCCCGACGATGATGTGCGACGTTTTGACGACGCGCGGAGGCACTTAGTGCTCACGCGGCCGGCACATTGTTCCTGACATAGTATTGTCGCGGTTGATTGCCCCGGTCACGGCACTAACTCGCGCACGACAATCTTAGTATCGCCTCATAGTCATGCCTCCAAAAGCACAGCCCGTTGCATTACGAATCGAACTGCAGGGGATCGCGCCGCTCGTGTGGCGGCGGATCGTTGTCTCCAATCAGTGGACGTTTGGATCTCTGCATAATTATCTACAGTGGGTGATGGGCTGGCAGGATTCGCATGCGCATGAGTTTCGCGTCGGCGAACGCTGCATCGCTCCCGATTGGTGGATTCAAGAGATCGAACTCGATGGCGGGGCGCAGAGCTATCAAGACGAGCGTCGCGTTTCGGTCGCGGCAGTAGTTCGCGAACTCGGTGGTGTTGGTGGAGAGTTCGAATATCACTACGACATGGGTGACAGTTGGGTGCACCGTTGCGTCATCGAGATGACTCCTGCGGCTTGGCCAGAGCTCGAGCTACTTACCCCAGCTTGCACTAGTGGTGAGAACGCCTGTCCGCCGGAGGACGTCGGCGGCTCTCATGGCTATGCGCACTTCCTGGAATGCATCGGCGATCGATCGCATCCTGAGTATGCGGACACACTTCGATGGATCGGTGGCGTGTTCGATCCGAAGGGGTTCGACCTCAATCGTCTCAATCGGGATTGGAAGCCGGGCCGGCGAGGCGTTCGACAACCTGTGGAGCCCGGAGCCTAGAAATACCGGCGATCGACTGCGAGTGAGCGCGTGCTGTGGCGGCGCAAACCCGCCTGTCTTACGACGCCGCTCGGAGGGAGTGCTTCGCAGGTTGAGATTTGTGGACATCCGGGGAGCGCGCATCCGAGGCCACGCGTTCACTCTATTCATGAGCGGGTAATGAAAGCCTCCACCAGATCTATTGCCACTCGTTGTCGACGCAACCGTTGAGTGAAGTGACTTAGGTCCGCGTAGTGTTCTCTTCGAGCGCCGTCGTCATCGTGGAGCGACACATTCATAAGACTTAAACCTGCGATCGATACGCAAATAGAAACATCGTCGGGTGTCCAGATCAGGATGTAGATGTCCCGAATTATCTTCTGGCGTTTCTAGGGGGATGTGAGGAAGTGTCGCAAAGACTATAAAAATAGGCATTTCGCGTCTTTCGTAGTTCACGGAGGTGCTCGCTTTCTCAGCCCGAGACGAGCAAAGTATCACCCTGTAGTGGCACCCCAGAGCGATGTTGAGAAACCGCGATTTTGGGGCTGGCACCCACGAATTTGGAGTGACACCCCAGGAGCGAGGTGGCTTATGAACAAGCTCACAGACGTAGGGATACGCGCGGTATTGGCGAAGCCACGGAACGGCCGCGTCGAGTTGCCTGACGGCGCAGTGCCCGGACTCACGCTGCGAATTGGAAAAACGCGGGGCGCGACATGGTCGTTGATGATCCGCGTTTTCGGCGAGGGCGGCATCACCGATCGCGGCCATGGGCTCATGGGTCCGAAGCGACGTCTAACGCTCGGCTCCTATCCGCAGGTCTCTTTGCACGCCGCTCGGGCAAAGGCCAACGCGTATATCGATCAGGCGAGACGCGGTGAGAGTCCGGTTGAAGCGCTTGAGCGGGTAGCTACCGGCCGCCTCACTGTCGAAGGTCTGGCTGAGAAATTTCTGACCGACTATGTCCATCTCAAGCAACTGCGCGCCGCGGCCAGATACGAGATGGCCATTCGAGCTCACATCATTGGAGGCATAGGTCGGGTGGTGGCCGACATGCTCACTCGCGACCAGGTGCGCAGCCTCATGAAAGAGGTCATGGTTCAGGTTCCTTCAACTCGTGAAGGAAAGACGCGCCGTCGCGGTGGCATCGAAGCAGCGAGAAGCGTAGTGGCCGTGCTTCGTAAGATGATCAATTGGGGCATTCGTGAGCGGCTGCTGAAGCGCGCAGACAATCCAGTCTCGGGAATGGAGGACAACCTGCCGAAGAAGAGGAAAAAAGAGCGTGTCCTGTCACTGGACGAGGCGCAGGTCGTCTGGCATGCCGCTGGGACGCTTGGCTATCCGTTCGGTCCGCTCTATCGCCTGATCCTGCTAACGGGCTGCCGACCGGGCGAGTGGGCGCGATGTCGGCAGTCGTATATCGACCTCAAGCAGTCCCTGCTGGTCATTCCAGCGCAGGCATACAAAAGCGACCACGTGCATGTGGTGCCGCTTGTGCCGGTCGCGGTTCAGATACTCGAACACACTTTGGCGAACTACGCTGGACGACAGGGCGACTTCGTCTTCAGCGGCACCGACGGTCTCGCGCCGGTATCTGGTTGGTCGAAGGGGCACAGCAGAATGATGCAGGCTGTGACGGCGGTGTCCGGCGAGCGAGGTTTGGTGCCGTGGACTCCGCACGACTTGCGACGCACCGTCGCGACTCGGATTGCGGAGCAGTTGGGTGTTGGTGGTGAGCAGTTGATAAAGCGAGTTTTGGGGCACGCCGATGGCAGCGTCACGGCGATCTACAACCGATATGGCTATGTGAAGGAGATGCGCGAAGTGCTCGAGCGCTGGGCGGAGGATCTTATCGGCGCTGAGTTTGATGCTGCGAGCCTATGGCGGGAGTCGGACGCGTATGTGATCGTGGAGCCGACCGAAGCGGCGTAGGAGGGCGTGCGGCGTTCTGCCGGGCGTCAGCGGCGCACGCAGGTCGGGGACTAAAAGACCGCTCGGAGGCCGCAACGGCGCGGCGCTGCCGAGCGCTGAAGCTGACGGGTCATGACGGAGGGACCGAGTCAGCGTTCAATCAGAGGCGTGCTGGATGTGATGCGTGCGGCAAGCCAGGCCTGCACCTCCGACTCCACCCAGGCGACACGTCTGGGAGATAGCTGCACTCGCATTGGAAAGTCACCCTGAATTTGCAGCTGATAGATTTTTGTTTTGCTTAACCCGGTGATCGCTGCGACTTGTGAGAGCCGGAGCATGCGGATCGGTATGGCGCGCGGTGCATCTTGCTGTACTTCCGGTTGTGCCGGAGTGATTGGAGCGATCGGACGGCCGGCGAGCGCCCGCGCCTCGTCTTGCCCCGTCATGCGGGCTGGGCGCGCAGCTGCAGGTGAGGTGGGTATCGAACGAAGCGTTCGGGATGGATGCGAGTTCATGATCGTTACTCCTGATGTAACTTCGATGATTGAGCGGACGAAGTTCCACTCCATGGAGACAGCATCCCTCAGTGGCGAGGAAATGTCAGCGGGGAGTTTCGCCGAAAATTCGGCGAATTAAATCCCATAAATGTGCCGAGTTTCGACCCATTTACGTGTGGCGTTACTCAACTGTCGGGACGGTATTACTCGATAAAGATCATTCCTGACGGGCAGGGAAATGTCAGGTGGAGAAATTGACGAGAATGTATAAAAACAGATGCTGTGTTAGCTCTCTTCGGAGAGGGATTGCAAGGGGCGCGGGTGGGGGCGGCGCGTCGTTTCGGTGCTCGGTCCAAAACTTGACGGGACTGGTAGTCGGCTCGTGCTCGCGAGCTGCTGATGGTGCGCCCGGCGTAAGGCTGGCCGGCGGGAACCTTCGCGCCCGGAGACGATGAGCTAGTGCGGTTGCGGATTCAGCAAGTCCGGCGGGAGTGAGACATCGCCAACTAACGGTCGCGCGACAACTTGCGACGCCACGCGACCGTTTGCGATTGCCACCTACCCGTCACAAGCCATACTCGGCCCGTGCACGTTCGACGAATCGAGCGACGCCCTCCTGGCCTTGCCCGCGCAGCCACCGGATGAAACCACACGGCGGCCTACTTGCTCAGTCGACAGTATCGAGACGAACCTTACCACCATTGATGAATTCAGTGAGTTCGGATCGAATCTGTGCGTCCCGGACTGATATTGCCTTGACGATATCGTCAAACGGCACTCCGTCTGGTTCGGTCAGTTGGCTGTTCAATGCAAGCGCATTCTCCCAATCCATGCGCATGAGTTTCTTCTGCTTGAACTCATGCACTTCCTTGAGGAACGCCCACATTGGCTTATCGCTCTTCGAAATATTGAAAGACTTGTCGAGGAGAGAGCAATTGCCCAGGGCGTTCACAAAGCACGCGGCGTCGTAGCGCGACGTGAATCCATCTGGCGCGAGCTTCGCTTTCTCCTCGTCGGGGCCTTCGAAGCTGGCTTGCTTCGCGGCGACAAGCCGATTCACGAGCCGCTGCCACCAAGCGTCGGCGACTGTATGGTCCACCTCGAGTTTGCTCGTGCGCTTGCGCCCGGTACGCATGGGAACGGACGAGCACTCCCAGCGTGCCTTCTCCAGCCTGTGCCAGACCCAGAGGAACGGATAGTAGTTGTATACGCGCGAACGCTCGCGAACGACGGTGTTTGTTATGTGCGAGATCGCGCGCTGCGAGACTCGTTCCATCAGTGTATGGATGCCGCTGTCGACCGTCGTCAAGAACGTTTCGGCGGTGCAAGCATTTAAATTAGATGATAGAGAGTGCAGATCGCTGGCGAAGTCCTGGAAGTTTCGGACGGCAGCTTCGCCCCAGACATTCGCCCATTGAGAGCCGAAGATCCACCTGTCGAGGAAATGAGCGGAACGTTGCCGAAGCAGCTTCTCAAGATCATCTCGCTTTACGAGAGGTACGACCTGCAGCGAATCCAAGCGATCGAACACGAGGCGATACCACGTGGCAAACACGATTACTGCATTGAACGATCCTTGGTTCTCGACGAGATCTCGGTCTTCGATTAGCTGCGAGACCGCTGCGATTCTGGGCATAAGCGCTTTCCAGGCGCCGGCGACAGCGCCAGCCATGGAGCGGACGACATCCCCTTTCAGCAGATCCTTCGAATCGAGCAGGTTTCCCTTGCGATGATCCACAGCCCAGATGAACGAGATCAGGCGAACGATCTCGTCTGTCTCAACTTTGAATCCGCTGTCTTCCAAGCACTCCTTTAGCTGTTTCAAACACTCGCCAGCAGTCTTCCCATCGGTTTGCGAAAGAACCCAGCCCACCTTCAGCCACGCGAGGGTGATCTCCTCGCGAGTGAGTGTGCGGCCGGCAGTATTTAGCCGTGTGAAGATCGTGACGATCGCATCGCTGTAGTCATCCTTGCTCCATTGCGGCGTCAGCTGCAACGACTCGATCTGAAGCGCGTGTACGAAGCTGTTCGCCTTAACGTTCTCAATCACCTTCATGAACTGTGCTAATGGTCGCAGGAGCTCCGCTTGGGCGCTATCCGTCATGCTGTGTTGCTCAAGCAACGGCACCAGGATCTCTTCGTATTCGCTCTCCGAGAGATCCTTCTGCGCAAGATCCCAGAGGCGCGACAGTCGGATAAATCTGCCAGGATGCTCTTTGGCCGCCAACAGTGGGTGTACGTAGTTCGGTGGACGCACTTCGGTGGAACGTCCATTGGTTGCGTCGAGGACGACCCAATCCAGGATTTTTCCAGCCTCCAGCTTTCGCACTTTCTTGTCCTTCGCCCCGAGTTCGGACCGAAAGAGCGTAACATCCAGACAAAGCGATGCTCGAGACCAGTGGGCGCTCGGCTTCATGCGACGATCTTGAAGATCTGCTGCCCAATCCGCGTCATTCAGCTGGAATCCCCATTGATCTCCGCCCAGAGCTAGCACCAAGCTTTGAACGCGCTGCTGCCCGTCGAGGACCATCTGATACGTCGCAGGCTGGCCCAGTGCAGATGTTCCGGTACCACCGTTTGGGTTGACCCGATCCACGATTTGCCAGAAGGGACGGTGAGGGATGCCTTCGTCGCCATCAAAGCAGTCTGGTTTGACTTCCCAGAGCAGCAATGATCCAAACGGCCATCCCTTGAACAACGAGTCGATGAGCAAGGTGACTTGTCGCGGCGTCCATACATACGGGCGCTGCAAGTCAGGAATCACATAAGTCGCATTGACCGTTGCCTTCCTGATGATTTCCGCCAGGGGCTCCCGCTTTGAGTCGTACTTGATGCTCATTCCAGTTGGCTCGCTCAATGCGCCTCGAGTTCCCGTGCCCGCCCGATGGCGCGTGTTGATTGTTCTGTTCTAACCCATGATCGCATAGCAGGAGCATCGAATCCTTGAACCAGTTCGCCCAAAGGCGGGTGAGGAAAGGGGGCTAGTAGATGTACGGCTCTTGGTCTGGTTTGTCATGCGTCCGCGCGCTTATGTAGGGCTCCACAACCTTTCTGCGCCGCCGTCCGCTGCGTAGCATGCGATCTCGGACGGAGTCGCTATACGTTCGTGTAGCGACTCGCGCAGACCGTCAATAGCTACACAGAGGCCGGCGGTGCGTCGATACGAAAACGTGTCCGCAACGTATTCGCAGCTGAGAAGATGGGCACAGAGGCTCCGTCCATGCGATGGCGCTCGACTCCGCCCTTCCATTTGCTCGGCGGAACAGTGCGCGAATCGCATCGAGGGGTAAGTGAGTCGCGGTCACGAGTCCTTGGACCGATGGCGAGCCAGACATGCAGCTGGAATTTGTAAAACCCATGCCCTTTTGTTAAAGGCTGGCGCTGGTATTACCCGCGGGCCTCGCGAGCGGGAGGCGGCAATCCGTTGCGCCCGAGGCTCTCGGCTCGGTCTGCCGAAACTGGACTTTCGAAATGACGTGAGCCCCGTCGAGCCTCATCTCGCAAGTTTTAGGCATCGGGCTCTTTGCAAGTCACGGCATCTCCGGATCCAAGGGAAGAAAATGTCGGAGGACCTTACAAGAATCGGTTCGGATTTCAGGTTGCGCATGATTGCGGCACTGCCTAAAAGGGTGTTTAAGGGAAGGCTCGGCGAGCCACATCACCACATAAAGCTCGCAGTCGGATGATTCTTGTGTCGAACACACAGATTGTGATTCGACAGGCGGATTTCTTGGCGCAGTTGGGATAAGAACGTCACACAACTTCTTTGCGGCCTTGCGGCGGCCGCTCGAACAACGTGTCGATGGCTGGCGGATAAATACGGAACGCCGTGGCGTCGAAATGGTGGGACCAACTATGAGTTCTGTCTTGGTCGGAGAGTCGTGGCACCTGCTGGTCGGTGGCTTTCTTTCAGTTCTGCTGTTGAGTTTTATCTGGCTGTTCTGGATTCCAGCATGGCAGGTTGGTCGGCAGTTGCGACGTGTCCTCAAGGAAGTTGCTCAGGCAAAGAGTTCGTCGGATTTGGATCCAATCTTCGAACCCCACCTACGATTGCGCCATCTGTGGTCGGAATTCAGAGAGACCCTGCACGAGGAGCGCTACATCGACCCTCGATCAGCCATCTCCGAAGTCGTTGCTCTGAGGGCGACAGTACCGGCGGAACTATTCTTCACCGAAGACACCATCGTAAATGGCCCTCTTAGAGTCGAGTTTTTCAAGCACCTGCCCGGGATATTCACAGGCATAGGAATCATCGGCACCTTCACGGGATTGTTGCTTGGATTGAAGGGGTTTCATGTTTCCGAGAATCCAGGCGAAGCTCGAGCTGGTCTCGAGATCCTATTGGGCTCTGTTTCGGAAGCATTTCTCGTATCCGCATCGGCGATCGCTCTGGCCATGATCGTGACCTTGATAGAGAAGGTCTCGCTCGTACGACTTTATCGAAAGGTTCAAGAGCTAACACAGGCGATTGACGAGCGCTTCAAGGCTGGTGTCGGCGAGGAGTATCTTGCGCGTTTGGTAGGGGCGGCGGAGGAGTCGGCAAGCCAAAGCAGGATTCTCAAGGATGCGCTGGTTGGTGATCTGAAGTCTATCCTGACAGAGATCTCCGAGAAGCAGATAGCTGCATTCGCGACGTCTCAATCGCAGCTTGGTCGTCAGATTGGCGAATCTGTTGCGAGCCAGATCGGGCCACCGCTCGAACGACTGGCTGCGATCACAGAAGGAGTGCGAGGGGATCAATCGTCCGCAGTTCAGCAGCTGATGGCTGACATGCTCTCCAGATTCACCGATCGGCTGGAGGGTCTACTCGGGAGCCAAGTAACCGGTATCCAACAGATGCAGCAGCAAGCGATGGCTTCTTTAAACGAAGCAGTGCGCCAGTTGCAGCAAATGTCGGCCACCGTCGAGGGTGCTGGTCAGCGTGCAAGCCAAACATTGATGGAGAAGCTCGAGCACACATTGGGCAAGCTCGATCAGCGGCAGCTCGTGATGAACGAGGAGATGCGAAAGTTCGTCCACGAGATACGCGCGGCAGTCGGTCAGAGTCAGTCGGAGAGTCACCAGCAATTGCAGTCACTGTTGGCCGATCTATCACGACAGACCGGTGCCCTCGTGGGAGATCTTTCCAGCAAGAGCCAGTCAGCTGTTACGGCTATGAACGGGCAGGTCGAATCCTTGACGGTCAAGGTGGCTGAAGCGGTATCACAGATGAGTGCCGGTATGGCGCGTATGGAATCGGTGACTTCGGATGCCATTACGCGAATGAATGACGGCGCCGAAACACTGGCGATCGCTGTGGACGACTTTGCGAAGGCAGGCGTCGGGGTGTCGGCTGTGATGCAGGGGGCGAAGGAAGTGGGTGGCCAGCTAACACAATCCGCTAGCTCGCTTGCAGCTGCAAGCAATTCCATCGAAATGGTGCTAGGAGAGTCAAGAGCAGTGAGAGACTCGCTGTCCCAAATGCTGGGAGCAGTAAGCGCTGCTGTGGAGGCGGCCAAGAAGGAGGCTTCGATTACTGCCGACGTACTGGCGCGCTTGGAGGGGTCTGCCGGACGACTAGCCGTAGCTCAACGCTCAGCAGATGAGTATCTCAGTCAAGTCACCGACGTTCTGGCGACCTCGCACAAGTCGTTCGCGGATTCGATGCAGCAGACTCTTGGCAAGGCCAACAGTGAGTTCTACGAAAAGATGTCTACGGCAACGAAGCGGCTCCGTGAAGTGATAGCAGAGCTTGAAAGCGCGCTCGGCGGCGCGATGCCGCGCGTCGCGACTCGCGGCCGATAAGTCATGGCCTTTTTGAGGCTCGTAAAGGCCGGAGGGCGTTCTCGCGATGAAGCTGAGAAGCCATTCTGGATCTCATACGCGGATCTAATGACCGCATTGATGGTCTTGTTTCTCGTCGTGATGAGCGTTGCGTTGCTGGCAGTTACGAAGACTGTGACGCAGCAGGAGCGTGAAGAGAAGCAGCACCGAGAGGCAATCGAGAAATTTCTCGACGAAGTCGAGCGTGCAACAGTGAGATTCACCGGAGTGCGCGTTGATCGCGATCGACGCGTCATTGATTTCCAGGATCGCGCAAGATTCGAAAAGAACGTGTACCGGCTTAGCGCGGAACAAGGTGGGTTGCTGCGCGAGTTCGTTCCGGAGTTGCTAAAAATCGCTTCGAGCGATGTAGGAGAGAAAATTCTGAAGCGGGTCGTAGTCGAGGGATTCGCAGATCAGTCAGGAACGTACCTGTACAACCTCGATCTGAGCTTGAGGCGAAGCCAGGCTGTTCTCTGTGCACTGTTTGCGCCTCCGTCTGTCGAAGAAGTCCCCTTGACAGATGCTCAGCTTGCCGAAATTCGTGACCTCTTTGTGGTCGGTGGCTATTCCTTCAATGACGCACGGCTGACAGCAGAGGAGTCGCGACGAGTGGAGCTTCGGCTTGAGCTCTATGCGGTTGGGGATGAGCGGGTGTCAGCGCCGGCGGCGCCGGCGGGCGACTTCGGCGTATGCGCGCTGAGGTGATCGATGAGCGACATACTCAAACTCAATGAGGCGATTCAGAGGGCACTCGCCCTGAGCGAAGAGGCCTTTGTGTTTGATCACTCGGTGATAGACGCAGAGAACAACATCTTGAAGCAGATGCTGGGAAGCGCTGGGGGGGATCGCCCGCCCAAGGATCGGATGCGCGAAGCCGTTCTTCAGTTTAGGGAGACGAATGAGTTGCAGAATCCTGCCGCGGCGCGCTTCGTTTGCTTTGGCGCAGCCGAGCGGTTTGCAACTCGCGAGCCACCTCTGATCGAAGAGCGGGATAGATTTTCGAGATTGCTGGGTTTGATCGACGACTACCGTCCTGAGCCGAGGGGATTTCGGCGCTGCTTCCGGGGGTTGTTGCACACGTACATTGCGTACGACGGGGAGCATCGCGATACATGCGTCGAGGGGCGCGAAAACTGGCGAACGCTTCGCGATTATTTGCACGATCGAAAAAAGGATATTGTGGTGCAGGGCACCCAACCGGATTGGGTCGAGTGTATAAGTGAGCACTCCAATCTCCTGACTGCAGATCCAGCGAGTCGCTACGCGCCCGATCTATTGCGGGGAAGAAATGATGCTGTCGAAGAGATCAGATCTCGGCTCGATGTCGGTGACCGCTACTGGCTGATGCGAAGGCTGATCCTCGCTCAGATTGAGCACTCGACTCGAGAAGCGGATGCTCCGTTTGCGAGAAATGTTCAGAACTTACTGAGTCTCTTGGACAGTCACGAGGGTCTTGAGGATGAGGGCCTAGGTCTCATCCTCAATCGCTACGCAGCCATCAGAAGCCCATCGCTTCATGCAGGGCTTCGTGATCGGTCGGTGAGAACGTGGGGCAATCCTTGGATTACAGGCAACCGGAAGAAGTGGGCGCGGGTTAGTGACGCTGCATGTGCGCTCGTCACAAACTGGTTCAAGCTCCACGTTATTCGGACCTTCTTCGAGCTCATGTCCGATGATCGCCAAACCGACCAACGCCGGGTGAGATTTTGGGAGCAGTACCACGAGCAGATCAACGATATGTACTTTGCGCTTGGAAGCGCTACCCGCTATTCATCCAACTCGGCCGTGAAGGAAATGCGCCGTGAGATGGGCGATCGACTCCTTGGTCTTAGGAATGCCGGTGGAAGTTCAAACAACGCATTCATCATGATGATGGGCGATGTTGCTGCCGTGGAATTCGGGGTTATTGGGCACGCCTGTTTTCTTTACAAACGAGATTCGTTGCCGTTTGAGTTGCGAGGCGAGGTTAACGGCGGTACCGCCGACGACGGCTTGCGATCGCCAGACAATCTTGAGCGGCTGACACATGTTGATACGCGGCATGGAAGTTGGGAAGAGCACTTCGCAGATGCGCTACGGCGGCATGGAGCTGCGCGGACGGTTCTCCTTGCGACTGATCCCCCTGCCCATGCTCCACGCACGTCGGCTAACGATTCCGTGCTCAGCAGGCAATCGTTGCGCAAGTTCTGCGATTCCAATGGAATTGGCTGGCGAGATAAGTCAGCGGTTGGTGGGAATATCTCTGTGAACTTTCCGTACAACTCTGGTGAGTTCGCCGAGCGCCTCAAGAGATGGGGCTTCACCTTTAGCGAGCGCGGCTTCTGGTGGCGAAAAGGTTGGCCATCATGAAATGGTTCGTGCGCGATGCAGGCAGTGCACAGGAGCGATGGCGGGCGGACGTCACGGATGGCGGGCTCTTTTACTCGCAGGCGGCAACGGCTGGGCTCATTTCAAATCCACTCCTGGAGTCATTACTCGTTCAATGGACCGATTCGGGGCACGCTATTGAACAGGATGGAGGATGGATTCTGCCGTGGCGATCGGTTTATGAGCTGCTATCAGGTCTGGAGAACGGAGGTCAACTGGAGTCCATGGGCGTTCCGCCGGAAGCCCACTTGGCTCCTCAATTGGTCAGTCGAGGTTCGCTGATAGATCGGGAATTCACAGTCGCAATCGCCGGGTGGGTGGATCACAACGGTCGGTCTGTGTCCGGTGTCACTGTGCTCGGCGCCACCGCAACGATCAATGGACGAACGACGTTACTGTCGAGGTCCAGCTGGGAACTCATCCGGCGGGTGTCCTCGTTTGCGCAGCGCTCAGACGCAGAGCGGGATGAGCGAACGCAGAGAATCGCGTGGAGTGAAATCCGCAGCCTGGCGTTAGCTGCGGGTGCCCGACTCGACCGGTTTCTATTCAGCACAGTGGTCCTGTCTCCGGAACGTCTCAAGATTGGTCTGCGGCAATCCGGGGAAGGTCAGTCACGCGTCATCGAAGTCACTCCGGGATTCGAGGGTTGTCCTGAAGACTGGCTGACGAGCTTCGATGCGCACGCTAGCGTGCGAGATCGCTACGACCTGCCGACGGACAACGGCATTGTGCAAGTCGTCGTGAGGCCGGAGGTTCGCACGGTTCTCGAGCAGATCAAGAGACTCCCGGGGCGGCGGGTGGCAGGCGTGCGTGCCGAGGCTTTCGTCACCAACCCGTTCGCTGCGCTTGGTGAGGCCGCTTCCGCAGTTATCGATCCTACGGAGTTCGAAGCGGAGCGCCAGCGCGCAGGGCTTTCGTTCGATCGGTTTACTGCTTTCGTGGTGCGCAACGAGTCGGGTGCGCCGACAGACATGGGGATTCTGATCGAATGCGGCGCTGGTCCGGAGGCAAACAGCATTCGGGAGTCCATGTTAGCCGAGCAGGTGCCGGAGTTTGTGCAAGAGGTTCGGCAAAGTCTCGCTGCTGGGCGCCAGTTGCACGCGTGGAAAGAGTTCGAGTTCGAGCTGCTGGGCAACGTCGAGCAGGAACTTGGCCAACTGGAACGAGCGGCGGCAGAGTGGAGGAATTCGGGGGCGCGCAAATCCAGTATCACGTTCGACGCCATCTATGATCTCTCGGGTTACTCCGATCGCATTCAGGGAATTGGCGAAGAAAAGCCCTATGTATCGCCGTACATCGCTCGCAAAGACGAGAAGGCGGGTTGGTTTCCAGACAACCTAGTCAACATCATTGAGCTTCCGCCGGAGAAGCCCGGAGAACGTCCTCGCTACATTCCGCTTACGCCAAAGGAACTGGAAGACATTCGAAGACGCGTTCAAGAGGCGCGAAGCAATGGCGAGTCAGAGATTGCTGTACCGGGCATTGCTGAGCCCTTACCGATCGATGAGATCGAGGACGTAGTTTCTGCATTCGCGGGAGCACAGATCGATGCAGAGAACGGCAACTTAGAGGAAGTCGTACGGGAGAAATCCAAGCCAGTCCCGAGAAAGGGATTGGTTATCAAGCCCAACGTAGTTTCGGTGGACTACGTCGAACGTCGCACGGAAGTCCTTCGTCCACCAACCAAGGCGTCAAGCCTTCCCCGTGGCCTGCGCGACACCGTTCAACTAAAGCAGCATCAAGTGGAGGGCGTCGCATGGCTGCAGCACCTCTTCAGTTGCTCACCCGATGAATGCAGGGGGGCACTGCTCGCGGACGATATGGGATTGGGAAAGACGTTGCAGCTCCTGACGCTCATTGCCTGGGCTCATGAAAAGGATGCGAGCTTGCCGCCGGCTCTCGTGGTGGCGCCGGTAGCGCTCCTGGAGAATTGGAGGGACGAGGCCCGGAAGTTCTTCAAGCCCGGCGTCCTGACGATTCTGGAGGTTTACGGAGACACGCTTGCCAACTTGCGCGTGCCCAAGCACGAAGTCGATGAGCAACTCCGGCGCGAGGGATTGGTCAAGTTCCTCAAGCCCGGCTGGAGAGGTCGCGCAAATGTAGTGCTGACGACCTACGAAACACTGCGAGACCTTGAGTTCTCGTTCGCCGCCGAGAAGTGGTCCATCGTCGTCTGCGACGAGGCGCAGAAGGTCAAGAATCCCAACGCGCTCGTCACTCGCGCGGCCAAGAAGCAGAACGCTAGATTTCGCGTTGCCTGCACAGGTACGCCAGTCGAGAACACGTTGACCGATCTGTGGTGTCTCTTTGATTTCATTCAGCCGGGATTGCTTGGTGCACTGAACGAGTTCGGTCAGCTCTATCGACGGCCGATCGAAGCGAAGACCGATGAACAGAAGGCCAAGGTCGATGATCTGCGCAAGCTGACCACGCCTCAAACGTTGCGGCGCCTGAAATCAGATGTGGCAAAGGACCTGCCCGAGAAGGTGTCTGTTGAGGAATGCCGCGCGCTGTCGCTGTCTGCGTTTCAACGCAATCTCTATGCGCAATCCGTTACGCAGTACTCGCGCCGATCGGAGCCAGATGCCATCACTCCGTTCAAGAACGCGCTTGGGCTGCTGCAATACCTTCGGCTCATCTGCACAGATCCACGACCCTACGGTCTGTCGGGCTTCAAGCCAGAGCCGCTATCGAAATACCGTGCGAAAGCTCCGAAGATGGATTGGCTGCTACGGACGCTCAAGACGATTCGAAGCAGGGGTGAGAAGGCTCTCATCTTCTGCGAGTTCAGGGACATGCAGATTCTGATTCGTCACTACGTCCAGGAAGAACTCGGCTACGCGGCGGACATCGTCAACGGCGACACGTCAGCTTCCTCTGCGAATGATCAAAGCCGTCAAAAGCGCATCCGTTGGTTTCAGGAGCGGCAAGGATTCGCCGTCATCATATTGTCTCCGCTGGCTGTTGGCTTTGGCGTGAACATCCAGGCGGCCAATCACGTCATCCACTACACGCGTACGTGGAACCCTGCCAAGGAGGATCAGGCAACTGATCGCGCTTATCGCATCGGTCAAGAGAAGGATGTCTATGTCTATTGTCCCGTAGTCAGTGCCGACGACTTCAAGACATTTGATGTCAGGCTCGATGAGCTACTCGAGTACAAGCGCAGTCTTGCGGAAGACATGTTGAATGGCAGTGGCGACCTCGGCGCGGGAGACTTCGACATTGGCCAGGTCGCGCCACCGGAGAGCCCGAAGCCTGAATCCCGATCACTTACCTTCGATGACGTTCTGACGATGCAGCCGAGATACTTCGAAGCGTACGTCGCCGTCCTCTCAGGGCGGAAAGGCTACTCCTCCGTTGCGCTGACACCAGCTGCCGGTGACGACGGCATCGATGTCGTGGCAATCAGGGATGGCGAGGGCGAGCTGATTCAATGCAAGACATCGCAGCGCTCTGACCGCGAACTCAGTTGGGAGGCGATCAAAGATGTTGTGACCGGCTGTGCGAGCTACGCACAGCGATACCCGGGGGTGAGATTCAAGAAGGTTTGCGTAGCCACTCAGATGTTCAATGCCGGCGCGCACCGGCACGCGCGATTGAACGACGTGGAGTTGGTGGACGGACGGCGGCTGGCCGAGCAGCACCATCAGTACGACATCACACTGGACGAGGTTGATCGGATGCTTTGGCACGGCTCGTAGGGCAAGAGCCATCGGGCGCCTCGGGCATCGACATGATATCTGCGATGCCCTATATTGGCTATCAGGATCAATAGCTTACAATGCTCAGCTCGGCGGATGGCGTCATTTGGCCGGGACTGTCTCTCAGCACTAACCGAAGAATCACTCGACTCGATGGCAAAGGCACGAACCAAGAAATCCGGGAACGGTACCAACAGCCCGTTGGGCTTCGAAGCTACGCTCTGGCTCGCCGCAGACAAGCTGCGCAACAACATGGACGCAGCGGAGTACAAGCACGTCGTGCTTGGGCTCATCTTCCTCAAGTACATCTCCGATTCATTCGAGGAGCATCACGCGAAGCTCGCGGCAGGCGAGGGCGACTATGCCGGCGCGGATCCGGAGGATCAGGACGAGTATCGTGCCGAGAGCATCTTTTGGGTACCGAAGGAAGCTCGCTGGTCGTATTTGCAGGCGAATGCGAAGCAACCGTCGATCGGCAAGATCGTCGATGACGCGATGGTCGCGATCGAACGCGACAATCCTCGGCTCAAGGGTGTGCTCCCGAAAGATTACGCGCGGCCAGCACTGGACAAGCATAGGCTTGGCGAGCTGATCGATCTTATCGGTACGATTGGCCTTGGTGACAAGGAGAATCGCGCCAAAGATATTCTCGGCCGCGTATACGAATACTTTCTCACCCAGTTCGCGAGCGCCGAGGGCAAGAACGGCGGGCAGTTCTACACGCCTTCATGTGTCGTGCGTGTACTGGTAGAGATGCTTGCGCCATACAAAGGCCGCGTTTACGACCCGTGCTGCGGTTCAGGCGGGATGTTTATCCAGTCCGAAAAATTCGTCGAAGCCCACGGCGGCAAGATCGGCGACATCAGCATCTACGGACAGGAAAGCAACCCGACCACCCGCCGCCTGGCTGTGATGAATTTAGCACTGCGTGGAATCGAAGCAGATTTCGGTCCGGAGCATGCCGATACATTTCGCCGCGATCTGCATCCGGATCTGCGCGCAGATTACGTGCTCGCCAACCCGCCTTTCAACGATTCCGACTGGTTCCGCAAAGACGACGACGTGCGCTGGCAATACGGCGTGCCGCCGAAGGGGAATGCCAACTTCGCCTGGGTGCAGCACTTCGTGCATCACCTCGCACCGAATGGCGTCGCCGGCTTCGTGCTCGCGAACGGCAGCATGTCGTCGAATCAATCCGGCGAAGGCGAGATCCGCAAGGCGCTTATCGAAGCCGACCTCGTCGATTGCATGGTCGCACTTCCCGGCCAACTCTTTTACAGCACGCAGATTCCGGTGTGCCTTTGGTTTCTCCGCAAGAACAAAGTTTCCGCACCCTCCTCCGTGAAGCAAGGGAGGGCCGAGGAGAGGGCGCGGGAGTCAAAGCTCCGAGATCGACGGAAACAAACCCTCTTCATCGACGCCCGCAAGTTAGGAGCGCTCATCGATCGCGTCCACCGCGAGCTGACTGATGACGACATTCAGAAGATCGCCAGCACCTATCACGCATGGCGTGGTGACCCTGTGTCTACCTCTCTCCCACTTCCAGGAGAGGAGGAGGCTAACAACGTCACCGAGTACGCCGACATTCCCGGCTTCTGTAGATCCGCAGCACTCGAAGAGATTGCGTCGCATGGATTTGTGTTGACCCCGGGACGGTACGTTGGGGCAGAAGAGCAGCAGGATAATGGAGAGCCATTCGAGCAAATGATGAGGCGGCTAGCGACACTGCTATGTCGGCAGCAAGAGGAAGCGCGAAGATTAGACGCTGAAATCGCCGCCAATCTCAAGGAATTGGGTTATGGGGGCTAACTGGCGATCGGCGACGGTAAGTGAGCTGCAGCGCGAGGGCGCGCTCCTTGTGGAAGACGGGAACCACGGGGAGTATCGGCCTCGGCCTGATGAGTTCGTCCAGAGCGGGATCAGTTTTATCCGAGCTGCGGATATGGAGGATGGTCAAGTGCTCTTCGACGGGGCCTCCAAGATTAGCGATTTGGCTCGCAAGAGGATAACCAAAGGGGTTGGCAAACCTGGCGATGTGTTGCTCTCCCACAAGGGCACGGTCGGCAAGGTGGCGCTTGTGCGAGATGACGCACCACCCTTCGTCTGCAGTCCTCAGACAACTTTCTGGCGCACGCTCGATGAAGACCGAGTTGACCGTCGATACCTTTACGCATTTCTGAGGTCGCCTGGCTTCCATGAGCAGTTGAGGACTCGCTCGGGCGAAACTGACATGGCTCCCTATGTCAGCTTGACATCGCAAAGGGGTCTGTCCGTTCACCTCCCGCCCATCGGCCATCAACGGCGAATCGCCGACATCCTCGGCGCCCTCGACGACAAGATCGAAGTGAACCGCCGAATGAATGAAACGCTGGAGGCGATGGCCCGCGCGCTATTCAAGTCATGGTTCGTGGACTTCGATCCCGTTCGCGCAAAGATGGCTGGCCGCGATCTCGGCCTGCCGAAAGACATCGCCGATCTCTTTCCGGATCGCCTCGTGGTGTCGAATCCTGGGGAGGTGCCAGAAGGCTGGAGCGCGAAGGAGCTCGGGGTATGGGCCAATGCTCTCTCTGGCGGCACACCGTCGAAAGCCCAATCCACCTTTTGGGACGGTGAGATTCCATGGGTCAGTCCAAAGGTGATGACCTCGATTCATGCTGACGAGGCCGACGCACATGTAACAGAACGAGCGATCGGTTCTGGTACGCGGCTGGCTCCTGTCGATTCGACGCTTATCATGGTTCGCGGTATGGGGCTGCACGAAGGTGTCCGTGTAAGCCAAGTGCGTGCGCCAGTAACATTCAATCAGGACGTAAAGGCCCTCGTGCCAAACGGCATTGATCCCGTCCTGCTACTGTTTTCGCTGTTGCATGCTCAACCCTCTCTTCTCAAACGAGTCGAAACCTCCGGGCATGGAACGGGAAAACTGCCCACCGAGGTCCTGCTTTCTCACCGAATATCGATGCCGAGCCTTCCAATACAAACACGCCTTTCGCAGCCGCTGCGCGCGCTGAACGATCGAATTGCGTTGGCTCGTCAAGAAAGCCGCGATCTGTCCGTCATGCGGGATGGTTTGCTGCCGAAGCTTCTTTCTGGAGAAGTACGAGTATCGAATTAGTGCGACGTGCTCAACGAGAGGGAAACAATGTGAGTACCGGTTCGAATAGGGCAGCGATCGACGAGACTCGCGCCGCTGCGCAATCCGCCCTTGAGCAGATTGAGAGGATTGGGCAGTCAGCCGAAAGCGAGCGCAACGCCGCGATCAATTCTCGCGCTGAGATCGAAAGGATCTTGGGCGAGGCTCGATCGCTGCTTGGACAAGTTCAGCCGATCGTGGCACAAATCACTGCCGCTCAATCGCAAGTAGTAAGCGATCAGGCTGTAATCGCAACGAAGTCTGAACACATACAGAATGCGCAGACCCATGCTGACTCGGTGCGATCAAACCTCGACAAGATCTTCACGACTTGTAAGCAGCACCAGACTGAGGCCGAGGTAGCGCGGACTGCTGCACTAAACTCTTCTGAGCGCGCCACGCAACTCGTCGCAGAGATAACGGCGGCCGAAGCCGCAGCGAAGAGAGATATCGCAGAAGTTCGCGCTGCGCAAGCGCAGGCGGACGACTCTGCGGCGAGAACGAAGGGCCTTGCAGACAAAGCGGAACAAATAGAGGCCAAGGTTGCTGAGTATGAGAAGCGCCTCGCTGGCTTCGAAGCTAAGTGCCAAGAACAGTTGAAAGCGATCGAGGCGTTACTTCCAGGCGCAACCAGTGCGGGGCTCGCCCATGCTTTCGACGAGCGCCGTAAGACATTCTTGAAACCTGCAACTCGGTGGCAGTGGCTTTTCGTTGGCTCGGTAAGTCTTCTAGTTGTCCTTGCGGCAACTGGGCTTTGGCATGTGTACACGGTGCAGGACTCGCTCACCTATGACGCTTTGCTTCGCCTTTGGTTGGCCAGGCTGCCGATCGCGGGTGCGCTCATCTGGCTAGCGTTGTACGCAAGCCGAGAGTCGGCCCTTGCCAAGCGTCTTGAGGAAGACTACGGCTATAAGGCCGCGGTTGCCGCTTCGTTTCAGGGCTTCTTCAAGCAGATGTCCGAAGCTGCGGCGGGGACGGGCGAGTCCGTGGCTCCTTCTATCAAGTTATGTGCGGATACATTGGCCACGATCGCTACGCCGCCAGGTCGCATCTACGACAAGCACGCGCTAACTGTTACACCAAGTGGTGAGATTGCTAGCACTGCCAAGGCCATGGTCGAGACCGCGAGGGCGTAACTTCGAATAGTGGAATGCGCCGAGCCAGCCATGACCTCCTTTACCGAATCTGTCGTCGAAGAAGCCACCCTCGAATGGTTCGGGGATCTTGGATATTTGGTCATAACGGGGCCGAAGCTCGCGCCAGGCGAGCGGGAAGCAGAACGTGCTTCCTTCGCCGACGTCGTCCTGCTCGAACGCCTTCGCTCGGCAATTCAGCGACTGAATCCCCGCATTCCCGAGGAGGCTCGCGAAGACGCGCTCCGTAAGGTGCTTCGAATCGCGACGCCATCGCTGACACAGACAAACCGTACCTTCCACCGTTTCCTGCGCGAAGGGGTGCCGGTGGAGTACTCGCGTGCCGACGGGAGCATTGCGGGCGACCACGCTCGGCTCATTGACTTTGACTGCGTCACAGCCAACGACTGGCTGGCAGTCAATCAATTCACGGTCATCGAAGGCCAGCACAATCGGCGGCCCGACATCGTCGTGTTCGTCAATGGGATGCCCGTGGGATTGGTCGAACTCAAGAACGCGGCCGATGAGGACGCGGACATCTGGGGCGCTTACACGCAACTGCAGACATACAAGGCAGAGATTCCGTCGGTCCTCCAGTACAACGCGGCACTCGTGGTTTCCGACGGTGTGCAGGCGCGCATAGGTTCGATCACTGCAAACCAGGAATGGTTCAAGGTATGGCGGACGATAGAAGGTGAGCGCGATGCACCGAAGGGATCGCTCGAACTAGAGGTGCTGATCCGTGGCGTGTTTGATCGTCATCGCTTCCTGGACCTACTACAGCATTTCATCGCGTTCGATGAAGACCCAGACACCGGGAGCGTTCACAAGATCCTGGCCGGCTACCACCAATTCCACGCTGTCAATGCAGCAGTCGCCGAGACGGTGCGTGCCAGCGGAACGGGTGAGATGTTCGTGCGAGATGGCGACGGCGTGTTCTGGTCTGGCGAAATGCACGGCGGAAGGCCCGGTGATCGTCGCGCTGGTGTCGTCTGGCATACGCAGGGCAGCGGAAAGAGCTTCTCAATGTTGTTTTACGCGGCACGGGTTGTTCGGCATCCGGCCATGCAGAACCCGACACTGGTGGTGCTGACGGATCGCAACGATCTCGACGATCAGTTGTTCGGGCAGTTTCAGCGATGCCACGAGATTCTCGGTCAGATGCCAGTGCAGGCGGAGAATCGCGAAGCCTTGCGCACGCTCCTTTCCGTCGCGAGTGGCGGCGTGGTGTTTACGACGATTCAAAAGTTCTTGCCGGGGAAAGGCGAGAAGATGCCTTCCTTGAGCGATCGTCGGAACATCGTCGTGATTGCCGACGAAGCGCACCGCAGCCAATATGACCTCATTGACGGGCTCGCGCGGCACATGCGTGACGCGCTGCCGAATGCGTCGTTCATCGGGTTTACCGGCACACCAATTGAGAAGACGGACGCGAACACTCGTGCGGTGTTCGGCGACTACATCAGCATTTATGACATCCAACGTGCCGTCGCCGATCGTGCAACAGTCCCGATCTACTACGAGAGTCGAATCGCTAAGCTGGGCCTGAATGCGAGTGAGTTGCCGAAAATCGATGACGAGTTCGAAGAGATCACGGAAGGCGAAGAGGAATCTCGCCGAGAGAAAATTAAGACTAAATGGGCGGCGCTGGAAGCTCTTGTCGGCCACCCGAAGCGCATCAAGCTGATCGCTGCGGATCTCGTCCAGCATTTCGAGAAGCGTCTGGATGCGATGAATGGCAAGGCAATGATCGTGTGCATGAGCCGCCGGATCTGCGTAGACATGTACAACGCAATTATTGCGCTGCGGCCCGAATGGGCGAGTAGCGTTGGGGATGATGTCGAGGCCGAGGAGCGGAAGGGTTGCGTGGCCAAGATCATCATGACTGGCAGCGCTGAGGACGGACCGGAGTGGCAGCTGCACATCCGTAACAAACAGAAGCGCCGTGACCTCGCGAACCGGTTCAAGGACGTCAAGGATCCATTCCGGATCGTCATAGTGCGGGACATGTGGCTCACGGGGTTCGATGCGCCGTGTCTGCACACGATGTATGCCGACAAGCCGATGCAAGGTCACGGGCTCATGCAGGCAATCGCCCGTGTTAACCGCGTGTTTCGTGACAAGCCGGGCGGTCTGGTGGTGGACTACCTTGGGCTCGCGGACCAGCTCAAGCGAGCGCTCGCGACGTACACGGAAAGCGGCGGCAAAGGCGATCCGACTTACGATCCGAAACAGGCAATCGCCGTCATGCTCGAGAAGCACGGTGTCGCCTGCGACATGCTGCATGGGCTGGACTGGTCCAAATGGGTGACCGGCAAGCCCGCCGAACGATTGGCGCTGATTCCCGCTGGGCAGGAACTCGTTCTGGAACAGGACGACGGCAAAGCCCGCTTCATTCAGATCGTCGCGGATCTGTCGAAAGCGTTTGCGCTCTGTGCCGCGAGCGACGAGGCGACGGAGATACGAGACGATGTGAGCTTCTTCCAGGCCATCCAGTCAGCGCTTGGCAAGCACAGAGGAGCAAGTCGCAAGACGCCAGAACAAATCGATGCCGCAGTTCGTCAACTCGTTTCGAAAGCGATCACGACCGAAGGTGACGTGATCGACGTGTTCACGTCAGCGGGCTTGTCGAAGCCCGATATCAGCATCCTCTCGGACCAGTTCCTGGCAGAGGTGCGTGGCCTCAAGCACAAGAATGTCGCTGCGGAATTGCTCGAGAAACTGCTTAAGGATGAAATCAAGCAGCGCGCGAAACGCAATCTCGTTCAAAGCCAACTGTTCAGTGAGAAGCTAACAAAGACGCTGAACGCATATCACAACCGCGCGATCGCCACGCAGGAAGTCATCGACGAACTCATCAAGCTCGCGAAAGAACTCGATGCGGCAACGAAGCGCGGCGAAAACCTCGGCCTGACCGAAGACGAAGTCGCCTTCTACGACGCGCTCGCCGCTAACGAAAGCGCCATCCAAGCAATGGGCGACGAGAAGCTTCGAGTCATTGCCGCTGAACTGATCAGCCAGGTACGCAAGAGCGTCACGATTGACTGGACGCTGCGCGAAAGCGCCCGCGCCAAGATCCGCGTCATGGTGAAGCGAATCCTCAACAAATACGGCTACCCGCCGGATCTGCAGGAGGAGGCGGTGAAGACGGTGCTGCGTCAGGCGGAGTTGTTGTGTGCGGATTGGGTGTGATTCCGGCTGCGCTTTTCGGATGCCACGAGTCCGCCGTGAAGTCAAAGACCAAGCCGTATCGCGAGTGGCGTCCGGTGGTCGATTTTGTCTATATGTGCCCGTCGCGGCGACGCAGGATGAGAAGATATTCACCGTCATCCGAGATCGTGGTCGATGGTTTCAGATAGTGATGGGGAAAGGAACGAAGCGAATGAGTCCGCCACGCATCGGCGCTGAGCTGTTATCCCATTGTCAAAAACTGTGCGTAACGAGCTAGCTATGAAGCTACGCGTCTGAGCAATTCGCTCGTGAGTTCCCTGTCTCGGAGGAGAAGGTGGGGACATTGGTCGAAGATATGACAGATGTGGCCAGCCCTTGATTGGCCATTTGCATGGCGCTCTTCCAGATGAATCCAACGAATTCGACGCTAAAAGCTCTGTTTTCGCTCTCCTCGAACAAGTGCGCCTTTCCCGGCTGCAAGGCGCAACTCGTGAAGAGAAATGTTGTGCTGGCCGATGTATGCCACATCCGCGGCGAGAAACCAGGGTCGCCTCGATATGATGAGACGCAAAATACTGACCAGCGACGAGCTGCTGAGAATCTGATTTTGCTCTGTCCTACTCATCATCGAGAGATCGACACGGATGTTGAACGCTACTCGGTCGAGACTTTGAGGGCGATGAAGACCGATCACGAGAAGAATGCCACGTCCGTTCCTGCCGAAGAGGCACACATGTGGCAGCAGTCGTTCACGAACCAAGAGATTGTTTCGGTCGGTCAGGTCGGCGGATTCTCGGCTGGCACGATGAACATCGTAATCGCTGGTGAGAAGGATCCAAGTCATGGGTCAGGGTCGGTAATCGCAGAAAGATTCGTTCAGCTGTTCGAAATGCACGGGATTCATCGGAACCAAATACCTCGGGTCTTGGGGCATGGGTTAAAGCTCGCGGACATGCGTAATAATGATGCACTGCTAGATGCACTGGACACGGACCTCCTCGAGACCGCTTCCGACTTCTTTTGCATCAACCACGGTTGGTTGGAAGGGGCGGTCGATGAGATCTATCCGCTTCATGATTTCTACAAAGAGCACGATCGCTTTGAGCATTTTGTCCGCGAGCTTGCGAGTCGCGCCAACGGTTGCACCGGTGTCGTTCTGTTGGCGCAGACAACCGAACACGAGGAGGATGCTCTGATTGTTATCCAAGAGCCGATAGGGGAACTGAACGCAAAGCAGATCTACCGATACCATCTCTGCAACAACTGGTTAGCAAGCTACTGGAAGGCTCGAGGCTACCTGGCAGCATGTGTTGCGGCAGCATGGAGAGCACATGTTTACCTCTTGGGGCGACGGGTTCCCATCGATCGAGTACGCGAACTGCGAGAAGGTAAGAAATTTCTGGAATACGGCCTCGATAGCGCACTTCCGACTGATGGTCTGCACTGGCATCCCGAAGACATGTTGGTCAAGCCCGACGCATTCTTGGACGGTGTCGATGAAGGAGTGCGGGGTAAGCGACTTGGGCTTCAGATGTGGCTTGACCTCGAACGAACAGGAGCTCTAATGACTGATTTGCCGTACTTGCGAGTGCGTCAACTCTTCGAGCGTGCGCTCGCAAGCCTAGACGGGGAAGAGGATGAAAACGAGGGCGACTAGTTGCAAGAAATCGAAAAGGAAACGTCGATGAAGCCGGCTTATTCGTAATGGTGCTGAGTCGCTTGCGGTTGTGAGCCGACTAGCGCTCTCTATCTGACAGAGTGCACCTGACAACATGGCGCTCGTTTCGAACTAAGTTCTCTCGATCATCGATCGACTTCTGCCAGCGCTAGGTTCAGTTCTTAGTCACCACTGGGATCAACCCTTCGCCGTGGGGCAGTTCGGACCGAGCGCATGAATCGAGATTTTTAGGAAGATGAAGCGCTAAATGCATGGCCACAACAAGGGCCTCTTCTCACCCATCACTAGTGGAGTAAGAGAGAAGAACGGTGAGCTTGCCGCTGCTGATGCAGATTATCACGGCGTGCTCGCCGTCAAGCAAAGCCTGGCGGGCTTTCGCCGCATAAACGGCTGCCTCCCCGCGAGGACGCGGGTCGTCGAGTAGGCGCGGGCCATTGCTGGCCCGCGCCCCTCTGAGAACCGGACATGCAGGTTAGCCCGGCATCCGGCTCAAGCATGGTGAAAGCCCCCTTGTTAAGGAGCCGGCACGCGGTTGTCGCCACCAGAAGCTTTTCCAGCGGCGATACGGAAGGAACGTTGACAGGTAGAGTGCAGCATCTTCAGATTAGTGACAGTGCGGCCGCCACCAGCCTTGAAGGGGACGATAGGCCGTATCACCCATCGATCGTCTTCGACGATGAGCTGGCCGCATCCCGGGCATTTGCCTTGTTGCTGCCGCCAAAGATTATCTGGGAAGCCACGTCCTTGTAGTCGCTCCAACATCCGCATGCCTTGACGATGCGCGAAATAGGAGTCCCAGGCCGGATCGCATGGGTTAGCGTCCGCTTTAACTTCGCGATATCGGACGATCCGAGTGCTCGACGCAGAATACAGCGACAGCGTTCTCGGTGTGCCGTCATACCCTCGGGGTTGAGTTGCAAACACCCAATGCCGGTGACCCTGGGTCCGGAAGTATCGCTGCCGGACCCATCGACATGATTTGCGGGGATGCTTGCGTCGTGCCCAACGCCACAGTGCTCGCCAGATGTGGTAGTCCACCTTCACATACGTCTTTTTGGAGACGATATGTCGGTGATAGTTCGCCCAACCCCGGATCTTGGGATTGAGCAGATGGATCAGAGTTTCCTGCTTCACCGCGCGATTCACTCTGATGATCTCTCGGACGCTTTCCAAGAACGTTTTCACGTTCTTGGCCGACGGCTTGGTGAGAAGCTTACCGTCGTACTTGCGTACATTCTGCCCGAGAAAATCGAAGCCCTCTGAGATATGCGTGATCCGGGTCTTCTCCTTGGATAGTTCCAACCCCCGCTCGGCGAGGAAGTCCTCGACACACGGTTTGACTTCATTCTCTAACAGCTCTTTCGAGCTGCCGGTGATGATGAAGTCGTCGGCATATCTCACGAGTCGCACACGGTTTCGTTCGAGTGCAGATCGAGGCCGACCGAATCGTTCGGTCAGCACCGCATCCAACCCGTCCAGTGCGATATTCGCGATCGTGGGCGAGGCCACGCCTCCTTGTGGGGTACCTGCCTCCGTCGGGAAGAGCTTCCCAGACTGTCAACGCCGATTGAATTTTGACCCACCCCAGCTCAGAAACGCCGAAGTAAATTTGACCCACCCGGGCACCTATT
>NZ_BLJO01000009.1:0-88269 GCF_009932555.1 Steroidobacter agaridevorans
CTCGCTGCGCGCTAACGCGCTGCGAGCTGCAACGCGCGGCGGCGGCTGTACAACAAACGTGCAACGGTTTGCTCGAATGGCGGTGGGCTTAAAGTCACCGGGGTTGCGAACTTCCCGAGACCCCCGCGACAACCACCGCCCGAAATCCCGGCTGCAACGTCACCAGAGCGGCCGCGCTAGCGCGGCCGCAACTGCCGTAACTACACCGCGCACGCTCAAAACTCACAATTGAGGGTTGGGCGGTGGGAAAAGAGTCACGCGCGAATGCGCATGTGACATATCGGCGGCGTCGGGAATGTCCTAGGTCTTCCCGGCAGCTTCGGACGAGAGGGACCTCGCCGGAGCAATGCGCCCAGGGACGGGACCCAAGGAATCCGCGCGAAGCGCGAGTGACGGGGAGCATGGTGCCGGGAAGACCTAGGACGTTCCCGGCGACGCAGACCACCGAGGCCTCTGTCAGCGACGCCGAGCTAGAACACTTCCGCCGATGTAGGCCACCGGTGCCGCTGAAGGCAACGTAGAACTAGAACACGCCCGCCAACGTAGGCCACCGAAGCCTCTGAATGCGACGCAGAGCTCGAACGCTCCCGCAGGGCCTTTACCCGCCGACGCTCCGCAACGCCACCGCCTTCTTCTCGTCCTGGCTCCGAGATAGCGCCAGATTACGCGCCACGATGTCGAGCATCTCTTCCAAGCGCTTGAGGTCCGCATCGCTGAGACCAACGAACGTCTGATCCTCATGCGCCTTCGCGACCTCATTCAACCGCCCCAGCAGCGGCTGCGCCTTCTCCGTGAGATGCACACAGTGCGCGCGTCGATCCTTGGGATGTTCGCGGCGTTCGAGATATCCATCCGCGCACAATCGATCGATCAGCTGCCCCGCCGTGACCTCAGTAATCTCCAGCATCGATGCAATCGTTCGCTGCGTAGCGCCTGGGCTGCGGGCCACAGCAACAATCACGCTCCATTTTCCGCGCGTCAGCCCGTCGCCTTCGACGAACTGGTCGAACCGTTGCCTCATTTGCCGGGCGATCACAGTCATTTTCACGGCCACGGCTCGTTTCCGGCTCTCGGGTGCGTTCAAGGTCGCTCCGGCGGACCCAAAGAGAGTTTCGGGAGTCGGTTGTTCGGGGGTGCGATCTTTCTTGATAGCCATCGGTGCGCTCGCTCAGACGCGTTCAATGATGATAGCCGGCGCCATGCCGCCCGCCGCGCACATCGTCACCAGGCCACGTTTTAGATCACGACGCTCCAATTCGTCGAGCACGGTCCCAATGAGCACCGCGCCGGTTGCTCCGATCGGATGACCGAGCGCGATCGCTCCGCCATTCGCGTTGACCTTCTCCCGATCCAGCTTGAGATCGCGGATGAACTTCTCGACCACCACGGCGAAAGCCTCATTCACTTCCCACAGATCGATGTCGTCAACAGTCAGGCCCGCTCGGGCCAGCACTTTCTTCGCTGCCGGCACCGGGCCATTCAGCATCAGCGTCGGATCGTCACCCATGTTCGCTGTCGCAACGACGCGCGCTCGGGGCTTGAGTCCGTGCTTGCGTGCGTAGGTGTCCGAGGCGAGCAGCAATCCCGCCGCGCCATCCACGACGCCCGAAGAACTGCCAGCGTGATGGAAATGTTCAATCTTGAGATCGGGATAACGGCGGTTGATGAGCTGACGGAACGTCACGCCGCCTTCGAGCGGAAAGTCGGCAATTTGCGTGAAGCTCGGCTTCAGCGCTGCGAGATCCTGCGCGGTGGTCTGCGGCCGGGGATGCTCGTCCTTCGCCAGAATAACTTTGCCGTCGTCATCGACGACCGGAACGATGGAACGCTCGAATCGACCTTCCTTGATCGCGCACGCGGCGCGCTGCTGGCTCTCGAGTGAGAACGCATCCAGCGCTTCGCGACCGATGCCTTCCATCGATGCGATAGCATCGGCGCACACGCCTTGATGTGACTGCGGATGACGTTCCTGCAGGCGAGCATTGCCGGTGCCAATGCCGAGCGACTTGAACCCCGCGGCTCGTTCCTCTTCACCGAGCGTCGTAATCAGCGACATCATTTCGGTGCCGCCAGCGACGATCAGATCTTCCATGCCGGACATGATCTGCGCTGCTGCCAGGCAGGTCGCCGTCAGGCCGCTGCCACAGAAACGATCGAGTGTGACGCCGCTGGCGCGCACGTCGTAACCAGCATCGAGTGCAGCCATGCGGCCCATGTCGCCGCCCTGCTTGCCCTTCTGTGCGCTCGTGCCCCAGATGACGTCATCGACTTCGGCGGTGTTGATGTCATTGCGCTCCTTGAGCGCTTTGAGCACCACGGCTGCCAGGTGCTGGGGATGCATTTTGGACAGCGCGCCCTTGCCCGGCTTGCCGATGCCTCGCGGTGTGCGGACGGCATCGACGATGAATGCTTCGGCCATTGCATCCCCCTTCGTTATGGATGGCTGCGGCGGCAGGTCATCGTGACCGTGCCGCCGCCGCTCGATTCATCACTTCAGCTTGCGAACTTCGCTCTTGGAAAGACTGGTCGTCAACTTGCCATCGACGACCGACAACGTGGACGCGGGCACCGTCACCATCTTGCCGTCGATGATGACCTGCGCCGAACCGTCGTCCGTCACCCGGTACACAGCACCGAGACGCGCGCCGTTCGACGCCACCAGCATCTTGCCCTCTGTCGCCACTGCCTCTTGTGCAAGCGCCGACAAGCTGATGAACGCGCCCATCGCCAAGGCAACCCAGGACTTCCTCACGTGACTTACTCCGAGTTTGAAAAACCACAAAACGAACCTTGGAAACCAAGGTACCTCATACCAAGGTGCCTAATACCTAGGCACCTAATACAAAGCTACCTTAGTACTTTGTGGGTCAAAGTCAATGGCAGGTCATGTGAATCAGTACGCAGATTGGCGCTCGGCTACCTCGCTGAAACAAATCGTTTCCTTAGTGAAATCAAACGATTTCGTCGATCCGAACCCAGCGTCGCTCGGTCGAAGACCGGCGTGCGGCTTCCAGAACGCGCTCCACCGACCAGGCCTGATCGAAGTCCGGATGGGCCGGGCCCTCGCCCTTGATGGCCCGAACCATACGATTCATCGACAACGCCATCGGGTACACGGGCTGCGGATCCGCCTCGGCGACGACCGAAATTTCGGAGGACTCGAGCAGCCGCCGCGGGATCTCGACCGGCTCGAGACGCCCACTCGCAAGCGTCCCCGCATGCAGCGTCGTGTCGCGACTCGTTGGAAAACTCGGCGCGGCCGCGACGAAGCGGCCATTGCTGCCGAACGCTTCGAGTCGCCAGCCCGGCGCAACCGTGGCGTTCCACGACACCTGCAGCTGCACGACCATTCCGTTCTTCATCCGCAGCAGCAAACAAGCGAAATCGTTGTTCTCCGGCTTCAGCACCTGGCCGTCGGGAAACTGCCACTGCTCGAGCAACTGGCCGTCGTGCGCAACGACTTCAACCACCTCGCCGAACATGAAAACGATCATGTTCAGCGCGTGACTGCCGAGATTGCGCATGGCCGACACGCCGTGGCCGCCCTGCCAGAACCAGTTATACGGAAACAGCGGATGCGGCTTGTTGAAGAGCGACAGATTGAAGAAACAAGTCGCGGCGAACGGTTTGCCAATGAGTCCGTCCTGCATCAGTTCCTTCGCCATGCGCGGCGCGGGAAGCCACTGCGAATAAGCGTCGGTGATCGCGACTTTGCCGCTGGCATGCCAGGCGTCGCGCAGCTCGCGCGCTTGATCGATATTCGCGGCGAACGGGATGCCGTTGTAGACATGCTTACCGTTGCGGAGCGCGGATAAAACCATCGCGTATCGAATGCTCGGCCGCGTACCGCAATCGACGATGTCGATGTCCGGATCGGCAACCATCTTCTGCGCGTCCCAAAAGGCTCGCTCGATCCCGCACTTCTTCGCTGCCGCTTCGGCCGTTTCCTGGCGTGACGTGCAGACCGCCGTAACTTCAACACCCGGCACAGCGCGCCACGCAGGCAAATGCGCGAACGTTCCCCAATTCGCACTGATGATTCCAACTCTTAAGGTCATGTGCGCGTGTCCGTTCAGCGAGGCTGCATGCGAATGGCGCCGTCGAGCCGCAACGTCGCGCCGTTGACGTAGCCGTTGCGAATCATCTCGAGCGCCATGCTCGCGAACTCATCCGCGTGGCCCAGCCGCGGCGGGAACGGCACCATCGCGCCGAGCGCCTCCAGCATCTGCGGCGTGGCGCGAGACATCGCCGGAGTGTTGAAAATACCCGGCTGGATTGTGTTCACACGAATGCCTTCACGCGACAGATCGCGGGCGATCGTCAACGTCATTCCTACGATTGCGGCTTTGGCTGCCGAATAGGCCGCCTGCCCCATTTGTCCTTCGGTGGCCGCAGCAGACGATGTGTTGACGAGCACGCCGCGCTCACCTTCGATCGGTTCCAACGACATCATCCCGGCGGCAGCGCGAGTGATGCAGCGGAACGTACCGACGGTGTTCAACCGCAACACCCACTCGAATTGTTCGGAAGGAAATATCTTGATCTCGCCGGTCTGCTTGTCCCGGCGCGCAGTGGCGATCGCGTTGCCGCCGCCCGCACAACAAACGAGTGCACGCTCCTGGCCTTGCTCGGCGCGCGCCTTCGCGAAGGCTTCGTCGACGCTGGCGTCCGAAAGCACATCGCAGCGACAGAAGATGGAGCCGGTCTCGGCGGCCGCCCGTTCGCCGGTTTCCGGGTTCAGGTCGAAGATGGCGACTTTCGCGCCGGCCGCACGTAAGGCTTTGACAGTAGCCAATCCCAGGCCGGACGCGCCGCCCGTCACGACGGCCGCCAATGTCGCATCGATCTTCATTGCGTTCCCCCTAGCTGTCGGCTCAAGTTCTACCGAACTGTCGCCGGCTATGCAACACTGCTGTTGATTAGTGAGCGCGATCTCAGAGATGATCGCGACACAGGGTACGGGCGCGGGGGACGCTATGCAGGTCATGAAAGGGGTGAGAGTTCTGGAGGTGGCGCAGTTCACCTTCGTGCCGGCCGCCGGCGCCGTCCTGGCGGACTGGGGCGCGGACGTCATCAAGATCGAACACCCTGTTCGCGGCGACACTCAACGCGGCTTCCTCAACATGGGCGGTGTATCGCTCGACCCCAATCGTCACACTCTCATGGAGCATCCGAATCGAGGCAAGCGCAGCGTCGGCATCGACGTCTCCACGCGCGAAGGCCAGGAGCTCCTGTATGAGATCGCGAAGACGTCGGATGTGTTTCTGACGAACTATCTGCCCTCGGTGCGTCAGAAACATAAATTCGATGTCGAGCACATCCGCGCAGCGAACCCGAAGATCATCTACGCACGCGGCAGCGCATATGGCGACAAAGGTCCCGAGCGCGATGTCGGCGGATTCGACGGCACGGCGTTCTGGTCACGCAGTGGCATCGCCCACTCGATGACGCCCGCGGAGCTCGGCGGACCGCTCACTCAAGGCATTCCGGCGTTCGGCGATTCCATCGGCGGCATGTTCATCGCTGGGGGCATTGCCGCTGCCCTCTTCCATCGCGAGCGCACCGGCGAGACGGCGGAACTCGATGTTTCATTGCTGAGCACTGCCTGGTGGGCGTCGGGCGCGCTGGTCGCGCAAGGCATGGAGAAAGGCGTCATTACCCGCAACGCCATGCCGTCGTCGGGCGGCTCGGCGAAGAATCCCTTGATGGGCAACTTCCGCACATCGGATGGCGGCACGATCAATCTTTGCATGGTGAGCCCGACCGGACTGATCCGCGATGCGTTCGAGCATTTCGGCATTCCCGAAGCGGCGGACGATCCGCGCTTCGCCGACGTGCACAAACTGATCGAGAACTCGAAGGCGGCGAGCGATCTCATCGTGCAGGCCATCGGCAGCAAGCCGTTCGCTTACTGGCGTCGGCATCTGAAGACCATGAAAGGCCAGTGGGCGCCGATCCAGAGCCTGATCGATCTGGCGACCGACGAGCAAGCGCTGGCGAACGACATGATCGTCGAAGTGGAAGCGGTCGAAGGCCCGCCGCTGAAGCTGGTGCGTGGCCCGGTGCAGTTCAATCATGCGCCGACGAAAACGACGCGAGCGCCCCAGGCATCGGAACACACCGAAACCTTCCTGATGGAGATCGGCGTCGATTGGGACCGCATCGAGCAGTTGAAAGCGGCCGGCGCGATCGCCTGAGCAATCATCGAAGACCTACCCCATGAAACCCGGAACGAAACTGAAAAGCGCGGCCTGCGATACCGAAATCATGGTGGTCCGCGCCGGCGACGCGGCGATCGAATGCGGCGGTTTGCCGATGGCGGAAGAGCGCCCGGCCGAGCGCAAGCCGATGAATCCGGCATTCGCCGAAGGAACCAAGATCGGCAAGCGCTATGTGAACGCGGCCGGCACCGTCGAGCTGCTCTGTGTGAAGCCCGGACAAGGATCGCTGTCGATTGCCGGGCAAGCGCTGAAAATCAAGGACGCGAAGCCGCTGCCCGCCTCCGACTGAGTCGCTCGCGATGAACATTTCTCTCATTCTACAGATGGCCGCCGATGCGGAGCCCGAGCGCATCGGGTTGGTCTGCGATGGTCGTCGCTGGTCCTATCGGTCGTTGTGGAAGGCCGCCCACGGCGCAGCGCTGAATATTCTGAAAAGCGGTGCGTCTCATGTAGCGTTGCTCGACGAGAACAGTGAGGCTGCGGCGATCTCGCTGTTCGGTGCGGCGATCGCGGGCGTGCCGTATGTCCCGTTGAACTATCGGCTTGCGGATGCCGATCTCGCGGCGTTACTGCAGCGAATCGCGCCGGCTTACATCACGGGCGATGTGGAGAGGATCGAGCGGCTCAGTCCGGTTGGCGGGCATACTGCTTTGTCGCGCACGGATTTCGTCGCTCAGGCTGAACGCTTGGGGGACGTTGGCTCTGCCGATGAAGTCGAGCAGGACATTGCAATTCAGCTCTTCACGAGCGGCACCACGGCGGCGCCGAAGGCCGCGATCCTGCGTCACTCGAATCTGCTCTCTTACATTCTTGGCACCGTCGAGTTCAGCTCCGCTTCGGAAGATGAAGCCGCGCTGGTCAGCGTGCCGCCGTATCACATCGCCGGGATCGCCGCACTGCTGAGCTCGATCTACTCGATGCGGCGCATTCTGCTGTTGCCTGCGTTCGATCCCGACGATTGGCTGGCGCTCGCAGCCGCTGAGCGCGCATCGAATGCCTTTGTCGTGCCGACCATGTTGTCGAGAATCATCACCCGCATGGATGAAGGTGCGCGTTTCGAGCTGTCGGCGCTGCAAGCCATCGCCTACGGCGGCGGTCGCATGCCGACCGAGCTGATCGAGCGTGCGCTCGAATTGTTTCCACGGGTCAACTTCACGAACGCGTACGGGCTTACTGAAACCAGTTCGACCATCGCTCTGCTCGGTCCCGAAGAACATCGAGCCGCGCAGGGCGCGACGGATCCAGCGATTCGCGCTCGTTTGGGATCGGTGGGCAAACCCCTGCCGACTGTCGAGATCGAGATACGCGACGAGGACGGGCGACGGCTGCCTCCGGGCGAGCGTGGCGAGATCTACGTTCGCGGCGAGCAAGTCTCAGGGGAGTATCGCGAGCGCAAGGCGCTCGACGCCGATGGCTGGTTTCCGACGCGAGACGCCGGATACATGGACGCGGATGGTTATCTCTATCTCTCCGGTCGAGCCGACGACATCATCGTGCGAGGGGGCGAGAACATCTCTCCTGCTGAAATCGAAGACGCATTGATGACTCACCCGGCTATCGCCGATGCGGCGGCGGTCGCTGTGCCTTCTGTGGAATGGGGTGAAACCGTCGGCATCGCGATCGTGCCGCGCCCTGGCCAGAAAGCACCGAGCGATGAAGAGCTGCGCACGCTGATCAAGAATCGGCTGCGCTCGTCGCGAGTGCCCGAGCGAATCGCGGTCATGGACGCACTGCCCTACAACGAAATGGGCAAGCTGCTGAGACGCGAGGTCCGCGCACTGCTACGGAACTACACGACGGTCGCCGCGCCTGGCCCCTGAACTGCAAGAGCTCGTCGCTGCCCATCAATTGCATGGCCGCCATCGAAATCCCACTCGCCAGTCGCGCCGATGAAGTCCTTCGTCGGCTCGCGAGTGCGACGGGCTCGGCGGCAATTGCCGATTTGACAGGCCAGACACTGCTCGGCGAGCGCGCCATGCTCGCGGGCATGCGGATTCCGGCTCGAGTCTCGGCGGGCGGTGGTTGTCGTTTATTCGATGCCGCAGACGACACTATTGCGCTGAATCTATCGAGAACGGCTGATCGCGAACTCTTGCCGGCGCTATTTGAAACTGACGCGATCGATGGCGCGGACGATGCAGCAATCGCGACCTCGGTGGCGACATGCAATGCTGAATCGTTGGTGATGCGCGGGCGGGGGATGGGTTTGGCCGTCGCGGCGGAGCATGAGACACGCGTTGTTAGATCGAATCCATGCGTTGAATTGGCACACGGATGTTCGGCTGACAGCAGCCGACGCTCGCGGCCGCGCGTTGTCGATCTTTCCGCGTTGTGGGCAGGCCCGCTATCCTCACACCTCTTGTGGCTCGCTGGCGCAGAAGTCATCAAAGTCGAAAGTCGCACGCGGCCGGATGGCATGCGGAGCGCCACTCAGTTCTACGCGCTGCTCAATCAAGGAAAATCCAGCGTCGCCGTCGATCTCGGCGATCACAATGACCGGCTGGCGCTGCGTGCCTTGATCGCCACAGCGGACATCGTCATTGAAGCTTCTCGACCTCGCGCCCTCGCGCAGCTCGGTTTCGATGCGGCGGAGATTGTGGCGATGACGCCGGGATTGGTGTGGATCACCATTACTGGGCATGGCGCGACGGATGAGCCAGCGAACTGGGTTGGATTCGGCGATGACTCCAGCGTTGCCGCCGGCTTGAGCGGCGCCCTGCGTGAAGTCACGGGTAGCACAGGATTCGTTGGCGATGGGATTGGCGATCCGTTGACCGGCATCTTCGCGGCAAACGCCGCATGGCATGCATGGCAATCCGGGCTCGGCGGTCGGATAGGAATTGCGTTGAGCGACGTGGTCGCTCACTGCCTGGCGCAGTGTCGCGAGCGCGAGCCGGAGCTGTTGAGACAGCAGCTACTGGATTGGGCGGCGAGCGTCGGCCGACCGTTTCCGTCAGTGGCGCGCCGGCACGTTGGTAGCGTCAGCGCCATGGGCGAGCACACGCAGGCGGTGCTCGGGCCGGTGGCGACATGTTAATCCGCTGCGCCGAACTCGAAGGCGGTGGCATTGCCGATGTTCGCGTCGAGCGCGGCTTCATCACCGGTATCGGTCGACTCGACGCTCACGATAACGAGCCTGTGGTGGAGGCTAGTGGCGGCCTGCTACTCCCCGGCCTGCACGATCATCACATCCATGTCGCAGCTCTGGCAGCCTCATTGAACTCCGTCCGCTGCGGCCCACCCGACGTCGCCGACAACGAAGCGTTTGCTGCAAGCTTGCAGATTCCGGGCAACGATTGGCTACGGGCAACCGGCTATCACGAAAGCGTCGCCGGCATGCTCGACGTCACTGCGCTCGATCGCATCGTCCCCACTCGCCCGCTGCGCATTCAGCACCGTTCCGGTCGCATGTGGTTCTTCAATTCGGCCGGACTCGATCGCTTGCTGGCGAAAGGCCCGGCACCGCTCGGCCTCGAACACGACGGCAGTCGCTACACCGGCCGCCTCTTCGACGAAGACGCCTGGCTCCAGCGCACGCTCGGCAGCGAGCCGCCGTCGTTCGCGCAGGTTGGTGCATTGCTCGCGAGCCGAGGCGTAACGGGCCTGACGGAAATGTCACCCGCCAATGACGCCTTCATGGCTCGCCACTTCTTGAAAGAAACATCGACCCAATCGCTACCTCAACGAACCGTACTCGCCGGCCGCCTGGACTTATCGAAAGCCGATACCAGCGACCGCGTCGTACTCGGCCCGGCCAAGTTGCACCTCCATGAAGCCGCCCTCCCTTCACTGGAAGACGCGACCGATTTCATCCGCCGCGCGCACGAGCAAGGCCGCGGCGTCGCGGTTCACTGTGCAACTGAGGTCGAGATCATCTTCACATTGGCAGTCTTCAAGGACGCCGGCACGATCCCAGGCGATCGCATCGAGCACGCCTCCATCGCGCCCGACGCGGCGGTCGAAGACATCGCAAACGCGGGCATTGCCGTGGTCAGCCAACCGCATTTCATCAGCGAACGTGGCGACCGCTACCTCGCCGATGTCGACGCCGACGCACGCCCTCTGCTCTATCGCCTTCGCGCGTTCCTCGATGCGGACGTGACATTGGCTGCTGGCAGCGACGCGCCGTTCGGCAACTTCGATCCGTGGGCATCGATGGCCGCAGCAGTCTCGAGACAGACAGAGAGTGGCGCGTCGCTTGGCGAGTCAGAAGCACTCACGCCAGAGCAAGCACTCGATCTGTTTCTCCGTGACCCAAACGCACTGAATCGCCGCAGACGCATCGCCATCGGCGCGCCAGCCGATCTCTGCTTGCTCGATCGCTCGTGGGCCGACGCCCGCGGCGCGCTCTCATCAGCGTACGTCCGGGCGACATTTATCGATGGACGCATGATCTTCGCCCGTAACAGCAATAACAGCTCGCATCGACTCGAGGGGATGACATGAGTGGCTTTGACGATGTCGTCGACTTTGTCGTGGTTGGCAGCGGCGGCGGCTCGATGTGCGCCGGCCTGCTGATGCGCACGCAGGGCAAGAGCGTACTGATCCTCGAGAAGACCTCGCTCGTCGGCGGCACGACCGCTCGCTCCGGCGGCGTAATGTGGATACCGAACAATCGCTTCATGAAGCGGGATGGCGTCGAGGACAGCTTCGAGAAGGCCACCCAGTATCTCGATGCGCTGATGGGCGGACAAACGGACGCGCCTGGTTCGACCGCCGAGCGCCGTCGCACCTATCTGACCGAAGCGCCGCGCATGGTCGACTTTCTGGTGAATCAGGGCGTGAAGCTGAATCGCATCGGCTATTGGCCAGACTATTACGACGACCTTCCCGGCGGCTCGGAACAAGGCCGCACCGTGGTGGCCGAGCTGTTCAACGTGAACGAGCTCGGTGAGTGGAAACAAAAGCTGCAACCCACATTCATTCGGGCGCCCGTGGATCTGCTGCAACCTTCGCTCGAAGAAATGATGGAACTGCCGGCGATGATGCGATCGTGGCGAGTAAAGGCGCTGCTCGCGAAGCTGGTGATCCGAGGCATTCTCGCAAAGATGACCGGCAAACACTGGATCGCGGGCGGCGGTGCGCTGCAGGGACGCATGTTGCAAGCGGCTGTCCAATCCGGCATCGAGATTCGCACCGAGTCGCCAGTCAGCGAGCTGATCGTCGAAAACGGCGCTGTCAAAGGTGTCGTCACAACCAGGAACGGCAAGCCGTCGCGAGTCGAAGCACGCTTGGGAGTCCTGGTGAACGCCGGCGGCTTCGCTCGCAATCAACGCATGCGGGATCAATATGTGCCGGGCACGTCGGTGAAGTGGACCATGGCCACGCCCGGTGACACTGGCGAAATGATCGAAGAAATGATGCGCATCGGCGCGGCGACTGCGCAGATGGACGAACGCGTCGGCAATCAACAAACTCATCCGCCGGGCGCCGCTGACGGCGAGGCCAAGCCGACGGCGCAAGCATTGACCGCGTCGCCTCATGCCATTCTGGTCGATCAGACCGGCGTGCGTTACATGAACGAAGGCGGCTCCTACATGGCCTACTGCAAGGCCATGCTCGAACGAAACAAAACCGTGCCCGCGGTGCCGAGCTGGGCGCTCTTCGATAGTCAGTTCATGACGAAGTACTTCCTGGCCGGCTCGATGCCAGGCAAGCCGAAGCCACAGCAGTGGTACGAGCAGGGTTATCTCAAGAAGGCCGATACCATCGAAGGGCTGGCGCAGCAGCTGAAGATCGATCCTGCGGCACTCGAAGCCACGGTCGAGCGGTTCAACGGCTTCGTCGCAAAGAACAAGGACGAAGACTTTCATCGCGGCGCGCGGGCCTACGATCGTTGGCTGGGCGATTCGCTCAACAAACCGTCCGAAACACTGGGCGCCATCAAACAAGGTCCGTTCTATGCCGTGCCTATCGTGCCTGGGGATGTGGGCACCTACGGTGGCGTTGTGACCGATGAACACGCGCGAGTGCTGCGCGCCGACGGTTCAATCATTCCCGGCCTCTATGCGACAGGAGTATCGACCGCGTCGGTGATGGGTCGCTTCTATCCTGGCGCGGGCAGCAGTGTGGGGCCGTCGTTCGTCTGGGGCTACGTCGCCGCGAAGCACGCGGGCGGGGTCAAATAAACTCACACAGTCACGGGCGGTTGATCTTCGATCGCGTCGATCAGCCGCCAGCGCAGCGCCGTCTGCGCATCGATCCGCTGACCGGAAAGCATCATGAGTGCTGCTCGCTGACGACCTATTCTGCGCGGCACGGATACGCAGCCACCCGCACCGGGAAGCAATCCCATCGCGAGCTCTGGAAGTTGAAACCACGCTGTCGGCGCGGCAGTCACGCGACCTGCGAATGCCGAGATCTCGACACCCGCACCGATAGCAGCCCCTTGAATGTGCACATCGAGAATTTCACGCCGTCGAGCTAGTGCCAGGGCAGGCAGCGTGCGTGCGCGAATGAGATGAGCCGTTGCTGGATCCGTCGTCGTGCCAAACTCTTCGAGATCGCCACCGGCGCTGAACGCCTCGCCGACCGATCGCAATTTCACGGAGCGTATTTCTGGGTCGAGCGACGCTAGCGTGAACGCCTCGCAGAGTTGGTCGCGTATGACGCGATTGATGGCGTTCCGAGCGTGGGGGCGATCGAGCACGATGTGAAGGGTTGCATCCTGTCGCTCGACGATGACTCTGCCCTCGGGGTCCGGTGAGGGACGCCGCCCCATCAACCACGCCGCATATTCTTCACTTCCCTGCAGGAGCCCATAGGCCAGCGACTCCATCGCCAGCGCATGCTCCAGGGAGAGCCGTTCCGAGGTCCGCAGTAATTGCACCGTGACCGCGGCAGCTCGAGGCGCTCGCTCGACCTGCTTGATCAATGTTTCCGCATCGATCGGCGACTCGAGAACGGCATCGAGCGTCGACGCGAGACGATGCCGCCGCTCGCCAAACCCGATGACCGGGAACGGCGGCAAGGAATCCCACTGAGCGATATCCTCGCACGCGTCGAGGTCGACGAACGCCAATGGCTGCCACGCCTCCGCCGAGCCCGACCATCCAAGCGACGGATCGATCAGATACTTTTCGACGGCAGCGCGCAGCGTCGGCTGCATGAGAGATAACCTGCAATGTTGGCGAGAGCCTGCAGGTGTGGATGTTGTCTCAACTGGAGCAATAAGTCACGGCGCTATCCGCGCCAGCCCCTCAGTCGACTGCCCGCATCACAGCTAATGATTTCGCACGTGATGAACCGAGCCTCATCCGAGGCGAGAAACACGCCAAGCGCCGCAATGTCATCCGCCGTGCCGTGCACCTTTAGCATCTGCTGACTCTGGATGCGCTGGTACGTTTCGGCGGGAAGGTTGTCGCGAGCCGCGGGCGTCTCCATCAGCCCCGGCGCAATCGCATTCACTCGGATGCCATCGGCGCCGAAGACACTCGCCATGCCATATGTCATCGCGTTCAATGCCGCCTTCGTTACGCCATAGGCGGTGCCCGGCAGGTTCGCTGCCATCGATGACACGTTCAGCACCACACCTTTTGCTCGCGCTAACGGCGCCCGGAGAGCCTGCGCCAGAAGCAGCGGCGCAACTGTGTTCACCGACAGAAGTTTCAACCACTGCGCTTGTGTGAGCGACTCGAATGAAAATGCAACCTGACCATACGCGAGCCCGGCATTGTTGATGAGCACGTCCATTCCCTCGTGCTGGCTGGCCACTTCCGTCGCAAACTTATGAATCTCGTTCTCGACGGCCAAGTCAACCACGTGCGTCGAGCAGCGAGCGCCTTCCTTCGTCAGCGCCGCTTCAGTCTCAACGAGGCCGGCCTTGTCCACGTCGGTAAGGATCAGCGCCGCGCCTTCGGCCGCGAAGTGGCGCGCAAACGCCAACCCCATGCCGCCAGCCGCGCCAGTGATGGCAACAACCTTGTTCTCGAAGCGCTTGGTCATTCTCGCCGTCCGCCAAGCTGCAGCCATCGTTCGGGCGTCATGTAGCAATACTCCAGGTAGTGACCGACCGTGTCGCGAGCGTCGATGTAAAGCCATTGCGATTGGCCCGGCGCACCGCCTTCCATGATGACCGGCAGCTTTCGGCGCTCCACCTCCGCACGAAAGCCATTCCAATCGTCTTTCACTCGCATGGCAACGTGATGGAAGCGCAGCGTGGATCGCTCCGGCAGCTCGGCCGTGTAGACATCAACGGCGCCCGCCACCGGCTGAATCAACTCGTACTGCAGATTTCCAATCCAGCCGAGCGCCAGCTTGATACTGGCTGTTGCTAGGCCTGCGCGTGTACGCAGTTCATAGCTGATTTCGTAGCGCTGAAATCCGTCGAATCCATGCCGTGTGCGGAACTGCTCGATAGCCACATCGAGATCTCGCGTGATGTACGCGTTCTGATAATGATTCTCCAGGCTCGCCAGCGCGCCGATCATCGCTCACCCTTCCCGTTCGACGTCGTACTCGGACAGATAGCGCTCGAACATGTCTCGCACACGCTCCGGCGTCAGGCCGAACTGCGCGAGCTTGTACTCATGCTTACCGAACTTGTCCTGCGGATTATCGGCCAGCCACGTTCGCATGCCATGCTCGGCCTCCGGTGTGAATTCATCGCCCAGCGATCGATACAACGTGCGCATCGAACCGACGGGATCGCGCATGAGGTCGGCATAGTGCACGTCGACGATCCGATCGCGGCCGATTCGCGCCCGAGCATCCATGATGCGATTGGCGTGCTCCACCGCCTGCCACGAGTAGTTCTTCGCGATGTAATCCAGATCCGGCGTCAGCCCGAACGCGCTGCTGCCCATTTTCATCAGACTGCAGAAGGAGCCGGTTGCGGTAAGCGGATCCCGATGCGTCCACACCAATCGTGCATCGGGATAGGCTTTCAGCAGAGTCTCCAGCCATAAGCCGTGCGATGGCTGTTTCAGGTTCCAAACGCCCGGCGCCTCCGCCTGCAGCACCTGCAGGAATCGCTTGTGATACTGATAGGTGGACGTGAGATCGGCGTCGTTGAACAGCCAGTCGCGATAGTTCGGCAGCTTGCCCCGCCCCTCCCACATCAGCGCCTTGAAATCGGCGTTGATGAAGAACATGCATTCGTTCGGATAGATCGCCGAGCTGCGGTAGTACTTGCCCGCGTCCGGACGCGCAGCGAGCATCTTGCGTTCCATCTCGAGCCGCGCCAGCGCACGCGGATCGGTGTAGAGCGCGTCCTTGGTCGGCGGCGGCACTGGATCGTCGATCTCCCAGGTCAACGGCGAGCGACGAGCCGGATCCGCCGCCAGAAGATTACTCAGCAGCGTCGTGCCCGTGCGAGGAATGCCGAAGACGAACACCGGCCGCTCGACAGGCCTTTTCAGCAGTTCCGGCCGCTGCTCGAGATAGGCGTTCGCCTTCAAACGGTTCGACAGCGCGCCGATGACCGAGCTACGGAATCGCTGAATACCCATCTCTGGATAATCGATGGTGTTCGCATCTGCCAGCAGAATGTCGAGCCCTTCGCGGAAGCTCTCACTGTCGAAGCGCTGCAACCCGGCTGCTGTCCGTGCCGCCTCGATCAGCTCATCGGCGACTAGTTTCTGCGGCATGTGATTCCCCCTGCGGATGCTCGATTCATCTTGGAGCGCCGTGCCACCGGGCGACAACGCGAATCGAGTTCGACTTCGAGCCACAATGCATCGATCCGGCCGCCGCCTAGCCGGCCCGCAGCACGCGCTGCCTGAATTCGCGTGGCGTCTCGCCCGTCGCACGACGAAACGCAAACGAGAAACTGGACGGCGACGCAAAGCCCAGCGAATACGCGATCGACTTGACGCTCTCCTCGGTCGCCAACAGACGTTTCGCGTTGTCCAGCCTGCAGTGCTCCACATAATCGCCGATGGAACGACCTCGGCTGACGCGAAACGCCCGCGTCAGTTGCCGCACCGATAGATTGCAGAGTTTGGCAAGCTCCTGAAGTGTCGGCGGCTCGCGGACTTCCTTCAGCCGCGCCTCGATCATCCGCAGTCGCCACGGCGAGAGGCCGCCGCTCGCGGGCGCGTCTTGCACGGTTGCGCAATAACGCGCCAACTCGATCACGGCCTGCGCGATGATCAGCTCGACCATGACCGCACTCGCGAAGCCCGGATGACGCAGTTCCTCGGCCAGGCGGAGCATCAGCCCGCGAATGTTTGCATCGGCAATGTCCAGGCTTGCCGCCAGCCGCCGATCGGTCCATTCGAAATCTTCGCCGAACCATTCGCGCAAGCGCTCCGGCGACAGATGACACAGGATCGATGCCTGCGGCGGGCCACCGTCGCTGCGCGCGTGCATTCTTTGGCCTGGCGGGACGAGAAACATATTGCCGATGCGCTCATAACGAAGCGGCGACCAACGATCCACGTAACAGGCTCGCGCGTTGCGCGGCCGCGGCGTGAGACAAAGATCCAGCCAGTAATTTCCCTTGTCGCGCAGGATATTGTCGGCCGGCCCGGTCACGTCGAAGCGCACGAGTTGCGCGGTTGCAAGTGGATTGCGGACCTCGGCCTGAATCGTCATCGATGGTTCAGCGGCGCTCACTGTGGTTCCCCCGACGCTGTCGCTTCAAATCATATTTCTGTCGTTTCCCGTCATGACTGCCGCCGCGCGCGATGTTTGTTCGCTTGGATCCGTCTCACGATCATCATTGCGGCCGGCTATCAATACTACGCAAGGTTGCCCGGTATCGGCAGGCTCGTCGAGACTTCGATCGAACGCATATCTGGGGGAGGATGCAATGGCCAAAAGCTTGTTCGATCTGACCGGCAAGGTCGCCGTCATCACCGGCGGCAACAGCGGCATCGGCCTGGGCTTCGCACGAGGCATCGCCAGACAAGGCGGCAGCGTCGTGATCTGGGGTCGCAACGTGGAGAAGAACGCCGCGGCCAAACGCGAACTCGAGGCGTTCGGCGCTCGTGCAGCTACAGTCGAAGTGGACGTTGCTTCCGAACAGCAGGTCATCGCTGGTTTTGAAACCGTGATCAAGGAGTTCGGCCGCATCGATTGCGTCGTCGCGAACGCCGGGTTACCGCCCCCTCGCGGCGGCACCTTGGATCAGGCCACCCAAGACTATCTCTCGTTCATGGATATCAGTTTGCACGGCGCGTTCTACACGCTTCGTGAAGGCGCACGTCACATGGTGAAACGCGCCGAAGCCGGCGAGCCCGGCGGCTCGCTGATCTTCTGCGGCAGTCTGTCGATGTTCAAAGGATTGCCGGGCAAGGTGCCTTACGCCGCGTCGAAGGCCGCGATGGGCGCGATCGTGCGGACCATGGCGGTCGAATTCGGCAAGTACGGCATTCGCGCCAACACCGTCGCACCGGGCTACATCAAGACCGGCATGACGGGCGAATCGACCGAACTCAGCCAGATCGACAAGTACTTCGCGTCGAAGACACCGATCCCACGCCCTGGCTATCCCGCGGATTTCGAAGGCATCGCGGCCTACCTCGCGAGCGATGCATCGTCATTCCACACCGGCGACACGATCGTCATCGACGGCGCCTCGCTGATCAATCTCTAAGGAAGCAGGACATGCGCGTTCTCAACATCCACGGCGTCGACGATGTGAGATTGGATCCCGTCGAGCCGCCGCGCGCGGGCAAAGGCGATGTCGTTATCAAGGTGAAAGCCTGCGGTGTCTGCGGCAGCGATCTCTCCTACGTCAAGATCGGCGGCATCCATCGCAAGCCCGGCGGCGTGACGCCGATCGGCCACGAAGCGGCCGGCGAAATCGTCGTCGTTGGATCGGACGTGAAAGGCGTGAGCGTCGGCCAGCGTGTCGTCATCAATCCCATGATGACGCCCAGCTACATCGGCAGCGGCGGCCCGGAGGGTGCGTTCACCGAAGAACTGCTCGTCCGCGATGCGCGCGTCGGCGACAGCTTGCTGCCTATTCCCGATGATCTGCCCTACGACGTGGCTGCGCTCACCGAGCCACTGGCCGTCGCTTTGCATGGCGTGAACCGCTCGCAGGCGAAGGCTGGCGACAAGGTCGTCGTGTTCGGCTGCGGCCCGATCGGACTCGGCATGGTCGTGTGGCTCGTGGATCGCGGCGCTACCGATGTGGTTGCGCTCGATCTGTCCGATGAGCGCCTGGAGCGAGCCAAGGCGCTCGGCGCTCGCGCGGCGATCAATCCAACTCGAGACAATGTTCGCGCTCGCCTACTGGAGCTGCACGGCTCCGCGCGTGTGTTCAGCCGAGAGGCGGTGGGCACCGACGCCTACATCGACGCCGCCGGCGCGCCGAGCATACTTTCCGATGTGATCAACATGGCGAAGTATCAATCACGCCTCGTCGTTACCGCGGCCTACATGAAACCTGTTGAGATCAATCTCGGCACGATGCTGACGACGGAAATGACCATTACCACCGCCGTCGGTTATCCCAATGAGATGCCCGATGTGATCGCTGCCCTACCCCGGCTGCGCGACAAGGTGGCCACCTTGATCAGCCATCGCTTTCCCTTCGATCGCGTCATCGATGCTTTCGCGATGGCCGGCACACCGCAGTCCGCGAAAGTAATGGTCGAGTTTGACGAGACTGGCGCATGAGCACGCCCGCCGATGGCAAGCCGCCGCTGGCGAGCATGGTCCTGGCCGGCGACCAGCAGACCGAAGCGGCGCGCATCGCCGACTTCATTTTCATGGCGAAGGATATTTCCAACGCCTACCTGGTGACGACGGCTGACGGCGACGTCCAGATCAACGCCGGCTTCATGGACAACGCCGAGCGCACAAAGAGCTTGCTTGCGCCTCACCGCACCGGCCCGCTTCGAAAAATCATCCTCACCCAGGCGCATCCCGATCATTACGGCGGTGTGCCGCTAATGAAGGAGCCTGAGACCCAAGTGATCGCCGAAAGGCGCTTCGTCGACACCTGGCGCTACTTCCGCGATCTCGGCCCGTATCTCGCCCGCCGTTCGGCCAAGCTGTGGGGCGGCACGATCAAACGCAAAGCCAATCCCCCTCCACCACCTGAAGTTGTGCCGGACATCGTCGTTGATCGGCGTTACGAGTTTGAACAGGGCGGCCGACGTTTCGAAGTGATTTCGACGCCGGGTGGCGAGACGCTGGATTCGCTCGTGGTATGGATGCCGCGGGAACGGATTGTCTTTACTGGCAATCTGTTTGGGCCGGTGTTCCTGGCGATGCCGAATTTGGTGACCATGCGAGGGGATAAGCCCCGGTTGGTGCAGCGTTATCTGCCCTCGCTCGATGCGGTTCGGAAGCTGGGGGCGGAATTGCTGATTACCGGACACGGGGAACCGATTCGTGGCGCGGAGAACATCCGAGCGTCGCTCGACAGGATGCACGCGGCGGTTTCGTATGTGAGCGAGCAGACGATCGCTGGCATGAATGCCGGCAAGGATGTGCATACGTTGATGCGCGAGATCCTGTTGCCGGAGGAACTGAAGATCGGCGAGTTCCACGGCAAGGTCTGCTGGGCTGTGAGGGCGATTTGGGAGGAATACTCGGGGTGGTTCCACTACGACTCCACCACGTCGCTCTATGGCACGCCTCGTTCGTCTGTTGATGCTGACTTGGTTGAGCTTGCCGGCGGCGCTGACGCGCTCGCCGCGCGCGCTAATGAGAAGTTGGAGAAAGGTCTGGCGCTGGAGGCGATGCATTTGCTGGATATCGCGCTGGGCGCGGAGCCTCGCAATATCGCTGCACTGAAAGTTAAAGCCGACGTCTTGAAGCGTCTGCAGGCGGAATCGGGCGGAAGCAATCTCAGTGAAACGATGTGGCTGAAGTCGGAGCTCGCTGCGGTGGAGGCAGCGCTGGCTTCCTAACCAGGCGGGGTTTGGAAGAAAGAGGCGCCAGTGGCTCGCAGCGGGAGGAAACGCTGACGCACGGAAGATGGCTCTCCGAAACAGCAGGGCTCATCATGGACGTGACGCGAGGAGCGCAATGCGCTCCGGCGGGCGCCCGGTGCCGGAAGGAGGTCCCTCCCCCTAGCCTGCGCGAGCCACCGACGCCTCTTCCTCTTACAAAGTCGGCGGCCGCGCCTGCGCAAGCCGCCGACGCCTCTTTCTTCAGGCCGCCTTCGACCCACCCTTCGCATGATGCGCAAACATCTTCGCCAGATCGCCAGAAGTGACGACGCGTGGCGCCTCACCTTCCGCCAACGGCTTAGCGCCACCGAACGAACGCGGGGTGATATCCACCTTGTCCTCGATAGCCTTCGCGCGCAGCGCGCCGACGGTCAGATCCGCACGTTTGTGATGCTTGAACGGGTCGAAGTTGAAGAACTTCATCGCGTTGAGGTGCGTGATCTTGTTGATGCGCGTCTCGCTCAGGTGCTTCACCGTCTCCCACAGGCGCTCCGGCACATAAGGCCACAGCGAATCCGAGTGCGGGTAATCGCACTCATAAGAGACCAGATCCTCATTCAACGAGTCCAGATTCTTCAGGCCGAATTCATCGTCGATGAAGCACGTCAGGAAGTGACGCTTGAACACCTCACTCGGCTTCGTCCCCTTGAACCTCGAGTGTGTCCACGCCTTGTGACGCTCGTGGCTGAAGTCCGCGCGCTCGATGAAGTACGGGATCCAGCCGATGCCGCCCTCGGACAGCGCAATCTTCATCGTCGGATAACGCTCCAGCGCTTCCAGATTCAACCAGTCCGCCGCGCCCACAACGATCGAGATCGGCATGGTGCTGATCCACGCCTCGATAGGCGTTTCCATCGACGCATGCGGTGCAGGATTCCCCGCGCCAATGTGCAGGCAGATCGCGATGTCGTGCTCGACGAGCGTCTTGTACATCGGCTCCCAATACGGATTGTGAATGCTGGGCAGCCCCTGGATCGTCGGGTTCTCGTTCAGCGACACCGCCGTGCAGCCCTTCTTCGCGATGCGCTTGATCTCCTCGACCGTCGCTTTCATATCCCACGTCGGCAGCAGTGCGCATGGAATGAATCGCCCCGGCTGCGACCCGCACCACTCGTCGATGTGCCAATCGTTGTACGCGCGCATGTGAATGAGCGACTTCGACTTGTCCGCCGCCTTGTGGAACCGGCCGCCATCGAAACCCACGCAGCTACCAAAGTTCAACGAGGCCGCAATGCCGTTCACGTTCATGTCATCGACGCGCGCCTTCGGCTCGTAACAACCCTTGCGCAGCTGGTCGAGCGCGGTCGGCTCGGCGCCGTACTCTTCCGGCACGCGTCCAACGACGGCATTCAACCCCACGGACGGCATCTGCATGCCCTGATATTCCCAGTAGTTGGTGCCCTCCGGCGTCGTGCAGAACTTCGGCGCACTCGCCAGGTCGTCGCCGGACAGATGTTTCTTGAACATGTCCGCGGGCTCGCTGATGTGATCATCCACGCTGATGACCACCATATCGTTCATATTCATGGCGCTCTCCTACTGACTGATGTTCGGGGCCTGCAATGGCTGTGCAGCGCCTCGGCTGAAATCTCGAATCGCAACGATGCGTTGCGCGTGAACTTTTCTTTCCGCTTGAAACGTGTAGCAGTTGCCCGTCGGCATGCGGCCCGCGTCGGACTGGCGCTCCAGCGGAATGATGCGCCCGTTCGCAACGATCGTTCCCCAGCGCAGCAAGCGTGCCGCCTCCTGCTGCTGAGGCTCGAGCGATCCAATCCAACGGCTCAGTTGATCGAGTGTCACGCCAACGAGCTCGGGAGGATCGACGATCCGACCTTCCGCCAGCGCCCAGCGCAGCACGGTGCGGCCATTGCGACGAATCTCCGCGCTACGCAGTCCTGCGACGGGATCGGACACCAGAATGTCGTAGACGATCTGTTCGCCATCGAAGGCGTGCGCCGCCGCCAGCGTCGCGAGGTCGTGCAGATGGGTGCAGTTCTCCCGCTTCTCGCCACGTTCCGCATACTTCTCGATCGGAACGCCGCTGAACGTTTGTTTCAGTCGATCGACGGCGCCCGGACACGTCGTCCACGGCGCACGCGAGAGCACAGGCTCAATCGACGTCGTAACGCCGTCTCGATGGCGCACAGTCACACTCATGCAATGGAAGTCGTCCTCAACCTCACTGCACACCGCGCCGGGTATCGGCGTGACTCGAAAGCGGCGCCGGAAGCCGGGCATGTTGTCGATTGCAGTCACGTCCATGACTCTCAGTCGCGAGCGAGCAGCAACGCAGTCGCAAGCGGCCCTCCTCCCGATGTGCAGACCGCAACGCGTGGATCGTCAGGAATCTGTCGAGCGCCGCCCTTGCCCCGCAATTGAACGACGGACTCGTGTGCGAAACCGAAGCCATGCAGACGACCCGCGCCGATCTGGCCGCCAAACGTATTCAGCGGCAGCTCGCCATCGAGCGCGATCCGCTTACCGCCTTCGATGAATCGCCCGCCTTCGCCGACATCGCAGAAGCCCAGCGCTTCGAGCCAGGTGATGACGTAGAAGCTGAACCCGTCATAGAACTGTACGGTGTCGACGTCGGATGGCTTGTAGTCCGTCCGTTTCCACAAGTCCGGGCCGGTTTGATAGCTCGCCATCCATTCGGCTTGGTCCCAACTATGGCGCGCCACGGTGCCTGCCATCGCAGCGATTCGAATCGGCGTGCAGGACACTTCATCGATAGCGCTGGCGGCGGAAACGATCAGCACCGTGGACGCATCTGTGAAACGGTCGCAGTCATAGAGACACAGCGGCGTGGAGATCATGCGCGCCGACATGTATTCGTCCATGGTGATCGGTTCACGCGTCAGCGCTCGCGGATTCAGAGCGGCATGCGCGCGATCGGTAATCGCGACCTGGGCGAGCTGCTCGCGCGTCAGTCCATAGCGTTTCATGTGTCGCATGGCGTACTGAGCCGTCCAATTCGCTGCGGACAGGGCATTGAATGGCGCGGTCCACTGAGAACTGCCATCGACCTTGTCGCGTCTCAGCGGCGGAAACTCGTCGGGCCGCGCCATCGCAGCAGCTTCATACACCGTTCGAAAGCAAATGACGTGGCGTGCGAGACCGGCGCGAACCGCTGCCGCTGCGGCGACAACCGCGCCGAGTTGCGATGTGATTTCGCCTCCACCGGCATACCACGTCGCGCGAATACCGAGCGCATCGATGAGCTCGTCGACCCCCACCGGCGAGAAGCCAAGATAACCCTGCATGCGACCGGGGTAGGTCGACACGCCGTCGATCTGGCCTATGGTGAGACCCGCCTCGGCCAGCGCTTCTTTGACCGCATCGAGCGTGAGCAATAACGGGTGACGCGTCAGCTTCACGCCGATCTGCGATTGCCCCACGCCGGTGATATATGCGTCGTTCGCTGTCATCATCCGATCTTCTCGAACAGCGGGTAATAGATTTCACCCTGTTGTTCGAACGTCACCCGCACCGGATCGCCGATCTCGACCTCGTCGACGTTGCAGCCGACGATATTCGTGGTCAGAAACACGCCGGGCGCGCCGTCGATCGCCACACGAGCGATCACATAAGGAACCTGCAAAGCGGGATGCCACTTCTGGTGATTCACGGTGAAGGTATCGATCACGCCCGTGCCGGTAACCGCTTCGGGCGCGACATTCTCGGAAAAACACTTGCGACACACCGGCCGCGGCGGATGAATGAAAGTCGCGCAGTCCCGACAGCGCATCAACCGCAGCTCGCCGACCGCACCTCCCGTCCAGAAGGCGCGGTTATCGGCATCCAGCCGCGGTTGCGGGCGCGGCGCACTCATGCTTCAAACGTCCCAGACCAGATGTAACGAATCGACACCGACGACGTGACCGCAATGGAAAGTCGGCGGCCGCTGCGAATCGAGCCGGAACGTCGGCAGCCGCGCCATCAGCACTTCATAGATGACTTGCAGCTCGACGCGCGCGAGATGCGAGCCGAGACAACGATGCGGGCCGGCGTTGAACGCGATATGAACCTTGTTCTCGCGATTCAGGTCGTAGCGGTCGGAGTTCGCGAACTCTTTGGGATCCAGGTCCGCGGCGGGCAGGAACAGCATCGCGCGCTCGCGCGCCTTCATCTGCACGCCCTCGAACACGATATCCTTCGCCACCATGCGAGGCGGGACCGTGAAGGTGTACCGACGCAGCAGCTCTTCCGTCGCTTCGGGAACCATCTTCGGATTCGCACGCAGCTGCGCCTGCAACTCCGGATTGCGAGCCAGGTGACGCACACCATGGCCAATGCCATTCATCACCGTGTCCAGGCCCGCGATGAACAGCAGCACGCCGTAGTTCTGCATGTCTTCGATCGTCGTCGGCTTGCCGTCGATCTCGATCTTCCAAAGCATGCTGATGATGTCGTCCTGCGGGTTGTCACGACGCGCGATGAAGGTGTCGTTCATGCTCGCCGCGATCCGCTGCAGCTTCGGAATCATCGCGCGCGCATCGGACGACGGATCGGACAAGTGCTGGGAAACGATCTCGCGATACTCGTCCTGGCGATCGAGCGGCAGGCCCAGCATCTTCAGGAACACCCGCACGGGCATCGGCTCCGCGATCTCTTTCATGAACTCGCAGTTCCCGCGATCCTTCACGCTGTCGACCAGCTCGGTCGCGAGCGCGTTGATGCTGTCTTTCAGCGCCAGAATCGATTTTGGCGAGAACACGCGTTGCAGCGGCGTACGGTACTTGCTGTGCTCCGGCGGATCGACATTGATGGGCACCGGCAGCGGAATGTGCGGCATGCCCGGCGGTAGCTTGGCTTTCATCGCGGCCATCTCGGCACGCGGAATGAACTCGCTCGAGAAGCTCTCGGTATCGCGCGATGCGTTGAAGTTCGCCGAGTGGCTCATCAACATCCAGTGGCCGCCGTTGCGCGGCGTCCAGAAGATCGGCGGCGCGTTCTTTACCAGATCGAGAATGCGCTCGTGCGGATCGGCCACATACGCCGGGTCGCGGAACATGTCGAAGTCGTACACCAGCGAGTCGGGCACATGCGCCGGCTTCGCAACGGCAGGACTCACATTTGCGGCAGCTGACATTTGGAAACTCCTGCGCTCAAGCCGATTTCGCGGCGCCCGCCATCATGGCGCTCAGATCGATCTGGCCGGTGGCCACACCGCCCAGGAATCCGCCGTCCACGGGCAGCGCCACGCCGTTGATGTAGCTGGCTGCATCGCTGTTGAGGAATACCAAGGGCCCGGCCTGCTCCTCCGGCGTCGAGCGACGATTGATGGGCTGCGCCGCCGCCTCGAGCACCGACGCTGCGGTCGCCTGCTCGAACTGCGACATCATCGGCGTCTGAGTCGGGCCGGGCATCGTGCAGTTGATGCGGATGCCGCGCTTGATGAGATGAGTGGACGTCATCATCGTCCAGACGATGAGCGCTTCCTTCGAGAAGGCATAACCTTCACGCACCGTCTCGGCATTGTCCTGGCACCATTTGACGATGCCGTCGTAACTGTCGATCTTCAGCAGCCCCATCAGCACCGGCAATCTGCGGCTCCAGCCCAGACCTCCATTGGAGGAGATGCTGACGATGGCGCCGCCCGCGGACATCAGCGGCAACACTTGTTCGGTCAGCCGCCGCGTGCCGGCGTAGTTCACTTTCATAACATCCAACGGCGGCGACGTCTGCGGCAGGCCCGCGCAATTGAAGAGCGCATCGACCTTGCCGCCGATCTTTTTCACCGCGGCGTCGATCGCCGCCGGCTCGCGCAGATCGACCTGCGTGAACGACGCAAGATTCAGCTTGCTTGGCTTGTAGTCGAGACCGTGGACTTCTGCACCCAACTGCAACAGCAGCCTGGCAGTCGCCTCACCCATTCCAGAAAAGCAGCCGCTGATGACGACCCGCTTGTTCCTGTAGCTGGCAAACTCCCCCATCGAAAGTCTCCTGCAATGCTCGTGATTATTTGTCTTCTTCGATGATGATGATTCGCTCGGGACAAGCACGAGCGCCGCGACGGGCAAGTTCTTCCTTGCCGGGAGGCACGTCGACCTCTGTCACCGCGATGTAGCCGTCGTCGTCCAAAGGAAAAAGCTCTTCCGACACCGCCGCGCAACGGGCATTGCCGGCGCACGCAGCTTTATTGATGAGTATTTTCATGACCACACATCCCCCGGCCTGAGCGCAGCCGTGGCGCCGGTACTGCTGGCCGGGCCACAACTTAGGTGGCTAACCTTATCGCACAAATCGATCTGCTATACAACATCAGTGTTGATTACGCGCCAGCCGCGCAAGGCACTGACTGGCACGCCGGATTTATCGTAAAAACCAGGGGAATACTAAGTTCCTATAGGCATCTGAGCTGGCGGCCGAATTGCGCACCCCTCGCGCCTTGACGACTTAATCAACACCACTGATTATTACTGGAACGACCCAAGGCCGGCGACCCATGGCTCTGTACACGACGCTCCATCTACACAATGTCCCCGCGGGCCGAGAAGCCGATTACGGCAGTTGGTTCGACGGCCCACACCGTGATGCGTTGAGTCGCTTGCGTGGCTTCGCTTCGGCGGATCGCTATGAAGTGACGCCTCAGCAGATCATGCCGGACATTCCGCAGCCGTGGCGCTACCTCAGCGTTTATGACTTCTCGTTCGAGACACCTGCGATCGACATCCCTGCGTTGGGGCCGCTGGTGGCCGATGCGCGCGATGCCGGCTTGATAGCAAACGACACGACCGAACGTCTGTATACCTATCGCATCTTCTCGGACTGGAAGCCCAGCCCGAACTGGCGCCGCAATGAGCCGCTCTCCGGCGTGAGCATCATTCTCGCCAACTACGTGCCCGGCCGCTTTGACGAGTACCAGCATTGGTACGAAGAAGTGCACAGCGTGGAAGTGATCAACGTTCCCGGCCACGTCGCCATGAAGCGCGGCGAACTGGCGCCCGTTCAGATCGAGCCGCGACACTACTGTCCCGGCGATCAACTCGTCCTGTGCGCTCAACAGACCGACGACCTGTTGTTCACGCTCAAGGATTTCAGTGCCCGGGCGCGAGGCGTGAGCCCAAGCGGCATCGCCATGCAGCCGCGCTCGGCAGCGGCTTCCGTCGCGCGTACAGTGCATTACTTTCGCAAGATCAGCGGAACAAAATTTTGGCAGAACGGAATCGCCTATGCGGGCGATCTGTCCGTCTATCCCGGCAAAGCCTGATCAGGGGGAATCTCGTGTCCAAAGTCATAGTCATTACCGGCGCCGGCATCGGCCTTGGTCGTGCACTCGCGCGTCGCTTCGCCGCCGACGGCGACCAGGTCGTGCTGCTCGGTCGCACGCTCTCGAAAGTGCAGGCCGCCGCGCAGGAGATCGGCGAACGCGCGATGGCTGTGGCCTGCGACGTTGCTTCTTCCGAGCAGGTCAAAGCGGCATTCGCCGAGATCGCCAAGCGCCACCCGCGCATCGACGTGTTGATCAACAACGCCGCGATCTTCGAGCCCTTCCTGATTGCGGAAGCGACCGATGAGCAGATCATGGGCACGCTGGCGACGAATCTCGGCGGCGCCATCCTGTGTGCGCGCTCGGCCATCCCGATGATGAATCGCGGCGGCCACATCCTGAGTGTGAGCAGCGAGTCGGTCGAGTTGCCCTTCCCGCATCTGCTGATGTACCAGACCACGAAGGCCGGCCTGGAGCGCTTCAGTTCCGGCCTGCACCGCGAACTGGAGCCGAACGGCATTCGCGTCACCTGCGTTCGCGCCGGTCAGATGATGGAACAGGGCAAGGTCTGGAACGTCGACCCCGCCGCGCAAATGCGCTTCGCGAAGGCCGCCATGGAAGCAGGCATCAATCTGCGCGAACGGCCCATCACCCAATTCACGTCGGTCACGAACATATTTCGCGCGCTGATCGATCTGCCGCCCGACCTGCACTCGCCGCTGGTCACACTCTCCGCGCGCAAAGCCAGCTAGTTTTCCATCGGCCGCGAACCGACTCACGAACATGAAAATCAACACGTGCCACCCCCAAGGCACAGGGATGTGCCCGCCGCCGCAGGCGGCGAGCGCAGGGGGAAAAGCCGCGCCTTTTCCCCTCTGTGCCACAGCGCAAGTGGCAGGATGCCCGAGTCGCTGTTTCAACCAGAGGACAAATACATGACGATGCTCCCCGAAGCAAAGCTCTACATCGATGGCGTGATCCGCCGCGCCAGCGGCGACAAGACCTACGACAACACGGGCCCATGGACCGGCGAGGTCGTCGGCAAGGCCGCCGACGCCTCACGCGAGGACGTCGACGCAGCGATCGCCGCTGCCCGCCGCGCTTTCGATCGGACCAACTGGTCGACCAGCCACGCGATGCGTTTCGAGTTGATGAAGAAGTATCGCGACCTGCTCTACGCAAATCGGCAGAAGCTCGTCGATATCTCGCGCTACGAAGCCGGCGCAGCGATTGGCGCCGCCGCGCGCGCTCAAGTCGACGGCGCGCTGTTCGGCATGGACGGACTGCTCGAATGCTTCCCACTGGTGAAGTGGGAAGAAGATCGTGGCATTCGCCGCGACTATGGATTCGACACTGCGCGCATCGTGACGCATGAAGCCGTCGGTGTCGTTGGCGCAATCACGCCGTGGAATGTTCCTTTGTATGTGAACATCGGCAAGGTGGTCGCCGCCTTGTTGGCCGGCTGCACAGTGGTTCTGAAACCCGCGCCCGACACGCCGTTAATGGGCACATACATGGGCGAGTTGGCCGCCGAAGCCGGTCTGCCGCCCGGCGTACTCAACGTCGTCACTTCCGCCGATCCGGCGATGGCGGGCGAAATGCTCGTCACCGATCCGCGCGTCGATCTCATTTCTTTCACCGGCTCGACCGCCGTCGGCCGTCGCGTCATGGAGAAAGGCGCGGCGACGCTGAAGCGAGTGTTCCTCGAACTGGGCGGCAAGTCGGCCAATATCATTCTCGATGACGCTCCCAACTTCGCACAGACGGTGATGGGCGGCATGGTCGTGTTCCACGCCGGCCAGGGCTGCGCGTATCCGACGCGACTGCTGGTGCCGAAGAGTCGGTATCAGGAAGCAATCAAGGCGCTCGAGATGGGCTATGCGGGCTTTGCCAGCAAATGGGGCGAGATCGACGAGCCCACTTGCATCATGGGACCGGTGATCTCGCGCCGGCAGATGGATCGAGTGATGAGTTATATCGAGATTGGCAAGCAGGAAGGCGCTCGCCTGCTGGCGGGCGGCAAAGTGCGCACCGATAAAGGCGGCGGCTTCTTCGTCGAACCGACCTGCTTCGTCGACGTGCGCAACGATATGCGCATCGCCCGGGAAGAAATCTTCGGCCCGGTGCTGGTGGTGATTCCGTACGAAGACGACGAGGACGCCATCCGCATCGCGAACGACAGCGAGTACGGACTCGGCGGCGCCATCTTCTCCGGCGACAAGGAGCGAGCCATTCGGATGGCCAAGCGCATTCGCACCGGATCGATCAGCGTCAACGGCGGCGTCAGCATCACGGGCGATCTGCCGTTCGGCGGCTACAAGTCGAGCGGCATCGGCCGCGAATGGGGCCGCGAAGGCATCGAAGAGTTTTTGGAAACAAAGGCGATCGGCATTCGCGCCTGAACGTCTGGCGACTTTTCCAGCGCACTTCAGCGAAGTGCGCTGTCGTCAAATGTCGATACATCCGGGCGCTCCTGACACAGCCTCGTAGTACGCTGCGCAGGAGACAGCCGTGGGGGACTACGAAGAATTGCTCGACGCCGCCCGGGCCGAGACGGATCTCGAGGACTTCGGTGCGGATGACTTCCTGGAAGGTCTGCAGATTCTCGTACGTGCGCTGCGCACTGAAGCTCAACTCAACGCGCTGGGCGAAGCAGTGTTGCGACAACGGATCGTCGGTCACCTCAAACAACGCCTGCAGGTGGAGGATTGGTATCGTCGTCATCCCGAGATCGAGACCGTAGTCATTCGCGCGCCGCTGATCGGCCTCGGTCTGCCTCGTACTGGCTCGTCTGCGTTGTCATGCTTGCTCGCCGAGGATCCAAACTCTCGCTCTCTACTCACCTGGGAAGCGAGCGAACCGTGCCCTCCTCCTGCGACCGTTGTCGGCCCGGATCCACGCATCGAGCGTGCGCGCGAACTCAGTCGACGCTCGAATCTGAAATCGCACACACCCACGAGCGCGACCGGGCCGATCGAATGCCAGGACTTGATGGCGCTCGATTTCAAGGCACACATCTTTCAAGCCTTCGCGCAGATTCCGTCTTACTCGCAGTGGCTGTTGGCAGCGGATCTCACCTCGACGTATCTATACGAACGGCGGGTATTGAAGCTGCTGCAGTGGAAGTTTCCCGAGAAGCCGTGGCGGCTCAAAGCTCCGACTCACATTCTGTATCTCGATGCCCTCGTGCGCGCGTTTCCAGACGCACGCTTCGTGATGACTCACCGGGATCCGGCCGAGGTCGTTCTTTCGGTGGCGAACGTATATGCAGACATCGTCGGCAAGTTCACCGATGCGCTCGACAAACCCTATCTCGGCCAGCTGAATGTGAAGCAGTGGTCGGTGGGCATGAAGCGCGCCCTGGCGTTTCGAGAGAGCGGCGCCGATTCGAAGTTCTTCGATATCGACTTCCGGGTAATGCAGCGCGATCCGCTCGGCGAGGTCAGGGCCCTCTACGAATGGCTCGGTGCGCCGGTGACGGACGAGTTCGAGTCGGGCATGACGCGCTGGTGGAAGCACAACGCCGAAACGCGCGAGCCGAGCACGTCCGTCGATCCCGCCGGGTTCGGCCTGAGCGTCGAGCACATCCGTCCGCTGTTCGCCGAGTACACGGCCCGCGCCGCTCGCTGGACCAGCAAGGAGAGCACGAGACATGTCCATTGATCTCACTGGCGGTCTCGACGCTTCGCGTGATCATGTGTTCGCGAAACGGCCCGACGAGCCGGAGATGCGGGATGCCGTGAACATGTGGGTTTCCGACGATCGCGGCGAGCTTGGCCTGCCCCGTTTCGCCGTGGAAGCGCTCGCCTCCAAATGGGACAGTCACGATCTGTCGCTCAACATCGCCTTTCCCAACGGTCGAGCGTTGAGTGCGCGCGGCAGTGGCAAATCTCATTCGCCGATTGGCGGCGACGGTAAGCCGACCGTCCTCGGCACCGGCCCGCTCGAATTTCGTTGCGTCGAGCCGTTTCGGTTGTGGACGACATCGTTCAAGGGCACGGCCGCCGAGATGACGACGCAAGATCAAATAAATGGCGCGCTGCCCGGCCAGGGGCCCGCGGTCGATGTGGAGTTTCACATCGAGGCTCGCATGGCCGTGCCGCCGTGGATTCAGGGCCAGATGTCCGCAACCGCGGCGGCGCAGCTCAAATCCGGCGTCGAGGGCAACTTCATGGGCGGCGACCGTTTCGAACAACTGTTTCGCGCCCAGGGAACGTTGCGTATCGGTAGCGAAGTCCACGCATTCAATGGCAGCGGTCTGCGCATCAAACGCCAGGGCATCCGCAAGATCGAAGGATTCTGGGGACATTGCTGGCAGTCCGCGCTGTTTCCGAGCGGCCGCGGTTTCGGATTCATCGCTTACCCGCCGCGCCCGGACGGCTCAGCCTCGTACAACGAGGGTTATATCTTCGAAGGCGACGGCACGCTGATTCCGGCTCGCGTCGTGCACGCACCCTGGCTGAGCAAGCTGCAAGCTCGCGATCAGGATGTGACGCTCGTGCTCGAATCCGAGCGAGGCCGAACCACCATCGAAGGCGAAACGCTCGTTTCGACGTTCGCAATGGGCCGGCCGGAAATGCCGCCCGACTTTCCAGTGCTACAGCAAGCCGGTGCGCGCTATCGATGGAACGGTGAAGAGACGTACGGAATGATCGAGCGCTCTTCGCGCAAGGACAAGATCACCCGATGAGCCCGCTTACGGATCAGGTCGCCGTTATCACAGGTGGCGGCGCAGGCATCGGTCGCGCAATTGCGTTGGCCTTCGCCGCGGCCGGCGCCGACATCGTCATCGGAGACATCGTTCCCGAACGCTGCGATGAAACGGCTGCGCGCATACGCGAGATGGGCCGTAGAGCGTTGGCGGTCCCGACTGACGTCCTGGAGATCGACCGGATTCGCGCGCTGATAGCAACGGCCAGCGAGCAATTCGGTCGCATCGACATTCTCGTGAATAACGCGGGCGGCGCGAAGCCTACGCCGTTCCTCGAACAATCCGAACGATCGTGGCGACGACACATCGATCTCAACCTCGTCAGCATGTTCGCAGCCACGTCTGCCGTCGTGCCCGTGATGATCCGTGGCGGACGCGGTGGAACCATCATCAATGTGGCCAGCATCGAAGCGTCGCGTGCCGCTCCGAATTTTGCGGTCTACGCCGCATGCAAGGCAGGCATGCTCAACTTCACTCGCACGATGGCGCTGGAGCTGGCGGACCATCGCATTCGCGTCAATGCCATTGCGCCCGACTACACCGTGACTCCAGGATTGCGCGGCAATTTCACTGGCCCGGTCGATCCGGCCTCATGGGTACAGCCAACCGAACAGCAGGAAGCAGCGGCGGCCCGACGCATTCCCCTCGGCCGACCTGGCGTCGACACCGAGTGCGGCCAGGTTGCTTTATTTCTCGCGTCAACGATGAGTTCCTATGTCACTGGCTCGGTGATACCGGTCGACGGCGGTGCGTGGGCCTCGAGCGGCTGGCTGCGAAACAAAGCCGGCAAGTGGACGCTCATCGGCGACATCACGCCGTAAGCACGGACGATCAACATGCGAATCAACGTCACTCTGCCCTTCGATCAGTTCCACGATGGCGATGGGTTCCTGACTCCCGAAGCCGTCATGGAGATCGGCGCTACGATGGAGCGCGTCGGCTTTGCCGGATGCAATGTGACCGATCATCCCTGCCCTTCGGGGCGCTGGCTCGATGCGGGCGGCCATCACGCGCAGGACCCGTTCGTGATGCTGTCCCTCGTCGCCATGGCCACGTGCACCGTGCGTTTGCAAACGGGAATCCTGGTACTGCCCTATCGCAATCCGTTCATCACGGCGCGCGCGGTCGCCACACTCGACGCTTTTTCCCGCGGTCGGGTGACGCTAGGCATCGGCGCCGGCTATATGAAAGGCGAATACTTCGCACTCGGCGTCGATTTCGAGCGGCGCAACGAAATCGTCGACGAGTACATCGACGCACTGAAGGCCGCGTGGACCGCGGATGAGTTCTCTTTCAAAGGCACGAACTACGAGGCGCGCGGCAGTCGCATCCTTCCCCGACCAGTGCAGACACCTCACCCGCCGCTGCTCATCGGTGGCAACTCCCATCGCGCCATCCGTCGTGCGGTGGAGAAAGGCGACGCCTGGTATCCCTTCTTTACAGCGCCCGGCGTATCGACAACATCGCGGACAGCGCCCCTGACCAATGAGAGCGACCTGGCTGTCGCCCTTCAGTACTTGCGAGAGCACTGTGAGAAGGTTGGCCGCGAGCGCCCGCCCGAAATCATCCTCGGCAGCCTCAGCATGATCGAGCGCCGGTTCAACGCCGAAGCGGTGCTGGAAAAGATCGGCAAGTTGCGCGAGCTCGGCGTCGTCGGCGCCGCCGTACACGTGCAAGCGAGTACGCGTGCCGAGTGGTGCGATCTCGCGGAACATTTCGGCGAGGCCGTGTTGAGCAAACTTCGCCACGGTCGTCCATGAATCGAGCACCGCTGCAGCTGGGCTACAAGGCGTCGTCGGAGCAGTTCGGGCCGACCGAGTTGCTGAACTACGCCGTGCTCGCCGAGACGGTGGGTCTCGATTCGGTTTGGATCAGCGACCACTTTCAGCCATGGCGGCACACGGGCGGACACGCACCTTTCTCGTTGGCGTGGCTCGGCGCATTGGGCGCACGCACTTCTCGTGTGCTCATCGGCACGAGTGTGCTGACACCGACATTCCGCTATCACCCGTCGGTCGTCGCGCAGGCGTTTGCCACGTTGGGAGCCCTGTTTCCCGGGCGAGTCGCGCTGGGCGCGGGCACGGGGGAATCGCTCAATGAAGTACCGGCGAGCGGCATGCACTGGCCCGAGCAGAAAGAGCGCACGGCCCGCTTCAAGGAAGCGATCGACCTGATCCGCCGACTGTGGATCGAGGAACAACTGACCTACGAGGGCACTTTCTACAGGACCGCGAATGCGACGATCTACGATCGGCCCGACCTACCGGTTCCTATCTACATCGCTGCCGCGGGTCCGGTTATGGCGAAGTTTGCAGGCGAACATGGCGACGGCTTCATTTGCACGAGCGGCAAGCCATGGGAGCTTTACACGCAGACGCTGTTGCCGAGCTTGCATACGGGCTTGCAGCAAGCTGGCAAAACTCCGCGAGCCTTCGATCGCATGATTGAGATCAAGCTGTCATTCGACACCGACCGAGAGCGAGCGCTGCAGGACACACGCTTCTGGGGCGCGCTCGCACTCCGGCCCGAGGAAAAGCTCAACGTCGAAGACCCCTTGGAGATGGAGCGATTGGCTGACGCGCTGCCGGTGGAACGCGCCGCCTCGCGTTGGATTGTCAGCAACGATGCGGACGAAACCGTGCAACGGGTCGGTCAATATGTGGAGCTCGGCTTCAATCACCTGGTGTTCCATGCGCCGGGGCCGGATCAAGGCCGTTTCCTCGAACTCTTCGGCGAACAGATCGCGCCGCGTCTGCGCGCGAAGTTCGGATAGCAGGCGTTGGTATGGCATCGACCTGGGCATTGGTTCCTCTCAAATCGAGCGAACGGGCCAAGTCGCGGCTCGCTGAAGTGCTGGATGCCGAACAGCGCAGGCAGCTGTTCTTTGCGCTCGCGGAACAGGTCATCGTCGCCCTGCATGAGAGCAGGAACATTGACGCAGTCGCCGTCGTAACGTCGAGCCTTGAAGTCGCTGAGTTCGCGACGTCGCTGCACGCGATGCCGATCCTGCAGGAGGCAGACGCGGGTATGTCGCCCGCGCTCGAGTCGGCACTGCGAAGTTTTCAGGCTATGCAGCTAGAGCGCGTATTGATGGTGCCGGGCGATCTTCCTCTGATCTCCGCTCGCGCGGTGGATGCGATCTTCGAAGCTCAAACTGCGAGCGAGCAGGTCGTGCTCGTCCCCGACCGTCGTCACGAAGGCACGAACGCCTTGCTCTGCTCGCCTCCGCAGGCGATAGCGCCGCGCTTCGGCAGTTGCAGCTTCACACGGCACCTGAGTGCGGCTCGCGCCGCCAACATCGCCACACGTGTTGTTGAGATCGAGGAACTGGCGCTCGATCTGGATTGCGCCGACGATCTGGATTACCTGCGCAGTCATGCATTCGAGCGCTCGGCAAGTCTTTTGGCGCCGCTGCGCTTGGCGACTGCCAGCAATGTGCCACTCCGCGCAGCGCTCGTCGGGTGACGCAATGATGCTGAGCCCAGAACAGTGCTACGAACTGCTGGCGCATGCTGACTGGCGTGATCTCTCGCCACTCGCTACGAAGCTTCGCGAGCAAGTGTGGGGAACGCGTGTCAGCTATTCGCGCAAGGTTTTCGTGCCGCTGACGCAGCTGTGCCGTGACGTTTGCCACTACTGCACGTTTGCGAAGACTCCCAGTCGCTTGTCGAAGCCGTATCTCACCCCGGACGAGGTTCTTCGAATCGCACATGAAGGTGCCGCACTGGGCTGCAAGGAGGTGTTGTTCACGCTCGGAGACCAGCCGGAGCTGCGCTATGCAAGGGCGCGCGACGCACTCACCGAGCTGGGCTTTGCGACGACGTTGGCGTATCTCGAACATGTCGCGGCGCTGGTACTGCGTGAAACCGGGCTGCTGCCTCATCTCAATCCTGGTTTGATGAGCGCGAACGATCTCGCCCGGCTGCGACATGTCGCACCTTCGATGGGCATCATGCTGGAATCCGCCGCCGAACGTCTGTGCGAACGAGGCGGCCCGCACTACGGCTCACCCGACAAAGCACCGTCCCGGCGATTGGAAACACTGCGCCTGGCCGGCGAAGCCCGCATCCCGATGACCAGCGGCATTCTCATCGGCATCGGCGAAACACGACGCGAGCGTATCGATTCGCTGCTGGCGCTGCGCGACCTCGCCGACCGCTATGGTCATCTCCAGGAAATCATCATTCAGAACTTCCGTGCCAAGGCTGGCACGAAGATGCAGCACTCGCCGGAGCCATCCAACGATGAGCTGTGCTGGACAGTCGCCGTCGCTCGATTGATGTTCGGTCCGCAGATGAGCATTCAGGCGCCGCCGAATCTCTACGATGGCGACCTGACCGAGCTCATTGCGGCCGGCATCAACGATTGGGGTGGCGTATCGCCGCTCACGCCGGATCATGTGAATCCGGAGGCACCCTGGCCACATCTCGATCGGCTCGCGACCGAGACCGGTCGGGCCGGTTGCGACTTGGTTGAGCGGCTTACCGCTTATCCCAGTTATGTACGGGCTCGGCACGAATGGCTTGCAGATGAGCTGCAAGCGCCCGTGCTGAGACAGTCGGACGGCGCCGGATGGGCACGCGTTGGCCGTTGGTGTGCCGGAGCTGCGGATCCAGCAAATCAGGACGATCTTCGCGATGTGACTCCGGCAGCGGTTGTGCGCCGTTCCCGAATCGCTGATCTGGTGGAGCGGGCGGCAACTGGCAATGAACTCGTTGAAGACGAGATCGCCGAGATCTTCACCGCGCGTGGCGCGGATTTCGTTCGCACCTGCGAGGTCGCAACCGAAGTGCGACAGCAAGCGGTCGGCGACACAGTGAGTTATGCCGTCGTCCGCAATATCAATTACACGAACGTTTGCTTGTACAAATGTGGCTTCTGCGCTTTCTCCAAGGGGCGCACGCACGAGCACCTCCGTGGCGCACCGTATCTGGTCGACCTCGACGAAATCCGCCGCCGCGTGCGCGAAGCATGGGAGCGAGGCGGCACGGAAGTGTGCATGCAGGGCGGCATCCATCCTTCCTTCACGGGACACACTTATTTAGAGATTTGCCGGGCGGCGAAGCAGGCACAACCGCAGATTCACATTCACGCGTTCTCGCCGCTCGAAGTCAGCCATGGCGCGCAAACGCTCGGCATTTCGGTGCGCGATTTCCTCATGGAACTCAAGCAAGCGGGATTGGGCTCGCTGCCGGGAACGGCGGCGGAGATTCTGGATGACGAGATCCGCGGCGTCCTCGCGCCCGACAAGCTGAGCACGCGGGAATGGCTGGATGTTGTCGCTCAGGCGCATCGGGTGGGTCTGCCCACGACTTCGACGATCATGTTCGGACACATCGAAGGCTATGAGCACTGGGCCAGGCACCTGTTGCTGTTGAGACGATTGCAGCAGGACACCGGCGGACTGACCGAGTTCGTTCCTCTGCCCTTCGTCCATATGGAAGCGCCAATGTATCTGCGTGGGCGCGCGCGTAAGGGGCCGACGCTGCGGGAGACGGTGCTGATGCATGCGGTGGCCCGCTTGGTGCTCCATCCGGTTGTGCCGAATGTGCAGGTATCGTGGGTGAAGCTTGGCCCGCAATGGGCGCAGCGTTGCCTCGAGGCCGGGGCGAACGATCTCGGCGGTACTTTGATGAACGAGTCCATCAGCCGCGCCGCGGGCGCGACGCACGGACAGGAGCTAGAGCCGCATCAGATGCAGCAGCTCATCGCGGAGTTAGGGCGTCCATATCGGCAGCGAACGACGCTGTATGGGGATGCCAACGCTGAGCAGATCGAGCGCGCCGACTGCGCGGCGCCACTGCTCAAGCCGTACAACGCGCCGCTTTCGAGCAGAGCGATGCGCGTCGTAGCATGAGCTATTCCTTATCCTTGCTCTTCCCGCCGATGCTCTGAATGTACCGCTCGATGCCGGCGAGATACTCCGGATTGAGCATCAGCGCGCTGTTCGCCATCCGCTCGACGTTGCGGGCTTGCGCGAGCCCAACGTCGTGCGCCAACTCGATGGCAATCTTCGCCGTACCCATCTGCTCGCCGTTCTGCTGAGCCAGATGGCGGCAGAACTTCATGACGTCTTCAGCGAACGTCTCGTCCGGGAACACTTCGTGAACCAGCCCCATGATCAGCGCCTTGTCCGCGCTCGCCGGCAGGTTCGCCATGATGAGATAGCGCGCCCAATGCGGCCCGATGATGCGCGCCAGGCGGCTCACACCATTGGAGGCCGGCAGCACTCCGAACTTGCCCTCCGGGAACGCATAACTCGCGCTCCTGGCCGCGAGCCGAAAATCACAGGATAGCGATAACTCCAGCCCCCCACCGACGCAGGCGGCGTGGTGGGCGACGACGATCGGCTTCTCGATCGCCTCCATCTCATCGTAAATGCGATGCATGCCATGCAATCGCAGGCGATGTTTCTCGCGGATCGCCGATCCCGTTCGCGCCGGCCCGCCTTCGTCGTTGCCACGCAGGTCGGCGCCCGCGCAGAAATATCGGCCGTTCGCACGAACCAGCAACACCTTCAGCTCGGGCGTGTCGCGGAAATGATGTAGCGCCTGCTCGAACAGCGACATCGTCTCGGCGGACAGCGAATTCAGCTTGTCCGGTCGATTCAGGGTCGCGATCAGGATCGCGCCGTCCTGTTCGGTCAGCAGATGGGGAGCTTCGGACACAGTCGTCTCCTGCTCAGGCTCGGCTGCGCGGCAGACCCAGCCCGCGCTCGGCGATCATACTGCGATGGACTTCGCTGGTGCCGCCATAGATCGTCGTGCCCTGCGCGTGGCGGTAACATTGATTGAGGAAGCCCGCCGGGCCGCTGCGATTGGAGAGCGAATACGGCGCGGTGAGATTCAACAGATCGGCGGAATCCTTCAGGAACTTCTCGGACGAGAACAGTTTCGCCATCGGGCCATAGCCTACGTTCGGGTGCTTCTGGGTCGCTGCCCACACCGCGCGATACGCAATGACTTCTGAAAGCAGCACATGCGCCGTCGAGCGCGCCAAGCGCACTTGAGCCGCCGGGTCTTCGATCAAAGACCCGCCTCGATAGCGAATCTCGCGGCACAGCTCCTCGGCGGCGTGCACCATGTGTCGCTGGCTCTTCGAAAAGCCTCCGCCGTGCTCCATCTCCAGCGCGCCAGCCATCACTTTTACGCCGCCGTCGACCGGCCCGAGGCGATAGCTGTCCTTGACCTTCACGCCATCGTAGTAAGTGATATTGGTGCGCTCGTCCTGGAACGTAAACACCGGCTGGATGCTCACACCGGCACTCTTCAGCGGCACGATGAACATCGTCAACCCTTTGTGCTTGGGCACGTCGGGATTGGTCCGCGTCAGCATCAGCACGTAATCGGCGATGTTGGCGCCACTCGTAAACATCTTGGAGCCGTCGATGCGCCAACCTTCACCATCACGCGTCGCGCGAGTCTGGGCAGCAAAGACGTCGGACCCGCAACTCGGCTCCGAGTAGCCGAGACTGCAGACGACTTCGCCTGACACGATCTTCGTCAGCACCTCGCGCTTCAACTCATCGCCGCCGAACAGCCGGATCATGGTGCCGACCAATCCGGTCGTGCTGATCGCATGACTGCTCCAGCCCACCTCTTCCCAGGCCTGATGCAAGGCGTTCATCGCGTACGGCGGCGCCTGTCGACCGCCCCATTCCTTCGGCCACGACGGGAACAACAAGCCGGCTTCGGCGAGCTGACGATGCACGCCGGCATCGTGCCCGTCGAAAGAATAGTGAGCTTTGGCTCGGAGCTCGGGCGTCAGCGTCTTCTCGAAGAACGAGTGGACTTCCTTCGCCAGCGCATGCGCCTCTTCGCCCAGATCGAAATCGATCGTCACCGCTCCGGCATCGGGCAAAGCTGCCTGCTCGCCGGAATAAAGCCGTCGCCCGGCTTCTTCCAACAAGCGCGCTGGGTCGCCCAGAATCAGCGGCCAGGCCTTGGCGCGAAGGTTATATAGATGAATGTCGTATTCGGTTGTGAGGCCGTAACCGCCGAACGTGTGCAGCGCCTGCGCGACCGCGCGCCCCGCTGTATCGACGTTCCACCACGTGGCCAGCGAAACTTCCGCGCCCGCCTCGGCTTTGCCATCGGCGATATCTCGAATGGCTTTCCAAGTCAGGAACTTGCCACCGTCGACATCGGTGCTGAGATCCGCAAGCGGATGTGAGATCGCTTGATACGTCCCGATCGGCTGGCCGAAGGCCGAGCGTTCGCAAGCGTAGGCCGAAGCAAGACGGATTGCCTCGCGGGACAGGCCTGCGAGCGCGGCTGAAATCAGCAGCTTCCATTCCTCGATGGCCTGCGCGAAAAGCCTGCGGCCCGATTCATTGTTCGACAACACCGAACGCTCGCCATCTGCGAGACGCAACTCGGCGATGGGTGTCGACGCAAGATTCGGCTCCGCCTTGCGCTCGCTCGCCGGCACCTGAATCAGCACGATTCGATCGCCATCGCGCGCAATGACAGCTTCCGCGACCGATCCGCCGGCGACCCACTGCACCGGCTCATCCGCAATGTCATGAAATGCGATGCTCACCACCGCTTCGCCGGACAGCACACGTTCGAGCCAGGCATTCGTGGCGCTCGGCGCCAGCGTTGCGAGCAAACGGGCTGCAACGAGTGTTTCGGCGATAGGCCCCGATGCCAGCGTCCGGCCCACCTCTTCCATGAATACGACCGCGTCGAGCAGCCCGAGGCCGACACCGCCGGCATCCTCGGGCACACGCAAAGAGAATGCACCCAGCTCCGCCAGCCCACTCCACAACGCCGGATCGAAGCCTGACGGCTGCGCGGCGCGCACGCGGCCCATGCTGCTGTTTTCGTCGAGATAACGAGCGAAGTTTTCGCGCAGCAGTTGCTGGTCTTCGGAAAGCTCGAAGTTCATGGACGGACGACTCGTGACGCGATGGTCGAGACCACAGGAGAATGACCCTAACCGGTCGCTTCCCCGCTAGTCAACAGCTGTGTTGACTACGCGCGCAACGGGGTCACATTGCTGCTTTCGCTGCGCCGGCCGACGTGCCTCTGGATGAAGGCCACCATGTCTTTGCGCGCCAGCGGAGCTTCTCTGAACATCGCTTCGAACAACGGAAACGCGTGGGGCAGCACCGGCCACACATCGAGCTGCGTTTCCACACCGGCCTCTCGCGCCCGCGCGGCCGCAAGCAGGGTGTCGTCGAGCAGAAATTCCTCCTCCCCGACCAGGAAATAGAGCGGCGGAAAGCCCGAGTAATCGGCATACAGCGGCGAGATTTCCGGGTTCGACGCATCCTGCCCGTTGACGTACCACTGCGTCATCCGATAGGCGAACCCGGTCGGAATCAATGCCTCGCGCTTGGCATTGAATCCGCGCGAAGGTGGCGCATGCGTACGCCCCAGTTCTGTCACTGCAGAGATCGGCACAGCGCACGCTGGCATAGGCAGGCCTGCCTTGCGGATGCGCTGTAACAAACAAAGCACGAGATTGCCGCCCGCCGACTCGCCAATGACAACGATGCGCTCGGGCGCGAAGCCGAGATTCAACAGCGCACGATACGCATGCTCACAATCATTTAGCGCCGCCGGCCAGGGATGCTGGGGGATCAATCGGTAGTCGGGCATGAACCCGAAGGCCTCGAGATCGCTGCACATCCGCCCCAGCAGCTCGACCTGCAGATTGGGCGACGCAGGGAATACGAAAGCCCCGCCGTGCAGATAAAGGATCGCGATCCGGTCGCGATTGCCAGGCTCGCCAATGATCGGGCCAGGCACATTGCCGAGGATGCCGTAACGGGCTGTCAGGCCGGAGTATTTGTTTTTCAGCCCCGCCACCGCGCGTGTTTGCAGAGCCACGATGCGTTCCGGCGACGACTTCGCCATGCGCGAGACCAGCGGCTTGAAAAAGGACCGCAACAACTTCACGCGCCACCGGCTGCGCCATCCGATGCGCACTTGTTTTATTTCCACCGCCATGAGTCCTCGCTTCCGGCGGCAGCCCCGGCCGATCGCTCAGCCGGGGCGCTCACTATCGAATGTCAGATCATCGAGAACCGAACGCGTAACGCAGATTGATACCGATCTCTCGAGGCGGCGTGTACGTGGCGAGCTGATACGGACCCGCCAGCGACGTACCGAGCGTAGTCGGCGGTGGCGTCGTATACGGCGTCGCCTCAGGACCATTGCCGCGCCTCAACACTTCGTCGGTGCTCGTCAGGTTCCTGGCGAACAGCGACACTTCCCAGGCGCCATCGCTGCTGCGGATGCCAGCATACACATTCAGCAATCCGTAGGCGTCCACGTCGTCGTAGACGTTGTTGGGATCCTGCTCGTTGCTCTTGTAGTAGCTGTACAGACCGCGACCGAACAAATCCATCGACGGAGTGACCGGGTATTTGTACTCCGCCTGCAGCGTGCCGGTCCAGTCCGGTGCGAACGACAAGCGATCGTTGACCGTGCACGCCCCTACTTCCTCGCCAGCCGCGCTGCGGATCTGATTGACCGAAGGCGCGGTGGGGAACGTGTCCGGGACGCCATCGCTGTTGAAGTCGTTACACGCAACTACACCATCTTCCATCTCGCCCTTGGCGTAAGCGAGCGTCAGGCCGAGGTTGAAATTCTCGGTGGCCTGGAACGCCACGTCGACTTCGGCGCCATCCACCTTCGCATCGACGTTGGCGACGAAGTTGAACTGCGCAGGCACGGCGCCGGCGCGGCCCAGATTGACGTACCACACCGACGGGCCGCGATAGATGAAGTCCTTGAAGTCCTGGTGGAACACGGACGCGTTCACACGCAGCCGCTGATCCATGAGATCGGCCTTGAAACCCAGCTCATACGACGTCGAATCTTCCGAGTCCAGGTTCAGGAACTGATCGAGCCGCGGCGTCAGCGGCCGGAACACGCCCACGACGCTCGGGCCGTAACGCCACGAGGTGCCGACGTTGACGTAAGCCATGAAGTCATCGGTGAAGCGATGCGAGGCGGCGACGTTCCAGATCACGGGCTGCTCGTCCTCGTCGAGATCGGCCAGCGTCTGACCGGCGACGATCAGCTTGCTCTTGGAGGTGAAGTCGATATAACGCGCGCCGGCCGACAACTCGGTGCTCTCGCCGAGGTGATAAGTGAGATTGGCGAAGACGCTGGCCTCTTCCAAGGTGCTGCGTCGATTGATCAGCGTGTCGGCGACCGCCAGGTTGCGCAATGTGTACTGGCCGGTCGGAAAGCCGACCAGCGTGCGATTGGTCAAATCGCTCGGGCTGGAGAAGTCCGAATAGAACACGCCGAAGGTGTAATCGAACACACCGGCCAGACGCTCTTCGGACGCCAGACGCAACTCATGCGTGCGCTGTTCCGATTCCGCATGCAGGTCCTGATAGAACTCGAAATTGGGAACGGCGTTGGCCGTGTCCTGCGGTGTGAGCGCCACGTTGTCGAACGTGGTGTACGTGCCGACGTAGCTGAGCTTCTGACCGCCGAAGCGCCAATCGATCTGGCCGGTGAGAATGTCGAACTTCTGCGTGGAATCGCGTCCGCCATCCGTGATGCCGAGACGATCTTCGGCCCGGAGGATCGGTTCCACGGCCGGTACGCCCGGCTGGTTCAGAGCGAACGATTCATAGCCGTCGAACGACAGCAGATCCCGCTCCAGATACTGATACATGAGCTTGGCGCTCACTGCATCGTTCGGCTCCCAGCGCAGCGACACGCGACCGCTCCTCGTTTCCTGCGACGGGTCTTCGCTGTTGTTGATGCTCTTGACGTGATCGTATTCGGTATCTTCGTAAACACCGGCGACGCGAATCGCCAGCGTATCGGCGATGAGCGGGATGTTTACTGCACCCTGCGCCATCATCGAGTCTTCATCGGTGGCCAGCGTATTCACGTAGCCGCCGAACTCCGACAGTTCGGGATCGCGCGTCGTGACAGTGATCGAGCCCGACGGCGCGGCACGGCCACGCAGCGTGCCTTGCGGCCCACGCAGCACTTCGATCTGACCCAGGTCGTACATCGACTGGAACAGAAACACCGATTGGATCGGACCGTCGTTGAGATAGAACTCGACGGTCGGCGTCGCGCTGGATTCCACTTGGAACGAAGCGCCGCGGATGGTCGCCGCCGTCGTGTAGCCGTTGCTGCCGCCGGTGAGCGTCAGGCCCGGCACGATGGCCTGCACATCGGTGAACTGCTGCAAGCTCAGCCGCTCGATTTCATCCGCGGTGACTGCGTCGACGGTCTGCGGCACGTCCTGCAGGCTTTCTGCTTTACGGCGTGCGGTAACGATGATTTCTTCGAGACCGAAACTCGCTTCGGCGCCGGCTGCCGTGGCGCCCGCCGCCGGCTGCGTCTGCGCGCTGGCCGCGGATGCAAGCAACACCAGACCCGACCCTGCGAGCAGGTTCAGTGCGCCGGCTCTCATACATTTCCCCCTGCGAACTCTCATGAATCACCCCTGGCTGTTTTCTCGCGGAAACGCATCAACCATTCGGATGCTCGCGCGCCGGCACGCATTCCGTTGCCGGGGGACTCTCATCGAAACATGCAGGGAGAATGTGAGACGGATCACGCACTCGAGAGCGTTCGTCGTCGAGTCGTCGCGTGCCATCGATTCCCCCTGTCACGCCCGGCCAGTCCAATCGCACCCTTTTTGTTTGGGTCGGCAGCGTTTGTTGTAAACAACAACGCTGTTGATTAACCTCAGAGTCGCTTAGCCGCGGGCCGTTTGTCAAGGGCGCGTCAAGCACGTTCGATTGGTCGAATCAAGCACTTCTTGGGAGAGGCGATGATCGGCACCGATCCGCTCGATCTCGGCGGCCAGATTGCATTCATCAGCGGCGCCGGACAAGGCGCTGGCCGCAGCATCGCGTTGACGCTGGCCCACCACAATGCCGGTGGCATCGCTGTCAATGATTTCGTCGCCGGGCGCGCCGAAGCAGTAGTTGCTGAAATCGAGTCGCTGGGTGTGCGCGCGATTGCGGTACCGGCGGATGTCGGCGACCACGCAGCGGTTCGCGCAGCCATTGACACAGCCACATCGACACTTGGCCCGGTCACACTGCTGGTCAATAACGCAGGCAACGCCGGGCCGAATTCACAGATGGGCCATGCGCCATTGTTCTGGGAGACGAATCCGGCCGAGTGGGACCGGTATTTCCGCACCAACTTGCAAGGAGTCATGAACTGTTGCCATGTCGCGCTGCCGGCGATGGTGGCACAAGGCAAAGGCAGAATCGTGACCATCGTGTCGGATGCCGGGCGGGTCGGTGAAGCAAGGCTGGCCGCTTACTCCGCCGCCAAGGCAGGCGCTGCCGGTTTCATGCGCGCCATCGCTCGCGAAGCCGGCCGCTACGGCATCACTGCCAATGCGATCTCCCTGTCTGCACTGGAACCGCCGCTCGACCCGGCGGGCAAAGAGCAGTTCCTGGCGAGCGAGCAGGCGAAAAGCATCGTGTCGCGCTATGTGATCCGCCGATTCGGCCGGCCCGACGATGTCGCGATCATGGCGCTGTTCCTGTGCTCCGACGCGGCCGGCTGGATCACCGGACAGACCTACCCGGTGAATGGCGGCTACAGCCTTGCAATATGAATGCGCCGTCTCGATCCGAAGCGACAAATTTGTGCTCGAAACGCTGCAAAACCCGCTGCCGATTGCGCCCGGGCGCATCCCTCGCCATTCTTGCCGGTGACGCTGTCGTCCTGTCGACCGAAGATTCCGCCGATGCTACTCACCGCCACCCAGCAAGCCATTGCAGATTCCGTCCGCGACTTCGCCCAGGAGCGTATTCGCCCGAATGCTCTGAGCTACGAAACCGCCCGCGCTTATCCGTCCGAGTTGTTCCAGGAGCTCGCCGAGTTGGGCTTGATGGGCATGACCGCGCCCGAGGATAAAGGCGGCGCCGGCGCCGACTATGTGTCGTATGCGCTCGCGCTGATGGAAATCGCCGCCGCCGACGGCGCGTTGTCCACCATCCTCTCCATTCAAAACAGCCTGATCGTTTCCGCGTTGCTGAAGGATGGCAACGCCGAACAACAGGAGCGCTTTCTGCCCGAGCTGCTTAGCGGCCGCATGATCGGCGCTTTCGCTTTGACTGAAGCGGATGCCGGCTCCGACGCGTCAGCTCTTCGCACGCGCGCCACCAAGACTGCCGACGGCTATGTGATCAACGGCAGCAAGCAATTCATCAGCTCGGGAAAGATCGGCGGACTGGCGTTGGTGTTCGCGGTCACCGATCCGGAGGCGGGGAAGAAAGGAATCTCCGCGTTCCTGGTGCCGACCGATCGTCCCGGTTACGTGGTCGACAAGGTCGAGCACAAGTTGGGACAGCTTGCCTCGGACACCTGCAGCCTGCGTTTCGACGATCTGCGCCTCGAGAGCTCGCTGCGACTCGGCGCCGAAGGCCAGGGCTATCGGATTGCCTTGTCGAATCTCGAAGCGGGCCGCATCGGCATCTCTTCGCAATGTATCGGCATGGCGCAGGCCGCCCTGGAAATCGCCATCGGCTATGCGAAGGAGCGCCGCTCGATGGGCAAGGCCATCATCGAACACCAGGCCGTGGGCTTCCGTCTCGCCGATCTCGCCGCGCGACTCGAAGCGGCTCGTCAGCTCGTGCTGCACGCTGCAAGCATCAAAGACACCGGCGCTCCGTGTTTGAAAGAAGCGTCGATGGCCAAGCTCGTTGCCTCCGAAACCGCGGAAGCGGTGTGCTCCGGCGCCATCCAGACGCTCGGCGGCTATGGCTATCTCGAAGAGTTCGGCCTGGCCAAGATCTACCGCGACGTGCGCGTGTGCCAGATCTACGAAGGCACGTCCGACATTCAACGCATGGTCATCGCGCGCTCGCTATGACCATGAAACTCACATAGGAAACGTATGGCCGATACCGCTGCACTCGAAGCTCATCTGGCAATCAGCAAAGTCAAAGCGCGCTATTGCCGGATGCTCGACACCAAGGACTGGGCCGGTTTCGGCGCATTGTTTACCGAGGATTTCGTCCTCGATGTGAGTGAGGGCACGTCGGTACCCGTGATACGGGGCCGTGAGGCCGCCCTACAGCAGGTGCAGACGCTGGTCGGGAGTGCGAGAACCGTCCATCAAGTTCACACTCCCGAGATCGACGTGCAAGGCGACGAAGCGCAAGTGATCTGGGCGATGCAAGACCGCGTCGTGTGGGATACCCCACGGCGCGGTCTCGCCTCCATCACCGGCTACGGCCACTATCACGAACGTTACGTGCGACAGAACGGCGAATGGAAGATCGCGTCGCTGAAGCTGACTCGTCTCCACCTCGACGTGCAGCCCGCCCTATGAAGAGCGCGGTCGAGCTGGAGCAGATTTCGCTTCGTGGGTCCCATCTGAATCTCGCCGCCGACGCCGCAGGCCCGGCGGATGCGCCGACACTCTTATTCCTGCACGGAAGCGGTCAGACGCGTCAGAGCTGGAGCAGCGCGTTGGCCGAAGCGATTCAACGCGGCTATCGCGCCATCTCCGTCGATCTGCGAGGGCACGGCGACAGCGAGTGGTCGCCCGATGGCGAATACACGCTCGATAAGTTCGCGGCCGACATTCGCACCGTCATCGACCAGCTCGATGACGAGCCGATTGTCATTGGCGCATCGCTGGGCGGATTGATCGGCATGATGATCGCCGCCGCGCCGCCGCCGCGGCTGCGAGCCCTTGTGCTGGTGGACATCACGGCCCGAGTCGAAATGAGCGGCGCGAATGAAGTGATCGCATTCATGGACAGCGCGCCGAATGGTTTCGCGTCGCTCGAGGAAGCGGCGGCCGCAGTTGCCGCGTACTTGCCTCATCGGCCGCCCCCGAAGAACACCAACGGCTTGAAGCGCAACCTGCGCCTTCGTAACGGCCGCTACTACTGGCACTGGGATCCCGCGTTCATCCAAATGGGCCGGGACTCGCAAGGCAAGCTCAGAGCCGACGGACCGAATCCGTTGGAAACCTTTGCGCGCGCGATCGATATCCCTACCCTGCTCGTGCGTGGCAGCCGCAGTCGCATCGTCAGCGAAGCAGGCGCGCGCGAGTTTCTCCAGATGGTGCCGCACGCCGAGTTCGTCGACATCGCCGGCGCGCATCACATGGTCGCTGGCGACGCGAACGATGCCTTCAACGACGCCGTCTTCGATTTCATCGACCGGCAAGTCGGCCTGCGCGCTGGTAGTTGAGGCATGGCAATCGCAGACGACGCAGTTCCCACGAAGCGCTGGACCGCATTCGAGCCGTTGCGTGAACGCACGTTCCGACGCATCTGGTCGGCAAGCGTGCTATCCAACTTTGGACAGCTCATTCAAGGGGTAGGCGCCGCCTGGGAGATGACGCGACTCACCTCGTCACCCAGCATGGTCGCGCTGGTGCAGACCGCGCTCATGCTGCCTTTGATGCTCGTGGCCGTGCCGGCCGGCGCCATCGCGGACATGTTCGACCGGCGCAGGATCGCACTGGCCGGACTCACCTTCGCCACGATCAGTGCGTTGACGCTGACGGGCATCTCCATGCTGAACCTCACGACGCCGTGGGTGCTGCTTTGCTTCAGTTCGCTGATTGGCGTCGGCGTCGCACTGTACGGCCCAGCATGGCAAGCGTCGGTCAGCGAACAAGTGAAGCCCGAGCAGTTGCCAGCCGCTGTCGGCCTTGCCTCGGTCAGTTACAACATCGCGCGCAGCTTCGGGCCAGCCATCGGTGGCTTGATCGTGCTCGCGGCTGGCGCAACCGCCGCGTTTGCGGTGAATGCGCTGATGTACTTGCCGCTCATCGTCGCGTTCTTCCTCTGGCGCCGGGAGCATGTTCCGGCACGCCTGCCGCCGGAGCGTCTCGATCGCGCGATCATTTCGGGTGCGCGCTATGCCATTCACTCGCCGCCGATCCGCATCGTGCTGATTCGCGCGCTCGCGTTGGGTCTGGCAGCTGCATCGATTTCGGCACTGACCCCGCTCGTCGCACGCGATCTGCTCGCAGGCAATGCGAGTACGTTTGGGTTGCTGCTGGGAGCGAACGGTGTCGGTGCCGTGATCGGCGCGCTCGTCGTCAGCGAAGTCCGCAATCGCTTGAAGGCTGAACATGCCGTCCGCCTGTGTGCCATTGTCGCCAGCGTGATGATCGTGATCATCGCGCTCAGCAACAATGTGATCGTCACCGCGCTGGCGCTGGCCGTTGCCGGTGCTGCTTATATGCTCAATATCGCGTTGTTGAACGTGGCCGTGCAACTGTCCGCTCCGCGCTGGGTGACGGCGCGTGCCATCGCCTGGTTTCAAGCATCGCTCACCGGCGGGATCGCAATCGGCGCATGGATCTGGGGCGTGGTTGCGTCGGATTGGGATGTGAGCAATGCGCTGATCGCATCGGGCATCACCTTGCTGCTCACGCCGCTCATTGGCTTGTTGCTGCCGATGCCGCCTATTTCCACCGCCGATGTGGAAATGGTCGAGCTCGCCAATGAGCCGGAGGTCGCACTCGCACTCACCGCGCGCAGCGGCCCCATCGTCATCGAGATCGATTATCGAGTGAACCCGGATGCCGCCCGCCAGTTCTACGACGTGATGCTGAAGATGCAGCGGACGCGTCTCAGAAACGGCGCGTTCGACTGGTCCCTATCGCGCGACATCGCCGATCCGGAGCTATGGACGGAACGCTATCACTGTCCCACCTGGGCGGATTATCTGCGCTTGCGCAGCCGTTTCACGCATGCCGATCGCGAGTTGCAGACGCTGGCCGATGCCTATCACATTGCTGGACCGGGCCATCGTGTCCGTCGACGTCTGGAGCGGCCGTTCGGCTCGGTGCGCTGGCGCGCGGAGACGCCGGATCCGAATCGCGATCCGATCAGCATCTACACGCCGTGAGTTTGCTCAAACGCGCCCCACGATGGGAATCAGCGCGCCCGTGATCGCGCTGGAACGATCCGACAATAAAAACACCACCAGGTCCGCGATCTGCTCGGGCTTGACCCAGCGATCGTGATCCGCGTCCGGCATGTCGGCGCGATTTGCTGGAGTATCGATGATGCTCGGCAGAATGGCGTTGACGCACACGCCCTTGTCTTTCAATTCATCGGCGAGGGCTTCGGTGAGTTTCGCGACGCCGGCTTTGGAAGCCGCATAAGCGCCCATGCCCGTGCCGGCTTTGATCGAACCGGCGGCGCCGACGTTGACGATTCTTCCGTGCTCGGGGCCCATCAATGGCAACGAAGCTTGTACGGCGTTCACGGCCGTGCGTAAGTTGATGTTGTAGAGCTGATCCCAGGTGGCAATGCCGCCGCCCTCGACCTTTTCCCAGCGGAAGCCGCCCGCAATGTTGACCAAGCCATCGAGGCCGCCCATTTGTTTGGCGGCGGCTTTCATCGCCGCCGCCGCGGCGTCAGGCAAGCCAAGATCGACGCCGCTGAGCAGCACGCAACCCTTGAGCGAGTCGTGTGCTCTCTCGACCGACGAATGATCGATACACGTAACGGTCGCACCCGCCTCGCGCACCGCCGCTGACACTTTGGTGCCCAGCGATCCAAACGCCCCCGTGACGACGATTTTCCGGCCGGAAAGATTCATATCGAGCTCCGCATTCACATCGTTTCCTGAGGAGTATCCGCCGCCGCGAGCGGATCGCGCAACAGCGCGTTCGCGCTGACACTACCAGCTCGCCAGCAGTTCGGCGATGCGAACGTTCGGCCTTGGCGCTACCAGTTCGCTGGCAGATCGACGATGCGCTCGTTCGTTGCTTCGAGGCCGCCGGCGATCGCCAGCTGCAACTGTGCTCGTTTGAGGAACAGATGCGGATCGGCCTCGTCGCTGAAACCGATGCCGCCGTGAATCTGTATGTTCGTGCCGGCATTGTCGAGCGCCGCCTGACCGGCCACCAACAACGCGCACTCGACCTGCAGAGCTGCGTCGTCACGATCATCGTCGAGCGCAACCGCTGCGAAGCTCGTTTGATCGCGCGCGCACCGAGCGGCCATCGCCATGTTGGCGCAATGATGCTTGATGGCTTGGAACGTGCCGATGGGTCGGCCGAATTGCTCGCGGATGCCAGCGTATGCGACAGCCATGTCGAGAGCCGCGGCTGCCATACCGGCGAGAGCGGCCGCGTCGATTAAGCGAAGCCGTAACAGATCGCGCGCATCGAGCTCAGCGATGAGGTCTCGAGGCGTTTCGATTTCACTGAGGCCGGCAAGCCACAAGCGACGATCGATGCTCCGACTTTGCGCTCGCTCGCGTTCGTACAGCGCCGCTCTGTCACCATCGCGCACCAGAATGACACTTGCCTGCGATTCTTCGACCATGACAGTGCGCTGACCGCGTCGATAAGCCGCCGCAACGTTCTTGTCGGCGTTGCCGGTGGCGACCAAGGCAGGTCCCGCTCCGATCGTTGCGAGCACCGCCGGCGATACCAATCGCCGACCCAATCCCATGACGATGAGCGCTTCTTCGACCGCACCCAGTCCGCTGCCGCCCTGTGCCTCATCGACCGAAATACCGAACACGCCGAGATCGCGCAGACTGGCCCAGGCGTCGGCACTTTCCTCGTGCGACGAATGCAACCGCGCGACCGGCACCAGGCTATCGAGCGACTCCTCGATCGTGCCCGCCAGCGCGAGCTGCTCGGCATCGGGGTGATAGCGGGTTTGCGCCTGCAAGCAACGGCCTCATCGTGAGAATCGGGTCATTCTATGAATTGTCGGGAACGACCGCTTGACGCCGCACGACACACGCCTGGCATGGCGCGCTAGCCGGGTGTCGCCAGTCATCAAGACGCCACGGCGCCGCACCTTCTAGCTTTGCAGGCCCTACAAGGCTGCAGCAATGCCCAGTGATTTGAGCACCCAGCGCAAACTGATCGCCGGACGGTCGATCCGATGGAACGATGAACGGGCATCGCAGGCATACGCACGCGGCCAATGGATCCGCGAAACTCTCGCGGACGCGCTTCAGAAAGCAGCTCAGCAAGCTCCACAGCGAATATTGTTGATCGATGCCGAGCGCCGCATCGACTGCGCGACGCTGCACGCCGAAGCGACGGCTCTTGCGCACGCGATGCTGGCCCGGGCGCCGACCGGCAGTGTGATTTCATTCATGCTGCCGAACTGGCACGAAGCGGCGGTTATCTATCTGGCCGCAACGCTCGCAGGCATGGTCGTAAATCCCATCCTGCCGTCGCTGCGCGATCGCGAGCTGCAGTTCATCCTGAAAGACGTCGACAGCCGGATGGTCTTCGTGCCGGCGCGCTTCCGTCAGCAGGAATGCGCGGCCATGCTGAGTCGAGTCGTTGCGCAGCTCGATTCGCCGCCCGATGTCGTTGTGTTGCGTGGTGAGCCAGGCGGACACATCGCCTACGAGTCGTTACTTCGCGAGCAAGCACGCGCGACCACTTCGTTCCCAACGCGCGATCCGGACGCCGTGCGAATGATCCTTTACACCTCGGGCACCACCGGCCGACCCAAGGGCGTCATGCATAGTCACAATTCGCTGCATGCGCTGATCCAACAGATCCGCAACCATTGGCTGGCGACGCCGGGGGACAAATTTCTGGTGCCCTCACCCATCGGTCACATCGGCGGCTCGATCTATTCCTTCGAAGGCCCGTTGCTGCTCGGAACTACCGCAGTGTTGATGGATCGCTGGGATCCCGACGAGGCCGTGCGCATCATGGATCGCGAAGGCTGCACGCACATGGCGGGCGCGACGCCGTTCCTGGAACAAATCCTCGCCGCCGCGCGACGCGCTGGCACTCGCGTGCCCAGCCTGAAAGTATTCATCTGCGGAGGCGCTTCGGTGCCGCCCGCGCTGATCCGGAACGCCGCCGATTATTTCGAGCGCGCCGTCGTCTCGCGAGTGTACGGCTCGACGGAAGTGCCAGTGACGACCGTTGGGGTCATCGATCCAAACGATGTCGCCCACGCCGCCGACACCGATGGGCGCGCCGGGTTTGCCGATATCAAGCTCATCGATCATTCATCGGCGCCGGCCGGTCAGGGCGAAATTCATGCTCGAGGCCCACAGATGCTGGTGGGCTATCTGCATCCCGAAGACGAGAACGATGCATTCGACGCGGAAGGCTACTTCCGCACCGGCGATCTCGCGCGCTGGGTCGATGGCGACCATGTCGTCGTCACCGGCCGCGCCAAGGACATCATCATCCGCAACGGCGAAAACATTTCGCCCAAGGAAGTGGAAGACCTGCTGGTGAGTCATCCGCAGGTCGCGGAGATCGCCATCGTCGGACTTCCGGATGCCCGCACAGGCGAGCGAGCCTGCGCCGTGATAGTTCCCAAGGGAACGCCAGGACCGACCGTCGCAAGCTTGGGCGAATTTCTCGACGCGCAGCGGGTTGCGAAGTTCAAGTTCCCAGAACAGGTCGTGCTGTGGGACGCGCTGCCCAAGAACGACGCCGGCAAAGTCCTGAAACATCAGATTCGCGCGACGCTCGCGCAGAACCATTGAACGATGGGCACACACACCGCGACTGACGCCGCCGGTTCGATCGCCGAGTTTCGACGCGAAGCCCGCGCGTGGCTCGAAGCGAATGCTCCGCGAGAGCCGTCGCCCGAAGACGGTCCAGAGTCCCGCGACTACGTTCTAGCCTGGCAGCGCAAGCAGGCCCAGGGTGGATGGGCCGGCATCAATTGGCCCAAGGAAGTCGGCGGCCGCGGTTTGTCCGTGCTCGAACAAATCGTCTGGTTCGAAGAATACGCACGCGCCGGCGCGCCCTCCCCCCTCAACGCCTCCTTCGTCGCCCTGAATCACGCCGGCCCGACGCTGATCGCCTGCGGCAATCCGGAGCAGAAGGCATTTCATCTGCCCAAGATCCTCGCGGGCGAAGTCATCTGGTGCCAGGGCTTCTCCGAACCCGGCGCCGGCTCCGATCTCGCAAGCGTGCGAACACGCGGCAGGATCGACGGCGACACGCTGATTATCGAGGGGCACAAGATCTGGTCGAGCTTTGCCGACATCGCCGACTGGCAAGAACTGCTGATCCGCACGGATCCGAGCGCGAAAGCCTCGGCCGCGCTCACCTGGGTCATCTGCCCGATGAATCTTCCGGGCATCACCGTGCGTCCGATTCGAACGATGGCCGGGCCACGCAAGTACTGCGAAGTGTTCTACGACTCGGTGCGTGTGCCGCTATCGAATGTTGTAGGCGGCGTGAACAACGGTTGGTCGACGGCGATGTCCACACTCAGCTTCGAGCGCGGCACGGCGGGACTTGCGCTGCTGATTGGACTCACCATCAAAGTCGAACAGCTGCTGGCCGCATGCCCGGCCAGTCGAGCCGAATTGCGTCAGCGACTGGGACGCTTGCGAGCCGAAGGCCAGTCGATCCGCGCCATGACGTATCGATTCGCGCTCGACTCCGAAAACAGCGTCCCCGACGCGAGCGGCTCGATGATTCGCCTGAGTTTCGCCGAGTTCTCACAACGGGTGACGGCGGCAGCAATCGATCTCTACGGCATCGACGCCCCAGAAGTCGTCGGCATGCACGGCTGGGGCCACGATTATCTGGACGCGTTCTCGGAAACGATCGCGGGAGGCACGGCCGAAATCCAACGCAACATCATTGCAGAACGCGTGCTCGGGCTGCCGAAAGGGCCGCGCTGATCGCCCTTACATTTTGATCCGTCGCATCGTCATCGAGTGACGAAAGCGCGACGCTGGATGCGTATTGATCGTCACCTGCGCAACTTCCGCGTCCGAGCTCTTGTACGTGCGACGAACTTCGAGCGCCGCCGTTCCTGCCTCGACCTTCAAACTTTTCGCCAGCGCCGCCGACAGCACGGTCGCGCCAATCTCCTGGTGAACCTCAAGAATGCTCCGGCCGAATAAATCTTCGATCAGCGGGAAGATCGGCCCGACGTGTCGCCCCAACACTTTGCCGAGCGCGGCGAACTCGCGATTGATGTAGTACTCCGTCCAGCACACCGGCGCCAGCGCCCCTTCGCGTTGGCGCAAACCGCGCACCGCGAGCCACTCCGCGCCCGCTGCCAGCCCCGTTCTTGCAGCAAGCTTGCCTCGATGGTCACCATGTCGACGGACTCGATGGCGAATCGTGCGCCGGTCGCAAACTCCAGCAGATCGTTGATCGAAACGACGTCCTGCGCGTATGCATCGGCCTTTGGCCGAGGCACGACGATAGTACCCGCACCTTGTCGCGAGGCGACCAAGCGGTCGTCACGCAGCCGGCGCAGAGCTTCGCGAATCGTGTAGTGACTGACGGCGAATCTTGCGCACAACTCACTCTCGGTGGGCAAATGCGAGCCGACTGGATAGCGGCCGCCAACAATCTCCGTCTTCAAGGTGCGTGCAACTTGCAAATACAGCGGATCATCCGACGCGCTCGCCTTCACTGGCTTCGGACGGACGACTCTTGTGGTAACTCTCGCGCGCATGAGCAGCTCAGCTGGCGGTCTTGCCTTTCGTCGCCATCTCGAAGCTGCGGCGGATGTGATCGATGTGCCCTGACGGCACGACGGGCAGAATCCAAGGCGAGCTCTTGTCCCGGATTGCATCGATCTGCTCGCTCACCTGCTCGACGGTCCACGCCGGACGATACACGCCGACACTCTCGCCGATGAACGCTTGCGCGACCCGGCCGGCGATGGACACCAGCATCTCGCCCGTGATCGAGCAGGACTCGTGAGCCAGCCAGCCGACCACTGGAGCCACCATTTCCGAGGTCATCGGCGGATACGCGCTGGTGTCGATGCCTTCAGCCATTCGGGTCACCGCGGCTGGCACGATGACATTGCATTTCACATTGTGCTCGGCGCCCTCGAGCGCGGCGACATTGGAAAGCCCGATCAAGCCTGCTTTGGAAACACCGTAGTTCACCTGGCGATGATTGCCGTACAAACCGCCGATGGATGAGGTCAACACGATGCGACCGTAGCCGGCGTCGCACATCACGGGGAATGCCGGACGCACGACGTTGAATGCCCCGCGCAGATGCACGTCGAGGACCGCATCGAAGTCGGCTTGCGTCATTTCGCGCAAGGATGCTGCGCGAACATTGCCGGCGTTGTGAATCAGAATGTCGAGGCGGCCGTAACGATCCAACGCGGTCTGAACGATTGCCCTGCCGCCCTCGGCGGTAGCCACCGATGCGGTACTTACGACGGCTTCGCCGCCTGCCGCTTCGATCTCGCGAACCACGTCTTGCGCCGGCGTTGTATCGCTGCCAGCGCCCTGCAAACTTCCACCGGGATCGTTGACGACGACCTTCGCGCCCTTCGATGCGAGCAATAGCGCGTAGGCGCGTCCCAGTCCTCGCCCCGCACCTGTGATCACGGCCACTCGATTGTCGAATCTGAGCTCGGTCACTGGCGCCCCCGTTTCGCACTGGTTTTCCCCACGATACCTCTCCGGAGGAATTTGACAAACTTCTCCGGAGGAATTTTCGCGCGCCGGGCTTGGCGGCCGCGCCGGGGTGGAGTCTAATTTCGCCATGCTCAACGACGACGACCGCCGCTTCAGTTCACCCCAGTCCGTCACGCGGGTGATTCAAATTCTGGAAGCGCTTTGCGCCAGCCCGACGCCTATTGGCCTCGCGCAACTCAGCCGGACGCTGAATGCGCCAAAGAGCAGCATCGCGGCGTTGCTGCGTGGGCTGACGGAAGCTGACTTCGTCATTCCCACTGAAGGCGTTTATCGTCTGGGACCGGCGGCGTATGGCTTGGGCAGTGCGCTTCTGGAGGCGCGCCGGCGCTTACAATCGTCGAATTTCGTGCGCGAAGGCATGGTGCGTCTCGCGGAGCGGTCGGGAGAAACCGTGTTGTTCGCGGTGCGCGATTCCAGCGGTGACTCACTCACCTATGTCGATGTCATCGAGAGTCGCAACACGGTTCGTTTCGCCGTGTCGGTGGGCGACCGTCGTCCGCTGTACTGTACGGCGGGCGGCCGGATCCTCCTTGCGACGTTGCCGGACGAAGAGCTGCAAGCTTATTTGCAGCGGCTGAAACCCGATCAGCTCACGACCAAGACCGAAACAAACAAACGCCGCCTCACCGAAATCATTGCCGCCGCTCGCGACAGTGGCGTCGCCCAGACGGTCGATCAGGCGGCGGATGGCGTCAATGGCACAGCCTCAGCCATTCGCGATGCTGCCGGAACAGTGATCGGCGCGATCATCGTGGCGGCGCCGAGCTCCCGTCTGCAGGATCGGGGCGCCGAGCTGGCGCGTCTCGTCCTCGAAGAAGCGACAGCAATTTCCCGCAGCCTCGGATTCCGCACGCCGTCACTGTCGCGCGCCGGGTAATTCTCGCCCTTCGGCGGCGGCGTCAGGCTGTCGTCGATGGTTTGGATTTCTGCCGCGTCCCGTCAAGACCCCGGCCGGCCCTGCTCTTAACTTCAGCCGTTGCGACCAGCCACGGCGGAGGATGTCATGAGCACAGCTGCTGATACGATGGGTCAGACCGTCACGACGGCCGATGACCTGTCCAACGCAGTGACTTACGGCGTCGAGGCGTACACCTCCGAAGAGTACGCGCGAGCGGAGCGCGACAAGCTGTGGCGCAAGGTGTGGCAGCAAGTCGGGCGCGTCGAGGAAGTGCCGGAAGTCGGCAGCTTCCTCACCTACGACATCCTCGACGAGTCCATCCTGATCGTGCGCTCGGCGCCCGATAAGTTTCGTGCGTTCTACAACGTTTGTTCGCATCGTGGCCGGCGCCTGGTGGACACACCGGCAGGCGAGAAACGCGCCTGCGGCAAACGTGACAACTTCGTCTGTGGCTTTCATGCGTGGCGCTACAACCTCGAAGGCAAGTGCACGCATGTCATGAACCAGGAGGATTGGAAAGGCGCGCTTTCGGATGAGCGCACGAGACTGGGTGAAGTGAAGGTGGATACCTGGGGCGGATGGCTCTGGATCAACCTGGATCCGAACGCAGGATCGCTGCGCGAGTATCTCGAGCCAGCTGCGAGCCTGCTCGATCCGTTCCAATTGCAGAACATGCGTTATCGCTGGCGCCGCTGGATCGTCTTCGATTGCAACTGGAAGGTGGCGATGGAGGCGTTCAGCGAGACGTATCACGTGCCGGGCACGCATCCGGAGTTCATGCCTTACGGCGACTTCCGCGGCTGGGCACGGGCCCAAGGTCTCCACAGCAACATCGGCTATGACGCGCCGAAGGGAATGGATGAGAACCAGGCGAAGCTGCGGCTAGGCTCGGGCGGCGATCCGCGCGTGTCGACGGCGCAGTTGCAGCTCTACACGTGGGAGCACGCGAATACGAACACGACACAGACCCTGGTCAAAGCTGCCCAGCGACTCGTCGATGAGTTGCCGGAGGGAACGCCGGCGGACAAGGTCTTGAAACACTGGCTCGACTCAGCGCGGCGCGATGACGCTGCTCGCGGCGTCGTATGGCCGACGGTCGATCCGACGCACGTCGGCAAGAGCGGCACGGCATGGCAGATCTTCCCGAATTTCCAGATCGGTCACGCGTTGAACAATGCGCTGTGTTACAGCGCGCGTCCGTATGGCTACAACCCCGATAAGTGCATCTTCGAAGCGGCGGTGTATGAGTTGTTTCCCAAAGGCGAAGAGCCGAAAACGGAATGGCAATACACGCCAGCGGACGACGCCGGCTGGCGCACGGTCCTGCCGCAGGACTTCTCCAACATGGCGGCGGTTCAGCAGGGACTGAAGAACGGTGGCTTCCGCGGGACGCTGACGAATCCGTATCGGGAGCAGTCGATCAGCAATCTGCATCGGAATCTGGCGAGGTATATGGGTGGGACTGGTGCACCGAGGAAGTTGTGAGGCCATGCGCTCACTCTCGAACAAAGTCGCCGTCGTCACCGGCGCCAGCCGGGGCATCGGCAAAGGCATCGCGCTGGCGCTCGCTGAGGAAGGTGCGACGGTCTATGTCACGGGCCGCACTGTCACGCCCGGCTCTTATCCCCTGCCGGGCACCGTTGGCGAAACCGCAGTCGAAGTCGACCGTCGCGGCGGTAAAGGGATCGCTGTTCAAGTGGACCATGCGAACGACGCTCAGGTCGCAGCTCTATTCGAGCGCGTCAAAGCCGAGCAAGGTCGGCTAGACATCCTGGTGAACAACGCCTTTTCCTTACCCGAAGATCTCACCGAGCCCAAATCCTTCTGGGAGAAACCGCTCTCGAATTGGGAGATGGTCGACGTCGGCGTGCGATCGAACTTCGTCGCGGCGTGGCATGCGGCGCAGATCATGGCGCCGCAGCGGTCCGGCCTGATCGTCGCAACATCGGGCTACGTCGGAGTGACATACACCTACGGCGTCGTCTTCGGCACCTGCAAAGCCGCCGTCGATCGGATGGCGCGAGACATGGCGATCGAGCTCAAGCCGTACAACGTCGCATCCGTGTCGCTTTGGCTCGGACTGACATTCACGGAGCGCGCGGAGCGCAATCTCAGCCGCAACCCGGCGATGAAACAACAGACGGTCACCGACCCGAATGTGGGCTCCTCCGTCGAGTTCCCGGGTCGCGTCATCGCCGCGCTCGCCAAGGATCCAAACGTACTGAAGCGCACCGGCGGCACATACATCGCGGCGGAGCTGGCGCGCGAGTACGGCGTCACTGACATCAATGGCAACGTACCTCCTTCCCTACGCGCGCAGCGCGGTTCTCCGATTTGGGCACCGGTGTAAGCGATGACGAACGACAGGCTCGCGGAACTGCTCGATCGCCAAGACATTCTCGATTGCTTGATCCGCTTCAGCCGCGGCATGGATCGGTTCGATCGCGAGCTGTTCCTCTCCGCGTTCCACTCCGACGCCGTAATCGCCGCGGGTCCATTCGTCGGCGGACCGGTCGAGCTTTACGACTGGGCCGCAAGCCTGCACGAGCAGGGACAGTCGGCCACGCATCACAACCTGCTGAACCATAGCTGTGAGATCGACGGCAACGTCGCGCACACCGAGACCTATTACTTGTTCGTCGGCCGCAATCGCGACGACACGAACTGGATGGCGGGCGGACGTTACATCGATCGGCTGGAGCGCCGTGACGGCCCGTGGAAGATCGCGTTACGGACGAATGCCATCGAATGGTCCGGCATGGTGCCGACGATGCCGATTCCGTTCGCGGACGTGCCGGGTATCCATATCAACGGTACGCCGTCGCGCGACAGGAAGGATCCGTCATACCAGCGACCGCTGGCCAACCAACGCCCGCTACACATGCCCGGCCGTTGACCAACTAAACGTGCGCCAAACATCCCAGGGCCGCCGCTGACCAACGAACGTCCGCTAAACGTTGCTGGGCCGCTGACCAACGAACAGTCACGAGGAACATCGCATGCTGATCGAGCGCGCAGACATCCAGGTTCGCGAAGGCGCAGAGCAGGATTTCGCCACTGCCATGACAAGCAAGGGCGTGCCGCTGCTGCTCAGTGCACCGGGCGTGCGATCGGTCCAGTTCGGGCGCGGTGTAGAGAATCCGCAGAAGTTCATGCTGCTGGTCGCGTGGGACACGATGGATTCGCACATCGCGTTCACCAAGAGCCCGGCCATGCTGGAGTTCCGGTCGCTGCTCAAGCCGTTCTCGACCGGCGGCGCGATGGAGCACTTCAACCTGTATTGAGCTGCTTAAAGAACGTCTCGCTGAAATCGCCGCGTGCCGCGCCGACGGAGTGCTTCGTTTTGAACGGAGTCCCCATCAAGCCCTTGCTCCAGTCGGCCGACTGCCCGTAGTCGCTGACCCAGTCGTAGATCATCGTGCGCTGAACGATCCGCCACTCCGCGCCGCGTTGCTCCAGTCGATCCAGATAGCGTCCGCCGATGACGACGTCGCGATGCTGCTCGCCCATGTCGATGCGGTGATACGACGTGACGTGTGTTTCCACCGCGGCCGAGTCGGCGTGCAGCTCGATCAAACTCTGGCCCAGCGTGTGAAGCGTCAACGGAACAGCCGGCGAACCCGGCACAACCCACGCCTGATACTCCGCAAGCGAACCAGTGAAGATGCCGAAGTCGAGCTTCGCCTCCTGCCAATAACAACACTTGATCAACTCCGCGTCTCGGCGGTCTTCGCCGCGCGCCAGTCGAGCGATGCAATCCCGAATCTGCTCGCGATCCAACAATGTTTGGATGTCGTCCATCAGCGTCCCTTCCATTGCGGCCGACGCTTCTCCGCGAAAGCCCTCGGCCCTTCTTGCGCATCGCTGCTGTTGTAGCAGTACTCAGACGCATGCCTGGCAGCGCGCAGAGCGGCGGAGCGGCCCATTTCTGTAGCGAGCATGACGGTCTCACGCCCCGCCTTAACGGACAGCGGCGCGCCGTCGAGGATTTCGGCGGCAAAGGCCAGCGCGGTTTCAATCAGCGCTTCGGGCTCGGCCAGGCGATTCACCAGCCCGATCTCATAGGCGCGTTGCGCCGTGATCGGCTTACCGGTGAGGATGATCTCCATCATGATCCGCTGCGGAATCATATGAATGAGCGGCGCAGCCCAAGGCGAGCTGCGGCCTACTTTCACCTCGGTGATGCCGAACTGAGCGCGCGTGCTCGCGACGCAGAGATCGCATGCCTGCGCGATCATCCAACCGCCGGCGAAGGCGACGCCATTCACCGCGGCGATGGTTGGTTTGCTCAACTCGATGTTGTCGCCGGGCACTGGAAACATGTCGCGCGGAGGCACCGCCAGCTGGCGTTCCACCATCTCCTTCAGATCGCCGCCAGCGCAGAACGCCTTCTCGCCGGCGCCGGTGAGAATCGCGACCCTCAGGTTTGGATCTTGCTCAAACCGATCCCACGCAGCGAACAGTCCGTCGCGAATCTCCTTGCTGAGCGCGTTGCGCGTCTCGGGACGGTTCAGCGTGATGATGGCAATGCCATCGTCACGGGCGTCGAACAGCACAGCCTCGCTCATTAGAACCCTCGCTGCCGGATCGAATGCGCAGCCCGGTCCAGTTCTTCACGAAAATCGGGATGCGCAATGTTGATGAGGCGGCGCGTGCGCTCGGCCAAAGTCTGCCCCTTGAGCTCCGCCGCGCCGAACTCGGTGACGATTACATCAACATCGCTGCGCGCCGTCGTGACGGGACCCGACAGCGCTGCGGTGATCCGACTGATCTTGCCGCCCTTCGCAGTTGCAGGCAAAGCAATGAACGCGTGGCCGCCGGGCGATCGAGAGCCCGCTCGAACGTAGTCGACCTGTCCGCCCGTGCCACCCAGATACTGGCCGCCGCTCTGCTCGGCATTCACCTGGCCGGTCAGATCGACCTCGACGGCTGAATTGATGGTCACGAGTTTCGTCAGCCGCGCCAGAACCGACGCGTCATGCGTGTAAGCCGTACTGCGCATGCCGATCTTCGGATTGCGATTCACGAACTCATACAGACGCCGAGTGCCGATGAGCGCGCCGGTGATCGCAACGCCGGTGTCGATTGCCTTCGTCGCATTCGTAATGACGCCCGCCTCCATCAGATCGACCAGGCCATCGCCGATCATTCCCGAGTGCACGCCGAGATCGCGACGATCCAGCAGCAAGCGCAAGATCGCATCCGGGACCGCGCCGACCCCGACTTGAATCACCGAACCGCTCTCGATGTAGCCCGCAACGATCTTGGCGATGGCCATGTCGGTCTCGCCGATCTGTGCCGGCTGCACCTCGACGGGCATGCGATTCACATGCACGGCACAGTCGATTCGCGACGCCGGCAAGACAACGTCGCTATAGGTGAACGGCACACGCTCGTTCACTTCAGCGATCACGACTCGCGCCTTCTTCACGGCCGACGCCACGAAATCGCTGATCAACCCGAAGCTGTGATTGCCGCTCGCATCGGGCGGACTGACTTGCACGAACGCCACATCGCAACCGATGATTCCCTGCTCGATCATCGGCGCGACCTGACTGACATGACACGGCACGATGCCCAGCCGGCCTTTGGCAGCAACCACGCGTAACGCGCCGATTGCGCCCATGCTGGACAGATCGAAACGTTCGGCCGCTTCCGCAGTGAGAATGCCGGAGAAGCTCGTCGCCGCGAAGGCCGAGACGCGGCCGATGTGTTCGGCCTGCGCAATAAGCGCTTCCACCAGCGTGGTGGGTTCGCCGCATGCCTGGCCCCAAACAATGCGGTCGCCGGCACGAACGTACTTGGCGAGATTCAATTCAGCCGCGTCGATAGCAACGCTCATCAGCGTTGGCTCCAAACAGCGCGGCGCCTCGCACTGACGTCGATAGAGACACTCATGAGCGACCCACCGAGGCCAGCAGTTGCTTGGCTCGAGCAAGATGCGGCCGATCCAGCATCGCCCCTTTGTGGCCTATCGTGCCGACACCCGGATTCGCGGCAAACAGATCGACGATTTCTTGCGCGGCCGCCACCTCCTCAGCGCTGGGCGAGAACGCTTCATTGATCACATCGACCTGAGCCGGATGAATCGCCAGCATCCCGCGCCAGCCCGCGCGCCTCATCGCCGCCGCGCGTTTGCGAAGGCCGGGTTCATCCTTGAAATCACCATGAATGGTTTCAATCGCCGCCACGCCGGCCGCTGCCGCGCCGACCAAACAAAGGCTGCGCGCCAGCTCATAGGTGAAGTCATAACCGCCGTAATCGCCGCGATTATCACTTGCGCCCAATGCAGTCGCGAGATCTTCAGCGCCCCACGACATCGCAACGATTCGCGGCACGCCCGCATAACTTCCTATTGCCAGCATGCTCTCCGGCATCTCGGTCGCCAGCAGCATCACTTGGGTCGAGCCGATCTCCGTACCCGCGGCCGCCTCAAACGCCGTCAAGTAGTGATCGAGCAGTTCCGCGTCGGCACGGCCGCGCGGCTTGGGAAACATGATGCCGACCGGCGCGGCGGGCATCACCGCTGCAAGATCTGCCAGCGCATGCGGGCCTTGAATGGGATTGATGCGAACCCACAGCTTCGAGCGATGCTGCGCATTCGCTTTGAGAAACGAAGCGACCCGCGTGCGCGCCTTGGGTTTCTCCGGCTCGGACACCGCATCCTCGAGATCGAAGATCACGATATCGGCGTTGCTCGCCGTCGCCTTTTCCATCTTGCGTTCGCTATCGCCCGGGGCGAACAGCCAGGAGCGCATCTTGATCATTGCTCACCTCAGTAGTTAGTGCCACCCCAGGCACAAGGATGTGCCCGCCGCCGCAGGCGGCGAGCGCAGGGGCCATATTCAATAAACAGTGGGTCGCGCCTTTTCCCCTCTGCGCCACAGCGCGAGTGGCAGGATGCCCGAGTCGCTGTTTTCAATAAGACTTCGGCAGTTCCAGGACCTTCTCCGCCAGGAAGTTCAGGATCATGTGCGGACTGACCGGCGCGGTCCTCGGAATCAGACTTTCGCGCAAATAACGCTCGACGTGATACTCCTGCGCGTAACCCATGCCGCCCAGCGTCAGCATCGCGGTGTGGCATGCTTCGAACCCGAACTCGCCGGCCAGATATTTGCCGGCGTTCGCCTCGACACCGCAGTCCTGGCCTTTGTCGAACAAGGTCGCGGCCTGCATCACCATCAGGTTCGCCGCCTCGAGCTGCGCCCAGCATTTTGCCAGCGGATGCGCGATACCTTGATTCATTCCGATGGGCCGATTGAAAACAATTCGCTCGCGCGCGTACTTCGCCGCTCTTCTGATGGCGGCGCGGCCGATGCCGATCGCCTCGGCCGCGACCAGTATGCGCTCGGGATTCAGGCCATGCAGGATGAGCTTGAAGCCCTCCCCCTCCGGCCCGATGCGATCCGCTGCCGGGATCCACAGATCCTGGATGAACAGCATGTTCGAGTCGACCGCGTGCCGGCCCATCTTGTGGATCAGCCGCACTTCGATCTTGCTGCGATCCAGGTCGGTGTAGAACAGGGAGAGCCCGTCGGTCTTGCGCTTCACCTGGTCGAGCGGCGTGGTGCGAGCGAGCAGCAGCATCTTGTTTGCTACTTGCGCGGTGGAGATCCAGATCTTCTCGCCGTTGACTGAATAGCCGCCCTCGCGCCGTTCGGCGCGTGTTTTCAGTTCGGTGGTGTTGAGGCCGACATTGGGCTCGGTGACTGCGAAACAGACTTTATCTTCACCGCGCACGACCGGCGGCAGCATGCGCTGTTTCTGTTCTTGAGTGCCGACCAGCACAACCGGCTGCAACCCGAACACCGGCAGATGAATGCTCGACGCGCCGCCCATGCCAGCGCCGGATTCAGCGATGGCTTGCATCATCACCGCCGCCTCGGTGATGCCGAGCCCCGCGCCGCCGAACTCGGTCGGCATCGCGATCCCCAACCAGCCGGCCTCGACCATCGATTGGAAGAACTCGTGCGGAAAGACGCCGTCGCGGTCGCGCTCCAGCCAGAACTCGTCGGGAAAGCGAGAGCAGTGCTTGAGGATGGCGTCCCGGATGTTCTGCTGGTCTGCGCTGAGTGAAAAATCCATGGTTGGCCAATGAGTTGGACGTGATTGATCTGACCCGGGCCGGGGCCCGATGCAAAACTGATGTGCCGATATTAGCTCAACGGTCTGGAATGTGTACGCCCTCCGTGCAAGACTCCGGCTCAGCAAACTCGAGGGAGTGCGATCGATGGCCGATAGAGCGGGCCCGCTGGCGGGTTTGCTGGTGGTGGATCTGACCGCGATGGTCATGGGTCCGTATTGCACTCAGATCATGGCCGACATGGGCGCCGACGTGATCAAAGTCGAGCCGCCCGCCGGCGACGGCTGCAGATACATCTCACCCGGGCCGGTCCCTGGCCTGAGCGGCGTGTTCACGAACGTGAATCGCGGCAAACGCGGCATCGTCCTGGATCTGCGTATCGATGAAGATGCACACGCACTGCGCGCGCTCATCAAAGCCGCGGATGTTTTCATCCACTCGATGCGCTCGAAGGCGATCGGCAAACTAGGCTTCGCTTACGCGGACGTCGCCAAGATCAATCCTTCGATCGTCTACACCAACTGTTATGGCTACGGCCGAGGCGGCCCCGACAAAGATCTGACCGCGTACGACGACACGATTCAGGCCGAGTGCGGTTTGCCGGCAGTTCAACAAATGCTCACGGGCGAGGCGAACTATGTCGGCACCATCATGGCCGACAAGGTCGCGGGCCTCACCGCGCTGTACGCGACGATGATGGCGCTGTTCCATCGCCAGCGAACCGGCGAGGGCCAGGAAGTCGAAGTCAGCATGTTCGAGACCATGGCGTCGTTCATGCTGGTCGAACACGCGAACGGCGCGATGTTCGAGCCCCCGCTCAGCCCCGCGATCTATCACAGAGCCGTCGCGCCGAATCGCCGTCCCTATCGCACCAAAGACGGGCAAATTTCCGCGCTGATCTACAACGACAAGCAGTGGTCCGCATTCGTCGAAGCCGTGCGTCCGCCTTGGGCTACCGATGCCCTGGCTACGCTCGAACAGCGCGCGCGTCAGATCAATAGCGTGTACGAGCTGCTGGCCGGCACGATGAAAGAACGCACGACCGAGGAGTGGCTGACGTTGTTTCGCAAGCTCGATATTCCGGCGGCGCCGCTGCGCACGCCGGCCGAGCTGTTCAGCAATCCACATTTGAACTCGGTGGGCTTTTTCCAGACGGTCGATACACCGCACGGGCCGGTGCGCTTTCCGGGTGTGCCGACGTGGTTTTCGCGAACGCCAGGCCGTGTCGCCGGCGGCGCGCCGGAACTGGGCGCCGATACGACACGCGTGCTGCAGGAAATGGGGATGAGCCGGTGAGCACCGAATCAGGCGCCGCAACCGTGCGGGTCGACGGGTTGCGAAAGTTTCCCGAGCTGGTCACGCGGCTCGGCGGCAATCCACGCACGCTGCTGACGAAGTCACAGATCGATCCGACGGTTCTGCACAACCGTCACGCCGTCATTCCCTATCGCTCGCTGGTGATGCTGCTGGAACGCTCGGCGCACGAGCTGAACTGTCCGGACTTCGGCATGCGCCTCGCGATGGCGCAAGGCGGACTCAAGGTGCTCGGACCGCTGGAGTTCGCGATGCGTAACTCGGGCACGATTCGCGAAGCGTTCCAGTACTGCGCATCGCATCCGCAGGTGTACAGCACGGCATCGCAGATGCGTTTTGAAACCGAAAGGTCGTGCGACCCAAGCAGCGCGACCGGGGGAATCCCGCGGGAAACGGCAAGAGCGCCCGAGAGCGTCTTCCTGAGATTCGAGATCCTGCTTCATCGCTTGCCGCCGCACGCACAGGCGATTGAACGCGCGCTGTTACTGACGCAACTGGTCACGCTCGACATCAGCCGCGACCGGATTCGTGCTCGCGAGATCTGGCTCACGCACGACCCGTTGGTGCCGGAAGATCGGTATCGCGAGCACTTCGGCGTGAATGTTCGTTTCCGCCAGCCCGTCAACGGCCTGTTCTTCGCCAACAGCGATCTGGACATGCCGATCCCGAACATCGACGCGCAACTGTACGAGCTGACGACGGACTTCATCGAGAACCGCTTTCCCTCGGCGAGCGCCCCGTTGAGCACTCGCGTGCGGACCATCATCGAACGGCTGCTCATCCAGGGCGACTGCAACTATGGCAGCGTGTCCGCGACACTCGGCATGCATCCCCGCACGCTGCAACGACGGCTGCGCGCCGAGAACGAATCGTTCGAATCGATCAAGGACAGCGTGCGCCGCGAAGTCGCTCTTCGATACCTGAAACAATCGTCCCTGCCCCTGATCCGCGTTGCAAAGCTGCTGGGGTACTCGGAAACCTCGGCGCTGTCGCGCAGCTGTTATCGCTGGTTCTCAGCCTCGCCTCGACAATTGCGCAGTGGCGTGGACATGATGAACGGCGACGACTTGCGCACCAAACAAAGCGCATAGGCTGTCGTCCAGCCCCTGGAGTTTTGTCGGCAGCCATCAAGACCCTGCGCAGCGCCTCACTTAGCGTTGCCGGAGCGTGCGGTCGTTTGTTTGCGATCGCCGTTTCTTCCGGGGGATGGGATCATGAAGATGGATGCGCTCGCCTGGGTCGGCGCTGTCGCGCTGCTGCCCGCACCGACGCTGGCACAAACGACGAACACAGCAACCGGCGCGACTGACGACAGTTCCGTCATCGATCAAGTCGTGGTGACGGCACAGCGACGCTCGGAGCGCAGCGTCGCCGTCCCCATCTCGGTCACCGCAATCGATGCGGACGCGCTGTCCGCTGCAAACACCGAGGAGTTGGCCGATATCGCCAAACTCACTCCGGGCTTGAGCTTTCCGCGCAGCGGCCCGTTCGTGCAGCCGACCATCCGTGGCGTCGGCACCGCGATTCTCAGTTCCGGCAGCGGCAGCAACGTCGGCATCTACACCGACGGCTTCTACTCCACCAATCCGCTGAACGTCGACTTTCAGCTGCTCAACATCGAGAGCATTCAGGTGCTGAAGGGTCCGCAAGGCACGCTGTTCGGACGCAATACCACGGGTGGCGCAATCCTCGTCACGACCGCGGAACCGAGCCATGACACCAAAGCCGTCGCTGAAGCCAGCTATGGCAGCTACGACGCGCAGGGCTACCAGGGTTATTTCACGACCGGCCTCAGCGACAACGTCGCAGCAGACATTCAGGCTCTGTATCGCACTGGCGACGGTTTCGCTCGTAACATCGTCACCGGCAGCAAAGATGATGGCGAGTACGAGAACTGGGCGGTCCGCGCGGGATTGAAGATCGACGCTTCGGATACTGTCTCGTTCCTGTTCCGTTACTCGCATCAGGACACGAACGATCCGACCAGCTCCATGAGCAATGCGTTCGTCGCTCCGAACGGCGAGCCCTTGAACGGCGGCATCGGCGTGCCCTCATCGCTGGTCGCGACCGAGCCCAATCGGATCGCCAATACCGATGCAGAGCTGTTCACGCTCGAGAGCGACATCTTCCAGCTGACCTCGACGTTCGAGCTGGACTTCGCAACGCTCACTTCTTACACGCAATACCGTCGCGAGGACGCGGTGAGCCAGCTCGACCTGGATCAATCCGGCGCGAAGATTCTGTTATTGAGCATTCCGGTCAAAGATCGCACGGTAACGCAGGAGTTCCTGCTCGCGTCGGAACCCGGCAGTCGCCTGCAATGGACCACGGGTTTGTTTTACATGCGCTTCGACGATCTGTGGAATCCGATTCTTGGGCAGCTCGGCGGTTCGCCCGTTTGGGCGCCGACTGCGGGCTCGCGCTCGGTCTCCGAAACGATCGCCGGGTTTGCCGATGTGACTTACGAAGTGACGCCGAAATTTTTCGTCACCGCCGGCGCGCGCTATGGCCGCGATAGCGTTACGGACGCGTGGGTACTGAGCAGCGCCACCGGCCCGCTCACGCGCGTGGATCTGCCGAAGCTCGAGGACGATCGAGCGACCCCGCGCGTGGTGTTGCGTTATGAGCCAGACGACAATTCCAGCATCTACACCTCGTACACGCAGGGCTACAAGGCAGCGATCTTCGATCTGGGCGGCAACAATCCCGGCGCCGTCGATCCCGAGAAGCTCACATCGTATGAAGTGGGTTACAAGCGCAGTGTCAGTGGCTTCTCGCTCGATGTGGCCGCGTATTACTACGACTACAAGGACTTGCAGATCTCGATCTATACAGGTGGCACCGCGCAGATCATCAACGCCGCGAACGCACGCGTTACTGGCGTCGAAGGTCAGCTACGCTGGGATCTGACACCGAGCCTGCAAGTGTCGCTCGGCGCGTCGTACGTCGATGGCGAGTACCAGGACTTCACTAACTCGCCAAGCTTCATTCGCTGCACGGATCCGGTGCTGTGCGGCTTCGGCTACGGTTTGTTCGTGAACGTGCCCAACGATTCGAGCGGCTTCAAAATGCAGAATTCGCCGGATTTCAGCGGCAGCCTGGGCGTGCGCTATGCCCTGGCGCTGGGCGGGGGCGAGCTGGCGTTGTCGGGCAATCTATATCACACGTCGAAGTTCTACTTCGACACCTCACAGCAGTTTGCTCAGGACGGCTACGAACTGCTCTCGCTCCGGGCGGAATGGACCGATCCGTCGAACCGATACACCTTCGCCGTTTACGGTGATAACGTAACCGACGAGGAGTACCGCACCATGGCGCAGGCCAACGCCACTGGCATCGGCGCCGGCTGGGGTGCTCCGGCGACCGCGGGCGTTTCGATCCGGGCGCGATTCTAATTCGACCCCAGAACAAGAGGTCTAAGAGGTGACAAGCCATGCGCAGCTATAGCACTTTGGCAATGACACACAAGGATCGAGTGCTGACCATTACGTTGAACCGTCCCGACGTACTCAACGCCGTCAACCGGGAGATGCATGACGAGCTGGCGGACGCATTCAACTTTGCCGCTGCCGATACCGAGTCCGATATCGTCGTGCTGACCGGCGCTGGGCGCGCGTTCTGCGCCGGCGGCGACGTAGAGCATCTCGCGCGCAACGCCTCCAAGCCGGAGCTGTTCGATCACGAGGCTCGCATCGCCAAGCGCATCGTCTTCGCCATGCTGGATCTGGACAAGCCGCTGGTGTGCCGGATGAACGGCCACGCGATCGGCCTCGGCGCGACGCTGGCGCTACTTTGCGATGTGGTGATTGCGCACGATGGCGCGAAGATCGGTGATCCACACGTGTGTGTGGGCCTGGTTGCAGGCGATGGCGGCGCAGCTATCTGGGCGCAACGAATCGGGCTGGGTCGCGCGAAGGAATATCTACTGACCGGCGAACCGATGACGGCGAAGCATGCCGCGGAGATCGGTCTCATCAATCACTGCGTCATCCCTTCTCAGCTCGACGACGCCGTCACCGCGTTCTGCAATCGACTGAAGCATGGCTCCATGCAGGCCATCCGCTGGACCAAGGTGCTGATGAACCTCGAGTTGAAGCGCGTCGCCACCGCGGTCATGGACGCCGGCATCGCCTATGAGTCCGTGACGGCGCGTTCCGCCGATCACCGTGAAGCAGTCAAGGCCATGCAGGAGAAGCGTCGTCCCGTGTTCTGCTCGGACAACACCAAGCTCTGAACTACCTGCTCGCCGCGTTACGCAACTCTCGCGGCGAGGCGCAGAACCAGCGATGACAGCTGCGCGACAGCACCGATGTTTCCGAGTAGCCTAGGATCTCCGTCACTCGCACCAGCGAAACATTGGGTTGCTGTAGATAGCGCAGCGCCACGTCCCGCCGCACCGAATCCTTGATTGCTTCGAAAGAGTCGCCCTCGTCTCGCAGCCTGCGCTGAAGCGTGCGCGGATGCATGCCGACCGCCGAGGCCACGCGCTCGTGTGTGCAATTCCCCTCGACCAGCAACCGCCCGATGATGATGCGAACGCGCTCGCTGAGCGACATCGCCGTCGTGGGAAACCGTTGATCGATGAAGCTGGTCGCGATCTCGTACAGCTGCGGATCGGCTTCCGGCAGCGCCAGGTCGAAATCACGCTCGTCGAAGAACAAACCGTTCATGCTCTGCCCGAAGCGCGCCGTCGCGTTGCAGTGGCTGCGATAGGTCGACGCCGAGCCCACGGGCTCATGAGTGAACCAGATCTCGCGCGCACGCGCCTGGCCGCCGCTGATCGCGAGCACGGTGTGCTGAATCAACGCCAACGCATGCTCGACGGCCTGGCGTTGGGCAGCGAAGCCCATCGAGGAGAATTCGAACAACATGAAGATCCGCGGATCGTTGGGAATTTTCTCGAAGCAGACCCGCACGGCATTGCTGTAGGCGTGCACATGATTCGCGAAGTATCGAAGCGCTTCGCCCAACGTCGGCGAGTTACGCATTGCTACATCCAACGGGCCGAGCACTTTGGTCGCGCCGTGCGCGGCCTGTATCGTCGCCAGGCGCAGGCCGAAATCCGGGCACGCCAGCTCAGTGCTCGCACGGTCGAACAAGTCAGCCATCTGGCTGAACGGAATCACGCCCTTGCCCTGATCGGGCGCGCCGCGTTCGATTCGCGCCCGCTGCAGCAGAGCCGCGGCGTCGCCGCCCAGGCTCCCAACCAGTTTGTCGAATTGGCGAAGCGCGTCGACTCGCACCGAGGCGAGCTCGCTACTCGCCGATAACGCAGCCTCGCTCTTCTGGCTGGCGCTCTCACGCACCACGGACAGTTTGCGTTTCTCTGCTTTCATCCACCCTACCCCCGACCGTCCGGATCTCTGCAGGATCCTGGCACTCGCTAACGCATCAATCGTTCGTCACAACGGCAGCTCGACATCGACCTTGCCGGTGGCCAGCACGCCGCCGTCTTGATTGGTCATCTTCAGCGACAGATTCACCAGCGGCACGCCCCAGGCGGACAGCTCTTCTTTGCCGATCACTTCCGCATCGAGATAGGTGATATCGCCTTCGTACGCCGGCCCGCGGAACGCGGTGTTGGAATAACGAACGAAACCTTCGTGGCCTGCCCAGTGAGCGACGTAGTCCGTCACCCAGGCGCCCATCGTGGCGCCGTAGCCGTATGCGCGCGGCATGCCGATCTTCGTTGCTCGATCCGCATCGACGTGGCCGCGCGATGGGCCGAGATACAAGCCGTCGCGCAAGCGCGGATCGATCTTCGCGCCCTGCTCGTCGAAGCCGAAGCCGGGCACCCAGCCCGGATCCTGGTTGATCCACGGATCCTTGACGCCATCGGGCGCCGTCCAGCGGAACGTGCCCCAGATGTTGAAAATGAACGCGCGATATTCGGTGGCGAAGCTGGCGAGCGAATGCGGGCCGATCACGCGACGCTTCAAGCGATCGCCGACTCTCACGTCGTTGAACCGCGGCGTGCGGCCTTCGCGGTTCGACAACATCCACTCCAAACGCTCGCGATCGATCGCCTCGATCTGTTGGGCCGTCCACGCCGGCGCCTTGCCGGCCGATTGACTCAGCGAGCCGCGCTTCTCCGCTTCAGCCGCTAGGTAGCGAATCGATGTCGCGCGCTCTTTGCAAACGATGTCGCCATGCTGATTGAAGTGCATGGTGTCGCCGCGTGAAAACAGCGTCGGGCCGGCGAACTTGGTATCGGTGACTTTGTAGTCGTGGAAGCGGCGCTTCTGGGTGAGCCGGTCGCCAGGGCGGATGCGCGGGCCGTAGTGCCACCACTCTTCGCCGCCGAAGATGAGATGCGAACCGGCGATGTAGCCGACGCAGGCCGGCTGCACGCCGTGACCGTAGTCGAGCCCGACCGCGATGGATTGCGGCGCGACCAGGCCGCCGAAGCGCGAGCTCCTGGCGAAATCTTCGTCCCAGTGGATGGGATTGAAATTATCCATCGCCATGACCCAGCGCCGGATGTCGGTCGAGGTGCACGGCTCGATCAGCTGGCCGCCGCCGACCTCCTGGCCGACGCGAGCCTGCACGTCGCTCAAATCGAACTCGACCGTCTGGGGTGCCGCGCCTGACTTGCTCACGTCCGCTTTGCCTCGCCGTCCAACCAATGACGGTCAGGCTAGAGGAAGGGCCAGCTGCAAGTCAACACTGGTGTTGATTATCGAACGAGGCGCAAGCCGGCTGACGTGTGGCGCCAGGGTGGCTGACGCCTCAGATCGTTATTTGCGCTTTTTGCCGCCGACCTTGGCGTCCAGGTCGGGGAATTTTTCCGGACGCAGCGTGCCCTGCAGCGACAGACGCAGCATCTCCCGGGTGAAGCGCTCGGTCATTTCCTTGCGCTCCTTGGCGGTACGGGCATGGGCGCGGACCCAGACTGGCCACAGGAACGTGCCGGCAAGCATCACGACCGAATGCACTTCCACGTCGATGCCGGGCCGCGCGAAATCGGTGTGGGTGAAGCGCTCCATCTGTTCCTTGTACTGGCGCCAGAACTGGTCGGCGGAGGGCCGAGCCGAGCTGAGCAGCTCATACAGCCAAACGCGGCCGAGCTCGGGATTTTCCATCGCGAACTCGGACAGGCCGCCCATCACTTTTTCCACCAGGGCATCGACCGGCGTGTCGTGCGTGGTCGCCGGATCGCCGAAGGCGGCCTGATTCAGCTTCTCCGCCACCCAGGCGGCCGTCGCTTCGATCAGCTGCTCGCGGGTCTGGAAATGCTGATACGCCGTGCCGCGGTTGACGCCTGCGACCTGCGCCACTTGCGCCACGCTCAAGCCTTCCTTGCCGTCCTGGGCGAGTACGCCACGGGCGGCTTCCAGAATTGCTTCGCGGGTGCCTTCGGGATCGCGTTTCCGACGCGGACGCCGGGCCACGCTGGTGGATCGCTCTGCCATGGTTGTTTTCAGATCGAATGATCGATGAGGGCCAAAATTCGGGCTCGAGACCGCAATATGTTAGTCGATGCGGCCTCGGCCGGCCACGCTGTGGTCAATCTCCCACGGCGGCGCCCGCTCAAAGCGCTTCGACGATGGTTACGTTCGCGATGCCACCGCCCTCGCACATGGCCTGCAGCCCATAGCGTTTGCCGCGCTTGCGCAGGGCGTGGACCAGCGTCGCCATGAGCTTGGCGCCAGTCGCCCCGAGCGGATGGCCGAGCGCGATTGCGCCGCCGTTGACATTCACCCGGTCCGGATCCGCGCCGGTGGCTTTCAACCACGCCAGCACCACCGAGGCGAACGCTTCGTTGATTTCAAACAAGTCGATATCGCCGATACGCAGGCCCCCTCGCTCCAAGGCGCGCCTGGTCGCCGGAATCGGCTCTTCCAGCATGATCACCGGATCGCCGGCCGTGACGGTCAGATTGTGAATTCGTGCGAGCGGCTTCAAGTTATGAGACTTCAGGCCACGCTCGTTCACGACCAGCACCGCGGACGCACCGTCGCACACCTGGCTCGAGTTCGCCGCGCTCAGCACGCCACCTTCCTGCAGGAGTTTCACCGAGCTGATGGCTTCGATGCTGGCGTCGAAGCGCACGCCCTCATCCGCAGTATGCAAACTGCCATCGGCGACTTTCAGCGGCACGATCTCGTCCTTGAACGCATCGGCCTGAATCGCAGCGATCGCCCGTTGGTGACTTCGCAGCGCGTACTGATCCAGCTGCTCGCGATTGAAGCCGTATTTGTCCGCGAGCATCTGCGCGCCCGTGAACTGACTGAACTGCTGAACGCCATAGCGCTTGCGAATGCGTTCGCTCCAAGGACCGGCGCCCACGCCCGCTTTCTCGGCCAACGCAACGGGCGAGCCCATCGGCACGCGGCTCATGCTTTCGACGCCCGCTGCAATCACCACGTCCTGCGTGCCGGACATCACAGCCTGCGCGGCGAAATGCACCGCTTGTTGCGACGAGCCGCACTGCCGATCGATGGAAACGGCGGGCACGCTGTCGGGCAGTTTGGAGGCCAGCACGACGTTACGGCCGACATGAAAGCTCTGCTCACCGACCTGACTGACGCAGCCCACGATGACGTCTTCGACAGCCCGCGGATCGATGCCGGTGCGATCGACGACTGCATTGAGCACTTCGCCGCCCATGTCGGCCGGATGCCAGGTAGAGAGCTTGCCGTTGCGCCGGCCACCGGCCGTGCGCACCGCCGCTACGATATATGCTTCGCCCATGGTGCTTCTCACATTAACGATTGATTGAATTCAAACTCGGAGCGCGGCCGCGGTCGCCAGCTATCAACTGCTACAGTTGTACTGCATGCCATGCTCTGGACTAGAATTTTCGACATTGAATCACAGGGTATGCGATGAGCCCCACCGAGCCAACGAATTCGTCCGATCCGACGAAGCGCACAGCCAACGGCCCACTGCAGGGCGTGCGCGTGCTGGAATTCGCCGGCCTGGGCCCGGCGCCCTTCTGCGGCATGCTGCTCTCCGATCTCGGCGCGCAAGTGATCCGTGTTTCGCGCCCCAATGCACCGGCTCAACCGTTCGATGCGATTCTCGATCGCGGCCGCATCACGCTCACTGTCGATTTGAAACAAAGCGTCGGCGTCGAAGCATGCCGTGCACTCGCCAGGAGCGCCGACGTGCTGATCGAAGGCTTCCGTCCCGGTGTGCTGGAGAAGCTCGGCCTCGGACCGGACGCGCTGCTCAAAGACAATCCCAAGCTGGTTTATGGACGCATGACAGGCTGGGGGCAATACGGGCCGAACTCGCACACCGCGGGCCATGACATCAACTACATCGCACTGTCGGGCGCATTGCATTCGATCGGCGACGCGGCGAAGCCGACGCCACCGCTGAATCTCGTCGGCGATTTCGGTGGCGGCGCGCTGTATCTCGCGATGGGTGTTCTCGCAGCGCTGCTCAACGCGCGCAGCACCGGTGTGGGGCAAGTTGTGGATTGCGCGATGACCGATGGCGCTGCGTCGCTGATGAGCATGATGTTCGCCATGCGAGCCGGTGGCGACTGGCGCGAGCAGCGGCATGCGAATCTGCTCGACGGCGGCGCGCCGTTCTACGACACCTATCGTTGCGCCGACGACAAATGGATCTGCGTCGGAGCGCTGGAAATCCAGTTCTTCACGGTGTTGCTCGACAAGCTGGGAATTCCGGTGAGCGACTATCCCAATCATTGGGACCCCGCCTGCTGGCCGGGCATGCGCGCACAGTTCGAGAAGATTTTTCAAAGCCAGCCGCAGGCTCACTGGTGCGAGCTGCTGGTGAACAGCGATGCCTGCTTCGCGCCGGTGCTGCCAATGAGCGAAGCCATCAACCATCCGCATAACGTCGCGCGAGGCACCTTCACCACCCATTCCGGAATCGTTCAACCTGCGCCGGCGCCACGCTTCTCGCGCACACCGACGACGATTCAGGACGGCGCCCGAGTCGACGCGAATACGCTGCGCGCGTGGCGAGTGCCGGACACTCTCATCGACCAGCTTCTGCCTGCGCGCGAGTAATTCGACTTATCGAATCGATCAAACTATTGCCGCGTCACTGGGCCCAGCGCCGCGAACGGACGCTGAGCGGCGAAGCTCGCCTGTACATAACCTTGCCGGTTCGTTTCCTTGTGAAACTCGGCCGATAGTGTTTCCGCGCCGTCATCCGGGCGCGTCAGCGCCACGATGCCCGAGCCCATCAGCCCGCCGGCGATGAAAACGACCGCTGCCTTGAAGACCATGGCCGCAACCCCCCGAAACTTTCGATCGGCTATCTTTTCGTGCCGTCCGTAGAAGCTATAACCGCCTCGCCCGCAAGTCAACAGCTCTGTTGACTAGCCGTGCCGGCCTCGGCTAGCTTGAATGAAACACTGGCGAGGTTGGCGATGTTCAAAGCGATCTTGATCGACAAGCAGGACGGCAAGCAGTCGGCGCGGCTGGCCGACGTGGCGGACAGCGATCTTCCGGAAGGCGCCGTCACGGTGCGCGTCGAGTTCTCGACCGTGAATTACAAAGATGGGCTCGCGATCACCGGCAAGTCGCCCGTCGTGCGGAAATTTCCCATGGTGCCGGGCATCGATTTCGCCGGCGTCGTGGAGAGCTCGGACAGCAATGACTTTCGCGCGGGCGATCGCGTTCTGCTGAACGGATGGGGTGTCGGCGAAGGTCACTGGGGTGGCTTCGCGCAGAAGGCGCGCGTCAAAGCCGAATGGCTGCAGAAAGTGCCGGAGAAATTCACGAGCAAGCAGGCCATGGCCATCGGCACTGCCGGCTACACCGCCAGCCTTTGCGTCGACGCCCTGGTTGCGCATGGAGTCACGCCGGATCGCGGTGAGGTGCTCGTCACCGGCGCATCCGGCGGCGTCGGCAGCATCGCCATCGCGCTACTCGCGAAGAACGGATTCCAGGTCGTCGCGGCCACGGGCAAAGCGAATGAAGCCGATTATCTCAAGGCACTCGGCGCGGCGCAGATCATCGATCGCAACGAGTTGTCACAGCCTGGCAAGCCTTTGCAGAAGGAACGTTGGGCCGGTGTCGTCGACTCTGTCGGCAGCCACACACTTGCGAACGCATGCGCTCAAACACGCTATCGTGGTTTCGTGGCGGCATGCGGCCTGGCGCAAGGAATGGATTTTCCCTCGAGCGTCGCTCCCTTCATTCTCCGAGGCGTCTCGCTGCTCGGCATCGACAGCGTGATGGCGCCTCGCGAGCCGCGCGAGAAAGCTTGGGCACGCCTTGCGCGCGATCTGGATAGCGCAGCGCTCGATCGAGTCAGCAACGTCATTGGCCTGGAACAAACGCTGCAGGCGGCCGAAGACATCGTCGCTGGCAAGATCCGCGGACGCGTCGTCGTCGACGTCAATCGCTAGCGCCGCGTGGGCAGCATCGACGCGAATCCAGCGGCCGGCAATGCGGTGGCTGGCACTTCGGTAGCCGGCAGTTCGATGGCCGGCGCTGCAATTGCCGGTAGCCCGATCGACGGCACTCCGATGGGCGAGTCGGCGTATCCGGCTCGCGCCGCCGCCTGGTACGCCACGTTCGTCCTGGCGATGTTGTATTGGCTGTCGGTGCTGGATCGTTTCATCGTCTCGTTGCTGGTCGATCCCATCAAGCGCGACCTGGGGCTGACCGACATGCAGTTCGGCATGCTCCACGGCATCGGCTTCGCACTCACCTACGCGGTTTTCGGCCTCATCTGCGGCGCGCTGGCCGATCGCTACAGTCGGCGCTGGTTGGTCTTCGCAGGCGTTTCCGTGTGGTCGCTGGCAACTGCAGCGCTCGGGATGGCGCAGAACTTCTGGCAATTGTTGATCGCGCGCCTGGGCGTGGGCGCCGGCGAAGCCGCGCTCAATCCGTGCGCGACGTCGATGATCACCGATTTGTTTCCTCGTGAACGGCTGACGCTGGCCATGGCCGTCTACACGCTCGGCGCGACGTTGGGCGGCGGCACTGCCTTCATGTTTGGCGGTGCGCTGATCGACATGATCTCGCACGTCGACTTCATCTCCGTTCCCATCATCGGCGATGTGCGTTCGTGGCAGGCGGTATTTTTGATGGTCGGCCTGCCCGGCCTGGTGCTGGCATTGATGGTGTTCACGATTCCCGATCCGGTCCGTCGCGGCCGGCGTGCGAACAATCAATCATGGCGCGACACTTACGGCGGTCTGCTGAAGTTCATGAACGCGCGCCGGCGCTTCTTCGTTTGTCATTACCTCGGCTTCGGACTGGCGTCTGCCATCATCGCGGGCTGTAGCACTTGGTATCCGGCACATCTTGGCCGTGCGTTTGGCTGGAGCGCGGCGCAGATCGGCATGAGCCTCGGCGTAACGCTGATCATCGCCGGCTTCGTCGGCAAGATTATTTGTGGCAAGGCGGTGGATGCGATGTATCAACGTGGCATGCGCGATGCGCAGTTGCGCTGGTATGCCGGTGCGCTCCTGATCGGCACACCGATCGGCATCTTCGCGACCAGCAGCTCCGATCCATATATCTTCCTCGCTGGCATCGGCACGTTTCTGATTCTGATCGCTCCCCTGCCCGCTTGCGCCAATGCCGCGCTGAACCTCGTCACCCCGAATGAAATGCGCGGCACTGGCATCGCCTTGTTCTCGGCCAGCGGCAATCTCATCGGCGCGGGTACCGGCCCCGTGCTGATCGCCGGAGCCGCCCAATATTTCTTTGACGGCTCGAATACCGCCATTGGCTCCGGCATGGGCGTGGTGATCGCCGTCATTGGCCCTCTTTGCGCCGTGCTTCTGTTCCTTGGCCTGCCCGCGATGCGCGCGGCGATGGCGGACGCCGAGCGCGCCCAGCCTGTTAGATAACAACGGATCGTCTATGCGCCTGAAGACGCGCTTCACGGAGCTGGTCGGCATCGACCGCCCCATCGTTCAAGGCGGCATGATGTGGGTCGGCCGCGCCGAGCTTGCTGCCGCCGTATCCAACGCCGGCGGTCTCGGCATTCTCACAGCGCTCACGCAACCGACGCCGGACGATCTGCGACGCGAGATCGATCGCTGCCGAAGCATGACGAGTAAACCCTTCGGCGTGAATCTCACGATTCTGCCCTCGGTGAAGCCGCCACCGTACGCGGAGTATCGCCAAGCCATCATCGATAGCGGCATCAGGATCGTCGAAACCGCGGGTTACAGCCCGCAAGAGCATGTCGCGCATTTCAAGGAACACGGCATCATCGTGATCCATAAGTGCACAGCCGTGCGCCATGCACTCTCGGCCGAACGCATGGGCGTCGATGCGATCTCCATCGACGGCTTCGAATGCGCGGGCCATCCGGGCGAAGATGACATTCCGGGACTGATCCTGATCCCCGCGGCCGCCGACAAAGTGAAAATTCCCATGATCGCTTCCGGTGGGTTCGGCGATGGTCGCGGGCTGGTCGCGGCGCTGAGCCTGGGCGCGGATGGAATCAACATGGGCACGCGCTTCTGCGCAACGGTCGAAGCGCCGATTCATCCGAACGCCAAACAGATCCTGGTCGAGAACGATGAGCGCGGCACGAATCTGATCTTCCGCTCGCTCAAGAACACCGCGCGCGTGGGGAAAAACAGCGTCTCGAACCAGGTCGTCGACATCCTGAAACGTCCCGACGCGAAGTTCGAAGACGTGCAGCACCTCGTGCGCGGCGCGCAGGGCCGTGTGCTGCTGGAAACCGGCGACCTCGACGCCGGCCTGTACTGGGCAGGCCAGGTGCAAGGACTGATTCACGACATCCCGACAGTCGCCGAGCTGATGGATCGCATCATGCGCGAGGCGCTCGAGATCATCGAGCGCCGTTTGCCGAGTTTCCGAGGTTAGTTACGACGCGCGATTCAACGCGACTCGACCGTGCTCGACGACGAAGCTGGTCGTGAGGGTCGAACGGCCGCCCCGCTCCGAAACCTTGTCCAGGGTCCATACATCGGTTCGCCACGAGTCGCGGCCGATGTCGAATACTTGATAACCCCGCCGTCCGTCGTGGAGCTGGCAATGAGGATTCTCAGCCGGCGTATCCTTCCAGCCGTTACTCAGCGGCTCACCGTCGCCGCCCGAGCTGATCGACGTGCAAACAAACTCGGTTGCGGCAGCGGGACCTTCCAGCGCACCGTCCCGCACTGGCACGACACCCGCGTGATGTTTATGGACATCGCCGGTCGCGATCACAACGTTCTTCAAATCGCGCTCGACGATCTGCGCGACCAATCGTTCGCGAGCCTGCGCGTAACCGCTCCACGAATCCACATTCGTGCGTCCGGCGTCCCGACTCGCGGGATAGTTGAAAGGCATGACCATCACCTGCTGTGCCAGCAGGTTCCAACGCACTGACGAGCTCAGTCCTGCCGCCACCCACTGCTCCTGCTGTGAACCCAGCATGGTCACCGGCCCGGCTGTCTGCGTCCTGCAGCCTTTCGGCGGCTTGTTCGTCTGTGGCAAGCCGCCATGACGATATTGCCGCGTATCCAGCACCTGCACCCGCAACAGATCGCCGTAGTCGAAGCGACGATACATTCTCAATCCAGCGCTGGTCGGATACTGCGCTTGACGCACAGGCATATGCTCGTACCAAGCCTGCATCGCCGCCGCCCGCCGCAACAGGAACGCTTCCGCGGGCGAGCCGTCTTGATCGCACTCGCCGAACCAATTGTTGTCGACTTCGTGATCGTCGTAAGACACGAGGAACGGCGCGGCGGCGTGCGCGAACTGCAGATCGGGGTCGAGCTTGTACTGGGCGTAGCGTCGACGATAGTCGTCGAGCGAGTAGATCTCGTCGCCCACATGCGAACGCACGCAATTCTTCACCTTGGCGCAGTCTCGCGGCCGGCCTTCATAGATGTAATCGCCGTAATGAAAGATGGCGTCGAGATCGGACACTTCGCCGAGACGGCGATATGCGGTGTAAAAGCCTTCTTCGTAGTGCTGACACCCTGCCACGCCGATGCGCAGGCGATCGACAGCAACTCCCGCAGGCGTTGCTGTCCGAGCCGCGCCAACCGGGCTCATTTCGCCGTTCGCGCGGAAGCGATACCAGTAGCGCCAGCCCGGCTTCAGTCCTTTTGCCTCCACATGCACCGAATGCCCGAGCTCCGGCCGGGCTTCGGCAACGCCGGATTTGACGATCCGGGTGAAGCGCTCGTCCTCGGCAACTTCCCAATCGACGGATACGACACGCATCGGCATGCCGCCGTGCGGTTCGAGGGGCGCCGGCGCAAGCCGCGTCCACAACACGAAGCCATCGGGCCACGGATCGCCCGATGCCACGCCGAGCGAGAAGGGATATTCGTTCGACGGACTGCTGGCCCAGGCGCGCTGGCCGACTGCCGACAGCAGCAGGCCGCTCGAAGCCGCGAGCTTGAGAATCTCGCGGCGTGCAACTTTTCGATGGGTCATGGCTTGTAGATGATGTTGAAGTAGAACGTCAGGCCTTTCTTCATCTCGGCGCGACGCATGCCGAGATCTTCGCCATAGCCCAGATTCAGATTGTCGTCGAGCAGGTTCACTGCGCTGAACTTGACGATCCAATCGTCGAGCACGCGATAACGAACCGACATATCCAATTGTCCGCGCTCTTGCGGGCCCCGATGCAGCCAGGGGCTCGCGCCGATGCCGTCGTAGTATTCGTCGCCGTAGTTGTACGCGACGCGAACTTCACCGCCACGCGGCAGTTGATAGAACAGCGCGCCGTTGGCGAGCCAATCGCGTTGGAACAGCAGACGATCGACGTGCAACGGCGCGCCGTCGACGATGTAATCCATCTCGCCCCACATGCGGGAGACATTGATCGACGCACCCAGCTTGCCCGCAAGGAACCCCGGCATGCCGGGCAGACTGTTTTCGATGTACTGGAACTCGATGCCGCGCAGCTTCGACTCGTTGGCATTCATCGGCGTGCTGACGATGTACGTGATGCCGTCGATGGGCTGTTCCTCCTTCAGTTCGTAGATGTCGTCCTTGATCTTCTTCATGAAGCCGCCGAGGCTGACCATGCCGCTGCCGCTCGAGGTGTAGTACTCGAGCGCCAGGTCGACGTTGTCGGCGATGCGTGGATCGAGCGTCGGATTGCCGCGACTGATGGTGAACGACGTGTCGTTGCGAGTTTCCGCTTGCGCGATGTCTTCCGGCGCTGGGCGGCCCAGCGTGCGGCTGTAGCCCGCTTTCAAGCGCCACTGGTCGCTCAGGTCGTGCAGCACGTTGAGGGACGGCAACAGATAGGCATAGTCGCCCGAGTAGTGCTGGAAGACATTCTGGAACACGCCTCCCAGGCTGAACGGCACGTCGGCGCTGTAATCCGCCGAGTCCGCGCGCAAGCCTGCGATCACGCGCGTGCTCTCGGTCGCATACGTGCCCGAGACGTAACCATAGGTCACCGTCTCGTCGTATGAGTAATCCGAGCTCAGCGAGCTCGATGCCGACGTCGCGGCGTTGATGGTCTGATTCGGCCGGACGCCGGCGTTGTAAGCGTCATAGTCGACCCACAGCACTGGATAGCCCCACATCCACGGCGTGTAGTGCGGATCGTAGGCCGCCAGTGCGAGCGAAGACTTGTCGACGTTGTAAGTAACGTTCGTGAGATCCCGCTCCATGTTGAAATCGCGCAGGCCGAGGCCCGCCTTCAGGCCCCAGCCGAGACTGCCGGCATCGAAGTTCAACGAGTAATCGAGGCGCGCTTCGGCGGACTTGCCCTTGGCGCGGGTGGTGATGTCCGTCGCCTGATACAACGAATAGTTGCTCGGAACCATCAAGGCCTGCGGATCGGACAGCGTAAACGACACCGAATCGGCGGAGGTGTCGTAGCTCACAAAGGAATTCGTGGGCTTGTACTGGTAACTCACCAGGTTTTCCGGATTGTCGAACGTGTTGTCGTTATAGCCCGTGCGGAACTCCAGTCGCGAGTCGTTCTGGAACTCATAGCGGGATTTGAAGATGATGCCTCGGCTCTCCGTCTCGAAACGGTCGTACCAGAAGATGGCGCGCGCATCGGGAATTCGCAGCGTGCCGGTGTGCTGCGTCTGATCGGTCAGTCCGGTAAAGGCGCGCAGTGTCGGCCCGTTCGTCGTCTGATCTTCCTTCTGCCGATAGTCATAGAGCATCAGCGAGCTGTACCAGGATGACGACGGCGAGAACTCGAGCAGCGCCGAGCCGCCGTAGTTCTCCACGAAACTGGTGAAGTCGTAGCTGACGAATGCCTGGGGCGCGGCATCGTAGCCGTTGTAGTCGGGGCTGATTGGCGTCGTGGTAGCGCCAGTGGCCGTGTAGTACGAGCGGCCGTTCGGATTGCGCTTGGTTTCGTCGTACGTGCGCTGTTGATACACGCTGCTGATCACGACCCCGAACTGATCGTCCGAGCCGAGCCGCTTCGACCACAGCTGCTTGATACCGCCGCCCCACGGCGTATCGTCGTAGCCGCCGGGGCTGTTGCCGCCGGGGACCTTGTCGTAGGTGCTGTAGCTGGCGAACGTGTCGACGTAGAACTTCTCGTCGCCATCGAACGCACTGTACGGCACGATGTTGATGATGCCGCCGATGGCGCCCGAATCCAGATCGGCGGTGAACGTCTTGAACACTTCCGTCGTGCGCGCCGCCTGACTCGGAATGAGCGCCAGATCGATACGGCGCTGGCCCGAGCCTTGGTTCGCCACCGAAATCATACCGATGCCATCCACCGACACGTAGTTCAGATCGGGTGTGATACCGCGCACGGCGACGTATTGGCTTTCCTGCTCGCCGTACAACACCTGCATCGTGCTCACACCGGAGACGCGACTGAGCGCATCGGCGAGAGATTTGTCGGCGAGATCGCCCGTATCGTCCTGAGTCAGCGTGTCGACGATGGTCAGCGAGTTGCGCCGATTGGCGACGGCTTCCTGATTCTGCAGCGCCGTGCCCGTGACAACGACCTCTTCCACGTCGCTCGTGGCAGACGACGTAGCTGCCGCCGAATCCGGGGCAAGCGCCACCCGGAGCATTTCCTTCCGACGCACGATCAAAGCACGCGAAGACGTCGTTACTACTTCCAACGGCGTGCCGGCGATGAGCCTCTGCACTGCCTGCAACGCGCTCATCTCGCCGCTCAGCGCCGGCGCCTGCTGTCCGGCTACGTCTGTCGGGCTGAACAGAATGTCCACGCCGCTTTGCTGAGCGATGGCATTCAGCGCCGAGTCGAGCGCCTGAGTCGACGTGGAAATGCTGATCGCTTCCGTCTGCGCCTGAGACGGAACCGAAAGGCCGATGGCGATGGCCGCGACGAGCGCGGACATGGCGGAGCGACGAAGAGACAGCTGCATGATGTTCCGAGGTTGGCTGGCCGTGCTGGCCGGTCCCGCACTCGACGACGCCGCGCGCAAATTCCTCAGAGGATTTTTATGAATGTTTTATGACGCCGTCCTACCCGCTCGTCGGGTCAGGCGCAGCGCCTCGCCGCTCGCCTCGATATCGAGAGGCAGCATCGCCCTCAATGCCTCGGCGAATGCAGCGTTATCGCCGACGCGGAACGTGCCGCTGATTCGCAAGCCTTCGGTGCTCGCATCTTCAATGGTCAGCCGCTGACGGTCGTAGCGATTCATGATCTGAACGGCCGCGGCCAGACTGTCGTTATCGAAGATGGCTCGTCCATCCTGCCAGGCAGTCAGGCGCTCCACTTCCGCTGCTGGCATCGGCGCTACGCTCGTCGATGTCTCATCGAACAAATGTCCGGTTGCCAACGTCCTGATCGGATTTTCGTTCTGGCGCACGTCGCCGGCGCCCCTCAGCATCAAGATGCGAGCGGCGCTCCCCTCGCCCGTCTCGATTTCAAAGGTCCCGCGCTCGATGCGCAGGTGACAACCGCCGGCGCGGACCACCAGCGAACCGGTCGTGCGAGATTGAAGATCGAAGTGGGCACGGCCGCGCTCGAGCGTCGCTTCACATCCTGTATCGCGATTGCGTACGCGCAACTCCGAGTCTGCATCCAGCAAAACCTTGGACCGATCCGCCAGCACGAGCGAACGACGCTCGCCGACATCGGTTCGATAAATCTCAGCGCCCGCGCTTAGCGCGAAAAAGCCGCCAGCAACTGCGGTCAACGTTGCGCCACCCCCGAGAAGCAGGCGCCTGCGAGTGACTTGCATCGGCCGATGCGCATCGATAGGAACGCGAGCGCCGACCAACTCCCACACCGTCGTCAGTTCTTCGAATGCCGTCGCGTGCGTCGGATCGGCTCGCAACCACTCTCTGAACCGGGCACGTTCACGCTCATCGCAATCGTCTGCGTGCAAGCGGGCGAGCCAGCGAGCGGCCTCACGTTCGATCCGGACCTGCGCGACGCGCTCGATGATGATTCTCAGCGGCATCAGAGCGCCTTGCTCGCGCGCAGCAGGCCCAGCGCCGCTTTCGCCACATGCTTCTCGACGGCGCTTTCGCTGATGCCCAAGCGCTCGGCTATCTCGCGATAACGCAATCCGTCCAGACGGTGCATCAACAGGATCTGCCGCGTGCGAGGATGCAGACGCGACAGCGTGGCTTGCACGGCGCTGAGACGTTGCCGCACGTCGAGCATTTCCTCGGGCGTGGGACCTGCATCGGCAATGGCGTTCAAGTCCTCGTCGCCGCTGACATTGCGACGACGCTGGCGGCGATGATCGTCCCGCGCCAGATTGACGGCGATGCGCACCACGAACGCTTCGAAGTTACGGATGGGCGAGCCGCCGTGCTCGGACAGGCGCACATAGGCATCGTTCAAGTAATCGCTGGCATCCTGCGGCCGGCCGGACAACGTGGCGATCTGCCGCAACAGGCGGCTCCACACAGCCCGGTCCTTCGCTACGCCAGGCTTTTCGGAAAACATCGCTTCGTCACGAACCCCGATTGCCAGTACCCCCGTTGCGGGCGCGCCAGAGTAAGTCAGGCGTTTGACGGTTTCGTGACGGTTGAGCGGCAATGCGGGAACAATTGCCCATCCTGCGAATTGAAGGCGCAAGAGCGCCGCTCTATTCCAACATCAGCCCGCTCCCTATCTCCAGGACGGCGTGCATGACGATGACGGACGCCCTGCATTTATTCCTTGGCCACAGCGCTTGCGGACAGGCAGTTCGTCGCTTCAACTGGGCCCACACTCCGCTCGGGCCGATCGATGGCTGGTCGCACTCCCTGCGCACCATGGTCGGCGCCATTCTCGATTCCGCGTTCCCGCAGTGCCTGTTGTGGGGTCCACAACACATCACGATTCACAACGATGCCTTTTTGCCGATCCTGGGCAACAAGCCGCCCGCCATCGGGCAGCCCTTCGAAGTGGTCTGGGCGGAAGCGTGGCACATGATCGAGCCGCTCGTGGAACGCGCTTACGCAGGCGAGCCGACGTTCATCGAGGACTATCCGCTCGTCATCCAACGCGCCGGCCGTCCGGAGCAGGCCTATTTCACATTCTGCTACAGCCCGATCCGCGATGACGATGGCCGCATCGCCGGCATGCTGGATACGGTGATCGAAACGACGTCCAAGGTGCAAGCGCAACAACAGGCGAAATTGATCAACGCCGAGTTGGCTCATCGCATTCAGAACACGCTCGCCATCGTCAACTCGGTCTGCGATCAAACGTTCCGGGCAGCGAGCTCGCTCGAGGAAGCGCGCGCCACCTTCCTTCGCCGCCTCAAAGCGCTCGGCCAGGCTCACATCGTACTGACGCAATCGAGCTGGATCAGCGCGCCGATGGCCGCGATCATCGAAGGCGCCCTGCTTCCACACAGCACGGCGCCGGGAGAAATATGTGCACAGGGGCCGTCAGTGAATCTGTCGGCGCGGCAGGCGCTCTCACTCAGCATGGCGATGCACGAGCTCGCCACCAATTCGATGAAATATGGCGCGTTGTCCGTGGCCGGCGGCGAAGTCTCGGTGCGCTGGGGGCTCGAGCCGATCAACGGCGACCAATGTTTGCGGCTGCGCTGGACCGAAACCGGCGGACCACGCGTTGCTCCTCCCGAACGCCGCGGTTTCGGCTCCCGGCTCATCGAACAAGTGCTCGCGGACGACTTCGGCGGCAAAGTCAGCCTGTGCTATGCGCCGGAAGGCCTGCGCTTCGAGCTGGCGACCAGACTCAGCAACCTGCCCGATCAAGGCGCGCGCGTCGGCGTGTAGAAATCAGCAAGAATCGGCCTCGCTGGAACGTAATGCCGCGCCGCGTGTTTGCTTTACACGAGGTGATTCGAGCACTACGCATGGCCAAGAAGACCGCGAAGAAAACCGACGACACGCCGACGTCGCTGCTTGCCCACGGCGGCAAGGTATTGAGCCTGGTGACTGTGGACGCTTACAACGCGGAGATGCGCAGCCCCGAGGGTTTCCTGGGCGATCGCGCCAGTCGACGCGCCTTCCAGGCCATCCTGGACGATTGGCGCGATCGTGTGAGCCGCGCCGGCGACGATCCGCTCGGCGAGGAGCCGAGCGAAGCGATCAGCAAGAAACAACTCGACAAGTTGCTGGTCGAGGGCGATGCCGAAGCCGCCGGCGTGATTCATGGCGCGATCGAGGAATTCGCGCAGGAATTCGCTCAGGTCATCCGGCGTCTGCTGAAACTGAAAGACTGGAAGGGCACCGAAGCCCTGGTGATCGGCGGCGGCTTCCGCACCAGTCGCATCGGCGAGCTGGCGATCGGCCGCACCTCGGTGCTGCTCAAAGCCGGCGGCATCGATC
>NZ_BLJO01000009.1:88294-123226 GCF_009932555.1 Steroidobacter agaridevorans
TGGACATCAAGCCGATTCGCAATCACTCCGACCATGCGGGATTGATCGGCTGCATCCAGCTGGTGCCTTCCTGGATTCTGGCCGGGCATGACAGCATCCTCGCCGTCGACATCGGCGGCACGAATATCCGCGCGGGCATCGTCGAGCTTCGCCGCAGGAAGAGCGAGGACCTTTCGCAGGCGGCGGTCGGGCACTTCGAGCTCTGGCGCCATCGCGACGACGAGCCTGGGCGCGAAGACGCCGTCCAGCGGCTGATCGACATGTTGAACGGGCTGATCAAGCGGGCCGAGAAAGAGGGCGCGAATCTGGCGCCGTTCATCGGCATCGGCTGCCCGGGCGTGATCGAGGCCGACGGCTCGATCGAGCGCGGCGGCCAGAACCTGCCGTGCGATTGGGAGCACAAGAGTTTCAACCTGCCGGAGAAACTGTGCGCCGCCCTTCCCAAGATCGGCGAGCACGAAACGGTGATCGTGATGCATAACGACGCGGTCGTGCAGGGACTCAGCGAGGTGCCGACCATGCGGGAGTACGAGCACTGGGGCGTGCTTACGATCGGCACCGGGTTGGGGAATGCCCGGTTTACGAATCGGTTGAGTGAGGATGAGAAGAAAGAAGAGGAAGAGGACGAATCCGACGACAACGAATAACGCAGCAGCAGTTTATTTTGAGCTGCGCCCGGCTGGCCCGGAAAAAGTCAGCCGACCTTGTGCGCGCTCAGCTGGCCCGGAAAAGCCGGCTGATTTGCCGAGTGCTCGGCTGGGGCCCGGAAAAAGTCGGCGGAATTTTCTTGCGCCCGGCTGGCCCGCCCCGGACTCGGATCGAGCCGGCGAAATGCGATTTATAAAATAATGTTGCTGCGTTATTAGCCGGTGAGTACTTCCTTCGCCGCCCTCTGCCCGGTGCTGAGCGCGCCGCCCACGCTCGACGACTCCTCCACATCCAGCGCCTCGCCCGCGAAAAACAAGGTTTGCTCCACCGATTTCGCCAGCTGTTTCTTCGCCGGGCCGCCGCCGACGCCCGAGTAACTGTAGGCGCCGCTCGAATACGGATCGCTCTGCCAGTCGTGCCAATACACCGCTTCGAGCATCTTCCGATAGTCGCGGCGCTTGCCGAATATCTCAGTCACACTCGCTAACGCCGCCCGCAGGACCTCATCGGTATTTCGGGCGAGCAGTTGCGCCGCTTTCGGTCCACCGCTCCACGCCGTGAGCACGGGCGCTCGCACGGGCAGCGACGTCCAGAACGTCGGGAACGGCGCACCCTGCGCATGGAAGAACGCGACATCCCGATGCAAGCCTTCGTCGATCTCCGACCAGAACGGCCTGGAGAAACACAGCACCAACTTCACCACCGGCCCCATCAACAACCGCGACAGCGGCACCTGCCGCCGTGGCAACGTCGGCGTAAACAAAACACTTCCTGGCGTCAGCGCCGGCAGCTGTAACACCGAAAGCGGCAACGTGATAATCGCTTGAGCCGCACGCACAGCGCCGGGCTCTCCATGGCGCGTGTACGCAACGTCGACCTCGCCCCGCCGCCAGCGCACCTCGTGGACTGCACATTCCAACTGCACACACGTCTTCGCAGGATCGAGGCTGCCCGCCAACGAATCCATCAATGCGCCGTAGCCTCGCTGCGGCCGGAACGTCGGCGCATCCGCTGCCGTACCGCCGGCCCATTCCTTCAATATTTCAATGGCGCTCGCTCGCGTCGAATCGGCTGCGTCGAATCCTTCCACCAGCATGGTGGCGAACGCCCGCACCGTCGGCGACAACTGCCGCCGATGTTTCTCGAGGAACTCGGCGAATGGCACATCGACGCGCGGCTTGGGGATGCGCTTCAGCCGCTCCTTCATGGTTTCGAACAAATCCTCGCTGCGTTTCATCCGGCCGGGCTGCGGCACGCGATAACGGGTCTGTGCGGTGTCGACAGCGACATCGCCCGCCAGGCGCAACTGCTCGAAAATGGAAGGCGATTCGCCATGAATGAACTCGGCGCCGAGCTCCAGCGGAATCGCCGCGCCGCGCGGACGCACGGTGAGAATGCGACCGCCGATGCGATCGCGCGCTTCGAGAACACAAACGGATTTACCGTTCCGGCTGAGCTGCGCGGCCGCTGCCAGGCCCGCAGCACCGGCCCCGACGACGATGACGTCGTATTCGTCGTTCGCTCTACTCATGCAACCGCTTCAAGGGCTGCTCTGCCGGCCCGCCCAGCACTTCGCCCGTCGGGCGGAAGCGCGAGCCATGGCAAGGACAATCCCAAGTGCGGTCCGCACTGTTCCACTTGACCAGACATTTCAGATGCGTGCATTGAGGCGCCAATAACGTCAACTGGCCGGAGTCATCGCGATACGCGGCGACCTTCTTGCTTTGGTAGCTGACGATCCTGCCCTCGCCGTTGCCCACCTGGTCGGGCGAATCGAGCTCGGGCCGTCGCAGCCGGTCACGCACGAAATAATAGGGGAAGTCGGCATTCTCTTGCACGTACCGCCATGCGCCGCCATGGAATGGCGAGCGCCCCACGGCGAGCAGGCTGCGCCACGGGTTGTCGCGCCCGAGAAATCGATCCCGAGCCATCAGCGCGCTGAGCGTGCCGAGCGTCCAGCCGTTGCCGCTGAAGCCGGTTGCAATGAACTCACGCTCCTCGTTCTCGCCAATGAACGGCATGCCATCATCTGTTTCCACGACTTGACCCAGCCAGCGGCGCTCGACCTCCGCCTGCGGCAGCACTTCGCGCAAGCGCACGGTCAATCGGTCGAACACACGCTCCGGATCGTCTTCCTGCCCGGTCTTCACGTCCTGGCCGCCGAAGATCGCGTATTGATGATCGTCCCGCTGCTCGATGCGCAGGTACTCGTACGGATCGCCGGTATCCCAATACACGCCCTCGGGCACCGCGTTGTCCGGCAAGCGGGCGCCGAGCACATAACTCGTGTAGAGCGCGAGCTTGGTTTGAAACAGGGTCGCGGTCACCGCGCCCTTCTTGCCCATGCGAGGATTGTGAGTGGCGATCACCAGATACTTGCAACGGATCTTGTGTCCGTTCGCATGCACCGTCATCGGATCGCCATCGTCCACCGACTCGAACGCCGTGTTCTCGAACACCAGGCCGCCTTGCTGCTGGATTACAGTCAACAGGCCTTTGAGATACCGACGCGGATGGAACTTCGCCTGCTGCGCAAAGCGCACGCCCGGCATGTTGCTATAGGCGGTGCGGTCGGCAAAGGTCGCGTCGATGCCGAATGACTGCGCCAGCTCGGCGTCCTTGCGGAGCCCTTCGACATCCTTGGGATCCAAAGGCTGACCGATGCGAGCGTGCAAATATCCCGGCACGCGTACGAACTCGGCATCGCCGCCCAGCTCCTCGGTGATGCGCTCGATCGTATCGATGGCGACGATGCCGCCTTCCCAATATTTACGCGCCGCCTGCACCCCAAATTTACTTACCAGGTGATGCAGACGTTCGTCAGTTACGTAGGTGAGATGTGCCGTCGTGCGCGCCGAGTCCGCACTGGCAACCTTTTCGCGCTCGATCAACGCGACGCGGACGCCTTCCTGGCCCATGAGATAGGCCGTCGTGATGCCCGTGACGCCTGCCCCGACGATCAACACGTCGACGTCGATGTCCCGTTGTAGCGCCGAAAATTCCGGCAGCCGGACATTCATCCAGAGCGATTGATGCGTGGGAGTGGCTGACATAGTTCAGGAACGTGCGTGTTTTCAGCAAGTTCCGCACCGCCTGGCGGTCGTGCGGCATTCACGCACATACAACATCGCAACTCTGTCACCGCTGTAGTGTGCATTGCTTTTAGCGATGCAACTGCAAGGCAAATCAACGAGCAACATGCTCTATCGACGCGCCTGCGCGCTGTCGCCGCAAGCACGGGTGGTCGAGCGGCACTCATGCTCCGGTCATGGACGATGACATCAGGGAGCGTGTCGACATGGAAAGTTTGTTTGTGAGAACCGGGCCGTTGCTGGCGCTGACCAGCTACCCGCAATGGCTGCAGGAAATCGTTTCCGAATGCGATGACGCGCGACACACCGTGGTCGCTCACGAGATCTTTCAGCAGATGCATGCCGGCGTGTTGCCGGCGACGTCGATGCGCTGTTTCCTCGCCAGTTTCTGGCCGGTCATCGAACAATTTCCGCAGTACATGGCGATGAATCTGCTCAAGGTGCAGTACGGCCTGGGCGCGGGGCATGCGATGGCGAGGAAATATCTGATCCGGAACATTCGCGTGGAGCAGAACCACGTCGAGTACTGGATCGACTGGTCGCAAGGCCACGGCCTGACTCGCGACAACCTGCTCTCGGGCTGGCGGTCGAACTCGGCCGATGCGCTCAGCCACTGGTGCTGGCACACCTGCGAGCGCGACCCGCTGGCGATTGCAATGGCGGCGACGAACTATGCGATCGAAGGCACGACGGGCGAATGGGCCGCCTTCGTATGCGGCTCGTCAGCGTACGAGAATGGCTTTCCGGATGACGTGCGCAAACAGGCGATGAAATGGCTGCGCGTTCACGCGCACTACGACGACACTCATCCGTGGGAGGCGCTCGAGATCATCGCAACCTTGCTCGGCCACCGGCCGGAAGCGCGCGACGTCGCGAACGTGAGAGCGGCGATCGTGAAGAGCTATCAGTATATGAGCGCGGCGTTCGACGATTGTCTGGCCGAAGACAAAAGGAGAGCGCCGAGGCGGCATCGCCGCCCCGGCGTTCCGGCTTTACTCGCTAGCTAAGCTCGTTCAGGCGGCTTTGACGCCCGACTCGATCTTCGCCGTCTCGGCCTTCGGCAAGCTGAGGTCGCCCTTGATGTCGATCCGGCGCGGCTTCATCGCCTCGGGGATCTCACGCTTCAGGTCGATGGTCAGCAAACCGTTGGCGAGGCTGGCGCCGGCGACGCGGACATGATCCGCAAGCTCGAAGCGACGCTGGAACGAACGCCCCGCGATGCCACGATGCAGATACTGAGTGTCCTCATTCGCAGCCTTCTCGCCGCTCACCAGCAGCAGGTTGCGCTCCTGGGTGACATTCAACTCGCTCTCACCGAACCCGGCCACGGCGAGCGTGACGCGGTACTGGTCCTCACCCGTCTTGACGATGTCATACGGGGGCCAGTTGTCGATCGTGGACACGCGCTGGGCGTTATCGAGCAGATCGAAGATGCGGTCGAAACCGACGGTGGAACGGAACAGGGGGGAAAAATCGAATGCAGTTCTCATAGCCATATCCTCAATGAGCGAAATGGAAAACATTTCACGGCCCCGAGTAGCTCAGCGACCGCGCGAGAGCTATTTAGGGGCGCCCAAAGAGGGTTCAAGGGCTATTTTTAGCGGTATTTTTCGGGGCGGCGGCGTCCGGACCACCGACGCCCCTGGGGCTCAATTACGACGCCAGGTCGTCGTCCCGTCCGGCTTGTCTTCCAGGACGATGCCAGCATCAGACAATTGCTGCCTGATCCGGTCCGCCTCTTTGAAGTTCCGCCCGGCCCGAGCCGCCTTGCGATCACCGATCAGCTTCTCAATGTCGGCATCGCTGAGCGACGAAGCACCGACGCCTTTCTGCAGAAACGCTTCCGGCGCCAATTGCAGCAACCCGAGCACGCCAGCCAACTTCTTCAACTCAGCAGCCAGCGAGCTCGCGAGAGCGGCGTCGCCCGCGCTCTTCGCTCGATTGATCTCCGTCGCCAATGTTTGTAACGCGGCGATCGCATCGGGCGTGTTGAAGTCATCATCCATCGCCTCTTCGAATCGCCGCGTCGCCTCGCTCGGCTCGAACGCAGACGCCGGCGTCACATCTCGGAGCGCGGTATAGAGCCGCCCCAGCGCCGCATCCGCCTGCTCGATCTGCACCAGCGAATAATTGATCGGCCCTCGATACTGGCTCGACACGAGGAAGAACCGCAGCACTTCCGGATCGCGCAGCTTGCCCGAATCGAGCACATCCCGGATGCGGAAGAAGTTGTTGAGCGACTTCGACATCTTCTCGTCGTCGACATTCACGAAGCCGTTGTGCATCCAGAACGTCGCAAACGTGTCGCCGGTCGCCGCGCACGACTGCGCGATCTCGTTCTCATGGTGCGGGAACTTCAAATCCATGCCGCCGCCATGGATGTCGAAGTGCGAGCCCAGCAGATCGAGCGACATGGCCGAGCACTCGATGTGCCAGCCCGGCCGGCCATCGCCCCAGGGCGACGGCCAGAACGGTTCGCCCGGCTTGGCTCGCTTCCATAGAACGAAATCCGCCGGATCGTGCTTCGCCTCGTCCACCGCCACTCGCGCACCCGCTCGCATATCCTCGAGGTCGCGACCCGACAACTTGCCGTACGGCTCGAATTTCGACACCGAATACAACACATCGCCATTGCTTGCGACGTACGCATACCCCTTGTCGATGAGCTGCTGCGTCATCGCGATGATGCCCGCGATGTGCTCCGTAGCCTTCGGCTCGTGCGTGGGCCGCAGGATGCCGAGGCGGTCGTAGTCCTCGTGCATATATTTGGTGAAGCGATCCGTCAGCGACTGGATCGACTCGCCGTTCTCCGCCGCCCGCTTGATGATCTTGTCGTCGATGTCCGTGATGTTACGAACGAAGTTCACCTCATAGCCGCGATACTCGAGGTACCGCCGCACGATGTCGAAGGCGACCTTGGAGCGTGCATGGCCGATGTGGCAGAAGTCATAAACCGTATCGCCGCACACATACATGCGAACGACGTTCGGCTCGTGAGTGTGGAACTCGTCCTTGCGACCGGTCAGTGAGTTGAATATCTGCATAGCCTGATTCTGTCAGACCGCGAGCCGGCGGGCATGCTCGAGACGCGCCTGCACCTCGGCGAACGGCAGCAATGCCAGCATGGGCGCCAGTTCCGGCCCGTGGGTGAAACCCGTCAGCGCGGCGCGCAGCGGCATGAACAACGCCGGGCCTTTCTTGCCGGCGGCCTGCCCCAGCGCCTTCACGGCCTGTTTGAATTCCGTTCCCGGGTGACCGACGACCTGCAGCGCCTCGGTGAAAAAGCCCTCGCCCGCCTCGCGAATCGCCGCGAGCGCCGTGGGCTCGAATTCGTCGAGCTTGCCGAAAATGACTTTCGCCCAGGCTCGCGCGTCCGACGGCAGCTCGATGTTCGCTCGCACGACGGTGACGAACTGCGCCCGCTGCTGCGGATCCAGACCTGGCGGCAGCTCGGCCGCGATCCATTTCACGAATTCATCCGTCGACAGGTGCGCGACCGTTTCTTTCTGCCAGTGACGCAGCTGGGCCTCGTCGAACTTGGCGGCGGCGCGGCCCAGGCGATTCAGGTCGAAATCGGCGATCAGCGCGGCGTCATCCAGCCAGCCATCGGTCACGCAGGAATGACCGAGTCGCACCAGATGATTACGCAGCGCGCCCGGCAAATAACCGTGCTCGCGCAGGTCTCGCAAGCTGGTGTCGCCATGACGCTTGGACAGCGGCGCGCCATCCATGCCGAGCAAGAGGGCGACATGCGCGTACTGAGGAATTCGCAGGTTCAGCGCCTGCAGAATCAGGATCTGGCGCGGCGTGTTGGTCATGTGATCGTCGCCACGCAGGACCAGCGTGACGCCCATCAACGCATCGTCCACCGCATTCGAGAAAAAGAACGCGGTGCTGCCGTCGGTGCGACGAATGATGAAGTCGCCGATGTCATTGGTGTTGAAACGCTGCTCGCCGTGGACCACATCCACGAACGACACCACCTGCCCATCCGGCACTCGGAAGCGCAGCGCCGCGGGCAAGCCTCGAACCAAACGTTCGGCGCGCTCCTCGGTCGTGAGATTCCGGCACGTGCCCGCATAGCGCGGCGGCTGACCGGCAGCGAGCTGGCGCTTGCGAGAAATGCTCAGCTCGGCGGGCGTGCAGAAACAGGGATATGTGAGCCCCGCCGCGTCCAGCCGCGACAGATATTCATCATAAATAGCGCGGCGCTCCTGCTGCCGGTAGCTCGCGTGCGGGCCGCCGATGTCCGGCCCCTCGTCCCAATCCAGGCCCAACCACTTCAGGTCGGCGAACAGGGCCATCATGAAATCTTCGCTGGAGCGCGCCTCGTCGGTGTCCTCGACGCGCAGGATGAAGCGCCCGCCGGCCTTGCGGGCCGCGAGATAACTCAGCAGTGCGGTGCGCGCATTGCCTAAATGCAGGTACCCCGAGGGACTGGGGGCGAAGCGCGTGACAAGCGGATCTGGTGAATCTGAAGCCATCGAATCCGAGGACATTTAAGGACTTGCGTCCATGTAGCCGCGCATTCTATACGGCCGCCGCGGTCAGTGCTGTAAGACCGGGTTTTGATAAGATCGCCGGCCTTATCCCTACGGCGGTCACTATGCGCATTCCTGGATTTGCTCGCCTCCTCGCCCTGTCGGCGGCCCTGCTGTTCGGTTTCTCGTCGCTGGCTTCGGCTCAATCCGCGCCGCGCGTCCGGGTGGAGACGACCCTGGGCAACTTCGTCATCGAGCTGGATCCGCAGCGCTCGCCGCTGACGGTGGCTTCGTTCCTCGAATACGTGAAAGCCGGGCATTACACCGATACCGTGTTCCATCGCGTGATCGGCAATTTCGTCGTGCAGGGCGGCGGTTACGACGCCAAATATGTCGAAAAGCCCACCCGCCCCGGCACGCCCAACGAGTCCGGCAATGGCCTGTCGAACCGTCGCGGCACGGTGGGCCTCGCGCGCACCGGCGAGCCTCACAGCGGGACGGCGCAGTTCTATGTGAACCTGGCCGATAACGCGGCGCTCGATCCGCAGCCCAGCCGCTGGGGTTACACCGTGTTCGGGCACGTCGTCGAGGGCATGAACGTGGTCGATGACATTGGCGCCGTGGCGACCGGCAGCCTCGGCCCCTTCGACCGCGACGCGCCGCTGCAGCCGATCATGATCAAGCGGGTCGAAGTGTTGAAATGAGCGCGGGCCGGCCGACGCTGTTCATTTCCGATCTGCACCTGGATGGCGAGCGGCCCGACATCACGGCGCAATTTCTCCAGTTCCTCGACCATGAGGCCCGGCAGGCGGCCGGGCTCTACATCCTCGGCGATCTGTTCGAAGCCTGGATCGGCGACGACGACCCGGCCCCGGACAAGCAACGCGTCATCGCCGCGCTGAAGTCGCTGACTGGCGGCGGTGTGCCGGTCTATTTCATTCACGGCAACCGTGACTTCCTGATCGGACGCCGCTTCGCCAGGGAAACCGGCGTGAAGCTGCTGCCGGATGGCACGATGATCGAGCTTTACGGCAAGCGCGTGCTGCTCATGCATGGCGATACGCTGTGTATCGACGACCCGGATTATCAGCGGCTGCGGCGGATCGTTCGGAATCCGCTGGTGCAGTTTGTCTTGCGATGTTTGTCGCTCGGGCAGAGGCAGAAGCTGGCGGCGAAGATGAGAGCGGGGAGTAAGAAGCACATCGAGTCGATGGATCGGACCCAGCCGCAGATCATGGATGTGAATCAGGGGGCGGTGTGTCGCACGTTCGAGCAGGAACATGCGGATGTGATCGTGCATGGGCATACGCACCGGCCGGCGATTCACGATGTCGACGTCGGCGGTCATGTCGCCAAGCGCATCGTGCTTGGGGACTGGTATGAGCAAGGGAGCGTGCTCAGGTGGAATGAGCAGGGGTTCGAGTTGGCGGGATTGGGGCGCTGACTCAGCTCGCTGGCAGGCCCGAGTGGAAGCGGAACTGCGGGTCCGGCGATGTAGCGAGCTCAGCCTCGATAGTGGCCAGCTGCTGCAGGCGAGCGCGCCAGTCAATGTCACCTGCTCGCTGTTCGGCGAGGCGTAGATACAAACTTTGATGTCTCGCCTCTGAAACAGCGAGACCCGTGTAGAAGCCACGCAGCGGCTCGGACAACAGCGGACCCAGTCCTTCGAAGCGCTCGCAGGAGCGGGCTTCGATGAGCGCGCCACACAACAACAAATCCAATAGCCGCGCTGGCTCCGAACGATTGATCGCCGACCGCAAACCTTCCGCGTAACGCGATGGCTGCATGCGAGCGAACGGAACGTTCAGCTCCTGCATCAGCTTCTGTACCTGCTCGAAATGCCGCAGTTCTTCGCGGGCGAGGCGTGACAACTTGTCTGTCAGCGCCATGTCTTCCGGATACGAGAAGATCAAGCTCAGCGCCGTAGACGCAGCCTTCTTCTCACAATTGGCGTGATCGACCAGCAGCTCGCGCCAGCGCTCACAAGCGACTTCGAACCAGCGAGCCGGTGTGGACGCGAGCAGCACACTGTGTGCGGGTTGGATTGGGACTGCACTCATTCCGCCACCGCTTCCAACTTCGTCGCCGCACCGACCAACTCACGCGCGGACCCAAACCGAGCGGCCGGCTCCACAGCCAGCAGCTTGTTCAGCAGCGGATGATAAACACTGAGCTCCCCGCTCAGCTCGGGCCGCGGCGCGTTGCCGTGTAGATAGATCACACCCATGGGCGTCGGCGCGAGGAACGGTTTCTTCCCCGTCAGCATCTCGTAGAAAATCACGCCCAGACTATACAGGTCGCTGCGCTCGTCCAGCGACTGGCCGTGGCCCTGCTCCGGGCTCATGTAGTACGGCGTGCCGAAGATTTCGCCCGCGGCCGTCATCTCGACATTGACCTCGGTGTGCTTGGCCAGCCCGAAGTCGATGAGGGCGAGTGAGCCGTCGGCGCGCTCCATGATGTTGCCTGGCTTCAGGTCCCGATGCAGCACACCGACCTGGTGCACCACCTGCAGCGCAGCCGCCATCTGCGTTAGATACTGCAGTGCCTGCCGCGGCTCGATGCCCTTCGCGATGCGCCCACGCAAATCGCCGCGCGGGAAATATTCCATGGCGATATAGGCGTGATCGTCGGAAATGCCCAGATCGTAAATGCGCACCACGTTCGGATGCCGGATCTTCGAGATCAGCTCGTATTCCTGCAGGAAGCGCGAAAACTGCATGTGTTGATCGCCCGTCTCCGGCGCATCGCGCAGCACCTTCAACACGACCAGATCGCCGGCACGCTCGCTCTCGGCGAGATAAACCATCGACGTGCCGCCGATGGCGAGCTCGCGAATGAAACGATGGCCGAGGATGCTCACCGGCCCGAAGCGCGACAGTTGCTGAGCCTGCGAGCTGGTGCGCCACAACGCCAGCTCTTGCCGGCGGCGCTGGACGGCATCGCGGAGTGAATTCGCCAGGCGTCGATGATCGATGCGCTCACGCACGACGCATTCGACAGCGCCCCGTTCAACAACTCGCGTGGCGAGCGCAGGATCGTCGCCTGGCGCGAGATAGATCACGGGCGGGAAGCCGGGACGATAGAGGAAGTTCTCCAGCCACTCCTCGCCTCGCCCGCGCTCGCTGCGGCCATCGAGCAATACGGCATCGAAGCCCACAGCCGTGAATCCAGAATGAAGACGCCCGGAAATGAGCGGCGCGTGAATGCGGCACTCGGCATCCGGCCAGACAATGGAAATGTGGTGCTCGAGCGCGCGCGCCAGCTCGGTGTGATCCGTGACGATCATCAGACGCGGCGCCAGCGTAGCGGACGCCGCTGCGAGCGGTCGGGAGGCTGGGCCGGCAGGCAGAGCCATGCTGTCAGCTCACGGTGCCGGCCACTCGATCACACTGCGCGGATCGCTTTCAGCGAAGGCGACGCACGACGCTTCGCCTTGGCCTGATCCGAGCGCTCGTCTTCCAGGCGCTGCAAGTACGCCGGCGTGATATCTCCCGTGACGTACTCGCCCGAGAAGCACGAAGTATCGAACTGCTCGATGTGAGAATCGTGGTGCAAGCACGCGCGCACCAGGTCGTCGAGATCCTGATAGATCAGCTTGTCGGCGCCGATGGATTTGGCAACTTCCTCTTCGGTCTTGTTGCTGGCGACCAGCTCGGAGGCCGTCGGCATGTCGATGCCGTACACGTTGGCGTGACGCACCGGCGGCGCGGCCGATGCGAAATAAACGCGGCGAGCACCGGCTTCCCGCGCCAGATCGATGATCTGCGCGGAGGTCGTGCCACGCACGATGGAATCGTCGATCAGCAGCACGTTCTTACCGCGGAACTCGAGGTCGATGACGTTCAACTTGGAGCGCACCGACTTCTTACGCTGCTCCTGCCCCGGCATGATGAACGTGCGGCCGATGTAGCGGTTCTTCACGAAGCCTTCGCGATACTTCACGCCCAGCAGCTGCGCGACCTGCACGGCCGCCGTGCGGCTCGTGTCCGGAATCGGAATGACCACATCGATGTCGTGATCCGGCCAGACGCGCTTGATCTTCTCCGCGAGCAGATCGCCCATGCGCAGCCGCGCCTTGTGCACGGAGATGTTGTCCATCTTCGAATCGGGCCGCGCGAAATAAACGTATTCGAAAATGCACGGCGTATGTTTCGCCGCCGGCGCGCACTGCTGCGAGTACAAGCGGCCATGCTCGTCGATGAACACCGCCTCGCCCGGATTCACATCGCGCTCCAGCGTGAAGCCGAGCATATCGAGCGCCACGCTCTCGGACGCCAGCATGTACTCCGGGCCCTGCGCGGACTCTCGCTTACCGAGCACCAGCGGACGAATGCCGTGCGGATCGCGGAAGCCGAGCAGGCCGTGGCCGACGATCATCGTCACCACAGCGAAGCCGCCACGCACGCGACGATAAACAGCGCTGAGAGCGGAGAAGATCTCGGCGGCCGAAGCACGCGGCGTGCGCACGCGCGACAACTCGCTCGCGAGCACATTGAGCAGGACTTCGGAATCCGAGGTGGTGTTCAGGTGACGCAGATCTTCACGCGTCAGGACTTCGGCGAGCTCCGCCGTGTTGGTGAGATTGCCGTTGTGGCCGAGGCAGATGCCGTAGGGAGAATTGACGAAGAACGGTTGCGCTTCGGAGGCGCTGTCGCAGCCCGCGGTGGGATAGCGTACGTGGCCGATGCCGACATTGCCTTTCAGTTTCAGCATGTGCTGTTCCTGGAAGACATCGCGCACCAGGCCGGTCTTCTTGCGCATGAACAGCTCGCCGTCGTGGTACGTCATGATGCCCGCGGCATCCTGACCACGGTGCTGCAAGACCGTGAGCGCGTCGTAGATCTGTTGATTGACCGGACTGTGTCCGACGATGCCAACGATGCCACACATGCTCAGACTCCTGCTTTGCTCAACGCGGAACCCTTCTGAGCCTGCTTATCGAGCACGCTCATGCCGGTCTCCGCAAACGACTGCAGCCAACCCGCCGCTTCCGATGCGTATGGGATCAGCACCGAGCCTTTCCACCAGCTGGTGCTGGTGAGCTGCACGAACTGTCCCAACAACACGAACACCGCGACGACCACCGCGCCGCGCACGAAGCCGGTGACCAGCCCGAGCAGGCGGTCCACCATGATGCTGAGGCCCGAATGCCGCAGCAGGTAACCGAGCAGACCCGCCACGATCCAGCCAACGATCAATACCGCGAGCACGATCAGCGTGCGCGCAGCCCAAGTGCTTACCGGTGGATCGCCGACTCTGCCGGCCAGCAGCGGCTCCACCACAGGAGCATAACGCCAGGCGAGCCACAGACCGCCCAGCCAGGCGATCACGCCAATGGCTTCTCGGACGAATCCGCGGATGAACCCCAACAACATCGAAAGAAACAGCACGCCGAGAATCAGGTAGTCAGCACCATTCATAAGCGCAACAACGATTTACGGCCTCGCGACCTGGGGCGCGCGGATTCTATCAGCGCGGCGCAGTTTGGAAACAACGGACTGAGCACACTCGGGCGAGGAAAAATCCTCACGGATGCGCCACCACGGCGGCGCTCGGTATGGAAGCTTTGACCACCTTCAACACCGCTTCGGCGCTGGCGCGATCCTTGGTGGGGCCGATACGGACTCGGTAAAGCGTCTTCCCGCCCGTAGTAACCGGCATGACGAATGCGCTTTGGCCCTTGCCGCGCCATTCGTTCATGACTCGTTCCGCCGTCGCCTCGCTGGCATAACTTGCCAATTGGACCGCCCAGCCTTTGCCCGTGGGAACCGCCGACCTGGGGGCGGACGGCGCAGAAGCAACGGCGCGCGGCTCGGGTTTTGGCGATTCAGGTTTTGGCTCAGGTTTCGGCGGCGGCGTCTCGCGCGGCGCCGGTTTCGGCGTTTCGACCGGTGCAGGTGTTACCTGCGCAGGCGATTCAGGGGAAGCCTGAGCCACGGCTGCTGGCTCCGCAGGCAGTTGCGCGGGCGTTTCCGGCGGCGGTGTTTCTTCCGGGGGTGGCGCGCGGTTGTCCGTTTGCTCGACCGGTGTCGGCGGCTGCGAGCCGGGGGCCTTGTTCAGATCGATGGTGTAGGTCTTGATCGCGGCCTCGCCGCTACCCTCACCGTTCGACGCCGTCTGCGCCGGTTGCCCGGCGGAGTCGTGGCCGGGTCCCGAGAGCATCTCCGGAATCAGGATGATGGCCGCGGCCATCAACACAGCCGCGCCGATCAAGCGTTCTTTAACAGGGCGTTCCACGGCGCGAAGTATAAAAGGCGCGGCGTGCGAACGACACGGGACTTAACGTCTGAAACTCAACTTCGCGCTTGCAACCATTCGAGCGCGGGGCCGACGGTCAGAAACGAGCCGAACACGACGATGCGGTCGCCGGCGTTCGCCAGCGTCTGCGCAACTTCGCAGCCTTCCGCGACAGTCGCGGCAGTCTTCGCAATCCGCGCGCCCGTATTGGCAAGTCGCAACGCCAACCCATCCACCGGCACGGATCGAGCGCTCGGCAATCCGACGATGACCCACGCGTCGAACGAATCGCGCAGCGTGGTCGCGATACCTTCGATGTCTTTGTCGCCCAGGATGCCGCACACGGCGATGGTTCGCCCGCTGGTAGGACGCGATGCGAGTTGCCCGGCGAGCGCCTGTGCCGCCGCGGGATTGTGTGCGACATCGAGAATCCACTCGACCGCTGCCGGCTCGCTCTTGCGCACCACCTGAAAGCGTCCGGGCAGTGTCACCTTCTGGAGACCGGCCTCGATCGCTTCGCGCGTGATCGGCAACCGCGACGACAAGCATTCCAATGCGCACAACACGGCGGACGCGTTGTCGAACTGGAGCTCGCCGTGAAGCGCCGGCCGCGGGAGCCTGCTGTAACTCGAATGCCGGCCGCGCCAGAACCACCCTTCGCCGTCATGCCGCCAGTTGAACTCCTGACCGAGGCGATACAACGGTGTGCCCAGATCGCGCGCGACCGCCTCGATGGAAGCCGGCATGTCGCGCGAGCCGAAGATCGCGGGCTTTCCCGCGCGAAAAATTCCCGCCTTCTCGCGACCGATGCTGTCCACATCCGAGCCCAGCCAGTCGCAATGATCGAGCGCAATCGAGGTGACGATGGCCACATCGGCGTCGACCGCGTTGACGCTGTCGAGACGACCGCCGAGGCCCACTTCGAGCACCATGGCATCGACGCCCGCAGCGTCGAACACCAGCAGTGCGGCGAGGGTGTTGAACTCGAAGAACGTAAGTGTGTCCGTGCCGCGCGCCGCGTCGATGCGCTCGAATGCCGCGACCAGCGACTCGTCGGACGCTTCGCGCCCGTCGATGACGATGCGCTCGTTGTAGCGGATCAGATGCGGCGAGGTGAACGTGCCGACGCGATAGCCGGCGGCTCGAAGAATCTGCGAGGTGAGCGCGACCGTGGAGCCTTTGCCGTTCGTGCCCGCGACCGTGATGACGGGACACGACGGTTGCCGCCACTGCAACCGCTGCAGCGTGCGACGCATGCGGTCCAGGCCGAGGTCGATAGCGCTCGGATGCAGCGTTTCCTGCCAGCGCAGCCAATCGGCCAGGGATCTCATTGCGAAACTGTCACCGTGCCAACGGAAAATATCGGCGGCGTCCGCTGACGCCGCCGATCGGAATCAAACGTTGCTCAGGCAGCGACCTTGGGCTGCGGCGCGGGCTTGTGCAGGAAGATGGTCAGCAGACCGGCGATGCGCTCACGCATGTCGCGACGGTCGACGATCATGTCCAGCGCGCCGTGCTCGAGCAGGAACTCGCTGCGCTGGAACCCTTCCGGCAGCGTCTCGCGCACGGTTTGCTGAATGACGCGCGCGCCGGCGAAACCGATCAGCGCCTTGGGCTCGCCGATGTTCACGTCGCCGAGCATCGCGAGACTGGCGGATACGCCGCCGGTCGTCGGATCCGTCAGCACGGAGATATACGGCAGCCGTTCCTTCGCCATGCGAGCCAGCGCGGAGCTGGTCTTCGCCATCTGCAGCAGCGACAACAGCGCTTCCTGCATGCGCGCGCCACCGCTGGCCGAGAAACAAATGAGCGGCTTGCGATGCTCGAGACAATGCTCGGCCGCGCGCACGAAACGCTCGCCGACGACGGAGCCCATCGAGCCGCCGAGGAACGAGAACTCGAACGCGCACGCCACCACCGGCTCGCCCATCAACGTGCCGGTCATGACGATCAGCGCGTCCTTTTCCTGTGTGGTCTTCTGCGCGGCCTGCACGCGGTCGCGGTACTTCTTGGTGTCGCGGAATTTGAGCGGATCTTCCGGCTCGATGTTGTCGGCCAGCTCCACCTGCCCTTCCGGATCGAGGAACGCTTCCAGGCGGTCGCGCGCGCCAATGCGCATGTGATGACCGCACTTCGGACAAACGTGGAGATTGCGCTCCAGCTCGGCGCGGTACAGGACCGCGTCGCAGGCGGAGCACTTCATCCACAGGCCTTCGGGGACGGAGCGCGTGCGGCGCTCGGTCTTGATCCGCGAAGGCATGATCTTTTCGAACCAGGTCATGGTGACAGCCTGAATTTGGAGGGGTGCATCTATACTTGGTCCCGAACCTGCGGGCAAGTTGCCGGAGAACTCGCCGATCAACTGCCAACCGTCAAAGTCGGCAACTTCGTTTATCGGAGCATCCAGCTGCAGCGGTAACCTGCCGGGATCAGGGAACTCGACTGCTCCCAGCTTCCGTAGGAGCCAAAACACTGAATTCCGGCTCACTGGGCAGTTTCAAGGCCGGGGCATAGCGGATGCCCGCCAGGTACAGCCCGTTTGGCACGGCAGTCACGCCGCCCAGCTTCCGATCCTTGTACCCCAGAACCTGCGCGGTCCAGTCCGCCGGCCGCTCGCCGGTGCCGATCGCGATCAGCACGCCGGCGATGTTCCGCACCATGTGATGCAGGAACGCGTTCGCGCAGACGGTCAGAACGACCAGTTCGCCATGCCGTGTCACTGAGATTTCATGGAGGTGCCGCATCGGCGTCCGCGCTTGGCACTGCGCGGCGCGAAACGACGAGAAGTCGTGCTCGCCGACCAGATGCTGGGCGGCTTCGTTCATGCGCTTGTCGTCCAAGTATTCGCGGACCCAGGCCGCGCGCTGGGCGTTCAGCGCCGGCCGCGGCACACGGTTCAGAATCACGTATCGATAGCGGCGCGCGAGCGCTGAGTATCGGGCGTGGAATCCTTCCGGGACTTCGCGCGCCCAGAGGACACTGACTTCCTTCGGCATATTCGACACCGCTCCCAGCATCCAGGCCCGCTCGGTGCGATCTGCCGTGGTGTCGAAGTGAACGACTTGCATGGCCGCGTGCACGCCGGCGTCCGTGCGGCCAGCAGCCACGACCTCTACCGGATGATTGGCGACCACCGACAGGCCCTTCTCGACCACGGACTGGACGCCGCAGGCGTCCACCTGCGATTGCCAGCCGGCGAAGCTGCTACCGTCGTATTCGATGCCAAGGGCGATTCGGGGCATTCAGGCAAGTCGTATCGGCCGCGAGAAGGCGGCCAGGAGCGCGAAGGATAGCGAAATTCGCCAGCCCCACGAGTGGGGGCCGGCGTTGTACGGTCGAGTTAGCGGATCGAGTCCATCAGCCGCTGAGCTTCCTGCTTCTGGCTCGGATTACCTTCCGAGAGCACCTCGTCGAGGATGCTGCGGGCGCCGTCCGGGTCGCCCATGTCCATGTAGGCGCGGGCCAGGTCGAGCTTGGTGCCGACTTCGCTCATGGTCACCGGCTCGAGCTCGGACAGCTCCATTTCCGTGACCAGGGACTGACGCTGCGTGGGCTCGCGATCTTCGCCGCCGAGCGGCTCGCCCACGTCGAGATCGAGGCCGCCGCGCGGCACTTCCTGCGTGCGCTCGTCGCTGCCGAACACATCGCCCGAGAAAATATCCTCGTCCTTGCGCACATGGCGCACGGTGTCCGAGCTCGGACGCGCATCGCTCAGATCTTCCAGATCCAGGTCGATGTCGGTCATCGCCAGCGGCTTCTTCATCGACGCCGTCGAGTCCACATCCGGACGCGGATGCTCGGCCGTGTCGCCGGCGGCGCCGCTCAGGTCCACTTGATCGATATAAATCGTGCCGGTGCTCTCGATGTCGCCATCGAAGCGCTCCGCGACGCGCGGCGCTTCCATGGTGCGATCGAAGCTGCTCAGCGACGGCGCCAGCTGCGTCATCTCGTCGTCGCGCAACGGACGCACATCTTCGATCGTGTCCTTGTCGAGCGAGTGCGTGTCTTCCAGCGCGCGGCCCTGGTCGAGCGAATCGGCGTCCAGGCCGAGGTCGTCGATCGACAGCTCCGCGGTGTCGCCGGTGCTGGCGCCCTTGCTGGCCAGCGCATGGTCGATCTTCTCGCGCACCGTCTGCGCCGTGCGATCGATCATCGGCGATTCGATGGTCGGCGTTTCCTGCGTGCGGGACAGCGCGTCGATTTCACGCGTGCGCTGTTCCTGCGTGTCGTCGTCGTTCGGCTCGTCGAGCAGGAAGTCCAGCTCGCTGGCGACCTGCGTGGCGTCGTTCGGGCCACGGCGCTCGCCGCTCGCGAATTCCAGATCCAGGCCCTGGCGCTCTTCGCCATTCGGCTCGGCGAACAGATCGACGTCGACGCGGTTCTCGCCGCCTTCGAGGTTCACGTCGACCAGATCGACCGGGCTGCCCTCGCCCTGGAACATCTCGTTCTCGGCGGCGATCTGCTTGCCCATGATCGCGACCTTGTCCCACTCGCCCGGCGCGGCTGCGGCACGCGACTCGTACAGATCGCGCGCGGTGTCGAGGAACAGATCCTTGTTGCCCCAGACGAAGTAGATCTCGAGCAGCTTCAACTTCAGGTCGCGGCGCGTCGGCTCGCGGTCGATGGCGATCTTCACCAGATCGGCGGCCTGATCGTAGAGGCCGTACGCCATGTGGAAGTCGGCTTCGGCGAGCGCGTCCTGCTGATCGAAGCGGACCGCGGACTCGCTGCTCAGCGTGTCTTCGACCGCACGGGCAGCGGCCGGAGCCGCGGCAGCCGCAGGTTCGAAGCCACGAGCCGGCTCGCGACGCGTGGTCGGAGCAGGCGCATCGAAATCCAGGTCCTCGTCGAGGTTGGTCTTCACCAGGCCTGCGTCGTCCTCGCCTTCCACGAGGAACGCATCGGCGCGTCCACCTTTGTTCGACGGCGCAAGCGCGCGGGCCGGTCGTTCCGACGGCGGCTCGAAGGCCAGCGGCGAATCCAACGAGTCGAGCGATTCCTCGTCGGCCTCGCGACGACGGCGCATGAAGAACAGGACGCCCAGGATGACGGCCATGCCGAGCGCGATCAGTGCCCACGAGTATTCGCGGATACGTTCGGCCAGCGTCGGCTCGGGAGCGGCCGGCGGCGCCTTGGCTCGCGGCGCTTTCGCAACGGGTTCCGCGGCAGGCGTCGGCTCTTCAGCAGCCTGGGCCGGCTCTTCGGCGGGCGTCGGTGCTTGAGCTTCCGTGGGCGGCGTCTGTTCGACCGGCGGCTGCTCGGCAGGCGTCGGCTCGACGTTGCGCTGGGCCTGGGCCAAGCCAGGATTCTCGACTGCGAGACGACGATCCGACGTGGCTGGCGCGCCCGGAGCGGTCGACTGCGACGGCTGCTGTTGAGCCTGCGTCTGCGGCGTAGGCGCCGGCGTCGGCGGCGTGGGAGTTTCTTGCGGCGTCACCAGACGCAGGCGATCGGCTTCCGGCGTGGTGTCGGCGACAACGCCGCCACTCCACTCCGCCGTCTGCCGCGCCACTTCGGCGGAGGCCTCGTCGGTCGAGATCGCTTCGATCTCGGCCAATTCAGGAATGCGCAGCACGCTGCCGGCGCGCAGACGATTGATGTTGTTGCCGCTGAACGCCTGCGGGTTCGCGCGGAACAACGCGATCATCGTGCGGTTGTTGACGCGACGGTTGCCGGGGTTCGCGGCGGACGCGATCTTCGACAGCGTGTCGTTGCGCTGAACGGTGTATTCGCTGCCCGGCGAAGCAATGATCTGCTGATCGCCCGACGGTTCTTCGGTGCGCTGAGCCGTCGGCTCAGGCGTGCGCTCGGGAGCCGGCGTCGTGGCGCGCGGCGTCGGAGCAGGAGTCTGTTCGGGTGCGGGCGTCGGCGCACGCTCGATGCGACCTTCCGCCGTCGTCGCCGACTGCGGTGTGGTGACCGGAGCAGGCGCTTGGTTCTGCGACGGCATGAACACCGGCGGATCGAGCAGCACGGTGTACTCGCGGACCAGACGACCGCGGGCCCAGCTCGCCTCGACCAGCAATGTCACATACGGCTCGGTGACCGAGCGATTCGAGCTGACCTTGATGGTCGCCTTGCCGTCGCGGTTGCGGCTGACGGCGAAGTCGAAGTTGCTCAGGTATGCGGGGCGATCGATGCCATAGCGGGAGAACACGTCGTTGCTGGCGAGCGTGACCTTCAGGCTGCCCAATTCCTCCGCGGTCGGAGACAGCAGCTCGATTTCCGCATCGAAAGGCTGATTCAGGGCGGAATTGAGGCGGATCTCCCCCAGACCCAGCGCATACAGCGTCACAGGGGACAGCAGGGCGCCCGTCAGCAGCAGGCGCGGCAGGTGTCTTCTCATCAGCACTCCCGGTACGTGTCCCGAAGCATCCTTTAGCTATTTTCGGGAGCTTGCCCCAAGGCGTTATGCAACGACCTTATGGCAAGCGCCCTTGCTACAGATGACTAGCACGCCGCGCCTCGAAGACCATGAAAAGCTCATGTGCTTCTTGACCTTAGGCGTGCAACTATAGCTTACAAATACTCTTTCACCAAAATCTCGGCGATTTGGACGCTATTTAACGCTGCTCCCTTGCGAACGTTATCGGACACAATCCACAGATTTAGACCCCGGTCGTGACTGATGTCCTCCCGGATGCGTCCCACGAACACCGGATCGGTCCCGGCGGCCTCGGTGACGGGGGTTGGATACCCGCCCGGCTTGCGCTCGTCCATCAGCACCACCCCAGGAGCCTTGCTCAGCAATTCCCTGGCTTCGCCTTCGGTCAGCTTCCGCCGGGTCTCGATCGCGACCGCCTCGGAATGGCCGACGAACACGCCGACCCGGACCGCCGTGGCATTCACCTTGATGTTCTTGTCCTCGAAGATCTTCTGGGTTTCCCAGAACATCTTCATTTCTTCCTTGGTGTAGCCGTTGTCCAGGAACACGTCGATCTGCGGCACGCAGTTGAACGCGATCTGCTTGGCGATCACCTTCGGGGTCACCGCGCCGCCCTTGAGCAGCGTCTCGGTCTGGCCCTGCAGCTCGTCGATGGCCTTCTGGCCGCCGCCCGAGACCGACTGATAAGTGGCCACGTTGATGCGCTCGATGCCGGCGGCATCGTGCAACGGCTTCAGCGCCACCAGCATCTGCATGGTCGAGCAGTTCGGGTTGGCGATGATGTTGTGCTTCTTGTAGCCCGCGATCGCGTGCGGGTTCACCTCGGTGACCACCAGCGGGATGTCTTCCTGATAGCGGAACTGCGAGGTGTTATCGACCACGACGCAGCCGGCCTGGCCGGCGCGCACGGCATGCACCTTGGAAACACTGGCGCCGGCCGAGAACAGGCCGACCTGCGCCTTGCTGAAGTCGAATGTTTCGACATCCAGCACTGGAATGTCCTTGCCTTTGAAGCGAATGGTTTTGCCGACGGATTTGGCGCTCGCCAGGGGATACAGCTCGCCCACGGGAAAATTGCGCTGCTCCAGAATCGACAGCATGTTGCCGCCGACCAGACCAGTCGCACCCAAAACCGCCACATTCCAACGCTTGCTCATGACTCCAGGACTCAGTTGAGGACCACTGCACCGGCTGAACGGCACCATGCCGCTCGGCCTGAATTACGTAATGTTTAAAATCGGCCGCGCACACTACCTCAATCGCCGCCGGGACGCAGCGTCCCGAGCGCGAATTTGGCCTCTTAATCGATAACTACGTCGGCATTCTGGCCACGGTGCCTCAGGTAATGATCCATCAGCACCAGCGCCAGCATGGCCTCGGCGATCGGCGTGGCACGCAGTCCCACACACGGGTCATGGCGACCGGTCGTGACCACCTCGACCGGGTTGCCGTCCACATCGATCGAGCGCCCCGGCACGATGATGCTGGATGTGGGCTTGAGCGCGATGCTCACCAGGATATCCTGGCCCGAGGAGATGCCGCCCAACACGCCGCCGGCATTGTTGGAGAGAAACCCCTGCGGTGTGATCTCGTCGCGATGCTCGCTGCCCTTCTGGCTGACGCTCGCGAAGCCGGCGCCGATCTCCACGCCCTTCACGGCATTGATGCTCATCATGGCGAAGGCGATCTCGGCATCCAGCCGGTCGAATACCGGCTCGCCGAGCCCGGCCGGCACACCGCTCGCAATCACATTGACGCGCGCGCCGACGGAATCGCCTTCGCGGCGCAGGTTGACCATGTAGTTTTCGAGCTCTTCCAGACGCGACGGATCGGGACTGAAGAACGGGTTGTCGTACACGGTGCTCAGTGACTTCGGCTCGAGCACCAGCGGGCCGAGCTGCGCGAGGTATCCCTGAATGCTCACACCGAGGCGCTCGCGCAGATATTTGCGAGCAATCGCGCCGGCGGCGACGCGCATCACCGTCTCGCGGGCCGAGGAGCGTCCGCCGCCGCGATAGTCACGAAAACCGTATTTCTGCTGATAGGTGTAGTCCGCGTGCCCGGGACGGAACCGATCTTTGATCTTCTCGTAGTCGCGCGAGCGCTGATCGGTGTTCTCGATCAGCAGCCCGATCGGCGTGCCGGTGGTGCGCCCTTCGAACACGCCGGACAGGATCTTCACCTGATCCGGCTCCTTGCGCTGGCTGGTATGCCGCGATGTGCCGGTGCGGCGTCGCTCCAACTCCGGCTGAATGTCGGCTTCCGACAATTCCAGCCCCGGCGGGCAGCCGTCGACGATGCAACCGAGCGCGGGCCCGTGGCTTTCGCCGAAGGTCGTGATCGTAAAGAGCTTGCCTAGGGTGTTACCGGACATTGGAAATAGCAGCGCCGCTGATAATGGTCGGAGCGGATTCTACCCACAGTGCGGCCGGCGCAGCGCTGTGGGTTGGCCGTGCTTTGCCGAATTTCTTATGACTTTGCGACCAGCTGTTCTCTGGTAAGCAGGAACACCCCGCCGCCGCCGCGCTCGAATTCGAGCCAGGTGAACGGCATCCTGGGCCGCGCATCGACCAGCACGTCCTCGGTATTGCCCACCTCGACGATCAATATTCCGTGCGGCTGCAGATGCGCGGCGGCCTGATCGATGATCCGGTGCACGATGTCGAGCCCATCGCGCCCGCCGTGCAAGCCCATCGCCGGCTCGCGGCGATATTCCTCGGGCAAGCCCGCCAGCTCTTCATCGCCCACATACGGCGGATTGGAAACGATCACGTCGTAGCGCTCGTCCTGCAAGGCGTCGAACACGTCCGACTTCACCGCCCGCACCCGCTCCTGAACGGCATGACGCTCGATGTTCTTGCGCGTGACCGCGAGCGCATCGGGCGACAGATCCGCCGCATCGACCTTGGCCTTGGGAAATTCCAGCGCGCTCGCGATGGCGATACAGCCCGAGCCCGTGCCGATGTCCAGAATCCGGCGGACCTTGCCGGGATCGATCCAGGGACGAAAGCGCGCTTGGATCAGCTCGGCGATCGGCGAGCGCGGCACCAGCACACGATCGTCGACGTAGAACTCATGGCCCGCGAACCACATGCGATGCGTGAGATAAGCGGCGGGCACGCGTTCTCGAATGCGCCGCTCGATGAGCCCCAACGCCTTGGTCCGCTGCGCAGCCTTGAGCGGCTGGCCGTACACTTCTTCGGCTTCGTCATGCCGTAGTCCGGCGGCGAAAAATACCAACTCGGCCGCCTCATCGACGGCATTGTCGGTGCCGTGTCCGAACCACAGCTCCGCATGCGCGAAGCGCTCGGCGGCGAAGCTGATCAGCTGTGCAACTGTTGCAGGCTCGGGCGCGCCGGCGACCGGCGACGACGATTTCGCTCGCCCGGGGACGGCGCGCAGTTTCGGGGTGGACTTCCTGGAGGCGGATTTCTTGGCGGGCATGCGATACTTCGCGCCACGAGGAGACAAATGAGTCGAGCAAAATCGATAGGACTCGCGGCGTTGGTCGCTATTGTAGCGATAGCGGCAGGCATGCTGTTGTCGCGTGCGCTGCTGGATCGCTCCGGCGGACCGACCCTGGCCAAGGCCACATTGATCGACCCCGCGCGGCCGTTGCCGCCGATGGCGTTCGTCGATCAGGACGGCCAGCCGTTCGGGCCGGAGCAGCTGCGCGGCCACTGGAGCATTTTGTTTTTTGGCTTCACCTACTGCCCGGACATCTGCCCGACGACGCTCGCGCTGCTGGCGCAGGTCGAAAAGAAGCTCACCGATATGCCGGCCGAACAGCGCCCGCACATCGTGCTGGTGTCGGTCGATGCCAGGCGCGACACGCCCGAACGGCTGGCGCAGTACGTGAAATCGTTCAGCCCGACATTCACCGGCATCACCGCCGGCGATCAGGCGGCTGTTGAAGAATTCGCGCTGAAGATGGGCGTGCCGGTGGCGATCTCCGAACAGCCCGGCGGCAACTACACCGTCGATCATTCCGCCGCGATTTTCGTGGTCGATCCGAACGGCGCACTCCGGGCCTTGTCCTCGACGCCGCACGAAGTGCCCATCATCGCCGAAGACTACCGCAGCATCGTCGCCGCCCAGCCAGTCTCATGACAGAAGTCCCTGCCGTCAGTACTGGCGACCGGCTGTTCGCCGCGCTTCAGTACCTGCTGCCCAAACATCTGATGTCGCGCGCGATCTATGCGATCACGCGCAGCCAATCGACGTTCGTCAAGAACACGTTCCTGCGCATCTTCCTGAACCTGTTCGATATCAACATGGCCGAGGCGGCGCAGCCGGATCCATTTGCGTATCGCACGTTCAACGATTTCTTCACGCGCGCGCTCAAGCCCGGCGCCCGTCCGATCGCCATCGAGCAGGAATTCATCGTCAGCCCGGTCGACGGCACGGTGAGTCAGGTCGGCGAGCTGTTGAACGAATCGATCCTGCAGGCCAAGGGCCAGCATTACACGCTGCAGGAGCTGCTGGCGGGCGATGAGGAATCCATCACCACTTATCGCAACGGCAGCTTCGCGTGCATTTATCTCGCGCCGTACAACTATCACCGCATTCACATGCCGTACGCCGGCCAGGCGTTCAAGAACATCTATGTGCCGGGCGAATTGTTCAGCGTGAATGCCTCCACCGCGCGTGCCGTGCCCCGCGTGTTCGCTCGCAACGAACGTTTGATTTGTGAGTTCACGACGCCGGTCGGGCGAGTCGCGGTCATTCTGGTCGGCGCGCTGCACGTCGGCAGCATCGAGACCGTGCACTGTGGGGAAGTGAATCCGCCGCCGCGACGTAACAAGCGTCCGGAGATCATCGCCAAAGGCGTGGGCCGAGAGTTCGACAAGGGCGAGGAGCTCGGCCGCTTCAACATGGGCTCAACCGTCGTGCTGTTGTTCGAGCGTGGCCGGATCCACTGGGATTCGTCGCTGCATCCGAACACGACGGTGCAACTCGGCCGCCCCATCGCTCGGGTCGTGCAATGAACAAGCATTGGCGTCCGACCGCCCCCATTGCGACGCTCGAGATTCGCGCGTCCATGCTGCGAGCCGCGCGCGAATATTTCACGGCCACTCGTGCGCTTGAAGTGGACACGCCGACGCTCAGCTCAGCCGCTGTCACCGATGTGCATCTGGCCAGCGTCGCCGCGACCGCCCTCGGCCGCCAGACCTTCCTGCAAACCTCGCCCGAGTACGCGATGAAACGCCTGCTCGCCGCGGGCTGCGGCGACATCTGGCAGATCTGCAAGGTTTACCGCGACGGCGAGAGCGGCCGCTCGCACAATCCCGAGTTCACCATGATCGAGTGGTATCGACTCGGCATGGATCATCACGCGTTGATGTCGGATGTCGAGCGCTTGATCGGCGCGATGCTGCCGCCGTCACGCGCGTTCGATCGCTCCGAACGACTCACCTATCGGGAAGCGGTGCAACTGCATGCCGGCATCGATCCGTTCGACGATCCGCTGGCGGTGCTGATCGCACGACTGGAAAGCGCCGAAATCGAAGTGCCGCGCGACGTGAAGAGCGATCGCGACGCGTGCCTGGACCTCATCATGGGCATCCTGGTCGGGCCGCAGCTGGGGCACGATCGTTTGACCTTCATTTACGACTATCCGGCCTCGCAAGCGGCCCTCGCGCAAATTCGTGGACCGGTCGCCTCGCGCTTCGAGGCTTATATGGACGGGCTCGAGCTGTGCAATGGCTTTCACGAGCTGGCGAATGCCGCCGAGCAGCGCACGCGGTTCGAACGCGATCTCGCCGAGCGCGTTAAACGCGGCCTGCCGCCGATGCCGATCGACGAACGATTCCTCGCGGCGCTCGACCATGGACTGCCGGAGTGTTCCGGCGTCGCCCTGGGCTTCGACCGCCTCGTGATGTGCGCGACCGGCGCCAAGCATATCGACGCCGTGCTCGCATTCCCGTTCGATCGCGCCTGATCAGCGATCGACCAGCTTCATGAAGGCCTCGTTGTAGCGCGAGCCGGACACTTGTTCCCCACCGATGGCGTCGAGCTGCTGTATCTCCTGCGCCGTTAGCGTGACCGACGTGGAGGCGACGTTCTCTTCGAGATACTTGCGACGCTTCGTGCCCGGGATGGGAACGATGTCGTCGCCCTTCTGCAGCACCCAGGCGAGCGCCACCTGTGCGGCAGTCACGCCCTTCTTCTTGGCCGCCGCCTTCACTTCTTCGACGAGCTGCAGATTGCGATCGTAGTTCTCGCCCTGAAAGCGCGGATCGCGACGACGGAAATCGCCTTCGATCGTCGTCTCCAGACGCGGCGCCGTCCCTGTGAGAAACCCGCGCCCCAACGGACAGTACGGCACCAATCCGATGCCGAGCTCGCGGAGCAACGGAATGATCTCGGGCTCGAGGTTCCGTTCCCACAGCGAATATTCGCTCTGCAACGCCGAGATCGGATGCACCGCGTGCGCGCGCCGGATATTCGCTGCGCCGGCTTCGGACAAGCCGAGGTAACGCACCTTGCCCTGCTTCACCAACTCCGCCATCGCGCCGACCGTGTCTTCGATCGGCACGGCCGGATCGACGCGGTGCTGATAAAACAAATCGATGTAGTCGGTGTCGAGGCGTTGCAGACTTTCATCCGCGACCTTGAACACATTCTCCGGACGGCTGTTGACCGCGCCGAGACGATCCTTCGAAGTCAGGTCGAAACCGAACTTGGTCGCGACCACCGCTTGCTGGCGCTTGCCCTTGAGCGCTTTGCCGAGCAGCGTTTCATTCGTGTACGGCCCGTACACTTCGGCCGTGTCGAAAAAATTCACCCCCAGCTCGAGCGCGCGGTGAATGGTCGCGATCGACTCGGCGTCGTCGCTCGCGCCGTAGACCTGAGCCATGCCCATGCAGCCCAGACCGAGCGCGGACACCGTCAGACCTTGAGAACCCAATTTACGTTGTTGCATGGTGGTGACCTCGATACTCAACGAATCGTCGCCGAGCATTATTGCCGATGGGACGCGGCAAGGGGTGCACGAAGCCGCACGATGATTGCCTGAACGCGCAACTCGACGCAGCCTTCGACAAGCCGCTCGGAACTACGGAGCAACGAGCTGGGCCGGTCCCAGGGCACGCAACTGACGTTGCACCGCTGCCAGTGCAGGATGTGCAGGCGGCATGATTTTTCGACGCAAGGTCGCGGCCTCGTCCAGCAGGACTCGCGCGCCGTCAGCGTTACCCGCACCCGAGCGTATCTCGGCGAGCGTGCACAACGCTTCAGCGAGTCGCATTGGCTCGTCCTGCTTGCGCAAGCTCGCTACGGCAACCTCCAGATCTTGTTCGGCTTCGGACGCTTTTCCGCTGGCGAGGTTCAAACGACCACGCTCGATGGTAATCATCACGTGCCGCCGATCCTTCGGATCGAAGCGCTGAGCCGCGATGGTCTCCGCTTCCGTCAGCGCGACGCGCGCGTCGGCAAATCTTCCTAGTTCGCGTAAGGCGCCGGATCTCTCGAGCAGCGAGCTGACCAGTTGCGGACTGCCCGGCCCGACCGCGTCGCGCTTCAACGCAACCGCCCGATCCGCCTGCTCCAGCGCACGCGTGAAATCGCCCGCCTCGCGATAGACGCCTGCCAGATTGTGATGCGAGATGGCGAGGTCCAGCTGATCCGGCTCGCGACCCGACTGGTAAATGCGCAGCGCTTCGAGCAAAGCACTCTCGGCGCCTTTGTAGTCAGCCTTCGCTCGCAGCAGCGTCGCGAGATTGTTCTGCGCACGCGCCACCAGGAAATGATTCTTGCCGAGCATCTCGGTCTGCCGCTGGACGAAGCGACGAAACAACGGTTCGGCCTCCTCGATCTTGAACTGCCGACGCAGGATGTGAGCCAGCGTATTGAGGCCGTTGGCGTAAAGGTCATGACCTTCGTAGACCGCGCCTTCCAGCAGCGGCAACGCCTCGCGCGCATAGCGCTCGGCGTTCGCATAATCACCCGACTCGCCGTACGTAAACGCAAGCCCTTGCAGCACGTTGCCCAGTGTTGCGTGCTCAGATTCCGGCAGCGCCCGCGCGCCCTCCTCGGCTCGCAGGTGATATTTGATCGCGTCCTGGAAGCGCTGTTCGGCACGCAGGTTCGACGCGATGGAATGCAGCAGACGCGCCCATTCGGCGTCGTGCTCCAGGCCCAGACGAATCCGAATCAGCTCGGCTTCACCGAATGCCTGCTCGGCGAGCGTGAACTTCGACATCGAGTGATGCACGTGGCCGAGCGCTTCCAACGCCCGCGCCAACTCGACGTCGGTCTCGCCGAACAGCTCGCGCGCCACACTGACTTGGCGCTCCATCAAGCCCAAAGCTTCCGGCATCAATCCCAAGCCGCTGTACGACTGGCCCATCTTGCGCATCAGCGCCAACCGCAGTCGCGGCTCGTTCGTGAGATCTCGATCGACACGAGTGGCGGCGGCATCGAGCGCATCGCGCGCGGTGACTTCCGCGCCGCGCGTTTCGTTGGGATTGGCACGACGGAACACGTCGATCATGAATTCGGCGACGGTATCTGCGGCCTTGCGCTCGCGTTGCGCGATGTCGCGCTCTTCGGAGAGCCGCACGGTGTAGAACGCAATGACGGTTGTGAACATGAGCAGCGACGCCGCCGCTCCACCGACGGCCCAAACGTTTCGACGCAAGAACTTGCGAGTGCGATACGTCCAGGTATCCGGCCGCGCGTGCACCGGCCTGCCATTGAGATAATTCTGGATATCCGCCGCGAGCGCCGCCGCCGAAGGATATCGGCGGTTCGGATCGCGATGCATGGCTTTGAGCACGATGTTGTCGAGATCGCCACGCAATTCGGCAGCGAGTCCGCGTCGATCCGCTTCGGTGCGAATGCGCGCGCTCGGCGGCGCGGGGCTGGTGAGCCCAACGATTCGCGTGATCTCGCTCAACGACAGATTCGCGAACTCGAACGGGCGCTTGCCGCTCAACAGTTCATACATCAACACGCCGAGCGCGTAGATGTCCGAGGTCGTGCCCACCGGTTGGCCCAGCAACTGCTCGGGGCTGGCGTGATCCGGCGTCAACACGCGGTCGATCTGCTGCGTCATCGAATGGTCGGCGCTCTGATCCGCGCTCAGCAGCTTGGCGACGCCAAAGTCCAGCAGCTTCACGACGCCCTGATCGGTGACCAGAATGTTCGAGGGCTTCAGGTCGCGATGGATCACAAGGTTCTGGTGCGCGTACTGCACGCTCGCGCAGACCTGCTGCATCAACTTGAGTTTGGCTTCAGTGCTGAGCCTGCCGAGCTTGCAGTAATGATCGATGCGCGTGCCGGCGATGTGCTCCATCACCAGATACGGCATGCCGTTCGGCATCTGACCGCCATCGAGCAGCCGTGCGATGTTCTCGTGCGAAAGACGGGCGAGAATCTGGCGCTCTGCGCGGAAGCGCCCAGCGAGATCCGTGACAGCGGGACACCACTCGACGACCTTCAACGCGACCGACTGTTGATATTCCTCGTCGGCCCGCTCGGCGAAGTACACCGAACCCATGCCGCCGCGCCCAAGCAGGCGCACGATCCGATAACGCCCGATGATTTCTCCAGGCGCCAGATCGCGTCGGATGATTCCCGCAGGATCCGGATGATCCCTAGTGGGATCGAGGGCCTCGCTGGGCGCAGGCTCGGGGCTGACTCCCGGCTCCATAGTTCGTCCGCTGATATTTGTTGCTGGTCGAGCCTTGTGCAGAGTACACGCGTCGACTGCAATGCTGAAGAAGCAGGATCACACTGCGGAGTACAATGGCGCGACTTGTAATGATTCGAGCCGCGCCATGCACGAGAGCCACATCGACCCGAACCAACCAAAGTCAGTGCTTTATCGGCAACTGGTCGAAGAGCTGCGCAGCCTGGTCGCGGGCGAGCCGGATTGGATCGCCAATCTCGCCAACAGCGCCGCGCTGATCTATCACTCGCTGCCGGATTTGAATTGGGCGGGGTTTTATTTACTCAAAGACGGCGAGCTGGTGGTCGGCCCGTTTCAGGGCAAACCCGCGTGCGTGCGCATCGCAATGGGGAAAGGCGTTTGCGGAACCGCGGCGGCTCAACGCACGACGCAGGTCGTCCGGGACGTGCACGAATTTCCTGGCCACATCGCGTGCGACTCAGCGTCCAACTCGGAGATCGTCGTGCCGATGATTCGCAACGGTGAGTTGCTTGGCGTGCTCGATCTCGACAGCCCGAAGCTGGCGAGATTCGACGCGGAGGACCGCAAGGGGCTGGAAGATTTCGTGGCGGCGTTGCTCGCCGCCACGTAACTCGAAATCGTCTTACGCCGGCGCCTTGGCGCGAGCGATGTACTCGCCGGTGCGGGTGTCGACGCGGATGTACTCGCCTTCGTCGATGAACAACGGAACGCGCACCGTGGCGCCGGTCTCCAGCTTGGCGGGCTTGCCGCCGCCGGTTGCGGTGTCACCGCGCAGGCCTGGGTCGGTTTGGACAATTTTCAGCTCGACATGGGCCGGCGGCGTCACGTTGAGCGGCTCGCCGTTCCACAGCATGACGGTGCAGTTCATGCCGTCCTTCAGCCACATCGCGCCGTCGCCCAGCGCTTCCTTGCCGGCGGTGTACTGCTCGAACGACTCCGGATTCATGAAGGTCCAGAACTCGCCGTCGGTGTAGAGATATTGCATTTCGGTTTCGACCACGTCGGCGGCCTCGGCGGTGTCGCCGGACTTGAACGTGCGCTCGGTCACCTTGCCGTTCTTCAGATTGCGCACTTTGACGCGATTGAACGCCTGGCCCTTGCCGGGCTTGACCATCTCGTTCTCGACGATGGAGTACGGGACACCCTCGAGCAAGATCTTGACGCCCGACTTGAATTCATTGGTTGAGTAACTGGCCATTGGGCACCGCGGCTGAAAGTCTGCGAAAATGGACCGGCCCCGTGATCCAACGGGGTCCCCGGCAAAGGGCGCAGATGATAGCCGCAACCTCCCACGCAAACCAGTTGGACCCCATTTCATTCGCTGCCGCCACCCGAAAAGGGTCGGACGGTCCCGGCTGGCAGCAACTGTTGGCGGACGCGGTCACCGATCCGCGGGAGCTGTGCACCCTGTTGGAGCTCGACCCGGCGCTGGTCCTGCCTGCTGTGGCCGCGGCCAAGGACTTCGCTCTGCGCGTCCCCCGCAGCTATGTAGCCCGCATGCGCAAGGGCGATCCGAACGATCCGTTGCTGCTGCAAGTCTTGCCGGTGGCGGCGGAAACCGAGGTCGTCGAGGGCTTCGTCAGCGACCCGGTCGGCGACATGGACCGGCGTGCCGCTCAGGGATTACTGCATAAATACCGCGGCCGGGCGCTGCTCGTGGCCACCGGCGCCTGCGCCGTGCATTGCCGATACTGTTTTCGCCGACATTTTCCCTATAGCGAAGCCTCAGCCCTGCAACAGGGCTGGCTCGGGGCCATCGAGCACCTGCGCGCCGATCCGACCATCAGCGAAGTGATCCTGAGCGGCGGCGACCCGTGGAGCCTGAGCGATCGCAGGCTCAGGCAGCTGACCGACGCGCTTCAGGCAATCCCTCATATCCGCCGCCTGCGCGTGCACACCCGCTATCCCATCGTGCTGCCGGAACGCATCGATGAGGGGTTGCTCGACTGGCTGCGGGGGGTACGGCTGCAGAAAGTCGTGGTCATGCATGCCAACCACGCCCGTGAAATCGACGGCTCGGTGCGCGAGGCGTGCGCCAGATTGTCGGCGGCTGGAGTCACACTGCTGAACCAGTCCGTGCTGCTCAAAGGGGTCAACGACCGCGTCGACGCCCTGGCCGAATTAAGTGAAGCGCTATTCGAGACGCACGTCCTTCCTTATTACCTCCATGTATTGGACAAGGTGCAGGGCGCCGCGCATTTCGACCTGCCCGAAGCCCGGGCGCTACAGCTTCACCGGGAGCTGACGACACAGCTCCCTGGGTATCTCGTGCCCAAGCTGGTCCGGGAGATCGCCGGCGCCCCGGCGAAGACCGCGGTCGTGGGCCGTTAAGCGAAGTTTTGTTGGAGTAGTACGTTGGCCGAATCTAGCGCCGTGCCGATGATCGTCCTGACCCGTCATCAGGACAACGTCGAGGCGATCAACAGCAACCTGCGCAATGCCGGCATGGCCGTGCGCTGCAATTGGATCAAGGAGCTGACCGATCTCGGCGAAGCCTTGCAGCAGATCAATGCGCACATGCTGGTCGCGTTCGTCGGGCCGGACCCGGCCGACATGACCAAGGTCATGACAGTGGCCAAACAGTACGGCGCCGATGTGCCGGTGCTGTTCGCGCGCGATCAGGTCGATGAGGAAATCATCTCCAACGCCATGCAACAGGGCGCGCGCGACGTCGTCACGTTGATGAATCCCAACCGCTTGCGGGGCGTGGTCGCCCGCGAGCTCGAAGCGAATCGCCAGGCCCGCGCGCTCAACACCACGATCAGCTCGGCGCGTGAATATCGCGACCAATTGAAATCGTTCATGGCCGGCTCCGCCGACGCCATCGCGCACGTGCAGGAAGGCATCATCGTCGACGCCAATCCGGCGTGGCTGGATCTGTATGGATTCAAGGATGCGGACGCGCTGGTCGGCACACCGTTGATGGATGCGTTCGACGCGGAAGTGCACGCGGCGCTCAAGGGAGCGCTGGTCGCCTGCCTGCAGGGCAAATGGTCCAACCACACGCTCAAAGCGAATGCGCTGTTGAACGACGGCTCGAACGTGCCGCTGGAAATCGAGCTGTCACGCACCGAGTTCGATGGCGAGCCCGCCGTGCGCCTGTGTTTCGCCGCGCGCAAACGCGAGTCCGGCAATCTCAACGAACAGCTCACCGAAGCGCTGGAGCGCGACGCCAGCACCGGCGCTTTGCAGCGGAAATTCTTCATCGAGCATCTGAAGAAAACGCTGGCCCACCCCATCAAGGCGGGCGTGCGCGAGCTGGTCGCGATTCAACCCGACAAGCTCGACGCCATCGCCGACGACATCGGCCCGCTGGTCGTCGAAGATTTCATCGCTCAGTTCGCCGGCCTGGTCTCCGAAACGCGCCAGGCATCCGACCTGGTGGGCCGCTTCGGCGACGGCACGCTGGTGTTGCTGATGGAGCGCGGCACCGCTCGCGACATCGAAGTGTGGGCGACCAACCTGATCCGCAAAGTCGGCACGCAGGTGTTCCGCCTCGGTGAGAAACAAATCTCCTGCACTTGCAGCGTCGGCGTCGGGCTGATCGATGCCCGCTCGCCCAATGCCAGCAACGCCATCGCCGATGCGCTGTCCGCTCGCCGTGCCGCCGAAACTGCCGGCGGCGCGCGAGTAAACATCGTCGATCATCGCGAGGAAGATACCAAACGCGAAGCGGCCGACGAGGTCTGGGTCAAGCGCATCCGCGCCGCGCTCATGGAAAACCGCTTCCGCCTGATGCAACAGCCCATCGCCAGCCTGCTCGGCGAAGACAAGGGCATGTTCGACGTGCTGGTGCGCATGGTCGATGAGCAAGGCGAGGAGCTGCTGCCCGCCGAATTCATGGCGGCCGCCGAGCGCAACGATCTGATGAAGAACATCGATCGCTGGGTGATCGGCGCGTCCATGACCTTCATCGCCAGCCGCCCGGTGAAACAGTTGTTCGTGCGTCTGTCGAAAGACTCGGTGCGCGACAAGTCGCTGCTGCAGTGGCTGTTGAATCAGCTCAAATCATCGCGCATCGAGCCGGGCCGCCTGGCGTTCCAGATCAGCGAGCAGATCGCCACCGAATACCTGGGCGACACCAGCGAACTGGCGAACGGCCTGCGCAAGATCGGCTTCCGCTTCGCCATCGAACATTTCGGCACCGGCCGCGATCCGCAACGCTTGATCGCGCATCTGCCGATCGACTATCTCAAGGTCGACGGCACGCTGATGCAAGGTCTCGCCGTGGATCAGGCATTGCAGGGCCGCGTGCGCGATCTGGTCGATCAGGCCAAGGGCCGGAACATCGGCACGATTGCCGAGCGCGTGGAAGATGCGAACACGATGGCCGTGCTGTGGCAGCTGGGCATCGAATTCATTCAGGGTTATTTCGTGAATGAGCCCGAGCAGGTGGTGATGGGCTGACGGCCCATCACAACCGCTCTCGATCTC
>NZ_BLJO01000009.1:123256-178552 GCF_009932555.1 Steroidobacter agaridevorans
AGGCCGGCTCGACGTCCAGCTTATCGACCTTTCTCCAGCCGCGCGGCAGCACCGCGCCGCGCTGAGCACGCTCGCCCTTGTATTCCTTGAGGTCGGCGTACTTGATGGTCATCTTGCGCTCGCCGGAATAGACCACCAGGTTCTGGGCCGAGGTGATGACGGCGATGGCCGTCATGGTCTCGTCGCCCTTGCCGGAAACGCCGAAGATCTTGTTGCCCTTGCCCTTCGGCAGCTCCGGCAGGTCCTTCACCGGGAACACCAGCATCTTGCCTTCACTGCTGGTCGCGCAGATCAATGCTTTCTCATCGGCGGGCACGAGCGCCGGCGCGAGCGACTTGCTGCCCTCCGGCACCTTGAGCACGGCCTTGCCGGCTTTGTTACGAGAGTGCAGCTCGCCGAGGTTCACGACGAAGCCATAACCCGCATCCGACGCCAGCACGCACTTCTCTTCGGCTTCGCCGATGAGCACGCCCGAGAACGTCGCGCCTTCCGGCGGATCGAGTCGACCGGACAACGGCTCGCCGTTACCACGCGCCGACGGCAACGAATGCGCGATCAATGTGTAGGTACGGCCCGTGCTATCCAGGAACACGGCTTGCTGCGTGTTCTTGCCCCTCGCAGCGGCCAGGAACGCGTCGCCCGTCTTGTATGAAATCGATGTCGGATCGATTTCATGGCCTTTCGCGGCGCGCACCCAGCCACGCTCGGACAGAATCACCGTCGTCGGCTCGGTCGATACCAGCTCGGTCTCGTCGATCGCAACGGCGGCCGCGCGCTCGACGATCTTGGTGCGACGGTCGTCGCCGAATTCTTTCGCGGCCGCTTCCAGCTCGTCGCGCACCAGCTTCTTCAGCTTGGCCTTGCTGCCGAGCAGCTTATCGAGCCGGTCCTGTTCCGCCGCCAGCTCGTCCTGCTCGCCGCGGATCTTCATTTCTTCCAGCTTGGCGAGGTGGCGCAGGCGCGTGTCGAGAATCGCGTCGGCCTGGATCTCGGTGATCTTGAAGCGCTTCATCAACACCGGCTTCGGCTCGTCCTCGCGACGAATGATGCGGATCACTTCGTCGAGATTCAGAAACGCGACCAGCAAGCCTTCCAAGATATGCAGGCGCGACTTCACCTTCTCCAGGCGCCACTGCAAGCGGCGCGTGACGGTGTCGATGCGGTACTTGAGCCACTCCTCGAGCAGATCCTTCAGCCCCATCACCCGCGGCTTGCCGTCGAGGCCGATGATGTTCAGATTGACGCGATAGGTGCGCTCCAGGTCGGTGGTCGCGAACAGATGATTCATCACCTGCACCAGGTCGACCCGGTTCGACTTCGGCACGATCACGATGCGCGTCGGGTGCTCATGGTCGGACTCGTCGCGAATGTTCTCGACCATCGGCAGCTTCTTGGCGGTGATCTGCGCCGCGACCTGCTCCTGGATCTTCGAGCCCGAGACCTGATAAGGCAGCTCGGTGATGACGATCTCGCCATCTTCCAGCTCGTACGTCGCACGCGCGCGGAAGGTGCCGTTGCCGGTCTCGTAGATTTGTTTGATGTCGGCCTTGGGCGAAATGATCTCGGCGCCGGTCGGGAAGTCCGGGCCCTTCACATCTTTCATGAGCTCGCGCAGCGGCGTGTCCGGATCTTCGAGCAACTTGATGCAGGCATTCACGACTTCGCGCAGGTTGTGCGGCGGAATGTCGGTGGCCATGCCGACCGCGATGCCGGTCGCGCCGTTCAACAAAATGTTCGGCACGCGCGCGGGCAACAGCCTCGGCTCTTCCATCGTGCCGTCGAAGTTCGGCACCCACTCGACCGTGCCCTGCCCCAGCTCGGACAGCAGCAGCTCGGAATATCGGGTCAGGCGCGCTTCGGTGTAACGATAGGCGGCGAACGATTTCGGATCGTCGGAGGAACCGAAGTTGCCCTGGCCATCCACCAGGGGATAACGGTACGAGAACGGCTGCGCCATCAGCACCATGGCTTCGTAACAGGCCGAGTCGCCGTGCGGATGATATTTACCGATCACGTCACCGATGGCGCGCGCCGCTTTCTTGTGTTTCGCGGCCTGCCACGAGCCCTGCTCGCTCATGACGTAAACGATGCGCCGCTGCACCGGCTTCAAGCCGTCGCCGATGTGCGGCAATGCGCGGTCGAGAATGACGTACATCGAATAGTCGAGATACGCCTTCTCGGTGAACGTGCGGAGCGGCTGGCGCTCGACGCCTTCAAAGTTCAAAGGAGGTTGCGTGGGCATATGTCCAAACTATGTTTATTGAATGACGGGCAAGCGCGCCGGATCAGGGGACGACTTCGGCAAGGTTGCCTTTCGTCTCCAGCCATTCGCGGCGGTCGCTTGCGCGCTTTTTCGCCAGCAGCATGTCCATCGTCGAGTCGGCCTCGTCCTTGGCGTCGACGGTGAGCTGCACCAGCCGGCGCGTTTCGGGCGCCATCGTTGTTTCGCGCAACTGCAGAGCGCTCATTTCACCCAGACCTTTGAAGCGGGTGACGGTCGGCTTGCCGCGCGGATGCTCCGCCGCGAGCCGATCGATCACGCCCTGACGCTCGGCGTCGTCGAGCGCGTAGTACACCTGCTTGCCCAGGTCGATCCGATACAACGGCGGCATCGCGACGTACACGTGCCCCGCCAGCACCAGCGGGCGGAAGTGACGCAGGAACAGCGCGCACAGCAGTGTGGCGATGTGCTGACCGTCGGAGTCGGCGTCCGCCAGGATGCAGACTTTGTGATAGCGCAGACCGTCGAGCTTGTCCGAGCCCGGATCGACGCCGAGCGCGATGGCGATGTGGTGCACTTCCTGAGAAGAAAGCACGTCGCTGGCGTCGACTTCCCAGGTGTTCAGGATCTTGCCGCGCAAGGGCATGACGGCCTGGAACTCACGATCGCGCGCCTGCTTGGCCGAGCCACCGGCGGAATCGCCTTCGACCAGAAACAATTCGCCGCGCTCGGGCTGCTCCGAAGAACAGTCCGCGAGCTTGCCCGGCAATGCCGGACCGGACGTCACGCGCTTGCGAGCGACGGCCTTGGACGCTTTCAAACGAGTCTGCGCACTCTGGATCGCCAGCTGCGCAATCTTCTCGCCCGACTCCGGATGCTGGTTCAGCCAATGGCCGAATTGATCCTTGACGATGCCGGACACGAAAGCGGCCGCCTCGCGTGACGACAGACGCTCCTTGGTCTGACCGGCGAACTGCGCCTCTTTCATCTTCATCGACAGCACGTAAGTGACGCCGTCCCAAACGTCTTCCGGCGCCAGCTTCAGGCCCTTGGGCAGCAGGTTGCGGAATTCGCAGAACTCGCGGATGGCGTCGGTGAGGCCGACGCGCAGGCCGTTGACATGCGTGCCGCCTTGCTCGGTCGGAATGAGGTTGACGTAGCTTTCTTCGATGCGCGTGCCTTCATCGACGCGCCAGCCGAGCGCCCACTCGACGGCTTCCTTCTCGCCCTCGATGCTGCCGACGAACAATTCCTGCGGCAGCCACTCGCCCTGGCCGAGCGATTCGGTCAGGTATTCCTTCAGGCCGCCGGAGTACTGCCACTCTTCCTTCTCGCCGCCTTCGACTTCCAGCGTGACATGCAGGCCGGGGCACAACACCGCCTTGGCCTTGAGCACATGCTTCAGTTTCGGCACGGAGAACACGGCCGAGTCGAAATAGCTGGCGTCCGGCCAGAAGCGCACGCGCGTGCCGGTGTTGCGACCGCCGACGTCGCCGACGACTTTGAGCTTGGACGTCGCCTTACCGGAGGCGAAACCGATGTGGTACTCCTTGCCGCCGCGCTTGACCCACGTCTCCAGCTTCTTGGAGAGCGCGTTCACGACCGACACACCGACGCCGTGCAAGCCGCCGGCGAACTTGTAGTTCTGGTCGTTGAACTTACCGCCGGCGTGCAGCTTGGTCAGGATCAGCTCGACGCCGCTGACCTTCTCCTTGGGGTGGATGTCCACCGGCATGCCGCGACCGTCGTCGGCGACCTCCAGCGAGCCGTCCTTGTACACCTTGACGTCGATGCGCTTGGCATGGCCGGACATGGCTTCATCGACGGAGTTGTCGATGACTTCATGGGCGAGATGGTTGGGGCGACTCGTGTCCGTGTACATGCCGGGACGCCGGCGCACGGGGTCGAGACCGCTGAGAACTTCAATGTCGGACGCGTTATACGATTGTGCCATCGGGTAACGAGCTGATTTCGTTAGGGGGCGGAAATTGGAGGCGGCGGATCATAGCACGCAGGGTCGGCTGTACATCCACCCAGGATTTCGGAGCGTCGGCGGGTTGCGACGGGCTCGTCTTGGCGTTGGGGCGTGGCCGGAGGGCGTCGGTGGCTCGCGCCGCCGGGAGCGGCCTGCCTCCTTCCGGCACCGGGCGCCCGCCGGAGCGCATTGCGCTCCTCGCGTCCCATTGCACTGCGCAGTCCTGCTCCGTACAAGCCCAGGGTGTACATCCATGTACACCCGCTCGGCGGAGCGAAGCATGCTTCGCTGAAAGGCACCGCCGAGCCCATGGTGAGCCCTGCTGTTTCGGCCCCTTCCCTGTGCCGAAAAGCTGCCGGAAGGAGGCAGGTCGCTCCCGACGACGCCGATACGTCAGCTGCGCGTTCGCGCGTGACTCTCGAGTTAAGCGAGGTCCCGAGCCAAAGAGTCCCGCTGCGCTGAACTCAGCTGAACTTCAAAGTTGTATTGCGGATGATCGATGCCGACTTTGACCGGCGAGCCTGACTTCACTTTGGACGCCATCTCCGCACTCAGCTCGAAGCGCAGGAAGTGAACCGACGACGTCTTCTCTTCATTCTCACGCTCAAGATCTTCATCCGCGATCGCGAATGAACGCTCCAGTCCCTCGACCTGGACCCAGCAGCGATCCTCAATCCCTTTCATCACGGCCAGTCGCTGCTTCCGCTCTTCCGGATCCGGGAACTCGATCAGAAACGTCACCTTCCAATTCGAGCCATCCGGGATCAGCGGGTTATATGCATCCAGCTCATCCTGAATGCCGGCCGCCTCGAAGATGCGCTCCACTCGCAGCATCTCCTGCACCTGATACTGAATGGTGAGCCGGTCCTCGAACGCCCAGGTCACATTCGGCCCGATCGCGATCAAACGATTGCGCTTGTGATCGAGCACGCGGCCGCGGAATTCCTTCCTCGTCGTCGAGTACTGCTCCAAGCTCATCAAATCGGCGCGGGTCAACCGGCCGTGCTGCACGGAATCAGATCCCATAAGCCCTCCGCAACAGAGTGAGCGGATGTACTGGCGGCGTGGCCGTGCCGGCGTCGGCGCCGGGGAGGCCGGACTCGATCTGGTGGCCGGCCATCGGACAGTCGCTGGAATAGTAGTCGGCGCCCGAGTCGCCGACGCGCCGGATCACCGGCTTGCCGATCTTCATCGACACGTCGCGATATTCCTTTTTCACGCCGTACGTGCCGTTGTGCCCCGAGCAGCGCTCGATCGCTTCGACCTGCGTGCCGGGCACCAGCATCAACACATCGCGCGTCTTCAACCCGAGATTCTGCACGCGCAGGTGGCACGGCACGTGGTAGCTGATCTTGCCGAGCTTGTGCGGGAAGTCGGTGCTCAGCAGGTTCTCACGATGGCGGGCCCACAGATATTCGAACGGATCGAACATCGCGTCGCGCACTTTGATGACCTGGGGGTCATCGGGAAACATCAGCGGCAGCTCCTGCTTGAACATCAGCGTGCAGGAGGGAACGGGGGTGACGATGTCCCAGCCCTCGTCCACCAGTTTCGCCAGTTCCGGAATGTTCTCGTTCTTCAGCTGTTCTATGGCTTTCAGATCGCCCAGTTCCAGCTTCGGCATGCCACAGCATTTCTCGCGGCCGGCGAGCCTGACCGGAATGCCGTTGTGCTCGAAAACAGCGGTGAGATCCTCGCCGAGCTGCGGCTCGTTGCGATTGCCGTAGCAGGTAGCAAACAACACCACTTTGCCGCGGGTGTCACCGGCCGGCTTCGGATCGAACGTCGGATGTTCCTTCGCGGCGTGACGCTTGCGATACGTGTTGCTGTGATATTCCGGGACCGGCGCCTGCGGATGCACGCCGAGCGTCTTATCCAGCATCTTGCGGCCGAAGTCGGTTTTGTTGATGGCGTTGACCGCTTCGGCCACCACCGGAATGCCGGCGATGCTGCCGACCAGATCGGTCGCGCTCAGAATCTTGTCGCGCGCCGTCACAGGTTTTGCGCCCGCCGGCGCGTTGTTGAACTTGAATGCCTTCGCTCTGAGCATCAAGTGCGGGAAGTCGACGTTCCAGGGATGCGGCGGCACGTACGGACACTTGGTCATGTAGCACATGTCGCACAGGTAACAATGGTCGACGACGTCCCAGTAGACCTTCTTGTCGACGCCATCCACTTCACCGGTCGAAGACTCATCGACCGCGTCGAACAAGGTGGGAAACGAGTTGCACAGGCTGAAGCAGCGCCGACAGCCGTGGCAGATATCGAAGACGCGCTCCAGCTCTTTGAACAGCGACGCTTCGTTGCCGAAATCGGCCTCCTTCCAGGCGATCGGATGACGCGTCGGCGCTTCGAGGCTGCCTTCGCGGGCGGCGGTTGTATTTTTTGGTTCGGACACGCAGTTACCTGGCGAAGGGCTGGGACTGAGTGAAGCAAATGAAACGACTGAAACGCGCGATCCCTAAAGCCAAAGGCCGGCAGAGATCTCCCTGCCGGCCGGCTTTCATGGATTCAACCGTACTCGCGAGCGGGCGATTACAGCGTGTCGAGCGCCTTCTGGAAGCGATTGGCGTGCGAACGCTCGGCCTTGGCCAGCGTTTCGAACCAGTCGGCGATCTCCTCGAAGCCTTCGTCGCGGGCCTGCTTGGCCATGCCCGGGTACATGTCGGTGTACTCGTGCGTCTCGCCGGCGATCGCCGCCTTCAGATTCGCGCCGGTCGGGCCGATCGGCAGGCCCGTGGCCGGATCGCCCACCGCCTCGAGATACTCGAGGTGGCCATGGGCATGGCCGGTCTCACCCTCGGCAGTCGAGCGGAAGACCGCGGCGACATCGTTGAAGCCCTCGACGTCCGCCTTGGCTGCGAAATAAAGATAGCGACGGTTTGCCTGGGATTCGCCCGCAAACGCGTCCTTCAAATTCTTTTCGGTGCTCGTACCTTTCAGACTCTTCATTGCAGCTCACCTCAATTGCCGGCGGGTAGGAAGTGGCGAAACTCGTTGTCGGTAGGGATCGGACCCACCGTCACCGAGGGTCACTGAACAAGCTCCATTAGACATAGTCTAATCAATGTCAATCTAGTCCTGGCTGCTCGCGGAGTCAACGCCGCGAACGCGGTCGGGAGCAACTGTCGCAGCCGACCAAGAAGCTATAAGCTTGCCGCGCCGCCAATGACGCCCACGCCCATCGTGACCAGCAAAACCCCTTCCGCCGAAACCGCCGTCGAGCCCACCGCCGACTTCGAACGCTCGCTGGCCGAGCTCGAAGCCATCGTCGACAAGCTGGAGCAGGGCGATCTGTCGTTGGATGACTCGCTGCGTCACTTCGAGCGCGGCGTACAACTGACGCGCTCCTGCCAGAGTGCGCTCAAGCAGGCCGAGCAGAAAGTGGAGATTCTCCTTCGACGTAGCGGCGCCGAGGGTGAGTTCGCCGCGGCTCCGTTCGACACGGACACGGACGACGAGCGTTAACCGCATGGCGGTCCAATCCAGCGCAGTCCAGCCCTCGCCCACCGCGGGCCGGCACCCCGATTTCGCAGCTCAGCTCCAACATTGGCAGGCCCGCATCGAGCGTGAATTGTCGGCGCGACTGCCGGCAACGGACATTCAACCGAAGCGTCTGCACGAAGCGATCCGCTACAGCGTGCTCGGTGGCGGCAAACGCGTGCGCCCCGCGCTCGTCTATGCAACCGGCGCGGCGCTCGGCATTCCCGAATCGATACTCGACGGCGCCGCGTGCGCGGTCGAATTGATCCATGCCTATTCGCTGGTCCATGACGACCTGCCCGCCATGGACAACGACGATCTGCGCCGCGGCCGGCCCACATGTCACAAACAGTTCGATGAGGCGACGGCGATCCTGGTGGGCGACTCGCTGCAATGTCTGGCGTTCGAGTTGCTCACCGACGGCCCCGGCTTGCCGGCCGACCCCGGCATGCGACTGAAGCTGGTCCGATTGCTCGCAATCGCCAGCGGCACCGATGGCATGGCGGGCGGACAAGCGCTGGATCTCGCCGCGATCGGTCGCAAGCTCTCGCTGGCCGAAGTCGAGGAGATGCATGTCCGCAAGACCGGCGCGCTGATCCATGCCTGCGTGATGATGGGTGCGGCTTGCGCTCCACAGCTTTCCGAAAACATCACCCGCGCCTTGGATGAATATGCTCGCGCCATCGGCCTGGCGTTTCAGATTCAGGACGATCTGTTGGACGTCGAAGGCGATGTCGCTGTCATCGGCAAAGCCACCGGCGCGGATCGCGCGCTCGATAAACCAACCTACCCTTCCGTCGCGGGCGTCGAACCGTCGCGTCAGCGCATGCACGAGCTACACACTCAGGCGCTGTCGGCGCTGGCCAGGCTGGATGCGGCCGGCCTGCAGAGCGCGCCGCTCGCCGCGATGTCGGACTGGCTGGTCCTGCGGAAATACTGATCTTGGGCGCCACAATTCATCCGTCGCCTGCCCCGACTGCGCCAGCAATCGCCCACCCCGTTTCCTGTAGACTTCGCCGGCCATGAATTCAGCCACGCCTCACCCGTTGCTGGCAGCGATCGGCTCACCGGCCGATCTGCGCAAGCTTGCGGCCAGCGAACTGCCGCAGGTCGCCACGGAGCTGCGCCAATATCTGATCGACACCGTCAGCCAGATGGGCGGCCATTTCGCCGCCGGCCTCGGCACGGTCGAGCTCACGGTCGCTTTGCATTATGTATTCGATACGCCGAACGACCGGCTGGTGTGGGACGTGGGTCATCAGGCTTATCCGCACAAGGTGCTGACGGGCCGCCGCGATCAGCTGCACACCATCAAACAGAAAGAGGGCCTGGCGCCGTTTCCAACGCGCAGCGAAAGCGAATACGACACGTTTGGCGTCGGTCATTCCAGCACTTCGATCAGCGCCGCGCTCGGCATGGCCATCGGCGCCGCTGCGAAGAAGGAAGATCGGCGCGTCGTGGCCGTGATCGGCGATGGCGCGATGAGCGCCGGCATGGCGTTCGAAGCGCTCAATCATGCCGGCAGCCTCGATGTCGACATGCTGGTCATCCTGAACGACAACGACATGTCGATCTCGGAGAACGTCGGCGCCTTTTCGAATTACTTCGCGCGCGTGCTGTCCGGCAAGTTGTATGCAACGCTGCGTGAAGGCAGCAAGAAAGTGCTGAGCCGCATGCCGACCGTGTGGGAGCTGGCGCGCCGCTCCGAAGAGCACATGAAAGGCATGGTGTTGCCGGGCACGATTTTCGAGGAGATGGGCTTCAATTACATCGGGCCCATCGACGGCCACGATGTGAATGCGCTGGTCGCGACGCTGCGAAACCTGCGGGATCTGAAAGGCCCGCAGTTCCTGCATGTGATCACGCGCAAGGGCAAAGGCTACGCGCCCGCCGAAGCCGATCCGATCAAATGGCACGGCCCGGGCCCGTTCGATCCCAAGAGCGGCGTGATCTTCAAAGAGAAGGCCAGCGGCCCGAGCTACTCTCAGGTGTTCGGCCAGTGGATGTGCGACATGGCGGCGGCCGACCCGAAAGTGGTCGCGATCACGCCGGCGATGCGCGAGGGCTCCGGCCTGGTCGAATATTCCAAACGTTTCGCCGCCCGTTACTTCGACGTGGCGATTGCCGAACAGCATGCGGTGACGCTGGCTGCCGGCATGGCGTGCGAAGGGCTGCGGCCGGTGGTCGCGATCTATTCGACGTTTCTGCAGCGTGCGTACGATCAATTGATTCATGACGTCGCGATTCAAAACCTGCCCGTGACATTTGCGATCGATCGAGCTGGCCTGGTCGGCGGCGACGGCGCCACGCACCAGGGCAGTTATGACCTGTCGTTCATGCGCTGTATTCCGAACCTGATCGTGATGGCGCCGGCGGATGAGAACGAGTGCCGTCAGATGCTGTACACCGCCGTGCAGTCGAATCTCCCGGCCGCTGTTCGGTATCCGCGCGGCCAAGGTCCAGGCGCGACGATCGAACAGACGATGCGCGCCCTGCCCATCGGCAAAGCTCAGATCCGCCGCGAGGGCCGCAGTGGGCTGGCGATCTTCGCCGTCGGCGCGATGGTCCCGCTCTGCGAACGGATCGCCGAGAAGATCGACGCGACCGTCGTGAACCTGCGCTTCATCAAGCCGCTGGATGAGGAGTTGATCGTGCGTGTCGCGGCCAATCACCGCGCGATCGTGACGGTCGAAGAGAACGTCGTGGCGGGCGGCGCCGGCTCGGCCATTACCGAATGCCTGGCCGCCCATGGTCATATTCCACCGACCCTGAACCTGGGCATCCCCGACCGCTTCATGGAGCACGGCTCCCGCGAGGACTGCCTGGCAGCAGCCGGCCTGGACCTGGCGTCGCTGGAGTCGGCGATTACCCGCTGGTGGCAGGGCGAGAAGCGCCTGACCGCCGTCGGCGGCTGAGTCGGGCTAAGAACCTCACACTTTTGGCATTTCAGTATTTCCAGGGCGGGGGAACGGCCTCCGGCCCCCTTGATCTATACTGCGGCTGACCAAATCGATGAGCCCTTAGGCCGGTGCTCCGGCCCGGTCCGGAAATCCTGTATGTCGACATTGCCCAAAAGCGTCGCCTCTCCGCCCCCGACCTCCATCGAGGACGTGCAGGCCCGCGCCGATTCCCGCCGCATCCCGATCAACAAGGTCGGCATCAAGGACGTCTATCACCCGGTGCGGGTGAAGGACCGCTCCAGCGGCGAACAGCACACCATCGCGAACTTCAACATGTACGTGGCCCTGCCCCACAACTTCAAGGGCACGCACATGTCACGCTTCGTCGAGCTGCTCCACGGCAACGAACGTGAGATCTCCGTCGAATCGTTCCGCGACATCCTCGCCCAGATGACCGAGAAGCTGAACGCGCAGACCGGCCACATCGAAATGGAGTTTCCGTTCTTCGTGATGAAGAAGGCGCCTGTGTCGGGCGTCGAGAGCTTGATGAATTACCAGGCATCGCTGATCGGCGAGCTTCACAACGGCGTGTCCGAGCTGTGGCTCAAGGTCGTCGTGGCCGCCACCAGCCTGTGCCCCTGCTCCAAGGACATCTCCAAGTACGGCGCCCACAACCAGCGCTCCCACATCACCATCAAGGCCAAGGTCGACGGTCACATGTGGCTGGAAGAACTGATCGACATCGCCGAGTCGGAAGCTTCCTGCGAGGTCTACGGCATCCTGAAGCGCGCCGACGAAAAACACGTCACCGAACGCGCCTACGAGAACCCCAAGTTCGTCGAAGACATCGTCCGCGACGTCGCCGTCCGCATGAACAACGAAGCCCGCGTCCGCGCCTACGTGGTCGAAGCGGAGAACTTCGAGTCCATCCACAATCACTCGGCCTACGCGCTGATCGAAAACGACAAGGACGAAGTGGTCGGGCTGTAACAGGCCATCGGACCTTAGCGCCTTGTAAGCCGTTTCCTCACAGGGCATAAACCCTGTATGGATATCTCAGCGCTTCAGAGCCGCCTGCCCGCCATCCGCAAGTGGATCGATACCACGGTCGAGGACCATCGGCCGGTGGCGCGCCCGCTGACTTCACTGGGGTTTGCGAGGCTGGCGCATTATTTCGATGCCGAGACTCTGAAGCGGGCGTCGGTGGTCGAAGTGGATGTAGTTCCCAAGCCGCCCCTGACCACACTTGGGTTACACCAGTTCTCCGACTTCGAACAGATGAACGGCGCCGGCGTGACGTATGGCGATGTCTATTTCGTCGAAAGGTCACGAGCGAGGGATGAGTCGCTGCACTTCCATGAGCTGGTGCACACGATCCAGTGCCAGATTCTGGGGATAGATCGCTTCATGCTCGCGTACGCGCTCGGACACCTCGTCGGCGGCGGGTACGAGAACAATCCTCTGGAAGAAGTGGCGCACACGCTCGAAGGCATCTTTGCTCGCGAGCCCCGGCTGTTCCGAGTGGAACCTATCGTCAGCCAACATCTCGAGCGAGTCGTGCCGGCACTGATGAAAGCCGCCGGCTTGTGAGTGCCCTGCAATTGAAAACAAAAAACCGGGCGGAGCCCGGTTTTTTTGAATAGACAGTGCCGCGGCGTTATCAGCTGGCGCTTTGCAGTCGGCTGATCAAGCTGCGCAGGAACACTTTGTTGAAGCGCAGCTGACACGCCGCCGAGCTCTGCTCCAGCAACGTTGAGCTCACTTTCATGAGCGTCACACCGCTCAGCGCCTTGATCGTCGCGAGACGCTTCGCGCCGCGCACGTAGCTGGTCTCGCCGAAACAATCGCCCGCTTCGAGCTGGCCGACAAGGTTGCCGGCGCGCATCACGGCGACGCTGCCGGAGACGATGACGTAGAAACGATCGTCCATCTCGCCTTCCTTGACGATCTCCTCGCCCTGGTCGTAGTCCTGCCACGTGCTCGCGCGCAGCACTTCCAGGATCTCCGACTGAGAGAAGTCGTGGAAGAACTTGAGCGTGCGCAGGATGGAGAACTGTTCCTGGCGATCCAGCTTCGACGTGCCATCGCGCAGCGCCTGGTGGACGCGCGTGAGATCGGCCGCCAGCTCCAGGCCGTTGCGATAGCGCTTGGCCGGATCCTTCTGCAGCGCCTTGGCGACCGAAGTCTCCAGCACCTCAGGAATATCCGGGCGCAACGCGTGAATCGGCTGCGCAGTGGCATAAACGATCTGATGCAGCAGCTTGGAAAGATTGCCGCCGCGGAACGGACGAAAGCCCGTCAACATTTCATACAGCACGGCGCCGAGCGAATACAGATCCGAACGGTTGGTGATCTCCAGCGACTGCACCTGCTCGGGCGACATATACGACGGGCTGCCGGCGATGCCTTCGATGCGCGAGATATCGGAATCGGCGACCAGCGCGATGCCGAAGTCGATGATGCGCACGTCATTGGCTTGCGTGAGCATGATGTTCGACGGCTTGATGTCGCGATGGATGACGCCGCGGCTGTGTGCGTAGTGCAGCGCCTTGGCGCACTTGTACATGATCTCCGCCACGTCATCGACGGGCAGCAGGTTGTCCGGTTTGCAGTAAGCCGACAGCGTGCGCGCGCCGTGCACGTGCTCGGTGACGATGTAGTAGTGACCGTCTTCCTCGCCGGCGTCGAAGATGGGCAGGATGTTCGGATGCTGGAGCATACCGACCATGTGCGCTTCGGAAAGGAACATCTTGCGCGTGACGCGCGCGCGATCTTCGTCGTGCGACTCGAGGTTGTAGACCTTGATCGCCACGTCGCGGCGGTAGTAAGGATCGTGAGAAAGGTAGACGACGCCGGTGCTGCCGCGACCGACTTCCTTGACGATGACATATTTCCCGATCTTCTCGGGAATGCGCTGTTCGCGTGTGGCGCTGCGCTGTGCCATCAGACTGCCCATCTCACTGCTCGGGCTCACTTCGGGCTCACTGACTCTGGTCGATTGACTATTGTCGTTACTACACGGCGCCTCAAGAGGCGCTGTGTATTAGAGGATGTATCGAATTCCTAGCAAGATCGCTGCCGCGAAAATGCCTGCAATAACGTCATCTAGCATAATTCCCAGCCCGCCAGAGAGACTGTGATCAGCCTCGCGGATCGGCCAGGGCTTCCAGATATCGAACAGCCGGAACAAAGCGAACCCGGCCACCACCCAGTACGTCTTGGCCGGCACCGTCAACATCGTGACGGCGAAGCCGGTGATCTCATCCCAGACGATACCAGGATGATCGTGCACGCCGAGCCGCTTCGCGCTCTCGCCGCACACGTAGATACCGAAGATAGCGGCCAGGATGGCGAAAGCTAGATGCACGGCGAATCCAAACTGCATCACAAAAAGCACGATTGGGATGGCGATCAAGGTCCCAAACGTGCCCGGCGCCCACGGACTCAGCCCGCTGCCGAAGCCAAATGCGAAAAGATGCACGGGGTCGCGCATCAGAGCCGGCTGGGCTGACCATTTCATGCCGCGTGCCCTCAGTCGCCGGCCGCGAAATGATCGTAGCCCGCGCGCTTGATCCTGAACGGCTGGCCGTTCCGCAAGCACACCACCTCCGTATCGACCGTAATGACGCCAATTTGCGTCACCCGTTGCTGAAGCTGCAGCGTGCTCAACACCGTGGCCGCCCGTTCGGCCGGCAAAGTAAACAGCAGCTCATAGTCGTCGCCACCGGCGAGCGCGTACTGCAATCCATCGTCTGCTTCGAACAACTCGCGCATGGCCGCGGACTCAGGCAACAGGTCGACATTCAGCTGCGCTCCTACCCCACTCGCAGCACAAAGTTTCTTCAGGTCGGTCAGCAGGCCATCGGAAACATCCATGGCCGCCGTTGCTACGGTTCGCAACTGCCGGCCCAATTCGATTCGGGGGCGCGGTCGAAGGAAACGATGAGTGAGAAAGGCCCCGGGCTCGCCGCCCAGAATGTGTCGCTGAATCACCGCCAGGCCGGCAGCCGCCTCCCCGGGGATTCCTGAAACAAACAACAGGTCGCCGGGCTTCGCCCCCGACCGCGTGAGCCACGCGTCGGATTCGACCCAGCCGGCGACTTGCACAGTGATCACCAACGGTCCGCGCACGGTGTCGCCGCCAACCAGCGCGACGTTGTATTCATCCGCCAGCTCGAACAACCCGGTCGCGAAACCGTTGAGCCACTGTTCATTCGCACGCGGCAGCGACAAAGACAGTGTCATCCAGGCAGGCTCGGCCCCCATCGCGGCGAGATCGCTCAGGTTCACGGCGAGCGCGCGATAACCAACATCGGCTGCATCGCTGTCGGCCAGAAAATGAACGCCCTCGACGATGGTGTCCATCGCAACCACGAGCTTGCGGCCCGCGTGCGTGTCGAGCACGGCCGCATCGTCACCGACACCGAGCAATACGTCGCCTCGCCCGCTGCTGCGGGCAAAGTAACGAGCGATGATGTCGAATTCTCCGAGGCTCATGAGCAGAGAGTAGCCTCAGTTCGAAGCGGCTGCTATTGCCGTTCGGCGGCGCGAATCTCGCGGGCGGCGCGGTCCAGGACGGCGTTGATGTACTTGTGCGCGTCGGTGGCGCCGAAGCGCTTGCACAGGTCGACGCCCTCGTTGATCACCACCCGATAGGGAACATCCAGACGGCGCTGCAGCTCGTACATGCCGATCATCAGGATCGCGGCTTCGACCGGGTCGAGCTGCTCCAGCGGACGATCGACGAACGGCTTCAACGCGGTCGTGATCTCTTCATGCCGCGCAATGACCTGGGTGAGAAGCTCGACGAAATGATCCTCATCGACGCCCGCCGAATCCTCGCTCTCCAGATATTGCTGCTTGATCTCGACGGCGTCCTGCTGCGTCAGCTGCCATTGATACAGCGCCTGCATCGCCAGCTTGCGGGCGAGCGAACGCGCGCGAGAGCCGGTGCCACGGGCGATTTGTTTGGGAGCCTCGTCAGTCATCAAGCTTCGATCTTGCGCAACAGATTGGCGAGCTCGATCGCGGTCACGGCCGCGTCGCTACCCTTGTTACCTGCCTTGGTTCCAGCGCGCTCCACGGCCTGCTCGATCGTGTCGGTGGTGAGCACGCCGAACGAGACGGGAATGCCGGTGTCGTTTGCCACCCGGGCGAGACCGCCGGCGCATTCACCTGCGACATAATCGAAGTGCGCGGTGGCGCCCTTGATCACGGCGCCGAGCGCGATGATGGCGTCATAGCGCTTGCTCAGTGCGAGCTTGCGGGCGACGACCGGCAGGTCGAACGCACCCGGCGCGCGCACGATCTCGATCTGCTTGTCGCTGGCGCCATGGCGACGCAGCGAGTCGACCGCGCCCTTCACCAGCTGATCGACGATGAACTCGTTGAAGCGCGACGCCAGGATGGCAAAGCGCAGCTCGCGACATTGCAGGTCGCCTTCGAGGGTCTTGATGGAATCCATGGAATACACGCGGGCAGCGCCGGAGATGGGGGGCGAAGTATACGGAAATAGGCCTCTCGGGCCTAGGATGCACTAAGCCCCTCTTCCCCTACTGACGCCCGCGGCTGGCCTCAGCCGTGGACGTACTCGACCACTTCCAGGTCGAAGCCCGACAAGCCCTGCATTTGCTTCGGCGCCGACAGCACCCGCATCCGGCTCACGCCCAGATCGCGCAGGATCTGGGCGCCAATGCCGTAGGTTCGCAGCACTTCGGGGCCGACACGGCGCGGCGTATTGGCCGCATCCGTGTGGTTGATGGCCTGCACGGCATCCATCAGATCGCGAGCCGTTTCCTCGGGCCGCAGGATCACGATCACGCCATTGCCTTCCTTGGCGACGCGGGCCATGGCCGAGCGCAACGGCCAGCCCAGTGCCGGATCGTGGATGCCGACCACATCGCCCAACGTGTTCTTCAAATGCACGCGGACCAGCGGCGGCTTGGCATTGGACAGCTCGCCTGCCACCAGCGCCAGATGCACCGTGCGATTCACGTGATCTTCGTAGCAGTACATGCGGAACGCACCGAACTCGGTCTGCACCTGCTGCTCGGAGATGCGCTCCACCGAACGTTCCTTTTCCAGGCGGTAGCGGATCAAGTCGGCGATGGTGCCGATCTTCAGATTGTGCTGTTGGGCAAACTTTTCCAGATCCGGACGGCGCGCCATGGTGCCGTCGTCGTTCAAGATCTCGACGATCGCGGCCGCCGGCTCGAGGCCGGCCAGGCGCGTCAGATCGCAGCCCGCTTCGGTGTGACCGGCACGCGTGAGCACGCCGCCAAGCTGCGCCATGATCGGAAAGATATGACCGGGCTGACGCAGATCTTCCGGCTTCGCCTCCTTACGCACGGCCGCGCGAATCGTGGCCGCCCTATCGTGCGCCGAAATGCCGGTGGTCACGCCTTCGGCCGCTTCGATGGACAACGTGAAGTTGGTGCGATGATCGATGTGGGTCTCGCTCACCATCAGCGGCAGACGCAGTTGTTTGCAGCGTTCGCGAGTCAGCGTGAGACAGATCAGGCCGCGCGCGTAGCGCACCATGAAATTCACATCTTCGGGCCGGACGAACTCGCCCGCCATGACCAGGTCGCCCTCGTTCTCGCGGTCCTCATCGTCCATGATGATGACCATCTTGCCGGCACGGATGTCGGCCAGGATCTCATCGATTGAATTCAGCTTCATGCGAGTCTCAAGCGTTCAGTCGTTCGAGGTAGCGCGCGATGATATCCACTTCGAGATTCACGCGCGTGCCGGCGCGGTACTCGTTCAACGTGGTGACTTCGAGCGTATGGGGAATCAGGTTGACGGAGAATTTCGCGCCGTCGACGTCGTTCACCGTGAGGCTGACGCCGTCGATGCAAACGGAGCCTTTGCGGGCGATGTAACGAGCGAGCTGCTGCGGCACTTCGAACTGCACGCGGATCGAGCGCGCGTCGTTGACTCGTTCGGTGACGCTGGCGATGCCGTCGACATGGCCCGTCACGTAATGACCGCCGAGCGGCTGGCCGGCGCACAGCGCCTTTTCCAGATTGAGCTTCTGGCCGGCGCGCCATTGGCCGAGCGTCGTCACGTTCAATGTTTCCAACGAGGCGTCCGCGGCAAACGCATCGCCTTCGATGTGCGTCACGGTCAGACAGCAACCGCTGCAGCTGATGCTATCGCCGATGGCGACGGATTTCAGATCCAGGCCGGGCGCGCCGATGAGCAATTCAACATCTCCGCCCCGCGACGTGACGGCGCGTACTTCGCCAACAGATTGAACGATGCCGGTAAACATGAGCAATAATTAATGAATATTGGCTGCGCTGACAGACTGAACCATTCCGGTAAACATTTCGAGCCGCCGCCGATAAAGAATGACTATGGCGCCTCGGGGCGCCGGCGCAGCGTCAAACGCACATCGTCGCCGACCCGGTCGACCGAATGCATTGTATATCGTTGCGCCTGCTCCAGCGTCTGTAGTGCCGGCAGATCTGCCATGGCGCGCGCATCCGGCCCGAGCAGCACGGGTGCGACGTAGGCGATTATCTCGTCGGCCAGGCCGAGCTGCAGAATTCGCCCGACCAGCGTCGGCCCGGCCTCGACCAGCACGTCGTTGCACATACGGCGCCCGAGCTCGGCCAGCACGAAATCGAGGTCGATGCGGCCGTCGGCGTCCAGCTCGGCGGCGACGATTTCCGCTCCGGCCTGCCGCAGTTCGTGCGCGACAGAAGCAGCGTTCGCCGGCCGCGATCCTGCTTTGCCCGCGACCGATGCTGAAACATCGCTTAATGGGGCGCCGCTGAAAATCAGCGTTTCACCCGTCAGCTTCAACATCGCCGCCGTCGCTGGCATGCGCAACTTGCTGTCCAGAACGACTCGCAGCGGCTGGCGGCCGAGCATGTCGATCGACGGATCTCTAACGTTCAACTGCGGATCATCGGCCAGCACCGTCTCGATGCCGGTCATCACCGCACTCATGCGCGAGCGCAGACGCTGCACATCGGCGCGTGCCGCAGTGCCGGTGATCCATTTGCTCTGACCGTTCGCGAGCGCGATGCCCCCATCGAGGCTGATCGCGGATTTCACAATCAGGCGCGGCCGGCCCGTGATCATGCGTTTCTCGAACCCCAGGTTTAGCTCGCGCGCAGCATCGGCAAGCAAGCCGACCTGCACCTCGATGCCGGCTGCTTGCAACTGACGCACGCCGTCGCCACTCACTTTCGGATTCGCATCGAGCACACCGATGACAACACGCCGCACACCGGCGCCAATCAACGCATCCGTGCACGGCGGCGTACGCCCCTGATACGAATGCGGCTCGAGCGTGACATACACCGTCGCGCCTTTCGTCTCGGCGCCGGCCGCCTGCAACGCCAAAGGTTCGGCGTGCGGCTCGCCCCACTTGCGATGCCAGCCCTCGCCGACGATGCGTTCGCCTTGGGTGACGATACAACCGACGCTGGGATTGGGCGGGGTCGTGTGACGGCCGAGCGCCGCGAGCTCGATCGCCCGCTGCATCGTCCGTTCGTCGAAAGATGAAAACACGGCTATTTCTTCTTGGCTTCGCCGCCCGCCCACAGCGGCAGCTGCCCTTCGGTATCGCGAACGCGAGCACGCATGCGCTCGATCTCTTCGCGAAACGCATCCACGTCCTGAAAGCTGCGATACACGGAAGCAAACCGCACGTACGCGACTTCATCCAGCGAGTGCAGCTCTTCCATCGCCATCTCGCCGATCTGTCGCGCGGCCACTTCACGCTCGCCGAGCGCACGCAGCTTGTGACAGATGTGCACGACGGCGGCGTCCAGCGCCTCGCTCGACACCGGCCGCTTTTCCAGCGCCTTGAGCAAGCTGTTGCGCAGCTTCTGCTCATCGAACGGCGCGCGGCTGCCGTCGCTCTTGATGATGCGAGGCATGACCAGCTCGGCGGTCTCGAAGGTCGTGAAGCGCTCGCCGCACTTCAAACATTCGCGGCGGCGGCGAATCTGCTGTCCTTCGCCCGCCAGCCGCGAATCGATGACCTTTGTTTCTTCGTGATTACAAAACGGACAATGCATATGCTGCCGAAGAAACCGCCGGGCTGTCCTTTGTCACTTCGACTGCGCGTACACCGGGAACTTGCGGCAGATCTCTTCCACCTTCGCCCGGGTCCGGTTGACGGCGGCCTCGCTGCCATTCTCGTCGAGGATGTCGGCGATCCAGTTCGCCACTTCGGTCACTTCCGCTTCCTTGAAGCCGCGAGTGGTCGACGCCGGCGTGCCGATGCGCAGACCGCTGGTGACGAACGGCGAGCGCGGATCGTTCGGCACGGCGTTCTTGTTCACGGTGATGTGAGCACGGCCCAGCGCCGCGTCCGCGTCCTTACCCGTGATGTCACGCCCGATCAGATCCAGCAGGAACAAATGATTGTCCGTGCCGCCCGACACGACCTTGTAGTTGCGCTTGATGAAAGCAGCCGCCATGGCGCGCGCGTTGGCGACGACCTGCTTCTGGTAGGTCGCAAACTCGGGCTGCAATGCTTCGAGCAGCGCCACCGCCTTGGCGGCGATCACGTGCATCAACGGGCCGCCCTGCGTGCCCGGGAACACCAGCGAGTTGAGCTTCTTCTGAACCTCTTCGTTTTCGCGAGCGAGGATCAAACCGCCGCGCGGACCGCGCAGCGTCTTGTGCGTCGTCGTGGTCGTTACGTCGGCGATGCCCACCGGGCTCGGATACACACCCGCCGCCACCAGGCCCGCGACGTGAGCCATGTCGACGAGGAAATAAGCGCCGACGCCGTCGGCGATCTTGCGGAAGCGCGACCAATCGATGACGCGCGAGTAAGCGGAGAAGCCGGCGATAACCAGGCGCGGACGATGTTCCTGCGCCAGACGCTCGACCTGGTCGTAGTCGATTTCACCGGTCGCGGGATTCAGACCGTACTGCACGGCCTTGAACAGCTTGCCCGAGAAATTGACCTTGGCGCCGTGCGTGAGATGGCCGCCATGATCCAGGCTCATGCCGAGGATGGTGTCGCCCGGGTTGATCAGCGCCAGATAGGCGGCGGCATTGGCCTGCGAGCCGGAATGCGGCTGCACGTTGGCATAAGCGGCGCCGAACAGTTTCTTGGCGCGATCGATGGCCAGCTGCTCGGCCACGTCCACATGCTCGCAACCGCCGTAATAGCGCTTGCCCGGATACCCTTCGGCGTACTTGTTCGTGAGCACCGAGCCTTGCGCCTCGAGGACGCGGGGGCTGGCGTAATTCTCGGACGCGATCAGCTCGATATGGGCTTCCTGGCGGGCACGCTCGGCGTCGAGCGCGGCCTGCAACTCCGGGTCGAAACCGGCGATGTTGGCGTTGGCGGGGAACATGGATACCTCGGCAGTGGGGGCGCCGATTGTACGGGAAAGCCCAGAATAAGAGGCCCTCAATCGCCGTATGGCTCGGAACGGAGCTGCAGGCCATATCTCGGTCCGAGCCGTACGGCGATTGAGGGCCTCCGGAACTCAGGAGGCTTCCCGATGGGCCGTTTCCAGCTGCTCTTCGTTGTCCAGGAAGGATTCGACGACCCGGGTCCAGGCCCGGGCCAGATTGCGGCGGTTATAGCCCCCGCCGCCCATGGCGACGACACGGCCATGGCCGAGCTGGTCGGCGATGGCGCACAACCGGGCCGCGGCGTGCGCATGGGCCGCTTCGCTGAAGCGCAGATGGGTAATCGGATCCCCGGCCAGGCTGTCCGCGCCGCATTGGAGCAGGATGAATTCGGGCCGGCCGGCGAGCAGATACTCTTCGACGCGCGCCCAGGCCTGGTGATATTCGTCGTCGTCCGCGCCGGGCGGCAACGGCAGATTGAGCTTGGTGCCGCGAGCCTGCCCCGCCCCGGTCTCGTTCGCATGGCCGGTGCCGGGATAAAGATACCGGCCGTCTTCGTGCAGGTCCGCGAACAGCAGATCCGGATCGTCCTCGAACGCATAAAACACGCCGTCGCCATGGTGAGCGTCGATATCCACGTAGGCGATGCGCTGGAGCTGGTGGCGCTGTCGCAGGTAGTGAACGGCCACGCCGCAGTCGTTGAAAACGCAGAAACCCGCGGCCCGCTCGGGCGCCGCGTGGTGCAGACCGGCGATGGGAATGAACGCCCGCCGCGCTTTGCCGGTCATGACGGCCTCGACCGCCGTCAGCGTGCCGCCGACAACACTGCTGGCAGCTTCGTAAACCCCGCGGAATGCGGGGGTGTCGCCCGCGTCCAGATACCCATGACCGGTCGCCGAGCGCTCACGCACCAGGTCGACATAGGCCGGAGCATGAAACCATTCGAGCTCTTCGCGGGTGGCAGGCCGAGCGCTGGCCCGCAGGACCCGGCCATCCATGCCGCAGTTATGCAGCTCTCGCATGAACGCTTCGTGCCGGTCGGTTCCGAACGGGTGGCCGTCGCCGAAACCATAGCGGGCGATTTCGTCGCCCGAGACGAGCAGAACGCTGCGGCTGGCCTCAGTCACGGCGAAACTCCCCCGAGCAAACATCGAATCCACACAAAGACTACGGAAGCCGCACTCTACCCGGAACGTCGCAACGATAGCCATAGGCGCCGGTCGGCGATATCGATGTCATTTTAGGCTCAGTTTTCTCGCAGTGCCGCCGCCACTGGCAAACGAGCTGCACGCATCCCCGGCAAGAGTCCGCCCACCAGACCGATCGCAGCGGCCAACGCGATGCCGAGCACCACCAGCGCCGGCTCGATGACCAGCGAATACACCAGCTGAGGATTGTTGCCGACGGTATCGCCAATGGTGCTGATCGTCCGTCCATCGAATCCAACATAAACGATCGTCACGCCGATGAGCGCTCCGAGCTGGGCCAGCAGCACCGCCTCCACCAGGATCGAAACGACGATCGCAACGCCGCTGAAGCCGATGGCGCGCAGAGTGGCGATCTCCACGCTCCGTGCTCGAACTGCAAAGTGCATCGTGTTCAGCGCACCGAACGTGGCGCCGATCGTCATGATGAATCCGATACCGTACGCAACCAGCTTGAGGATGCGATTCAGCGGCTGCGACAAAGAGGAGAAATATTCATCTTCCCGCCAGACATCGACGACCAGCTGCGGATTCTGCAGCAGCGAATCCTTGAACGGCAGGAAGGAACGTTCCGATGACAGCTGAACCGTCACGCTGTTGAACGCGTTGCGTCGGTAGGCGGACAGCAATGCGCCGCTGTCTGCAAAGAGCTCCGACTCGCGAGAATCGGCGCCGCTGCTGAACACACCGACGACGGTCCAGTCGCCATCGCTCAATCTCACCCGATCTCCCAGGTTCAGGCCAGCGAACTGCCGCTGCGCCGACCGGCCAACGATCAATTCGCGCAACCCGGCCTGAAACATTCTGCCCTCTTCGAGCCGAATCTCGCGCCGGATCCCGAATGCTTCCGCCCCGACGCCGCGAATCGTGACAAACGCGTCCGAGCCGTCCGCCTGCTTGGTCAGCAGCGCCATCGCGAGCAGCTCTGCCGATACGAGCGGCTTACCCGCTGCATTCATTGCAACGCCCGGCGCGCTCGCGATCGAAATCAGGCTTTCACGGGACACCGTGCTCGCCGACTCCGAGGGCGCGCCCCTCGTCAACACGATGGCGCGATCCGTCCGACCCGTGTTGGCGATTGTCTGTCTGAAGCCGCTGGCGACCGCGAGCGCCGCCAGCAGCACGCCAACGACTCCTGCAATGCCGATGACGACGACCAGCGAATTGCCGATGCGCTCGGGAAGCGTGCGCAGATTCAGCAAAGTCACCGCCGCGATCTGGGTCGCAATCCTCATGCCTGGCCCTCAACGCCGGTCCAACGCATCGACTACGCTCGAGCGCCAGATACTCCAGGCCGGCACCACCGCGCTTACCAGCGCCAGCAGGCCTGCGACGAATATTCCATTGGCGATGACCCGCCACGAGAACTCGACGACACCGATCACCTCCTCCAGCAACGGCGCGGCCGCCAGCGCAATGCCCAATCCGAGCATCGCCGCCAGTACGCACAACGTCAGCGCCTCCGCGAGCACCAGCAATAAGATCCCTCCATCCGAAGATCCCAGCGCTTTCAGGACTCCGAATTCCGGAGTGCGCTCGCGCACCGACTGCCGCATGGTATTGCCCGTCACGAACAACAGCGTGAACAGCACCGAGCCGACCACTGCATTGGTGAGAAATCGGATATCCCCGATCTGCTTCAGACGCGATTGCGCGATCTCCTTCTCCGAGCGGGTGCGGGTCTGGTGCGAAGAATTGGCGAACAGACCGTCGATGGCCAGGGCGGTCCGGGCGGACCGGTTTGGATCCGCGATCCTGATCAGGAAGCGCTCCGCCGTACCGATCTCCGAGGTGCGCTCGGCGTCGAAGTAATCGTAGTTGATGACGGAGAGATAGGCCTTGCCGGGGTTGTCCGAGACATCGAACGTGCCGACCAGATCGAACGTCCAAGACCGACTGCCATCGCGCTTGGGCAGGCTCGTCTGCAACGGGATCTTGTCCCCGATCTTCCAGCCGTAGTAGCTCTGTAACGCCGGCGTCGCCAGCATGCCGGTGCGAGTCGCCAACAGTGCGTTCATCTGCTCCGTGGCGACGGCCAGACGCGGTCGTATTGAAAACCACTTGGCAGCGTCGGCCGCGATGACGGCGACGGTGTTCTTCGGTTGCTGGTACCAGCCGATCAGCGTGGCTCGCTGGGTGGCCAGCACCACGCCAGGCAGTTCCTCGATCTCTCTCAATGCCGCGACCGGCATGGCGGGACCGCCGGGCACCCGGCTATCTGTAATCAACGTATCCAGCTGTTGATCCACCACAGCCTTGTCGAATCCTGCATTCAGGCCCTGCAGGCTGCCAAACAAGACGAACGCGGCTACGATCGACAGCAGTGTGAACACGGTGCGCGCGGGGCGATGCCACAACGCCGTCCAGACCAGCGGCAGAAACTTCATACAGTCCACTTTGAATTATCTGCATTCCCTACGAATGAAGCTCACTGCTTCGGCGGCTTGGTTCTGCGGATCGCGGCCTGCATCAGCACGATGGCGGTGATGGGCGCGGTGAACACCACGAACAATGTGATCAACAGTTCATGAATGACCGGCCGCTGCGCCACCGCTGAAGCGATGAGCATCGATGCCACGAGCACGCAGCCCACGCCGAGCGTGTTGCCCATCGAAACGCTGTGGATGCGCATGAAAAAGTTCGGCAGCCGCAGCAGCCCGATGGAGCCCACCAGCGTCAGCAGCCCGCCGACGATGAGCAGCAGCGTGGCCGGCAGCGCAATCCAGGCAGGGATATCCGGCATCATGGCTCGATCACCTCGCCTCGATAAAGAAACATCGCCAGCGACGCCGATCCGACGAAGCCGAACAGCGCAATCAGCATGGCGACCTCGAAGTGCACGAACGACGTCCAGCGCACGCCGAACAGCAGCAGCGTCAACATGCCGTTGATATAGAGCGTGTCGAGCGCGAGCACCCGATCCTGCGCGGTCGGGCCTCGCATCATCGCGATGGCGGCGTTCACCATCGCCAGGGCGAAACACAACTGCGCAAACCACACCGACGCGTGCAGTACGGCGTTCATTCGAAGATCTCCCGGAGCGGTCCCTCGTAGCGGTGTTTGATCGTGCGGATCCAGGCCTCCGGATCCTGCAGATCCAACACGTGCAACCTCAGCACCGATGAATCGTCCGCCAATCCCGACCAGACCGTGCCTGGCGTGGCCGTGACGATCATGGCCAGCACGGCCAGGCCGTGCGGATCGCGCATGTCCAGAGGAATGTCGAGGAAGCCGCTTCTCACTTCGCGGCCGTGAGTGAGTCCGAGCACGATACGGCCGACCGCGATGTTCGATTTGACGATGTCCACCAGCACTTTGAACAGCAGGCCGAACCCGACGTGCACGCGACGAAAACGCGGCGTGACCGGTCGCAGGTTCTGGAAGCTGAGCACCATGCCGAAGCCCAACACCAGACCCAGCGCGACATTGCCCCAACTCAGTGACTCGGTGAGCACCAGCCACAACACCGCGAGTCCCAGCGGCAACAGCACGGGAATGCGCTTCACGGCGACACCTCCCTGGTCGGCAGAACCGCGTGAATATAAGCGTTCGGCTCGTGCAGCCACTCCGCCGCGGAGTCGAGATAGTTCATCACCGGGCCCGCGGCGATCGTCATCGTCACGCACAGCAGGATCAGGAAAGCGACCGGCACGGCTTCGATGAAACGCAGTCGCGGCGTGGTACGTCCCGTCGACCAGAAGCTACGCATGCCGCGCTTGGTCAACGCGATCAGCCCCGCGAACCCTGCCGCCAACAAAGAAACAATCAACAGCCACGCATCCAGGGAAGATTGATCCATGGCCGCGCCGAGCAGCGCCGAGATCATCGAGAACTTGGCCATGAAGCCCACTAGCGGCGGCAGGCCGGTCGTGAGAATGGTGCAACTGACGAAGGCCATGCCCAGAAACGCCAGCGCCGCCGGAATCGCGACGCCGACCTCGTCATACTCGTTGTCACCGACTTCATGAGGCTCACCCGCCATGAAGGCCGTGTAAGTCGTCGGCTGTGGCGCCATGTTCTCTTCGGTGACCGAATTGACACGCAGCCGCTCGGTCATGCCGGCGATGAGAAAGAACGCCGTGCCCGCGGGCACCGACGCAATCAGATACAACAGCACCGGCGCGGTCGCCGAGGTGACGCCGAGCGCGATGACGGCCAGCAACGTGCCGGAAGAAACGATCACCGAAAACGACACCAACCGAGTCAGCTGTCGCGCCGCGAGCATGCCGACGATGCCGAACCACATCGTCGCCACCGTTCCATAGAACAACCACGGACCGGCAAATGGCGCCGGCGCCTCGGGGATCGCCAGCAACGAGCCCATGCGTAACAGGGCATAAACGCCGACCTTGGTCATGATCGCGAACATGGCCGCAACCGGCGGACTGGCCGCGGTGTACGTCTTCGGCAGCCAGAAGTTGAGCGGCCAGATGCCGGCCTTGATCAAGAAGGCGATGCCGAGGATGCCGACGCCGGCTTCGAACAAGCTGCGATGCTCCGGCGCCATCGCGGCCCATTGCACGCCCAGATCGGCCATGTTCAACGTGCCAGCGACGCCGTAGATCAGCGCCACGCCGATCAGGAATATCAGCGAGCCCGCCAGGTTCACCGCGACATAGTGCAGGCCGGCCTTCACGCGCACCGCGTTCGAGCCGTGCAACAGCAGGCCGTAAGAAGCCGACAACAGGATCTCGAAGAACACGAACAGGTTGAACAGATCGCCGGTGAGGAACGCGCCGTTCAGTCCCATCAACAGGAACTGCAGCATCGAGTGGTAGTGCACCCCGACGCGATCCCAATGCGCCAGCGAATACACGTGTACGGGCAGCGCGATCGCGGCGTTCAGCGCCAGCATCAACGCCGATAATCGATCGACGACCAGCACGATGCCGTACGGCGCGACCCACCCGCCCAGCACGTACACCTCGACACCGTGCTCGAGCAGCCCGGGCTGTGGAACGATCAGCCGATACAGCAGGTACGCGGCAATCGCCACTTGGGCAATCGTACTCAGCAATGCAACCGACGACCGCAACACCGTGCGCCCCTGCGGCAGGAACAACAGCAGCGCGCCGCTCACGAGCGGCAGCACGATCGGCAATACCGGCAGATGTCGTAACAGCGTGCTCACTCGTCCTTCTCCACGCCGTCGACATGATCGGTTCCGGTGAAGCCGCGCGACGCGATCAACATCACCAGGAACAACGCCGTGGTCGCAAACCCGATCACGATGGCGGTCAACACCAGCGCCTGCGGGATGGGATCGTCGAACATGGACGCATCGGGCACGACGTTGGGATCGATCAGCGGCGGCCGGTCCAGCGTCAGCCGGCCCATCGCGAAAATGAACAGGTTGGTCGCGTAGGACAGCAGCGCGAGGCCGAGAATCACCTGGAAGGTACGCGGCCGCAGTAACAGCCACACGCCGCAAGCACAGAAAATTCCAACCGCGAGGGAATAGATCAACTCCATCAGCGAACCATCCTCACGCTGGTCATCTCCTCGGCTTCCGCCGGCCGTCGATGACTGCGCAGCGACTGGTGCGCCAACGCAATCAACATCAGCGTCGTGGTGCCCACGACCAGCAAATAAACGCCGAGATCGAACACCAGCACGCTCGACAGGTGCAGCTTGCCCAGCAACGGCAGCTTCGGCTCCCAAACGATCGCGGACATGAAAGGCAGCGACGCGAACCAGGCCAGGCAGCCCGCGCCCGCCGCGCACAGCAAGCCTCCGGCAATCCAGTATTGGGGATGAATGCGCAGGCGCGATTCGACCCACAGCGTGCCGTTAACCAGGTACTGCGCGATGAATCCCGTTGCCATCACCAGGCCGCCGACGAAACCGCCGCCCGGCGCGTTGTGACCTCGTAACAGAAAGAACACCGAGACCACGCCGGCCATCGGCAACAACAGCCGTCCAATGATGGCCGGCACCAGCATCACTCCCTTCGGCACCGGATCGCGCGGGTCGGGCAGCTCACGGGCGGGATCGCGCTTCTGCGCTGACGAAGTCATGACTTCAGGCGCCGGGCGGAATCGACGCAGCAGTTTGTAAATCGTGAGCGCGACGATGCCGAGCACGGTGATCTCGCCAAATGTATCGAAGCCGCGGAAGTCGACCAGGATGACGTTGACGATGTTGTGCCCGCCTCCGCCCGGCAGCGCGTTCTTCACGATGAAATCCCGGATGCCGGGCCCGGCAGGTTGAGTGAGCACAACGTAAGCGAGCATCGCCATGCCGAGGCCGGCGACGATCGCGAGCGTGGCATCGCGAACGCGACGAACGCGCGCGCGCATCGTATCGCGGTTCCTCAGTTCCATCGCCAACCGTTTCGGCATCCAGCGCAGCCCGAGCAGCAGCAATACCGTCGTCACGACCTCCACGCTCACTTGCGTCAGCGCCAGATCGGGCGCGGAGAACCAGGCGAATGTGAGCGATGTGACCAGGCCGGCGCAGCCGACCATGATCAACGCCGCGAGCCGATGAAACTTCGCCTGCAATGCCGCGCCGATGGCGCAAGCGGCACCCACCACCCACAACAAGGCAAAGGCCGGATCGATTTGCGCCAGCTCGGTCATCAGATCGACTTTCAATTGCCCCAGCGTCGCAACCGAAGCAGCCGCGATGACGGCGACGACGATCAACGCCAACTGCGTCTGCAAGCGTGTGGAGGAGATACCGTTCACCAACCGGGTCGCGCCGCGGGTCAGTCGGACCTGCAAGATCGAGAATGCGCGCTTGCCGTCGAACCGCCGGAACAGCGGCGTCAACACGCCCTCGGGATGACCGAGACGCGTCAGCCACGCGTGAATCGCCAGGCCACCGATGAATGCCGCCGCGCTCATCAGCAACGGCATGTTCAGGCCGTGCCAGACCTTGAGGCTGTACACCGGCATGCGCTCGCCGTTGAGAATGGCTCGGGTCGCAAGATCCAGCACCGGACCGATCGTTCGTCCCGGCAGCATGCCGACCAGCAAACACAGCAGCACGAGCGTCGCGCTCGGCAGCAGCATCCATCGCGTCGGCTCATGCGGCGTGCGCGGCAACTCCCCGGGCGCAGTTCCAAAGAACACCTGACGAATGAAACGCGCCGAGTACGCGACGCTGAACATGCCGGCCAGAATCGCGGTCGCCGGCAACAGGATGCGCAGCCACAAAGCTTCGCCCGCAAAGATGGTTTCGGCGAAGAACATCTCCTTCGACAGGAACCCGTTCAACAGCGGCACACCGGCCATGGCGGCAGCGGCGACCATGGCCAGCGTCGCGGTGATCGGCATCGCGTGATACAGCCCGCCGAGGCGCTTCAAATCGCGCGTGCCAGTCTCGTGATCCACGATGCCCGCCGCCATGAACAACGACGCCTTGAAGGTCGCGTGATTGAGCATGTGGAACACCGCCGCCACCAGCGCGAGCGTGCTGTTCATGCCGAGCAGCAGGGTGATGAGCCCCAGATGACTGATGGTGGAATACGCCAGCACGCCCTTCATGTCGCGCTGGAAAGTCGCGGCGTACGCACCGACCAGCAGCGATGCCAGGCCGGCACTGCAGACGATCGCAAACCAAAGATCCGTGCCCGACAATATCGGCCACAGTCGCGCCAGCAGGAACACGCCGGCTTTGACCATCGTCGCCGAATGCAGGTACGACGAGACCGGCGTCGGCGCAGCCATCGCGCGAGGCAACCAGAAGTGGAACGGAAACTGCGCGCTCTTGGTGAAGGCGCCGAGCAGCACCAGCGTCAGCAACCATGGATAGAGCGCATGCGCCCGGATCGTATCCGCCGCGGCGAGCACACGATCCAAGTCGTAGCTGCCCGCGATGTGCCCCATCATCAGCACGCCGGCGAGCAAACACATGCCACCGGCCGCAGTCACGGTCAGCGCCATGCGCGCCCCGGCCCTCGCGTCGGTGCGGTGATACCAGTAAGCAATCAGCACGAACGAGGTGAAGCTGGTCAGCTCCCAGAACATCACCAGCTGGATCAGGTTGCCCGACAGCACCACGCCGAGCATCGAGCCCATGAACGCCAGCAGGAACGAGAAAAAGCGCGGCACCGGATCGGCCGGCGACATGTAGTAGCGCGCATACACGACCACCAGCGCGCCGATCACGGTCACCAGCATGGCGAACATCCATGCGTAACCGTCGAGGCGCAGCCCGAAGGTCAGGCCATATTGAGGCAGCCAGTCGACGGCGACCTGCACCACCCGGCCGGCGGCCATGTCTGGATAGTACGTAGCCAGGATGCCCGCGCAGGAAAGCGCGACCACGCCGGCAAGCCATGCTTCCACATTACGGGCGGTGGCCCGCAGAAGTCCTGCGCCGAGCGCGCCGACAAACGGTAAGAGAAGTACGAGGTAGAGCGTCATCGGGCCCAATGCTGCACGACTCGGCCCGATGTCGGTAGTATCATTCCGCCCCCTTGCGGGTTTTCCGCGCCCCTGAAGACCGAGCCTGCAGAGAGCTTATGGCCCAATTCATCTACACCATGAACCGCGTCTCGAAGGTGGTGCCGCCCAAGCGCATCATCCTGCGGGACATCTCCCTGTCATTTTTTCCGGGCGCCAAGATCGGCGTGCTCGGCTTGAACGGCTCCGGCAAATCCTCGCTCCTGCGCATCATGGCCGGCGAGGACAAGGAGATCGACGGCGAGGCGCGCCCGCAGCCCGGCATCAAGATCGGCTTCTTGAAGCAGGAGCCGGGGCTGGATCCGAACAAGGACGTGCGCGGCAACGTGCTCGAAGGCGTCGGCGACGTGCAGTCGCTGATCGACCGCTTCAACGCGGTCAGCGACAAGTTCGCCGATCCCGACCTGGATCCCGACGAAATGAACAAGCTGCTCGAAGAGCAGGCCAAGCTGCAGGACGCCATCGACGCCAAAGGCGGCTGGGAGCTGGAGCGCACGCTCGAAGTCGCTGCCGACGCCCTGCGCCTGCCGCCCTGGGACGCGGATGTGACCAAGATCTCCGGCGGCGAGCGCCGTCGCGTCGCGCTGTGCCGCCTGCTGCTGTCGAAGCCCGACATGCTGCTGCTCGATGAGCCCACCAACCATCTCGACGCCGAATCGGTCGCCTGGCTGGAACGTTTTCTCGAACAGTATCCGGGCACCGTCATCGCGGTGACCCACGATCGTTACTTCCTCGACAACGCCGCCGGCTGGATCCTGGAGCTGGACCGCGGCCACGGCATTCCCTGGCAGGGCAACTATTCCTCGTGGCTCGACCAGAAGGAAAAGCGTCTGGCCGTGGAAGAGAAGCAGCAGGAAGGTTTGCGCAAGACCCTGGAACGCGAACTGGAGTGGGTGCGCTCGAATCCGAAGGCGCGTCAGGCCAAGAGCAAGGCCCGCATGCAGCGCTTCGAGGAACTGTCCTCGCAGGAATTCCAGAAGCGCAACGAAACCAACGAAATCTATATTCCGCCCGGCCCGCGCCTGGGCGAGTTGGTGATCGAAGCGAAGAACGTCAAGAAGAGCTTCGGCGACCGCGTGCTGTTCGACAACCTGAGCTTCAACCTGCCCGCCGGCGGCATCGTCGGCGTGATCGGCCCGAACGGCGCCGGTAAGACCACCCTGTTCCGCATGATCACCGGCCAGGAGAAACCGGATAGCGGCGAGATCCGAATCGGTCCGTCGGTGCAGCTGGCTTACGTCGATCAATCGCGCCAGTCGCTGACCGACAGCAACACGGTGTGGCAGGAGATCTCGGGCGGCCTCGACATGATCAAGGTCGGCAACTACGAAACCGCGTCGCGCGGCTACGTCGGTCGCTTCAACTTCCGCGGCACTCAGCAACAGCAGTTGATCGGCGAGCTGTCGGGCGGCGAACGCAATCGCGTGCATCTGGCGAAGGTGCTCAAGAGCGGCGGCAATGTCCTGATGCTCGACGAGCCCACCAACGACCTGGACGTGGAAACATTGCGCGCGCTCGAAGAAGCGCTGCTGGGCTTCCCGGGCTGCGCCATCGTGATCTCGCACGATCGCTGGTTCCTGGACCGCATCGCCACGCACATCCTGGCCTTCGAAGGCAACTCCGAAGTGGTCTGGTTCGAAGGCAATTACGCGGAATACGTCGAAGACTTCAAACGTCGTAAAGGCGATGATGCGGACCGCCCGCATCGCATCCGCTACAAGAAGCTCGACGCGTAGGAGTGACCCACGATGGCGCAGACAAGGACGGCTAAAGCGTGATCTCGAACGCAGTCATTCTGGTCATCGCCATCTTCGGACTGTTGCTGCTGATACTCGCGTGTCAGCGGCTGTTCCGCGCCCGCTTCCTCGCCGCTGGCGGCAGCGCCTTCACCGGAGCGCTGCTGCTCGCCATCGCCGCTTTGTTGTTCGTCGTGTCCTCGAATCTGCACACGTACGCTCGTTTGACGTTCGAGCGTCCGGTTGCGGAAATCGTGTTCCAACAGCGCGCACCGCAGTCGTTCAACGCCACGCTCACGCAAGTGCCGAACGGCGAGATCCAGATGTTTGTTCTAGCCGGCGACGAATGGCAGCTCGACGCGCGCGTGCTGAAGTGGAAAGGCTGGGCGAACTTGTTCGGCCTCGACGCGCAGTATCGTTTGGAGCGCGTCAGCGGCCGTTATCGCGACATCACACAGGAACGCACGGCGGAGCGAACGGTGTATCCGCTCGCCGAAAACCCCGGCCTGGATTTGTGGCAGATCACGCTCGACAAGCCCGGTCGCCTGCCCTTCGTGGATGCCGTCTACGGCAACGCTGCTTATATGCCGATGTCCGACGGCGCCCGTTACGAGATTTCGATCACCCAGACGGGCTTGATCGCCCGTCCGGTGAACGCAGCGGCTCAGCAAGCCGCTGGCAGCTGGCAATAAACTTCCCTAGTGGAACAGTTTTCCGATTACCGAGCTCAGATCGCCCTGTGACGGCAGCTTGCCGTCGGGAGTGAGCTTGTCGATGACTTGCGGCAACATGCCCGCGAGCTCGTTGGACGCATCCGATTCGCTGAGCCCGGCGCGTGCGCCCAAGTCGGCGACATTGCCCGATCCGAGCACCTGCTTCACTTGATCGCCAGTGATGGGCAGGTTCTGGCCGGTGCCGACCCAGGACTGCAACACGTTGTCGAGTCCGGCGCCGTGAAAGCCTTTGGTGATGTTGCTCAGCGCGCCAGGCGAGCCGAGCATGCCGATCACTTGTTGCAACAGGCCTGTGTTCGCGCCACCGCGCACATCACCGCCTTGGGCTCCGGCCTGTCCTTGCCCGAGCATGCCACCGACCGCGCCGCTGATTTGATCCAGCAATCCCATGGCGAACCCTCCGGGTAGTCAAAGAGGGTCGGACTATATGCTCCCGGTGCGAGCTGCCCGCATCCGCAGATGGTGCATCAACCCACCCACACGCGAGCGTTCCGGAAGATGCGCATCCACGGGCTGTCTTCGCTCCAGCCATCCGGGTGCCACGAATTCTGGAACGTGCGATACACACGCTCCGGATGCGGCATCAGCAATGTCACACGGCCGTCCGGCGTCGTGATGCCGGTGAGACCGCGAGGCGAGCCGTTCGGATTCGCCGGATAACGTTCGGTCGCATTGCCTTGATTATCGACGAAGCGCAGCGACATGAGATTCGCGCCGATCAGCGCGTCGATATTGCCGCGACCTGCGAAGTCCGCATAACCCTCGCCGTGCGCGACGGCGATCGGCATGCGCGAGCCTTCCATGCCGGCGAAGAACAGCGACGGCGATTTGACCACCTCGACCAGCGACAGGCGGCCTTCGAATTGTTCGGAGCGATTGCGCACGAACTTGGGCCAATGCTCCGTGCCCGGAATCACTTCGCGCAGCGCCGCCATCATCTGACAGCCGTTGCAAACACCGAGCGAGAATGTTTCCGACCGATGGAAGAACTTCGTGAACGAATCGCGCAGCTGCGAGTGGAACAGAATGGACTTCGCCCAACCCTCGCCGGCGCCGAGCACGTCGCCGTACGAGAAGCCGCCGCAGATGACCATGCCGAGGAAATCGTTCAGATCGAAGCGACCCGCGACCAGGTCGGTCATGTGGACGTCGAACGGCGAGAAGCCGGCGCGATGGAACGCAGCCGCCATCTCGACGTGGCTGTTCACGCCCTGCTCGCGCAGGATCGCAACTTTCGGCCGCGCACCCTTCGAAATGAACGGCGCGGCGATGTCCTGATTCAGATCGAAGCTGAGCTTGACGTTCAACCCAGGGTTGTTCGGATCGGTGACCGTCTCGAACTGCTCCTGCGCACCGCGCGGGTTATCGCGAAGCTGCGTCATGCGGAAGCTGGTTTCCGACCACGCACGATGCAGATCGGTGCGCGACTCATCCAACAGCGACTCGCCGCCGGAGCGAATGCGCAGACGATCTTCTTTCGTCACCTTGCCGATGACGCGGCTCATGGTCGCGAGACCGTGACGATCCAGCACGCCCAGCACGGACTTCACGTCGCTGGAACGAACTTGCAGCACCGCGCCCAGCTCTTCGCTGAAGGCCGCCGCCACGCAGTCGCGCACGTCGGGGCCCAGATCGACGTCCACGCCGCAGTGACCGGCAAAGGCCATTTCTGCGAGCGTTGCAAACAAGCCGCCGTCAGATCGGTCGTGATACGCAACGATCGACCCCGCAGCGCGCAGCTCGACGATCGCCGCGAAGAAATTCGCCAGCACCTTCGGATCGTCGCAGTCCGGCGCTTCGTGACCGAGCTTGCCGAACACCTGCGCCAGACACGAGCCGCCGAGGCGATCGCGCCCCGCGCCCAGATCGATCGACACCAGCGCGCTGTCGATCTCCGGCCGCAGCTGCGGCGTGAGCGTGCGGCTGACATCGCGCACCGGCGCGAATGCCGAAACAATCAACGACAGGGGCGCGACCATCCGGCGAGGACCTTGTTCGCCCTGCCAGGTCGTCTTCATCGACAGCGAATCCTTGCCGACCGGAATGGTGATTCCCAACGCCGGGCAGAACTCTTCGCCGACCGCCTTCACCGTCGCATACAGATCCGCATCTTCGCCGGGCTCGCCGCAAGCGGCCATCCAGTTCGCGGACAGACGCACCTGATCGAGCGCGGCAACGTCGGCAGCAGCAATGTTTGTAACGGCCTCGCCGACCGCCATGCGACCCGACGCGGGAGCATTCAGCAGTGCGAGCGGCGTGCGCTCGCCCATCGACATCGCCTCGCCGGTCGCCGACGTGTAATCGCTGATCGTCACGGCAACGTCGCTGACCGGCACCTGCCAGGGGCCGACCATCGGATCGCGGCTGATCAAGCCGCCCACGGTCCGATCACCGATCGTGATGAGGAAGGTTTTGTCCGCAATGGCAGGGAAACGCAGCAGCCGATACGCCGCGTCGCGCACATCAAGGTTCGCGCTGCTGAAGTCATCGCTCAGCGCCGGCACTTGCTTCACATCGCGCGTCATCTTCGGCGGCTTGCCGAGCATGACGTTGAGCGGCAGATCCACCGGCGGATCTTTGAGCAACGGATCGCCGACCTTCAGCCAGCCATCGTCGGTAATGTCGCCGACCACCGAGAACGGGCAGCGCTCGCGCTCGCACAGCTCGGCGAAACGTTTCACATCCTTGGCGTCGATCAGCAGCACGTAGCGCTCTTGCGCTTCGTTACACCAGATCTCGACCGGCGACATGCCCGGCTCGACCGACGGCACGGTGCGCAGGTCGATGCGACCGCCGCGACCTTCGCTGTGGGCGATCGACTCGGGGATTGCGTTGGATATACCGCCCGCGCCGACATCGTGAATCAGCAGGATGGGATTGTCCTTGCCCATCGCCCAGCACTGGTCGATGACTTCCTGCGCGCGACGCTGGATTTCCGGGTTGCCTCGCTGCACGGACGCGAAGTCCAGATCTTCCGTACTCGCACCGCTGCCCACCGACGAAGCGGCGCCGCCGCCCAGACCGATGAGCATCGCCGGACCGCCGAGCACGACGATCTTCGCGCCCGGCGGAATCTCCGACTTCTCGACGTGCATGCGACGGACGTTGCCGACGCCGCCCGCGATCATGATGGGCTTGTGATAGCCACGCAGCGTTGCTCGCGAGCCGGACTTGTCGGCAGCGGCTTCGAGCTCGAACGTGCGGAAGTAACCGAGAATGTTGGGTCGGCCGAACTCGTTGTTGAAGGCAGCCGCGCCGAGCGGGCCTTCGACCATGATGTCGAGCGCCGAGGCAATGCGGCCCGGCTTGCCGAAATCTTTTTCCCAAGGCTGTTCGAAGCCGGGAATGCGCAAGTGGGAAACGGAGAATCCCGCCAGGCCCGCTTTCGGCTTGCCGCCGCGACCGGTCGCGCCTTCGTCGCGAATCTCACCGCCCGAGCCCGTCGCCGCGCCGGGGAATGGCGAGATCGCGGTCGGATGATTGTGAGTCTCCACCTTCATCAGGATGTCGATCGGCTCATCGTTGAACGCGTAGGCGTGCCGATTCACGTCGGCGAACCAGCGTCGGCCGACGGGACCTTCGATCACCGCCGCGTTGTCGCGATAGGCGGAGAGCACGCCGCGCGAGTTCTTCGCGAAGGTGTTCTTGATCATGGCGAACAGCGACTTGGGCTGACGCTCGCCGTCGATGATCCAGTCGGCGTTGAAGATCTTGTGCCGGCAGTGCTCGGAATTGGCCTGCGCGAACATCATCAACTCGACGTCGGTGGGATCACGGTTCAACTTCTTGAAGTTGTCGGCGAGATAGTCGATCTCGTCCGCCGACAAGGCCAGGCCGAGCGATTCGTTCGCTTCGACCAGCGCGTCACGGCCGCGGGCCAGCAGCGGCACCGTGTTCAAGCGGCGCGGCGACTGATGATCGAACAACTGGGCCGCGTCGTCATAGGAGAACACGGCCGCTTCGGTCATCCGGTCGTGAAGCGCCGGCGCCATGGCCTCGAGATCGGCCTTCGACAGCGGCTGCGAGCCGCGCACGAAATAAGCGATGCCGCGTTCGATGCGCTCGACGGCCTCCAATCCGCAGACCTGCGCGATATCGGTAGCCTTGCTCGACCAGGGTGAAATCGTGCCCGGACGTGGGATGACGACGATCAGTTGATCGGTCGCAGCCGGCGCCGCGCCCGGCTGGGTCGAGCCGTACGTCAGCAGCGCCTCCAGGACGCGTCGCTCTTCAGCGCTAAGTTCGCGCCGCGCTTGAACAAAGTGCGTAAAGCGCGTGGTCAGCGACGCGACGGCTGGGACTCGCGAACGAAGGGCGGCAAGCAGGCGAGCGGAACGGAAATCGGACAGTGCAGGCGCGCCAGACAGTGTCAGCATGCGGTGCGGAGGGGGCAGCGGAACGGGCGCGAATCATACCGGAAACGCCGCCCAATTTCCGGAGGCCGTACGGCGCGGACAGCTCCGTTCCGAGCCGTACGGCGATTGAGGGCCTCTTACTCCGGCCGCCGAAATCGGACTGCTTACTTCTTGTCGCCCGGCGTGTACACGGGCATCGGGAACGGAGTGACGTTCGAGCCCTCGAAATTGCTGATCTTGCTCACGCCCTGCTGTCGCACTTCGTCGATGCGCAGCACCGAATGCATGGGCAAATAGGTGCGTTTTACGCCCTCGAATTCGGCTTTCACCTTTTCTTCCGTAGGATCGACCACTACGGCCGAACGCTCGCCGAAGACCAGCTCTTCGACCTCCACGAAGCCGAACAACGAGCCATGGCTGACCTTGCGGGCGTAGATCTCGTAGACCTTGCCCTGGTTGACAAACACGACCTTGAAAATGTGACTGGCTGCCATCTTGCTATCGGGCCTCGTTGGTAGGCTGCGGGTCCAGGCTATGTAACATTACTGCTCACATACCTGACGCCACGCGATCGCTACCGCGTAAGCAATTTCCTGAATTCCGGTCCATGGCACTGAAACTCCGCATCATCAGCGATCACTACAAGGCGCTCGGCAAGCGCAGCTCGCGCCTGTTCGGCGTCACCGGCGGGCGGATCGGCCGCGCCGCGGACAACGACTGGATCCTGCCGGACCCCGATCGCTACATCTCCAGCCACCACTGCAAAGTGGAGTTTCGTGCCGGCCAATGGATGCTGGAGGATACCAGCACCAACGGAGTCTTCATCAACGGCTCCGACGTGCCCGCCTCGGTGGAGGGCGCCTATGCGCTCAAAGACGGCGATCGGCTGCGGCTCGGCGACTATGAAATCATTGTCAGCGTCGACGAGCGCCAGGATTTCCCCTCGGATGCCAGCGGCCAGATGCCCGCGCCCGCCCGCGCCTCTTCTGCCTCTTCTGGGGCACGCCGCGGCTCGTCCGCGCCGGAGATGGACCTCGGCGAAGAACTGGACATCACCGACCTGTTGACCGACGCGGCCATCAAGCCGGCCCCTGTGCCCAGCCCCGCGCCCGCCACGGTCAGCGCCGGAAACTCCAGCCCCAGCATGTTCGATCTCAACAAGGCGTTGGGTATTGACCTGCAGCCGACGCGGCCGGGCGTTCCGAACAACAACACGGTGCCCGGCAAACCGACTCGCAGTGGCTTTGCGTCGCTGTTGGATGCGCCCGAGGAAATCGAGCAGCGCACCGTCGTTCCGGGCGGTAAGCCCGACGACTGGCAGATGCAGACCAAGCCGTACGATCGCAAGTCGTTGCAGGCGTTGACCAATCCCGCGTCGCTGGCTCGTCCGGCCGAGAAGCCCGCTGCCGCGCCGGCGCCCGAGCCTCGCGCCGGCCGCCGCGCGACCGATGCGATGCTCGAGCCGGCCAATGGCGTCGAAGCGTTCTGCCGGGGCGCGGGCATCGACCCGGCGTCGATTCCGCTGGAAACCCAGCACGCGCTGCTACAACTCGCCGGTCAGATGACTCGCGAAGTCGTGCTCGGCCTGATGGATGTGCTCAAGGGTCGCGCCGATCAGAAGAATCGTCTGCGCCTCAGCCAGACGACGATTCAGCCGGCCGACAACAATCCGCTGAAATTCTCGGCGAGCGTCGATGAAGCTTTGGTGAAGCTGTTCGACGGCCATAACAACACGCGTTACCTCGGACCGGTGGATGCGATCCGCGATTCGTTCGCCGATCTGCGTACTCATCAACAGTCGTTGTCCGCGGCCATCCAGGCTGCAATCGACGAAGTGATGAATCGCATCGAGCCGGGCGAGCTGCAGGAAAAGTTCGATCGTGGCCTGAAGCGCGGCGCGCTGCTCGGCGCGGCCAACAAGATGAAGTACTGGGAGCTCTACACCGAGTTCTATCACGTACTGAATCAGCGCAACGAGCAGAACCTGCCGACGCTGTTCGCCGAAGAGCTGGCTCGCACGTACGCCGAGAAGGCGCAGCAGAAGAAGCGCTGATCTCTTAAGTCAGCGCCGCGGCGTCAGCATGCTGTTCGGATTGGTCGGTGTGACGACCGTGCTGGTCGCGCTCGTCGCCGTCACCCCTGCCTCGCGTTGTGCCGCCGGGCCCGAGTCGGTCGCCACCCAATCCAGAATATCGATGTAGCCGCGGATGTTCTCCACGAAGCGCACCGGCTCCCAGCCTCTGGCATAACCGCGCTTCACTCGCGAATACCATTTCTCCTGCGTCAGCAGCGGCAAATGCTCGCGCACATCGTTCCATAGATCCGGATTCTTGCCATGCATCTGCGTCAGGATGCGCGCGTCTTCGAGATGACCGACGCCGACGTTATAAGCGGCCAGCGTAAACCAGGTTCGATCCGGCTCGAGGATTCGCTTGGGAATCTGGTCGCGTAACCAGACGAAATATTTGGCGCCACCGAAAATGCTGGCGCGCGGATCCAATCGATCGACGACGTTCAGCGCCCGCGCCGTGTCTTCGGTGAGCATCATCAGACCGCGCACGCCGGTGTGAGAAGTCGCGCTGGGATCCCAATGCGATTCCTGATAGCCGACCGCCGCAAGCAATCGCCAATCGACACCGACATCCGCGGCCGCTTCCTTGAACCAGTGACGGTATTGCGGCAAGCGCGATTCGATGTGTTCCATGAACACGCGCGCCTGGATGTAATCGAAGCGGTCCGTCGCTCCATAATAAGAATCGAGAATGGAAGCGAGCCGGCCTTCGGCCCGCGCCGATGAGAAGAACGCCGTGACGCGCTTGAGCAAGCTCGAATCGCGCGAATCGACGGCCCACGCCAGGGCCTTGCCCCCGGACAAATCGAAGGCGATGCGGATCTCAGGATGGAACGCGCGGCCGATGGCGAACTCGTTCGAATCCGCGACCGTGTAATCGAACTCGCGCCGGGACAATCGATACAACAACTCTTCCGTTTCGACGGCGGGATTCTCGACCCAGGACAGATTCGCGTAATGGACCCGGAGCTGTTCGAGCGTGGCGGCATGCGCAGTGCCAGCAACGACTTCGATGTGTCCGTCGTAGGTTTGATCGAGCCGCCGCGGACGCGGATCGCCTTGACGGAAAATCAGATGCTCGCGCACCTGCTGATAGGGTGGGCCGAAGCCCGTTTGCGGCGGCAAGCGCAGGCCACGCGTCAGACCGGCCGCCGCGATGTGAGCCCGGCGCGATTCGAGCTCGCGCATCGCGTCGGCGACGTTGGGCACGGAGTATATGAAGAGCTTGACGCCCAGCTCGGCGGCAAAGCGCGCGGCCAGATCGAATTCGGGGCCCTGCGGGCCATCCGCGCCGAGGTAATAGGCGCTCGGCAGGTTGCGGGTGACGACGCGCAGCTCGCCACTGCGCAATATCTGCTCCATGACGCTGGGCGGCTGGGAACACGTGCCCAGCAGCAGCATCGCAATGATGGCGAGGGTGATTTTCAACCCCGCTCCTTAATGGCAACCCGCAAGGCCCGGCATTGGACCCGAAAGCGGCCGCCGGGGCAATGTCGTCAGCTGGCTACTGTGAGCGAAGTCCCCCAGCCCTTGCTGAGGGTTTCCCCGCCTGAATCCCGTGGCAGACTCCGCTCATGCAAACACTCAAAGATCTCGCCCAGGCACTGGCCAGCGGCGCCCTCCACGCCCGGCAACTCGTCGATGAAGCGCTCGACCGGATCGCCGATCCGAATGGCGAAGGCGCGCGCGCCTTCATGACCGTCGCTGCGCAAAGCGCCCGAGTCCAGGCCGACGAGATCGACCGCAAGCGAGCGGCCGGCGTTGCGCTGCCTGAGTTCGCCGGCATTCCGATCGCGATCAAAGATCTGTTCGATGTGGCCGGTGAGGTGACACGCGCGGGCTCTCGTATTCTGGCGAGTGAGCCACCGGCGTTGCGCGACGCCCCCGTGATTGCTCGGCTGCGCGCCGCCGGTTTCATATTTATCGGTCGCAATACGATGACCGAGTTTGCGTTCTCCGGCTTGGGACTGAATCCCCATTACGGAACACCCGCCAGTCCCTTCGATCGCGCCACCGGCCGAATTCCAGGCGGCTCTACGTCAGGCGGCGCGGTCGCAGTTGCGGACGGCATGGCGGCGGCGAGCCTGGGCACGGATACCGGCGGCTCGTGTCGAATTCCAGCCGCGTTCTGCGGCATCGTTGGTTTCAAGCCGACGGCGCATCGAGTGCCGCGCGATGGCGTAACACCGCTGGCGCATTCGCTCGATTCCATTGGACCGCTCGCAAACAGTGTTTCGTGCTGTGTGGCGGTCGATGCCCTCGTGAGAGGCGTAACGCCACGGCCGCTCGCTTCTGCTCCCCTTAGTGATATTCGACTGCTGTTGCCAACATCGCTCGTGCTGAACGATCTCGACGAGCACGTGACAAAAGCGTTCGAGCGCGGGGTCGATGAGCTGTCGCGTGCAGGCGTTTCTATTTCACGTCAGCCGCTGCCCGAGCTGCTGCGCATTCCAGAGATCAACTCACGCGGCGGGATCGCGACGGCCGAGGCTTATGCATGGCATCGACCGCTGCTCGAACGATTCCGCGATCAATACGACCCGCGCGTCGCGAACCGGATCCTGAAAGCCGCCGAGTTCACCGATCAGTACGTGCGCGAGATGCACGATGCCCGAGCGGAAGTCATTGCCGGTTTCGAACAAGCCACCGCCGACGTGGATGCGCTGGTGTTGCCGACCACACCGATCATTCCGCCGCCTTTCGCAGCTTTTGCGCACGATGCTGACTATGTTCGGCTGAATGTGCTCGTACTGCGCAATCCATCGCTGGCAAACTTCCTCGATGGCTGTGCGATCTCCTTGCCGATACATCGCCACGGCGAGCCGCCCGTCGGCTTGATGCTGATCGGACGGCGCGGTACCGATGAACGTTTACTCGCAATCGCCCAAGGCATCGAGAGCGCTCTCAACCAGCGGCGACTCTGCTAACTTTGAGCTCAGCACACATACGACAGGGGCGTCGCTATGAGATCGATCAGCTGGACGGCCGCACTTGCAATGATTGCACTGGCCGGTTGCGGTTCCGATGTGCCCTCGCCGCCGCCCGTCGACGCCGCCATTTCCGCTCAGCAGGCTGCGGCCTTCGTAGAAGCAATCAAACCGCGGCGTGAGGGCAGGCCCGTCATCGCCGTCGTTGCCCGCAACGAAGGCACCGAAACCACAGATTTTCTGCTGACTCATGCAGTCTTGCAGCGCGCCGGCATCGCTGACGTGCACGCCGTCGCCGGGCGCGCCGGCCCCGTCTCTTTATATCCAGCGCTGCAAATCGAGATCGCGCAGGATCTGGCGAGCTTCGATCAGGCCTACCCCACCGGCGCTGACTACGTGATCGTGCCGGCCATGAGCGAGCCGGAAATGACCGCCACCCGAGACGGCGCGATCCTGAGCTGGCTGAACAAACAATCGGACCATGGCGCACGCATCATCAGTGTCTGCGCCGGCGCGGTCGTTCTAGGCAAGGCCGGTCTGCTGGATCATCGCCGCTTCACGACGCACTGGTATTTCCTCGATGGATTGCGCGAGAGCCACCCCACCGCGGTGTATGTTCCCCATCAGCGATATGTGATCGACAGCAACATCGGCACTACCACCGGCATCAGTGCTTCGGTGCCCGCCATGCTCTCACTGATCGAAGCGATCGGCGGACGCGAGAAGGCACAGGCGCTCGCGACCGAGTTCGGCGTGGAGTCGTGGACACCCGTGCACGACAGCTCGCTCTTCGGACTCGACTTTTCACGGGGGCTGAGCTTTGTCCTCAACAAGATGGCGTTCTGGCGCGACGATCAGATGCGCGTCGACGTCGTGAACGGCATGGACGACATCACTCTCGCGTTCACCGCCGACGCCTGGTCTCGCACCGGACATATGACTGTGCAAGCCGCCGCGCCGGCGCCGGTGCAACTCCGCAGCGGCATCACTCTGCTTCCCGAGGGCGGCGCTGAAGATGCCGCTCCCCTGCCGCTGACGCCGGATCTGAAGCCGATGGAACAACTCGACCGCACGCTCTGCGAGATCGGCTCGCGCTTCGGCACTTCGCGCCGCGAGTGGGTGATGATCGAGCTGGAATATCCCGGCCAGCCGGAGTGCGAGCCCCAGTAGTGACTGCGTCAATCCATCGTGGCGCGTAACTCGACGAGCGCTCGATCGAATTGATCCACGCGCACGAACCCGAGGCGCGGAAACTCGATGTCCAGAATCAGGTAAATAGACGCACTGACAATGGCGGCGAATGCCAGCACGTGTAGCTTGCTCTGCGAAGCCGCCTTGGCCATCCCAAAGCCGGCCAGCAACGAGCTCACCAGCACCAGCAGGCCCAGCATCAAATAGACCGCCAGCGGCGGATGCTGACGCGTCGCCAGGATTCTGGTCTGCGCGATATCGAACATCTCATTGACGGCGGGCACGACACTTTGCACGAGCGGCAATGCGGTCTCTGCTTGTAACGCCGCGATCAATCTCGTCCAGAGCTCGTTCTGTATCTCATAGCTCTTTTGCACGGCCTGGTTCGTGGCGGCGTCGTCCGACGTGTGCGCGTAACTCGCGATGCGCGCATCGACATAGCGACGCATCAACTCTCTGAGATCGTCGCGAGCGTCCGATTGCAGCAGCTCGAGCCGGAGCCAGGCGGTCCCGATCGCGTTGACCTCTTCGACGACCAGATCGCGCCGATGATCGAACCGTGCCGCCGCGGTCGTGAAGGTGAAAGCCAGCAACAGCCCCATCAAGCCAAATACTGCACCGTCCACGGCGCCGAGCCCGGAGTCGGCATCGACATCGCGCAACCGCTCACGCCCAACGACCCAACCGGCTCGGAGACAGATGAGCGTGCCGAAGAAGAGTCCCAGCGCGAACAGCGCGGATTGCAGGACTAGCATGCGCGCCTGTTACGTCAATCCATCCGGCTGGCCAGCTTCAGACGCTCCATGCCAGAGGGTTGTTGGTGGGCACCGAAGGCAAACGTCACCGATTCGATGGTTCCGGTAAAAGGAAACAGCCCCTTGTCGGCGTACTCGTCGCAGACCGGCGATACACAGTCCATGCCGACATCCATGGTCTCGGTGCCGCATCGCTGCGGCACCTGCTCCTCGATGTGACCCTGCGCCGCCTGCTTGCCGTCGATGGCGAGTGTCACGTTTGCCGGAGCGCCCGGCTGCGGCGATTCGGGCTCGAAGATCACATCGATGGTGTGCTTGCCGGCGGATAGCGGCGCGTCGCTGGCCACGTCGTAGCGCTTCAGGCCGAAGAAGTTATAGTGGAAGCGCACCTTGTTCTCCGACATGAACAGCGACCAGCCGGCCGCGTCGCCGCCCAGCGCGAACAGCACGCCCTCCGCGCCGCCGTCGGCGATCTCGATCGGCACCGTCATTTTGAATGGCACGCCGATCAGCTTCGGGCCGCTGCCTTCCGGCAATCGCGTCATGCCTGGATAGAACGTCACGGTCTGGCGATCCGCGAAGTAACTCGGGCGCAATGTCACATCGAGCCGCTCCGCCATCCGATCGTCGAGCGGCAGCACGTTGTAACGGGCGGCATCGGCCATGAACAGATCCTGGAGCTCGCGGAGTCTGGCGGGCTCCTGCTGCGCCAGATCGACGCCTTGGCTGAAATCCTCCGCAACGTTGTAGAGCTCCCAGGTATCCTCATCGAATCCCGCGGAGCCCGAAGTTTCCCACGGCAGCCGGCCATGGCGGCACGATGCGATCCAACCCTCGCGATACATCGCGCGATTGCCCAGCATCTCGAAGTACTGCTGCGTATGTGTGCTGGGAGCTTGCGCGTTCTTCGGCTCGAACGTGTATGCGAAGCTCACTCCCTCGATGGGCCGTTGCACGTAGCCGTTGACTTCGGTCGGCTCGGCGATGCCCGCGACCTGCAGCAGTGTCGGCATCACATCGATGCAGTGATGAAATTGCGAGCGGATCTTGCCGTGTTCCTTGATGGCGGCGGGCCACGACACGACCATGCCGTTGCGCGTGCCGCCGAAATGCGAAGCCACTTGCTTGGTCCATTGGAACGGCGTGTCCCCCGCCCACGCCCAGCCGACGGCGTAGTGCGGCGATGTGCCGGGCAAGCCCCATCGATCCATGAAGCCGATCGCCTCGTCCATTGAGGGTTGCCGGCCATTCAAGCTCATCAACTCGTTCGGCGTGCCGACCAGCGAGCCTTCGGCGCTCGAGCCGTTGTCGCCCAGAATGTAGATGACCAGTGTGTTGTCCAGCTGACCCAGCGACTCGATGGCATCGATGACCCGGCCTGCTTCGTAGTCGGCGTGCTCGAGGAAATCCGCGTAATTTTCGGCCTGGCGCGCAAACAGCTTGCGATGCTCCTCGGGTTGGCTCTCCCAAGATGGAATCTGCTCCGGACGTGGCGTGAGCCTGGTGCCCGAAGGAATGATGCCGGCCTGCAACTGATTGGCATGCACGATCTCGCGATACTTGTCCCACCCCATGTCGAAGCGGCCGGCATTGCGTCCTCGCCAGTCGAGCGGCGGTTGATGCGGAGCATGTGCGGCGCCCGTGGAGAAATAGGCAAGGAACGGCCGATCCGGCGCGATCGTCTTCTGCGTGCGGATCCAGCCGATGCATTGATCGGCAAGATCGCGCGTGAGCTGGTATCCGTCTTCCGGCTTCTTCGGCGGCTCGATGGGCTCGGTGTTGCGGATCAGCGATGGATAGAACTGATCGGTCTCGCCGCCGATGAAACCGTAGAAGAAGTCGAAGCCCTGATTGGTCGGCCAATTGTCGAAGGGCCCTGCGGGGCTGGTCTGGTTGTCCGGCACGTTGTGATTCTTGCCGAACCACCCGCAGGTGTAACCGCCTTGTTTGAGCAGTTCGGCAAAGGTCGCGCAGCTCTTTGGAATGATGCCGCAGTAGCCGGGATAGCCGGTCGCCATTTCCTGGATCACTCCAGTCGCAACGGAGTGATGGTTGCGGCCGGTCAACATCGCAGCGCGCGTCGGCGAGCACAAGGCCGTCGTATGAAATTGATTGTAGAACAGGCCTCGCTTCGCCAGCTTCTCCGCGGTAGGTGTACGCACGAGACCGCCGCAGACACTCGGCCATCCAAAACCCACGTCGTCCAGCAGCACCAAAAGAACATTCGGCGCATCCTTACGCGCCGCCTTGACCGGCGGGAAATCCGGCTGCGATTCAGTGGCGAACATGCCGATCTGCGCATGCGGAAATTTCCACTCCGGCTCTGGCAGGTGATTGCGGTTGAGATGCAGCGGGAACTTTCCGTTGGAGCCGTTGGACTGGGTCATGACTGGTCACGCTTGAAGGGTTCAAGCGAGTAGATGCTCCGGTCCGCCGCCCGAGCATCGTCGTCACGGGCACGGCGCATGCCTGCATTCCTTAGCTGTGCCCATCGCGCGTATGTGCGCTATCGCACCTCCATTCCAGACTGGCAATTCCACAGCAGGAGTCACCCATGGCATACGCCGGCAGCACGGCCCGCTACACCTTCGAGCGCGGCTTTCCGACGCGCGACACCATGAAACAAGCCTATGACGATGCGGATCTCGAGCGCGCGATCCAGGCTTACAAGTTTTTCTATCCCACCGTCTCGGGCGCCGCCATCGTTCGAGGCAACGAGCAGATCGGCGTCGTCACCAACGAAGTCTTCGGCATTCTCGACTGCGCGCCCGAGCAGTTGGTGTACACGGCGAACTCGGACACGCCCTATGGTCCGTTGCTGCTCGATCTGAGCATCGGCCCGCTGGTCGTCGAGCTGGCGCCCGGACCGTTGATCGTTTGCTCCATGGACGTAAACCAACGCTGGGTCGCGGACATGGGTTTGCCGGGCCCGGACGCCGGCAACGGCGGCAAACATTTGCTGATCGGGCCGGACTACAAGGGCGCGGTGCCCGACAGCGGCTACTACGTGCATCGTGCCAGCAGCAATCGCCAGATCGTCGGCGTGCGCTCGCTGCCGGTCGAAGGCGACGTGAAAGGCGCGAAGGAACGAATCAGGACGATGAAGGTGTATCCGCTGGATCCAAAGACGCCGTGGCAGCAACCGCAATGGCTCGATGTGACCGGCAAGACCCAGGACACCACGCCGCTCGATTGGGAAGACAACATCCAGTTCTGGGAAGTGCTGCACCAGACGCTCGACACCGAGCCCATGTTCGAGGGCTATCACAACGAGTATGGCGAGCTCGCCGCGCTCGGCATCGAAAAAGGCAAGCCGTTCAAGCCCGACGGCCGCATGAAATCGATTCTCGAGGAAGCGGCGCGCACCGCCAACTCGCAGATGCGCGTGCAAGCGTTTGGAGACCGTCGGCCGGACCGCCTGCCGTGGCCGGATCGCAAATGGCAGTGGGTGAGCCTGCGATATGAGGATGGCGACTTCAACACGCATGACCGGCTGGATCTGGAAGCGCGCGAGAAATGGTTTTACCAGGCGATCGGCGCCTCGCCCGCGATGTTTCGACGGGACCCGCAAGCCGGTTCGTTGTATTGGCTCGCTCAGAGCGACCAGACCGGCGCCTATCTCGATGGCGGCAGCACGTACAAGCTGAGTGTGCCGCTGCCGGTGCCGGGCAAGCTGTTCTGGTCGGTGACCGTTTACGATACGGACACCCGCTCGCAGATCCAGACCGAGCAGAAGAAGGCCGCGCTGCGCTCGCTGTTCGAGCTGAAAGACGCTACAGGGAAAAGCGTAGACCTTTATTTCGGTCCGAACGCACCCAGGGGTCAGGAAAAGCACTGGATCAGGACCCTGCCCGGCAAAGGCTGGTTCGCCTACTTCCGCATCTACGGCCCGCAGCAAGCCGCGTTCGACGGCGCCTGGCGCCCGGGCGACTTCGAAAAAGCGGTCTGACAAGTCGACGAATCCGCACAGCTTAGATCGTTCCGGACTGAACACATTCGCGCCACCCTCGGGGCGCGAATTACTGCGCGTGTGGAATCAAATAAGTGCGCGCCAGCTCATGTTTCCGCAGGTCGGTCGCGATTAAGGTACGCGCCTTTCAAAATCCACCTGTGGAGCTGTCATGAAGTCACATTTCATTCTGATTACTGCGATCCTGGCTACGACGGCGGGCTTCGGCGTTTCCAGCAATGCGGTTGCGGATTCGTCTGATGCCCGGACGAGTGCAAAGCTGGGCGATCACCCTGCCGTGGTCGTCGCACGCACTCAGGCCAAGCGCGGCATCGATCCGAATACGTTCATCGTGGCGCATCCGGCCCGCCTGCAGCTGCTCGCGGCATCGCCGACTGCCACCGCTTCGACGCAGACGGCGAGCGCCGGTCGCTAACGGTCTATTCGTTCCGCAGCGCTGTGATGGGCCGCGCTCTCGCCATGAGCAGCGAATGGCCCAGCACGGTCGCGACAGCGACACCGAGGATGAGCACGCAGGCGCCGGCGAACATCCAGGGCTGGAGCTCGATCCGATCTTCGAACCCCTCGAGCCAGCGCCTCATCAGCGGCAAGGCAATCAAGCAGCCGATGACGCCGGCAGCGGCGGCGAGCTTCGTGAACTGCCACAGGATCAAGCGCACGATCGCCGACGTGCCCGCGCCGAAGGCTTTACGAACGCCGATCTCCAGACGTCGTTCTTCCGCCGCCGATGACGCAAGCCCCAGCAAACCGACAATCGCCAGGCTCACCGCGAGCACCGCGAACGCGCTGAAGATCCAGCGCTGCCGGACAATCGAGCGGTGCATGAACTCGATGGACTCACTGAGAAACTGACGATTGATCGGTCTTGGGTCGCCGAGACGCAGCCACAGCTCGTCGATCCGATCGAGCGTCTCCGGCAGATGCTCGCCCTCGAGCCGCACGCACAATAGTTGAGTGCGGGACGGCTCCGCTACGTACACCGTCGAGTACATGGGCTCTGCGAAACGTCCTATGCGGAAATCATCCACCACGCCGATGATTTCCATCGGCGTGCCCGAGCCGGGGAATGGCTCGCGGCCAATGGCCGCTTCGGCGGATTCGAATCCGAACTCGCGGACTGCCGTTGCACTGATGACGACTCGTTTCACCGCGGTCGACTCAGGTGCGGTGATATCGGCGGGTTGATCGGCCCGAAAGAAACGACCGGCCAGCGGCCGAAAGCCAAAGAGCTCGAGAAAGCCCGCATCGATTCGCACCACTTCGAACGACCGCCGCGTCCCGTCCGCCCGTTTCGCGGCCGCATTGTTGGTGACGACGTTGATCGGCGCCGACTGCGAGCACGCCGCGCCTGCGACTCCCGGCAGCGTCCGCAACTCATCGAGGAAAGCCCGCCGGCAGCTTGCATGATGGATGAGCAGCATGTGCTCGCCGTCGAAGCGTTGCGTCTTTTTCAGCAGATGATCGATCTGCTGGCCAGCCACGATGACCGAGACGACCAGCGAGGCGAGCATTGCAAACTGAAAGATCACCAGCGCCTGACGCAGCCCCCGACTCTGCCCGGTGCGACTGCGGCCGCCGTTGAGTATCGACGCCGGATTCAACCTCGACAGCAGCACCGCTGGATAAAAGCCGGACAGCAGCGCGGTAAGGACGGTGATTGCAACGATCGCGGCTATCAGCGTGGGGTTGCGCCAATACTCGAACGTCATCGGCGCATCCAGCAAAGTGCGCGCCACCGGCAGCGCCAGCTCGCACAACGACAACGCAATCAACATGCCGACCGCACTCAGGATCAACGCTTCGCCCATGAATTGGGCAACCAGGGCGCCACGACCGGCGCCCGCGGCTTTGCGCACCCCCACTTCAGTACTGCGATGGATGGATCGCGCGGTGGTGAGGTTGACGAAGTTCATGCACGAGATCAGCAGCACGAGCCCCGCAAGCAAGGGCATCGCATACACCACGGCCTGGCGATCGCGCGAGTAGACCAGTCGGTCGAGCGGAACAGCTCGCAGCTGCACCTTTACTGAGGATCCTTTGAGACTGTAACGGCTCAATCCGGCGTCCAACTGCTCTTTCGTCACCGCCGGTTCGACGTGCAAGAAACTGAAAGTGCTCCATTCGCCGCGCGCCAGGCTCATGGGTGAGTACGCGGCGCTCGCGGCGCCGAACATGCCAACAGCGCCATCTCCGGTGATCCGAGTGTTCGGCGGAAGATCTTCGAGCACCGCCCGCACCACCATCGGATGTTTGCGATCGATCTCGAGCGTCTTGCCTACGGCATCCTCGGTACCGAAATATTTGCGCGCCAGCGTTCGAGTCAACACCACCGAATCCGGCCGGTCGAGCGCGTGCTGCAGATCTCCCGAGTATGCGGGCATCGGTAAGACGCGAAACAGACTGCTGTCGGCCCAGCCGATTTCTTCGAAGCCCTCGACGTCGCCATGTCGCACGACTGGACGCCGTTTCGCGATACGCGCCGTTTCAATCACGCCGTGCACGTTCGCTTCGGCCCAGGACGCAATGTCCAGCGGCGTCGTTTCCAGATCGAGGGGCGCGAGGCCCGGCAACGTATATGACAGCGAAATGCCATAGACCTGCCGATAGCCGGCGATCCAGCGATTGTAGGAATGCAGGTGATCGAGGTAGGCCACTGCAAGAAAGGTGGCCGCGAGCCCCACGGCAATACACGCGACGCTCACCATGGCATAGAAGCGATTGCGCTTCAGATTGCGCAGCGCCGCCGCCAGGAAGTTACGAAGCATGCGGACGACCTACGCAGCCAGTAGTGTCTCGCTCACCACCCGACCGTCGAGAAACTTGATCGTTCGCCTTGCATGAGCGGCATGCGCGAGCGAGTGCGTAACCATCACCACGGTCGTGCCGGCCTGGTTGATCTCGCCGAGCATAGTCATCACTTCAGCGCCATTCTCCGTATCGAGATTGCCGGTGGGCTCGTCGGCGAGAATCAACTTCGGATTGGCAACCAGAGCGCGTGCAATCGCCACTCGCTGCTGCTGACCTCCGGAAAGCTGGTGTGGCAGGTGCCTCGCGCGATGACTCAGCCCCACACGATCCAGCGCAGCGGCGATTCGCTTGACGCGCTCGCCGCGGCTCATGCCCTGATACAGCAAGGACACTTCGACATTCTCGGTGACGTTCAGATCGTCGATGAGGTTGAAGCTTTGAAACACGAAGCCGATGCCGCTGCGGCGGCGCTGCGTCAGCTGCTTCTCGGAGTGGCGCGCCACTTCCTCGCCGAAGAATCGATACGAACCGCTGGTGGGACTGTCGAGCAGACCCAGAATATTCAATAGCGATGATTTGCCGCAGCCCGACGGCCCCATGATGGCGACGAACTCGCCGGCCTGGATCTCCAGCGACACGTCGCTCAAGGCGCGCGTTTCCACTTCATCCGTACGATACGTCTTGCAAACGTTGTCCAGTTTCAGCATGCCCACTCCCGTTGCGTCGACATCTAATGCACCAGCTCGATGCGATCGATGCGCGCGAAACCGCTGTAATTCGAAGTGATGACCTGTTCGCCGGGAACCAGGCCGCTCAGGATTTCAATCTGCTCGGCGTTGCGCCTGCCGGTTTTGATCCGTCGCCGCTGCGCCTCGCCGCGCCCGGTGTCGAGCACGAAGACCCAATCGCCCCCGGTCTCCGCGAGGAAGGCGCCGGCAGGCAACACCAATGCGGGCGTGTCATTGCCAAGCGCCAGTTTGCCTTGCAACCCCTGCCCGGCGAGCAAGCCATGCGGCGGCTCGCCTTCGAACGCCAATTCAACCTTGAACGTCCCCTCCGTCACCTGCGGCAGGACGCGCTTCACTCGGACAGTCACCTGCTGCTCATCGAAATCGATCGTGCCCGTCTGATCGACGCGCAGCCGGCCCAGATAATACTCATCGATATCGGCCGAGAGTTTGTAGCCGGTGTCCGGTGTGATTTCGCCCAAGCGGGCCCCACGCGCCGGATTCTCGCCGACCTTCAAATCGATCGCCGTCATGAGGCCGTCCACCGGCGCGCGCACCGTGAGCTGATCCAGTTTGTGCCGGGTGATCTCGATATCCTGCTGCAACTTGCTCAGTTGCGCAGCGATCTGCGGCACCTGTTGCACGCGCAATCGATTCTGCTGCTCGTTGCTACGGGCCTGCAGCGGGCGCAGCTTGCGCATGAAGTCGAGCTCATCGCTCACCGTATCGCTGGCCTCCCGTGGCAGCATGCCGCTCTCCGTCAATGCTTGTCGCCGTTCCAGTGCTCGCGTCAGCCTGGCGATATCGTAATCGATCGATGCCAGCGCCTTGTCGTTGCTCAGCCGGTTCTGTTCCAGCTGCGTCTGATACGCCTGCAGCTGCGTGATCGATTCCACCAGCCGTGCCTCGCGATCGAGCACATCCAGCTCGAGCTGCGTATTGGTCAACTCCACCAATGGCTGCCCGGCCGTCACGACATCTCCCGGCTCCACCAGCACGCGCTCGACACGCCCGCCCTCCAACGCGTCCAGATAGACCACGTCACGCGGCACGACCTTGCTTCGTAGCGGTACGAAATCGCGAAACATATCCTGCGTTACCGTCGAGATCTCCACGTTGATCGCCGGCAACCGCAGAGTCCGCTGCGCGCCGCCGAACCACGCGCTCAGCACGAAAGCCGTCAGCACACCGGCCGCGGGAATCGCGATGAACCGCAAGGTCCTCGGTTTGCGCCACCAAGGCCGCACGATCGCAATGTCCATCGCCGCCGTCATTCCAACCTCCGCGCGGCCAGTGTACGAGAGGCGCACACTAGTACAAACATTCGGCTGAACAATGGTTTGTGTAGCTTTCTCGCGGCTCTGGCCGGCCCGGGTGTCCGGATTCGGACAACCGCGGGCGGCTTGTCGAGGCCGCCTGCGTCGGACTACGCTTCGTGCATGAACAACGATGGCGTCGTACTGATCGTCGAGGACGATGTGGATGTATTGCGAGCCGCACGGCTCGCTTTGCAGCCCCATGTGCAACGTATCGACACCGCCACGTCTGCCGGCGGGCTGCGTGACACATTGGCTGCCACGCCCTACGACGCCGTTCTGCTCGATATGAATTTCACTCGAGGCGCGCGCAATGGCGCTGAGGGACTGGATGCATTGGCGATCGTTCGGGAAGTCGATCCGACGCTGGCGATCGTGCTGATGACAGCCTACGGCGGCGTGGCGCTCGCCGTCGATTCGCTCAAACGCGGGGCCGCCGATTTCGTCCTCAAGCCCTGGCGCAACGAAGCCCTGGTCGAAGCGGTGCTCGGCGCGATGGAGCTCACCCGCTCCCGGCGTGGCAGCGAAGCGCGGGATCTCGAAACCATCGAACGGCAGGCGATCGAGAAGGCGTTGGCTCGACATGCCGGCAATATTTCTCTCACAGCCTCGGCGCTGGGCCTGAGCCGTCCCGCGCTGTATCGACGCATGTCGAAGCATGGACTATAGAGCGCAGCGCTCGATCGGGTTCGCTTTCGGCCTGGCGGCTCGCGCGATCGCTATCGGCGGGCTGACCTGGTTCGCCGCCGTTCTGTTGCTGCACACACAGCTCTACGCGACCCTGGCGATCGTCATCGCCCTGCTGCTATTGATCGGCTTCGAGTTCGTGCGCGCGGTGAAACGAAGTGCTGATGCGCCCGCCGGCATTTCCTCCGAGAGCAGCGACAGCCATGCACAGCACCGGCGGGTCGAATATTTGCAGACACTGCTCGATACCGTCGCCGCGGCATTGATCATCGTCGATTCGAACGGCGGCATCCGGCGATTGAATCGCGCGGCCCACAGCCTGCTTCGGGGAACCGCCACCCACCTGCGCGACATTGCGGAGTTCGACGCCGCTGCCGTGCATACGTTGCTGTCGCTCGTGCCTGGGGCACGACAGATCGTGCAGTTCACCGACGGCCGGCATCTGTTGTGTACGGCTGCGCAATTCTCGGCGCCGGGCTACGCGCCAGAGCGGCTGATTTCTCTGCAGCGAGTCGCGGGCGAACTCGATGCGGTCGAAGTGAAGGCGTGGCAAGACATGGCGCGCGTCATTGCCCACGAGATGATGAACTCGCTGACGCCTATCGCCTCGCTCTCGGAAAGTCTCGAGACACAGCTTCGAGATCGAACCTCGGCTGGAACGAGCGATGTGGCGAAATCGATCGAGGCGATCCGACGCCGCAGTCTGGGCTTGATGAGCTTCATCGAGCGCTATCGACGCGTCGCCGACCTGCCGCCGCCCGTGATTCAACCTATCTCCGCCGCCACCTTGATCGACGACATCCGCAAGCTGGTGAACGCCGAGGTCGAGCGGCACAACATTCGATTGCTCACCCGAGTGACGCCGCCCGACGCCACCTTCCCGGCCGATGCCGCCTTGCTGGAACACTCCCTCCTCAACTTGTTGCAAAACGCTTTGGAAGCGACCGAACACACGAGCGATGCGCAAGTGCTGCTCGAGTGCACAGTGGAAGCCAGCCAGGTCACCCTCACCGTCAGCGACAATGGCCTCGGCCTGCCCGAGCACGAGCGCGACCGGATCCTGCTGCCCTTCTATTCCACGAAGCCCGAGGGCTCGGGCATCGGCCTGGCCCTGGTTCGCCAAGTGGCGCTGGCGCACCAGGGCAGGTTGGAGATACGTAGCAACGAGCCTCGCGGGGCGGTGGTCTCCATCGTGCTGCCGGTGCCGTCGAGCTAAAAGAAAAAGCCGCTGCGACAAGGCCGCAGCGGCGCAGGTTCCAACTCTCGCAGGAGATGGGTTGGAAATTCTTCGATATGGGTTACTGGAACGAATACCTCAGGCCCACGCTGAAAGCGCGGCCGATCGCGCCCTGCTGGTGGAACACGGGGTTGTAGTTCAAGCCGCCATACGTGTACGGGTCGAACGGCGGTTTCTCATCGAGCAGATTCTTGACGCTCGCGTTGAACTCCCACGCCTTGCCGTACAGGTAAGTGGCGCGCAGATCGACGCTCGTGAACGAATCGACTTTGCAGTTGTTGAGGACCGTACCGTCGGGGTTGTAGACGCCG
>NZ_BLJO01000009.1:178574-260602 GCF_009932555.1 Steroidobacter agaridevorans
CAGACTTTGCCGTTCGGATCGGCCACGACATAGGCGCCTTCGCCGGTGGTCGTCACATACGTTCCGTCTTCGTTATCGACCAGCGTCTCGCCCTTGTGATCGATCATCTCCATGCTGCTGACGTAGCTCACAGCGCCGGTGATGGACAGATCGCCGTAATCCCAGGTGAGTTGCAGACGACCGCGATCCGCGGGGGTGCCGCCGGCCGCGCTCAACACATAAGGTCCGTGCGTGCCGACGTATTCGAGTGTGCGACCGCCGGCATCGCGCTCGTAGTTCAGCACATGCGTCCACACGAGCGCTGCCGTCAGTGCGCCGGCGCCGCCAAGCTCGAACCGCTGGCGCAAGTCGAAGTCGAGGCCGTCGGTGACGGTTTCGTTGGCGTTGACGTACGGCGCCGAGATCGTGGCGAGATCGCCGAACTCGTCGTAATAGAGGGCCGAGTTCGGCAACAGACCCGGCCGCTGTGAGTTCGGCTCGCCGTTGGTGGGCAGATCGCCCACGACCAGCGCCTGATCCGCCGAGACGATTTCATTTTCGCGATCGATCCGATAGTAGTCGACGGACACACTCGTCCCGTCGAGCGGCTCGTACACGACGCCCAGTGTGTACGCCTTCGCTTCCTCGGGCTGCAGATCCGGATTGCCGATGGTGAGGATGCCGATGTTCGTGAAGCCGAACGATGCGCTGTTGCCGCTCTCGGCCGGACCTGGCGCGCGAAAGGCTTCTTGATACGTGCCGCGCAGGAGCAGTTGTGAGATCGGCTTCAAAGTCACGCCCAGCTTGGGCGTGGTCGAGGAACCGTAGTCATCGTAATGATCGTAGCGCAGGGCCGCGTTGAGCCCGAGCCAGGATGTCACCGGCGCATCGACTTCGGTATAACCCGCGTAGACCTTGCGCTCCTTCGAATATGCCGAGTAGCCGAGTCCGATGATGTCTCCGAGATCGGTGAAGGGCAGCGGCGGCGTATCGACTTCCTCGCGGCGCCACTCGCTGCCAAACGCCACGCCGAGCGCGCCACCCGGCAAGTCGAGCAGCGAGCCTGAAATGCGCGCGTCCATCATCATTACCGAGCTCGTCGCCTCGCGCTCGAGCGTGGGTGATATCGCGCCGAGCAGCGCCTTCGAGTTGAGCGATGGATCGATACGGAATTCGCCGGAGTCGATCGCCGCCTGCAGCACCGAATGACGCACGTAACCGGTGCGCGTGTCGGTCAGTTTGCTGTCGATGTAACCGGCGCCGACGTCCCACTCCCACGCCTCGTTCAACTCGCCCCTGAGTCCCGCGATGCCGCGGAACACTTCGGATTCGGTCTCGCCATTGCGTCCGCCGAGAGCCGTCGTCAGAAGACTCAGCGTGCGATTCACGCCCGTCGGATTGTCGGGATGGTCCGCCGGCAGCACCGTGGTGTGGACGACCGGGCTGGCCGGATCCGCGGGGTTGTACACGCCGCCGTCGCTGACGGTGCCGGGGGTGCCGATGGCCGTCACGTGCGAGGTGAAATATCCAAGCTCGGCGTAGCCTTCGAGCGAATCGGTGAAGCTCAGGCTGCCTCGCGCGAGCGCATTCAGGCGCTCGACTTCCGGTGCGATCTGGACGTAGTCGATGGTATCGAACACGCACATGCCGGTCGCGCTCGAGGTCTCGGGGCACGGCAGCAGATTGATACGTTGCTCGAGGGTGCCGCCGGGAACGCGGACCGAGCCGTACGGCGTGCTGGCGGCGAACGACGGGATGCCGGGCGAGAAGTTGCCGCGGCCGGCCGCCGGAGCGCCGAGGCGATTGTCGAAAAAGCCGAAGCTGCGCAGATCGTGCGTGCCGAGGAAGCCGCCACGATCGCCTTGCGCGATCTCGCCTTCCCGCAGTCCCTCGACCGCCGCGTACGTGCTGTAACGATCGCCGGTGGAGCCGCCCATGACGGATAGCCGATAGCTTTCGCCGTCGCCTCGTTGCGTGATGCCGCTCTCGGCCGAGACGGCGACGCCGTCGAACTTCTCGCGCAGGATGATGTTCACGACGCCCGCCACGGCGTCAGACCCGTAAATCGCCGAGCCGCCGTCCTTCAGCACTTCGACGCGTTCGACGGCGTCGAACGGAATCGAGTTCAGGTCGACGAACGTGCGGACGCCGTCATCGGCGAGTCCATAGGTCGCCATGCGCCGGCCATTGACGAGCACCAGCGTTGAATTTACGCCCAGCCCGCGCAGGGAGATTGCGGCGGAGCCCGCGGCGAAGCCGCCCGTCGCCGCCGTTGGAATCGAGCCCTGGTTGTCCGCCTGAATCACGGTGCGGATCACATCGGCGATATTCGTCGCGCCGGTGCGCTCGATGTCCGCGCGATCTACGACCTGGACTGGCGAAGCCGTTTCGTCATTGACGCGCCGGATGCGCGAGCCGGTGACGACGATCTCCTGAATCGATGGGTCCTGCGCCTGTGCAGGTGTCGTGGTCGCAAAGCCTGCGCCGGCTAGCAACGCGCACTGAATAGCGAGTTTCAGCGAACGTGATGTTGTATCCATGCTGCTCCCCTTTTTTTGCGTGACCGATATCTAGGTCAGCGCAAACGGGGTGCGAATCGGCTCATACATTTTTCTGCCGCCGCGTGAGCCGATTTGCCGATGGTTTACGCTTACGCCCCTTGGACGAGGAGCCGCCGCGCCCCGTGCGCGCGTCCATGGCATAATTTCAATCGCTCGCTCCTGGCTGGATGCCCCGATGCCCAATTCCGCACTTGGCGTGACCCAATTGCTCGCGCATTGGCGCGGCGGCGACGCCGCCGCCCTCCCGCAGTTGATGACGCTGCTTTATCAGGAACTTCGCTCCATGGCGCATGACCACGTACGCCGTGAGCGACGCGATCACACGTTGCAGGGGACTGCGCTCGTGAACGAAGCATTCGTGCGACTGATCAACCTGGAATCGGTGAGCGTGAAAGACCGCGCACACTTCTTCGCCGTCGCATCCACGGTCATGCGCCGGATTCTGGTGGACTACGCACGCGCGCGTCTGAGCGCAAAGCGCGGCGGCGAAGCGCAACGGATTTCGAGCGATGCACTCGAAGACGCAAACGCCCACCGCCCGCACGAGGATGCGCAGCCTTCCTCAGTTGACGATGACGTGCCGCTCATCGACATGCGTGCAAGCGAGGAAATCAGTGCGCTGGACAATCTGCTGTCACGGCTGGCGACGCTCGATCAACGGCAGGCACAAGTTGTGGAAATGCGTTACTTCGGCGGGCTCACGGTAGAACAGACCGCGCAAGCGCTTGCCATCTCCGAAGCCACAGTCAAACGCGAGTGGGTAGCGGCGCGCGCGTGGCTGCGGCGCGAACTGGCGCGGACAGAACAATGACACCCGATCACTGGCGCCGAGTGAAAGCACTCCTGTGCGATGCGCTCGAGCAGGAGCCCCATTCGCGCGAAGCATGGCTTGAACAGGCCTGCGGCGATGATGAGGAGTTACGTTGTGAGGTGCGCTCGCTGATCGCCGCGCACGACGGACCGCCGAGCTTCATCGACTCACCCGCGATCGAACACGCCCCACTGGCGCCGCTGGTGCGACCGCAGTGGATCGGACGAACGGTCGGGCGCTATCGCATCCTCGAAGAAATTGGCCGCGGTGGTATGAGCGTGGTCTTCCGCGCGGCGCGTAGCGAAGAACAGTTCGAACATGAAGTCGCTATCAAGCTGCTCCATCCGAGCCACGATAACGACATTCTCATGCGTCGCTTTCGCGCGGAGCGCCAGATGCTCGCGCGCCTGAGTCACCCGAACATCGCGCATCTTCTCGACGGTGGGACAACCGAAGACGGCGTGCCATACCTCGTCATGGAGTACATCCGAGGCGAGCCTGTCGATGTGTATTGCAATCGCCGCCAACTCGATCTCACCGCGCGACTGCGGCTGTTTCACACGCTGTGCGACGCCGTGCATTACGTGCATCGCCATCTGATGGTTCACGGCGATCTGAAGTGCAGTAATGTACTGGTGAACGAGGACGGCGTCGTCAAGCTGCTCGACTTCGGCATCGCGCGCTTACTCGATCCCACCGACGGCTACGCGCACGCGCATACCACGCGTACGGTGGCGCTCACACCGGAATCCGCGAGTCCCGAGCAGATTCGCGGTGAACCGCTGACCACCGCAAGCGACGTTTATGCGCTCGGCGTGCTGCTGTATCGGTTGTTGACCGGCCAGCCCGTGTATCGACCGCTCTCCGACGCCTACTACGATGTGGCGCGCCTGATCTGCGAACGGGAGCCGCGCCGTCCGAGCATCGTCGTGCAGGACGTCGCAAATGCGCCCGCCACGACTGCACAGTTGCGCGGCGATCTCGACACCATCATTCTGAAGGCGCTGAACAAGGATCCCGAGCGTCGTTACGCCTCGGTGGAACAGCTGTCGCAGGATATCGCCTGGCATCTGGGCGGCTTTCCGGTCCTGGCCGCACCCGATAGCGTCCGCTACCGAGTGCGCAAATTCGTCGGGCGCAATCGCACGCTCGTAGCCGCCGCGGTCATGCTCGCTCTCTCCCTGATCGCAGGCATCGTCGCGACCGGCTGGCAGGCGCATCGCGCCGAGCGCGAGCGTCAGCGCGCCGAGCGTCACTTCGATGACGTACGCAGCCTGGCGCAGACATTCATGGTGGACGTGCACGATTCAATCACGTCGCTTCCCGGAACATTGCCCGCGCGTGAACGAATCATCGGTCATTCGCTGCGCTATCTCGACGCGCTCGCGCAGGAAAACACCAGCGATCCGCAAGTGCAACGAGATCTGGCGCGGGCCTACGAGCGCGTCGGCGACTTGCAGAGCGATTTCCTCGCCTCGAATCTACAGAACAACGAGACTGCGATCGCGAGCTATCGCAAGGCATGGGAGCTGCGCGCTGCTCTGTGGGAGCAGGGAGCGCGCGACCAAACGATGCTGCGCGAACGGCTGGTGGTGAGTCTCAAGCTCGCGCAGTACAGTCAGTCCAATCGGTTGATGGACGAGGCCGCACGCTATGCGTCCGAGGCGCTCGAGCTCGCCAGTGCGCTCACGCAGCGGGCCGACGCAACCGCAGATGATTCTCGCCTGCTAGGGACCGTACATGTCGTGCAAGGCGCGTTGCGCGCGATGAACGGTGAGCTCGATGAAGGCGTCGGCCAGATCAATCGTGGCGCGAGCATCCTCGAGCAGATTATTCGAGACGGCGATACCGGCATCAAAGTTCGCCGCAATCTCGCGGGCGCCTACAGCCGCAGCGCTGACCTGTTGACGCACATCGGCGGCCGGCATGAGCCCGCCTATGCACTGCACATGCGCTCGCTGGACATTTACGAATCGCTGGTACGCGACCATCCACTTGACGCCGAGTTACGCAAGGAAGCAGCGTACGTGCTGATGGATGCCGGCGAAGCGGCGGCGCATACAGGGCGCGCGGCGGAAGGTTTGCGCAGACGGCAAGAGGCCGTCGATCGTCTGCGAGCGCTGTCGGATGCGGATCCCGAGCGTGAAGAACTGCGCTTCACGCTGGGGTGGGCGCTGGGGGATCTCGCCGATTCGTTGAAGGATCACCGCCGCACCGCCGATGCGACCCGAAGTCTGGAGGAAGCGCAGTCGTTGCTCGGCGCTCTTTCGGGTGCGCGCGCCGATCGCCTCAACAACACCCAGTTCCTCATCGGTATGAACGACATGAAACTGGGCCAGCTGCTGATATCACAAGCCGATGGCGCGAGCGGCGCTTCGCGGAAAAAATTGCTGCTGGAGGCGTGTACGTTATTGCACAAAGCGGAGCAGGTGTTCATCGCTGCGAACAGCGATGCAGTACTCGCCGCCGAGGCCGCTCAACACCTGCGCTCGGTGCAAACGGCGGTGCCCAAATGCGCGAGCACGTCGAGCTAGCCGGGTGCCGCCTCGCTCTGTGCGGCCACGTCGAGCACGATGGTCTGACTGGCGCGCCACAGATGCCATGCAGCCCACAGGTGGCCAGGACAGAAGATAATCAGTGCATAGCGCAGCGATTCCTCGCCGGCCCAGGGCCGTAATGCATCGCTCAACGCGCCTGCAGCCAGCGGCCCCAAGCCCATCCCGACCAGATTCCCGATGAAATAGAGAAGCGCAAGCGACATTGCGCGCATGTGCGAGGGAACCAGTGTTTGAATGGTCGCGAGTATCGGCCCCTGGCACATGTTGCCGACGATCGTGCCGATCGCGAGCAACGCGAACGCGACATAGTGACTGGCGACGAGGTAGGCCGCTCCCACGAAAACGGTGTAGGCCGAGAACATGACGACGACGCCGATCAGCTGCAACTGTTCGTTGTTGGCGGCATAGCGGGCGCCCCACTCGCCGCCCAGCCAGGTACCCAGCAGCGCCCCAGCGCCGAAGACCAGCGCCAGCCAGGCGCCCGCTGCTCCGCTGTCGAGGCCGTGAATGCGGATAAAGAAGATTGCCTGCCAATGGAACAGCGCATAAGAACAGAAATACCAGACACAGATGAACAGGCACAGCTGTCGGAACGTGGAGTTGCCGAACAATGTTACAAACGCAGTCCGAAGGCTGGGCGCGGCTGCTTGTGACATCGGCGTCACCGATTGATCGCGACGTGAGCGCGGCTCCTGCAACGTCAGTGCGGCGAGCAAAGCGAGCGCAAGCCCGGGAACACCGATGAGAACCAGCGTCATGCGCCAGCCATAGGCCTCGTTCAACCATCCTGCCGCAAAGTAGCCCACCAACAGCGCGATGGGCAGACCGAGCATATAGATGGCGGAGGCGCGTGGCCGTTCGACTCGCGAAAAGGTGTCACCGAGCAGCGAATACGCCGGCGGCATGCAGCCGCCCTCCGCCGCCGCGACAGCGATGCGGATCAGGAGCAACTCTGTGTAGTTCCGCGCCATGCCGCTCAAGGCCACCGCCGCGCTCCAGATGGCCGCCGTCACCGAAATGATCAGCACCCGATTGCCTCGGTCGGCCCAGCGAGCGACGGGAATCCCCATGATCGAGTAGAACAGTGCGAACCCCAGGCCGCTGAGCAGACCGACCTGGGTATCGTTGAGATCGAGGCTCGACTGGACGTCCTGCATCACCACGCCGAGCACGACCCGATCGAGATAGTGCGAGGCCATGATGGCCATCAGCACGAACAGCAGATAACGCTTGTAGGCCGCCTGTTGCACGATGATTGCCCGCCGGTCGCCGCAGCTACAGCAGCGGCATCGCCGTCTTGATCTTGTGACTCCGGCACAGCGTTCGGGCAGCAGCGGCGATGCCCTCCGCCGTTGGATACATCAGACGCTCGAGATCCGGGCTGAAAGGCACCGGCACATCGGGCGCAGTCAGGCGCACGATGGGTCCTTTCAGAAATTCAAACGCGCTCTGTGCAACCGTAGCCGCCACTTCCGAAGCGACACTGCAAGTTCCCGGAGCAGGATCGACGACCAGCAGGCGGCCGGTTTTGGCCACCGATGCAATGACCGTCTGTCGATCCATCGGGACGACCGTGCGCAGGTCCACCACATCTGCGGAAATGCCCTCTTTGGCAAGCATCTCCGCGGCCTCCAACGATCGATGCACGGCCGCTGCCAGGGCGACAATGGTCAGGTCCGTGCCGCTGCGCTTCACTTCAGCCACGCCGAGCGGCACCGTGTAGTCGCCCTCGGGAACCTCGCCTGCCGTTCCAAGCAGCGACCAGTCATCGAAACACAAGACGGGATTGCGATCTCGAATCGCCGACTTCAACAAGCCTTTGGCGTCGAACGGCGTGGAGGGAATGATGATCTTCAGTCCCGGAATCTGCGCAAAGATGGCCCATGGACGGTCCGAGTGATGTGCGGCCGTCGCGATCCCATAAGAGACGGTCGCTCGCATCACCAACGGCACGCTCGCCTGACCGCCGAACATGTAGCGGCTCTTCGCCGCCTGGTTCGCGATCTGATCCATCGCCGAATATAGAAATGTCGAGAACGCGCCTTCGATCACCGGGCGCATCCCGGTCAAAGCCGCGCCGATGCCGGCCCCGAAGAAACCGGCTTCGGAGATCGGCGTGCTGCGAATCCGCTCCCGACCCAACTCCTCGACCACATCTTCATAAGGATAGCGCTGCACGTCTTCGCCCATCACGAAGACCCGAGGGTCGCTCCTGATCTCTTCGAGAATGGCCTGCCTGGCGGCTTCGGCGTATGTGATTCTGGGCACGCGTCGTTACTCCATTGAGCGTTTCAAGCGAAGACATCCTCGTACAGCGCTTCCGGCTGCGGCGGCGGACTTTCCAGCGCGAACTGCAACGCTGCGCTCACTTCTGTGCGCACTTCAGACTGCAAGCGCTCGAAGTCCGCCTCTGTCAGTTTTCCGTCCCGGCGCAGGCGCGCAGCGAAGATGTCGATCGGATCCCTCGCCCGCCACTGAGCGATCTCCGCTTCGCTCCGATAAGTTGGCGCCTTGAAAGCGTTCCCGAACTCTTGATGCTCGCAGTAGCGATAGGTTTTCGCTTCGACGAGCGTTGGACCCTCGCCCGCCCGCGCGCGAGCCACGGCAGTCGCCACGCAATCGTGAACCTGCCACGCGTCTTGTCCGTCGACCGTCACGCCGGGGATGTTGTAGGCGACAGCGCGTTGCGCGATATCGACGATGGGAGTCGTTTCATCCTGAGCCGTGAACAACGCATACGCATTGTTCTCACAAAGGAAAATCACCGGCAGCTTCCAGATCGCCGCCAGGTTCAATGCTTCGTGGAACGGCCCGCAGTTGGCGGCGCCATCGCCGAAGAAACAGAGGCAAACCTGATCGGTTCGTCGCAAGCGCGCACTCAACCCGGCGCCGACAGCAACAGGCATCAGCGAGCCGACGATTCCCGACTCGCCGAGACTGCCTGCGGAGAAGTCGGCCAGGTGCATCGAGCCGCCTTTGCCACGACACACACCCGTGCGCTTGCCGAAGAGCTCAGCCATCAGTGGCGCGAGCTGCACGCCTTTTCCTATCGGATGGCCATGCGAGCGGTGGTTGCCCGTCATGTAGTCGTCGTTACGCAGAGCCATGCAGGCGCCGACGATCTCGCCTTCCTGGCCGATGCAATTGTGCAACGGTCCGACCAGATTGCTTCTCTGCAGAGCGGCGCACTCTTCGAAGTGACGAATGCGAAGCATCCGACGCAGCATCTCTCGGAGCTGCACCTCGTCCAGTGGCTGTGCGGATCCAACTTTGCCTGTCATGCCCGTCTCCTGCTCGGCGGCAGCACGTCACCGCACTCCGCGATCTCGCTCAAGTCGCCGTCCCTCGTGAGCATGCTCTGCACACAGGTTCGAATCAGGTCACGGTCGAGTCGAGGCAGTTCGATGCCTGCCGTGCGCAGCTCTTGCAGCGTGCTCGAGCAATCCATCTGCACGCTCGCATGCTGTAAGCCCAACTGATATCGATCGAAGGCCGTCCTGTCCATGGAGAACGCAAATTCCACCAGCGGCACGACGGGCAGCGACCTCCCCTGGTGATGCAGCCGCTTGACTTCGCAGATCCAGTCGTAGAGCGGCAGCAGTTGCAACGACCTGTCGGCCAGGTCGCCGATGGCTTCATAGACTCCATCGGCCATCTCGCCGGACGGACAGATGTGAAATGTGCCGCTGTCATGGCGATGGCGAGTTGCCAGGAACACGATCGCCCGAGACACGAAGTCCACCGGGGTCGGCGACATCTCATATCGGTAGTCCGCGATGCCGCACCCCGCGAGCAGACTGCTCTTGAGCATTCGGTACTCTCGCTGCAGCTCATCGTAGCGACCGTGCTGCGCATCGCCCCAGACGAGCCCGAGCCGAAAGATATTGCACGGAACGCCGCGCTCACGCGCAGTCATGAATATCTTCTCGCTGACCCATTTGCTCGCCACATAGCCTTCCGAAGCGAGATGGTGCTCGTGATCGATCGGGCTCTGCTCATTCACACTGCGACCGGGTTCGTAGCCGCGGGGACTGAAGATGCTGATCGACGAGATGTAGTGAATAGGCTTGGTCTTGGCGCCGGTTGCCAGCCTGACGAGCTCCACTGCTGCGCCGACGCTGGCGGATTTCGCCATCTCATAGGTCTCGAGATGATTCATGCTCGTCGCGCAGTGATAGATCTCATCGACTGCGTCTTGCAGCATCAGGAATGTCTGCTCATCCATGCCGAGTCGCGACAGCCGCGCATCCCCGGCAATGACGACGACGCGCCGCTCGAAATCATCCCTCCACAGATCCCATCGGCTCAGCGTGGCTTTGAGCCGTGTTGCAGCGTCCTGTTGACTCGCCGCCCTCACCAGACAGTACAACGTTGCATCCGTGTCTCTCAGCAGCTGAGACAACAGGAATCGGCCGACGAAACCCGTCGCCCCGGTCAGCAAGATCGCATTCGTACGGGCTGAAACAGGAGCCGGCCCTGCGAGCAGCTGGGGCGGCAGCACGGCTTCGCGCGCAAGATCCACATACTCGACTGCGCTAGCAACACCCGCAATTCTCGCTGCGAGCTGGCGAATCGTGGGGCTCTGATAAACATCGGCCACTTTCAGCGTGGCGCCGAGCGCCTGGTTCATTTCAAACAAGGCTCTGAGCACCTGTAGCGAATGGCCGCCCAGATCGAAAAAGCTGTCATCGCGTCCGACTTGCTCGACCTGTAACAGTTGTCGCCAGATCGCTGCAAGCTGCTGCTCCGCCTCACCCTCGGGCGCCTCGTAGGGCCGCCTCGTGTATGCCGTCAGATCCGGTGCCGGCAAGACCTTCCTGTTCACCTTGCCACTGAGCGTCAATTGAAAGGCACCCATGCGAACGAATGCCATCGGCACCATGTAATCGGGCAGCTTCTGCCTCAGGTGTGTGCGCAGCTCCTCGACGCTGGGACCGGGCGAGAGCTTCGTCGCGAAGTAGGCAACCAGCCGCTTGTCACCCGGCACATCTTCGCGAACCACGACCACCCCCTCTTGCACTTGCGGGTGGAGCAGCAGCTGCGCTTCGATTTCCCCGAGCTCGATTCGATAACCGCGAATCTTCACCTGATCGTCGTTGCGGCCCAGATATTCGATGGTTCCATCCGCTCGCCACCGGCCGACATCGCCCGACTTGTACAGACGCATGCGCGGATCGCTTGCGAACGGATCGCGAATGAAGCGCGCCTGCGTCATTTCGGGTTTGTTGAGATACCCGCGAGCGACCCCCAGGCCGCCGACATAGAGCTCGCCTTTGACGCCGATGGGCACCGGGTGCCGGTGTTCATCGAGGATGTACACGCAGCGGTTGTCCATCGGACGCCCTATATGGGGCGCGGTGGTATCGCCATTCAGCCGCGCGACGATGCAATCGACGGTGCACTCCGTTGGCCCATACATGTTGTAGAACGTGATGTTGGCGCAGCGGGACAACTTGCCCCACAACTCGGTATCGATCGCCTCACCACCCACCAGCACCAGCTTGAGCGGACCCGCGTTGCCATCGAGCAGCCCCGCGGCAATCCACGATTTGAGCTGCGAGGGCGTGCAGTCGATCGCATCGATGCGGTGTTCCCGCAGATAGCTCAGCAGAATGGAGCCATCCATCCGGACGTCTTGCGGCACGACGTGCAGCGTCCGACCCGAGAGCAACTGCACGAGCTGCTGGACTGACGCGTCGAAGTTCAGCGATGCATTCAGACCCACGCGCTGGATGCCAGGACACGAGTCGTACAGACGTTCCAGACCGTGCCACAGGTTCACTACGCCGCTGTGCTCGATCGCCACGCCCTTGGGCTTGCCAGTGGACCCGGAGGTATAAATCACATACGCAAGGCCGTCGGCTCGAGGGCCGCCAATCGTGCCCGTGAGGTTTTCAACAGCCTGACGTTCGATCGCATTCGAAGCGTCGTCCAGTGCAATCAGCCGCGCGCCGGTCTGCGGCAGAATCGATTGCAGACTCCTTTGTGTCAGAACGACGCGAGGCGCGGCATCCTCGAGCATGGACGCGAGCCGCTCGGCCGGACTATGAGGGTCGAGCGGCACATACGCGCCCCCTGCCTTCAGAATGGCCAACAAGCCTACGATGATGTCCAGGCTCCGCTCGACGCACAGACCCACCACCTGCTCCGCATCGATACCCGCCTGATGTAAGAGTCGCGCGACCTGATTCGCCCTGCCGTTCAATTCCTCATATGTGAGCGCACGTCCCTCATAGACGACCGCGGGTATGTCGGGCCCACGCTCCACCTGCGCTTCGAACAGCTCATGAATCAGCTTGCCAGGCGCCTGCGGCCGTAGCGGCTCGTTGAAGCGCCGCAGGACCGTCTGTCGCTCCCGCTCATCGAGAATCGGAAGATCGCCAACACGGCTGTTCTCGCCCTCCGTCATTCCACGCAGCAACGTCCTGAAGCAGCCGAGCCACCGGAGCAATGTTTCTTTGTCGAACAGATCCGCATCGTATTGCACGCTGCCGGCGACATCCTTGCCACGCTCCTCCAGCGACAACAGCAAATCGAACTTGGCTGCTTCGTTGTCGATCTCGTGCAGCGTCGCGGCCAAACCCGGCCAGGTCCACTCCCGGGTCTGCACGCTGCGTACAGCGACCATCGTCTGGAAGATCGGATGCCGGTTCGCACTGCGCTCGGGTCGAATTGCTTCGACGAGTTGTTCGAACGGCATATCCTGATGATCGAAGGCGCCGACGGTTACGTCTTTGACGTGCCCGAGGAACTCGCTGAGTCGCGCATTGCCGCTCACGCCGAACCGCAGCACCAGGGTATTGACGAACAACCCCACCAGGCTTTCGAGCTCATCGCGCCGCCGATTTGCCGCCGGCGTGCCGATCAACAAATCGTCCTGACCGCTGAATCTGGACAACAGAATCGCCCATCCCGCAGACAAGATCATGAAAAGCGTCACGCCTTGGCGGCGCGCGAGCGCTTTGAGCTGAGCCGTCAGCGCTTCATCCAGCACCAGGTCGACACTCTGGCCACGGAAGCGACGAACGGCGGGCCGCGGCCGGTCGGTGGGAAGATCGAGCGAGAATGTGGCGCCCTCCAGCCGTGCCCGCCAATACTTCAATTGCCCGGCCGACACCTCGCTCGCATGCCATCTGCGCTGCCACCGGGCATAGTCGGCGTACTGGATGCGCAATGACGGCAACTGATTGCCGTGCCGGTATGCTCCATACAGCTGCGCGAATTCGCGCATCAGGATCTCTATCGACCATCCATCGGACACGATGTGATGCATCGTTATGAGCAGCACATGCTCCTGTGGCTGGACACGAAGCAGTCGGCCGCGAATCACAGGCCCATGACGCAGGTCGAAACGAGCTTGTGCTTCGTCGGACTTATGGCGCTCGATCTCGACCAGCCGCTGCTGCTCGCGGCGCTCACTCAGGTCGACAACCGAGAGCGCGAACTTCGCATGCGCGTGGATTTCCTGCGTCGGCTGCCCATCGACGTCGCGAAACACCGTGCGCAGCGGCTCATGCCGCTGCACCAGCTCATCCAGCGCCCACTGCAGTGCTGCGCGGTCCAGAGCGCCTCGAAACTCCATCGCTATCGCAATGTTGTAAGCCGAGCCGCCGCCTTCGAATTGATCGATGAACCAAAGGCTCTGCTGCGCCGACGACGCCGGAAAGCGGCTGGCTTCTCCGGACTCGCGCGGGGACGGTTCTATCGGCCGTTCGCTTCGCGCCTGCTTCGCCAGCAGCAACTGCAGAAGCTGCGCCTTGCTCGCCGACAACGATCCAGTTCGATCCTTCCGTAGATCAACGCTTCCTACCACGACGTGCCCTCCATGCGCAGTTCCTGCAACAGCTCCGCGACCCGACTCTCGGGCAGCGACGCGACGGTCTGCGCCAACCGATCCATGTCGGCGCCGTCCACAGCCAACCGATCCAGAGACTGCTGCTCGATCATCTCTTCCAGACGGGCCGACAGCTGCTGCAGGATTGGGTAGTCGAAAATCAGCTTGATAGGAATGTCGATCGACAGGCGCGAGCGAATGCGCGTCACGGCCTGCATCGCCAGAATCGAGTGCCCGCCCAGATCGAAGAAATTGTCGTGGCGACCGACGCGGCTCACACGCAGCAGATCCTTCCAGATTTCCGCCAGGGTCTGCTCCGATCCGCCGCTCGGAGGCTCGTACTGCTCATGCGCATCCGCCGAAATCTCCGGCGCCGGCAGATTGCGTCGATCCAATTTGCCGCTGGGCGTCAGCGGGAAGCGTTCCAGAACGACGAACGCACTTGGCACCATGTACGTGGGCAGCACGCCGTCGAGATGTGCCCGCAAGGTGTCGACTGTAGGAACGTCGCGATCGCGGGGCGTGACATAGGCGACCAGTTTCTTTGCACCCGTGACGTCTTCCCGCACGCAAACCGCCGCCTCCCTGACCTTCTCATGCAACGTGAGCTGCGCTTCGATCTCCCGCAGCTCGATGCGATAGCCGCGAATCTTCACTTGCTCATCGTTGCGGCCCAGATACTCGATCTGGCCATCGCCCAGCCATCGTCCCAAGTCGCCGGTTCGGTACATCCGTGCGCACGGTTCGTCATCGAATGGATCGGCCACGAAGCGCTCGCAAGAAAGCTTCTGGCGATTCAGATAGCCGCGCGCGAGATTCGCTCCAGCGATATAAATCTCGCCGATCGCGCCGAACGGCACCGGACGCCGACGGGCATCCAGAATGTATATCCGGGTATTGGCGATCGGCTTGCCGATGGACGGCAATGCCGGCCACGCCTGAGGCGAGCCCGACAGAGTGGCGCTGGTGACGACGTGCGTCTCGGTCGGCCCATAATGATTGTGCAAGCGGCAGCCTGAGATGCGCTCGAAGAAACCGACGATCTCCGGACTCACCCGCAGGCGCTCGCCAGCGGCAATCACATCCCGCAATTCTGCTGGCGCCACGCCGGTCGTCATCGCGTGATCGGCCAATGCCTGCAGCATCATCGGCGGCACGAACAGGCGCTCGATGCGCCGAGCTTGCAACAGTTCGATCATCGAACGTGGATCCTTGCGAACCGCTTCGTCGACCAGCACCAGCGTGCCTCCGCAGCAGAGTGTGGAGAACACTTCCTGAAACGCCACGTCGAAGCTCAGCGCCGCAAACTGCAGCACGCACGCACCCTCGCGCAGCGGCAACTCGTGTCGATGCCATTCGATGAGGTTGACCATCGACCGATGCGGCATTGCTGTGCCCTTCGGCCGGCCGGTCGAACCGGAGGTGTAGATCACATACAAAAGATTGGCCGACGACGACGCAACGTCCGAGAGACTCGTTTCCGAGGCTGCCAACTCCTCCAGCGGTTTCTCATCCAGCACCATGACGCGACTCGACGTCTCGGGCAGCTGAGATCGGAGTGCCTGCTGGGTCAGCACCAGGACGGGCCTGGCGTCCTCGAGCATGTATCTCACCCGGTCCGGCGGATAGCTCGGGTCGACCGGCAGGTAGGCTCCGCCGGCTTTGAGCACTCCCATCAATCCCACGATCATGTCGAGGCTGCGCTCGACGAACAGGCCGACCAGCCTGTCGGGCCCGACGCCCTGACTTTGCAAATATTTCGCGAGCAGATCGGATTTTCGATCGAGCTCTGCATACGTCAGCGACCGATCTCCATGCGCAACGGCCACCTGCGTCGGTGTTCTCGCCGCCTGCTCTACGTAAAGGCCATGAATCAGCTTCTGCTGCGGATACGGCGCCGCCGTTGCGTTGAGCGAGTGGATGACCTGATCGAGCTCAGTGTCTGGAACGATGTTCAGCGCCAGCGCCGGCACATGCGGCGAATCATCCAGCGCATCCATCATCGCCCGCAGCGATTGCTGCAGATACCCGATGAAGCGCTGAGCCGATGTGCGCTGGTCGGTGTACGCAGTGAGCACGAACGCCGGATCCAGATCGTCCACAGTCATCGTGATCGGGTAGTTGGTCCACGCGTCGGTCCTGGCGAGAATGCTGACACCGCGCGCATTGAACGCTTGAGTCACTTGACCGCGCGGATTGCGGCGATAGTTCAACAAGGCCGAGAAGAGCGGCCCCTGACCGTTCGTCCCGGCGCACCGCTGCACATCCGCGAGCGATGCCTGTGCATGCTGTAGCAACTCCGAAAGCTCTCGTTGCGTTTGCTCCAGGAAATCCTTGAGCGTCTCACCCTCCAATCGCAGTCTCAGTGGCAACGTATTGACCGACATCCCGACGCTGTGCTGGGATCGATCGCGCAGCGCTCGGTTTGCCAGCAGCACCGTCCCGAACACCACGTCGCTGCGCCCGCTGGTGTGCGCGACGACCAGCCCCCATGCCGCATGAAACAATCGAGCCGGAGTCAGCCCCAGACGCCTGGCCCACGAGCGAATCCGACTCGCCAGCCCGGCGTCGAGCACCTCGCAGGCTTCTTCGATCGTTGCTGCCTCGCCATGAGTATCCAGCAGTCCGAACGGCGCGGTTGGCTCATCGATGTCGGCCAGCTTACGGCGGAAGAAGGCATCCACGTCCTGTATTGAAACATCCCGCAATGATTGTTTTGCCGGATCGTCGAGAGCCATTGCCGCGGGCAGCTCATGATCGCGTCCTTCGAGGAAGAACCTGACTTCCTCCAGTATGGTGTTCAATGATTCGTGATCGCAGATCACATGATGGACGTGCAGGAGCGCGTACCACTTTTCGCTGCGCGGGTCGGCGACAGTCTGCAAGCTCATCGGCGGCGCGCTGCGGAGATCCAGCCGCTGAGCACCGGGCCTCATCTGCTCCTTCACCTGCTCCAGGACGCTGCGCGCAGGATCGACCCAGAGCGGCTCGACGTGCAGGCTGGCATGGCGGTGAACGACCTGGACGGGTTGCGGAACGTTCTCCCAGAGGATGGCCGTGCGCAGAATGTCGTGCCGGTCGATGACCTTCTGCAGCGCGCCGATCAACAGCTCGATCTGCTCGCGGGCACGCACCTCGAACAGGACCGAGAGCACGTAGGTGTCGCGAGTCTCGTCGAGCAGACGGTGAAACAGCATTCCCACCTGCAAGGACGAGAGCGGATAAACACCCTGTACGTTCTCTGCAGGAAACATTGCTGCGTCTTCTGGAAACGAGTCATGCGGATCCCCGGCTCGAATCTCATCGACCATCGCTCACCTCTCGCAAAAGCAATTCCGTTGTCAAAGCGCGGCGCGTCTGTTCTTAGTATTGAAGACTTCGATTACGGAGCAATCGCGCAACACGCGATCCCGCGTTCCCATCGCGTCTGGAAAGGCCGACGGATACCAAAATGAAACAACGGCAGACCGTGGACGCTCCGTGCTGGAGCATCCGGCAATCAAAGACCTACGACCGAAAGTGATGAGGGATTCGGGCAACTCGACGCTGCGCCGCGAGATCGATTTAGGGTCAAGCGTGCACGAATATGGCCCGTGCACAGATTTGGAGTTTTCGTTTACGGCCGGCCGACCCTGCCGGAATTACGCACTGAAATATTTCTGACTCAATCGATCACTGTCGCCGTTCGGCGGCACTGATATAAGTATCGACCCAAGTACGCAGCCATGCGAGCGAAGAAACATCGATCAACGGCTCGAGATCATTTTGTACGACGCGATGATAATCCGCCAGCCACTGGCGCTCGGCGCTGGACAGACGCCCGAAATCGACGAGCCGCGGATCGATGGGCAACCGCGAAATCGTTTCGAACTCGAGGAAATTCTCGAGGTGCGAAGGCACGACGATCAGATGACTCTCGATGCGAATGCCGAAATCTCCGGTCGCATAGTAGGCGGGCTCGTTGGTGACGATCATGCCGGGCTCGAGGGCGATCGCACTCGTTGGACCGGCTTCGCTGCCGAGCAGTGGGCCTTCATGGATGTTCAGGCAATTACCCACGCCGTGACCTGTGCTGTGACCGTAATCCATCCCCTCCCGCCATAGCGCTTCGCGCGTAATTGTGTCCAATCGATAAGCCAATGTACCCCGCGGTGCGCGCGTGGTCGCCAGTGCAATGTAACCTTTCAGCACCAGCGTATGGGCCAGCACATGTTTTGGCTCGGGCGGACCGAACGACAGCGTGATGGTGTTATCTGTCGTGCCGCCGGGATAGTGACCACCCGAGTCCATCCAGTAGACGGGATGATCGTTCAGCCTGCGGCTCGCTTCCCGACGGGGGACGTAGTGGGGTTGAGCGCCGCTCGGGCCGGAAGCCGACATCAACGGCATCGATGCACCCTTGTAGCTCGGATGCTCTTCGCGAAGTTTCTCCAGCATCTCCGCCGCCTCGAATTCCGTAACAGCGCGCTCGGGAACGGTGCGCGCCATCCACGCCATGAACCGTACGACGGCGGCGGAGTCCACGAGGTGAGCCCGGCGTGCGCCATCGAGCTCGACCTCATGCTTCACCCAACGACGACGCGAGACGGACGTTTCGTCCACTGGCGCTCTGCTCTCTTCGATGATGGTGACGAGTGCCGCTGGCGTACGGCGCAGATCCGCTCCAATCGTTCCCTCGCGCGCCGCGGCCTGCAGCTCTTCAGCCAACTTCTGCGGAGCGACGGTTGTGACACCGCTTCTTTCCTCGCCCATGACGCCGCCATCGAGCAACTCTTCGTTCACAAACCAGCGCACTGTACCGTCGTCGCTCAGCAGCGCCCTGCTGGGACACACAGGCACAATGTGCCATTCGCCCACGCCCGTCTTCACCGATTCATCCGACGCTCGGACATTGAGCAGCCAGGAAACATCTTCCGGATCCGCCACCAGCAATGTCTTCAGGCCAGACTGCCGTAAGCATTCAGCGAGCTCGAGGCGCTTCGCCCGGCAGCTGTCGCCGGCAAATGAGATGGGATAGTCGACGACGCGCGGTTCATGCGGCGCCGGACGGCCCTGCGTCCACAGCTCATCGATGGGATTCCTGCTCAGCATCTGCAACTCGAAGCCGACCTCGGCAGCCAGCTTCTGCCACTGCGTCAGCTCCGTCCATGAATGCAGAAAGGGGTCCAGACCGAGCCGCGCACCCGCCGGCAACGATTTCTCCAGCCAGGCCCGCATGGACGCCGGCTTCGAGGATTCGATCGCGATCGCCTCCTCCTTGGTATCCGACACCGCCTGCAATTGATAGCGACCGTCGAGAAACAACGCCGCTGTCTCCTGCAAGACGATGGCCGTCCCGGTCGATCCCCGAAAGCCCGTGAGCCACCGCAAACGCCGGTTGGCCGGTGGCGAGAACTCGCTGAGAAATTCGTCTGCGGTCGACGCCACCAATCCGGTAAGGGACGCGTCGCGCAGCCAGGCTTGCAATTTGCGAACGTTGCTCACGGTACCGTCCTCATTCCCTTGGACATGGGCATGTCAATCGCCGGCGCGCTATGAGAGACGTCTTCGACTTGCACGGCCGCGACATCATCCGCGACAGTCTTGCTCGCCATCCACAAATGCCAGGCACACCAGAAATATCCCGGGCAGAAGACCACGAGCGCGTACCTCAGCGAATCCGCGCCGAAAATCGGCTGGAACGCGTCGCTCAGAGCGCCGGCGGCCAGCGGCCCCAAGCCCATGCCGATGAGATTGCAAAAGAACAGCACGACCGCGATCGACACGGCTCGCATGCGTGGCGGCATCAGCGTCTGGGTCGCCGCGAAGATCGGACCGTTGGTCGCGGCGCCGCCGATGGCTGAAATGCCCAGGGCTGCAAACGCCAGGTACTTATCCGGCGAAAGATAGACCACTGCAGTCAGCACACCGAACAGCGCATACAACAGTGCGATGGCCACCATCTGCAGGCGCTCATTGTTCGCGGCATATCTCCAGGCGAGCTCCCCGCCCAGAAAGGTGCCGAGCAGCCCGCCGCCGCCGTAGACGATGGCCAGCCAGGTTCCCAGCTCACCGGTGCCCAGACCATGACTGCGGACGAAGAACGCCGGTTGCCATTGCATGATGCCGTAAGTGAAGAAATGCGACAGCGACAAGCACAGCAGGACATGCCGGAACGCAGCGTTTCCACGCATGGTGACAAATACTTCCCGCAAGCTCGGCTGGGTGTTCTTAGATCGTCGGCTCTCCGGGTTGATCGCGGCCGCCGCCAGCTTGTCTCGCCGCGGCTCTCGCAACGTCAGCACGGCCAGCAGCGCGAGCGCCAGCCCGGGCAAACCAACGATGACGAACGTGGTGCGCCACCCATACCACTCGTTCAGCCAGCCGCCGGCGAAATAGCCGGTCACCAATGCGACGGGCCAACCGAGGTTATATAAAGAGATGGCCCGCGGCCGCTCGGCCCGGGAAAAGTAATCGGAGATCAAGGAAAGCGCAGGCGGCTGGCATCCGGCCTCGCCGACTGCAACGCCGATGCGGATCAACATCAGTTGAATGAAGCTGCTGGCCGCTCCGCACATTGCAACGGCGACGCTCCATAGCGCGGCCGTGAAGGAAATGATCGTCACGCGATTGCCACGGTCGGCCCAACGGGCGATGGGCACACCCATCACGGCATAGAAGATCGCAAATGCAATGCCTGTGAAGAAACCCAGCTGGGTGTCGTTCAGCGCCAGGTCGACCTTGATGTCCTGGAGCACCACGCCCAGCACCAGCCGGTCCATGAAATTGAAGGCGAGAATGAGCAGCAGCAACGTCAGCAAATAGTTCTTGTAGCCGCTCTGTTGCATCGGATGTCCACTCACAAAGGGGGCGGCGGGATTCAGGAATGATTGATCCACACGAGCTGGCGGCGCAGGTAGCTCTCCATGCCTGCCAACCCGCCCTCGGTGCCGATGCCCGACTGAAACGCCGGCTCGTAGGAGGCCGCGTGTCCCGCGCCTTCGCCGCTGGGCGCGGCCGCGTTGACCCAGATCGAGGAGTGAATGGCCTTGGTCACTCGCATCGCCCGGGACAGGTCCGCCGTCCAGACGTAAGCGGCGAGGCCGTAGATCGTGGCGTTGGCGATTCGAATCGCTTCGGCCTCGTTCTCGAACTTGATGACACTGAGCACGGGCCCGAAGATCTCTTCTTGCGCGATCCGCGCAGTCGGCGGCACATTGCGAAACAAGGTCGGCTCGACGAAGTAGCCGCCCGTTTCCGGCAACGCACGCTTGCCGCCGGCGACCAATTCCACTCCTTCGTCCTTCGCGCTCTGAATGTATTTCATGACGCGAGCACACTGTTGGGAGGAAGCCAGCGGCCCGAACGTCGTGTGCGGATCCAATGCATTGCCGATCGAAATGTTTTCGAGCTGCGCGAGTATCTTTTCCAGCAGGACCGGCTCGATCGAACGCTGCACCAGCAAGCGTGTACCGGCACTGCAGACCTGGCCCTGATTCGTCAGGATCGCCTGGGCGACGGATTTCGCGGCGGCATCGAGATCCACGCCGTCGCCGAACACGATTTGCGGCGACTTGCCGCCACACTCGGTCATGACCACCTTCAGATTCGACTGGCCGGCGTAGCACATCATTTGCTTGCCGATCTCGGTCGAGCCGGTGAAGGTCAGCATGTTCACATCCATGTGCATGCCGAGCGCGCGCCCCACGGTCTCGCCACGACCCGGCACGACATTCAACACTCCGGGAGGCAATCCGGCTTCTACTGCCAGAATCGCCAGCCGCATGGCGGAGCGAGATGAGAGCTCCGATGGTTTCAGAACCACGCAATTGCCGGCTGCCAGCGCGGGCGCCACTTTGCTCATGGCGTTGACGGTCGGAAAGTTCCACGGCGTCACCGCTGCCACGATGCCACGCGGCACACGGCGCTGAGCGACGAACGTAGTCTTGTCGCTGTTGTATGTATCGCCGCAGACCTTGTCGACGGCTTCCGCGTAGAACCTCGTCAATCCGGCTGCCGACGCTGCGTTGGCGCAGCGTTCCCGTATTGGCTTGCCCATCTCGCCCGCATCTAGCGCGTCGAGCGCACCGGAGTTCGCAGCGATCAAGTCGGCCAGGCGGTGCAGTGTTTTCTTCCGAATCGACGGCGGCGCCTCGCTCCAGCGCCCGTCTGCATAGGCCCTGCGGGCCGATGCAACGGCAGTAGCGACATCCTTGTCGCAACCGGCGGGAATGCTCAGAGCGCGCTTCCCATTGGACGGATTCATTACTTCGATCGTGTCGCCGCTCGCCGAGGTGATGAGCACCCCATCGACGAACGGCGCCACTTCCTGATCGACGCGCTTGATATCGAAACTCATGGCCGGCGCTGCGTTACTTGCCGAAGCTGTAGCCGAACTGCACGCCGTACGTTCTGGGCATGCCCCAGGTCACGCGCAGCACGTTGCCCGTGCCTTTCTGTTTGGTGACGAAATAATCCTTGTCCGTCAGATTGTCGCCCCACAGGAAGACTTCCCAGCTGTTCGAGGTCGCGAGGCCGACCCTCGCGCCGATGGTGCTGCGGCTGTCCACCTCCAGGTCGGGATCGTTGGCCGCGTCCGTGAAGAACGAGTCCTTGAAGGAATGATCGATGGATGCGGTCAGCGTCATGTCCTCGCCGATCGGCCGCTCGTAGGTCAGCATCAGCGACGAATTCCATTTCGGCGCATGCGGCAGCCGGTTGTCGTCATAGTCGATCGCCACGCCGTTCACTTCGGACGCGCCTTTGAACGACTCGTACACCGCATCGGTGTAGCCGACACCGCCCCGCAACGAGAAGCTGTCGGTGAACTGCACCAGGCCTTCGACTTCGATGCCCTGAATCGTCGAGGTCGCCGCGTTGTTGAATTCGTACAGATACAGATTGGTCGTGGTGTCGAAGACTCGCGACTGAACCTGCAGATCCTCGTAGTCGGTGTAGAACGCCGCGATGTTCATCGTCACGCGGCGATCGAGCAGCGAGCTCTTGAAGCCGATTTCGTAGGTGGTCGCATACTCCGGGTCGAAATCCAGGGCGCTCGCCGGCGGCGGTGTTCCATCCGGCCCGCCCACGACGTAGTCGGTGTTCCAGCCGCCGCTCTTGAAGCCGCGCGCCGCTTTGATGTAGCCCGTGGCGTCCTCGCTGAAGGCATAGCTCAGACTGACCATCGGCGATACGTCGGAGTCCTCGCGCTTGTCACGGAAACTCGAGAAGTCGAACAGACCGTCGAAGGGACCGAACGCCGTGGCGTGATAGTCATTCACTTTCTTGCGATCGAGCGTGTAGCGCAGACCCGCGGTGAGTGTCAGCTGGTCGGTGACGTGATAGTTGGTATGCGCAAACAGCGCGCCACCCGTCGACTCGATATCCGAGTAGACCACGGCGAGACCGGCGCCACCGAAGGGATACGCCGGGCCGGTCCGGAAAGGAACATCGCTGACGACGCTTTGCCAGAAGAAGTACGCACCGACCAGATAATCGAACTTGCCGGTGGTGGGCGAAGCCAGGCGGAATTCCTGGCTCGCGAACTTCGACAACTCGTGCCAGCCATCGACCAGCAGCGAATCCAGCGGCGAGTCGTCATTGTCCTCGGAGTGGGTGAACTCGCTGCTGTTGTAAGCGCTGATGCTGGTGAACGTGAGCGCCTCCATGTCGTAGTCGACCGTCAGAGCCATGCCGTAGACTTCGCGCTGTTCGTTCGGAATACCGTCGATGTTGACGGTGCGGATGCCGGGCGAATAGACGATGCCGTCGCCCATCGTGCTGGTGCCGTCGAACGGCTCGGGATAGAGGAACAGGTTGTCGTCCTTGAGATAGTCGGCGCGGAAGTTGACCTCCACGGAGTCGCTCGCCAGATATCTCAGTTTCAGATTGCCGCCGTAATTGTTTTCGTCGCCCAGATCGTCGCCGCCGTAGAAGTTCTCGACGTAGCCGTCGCGATTGTTGCTGTACACGGAGCCGCCCATGTACAGCTTCTGGTCGATCAGCGGCCCACTCAGGTTGCCGCTGAGGCTCACCTTGTTGTAATTGCCGATGTTGGCGACGACCTTGCCTTCCACCTCGTCGCCCGGTTTCTTGGTAACGACGTTGATCACGCCGGCGATGGTGTTCTTGCCGAACAGCGTGCCCTGAGGTCCGCGCAGCACCTCCACTCGCTCGATGTCCATCAGGTTCAGGTTTTGCGCCGAGGGGCGGCCGGCGTACACACCGTCTACGTAGACGCTCACTCCCGATTCGAAGCCTGCATTACGTACGTTGCCGGTGATGCCGCGAATGGTCAGCCGATTGTCCATCGACGAGCCGTAAGCGGACTCGAACGCCATGTTGGGCACCAGCTTGCTCATGTCGTTGACGCGCGTTACCGAGGCCTTCTCGACAACGTCGCCGTCGAGCACGGCAATCGAAATCGGCACGTCCTGCAGGCGTTCCGAACGCTTCTGCGCGGTGACGACCACTTCTTCCACATCGCGTTGCCGATCGGCCGACGCCGCTGCCCTTCTCGGAGTCGTCGCCTGCGCAATCCGGGTCGGCTCTGGCTTGGCTTCCGAATACTCCGTCGAGATCTTTTGCATCTTCGAGTTGTCGCGAATCACGACGATGCGCTCGTTCAACAGCTCATAGGTGAGCGAGGTGCCTTCGAGCAGCCTGGCAAGCGCCGCGCTGGGCGTCAGGTTGCCGGTAACCGTGGGAGCAATGAGCCGGTTCGCGGCTTCGGAGCTCGGGATGATCAGCTGAAATCCGGTCTGTCGAGCCCAGTCGTTCAACGCATCTCGCAGGATCTGGCTCTTGATCGCCAGCGCGACGGGTTGTTGCGAACTGACTTGCGCATCTGCGGTGACGACGGCCAGAGCCAGGCTGGCCCCAATCACCATTGGACGTATCGTTCTCATGTTGCGTCCCCTACTGATTCTTCGCCCAGTGACGGCGTGCATGAATGAGCCAAGCCCATCCACCCTCTCGCACTACCTGTCCGTACTGACTAATGTGGACGCGAAAATCAGGACAAATATATCCGTTGTTTCAACCCGTGCCGCCGGCGGCTCGAGGGAGAGCGCCGCAACCTGAATTCCCGGGGATGGATTCAGCGAATGAGCCGGTCTTACTTTCGTTACGAGCAGGCTTTCTCGCATTACGTTACATCTCGCGCCGCCTGCTCCGAGGCCGCCAACGCCAACTAGAAACGCGTCCTCTTCAAGTTGTCTGCACTTTCCCGTGGGCGGCCGTCATTACTCGCAGGCGCCCTGAATGCCTATTTCCAGTAGCGAGACATGAACCAGCTTCAGGAGAGAGTCGCGATCGTCACGGGAGGAGCCATGGGGCTCGGGTCCGCCATCGTGAGACGTCTTGCCGCCGAAGGCGCCAGGACTGTAATCACCGACATCCAAGTCGCAGCCGGAGAACAGCTGGCCAGTGAATTGGGCGGCTGCTTCATCGAGCACGATGTTACGGACGAGAATCGCTGGGACACCGTCGTGCGGGCCGTTGAAGATCGGTTCGGACGCGTCGACTTCCTGATAAACAACGCCGGCGTGGAAGGCCCTCCTCCCGAGCGCGCCAATCCCGAGAACACCCGTTTATCGGATTGGCAGGCAGTTCACCGAGTCAACGTCGAAGGCGTATTCCTGGGATGCCGTGCAACCCTCCCTGCACTTCGTCGCGCCGGCGGCGGCGCAATCATCAACATGTCCTCCACGGCCGGCCTGTGCGGCACGCCGGACTACATCGCCTACGGCGCCAGCAAAGCGGCCGTTTGGCACCTGACCAAATCGGTTGCACTACATTGCGCGAGAAACGGCTCGAAGATCCGCTGTAACTCGGTGCACCCCGCGCTCGTGCTGACACCCATGGTCGAGCGAATCATTGCCGACACGGCTGCAGCGCGAGGCACGTCCACGGAGGATGTCACAAAAGAATTCACCTCGCTGATCCCTCAGCGCGAGTTCCAGACCCTCGATGACATTGCCGCTGCGGTGCTGTTTCTAACCTCCGATGAAGCCCGGCACATCACGGGGCTCGCGATGACGGTCGATGGTGGCTGCTCGGCGGCTCTCTGATATGGATCTCTCGCTGTTCGAGCTTCGAGGAAAAAGTGCGCTGGTCACCGGCGCCTCGATGGGACTCGGCCGCGCATGCGCTACTGCGCTAGCCATGGCCGGAGCGAACGTCGCCGTTCTGGATATCGAGGAGTCCTCGGCTGTGAAGACCGTGGAGAAACTACGATCCCGAGGCGTGGATTCGTTCTTCGTCCACTGCGATGTTTCGAATAAGGCTCAGGTACGGGCGGCTGTCGCTGCCGTTGTCGCCCGGTTCGGGCGCCTGGATATCGCAATCAACAACGCCGGATTCGGCATCCCTGTCGGCGGCAGCGAAAACCTCGCGCAGGAAGAGTGGAATCGAGTCATCGGAATCAATCTGACCGGGGTTTTCCTGTGCGCGCAGGCCGAGGCGGAGCAGATGATCAATCAAGAGCCGACGCAAGGCAAAATCATCAACATCGCATCGATGTACGGCTCCGTTGCTGGAGGAAACTGCGCGTACAACGCAGCGAAGGCAGGAGTGATCCATCTGACGAAGACGCTGGCCGCCGAATGGGGGCGCTTCAATATCAATGTGAACTGCATCAGCCCCAGCTGGGTCATGACCCGTCGAATGATGCACTTATCGGAGGAGGTCCGTAGTCGCATGCGCGCCGTCACGCCGATGGGGCACATTCAGCGACCGGAAGATATGTTCGGGCCGGTGATCTTCCTGGCATCGCAGGCATCGAATTTCGTGACCGGTCACGACTTGCTCGTCGACGGCGGACATACCGTCAACACCTGGCTCAGCCCGCTGGAACGAACCCTTGCCCCGCGAGTGACGCCCGAGGAAGAGATCTTCGATACGGCACAGGATGCCGACGATCCTTGATCAGCCCTAGTCAGCTTCGACAGCCGCAATCTTCTCGTACAGCTCGATGACATTTCCCTCGGGGTCGCGCAGGTAGGTCGCTTTGGAGCGCCCGAAGAACACCAGCGGCGAGCAATGAAACGTTGCCCCGGCGGCCTGCAAGCGCGCGCAATGCATCTCTATGTCCGAGACCTCGATACAGAAATGACTGATGCCATGATCTGAGACCGGACGGCTCGGATCGGCGCGCTTCGGCGCCGGATGCGAGAACTCGAACAGCTCGACCTGCATGCTCCCGACCCGGAGCAACACAGCACGCCCCCTTGCGCCCTTGATGCCCAGAATCTGCTCGTAGCGGCCGTTCTCGGTGGTCTCGTCGAAGGCAATCTCCGCGACCGTCTGCATCTCGAAGGCATCGCGATAGAACCCGAGCGTCGCGTCGAGATCCGAAACCGAGATGCCTACGTGACTGGTGCCCTTCACCATGGCGAGACCGCAGTCATCGCTGACTGTCATCTATTTCCGCGATTTCCGAATTCACCGGCGCCGTCTCGCCCTCGGCCAACAGGATTCGGGTGAGCACACCGCTGGCGGGCGATTCCACTTCCTGAATCGCCTTGGCGGTTTCTATTTCTACGATGGGCTCGCCCTGCTCGACACGGTCGCCGATGGCCTTCAGCCAGCGACTCACCGTGCCTTCCTCGATGCCCATGCCCCACTTGGGAAGAATCAATTTGGTACTCATGCTGGCAACTTCCGCCGCTCCTTGCTCAACAGACGATCACATCAACCCTTTCACGGCGGCGACGATCTGCGCCTTGCCGGGAAACACGTGTTGTTCCAATGCGGGACTGAACGGGACATGCACGTCCGGCGCACACAGGCGGCGGATCGGCTTTTTCAAACTCTCGAATCCTTCCTCGGCGATGAGCGCTGCAATCTCCGAGCTGAGATTGGCGACCCGATGCGCGTTTTCGACCAGCACCAGACGGCCGGTCTTCGCCACCGACGCCATGATCGTGTCCATGTCGAGCGGCTTGAGCGTCCTGGGATCGATCAGCTCGATCGATATGCCCTCTTCCGCCAGATCCTTGGCGGCGTCCATCGCGAGTCGCATCGCGCCGCCGATCGCCACGACGGTCACGTCACTGCCGGCTCGCTTGATCTCGGCCTTGCCGATCGGCACCAGATGATCCGGATCGGTCGGCACCTCGCCTTTCACGGGCCACAGCTTGGTGTCTTCGAAGATCAGCACCGGGTCATCGTCGCGGACCGCGGATTTCAACAGGCCTTTGATATCGGCCGGACTGGTCGGGCTGATGATCTTCAGGCCCGGCACATTCAGGAACTGCGGATATGGACGATCCGAGTGCTGGGCGGCGAGCGAGGAGCCGTAATACATACAACAACGAAACACGACCGGCACTTTGACCTGGCCGCCGGTCATGTATCGCAGCTTGGACGCCTGATTGATGATGGGATCGGACGCCAGGTACATGAAACTGGCAATGCTCAGGTCCACGATCGGTCGCAGCCCGGTCATCGCGGCGCCGATGCCGACGCCGGTGAAACTGGTCTCCGAGATCGGCATGCTCCAGATCCGTCGCTCGTCGAAGCGGGACACGAGCTTGCCGCCGCCGTACACGGCGATGTCCTCGCCCATCACGATGACTCGCTCGTCGCGCTCCAGCTCTTCTATCTGAGCCTGCACCAGCGCATCGAGGAAGGTCATTTGCACCATCGTGTCTGGACGCGGCTTGTTGATCGCTAGGGACATACGCGGGTGATCCTCAGACGGCCGAAGTGGCGCCTTGCGGCGGATAGAGAATGGGATTGCTGTACATGTAGTCGTACAGAGCGGAGGCCGGCGGGAACGGGCTCGCTTCGGCGAACTGAATTGCGTCCCGCACTTCCGCGACCACGCTCGACTCGATCTCATGCAACTCGGCCTCGCTGAAGCTCGTATCGAGCAAAGCCCGCCTGAACAGCAGCAGCGGATCACGCAGCTTCTTGTTCGTCTCGACTTCCTCGGCATGACGATAGGGTGTGCCCGGGATGAACAACCCGACTTGATGCTCGTCGAATCGATAGGTCTTGGCCTCGATCAACGTCGGTCCATCGCCGCGCCGCGCACGAGCCACCGCTTCGGAAGTCGCCTTATAAACTTCGCGCACGTCCTGACCGTCGACCGCGATCCCGGGCATGCCATACGCCTCCGCGCGCTTTGCGATGTTGGGCTGTCCATGGCTGCGGGCAATCGAGGTGGTGATGGCGTAGCCGTTGTTCTCGCACAGGTAGATCACGGGGAGCTTCCACAGCGAAGCCATGTTCAGCGACTCGTGAAAGGTCCCCTGATTGACCGCGCCGTCGCCGAAGAAACAAAGGCACACTTGATCCGTCTGGCGCACCTTGGCGCTCAGGCCGCATCCGGTGGCGAGCGGAATGCCGCCGCCGACGATGGCCGACTCGCCGATGATTCCAACGCTGTTGTCCGCGAGGTGCATGGAGCCGCCGCGGCCTTTGCAGATGCCGGTGGCCTTGCCCATCAACTCCGCCATCAGCGCCTTCAGCTCGGCGCCTTTGCCGATCGGGTGGCCATGGGAACGATGCGTGCCCGTCATCGCATCGCTGTCACACAGCGCGATGCAGGCGCCGACGATGGTGCCTTCCTGACCGATGCTGGCGTGAAAGGCGCCCGGGATCTTGCCGGCCTTGTAGAGCCGCGTCCCCTCTTCCTCGAACTTGCGAATCCGCAACATGCGCCGGTAGGTCTCGCTGTCGCGCCCCTTCGTCAAAGACATTTATTGTTCCCTCGCCTGGTGCTTGTGATCGCCAGCTCTGCCTGCTATGCATTGACAGCAGTGGCGCGAACTTTCCGGACACCCGGGTCGGTTCGGGATCAGGGAGTTATGTCTTCATGAACCGGACGGTGCAGGGAATGCCCTGTCATCGGCTTGGGGGTGTCCGGACTTTGCCGCAAAAACCGGTCATCCATACAGGATCTGCTGTTCCCGAAAATCACAAGGTCCAATGAAGGCGACACTTCCGCAACGCGCATGGACGCTGGGGGTCCACTACCGCCGCGAACTGCACAGGTATCTGCTGCGCCGGCTGCGGCGGCCTCAGGACCTCGATGACTTGAAGCAGGAGGTCTACATGCGCCTGTTGCGCATGGACCGCATGGATGGCATCCGGGAACCGCTCGCTTATCTCTATAGCATCGCCGCCAATGTCGTCTCCGACTTCACCCTGGCGGAACGACGCCGCCACGATCGCGTCACCCCCGACAGCGACGCCGTCGAGAACTGGGCCGACGATCCGTCGCAGTCCCTGCCGGACGACATCGCCGAGCGCACCAGCCTCGAACGGCAGCTCGAAGACGCGTTGAAACAGCTGCCGCCCCTGCAGGCCGCTGCCTTGGTATTGCACTATCAGGAAGGGATGTCCTGTGACGAAATCGCAAAACAGCTTGGCCTGAGCCCGAAGAGCGTCGACAAGTACCTGACGCGAGCCAAGGCACGCATGCGCATTCTCTTATGGAACGAGGGGAGCTGAACATGGACCGTCGCCCGGACAATCGTGACGAAGAAACACTCGCGGCGGAGCACGCCGTCGAATGGCTGCACCGGCTCGACACCGCCAACGCCAGCGACAAAGCCGCGTTCCGTAAATGGCTCATCCGTTCGCCGCAGAATGGCGGCGAGGTGCTGGCCGCGACGGCGACCGATGTCGTCGTCCGTGAGCTGTTGCGCGACAAGCGCGTCGACGTCAATCAATTCCTGTCGGCCGCAACGAACGTGCACTCGATCGGCGATGAGTTTCGCTCTCGTGAGCAGCCTGCACGGCCGAAGCGACTGCGCCGCTGGATCGGGATGGGCCTGGCCGCGGCGCTGGCAGTGGTCGCGCTCGCGCCGATAGTGGAGCGCAACTTGTTTCGTCCCGACGAGTACAGCACCTCGACCGGCGAACAACGCGCGATCGAATTGCCCGACGGCTCGGCGATCGCCATCAACGCGGAATCGACGGTGCGCGTCGCCTTCTCGAATTCTTCCCGGGATGTTTATTTGGATCGAGGCCAGGCGATGTTCACGGTCGCGAAGGATCCGGCGCGGCCGTTCCGCGTGCACATGGTCGGCAGCGCCGGTCCCGAGGAAAAAATCAGCAAGGACACGACGGTCAAAGCGATCGGCACGAAGTTCGATGTGCGACGTCATTCCGAGCGCATCAACGTCGCCGTGATCGAAGGCATCGTGCAGGTCAGGTCCGACGCGAACCACACCGCAAAGAGCGGCTCCGCCAGCGTGGTCGCCGGGCAGGCCGTGAGTGTCGAAGGCAGCGGCGAAATCACGCCGCCGCAGCGAGTCAATCCCTCCGACGTGAGCGCATGGCAGCAACGCCGCCTGGTATTCACCGACAGCACGCTCGAAGAGATCGCCGAAGAATTCCGGCGTTACAACCGCACGCCGCGCATCCGCATCGTCGATGAAGATCTGCGCATGCAACGAATCAGCGGCGTCTTCGACGCGGACTATCCGGAAGCGCTATTGCTGTATCTGGAATCCGACAGCTCGGTGCTCCTCGAGCGCAAAGACGAAGAAGTCGTCATCCGGCGGCGTCCCACGATCGTGCAGTCCGCGCCCACCGGTTAGATATAACCCCGCATGCATTGTTTAACGCATTCGCAATGAGTGCGTCGTACTGTGCCTGCTGAATACAATCTGGCGGCAAAATTGCGCGAGCGAGTCTTGACTGTTCTTGTTAGTGCCGTCATAGCGTTTATGTAGCTGCGGTATCGAGGACGATCCGTGGCGCGAGTGACTGGTCAACAGCTCACAGGAGGACCGCTATGGGCATGGACATGGAAACGTTGCAAGCCGCCGAACGCGCGGCGGATTGGTTGGTGCGTCTCGAGACCGCGACACCTCAGCAGCTCGCGGAATTCTGGCAATGGCTGACTGAATCCCCGTTGCACGTTCAAGAGATGCTCGCTGCCCAGGCATGTCATGTCGAACTCACCAAGTTACTCAAGAACGGCCGGATCTCTCCGAGCAAGCTGATGTTGTCGGACGAACTGTCGACTGAGGCCGGGAGTGAAGAAGAAGAACCGCCCCACGTGCTGAGGAACGCGTTGCTGGAAGCATTGCAGATCCTGGCAGCGTCGCCTCGACCGGCGCCGGCGGTAGATTGATGGCCTGAGGCCGCGCCGCTCTTTTCACTTGCGGATCCCGTGTACACTCCGGCAGTGCATGGCTCAAGGGAGATCGAGAAGTGCGCAAGAACATACTTGCAGCGACCGTGATTGGCGTCCTCGCCACGCTCGTCGGATTCATCCCGATAGCGAACGCGACTCTTATCACCACGGGTGAGGTCGTTGTCACAACGCCGAACACCGGCGGCGGAGATTTCTCCTTTTTGATTGGCGCCCTGGCGGTCAATGGGCATCACGATGAAGGCCCGCGGTTCTTGCCGGGCTACGAAGGCAGCCTGTTCGACGGCAGTCATCGCCTGACCGTCGGCGCCATCGAGTTCTTCTACGGCGCCATCGGAGACCAGGCAGTCTTCTGGAATACCCACCTCGGCGTCGAGAACCCGTACGCCACGAATTGGACGATCATTTCCCCGGGCGTGCTGCTGACCCAAGGTCAAACGGTTTATCAATCGTCCTTCGACTTCCAGGGGGGACTGTGCGCAAATTTCAGGTACAACACGCCTTGTGACGTGATATTCCCAAGTCTCACCGGGCAGGGGATCGCCGAATTTTTCTTCAACGAAGCGATCCTGGATGACGGGCGCAGTTACTTCACGCCGGTCCGAGCGACTTACACCTTCATGCCGATTCCCGAGCCCGCGACGCTCGCGCTCTTCGGCGTGGGGCTCGCTGGATTGGCGCTGTCGCGGCGACGAAAACACAAAAGCCCTCTGGCGAGGGCGTTTTGAAGGTGGCGGAGAGGGAGGGATTCGAACCCTCGTAGGGACGTAATGCCCTCAACCGATTTCGAATCGGTGCCGTTGTGACCGCTTCGGTACCTCTCCGTGCGGGGCCGCGCATTCTAATTGAGTCTTCTCCGCCTAGGAAGAGGCAAGTGGGCCGGCCGGCCGGTCGGCGCCCGCCGACATCCCAGCAGTCCCGCCAGCAGAACTAGCAGAATCCAGTCGACCGAGCCGCCGCCGCCGCTCTTGCCACCGCCCTGAGTGCCTCCGCCTGCGCCACCGCTGTCGCCGCCGCTGGGTGTGGCGAGGCGAAACGCTGCGGTCACGCTTTGGGCGCGATCCATGGTCACACTGCATGAATTGCCGAGCCCGGTACAGGCGCCAGACCAGCCCTCGAAGACCGACTGCGCATCTGCGGCTGCGGATAACGTCACCAGGCTGCCCGGATCGAAGCTCGCGCTACACGTGGGGCCGCAGCTGATTCCAGCGGGACTCGATGAGACCGTGCCCTGGCCCGCGCCCGCCTTGGTGATTGTGAGCGTGACGGGCGGCTGAGTTGGGAAAGTCACAGCGACGTTCCTCGCTTCGCTCATGATGACGGTGCAGGTCGTGGCCGTGCCACTGCATGCGCCGCTCCAACTGACGGTGCGATCGCCGTCCGGCGTGGCTTGCAACTGCACGACGGCATTCGGCTCGAAATACTGCGAACAGGTGGCGCCGCAGTCGATGCCGGCCGGCGTCGAGGACACCGTGCCGCCGCCGCCCGGGATCTGGATCTGCAACAACGGCTTCAGAACAAACAACGCGGACACCGATCGAGCGCTGCTCATGGTGACAGAGCAAACCAGCGCGGCGCCGCTGCACGCCCCCGACCATCCGCTGAACACGGCGTTGGGACCGGGTTGAGCGGTCAGTGTCACCACATCGTTCTCATCGAAAGCTTCACTGCAATCGGCCGGACACGAGATTCCCGCGACGTTCGAAGTGACCGAGCCAGGGCCCGTCACGCTCAACGCCAAACCATAGCCACCGAACACTGCACGCGTAGCGGTGTACCCGGCGACAGTCAGCGTGCACGGGTTGCCCTGCCCTTCGCAGGCACCGATCCAGCCCTGGAATCCCGCGTCGACCGTGGACGTAGCGGTCAGCTGCACGTGGCTGCCATTCGCGAACAGACCAAGACAGTCGTCGCCGCAATCGATGCCGGATGAATTGGAGCTCACCCGCCCCTCGCCGTCGATCGCGACCGCCACGAAAGAATGACCCGGAAGATTCTTGCCCGACTGGTAATAGCCGCGATGTTGCGGACCTTCCAGCTCCTGGCCCCACTCGACAGGTCCCGAGCTTGCAGCCCCGCCCAGGTCGTACGCCGCGACCTTCGGCAAGTAACCGTTGCGACCGTCCCATAGATTGGCGGTCACCACGATGTCGTTGCGACCGTCGGCGTCGAGGTCCGCGATCGCCGGCGTGATGGTCTGCTGGTTGTAGTACACGAAGCCCTGCGCCAACGTCTTTGGCGTGCCCGCGGCCGGCGTGCCGCCACGATTCAGCACATGAAGCGTGCCCTTGGCAGTCGCGACGATCTCCGGAAGGCCGTCACCATCGACATCGCCCACCACGGGTGCGGAGATGGCGGTGCTGTTACCCGAAGCCCCCGTCAACTCGACGGGCCATCCTGGCAAGGTGGCGCCATCGCCCGCATACGCGCCCACGTAGTAATAAGAGCGCCCCCAGTACGAGTCGAAGTACGAATAGGACAACACTATTTCCGGGATGCCGTCCTGAGTCAGATCCGCGAGCGCGCCACCACGAAGGCCGTAAGCGCCCTGCGCGACTTCGATGGTGCGTTCCAATTCGCCACGTGGCGAGTAGATTTGGATCACGCTCCGCGCGCCGCCGGAACTCGTTACGTCGCCAGTGGCGCAGGCCAGTTCGATGACGCCGTCGGCGTCGACGTCACCCAAGCCGATCGGCTGGCACGGCTGCGGCGTCGACACTGGAAACCCGGGGGCGATACTGCCGTCGCTGCGCAGGGCGATCAGCGCATGCCAGGTGCTGGAGCTGCGCATCAGCACCAGTTCAGGGCGGCCATCGAAGTCGAGATCGGCTGCGAGCGGCGACATCACCCCTTGCGGGCCTATTTCTCCGACCGGGTCCGGGCGCAGGGGGAAGCCCGGCACCAGCGAGCCATCGCTGCGATAAGCGCTCAGCTCATAATCCTGTTCGCCGTGGAAGAGCTCGTCCAGGCCGTCTCCGTCGACGTCCACCAACGTCGGCGCGCTGGTCATGAAGTTGCCGGACATGCGCGGCCAGCCCGGCATCAACTGTCCGGAGCCGAAGTAAGCCTCGACGAGATGCGGCAGGATCGGATCGTAGACGGACGAGGTGCCGTCATCGGTGAACCCGCCGGCCACTTCGAACTGGTCGGCGCCCGCCGCCAGGTTGCCAGCCGACAAGGTGCTCATGACGAAGGGTCGGCCCGCGCGGGCCAGCGGCCAGCCGCTCAGGGGCTCACCGGTGGCTTTCCAGGCGTAGGTGGGTCCGTGCGCCACGCTGGTGGTGACGATTTCCAGATCGGGGCTCGCATCCAGATTGGCGACCAGCGTGGTCAGGTTGGCGTTGTACGTGCCCGCCTGGTGCAGCGTCTTGACCGGAAACCCCGGCTTCAAATGCGCATCGACCGTGACCGCCAACGTATCGGCGACGATGCTCCCTTGCCGGAAGATCTGGCCGGGAAAGCTCAAGATGTAGTCGCCGGCTGCGGTGGGCGTCCAGGCACTCGAATAGATGCCGTCGCCAGCCGCGAGATCCGCACCGACGCCGTCATCCGCCAGCGCGATGGAAACATTGCCCGGATTGACGGTCACCGACACGGCGCCGCGTGGGTTTTCGCAATCGATGTTGAGCACCGCGAGGGTCAACGGCACGCCGAGCCAATAACGGTCGATGATCACCGGCGCGCGCGGCAGCAGACGCCTGGTCGCGACCGACGAGTTACACGTCAACGCGCCATATGCATTCACCCGCCGCCGGCTCGCGACGGGCCAACCGAAGTCCGCCCAGCCAGCCTGATGATCGGAATAGTCTCCGCCGGCCAGCACGCGATTCTTCACGCCGCGCCAATCGAGCGCCGGCATCGCGGACTTCACCAGCGCAATCACTCCGGAAACATGCGGCGTCGCCATCGATGTACCGGTCTGCACGCCATACAGATTGCCGGGCAACGTGCTCAGCACATCCTCGCCGGGAGCTACGATGTGAATGGTGTGATCGCCGACATACGACACCCTCGCCATGATGTCCCGATCGTCGCTCGCGCCGACGCAGATCACGTTCGGCAAAGGGTACGCGCAAGGAAACATCGAGCCCGCTTCGAATAGATGGGAGTCGTCGATGCTCTGCGGAGCGGTGCTGGTCGAATTGCCCGCGGCGGCCACGAACAGGATGCCACGTTGCTGCTGACGGGCGATCGCGTCATACAGCGCGCGCGAGTAGATGCCCTCGCCCCAGGAATTGTTGGTCGCGACGATGTTCACGCCGCGATCGTGAAACGACGCGATGTAGTCCAGACAGGCAATGGCGTCGCCCACGCTGCCCGAACCATTGGCGTCGAGGAACTTGCAGGGAAGCACTCGCGCATGCCACGCGACGCCGGTGACTCCGATGTTGTTGTCGCCGACGGCGGCGATCAGCCCGGCCACATGCGTGCCGTGGCCATTGTCGTCCATGGGATTGGAATCGCCGTTCACGGTGTCGATGCCATGGCAGTCATCGACGTAACCGTTGGCATCGTCGTCGATGCCATTCGTATTGCAGTCCGCGGTGTTGCTGAAGATGTTCGCCGCCAGATCCTGGTGCGTGTAGTCGACGCCCGAATCGAGCACGGCGATCACCACGCTGCTGTCGCTGGTGGTGATGTCCCACGCTTCGGTCGCATCGATGTCCGCATCGGCGACGCCACCGCTTTGCCCGATATTGTGCAGCGGCCACTGCGCCGTGAAGCTTGGGTCGTTCGGCGAGCGCTGCGCACGCACGATGTAGTTGGGCTCGACGAATTCAACGTCCGGATCTTCGCGCAGGGCAGCGATGGTCGCGGCGGCGGAAACGCCAGGCGCCACTTTCACCCGCTGCAGGCCGGGCAGCGACTTGAATGATCGCTGCGATTGGACGGCGGCACCGAACTTGGCGCGCGCGCTGCTGTAGGCCGCACTCGATTTGAACTTGACCAGCAACTCGCCCGCGGCCACCGCCGGTTCATGGGCTTGCGCCGATGGCGCGTCGACTTCGAGCGTGAGATTGCCGTCTTGCCCGCGGACGACGAATGGGTTGTCTGCGGCGGCGGCGTTCAGCACGGGCACCTGGCCTCGAGCGCCGCTCGACCTTGCCTGGGCGCCGGCGCCCGATGACGATTCAGAGCCGCCCGGCGAACACCCAGCCATCATCCCTACCACCGCGAGCGCGCACAGTGGCTGAGCAAACCTTAACCAAGGCATGACGGTCCGTTCCTTTTTGTTCCCTGATGGCCGCACTGCAAGCATGCCAGCAGGCGTAGGCAATTCAACCTCCTGCTTGCATAACCTGGCGGGTCGAGGGAATCCGCTTGGCGGCGGGGCTGCGAATATCCCGCCGTGCGAACCGCAGCCCTCGTCGCGACCCGCGCTCCTGGCGGTGAACGCAAGGCGTTCAGGAAGGTCCAACCCCTGACGCTTTACAGCCTCCCCGGCCCGCACCACACTGCTTGCTGTGAAAATCCCCTCCTTCTCGACGTTCAAGGCACTGCTGTGCGCCACCGTGGCGTCCCTGGTCATGGTCGGGGGCGTGAGTCATGCCGATCCGGAGGATTTGCCCGACATCGGCAACCCGGCGTCGACCATGCTGACCCTGGAGGACGAGTACCAGATCGGCCGCATGATCGTGCGGGGTCTGCGGGACCAGGACCAGATCCTGGAAGACCCGGAAGTCACCGAGTACATCCGCGCGCTGGGCCTCAAGCTGTCCAGCCAGGCGCACGATGGCTCGCAGCGCTTCAACTTCTTCATGGTCCGGGACAACACCATCAACGCCTTCGCCTTGCCGGGCGGGTTCATCGGTGTGAATTCCGGCCTGATGCTGAAGACCGAGGACGAGAGCGAGCTGGCCGGCGTGCTGGCGCACGAAATTGCACACGTCACCCAGCGGCACATTGCTCGCAGCATTGCCGCTCAGAGCCGATCGAGCCTCGTGTCCACCGCGGCCATGCTGGCGGCGATTCTGGTCGGTGCAGCGGCAGGCGGTGGGGATGCCGCGATGGCGGGCGTGGCGGCGGCGCAGAGCCTGGCCATCCAACAACAGATCAGTTTCACGCGCTCGAACGAGACCGAAGCCGACCGTGTCGGCCTGGGATTTCTGGCGCGCTCGGGCTTCGACCCGAATGGCATGCCCAGGTTTTTCGAGACCATGAGCCGACTCGGTGGCAGCAGCGAGTTGAACATTCCCGAAATGCTACGCACGCATCCGGTGAGCCACACTCGAATTGCCGAGACGAAGGAACGCGCCGCGCAGCTCGACGTGGCGCCGGCTCCGGAGAGCGTGAGCTATGCGCTGACGCGCGAACGTCTGCGCGTGCTCTCGACGCCGGCGGGCGAAGATCCGCGTGCGTATTACGCCGCCACCATCAACAACGAGCCCGATGCGACGCCGGCGCAGGTGTATGGGCAAGGGTTGGCATTGATGATGGCCGGGCAACCTGCCAAGGCCGTGCCGGTCTTCGAGCGGCTGCGTTCGGCCGATCCGACCATTCTTCAGTACCACACGGCGTTGGGTCAGGCGCAGTTGCAGGCCGGCGATGGCAAAGCCTCCCTGCAAACATTGAAGCGCGCGACGGAGCTGTTCCCGCGCAATGTCGCCGTCACGATTCGCTACGCCGAAACGTTGATGCAAACGGGCGATTCCAAGAAGGCCCACGAGATCCTGCTCGATCTGTTCAACACCGTGCCGCCGACACCGGAGCAGGCGAAGCTCACGGCGCAGGCGGCGAATGCCGCGGGCGACGTGGCCGATTCGTACTACTACATGTCGGAGTACCACATCCTGAGCGGCGATCTGTTGCTGGCCGTCAATCAGCTGCAGCTCGCTCTCGCCGTGCCGAAGATCTCCGAAGTGCAGCGCGCGCGCTTCGAAGCCCGTCTCGACGAAATTCAGCAAGCATTGCCCAAGCGGGCCGCCCGCCGGCCCATCGAAGCCAGCAACGGCGACGGCCGTCGACGCGCAAATTGATACAATCCCCGCACCCACCGGGTGTGTTCTGGTATTGCCACTGGCCGAGCGCAGCCCGCTCGCGATTGATTTCGCCGGCTCGCGGCGTCCACCTGATTTTGTTTGTTTGAAGGATTCACGACGCATGTCCACGTTACTGCGCGCTGCGCCCCTGTTGCTCGCCCTCGCTGTCGCCGGATGCGCCAGCGCTCCAGGCCGCACTACCAACAAGGAGAGCTTCGAAGGATTCAATCGCGGGGTGTATAAGTTCAACGACACCGTCGACAAGGCGGCGTTGAAGCCGGTCGCCAAGGGTTACCGCAAGGTCACCCCGGGATTCGTTCGCGCCGGCATCGGCAATGTGCTGAGCAACCTCGAGTACCCCAGCACCTTCGTCAATCAGTTCCTGCAAGGCAAAGTGCTGCTGGGCTTGAAGGACACGGGCCGTTTCCTGCTCAACAGCACACTCGGCGTCGCCGGCATCTTCGACGTGGCCACGCCGCTCGGCCTGGAAAAGAACGACGAAGACTTCGGCCAGACGATGGCCGTCTGGGGCGTGCCCTCCGGCCCATTCGTGAATCTGCCCTTGTTCGGACCTTCCTCCATGCGTGACGCCCCCTCTCGCGTCGTCGACTGGTTCAGCAACCCGCTGCAATACACCGACCTTCCTTGGGAAGCCGAGTGGAGCGTGCGCCTCATCAACCCCATTCACACCCGTTCGGAGCTGCTGCCGCTGGACGAAACCCTCCAGCGCACCTACGACCCGTACGCCTTCATCCGCGACGCCTGGGTCCAGCAACGCGAATTCAACATCTTCGACGGCAACCCACCGCCGGAAACGCTGGAAGATGTGCTCGGCGAAGAGCCGGAAGAAGGCGAAGCGGAAGAGACGCCTGAAGCTCCGCCGCAATAAGCAACGATTGCTGCTGTACTGACGAAAATCCCGGCCTTGGCCGGGATTTTCATTTGGGGGAGATCGTCGACCTCAGGTCACGCCGCGCGCTTTGGGCTGACGACAACCCGTGTGCGCAAGCCGATCCGATCTGCGATATCCACCAGCGAATCCAGCGAAAAAAGATTCAAGCGGCCGCGCATCAAGTCGGAAACGCGAGGCTGCGTCACCCCGATCAACTCCGCCGCCTTGGCTTGGGTCAACTTGCGAGCGCGCATCCTTTCGATGATCTCGTTCGCCAGCTCCGCCCGCAGCTTCATGCTCGCAGCTTCGGCCCCGGAGTCCTCGATGGCGTCCCAAACAGACGCAAAACGCTTCTTGGTCATTGCCGCTCCTTCAATAACTCGCGGTAGCGCTGTTCCGCCAGATGGAGATCACGCCGCGACGTGGCCTGCGTCTTCTTTTGGAAACAATGCAGGACGTAGACCGCGTCCTCGAACTTCGCCACATACAGCACTCGAAACGCGCCCGAATCGTCCCGAATTCGAATCTCGCGGACGCCCGAACCCACTGTCGACATTGGCTTCCAATCGAACGGCTCCAGGCCCCGCTGCACTCGATCAAGCTGGAATCCAGCCGCGCGGCGCGTGTCCCTGGGAAACTCTCGCAGACAGTCCAGCGAATCACCGCAGAACTCGATGGGCTTCATGCAACGCCCTCACTATACAAATTCTTGTATAGACCGGCAAGGCGATCAGCATCGCCCCCAGCGGATCAGGTACACGGAAATGAAGGGGCGCTTACTAGACGCGCGCGCGACGAGCAAACCAGGGCGTGATTCGAGCGATGGCATCTTCGACTTCCGCGGTCGAGACGGCGAAGCTGAAGCGCATGTAGTGGTGGCCTTCGACGGGATCGAAGTCGACGCCGGGGGCGGTGGCGACGCCGGTGTCGCGGAGCAGGGATTGGCAGAAAGCGAGGCTGTCGTCGGTGAGGTGGGCGATGTTCGCGTAGATATAGAACGCGCCATCGGGCGGCGCGATGTTATTCAAGCCGAGCTTGGGTAGCGCCTCCAGCAGCAACTGGCGATTGCGCGCATAGGTCGCGAGATATCCTTCCAGTTCGTCACGGCAATCCATTGCCACGAGTGCGGCGTGCTGGCTCAGGGACGGAGCCGTTAGAAACAAATTGCTCATGAAGGCGCGGGCGCGAGGCAGATGTTCCATGGGGACGAGCAGCCACCCGAGCCGCCAGCCGACCATGCTGAAATATTTCGAGAAGCTGTTGACGATGCGCGCGTTCGGCTCGAACTCCAGCATGGAGCGAGCCGGGCCGACGTAGCTCAGGCCGTGATAGATCTCGTCCGAAATGATCGTGATATTGCGCTCACGACACACGCGTGCGATCGCCTCCAGCTCGGCGGGCGCGATGATGGTGCCGGTGGGATTGGCGGGGCTCGCGACGATCACACCTTGGGGCGCGGGATCGAGCGCGGCCAGACCGGCCGCAGTCAGCTGGAAGCGCGACTCGGGCCCGCAAGGAATCTCCACCGGCGTGAGATGCAACGCGCGCAGCGTGTTGCGATAGGCGACATAGCCCGGCCGAGCCAGTGCAATCCGGTCGCCGACATGAAATGTCGCGTTCAACGCGAGTGTGAGCGCCGGGGACGCGCCGCACATCAGAATGAATTGCTCAGGCTCGATCTTGACGCCGTAGCTGTCGAGATAATGCCTGGCCAGACGCGCCTTGAGCGCGGTGCTTTCCCAATAGCCGCCCGGATCGCTGTCGAGCACCTGATGAGCTCGCTCGATCGCGGCCCGAGGCGCGCCGGTCGACGGCTGCCCGAACTCCATGTGAATGACCGAGCGGCCCTGAGCCTGCAGCTCGTGTGCGAGGCGGCTGATGACGAGGGCGTTGAACGTGTCGACTTGGGAGAGCATGCGGGCACCGGCCTGCTGGCGGAGCCCCATTATGAACCAATCGGGATGAACCGATCAGGCGCGGGCAGCGCCGTTGCCGTTCAGCAGATTGTCGACTTCGCTGATACGAGCCAGCGCCGCGATCTGGGGCGGTACATTCTTGAAGTGAATGGTTTGCTGACGCTGTTTCGCCAGCCGCAGCCATTCGATCAGCAACGCCAGGCCGGCGCTGTCGCCTTCGGGCACATTCGCCAGATCGATCTCGAGCGATGCGCCCGCCTCTTTGAAGGCCGCCTCGCTGCGCTTGAGCAGGTCGGTCGCGGTGTCGGCGTCGAGCGCGCCGTAAACCTTGAAGCGCCCGTTGCCGAGCGCTTCAAGTCTGGCGGGACCAGGCGTTTGAGCCGGCTTCGCGTTCATTACGCTGGATTGGCCTTTTCAGTCGGCTTTTTGACCGTGCCGCTCGCGACCTGCTGCTCCAGACGCTGGATCACGGCCTCCAGGCCCTTCTGGTCGATCTCGGCGCCGAAGTCGGTGCGGAACGATTTCACATACGACACGCCTTCGATCTGCACGTCGTACGCCTTCCAGCCGCTGTCGGTCTGACGCAGCGAGTAGTTCACCGGCACGCGGCTGCCATTGTCACGACGGATCTCGGTACGCACCGTCGCCACCTTGTCGGCCGGGTTGCCCTGGAACGGCAGGATCTTCAGACGATCCGGCGTGAACTCCAGCAGCGCCTCACCGTAGTTCTGCAGCAGCGACTGATAGAACGCCTCGACGAAGCGCTTGCGCTGTTCCGGCGTCGCCGTGCGCCAGTGTTTCGCCAGCACCAGCTGCGCGGAATACGCAGTATCGAAGTACGGCAGCATGTTCTTATCGACCAGCTCCCGCACCTTGCCCTTGTTCTTGGCGTACTCGGCGCGGTTGGCGTCCAGATCCTTGAGCGTGTCGTTCGCGACCTTGGAGACCAGCTCCTGCGGCCCGAGCTTGGCTGCGTCCTGTGCCTGCGCGGAGCCTGCGAACAGACCCAGCGTGGCGACCAGCGACAACCCTGCCGCGAGAATGTTTCTACGACTCTGCTTCACGAAGATACTCATTGCTTCGCTTCCTCCGTCTTGTTCTGTCCGCCCTCGGCGCCCTGCTGGGCCTCGTCCGAGTTGTCGCGCTTCATGAAGCTCGCGACCAGCTGATTGATCAGGTTCTCCAGCACCAGCGCGTCCTGCACCAGCGTGATGCGGTCGCCGCTCTTCAGGTACTCCTCGGAGCCGCCGGCCGTGATGCCGACGTACTGCCCGCCGAGCAGGCCCGAAGTCATGATGGCCGCATCGCTGTCATTCGGAATGCGGTTGTAGTTGGAGGCAATCCGCATCTTCACAACGGCTTTGTAAACATTCTGGTCGAAGCCGATGGAATCGACCCGGCCCACCGTGACGCCGGCCATCGAGACCGCGGCGCCCGGCTTCAGGCTGCCGATGTTCTCGAACTGGGCGGTTACGTCGTAACTCGCGCCATCGACCGAGAGTTCACGGTTGGTAATCTGGGTAACCATGAAGAACAGTGCCGCAAAGCCCAGCAGCACGAATAATCCGGTCGAGATCTCTACAGCGCGTGTCGAACGCATAATCGCTCCGCAAGGTCACAGCATTACAGCTGTGATCATGTAATCCAACATCAGGGTCAGCACCGCCGAAATCACCACGGTGCGGGTAGTGGCGCGGCCCACGCCTTCGGCGGTGGGAATCGCGTTGTAACCTTCGTACACCGCAATCAGGTTGCACGCGAGACCGAATACGCAACCCTTGATCACACCCTCGGCGATGTCGTTCAACTCCACGCTGGCGCGCATTTGCGACCAGAACGAGGCCGAATCCACGCCGAAGTTCTGCACACCGACCAGCTGCACCCCGAAGATGCCGATGGCGATGAAGACGACGGTCAGCAGCGGCATCGCGATGACGCCGCCGATGAAGCGAGGCGCGACCACACGGCGCATCGGGTCGACCGCCATCATTTCAATCGCGGTGAGCTGATCGGTCGCACGCATCAGGCCCAGTTCGGAAGCGAGCGCCGTGCCCGCACGACCGGCATACAACAAGGCGGTCACGACGGGGCCAAGCTCCTTCACCAAGCCAAGCGCGCCCACGGTGCCAAGCGCATCCTCGGACCCGAACCGCAGCAGCGTGTCGTAGCCCAGCAAGCCGAGCACGGCGCCGACGAACAAGGCGCAGGTCATGATGATGACGAGCGACAAAGCGCCGGTGTTATGGACTTGCGCGACGATCAGGGACGGGCGCAGCAGCGCGGCCGGAATCTGCCCGAGCAGCCGGCCCAGAAACAAGGTTACGCCGCCGACCGCCGCGGTAAAGTCGCCCGCACTGTCCGCCAGCTCTCGCACGATTTTCATTCGGAGTCCGCCAGCAGCTGCTGCTGATAGTCAGCCGCCGGATAATGAAACGGCACCGGCCCGTCGGGCAGTCCGTTGAGGAATTGGTTGACGATTTCGGACTGGTGACCTTTCAATTCGTTCAACTTGCCGGCCGCGGCAACCTTGCCGCCGGCGATGATATAGCTGGTGTCGGAGAGGCCCGAAAGCTCATGCACGTCGTGCGACACGACGATGCTGGTGATGCCGAGCGCGGCGTTCATGTGACGCACGAGGCGCACGATCATGCCCATGGAAATCGGATCCAGACCGGTGAACGGCTCGTCATAGATCAACACTTCGGGATCGGTCGCCATGGTGCGCGCGAGCGCGACGCGGCGATTCATGCCACCCGACAACTCCGCCGGCATCAATTGCGCGGCGCCTCGCAGGCCGACGGCCTGCAACTTGGTGAGCACGATGTTTCTAATCAAACATTCCGGCAGATCGGTGTGCTCGCGCAACGGGAACGCGACGTTCTCGAACACGCTCATGTCGGTCAGCAGCGCGCCGTTCTGAAACAGCATGCCCATGCGCCGGCGCAGCGCGTACAGCTCTCGCGTCTTGAGCGTCGAAACATTGATTCCGTCGAACAGAATCTCGCCGCGCGTCGGCTTGATCTGGCCGGTCACCAGGCGCAGCAGTGTGGTTTTGCCAGTGCCGCTCGGTCCCATGAGCGCGGTAATTCGGCCGCGCGGAATCGACAGATTCAGGCCGGAGAAGATGCTCCTGCCGCCGACCGAATAGTGCACATCTCGAATCTCGATGAGCGATTCGGAAGCGGCGGCAGGTTGGGCGGAAGACACATCGGTGCTAACAGCAGAGACCATTCACGACCCCGATATGAACACGCGATGCATTGTCTCCGCCCATACTTACGGCAGGCTTAAGCAGCCTGCTCCGAAGCGGCGGTGTAGCTGCCGTTGCGCGCATCGCCATTCAACTTGGCGCGGCGAGCGAAGGCCTTCTGGCCAGCAGCGAACTGATCCGGCTTGCCACCCCAGGCCTTCAGCGCTTCGTCCTGCAGAGCACGGCCGTACGAGAAGGTGAGCTCCCAAGGCAGGTTGCCGATCTTGTTCATCAGGCTCAGGTGCTCGGTGGCTTCGGCGGCGCTCTGGCCGCCGGACAGGAACGCGATGCCCGGCACCGCGCTCGGCACGAAACGCTTCAACGTGCGCACCGTGGCTTCCGCAACCTGCTGGCGGCCGGCGCGCGCGGTGTTCTTCTTGCCCGAGATGACCATGTTGGGCTTCAGGATCATGCCTTCGAGATGAATGCGGTGTGAATCCAGCTGCTCGAACACCGACTTGAGCACGGCGCTCGTCACTTCCTCACAACGCTCGATGGAATGATCGCCGTCCATCAGCACTTCCGGCTCGATGATCGGAACGATGTTTGCTTCCTGACAGAGCGCGCCGTAACGGGCCAGCGCATGCGCGTTCGCGTCGATGGCGAACTGGGTCGGAATGTCCTTGGCGATGTCGATCACGGCGCGCCACTTGGCGAAGCGGGCGCCCAGCTTGTGATATTCGGCCAGACGCTCGCGCAGACCGTCGAGGCCTTCGGTGATCGTTTCATTGGGGAAACCGGCCAGCGGCTTCGCGCCCATGTCGACCTTGATGCCCGGCACGACGCCGAGCTTGGTCAGGTACTGCGAGAACGGCGTGCCGTCCTTGGTCTTCTGGCGCAGCGTTTCGTCATAAAGAATGACGCCGCTGATGTACTTCGCCGCATCGGGCGTCGTGAACAACATCTCGCGGTAGGTACGGCGCGCTTCCTCGGTCGATTCGAGCTGGATGCTGTCAAAGCGCTTCTTGATCGTGCCGCTGGATTCGTCAGCCGCCAGGATGCCTTTGCCTTTTGCAACCATTGCGCGCGCAATCGATTCGAGCTCAGTGCGATTCATACAGTCCTCCGCCTTCAGGGGTGAGCTTGCGCGCGACTCGACGCCCGCGACAGCGTCGGCCCAAACGGCAAGCCTCAAGTTTTGGGGGGCGTAGGATAGCAAATCGCCTTCAGCTCCGGCCGGTACAAGTGTTGTAGCGGAACGACAACGTTGGACTGCGAGGCCGCTGGCGGGGTTCCTGCCGGTAAAATTGACGCAATCCGAGCTCAACCCTGTCTCGGGGTTCTCACGGGCTTGCATTGGGACTAGAATGGTCCCATATCCTCCACCGAACCTCTCGATGGAATTCCCATGCTTCGCATTAGCAAGCTGACCGATTACGGCACGGTGATTCTTGCCCGGCTCGCCGGGCAGCCGGACCGCTTGTGGACGGCGACGGAAGTCGCCGAGGCCACCCATATCGGGCTGCCCACCGTGAGCAAGCTGCTGAAAAAGCTGCAACGGAGCGGTCTGGTCATCTCGACGCGCGGCAGTCATGGCGGTTATCAACTGGCGCAGCCGCCGGGTGAAATCACCGCCGCCCGCATCCTGGATGCGCTCGAAGGGCCCTTCGCCATCACCGAATGCAGCGGCTCGCACAGCACCTGCGGCCTCGAGTCGAAATGCGCTGTCGGCCATACCTGGCAGAAGGTCAATGCCGCCATCCGGCGCGCGCTCACCGACATTTCGCTGGCCGAGCTCGCCGGCACGACTCACGGCGTCACGACGACCACCGTCCCGCTGACCCGGCTGCTGCGCGCCTCGCACGATTAATTTTTGGGTTGAAGTTAGCAATGGCAAGCAATCCGCAAACCGATCCGACTTTGGAAGCCCTGGTCGCCCAGAAATACCGGCACGGCTTCGTCACGGACATTGAATCCGACACCGTCCCACCCGGCTTGGACGAGGACGTCATTACTTTCATCTCGCGCAAAAAGGGCGAGCCGCAATTCATGCTCGACTGGCGCCTGCGCTCGTACCGGCACTGGCTGACCATGAAAGAGCCGCACTGGGCGCACCTGCGCATCCAGCCCATCGACTATCAATCGATTTCCTACTATTCGGCGCCCAAGCCCAAGGCGGATGCGCCCAAGAGCCTGGAGGAAGTCGATCCGAAGCTGCTCGAGACCTACGACAAGCTCGGCATTCCTTTGCATGAGCGCGCCCGCCTCGCCGGCGTGGCCGTCGACGCGGTGTTCGACAGCGTGTCGGTCGCGACCACGTTCAAGGAACGTTTGCACAAGGCCGGCGTGATCTTCTGCTCCTTCTCCGAAGCCGTGCAGAAATATCCGGAGCTGGTCGAGAAGTATCTGGGCAGCGTCGTGCCCTATACGGACAACTACTTCGCGACACTGAATTCGGCGGTCTTCACAGACGGCTCGTTCGTCTTCGTGCCGAAAGGCGTGCGCTGCCCGATGGAGCTCTCGACCTACTTCCGCATCAACGCGGCGAAGACCGGTCAGTTCGAGCGCACGCTCATCGTCGCCGAGGAAGGCTCGCATGTGAGCTATCTCGAAGGCTGCACGGCGCCGATGCGCGACGAGAATCAGCTGCACGCGGCCGTCGTCGAGCTGATCGCGCTGGAAGGCGCGCAGATCAAATACTCGACCGTGCAGAACTGGTATCCGGGCGATGAGAATGGCGTTGGCGGCATTTATAACTTCGTCACCAAGCGTGGCGAGTGCCGTGGCGCGAACTCGAAGATCAGCTGGACTCAGGTCGAGACCGGCTCGGCGATCACCTGGAAGTATCCGAGCTGCATCCTGACCGGCGACAACTCGGTCGGCGAGTTCTACTCGGTGGCCGTCGCCAACAATTATCAGCAGGCCGACACCGGCACCAAGATGATTCACATCGGCAAGAACACGCGCAGCACGATCGTGAGCAAAGGCATTTCGGCCGGCCACGGCCAGAATGCGTATCGCGGTCTGGTCAAGGTTCTGCCGAGCGCCATCAACGCGCGCAACTTCACTCAGTGCGACTCGCTGCTCATGGGCGACAAGTGCGGCGCGCACACCTTCCCTTACATGGAAGTGCGCACGCCGACCGCGAGCGTCGAGCACGAAGCCACCACGTCGAAGATCGGCGACGATCAATTGTTCTATTGCCTGAGCCGCGGCATCTCCGAAGAGGACGCGGTGAACATGATCGTCAACGGCTTCTGCAAGGCCGTGTTCAAGGAGCTGCCGATGGAATTCGCCGTCGAAGCGCAGAACCTGCTCGCCGTCAGCCTCGAGGGATCGGTTGGGTGAGCGCGGATGCCTTTTCGAGGACACTTAACGTGTCCTCGAACCGCGCGAACGACAGTACACGGATGTACTGGCTGGCTGAGGCTCCAGGGACGGCTGCTTGAGATGAGTTACTAAGGTATCAATGCATGCTGACCATCAAGAATCTTCACGCGCTCGCCGGCGAAAAGCAGGTGCTCAAGGGTCTCGACCTCGAAGTGGGCGCGGGCGAAGTGCACGCCATCATGGGCCCGAACGGCTCGGGCAAGAGCACGCTTGCTCAGGTCCTCGCCGGGCGCGAGGGCTACTCCGTCACCGACGGCAGCGTCACCTATAAAGGTAAGGACCTGCTTGCCCTGCCTCCCGAAGAGCGCGCGCGTGAAGGCGTGTTCCTCGCGTTCCAGTACCCGGTCGAAATCCCCGGCGTGAACAACGTTTATTTGTTGAAGGCCGGCCTCAACGCCATTCGCAAACATCGCGGCGAGTCCGAGATGGACGCGTTCGAGTTCCTCACGCTGGTGCGCGAGAAGATGAACCTCATGCAGATGGACGAGAGCTTCCTGAACCGCGGCGTCAACGAAGGCTTCTCCGGCGGCGAGAAGAAGCGCAACGAGATCCTGCAGATGGCGGTGCTCGAGCCGGCGCTCGCACTGCTCGACGAGACCGACTCGGGCCTGGACATCGACGCGCTGCGCGTCGTCGCGAACGGCGTGAACAGCCTGCGTCGTCAGGATCGTGCGATCGTGATGGTCACTCACTATCAGCGTCTGCTCGATTACATCGAGCCGGACAAAGTGCACGTGCTCTCCGACGGCAAGATCATCAAGAGCGGCGACAAGTCGCTGGCGCTGGAACTCGAGAAGCGCGGTTATGACTGGGTGAAACAGGAGGCCGCGGCGTGAGTGCTGTAGGCGCCAAGAGCACTGCATCGCCCATCGAGCGGTACAAAGCCGCGTTCGATGCGCGATGGCAAGGCAATGACGAGCTGACAGCGCTGCGTCGTGCCGCGCTCGATCAGTTCCTGTCCACCGGCTTTCCGACGCAGCGAGACGAGGCTTGGAAGTACACGAACCTGCGTCGACTCGAAACACGCTCGTTCACGCCTGCGGATGCGTCGGCGCTCGATGCCCATCAGCCCGACTGGCTGACGACGGCGGGCACCCGCATCGTGTTGGTCAACGGCCACTGGCTCCCCGCCCTCTCCTCGCAGACGGCACAGCCGCCGGGCGTGACCGTGCTGACGCTCAAACAATGGTTTCAGCGTGAGCCTGCAGCCGTCGCCGCCTATTTGAAGGAACACGATCAACTCACCGGCAATGCGCTGGAGCAGTTGAATCTGGCGTTCTTCGAAGACGGTGTCGTGGTGAACCTCGCGGATAACGCAGTTCTCGACGCACCGATCTACATCGTGCACCAGTCGACCACTGGAGCCGCAGGCTGCATGAGCCATCCGCGCGTCATGGTTCGCGCTGGCCGGAATAGTCGCGCGACCATCATCGAGCACTACCTCGGTGCGAACGAGGCGGAGTACTTCACCAACGCTGTGACTCGTTTCGAAATCGCCGCCGGTGGCGCCATCACGCACTATCGAGGGCAGCGGGAAGCGCCTCGCGCCTTCCACATCGGTCACATTCAAACGAAGCTCGCGAAGGACGCGCGCTATTCCATCCATGACATCCAGCTCGGCGCGAGCCTGGGCCGCACCGGCATCACCGCGGTGCTCGAAGGCAGTGGCGCTGACGCGGCGCTGTTTGGTTTGCTTACGCCCATGGGCACTCAGCACCTCGACGCGCACACGCGCATCGACCACATCGCCCCCCACACGACGAGCGAAGAAGACTATCGCGGCATCGCCGGCGGCAAAGGCCGTGGCGTGTTCAATGGCAAGATCATCGTGCGTCCGGACGCACAGAAGATCGACTCGCGCCAGTCGAGCCGCAACCTGCTGCTCTCACCGACCGCCGAGATCGATACCAAGCCTGAGCTGGAGATCTACGCCAACGACGTGAAATGCAGTCACGGCGCGACAACCGGCCAGCTCGATGCAACTGCCCTCTTCTACCTGCGCTCGCGTGGCTTGTCGGAGTCCGACGCTCGCGCGTTGCTCATCCGGGCGTTTGCCGAATCCATTCTTTCGACCATCGGTCTCGAACCCGTGCGCGCGGCGCTGGAGAAGCAGATCGATGAGCGGTTCAAGCTAGCTAACGAGACCAAGGCATGAACGCAGCTGTTACAGCTACGCGGAGCGCGACTGCGCTCGATGTCGCCGCCATCCGGCGCGACTTTCCGATCCTGCATCAGACGGTGAACGGCAAACCGCTGGTGTACCTGGACAACGCGGCGTCGAGTCAGCGGCCGAAGTCGGTCATCGAAGCGATCTCTCGCTATTACGAGCACGATCATGCCAACGTGCATCGTGGCGTTCACACCCTGAGCCAACGCGCGACCGATGCTTACGAAGGCGCGCGTGAGACGATTCGTCGCTTCATCAATGCCCGCGACACGAAAGAGATCGTGTTCGTTCGCGGCACCACCGAAGCGGTGAACCTTGTCGCCCAAAGCTTCTTGCGGCCCGGCTTCGAGCCAGGCGACGAGATCCTGATCAGCGCCCTCGAACATCACGCGAACATCGTTCCGTGGCAGCTGCTGCGAGAGCAAGTCGGCGCAGTGCTGAAGGTCATTCCGATCAACGAACAGGGCGTCGTCGACTTCGATGAGTTCCAGAAGCTCATCGGGCCGCGCACCAAGTTGCTCGCGCTGGCGCACGTTTCCAATGCGCTGGGCACCATCGTGCCGGTCGAGAAATTCATCAAGGTCGCCAAACAGCATGGCGTGCCGGTGCTGCTCGATGGCGCGCAGGCCATTCCGCACACGGCGGTCGACGTGCAGGCGCTGGGTTGCGACTTCTACTGCTTCTCCAGCCACAAGATGCTCGGCCCGACCGGCATGGGCGTGCTGTACGGCAAGCGCGAACTGCTGGAAGCCATGCCGCCGTGGCAAGGCGGCGGCGACATGATTCTGTCGGTGTCGTTCGAGAAGACGACGTTCAATCAGCTGCCCTGGAAGTTCGAAGCCGGCACGCCGCACATCGCCGGCGCGATCGGTCTCGCGACCGCCATCGATTATCTGGAAAAGATCGGCATGGACCGTATCGCCGCCTACGAGAACGAGTTGCTCGAATATGCGACCGAGCGCCTGAGTGCTCTGCCGGGCCTGCGCATCGTCGGCACCGCGCCGGACAAGGCGGCGGTCGTGTCGTTCACGCTCGACGGCATTCATCCGCACGACATCGGCACCATCCTCGACACCGAAGGGGTCGCGATCCGTACCGGCCATCACTGCGCCATGCCGGTGATGGACTTCTTCAAGATCCCGGCGACGGCACGCGCATCGATGTCGTTCTACAATACGCGCGAGGAAATCGACCGGCTGGTGACCGCCCTCGAACATACTCGTCAGGTGTTGGGCTGAGCCTCGGACGACGACATGGACCTGAAAGATCTTTATCGCGACGTCATCGTCGATCACAACCGCCATCCGCGGAACTTCGGCAAGCTGCAGCCTGCCGACGTGCACGCCGACGGTCACAATCCGCTGTGCGGCGATCGCCTCACGATGTATGCCAACCTCAAGGGCGAGCACATCACCGATGTGAAGTTCGAAGGCAGCGGCTGCGCGATTTCGGTCGCATCCGCCTCGTTGCTGACCGAAGCCGTCAAAGGCAAGACCAAGTCGGAAGTCAAAGAGCTGTTCGATGACGTGCACGCGCTGCTGACCCAGCACGACGCCGCCGTCGATCCCGCCAGGCTCGGCAAGCTCGCGGCGCTCTCGGGCGTGCGCGAATTTCCGGCTCGCGTGAAATGCGCGAGCTTGTGCTGGCACACGTTGAACGCCGCCCTCGAGCGCGCCGCCGAACCGGTGACTACAGAGTAGTTATTTCTTTTCATGCACAGCCACGACAACGAACCTGTCACCCTACAGCGCGACGTCGAAGCCATCATGGTTCCCGCCGGCATCCCGGTGACCCTGCGCGAAGGCAAGACAGGCTTCATCACTCAGGCCCTCGGCGGCAGCTTCACGGTTTACGTGGAGGGCAACCTGTTTCGCATCGCCGGCAAGGATGCGGATGCGCTCGGCAAAGAGCCGAGCCTCGCGCCCGAGCTGCCGCCCAACGCCACCGACGAGGACGTGAAGCAGCTGGTGTGGGATCAGATGCGCACCTGCTACGACCCGGAGATTCCGATCAACATCGTCGAGCTGGGCCTGGTGTACACCTGTGACATCACGCATACGCCCGAAGGCGGTCGCGTGGCCGACATCAAGATGACTTTGACCGCGCCGGGCTGCGGCATGGGCGAAGTGCTGGTGCAGGACGTCAAAGACAAAGTCGAGCTCGTGCCCACCGTGACGCGCGCCGATGTCGAGCTGGTGTTCGACCCGCCCTGGAACCAGAGCATGATGTCGGAAGCGGCGCGGCTGCAGACGGGAATGATGTAATGACCTGGCATCCCGTGGCTCCCGCGGTCTCGATCGCGCCGGGCGACTACGCGCAGACCGAGATCGACGCTCAACTGATCGCCGTGTTCAATATCGCCGGCACGTTCTACGCGATCGACGATCTTTGCACCCACGACGGCGGCGAGCTGGCCGGCGGTGCGGTCGACGGCGACGTCGTCATCTGCCCGCGTCACGGCGCCCGCTTTTGCTTGCGCACCGGCGCGGCGTTGACGCCGCCCGCTTACGAACCTGTGCGGACCTATCCAACCCGCGTCAATGACGACGGTGTGGTCGAGATCGAAACCGACTAAGGAATCCCATGCGCCTCACTCTGCTTCGCCACGCCAAGACCGAAGCTCAGCATTCCGGCCAGGAAGATTGGGATCGCATGCTCGAACCTCGCGGGCAGAAAGATGCGCCGGAGATGGCGCGTCGGCTGCGTGAGCGCAAACTCAAGCCCGATCTGGTGATTACCAGCCCCGCCGTGCGGGCGCTGACGACGGCGCAGATCTTCATGCGCGAGCTGCATCTGGCGCCTTCGAAAATGCAGCAGGACGAGCGCTTGTATCTGGCCTCGCCGAAAGTGCTGAAGGAAGTCATTCGGGAGCTGGGCGGCACGGCGCAGCACCTGATGATCGTCGGTCACAATCCGGGGCTGACGGAGTTTGCCGATCGAGTTTCGGCCGAGCGGGAGATCGACAATATGCCGACGTGCGCGATCTATACGCTGGAGTTCGACATCGAGGACTGGAGCGAGCTGGAGTGGGATAGCGGCGTGAATGCCGAGCTGGACTATCCGAAGAACTGTAGTAGCTGCTAGGTCGCAGCCTCGCCTCCACCTCTCTCGACGATCACTCTCATGGAGATTTCTCTCGACGTTCCTTTCGTACTTGGCGTTCTCGCCGAGGAGCACTCGCGTGCGCAGGATGAAATTCGCGATGCCGGCGTCGTCCGCGCGTATGAAAACTCTCGCCAGCGCCACGACGCCCGGATCGCATCAGCGCCCGATCTGAGCACGCTCGCTTGTCGGGCTGGTTGTACGTGGTGCTGTCACTTCAGCGTCGACGTTCGCGCGGTTGAGGTCTTCAGCATTCTGGATTTCGTTGAGCGTTCTCTGCCCGCTGAAGAACAGGCCCGCATTTACGCCGAAGTGCGCGCAAACAGCGTAGCGCTGCAGGGCATGGACGACATGGAGCGCATGCGACGCAACGTCAAATGTCCCTTCCTCAGCGCCGGCCGCTGCTCCATCTACGAAGCCCGCCCCCAAACGTGCCGCAACTATCACGCGACGGACGTGGCTGGCTGTCAGCAGTCTTATGAAGACCCGGACAACCTGGACATCGACCCCGAATTCGCGCCGATGGTGTACCAATCCGGCGGCGCGCACGTCGACGCATTCACCCGCGCGATGCGGGAAGCCGGTTACGACACCAATGTGTATGAAATGAACTGCGCGCTCGATACCGCGTTATCTGAGCCGGATGCACGCAAACGATTCGAACAGAAGCGCGCGCCGTTCAAGAAACTCGCCGGCGACGATGTGCCCGGCGAGTTTGAAGACCTGGCTGACTAGCGCACTTAGTCCAGCACCCTGATCCATCGCATCTTGCAATTCCCGCCGGTGTCCACAAACGTGTCATCGAGACTGATTTGAACCTGGCGGCCGGCCATGTGTGCCGCTAGCGCAGCGGCATACGCCTCGGCGTCCGGCAGTTTTATTATCACCTTATTGGTGTTGGGATCCACGTAACAAGCGCCCGCGGTAGTTACGCCGTTCAGGAGGACATAACGAAACTTGCCCCACAAGGTTTCGTCCGAAGTCCCGACCGCGTAGATCGACGCTGTAAATTCGTGATAGGCAGCGTGAGCAGCGGGTCCCGCGAGGGTGGCGGCGAGAGCACTAAGCACCAGGAGGCCTGACTTGTTTTTCTTCATAAGTTCCTATGAATCCCCAGAACCACGCCAATTCCGTTTCGCGTTGGCGCACATTAATGCTTGCGATAACTTACATTCCAGAACAGAAACTGTGAATAAAAAATGCCGCGATGCGCGCCAAATCAGGGTTTCTCCTAACCCGTCGGGTGCCGAGCGATAGCCGACGCTCTCACTCGCCCGCCATCGTCAACAAGCTCGCATTCCCACCGACCGCGGCGGTATTGATCGTCACCGTCTGCTCGGTCGCAAACCGATGCAAATAGTACGGGCCGCCCGCCTTCGGGCCCGTACCAGACAGGCCTCGACCGCCGAACGGCTGCACGCCGACGACCGCCCCGATCATGTTCCGATTCACATAAACATTCCCCGCGCGAACGCGCGAGGCAATGTAGCGAGCCGTCGCGTCGACACGGGTATGCACGCCGAGGGTCAATCCGAAGCCCGTTGCGTTCACCGCGTCGATGACTTTGTCGAGCTTGTGCGCCTGATACCGAATCAAGTGAACGATCGGCCCGAACACCTCTCCCGTCAGCTGCGAAAGCGCCTCGATCTCCACCGCCGCCGGGGCAAAGAACGTTCCCTGTTCATGCTCGGGCTTCAGCTTATAAGCATGACTCCAGCGCGCCTTGCGCGTGATCTTCTCTGTGTGAGTCCGAAGCATCTCGCACGATGGGGGATCGATCACCGGGCCGACGTCCGTCGTCAGCAGCATCGGATCGCCGAGGGTCAGCTCCTCCATGTACCCCGCGAGCAACTCGGCAACACGATCGGCAATCTCCTCCTGCACATACAGCGCCCGCAGCGCCGAGCATCGCTGGCCCGCGCTGTTGAAGCTGGATTGCACGACATCGAACACGACCTGCTCGGGCAGCGCCGAGCTGTCGACGATCATGGCGTTCTGACCGCCGGTCTCCGCGATCAGCACCGGAATCACGCCCTCTCGATTCGCCAGCGAGCGATCAATCAACTTCGCCGTCTCGGTCGAGCCCGTAAAGGCCACGCCGGCCACACGTGGATCCGCGACGATGCGTGAACCGACGGTAGCGCCATCGCCCGGCAACAGATGCAAGACGTCCGGCGGCACGCCTGCCTCCAACAATATCTGCACCGCTCGGGTCGCGATCAGCGGCGTTTGTTCTGCGGGCTTCGCGAGCACGGAATTCCCGGCCGCGAGCGCAGCCGCGATCTGCCCCGTGAAAATCGCGAGTGGAAAATTCCACGGGCTGATACAACAGAACACGCCGCGCCCGCGCAGCTTCAACTCATTGCTCTCGCCCGTCGGCCCCGGCAAGCGCACGCCAGCGCCAAATTCATTCCTCGCCCGGTCCGCGTAGTAGCGCAAGAAATCGACCGCCTCGCGCACTTCCGAAATACTGTCCGGAATCGTGCGCCCGCCTTCTCGCACGCAATATGCGATCAACTCCGGCATGCGCTCTTCGTAAAGATCCGCAGCATGCTCCAAGATTTCAGCGCGCTCGCTCGCGGATACCCCATCCCACTCCACCTGCGCAGGGACCGCGGCCGCGAGCGCTTTATCGACTAGCGCTATGTCCGCCTCCCGCACGGTACCGATGACTTCGGTGCGATTCGAAGGATTCCGCACCTCAGTGCCGCGCGCCTCATGCAACTCACCTTTGACGATCGGCCCACCGACCCAGCGCTGCTGAGCCGCTTGTTTGATCTTCGCGAGCAGCGGCTCTCGCTCCGCCGGATCGGCCAGATTGACGCCCAGGGAATTCAATCGCGACGAGCCATACAACATCCGCGGCAGCGGAATCCGCGGATGCGAGATCTGCTTCAAAGCGTCCACGTCGACCACGGGATCGCGAACGATATCCGCAACCTCATGCTCCTCATCGACGATGCGATTGACGAACGAAGTGTTGGCGCCATTCTCGAGCAGCCGCCGCACCAGGTACGGCAGCAGGTCTTCGTGCGAACCGACCGGCGCATACACTCGACAGGGAATCCCAAGCTTGTGCTCCCCGACGATCTGCTCGTAGAGCTCCTCGCCCATGCCATGCAGACGCTGGAACTCGAACTTCCGCCCCGCCTCCCCCGCCAGCTCGATGATGGTCGCGACCGTCTGCGCATTGTGGGTGGCGAACTGCGGATAGATCTCCGCCCCCGACGCAATCAACTCCCGGGCGCAGGCGATGTATGAAACATCCGTATTCATCTTCCGAGTGAACACCGGGTAACCCGACAACCCTCGCTCCTGAGCGCGTTTGACTTCGCTATCCCAATACGCGCCCTTCACCAGACGGACGTTCAAACGCCGCCCGCTCGACTGCGCGAACTCCTTCAGCCAGCGAATCACGTCGATCGCACGCTTTTGATACGCCTGCACGGCCAGCCCGAATCCATCCCAGCCCTGCAGCTCCTTCGAGCGAGCGACGTACTCGATGAGCTCCAGCGACAGCTCGAGCCGCTCCGCCTCCTCCGCATCCACCGTCAACGGAATGTTGACTGCCTTCGCCGCAACCGCCAGCTCATGCAACCGGGGCGCGAGCTCCTTGAGCACCCGCTCTCGTTGCGAGAACTCGTAGCGCGGAAACAGCGCCGACAATTTCACCGAAATGCTCGGCGACGCTTCGATGGCGGCAACCTTGCTCGAATGTGCGCCGATCTGCTGAATCGCCTCGTGATACGCCTTCAGATAGCGCATGGCGTCCCAGGTGGTCAGCGCCGACTCACCCAGCATGTCGAACGAATGGCGGTACAGCTTGCTTTCGGCACTGACGGAGCGGTCCAGCGCCTCTTCGATGGTGCGTCCCATGACGAATTGATGCCCCATGATGCGCATGGCCTGGCGGAACGCGCCTCGTAACACGGGCTCACCGATGCGGCCTGCAATACGCGCAAGTACGCCGCGAGGATCGTGCATGTCGGCATCGCTCGGCCGCACGATGCGGCCGGTGAGCATCAAGCCCCAGGTGGACGCGTTGACGAACAGCGATTCGGCGTCGCTCAAGTGCGAAGCCCAATCGCCCGCCGCGATCTTGTCCGCGATCAAACGATCGGCGGTCGCATCGTCGGGGATGCGCAGCAGTGCTTCGGCGAGGCACATCAGGATAACGCCCTCCTGCGACGACAAGTCGTACTTGCGCAGGAAAGCATCGAGCCCGGTGCGGCGAGCTTGATAATTGCGCACGCCCTCCACCAGAGCTTGCGCGCGGCTCGCAATCTTGGCGCGCTGTCCGTCCGACACCCTTGCAGCTTCCGCCAGCCTGCGGACGATCTGTTCTTCATCGCCGAGATAGTTCCGGTTGATGGCGTCGGCGATGGGCCGCCGAGCATCGGTGCGCTGCTGGGACGACATCATGGTTTATTTCTTTCCGTGGGAAAGCAGGGTATACACAAGGCAATGCGGCGCAGGCTGTACGTAGATGGCGACAGCTGACAGACTACTATGCGCTTGAATTCGCGCACGGGAACTCAATTCTCCACGGACGATTGCACTTGTAGGAAGCCTGACGGGAGAGTTGCGTGAGCCAGGAAACAACCGTCGTCACCGCGGATACGTTCATGACCGAAGTGGTCGAGACATCGGCGCGCGTGCCGGTGCTGGTCGACTTCTGGGCGCCGTGGTGCGGGCCGTGTAAACAGCTCATGCCCATCCTCGACCGCCTGGTCGAGGAATACGGCGGGCGGTTCCGCCTCGCCAAGGTCAACACCGACGAGCAACAGGATCTGGCGCAGCAGCTCGGCATCCGCAGCCTGCCGACCGTCGTGCTGTTCAAGGACCGTAACTCGGTGGATCACTTCGTCGGCGTCGTGCCGGAGGCGCAAATCCGGCGCTTGCTCGACAAGCATTTGCCGACCAGCTCCGATGCACCGTTGGAGCGCGCCCAGGCGCTCAAGGCCAAGGGTGACTTCTCTGGCGCGCGCGCCCTCATCGAAAGCGCCCTGGCGACCGATCGCGAGAACATTACTTATCTGACCGAGCTGGCCGAGCTGCGGGCGTTGGACGGCGATCTCGAAGGCGCACGCACCGAACTGGAGCGCTTGAAAGGCATTGAGCCGAATCACTCGGCGGTGAAGCGCCTGGCCGCGTTACTCAGTTTCAGCGATATCGTCGCCGCCTATCCCGATGTCCGCTCGTTGCGTGAGCGAGCGGCGACCCATACCGGCGATCTCGACTTGCGTCATGCACTGGCTGTGCATCAGCTCTTGGGCGGCGATGTCGAGCCGGCCCTGCAAACCTGGCTCGAGATGATGCGCAACCATCGCACCCATAAAGACGACCTGGCACGGCGCAGCCTGCTGCAGGCATTCGAACTGATCGGCGACGCAGATCCCATCGTCTCGCGCACCCGCAAAGAAATGGCGCGCTTGTTGTTCTAGAAATCTCAGCCTGAAACGCGCGCCGTCTCCTGCAATTGCTCCGAGGTTGCGGTTCCCAGATACGCCCGGATCAACAGGCGCGTCACATAGATCAATGGGATGAGCAGGAACGCCATCAGCAGCTTATAGGCGTAGTTCACGCTGGCCACCGCCAGGAACAGCGACATCGGCCACTTCTGCGGGCCGATCACGAAAGCGATGTAGAGCACGACGAAGCTGTCGACCAGCTGTGACACCGCCGTCGAGCCGGTGGCGCGCAACCAGATCCAACGCTCGCCGGTCAGCATGCGAATGCGATGAAACACCGCCACGTCGATCAACTGTCCCACCAGGAACGCCGTGACCGAGCCCGCGATCGTCCACATGCCCTGCCCGAAGATATTGCTGAAGGCCGCCTGCATATCCGGCACGCCGCGCTCGCTGTTGACCGCGACCCAGAAGCCCGCGGGCGTCAACGAGATGGCCATGTACGCCGCGAGAAAGCCGTAGACGATCAGTACGACCGTCAACCAGGAAATGAAACGCACGCCGCGCGTGCCGAAATATTCGTTGATGATGTCGGTCATCAGAAACACGAACGGCCACAACAGCACGCCGCTGGTGAACGACAGCGAGCCGCTCTGCCCGAACAGATTCCAGTTCAACGGCTCCAGCCCGAGCGTCGGCTCCAGCGCGAAGATTTTCACGCCGACGAACTCGGCGATCACCGCGTTACAGACCAGGAAGGCCGCGAGCACGATGAACAGCTTGGCGGCCCGGTTTTCGATGGGATGTCCGATCGCGGCCGTTGCGGCCAGGCCGAGTGCTTGCGAGCCCGGGCCAACTGCCGGCAGCCGGGCAGAGTCTGGAGATGAAACCAAGGTTCACCAGGTGCGATTACAGTTTCGGATCTGTACGAGTATGCACCACTCCGCGGGCCGCCTGGGCATGCTGCTCCCGCGTGAACCGGTTATGCTTCAGTTCTTTCCGTACAGTTCTACAAAGTCATGGTCCAGATCACGGGGCTCAATATCTATCCGGTCAAATCGTGTCGCGGTATTGCGCTCTCACAGGCGCGCCTGACGGAGACCGGGTTCGAGCATGACCGCGAGTGGCTGGTCATCACGCCCGAAGGCCGCTTTCTTACCCAGCGCGAACGGCCGCAACTGGCGCAGATCGAGACCGCGCTCAGCGACGGTCAATTGGTCCTGCGCAAGCCGAACGGCGCCGATCTGAGCCTGCCGCTGAACCTGACCGGGCCCGAGCTGGAAGTCACGATCTGGCGCGACAAGGCTGCTGCCTTCGATGCCGGCGATGCGGCCGCGACCTGGCTCACCGAGCATCTCGGCAAGCCGGCGCGACTCGTGCGCTTCGATAAGCGCCACAAGCGGGCGAGCAACATGCAGTGGACCGGGGGCGTCGAGGCGCTCACTCAATTCGCCGACGGCTATCCCTGGCTGTTGATCTCGCAGGGTTCGCTGGAGGAATTGAACCGCCGCATGACGACGCCGCTGCCGATGAATCGCTTCCGTCCCAACATCGTGGTCGACGGCCTGCCGCCGTTCGGCGAAGACAGCGTCGATGAGTTCGTCGCGGGCGACGTGCGGCTGAAAGTGGTCAAGCCCTGCGATCGCTGCGTGATCACGACCACCGATCAGATCACCGGCGAGCGCAACAGCGACGAGCCGCTCAAGGCACTGAAGGAATTCCGCTTCGATCGCAATCTGCGCGGCGTGCTGTTCGGTCAGAACATGATCCTGACCGGCGGCGTGGGCAAGGAATTGAAGGTGGGTCAGCAGTTCGAAGTGACTGCCGGCACGAGCAAAGCCAGTATCGGCTGAACTACTCGCCGTACTCGCGAGTCACTGCGCGCGACAGCAGGCGCAGTGTCTGGGTTTCCCAGCCGAAGCGGGCCTCGGCAGCGGAATCTTCGCCGACCGCGCTCTGTACGGCGGCGACGTGGGGAGCGACGCGACGGATCACCGTGCTCTCCCAATCTTCACGCACCAGCGTCTTCTCGGGATCCTCGTCTTCCAACTCGGGGTCGATCAGCACCGGACGAGGAATCTCGACGGTGGCTTCGGGATCGTGGTCGCGCTCGGTTGTCATAATCTTCGACACTCTTCGGCTCGGACGACCCCGGCACCCTATCCACTTCCGCCAATGCGGTCGTGAGCGGCGGATCACAAGGTCGTCATCTCAGTGAAACTCGCGTGCGAAGTCGCGGGACCGCGCACGCTTTGTAGCTAATGCGCGGCGCCGAGGCCAGGTTCCGCTGTACGGGTTACAGTCGGGTGACAACCATGCGAATTGCCTGCCAACGACCTTAATAGCCAGACAATTGAGCGAATCGATCGGTGTGGTAGTACTGATCGCCGAAAGTCTCCGCGGCGGCGCGCGCGCGCTTCATGAAGAAACCGATGTCGAATTCGTCGGTCATACCAATGCCGCCGTGCATCTGCACAGCTTCGTTGGTGGCGATGCGCGCCACATCGCTGGCCTTCGCCTTCGCCAGGCACACCAGCGATGAAGCTGTCGGCTCCTGCGCATCCAGCGCCTGCAGAGTTCGCAGCACCACCGAACGCACCAACTCGATCTCGCAGAACAAGTGCGCTGCGCGATGTTGGAGCGATTGGAACGTGCCGATCTTGACGCCGAACTGCTCACGCTCGCGCAAGTAGGTCAACGTGCGCTCGAAGGCTTCCTCCGCGACGCCCAACAACTCCGCCGACAATACAGCGCGACCGGCATCGAACACGGCGTCCAGGACAATTGCGCCTTTGTCGAATGTGCCGATCACATCGGCATCGGTGACCGGCACATCGCGCAAATCGATAGTCGCGCTATTGCGACTGTCGACCATCGACGAGCGCGTGATGGTGACGCCGTTCGCCTTCGGATCGACCAGGAATAGCGTGATGCCATCGCGTGCGCCGATATCGCCCGAGGTGCGCGCGCTGACAATCAAGCGATCGGCGATGTGGCCATCGAGCACGTGCAGCTTGCGACCGCTCAGCTTGTACTTGCCGGTGCAGCGAGTGGCGACGTGATAGGGCGTGTGACGCACGCATTCGTCGCTGGCAAATGCAAGCAACAGGTCGCCGCCGGCAATGGCAGGCAGCAATGTTTCTTTCTGCGCCTGCGTGCCGCCTCGAAGCAACGCGGTTACCGCCAGCACTGCGCTCGACAGCAGCGGCGTCGAGCTGAGATTGCGTCCGATCTCGGCTGCGATCAAGCCGGCGCCCACAAAGCCGAATCCGACGCCGCTAAATTCCTCGGGCACGAGCACGCCGGCCCAACCCATCTCGGCCATTTCCTTCCACACATCGCGACTGAAGCCGACCGGGTCGACATCGTCGCGCAGCTTGCGCAGTTGCGAGACGGGCGCACGCTCGGCGGCGAACCGCTTCGCGGCGTCACGAAACATCAGTTGATCGTCGGTGAGTACCAGAGTCATGAGCTGCTCCTGATCACGCGCCCGGCAGGCGCAGCACGTTCTTGGCGATGATGTTGAGCTGGATTTCGGACGTGCCGCCCTCGATGGAGTTGGCCTTGGTCCGGAGCCACATCGCCGCCAGCTGTTCTTCGCTATGAGAGTCGCCGAACTTCAAGCCTTCGCTGCCGGTCACGGACATGGTCAGCTCGGCGCGCCGCTTGTTGAGCTCGGTGCCGTAGTACTTGAGCATCGATGACATCGCGCCGGTCTCGTTGCCCGCCTTCGCTTCGTCGGTGACGCGATTCATGGTGAGTGCGAATGCGAGCGCATCCATCTCGAAGCGAGCGATATCGGTACGCAACGCGGTCTCGGCGAGACGGCCTGCGGCGAGACCGATGTTCTTGATCGCAAGCTGACTGAGCGGCGTGACCCGCTGCGTGCCCATGCCGCCGATCATGTTGCGCTCGTGCGTGAGCAGATACTTCGCGATGGTCCAGCCTTTGTTCAATTCGCCGAGCAGGTTTTCCTTCGGCACTTTGACGTTGTCGAAGAAGGTCTGCGTGAACGGCGAGTAGCCGGAGATCAGGCGGATCGGGCTGGTGGTCACACCCGGCGATTCCATGTCGAACAGCACGAAGCTGATGCCTTCCTGTTTCTTGCCGGTGAAGCCGGTGCGGACCAGGCAGAAGATCCAGTCCGCCTTGTCGCCATAGCTGGTCCAGATCTTCGAACCGTTGACGACGAAGTGATCGCCGTGATCGTCGGCGCGCGTTTTCAACGACGCAAGATCGGAACCGGCGCCGGGCTCCGAATAACCCTGGCACCAGCGAATCTCGCCGCGCACGATCTTCGGGATGTGCTCGCTCTTCTGTTTCTCGTTGCCGTACTTCAGCAACGCGGGGCCGAGCATGGAGATACCGAAAGACGTGAGCGGCGGACGGCACTTCAACGCAGCCATTTCCTCACGCAGCACGCGTGCTTCGTCTTTGCTCAGCCCGCCACCGCCGTACTGCTTCGGCCATTCCGGCACCGTCCAGCCACGCTCCGCCATCTTCTGCAGCCACACGCGCTGCGCGTCGTTCTTGAACTTGGCGCGCCGGCCGCCCCAGCAAATATCGTATTCGTCGACGACGGGCTGACGCATTTCGGGCGGGCAATTGGCTTCCAGCCACGCGCGGGTGTCGCGGCGGAATGCCTCCAGCGTCTGATCTGAATTCAGTTGTGCGGACACGTTAGTCTCCCTGGCGCGTCATTGCGCGACCGGCGGCAGCGAAGCCCTTGGCATGCTCACCATACTTGATGGCGCGTTGATCGGCGGCATTGCCCTGCAATGCGCGCGCGTACACGCCCTGAGTGATCGCAGCCATGCGGAAATATGCAAACGACAAAAAGAACGGCCAGTCGGCGATGCGCTCGCGGCCGGAGAACTTGCAATACCAGCTCAAGAATTCCTGCTCGTCCGGAATGCCGAGCGCGGCGATGTCGACGCCGGCGAGCCCGCCGCTGCCCGTATCGCTCGGCGGAATGCGATAGAACATGCAGGCGTAGGCCAGGTCGCTCAGCGGGTGGCCGAGCGTCGCCAGCTCCCAATCCAACACCGCGATGATGCGCGGCTCGGTGGGATGCAGAATCGTATTGCCGATCCGATAGTCGCCATGAACGATCGCGGTCTCGTCGTTCGCCGGCAGATGCGCCGCGAGCCAGGCCATCAGCTCGTTCATGTCGGCGTTCTCTTCGGTCTTCGACGCCAGATATTGTTTGCTCCAACGATCCAGCTGGCGCGCCACGTAACCTTCGGGCTTGCCGAAATCCGCCAGTCCGCAAGCTTTGTAATCGACCGAATGCAGCTTGGCCGCGATGCGTGCGTAGTCGGTGTAAATCGCACGACGTTCCGGCGGAGTCAGATTCGGCAAATGCACGCCCGTGATCACGCGGCCCTCGACGTGATCCATCACATAAAACGGCGTGCCGATGATGCTCGAGTCCTCGCACAGCACGCGCGCACGCGGCACCGGTACTTCCGTATCGGGCAGAGCGCGCAGGATGCGATATTCACGTTCGATCAAATGCGCCGACGGCAGCAGCTTGCCCGGCGGTTTCTTCCGCAGGACGAACTTCTTGGTGGGGGTCTGGATCAAATACGTCGGGTTGGATTGCCCGCCTTGAAACTGACGCAGCTGCGCCGGCTGCGAGAAATCATCCAGATGCTGTTGCAGGTACTGCCACAAGGCCGCTTCGTCGAAACGGTGCTGCGGCAGGACGTCGATCAGAGAAACGTCTGACTGTGGTGCGGGCCCCGGCATTGCTCATCGTCTCCCTGGTTCGGCCCGTCATTGTATGCGCCAGCACTCCCTGCTGAAACTGCGCGTACGTGCAGAATTGCTAGTGTCGTGAACTGTACCGCTGTGTGAAATAAATCTCACACTGGCGCGGGCGCTCAGAGTGAAATCGTCATCGCGCCGAACACGACGCCGAGATCCACGCCTCGCCCCGTGCCGCTCAGCGCCAATGAAACTTCGCCCTTGGTCATCACCTGCGCGCCCGCCGATTTGATCACGCCCGCGTGCGCTTCGGCTGCAACATAAGTGCCGAGCAGCTGCGCGGTGCTGCCGACGGCGGAGAATCTGCCCTGGCCATTCTCGATCGACGACTTGCCGATCGTGAGCCCGCCGCCTTTCGCCGACAGCTTCACCTTCAACGACTGCCCGTTGTCGCAGTCGATCGTGCCGCGGCCATCGGCCGTCTTGTAGAACGCCGACCAGCCCTGCATGCTGAACTTCAGGGTGCAGCGGACGTTGGCTTCGGCCGAAGCCGGCATCGGGCCGGCGCCAACCAGCGCCAGCAGGGATCCGAGCATGAACCTGCGAAGCATGCGCCCTCCCTTCTCGATTCGTTGGTGCTGATGGAGCGCGGTACCTCCTCTTATTGGTGCGGATGGCCTCGAAAAGTTCCCGGGCGCCTGAAATGCCGGATTAGGCAAGGATTGAGCCCTCTTTTACATGCAGCAGCGCCGCGAAGCTGGGACAATCCGCCCTGGAGGTCGATTTCCCCGCCATGACCCAGCCAGGATTGATCCACAGCGGCGTCGCCGCCGACGAATTCTTTCGCTACTACGTCGACCGCGCCGAGCCGCTGGTGCTCGCGACGGTCGCGCAGACGCTGGGCTCCACCTATCGCAAGGCCGGCGCCCAGATGCTCATTGCCGGCGATGGACGCGTCGCGGGCCTGCTCAGCGGCGGCTGCCTCGAAGCGGATCTGATGGAGCGAGCTCGCAAAGTTCTGGAGACCGGCGAGCCCGCCACCGTTCATTACGACACGCGCAGCTCGGACGATGTGATCTGGGGCATCGGGCTGGGTTGCGAAGGCGCGATGACCATTCTGTTGAGCCGGCTGGATCGCGCCAACGACTATCAGCCGTTCCATTTCGCATCCCGCTGCCGCTTCGATCAGATCGCGGCGAGCTTCGCCGTCGTCACTCAGACGCGTAACCCGAAGTATCCTCTGGGCGCGGCGTTCTGGACGCAGAACAAACATTCGGCCCCAGCCGCCGTTGCCGCCGCGATGGATGTGCCAACGCCGCGAGGCGCGGGGCCATCGAGCCAGGTCATCGAAGCTGAAGATGCGACGTTCCTGGTCGTACCGATCGAGTTGCCGCCCCGCCTGCTGCTGCTCGGCGCGGGACCGGACGCCATGCCGCTGGTGGAAATCGCCGGCCTGATGAATTGGCAGGTCACGGTGATCGATCACCGCCCGGCGTACGCCATCGCGGACCGTTTCCCGCGAGCCCGACGCGTCTTGCTCAAACCCTCAGCCGAGCTGCCGCAGGAATTACAGGCAGGACAGTACGACGCCGCCGTCGTGATGAGTCATCACTTGCTGTCGGATCAAGCGTATCTCGCGGCGCTCGCGGACAGCTCGATTCCTTATGTGGGCCTGCTGGGCCCCGCGCCCCGGCGCATTCGCTTGTTACATGAGATCGGTGACAAGGCAGCCAGGCTCAGTGGGCGTTTGTATGGCCCGATCGGGCTCGATCTCGGTGCGCGCTCGCCCGAGACCATTGCGCTGGCCATCGTCGCCGAGATTCAAGCTGTGATGGCCGGTCGTGAAGGCGGCTCGTTCAGCAAACTGGCGCCGGGTTAGCCTCGACGCAGATCGCGCAACACGCGACGGGCATGCTTGTCAGGCCGCCCTTCGGGCGCAGGCGCTGCGAGCCGATTGCGCTCCCGCTGCTGTTCTCGCGCCGCGATGCTCTCCGGCGTCTCTTCATAATGCTGCCGGGCCTCAGGCGCGGGGCCACGCCGCACCGGCATGCCGCGCACGATCACTTCCAGTCGCGTTTCGTCCTTGGTGATGTGCAGCCGGTCGTCGACGTGTACGACCCGCGAGGGCTTCACCCGATCGCCGTTCACATGGACCAGACCGCCGGCCACCGCTTCGGTAGCCTGCGAGCGGCTCTTGAACAGGCGCGCGAACCACAGCCATTTGTCGATGCGCAATCCGGACTGGTCGCCGGCGGATTTCTCGTCGGTCATGCCGGCAGTGTACGCCCTTCATGTGATGCACGTGCACGTAGGGGCATTCATTCGACGCCGCGCTATCTGTATCCTCGACTCTCTGTCGGCACTTTCGGGTTGGTATTGTTTGAAGGCATGAGCGGCGGCGAGCACATGACGGCTGGGGCGACGACCGCCAGCAACAGCGACCCACTCGGCGTCGATCTGCTCATCATCGGCGGCGGCATCAACGGCGCCGGCATCGCGCGGGACGCGGCCGGGCGCGGCTTGAAAGTGATGCTGGTCGAGCAAGCGGATCTCGCCTCGGCCACCTCCTCCGCCAGCACCAAGTTGATCCATGGCGGCCTGCGTTACCTGGAGTTCTTCGAGTTCCGACTGGTGCGCGAGGCGCTGATCGAACGCGAGCGGCTGCTGCGCATCGCGCCCCATATCATCCGGCCGATGCAGTTCGTCCTGCCGCACGTGCCCGAGCTGCGGCCGCGCTGGCTGATGCGTCTCGGACTGTTCTTCTACGATCACATCGGCGGTCGCAAGATTCTGCCCGCGTCTCGCAGCGTGCGCCTCGCCAATGGCGCGTATGGAGCGTTGCGCCCTGGACTGGATCACGGATTTGCGTATTCCGATTGCTGGGTCGATGACAGCCGCCTGGTCGTGCTCAACGCGCTGGACGCGGCGCTGCGTGGCGCGGCGATTCGCACGCGGACGCGCTTTCTAAACGCAACGGTCGACGGCTCCCAATGGCTCGCGACCATTCAAGACGTGAAGAGCAACGAGACGACGCAAGTGCGCGCTCGCGCCATCGTCAACGCTGCCGGCCCATGGGTGCAGGAAGTGCTCAAAGGGTTTCCGAAGATGGACAACGAAGGTCACGTCCGCCTGGTCAAGGGAAGTCACATCGTCGTGCCGCGGCTGTACACCGGCGAGCACGCGTTCATGCTGCAAAACCCCGACGGCCGCATCGTGTTCACGATTCCCTATCAGGAAGAGTTCACGCTGGTCGGCACCACCGATGTGCCCTTCAGCGGCGATGCGACCCAGGTGAGCATCTCGCCCGAAGAAGTTCTGTATCTGTGCAATACCGTCAACAGCTACTTCCGCAAGAGCATCTCGCCGTCGGATGTGAAGTGGAGCTACGCTGGCGTACGGCCGCTCTCCGATGACGAATCCAAGAACGCATCGAAAGTCACACGCGACTACAAGCTCGAGCTGACCGAGACGACACCCGACGCTCCACCGCTGCTATCCGTGTTCGGCGGCAAGATCACAACGTATCGCCGGCTCGCCGAAAGTGCGCTCAGCAAACTGCAGCCGCATCTGGATAGCAGCAACCGCGAATGGACGGACAAGGCCGCTTTGCCCGGCGGCGATCTGCCACGCGCTGACTTCGCGGCGTTCGCTGAAGGCGTACATAAGCGGTGGCCTTTTCTATCGGCTTCCCTGGCTCACCGCCTGGCGCGAGCGTACGGCACGCGCGTCGAGAAGATTCTCGGCAAGGCGCAGGCGATGTTGGATTTGGGCGAGCACTACGGCGCCGGTCTCACGCAAGCCGAGATCGACTATCTGGTCACGAATGAGTGGGCCCGCAGCGCCGATGACATTCTGTGGCGGCGGACCAAGCTCGGCCTGCACCTGGACTCGCAGCAGCGACAGCGGGTCGCACAGTTGTTCGATTCGCAACAAAGTTGAGCGCGGCCTGCGTGGCGAGCTCGACCGGGTCTCCGGTAAGCTGGCGTAATGAACCGTCGCATCCTCCTTCGCGCCGCCGTTGGGGCAAGCCTCGCAGCCTTCAGCGGCCTGCCCGCGCTCGCAGCCAATAGCACTTCGCCCGCACTCGATGCCCTGCTGCAGCGGCTCGCGGAAGACTACCTGCGACGCAGCCCGGAACAAGCCACTCAGTACGAATTCGACGTCGGCGCGAACGCCAGCCTCCGCGCTCAGCTCGACGACCGCTCGCTGGCCGCGACCGCCAGGGATCATGAATCCGCGACCCGTACGCTGGCCGAGCTTGCGAAAATCGATCGCGCGAAGCTCGATGCCGCCGCACAGCTCGACTACGACACCGCCGTGTTCGTGTACTCGATGCTCAAAGATCTGACCGGGCGATACGGCACCATGGACATCGATCTGCGTCCGAGCCCGTTCCCGGTCAGCCAGATGAATGGCACCTACTATTGGCTGCCGGAATTCCTGGGCTCACGTCATCCGCTGGAATCGGCGCAGGATGTCGACGCTTATTTCTCGCGGATGAGCGCCTTGGCTCGGGCGTTGGATCAAGAGACCGAAAGGATCCGTCACGACGCCGGCATCGGCGTCATTCCGCCGAGCTTCGTGATCAAGCGGACGCTGGCGCAGATCCAGACATTGCGCGATACGCCGCCGGCGCAAACTGCCATGATCGGTCCAGCGATCGAGCGAGCCCACGCCAAGAAGCTCGGCGACATCGGGCCGCGTGCAGAGAAAATATTCCGCTCGCAGATCGTTCCGGCACTCAACCGACAAATGCAGGCGCTGGAAGCACTCGCACCGAAAGCGAAAGCTTCCGCCGGCGTTTGGGCGCTTCCCGACGGCGAGGCCTATTACGCGGCATCCGTGCATTCCAACACGACGACCAAGATCGAGCCTGGCGAACTGCATAAGCGCGGCCTGCAGCTGGTTGCGGATATCAGCGCGCAGCTCGATCGCAGTCTGAAGGAACAAGGATTGAAGAGCGGGCCGATCGGAGAGCGCATCAAGGCGCTGGATGCGGATCCTCGCTTCCTCGTGCCGGAGAACGATGCGGGCCGCGAGCAACTACTCACGGCTGCGCGCAACGATATCGCCGCGATCCGCGCACTGCTGCCGAAGGGATTCAAGACGATTCCGAAAGATGAGCTGCTGGTGAAGCGCATTCCCGTCGCCATCGAGAATGGCGCACCGGGCGCGTTCTATAGCGACGGCGTCGGCGACCAGCCCGGCACGTTCTCATTGAACCTGAAGTCCACCGCCGAACTGCCGCTGTGGCGGCTGCCGACGCTGGCTCATCACGAAGGCATTCCGGGTCATCACTTCCAGTTCGCCGTATTGCGCGCGGCAGGCGAGCTGTCATTGTTCCGTCGGCTGGTGCGCTTCTCTGCGTACACGGAAGGCTGGGCGTTGTACGCCGAGCGTGTGGCCGACGAGTTGGGTATTTACGAAAAGAATCCGGCGGGCCGCGTCGGGTTGCTGCAATCGGAGCTGTTCCGTGCCGCTCGTATCGTGGTCGACACCGGCATCCATCATCATCGATGGACACGCGAGCAGGCCGTCCAATGGATGGTCGAGAACGCCGGCGAACGCCAGATGTCCAGTGAGCGTGAAATCGATCGCTATTGCGTGTACCCCGGCCAGGCCTGCAGCTTCATGGTCGGCGCCACCGGCATTCGCGCCGCACGCGAACGTGCGCGCCAGCAAATGGGAAATCGCTTCGATGTGCGGCTTTATCACGATCTGGTGCTGACATCCGGGCCGGTGCCGATCGATGTGCTGCACGCCGCAGTGGATCAGTGGAGCAAGACCGCGCCCGGCTGATGTCGGGCGCGGCGGTCGCGCCATCAGAATCGATACTGCAACTCCATCCCATACGTTCTCGGATACGTCAGCGAAACGGTGCGACGCGAGCCCACTGGCGTGGGCGTGCCGCCGCTCGAGCTGCCGTAGCCAATCTCGTCAAACGCATTCTTCACGAAGCCGATGACGGTGTAGCGATTCTCGGCATCGTTCCATAGCAAACGGAAGTCCGCGAGCTCGAACGACGGCGCGGTGTAGATGGGATTGTTCCAGATCGTCGATTGCTGATCGTTGGTATCGGTGTACATGCCGCTCGCGGTGAGCGATCCCGCGGCGAAACCCCACGTGTAGTTCGCACCGACCGTCCACTTGTGCTCCGGCGACAGTGGCAACCGATTGCCCACCAGCGTCTGCGCCACATCGCCATTCGGCAGCACACTTACGGGCCGGGCTCCCGACGTAAGCGCCCTGGGATCCGCGTTGTCCACGAAACAACAGCCGCGAGTGATTTCCGTATCGAGGTACGAATAACTCGCCAGCAGCTGCAGCCCATCGATCGGCGACCAGACCCCCTCCAGCTCCACACCCTGCACTCGCGCCTGCAAGTTCAAGAACCGGCTGGCGGTGATCGTGCCGAGCGACACAGTCAGCGGCGTCTGGAATCCGTCGTAATCGCTGTAGAACACAGCGGTGTTGAGCTGCACTCGATCCGCGAGCACCATCTTCACGCCGAGCTCGTATGAATCGACGTACTCCGGATCGGCGTACGGATTGGGCGTCAAGCCGTTGGAGCCGAGCCAGCCACCGGATTTGTAGCCGCGGCTGTAACGCAGATACAGATTCGTGTTGTCGTTGGGCTCCCACTGCAAGCCGGTCGTGCCGGTCACCGCATCCCAGTCGCCTGCGAGATCGCGCCTTAGACCTCCCCCCGGGTTGGGCTGGAGATCGGGAGCGCAAGCCGTGGCGCCGCAGACCTGACTCTGCGTCACATCGAGCGCGAGCGCCTGAGTCTGAGCCAGCACAGCGCGTGCGACGATCGGACCGAGGGTCGGCACCTGCGTTTGTATGTACGACAGCGGCGTGCCCGCAGGAAACAATCCAATGATCGCGTTCTCGAGCGTCGTTCCCGCATCGGCCGCGGCGATAGCAGTCCCAGGCGTGCGCGCCACGTATCGCGCCATATCGATGCCTGTTTTCTTGTCCTTCGTGTACCGCAGACCCAGCGTGTAGGTCCACTCCTCGGCGAACGTCCAGTCCATTTGACCGAAGCCCGCGTAGGAGTCCGTCTCCAGGTGACCGTCCACCGCCAGGAACGCGCCGCTTGGATTCGGCGGCGCGCCGAGCGGATTCAGGATTGCATTGTCGCCAACGACGCGGATGCCCTGCGGCTGGTCCCACTTCTGACTGTATTGATACAAACCGACGATCCACTGCAGATCGCCATCGCCATTCGAAGAAAGATTCAGCTCGTTCGACTGCCACTGCTGCCGCTCGTGATAGTACGTTCGAGCATCGGGCGTCACGTTGAGTGCGGTGAATGCCCCGGTGATCGTCTGACTCGGCAGCGGCCCGGTCGGGCCATCGAGATCGACCGACAACGGCCCGCTCGCGGGAATGCTGAAGGCGTCGGTTCGCGGCGTGCCATCGCTATCCGATGAAGTGAAATACGTGTACTGCTGATAGCCGGAAAGCAGCTTGAGCGTCGCCCCGTCGAAATCCGCCGTCACATCCAGATGGATGCGATGCTGATGCGACAGCGTGCCGGCGGCGTCCGAGTTGGTGTTGATCGTATAGGGATCGGCAACGCTCGGATTGGGCTCGGTGTAGCCGAACACGGTGTTGTAGTACAGCGCCGAGGTGCCCGTGCCCGCCAGCGATATGTTGTTGTAGGGCGAGATGACGCTGCCCAACGTATTGCCGACGCCATAACTATCCTGCCATTCGAACTTCGAATATCTCAGCCGCGCCACCACCCTTTCGCCCAGATCGGCTTCGAGCTGGGCCTCGACGAACCAGCGGTCGCTGTCGGCAGTATCGGCGCCCGGCCCGATGTTATCGATGAAGCCCTCCTCGCGACGATCCTTCGACCCACCGACCAGGAAACGGATCGACTCGGTGATCGGCCCACGCAGCAGCGCGTCGGTGCGCCAGCTGCCGTAGTTGCCGAAAGTGCCGCGCACCTCGCCGTTGAACTCCTTGGTCGGACGCTTGGCGATGACATTGAGCGTGCCGCCGATGGAATTGCGCCCGTACAAGGTGCCCTGCGGGCCGCGCAGGATCTCGGTGCGATCGATGAATAACGATGGCGTCGAAGTATCGGCCATGGACGTGGAGAAGATGCCATCGGAATACAACGCCACCGACGGATCGGTGCCGATGTTGTTGGTGAGACGGCCGAAGCCGCGAATCGACAGCCGGTCGTTGTTGGTGTAACTCAAGCTCGGCGTGATGCGCGCCACATCCTCGATCGTGTTGACCCCGATCAGATCCCGACGCGCGCTGGTGTAAGCGGAAACGGCAACTGGCACTTCTTGAAGCGTCTGCTCGCGCTTTTCGGCCGTGACCACGACTTCTTCTAATACTGAACTTTTCGTGTCCTGTGCGTTTGAAATCCCACTCACGCACAACAGGCCGCCCATGACGGACAGCAATCCTCGCTGTGACATCTTCATGAGAACCCCCGTTCGGATGAGCGACATCCGACCAATAATTATGTGTGGAATCGACGATCGCTCTGCGGTCGCATCGATGGTATGAAGTGCGCCTCCTTACAGCAACATTCCCAAGCAAGCCTGCAGCACGGAATATATACATCGCCCCCTCCGAAAGGAGGGGGCGAGAGGGGTTAAATGCCGAAACGGAATTGCGCCTCGACGCCATACACGCGCGGCGCCGTTGGTGAGATCGTGAGCGTGCGCACGCCCCATGCGGATTGCGTGGCGCCCACCGCCTCGTAGCCTTCGTCATCGAACACGTTGCGCACGAAACCGATCAACGTGTAGCGGCCGTCCGGCGCGTTCCATAGCAAACGCACGTCCGTCTCGTCGTACGACGGCGCGAGGTTGTAGTCGCGCGCAAACACGGAGTAATACGTCTCGTCGCGATATGTCCACGTGCTCGAGAGCGTGAGTGCGCCCAACGGCATCTGCCACGTGTAGTTGGCGTTGAATGCGATCTTGTTTTCCGGCGAGCTTGGCAAGCGTCCCCCATCGATGCGCTGACCGATCTGCTGACCTGGCACGGGAGTGCCGCAGGGACGCGCATCGGGTGCGGTTGCGCGGGTGTCATCGCCATCGATGAAGCAGCGCGTGTCCTGGATCTCGGTGTCGAGATAGCTGTAACTCAGATTCAGCTGCAGGGCATCGGTGACTGCCCACAATGCTTCCAGCTCCACACCTTGCGATATCGCCTTGTCCAGATTGAAGAAACGCGATTCGTTGATGTTGGACACCGGATCGCGGACCGTCGAAGGGTACTGCGCATCCTTGTAGTCGTAATGGAAGATCGACAGGTTCGCGGTCAGGCGCCCGAAGAGGGTCTGCTTGAGGCCCAACTCGTAGGCATTGATATATTCGGGATCGGTGTAACCCGTGCGGTCCGGTGCAAACGCGCCGGCGTTGAAGCCGCCGCTCTTATAACCTCGCGTGTACTTTGCGAACGCCATCGTGTCGGCGCTGGGTGACCACTGCAGCCCGGCCGTGCCCGTCGTCGCATGCCACTTGCCACTGAGCGGATTGCGCCGATCGATCTCGCTGTAGAACGCGTAAGGCACGCCCGCAAAGCCGTACAGCGCACGCGTCCGATACTCGTCCGCGTCTTTGTTGTCCTCCGTGTATCGCAAGCCAATGGTGGTCTTCCAGGCCGGCGAGAAGTTGTAATCGATCTGGCCGAATACGGCTCGCGCATCGGCATCCAGGAAGGCGCCGGCGATTTGCAGATTGCGGTCGGGATTCGGCGGCCCGAAGACGGTCGGCGTAGTGGCCGCCATGCGCGGCGTCGCAAGTTGCGTCTGCAGCGGCACGCGCACGCCGGAATTCTGATTCACCTGCTCGTGATACTGATACAGGCCGACGATCCATTGCAGATCGCCGTCGCCGGTCGAGATCAGGTTCAGCTCGTTGCTGTAATACTCCTTGTCCTCCATGTAGAACGCTTCGATCTGCGGAAAGATCGTGAACGGCACGCCCCCGGCCACGGTCCGGTAGGGACCGCGTTCGATGGTGTCGTAATCGGAGACTTGGGTATAAGTCGAGCCCGCATAGCCGCCGACGTATTTCAGATCCGCCCAGTCCAGGTGGCCGATCAGCTCCATGACATAGGCGTGCTGGCCGTCCAGATTCGCTCGAAACGGCGTGTCGTTGTTGTACTGCCGATGGTTGTCGTTGCTCGGATTGGTCGCCGTGAACGGCGCGGACACCGGCTGAGTCGGCGTGCCGTTGAACGTGGAGTTTGGAAACAATCCGCCGAAGTATGTCGGCGCGATGTCGTAGGGCGTGGTCGCGATGGTCGAGCGCCGCGCCTGATTCCATTCGGCGTGGCTGTAACGGATCCAGCCTTCGAGGCGCTCGCCAATGTTGAATTCAAGCTGCTGCTCGACATAGAGATCGTCGCTGACGTTGCCTTCGGTCTCGTCGCTGTTCACGTCGCGAAAGAAGCCGCGCCCTTGCCCGCCCTTGGTGCCGGCGGTGCGGAACCGTAACCAGTCGGTGATGGGGCCGGAAATCGCCGCTTCGAAATATCTCGTTTCGTAATTGCCGGCGGTCGCGCGAACTTCGCCCTGGAAGGTGTCGGTCGGTCGCTTGGACACAATATTCAGCGCACCGCCGATCGAATTGCGCCCGTACAGCGTCCCCTGCGGTCCGCGCAGCACTTCGATGCGATCGATGATGATGGGCCGCTTGCCCGCCTCGTAATTGCTCGCTGTGTAAAAGCCGTCCGAGTAAGCCGCGACGCCGGGGTCGGAGCCGTAGTTGTTGGTGAGTCGCCCGACACCGCGCAGGCTCATGCGATCCAGGGTGCTCGCGAACGACAGGCCGGGGGTGAAATCGGTCAACTCGCCAATGGTGATGACACCGATGCGATCGCGCATCTCGGCAGTCATCGCAGTCACCGCGATCGGCACATCCTGCAGGCTTTCGCTGCGCTTCTGCGCCGTGACCACGATTTCTTCCAGCAGGTTATCGGCCGCTCCCTGGGCCAGTACCGGACTCGTCGCAGAAATGCCTAACAGGCTGCCGATGGACAGCCACGCTCGTCCTGTCGCCTTCATGAATCCCCCTCGCACCGCTCACGGTGCGGTCCGAATCGTTATTTGGAATCTAAGGTCGCTCTGCAGACATACCGAGAATAAGAATTTTTATTGCAGAGTTGCAATATGCCTCGACAATCCTGCAGCTCAGAACTGTACTCGGTCTTCTAGAAAGCTGTACTCCAGTGCGTGGAACCTAGCTGACCTGCTAGCCGTCATCCGCACAGTGGCACAATCCGGCGCTGCGGCTCGGGCAGTGAGGTCGATGTGAAGCAGGACTTTCTTCAGCGATTGACGGCAGAGACGGAACAACTGCGCGTGCAAGGACTGTTCAAACCGGAGCGGGTCCTGAGCTCGCCGCAAAGCTCCTCGGTGCGGGTGATCGGCGGCGAAGAAGTCTTGAACCTGTGCGCCAACAATTACCTTGGGTTGGCCAATCATGCTTCGGTGCGCGAGGCGGCCCGTCTGGCGCTCGACCGTTACGGTTACGGCATGGCCTCGGTGCGTTTCATCTGCGGCACGCACCAGATCCACAAGGATCTGGAAGAACGATTGAGCCGGTTTCTCGGCACCGACGACACGATTCTCTATTCCTCCTGCTTCGACGCCAACGGCGGTTTGTTCGAAACCTTGCTCGATGAGCAGGACGCGGTGATCAGCGACGCGCTGAATCACGCCAGCATCATCGACGGCATCCGTCTATGCAAAGCGCAGCGTTTTCGTTACGCCAACAACGATCTGGACGAGCTGGAAACGCGCCTGAAAGAAGCGGCGAACTGCCGGGTGCGCCTGATCGCCACCGACGGCGTATTCTCGATGGATGGCGTGATCGCACGCTTGAAGGAGATCTGCGATCTGGCCGATCGTTACGACGCGCTCGTGATGGTCGATGATTCGCATTCGGTCGGCTTCGTCGGCGAGCGCGGCCGGGGCACGCATGAACTGCGAGGCGTGATGGATCGCGTCGATATCATCACCGGTACACTCGGCAAGGCGCTCGGCGGCGCTGCCGGCGGCTATACATCGGGCCGCAAAGAGATCGTCGCGTGGCTTCGCCAGCGCTCGCGGCCTTATTTGTTCTCGAACAGCATCCCGCCCTTCATCGCCGCGGCGAGCCTGCGGGTGCTGGATCTGCTGGAAGCAGACGATAAGTTGCGCTCGCGCCTGTGGGACAACGCCGCGCACTTCCGTAAACAAATGACTGCAGCCGGCTTCGATCTCGTGCCGGGCGAGCACCCCATCATTCCAGTCATGCTCGGCGACGCCAAAGTTGCCGCCGAGTTCGCGCAGCGGCTGCTCCAGCACGGTGTTTATGTCATCGGCTTCTCATTCCCTGTGGTCCCCCACGGCAAGGCGCGCATCCGCACACAGATGTCGGCGGCTCACACGACCCAACAACTGGACAAAGCCGTGGCTGCATTCACCGCAGTAGGCAAAGAGCTCGGCGTCATTCGATAATCTGCAGCGCCCACGCTGCTTTGTTCAATCGATCAACACAAGCACACACTCATGCGCGCATTAGTCAAAGCTCATGCTGCCGTCGGCATTGAACTGCAGGACATTCCCAAGCCGACGGTCGGCCCCAACGATGTGATGATTCGCGTCAGGCGGACCGCGATCTGCGGCACCGACATGCACATCTACAACTGGGACGCGTGGGCGCAGAAAACCATTCCCGTGCCGATGGCCGTGGGCCACGAGTACAGCGGCGAAGTGGTCGAGGTCGGCAGCGAGGTGCAGGGCTTCAAGCCGGGCGATCGTGTTTCCGGCGAAGGCCACATCACCTGCGGCTACTGTCGCAACTGCCGCGCCGGCCGGCGGCACCTGTGCCGTAACACGCAAGGCGTTGGCGTGAATCGTCAGGGCTCGTTCGCAGACTACGTCGTCATTCCGGCCTTCAACGCGTTCAAACTGCCGGCCGCCATCGATGATGAGATCGCTTCCATTCTCGATCCACTCGGCAATGCCGTGCACACCGCGCTCGCATTCGATGTCGTCGGCGAGGATGTTCTGATCACGGGCGCCGGCCCGATCGGCATCATGGCGGCGGCAATCGTTCGTTTCATCGGTGCGCGCAACGTCGTGATCACGGACGTGAACGACTATCGCCTGGACCTGGCGCGCAAGATGGGCGCGACACTGGCATTGAACGTCACGCGCGACTCGCTCGACGACGCGATGAAACAACTCGGTATGCAGGAAGGCTTCGATGTCGGCCTGGAAATGTCCGGCAACGCCTCCGCCCTGCGCGGCATGCTGCGCACGTTACATCACGGCGGCAGCGTCGCCATGCTCGGCATCCCCGCCACCGAAGTCGCCATCGACTGGAACGAGGTGGTCTTCAAGGGCCTCACCATCAAGGGCATCTATGGCCGTCAGATGTTCGAGACCTGGTACAAGATGGCAGCCATGCTCCAGAGCGGCCTGAACATCCGACCCATCATCACCCACCGCCTGCCGGTCGCCGAATATCAGCGCGCCTTCGAAATCATGGGCGCCGGCCAGTCGGGCAAGGTGGTGATGAACTGGGAGACAACCTGAACGACAACCTGAACGGCGCAGTTCTTCCGGGCTGAGAACTGCGTCAAGAATCCTCGCGCCTGTTCATTCAGGTCACATCCGCCCGCCCCGTTCAGCCGAATCCCCAAAAGCTTGCGGCATCCTCGTTCAGGATTTGCCGCGCCGGACGCCCATTGCAAGGGGAAAGCTATGTCCTTCAGCGCGATTCTCGAGTTCACACCCTGGCCCACGCTTTCGATATTGATCTTATTCATCGTGGCGGTCTTCGTACTCTTTCTGGCGCGAGATACGGCTCACCAGGCCATCCGTACGGCGACCAGCGCGATAGCCCGCGGCCTGCGGCTGGCATCGCATTCGACGACGCATCTCGAGGCGAGGCTCGCGACACGCAATCGAGACGTTCTGCTGGCGGCGGGACGCGAGGCGAAGGAACGGATCATCGAGCGCGAGTTCGAGCGCATCAGCGACAGCGTGCGCAAGGATCTCTCCAACTATCCGACGCTGCATCGAGCGCTGAGCGAGTCGATCCGGCGCATCGAGGAGGATCATCAGGCGGCCGTCGACGTGCCGCCGGAAGCGCCGGGCTGGGTGCGGGCGGTCGACGCAGTGTCGAAGATGGAAGGCAAGAACGGTGCAGCCGCCATCCTCGAAGACATCCACAAGTCGCTGGTCAAAGCTCACAAGGAAGCGATGGACTCCTATCGCGAAGCCAGCTCCGAGCGGCACGGGCTGCTCCGCAAGATGATGCCGGAATGGCGCGTCATCAAAGAAACGCTCGACCGCGTCATGGCGTCCGTCGAGAGCCTGCTGAACCGGGCCACCGCCATCGACCGGCACATGCAGGACTATCAGGACATCGTGCGCGGCCACGACCACGCCGTCTCGACATTGTCGTCCTCATCGGTGGTGCAGTTCTTCGTCTCGGGACTGGTGCTGCTGATCGCGATCGGCGGCGCGGCGATCAACTTCTCGCTGATCGCCCGCCCCATGTCGGAGATGGTCGGCGGCACCAGTTACATCGGCTCGTTCCGGACCGCCGACATTGCCGCACTCGTGATCATCATGGTCGAGATCTCGATGGGCCTGTTCCTGATGGAATCTCTGCGCATCACGCGCTTGTTCCCGGTCATCGCCGCGCTGCCCGACAAGATGCGCGTGCGAATGATCTGGATCACTTTCAGCCTGCTCACGCTGCTGGCCAGCGTCGAGGCCGGCCTTGCTTATATGCGCGAGGTGCTGCTCCAGGACGAACTGGCAACGGGCGCGCTGCTGCGCGGAGAAGATAGCGGCGGTCTGCAGAACGAATATTTGTGGATCACGACGGCCGCGCAGATGGGCATGGGCTTCATTCTGCCGTTCGCTCTGACCTTCGTGGCGATTCCGTTCGAAACGTTCGTGCACTCCTCGCGAACCGTGCTGGGCCTGTGCGGCATCGGCCTGCTCAGAGCCGTGGCATTGTTCCTCCGGGTGCTGAGCAACTCCTTCCACCATATCGGCAAGTTGCTGGAGCGTCTCTACGATCTGCCGCTGTTCGTACCGCTGTGGCTGGAAAAGGCTCGGGCGAAAGCGGCGGACGAGGAACGGGCACGGGAAATCGTCCCAGTTCAGGAGGCGCAGACATGAAGGCATTCATCCTGGCCCTGACGGCGCTCCTGATCGGCGGCTGCACGCCGAGCGCGCCACGCAACACGGGCGTCTATCTGCTGCTCGATACATCGGGCACGTATAACGAGGAGCTGAAGAAGGCTCAGAGCATCATTCTGTACACGCTCTCGAAACTGCAGCCGACCGACTCCTTTGCCGTGGCCCGCATCGATACCGGCAGCTTCAGCGAGAAGGACATCATCGCCAAGGCCACCTTCGACGATCGGCCCAGCAGCGCCAACGTGCAGAAGCGCGCCTTCGCCGATGCCATCAAGACCTTCGTCGATCACTCGCAGGCGGCGAGCTACACCGACATCACCGGCGGACTGCTCCAGGGCATCGAGTTCCTCAACGAGAAGAACTCCGGCCGCAAGGCCATCCTGATCTTCTCGGATCTGAAGGAAGATCTCGAGAAAGGCTACGTGCGCGATGTACCGCTCGACCTGGAGGGCTTCGAAGTCGTTGCACTCAACGTCACCAAGCTGCGCTCGGACAACTACGATCCTCGCGAGTATCTCGCGCGCGTCGATACCTGGCGCCAGCGCGTTGAAAAAGCAGGCGGACGCTGGCGAATGATCAACGATCTGGAGCGCCTCGACGGTCTGTTGTGACGTCCGACGACTGAAGCGATGCTGAGATCGTTGTACTACGACGTACGGGGCTGGTTCGTACTCCGACGCCGCAGGCTGGCCATGTATTGGGCGCTCCGGGACCGGGGAGACGCCCCGTTCTTCGCGTTTCTCAGCCTGCCGTTCGTCGCGGTCGGCCTCATTGTTTATTTTGCCTACGCCGCGCGCTCGACGTACGACGGCTCGCAGATCGATGCAGGCAAGCTGCGAGCGCGCGAGATTCGCTGCCTCGCCGAGAACATTTATTTCGAGGCGCGCGGCGAGACGCTGAAGGGTCAGTACGCGGTCGCGGAAGTCACGATGAATCGGCTGGCCTCGCCGTACTTCCCCGACACGATCTGCGAGGTCGTGCACGACACCCGCTGGGATCGATCGCGACGCCAGCTGGTCGCGCACTTCTCGTGGACTGCGCTCAAGCTGCGCCTGGAGTCAGGCAGCCCCGCTTGGAAACAAGCCATGGACGTGGCGACGACGGTTTATCACGGCTACTACGAGCCGGTGGTGCCGGACGCTTTGTTCTATCACGCCACCAGCGTGAATCCTTACTGGGCGAGCTCGAAGAAAGTGGTTGCCCGGATCGGCAACCACATTTTTTATCGGTGACGGCCATTGCCCGGCCACATGCGCTGATTTCCAGTACGGCGAGGCTTCGTGCGTCATGGCAAACGCAGCCATTGTTGCCGCACAGCCACGATCCTGCAGCGCGCGCCGAGTTTTTAATTTCACTTCTATAGCCGCTTCATCTTGGCTGCGCCAGCAGCGCTCGACGTGCGCGTTGTCGTTCTGATACATTTGAATCGCATAAATTGTGAATGGCGCGCAATCATGCCGCCTCCTGGCCGCAAGAGCTGCAACAGCTCGTTTCCGGACCCGGCGTCGACCGGGCAACGCGGCCGCTTTTCGCTTCATTTCCAGGGAAGCCCATCCCCAACAGCAGTGGAGGCCTCTTCAATCCATCAGGAGAGCATCCATGACCAGCACCTCTTTGAGGCGCGCCTTAGGCCGCGCACTCTGTACGACCCCGATCCTCCTCGTGACATCGCTTGCCGTGGCACAGGAGCAGAAACAAACATCGGCCGGAGCGCCGTTGGAAGAAGTTATCGTCACCGGTTCAGCCATCCGACGCGTGGAGGCGGAAGCATCCTTGCCAGTGCAAGTGTTGGACTCGCAGGCCATCCAGCGCACCGGCGCCGCATCGGTCGTCGATCTCATGCAGCGCTTGCCGACGATCCAGGGCGCGACCGTTGAGTCCGATGCGGTGGGCGCCGCGACGTTCGGCTTCTCGGGCGTCTCGGTCCATAACATCGGCGAGAACCGCACGCTGGTGCTGCTCAATGGCCGGCGCATGGCCCAGTTCGGCGGGCAGACGCTGACCGGCTTCGCCGCCGCCGTCGACCTCAACAGCATTCCGGTCTCGGCAATTCAGCGGGTGGAGATTTTGACGTCCGGTGCGTCGGCGCTGTACGGCTCGGACGCCGTCGCGGGCGTGGTGAACTTCATCACCAAAGACAAGACGATGGATCGCGACGTGTCGGCGCGCTACTACGCGCCCGAGGACGGCGCGCAGGAGCGTGGCGTCAGTCTCAGCGCCGGCATCGGCGACTATGAAAACAGT
>NZ_BLJO01000009.1:260630-420176 GCF_009932555.1 Steroidobacter agaridevorans
GGTTGGAACTTGTTCGTGGCGATCGCCGGCGACAAGCGCGAAGAGCTCAACTCCGCGGACCGCGATTTCGCCGACTCCGCCATCGTGAATTTCGATTACGGCGGCCAACGGTGGACCTTCTTCAATGGCTCGCCAAGAAACATTCCGGCGAATGCGGTCGCAACGACGGGCAACCTGGCCGGCGAGACCGTCAGCCTAGGCTATCTGAGCAGCGGCAGCTGTCCGGAGGGTTCGGCGCCGGTCGGCGCCGCGTGCTACTACGACTACGTCCGTAACATCCAGCTCTATCCCGAGCGCGAGCGCAAGAACGCCAACGCGTCGCTCAATATAAAACTGGGCGAAGCGCACAATCTGTTCGTCGATGCGCTGTGGTCCGAAGCCAAGTCGCTCTCGAAGATCGCTCCAGTGCCTGGCGAACTGGGCGTCGACGTGGGCTCGGCGCTCTACAACCAATATCTCGCGGGCGTCGTTGACGACGCGGGCACCCCGCTATTCGGACCGGTGGACGCGGATGGAGACGGCGTGATCGATCCCATCGTCGCGCCGTATCGTACCTTCGATCTGGGCCAGCGCATCAATGACGATGAAGCCAGGTTCTATCATGCCGCGATCGGCATCGAAGGCGATCTCAGGGGCTGGAACTATGACTTCGCGCTGACGCAGTCGGAAAGCGATGTGAAAGGTCACATCGCCGGCTATCCCGGCGCCCTCGCGTTCGATGCCGCGCTGGCGAGCGGAGCCATCGATCCTTTCGTCGGGCCGGGACAACAGACTGAAGCGGGCCTCGCCGCGCTCAACGCCATCAACTACCGCGGCTATTGGGACGGCGGTACTTCACGCATGCAAACAGCGGAGCTGCGGGCGTCCACTGACTTGTTCGACCTGCCCAACGGCAAACCGGTGATGTTTGCGGCGGGCCTGAGTCATTACCGGGAAAAATTCCAATCGAAGCCCAGCCAGTTCGCGCAAGCGAATCTGGACGATCCAGTCGCAGGCACTCCCGCCGCCGGCGGTCCCGGCACTGGCGATCAACGGTTCGGCGACGCCGCCGCTTCCATTCCGTATGGCGCCGACCGCAACGTAACTGGCGTGTTCACGGAGATCAACGTGCAACCGCTGGAGTGGCTGGAACTGTCGGGCGCGGGTCGTTACGACGACTACAGCGACGTGGGCTCGACGACCAACTACAAGGTCAGCTTCCGCGTCACACCGGCGCAGCAGTTCATGATCCGCGGTTCGTACGGGACGGGCTTTCATGCGCCGACCGTGCCGCAACTCAACGCCTCGCTACAGAACTACGGCGTCACGGCGAATCCCTACGATTGCACTCCGGACCTGGCGGCCATCGCCTCGAGCCTGGGCGCGATCTGCCGGCCGCCACAAACGCAATATGACGTCTTCGCGGGCGGCAATCCGGACCTGACGCCCGAAGAGTCGGAACAAGCCATGCTGGGCATGGTGTTCGAGTTCTCGCGCGAAGCCTCGGTCGGCCTGGACTATTGGTGGGTAGGGATCAAGGACGCCTTCGGTCAGATCGAGGAGACGGAGGCGTTCGCCAATCCGACGACCTATCCGGATGCCTGGACCACGTTCACGGATATCGGCACCGGCACGACCTACATCGCCTACAACCAGACCAACATCAATACCGGCAAGGAGTATTACAGCGGCATCGACTTGAACGCCGACGCCAGCTGGCAGTTGCCGTTTGGCAAGTTGCGCACGCAACTGGTGGCCACCTACATGATCACCGACAAGGAACAATTGACCAAGGACGGCCCCTACTACCGGAACATCGCCAACTATTCGACGCCGCTGGATGAGGTGACCTTCCGTTGGGTGGGACGCCTGCTGACCACCCTGGATCACGGACCGTTCTCACACACGATCACCATGAACTACAAGAGCAGCTACCTGGACGTGGAGACCACGGTGGACGGCATCGACGCCAACGGCGATTTCAACGGCGAGGTCGCGGACGTTCGCCTGGACGTCGACGACTACTTCACGCTCGACTGGCAATCGAGCTGGCAAATCACCGATTGGGTGCGACTGACGGTCGGTGCGCTGAACCTGTTCAACGAAGACCCGCCGCTGTCGCTGACGGCGAGCAATTTCCAGATCGGATACGACGCGCGCTACTACGATCCGCGCGGTCGGGTTCTGTTCGGACAGGTCTCGTTCAAGTTCTGATCGAGCTCACTGGCGGGCCAGGACGGCCCGCCAGTTTTTATCGACGCCATCCATCTCAGGGCGCCGCACACTCCTGCATTCATTTGTTTCTCCCCCGAAGGGGGAGAAACGCTTACTCAGGGCGCCGAGCACATGCAATAGTAATAAACATTCTGCGGATCGTTGAACCGCGCCAGGCGCGTCAACTCCGTTTCCAACGGCGCCAGGATGCGGCGGGCGTTGGAAAACAATTCGTGCTCCGGCACCAGCGCTCGGGTGACCCGCGCGGCCAGCGCTTGCGAGCGCATGGCGAGCGCCTGGCGCCAGCCCATCGACGGCTCGATGTAATGGACCTTGTAGTCCTTGCCCAAACCCGCTTTTTCCGCCGCGGAATCCAACGCGTCTTTGTACGAGCCGAGCTTGTCGACCAGTCCGTGCTGAGCGGCGTCGATGCCCGCCCACACACGCCCCTGCGCGACCTCATCGATATCCTGGAAGGACTTCTCGCGCGCCGTGGCCACGTTGTTCACGAACACGCTGTAAGCGTGATCGATGGAGTTCTGCAGGATCTCCTTCGCGCCATCGTTCAGCGTGCGATCCAGGCGCAGCGAGCCGGCGAACGGCGTCGTACCCACGCCGTCGATGGTCACGCCGAACTTCTCCAGCGTGCGCTCGATGGTCGGAAACACGGCGAACACGCCGATCGAGCCGGTGAGCGTCGCGGGGCTCGCCCAGATCTCATCCGCATCCATGGCGATGTAATAACCGCCCGACGCCGCCGTGCTGCTCATCGACGCGATCACCGGCTTGCCGGCGTCGCGTAGTGCATCGATCTCGCGACGGATGACTTCCGATGCCAGCATGCTGCCGCCAGGGCTGTCGATTCGCAGCACCACCGCTTTGATGGTGTCGTCATAAAGCGCGTCGCGCAGCAGACGTGACGTCGAATCGGAGCCAATCGTGCCCGGCGGCTGCGCGCCGTCGAGAATCTCGCCCGACGCAACCACGACGCCGACGCGATCGCCTTCGAGCAGCGGCTCGCTGGAGCGGGCCGCGGCCAGGTAGTCCCAGTTCATGATGCCGTTGAACGTATGCTCGTCCTTGTCCTCGCCGACCAGCGCCTTGATCTGATCCTCGAATTCCCGGCGCGACTTCAGCTCGGTGACCAGATTCCGTTCCAGCGCCGCGGTCGCCAGATCGCCGCGATGTGACTTCGCGATTTCGGCGTACTCGTTCGCGTAAGCCGCAATCGCAGCTTCATCGAGCCCGCGCGCCTTGGCGACGCCCGCCAGATACTGTTTCCACAGCGCATTCAACCACGCCATGCTCTCCTGCTCTTCCTGCTCGGACATGTCGCTGCGGCTGAATTGATCGGTGAACGATTTGAACTTGCCGGCGCGGAACACGTTCACGTCGACCGCCAGCTTGTCGATCACGCCTTTCAGGAACGTGCGGTAGTAGCCGAAGCCTTCGATGAGCACCAGGCCGTGCGGATCCAGATAAATCTCGTCCGCCTGCGCGGCGAGGTAGTACTGCGCCTGGTCGAAACTTTCACCGAACGCAAACACCTTCTTGCCCGCCGCCCGGAAGCGCTGGATCGCCGCCGCCAGCTCCTGCATCTTGGCGATGCCGCCACCGGCCATGCCGCTCAGATCGAGCACCATCAGCTCGATGCGCTTGTCTTTCGCCGCGGTGTCGACCACATCGACCAGATCGCGCAGCAATGTTTCAGGACGGCTCTGACCGTACGCCTCCGCCACCGCACGCTCGAACGGATCGCCCGCCAGCTGCTCGACCAGCGCGCCCTGCGGCGAGAGCACCAGCGCCGCCTTGTGAGGAACGATCGGATTGGGCGGCGACATCAACGCGCCGATCGCCAGGAACAGCACCAGCAGCACGATGAGATGCAACACTTTGCGCAGGCCATCGAGACCGCGCCAGATGAAGGTCAGGAACCAGGCAATCGCTTTCATGGAGCAGGCGCCAAATGTCGAGTAAGGAAAAAAATCAGGTCGTAGCGTAAGTCAGGCGGTAGATGGCGCCGGCGGCATCGTCGGAAATCAGCATCGAGCCATCCTCGAGCACCAGCAGATCGACCGGCCGTCCGAGCACGTCGTCATCGCGCGTGAAGCCGGTTGCGAAAGGTTCATAACTGATCGCCTGGTCGCCGTCGAGCCGTACCAGGGTCAGGCGATAACCGCTCTTGCCGGCCTTGGCGCTGCGGTTCCAGGAGCCATGTTCGGCGATCAACACCTGATTGCGATACTTCTCGGGAAACGCGGTGCCCGTATAGAACTTCACACCCAGCGGCGCGACGTGCGCGCCCAGGGTTCGCACCGGCGGCGTCATGCGGGAGCAGTCGCCCAGCTTGCCGAAGTCGGGATCCTTGGTGTCCCGGCCGTGGCAGTAAGGAAAGCCGAAGTCGAGCCCGGCGCGCGGCGCGACGTTGAGCTCGCAGGGCGGCGAATCGTCGCCGAGATAATCGCGGCCATTGTCGGTGAACCAGAGCTCTTTGGTGGTCGGATGCCAGGTGAAGCCGACGGAGTTGCGGACGCCGCGAGCGAACACTTCATGGCCCGAGCCATCGGCATTCATGCGCGTAATGACGGCGAAGTTCGGCTCGTTACAAACATTGCAGGGCGCGCCGATCGGCACATACAACTTCCCGTCCGGACCGAACGCGATGTATTTCCAGCCGTGATGGCGGGCCGTCGGCAGATCGTCGCGCACCACTTTGGGCGCCGGCACACCGGTCAGCGACGACTCGATGTCGTCATAGCGCAGGATGCGGTGGACCTCGGCGACATAGAGCGCGCCATCTCGGAAGGCGACGCCGTTCGGCATGTTCAACTTGTTCGCGATCACCCGCACCGCCGGTTTGAGTCCGGTGCCTGGCGAGCCGCTGATGGCGTAAACATTGGTGCCGCGCGTACCCACGAACAAAGTGCCCTTCGCGCCCAGCGCCATGGAGCGCGCGGCCGGCACATTGTCGGCGTAGACCTCGAGCTGGAAGCCGGCGGGCAGACGAACGTTCTGCAGCACCTTGTCGGTCGCCGGACTGGCGAACGCAGCCGTCGCGCAACAGGTCGCGAGCAAGCTGAACAGCAGGCGGTGGAGAGAGGTGGGCATGGTGTCTCCGCTGGGAAGACACAGTTTAACCACCAAGGAGACGAAGCAGTTAGCCGCGCTGAGGCGCGCGGCCAACCGGGATGGGAGGGATGACCGGCGTGTAGCTTTGAACCAACGCCGGCCAGCAATCCGTAGGTGTGAATTACACCTTTTCTTCGATGCGCGCGGCCTTGCCGGTCAGATCGCGCAGGTAGTACAGCTTGGCGCGACGCACGTTACCGCGACGCTTCACGGTGATGGCGCCGATCGACGGGCTGTAGGTCTGGAACACGCGCTCGACACCTTCGCCGTGCGAAATCTTGCGCACGGTGAAAGACGAGTTGAAGCCGCGGTTGCGACGGGCGATCACGACGCCTTCATAGGCCTGCACGCGCTCGCGGTCGCCTTCCTTCACCTTCACTTCCACGACGACGGTGTCGCCGGGCGAGAAGTCCGGAATTTCTTTGCCAGTGGCTTCGCTCTCGAGCTTTTCGATGATGTTCATGGTCGTACCCATCCAAAATTCAAACCGGCGGCGGAGACGCGTCTCGCTCCGCCAAAAATTCTTTCAATAAGCGCTGCTGCTCGGCCGTCAGCGCCAGTTTCTCGATCAAGTCGGGCCGCCGCAGCCAGGTGCGCCCGAGCGCTTGCTGCTCGCGCCAGCGGCGGATCGCGGCATGATTGCCACCGACCAGCACCGCGGGCACCGCCTGCCCTTCGAACACTTCTGGCCGCGTGTAGTGCGGCCAGTCGAGCAGCCCGGCGACGAACGAATCCTCGATCGCCGAGGCCTCATCGCCCAGCACGCCCGGCAGCAGCCGGACCACGGCGTCGATCAGCACCAGCGCCGGCAGCTCGCCCCCCGACAACACGTAGTCGCCGATGGACACGCTTTCGTCGATCTCCGACTGAATCAGCCGCTCGTCGACCCCTTCGTAGCGCCCCGCCAGCAGCAGCAGGCCCGGCAACTTCGCCAGCTCCTGCGCCTTCGCATGCGTCAACGGCGCTCCATCGGCGGCCAGATAGACGCTGCGACTGCCTGCCGGCAATCGCGCCTTCGCGGCTCGTATCGAAGTCCGCGCCGGCTCGATCGTCATCACCATGCCCGGCCCGCCCCCGTAGGGTCGGTCGTCGACGGACTTGTGCACGTCGGTCGCGAACTCGCGCGGGGTCGTGGCGTTCACCGCCACGGTGCCGCGCTCGATGGCGCGGCCCAGAACACCCACTCGAACTGCTTCGGCCACGAACTCCGGAAACAGCGTCACCACTTCGATGCGCATCGCCAGTTCCGACTTCCCAATGGGCCTCAATCGTCCAGCCAGTCCACACCCCAGTCGAACACGATGCGTCCGGCATCCAGGTCGACCTTGACGATCCGATCCTTCACGAACGGGATCCAGTGTTCCCTGGCGCCTTTGACCACCGCGATATCGCCACCCGGCGTACTGCGGAAGTGGTCCAGCCGACCCAGCGATTCACCGCTCGGGGTCACAGCTTCCAGTCCTTCCAGATCGCTCCAGTAAAACTCTCCGGGCGCCGTCGGCGGCAGCTCGCTGCGCAGGACGGCAATCTCGATGCCCACCTGCAATCGAGCCTCTTCCGGAGTCTCGATCCCGACGAGCTTCGCCAGCACGCCCTTGGCGGTCATCCGCCCGTCTTCGACTTCGACCGCTTCCCACTGCCCGGCCCGATGCAGGTGCCAGCGGTCGTAATCCAGAATGTTCTCGGGCGGGTCGGTGTACGAAGTAATCCGAACCCAGCCCTGCACGCCGAAAGTGCTGCCGATCTTGCCCAGCACCACCCAGCGGTCGTCAGCCTGCGCGTCGCTCATTGGCGGCGCTCAAACTGCAATTCAGGCCGCGACGGCCTGCTTACGATGCGTCTTGACCAGCTCGGCCACGCGCTCGGACGGCTTCGCGCCCTTGCCGACCCAGTAGTCGACGCGGTCCAGCTTCAGCTCCAGGCGGCGCTGTTTGCCGGTCGGAATCGGGTTGAAAAAGCCGATCTGTTCCAGGGTCGTGCCGCCCTGACGCATACGGCTGTCGGTGACGACGATGTGATAGAAGGGCGTCTTCTTCGCCCCACGACGGGTGAGCCGGATCGTGACCATGCTGCTAAAGCCTCGAAATCAATACGTAAAGCCGGGCGTCCGGGCACGGGGCTCCCGGAAAAGGGCGCGAACTATACTGAAAACAGGCCATTAGTGGAAGGGTAACGGGTTTGGCTTTCCTGCCAGCCTGAAGAGCCCACCCCCTGCCCCCTCCCGATGGGAGGGGAATTATCTTTATGAGACTTTGGCTCGCCTGCGGCGAGCCGGGCTAATGCCTCTCCCACAAAGGAAAAAATCAAAAATTGAGTTCCCCCTCCCGTTCACGGGAGGGGGTCAGGGGGTGGGTCTTCGGGCCCGCAAAAGCTAGTGAGGCCTGGGGAAGCCGCCGCCGCCGCCGAAGGCGCTCATCAGCCGGCGCAGGCCGCCGCCCTTGGAGAACGTCTTCATCATCTTCTGCATCTGCATGTGGTTCTTCAGGAGCTTGTTGATCTCCGAGACATGCACCCCCGAGCCGGCCGCGATCCGGCGCTTGCGGGAGGCATCGATGGTCTTGGGATAGCGGCGCTCGCCCGGGGTCATGGAGCGGATCATGGCCAGCTGGCGCTTGATGTCCTTTTCATTGCCCTGGGGCATCTGCGCCGCCTTGCCGGCCAGCTGCGCGGGCAGCTTGTCCATGAGCGCGCTCAGGCCGCCCATTTTCTCGACCTGCTGCAGCTGATCGTGCAGGTCCTCCAGGTCGAAGTCCTTGCCCTTCTTCAGCTTGCGGGCCAGCTTCTCGGCCTGCTCGCGATCGACGCTCTGGCTGACCTTTTCGACCAGCGACAACACGTCGCCCATGCCCAGGATGCGCGAGGCCACGCGCTCGGCGTGGAACGGCTCCAAAGCATCGGTTTTCTCGCCCGTGCCCATGAAAAGGATGGGCGCGCCCGTGATCTGCCGCACCGACAAGGCCGCGCCACCCCGCGCATCGCCATCGGTTTTCGTGAGCACGACACCCGTCAACGTCAGCGCCGCGCCGAACGCCTTGGCCGCGTTCACCGCGTCCTGACCGGCCATGCTGTCGACCACGAACAGCGTTTCCGTGGGCGAAACGGCGCCTGCGATGTCCTTGATCTCCACCATCATTTCGTCGTCGACGTGCAGACGGCCGGCGGTGTCGACGATCAGGACGTCATAGAGCGCCTGCTTGGCCTCGGTCAGCGCTTCCTTCGCCAGCGTCACCGCGGGCTTCTTCGGATCGGACGGGAAGAACGCGACGTCCAGCTGGGCCGCGAGCCGCTCCAGCTGCAGGATGGCCGCGGGGCGGTAAACGTCGGTACTGGCGAGCAGCACCTTCTTGCGCTCGTTCTCCTTCAGCCACTTGGCGAGCTTGCCGGCTGAGGTGGTTTTACCCGCGCCCTGCAGGCCGGCCAGCAGAATGACCACGGGCGGCTGCGCGCGCAGGTTCAGCGGCCGGACACCCGCGCCCATCAGCGCGATCAGCTCGTCGTGGATGAGCTTTACCAGCATCTGGCCCGGCGTCAGGCTCTTGTCGAACTCCTGACCGACGACCTTGGCGCGGATGGTGTCGACGAAGCCCTTCACGACCGGAAGCGCGACGTCCGCCTCCAGCAGCGCCATACGGACCTGGCGCAGCGTGTCGGCGATGTTCTCCTCGGTGAGACGCCCGCGACCGCGCAGGCTCTCCATAACGCCTTGCAGGCGTTCAGTCAGCTTGTCAAACATTTGGTGTGTACTGAGCGGGCGAGTTTGATTACGCCCAGTTTACAGCGATCCGCTATCCTAGGCCGTCATCCTTATCTGAGTCCCCCACCTCAGTGTTGTCCATCGTCGTTCTCGCCTGCTATCTGGCATGCGCCGCATGGCTTGCCTCGAGCGTGTATCGCGCCGATGAGAAGGCTGCGCACGGCCGTCGGATCGCCGGCTTGGGACTGGGGGCCATCGCGGTCGCGCTGCACGCCGCCCTGCTCTGGCAAAGCGTGTTCGCCAAGCCCGAACTGGCGTTCACCGTCACCGAAACGGCTTCCCTCATCGGCTGGCCCACCGGCCTGATCGCACTCGTGCTCACCTGGGCGCGCCCCCGCTTCGCGGGCATCAGCTCGATCCTCATGGCCGTCGCAGGCGTCGTCGCTGCGACTACCGTGGAAGGCAACGCGGGTTACGCGCTCGAACAGCAGAGTTGGGAGATCGCCGCGCACATCGTGCTCTCGACGTTGGCTTATGCGCTTCTCACCATCGCCGTCGCACTCGCCGTGGCATTGGCATTGCTCGATCGCCGGCTGCGCAGCCGGCGGCCGCTCGGCATGCTCACGATCCTGCCGTCGATGGAAGCGCTCGAGTCCGCCACGTTCCAGGCGCTCGGCGCCGGTTTCGCGGTGCTGACGCTCGCGCTGTTCAGTGGTTTCATTTTCGTGCGCGACCTGTTCGCGCAGCATCTCATCCACAAGACGGTGCTGTCGTGCCTCGCGTGGGTCGTATTCGCGGTGCTGTTGTTCGGTCGCTGGCGTTTCGGCTGGCGGGGTCGAGTCGCGAGGAACTGGACTTTGAGCGGCTTCGCGCTGCTGGGTCTGGCGTATTTCGGTTCCAAAATCGTGCTCGAGACCATTCTGGGCCGGCACTGGGGTTGAGGAACGGATTTGAGTCTGCATGCGATCGGTTGGATGAGCACGTTGGTGCTTGCGATCCTCGTGGCCGCAGCCATCGGCTTCTTCTTGGGCCGCGCTTTGACGCGCCGGCCCCGGGCCAAACCGCGCCGTCGCACGGAACAAACGCCGTGGCCGCCCGATAATCCCCGCCGCCGTCTCACCGACAAGTTGCTCGACCTCGACGCCATGAAGGTCGACGACATCATGATCCCGCGCAGCGAGATCTCTTATATCGACATCAGCGACGACTGGGACTCCATCATCGACACGCTGCGCTCGACCCCTCACACGCGCCTGCCGGTGTGCGAGAACAACCTCGACAACATCATCGGCATGCTGCACATGAAGAAGGTCGCGCACGCGCTGGCACGCGCCGACCTGACGCGCGAACGATTGTTACAACTGGCGCGCGAGCGAGAAGGCTACTTCGTGCCCGAGGGCACGACGCTCAGCGTGCAGCTGCTGAACTTTCAGCGCGATCGCAGGCGTATCGCGCTGGTCGTCGACGAATACGGCGACATCCGCGGCCTGGTGACACTCGAGGACATTCTCGAAGAAGTCGTCGGCGACTTCACCAGCGCGCCGGGCGCGCTACATCAGGACATCCATCGGGATGCCGACGGCAGTTTCGTCATCAACGGCGCCATCAGCATCCGCGTGCTGAACAAGACGCTCGGCTGGGAGCTGCCCACCGATGGCCCGCGCACCTTGAACGGCTTGATCCTCGAATTCCTGGAGACGATTCCGCAGCCAGGCACCGGGCTGAAGCTCGGCAACCTGTCGGTGGAGATTCTCCAGACGGCGGACAACAGCGTGAAGACCGCGCGCATCCGGCCGATCGGCGTGCAGCTCGAACAATCAAAAGGCGTTGCGTAACGCTTCGTCGAGCCGTTCCACGCCGATCACTTCCAATCCTTCGATCTCACGGCGCGGCTTGTTCGCTTCCGGCACGATGGCGCGTTCGAAACCGTGTTTCGCGGCTTCGCGCAGGCGCTCCTCGCCGTAGGGTACCGGCCTCACCTCGCCCGCCAATCCCAGCTCGCCAAAGCAAACCAGTCGCGGCGCGAGCGGCCGATCACGCACGCTCGATACAGACGCGAGAACGGCCGGCAGGTCTGCCGCGGTCTCTGAAATCCGCACGCCGCCGACAACATTTAGAAACACGTCACGCCCAGCGGTGGAGACGCCGCCGTGTCGATGCAAAACCGCCAGCAACAGCGCGAGACGATTCGCTTCCAATCCCACGGCGACGCGGCGCGGATTCATCCCTTGCGCTTCATCGGTGAGCGACTGCACCTCGATCAACATCGGACGGCTGCCTTCGCGCGCCACCATCACCGCGCTGCCTGCGACAGGTTGCGGATGCTGTGACAGGAAGATCGCCGATGGATTCTTCACTTCTCGCAATCCCTGCTCGGTCATCGCGAACACGCCCACTTCGTTGGCGGCGCCGAAGCGATTCTTCACAGCGCGCACCAAACGGAAGCGACTGCCCGCGTCGCTCTCGAAATAAAGCACCGTGTCGACCATGTGCTCGAGAATGCGCGGACCGGCGATCACACCTTCCTTGGTGACGTGACCGATGATCAGCACCGACACGCCCGATGACTTGGCAAAGCGCACCAGCGCGGCAGCCGCCTCGCGCACTTGCGAGGCCGAGCCTGGCGAGGAATCCACGTCGTTGACGAACATGGTTTGGATGGAATCGATGACCAGCACGCGCGCGCCCGACTGTTGCGCATGCCCGAGGATGGTCTCGACATTCGTCTCCGCCAGCAGTTGCAACGTATCGCTGACGACTTCGAGACGGCGCGCGCGCAAGCTCACCTGCTGCAACGATTCTTCGCCGGTGACATAGAGCGTCGGAGTCGCGCGACTGAGCGCATCGCCCGCCTGGAGCAGCACCGTTGACTTACCGATGCCAGGATCGCCGCCGAGCAGCGTCACCGAACCCAGGACCAGGCCGCCGCCGAGCACGCGGTCGAGCTCCTGCAAACCAGTCGCGATGCGCGGCTCGCTCGTTTCGGACACCTCGGCCAGTCGCCGCGGCCGTTCAGTGCCGGCCGCCAACGGCCGACGATCCGCGCCGGTGCGTGAGGTACGGCTAATACTCATCCGTTTGAGCGTGTCGGCCGCGCCGCAGGAGGGGCACAGGCCCTGCCACTGCAGACTCTCGTTGCCACACTGCTCGCAGACAAAGATTTCCTTGGTTTTGGCCATGGTTCCTGCAGGGGCGCCGGAGCGCCCCAAGACGTTATGGATGTGAACTGATCGGCAGCACCGCAGCGAAGAGTTTGCCTCATGCCGTTTGTGGGGCCAGGAGCCCACCGCGGTGTGACGCCGCCGGCAATTTAACCTATCGTCCTTCGCTATACTCGCGCCGCAATTTAGGGGTGACATCACTCGTGGCGGCAAAACTGGCGCGATTCTCCTGGCTTCCCGGCGGGCTGGCTGCAGCCCTGGCGGTTGCCGTGGGCCATTGGGTTTACTCGCCCGCCTCGCTGCCGTTGGAGCTGGATGTCTACGACGGCATGATGACTTCCGTCGAGGCCAAGCCGTCGCGCGAGGTCGCGATCGTTGCCATCGACGACGCCAGCCTGGCCCAGCTCGGCGAATGGCCGTGGCCGCGCGATGTGCACGCCAGCTTGATCGACAAGCTGAAAGCGGAAGGCGCGCGCGTCGTCGCATTCACCGTTCCATTCGACACCGCCGGTCGCACCAGCGAGCGTGAAAAAGTTCGTGCTGCGCTCGCGCTACTCGAGTCCAGCAACCTCGGCAATTCCGAACAGGCCCGCCAGCTGCGCAAGCTGCTCGGCGAGTCGGCCGCGGGGCGCGATCCCAACGCGCATCTCGCCCGATCCATGGCATCTCACGGCAATGTGATCCTGCCGATGCACATCCGCCTCAACGAAGCCGCCACCGGCAGCGATGAGATTCCCGCGCGCTTCTCGCCGGCCAGCGATCCCTCGGTGTTGAACAGCGCCGCCCGCGCCGACGTCACGATGGTGCCGGCGCCGGTGTTTCTGGCCGAGGCCAGCGGCATCGGCCACACCTATCTGCCGGCGGACGCAGATGGCGTCGTGCGCACCAGTCTTGCCGCGGTTCGCGTTGGCGCCAGCCTGGTGCCGTCGCTCTCCGCTGTCATCACCGGTCGCGCCCTGGGCGTTTCGCCCAATGAACTGATCTTTCATTCCAACAATGTGCTGACCATGGGAACTCGCCGGACCCCGCTGGATTCCACTCAGCACAGTCGTCCACGTTACTTCCCGCCGAGCGGCGTGCAGGCATTTCAGCAATATCCCTACTGGCAGGTGTTATCGGGCGGCGTGCCGAAGGGCCAGTTGCGCGACAAGGTCGTGCTGATCGGGCTGATGAACAATGACAGTGCCGATGACTCCGTCGCGACGCCCGTGAGCAAATCCACGCCGCCGGTAGTTGCCATTGCCAGCGCCGTGTCGAGCTCGTTGGCCGCGCAGACATATTCACGCCCGGCCTACGCGCCCGTGATCGAGTGGGGCGTCGTCGTGCTCGTGCTGCTGTTCTCGGCTTTCATGCTGCCAGCCGCCGGCGCCGCGATCGGCGGAATGACCACGCTGCTATTCATGGTGCTGCTGGTCGGCTCCGAGGTCGTCCTGCTGCGGTCGTCGCGGGTGTGGCTGCACTTGATGCTTCCTTGCCTGGCGCTGGCCGCGGGGTATGGTTTGTATCTGGTCGGGGAGTTGATCCGTCGCGCCAACATCAGAGCGGGCGACGGTGCGCGCGATCCCGGTGCAAATCTGCGCTCGCTCGGACAGACGTTCCACAAGCAAGGCCAGCTCGATCTCGCGTTCGAGACCTATCAGCGCTGTGCGCTGGATGCACCGACCATGGAACTGCTCTACAACCTGGGCATGGACTTCGAGCGGCGCGCGCAACTTGCCAAAGCATCGGCGGTGTACACCTATATCGCGACGCGCGATCCCAATTACCGCGAGCTGAAGGTCCGTCGCGCACGCGTGCGCGAAGAGCCGTTGACTCGAGAACCGGCAACGCGCGCATCGATGGCGCGCGAATCCCGCGAATCGATGGCACATGAGACGGCGACGCCCGTGCCCCCCGTCAAACGCGAGCCGCCGCGGCCCATCCGGCCGCGACAGCCCGCGATCGATCTGAAGGACCACGAAGAGACCGTGCCGGACCTGCTCGACATTCCCGCGGCGGGACGCCCGTCCTCCAAGCGCACCCTCGGCCGTTACGAAATCGAACGCGAGCTCGGCAAAGGCGCCATGGGCATCGTCTACCTGGGCCGCGATCCGAAGATCAATCGCGTGGTGGCGATCAAGGCGATTCCGCTGGCCGAGGAGTTCGAGGAAGACGATCTGGCCGAAGCCCGCGCGCGCTTCTTCCGCGAGGCGGAGATGGCAGGCCGGCTGAACCATCCGGCCATCGTCACCGTTTACGATGCGGGCGAAGACAATGGCCTTGCATACATCGCCATGGAGTACCTGCGCGGCCACCATCTGAGCACCCACACCGACGTGAAGCAGCTGCTGCCGCCGAAAACCGTGATGCTGCTCGTCGCCCGCGTGGCCGAGGCTCTGCACTATGCGCACCGGCAGAACGTCGTTCATCGCGACATCAAACCAGCTAATATAATGTTCAATCCCGAGACGGATGAACTGAAGATCACGGACTTCGGAATTGCGCGCCTGACCGATACAAGCCGAACCAAAACCGGAATCGTCCTGGGCACACCGTCATTCATGTCACCGGAACAACTCGAAGGGCGCACGCTCGACGGTCGCTCCGATCAATTCGCGCTGGGCGTGAGCCTCTATCAGCTGCTGTGCGGCCAACTGCCGTTCCGCGCCGACTCGATGCCGCGCTTGATGCAGAAGATCGCCACCGAGCCGCACACTCCGATCCGCACGATCCGCCCCGATTTGCCGCCGGAGGTCGAAGCCATCATCGACCGCGCGCTGTCCAAGTCGGCCGACGATCGTTATGTGACTTGCGCCGAATTGGCCATGGCCTTGCGCGCTGTCGCCGGTCCGCCGGAGAAGAGCGCGGCACGGGCCGAACACGAGTGGTTGCTACCGTGACCCAAACGCTGCGGACAGGGAGGGTCAACTAGGTGGTGCGTGGCAAGATCCGCTCCGTAGGGTTGAGCGACGTCGGTCGCGTGCGTGAGCACAACGAGGACACCATCGGTGTCGACGCCGACATCGGTCTGTTCGTGCTCGCCGACGGCATGGGCGGCTACAACGCCGGCGAGGTAGCCAGCGGCATTGCCGTGAAGACGGTGATGAGCCTGGTGAAGGAAGCGGTCGAGCACCAGGACATGTCGTCCTCCGATCCGGAAACCGGCATGGCCCGTCCGAGCATCGTGCTACGAGATGCGATCGCGCGCGCCAACAAGATCATCTATCAGACGGCGAAGACCCAGCCCCAATGCGAGGGCATGGGCACCACCATCGTCGCCTGCCTGTTCTTCGACAACCGCGTGGCCATTGCCCACGTCGGCGACTCGCGCCTGTACCGGCTGCGAGCCAACCGGCTCGAGCAGATGACCATGGACCACTCGCTGCTTCAGGAGCTGGTCGACCGCGGCTTCTATTCCCAGGCCGAGGCCCAGCGGGCCACCAACAAGAATTACGTGACCCGGGCGCTCGGCGTGGAGCCCACCGTCGATGTCGAGGTCCATGAACAGCCTGTGGATAAGGGCGACTTCTTCTGTCTGTGCTCCGACGGCCTGTCCGACATGGTCGAGGACGATGACATTCACTTAACTATGAGCACCTTTAGTGCTAGCCTTGAAACGGTTGCTAAGCAATTGATTCAATTGTCGAACGACAATGGCGGTCGAGACAATGTGTCGATCATCCTTGCGCAAGTTGTGGACTCGTTCGCAGCGCGGACAGGGGTAGTTGACAGAATCTTGCGCTGGTTCGGCTAGTCACACTGGTCGCTGAACGGCACTACTCGGGGACGAGCAAAATGGCACGGTTGATCCTTAGCCTGGACGGTCAGGTGATGGCCGAATACAACATGAACAAGGAGCGGTATACCGTCGGCCGACTCCCCGATAACGACATCCGCATCGACAACCCGGCCGTGAGCGGTCACCACTCGCTGGTGATCAACATTCTCAACGACTCGTTCCTGGAAGATCTGAACAGCACCAACGGCACTTACGTCAACGGCAAGCTGATCAAGAAGCATGCGCTTCAGCATGGCGACGTCGTGACGGTCGGTCATCATCAGCTGCGCTTCGTCGACACGCAGAGCTCGGACACCGAGCCGGATGAGTTCGAAAAGACGATGGTGATCACTCCGGGCTCCGCCGTGGCCGCCATCGCCGCGAAGAAAGCCGCGACCGTGTCGCCTCCTCCGCCGGCGCCCGCGCCGAAGGCTGCTGCGGCCCCGACGCCCGTTTCAACTTCCGCTCCGCCGATGACTCGCCCCATGCCGCCCGCGGGCAACACGAGCGCCACGGGCGAGCACCCCGGCATCGCTTTGCCGAAGGCAAAGCTGCAAGTGCTGAGCGGCGCCTTCGCCGGCCGCGAGCTCGAATTGAACAAAGCCCTGACCACGCTGGGCCGCCCCGGCGTGCAAGTCGCCGCGATCACCCGTCGCGCCGACGGCTATTTCATCGTCCACGTCGACAGCGGCAAGCCTGGCGACTATCCGTCAGTGAACGGCTCCGCCATCGGTGAGCAGGCCCGCAAGCTGGCCGATAACGATGTGATTTTGTTGGCCGGCGTGAAGATGGGCTTCTTCGAAGGCTGAGCGTCCCCGCTCACCACGCCGCAACGGTGATTTGTCCTCTCCTTCGGAGAGGACGCCGCTACTCGAACGACTTCTCACACTGAGCGAACGATCAGCGCGCGAAGCGCCGCTGATGCAAGCCTTTGCGAGCAGAGAATACCGTACGCCGGATGCAAGCCATTGCGTGCACTAACGCTGCACGTTGATGCAAGCTTCTGCGATCTGCCGATACTGCACGCTGAGCGCCGCAGATCTATTCTGGAAAAGAAAAACTATTTTTTATTTTTGAGTTTTTTCTTGGGGCGGAGACTTTCCGAAGGAAAGGCTCAAGCCCCCTTCCACAGCAGCGGCACGCGCGAAGTCACACGGCACACCAATTCATAACAAGTCGTGTCCGCGTAAGGCACAAGCCGCTCCGCCGGCAGCCCCTCCCCCCAAACAACCACTTCGTCGCCAGCCTTCGCTTGCGGCAGATCCGTGATATCGATCGAAATCATATCCATCGAGACCCGACCGGCAATCGTTGCCTCCTTGCCACCGACCAGCACGGGCGCGCCATTACGCGTGCCACGTGGAAAGCCGTCGCCGTAGCCGATGGCGGCAATGCCAATGCGTGACGGGCGCTGTGCGCGCCAGATGCCGTTGTACCCAACCGGCTCGCCGACACCGACGTTCTGAACACCGATGAGCTGAGTCGACAGCGTCATCGCCGGCCGCAGGCCGAACTCGGCGGCAGTCTGGTTCGGCATCGGCGACATGCCATAGAGCATCAAGCCCGGCCGCACCCAATCCTGATGCGCCTCCGGCCAACCGATCACCGCAGCCGAATTGGCGACGCTGCGCTCGAGCCCGAGCGGCGCGACCAGATCGTCGAAAACTTTCAGTTGAGTCGCGGTGACATGACCGCGTTCTTCCGAGGAAGACAAGTGAGTCATCACTCGAATCTGGCTCACGGAAGAGCAGCGCTGCAGACGAGCGTGAGCGGCTGCGAAATCTTCGACGCGAAAGCCCAGCCGGTTCATGCCGCTGTTGAGCTTCAACCAGACGATGAAGCGATGCGACCCGGCGAACTGCTCCAACGCATCGAGCTGTTCGGGAGAGTGAACGACGATCTCACATTGTTCTTTGGCCGCAAGGGCGAACTGCTCGACGCCGAACACGCCTTCAAGCAACAGGATGCGCTGAGTTACGCCGGCTTCTCGAAGCGCAACGGCATCGGCGAGACGAGCCACACCTAAACCATCGGCATCCGCGAGCGCGCGGGCGACGCGAATCATTCCATGGCCGTAGCCATTGGCTTTGACGACAGCAATGACGCGCGAGCGAGGCGCCATCCGCCGCACCACTGCCAGATTACTGCGCAGTGCCGCCGCATCGATGGTCGCAACCGGGAAGCTCACTCAGAAAGGTCCGTCGCCGAACGCGGCCTCGGGAGCGTAATTCTCGAACTTGGTGAATTTGCCGAGGAACGTCAGCTCGATATCGCCAGTCGGACCGTTACGCTGCTTGGTGATAATGATGTCGGCGATGCCCTTGCGCGGCGTCTCGGGGTTATAAACTTCTTCGCGGTAGATCATCATGATGATGTCCGCGTCCTGCTCGATAGCGCCCGATTCACGCAAGTCCGAGCTCACCGGCCGCTTATCCGTACGCTGTTCCACAGCGCGATTCAGCTGCGACAGCGCGATCACCGGCACCGACAGCTCTTTCGCCAGCGCCTTCAGCGAGCGCGAGATCTCGGAGATCTCGGCGGTGCGGTTTTCCTTGTTGCCCGGCACCTGCATCAGCTGCAAGTAGTCGACCACGATCAGATCCAGCCCATGCTCGCGCTTCAAGCGCCGCGCACGCGCGCGCACTTCGGTAGGAGACAGGGCGGGCGTGTCGTCGATAAAGATGTTCGATGATTTCATCATCGAGATGGCCATCTGCACCCGCGACCAGTCGTCGTCGTCCAGCTGCCCGGTGCGCAGCTTGGTCTGATCGACGCGGCCCAGCGAGGAGACCATACGAAACGCCAGCTGCTCGCGGCCCATTTCCATACTGAACACGCCCACCTTGGCCTGCTTCGGGCCGAAGGCGGCGTTTTCCGCCATGTTCAGACTGAACGTGGTCTTGCCCATCGAGGGACGGGCGGCGACGATGATGAGGTCGCCCTTCTGCAGGCCGGCGGTCATCTCATCGAGCTTCTTGAAGCCGGTGGACAGGCCGGTGATGGCGCCGGGGTTCTGCGACAGCGTGTCGATCAGATCGATGATCTTGCCGACTTCGTTTCGCAGCGGCACGAAGCCCGAGCCGGTCTTGTTGCGGCTCTCGGCGATTTCGAACACGCGGCGCTCGGCTTCGTCCAGGATCTCCGCGGACGCGCGACCTTGTGGGTCGTAGGCGCCATTGGCGATTTCACCGCCGACAGAGATCAGTTGGCGAAGTGTCGAGCGTTCGCGGACTGCATCGGCATAGGCTCGAACGTTCGCGGCGCTGGGGGTGTCACGAACCAGTTGCGCGAGGTAAGGCAGGCCGCCGACCTCGGACAGCAGGCCTTTGCGCTCCAGCCATTCGGACAGAGTGACGGCGTCGGAAGGCTCGCCGTTGGCGCCGCGCTCGGCGATGGCCTCGAAAATGATCTGATGATCGCGACGATAGAAATCGTCGGCGACGATGCGGTCCGCGATGTTGTCCCAGACGCGGTTGTCCAGCATCAGGCCGCCGAGCACGGCCTGCTCCGCCTCGATGTTGTGAGGCGGGACCCGGATGTCATCCACCGCTGTGTCTCTATCGCGGGCGCGACGCGCACCCGCGAACGAGAACTTGCCTTCGGCTTCGGCCACGGTGGCGAGCCGAGGGTTATTCTTCGCCGATGATCACGACCGGCAGGTCGACGTTGACGTCGGTGTGCAGGTGGAGCTGCACGACGTGCTCGCCAGCCTGACGGATCGGGCCGTTCGGCATGCGCACTTCGGCGCGCTCGACCGCGTGGCCGGCCTTCTTGAGCGCCTCGACGATGTCGCTGTTGCCCACCGAGCCGAACAGCTTGCCTTCGCCGCCGGCCTTGGCCGTGAGCGACAGCTTGAAGCCTTCGAGCTTCGCGGCGCGCGACTGGGCGCTGGCCAGCTCTTCCTTCGCGACCTTCTCGAACTCGGCGCGACGGGCTTCGAACTTGGCGACGTTTTCCGGCGTGGCCAGCGTGGCCTTGCCCTGCGGCAGCAGGTAGTTGCGGCCGTAGCCGGCCTTCACCTTGACCTTGTCACCGATGTTGCCGAGGTTGGCAACCTTCTGCATCAGAATGATTTCCATCAGCCTATCCTCAATTAAAAGAGGCCTGTTAAGCGCTCTGCGTCCGAGGACGCAGCCAATTGTCCAAAAAGCCCCAGATCGCGAGCATCAACACCACGATCGAGGTCACCGGCAGCACGATCAGCAATACATAGATCGCGACCAGCCAGTTGCGATCCATCCGACCGACCGCCTTGCTGCGATGTGCGGCCGCCAACCCCTGGAACGCCAGCGCGAAGAACGCCACCGACGCCAGCGAAACCGTCAGGGCCGAGCCCGTCACGAACGCGGTAAGGAACAGCACAGTGGTCGCGATTCCCAGCGCGAGCCCGAGCCGCAACTGCCGGTACTCGACACCAAACGAACCTGGGCTGTCCAGCAGCGACTGCCACCACCGGCCCAGCAACACCGCGCCGAACACCACGCCCAGCAAGAGCGCCGCCACGCTGCCCCACATGGTGCGCGCCCAGGTGGCAATGATCACATCGCGATCGCCTTCGAACCTGAACCCGGCCCGCGCCATCGCGCCCAATTGCAGCTCGATCTGCTCGCGCCACATGCCGACCGGATCGGGCAGCACGGCGAACACCACCATCAGCAGCACCGCCAGGCTCAGCAGCGTGACCTGGAACACCAGGTTCAGCGAGCCCGTGGTCCGCAGCAGCCAGGCCAGCAGCACCGGGCCGAAAAACAGCATGGCGCCGCCCAGCACCAGCAAAGCCAGCCAGCCCGGCGGTATCGTCGATACCGACGCCACCACCCAGCTGGCGGTTGCGCCGGCGATGAACGCCATGCCGAACGCGTAGCGCATATCGAAGCGCAACGCCACCAGTACAGCAATGGCCGCGGCAACGATCAGAAAGGGCAGCGGCAGACTCGGGGAAAGCGCTCCACTCATGGCGCTCGCGAAGGCGGCGCGCCACGGATGCCCTGTTAGCCAGACAGCAATTGCACGGTGCATGTATCTGCCCCGCGCCATTGTTTCATAGGGCGCGGGGCGTGGGACCCGAAGTTTTTCAGTGCTGGTCGGTGTACGGCAGCAGAGCCAGATAACGAGCGCGCTTCACGGCAACCGCCAGCTGACGCTGATAGTGCGATTTGGTGCCGGTGATGCGGCTCGGCACGATCTTGCCGGTCTCGGTGATGTAGCTCTTCAGGATGCCGAGATCCTTGTAATCGATCTGTTCGATGCCTTCGGCGGTGAAGCGGCAGAACTTGCGACGGCGGAAAAAGCGGGACATGGTGAACCTCTAAGAGTGATTCGATGGAGATCAGGCCAAAGACGATTAACTCGCCGCGGAAGCGCCTTCTTCCTCGTCGTCACGCGCGAAGCGCTCGTCGCGCTCCTCGTCGCCCTTCGCCATCGGCGAGGCTTCGGTGACGGCCTTGTCCATCTTGATGACCAGGTGGCGGAGGACCGCATCGCTGAAGCGGAACGCGCCGGTGAGCTCGGCCAGCGTCTTGCCGTCGACCTCGATGTTCATCAGCACGTAGTGGGCTTTGTGGACCTTGGCGATCGGGAACGTGAGTTGCCGACGGCCCCAGTCTTCCAGGCGATGCACGGTGCCGTTGCCGGCCGCGATCATGCTCTTGTAGCGCTCCAGCATGGCCGGAACCTGTTCACTCTGGTCAGGGTGCACCAGAAAAACGATCTCGTAGTGTCGCATTGCTGCTCCTTGTGGATATGCCGCCTGGATCGAGAAGCCAAGTGCGGCAAGGAGTTGAAAGAAAACCCGTGCGCCGGGCGAGCCCGGGCGCAACAGGGCCGCGGATACTAGCGGACCCGTCCCGCCAAAGCAATGGATCGCCCCCGACGCCGGAGTCGAGACCGGCGGTGTGACCGGGGTCTCCCTTAACAAATCTTAGTAGGGTTTTCCCTAAGCGGGACGGCCGGGGCCAGGCTGATTTCTTGCTGGACCGCGTCAAGACAAATCGGCAGCGGCCGTTACAGCCAGCGGCGGTGTTCCCGCCCCCTCGCTCCCGCGGGATGACCGCGGCCGTGCTACTGGAGTTGCACAGCCTAATCGGCCTTAGGACTTTACATAGTGAACGGCTCATACAACCTGTGGCTCGTGGCGCTGTCGTTCGCGATAGCCGTCTGCGTGTCCTATACCGCTCTGAACCTCGCGTCGCGCGTGGCAACGGCCCGCCGCCAGTATGTGCGCATGTGGCTCGCCGGCGGCGCGCTCGCCATGGGCGTCGGCATCTGGTCGATGCACTTCATCGGCATGCTCGCGTTCACGCTGCCCATTCCGCTCTCTTATGACATCCCCAAGACGCTGGCATCGCTGGTCGTCGCGATTCTGGTCTCCGGCTTCGCGCTCAGCATCGCGAGCCAGAAACGAAGCAGCCTCGGGCGCCTGGCCGGCGCCGCGGTGCTCATGGGCCTGGGCATCGCAGCCATGCACTACTCGGGCATGGGCGCGATCCGCATCGTGCCATTCATTACTTACGAACCGAAGCTGCTGATCCTGTCGGTCGTCATCGCCATCGTGGCCTCGTTCGCCGCGCTGTGGCTGTTCTTCCGTCTGCGAGGCGGCGCCTCGTGGCGCATCTTCCTGCAACGTTCGGCTGCCGCGCTGGTGATGGGCGCGGCCATCTGTGGCATGCATTACACCGGCATGTTCGCCTCGCAATTCGCGCCCGGCTCTTACTGCATCGGCGCGACCAGCACCAGCAACGGCTGGCTGGCATTGCTCATCGGTGGTTTCGCGCTGAGCGTGTTGCTGATCACGATGATTCTGCTGATGTACGACGCGCACCTGGAATCGCGCTCGCGTCAGCATGCAGTGGCGCTGGAAGATGCGAATGCGCGCCTGCGCCATCTGGCGACGCATGACTCGCTCACCGAATTGCCCAACCGCCTGTTGCTCGATGACCGTTTGACCCAGGCCATCTCGTATGCCGAGCGCCGCGAAGGGCGCGTCGCCGTGCTGGTCATCGATCTCGACCGCTTCAAGATGATCAACGACTCGCTCGGTCATCACGGCGGCGACGAGCTGTTGAAAGAAGTGGCCAATCGCCTGCGCGGCACGCTCCGCAAGAGCGACACGCTGGCGCGCACCGGCGGCGATGAGTTCGTGCTCATTGCCGATGAAGTCACCGGTCAATCCGATGTGGAGCAACTGGCGCAGCGCCTGCTCGCCTGCTTCGCCAAGCCGTTCCACATTCTGTCGGTCGATATTCACACCGCGCCCAGCATCGGCATCAGCGTCTATCCAAGCGATGGCGCACGCGCCGAGGAACTGATCGTCGCGGCCGACGCGGCGATGTATCACTCGAAGAAAGTCGGCGGCAACACGTATTCGTTCTTCACGTCCTCGATGAATGCCTTCGCGCAGCAACGCCTGGAACTGGAGAACGGCCTGCGTCGCGCGCTCGGCAATGGCGAGTTCGAGCTGCATTACCAGCCGAAAGTGGACGTGACGTCCGGTCGCATCAGCAGCACCGAAGCGTTGATTCGCTGGCGCCATCCGGAGCGCGGCCTGGTGCCGCCGGGCGATTTCATTCCGCTCGCGGAAGAGACTGGCCTCATTCTGCAGATTGGCGAATGGGTGCTGCGTGAAGCCTGCCGGCAGGCGCGTCAGTGGGAGGTCAATGGCATGGCGCCGGTGCGCGTCGCCATCAACATGTCGGCGACTCAGTTCCGACAGAAAAATCTGGTCAGCATCGTGAAGTCGGCGCTGGAAAACGCCAACCTCGAACCGACCTATCTGGAGATCGAGCTGACCGAGAGCGCGGTCATGCATAACGCCGCCGCGTCCGCGGAGATTCTCGAACAGCTCAGCCGCCTGGGCGTGCACATTTCCATCGACGACTTCGGCACCGGCTATTCGAGCCTGAACTACCTGCGCCGCTTCCCGCTCGACAAGCTCAAGATCGACCGCACCTTCATCAAGGACGTGGTTGCCAATCCCGAAGACGCGGCCATCGTGCAGGCGATCATCTCCCTGGCGCACAGCCTGAGATTGAAAGTGATCGCCGAAGGTGTCGAAACCGAGCAGCAGCTGCAATTCCTGCGCTCGCTCGGCTGCGATCAATATCAAGGCTTTTTCTGCAGTCCGGCGATGGAGCCGGAAGCGTTCGCGGAAATGATGCGAGCCAAGAACCCGGGCAAGTTCGATCCATTGGCGACCATGAGCCGCCTGTACGTGAAGCCACGCAAGACCGGCACGAGCAGCTGATCCTTACTGGCGTTGGCGAACAGCCTCGTACAGCAGCACGCCGGTCGCAACGGAAACGTTCAAGCTTTCCACGACGCCACGCATCGGAATGCTGACCAGCGCGTCGCAGTTCTCTCGCGTCAGGCGACGTAAGCCCGTGCCCTCCGCTCCCAACACCACCGCAAGCGGACCGGTGAGCTTGCTCGCATAGAGCGAATGCGGCGCCTGATCGTCGGTGCCGACAATCCAGATCTCTCGTTCCTTCAGCCAGCGCAACGTGCGCGCGAGATTCGTCACCTGAATCAGCGGCACGGTTTCCGCCGCGCCTGATGCTACTTTGCGCACCGTGGCCGACAAGCCAGCCGCGCGATCCTTCGGCACGATTACCGCCGCAACGCCAGCGGCGTCGGCGGTACGCAAGCAAGCGCCGAGATTGTGAGGATCCTGCACGCCATCCAGCACCAGCAGCAGCGGCGGCGCCGTGAGTGAATCGAGCAAGTCGTCGAGCGCGCCTTCGCCCAGCACGCCCACGCTGCGGATCTGCAAGCACGCGCCCTGATGACGCTCGTCGCCGGCGATTCGATCCAGCTCTTTGCCGTCGCGCATCTCGATCTTGATGCCCTTCGCCTGGGCCAGCTTCAATACCTCGGCAATCCGCGCATCGTCCCTGCCCTTTTGCAGGATCAGCAGCGCGGCGCGTTCGGGCCGCTGCTGCAACAAGGTGCGCACCGCATGCAGCCCGAAAATGGTCGTCGATTCACTCATCGTCTTCCTCGGTGCTGGTTGCGTCGACGCTGCCACGGTCCACGCACCATGCGTTGACCGCCGCCCGCCTCGGCCAGCTCGAAGTCGATTTTACGTTCATCGATGACCACATTGATCAAGCGCACGCGCAAATGATCGCCCAGACGGAAAATCCGTCCGCTGCGCGCGCCGACCATGCGATAGCCCGTCTTGTCGCGCGAGAAGTAATCGGCGCCGAGCGCACTGACGTGCACGAGCCCATCGATCTGCATTCCCTTGATCTGCACGAACAAGCCGAAGTCGACCACGCCAGTCACCAGGGTGTCGAACTCCTCGCCGATCTTGTCACGCATGAATTCGCACTTGAGCCAGGACATCGCGTCGCGTGTTGCTTCGTCGGCGCGCCGCTCGGTGTGCGAGCACGACTGCCCCAACGTCGACACCATGCCCGTGGTCCATGGGAACGTCTCGGCGTTGCCGCCGCGCAGGATGTGACGGATGCCACGATGGACCATCAAGTCCGGATAACGCCGGATCGGCGAAGTGAAGTGCGCGTACTCGGATAACGCCAGGCCGAAGTGACCGATGTTCTCGGGTTGATACACCGCTTGCGGCATGGAGCGGATCACGACGGTCTGGATCAGATGCGCCTCTTCGTGACCGACGGACCGCGCCAACACCTCGCTCAGATCGTGCGGCTCCAGCTCGCGATCCGTGGGCAACTGAATATTGAAGCCTTGCAGGAACGAACGCAGCTGTTCCAGCCGATCCTCCTCGGGTTTGCCGTGCACCCGATACAGTGTGGGGATGCGATGCTTTTTCAGGAAACGCGCCGCCTGCACGTTGGCGGCGATCATGCACTCTTCGATCAAGCGATGAGCGTCGTTGCGCGTGGACTCCACGAAGGTCGCGATGCGCCCCTGCGCATCGAACTTCACTTTCAATTCCGGCGCATCGAAATCGAGCGCGCCGCGCTGCAGGCGTTGCCGATGCAGCGCTTTGAATACGCCATAGAGGCTTTGCAGCTGCTCGCCCAGCGCCGTCACTTCAGGCTCGTGGACCGCGGCTGGATTGGTCAGATACGCCGCCACTTTGGTGTAAGTCAGGCGCGCCGCCGAGCGCATCAATCCTTCGAAGAATTGCGCACGGGTCACCTTGCCGTCCGCGCTGACGCGCATCTCGCAGACCATGCAGAGCCGGTCGACGTTCGGATTGAGCGAGCACAACCCGTTCGAAAGCGCCTCGGGCAGCATCGGCAGGACCCGATTCGGAAAATAAACCGAGGTGCCTCGCAGCTGCGCCTCCCGATCGAGCGCTCTATTCGGCTCGACGTAGCTGGCGACATCGGCGATCGCCACCAGCAATCGAAAACTGCCGCCGCGCAACGGCTCGCAGTAAACCGCATCGTCGAAATCGCGTGCGTCTTCACCGTCGATCGTCACCAATGGCAGCTCGCGCAGATCCTCGCGCCCGCGCTTGGCCGCCGCCGACACCGAGTTGCCGAACGCTTCGGCTTCGGCGATCACTTCACCGGGAAACTCGAACGGCAAGCCGTGCGAATGGATGGCGATGTCGGTTTCCATGCCCGGCGCCGCATGCTCGCCGAGCACACGGGTGATGTGCCCGAGCGGCTGCGCCGTCTTCGACGGCTGTTCGACCAGCTTCACCAACACGACCTGGCCCGGTCGGGCCTGACCCAGATGCTGCCGAGGCACCAGGATTTTGTGCCCGATGCGCGGATTGTCCGGCACGACGAAACAGATGCCGGACTCGTCGTATAGCCGCCCGACGATCTCGCGAGTATTGCGCTCGAGCACTTCGACGATGGCGCCTTCGGGCCGGCCGCGATGATCGGTGCCGCTGATGCGCACGGCCGCACGATCGCCGTGCATGGCCTCCTGCATCTGGCGTGGCGCGAGATAGATCGGCGCCGACCGGTCGTCCGGCATCAGGAACCCGTGGCCGTCCTTGTGGGCGCTGACCGTGCCGACGGTGAGCGCGAGCCGCTCGCGCAAGCAGTACTCATCGCGCCGGTTGCGGATGATGGCGCCCGACTGCAGCAGCTCCTCCAGCTCCTTGGTCAGCCGTTTACGGGCGGAGGCGCCATTGCGCTGAGCGCGCTGGGCGAGTTCATCGAAATCCAGGGGCCGGCCGGCGGCCTGCAGCACCTGGGGAATGGCCGGCTGGTCGCGGGAAACGCGGGGCCGGGCGGGCGCACCGGTCCGCGCGGCCGGGCGCTTGGAGGTCTTTTTGGGTTTACGAGTTTTTTTTCTTAGCTTCATAGGAATTCACAGGGGGAAAAACAGGGGCTTGTCATTGACAGCCCTAAAGGTCATCGGTACATTGCGCGCCTCTTGCGGGGCATGCCCCGCGTTCCCTTCCTTGCCCAGGTGGCGGAACTGGTAGACGCGCTGGTTTCAGGTATCAGTGGAGCAATCCGTGGAGGTTCGAGTCCTCTCCTGGGCACCATCACTCACTAATAAGAAGAATAAACACGAAGGCAGCAATAGTACCGCATCGGTCGACGTGATGTTTCTTCAGATCGGATCGACGTGATTCCGATCTAATTGTCAGCCGGGATCCTTTACAGGTCGCATCCAAGCACTGCTCGGATGCTCGCGCTGACGTCGCTACCCGACTGATGCCGGAAAAATCCTCACCCGCTGGCGCTGATTTTGCACTGCTGTGGCCGACCTTCCAAAGCGTGACAGCAAGTCGACAACAGGGAGCAATGTCCATGCACAAGATTCTTGCGAAAGCATTCGCAGTCCTCATCGCGCTCGCCCTCGCACCGACGGTGAACGCCACTGTCATCACCACCGGCAAGATCGAGGTGCTGAATCCGTACACCGGTCGTTTCAGCTTCGACTTCGAAGTTCTCGGGCTCTCTCTCTACGGCATGGCAGATGAAGGCACTACCATCTTCTGGCCAAGATACGAAGGTGACACGTTCAGCGGCAATCACGGCAGATCCACGGATGAACGGTTTACCGGATACGTTGAGGATCAGCCCGTGCATTGGAGGGATGGCCTCGGCCCGGTCTATACGCGGCTCAACACTACGGCGGCAGGCGGGGTGCTGACGCGCGGACAGACGGTGTATCACTCGTCCTTTGAATTTTCGGGTTCTTTGTGTGCCGTGACTATCCAGTGGCAAACGCCCTGTGAAGTGGCATTCCCAAGTCTCACGGGTCAGGGCATTGCCGAATTCATCTTCAACGAGTCCATCCTCGAGGACGGCCGGCACTACTTCCAGCACGTCAAGACCACTTACACGTTCATGCCCGTGCCGGAGCCCACCACGCTGGCGCTTTTTTGTGCCGGGATTTTCGGCGTGGGCTGCGCGAGGCGACGGGTCCATGCAAGTCGCCGGTTAGATGCGGCCGCGCAATAGGCGAGTGACGGAACCATAGTTGTGGCCCGGAGCTTGACTTCAGGTGCTCACCGCACTGCTGTCGTCTCGCTCCGATGGTACGTCTTTCGCCGCATCCCGAACTGCTGGGCGCAGTCTCTACAGAAGGCGTCGCCCGCTTTCGGGTTTGGGCGCCCGAAGCAGCTCGCGTCGGCGTGGTGTTCGAACACGCCGAGCACGAGCCGTTTGCTCTGACGCGCGAGGACGGTGGTTATTTTGCCGGTGCCACGCGCACGTCCGCCCAGCTCTATAAATATCTCGTCGACGATGCCGGCCCGTGGCCCGATCCCTGCTCTCGATTTCAACCTCAGGGCGTGCACGGCCCATCGCTGCTCGTCGACCCCAGTGCATTCGCCTGGACCGACGCGAAATGGCGGGGCATCGGCATCGCACGCCAGGTCATTTACGAGCTGCACATCGGCACGTTCACGCCCGAAGGAACGTTCGATGCCGCCGCGACGAAACTCGAATACCTGCGCGACCTCGGCGTCACCGTGCTGGAAATCATGCCGGTCGCGGAATGTCCCGGACGTTGGAACTGGGGCTATGACGGTGTGCAGATTTACGCGCCCTATCATGTGTACGGCGATCACGAAGCGTTCAAGCGATTCGTCGATCGCGCGCATGCGCTGGAGCTGGCGGTCATTCTCGACGTGGTCTACAACCACCTAGGGCCGGATGGGAATTATCTGGGCTGCTTCAGCCCGTATTATTTCAGCAAGCGCTATCGCACCGATTGGGGCGACCCATTCAATACCGACGAAGACCACAACGCCGGCGCGCGTGAGTTCCTGATCGGCAATGCGTGCTATTGGATCCGCGAATTTCATCTCGACGGTTTCCGGCTCGACGCCACCCAATCGATTTTCGATTCGAGCAAGACTCACCTGCTGGCGGAGCTGACGACGCGCGCCCGCGCCGTCGCGCAGCCTCGCAGCATCGTGTTCATCGCAGAGAACGAGCCCCAGTGCAGCGAGCACCTGCTGCCCGTGAAAGCCGGCGGCTTCGGCATGGACGCCATGTGGAACGACGACTTTCACCACACCGCGCGTGTAGCTTTGACCGGCGCTCGCGACGGCTACTTCCACGACTACACCGGACGCGCGCAGGAATTGCTGTCGTGTGTACGCCGGGGATTTCTGTATCAAGGACAGTGGTACGAGTGGCAGAAACAAAACCGGGGCTCGCCCCTGCGCGACCGCGAGGCCGCCGCCTGCGTGATCTTTCTGCAGAATCACGACCAGGTTGGAAACACCGCCAGCGGGGTGCGCATTCATTCGAACTCGGCCCCGGCGAGCTATCGGGCCTTGGCGGCGCTGACGCTGCTGGCTCCGCAGACGCCGCTGTTGTTTATGGGACAGGAGTTCGGCGCATCGACCACATTTACTTTTTTTGCGGACCACGCTGAAAAACTTTCGCAGCAGGTGCATGCCGGCCGTCGCAAATTCGTCAGCCAGTTTCGTGCTTACGCGGATGCGAGGCTGCAGGCGTTGATTCCGGATCCCGGCGCCGAGCGGACTTTTCTAGACTCCAAGCTCGACTGGACCGAATGCTCCCGCCATCGACATCTGCTGAGCATGCATCGCGATCTGTTGCGGCTTCGCGCTCGAGATCCCGTGATCTCACGCCAGGATCGGGTCGGCATCGACGGCGCCACGCTGAGCGAACGCAGCCTGGCGTTGCGCTGGTCCGATGCCAACCATGGCGATCGTTTGTTGATCGTGAATCTGGGTGACGAACTGGGAGCCGGGTCGATCGCCGAGCCGCTGCTCGCGCCACCGCGCGGCTGCGGCTGGCAGACGCTGTGGAACAGTGAAGCGCCCGAGTACGGAGGCCTGGGCGCATTCGAGCCAGTCGCCGATCACGGACGGGGCGCCTGGCGAATTCAGACGCAATGCGCCGTGCTGTTGGTGGCAGCACCGCGCATCACAAACCCCGAGGTGCCTGCATGATTCGCGATCGGCAGATCCTGTTGAGCTGGAACCGCGACAGCGATCCTTCATTCCTGCGCAGCCGCGAGTGGCTGGTCACGAACGGCCTGGGCGGCTACGCCTCCGGCACGCTGGCCGGCATTCCGGCGCGGAAATATCACGGCCTGTTCGTTCCCAATCTGGCCTCGCCGAAGGGCCGGCACATCCTCATCTCCCGCTGCGACGAGTGGGTCATGATCAACGATCGGGAGATGCACCTGGGCGGCGCGGAGTACGAGTCGGAGCGCTTCGAAGGCGAATTGCACCTGTTCCTGAAGGAATTCCGGCTGGACCATCGCATCGCCGTCTGGACCTTCGAGCACGAAGGCGTGGTGTTCGAAAAGTCCGTCACCATGGTCCACAACCAGAACACGGTGTGCGTGCAGTACCGGCTGTTGCATGGCGAAGCGCTCGAGCTGCAGGTCCGGCCGTTTGTTTCTTTTCGCCGCCACGACGAATCGCCGCACGCCGAGCCGGGCTCCTTCATGCTCGAAGTGCGTCGCGGCCGGCACGAGGTCCGTCACATCGATTCCGATATCGTGTTGCGCTTCGGTTTGAGTCCCGGCCCGACGGCGTTCGTCACCGAGGAGCGCGACGAAACCAACTTCGTGTATCGCATCGAGCGCGATCGCGGCGATCCGGAATATGAGAGCGCATTCAGTCCGGGTTATCTGCTGGCGCGCGTCCGGCCCGGTCATCCGGCGGTGTTCGTCGCGTCGGTGCACAACTGGGAGCAGCTGGACTTCGACGCGCCGGCGGTCTTCGATGCCGAACGTCAGCGCCTGCATCATCTGCTGAGTCTCGCCCCGGCGCTCAGAAGCGACCCCGTCGCCGAACAGCTGGCGATGGCGGCGGATCAATTCATCGTCCTTCCAGGCAGTCGCCTGGAGGAAAGCGTGCTCGCGCAGGCCGCCGGCGGCGAGCTGCGCAGCGTCTACGCGGGTTATCACTGGTTCGGCGACTGGGGTCGCGACACCATGATCAGCCTCGACGGCCTCACTCTGTGCACCGGGCGCTATCGGGAAGCGGGCGCCATTCTCAGCACGTTCTCGCACTATGTGAAGGATGGCCTGCTGCCGAATCTGTTTCCCGAGGGCGAGCGGCAGGCGCTGTATCACACGGTCGATGCGACACTTTGGTACTTCCACGCAATCTCGCGCTACGTCGAGGCAACGGCGGATCGAGCCCTGGTGAGGAATTTGTTTCCAGTGCTTCAGTCCATCGTCCAGCATCATCTCGACGGCACGCATTTCAACATCCATGTCGACCCGAAGGACGGCTTGATCTCGGCCGCCGCCGAGGGCCTGCAATTGACGTGGATGGACGCGAAGGTCGAAGGCTGGGTCGTCACGCCCCGGCGCGGCAAGCCGGTCGAGATTCAAGCGCTGTGGCACAACGCTCTGCAACTGATGGCGCATTGGGCCAGCGAACTGCGTCAGCCGCACGAGCAATACCAGAACCTCGCCGCTCAAGTGCGCGATTCGTTCAATCAGCGCTATTGGAACGAGCGGCGCGGCTGCCTCTACGACGTGGTCGATGGCCCGAACGGCAACGACGACGCCATTCGCCCCAACCAGGTCTTCGCCCTCTCGCTGCAACATCCCGTCTTGTACCAGCGTCATTGGAAACAGGTGGTCGACGTCGCCCGTGACAAGCTGCTGACCGCTTACGGGCTGCGGACGCTGAGCTCGGATCATCCGGATTACAAATCCCACTATCGCGGCAACCTGCGCGAGCGAGACGCGGCGTATCACCAGGGAACCGTGTGGCCATGGCTGATCGGCCACTACATCGATGCTTATCTGCGGGTGTATCCGGACCCGGCCGGCGCGCGAGCGTTGTTGGAATCGTTCCCCGGACACCTTTACGACGCCGGTGTCGGCAGCATCAGCGAGATCTTCGATGCCGAAGAGCCCTACGCTCCAGGCGGCTGCATGGCGCAGGCCTGGAGCGTGGCCGAAGTGTTGCGAGCCTGGTTGAAAACCAAGCCCGATGGATCAAGCCGCCGCTGAATCGTCCTGCGACTGAGCCGCGCGATCTTCCTGACGATACATCGCCAGCAACTGACGGAAGTCAGGCGAAGTCGCCGCGAGCAACGCCGCGGGGCCTTGCGCGACGACGCGTCCCTCGTGCATCACGATCACTTCATCGAAGCGATCGAGCAGATGCAGGCGATGGATCGACGACACGATGCACGAGTTCGGCAGGGCCGCGAAGATATTGTCATAGACCCGCGCCTCGGTCCTGGAATCCAGGGCCGCGGTCGGCTCATCGAACAACACCAGATTGCTATCGGCTGCCGCCAGAACACCGCGAGCAAGCGCGATACGCGCGCGCTGACCGCCGGACCAGTTCGCACCACGCTCGACGACTGCGGTGTTCAAGCCATTCGCATCGGCCGGGATGAAGTCGCTGACGCACGCGGTGTTCATCGCCTCTGAATACTGCGCGTCTGCCGGCGCGCCGGCATGCGTTGCGCAAAGCGCCAGGTTCTCCGCCAGCGTGCCTTCGAGCACTTCGGCATCCTGCGGCACCAAGGTCACATTCGCTCGGAACATTTGAGCCGCGGCCGACGGCGCGACGAGCGCCGGACCGTTGCGACGATCGATAGCAACGCGATCCGCCTCGTACAATCCCGCCAGCACACGAAGCAATGTGCTCTTGCCCGAGCCGCTGCCGCCGATCAGTGCGTAACGACGTCCCTGCTGCAGCGAGAGCGACACGCCGTTGAGCGTCGGCCGCTCGGTGCGAGCACCGGGATGGCTGAACACCAGATCGCGGACCATGTAGTACTCCGAGTCCGGCGACGAGGGCCGCAATACCTCGGGATCGAGCGTGTCACCGGCTTTGACGGGCGCCTCGCGGATCGTATCGGCGCTGCCGTAGTCGGCATGCTGGCGCGCAAAGTTCTGGAAGTTGGAAGCGAACGTGGAGATCACGCCCGCGGCCTGCGACGCGTATTCCCACACCATGTACAGGCTGCCGAGCATGAGCGTCTTCTGACCGACGCTCGCGTCCGTGTGCCGCACGGCTAGCCAGGCAAACAGCGCGACCAGGCTGCAACTCAGCACCTTGCTGCAAATATCGACGGTGCACCACTTCGCCTCGTTCAACACGATGGAACGACGCATCGGCGCGAAGATGGCCTCCAGACGGCGCTGGATCAGATCGGTGATAGCCCGCGCCTGGCGTAGCGCGAACACACTGGTGATATTGCCCAACGCATCGAGCAAGGCCGCGGAGTAGCGACGCTCAGCGTCGTTCTCACGATGCGCGAGACGAATCATCGCGCGATCGAATCCGATGACCGACACGCAGATGAGCACGAAGCCGACGATGGCGCTCAATCCGACGTACGGCTGCAACAGCCACAATGCGACGATCGGCCCGACCAGCCGGACCGCGCTGCTCAGATAGATGAACTGACTTTGGGTGAACGACGACAGCGCCGAGCTGCTCTGCTGGAGGCGATGCGCGGTGACGCCGGAATGATTCGTTTCATGCCAGGACAGCGGCAACGACAGCAGTCGCTGCAACAACCCGCCGGAAATGCGACGGCGAATCTCCAGCGCGACATTGCGCTCGAGCAAGCGGCCCGGGCCATGGAACACCCAGCTGAGCGCGGTCGCGACGACGACCAGCGCGAGCCACACACCGGCCTGGCCGATGCCGGACGCCCCACTTGCTTGCAGGACATTGATGGCGCGGCCGGCGAAATACGGCACGCTGAGCAGCACGCATTGAGCCGTCAACAACAGCACCACCGCGCCCATCAGGTGGGCACGCCGGCCGTGCGACTGTTCCCAAAGATGCTTGTAGAGATAGAAGACGCCACCGCGCTTCGCAGCCGCGGCGGGCATGCCCGAAGTGGACGATTCGCTCATGCTTGGCTTACATAACCTCAAAGTGCCAGGGACGCACTTTAGGGTGCAGCTAAGTACCTCAACGTGAACGAGTCGACGCTTCGGGCCTAAGGTTTTTGCTGAGTTTTGCGCCCGTCAAGCTTCAGTGTCGCGACATGGCTGCACAGCTCTTCGAGCAGTGTTCGCAAGCGTCGACGCACTCCTCCATCCCATCCAGGTCGCGACAGCTGGCGGCGCATTCCTCGCAGACGCGGGAACAGGCGCGGCACAGTTCTGCGTGCAGAACGAAGTTGGCGAGCATGGCGTCGGCCGTCACCCGACATAGATCCGAACAGATGGTCATCAAGCGGAAGTGCGCCGGCTCGACATGCGGACCGCCCTGCTCCAGGCAATGGTTCATGGCCATCGTGAAACAAACCCGAGAGCATCGCAGGCAGTCCTCGATGCATCGCTTCATGTCGGTGACCGGATGCTCGCCCGGCGTCTCGCCGATTGTGTTCATGAGCTGATCCTTGGCAACCAGACGGGTCGGAGCGCCGGCGGCGCCCCGACCCTCAGTATCAATGCTGAACGTTCGATTCCCTGCCTTTGTCACCGCCGCGGGTGGTGGTGCCCGTGGTGCCGGCAGTAGTGCTGCCGCTGGCGCCTTGCGCCGATTGCGTACCGGCCTGGCTGCGCTGCTGTTCCTGCACGCGGATACTGTTCTGCACTTCCTTCACGCCGGAAATGCGTTCGGCCAGCGTCTCGGCCCAACGTTTGTCTGAACGCGAGGTCGTGGAGCCGCTCAACGTCACCTCGCCATCCTTGACGGCGACCTCGATGTTGCTCGCATCCAGACGATCGTCATCGGTCAGGCAATCGCAGACTTCTTCGCGGATGCGATCGTCAGAACGTTTGTAGCCGCGCGGGCCGCGACCACGATGCGCGCCGTATTCCTGCTGGCCCCACTGACGGCCCTGGGAACCTTGCGAGCCGTACTGGTCCATGCCCTCGCCCTGGCTGCTGTACTCATCGCCGAAGTAGCCGCTCGGAGTGCCGCTGTACTCGCCATACGCGCGACCGCCGCTCGGGCGTCCGGACCCGTAGCTGCGCATCGACTCACCGTAACGTTGTCCCGCGCCCTGGCCATAACGCTGCCGGTAGCCTTCGTTCTGACCGTAACCTTCCTGGCCGGAGCGGCCACGATTGCCCTGACCGCGCTGCCCTTCGTAAACGCTTCGACTTTGATAGCCGCCCTGGCCCTGGAAACCGCCTTGGCCATATCGGCTGCGCTCATAGCCGCGATAGTTGTAATCGCCCTGACTGCCGCCACCGCCGCCCTGGCTGTATTGAGTGCCGGCTTCGCCCCAACGGCCTTGACCGCCTTGATAGCTGCCGCCGCTGCCGCCGTAGCCGCGATAGTTACCGGTGCCGCTGCTGCTGAAGCCGCCATAGTTGGCTTCGCGATCGTATTGGCCGTGTGTGTCGCGATTGCGCCATTGCTCATCCTCGCGACCTTGCCAACCACCCGTCTCATTGCCGTAGTGGCTACGACCGCCGCCTAAATATTCACGACCGCGTCCGTAGCCGCTCTCGCTGTAACGTCCGCTCTGGCCGTAACGCGTGCCTTGCCCGGATTCTCGCTGGCCAAACTCCTGGTCGTAATCGCCCTGTCCATAACCCCGGTTGTAACGTGAACCCTCTTCCTGCTCGCCACGCCCGCCATAGCCACCGCGTCCGCCCATATCGCTGCCGTAGTAGTCGCGCTCCATGGACTCACGCGCGCGGCGTGAATCGTCTTCGTCCCAATCACGGGAGCGCGAACGCTCGTTGCGATCGCGACCCCAGTCACTTCGGTAATTGCTGTAAGCCATCGTCTTCTCCTGAAGCAAAGAATTGATCGCGGGTGCCGAAACAATTCCTCATGACATCGGGAGTTCCGATTGACGCGCGCACGCAAAAACGCGCGTAAATCGGCTACGCGCGCGAGTCTTTACTGACAGAGATTGAGCGCTGGCCGACGTGGCCAGCGCTCGCACGAAGGATCAGTCGAAGGGATGCTTCAACACGATGGTCTCGAGCCGGTCGGGGCCGGTCGAGATGATGGAGATGGGCGCGCCCACCAGCACTTCGAGACGACGCAGATACGACTGCGCGTTCTTGGGCAGCTCATCGAAGGTCTTCACGCCCGCGGTGCTGTCCTTCCAACCCGGGTGCTCTTCGTAAATCGGCGCGCAGATCGACAACGCTTCGGCGCCAACCGGCAGCAAGTCGCGACGCTCGCCCTTCACCTTATAACCGACCGCAACGCGAACGGTGTCGAGGCCATCGAGCACATCGAGCTTGGTGATGCACAAGCCGGAGATGCCGTTGATCTCCACCGCACGACGCAGGCTCGCCGCGTCGAACCAGCCGCAGCGTCGCGGACGGCCCGTCACCGAACCGTATTCGTTGCCCTTCACTCGCAAGTGCTCGCCGACTTCATCGTCGAGCTCCGTCGGGAACGGGCCGCTGCCGACGCGCGTCGCATAAGCCTTGGCGACGCCGAGCACGTAGTGCAGCTGCTGCGGGCCGACGCCTACACCGGCGCACGCCTGACCGGCGATGCAGTTGCTCGAAGTCACAAACGGATAGGTGCCGTGATCGATGTCGAGCAACGCGGCCTGCGCGCCTTCGAACAACAACCGCTTGCCGCCGCGGATCAGCGCGTTCACTTCGCCGGAGACATCCGCAACCATCGGCTGCAGCTTCTCGCCCAGCGCGAGCGCTTCATCGAGCGTCTGCTGGAAATCGATGACCGGCGCCTTGAAGTAGTTGCGCAACACGAAATTGTGATAATCGAGCACCTCGCCGAGCTTGGCGGCGAACCGCTCACGCGCGAACAGGTCCTGCACGCGAATCGCACGACGGGCGACCTTGTCCTCGTACGCCGGACCGATGCCACGACCGGTCGTGCCGATCTTCGCAGCGCCGGCCGCCTCTTCGCGCGCTTTATCCAGCGCGATGTGATGCGGCAGGATCAACGGACAGGCCTCGGAAATGCGCAGGCGTTTCGGCACGTCGAGGCCGGCGGCCTGCAGCTCCGCGATTTCATCCAGCAGCGCCTTGGGCGAAAGCACCACGCCGTTGCCGATGAAGCAGGTGACGTTCTCGTGCAGGATGCCGGAGGGAATCAGTCGCAGGATGGTCTTGCGGCCGTTGATCACCAGCGTATGGCCGGCGTTGTGGCCGCCTTGAAAGCGCACCACGCCAGCGACGCGATTGGTCAACAGATCGACGATCTTGCCCTTGCCCTCATCGCCCCACTGGGCGCCGATGACGACAACATTACGATGGCTACTCATTACGGACTCGGGATGAAGAAAGAATTCTAGGAGCGCACGACGTACAGCAGCGCGATGCCCGCGCTCATGCTCGCGAGGCCGAACCATCGCAGCTGCCGGTCCTGCAAGCTGGACAGCGCCTGCATCAGGCGCTTCACCGATTGCGGGCTGAGAAACGGCATCACGCCCTCCAGCACCAGGTACAGCGCCAGCGCCGCGAACAGGTCGGACCAGTTCACGGCTCGCGTCAGCGCCGGTTCGAGCGATTCAGGTACTTGAAGAACTCGCTGTCCGGCGAAATCACCAGCACGTCGTTGTCGGTGCCGATGGCCAACCGATAGGCCTGCAGGCTGCGATGGAACGAATAGAACTCGGCATTGCGATTGTAGGCCCGAGCATAAATGTCTGCCGACTTCGCGTCGCCTTCGCCCTTGATGATTTCCGACTCGCGGTAGGCTTCCGCAAGGATCTCGGTGCGCTGACGGTCAGCTTCGGAGCGCAGCTTCTCGGCGTTTTCCTCACCCTCGGCGCGCAGACGCTTGGCCTGGCGGTCGAAGTCCTGACGCATGCGGCTGAACACCGACTCGCTCACCTCTTCGGGCAGATCGATCTTCTTCACGCGCACGTCCACCAGCTGCAGGCCGAGCCCCTTGGTGCTCTCTTCGGCCAGCTTGAGGATTTCGCCGGTGAACTCGGCGCGCTCGGCCGCCACCACCTGTTGAATGGTGCGGCGGGCGATCACGCCCTTGATGCCGTCCTTCACGATGCTGCCCAGACGGCCCGCGGCAATTTCCCGGTCGCCGCCCGAAGTCGCCTGGTAGTAGGTGGACACGTCGGCGATGCGCCACTTGATATAGAAGTCGATGCGCAGGATCTTGCCTTCGCTGGTCAGGAACTGCTCCGACGGATAGTTCTTGGTGTCGATGCGACGCTCGAACTTGCGGATGTTGTTGACCATCGGGACCATGAAATGCAGGCCCGGCGGGTAGTCGGCGCGCACGATCTCGCCGAAGCGGAACTTGATCGCCAGCTCGGTCTCGCGCACGGTGAAGGTCGACATGGCGAGCACGAAGGCCACCACCGCCGCCAGAATCAGAATCAGAAATCCGCGGCCGGCCATTAGCGGGTTCCTCGCGTACGGCGATCGCCAGTGACGGTCGTACCGTCGCTGGTGTCGGTGCTTTCCACAGTCATGCTGGGCTCGGTCGTGGTCACGCGGGGTGCGCGACGGTTCTGTTCGAGCAACTTGTCGATGGGCAGATAGACCAGGTTGCCGGCGCCATCCTTGGTATCGAGCACCACCTTCTTGCTGGAAGCGAGCACGTTCTCGACCGTTTCCAGATACAGGCGCTCGCGCGTCACCGCCGGAGCACGCTCGTACTCGGTCAGCAGCGCGGTGAAGCGTTCGGCCTCACCTTCGGCCTTCGAGACCTTTTGCGCGCGATACGCTTGCGCTTCCTGCACCGCTCGCACGGCGGCGCCGCGAGCACGCGGGATCAGGTCATTCGAATAAGCCTGCGCAGCCAGCGACAGACGGTCGCGGTCTTCGCGCGCTTTGATTGCATCCTGCTGGGCGGGCGCCACTTCGTTCGGCACCTTCACGTCCTGCAGGTTCACGGCGGTGACTTCCAGACCGACTTTGTAAGCGTCCAGCGTGCGCTGGATCAGCTCCTTGGTCCGGGCCACGATTTCCTGGCGGCCGCTCTCGAGCACGCCATCCAGCTTGCTGCGGCCGATGATCTCGCGGATCGCGCTTTCGCTGACTTCCTTCAGCGTCTGCTCCGGCTCGTTGACGTTGAAGGCATAGTCCAGCGGGCTCGCCCGGCGGAACTGCACTTCCATGTTGATATCCACCATGTTTTCGTCCGAGGTCAGCATGCGCGTCTGCTCGCTGAAGCTCTCGATGGTCTGGATATTCACGATCTGCTTGGTCTCGATCGGCCACGGCAGATGCCAGCGCAGGCCCGGCATGGTGGTCGCGACATGCTTGCCGAAGCGCAGGATCACACCGCGCTCGGCGGCGTCGACCGTGTACAGGCCGCTGAATGCCCAGATGGCCGCCAGCACCAGCACGATCGTGCCGATGCCGAAGCCTCGGCCCGGGCCCGCTCCGCCTACGGTGCGATTGCCGCCGCTGCCGCCGCCGAACAGGCCGGCGAGACGCCGCTGCAGGTTGCGCAGGACTTCGTCCAGATCGGGCGGTCCCTGCTCGGGCTTGTTACCGCCGCCCCAGGGGTTGCGCTTGCCACCGGAGTTACCGCCGGGTTCGTTCCACGCCATGGTTTTGGATGACTTTGTGTCTGAGAACTAAGGATTTTTGGGAGGTTTTGGAAGTCGCACCGGCGAGTTGCGCTGGCCGAACCCGAAACGGGCGATTTTAGGAATCGCCCCCGAAGGTTACAAGCTTTTAACCCTCCGCCAGAGCTTCCGGCAACCCTTCGGATCGGCACAGGTGCTCAAAGGCTCGCCGGGGCATGGACACTTCGAGGTCCACCGCACCACTGGGCAAGGCCTGTTCAGCCAGCACCGCGCCGGCCGCGAAGAAGCGCGCACGCGCCCGCCCCGCCTCGGGTTTGAGCACGACATGCCGGTGCACGAGCTCCGGCCCCAGGAATTCGCCGATGGCATCGATCAGCAACTGGGTGCCATCGCCGGTCTGGGCCGACAGCCAGACCCGACGGGCCCCGCCGTTCTCGCCGCGTTCCACCTGCGCCGCCTCGCCGATCAGATCGGCCTTGTTGAAGACCTCGATCTGCGGCAGGTCGCCTGCACCGACTTCGCTCAACACCTGGTTGACCTGGGCGATGCGCTCGCTGCGGTTGGGGTCGGCGGCGTCGATGACATGCAGCAACAGCGTCGACTCGCGCGCCTCCTGCAACGTCGAACGGAATGCGGCCACCAGTTCGTGCGGCAGATCGCGAACGAAACCGACGGTATCGGCGAGCAACGCGAAGCGCGCATCCGGCAGCTCCAACCGACGCACGGTCGGATCGAGCGTCGCGAACAATTGATCGGCTGCGTAGGCGCCCGCGCCCGTCAGTCTATTAAATAGAGTGGACTTGCCCGCGTTGGTGTAACCCACCAAAGCGACCGTCGGTATTTCCGCCCGCTTGCGTTCGCGCCGCGTGGTCGCACGCTGCGTAAGCACCTTGTCCAAACGTGAGTTGAGCGTGCGAATCCGCGCCGCCAGCAAGCGGCGGTCGGTTTCCAGCTGGGTTTCACCAGGGCCGCGCAGACCGATACCACCCTTTTGACGCTCAAGGTGGGTCCAGCCTCGCACCAGCCGGGTAGCGATGTGCTTGAGCTGCGCCAGCTCGACCTGCAGCTGACCTTCGAAGCTGCGGGCGCGTTGCGCGAAGATGTCCAGAATCAGGCCGGTGCGATCGAGCACTCGACACTGCATCAGGGCTTCGAGATTGCGTTCCTGGCTGGGCGACAGGGCGTGATCGAAGACCACGAGATCCGCGCCGAGCTCTTTCACTCGCGAGCGGATCTCTTCGGCTTTGCCGCTGCCGATGAACAACCGGGGATCCGGCACCTTGCGAGTGCCGGTGATGACCGCAAGTACTTCGGCGCCGGCCGAACTCGCCAGCGCCTCGAACTCACTCAGCTCATCCTTACCGGGGGGACCTCCCAGTCCGATACGGACCAGGAGCGCGCGTTCGCCGCTGCGAGGACGTTCAAACAACAACGAACTCCCACATCGACAATCTCAGGCTCTCACTCGGTGGCAGCTGGAGACTCCGCGCCTTCTTCTTCGCTCGTCGGCAAGCGGATGGCCCGCGCCGGAACGACTGTGGAAATCGCGTGCTTGTAGACCATCTGGCTGACACTGTTCTTCAGCAAGACGACGAACTGATCGAACGAATCGATCTGACCTTGTAGTTTGATACCGTTCACCAGGTAAATGGAGACCGGGACGCGCTCCTTGCGCAATGTGTTCAGGAACGGATCCTGTAATGATTGCCCTCTGGCCATCATTTATCTCCTTGTTATGCCTTCGAATTCTTTGGTTGAGCTTTGCCGACTAATGCCGCTTCCCTGCAGCTGAGCGACAGCCTACGGGCACCATCCGGTAACCGCTGCGATGCCGCAGTTTAGCACAGCGATGTTCCCGTCGAAGCTGCCTTTGATTCAATACGCAGCTGCATCAGTGTCACGAGTGAACCGTTGTGCCCGCCCACAACGACTCATCACACTCACGCAGGTTTCATCACACCATGCCACGAACAAATGTAGCGACGGCATTCTCTATCGGGTCGGCTGCGGTGGAATCAAGGGCATCACACCATTGCATATCATCTTCGGCCCGTAACCAGATCAATTGTCGCCGCGCCAGCTGTCGGGTCGCGAAAATCGCGCGCTGCACCGAAGCAGTTAAAGACGCCTTACCACACAAATGTTCCCATAGTTGCCGATAACCGACGGATCGGATCGCGGGCAAGTCGGCATGCAGATCGCCGCGCTGTTGCAGCCCTCTGACCTCGTCCAGGAAACCCGCCTGCATCATGCGTTCGAAGCGCCGCTCGATCGCCTGGTAAAGCCGTTCGCGATCGCTCGGCGCCCAGGCGAATGCAGCGAACTTCATTGCGGGATCGGCCGGCCGGGTCTGTGCGTGCAGCTCGCTTAGCGTTTTCCCGGTCAGCCGGTGTACTTCGAGCGCCCGCTGTATTCGCTGTCCATCGTTCGGTTGGATTCGCTGTGCGGTCGCTGGATCCAGCGCCGCGAGCTGCGCATGCAACGCCGGCCAGCCCGAACGCGCAGCTTCGGCGTCAATTTCCTGTCGCACGCCAGGATCGGCTTGCGGCATTTCCGCGAGGCCGCGACGAAGCGCACGGAAATACAACATCGTGCCGCCCACCAGCACCGGCAAGTTGCCTCGTTTGCGGATGTCTCCAATTGCATGCAGTGCGTCGCGTACGAACTGTCCCGCCGAATAGGGCTGCGAGGGATCGAGGATATCGACCAGGTGATGCGGGAAACGTTCCAATTCCTCGCGCGACGGTTTGCCCGTGCCGATGTCCATGCCGCGATAGACCAGCGCCGAATCGACGCTGACGATCTCGATGGGATAGCGGGCGGCGAGCCGCAGCGCCAGATCGGTCTTGCCCGCGCCGGTCGGGCCCATGATGAGGGGAATCGGCGTCGCTTGCGGAGTCGCGCTCATCGTCCTCGAAGAAACATCCGATCCAGATCGCCCAGGCTCACATACGTCCAGGTCGGACGACCGTGATTGCATTGATCGCTGCGCACCGTGCGCTCCATCTCGCGCAACAATGCATTCATTTCGGGCACGGTGAGATTGCGATGCGCTCGCACGGCGCCATGACAAGCGACTGTGCCCAGCACTTCATTGATCGCCTCTTCGATGCCGCGGGTCGAACCATCGGCAGACAAATCGGCACTGATCCGGCGCAACAGCTCATCCAGATCTTTCTGAGCAAGGAAGGCTGGCACCGCACGAATCTGCACGCTCGTCGGACCGGAGCGCATGACATCGAGACCGAGGCGGTTCAACGCGGGCGCATGTTCTTCCAAGACATCCGCTTCCGAAGCCGCCACGGAAACAGACAACGGCACCAGCAGCGGCTGGCTTGCAACGCCGCCGTTGGCGAGCGCCGCTTTCATGCGCTCATAGGTGGTTCGTTCGTGAGCGGCATGCATGTCCACCAGGATCAAGCCGTCGGGTGCTTGCGAAAGAATATAGATGCCATGCAACTGCGCCAGCGCGAAACCCAGCGGTGGCGTTTCGGGTTGTGATTCGACCGCCGGCATTTCCACGTCGACGCCCGTGGTTGGCGGCACAGCACTCGTTCTTTCGAAGGCAGGCGGCGACGGATACGCCGCCGATGACTGACGGAAATAGGCAGGCATCGGCGGTTCGGACACGCGCAGGCCGAGCGTTGCCTGATTCGGGCCGCGCATCGGCCACATGGACGCGGCCTCGCCCGTCGGCACGAGATGATTGGCGTCGGTCGGCGGAGGCGCAGCGCTGGCCGCGCCTGCATACGTTTCCCGCAACACCCGCTCGACGGTCTTGAACAGGAAGTTGTGAATATGCCGACCGTCGCGGAAGCGCACTTCCAGCTTCGCCGGATGCGCGTTGACGTCGACCTGTCGCGGATCGATCTCCATGAACAGCACGAACGCCGGATGCCGGCCATGAAACATCACATCCCGATAGCCGAGGCGGATGGCGCTGCTGATCAAACGATCGCGCAGCATGCGGCCGTTCAGATAGAAATGTTGCAGGTCGGGCTGCGCTCGGGCGTAGGTCGGCTGACACAGCCAGCCGGTGAGCTTGCAGCCGGACGACTCGTGCTCGACATACATGGCGTTCGCCATGAACTCGTCGCCGACGATCTGCGCCACGCGCCGCTCGCGCTCGAGTTGTGAGCGCGCCGCCGGGAAATCACCCAGCGATTTACGCGCCGCGGACAACGAGAAGGCAGTCTCGAACTTCGACAGTGCGAGTCGCTCGACCATGCGCGCGATGTGCTGAGTCTCGGTGCGCTCGGCACGGAGGAATTTGCGACGTGCTGGAACGTTGAAGAACAAGTCGCGCACTTCGACGGTCGTGCCGATCGAATGCGGCGCCGGCTCCAGCTCACTGACCAGGCCGTTGTCGGAACTGACGCTGTAACCGACCGAGTAGTTCGCACTGCGCGAGGTGATTTTCGTGCGCGACACCGACGCGATACTGGGCAGCGCCTCGCCACGAAAGCCCAGCGTGCCGACCCGCTCGAGATCGTCGATGCTCGCGATCTTGCTGGTCGCATGACGCGACAGCGCGAGCGCCAACTCATCTCGCTCGATGCCGCAGCCGTCGTCCCGGACGCGGCACAACTTCGCGCCGCCCTCTTCGATCTCGATGTCGACGCGTTTGGAGCCGGCGTCGAGACTGTTCTCGATCAACTCCTTGAGCACCGAGGCGGGCCGTTCGATCACCTCGCCGGCGGCGATCTGGTGGATGAGTTGCTCGGGCAGGACACGGATCGGCATCAGAGGAAGGGCGAGGCTAGGGAGAAGCGCGGCATTATCGCGCGAAAGCAGCCCGCTTCACTAACCAGGGCTTGCGGACGTTGTCCGCCCGTCTAGTACATGGGCAAAAGCGGCCTGCGGCCCTTTTGCGGACAGTGGCCTCACTGCCGCCGGCAAAAGGCGTGACTTTTGCCGGCTGTGTCGCGGCAGGCTCGAGGTATCCCCGCCAGGTCCGGACCTGCTGGAGACTCGTCCTAGCGTGCTGTGCTGCCAGCACTTTCGCCGTCAGTCGTGCTCGCGATCACCGTCGTGCCCGACTGCTTCGCGCGCAGATCCGCGACCAGCGTGCCCGGCGGGGGATTGGTATAGAAGTACTCCCGCACGCCTTGATGGATCGCCTCCGCCAGGCGCTGTTGATGCTTGGGGTCGAGCAGCCGCGCCTCTTCGGTGGGATTGGAGATGAAGGCGGTCTCCACCAGCATCGACGGAATGTCCGGCGACTTCAGCACCAGGAAGCCGGCGTGCTTGACGCCGCGGTTGGTGATGTTGCCGATCTTGTACAGCTCCTGCATGACCAGCTCGGCCGCATCGACGCTGGCGCTCATGCTGGCGCCTTGCGACAGATCGAGCAGCACCGAGGCCAGCACGCTGTCCTTGTCGTCCAGCTTCACGCCGCCGATCAGATCGGCCGCGTTCTCACGATCGGCCAGCCAGCGCGCCGACTCATCGCTCGCGCCGCGAGCGGACAAGACATACACCGAGGAGCCAGCGACCGATCGGTTCGTGTACGAGTCCGCGTGCACCGACACGAACATGTCCGCCTGCTGACGGCGGGCACGAGCGATGCGCTCGCGATGCTCGACGAACGTGTCGTTGTCGCGAGTCAGAATCGCGCGCATGCCCGGCTCGCGATCGATGCGATCCTTCAGGCGCTTTGCGATCGCCAGCGTCACATGCTTCTCGTAGGTGCCGCGCTTGCCGATCGAGCCGGGATCGACGCCGCCGTGGCCGGCATCGATGGCGATGACGATGTCGCGGCCGTGAGCATCGGCGGCGGCCTTCACGACCGAGGGTTGCGAAGGCGCCGCTGCAACCGTGCCCTTGCCCGGCGTGAGATCGAGCACCAGTCGATGACCGTAGGACTGCTGCGGTCCAACCGTGAAAGTCTTGGGCTCCGCCGGACCGGTGAGATCGACGACGACGCGCAGATCGCCGTTGGGCTGGGCCGCCGCGCGCAACTGCTTCACAAATCCCTGCCCCTCGGGCAGCACGCGCTCGCTCTCGAGCGTAGCGGCGGGAATGTCGACGACCACGCGATCGGGGTTATCGAGGGTCAGCACATTGTGCTCAGCGGGCTCGCTCAGATCGAAGACCAGTCGCGTGCCGTCCGGCCCGGCCCAAAGGCGCACATCCTTGACGGTGACCGGCTTGGCGGCGGACGCGCCCACGGCGGCCAGGGCCAGGCCCAGGCACCCTGCCAGCACAGAAAGCAATGGAGTTCGCCGCGATCCTCGCATATGGCCGGTAATCTACCGCGCCGATGTGTAAGTTTTCAACGAAATTATGAAGATAGCAGACGCAATTCCGGTATTGCTGCAACGATATGTCGCACGACGCTAGCGCCATTCAGGGAATGCGGGGTTAGCCTGACCTCTCTGCCCTCGGTTCCCGCCCCGGGATAGGCGATGTCGATCCACAGGTCGGCGGCGGGAATCGAACCCGCGGCCCGCGACGGCCATTCGATGAGCAGCAGCGCCGATCCCGTCAGCAGATCGCGAACGCCGAGCGGCTCGACCTCGTCCGGATCGTTCAGCCGGTACAGATCGAGGTGATAGATCGAGCGGCCCGCCGTCTCGTAGGGCTCGATCAAGGTGTAAGTCGGACTGCGCACGGGCCCGGTCACGCCATACGAGCGAAGAATGCCGCCGACCAGCGTGGTCTTGCCGGCGCCGAGCTCGCCTTCGAGCGCGACGATGAAGGTGCCGTCAGTCGCGTCGACCGCTGCTGCGATCGCCCGACCCAACACCTGCATCTGCTCGGCCGAGCCGACGCTCAGAATCTCTGTGCCGGGTTCACGCACGTGGGCAGATATCCAAATAGATCCGTAGCCAAAAGTCCGCGCTCGCCGCGACGCGCGGCCATATCGCCCGCCATCGCATGCACTAGCACACCCGCGCGAGCCGCACCGGGAAGATCGGCAGTCTGCGCGGCGATGCCAGCGATGACGCCCGTAAGCACATCGCCCATGCCGGGAGATGCCATACCCGGATTGCCCTGGTCGCAGATGTAGGGCAGCGAGTCTCCGGTCACGACCAGCGTGCCCGCACCCTTCAACACCACCGTGCCATCAAACTTCTTCGCGATCTCTCGCGCGGACTGCAGACGATTGCGTTGTACGTCAGCGGTGCTGATGCCGAGCAGACGCCCGGCCTCGCCGGGATGCGGCGTGAGAATCCAATTCGCATTGGAGCACGGCGCGTGCGCCAGCAGATTGAGCGCATCGGCGTCGATCACGGTCGGCTTGTCACTTTCCAGCGTGATATCGAGCAATGCCCGACCCCAGTCGCTTTGCCCCAGGCCCGGACCGATCGCGAGCACGTCGGCGCGCTCTATCATTGCCGCCAGCTCGCTCGCACCTTCGACGCCACGACACATCAGCTCCGGACGGCTGGCGGTGATCGATGCGACATTCTCGGGCCAGGTCGCGACCGTCACCAGTCCGGCACCGGCTCGCAACGCCGCCTCGCCCGCCATACGCGCGGCGCCCGCCATTCCTAAGCCGCCGCCGATGACCAGCACACTTCCCTGCTGACCTTTGTGAGCGGTGCGACGCCGCCGCGGCAACAAGTGCGCGACGAAGTCTTCATCGATTCGTAGTGCTGACGGCGGCACGAAATCGGCCGCGCCCGCCGGCAGATCCAGATCGTCGAACAACACAATGCCGGTGTGATTCGGCCCTTCGCCCAGATAGAACCCGAGTTTCAGACCAATGAACGACAACGTGCGTTCGGCCACGATCGCCGCGCCCCAAACCGCGCCCGAATCGGAATCCAGTCCGCTGGGAATATCGAGCGAGAGGACGGGCGCGCCGCAGTCGTTGATCGCGTTGATGCGCTCGATCATGACGGCATCGAGCGGACGCGACAGGCCGGTCCCGAAGATGGCGTCGACGATGACTTCGGCGTTGGCCAGACAGCCATCGCTCCACGGCCGCACGACCCCACCCGATGCGATGAAATCATCGTGAGCGCGCTTGGCATCTCCACGCAGCTGAGCGGTATCGCTCAGTGACACCACCGTGACATCGACGCGCATCGCCTGCACCAGCCGCGCGAGCACATAGCCATCGCCACCGTTATTGCCCGGCCCGCACACGACGGCGATGCGCTGCTTCGACGGCCAGCAACTGCGCAGCGCCACCGTGGCCGCTTCGCCCGCCTGGGTCATCAACGTGTAAGAGGGAATGTGCAAATCGTCGATCGCGTGGCGATCGAGGGCCCGCACTTGAGCGGCGGTATGCACGGCCAATGGCAGCGGCTTCATACGTCAAAGGTTAGCAAAATCGAGTGACGGTTCTGCCAGAATTGCACCATGTCCGCCGCCGACCCGCATGACTACACCGAGCTCGCCAGCTCGATCCGACAGTGGAGTCGCGAGCTGGGCTTTCAGCAGGTCGGCATCACGGGCATCGACTTGCCCGAAGATGAAGCGCGGCTGATGACCTGGCTGGAGCAAGGCCGCCATGGCGCCATGGAATATATGGAGCGCCACGGCCGTCGGCGCGCCCGCCCCCATGAGCTCGTGCCCGGCACATTGCGCGTGATCTCAGTGCGTATGGACTATTTACCTACGCATGCGCAGGACCCGGACGAGATCCTCCAGGATCCCGAGCTCGGTTATGTCTCGCGTTACGCGCTCGGGCGTGACTATCACAAGGTGCTGCGGCGTCGACTGGCCAAGCTGGCGGAAAAGATTCAGGCGCACAGCGCATCCCAGTCGCATCGCGTGTTCGTCGACAGCGGCCCGGTGCTCGAGAAAGCGTTCGCGCGCAACGCCGGCCTGGGCTGGATCGGCAAGCACACCAACCTGATCAATCGACGCGCCGGTTCGTACTTCTTCCTGGGCGAGATCCTTACCGATCTGCCGCTACCGGTGGACGCGCCGGAGACCGAGCATTGCGGCACTTGCCGCGCGTGCATCGATGTATGCCCGACGCAGGCGATCGTCGCGCCGTTCCAGCTGGACGCGACTCGCTGCATCTCGTATCTCACAATCGAGTTGCGCAGCTCGATTCCCGAACAGTTTCGCAAGGCCATGGGCAACCGCATCTACGGTTGCGACGACTGCCAGCTGGTCTGCCCCTGGAACAAGTTCGCGCGCTTTACGAGCGAGGTGGATTTCGTGCCCCGGCATGCGCTCGATGGCACCAAACTCATCGAGCTGTTCGCGTGGACCGAGCAGGAGTTTCTGGATCGCACCGAAGGCAGCGCGATCCGGCGCATCGGCTACGAATGCTGGATAAGAAACATCGCCGTCGCGTTGGGCAATGCACCGACCAGCCAGGAAGTCATTGGCGCGTTGACGTCGCGCCGAGATGACCCGTCAGAGCTGGTGCGCGAGCACGTGAGCTGGGCGCTCGCCCAGCACGCGGCGTAATTATTTGCTCGGACGTTTCGCGCGGACGTTGTCGATCAATCGAGCGCGACCGATTCGAGCCGCGGTGACGATCACCAGATCGTTCGACTCGCCGTTCGGCATCTGCAACGAGTGGGCATCGCGAATCGCGAAGTAATCCGGGCGGAAGCCCGCCTTCTGAAGCGCTTCGGTGCCAGCCTGTTCCAAGGCGGCGTAGTCCGTCGAGCCCGCCTCGAGCGCCACACGCGCTCGATCTAGCGCCGCAAAGATCTGCGGTGCGACGGCGCGCTGTTCGGGGAGCAAGTAACGATTGCGCGAGCTCATCGCAAGGCCGTCTTTTTCGCGGGCCGTCGGCACGCCGACGATTTCGATCGGCATGCACAGATCGATGGCCGCGCGGCGAATGATCATCAGCTGCTGGAAATCCTTCTCGCCGAACAGCGCCACGTCGGGCTGCACGAGGTTCAGCAGTTTGGTCACGACCGTCGCCACGCCCATGAAATGACCCGGCCGGAACGCGCCACACAGAATGTCTTCGAGCCCCGGCACATGGACGCGCGCCGTCGTTTCCTGGCCGCGCGGATAAATGTCATCGACCTCGGGAGCGAACAACACTTCGACATTCAACGATCGCAACAACTCACGATCGTCCTCGGGCGTGCGCGGATAGGCCGCGAAATCTTCGTTCGGCCCGAACTGCAACGGATTGACGAAAATGCTGACGATGACGTGCTCGGCCAGCTCAGAGGCCTTGCTGACCAGGCTGCCGTGACCCGCGTGCAGATTGCCCATGGTGGGCACGAACGCAATGCGCTCGCCCTTGCGACGCCATTGCGCCACGCGCTCGCGCAACTCGTGGGGACGCACCACCACTTCTAATGTCTTAGCCATCGCTTAGAAACAATGCTCGGGGCCCGGATATTCCTTCGACTTCACGGCCTGCGTATACGCCTTGACCGCTTCCAACGCGCTGTCGTGCCCGGCGAGGAAATTTTTCGAGAACTTGGGTTTGCGGCCCGATGTGATATCGAGCACGTCGTACAGCACGAGGATCTGACCGTCGGTGTCCGGACCGGCGCCGATGCCGATGACCGGCACGTGCAACTGTTCGGTGATGTGCTTGCCGAGCGGCGCCGGGATGCATTCGAGCAGCACGATATCCGCCCCCGCACCTTCGAGCGCTTGAGCGTCGCGAAGCATGCGCTCGGCCGCCTCGTTCTCGCGACCCTGGACGCGGAAGCCGCCGACTTTGTGGACCGACTGCGGCTTCAGCCCCAGATGCGCACAGACGGCGATGTCGTGGCTGGCGAGAAACTCGACGATCTCGACCTGACCCGCGCCGCCTTCGAGCTTCACCATCTTGGCGCCGCCCTCCTGCATCAGCCGCACGGCGTTATCGAGCGCCTGCTCCTTCGACGCATAGGTCATGAACGGCATGTCCGCGATGAGGAACGGGCGATACAGCCCTTTGGCGACGGCGCGGCAGTGGTAAACGATATCGGCCAGCGTCACCGGCACCGTCGTGTCGTGGCCCTGAATGACCATGCCGAGCGAGTCGCCGACCAGCACCACGTCGACGCCGGCGTCATCCACCAGGGTCGCGAAACTGGCGTCATAAGCGGTGATCGCGGCGATTTTCTCGCCTTCCGCCTTCATCTTGACGAGGGTGCCGACATTGACCGGCGGGCGCGGCGCGTAACGCTCTTGAAGGTGCTTGTACATGGCGGTGAGCTACGGCGGGGCGGGAAGAATGCCCAGGGTCGCCCCGACAGTCAAACTGGGGCGGATGACAGCCTTATCAAGAGGATAAGGCGGCTTAGACGGCGCTCTTCAGCGGGTTGTAATAGTGCCGCCCGCGCCGGGTGCGGATGACCTGCTCCAGCAGCTGCCCATAGTCGTGATCGTTGTTGACGAAATCCGCCTGGGCGGCGTTCACGATCAACAGCGGCGAGGCGTCATAGGCGTGGAAGAACCGGGCGTACGTTTCCTGTAGCCGCTCCAGATAGTTCTTCTCGATGTTCTGCTCATATTTGATGCCGCGCCGTTCGATGCGCTCGCGCAGGATATCGACGGGCGCCTGCAGATAGATCACCAGATCCGGCACCGGCGCATCGACCGCGAGCCGCGCGTAGACCTGCTCGTAGAGCGCGAACTCCTCCTCGTCCAACGTCAGCTGCGCGAACAGCTTGTCCTTGTCCAGCAGGTAGTCGGCGACACGCACGGTATCGAACAAGTCGTGCTGGCGGATGTCCTCGAGCTGGCGCGTGCGCTGGAACAGAAAGAACAACTGCGTCTGCAGCGCCGCCGAGCGCGGGTTCTTATAAAAGCGCTCCAGGAATGGATTCTCGTCGGCCTGCTCGAGGATCAGCTCGCTGCCGAAGCTGCGCGCGAGCCGCCGGGCGAGACTGGTCTTGCCGACGCCGATCGGTCCTTCGACCACGATCAGGCGATGCGGCGCTGGAATGAGAGGCTTCTCGGTCATGTCCACCGCTGAATTGTTCAAGGGACGCCGGGAGCGCCGGTGAGCAGCGCCAATCCAGCGCCGCCGACGCGTGCCGCGAGCTGACTCACGCGGCCATGGCCGGGAACGAGCAGCTCGGGGGCGAGATCGCGCAAAGGATACAGGACGAAATTGCGCTCAGGCAGACCACGATGAGGCACGGTCAGATCGTTTTCCGAAATCTGCGCGTCGGCATACACCAGCAAGTCGAGATCGATCACTCGCGGCCCCCAGCGCACGATGGGCTGCGTGCGCCCCAGCTCGCGCTCCAATCTTTTCAATTCCACCAGCAGCTCGCGCGGCGTCAGCATCGTGAGCAAGCCGGCCGCGGCATTGATGAATTCAGGTTGGTCCTGCGGCCCGAGCGGCTCGGTTTTGTAGAGGCGTGAACGCGCGACGAGGCGACACCGCTCCAGCTGCGCGAGCGCACTGAACGCACGCTCGATCTGGACCAGAGGCTGATCGAGATTACTGCCGAGCGCTACATAAGCGGGGAACCACAATGCAGACGCCGTGGAGTTGACGGCGCTCAAGCAGCTGGCGGCCGAGGACGACGGCGCCGACGCCGACGACGCCTCTGACCACCCGCGGATGACTCACCGTCGCCGCCTTGCTCGACCATGGCCGTGCGGTCTTCGGCGGACTTCGCCTGAATGTCCGTCCACCACTGCGCGACTTCTTGTTCGACTTCACCGGCGGCAGCACGCAACAGCAGGAAATCATAGGCCGCCCGGAACCGCGGATGATCGAGCAAACGCAAAGCCCGGCGACCTTCACGGTGCGCGAAGCGCGGCTGCAGGCCGACGATCTCGCGCAACGGCAACGTGAACCGCTTCGGCACAGCGACGCGCGACTGCTGACGCGCGGTGACCTGATCGCAAGCAGCGAGCAGCGCCTGAATCTCGGCGCCCTGCTCCGCCTGCAACTTCTCGAACGCCTGACGGATCGGCGGCCACAGTAGCACCGCGAACAGGAACGTCGGCGTGACTGACTTATCCGCACGCACGCGCTCATCGGTGCCTTCCAAGCCGAGCCGCAGAACGCGCGCGGCCACGCTGTTCGCATCGGCATTCATCGACGCTGCGAGATCGGGGAACAGATGCTCGAGCAGACCCAGATCCCACAGCAGCTCGAAGGAACGGATCGCGTAACCCGCCAGGAACATCTTGTTCACTTCATCGAACAGCCGCGCCGGCGGCACGCCGTCGAGCATCCACGCGAGCTTCGGAATCGGAGTCGCGGTATCGATATGAATGCCGAAGTCGAGCTTGGCCGCGAAACGAACCGCGCGCAGCATGCGCACCGGATCTTCGCGATAACGGGTCTCCGGATCGCCGATCAGGCGCAGAACGCGCGCGTTCGCGTCCTCGTAGCCGCCGACGTAATCCCAGATCGAGAAGTCGCTGATGTTGTAGTAGAGCGCGTTGGCGGTGAAGTCACGGCGCCACACGTCTTCTTCGATCGTGCCGTACAGGTTGTCGCGCAAGATCCGGCCGCGCTCATCGAGCACGCGATGCCCTGCCTCATCGACGCTGTTGTCCTCGTCGATCGGCGTGTGCGCGGCACGGAAGGTCGCGACCTCGATGATCTCGTAGCCGAAGCGCACGTGCGCGAGATGAAAGCGCCGGCCGATCAAGCGGCAGTTGCGAAACAGCTGCTTGACCTGATCGGGGTGCGCGTTGGTGGCGACGTCGAAATCCTTCGGATGCAGGCCGAGCAACAGGTCGCGCACGGCGCCGCCCACGAGAAATGCCTGGTAGCCAGCCTCTTTGAGCCGGTAAAGGACCTTCAACGCGTTCGAAGAAATGTTGGCGCGCGAGATCGGGTGCTGATCGCGAGGCACGACGCGCGGGGCGCTCGCCTCATCGAGGATCTCGGCGGGAGAGTTGTTATCGTTCAATAGCAGCGGACCATCCGTCGATGTCAAAAACTTGAGCCGCGGAAAACGGCCCGTATAATACCGCGTCTTGTCGGCACGTCGTGCCAGCCTTCTAATACGCTCCCATCGTCTAGAGGCCTAGGACGGGGCCCTCTCAAGGCCTAAACCGGGGTTCGAATCCCCGTGGGAGCGCCACCTCTTCTTCGTCAGCCTTCCTGGCACGAGCCGTTCAGGCCCTGCCGCCAGCCGGCGACAAGCGGTAACAGCGCACAGAACCGCTCAGTAACAGCGGCCTTTCGAGCCGTTTCCGCAGGCTCCATGTGCATAATGCGCGCACTTTCTACGGAGTCGTCATGACGCCAGCGGATCGCCGCATCACGGAGCTGATCGATAAGTGGCTCACCAGCATCGACCTGCATTTGCAGTATGTCGAGTTGAGTGACGCCGCTTATGCGCGCGTTCAGCCCTGGCAGAAGCACGATCGCCCGACCCGCTGGGTCCTCGAAGTGGCCCGCCAGAAGGTGCTGGAGCTGAAGCAGCACTGCGAGACGCGCCAGGCCATGGGCGATAGCAAATTTTCCGAGTCGCTGGAGCTGATGGCGTTCCTCGCGAACCTGGTCGGCATTCAGCATATTCAGCGGTTCGTTCCCCTCGCCGACCCGGCTAAGGCCGAAGCCGCGACCGGCAACAGCCAGACCGTGGAAGCGCCGACCGTGATTCGCGCGCCGCCGCAGCGGACCCGCGCGCCGGCCGAAGAGCCGACCCGCGAGATGCCGAAACTCAAAGCGGTCAAGGCCAAAGAGGAATTTCCACTTTTCGACGCCGAGCCCGCCGCGCCCCCGGCTACGGCCAATCAGCCGGCGCCGATCGCCGTGCCGCCACGGCAGATCCCTTCCGCGCGCCCCGCGCCCAAGATCAACTCGGCCGCCGCGCAACCTGCCAAGGCCGCGCCAAAGCCCGCCCCCAAGGCCGCGCCTGAAGCACCTAAGCCCGCGGCGCCATTGGATTTAAGGGGCAAAATCATTGCCGACGCGGTGCGCCTGCTGAAGTGGGGCAAGCCGTGGCACGAGCTCGCGGAGTTGATCGCCCGCATCGCCGAGCGGCCTTCCGAGGGGGAAATCCGCAAAGTGCTGCGGGCCCATAAGACCGAAATCGAGAAAGCCGCCCAGACCTAGAAATCGCGGGCAAAAAAGAGGCCGGATACTTTTGACAGTGATCCGGCCAACAGGGGGATTCGGTACCGACCGCGCCATTGTCCCCGGCGCAGCCTACAAATTCGTTGCAACCCTAAACGCGACCCCTCTTCGGGCTGATCCGCGCGTCTCGCTGCAGATCATTTATCGCATTTATTTTGCGATGCCAAAGATACCCGAGATCGCATCGCAACACAAGCTTTGCGTTGCAAAAATTTCCAAAACCGCTCACGCAACGCCTCCACAGGCGAATTGGACCGCGCGGACGCTACAAGTTCATTAAGACGTTCATTAAGAGATCGTCATGGCCTCCCCGCCGCTCGCGACTTGAAAAGTCCGCCGCCCCCGGAGAAGAATCCCGGCCCTCGCGCCGCTCCATAAACATGAACATGGCCGCCCATCGAGGCGCCATCGTCGGCGCCCTCGGAACCGGCGGGACGGAGCGCAGTCTGAAGGGACGATTTTTTTTGCAGGCCGATTGTCGAGCATGGACCATCCGACCTCTCTGACGACCACTGTGACCACTCAAACAGGGCCCTCGTATGATTGAGATCAGAAACCTGACCAAACGCTACGGCGCGCTGACCGCCGTCAACGACATCTCCTTCACCGTCAGCCCCGGCGAAGTGCTCGGCTTCCTCGGCCCGAACGGCGCCGGCAAGTCGACCACGATGAAAATGATCACCGGCTTTCTGGCGCCGACCTCGGGCAGCATCAGCGTGTGCGGCCACGATGTCGAAGCCGATCCGCTCGCCGCCAAGGCCTGCATGGGCTATCTGCCCGAAGGCGCGCCGAGCTACGGCGAGATGACGGTGCGCGGCTTTCTGGAATTCATTGCGGACATCCGCCTGCTCAGCGGAGACCGCCGCCGCTCCCGTCTCGATGACGTGATTGCCCGCCTGCAGCTGGACAGCGTGCTCGAGCAGATGATCGAAACGCTCTCGAAGGGCTTCAAGCGTCGCGTCGGCCTGGCGCAGGCGCTGCTGCACGACCCGCAGGTGCTGATCCTCGACGAGCCCACCGACGGCCTCGATCCCAATCAAAAGCACCAGGTGCGCACGCTCATCAACGACATGGCGAAAGACAAGATCATCGTGATCTCCACCCACATCCTCGAAGAAGTCGATGCGGTGTGTAACCGCGCCATCATCATCGCCGGCGGCAAGCTGCTCGCCGACGCCACGCCCAAGGAACTGGCGGCCCGCGCGCCGAGCGGCCGGCTCGACGACGTGTTCCGTCAGATCACGACCGGCCAGAAAAACGCAGCCTGAGGTGAGCAATGGATAACATCAAAGGCATCTTTCGCCGCGAGTTCAACAGCTACTTCGCGACGCCGCTCGCACTGGTCTTCATCGTGTTCTTCCTGATGCTGGCCGCGGGCTTCGCGTTCCAGTTCGGCAGGTTCTACGAGCGCGGCCAGGCGGATCTCGCGCCGTTCTTCTGGTTCCATCCCTGGCTGTATCTGTTCCTGATTCCCGCCATCTCGATGCGTCTGTGGGCGGAGGAGCGCAAGTCCGGCAGCATCGAGCTGCTGATGACATTGCCCATCACCACGTGGCAGGCGGTGCTCGGCAAGTTCCTGGCGGCATGGGCAGTCGCGGGTGTCGCGCTGGCGCTGACTTTCCCGATGTGGATCACGGTCAACTATCTGGGCGATCCGGACAACGGCGCGATTCTCGCCGGTTACATCGGCAGCTGGCTGATGGCCGGCGGGTTCCTCGCCATCGGCTCGTGCCTGTCGTCCGCGACCCGCAATCAGGTGATCGCGTTCATCTTCACCGTGGTCATCTGCTTCGCATTCATGTTCTCGGGTTATGCGTTCGTGCTCGACATGGTGTCCGGCTGGGCGCCGCAGGCGTTCGTGGATGCGCTGGCGTCGCTGTCGTTCTACACCCACTTCCAGGCGATCTCGAAGGGCGTGATCGACCTGCGCGACCTGTTGTACTTCGGCACCGTGATCGGCGTCTGGCTCGCCGCCAACACCATCGTGCTCGATATGAAGAAGGCGGACTGACATGACCACCACTACACGCAAAACCTATGGCGCGGGCGCGCTCGTGGCGCTCGCCGTGCTGTTCATCGGCGTCACCATCCTCATCACCTTCGTGTTGCGCGGCGCGCGCCTCGACCTGACCGAAAGCAAGCTGTACTCGCTCGCGCCCGGCACCGAAAAGATCCTCGGCTCGCTGGCCGAGCCGATCAATCTTTATTTCTTCTTTTCCGAGCAAGGCAGTGCGCACGATCCCGAAGTGCGCGCTTATTCGCAACGAGTGCGCGAGCTGCTGGAGGAAATGGCGCAACACTCCAAGGGCAAGCTGCGCCTCAACGTGGTCGATCCGAAGCCGTTCTCGGAGGACGAGGATCGCGCCGGCGAGTTTGGCCTGCAGCCCGCCTCGCTCACGCCGGGCGGCGAACCGATGTACTTCGGCCTCGCCGGCACCAACTCTACCGACGGTCGCGAGATCATCGGTTGGTTCCAGCGCGAGAAAGAAGAGTTTCTCGAATACGACGTCATCAGCCTCATCTATCGCTTGAGCAACGCCAAGCGCGCCACCGTCGGCTTGATTTCCAGCCTGCCGGTGGACGCACGCTTCGATCAGATGAGCGGTCAGATGGCGCCGGGCTGGGCCAGCATCCAGCAGCTGCGCGAGACACTCGACGTGCGCACGCTGCAGGCCGATGGCAATGCCATTCCTGAGGACATAGGCGTGCTGATGCTCGTGCATCCGAAGGAATTGAGCCCCGAGGCACAGTACGCGATCGATCAGTTCGTCATGCGCGGCGGCAAGCTCATCAGCTTCATGGATCCGCAGTCGGAAAACGATAACGCCGGCGCGCAGCCGGGCATGCCGCCGATGGGCGGCCGCTCATCGACGCTCGGTCCGCTGCTCGATGCATGGGGCGTGAAGTTCGATACCAACGAGATCGTCGGCGATCGCGAGCTCGGCCTGACCGTGTCGCTGCAACAAGGCCGAGCGCCTTCGCAGCACATCGCGATCATCGGTTTGAACCGCCAGAGCATGAATCCGAAAGACGTGACGGTCTCGGCGCTCGACACGATCAACGTGATGACCGCCGGTGCGCTGTCGAAGAAGGAAGGCGCGACCATCGAGTTCGAGCCGCTGATTCAGTCGAGCACCAACGCCGCATTGCTGCCGGCGGCGAAACTGATGTTCCTGCCCGACAGCGACTCCTTGCTCGATGGCTTCAAGCCCTCCGGCGAGCGCTACACCATCGCTGCCCGCATTCACGGCAAGGTGAAGTCCGCGTTCCCGAACGGAAAGCCGGGCGGTGAAGGCGCCGCGGGCGCGCATCTCGCCGAGTCGAAGGAAGATGCCAACATCATCCTCGTCGCGGACACCGACCTGCTCGCGGATCCGCTGTGGGTTCGTACGCAGAACGTGTTCGGTCAGCGCTTCGCCGTCGCCTGGGCGAACAACGGCGACTTCCTCGCGAACTCCGTCGACAACCTCGCCGGCAGCGCCGACCTGATCAGCGTGCGCGGCCGTCAGAGCTTCTTCCGTCCCTTCACCAAGGTCGACGAACTGCGTCGCCAGGCCAGCGATCAGCTGCGCGCCAAGGAGAAGGAGCTGGATCAGGAGCTGAAAGACACCGAGCAGAAACTGACGGCGCTCGAGGCCGGCCGCGGTGGCAATCAAGCATCGTTGTCGCTGTCGCCCGAGCAGGAAGCCGAGCTCGAGCGCTTCCAGCAAGAGCGTGTGCGCATTCGTAAGGAACTGCGCGACACCCGCCGCAGCCTCGATGAGGACATCGAAGCACTCGGCACGCGGCTGAAGGCCATCAACATCGCGTTGGTGCCGCTGCTGCTCGCGCTCGGCGCGATCTTCCTGGAAATCACACGTCGTCGCCGGCTCCGCGCCGGCCGCGCCGCCGCCCACACGGGTTGAGAGTGACTGAGGTTAGCTCATGACTTCGCGAAAACTTTCCATCCTCGCAATCGTTGCGGTCATCGCCGTGCTCGCGGGCCTGTGGCTCGCCGGCCGGCAGACCTCGCCTTCGTCCACCGAATCCGCCGCGCTGTATCCCGATCTCAAATCGGAGCTGGCTTCGATCACCGCTGTGCGCATCGTCAAGGCTGGCGGCGCGCCGGCGCTCGAAGTGAAGCGCGCTGAAAGCGGCTGGACGGTCGCCGAGCGTCACAACTATCCGGCCGATGAAGCCAAGCTGCGCAAGCTCGTCACCAGCCTCGCCGACGCCAAGGTGCTGGAAGAGAAAACTTCCAACCCGGAGAGCTACAAGACCCTCGGCGTCGAAGATGTGAGCGATGCGGCCGCCGGCGGCGTGCAGATCGAGATCGACGGGCCGAAGCAGCCGATCAAACTGATCGTCGGCAAACAGGCGCAAGGCGCGCAGTCTCACTACGTGCGCCGCGCGGGCGAGCCGAAGAGCTGGCTGATCAACAAGAGCATCGACACGTCCTCGTCGGCCGATCAATGGCTGCGCAAGGATGTCATCGATGTTTCTGCCGATCGCGTGCAGTCGGCTGAAGTGGCCGTCGAGAAGAGCAAGCCTTACTCTGCCGTGAAGAAGACTCGCGCCGATGCGGACTTCACGGTCGAAGGCTTGCCGAAAGGCAAAGAGCTGAGCTCGCCGTCAGCTGCGGATAGCTTTGCCACCGCCCTCGCCGGCCTGACGTTGAGCGACGTGAAGCCGGCCAGCGAAGTGACCGACTCGCCCAGCGCTCGCGCAACGATCAAGACCTTCGACGGCCTGGTGACGGAAGTGACCGGCTGGAAGAAGGACGACAAACATTACGTCGCGCTGAAGACCTCTTTCGACGCCGCTCTCGCCGACAAATTCAAAGTCGCGACCGCGGATCCGGAGAAGAAAGAAGGCGAAGGCGCGCCGCCCGCTGCGGACAAACCTGCCGAGGCCGCCAAGCCTGCTGCGCGCAACGTCGAAGAGGAATCGACCAAGGCGAACGCGCAGCTCAACGGTTGGGTTTATGAGATCCCGGCGTACAAGTACGACGCGATCTTCAAGCCGCTCGATGAGCTGATCAAGAAGTAACAACGACACCGCAGCGGCCCCAGACTGGGGCCGCTGCTCTCAGGCCCGCTTCGGCAGGACCACAACCCGAGTCCGGGTCCACCGATCGTGCCAGGCCAGCTTGTCGCGATCGATCCAAATCCACCAGTAGCCTGCGAACGCCAGCACCAGCGACACCGTCGCGCCGGCGAGGCGCTTGATCACATCGGACCAGCCCAACCGAGCGCCGTCCTCGCGCTCGACTCGCAGACGCCACGCTTGCATGCCCAGCGTCTGGCCACTGCGCGTCCAGGGCACTCCGAAATAGACGATGATGACCACCAACTCGAGCAACTGAAAGCCATGCCTCCACTTGCTGTAAGGCCCGACGGTGACAGCCTCACCCCCCGTCAGCGGCAACATCAGTGACGTAAGCACTATCAGCACCGCCACCACCAGCAGCAGGTCATAAAACATCGCGCCCAGCCGGCGCAGCACGCCGGCGCTCGGCAGGCGCTCGGTCGAAACGGACTCAGTCATGATTTAGCGAACGCGTGAGATAGCGATGAACGTGATGACGGTCAGTAGCGCGGTCGGCAGCCAGGCGACCATGATGGGCGGCATGTTGAACACTTCGCCGCCGCTTTCCAACATCCTCGCCATCAGGAAGAACACCACACCGATCATGATGCCGACGACCGTGCGCGCGCCGGTTCCCGTCGACCGCATCGGCCCGAACGCGAACGGCACGGCCAGCACCACGATGATCGCTACAGCGACAGTGCGCGCGATGCGCGCCCACAAAGCAACCTCGTACACCCGCGAATCCAGACCGTTGGCCTTCAGATGTTGGATGTAGCTGAACAAGCCTCGCCCAGTCAGCGAGTCCGCATCGAGCACCGCCAGACCTAGAAACTCCGGCGACAGCCGCGTTTGCAGCCGCGTCTCCGGCTCCTTGCTGGTCACCACTCGCTCATCGTCGATGCGCGACTCGACGTAGTTCTCGAGCTGCCACAGATTGTTCTGGTCGATGCTCGCATTGTTCGCATGCCCGACGCTGCGCAACCGGCGCTGCCCATCGAACTTGAACACATACACGCCGCCGTAGCGGTTGCCCGCCGCCTGCTGGCGGACCGAGATCATCATGTCGCCGTCCTTCGCCCAGGCGCTCTTGTTGCCCGCCATGCTGTAGTCGTTGAACTTGGCGAAGGTCTTCATCTGCCGGCCGTACTGCTCCATCGGCGGCGCGATCACCTCGCCGATGAGGCCCGTGAAGATCATCAGAATGACGCCGGCGCCCGCCGTCCACATCGCGATGCGCATGGTGGACACGCCCGCCGCCCGCACGACGATCAACTCCAGCGTGCGCGCCAGATTACCCAGCGCCAGCAGCGCTCCGATCAGCGCCGCGATCGGCAACAGATCGAACGCGTATTTCGGCAGGTACAAGCCGACGTACATGAAAGCGTTCGCGACCGTGAAGGCGCCCACGCCGATGTCGTCCTGCTGCGTGATGAACAGATACAAGCCGCTCAGCGCGAGCAGCACCAGCATGACCAGCGCGGTGTTGCCGAGGATCGCCTTGATCACATATCTGGAAAGGATGGACGTCATGCCGGCACCGCCACAGGTCGCGCCTTCTTGCCAAACGGCGCCTCACGCGACAGCAACCACAAGCCCAACGCCAGGGCGGCCATGTGGACCCACCCCATGCCAATCCATTCGGGCACCCCGCCTTCGATCCATGCGCGCCCCGCGGCCAGCAGCTGCGAGTAAATGAAATACACGAGAATGGCGATGCCGATACGTCCGAACCGGCCTTGTCTCGGCCGCAACCGAGCGAGCGGCACCGCGATGAGCATCAGGATGAGCGCCATCACCGGCGTCGAAATACGCCATTGCAGCTCGGCTCGATCGCGCGGATCGCTGGACTGTAACAATTCGTTGGTGGACTTCATGCCCGCCTTGCCGGCGCGCCCGCCGATCTCACCGAGCCGGATCGGATAACCGCCCTCCGCGAAATGGGTGATCTGCCATTCCCCTTTCCCGGGCACACCTTTGTAATGTTCGCCGTCGTACAGCACGAACATCTGATCGGCCTGCCCGGCGCCCCGCTGCTCGGCGCGCGTTGCGACCCAGACCTCCAGCTCGCCCTGACTCTCCGGATCCTGCGTCCGATCCACGAAAACATTTACGTTGTGCAGGATGCCGTTGTCATCGACGCGCTCGGCGTAGAAGACGACATTGCCGCCGCCGAACGTGCGGAATCGACCCGGCTCGAGCAGACCGAACTGCGCATCCTGCAAAGCTTCGGTGCGGATCTGCTGGGCGCGCGCGGAGGCGGCGGGAATGGCCCAGAACGACAGCCAGACCAGCAAAGCGGTGATGAACAAGCCGAGATAAGCGATCGGCCGGTACAAACCGGCAGGCCCGACGCCGCAGGACTGGATCGCCGCCATTTCGCTCTCGTGATACATGCGGCCGAGCGCCAGCAAGATGGCGAGGAAGAAGCCGATGGGCACGATCACGGTGAGATAGCCGGCCGAGGTCAGGCCGATCAGCGAGAGCACCACAGTGCGTGGAAAATCGTTGGCGGCCGCCTGCGACAGCACCCGCGCCAGCTGATTCGACAGCAGGATGACCAGCAATACGCCGGTGACGGCCAGCCAGGTTTCCGCAACCTCCCTCAGGAGGTATCGATCCAAGGTTCGCAATGCTTGTTCCGCTTTTTACCCGCAGCGAGAGGTTGGTTTCCGCGGCGGTCAGGCGCGCGGAATGGAGTAGACTACCGCCTTTTTCGCGCCCCTTGCGAGGAAGGTTCATGGAATTTTTCGTCAGCACCGCCTCAGCGTCCCGTCAGCGTACCGACTGCGCCATCGTCGGCGTCTATGACAAAGGTGTTTTGTCCGCTGCCGCCGAAGATCTCGATGCCCGCATCGGCGGCCGCATCGCCAAGCTGGTGAAGCGAGGCGATCTGCGCGGCAAGACCGGCGACGCGCTATTGCTCGCCGACCTGCCCGGCGCGCCGGTCGAGCGAGTCATCGTGCTCGGCCTCGGCAATCGCAGCGCTTTCAAGCGCAAGCAATATCGCAAGGCGCTCGCCAGCGCCCTGGCGCTGTTGTCCAAGACCGGCGCGCGCGATGCGATCAGCTATCTCGGCCTGGATGAAATCGCCGACGCCGATGCGTACACGCAGGCTCGCGTCGCGGTCGAAGCGGTCGCCGCCTCCCAGTACCGCATTCCCGATCACAAGACGAGCAACAAACGCCCCAAACCGTCGCTGACCAAGTTCGGCCTCGCCGTCGCCAGTCGCGGCGACAAAGGGCAAGCCGAACGCGGCCTCGCGCATGGTGAGGCCATCGTCAGCGGCATGGCCTTCATGCGCGATCTGGCGAATCAGCCCGCCAATGTTTGCACGCCGAGCTATCTCGCCCGCGCGGCCAAGAACCTGGCCAAGGATTACAAGAAGCTCAACGTGCGCGTGTTGAACGAGGCCGAATGCAAACGCCTCGGCATGGGTTCGTTCCTGTCGGTGACCAACGGCTCCGAAGAGCCGGCCGCGTTCATCGTGTTCGAGTACTACGGCGCCGAGCGCAGCCAGGCGCCGGTGGTGCTGGTCGGCAAGGCTGTCACGTTCGACACCGGCGGTATTTCGTTGAAGCCGCCGGCCGCGATGGATGAAATGAAGTTCGACATGAGCGGCGGCGCCAGCGTGTTCGGCACCATGAAAGCCGTCGCCGAGCTGGAGCTGCCGATCAACGTCATCGGCGTCGTGCCGGCGTGCGAGAACATGCCGAGCGGTCGCGCCACCAAGCCCGGCGACATCGTGAAGAGCATGTCGGGCCAGACCATCGAAGTGCTCAACACCGACGCCGAAGGCCGCCTGATCCTGTGCGACGCCATCACCTACTCGCGCCGCTTCAAGCCCGAGGTCGTCATCGATCTCGCGACGCTCACGGGCGCGTGCGTCATCGCGCTGGGCAATCATCTCTCCGGCTTGTTCAGTAACGATGACGAACTGGCGGCTGAGCTGAAGGCTGCCGGCGACCGGGCGGACGATCGCGCGTGGCACATGCCGATCGGTGAGGAGTACGGCGAGCAGCTGAAGAGCAACTTCGCGGACTTCGCCAACGTGGCCGGCCGCGAAGGCGGCGCCATCACGGCAGCATGTTTCCTCGCGAAGTTCACCGACGGCCTGCGCTGGGCGCACCTCGACATCGCCGGCACCGCGTATCAAGCCGGCGCGAACAAGGGCAGCACGGGCCGACCGGTGCCGCTGCTGGTCGATTACCTCATCAACAAGAAGTAATCGACCTGCCATGAGTCGAGTGGACTTCTACGTCCTCTCCGCGGACGCGCCCGACGCCCGCCTGCGCTACGCGTGCAGGCTGGCCGAGCGCGCCGTCGAGCAAGGCTGTCAGGTGTACATCCAAACGCCCGACGTGCAACGACTCGACGACATGCTGTGGACGTTCAGCGATGCCAGCTTCCTGCCGCACGAGGTCTATCGAGGTCAGGCGGCTGCCCACGCGCGCGTGATGGTGATGGTCGGGTCGGAGGTTGGGCCGCAATCGCACCGCGGGTTGCTGATCAATCTGATGGATGCGATGCCGTCGGATGTGAATGCCTACGACCGCATCGCTGAGATCGTCGACGTCGATCCGGAACGGAAGCGCGCTGCTCGCGAGCGTTTCAAACAATATCGCGAGCAGGGCTGTGCGATGGAGTCGCACAACTTATAGCGTCGACGGCTGGCGTCGCGAGCGTCAGCGAGAGATGCAGGGCGCGGCAACGCCGGCGCTAAGCGAGATATGCGGCGTGATCGATCGTCACATTCGACGCGCCGCGCTCCATCGCCGATCTCAGCGGCGCTGGCAATGGCGACTTCTGCAGCGTGTGATGATCCACATGCACGTACACCGTCTCCACCGTGACGATCACTCTCTCCTCGCCTGCAATACGAAACTCCGTCGCCAGCGTAAACGACGTGTTGCCCAGATGTTTCGTCGAGACTGAAATCTCCAGCACCTGGTCGTATCTTGCCGGCGCGCGCCACTCGGTGGTTTGTTTCACCAGCTGAAAATCGAGCTCGCCGGTTTGCATTTCCTTCTCATAGCCCAGCGCGCGAAAGTATTCCGCCGTGGCCACATCGGTGTAATCGGCATAGCGCGCATTGAACACGACCTTCTGCGCGTCGCATTCGCTATAACGGGTTCGCAGAAAATATCTGAACCGGCTCATCGTCGCTCCTCGACTCTCGATCGCTGGATGATACGCGCGAACTCAGACATGCAGCGGCAACAAATGCGGCTTCAACAACTCCGCGATCCAGCTCATGAATACCTGCACGCGCCGTGAAAGATTCCGTCGCTGTGCGTACAGCAACCAAACCGGCATCGGCTCTGCGCGCAGCTCGGGCGCGACTTCCACCAGCAGGCCCTGCTCTATCAACATCCGCATACCAGGCCCGGGAGCCTGGGTGATACCGAGGCCGGCCAGACAGGTTTCCTGATACGCCTCGGCGCTGTTGACGGTGATCGCACCGCGCATCTCCACCGTGCGGTACGCGACGCCGTCGTGATACTCGAAGCCCATCGACTTCGCACCGAACGTGCCCACATAGTGGATCAGCTGGTGGTGTGCCAGATCTTCCACGGTCCGCGGCATGCCGTGCGTGCGAACGTATTCGGGACTCGCACAGTTCGTGACAGCAAACATGCCGAGCGGGCGGGCGATCAAGCTGACATCGTCCACCGAGCCGACGCGCATCACGCAGTCGAAGCCTTCGCGCACCAGATCCACTTTGCGATCGGTACAACTCAGCTCGATCTCGAGCCTCGGATGCTCTGCCAGGAACTCGCTCAGGCGCGGAATGACCGTCGAGCGGGCGATGCCCGTAGGCATATCCACGCGCAATCGCCCTCGCAGTTCCTGCGGGCCTTGTTGAAACATCGAGCGCAGCTCGTCCATATCCGCCAGCAGATCTTTGCAGCGCTCGTAACAGGCCCGTCCGTCCAGAGTCATTTGGACCTTGCGAGTGGTCCGATGCAGCAGCTGCGTGCCGAACTCGCTCTCCAACTGTTGAACCGCCGTGGACATGCTCGCTTTGGGCATGCCGAGACTTTCGGCGGCCCGCGTATAGCTGGCGAGTTCGGCGACGCGGACGAAGATCTGCATGGCTTCGAGCCGGTTCATGGGGCGGCCTTGAGTGGATTGTTCTGATTATACGAACACTACGCTCAAGTTCAGCTAGTTTATCCACCAAATTCAGATCAATAAGCTGTCCTCCGTCGGTTCGATTCCACCCCAACAAGGAGCCAGCAATGAATACCTCGAACACCTCCCCCATCGCCCTGATCACTGGCGGCAGCCGCGGCCTCGGCCGGAACATGGCCCTGCAGTCCGCCGAACGCGGCATCGACGTGCTGCTGACCTATCGGAGCAATCGCAAAGAAGCCGAAGCCGTGGTCGCCGAGATCGAGAAGTCCGGCCGGCGGGCGGCGGCGCTGCAGCTCGATGTGAGCGTCGCTGCGAGCTTCGACCAGTTCGTGGGCCAGGTCGGCGAAGTGCTGAAGAGCCGCTGGCAGCGCGACCGTTTCGATTTCCTCGTGAACAATGCGGGCATCGGTATCCACGCCGGTTTCGCGGAAACCAGCGAGGCGCAGTTCGATGAGCTCGTCAACATTCACTTAAAGGGACCGTTCTTCCTGACCCAGAAACTGTTGCCGTTGCTGGCCGACGGCGGCCGCATCGTCAATATTTCTTCGGGTCTGGCCCGCTTCGCCCTGCCCGGCTATGCGGCATATGCCGCCATGAAAGGCGCGATCGAGGTGCTGACCCGTTATCAGGCCAAGGAACTGGGCGCCCGCGGGATCGCGGTGAATGTAGTCGCGCCGGGCGCCATCGAGACCGACTTCGGCGGTGGCGCGGTCCGGGACAACAAGCAGTTGAACGACCTCATCGCCTCGCAAACGGCGCTCGGCCGGGTCGGCCGGCCGGAGGACATCGGCGGCGTGGTCGCCTCGCTGCTGTCGCCGGAAAACCGCTGGATCAATGCTCAGCGGATCGAAGCCTCCGGCGGCATGTTCCTGTAAGGGGCTCCTGCCCCGGCGGGGAGGCGTGGCAGCTATACTATCCAGCTGTTTTACGCCTTCCCGCCTGTGTCGGACTATGCAAAAGACCTACGACCCCAAGGACATCGAGCAGCGCACTTACCAGCGATGGGAGTCGCACGGCTGGTTCAAGCCCTCGGGCCAGGGTGCGCCCTACAGCATCGTCATTCCGCCGCCGAACGTGACCGGCACGCTGCACATGGGTCACGCCTTTCAGCACACGCTGATGGACGTGCTCACCCGCCAGCATCGCATGCAGGGCGAAAACACGTTGTGGCAACCGGGCACGGACCACGCCGGCATCGCGACCCAAATGGTCGTCGAGCGTCAGCTGAATGCGGAAGGCGTCCATCGCCGTGACATCGGGCGCGAAGCGTTCGTCAAACGCGTGTGGGAATGGAAGGCGCAGTCCGGCGACACGATCTCTCGCCAGGAACGTCGCATCGGCAACTCGGTCGACTGGACGCGCGATCGGTTCACGATGGACGAAGGCTTGTCCGAGGCCGTCACCAACGTCTTCGTGCGCTTGTATGAAGATGGCCTGATCTATCGTGGCAAGCGCCTGGTGAACTGGGATCCGGTGCTGCACACCGCGCTGTCCGATCTGGAAGTGATGTCGCAGGAGGAGCAAGGCTCGCTGTGGCATTTCCGTTATCCGATCGAAGGCAGTGGCGACACCATCTATCCGGTCGAAAGCAACGACCAGTACCTGGTTGTGGCCACGACGCGCCCCGAAACCATGCTGGGCGACACCGCGGTCGCCGTGCATCCCGAGGATGAGCGTTACAAACATCTCGTCGGCAAGAAGATCCGGCTGCCGCTCACCGGCCGGCTGATTCCCATCGTCGCCGACGATTACGTCGATCCGGCGTTCGGCTCGGGCTGCGTCAAGATCACGCCGGGCCACGACTTCAACGACTACCAGATCGGCGTGCGCCACTCGCTGCCGCTGATCAACATCTTCGACGCCAACGCCGCACTCAACGACGAGGTGCCCGAGAAATATCGCGGGCTCGATCGCTTCGCCGCGCGCAAGCAGGTGGTCGCCGATCTCGAAGCGTTGGGATTGGTCGAGAAGATCGAACCTCACAAACTGCAAGTGCCGCGGGGCGATCGTAGCAACGCGGTGCTCGAGCCGTGGCTCACCGATCAATGGTACGTGCGCATCGCGCCGCTCGCCGAGCCCGCGATCAAGTGCGTGCAGGACGGCCGCATTCGCTTCGTGCCGGAAAACTGGTCCAAGACGTATTACCAGTGGATGGAAAACATCCAGGACTGGTGCATCAGCCGTCAGCTGTGGTGGGGTCATCAGATCCCGGCGTGGTATGACGATCAAGGCAACCACTACGTCGCTCACACCGAGGAGCAGGCCAAGCAGCAGGCGCGCGCGAAGCTCGGCCGCGATGTGACACTCAAGCGCGACGAAGACGTGCTCGATACCTGGTTCTCCTCCGCGCTGTGGCCCTTCTCGACGCTCGGCTGGCCGGAGCAGACGCCGGAGCTGAAATCGCTGTATCCCACCAGCGTGCTGGTCACCGGCTTCGACATCATCTTCTTCTGGGTGGCCCGCATGATCATGATGGGCCTGAAGTTCGCCGGCGACGTGCCGTTCCGGGAGGTGTACATCACCGGCCTGATCCGCGACGAGAACGGCGACAAGATGTCCAAGTCCAAGGGCAATATCATCGACCCGCTCGACCTGATCGACGGCATCGACCTGGAGTCGCTGGTCGCCAAGCGCACCACCGGCCTGATGCAGCCGAAGGACAAGGACAAGATCGAGAAGGCCACGCGCAAGCAGTTTCCGACCGGCATGCCCTCCTACGGCGCCGACGCGCTGCGCTTTACGTTCTGCGCGCTCGCGACCATGGGCCGCGACATTCGTTTCGATCTCGGCCGCATCGAGGGCTACCGCAACTTCTGTAACAAGCTGTGGAACGCCGCGCGCTACGTGATGATGAATCTGGAGAGCGCGCCCCCCGCTGCTGCGACCGGGCCGGTTGAATATTCCGTCGCCGATCGTTGGATCCGCTCGCGCCTGGGCGCGACGATCGAAGAAGTGCGCGCCCGCCTCGCCGAATATCGTTTCGATCTCGCGTCGCAGGCGCTGTATGAGTTCGCCTGGTACGAGTACTGCGACTGGTATCTGGAGCTGTCGAAGCCGACGCTGCAGTCCGAGCAGTCGAGCGATGCGCAGAAGCGCGGCACGCGCGAAACGCTGGCGGTCGTGCTCGAGGCGTATCTGCGTCTGTTACATCCGCTGATGCCCTTCATCACCGAAGAGATCTGGCAGTCGGTCGCGCCGATGGCGGGCATCAAAGGCGAGACGATCATGTTGCAGTCTTATCCGACTGCTGCCGAGTTCTCGCGCGACGTTGCGGCTGAAGGCGCCATCACGCCGATCAAGGCGGTGATCCTCGGCGCGCGGCAGATTCGTGGTCAGCTGGATATTCCTCAAGTGCGCGAAATCGCGGTCGCTTTCCAGTCGCCCGAAGCGACGGACGAAGCCTCGATCCAGGCCAGCCTCGACGTGGTCCGCGGGGTCGGCAAGATCGGCGAGCTGAAACTTCTGCCGAGCGACGCCTCGCTGCCGCCGTCGGCCACCGCCATCGTCGACCGCCGCACGATTTCGTCGCCGCTGGCCGGGCTGATCTCCGATCCGCAGGCGGAGCTGGCTCGCTTGCGCAAGCGCAGGGCCGGCGTCGAACAGAACCTCAAAAAGGAAGAGGCCAAGTTCGCCAATCCGAACTTCGTTGCGAATGCCAAGCCCGAGGTCGTCGCCTTGGGTCATGAGCGTATCGCCGAGTTCAAACGCCAGATCGCGCAGCTGGATGAGCAGGAGAAAATGGTGAGCCGCTTGTAACAGCGGCTCCTCGCCTGTCGGCATCTGGCGAATCTGTCATGCGCGCTGGCGCGAATGCGAACTACCTACTTGCATTTCACGCCATACTGCCGACACTGGCCGGCGAATGAAGCCGGAGAGCGCATGAATTCCGCCATCCCAACGCTGATCACGCAGGCCGACCCCATCGAGCTGATCGCCGCCACGACGGCGCAGCTCAATCGGGTGATCCTGGGCAAAGAGCATCAGGTGCAACTGTGCATCTCCTGCCTGCTGGCGCGCGGTCATCTGCTGATCGAGGACATTCCCGGCGTCGGCAAGACCACGCTGGCGCATGCGATCGCCGAATCGCTCGGCCTGTCCTATCAACGCATCCAGTTCACCAGCGACCTGCTGCCGGCCGACATCATCGGCATCTCCGTGTTCGATCGCGAGACCAGCACGTTCCAGTTCCACAAGGGCCCGGTGTTCTCGCAGCTGGTGCTCGCCGATGAAGTGAATCGGGCAACGCCGAAGGCGCAGAGCGCGCTGCTCGAAGCGATGGAGGAACATCAAGTCACCGCCGATGGCGCCACCTATCCTCTCGCCGCACCGTTCTTCGTCATCGCCACGCAGAATCCGGTGTATCAGATCGGCACGTATCCGCTGCCGGAGTCGCAGCTCGACCGGTTCCTGATGCGCATCGAGCTCGGCTATCCCGATCCCACGCTGGAACGTCAGCTGCTGCTCGGCCAGGACCGACGCGATCTGGTCGCGACGCTCGCGCCCACCCTGTCGCCGCAGCAGTTGTTGTTGATGCAGACGATGGTGCCGAAGGTGCACGTCTCCGACGCGTTGCTGGACTATGTGCAGGCCCTGGTTCGCTACACCCGCGAATCGCCGTTGTTCGAAGCCGGCATTTCTCCTCGCGCCTCGATTGGCTTGCTCCGAGCGGCCCAGGCGTGGGCTTTGATTCACGGACATCCAGGCGTCATGCCCGAGGACGTCCAGGCCGTGCTTGCCGCCGTCGTGGGCCACCGCCTCAAACCTCGCGATGAAGGCGCGCCCAAAACGCCCACCGAAATCGGCCAGTTCGTCCTGAAAGAAGTCGCGGTTCCCTGATCGCCGGTGCGAGGGGTCGCGCGGCCATGAACTTGAGCCTCAGTCTCGACTTCGGCCTCATGCGACGGCTGCGGCAGTGGTCGCGCCGCTGGGCTCGCAAACGTCACGGCATCGATCCCGATCCGCTGATCTTGCCGAGCCGCCGCATATATATCCTCCCGACCGGCTTGGGGATTGCGTTCACGCTGATGCTGTTTGCCATGTTCATCGGCGCGATGAACTATGCAAACAATCTGGCGCTGGGGCTGACGTTCCTGCTCGGATCGCTGGCGCTCATCGCCATGCATTACTGTCATCGCAATCTGTCCGGCATCGTGATTCGCTCCGCGAGCAGCGAGCCCGTCTTTGCCGGTCATGATGCGACCTTTCATGTCGCGCTGGAAAACACCGCGCCGCTGGCTCGACATGAGCTGCTGGTCGCGAACGATCAGGGCCCATCGAATCCACAGCTGGTTCCCGCGAATGGCCGGGCCGTGTTCGATCTCCAGCTGCCTGCCCCTCGACGCGGCCTGCTGACACTCGACCACTTCGAGATCGTCACCCGACATCCCTTCAGTTTGTTTCGCGCGTGGACTCACGTGCACATGAATCTCACCTGTGTCGTGTATCCCAAGCCCGCCGCTCGCGGCCTCTCGCCACCGCCCGTGGAAACAGATACGGGCGGCGCTCAGGATTCGGTGCGCGGTGACGAAGAATTCGCCGGCATGCGTCCGTTTCATCCGGGCGACTCGCCGCGTCGAATCGCCTGGAAAGCCTATGCGCGCGAGCAAGGGCTGCAGGTGAAGCTCTATGCAGGCACAGCCGTCACATCGCACGTTTTCGACTGGAACGGGCTCAACGGTCTCGACACCGAAAGGCGCTTGTCACAACTGTGCCGCTGGATCGAAGACGCCTACGCCGAGGGTCGCGCCTTCGCGTTGAAGCTGCCCGGCCTGGAGGTTCCAGCAAACATCGGGCCCGGCCATCGGCAGCGATGCCTGACCGCACTGGCGCTGTTCGAGCCATGAGCGCCGTTACGCTCGACCACCGCCTGCAGCGGCTCACGCCGGTCGGCCAGCGCCTGGTGTGGGTGATCGCCGGGCTGGCGCTGGCGGTCGCGCCGCATTTCGATCACATCGCGCTCTGGACGATGTTGATCGCGGCGCTCGCCGCCGCGTTCCGCATGACGGCCGAGATCAAGCGCTGGCCCTTGCCCTCCAGAGCGGTGTGCACCGGCATCGCGTTCGCCTCGTTGCTCGGCGTGCTCGCGGGCTACCGCACGCTCAACGGCATCGACGCCGGCACCTCTTTGCTGATCGTGATGGCGGGCATGAAGCTGCTCGAGACGCGGACGGTCCGCGATCTCACCGTGGTGGTATTTCTTTCCTACTTCGCGCTGTTCGCCGCCTTCCTGTACAACCAGAACATGCTGTTGCTGCCGTACATGCTGCTCACGGCGGGACTGCTGACCATGACGCTGATGCGCATTCATCAGACCGAGGCGATGGCGCTGCGCGAGGCGGCGGCGACCACTGCCAAAATGTTTCTACAGGCGCTGCCGCTCGCCGTGCTGCTGTTTCTGTTCTTCCCTCGCCTGCCCGGACAGTTCTGGGCGGTGCCGGCGCGCGAGCGAGCCATCACCGGGCTGAGCGAAGAAATGACGCCTGGCGACGTATCCGAGCTGACCCAATCCGGCGCGATCGCGTTCAGAGTGAAGTTCGAGGGCGAAGCGCCGCCACCGCGCGAGCGCTACTGGCGCGGGCCGGTGATGCATCTGTTCGATGGACGCACCTGGCGCTACGGCGGCGCCGTGCAGACACCCCAGCAGGTCGAGTCCTCGGGCTCGAGTTATCGCTATCGCATCTCCCTGGAGCCGCAACAACGCAACTGGATCTTCGCGCTCGACATGCCCACCGATTGGGACCAGAAGCGCGCTTATCGCGCCGAAGATTTTCAACTCCATGCGCGTCAGCAACAGCTCTCGGTGCTGACTTCGTTCGACCTGGAATCCTCGCCCACGTACGTCACGACCGGCGAGCTTCGCGACAGCCTGCGGCGCCTGGATACATACATTCCTCGTAATCGGAATACGCGCACCATCGAGCTGGCGCGCCAGATGCGCGAACGCGCGGGCAGCGACGAAGCCTTCATCCAATCCGTGCTCACCAAGTTCGGCAGCGAAGAGTATTACTACACGCTGCAGCCTCCGGCGCTGGACTTGAACGCCGTCGACGACTTCTTGTTCAACAGCAGACGCGGTTTTTGCGAACACTTCGCGTCGGCCTTTACGGTGATGGCGCGCAGCGTCGGCATTCCTGCCCGCGTCGTGACCGGTTATCAGGGCGGTGAATTCAATCCGCTGTCCGGCTATCTGGTCGTGAGTCAGTCCGATGCGCATGCCTGGTCCGAGGTCTGGCTGGAAGGCCGCGGCTGGCAGCGAATCGATCCGACCGCCGCGATCGCACCCGAACGCATCGAACGCGGATTGGATGCCGCCATTTCCTCCGAGGAAGAGGTCCCCGGAAGAATGCTGCGCCAGAGCGCGGTGCTCTCGAAACTGCGCATGGCCTGGGATGCGGCGAACACCTTCTGGAACGATCAGGTCGTCGAGTTCGGCGAAGACCAGCAAAACTGGTTGCTGGAGCTGTTCAATATCGAGAATCCGCGCTGGCAATATCTGATTACCGGCATGATCGTCGCCCTGATCGGCTTCTTTGCGATCCTGTCGGCTTATCTCACGTGGAAGTTCAAGCCACGGTCGCGCGATCCGGTCGCGCATGTTTACGAGCAACTGTGTCGCAAGCTTGCCAAGCTCGGCGTGCCCCGGTTGCCGCATGAAGGACCGAACGACTACGTCACGCGCGCGGCTCAAGCGCGGCCCGAATTGGCCGCGCAGCTAGCGGAAGTTCGAACGGTGTATGTGAGCTTACGCTACGGCCCGATGCCGCTGCCGACGCAGCTCAGCCGGTTGAAGTTTCTGGTAAACCAGCTGGAGGCGTGACGCCGCGCGTCGCGCGTGCCGCGATGACCAGCACGATCGCGCCGCCCGCGAACAACAGCGCCACCGACAGAATCGCCATGCGCGAATTGCCGGTGAGCAGCGCCGTGAAGGCCATCAACAGCGGGCCCAACACTGCGGCGAACTTGCCCATCATGTTGTAGAAGCCATAGAACTCGCCGGCCCGATCCGGGGGAATCAACCGGCCGTAGTACGAGCGGCTCATGGCCTGCACCGCGCCTTGCACACAACCGATCGCGACCGCCATCAAATAAAACTCACCGACGGTGGTCATGAACACCGCATAGAAAGTGACGGCGGCATAAACGCCGATGCCGACGAAAATGCCCACCAGGGGACTGATGCGATCGCCCATCGCCCCGAACAGCAAGGTCGCCGGAAAGCCGATGAACTGGATCATCAGGATGCCCGAGATCAGGCTGTCCGCCGGAAACCCGAGCGCGAGGCCGTAATCCACCGCCATCTTCATGATGGTGTTCACGCCGTCGATATACATCCAATAAGCGAGCAGGAACAAAATCACCGGACGGTATCTGCGCACTTCCTTGAATGTCCGGCCCAGCTCCGCGAAGCCCTCGCGTAGCGCGCCGCCAGCGCTGACGGCTGCGCGTTCGCTGCCACGAGGGAAGTTGCGGAAGATGGGAATCGAGAACAACGTCCACCACACCGCGACCGAGAGAAACGAGACGCGGATCGCCGCCTCCGGACTCTCCAGGCCGAACATCGCCGGCTTCGCAAACATCAGCACATTGACGGTGAGCAACAGCGCGCCGCCCAGATAGCCCATCGCGTAGCCGAAGCCCGAGACCGAATCGAGCCGACGGGCGGGCGCGACCTTCACCAACATCGAGTCGTAGAAAATCAATCCGCCCCAGAAGCCGAGCGAGGCAATCGCGAACAACACCGCCGCGGCTTGCCAGTCGCCGATGCCGACAAAGGCGAGCATTGCCGTCGGAATCACACCGATGGCGGTGAACGCCGCCAGGAAGCGCAGATGGTTGCCGCCGCGGTCGGCCAATGCGCCCAGCCACGGGGCCATGATGGCCAGCACGAAACTCGACACGCCGTTCGCGATACCGAGCCAGAAGGTGCTGGTGGTCGCATCCTGCCCCGGCGTGAGGAACTGTTTGAAGAACAGCGGGAAGAACACGACCATCACCGTGGTCGCGAACGACGAGTTCGCCCAGTCGTACAACGCCCAGGCGAACACCTTCTTGGTGATGAGGGGGGACTTCATGCCTTCCTGATTCGTCATGCAGCCGCGGCCAGATGCTCGCGTGTCTCGCGGAAGTCGAGATCCGGCCAACGCTCCAGCGTCAGCTGCAGATTGACCCGTGTCGGGGCGAGATAGACCAGCGCGCCCGAGTGATCCAACGCCAGGTTCTCGTACGCCTTGGTGCGGAACTCCTCGAGCTTCTTCGCATCTTTGCCGTACACCCAGCGCGCAGTGTAGACGTTGACGTTGTCGAACGAGGACTGCACCGAATACTCGTCCTGCAGACGGAACGTGACCACATCGAATTGCAGCTGGCCGACGGCGCCGAGAATCAGATCGTTGTTACGCAGCGGACGGAACACCTGCGTGGCGCCCTCTTCGCACAACTGATCCAGGCCCTTCTGCAGCGCCTTCATGCGCAGCGGATCGCGCAACACCACGCGACGGAACATTTCCGGCGCGAAGTTGGGAATGCCCGTGAACATCAACGACTCGCCTTCGGTGAAGGTGTCGCCGATGTTGATCGTGCCGTGATTGTGCAAGCCGAGAATATCGCCGGCGAACGCTTCATCCGTGTGCTGGCGGTCGGCGGCGAGGAACGTGAGCGCGTCGTTGATGCGCATTTCCTTGCGGAGCCGCACATGAAACAACCGCATGCCCTTGGTGAACTTGCCGGAGCAGATGCGCATGAAGGCAATACGGTCGCGGTGCCCCGGATCCATGTTCGCCTGGATCTTGAACACGAAGCCGGTGAGCTTTTCTTCCAGGGGCTTGACGACCCGTCCAGTCGTCTCGCGCTCTTTCGGACCGGGCGCATTCCTCACGAATGAGGCCAGCAGCTCCGTCACGCCGAAGTTGCTGATGGCCGAACCGAAGAACACTGGCGTCTGCTTCGCGGCCAGATATTGTTCGATATCGAACTCCGGCGCGGCGCCTCGGACCAGCTCCACTTCGTCACGGAACGACTGTGCACGCGCGCCGAGAAATTCGGTGGCGGCATCGCTGTCCAGCTTGTCGATGGTCGCATGCGTGCCGGCACGGCCCTTCTCGCCGGCCTGATAGATATAGATGCGATCTTCGATCAGGTGATAAATGCCCTGCAGATCGCGGCCCATGCCGATCGGCCAGGTGATGGGCGCGCAGGAGATCTTCAGCACCTTCTCGATTTCATCCAACAGCTCCATGGGCTCGCGGCCTTCGCGATCGAGCTTGTTGATGAACGTCATGATGGGCGTGTCGCGCAGGCGCGTGACTTCCATCAGCTTGATGGTGCGCTCTTCGACGCCCTTGGCGCAGTCGATCACCATCAGCGCCGAATCCACCGCCGTCAGCGTGCGATACGTGTCTTCGGAGAAGTCTTCGTGGCCGGGCGTGTCGAGCAGATTCACCATGCGGCCGTCGTAGGGAAACTGCATCACCGAAGAGGTGACCGAGATGCCGCGCTGCTGTTCCAGCGCCATCCAGTCGGAGGTTGCATGCCGGGCTGCCTTGCGGCCCTTCACCGTGCCGGCCAGCTGAATGGCGCCGCCGAACAACAGCAGCTTCTCGGTCAACGTGGTCTTGCCGGCGTCCGGATGGCTGATAATGGCAAAAGTCCTTCTTTTGCTTATCTCCCGGGCACTTAGACTGTTAGCTGAATCTTCTGACATGGACGGAATCAGGCGCACGCAATGAGGCAAAGTTGCGCATGATAGCCCACAAGCCCATGGGCGCACGCCCTTGTCGGCGTCAGGTATTGGCGAGCACGCGCTTGTAGACCAGCGCGTCTTCGCGGCCGCCGGCCGCCTGGTAATACGCCTTGCGGATGCCCACTTTCACGAACCCCAGCGATTCGTAGAGCTTGATCGCGACCGGGTTCGACGGGCGCACTTCCAGAAACACGTCCTGCATCTCGGCTTCCTTGGCCCGGCTCAGCAGGAAATCCATCAAGCGCCGGCCGATGCCGACGCCGCGCAGATCGTTGCGGATGCAGATGTTGAGAATGTGAGCTTCGCCGGCGCCGTACGACATGATGCCGTAGCCGGCGACCTGGCCGTCGAACTCGACCACGCGGCACAAATAGCCGACGCGCACGCAATCGCGAAAGACCCCTTCGCTCCACGGGAACAGGTACGAAGCCCGCTCGACCGTCACGACCGCGGGAACATCGACGAGCGTCATCGGCCGGAAGCGGACCGCTTGATACAGCGCGCTACGGTCGAGCTCGGCGCTCACGCCGTCGCCCCACTTTGCAATGTCTCGTAGGTACGCATGGCCAATAACAGATCGGCCCATGATTTACGCTTCTCCACCGGGCTGCGTAACAGATAAGCCGGATGGTAGGTGACCACCATCGGCCGGTTGGCTGCGATTTTATGCACAACGCCGCGCAGTTTGCCGATCGGCGTGTCCACCTCGAGCAGGGTCTGGGCGGCAATGCGCCCGACGCACAGGATCAGCCCCGGGTTGACCAGCTCGATCTGCCGATACAAGTAAGGAATGCAGGCGCGCACTTCTTCAGGCTTGGGATCGCGGTTGTTGGGCGGTCTCGATTTCAATATGTTCGCAATGAACACCTGTTCCCTCGCCAGCCCAACGGCCTTGAGCATGGAGTTGAGCAACTGACCGGCGCGCCCCACGAACGGTTCGCCCTGGCGGTCTTCGTCCGCGCCAGGCGCTTCGCCGATGATCATCCAGCGGGCGTTGCGGTTACCGACCCCGAAGACACCATTGGTGCGCGTGGCGTGCAATGGGCACTTCGTGCACGAGCGCACCGCGGTTGCAAGCTCTTCCCAACCCAGCTTGGAAACGCCGCCATCGTCCTCGGGCACAACGACCTTGGGCTCGACGGCGGGTGCCTGAATGGTCCGTGCCGGCTCGGGGGCGACGCGTAACGCAGGCGCCGGGGCAACAACCGTTTCCGCCTGCGGAACGGGCGCGCGCGCGCTACCGTCTCGACGTTCCCAGACGTCGATTTCGAGTGCCTTGAGGTAGGCCAGGCGGCGGGAATCCATGCGGGACGATGCGCTGTAGATGGTTATGGGCGGAGCTTACCGAGACCCGCCCGACTAGACCATCAGCAATCGCTACGCAGCTTCGGCCGGTCGCTTCTTGCGAGTCAGCTTGCGCCACACCCAATGCAGCGGCGCCGAGGCTGCATACAGGCCGAACAGGGTGAACAGCGAGACCGGCGCCAGCGAGACGAGCACGTAAATCAACGGGATCAGCACCGCATACACCCACGGGATGCGGCCCCGCATGTTCAGCTCCTTGCCGCTCCAGTAGGAGAACTTGCTGACCATCAATGCACCGATGCAGATGGTAATGGCGAAGGCCAGCGCCAGGGCCGGCAGCCCGGTGACTGGAAATTCACTGACCAGCCAGATGAAGCTGGCGACGGCGGCCGCCGCCGAGGGACTCGGCAGACCTTCGAAGTAGCGCTTGTCTGCAGTGGCGGCGCGGGCATTGAAGCGCGCAAGGCGCAAGGCAGCGGCGACGGCATAGAAGAAGCAGGCGAGCCATCCGAACCGGCCCCAGAATTTGCCGTAGTCGTAGATGCGCTCGATGCCCCACTGATACACGACGATGGCCGGGGCGAGGCCGAACGCGACCATGTCGCAGAGGCTGTCGTACTCCTTGCCGAAGTCGCTTTGGGTGTTGGTCCAGCGCGCGACGCGGCCATCCAGGCCGTCGGCAATCATGGCCACGAAGATGGCGATGCCCGCGTTCTTGAAGTTGCCGTCGATGGCGGCAACGATGGCGTAGAAGCCGCCGAACAGGGTGCCGGTGGTGAACAGGTTGGGCAACCAATACACGCCGCGGCTCGGCCGCCGGGTCTCGGCCGGCTGCTCAACGTCGCTGCTATGGTATTCGGCGCTCATGGTTTTCCGGGCAGTCCTGGGATCGGCAGATGCAGATTGAATGTGTCGACGCGCACCAGGTTCCGCCCCCGCTCCCTGCGCAGGATGGCCGGTGTGACGCGCTCGATCTATCGCTGTTTCCGCGCATGATATTGTGCGGCCCGCAACGCGCACAACATACACGGTCTAAGAGTGACTGCACGGCGCAGCTTTCTCCTTACAGTGCTGCTGACCCTCCTTGCCCTGCCCGCCTGGGCCGACCGGCAGCAGGATCCTGCGCTCGGCAGATTCCTGGCCAAGACCCTGAAGGAAGCGCCCTGCTTCGAAGACGAGTTCGAGAAGAAGGTGTGGCTCGCGGCCATGGAGCCGAAGCTGCTCAAACTGGTCAAGGACGAGACGGAACGCGGCGAGATCCTGCATCACGTGTTCTGCGAGGCGCGCCGCCTGCAGTTGCCGCCCGGGCTGGTGATGGCCGTGATCGACGTGGAGAGCCGGTTCGACCGCTGGGCCGTGTCCTCGGCCGGCGCCGTCGGCCTGATGCAGGTGATGCCGTTCTGGCCGAATCAGCTGGGCATGACCAACGCGGAGCTGGTCCGCACCCCGCAAAACGTGCGCATGGGCTGCACCATCCTCAAGTTCTACCTGGACCGGGAAAAGGGCGATTACACCAAGGCGCTGGCCCGCTACAACGGCAGCGTCGGGCGTCGCAACTACGCCGACCTGGTGCTGGTGCGACTCGCCAATCGCTGGCAATACCGCTAAAGCCGTTCAGCGCTGGCCGAAGCCGACCGGCAGGTCTTCCAGATCCTCTAGCGCCAGTTCCTGCACTTCCACCAGCTTTACGTCCGAGGCAGGCGATCCTCGCCACAGCCAGTCGAGCAATCCCTGAACCGCCTGCGGCTCGCCGACCGCCAGCACTTCCACCCGCCCGTCAGGCAAATTGCGGGCGAAGCCGGAACAGCCCAGCTCGGTGGCCTTCTGGCGGGTCGAGGCGCGATAGAACACCCCCTGGACCCGGCCGGAAACGAAACAACGGCGTGCGATCAGCGTCGACATTCAATAATGATAAGGCGAGCGGCGGAAAACCGCAGGCGGGGTCAGCTGGCGCCGTTGCGGTCGTCGGCCGTGCGGGTGGAGCCGAGCGCTTCGGCGGCCTTGCCGCGGGCGGCGATCGCATCCCGGCGGGCTTGTTTGTAAGCGCGCTTCTGCAGATTGCTTTCGGCGCGATTCAACAATGTCTCGGCCTCGATCAGGGAAGCGGGCGCGCTGGTCGATGGGCCGGCGGCTTCACGCGCGGCCTTGATGGCCTGGCGGGCATTGCTCATCTCCTGCACCGGAGCCCCTGCGCACGCGGCCAAGCCCACGCTCAGGCCCATGCAGAGCATGAGTAACGCCGAACAACGAAGAGATGACTGACTTACCATGGCGATTTTTTCAATCGACCGTAGCAATCGCAATCTACACCGTCAAGGAGCGCCTGAATACAATGCACGCGTCTCGACTGCGAGCTTCGCGTTGCATTCCACCCACATGACGCGCGCAGCGATGGTTTTTCGGAGCATCCGCGCGCATGGCTGAAATCCTTGTTTTGTTTTATTCACGCAAAGGCATGACGGCCGAGCTGGCCCGGCAAGTGTGCCGGGGCATCGAGTCCGTGCCCGGCGCAAAGGCTAAATTGCGCACGGTTCCGCAAGTCACCGCGGTGATCGAGCAACCGCAGCCGGCCGTACCGAGCGAAGGCCCGCCATTCGCCACGCACGACGATCTGCGCGAATGTGACGGTTTGGTGTTGGGCAGCCCGACCCGCTTCGGCAACATGGCCGCGCCGATGAAGTACTTTTTGGACGGCACCAGTGCGTTGTGGGCCAGTGGCGCTCTCGCCGACAAACCGGCCGGTGTATTTACTTCCACGCAGACCATGCATGGCGGCCAGGAAACAACGCTGGTCAGCATGATGATGCCGTTGATCCATCATGGTATGTATCTCGTCGGCCTGCCTTACACCGAACCGGCGCTCACCCACACGCGCTCCGGCGGCTCGCCATACGGCGCCAGTCACGTCGCCGGCCTCAGTCCGGGCAAGCTCACCGACGACGAACGTTTGCTGGCTTCATTGCTGGGCAAGCGAGTCGCCGAGCTCGCCGTCCGTTTGTCCGCCGCACGTTGAGCGAATCCCCTTGATCGACACAACCTGGATCGCGCGAGCCCGAATCGCGGTCGTCTCGACTATCGGCATTTTGATTGCGGCGCTGGTGACCTGGCGCGTGCAGACCGGCTTTTCCATGGCCGACGCCGTGCTCATCGCTGTACTGACATTGCCTTTGTTGATCGCGCTGCCCCGGCTGTTGGCGGGTCATCGACGCACCTATGCGTGGATGTCGCTGGCGGTAGCACCGTTTCTGGTCGTGGCGATCACCGAAGCCGTCGCCAATCCCGTCGGACGGGCCTGGGCCGGCTTGTGCCTGGTCGTCGCGTTCCTGTTGTTTGTTCTGTTGATCGCGTATCTGCGCGTGACACGCGAACGCGCTTAGGGAGCGAGGCGCCGCTCCAGAACTTCTTTCACGAAGCGCACGGTCAGACGCCGTTGCGCCACCAGTGACGCCGCGTCGAGCTCATCGAGCACCGCATAGAGATGTGTCATGTCGCGAGGCAACCGTCGCAACATGAACTGCGCGGTGTCGTCGGGCAACTCCAGGCCGCGTAGTTGTGCCCGCAAGCGCAAGGCCGCGATCTGCTCCGATTCCTCCAAGGGCTGCAGCGTCAACACCAGCCCGCCATTCAGTCGCGAGCCCAGATCGCGCAGCTTGAACGGCAGCGCGGCCGGCGGCGCAGTGCCGGCGACGAGCAGCTTGCCGCCGCGCTCGTCCAGCTCCACATGCAGACGAAACAAAGCCCGCTCCCAGGGCTCGCGTCCGGCCAGCACTTGCGCATCGTCGAGACAGACGATGGCGAGCTCACCGAAACCAGCCAGCAATTCTTCGCCCAGCTTGATCACTTCGCTCAGCGGCAGATAGGCGGCCGTGCGTCCGTCGCGAGTCGCGCGAGCGCAGACGGCTTGTAATAGATGAGTCTTGCCCGTGCCGGCCGCGCCGTGAATCCAGGTGCACGTGGGTGCCCGCGGCCGCTCGCCTCCCTGCAATGACAGCAGCGCGTCGACCACCGGTTGATTGCGGCCGGCGTAATAGCTTTCGAACACCGAGCTGTCCGGCAAGCGGATGCCCAGCGACAACTGCGGCGACTGAATCATCCCGTGAGCCCGCGTTGCTGACGGCTGGCCTCGAGCGCCTTGCGCGACCACACGACGACGTAATCGATGCCGCTCACCACCGTCGTCACAAACACCAGCGCGCCCAGAATCATCAGCGCCACCTCGGGGCACCACTCGCCCGCTTTCGCGGCCACCGCCAGCAGCAAATACGCGATCTGGCACAGCGTGTTGATCTTGCTGATGACGGTCGGATTGCCATGCGGATAACCATACAGCGCGTTGTAACTGATCGCGCCGGCGGTGATGGTGACGTCGCGCAACACCGCCGTCGCCGCGAGCCACGCCGGCACGATGTCGAGCACCGCCAGGATGATGAACACGCTCACCAGCAGGATCTTGTCGGCGAGCGGGTCGAGCACCTTGCCCAGCTCCGACATCCAGCCACAGCGCTTGGCGAGAAAGCCGTCGAGCCCGTCGGTGAAGCCGGCGAACGCGAACACCCAGAGCGTCAGCTTGTATTCGCCTGCGTTCAGCAGCCAGGCGATGGGCACGACCAGCAGCATGCGCAAAATGCACAGGGCATTTGGAATGTGCCGCATGGCCGCCGCCCGTTATTTATAAGAGCGGTTCAGGGGCGGTACCGGAACGACAGCCGCTCGCCCATCGGCGCGGCGCCGTCGTCTTGCGACACCAACCGGCTGTCGAGCGCAATCGCTCGACGCAACGTCGCAGCGTCACCGCGCACGGCCAGCTTGAAGCGCATGGTGTCGCCGGCCACTTGTTCCAAGGCGACGGCCCGCACCAGCGTCATGCCTTCCAGATAATTCAGCGTGCTCGCATACGCGTCGAGATCGCCGATGCCGGACACCTCGACGACCACATTGCCCAGCGAAGAACCCGACGCGGCGAACACGCGCGCGAAGGTGTCGGCCGCCAGATGAACGCCCTCTTCCATGCCGCCACTGGCCAGTGACGAGCCTTCGCTCGACACCAGCGTCCAGCGCACCGCGCCGCCCTGCGCACGACCGAGCAACGCCGCATTCGCGCCATAACGTTCAGCTTCCTGAAGCGCGGTCGTCTCGTCGATGGCCTGGGGCGCCACCGCCGGCCACTTCAACGGCAAGCCGCGCTCGCGGGCGACTTTTTCCAGAATGTCCTTTTGCGCATTCGGCTGGTCGCCGCTGATCCAGTAGCTGTAGCCGCTGGGATCGATCACGTTCAGCAACACCAGGGTCGCGGGACGCTCACGGCCCCAGATCGGCAGGCCCGACTCCTGCAGCAGCCGGTCGACCGAGACGCTGTCGAAGCCCACCTGCAGAACATTGTCGACGGTGAAGCCGAAGCGTTGGACATATTTACGAGGATCGTTCAGCGCCGCGCCCAGGCGGGCCGGAGCGTCGCGCTGACCGCTTACGCGCACCACCACCGTCTTCAGCGCATCGACGAAGGCCGCGTCGCGCGCGTTGTTCAGCACGGGCTGGTCGGTTTCGTACAGGTCCCCGAGCGTCACCGCGCCCACGGGCAGTGCGGTCGCGACCAGCGCCCATGCCATGCACAACGACAACCAGCGGATCAACGCCTTTGTCCTACTCATCAGTCGGAGCCCATCCCTTCAAAAATCCCAATGCTGAACGGCAGGTCCCATCGCCGAGCAACGACGTGTAAAATAACACACCCCCCATCGACCAATTCCTGGCCATGCAACCTCCCGAGCCGATCACCTACAAAGACGCTGGCGTCGATATCGAAGCCGGCGATGAACTCGTCGAGCGCATCAAGCCGGCGGTCAAACGCTCGATGCGACCCGAGGTGCTGGGCGGCCTGGGCGGCTTCGGCGCGCTGTTCGAGATTCCGCTGGACCGCTATAAAAAGCCGGTGCTGGTGTCGGGCACCGACGGCGTCGGCACCAAGCTGCGCCTGGCCATCGAGACCGGGCGTCATGCCACCATCGGCATCGATCTGGTCGCGATGTGCGCCAACGACGTTGTCGTACAAGGCGCCGAGCCGCTGTTCTTCCTCGACTACTACGCGACCGGCAAGCTGAGCGTCGAAGTCGCCGAAACGGTGATCAAAGGCATCGTCGAGGGCTGCATTCAGGCAGGCGCGGCCCTGATCGGCGGCGAGACGGCGGAAATGCCGGGTATGTACGCGGATGGCGACTACGACCTGGCCGGCTTCTGCGTCGGCATCGTCGAGAAAGACGCCATCATCGATGGCCGCAACACGCGCCCCGGCGATGTGATCATCGGCCTGCCCTCCTCCGGCCCGCACTCCAACGGCTATTCGCTGATCCGCAAGCTGATCAAGACCAGCAAGGCCACGCCGACGACCAAGATCGACGGCGGCTTGCTGTACGACGCGCTGCTCGCGCCGACGCGCATTTATGTGAAGCCGCTGCTGGAGCTGGCGAAGGTCGTGCCGGTGCGCAGCTTTGCTCACATCACCGGCGGCGGCCTGTCTGAAAACATTCCTCGCGTCATCCCGAACGGATTGGAAGTGATGCTGAGCTCGCAAACTTGGCAGCAGCCCGCGGTGTTCGATTGGTTGCAAAAAGCCGGTAGCATTCCAGCGGCCGAAATGTATCGGACGTTCAACTGCGGCATCGGCATGACGGTGTGCGTGGCCGCCGAGCATGCCGACAAGGCGATGCGCTCGCTCGCCGAGCATGGTGAGAAGCCGGCCGTCATCGGCGAAGTGCGACGTGGCGATGCCGGCGTCGTCATTCGCAGCTAATGACCTCCGTCGCCGGCAACCAGCCGCATAACAAACTTCCCATCGTCATTCTGATCTCCGGTCGCGGCAGTAACATGCTCGCGATCGCGGAGCGGGCAGCGAACGGCGAGCTGCCCGTCGAAGTTCGCGCTGTCATTAGTGACAAAGCGGACGCCGCCGGCCTGGCCACCGCCGCCGCGATGAATATTCCCACTCGTTCGCTGTCGGCGAAGGAGTTTGCGGATCGGGCGAGCTATGACCGGGCGCTCGCGGCGCTGGTGCAAAGTTTCGAGCCCGAGCTCATCGTGCTGGCCGGCTTCATGCGCATCCTCAGCCCCGGCTTCATTGCCGCGTTCGCCGATCGCATCCTCAACATTCATCCGTCGCTGCTGCCTTTGTATCGAGGCCTGCATACCCACCGGCGGGCGCTCGAGGCCGGCGACATCCTGCACGGCTGCAGCGTGCACTTCGTCACCGAGGAACTTGATGGAGGGCCGCTCGTTATTCAATCGCAGGTGAAAGTCCTGCCTGGTGACAGCGAAAGCAGCCTTTCAGCGCGAGTTCAGCAGCAGGAACACAGGATCTATTCGCAGGCCATCGACTGGTTTGCCCGCCGGCGGCTGCAGCTGCGCGAGCAGCAAGCCTGGCTCGACGGCCGACCGCTCGACGCTCCGGTGATCCAGACCGCGAGCGACTGACGAGGTATCGAATGCGGCGACTGGCTCGGTTGACCACGTTTCTATTCGCGACACTGCTGTGCGCCACCGCGGCGAGGTCCGACGCCATTCTTCCCAAACCCGTTACCGCCACTTACGAAGTCACCTATCGCGGCATCCGCGCCGGACAGCTGACGTTCAAGCTGACCCGGGACGATGCGACCGGCCGTTACACGTATGAAACAACGGCCGCCCCTTCCATGCTCGCGCGCTTCGTCATCAGCAGCGCCGCCGTGGAACGCAGCGTGATGGAGATCGGCCCGGACGGCGTGCGTCCGCTCGAATGGTCTTTGGAAGACGGCAAGTCGGGCGCCGATAAGGACGGCCGGCTCAAGTTCGACTGGAACGCGAATGTCGCGACCGGTGAAATCGAAGGCGAGAAAATCGAGCTGCCGCTGGAGCCCGGCCTGCAGGATCGTTTGTCCATTCAAATCCACGTCGTGACCTCGCTGCTCCGGGGCCAGGAGCCCGGCCTCATTCCGCTGATCGATGACAACCGCATCAAGCGCTACAGCTACGTCAAGAAAGAAACAACATCGCTCGACACCGCCCTCGGCAAACTCGACACCGTCGTCTACGAAAGCACCCGCGAAGGCTCGAACCGCCAGTCCCGCTTCTGGCTCGTGCCCAAAATGGAATATCTCGCCGCCCGCGCGGAACAGATCCGCAAGGGCAAGGTCGAGACGGTGATGGTGCTGCAGTCGGTGCAATAAACCGCCGCGCGCACCTCCGCGGCAACACGCGCGCAGAATGCGCGGACCGTAGGGATATATCGCCTGAAGTTCTGGCTGGCGCTCTGATTCGACTGGTCCATACTCCAGCCCATGGCCATCGCATTGAACGAATTGACGAGCATGCTGATGAACCTGCCTGACAAGCAGCGCGCGCAGCTCGTGGCCAATCTGCTGGCTTCATTGCCCAGCGTACTGACGGATCAGGACGAAGGAATCAGCGAAGCGCTGCGGCGCGACGCGGAAATCGATGATGGGTCCGAGCAGGCCATCTCCCTCGACGACCTGGACGCCGCGATCAACAGCCGCCGTCGCTGAATGAAGCTGACGTTTCATCGGGACGTCACGGCGGACATCATTCGGATAATTACTCACTTCGAAGATTTGGGCGGCCCCAATCTCGCGAAGGAGTTCCATGCCGAAGTCCGCGCGACTTTTCTGAGAGCACTGGAATGCCTTTCCTGGGCACCGCCCGCCGCTAACAAAAGATAAGCTCGGCACCCGATCGAGCGCGGATTTTCGACTACAGATACCCACGAGATGGGGTGCGCCGGAACTTGTTTGTTTACGGCCCATTGGGCAGGCAGATCGTTTGGAGATACGCCATGGCCACCGTCGTTCACGAGCACCTCGATGTCGTTCCCGTCTCGGGCTTCAAGATTTCCTGGGGTGGAATCTGGGCCGGCGTGCTGACCGTCATGGGCACGCTGCTGTTTCTAACTACACTGGGCCTCGCAATCGGCATCTCCGCCGTCGACCCCGGGCAGACCGAGGCCGACACCTTCGGCACCGGCGCCGCCATCTGGAGCGGTTTGTCTCTTTTGATCGCGCTGTTCGTAGGCGGAATGGCGGCGACGCGGCTCGGCATGGTCTTCGACAGAGCCGCGGGGGCGTTCGAAGGCGCGCTGGTGTGGGTGTTGAGCTTTCTGGTCGTGTTGTGGCTCGCAAGCAGCGGCGTACAGCTGGTCGCGAACGGCATCTCGGGCTTGTTCGGCGGCATCGGTCAGACGATCGGCGCGAACATGGGCGGATTGGAGGATTTGTCTGCCGGCGATGTGCAGCGAATCCGTCAGCGCCTCGATGACCCGCGCACGGCGCAAACCATCGCGGGCGCGACTGGCATGTCAGAGCAGGAAGTACGTTCGCAGCTCGCCGACGTGTCGCGACAGGTCGAAGCGGCTGGAAACGATCCGCAGGCGGCAGCAGCGGCGGTGCGCCAAGGCACGGCTCAGATGATAGAGCGCGCCCGAGCGCAACTGCCCGCGATGGCGGAGCGAGCCCAGGATGAGGCGACCAAGGCCGCGTGGATTACCTTCGGAGCGATGCTGATATCGATGATCGCAGCCATCGCCGGCGCGATGGTCGGGCGGCGTCGGGTGGTCCAGACACTCGCCCACTCAGATGTTCCTTCCGAGATCGCGGACGCGAGCTTCGACCCGAGCCTGCGTCGCGACAGACCTGCGCGCTGAGCGCGCAGGTCCGGGCACTCAGGCTCGAGGCAGCGTCACGCCCTGCTGGCCCTGATATTTGCCGCCGCGGTCCTTGTACGAGGTCTCGCAAACTTCATCGGACTCGAGGAACAGCATCTGCGCGACGCCTTCGTTGGCGTAGATCTTCGCGGGCAGCGTCGTGGTATTGGAGAACTCGAGGGTGACGTGACCTTCCCACTCCGGCTCGAGCGGGGTGACGTTCACGATGATGCCGCAGCGGGCGTAAGTGGACTTGCCGAGGCAGATCGTCAGCACATTGCGCGGGATGCGGAAGTATTCGACCGTGCGGGCGAGCGCGAAGGAATTCGGCGGGATGATACAAACATCCGATGTCACATCGACGAAGCTCTTCGAATCGAAGTCCTTCGGGTCGACGATGGTCGAATTGATGTTGGTGAAGATCTTGAATTCGTTCGCGCAGCGCACGTCGTAGCCGTAGCTGGAGGTGCCGTACGAAATGATCTTGCCGCCATTCGCGGTGCGGACCTGCCCGGCTTCGAACGGCTCGATCATGCCCTGCGCGGCCATGCGACGGATCCAACGATCAGACTTGATGCTCATGATGTCTTACAGAGTGGCTAAATAGATCAGGTATCTTCGGTCGAGATATTCGGAAAGGCCGCGGCCGGCTGCAAGCCGGCGACGACCAGGCGGGCCGCCGTGCGACGCGCCAGGTCGATATAAGCGCGCGCCAGTTTGCTCTCCGGTTCGGCAACCACGGTCGGCCGGCCGCCATCGGCCTGCTCGCGGATGCGAATATCCAGCGGCAACTCGCCCAGCAATTCGACGCCGTACTGCTCGGCCATGCGACGCCCGCCGCCGGCGCCGAAGATATGCTCTTCGAAACCGCAGTTCGAGCACACATGCGTGCTCATGTTCTCGACCACGCCGAGCACCGGCACTTCGACCTTCTGAAACATTCGCAAGCCCTTGCGGGCATCCAGCAGCGCAATGTCCTGCGGCGTGGTCACGATCACGGCGCCGCTGACCGGCGCGCGCTGAGCGAGCGTGAGCTGCGTGTCGCCCGTGCCCGGCGGCATGTCGACGATCAGATAGTCCAGATCGCCCCAGCGCGTTGCCTCGAGCAACTGCAGAAGCGCCTGCGTGGCCATCGGTCCGCGCCAGACCATGGGCTGCTCCACGTCCACCAGGAACCCGATGGACATCACCTTCAGGCCATAGGCCTCCGGCGCGAGCATCGTTTTCTCATCCGGGCTGGTGGGCTTTTCCCGGCTGAGCCCCATCATCTGCGGCTGACTCGGCCCGTAGATGTCCGCATCGAGCAGGCCGACCGCCGCGCCGTCGTGCGCCAGCGCCAGCGCCAGGTTCACCGCGGTCGTGGACTTGCCCACCCCGCCCTTGCCCGACGCCACTGCGATGATGTTCCGGATGCCCTGAATGGGCTTCAGATTCTTCTGCACCGAGTGCGAAGCAACGCGCCAGCTGACATCGACCTTCACCTGCTTCAGCCAGCCCAGCGAGCGCGCCCGGCGCTCCAGTTCGGCGGCCAACTCGGTACCATAGCGGCCGGCCGGAAAGCCCAGCTCGACGCTCACGGTGGCGGCGCCGTCGCTGACTTGGACGGTCTTGAGGGAAGCGGCGCGCTCCAGCGTCAGACCGAGATAGGGGTCGACGTAGGCGCCCAGTAGCTGGCGCAGCTCGGATTCGTGCACAGTAGTTTCGGAGCTCATCGAAGGGCCCAGCCCAGTGGGGCGCGGATTGTAGCGGATCTGGCCTGGAAGACTCGGCTCCGCGTGCGGCTTCCGACCGATGTCGACAGGAGCTTCTCAGAGAGGAAATGCCCGACCTGAACTTGCTGCTCGTCAGCCGTGGCATAATGCGCGGCAATATGCAGTGCGCATGGCAGCTGCGCCACTAAGAAACGGATACCGGACTTCTAGATGAGTTTTTTTTCCGATCTGAGAGCAGAGCGCCTGATCGCCGAGATCCGCCAGATCGGGGACCCGCTGCATCCGGACTCGCAAAAAGCGCTGCAAAAGCTCGCCAAGATCGGTCCGGGCGCCATCCCCAAGATCCTGGACACGCTCGCCGTCGCCGATCGCAAGGAAACCGCGGTCTACACCGACATCCTGACCCAGCTGATCGACAACAAGAGCTTTCCGATCCTGGCCGAAGGCATGGCCGAGGGCAGCCCGCGCACCGTCCAGGCCATCGGCCAGGCGCTGGCCGCCAGCCGCAACTACAGCGCCAACCTGCTGATCGAGCTGCTCGGCCGGGCGGAGATGCCCAAGCCGACCATTCTCGAAGTGATCGCCAGCCAGAAGGGCCGCTTCACCGTCCGCGACCTGCTGCAGCATGCCTATAGCCAGGAAGCGAACGAAAAGGCCGCGCTGTTCAAGATCGTCGGCGAGCTGGCCGATGAATCGGCCCTGCCCGAGCTGATCAGCCGCATCGAAGGCAAGGACTCGACCGCCCGCATCCACATCATCAACATCCTGGCCCGCTTCAACCGGCCGGAGGTGTCGCAGGCCATTCAGACTCAGCTGCGCGACCCGAATAAGATGATTCGGCAAGCGGCGCTGAACGCGCTGTCGAAGATGGACGGCCCGCTGAACATCGGACCGATCTGTCAGCTGCTGCGCGACCCGGACCTGGAAGTGGCCAACCGCGCCATCGACGTGGTGGTGCGCGCCAACGATCCGGACACGATGAAATATCTCATCGAGGTGCTCAAGGACGAGAACGAGTACGCCCGCCGCGCCGGCGTGGAGGTGCTGAATCACCTGGGCACCGCCAACGACATCAAACATCTGTTGCAAGTCATCAAGGACGACGACTGGTGGGTCCGCACCCGCGCCGCGGACGCGCTCGGCAAGATCGGCGGCCCGCGCGTCGTCGACGCCGTCATCGAGCTGATTCGCGATGAAGATGAAGACGTGCGCCGCGCCGCCATTGAGATCCTGAACCAGACCAAGGACGAGCGCGCCATCAACTTCCTGATCGAGGCCACCAAGGACAAGGACTGGTGGGTCAGCGAGCGCGCCGTGGATGCGCTCGCCGAGATCGGCAGCAAGAAGGCCGTGCCTGCGCTGATGGATCTGCTGAAAACAGACAACGCGCGCTCCCTGCCGACCGTCGTGCGAGCGCTCGGCAAGCTGGGCGACACGCGCGTGATCGAACCGCTCGTGCAGCTGTTGGAGCGGCCGGAAAAAGAAATCAAGGTCGAGGCCATCAATGCCCTCGCCCGTCTCGCCGACGACAAGCGCGCCGACGCCGTGCGCAGCTACATTCAAGCCGCAGGCTCCAACGCGAACGATCCGACGATCGAGTCCGCCGCGGTCCGCGCGATCGAAGATATCGACCTGCGCTACTCGAGCACCGCCGTCGCGGCCGCCATCAAGGCCAGCCGCACCGGCGCCGAGCCGGCGCGAAGCCCGGGCCGGACCATGGGTGCAGAACCGGCGCGCACGCTGCTGATCGACCGCGGCGACGTCGATCAAGTGATCAAGAAGGCCGAGGAATCGGCGGCGGCCAGCGCCAAGCTCGACATCGGCACGCTCAAGCCGGGCGATGTGGTCGAAGGCCGCTACAAGTTCATCGAGAAGATCGGCAAGGGCGCGTTCGGCACCGTGCTGTTGATGGAAGACACGGTGGTCGAGGAGCGGCTGATCCTCAAGTTCCTGAACCCGAACGTGGCGCAGGACGAGGAGATGATGAAACGTTTCGTGCACGAGCTGCGCTACTCGCGCAAGATCACGCACCGGAACGTCATCCGCATCTATGACTTCCTGTACATGCGCGGCAACTACGCCATTTCGATGGAGTATTTCCCCTCGCACACGCTCGGCAGCGAAATCGTCAACGAGAAGCCGCTGCCGTTGCCGCGCGCCATCAAGTACGGCATCGACATCTGCACCGGCATGACGATCGCGCACCAGGCCGGCATCGTGCATCGTGACCTGAAGCCCGCGAACATCCTGATCAACAACGAGGGGCTGCTCAAGATCGTGGACTTCGGCGTGGCCGCCGCGCAGAAGGAGGGCGATACGCAGCTCACCAAGACCGGCTATGTCATCGGCTCGCCCAAGTACATGGCGCCCGAGCAGATCCTCGGCAAGAAGGTCGACGAGCGCGCCGATATCTACAGCGTCGGCGTGATCCTGTACGAAATGGTCACGGGCGTACCGCCGTACAGCCGCGGCGACCACATGTCGGTCATGTACCAGCACGTGCAGGGCAAGGCGAAGACGGCGATCGAGGTCAACACGCAACTGCCCCGCCCGCTGTCCGACCTGGTCACCAAGGCCATGTCAGTGGACAAGGCCAAGCGCTACCAGAGCATGGACGAGCTGCGCGAGGCGCTGGAAAAAGCCCTGGCTTGAGGCCCGGCCCCGACGGATTTTTGACGGCCCTTCGACCGTCGCGGGCCGCCGTTGGTCGCTTGCAGTGGCGGCGACCCGCCTTTACACGGTAGGCTCCCGCCCGCCACGGAACCTCAGTTTCTTCGCATGGCCCGAATAGACGCCTTTTTGAAGCTCGGCACCGACCAAGGCTGCTCCGACATCCATTTCGCGGTCGGCCTGCCGCCCATGTTGCGAATGCATGGCGACCTGCTGCCGATCAAGTTCCGCGACCTGAGCCAGTCCGAGCTCGAGGGCTACATCGTCGAGATCATGAATCGCGGCCACCAGGAGCAGCTGCGCCGGGGCCACGACGTCGACTTCTCCTACGTCTCCGCCACCGGCGGCCGGTTCCGGGTCAACGTGTTCCGCAAGGAAACGGGCGTGGGCGCGACGTTCCGAGCGATTCCGTCCGACGTGCCGACCATCGACCGGCTGGCGCTGCCGCCCATCGTCAAGAAACTGTGCGACAACCACCAGGGCATGATCCTGGTCACCGGCTCCACCGGCACCGGCAAGTCGACCACGCTCGCGGCGATGATCGATTACCTGAACTCGACGCGCCGGCTGAACATCATCAGCCTGGAAGATCCGATCGAGTTCGTGCACAAGAGCAAACAAAGCCAGGTCATCCAGCGCGAGCTGAACACGCATCTGCCGTCCTTCTCCGAAGGCGTGCGCGCAGCGATGCGCGAAGACCCCGATGTGATTCTGGTCGGCGAGTTGCGCGATGCCGATACGATTCGCTGGGCGATGACCGCCGCGGAAACCGGCCACTTGGTGCTCGGCACACTGCATACGACGGGCGCGGTGAAGACCATCGATCGTATCGTCGACGCGCTGCCCGCCGATGAGCGCGAGCAGACCAAGGCGTTCCTTGCGAACAGCCTGCTCGCCGTCGTCACGCAGGTGCTGGTGAAGACCGCCGATCAGCGCGGCCGCAAGGCGATCTGCGAAATCATGGTGGTCACGCGCGCCATCGGCAAACTGATCATGACCGATCAGACGCACCAGATTCCCTCGCAGCTGCAGATGGGCAAGGACTTGGGCATGCAGATGCTCGACCAGTCGCTGCTCGCCAACGTGCAGGCCAAGGAGATCGATCCCGACGATGCCTATGTCTATGCGAACGACAAGAAGCTGTTCGCGCGCTTCGTCACCGATACCAGCGTACTGCCCAAGCTCGACCTGGCGCCGAGCTGATCGATGAAAACATTCATGCAAGACCCTGGGTACAGGATGTACCCCGCCGCCAAAGGCGGCGAGCGAGAGGCAAAAGTCGCGCCTTTTGCCGGCTCGCACGAGGGTCGTGGCAGGATGCCCGATCCCGAGTATTTAATGTGAGCACCGAACCCAGCCAAGCCGTAGCAAGCGCGACCCAGAGCACGTATGTGCCGCGCAAGATCGACGAATTCCTGAAGGAAGTGCTGAACAAGAACGGCTCGGACCTGCACTTCATTGCCGGCGACCCGCCGCGCGTGCGTTTGTATGGCGAGCTGCACAACCTGCGGCCCGAGCCGCTGACGGCGCAGTTCGTCGAAGAAACATTGAAAGAGATCATGCCGCGCGCCGCGCTGATGCGCCTGGAAGAGAAGCATGGCGCCGACTTCGCGTACATCATTCCCGGCGTCTCGCGCTTCCGCGTCAACGTCATGCGGCATTTGTACGGTCTGGGCTGCGTGTGCCGGGCCATTCCTTCCAAAGCGCTGACGCTGGATCAGCTCAATGTGCCCGATGCGATCCGCAACCTGTGCAAAGTGAACAACGGCCTGATCCTGGTGACCGGCAAGACCGGCTCGGGCAAGTCGACCACGCTCGCGGCGATGATCGACGACATGAACCTGCGGCTCAAAGGTCACATCCTGACCATCGAGGACCCGATCGAGTTCGTGCATCAGCGCAAGAACTGCCTGGTCAGCCAGCGCGAGATCGGGACGCACAGTCCGTCGTTCTCCGAGGCGCTGCACTCGGCACTGCGCGAAGATCCGGACGTGATTCTGGTCGGCGAGTTGCGCGATTACGAAACCATGAGCATCGCGGTGACGGCCGCCGAGATGGGCATTCTGGTGATGGGCACGTTGCACACGAACGGCGCCGCGCCGACCGTCGATCGCATCGTGAATGCGTTCCCGGCGGATAAGCAGTCGCACGTACGCGCGATGCTCTCGACCTCGCTGCGAGGAGTGATCTCGCAGCAGCTGATTCCCCGGGCCGGCAAGTCCGGCCGCGTCGCCGCCCACGAGATCCTGGTGAACACTCCGGCCGTTGCCAACCTGATCCGCCAGGGCAAACTCGACCAGCTCGAGAACGCCATGCAAAGCGGCGCCGCCCACGGCATGCGGCTGATGGACAGCGCCATCCAGGAATTGCTCGACAAGGCCATCATCAGCGGCAAGCATGCCTACCAGAAGGCCATCACCAAGGCGAAGTTCGAGCAGTTCAAGGACATGGGCTGAGGCCGCATCGGCCGCTCGCCTGCCTGCGCGGCGCCTCCGGCGCCAGCGCATTCCGGACTGGCGAGTCCCTATAAAATTAACCGCTGTATCGCGCAGCCAAGCCGACGCGTCCCATACCGCCTTCCGTGGCATAATTTCCGTCCTTTGCCGCCGCCTTCTGCGCCTAAATGACTGCCGCACCTCGTAATTATTTCGTCACGACGGCTCTGCCGTACGCCAATGGACCGTTCCACATCGGTCACATCATGGAGTACATCCAGGCCGACATCTGGGTGCGGTTCCAGCGCCTGCAGGGGCACAAGGTCCATTGGATGGGCGCGGACGACGCGCACGGCGCCCCGATCATGCTCAAGGCCGAGGCCGAAGGCATCACGCCGGAGGAACTGGTGGCGCGCATCGCCGCCGGCCGGCCGCAGTCGCTGAACGGCTTCCTGCTGAGCTTCGATCACTGGCACTCGACGCATTCGCCCGAAAACACCGAGCTGTCCCAGGAGATCTATCGCGCGCTCAAGGCCAGCGATCTGATCTACCGCGAGCCCGTGGAGCAGTTCTTCGATCCGGTGAAGAACATGTTCCTCGCCGATCGTTACATCAAAGGCGAGTGCCCGAACTGTCACTCGAAAGATCAGTATGGCGACGCGTGCGAGGTCTGCAGCTCGGTGTATTCGCCGACCGACCTGATCAATCCCTACTCCACGCTGTCCGGCGCGAAGCCGGTGCTCAAGTCCTCGGATCATTTCTTTTTCAAGCTGTCCGACCCACGCTGCGTCGAGTTCCTCACCGAGTGGACGAAGCGTTTGCAGCCCTCGGTCGCGAACAAGGCCAGCGAATGGCTCAGCGGCAAAGGCGACCGGGAACTGGGCGACTGGGACATCTCGCGCGACGCGCCCTATTTCGGCATCCCGATTCCCGACGCGCCGGGCAAATATTTCTATGTGTGGCTGGACGCGCCGGTCGGCTATCTCGCGTCGTTGAAGAACTATTTCACGACCGGCAAGGCGAAGGCCAACGGCGAGCCGCGCAGCTTCGAGCAGTTCATCGCCGCGGATGACGTCCAGCAGATTCATTTCATCGGCAAGGACATCATCTATTTCCACACGCTGTTCTGGCCGGCGATGCTGAAGTTCGCGGGCCGCAAGATTCCGGACAACGTCTACGTGCACGGCTTCATCACCGTGTCCGGCCTGAAAATGTCGAAGTCCCGCGGCACGGGCCTGAGCCCGGTGCGCTACCTGGATCTCGGCATGAATCCCGAGTGGCTGCGTTATTACCTGGCCGCCAAGCTCAACGCCAACGTCGAAGACATCGATTTCAATCCCGAGGACTTCGTCGCGCGCGTCAACTCGGACCTGGTCGGCAAGTACGTGAACATTGCCAGCCGTTGCGCAGGATTCATCACCAAACGTTTTGGCGGCAAGCTCGGCGCGCTCGATCCGGCCGCGCAACAGTTGGCGCAGGACTTCGTCAGCGACAGCGAATGCTGGAACCGCATCGGTGAGTTGTATGAAGGCCGCGAGTTCGGCAAGGCGATGCGCGAGATCGGCTCATTGCTCGATCGCGTGAATCAATACATCGACTCCGCCAAGCCCTGGGAACTGGCGAAGGTCGCCGGCGAAGAGCAGCGGCTGCATCAGGTGTGCTCGACCGCCCTGAACTTTTTCTGGTACCTCACCGTGCTGCTGGCGCCGGTGCTGCCGGAGACTGCGCGCAAGGTGCAAGGCTTCCTGCGGCTGAGCGATGCGCAGATGCGCTGGGGTCAGCACCAGTGGCTGCCGGAAGGTCACGAGATCGGCGCCTATGAGCATCTGCTCCAGCGCGTCGATCCGAAACAACTGCTCGCGCTGTTCGACACCGGCGAGCCGGAAGTAAAGCCCGCCGCGAAGGCCACCACCGTCGCTTCCACGACGCCGGCCAAGCCGGCCGGGGAAACGCCACCAGTGGGCGCGCTGGCCGAAGTGACCGTCGAGGATTTCGCGAAGCTCGATCTGCGCATCGCAAAGATCGTGGCGGCCGACGCCGTCGAAGGCGCCGACAAACTGCTCAAGCTCACGCTGGATCTCGGCGAGAGTCAGCGCACCGTGTTTGCCGGCATCCGCTCCGCGTACACGCCGGATCAGCTGGTCGGCCGCTTCACACTGATGCTCGCCAACCTGAAGCCGCGCAAGATGCGCTTCGGCACGTCCGAGGGCATGGTGCTGGCCGCGGGCCCGGGCGGCAAAGAGATCTTCCTGCTCTCGCCGGATTCCGGCGCGACCGCAGGCATGAAGGTGAAATAGCAACGCGGCGGCAACGCTCGAACCATGTCCGCGCTTTTGCTCATTCTGCTCAGCGCCGTCCTGGTGAACGTGATGGCACTTACGCGCATGCCCGCGTGGCGGCCGTTCGAAGCCGTCACCGGCACCTTGCAAGGCGCACAAGGGCTGGCGATCGCGTCGCTGCTGGCGATTCCGACCGTTGCCGCGATCGCCTGGTCGCTGTCGACCTGGCTGCTGGAGCCGAATGCGCTCGGCTATTTGCGAACGTTTGTATTCGTGATCGTGGCCGTGGCGGTGGTGCCGTTGGTCGAACTCGTCCTGAGACGCGACGGCCGCCTGCAGCCGCAACGCCCCGGCTTCACGCTGCTCGTGACGACGAACTCCGCCGTGCTCGGCATCGCGCTGATGGTGGACGCACGGATGCAGAACATTGTCGACGCCGTGTCATTCTCCATCGCCATGGCCGTCGCCTTGGGCTTTCTGATGCTGGCGTTCGCCGCCCTGCACGACCGGCTGCAACATGCCGACGTGCCCAAGGTGTTTCGGGACGCCCCGCTCGCGCTGGTGAGTGCGGGCATCATGGCGCTGGCGTTCATGGGGTTCACCGGACTGATTCAGGAATGACGAACTCGCGATGATTACCGCGCTCGTCACAATCATCATTCTCGCCGCGCTGGCCGGTGTTGCGACCGTGGCGACTGCTGGCGCACCGAAAGAAATCTCTCTGGCCGATCGCATCGACGCGCTGCTGCCGCAGACCCAATGCCGCCGCTGCACGTTCGCAGGCTGTCGCCCGTATGCGGAAGCCATTGCGCAAGGCGCAGCCGACATCAATCAATGCCCGCCCGGCGGCGAGCGCACGGCGAAAGCGCTGGCGCGTCTCATGGGCGTGCCGCCGAAGCCCGTCGGCAAAGAATTCGGCGTCGTGCCCGACTCTCCGGCCGTCGCTTTCATCGAAGAGGACGCCTGCATCGGCTGCACCAAGTGCATCCAAGCTTGTCCTGTCGATGCCATCGTCGGCGCTTCACGTCATATGCATACGGTGATCGCGGCTGACTGCACCGGATGTGAGTTGTGCATTCCCCCCTGCCCGGTCGACTGCATCGTCATGCGGCCGGCACCCGCGGTCGTGCGATGACCGCCCGCGAATTACTCGCCGGCGGTCTGCGCATCGAGGCGCACAAGCAGCGTTCCACCAAAGCACCGATCCGCGCCGCGAGTCTGACCGAGCGCTATGTGATTCCGCTCGATCAGCATTCGGGTTTGCCGGCCGTGCCGTTGGTAAAGCCTTCCGATCGCGTCCGCATGTGGCAACCGATTGCGCAGCCTGCGCCCGGCATCAGTGCGTGGTTGCATTCGCCCGTGTCTGGCGAAGTGATTGCCATCGAGCCTCGGCCGGCGCCACATCGCCTGGGTGCACCGACCCTCAGTATCGTGATCGCCAACGATGGCCGCGACCGGCGATTCGAAAACGCCGCGGCCATCGTTTCGTTCGAACAGATCTCGCCGAACGAAGCCTGCGAGCACATCGCTCGTGGCGGGATCGTGGGGTTGGGTGGCGCCGCGTTTCCCACGGCGAACAAACTCGAAAGCTCGTTGTGCGAGAACGGTCCGCAACTGCTGCTCAATGGCGCGGAGTGCGAGCCATACATCAGTTGTGACGAAGTGCTGATGCGCGAGCGCGCCGAGGACATCGTGTTCGGCGCCCGGGCGTTGCTACACGCACTCTGCTCGCCGAACTGCACGATCGCGATCGAAGACGATGTGCCCGAAGCGCAGGCCGCTTTGCGCCAGGCCGTCGACAAAGCCGCCGATCCCAGAATTCGGATCAAAGTTGTGCCCGCCATTTATCCGGCCGGCGGCGAGCGGCAACTGATCGCCACGGTGTTCGATGCCGAAGTGCCTCACGATGGCTTGCCGGCGGACATCGGCGTCGTCTGTCAAAACGTCGGCACCGCCGCCGCCATCGCTCGTTGGATTCGCGATGGCCAACCGTTGGTGAGCCGCATCGTCACTGTCACCGGCGATGGCGTGAGCGAGGCCGGGAACTGGGAGACGCGTATCGGCACGCCGTTCTCGAGTCTCATCGCCGATTGCGGCGGCTACACCGAGCGCATGTCGCGGCTCATCATGGGCGGCTCGATGATGGGCACGTCGTTGGCTCACGACGATCTACCCGTCGTGAAAGCAACCAACTGCATCATCGCGGCGTCCGCTCTCGATCTTCAGCCGCGCGGCCTCGAGATGCCGTGCATCCGCTGCGGTAACTGCTCACAAGTGTGCCCCGCGTTCCTGCTGCCTCAACAATTGCACTGGTACCTGCAACCGTTCGACAGCGATCAACTCGCCCGCCACGGCCTGCTCGATTGCATCGAATGCGGCTGCTGCGACTACGTGTGCCCCAGCCAGATCCCGCTCGCCGAACGCTTCCGCGAGGCCAAGCCCCTGCTGGCCCGCGAGCTCGACGCCCATCTCTCCGCCGACGCCGCCCGCGCCCGTTTCGTCGCCCGCAACGAGCGACTCGCGCGTCTGGAAGCCGAGCATCGTGCGAAACTGGCGCAGAAGCGTCGACCCAAGAACGAACCCACCTCATGACCTTCCCCACCGCACCCGCGCCGCATGCAGTCGCTCATGACAGCGTCGGGCGGGTCATGCGGATTGTCATCTATGCATTGCTGCCGACGGTGGCGTTGCATGTGATGTTCTTCGGAGCGGGCTTGCTGGTGCAGATCGTGCTGGGCGCGGCAACGGCGCTGATCTCGGAAGCGTTGGCATTGCGATTGCGGCACAAGCCGTTCGAGCCGTTTCTGAAAGACGGCAGCGCGATCGTGACGGCGATTCTGCTGGCACTGTGTCTGCCGCCGCTCGCACCGTGGTGGCTGGTGGTGAGCGGCACGGCGTTCGCGATCCTGTTGGCGAAACATTTGTATGGCGGCCTGGGCGCGAACCCGTTCAATCCGGCCATGGTCGGTTACGCCGTGCTGCTCGTATCGTTTCCCGTGCAGCTGCTGCAATGGCTGCCGCCCGCGGGCATGGACATCGAGCAAGCCAAGTTATCGATGGGCGAAACGATCCAGACCATTCTCACCGGATCCTTGCCCTCGCGGCTCACGTGGGACGCCGTGACATCGCCGACGCCGCTGGATGCGCTACGAACCAATCTTAAAATGGGCATGACCATGGCCGAGGCGCAAGCGGCGCCGATCTTCGGCGCGCTCGGCGGTCGAGGTTGGGAATGGATCAATCTTGCGACGTTGGCTGGCGGTCTCGCCTTGCTCCAGTTGCGCATCATCCGCTGGCACATTCCCGTCGCCATGCTCGGCGCCATCGTCGTGTGCGCCTCGCTGATGTACATGATCGATCCAGGCACGTATGCCGGCCCGATTTTTCATCTCACATCCGGCGCGAGCTTGCTGGGCGCGTTCTTCATCGCGACCGACCCGATCTCGGCGGCGACCAGCGATCGCGGCCGTTTGATCTACGGCGCCGGCATTGGCGTGCTGACGTACGTCATTCGCACCTGGGGCGGTTATCCGGATGGCGTTGCCTTCGCGGTGCTGCTGATGAACTTGTCGGTGCCGCTCATTGACCGCTACACGATTCCGCGCATCTATGGCCACGCCCGCTGACAAGCGACACATCGCCGTGCCCACGGCGACGCTCGCGATCATCGCGGCGGTGCTCACGGTCGGGTTGGTCACGTTCGCGAATCTCACGCGCGATCGCATCGCCCGCAATCAGCAAGTCTGGATCAAACAACATCTGGATGCGCTCGTGCCGCCACAGAGCTACGACAACGATCCGCTCGTCGATACCACGGAAGTGACGGCGCCCGATCTGCTCGGCACGACGACACCCGTCACCGCCTATCGCATGCGCAAGGCCGGACTGCCCGTCGCAGTCGCCATCCGGTCGATCGCGCCCGATGGCTATCGCGGGCCGCTGGAATTGCTGGTCGCTATCGCGCCCGGCGGTCAGCTGCTCGGCGTGCAGGTCATTCGTCACGATGAAACACCCGGGCTCGGCGACGCATTCGAGAACCGCGATGCCGGCTGGCTCGATAAGTTTCGCGGACTGTCGCTGACGAAACCGCCGCAGCAACGCTGGACAGTGCGCCGGGACGGCGGCGACTTCGACGCATTCACTGGCGCAACCATCACGCCGCGAGCCATCGTGAAGGCCGTACGGCGCACGCTGGAGTTTTACCAAGGGAATGAGGACCGTTTGTATCGGGACGGCCAGCCTCGATGAGCACCCCGTCGCCAACCAATAGCAGCCAAGGCCTGAGCGTCAGGCCGGGCGCGGGGAGCAATCTCCCGCCGCCGCCGGCGCGAAATCGCGCGTTCGGCAGCACGCTGCAATTGCTTGCCTTGTGTCCGCTGCTGGCGGTCAGCGATACCGTCGTCAAAGCACTCGGCTTCAGCGTGCTGGTGCTGGTGATATTTCCGCTGGCGACGCTCCTGTTCAGCGGGGTCCGGCGCTGGTTGGACGATGCGATTGTTCTGCCAGCCAGTCTGCTCGTCACAGCAGGACTCGTAACGGCGGCGGAACTCTTCATGCGAGCGTGGTTCCACGACCTCGGCGCATGGTTCGGCGTGTTCCTGCCATTGCTGGCCGTGAACATCGTGGTGATCGATCACATACAAACGTCCGATTTGGACCGGCGCACAGCGCTCATTCGCAGTGTGCGCATCGCCCTCGGCATAGCACTCACATTGATAGCGCTGGGCCTCGCTCGCGAGCTGGTGGGCCGCGGCTCATTGCTCAGCGGCGCAGCTACGCTGTTCGGCAGTTGGGGCGAGCGACTGGAGATCAAAGTCTTCAGCGTCGACATGGGCTTCCTGCTCGCCATGCTGCCGCCAGGGGCATTCATCTCCCTGGGCCTGCTGATCGCCGCGCGCAACTGGTGGCGCGGCAGGAATCAGCGGGTCATATAGGCATAGGCGATCAAGCAATCCGTCGAGTTGTCGACGATGCGAATGGAGATGGGCTTATCCATCGAGAACGCCATCAGCAACAGGGCATAGACCTCTTTCTTGCGCGTGGAATCGCCGTCGAGTTTCAGCCAGGCGCCCGAGTTGGGGGTACAGCTCAGGGCAGTTTCGGCCCCGGTCGTTTGCACCCAGATATCGTCGTTGGTGGCCAGTTCTCCAGACTCCGCATTGAGCGACTGGATGTACACGGACTGGCACAGTAGACCGCTGCAGTCGGCAAGCACGCCAGGTGCATAGACCGCAGCCATTGACGCAAGCAGCAGAGCGAATTTTCGGATCGGCATGGACGCTTCCTTGTCTTGTTGGTTCAGACCCCCCCGGGCCGGCACGTCGCGTGCTGCCGGGTGCGAATGTTAGTCTTGAGGCCCGCCAGTGTCTGTGTCAACAGATTCACGGCAAAGACCGTCGAATTCAGGTTTTCACCGAGCCCCGTCCGATCTGACATGAACCGAAAAAAGATCGCCGCGATTTTCGAGCGCCTCAAGGCCGCCAATCCCAAGCCGACCACCGAACTGGAGTACACCTCCCCGTTCGAATTGCTGATCGCCGTCATCCTCTCGGCTCAAGCGACGGACAAGAGCGTCAACGTCGCTACGCGTGAGCTGTACAAACATGCGAACACGCCGCAGGCCATTCTGGGGCTCGGCGTGGAGGGCCTTTCGAAGTACATCAAGACGATCGGCCTGTTCAACACCAAAGCGAAGAACGTGATCGCGACCTGTCGCATCCTGGTCGAACAGCACGGCGGCGAGGTTCCCGAGTCGCGCGAGGCGCTGGAAGCTTTGCCCGGCGTCGGCCGCAAGACGGCAAATGTGATTTTGAATACCGCGTTCGGCCATCCGACCATCGCCGTCGATACTCACATCTTCCGCGTCTCGAATCGCACCGGCCTCGCGCCGGGCGACAACGTGCGCACGGTCGAAGATCATCTGTTGAAAGTCGTGCCGCCGGAGTACGCACACGACGCGCATCATTGGCTGATCCTGCACGGGCGCTACACCTGCATCGCCCGTAAACCGAAGTGCCCGGAGTGTGTGATCGTCGATCTGTGCGAATACAAGGAGAAGACGCCGCCGGAGACCAAAGCGGTCAAACGCAGTATCTTTGCCAAGAGTCCGCGACTGGCGAAGAAGGTCAGCAAGAAGCGCGTTCGAGTGTGAACAAACAAGCCATGGACCGTCGAAACTTTATCTGCCACGCCGCGGCTGCCGGCCTCGTATCGCAGTTCCCGTCGCGAGCCGGCGCCAGCACCCCACGCAGCAAATTCGTCCGGAGTTCCACGGCCGAGGAAGTGACCGCGGGCCTGGACCTCACGGGAAAAACAGCCGTGGTCACCGGCTGCAACTCCGGCATTGGGTTCGAAACAATGCGCGTGCTCGCGTTGCGAGGCGCTCATGTCATCGGCACCGCTCGCACCCTCGACAAGGGCCGCGAAGCCTGTGGCAAGGTTCAAGGCAAGGCGACACCGGTTGCGCTCGAATTGACCGACTTCCGCTCGGTGGTCGCCTGCGCCGACACGATTCGAGCAATGAACGTAACCATCGACATGCTGATCCTGAACGCGGGCATCACCCTGGGCGACTGGCAGCAGGTGAATGGCCTCGAGAGACAATTCGTCGTCAATCACCTGGGCCATTTCCTACTCACGCAGCGACTGCTCGATCGCGTCGCCTCGGCCGCGCAAGGGCGCGTCGTCGTGGTCGGCAGCGGCAATCATCGCGATGCGCCGCCCGGCGGCATTCAATTCGACGATCTCTCCGGTCGCGATTGGTATCGTCGCGGCTACGCGCATTCGAAACTCGCCAACGGACTGTTCTCGCTGGAGCTATCGCAGCGACTCTCCAAGACTCGCGCGACCTCAAACTGCCTCTCGCCCGGACCGGTAGATACAAATATCCGGCGCGATCTACCCGCGAGCTCCGCGCCACCCAATTTGAAAACTCCCGCCCAGGGCGCCGCGACGGTTTGTTATGTAGCCGCTCATCCCTCATTGAAGCAAGTCAGCGGCGACTACTTCTCCGACTGCAATCCGGCGCCCCAGAGCGCGTATCAGACGGATCGAGCGATGGCGGCGAAGTTGTGGCAAGTGTCGACAAAACTGACAGCTCCCTATCTCATCTGAATCGTTCTTGCAAAAACTCACAAAGCGCGAGTTAGAATTCGGGCGAACGGCTGACGGCCCAGCCGAACAACAAACAAATGCAGTGAGTATGGCCGGCCTTTGGAATACGCGCGGGCAGCACCTGTATCGCGCGAGACGGCTATAAGGAACGTTCAAGCGATGATGAGCTCAATCCGCCAACGCCTCGTCGTGCTCACATGTCTCACGTTCGCTTTGGCTGCTTGCGGTGGCGGAGGTGGCGGAAGCCCCAACGAAAGCGGCGCTACCGGCAACAATCCGCCGCCCACGACACCTCCAACAACGCCCCCACCCGGCGGCGAGCCGCCCACGAATCCGCCGGGATCACCGGCTGAGCCAGACGAACTGAGTAGCGCGCAAAACGCAAAGCTGCGCGTGACGCAGGACAGGGACGTGCTCATCCTCGATTGGCTGGACTTGTTCGATAACGAGCGCGAGTATCGACTGGAGCGGCGGCTCGTCGGCGACACCGAGTGGCGCGAGGTGGGCACGGAGGCGGCCGGCGACGGCGAACGTATGCTCTGGAAGCCCTCCATTCACGTCTCCGCCACGTATCGGCTGGTCGCAGTGCTGAACGATCACTCAGTGCCGCTGCACGCCGGCCCGAATGAAACCGAATTCGAGATCGACCTGGGCGCCTCGCCCAGCACCATCAGCGTCGATCAAGCCGAGCCGGTGAGCGGCAGCGTACAGGTGAGCGTGCAAAACGCAGGGCCGGCGTTGTCGGTCACCTACTACCTCGACAACGCCCAAGTCGCGCAGTCCACCAGCGGCGGCACATTCACCGCGACGCTGCCCACCGAGCGACTTCCGGATGGTCAGCGCGCGCTGACCGCCCTGGTCCAGAAAACCGAGGGGCTGGGGAAATTCGTTTACCGTCCATTGCAGGTCGCAAATCCCGCTCCGGCCTTGCTGCTGAATGTAACCGCGTCTTCGTTCGATGCCTCTGCGCCCGTGTGGATGAGCGCCAAAACAACCTCTGGCCCCGGCATCGTCCAAGTCGCGTTCTTCGCGAACGATGCGCCGCTGGCCGTCGTGACCACCCCGAGCGTGGCCCACGAATACAGTTTCGCGGTGGATCGCTGGGCGCTGCCCTCCGGGCCGACCGTGTTTCGCGCGGTGGCCACCGATTACAACGGAGCCACCGTCAGCATGGAGCAGCGCTTCACGATCGATCACTTCCCTTCCAAGCAGATCACCGGTCTGTTCGACGGCATGATTGCAACGGACGGCAGACTGGATGTTCAAGCCACGTTCGGCGACGACGCGCCGGGCGCGACGCTGACCATCCTGGTCGGCGAGCAGAGCATCGTGCAGACGCAGACCAGCCCGCTGACCGCCAGCTACTCGCTCGCCGATCTTGCGCCCGGAGAATATCCGATGGTCGTTCGGGTCCGGGACGCGAGCGGTAACGCCAACCTGAGCAAGTTCCGACTCATCGTGCCCTCCACGGGGCTGAACTATGAGCTGCTCACGATGGAGGCCAAGGAGCTGCTGGCGGCCGATGCCGGCTCGCTGTTGTATAGGAACCTATGGGACGCGATCGTGCTGAGGGACGCCGCGGGCGCCGAACGACGCTTGCCGGGCCCCAGCCCTGCCATGCTGGACTATTGGCTGATAGAAGACCGCGTCGTCGCGCGCGGCGACGATCGTCGCATGTTTGTGCTGAATTCAGACGGATCGCGGATCGATCTGTCCGCGCCAGACGACCTCAGAGCTTCTTATCACGCCCTGGTACGTGGCCCGTGGGTGATCTGGGCGAATGCGAGCGCTTTCAGGCTCTATAACGTGCGCACCGGCGCAACCAGCACGGTGCAATTCGGAAGCTCGCTGTTGGCACTCAGAGGTTATGACCTGGACACCACGCCAGGGCATGAGCGCTTATTGTTTTCGGCCGACCTGAATGGTGTCGCCGGAATCTACAGCCATGACCTGACCAGCGGCACGACGCAGCCTTTAGTCAGCACCTCCGCGACCAACCCCAGAACCGACGGCACACGCATGAGCTGGCTGAGCGGCTCGGGCTACGCTACGAGTCTGCTCGTCGCGCCCATCGACAACCCCACGGCCAATACGGTGCTGCACACGAGCGTCGCGGCCGCGCACCTCGAGGATGGCTTGCTCTGTTGGCAGGATCAGGACTCGAAGTTATATGTGAATGACGGTTCGACTTCGACCACCACGCTGCTGACCGGGTACGAACAGTGGAATGCGGAAACGCTTCGAGACGGCCACATCATGTTCCGCGAGGACAACAAGATGCGCGTGTGGACTGTCGCGGGCGGTGAACGCGTGTGGCTCGACACGTTGGCGCGAGACGCGATCCAGGCGGACGGCGTGGCCTATTTCCTGACAGGATCGCACGGCACACTGTATCGGGTGAGCTTGCCCTGAAAGCCAGCGGATGCGGCTAGAATCGCCGCATGCCGATTTTCGACACCCAATCCCGCGAGCAGCTGCGCCAGATGTACATCGAGGCCTGGCGCAAGCATCGCGAAGGCGTCCCGATGCAGCCGCTGGAAGCGCAGATCGCCGACGTGGTCGCGCTCCATCCTGAATATCAGGCGGCGCTGGAGCGCCCGGACACCGTGCTCGACCGCGACTACAGCCCCGAGAGCGGCCAGTCCAACCCGTTCCTGCACATGGGACTGCACCTGGCGGTCCGCGACCAGATCGGCACCGATCGCCCGCCCGGCATCCGGGCCGCCTTCGAGGCCCTGGCGGCGCGGATGAGCTCGCCCCACGACGCGGAACATCAGATCATCGAGCGCCTCGCAGAGGCGTTATGGGAAGCGCAGCGCGCCGGCCGGCCGCCCGACGAGCAGGCCTACTTACGTCGCATCCGGGAGCTCGCGGGCCTTCGCATAAAGTGATGTCTGCGTTCGCGGCCTGCGTGGTGGCCGGGTCCGGACGCCAATGGTAGATTCCGCCCCCTCTCGATCCTCTTCGAGCACCGCCGCCGCAACCATGCCGACCATCAAGCAAGACGATGTGATCCAGAGCGTCGCCGACGCCCTGCAGTACATTTCCTATTACCACTCGCCCGATTTCATCCAGGCCATGGCGGCCGCTTACGAACGCGAGGAAAGCCCGGCCGCGAAGGATGCGATCAAACAGATTCTGGTGAACTCGCGCATGTGCGCCGAAGGCCACCGCCCGATCTGTCAGGACACGGGCATCGTCACCGTGTTCGTCAAAGTGGGCATGAACGTGCAGTGGGCCGACGCCACGCTGTCGCTGAGCGACATGATCAATGAAGGCGTGCGTCGCGCTTACAACCATCCGGACAACATGCTGCGCGCATCGATCGTCGGCGACCCGCTGTTCGATAGAAAGAACACCAAGGACAACACGCCCGCGGTGATTCATATGGAAGTCGTGCCCGGCGATACGCTGGACATCGCAGTCGCGGCCAAGGGCGGCGGCTCGGAAAACAAATCCAAGATGGTGATGTTGAATCCATCCGACTCCATCGTCGACTGGCTGGTGAAGACCGTGCCGCAGATGGGCGCGGGCTGGTGTCCGCCCGGCATGCTTGGCATCGGCATCGGCGGCACCGCCGAGAAAGCCATGGTGATGGCCAAGGAATCGTTGTTCGAAGAAATCGACATTCACGAAATCCGCGAGCACGGCCCGAAGGACAAGTTCGAAGCGCTGCGCCTCGAGATCATGGACAAGATCAACGCGCTCGGCATCGGTGCGCAAGGTCTCGGCGGCCTCACGACCGTGCTCGATGTGAAGATCAAATATTATCCGACGCATGCCGCGTCATTACCGGTCGCGGTGATTCCGAACTGCGCCGCGACTCGTCACGCGCATTTCGTGCTCGACGGCTCGGGCCCCGCGAAGCTCGATCCGCCGGACCTGGAACTGTGGCCCAAGCTCACGTATCAAGCGTCCGCCGAATCGCGTCGCGTGAATCTGGATGCATTGACGCGCGAGGATGTGGCCTCGTGGAAACCCGGTGAACGTTTGCTGCTGTCGGGCAAGATGCTGACCGGCCGCGACGCCGCTCATAAGCGCATCAGCACGCTGATCGAGAAGGGCGAGCCGTTGCCGCCAGGCTTGGATTTCAAGAACCGCGTGATCTACTACGTCGGCCCCGTCGATCCCGTGAAGGGCGAAGTCGTGGGGCCCGCCGGCCCGACGACGGCGACGCGCATGGACAAGTTCACCGACATGATGCTCGGCAAGACCGGCCTGATCGCCATGATCGGCAAGTCCGAGCGCGGGCCCGAAGCGATCGAGTCCATCCGCAAGCACAAGGCCGCGTATCTGATGGCGGTCGGCGGCTCGGCCTATCTCGTCTCCAAGGCAATTCGCTCCAGCCGCGTGGTCGCGTTCGGCGATCTGGGCATGGAAGCGATCTATGAATTCGAAGTGAAAGACATGCCCGTGACCGTCGCCGTCGATGCCCGCGGCGAATCGGTGCACGAAACCGGCCCGGCGGAATGGAAGAAGCGCATCGCCGGCATCCCAGTCAAAGTCGTCTAAGGAGCCCGGCGGTGGAAGGACCCATGCAGATTCAATACGCGATTCTGTTGCCACCCACCGCCCTCGCCCTGCTGACGGGCGTAGTTTTCATCAAGCTATATCGGGACCGCGTCGCGGAGATCCGCGCCCGCCGGATTCATCCGCAGCAACTGGCGACCGCCAAGGCCACGCACGAGACGCTGCAGAACGTCGCAGCCTCAGACCACTTCCGCAACCTGTTCGAAGTGCCGGTGCTGTTCTATGCGCTGTGCGGCTTTCTCGCGATCACCCAGCTCGCCAACCCGTTGTTGCTGGCGGGCGCCTGGGGCTACGTCGTGCTACGGGCGGCGCACACGTACGTGCACCTGACCAGCAACACGGTCATCCGGCGCTTTCAGTTGTTCTTCGCCAGCAGCATCGTGCTGTACGCGATGTGGCTGCTGTTCGCCGTGCGCCTGCTCACTGCATGAAGCCGACTTTCACGTCCTGCTGAGACAGCAGGCGCACCGGCACGGACGGCGCGCGCCAGATATCGGCGCCATACTCGCGAATCGTTCGATCGGAAGAGAACTTGCCGCTGCGCGCCGTGTTCAAGATCGACATGCGCGTCCAGCGGTCGACGTCGCGATACGCCTTGCTCACCTGCAGCTGACATTCGGAATAGGACTCGAAGTCCGCGAACACGAGGTAAGGGTCGTGCCAGAGCAGCCCATCCGTCAGCGCACGGAACAACTCCGTGTCGCCTCGCGAGAAGAAGCCGCTGTTGATCAGCGAGATCACCTCCTGCAGCTCGGGCGTCATGTGATCCAGCGGCCGATAGCCACGAGCCTTGGTTTGCGCGACCTGCTCGGCCGTCAAACCGAATAGGAAGAAATTCTCCGCGCCTACCTCCTGGCGGATCTCGATGTTGGCGCCGTCCATCGTGCCGATGGTCAAAGCCCCGTTCATGGAGAACTTCATGTTGCCCGTGCCCGACGCTTCCTTGCCCGCCGTGGAGATCTGCTCGGACAGCTCCGCCGCCGGATACACGCGCTGACCGTTGGTGACATTGAAGTTCGGCAGGAACACCACCTTCAGCCGGTCGTTGACCGCCGGATCGCGATTCACCACATCCGCGACCGAATTGATCAGTTTGATGATGAGCTTGGCGAGGTGATACGCGGGCGCCGCTTTACCACCGAAGATAAACGTGCGCGGCTGGATGTCGGCATTCGGATCCGAGCGCAGCCGGTGATACAGCGCGATGACGTGCAGGATGTTCAAGTGCTGCCGCTTGTATTCATGAATGCGTTTGACCTGCACGTCGAACAGCGACTGCGGATCGATCGCGATGCCGTTGCGCTCTTTCACGAACGCCGCGAACTCGACCTTGTTGGCATGCTTGATCTCACGCCAGCGCTGCCGGAAGGCAGCATCGTCCGCCAGCGGCTCGAGCTCGATCAGCTCATCCAGATTCTTGATCCAGGCATCGCCGATGGCGTCGCCGAGCAGATTCGTCAGCCGAGGATTGCTCAGCGCCATCCAGCGACGCGGCGTCACACCGTTGGTCTTGTTGCTGAACTTGTGCGGCCACATTTCATAGAAATCTTTGAGCACATCGTGCTTGAGCAGTTCGGAGTGCAGCTCGGCCACGCCGTTGATCGTGTGACTGCCGACACACGCCAAGTGCGCCATGCGCACGTAGCGCTCGCCGTTCTCATCGATCAGGGACAGCCGCACGAGGCGCGACTCATCACCATAGAAACGGATGCGCACCTCATCGAGAAAGCGCGCATTGATCTCGTAAATGATGTCCAGGTGACGCGGCAGCACCGACTTGAACAGCTCGAGCGGCCAGCACTCCAACGCTTCCGGCAACAACGTATGGTTGGTGTATGAGAAGGTCTTGCAGGTGATGTCCCAGGCTTGTTCCCAGGGCAGCACGTGCTCATCCACGAGCAGTCGCATCAGCTCGGCCACCGCGATCGCCGGATGCGTATCGTTGAGCTGCACGGCAAACTTTTCGTGGAAGCGTTCCAGCGGCAGCTTCTGCACGCGCATGATTCGCATCATGTCCTGCAACGAAGCGGACACGAAGAAATACTGCTGCTCCAGGCGTAACGTCTTGCCCTGGATCTGCTCGTCGTTCGGATAGAGCACCTTGCTCAAGGTCTCCGACCACACCTTCTGCCGGACCGCGCCACCGTAGTCGCCGCGGTTGAAAGTCGAGAAATCGAACGACTCCGGCGCCTCGGCCTTCCACAGACGCAACGTGTTCGCGGTGTTGTTCCGATAGCCGAGGATCGGCGTGTCATACGGCACGCCGACCACAACTTTGCCCGGCACCCAGCGAATGCGCAGGCGCTCGTGCTCATCGCGATATTGTTCGGTGTGGCCGCCGAGCCGCACCTCGACCGCCCACTCCGGCCGCAGGATCTCCCACGGATTGCCGAAGCGCAGCCACTTGTCGGTGCGCTCCATCTGCCAGCCGTCGACGATCTCCTGATGGAAAATGCCGAACTCATAACGAATGCCATAGCCCAGCGACGGGATTTCCAGCGTCGCCAGCGAGTCGATGAAACAGGCGGCGAGGCGCCCGAGACCGCCATTGCCCAGCCCCGGCTCTTCTTCCTGGCGCAACAAGGTATCGAAATCCAGACCCAGCTCGGCGATCGCCTCCCTGACCTGTGCGTAGATACCGAGATTGATGAGATTGTTGCCCAGGTGCGGCCCCATCAGAAACTCGGCGGAAAAGTAGGCGACGGTGCGCGAGCCTTGTTTGGTGTAAGCGGCCGCCGTGCTGATCCAGCGTTGTAACAGCCGATCGCGAACCGCGCACGCCAACGCCTGGTAATAGTCGTTCTGAGTGGCGAGCGCGGGAAACTTGCCTTGCACGTAAAACAGATTGTCCAGGAAGGCGCGCTTGAACGCCTCCTTGGTGAGCGCCGTACGCTCGTCCTCATACGGCTCGTTTTCCACCGGCTTCATTGAAGTCGCCATAGCATCACCTGACTTTCGCGATCCGCGGACGGTGTGCATGCTGCAAATATCGTGCGTAGCCGAACAGCTGTCGGTATTCGCAGTCAGCGCGCGCCCACGGCGATGCACGCACCGCCTTCAGTCAGCGCGTCAGTCCACCCGCCTCTTTTGAGTGCAGCCTAAGCCGCCGCCTTGGCGCGATACGCGGAGAACATCGAGAACACCCACGGCCGGCACGCCAGCAGCAGCGCAACGCTGGTCTTGTCACGCGCCGGCAATTGCACGTCGAGTGCCGCCAGGTCGGCGAAATCCGCCGCCAGCTTGTCGATCTTCTTGAGCAGGATGCGCACCGACGCCGGCGACAGCTCCGCCGAATGAAACGACAGCGCCTCGCTGCTGCCGGTGAACGGGCCTTGCAGAAATTCCGCCCGCACCTGGCGCTCATATAACTTACGCACCGGCCCATCCGGACGCCACGCAATCGGCAGGCGCGCATGCAGGTGAATCCTGCGCTTCACGTCGATATCGATGAGCTGCGCCTCGACGAGCCGATCCAGCAGCGCACGCATGACGCGAGGATTCAGACCGAGCCGGCGCTCGGCCGCCTCCACCGACCTGCCATTCAACAGCAGATAAAACAAGGCGAGCAACGATGCATCGCTTGCCAAAGTGCGCTCCTGCTCCAGCGACAGACTGAAGGTCTGCGCTTCACGGGTGCCGGCCGCCATGCGTACCAAATCGGCGACACTCATGTCGATGGCCGCGCACACGCGCTCCAATCTCACCAATGTAAAAGATTCATCGGAGAACAAACGTTTCACCGACGATTCGCTCAAGCCCAGCGCGCGGCCGAGTTTGTGGTAGGTCATCCCACGCGCGCGCAAGCAACGCTTCAAAGTTCCCAGTAAGTTCTTGGTCTCATTCACTGCAACAAATCCCGACAGAGCCAACACTGCAGTGCCTAGAGTACCGTAATCCGGTACTTCGGTTTTCAAAGCTTGTCCGACGCGCTCAGGCCGCTAAGGTGTCGCCCCGTCGGCACACCCGGTCTAACCCCTGCGGTTGTGAAGACAAGTCGAACAAACAAGAGGAATCGATATGAAGGTGTTTCACGCGTTACGTGCCATGGCGAAGCCAGCATTGCGCTGGACCGTGCCTGCGCTCGTCATCGCCGCGCCGGGTATTGCCGCGGCTGACGAGGTCGGCCACTGGTACATCACTCCGCAGATCGGCGGCATTTCCGTCGACAACGACCGGCCGCTGCAGGACAAGGATTGGCTGTACGGCCTGGCCGTCGGCAAGGTCGTCAATCAAGGCTTGAACGCCGAGTTCAATCTCAACGGCTCGCAGATCGGCGGTGGCCCTGGCCGCAGCGACCTGAGCTTGTATGGCGGCTCGATCGACCTGCTGGGCGTGATGAATCGCGGCGGTGTCGTGCAACCGTTCTTGACCGCCGGCCTCGGCGTCGCACAGAACGATCGCCCGAAGAGCGACGGCGGCGACGCAACGGACTTCATGTCGCAAGTCGGCGTCGGCATGTTCATCAAAGCCTGGGAAAGCAGCGACGGCTCGCGCACCTTCTCATTGCGCCCCGAGCTGAAGGCACGCTGGGATGACGCCGGCGCCGAAGGGCATCTGCGTGACTATATCGGCCTGCTCGGCTTCCAATTCTCTTTCGGCGCGCCGCCGCCGAAACCGGTTGAAGCACCGCCGCCTGCTCCGCCGCCGCCGCCTCCGCCGCCACCCCCGCCGCCGCCTCCCGGCGATCAGGACAAGGACGGCGTGCTCGACAACGTCGACAAGTGCCCGGATACACCTCCTGGCGTTGCCGTCGACGCGTACGGTTGCACGCGCAAAGGCTCGATCACGCTGGAAGGCGTGACGTTCGAGTACAACTCGGCGAAGCTGAAGCCGGAGTCGCGCACCGCACTCGATGCCGTGGCCGCGGATCTGAAGAAATATCCGAAGCTGAGCATCGAGCTGCAGGGTCACACCGACAGCGCGGGCTCGGATGCATATAACCTGAAGTTGTCACAGCAACGCGCTGACTCGGTCCGCACGTATCTGCTGGACCAGGGTGTGCCCGCCGGCGGACTGGTGGCCAAAGGCTACGGCGAATCGCAGCCGATCGCGGACAACAAGACCGAAGAAGGTCGCTCCTTGAATCGCCGCGTGGTGATGTACGTGATCAACAACCCTGGCGACGTGGATGTGAAGGGCCAGGGCAAGGTCGAGCAATAAGGGAGTTCGAGTCGAGTGATGGGCCTCTCCTCGCAAGAGGAGAGGCCCTTTCTTTCTTGATACCCGACCCGCTCCTCCCCGAAGGGGAGGAGCCATCCTTAGTTCGATGGAAACTGATATCCCACGAACTGCTGTCGCAGTTGTAACTTGCTGAGCTTGCCGGTGGCCGTCAGCGGCAGCTTCTCGACGAACACCACGTCATCCGGGATCCACCACTTCGCCACCTTGCCGGCGAAGAACTGCAACAGTTCTTCCGCAGTCACCGACGCTCCCGGCTTGAGCACCGCAACCAGCAACGGCCGCTCCTGCCACTTCGGATGAGGAATGGCGATGGCCGCCGCTTGCGCCACGGCCGGATGCGCTACCGCGAGATTCTCGAGCTCGATCGAGCTGATCCACTCACCGCCCGACTTGATCACGTCCTTGGTCCGATCCGTGATCTGCAAATATCCCAGCGGGCAGATGGTCGCGACGTCGCCGGTGTTGAACCAGCCATCGTTCTCGAACACATCGTCGCCGCTGCGCTTGTAGTAGCCGCCGGCGACCCACCAGCCGCGCACCTTCAACGCACCGAAGGTCTTGCCATCGCGCGGCACTTCGTTGCCGTCCTCGCCCGCCACTTTGAGCTCGACGCCGAACACCGTGCGCCCCTGCCGGGCACGCAAGGCTTCGCGACGCTCTTCGGGCAAAGCACTCGCCTCGGGGGAGAGCGAGCGGATCGTGCCGATGGGACTGGTCTCGGTCATGCCCCATGCCTGCACGACCTCGACATCGTGACGTTCCCTCAGCTGATTGATCAGCGCCAGCGGCACCGCCGACCCGCCGCTCAACACATGAGTGAGGCTATCGATGCGCTTGCCGGTCTTCTCCAAGTACGCAATCAGCCCCTGCCACACCGTCGGCACGCCGGCCGAGAAGGTCACTTGCTCTGCTTCGATGAGCGACTGCAACGTTTCCGCATCCCCCATCTTCGCGCCCGGGAATACCAGCTTCGCCCCCACCATCGCGCACGAATACGGCAGGCCCCACGCATTCACATGAAACATCGGCACGACCGGCATCACCACTTCGTGCGCCGATAACGACATCGCGTCCGGCATGGCCGAGGCATAGCAATGCAGAACGGTCGAGCGATGACTGTAGAGCACGCCTTTCGGATCGCCCGTCGTGCCTGAGGTGTAGCAAAGCGAGCTCGCGGTCCGCTCATCGAACTCGGGCCAGTCGAAGCTGTCGCTCTCGGCGGCAATGAACGATTCATAGCTTCGAGCGCGAGGCAGCTGAGTCTGCGGCATATGGGCATCGTCGGTCATGACGACACACCCTTCGAGCTTGGGCAGGCGCGACTGCAACTTCTCCACCAGTGGCACGAACACGGGATCGAGGAACAGCCACCGGTCCTCGGCATGATTGATGATGAAGACGATCTGATCTTCGAACAGCCGCGGGTTGATAGTGTGACAAACGAAGCCCGAGCCGGACACGGCGTAGTAGATCTCGAAGTGTCGATAGTCGTTCCACGCCAGCGTCGCCACGCGATCGCCCTGCTGCAGGCCCAGCCGGCTCAGCGCATTGGCGAGCTTACGGGAGCGCGCGAATGCATCCCGGTAGGTGTAGCGATGGCGGGGATTGTCGGCGGTGATCGAAACGATCTCCCGCCGAGGGTGCTGCAGTTCTGCATGGCGCGCGATGCCGCTGATCAGCAGCGGCCGGTCCATCATCTGTCCGAACATGGCCGTCCCCCGGAACGATGCTTATGTAGTATCTAAAGAGATACCACAAATATCGCCCGGCCGCCTGCGTGGCAGCGAAGTCATTTCCGGCTAAGGGGGTGGGTTCTTCCAGCGAACAAAAACTACTGGGTGGCGCCCGCGCCCGTGAACGCCGCAGGCGTCGCCACTGCGGGCAACGACTCAGCGGCAATAACCGCCGGCAGCTGCGCCGGTGTCATCTGCACTGGCGCCGTCATCGGCGCGGGCTCGATCGGCGTCGGCGCATTACCGAAACCGAACTCGACGACGATCCGCGCGATATGCGGATGCTCGCTGCTCCACTGCATGAAATTCACGCACACGGCTTTCAGATCCTCACCCTGGGCGTATTCAAACGAATTGCCGGTGAAGCGCGCGCCGCCGAGATCCTGCTCGAAGGTCACCTGATGTTTGTTCCAGGGGTACTGCATGGCATCCGGCTGCGCAAACAACTGAATGCGATCGACGCGAGCGTACGCGGGTATCGTTCCGCAAAGAGCGATGCGCTGAGCTTCCTGCTCGCTGCAGGCGTTGGTCACGCCACCCGTGCGACAGGCAGGGACATAGACGACAGACTCCACACTGTCAGCGACGCTCTCCATCGACGCCGGCAACGTCACCGCACTGTGCTCCAGGGCAGCAGTTTCCACTGCAGCTGATGCTTCAGTGCGCGCCGCCTCGCGCTCGGCGGCAATCAACGAGCGCAGCTCCTTCAACTCGCCGCGCATGGCGCGCATATCTTCAGAAGCGCGCTCTTTGATGAATTCGGAGTAGAGAAAACCGCCGGCCCCGGAGGCCACCATCAACGCAAGCACGGCGAGCACCGAGCGCAGCGCGGAGCGCTTCTTCGGTCGCACGTCGACCTTGCTGCTACGTTGCTGTTTGAAGGAGCTGAACAGCTGAAACAAGGCGGTGGCAACGGTTGCCAACGCACCGATCATGGCCGCCAGAATGGTTTCGGAAACATCCATCGAAGTCCCTTGACGTTGAAGCCACTGTCCTGCGCCCTTCCACCGAACTTGGGGAAGCGCGCGAAGCCCTTCCTTATGTCTGGTCTGCAGCGGGACTGTACTGCGTCACACTTTGCAGCTCTGCCAAACAGTTGGCAGTTTCGGATTGGGAGCTCGAGCGGATGCGGGCCATTCAGCTGGCTCGTTCAGCTAAGCCTGCGTTATGTCGGATGAGCCGGCCTGATCGCGATGAGCACCTCTCCCGCCGACACCGCCCGGCCGGCGGCGCTGCGGATTTCGACGATCTCGCCTGCCTGGTCGGCGAGGATGGGAATCTCCATTTTCATGGCTTCGATGACCAGCAACTCATCGCCTGCCGCGATTCGTTGGCCCACGGCGAGCGATTGTTTCCAAACGCTGCCGGTAACCGGCGAGGTGATCGCCTCGCAGCCCGCAGGCACGCTCTGGGTGTTGCCTTCGTTGATTACGGCAGGCTCTGCATCGAATGTGAGCTGGCCGCTCGCGCGCCAGCGCTCACGTTCAGCTTCGAACGCGGCTTGCTGCCGGGCTTTGAACACAGCGATCGAATCGTGGTTATCGGCCAGGAACTGCCGATACTCGCGCAACTTCAACGTGCTCTCTTCGACCCGCAGATGGAATTTACCTCGAGGGAAATCCTCGCGCATTTGTAACAGCTCGTCAGCCGACACCGGATAAAACCGCAGCTGATCGAAGAAGCGCAGCAACCATTGCTTGCCATCCTTGAAATCCTGGGTCTGCCGATGACGATTCCACATCTGCACCGTGCGCCCAACGAACTGATACCCGCCCGGGCCCTCCATGCCATACACGCACAAGTAGGCGCCGCCGATGCCGACGGCATTCTCCGGAGTCCAGGTACGAGCCGGGTTGTATTTAGTAGTGACGAGACGATGCCGAGGATCGAGCGGCGTTGCGACGGGGGCGCCGAGATATACATCTCCCAGTCCCATCACGAGATAGCTGGCATCGAAAACGATGCGGCGGACGTCGTCGATGGAGTCGAGCCCATTCACGCGACGGATGAACTCGATGTTGCTCGGACACCAGGGCGCGTCCTTTCTCACCGACTGCACGTATTTCTCGATGGCGACGCGCGTTGCCGGATCGTCCCAGGAGAGTGGCAGGTGAACGATGCGGCTCGGCACCTCGATATCATCGACTGCCGGAAGTTCTTCTTCGGCGCCTGCCAGAACATCCAACAACGCCCGTTGTGAGAGGGCGCTGCTGTCGAAGTGGACCTGCAGGGAACGGATGCCCGGCGTCAGCTCGAGCACGCCGCGAATTTGCCGCCGCTGAAGCCAATCCATCAAGGCATGCACACGAAAGCGCAGCTCGAGATCGAGCACGAGCGGGCCATACTCGACCAGCAAATAGTTGTCGCCCGCCTGGCGGTAGCAGACGGCCGGCGCTCCACCCTTCGCCGACGCCGCGCGGGCGTGAAGCACCGAATCGAACGCGCCGCCTATCGCAGCATCCAACGACACGCACCTGAAGCGAACCTTGTCCCCCGGGCGCAGCTGACCGACCTTCCACAACTCGCTGCCGATAATCGTCGCCGGACAAACAAACCCGCCGAGGCTCGGCCCATCCGGCCCGAGGATCACCGGCATGTCGCCAGTGAAGTCGATTGCGCCGATGGCATAGGCGTTGTCGTGAATGTTCGAAGGATGCAGCCCCGCCTCGCCGCCATCAGCACGGGCCCAGGTTGGCTTTGGCCCGATCAGGCGCACGCCAGTGCGGCTGGAGTTGTAGTGCACTTCCCATTCGGCAGCGAAGAACGTCGCAATGTCCTCGTCCGTGAAGAAATCCGGCGCGCCATGCGGACCTGACATCACGTCGATGGTCCACGCATTCGAGTAACCCGGTATGCGTGACGATGCCAACGGAGGACCGATCGCCGTCAAATCAACGTTCTCATGCAATCGCAATGTATCGCCCGCACGCAGCGCGCGACCAGCATGCCCGCCGAACTGCCCGAGCGTGAAGGTGGCCCGGCTGCCCATATAGTTGGGCACATCGAATCCGCCACGCACGGCGAGATATGTGCGCTGCCCGGCCCCTTGAATGGAGCGCATCTTCAAAACACTGCCGGCAGCGACCTTGACTGCAGTCCAATACGGCACCGGATCGCCATCCAACTCAGCCTTCATCTGAGCGCCACACAGCGCAATCACCGCCGGTGCGTTGAACTTCAGCGTCGGCCCGCTGACCGTCAATTCCAGGCCTGCGGCAGGTCCGACATTTCCAACCAGCTCATTGGCGAGCCGAAACGCGAGGTCATCCATCGGCCCCGATGGGGGCACGCCAATATCCCAGTACCCCACGCGACCCGGAAACTCTTGAATGCTGGTGTGCGTGCCCGCTTGCAGGACCTCAATCGTCGCGGGCCGATACTCGAGTCGAGTAAGAAAGCGCGTCGTCTGCCGCCCCTCGCGAAACACGTCATCTGCAATCACGTGCCGTAGATACGCGAGGTTCGTCTCGATTCCATACAACTGCGTGGCGTGCAACGCAACCTGCAGCCTCTGCAGCGCCTCCTCGCGATTCGCACCGTGAGCAATGATCTTCGCCAGCATGGGATCGTAGTGCGCCGGCACTTCCGTGCCCGTATCGATCCAATGATCGACCCTGACCCCGTCCGGCCATTGCACATGCGACAGCAGACCGCTCGACGGACGAAACTGATGCGCCGGATCCTCCGCATACACACGGACCTGGATGGAATGACCGTGCGAGCGCGCCCGACTACCGACCAGGTCCGGCGGCTCACCCGCTGCAACTCTCAGCATCCATTCAACGAGATCGACGCCGGTGACCTGCTCGGTGACGCCATGCTCGACCTGCAAACGCGTGTTCACTTCGAGGAAGTAGAACTGGCCACCCGCGTCGTCGTACACGAACTCGACGGTGCCGGCCGATTTATATCCGACGCTTCGACCGAGGCGTTCGGCACATGCGAACAGATGTTGGCGCGTCCGCTCGTCGAGGCGCGGCGCGGGCGTCTCTTCGATAACCTTCTGATTGCGCCGCTGGACCGAGCAATCCCTTTCGCCGAGCGCTACGACATTGCCGCGACCGTCGCCGAAGATCTGCACTTCGATGTGGCGCGCCTGTTCGACGAACTTCTCGATGAACACACCGCCCTGACTGAAATTACTGGCAGCCAGGCGCTCGACCGTGTGGAAGGCAGCAGCCAACTCCTCAGCACTGCGGCACAACTGCATGCCAATGCCACCGCCACCCGCGGTGCTCTTCAACATCACGGGATAGCCGATTGCCGCGGCCTCGAGAGCAGCATGTTCGGCGTTGCTCAACAGTCCACTGCCGGGCAGCAGCGGCACTTCCTGTGCTCGAGCCAGCTCACGAGCCGTGTGCTTGAGTCCGAAGCTCCGCATCTGCTGCGGGCTCGGCCCGACAAAAACAATCCCGGCGGCTTCGCACTTTTCGGCGAAAGCCGCGTTTTCGCTCAGAAATCCATAGCCCGGATGAATCGCCTCGGCGCCGGACTCGCGAGCGGCGGCGATGATGCGATCTTGTTGAAGATAACTTTCGGCGGCCGGCGCGGCGCCAATGTGAATGGCTTCATCCGCCATCGCGACATGCATCGAATGGCGATCGGCGTCGGAATAGACAGCGACAGAGCGAATGCCCAGCCGCCGCAGCGTGCGAATGATCCTGCAAGCAATCGCGCCACGATTCGCGATCAGCACTTTCTCGAACATGATAACGCCTTCGACCCGACTGGCATTGCCAGCTGGCCCTGTGCCGGGTCGTCCCGGCGTTGTCATGAAACTCGTGGGTCGTCCCGCGAGTGGCGACGTGAGCGTCGCCTGCCGTCAATCCCAGACCAGCACTTCAACTGGCGTCGGGTTATAGCCGTTGCACGGGTTGTTCAACTGCGGGCAGTTGGAGATCAACACCGTCACATCCATCTCGGCGCGCATCTCGACATAGCGACCCGCGCTCGAGATCCCATCCGCGAACGTGAGCTTGCCTTGCGGCGTCACTGGCACGTTCATGAAGAAGTTGATGTTGCTCGCGAGGTCGCGCTTGCCAATGTCGCGGTGATACGTCGCACCCCAATGCGCGAGCGCGAGCAGGAAGTTGTCGCGACAGCTGTGCATGTGCCGCTTCTCGATGGCATAGCGAACCGTGTTGCTTTCGGCCGAGCACGCGCCGCCCAGCGTGTCGTGGCGACCGCAGGTATCGGCAACGATCGTCAGCATCGTGTTGCCTTCGTTGGACAACAGCGGCGTGCCCGCCGTGAGATAGATGTTTCCCTGAGCGCGAATCGTGTCCTGAGCGCTGTAGCGCTCGTCGAGCGAGGCACTGCTGTAGAACAAGGTATCGACGGCCTGATTGCCTTCGAGGTCGACGATGCGGAAGTGCTGTCCTTTCTTCAGGCTGCCCATCCAAGGCTCGCCAGCGGGAATGATTTCCCGGCGCACCGCCGTTGCCGCGACCAATGAGCTTTCTTTGAGCGGCATCAGCGGTACCACACTTCGGTATTGCGAAAGCCGCGCTCATTCTCCGGGCAGCGCGTGCGACAAAGATCGTTGCGCGGCGCCGGGCGCGAGTGCCAGGTCGTCAGCCGCACCTCTTTGGGCCGATACCCGGTCGCGGGATCCAGCGGATGCTGACAGGCCGCCAGCACCACCAGGGTGTTCATCTCGAAGCGCAGGTCGATGTAGCTGCCCGCGACCGAGTTCCCCACGTGGAACTTGAGATTGCCGTCGTCATCGGCCGTCACTTTGCTGAAGAAATTTATGTTGGCAGCCAGGTCGCGCTTGCCCAGGCCGTACTTGCCCAGCTCGTTGAGAAAACCGTCGTATGCGTTGCGGTGATATTCGTTGCGACGCTGCTGATAGGGAGCGTCGCCGTACTTCGAGCTGACCATGGAGGCGTTCGTGACACCGCATAACGTGTCATGCCAGCCGCAGGTGTCATCGGTGATCGAGCACATCACCCGTCCCATGTCGGAGTAGCACACGCAAGCGCGAGTCAGATAAGCGGTGTGCTGGGCCTTGAGCGTGTCGGCCATGTTGTAACGCTCGAGCCGGTCCTCATAGTTATAGAACAGCGCCGAGACATTGCCGCCGCCGGCCACATCGGTGAGCCGCAGTGTCGTACCCCGCCGCAGCAGCCCGGACCAATGGGCCCCGCCGACGACGAGTTCGTCCCAAAGCATCCAATACGGCGCGCCTTCGGCCATTCCCATACCCATGACAAGTCCGCGTTGACTTGGAAGGGCCAGAGCAAGGAGCGTACCAAGCGCGCTTCTCGTGCATTTCAGCGCCACATTCATATTCCGAAGCGGCTCTCCAACCATTCGCCGCACTGCTTGAGTGCGGTTACAACAATTCGGCGCGCCATTTGAATGCAGCCGAGGCCGGCGCGCGCGAGGGATATCGCGTGAAATGCAGTAACCGGCGACCGGCACGTCATTTGCAAACTTCAGCATTGCAATTTGCCTCTAGGGTTCCGGTCGCTCGCGATGCTGGTCCGAGAGAGGCAGTCCAGTGACGAGGCTGGATACACGGCGGGATAAAAGCCCGGGAGGTTTGCGCGCTGGCAGGCGGCCTCCCCATTTATTCTGGCGGGATGCGTCTTCCGGCACTCGATTCGAGTGGCCTGTCAAATAAGAGGAGACGCCGAATGCTTTCCCACGCTCATTCGCTTGCTGTTCGCATGCTCCGGGTCGCGCTGCTGACCCTGACGCTGCTGGCGCTGACGCCGGCGGCGCATGCGGCCGAGAAGAAATCATTCAAGATCGCCTGGAGCATCTACGTAGGCTGGATGCCGTGGGACTACGCCGCCGAGAGCGGCATCTTGAAGAAGTGGGCGGACAAGTACGGCATCTCCATTCAGCTCACCCAGATCAACGACTACGTCGAGTCCATCAATCAGTACACCGCCGGCGCCTTCGACGGCTGCGTGATGACCAACATGGACATGCTCACCATTCCCTCGGCGGGCGGCGTCGATTCCACCGCGCTCATCATCGGCGACTTCTCCAACGGCAACGACGGCGTGGTGTTGAAAGGCAAAGGCAAGACACTGGCCAACATCAAAGGCCTGCCGGTGAACCTGGTGGAGCTGTCGGTCTCGCACTATCTGCTGGCTCGGGCGCTGGAAACGGCTGGCATGCAGGAACGTGACATCAAGGTCGTCAACACGTCCGATGCCGACATCGTCGGCGCCTACGCCGCCGCAGACACGAAGGCCACCGTGACCTGGAAGCCGCAGCTCAGCGAGATCCTGGCGGCGAAGGATGCGCAGCTGGTGTTCGACTCCAGCAAGATCCCCGGCGAGATCATCGATCTGATGGTCGTGAATACCGCGACGCTCAAGGAGAATCCGAAGCTGGCGAAGGCGCTGGTCGGCGCCTGGTATGAAACATTGAAGCTGATGGCCGCGAAGGACCCGAAGGCGCTGGCTCACATGGCGAAGGCATCCGGCACCGACCTGGCGGGATTCAACAGCCAGCTCGCGACCACGAAGATGTTCTGGACGCCGGCTGAGGCGCACACCTTCGCAACCAGCCCGACGGTGATCAAGACGATGGACCTGGTGCGCAAGTTCTCGTTCGATCATGGCCTGCTCGGCGAAGGCGCACCGTCCGCCGATGCCGTCGGCATCGAGTTCCCTGGCGGCAAAACGCTGGGCAATGTGAAGAGCGTGAAGATGAGATTCGACGCCAGCTACATGAAGATGGCGGCGGACGGCGCGCTGTGATGAATCACAGCCGCCGGCGCTCGAACGAGCAGTGCCGCCAGCGACAGCTGGCCGGCACGACGGCGAAGCGCAGCGAGCCGATCTCATGCCTCGGCTGGTAAATCTCTACCCCTCTCGCGGTAGCGCGCTGGCTCTGGGCGCGCTGCCGTTCTTGATTCTGATCGCAGCTTATCTGTTCGGCTCGGCCGCCCGGCTCGCCGAGAACCCCGACGACAAACTGCTGCCCGCACCGAGCGCATTCGTCGATACGTTGAAGAGCTACGCCGTCGAGGAAGACAGACGCAGCGGCGAAGTCCTGTGGTGGCTGGATACGGGCGCGAGCATGAAGCGCCTGCTGGTTGCGCTCGCCATCAGCGCATTCATTGGCATCGCGGGCGGTCTCGCCATCGGCGCCCTGCCGGTCATGCGCTCGCTGTTCGGTCCATTCGTGGCCGCGTTGGCGATGATTCCGCCGCTGGCCATCCTGCCCATTCTGTTCATCGCGCTAGGTCTGGGCGAGGTCGCGAAGATCGCGTTGATCGTGTTCGGCGTCGCCCCGTGCATCGTTCGCGATGTCTCATTGCGCGCCGGCGAGCTGCCGAAGGAACAGCTCATCAAAGCGCAAACGCTGGGCGCATCGAGCTGGCTGCTTGCGACGCGCGTCATCCTGCCCCAGCTGTGGCCACGCCTGATCGACGCACTGAGATTGACGCTCGGGTCGGCCTGGTTGTTTCTAATCGCCGCAGAGGCGATCGCATCCACCGAAGGCCTCGGCTATCGCATCTTCCTCGTGCGCCGTTACATGGCGATGGATGTGATCCTGCCGTACGTCATCTGGATCACGCTGCTCGCCTACACCATGGACTGGCTGCTACGACTGGCGCGCGCGCGATTCTTCCCCTGGGCGGAGACCCGCTGACATGGCCTCCGTCACCGTCAAACATCTGTGGAAGGAATACGGCGACCAGGTCGTGCTGGAGAATCTGAACCTGCACGTTGCCGATCGCGAGTTCGTCACCATCATCGGCGCCTCGGGATGCGGCAAGACCACGTTCCTGCGCATGCTGCTCGGAGTCGAGCAGCCCACCAAGGGACAGTTGCTGATCGATGGCCAACCGGTGCCGGCCGAGCCGGGCCCGGATAGAGGCATCGTGTTCCAGCGCTACTCGTTGTTCCCGCACTTGAGCGTGCTCGACAATCTCATGCTCGGCCTGGAGTTCTCGGGCTCACGGTGGCTGGGCAAGCTGTTCGGCGCCAAGCGTCGCGAGGCGTTGGAGAAGGCCGAGAGCCTGCTCGAAGCGATCGGATTGCACACGGCGCGCGACAAATATCCGTCGCAGCTCTCCGGCGGCATGCAGCAGCGGCTGTCCATTGCGCAATCGGTGATCCGCGAGCCGAAAATCCTGCTGCTCGACGAGCCGTTCGGCGCTTTGGATCCCGGAATCACGGCCGACATGCATGAAATCATCCTGCGCCTGTGGCAGGCGAACCGCATGACCATCTTCATGATCACGCACGATCTGAAGGAAAGCTTCCAGCTCGGCACGCGGCTGCTGGTGTTCGACAAACGTCGTCACGATCCACACGCGCCGGAGCGATATGGCGCGACTGTGACGTACGACATCCCGCTGAACCGGAAAAAGCACACCGCGCCCACGCCGGCCCTCACAGCCGAGCTCGTGCGCTAGGGATCCGAGTACGGGAGTGCGACCGGCCACTCATTCCGGGAACCCCCTACTCAACTCGCCGCAACACGCGCCGTTAATACGGCAAACGATGCAGTCACCTCCCCCGTGACGGCCAGATTCTGTGTAATTGGAGCGCGTGTAATGTCTGGAGCCTCGAAGTCAATTCTCGCCGTGGACGATTCCGCGTCCATGCGGCAGATGGTCCGCTATACCTTGGAAGGGGCCGGCTACGAGGTGGTTCAGGCTGCCGACGGCGTGGAAGCCCTGGACCTGGCGAAGACTCGGGGTGTCGACCTGGTGCTCACCGACGTCAACATGCCCCGCATGGACGGCATTACGCTGGTCAAAGAACTGCGGTGCCTGGACAGCTACAAGTTCACGCCGATGCTGGTGCTGACCACCGAGTCCGGCCCGGAAACCAAGCAGCGCGGCAAGCAGGCCGGCGCGACCGGCTGGATCGTCAAGCCGTTCAATCCCGATCAGCTGCTCGCGACCATCGCCCGAGTGCTCTGAGCCCTGACGCCACGAGCCGCGGTGACCGAAGTCCATGCTGCCCAATTCCATAGAAATCGCCAACGCCGAAGCGGCGCCGCTCGCCGATTGGACGCCCGAACAACAGATCGCGCAGATGCTCGAGCTGTGCGAGGCCCAGGTGGAATCGGCGACCTGCGAATCGGATCTCGCGGTCGACTCGCTCGTCAAAGCATTCTCCGGCCTGGCCGAGACTGCCCGCGCGATGAAGGCCGCAGCCGCCAAGTTCACGCCTGAGCAGCGCGCGGCGCTAGGCGATCTCGATCTGAAGAAACAGATGGAGGCCATCGAACGCCAGATGACCTCGGCCGTCGTCGCCTTCCAGTTCTACGACAAGCTCACGCAGCGGCTCGGCCACGTGCGTTACAGCCTGTCGACGCTCGCCCTGTTCGTCTGCGACCGCGCTCAGGCGACGCAGCGGGAGCAGTGGCGCCGCCTGTTCACGACGCTCAAGCGCCTGTATCGCACCGAGGAAGAGAAACAGATCTTCCAGATGATGGTGGAAGGCGCGTCCGCCGATGAGGCCCGCGATCATATTCACCAGAGCACGCAGACCATCCGCGTCGGCACCGCCGGCGACATCGAGCTGTTCTGATACTTTCTTAGCGACAGCGCCACGGTCGAACCGTGGCGCTTTTTTTATCTCGCGATGTTCCATAACGCCGGCGGCCGCCGGCGCACTGCCGTTTTCCCTGCAAATATTTCCGGCCTGTTGCGTCCGCTTAAATGTGAAGCTGAGAAGCGCGTCGCGTTTCCGGGATTTTTGCGCCGCATTTACAGAATCGATGTGATCTGACGCACGGTGGAGAATCGTCAAGGAGCTATCGTTGCGACCGTCGATTGGCTGAAGCGAGCGGCCGGATGTAAGCAAAGGGAGCCATCATGGTGATCAAGTCACAACAAATCGTCGGCATCGCGGGTGCGTTTGCACTCGTTGGCGGGGCCTTGTGGGCCTCTTCGGCTCTGTTCAGCCCGCCCACGGATATGCCCAGCGTCGAAATCAGCCAGGTGCCGGAGCGCTCCTGGGCTGTCGAGATCACCGATCTCGGGCCGGTCGAGCCGACTCCCGAGAAGCGCACCGCTGCCAATCGCTAGGACGGCCCCCGTCATTCGGTCGGCGTAACTTCGCCTTCGCCGACCTTCTCGATCATGGTTTTGATGCCGTTCTCGAAGCCCGGCCCCGAGCCGTTGTAGAACAGGTACACCGGCTTCTCGTTGCGTAACAGATCGATCGCGTTCCGATAGTGATCGAGGTGGTAGTACAGCACCACCTGGCCCTTGGTGACCGTGTCTGCCGGCAGCGTCGTCCCGTCGGGCAGAAATACCAGCATGCCGATGTAATTGCCCGCGCCCTTCAAGGCGATGCGCGGCGGAAAGGCGTTCGCCGAATAAAAGACCTCGTACGCATCGATGCGAGTCAGCGACATTGCCAGCGGCTCCTGCCAGAAGTGATAGGGCGGACTATATACGACTGGCGAGCCGCGCCAGCTACACTGCGTGCATGAGCACGATTTATCTGGTCCGTCACGGACAGGCGTCTTTCGGCACCGACAACTACGATCAACTCTCCGAGACGGGCCGCGAGCAGGTCCGGCAGCTCGGCAACTATTTCGCGGGGCTGGGCGAGCGCATCGATCGCATCTATTCCGGCGGTCTGCGACGGCAGACTGAAACCGCCGAGATCATCGCCGGGTCCTTCGCGGAGGCCACGCCGCCGATCGCACTCGAACCCGCATTCAACGAATACGACAGCGATCTCATCCTGCACACGTTCGCGAGGTCGCTGACGCCCGAGCAACTCGCCGAGGCCGGCTGGCCGGGGTTGCGAACCGATCGTCGGAAGTTTCAATTCTTCCTGGAGCGCGCCGCCCGCGCGTGGGTCGAAGCGCAGATCGAGGCCGAAGAAATGACTCCGTGGCGCGGCTTCCATGGCCGCATCGTCGCAGCCATGGAAAACATCATGCGCAGCGAAGGCCGCTCGAAAACATTGATCGTCAGCACCTCAGGCGGCGTCATCGGCACCATCGTAGCGCACGTCATGGGCCTGTCGAATCACCTCGGCATCGAGCTCAACTGGGCCGTTCACAACGCTTCCATCACGCGCCTGATCTACAGCGCGGACAAAGTGTCGCTCTCGCTATTCAACGGCCTGCCGCACCTGGATCGTGCAGAGCTGAGACATCTCATTACATACAGATAGGATTTGCACTGTTTTGGACGCGAGAAATCGCGAACCAACACGCACTTTACATTTCAAGGTTGCTGCGTCGCGGGCCGTTATCTGTCTGACAAAGCTCGACAGCGAGAGACAGCATCCATGGTCAAGGCAGCGGTGGTCCGTCATATGTCCTCGGTGGAGGACTATCGCGCCCGCCTGGCCAACTTGCAGGGCTCGTGGGACACGCTGTCGTTGTTGTCACATCTGCGCGGCGACGGCGCTGACATGAGCGCCACACGGCAAGCCTTCGAGGGCCTGGCCAACGACCTCGTGCACAGCCTGAGCGAGGAAACATATAAGAAAGCGATGCTCGCGCTGAAGGCGCGTGGCCAGATCGCCATCGACGTGATCGTGCGCAACTTGTTCGAGCGCACCGCCGACATCGGCTTCCTCGCCATCGACGACGACGTCCGCGAATATCTGCGACAACGCCGTGCGGACGCTTCACAGGTCAAGAAGCTGAGCGATCGCCTCCGCGCAAGATTCCGCGAGTACGTCGGCAAGTATTCGGTTTATCACGATGTCGTTCTACTGGATGCGGACGGCGCAGTCCTCGTCCGATTGGACGAGCGCCACACCGTCGAGCGCACCTCGCACGAACTGCTCAAACATACGCTGACGACTCGTCAGGGCTACGTCGAGACGTTTGGCCGCATGGACCTGCTGCCCGACTCCGATCGCAATCTGGTCTATTCGTTCCGTGTCGGAGACGGCTCGCGCGTGGAGGGCGTGCTGTGCCTGTGCTTTCGTTTTGAAGACGAAGTCAGTGGGATCTTCGCCAAGCTGCGTGCCGAAGAAGATTGGACGGTGTTCTGCTTTCTCGATGAACGCGGCACCGTGCTCGCCAGCAGCGATGCGTGGCAGGTTCCCATCGGAGCGCCCATACCTGTCGTGCTCGATGCTGCCGGTCGCATCATTCGTTTCGCGGGCCGCGAGTATCTTGCGGTCACCTGCCGCACTCAGGGTTATCAGGGCTACATGGGCCCTGGCTGGTATGGCCACGCGATGCTGCCGATCGAGCATGCCTTCGACAATCAGGCGGCCGAAGGCGCGAGAACGATACCGGGCGAATTGCTCTCCGCGCTGCGTGAGAGTCAGACCATCTTCTCCCCTGCCCTGCGCAAGATTCCTCTGCAGGCCGACTCCATTCAGCGCGAGCTGAATCGCACCGTCTGGAACGGCAACGTACGGCTTGCCACCAGCACGGTTACCGGCAGCGATTTCACCAAAGTCCTGTTGCGCGAGATCGGCAACGCCGGCCGCCGCACGCAGGACACATTCGAGCGTTCCATCGGCGAACTGCAGGAAACGGTGGTGTCGTCCATCCTCGATGACGCGCAGCTGCTCGCCTCGCTTGCGGTCGATGTGCTCGATCGGAATCTGTACGAGCGCGCCAACGATTGTCGTTGGTGGGCGCTGCATGGCGCATTGGGCCGCCATCTTTCGGACGGTGGCGGCGACCGTGACGCCGGCGAGATCCTTCGCCACATCAACAGTCTCTACACCGTCTATCACGACATCGTGCTGTTCGATGCCGCAGGCTGCATCGTTGCCGTCTCCCATCCCTCGCATGCCGACAAGATCGGCAGCACGATGGACGAGCCGTGGGTCGCGGCCACACTAGGACTGCGCGACTCCCAGCAGTACGCGGTGTCGGCGTTCGCTCGAAGCGATCTCTATGCGGGCCAGCATACGTTGATTTATGGCGCCGCCGTTCGCAACGAATCGTGTCGCGTGGTCGGCGGCATCGGCATCGTGTTCGACTCGGCGCCGCAGTTCAAAGCCATGCTGAGCGATGCTCTGCCTCGCAGCGAGGCCGGCGATATCGTCAGCGGTTGCATCGGATTGTTCGTCGACTCGCGCATGACCGTAGTCGCGGCCACGTCCGACTATGAGCCCGGCGACACCATCGCCCTGTCTCGCGAGATTCTGAGCACGAACGCGCCGCAGACCGTTTGCATGAACGGCATTCACTACGCGATCGGCGTGCGCAAGACGTCGGGCTATCGCGAATACACCGGCATGGGCGTGTTCAGCCTGATCCTCATTCCGTTGGGTGCGGCGATCGAGCGCGTCATCGTCCGGCGCGCCGAACCGCAAAGCCATCGCCGCGCCATCACGCAAGAGCCCATGATCGACATCGCCACGTTCTATTGCGGCCAGCAGCGACTCGGCCTGGAACGAAACGATATTGTCGAGGCGTTGGACGGCGCCCACCTGCGTCCGATTCCCGGTGCGCCTGCCTGGCACGCCGGCTTGTTGATGTATCGGGAGACGCCGATACCGGTGATCGATTTGTGCCAGCTGCTGCATACCGATCGCGCGGCCGGAGCGCGTAACGTGATCGTCCTTCGCGCAGTTGAAACGGGACAGTTGTTTGGTTTGCTCGTCGAGGAGCTGGCGGACATTCCGGAGATCGCGCTGAGCCGCCTGTTGCCGGTGGGCGATTTGAACGCCCGTGGCGCGGCCATCCTCGACCGCGCGGTTCGCCCGGAGCACGCGGAAGAACCGGTGCTCATGCTGTTGAATATCGAACAGCTGCTGATTTACGCCGGCGCAGCCGGCTTCAAGTTGTCGCAGCCGATGGCGTCGGTGACGCCGCTCAGAGCCGCGGGCTGAGTCGCAACTGACGGATCAAACCGCCGTAGTACGCGTCCTTACTCGCGTTGCGGGTGCTTTCCAGCTCGAACTGCTCGTCTCGCAGTAGCGCCATGCGTGTCGCCTCTTCCGCCTTCGGCGACGACATGAAGGCCTGGGCCCGGCGCAACGCCTGGCCGACATCGCACTTGTAAAAAGTCTGGGTGGCGAGCACCTGGCGGCTTTCTTTGCCGGTGCCGCGATTCGAAATCCACAGCGAGTTCACCGTGAGCTGCCCGTTCTGCACGCTGAACTCTTCATCGGCGCCCACCAGCGCCCGGCGCATGAACACGGTCGGCGATTCGGGCGTCAAGTTGATCGATGCCTGGCTGCCGATCTGACGAGGATCCGCCTCGGACAACACAGTGAACGCGGTGACCTCGGCGTCGGTCGCGGAGTACTGCACGATGGTTTCGCCGGCCCCGGCGTCCTGACTGCACCACATGCCCTCGAGCGCCTTCGCAGATCCGGAGGTCGCGTACGCAGCCTGCGCGCAGAAGGCCGTCAACAGCATCGAAACGAACAACTTGGCGTTTGACATGAAGCGAATCGCAGCTCGATCGTTGGACGGCATCAGTCGGAGCAATTTGTGTGCCGACCTGCTCCGGACGCTTGTAACACCGATGAATTGCACAGCCGTCAACAAGCTGGCGTCGCCGATCTGATAAGAAGATCGACACCCGATCCTGCCCGCGGACCCCACGCCAGAACACCGGCGCCAGGAGTATGCTCGAAGTCAGGCTTCGTTCGGGCTCTCGCCATGGATCGTCGTCGCGCCGTCCTGCTGATTCTCGGGCTGGTGGTTTGCCTGGGACTGCTGAGTCGTTGGGTCATGCGCCCCGCCGCAATCACGGACACGCCCGTGGAGCGCCCAAGTCCAGTTATAACGGCCGCCCCACCGCCAGCCGAGCCGCCGGTCGCCGAGGCCGTTCCGCCCGCTGCCGAAACTCCGCCGGTGGCGGCAGCCGTCGCCTTTCGAGGCCGTGTCATCGATGCGGTCAGCCGCCAGCCGGTGCGTGAGTTCGAACTGGAATTCCTGCCGCACTTTCGGCCCGGCTCGCCAGTACCGACAGCCCAATCGTACCGAACCAAAGATGGACGCTTCGAAGTTCGGGGACTGCCGGACGGTGTCTGGACCATCCACACGACGGCCCGCGGCTATCAGCGTTTCGAGCTGGCCGGCTTGAACGTTTCCAGCAGCAAGGCGATGGAGGAGCTATCGATCCCGATGCGAGCGGGGCTGGCATTGCGGGGTCGGGTCTTCGATGAAACGACGAACGAAGGCGTGGGCGCCGCGAAGATCAGCTTCCGTGAGGCGCACGTGGCACGCTTTGAAGGCAACTTCCGCAATCGGCCTGCAACGACCTCCAAGGCCGATGGCTCATTTTTCCTCGACGGCGTTACCCCCGGCGCGGTGCGAGTCGAGATCGTCGCGCAAAACTATGTCTCGCGGGAGCTCGACGTCTTCGTCAGTCCGAAAGCCGCACCTCTGGAAGTGGCCTTATCGACGGGCGGCACGATCTCCGGCTACCTTGCGGGCACCGACGGCATTACGCCCGTGGCCGGTTTTGCCAGCCTCCGACACCTGGACGAAAACAGCACCAACGGGCGTCAATCCAGCAGCGCCGGAGAATTCACATTCAATCGCCTGACCGCCGGCCCGTATGAGCTCGTCGGCCGCGGCGGATCGTTGAGCGGCAAGCGGGAGATCACGCTATCTCACAATGAGCGGCTCGCCGGTGTCATCTTGGCGATGCACGGGAATCACAACATCAGCGGGGTCGTCTCCGGCGTGCGGCCCGAAGAGCTCCAGCGCGTGAATGTGTTTCTGTTTCGCGAAGGCGGACAGGACGTACATTCGCCGCAGTCCACCGTGGATGCCAACGGAGCTTACGCGCTCACCGGCGTCTCGCCCGGCCCGGTGCGGATCGTTGCCAGCATCGGCACGGGCCGGAAGGTCACCAAGGTCGTAGAAATGCCTGACGGCAGCGACCTCGTCGTGAACCTCGAATTCAAACGCGGCTTCAGTTTGACGGGTCGGATCACGCGCGGCGGCAAGCCGCTGTCCGGAGCGGCGGTCGAGCCGAACTCACTGACAGCGGGCCCAGGGGAGTTTCTTACGCAGGGCGCCGTCACATCGGCGGACGGCGACTATGCTCTAGGGGACCTGCCGGACGGTGAATATTCCCTCATCGTTGGGTATTCGTATCTCACTGCGTCGGTGCAAGTCTCCAAAGATACGGTGTTCGACGTCGACATACCCGACTCGCAACTGGCCGGTCGAGTGCTCGAAGAGGGCGGCAAAGTCCCCGTGGTCGGCGCCGTCGTGGGCCTCATTCCGGCGCAGCCTGGCGGCAATGGGCGAAGGAACTGGACCGGCGGCACCTCCGATCATTTCGGGCAATTCTCCGTGCTTGGCCTGCAACCGGGGGATTTCCTGCTGACGGTGTACAAGCCCGGCTTCGAGTTGTATCGCGTACCGTTCGCTTATGGCTCCCCGATCTCGGACATGGTGATTCCCCTGCGCCGCGGTCGAGGCGTGGAGGTGCGGGTGCGGGATGCGGAGACTGGCAAGACGCTGAGCACGGCGCGCGCCCTCGAATTTCTCCGAGGCTGGACCGGCATCGTCGTGCATCTGAGTCCAGACCAGAACGGCGTGAGCTATCTGCCGAGCGGGCTCGCGGGCAGCTCGCTGAGATTCAGCGCCAACGGTTACGCCTCGAACCTCATCAACGACTGGAATGGCGAGCAGCTGGACGTGAGCTTGCAACGACAGTCCACGCCGTGAGCCGCGTCAGCCCGCTTTCAATACAAAACGCTTGCTGACTCCCGTCGTGGCCGACGGCGAGATCCAAACATCGAATTCGCCGGGCTCGGCGACGAACTGCATCTGTGAGTTGTAGAACGCGAGCTCCCGACGGGTCAGCGTGAACTGCACTTCGGTCGATGCGCCCGGCGGCAAGCGGACCTTCTTGAATCCCTTCAACTCCCGAATCGGCCGCGTCATGCTCGCCGCGCGATCGCGAATGTAGAGCTGAGCGACTTCCTCGGCCTCGCGCTCGCCGATGTTCGCGATCCTGGCGGTGATCGTCAGAGTCGCGTCCCATGCCAGCGACTCGGTGCTGAGCTTCGGCAGTCCGTACTCGAATCGTGAGTAAGTGAGCCCATGGCCGAACGCATACAGCGCCTCGTTGGATACTTCGCGATAACGCGCTTTGAACGCGGGCCCTTCGTCGCCTTGCGGCCGGCCCGTCGTGCGTCGGTTGTAAAAATACGGCTGCTGCCCCGAATCCTGCGGGAAGCTCACCGGCAACCGGCCGCTCGGGCTGAAGTCACCGAACAGCACATCGGCGATCGCGCTACCCGTCTCCGTGCCGAGGAACCACGTCGCAACGATCGCCTGCGCATTGCGCACAGCGCCCTCGAGCGCGAGCGCTCGGCCATTTCGTAACAGCACGACCAGCGGCTTGCCGACTTTCGCGACAGCTTCGACCAAGCGCTGCTGAGGCGGAGGCACGATGATCTGCGTCCTCGACTGCGCTTCGCCCGACATGTCCTGCCCCTCGCCAATCGCGAGCACGACCACGTCAGCTGCGCGTGCCGCAGCGACAGCGGCATCGATACCACCCTCGATCGGCTTCTCGATCATCGAGCCGAGCGTCACGGTCAACAGCGACTTATCCGCCAGCGCCGCGCGCATGCCCTGCTCGACACTGACATCGTGATCGGGCCTGGCCCACGGCGCCCACGGCCCGGCGAGATTCAACGTATCGTTGGCGAAAGGACCGATGAGCGCGATCTTCTTGCCCGCCTTGGGCAGCGGCAGCAGATTGTCTTCGTTCTTCAGCAGCACGATGGACGCACGCGCACTCTCGCGAGCGGTGGCGCGCAGCTGCGGGGTCATCGTGTTCTGCTTCTCGACTTCAGGATTGAGCGAGCGATACGGATTATCGAAGAGGCCGAGCAAATACTTGGTGCGCAGAACGCGTCGCACCGATTCGTCGACGACCGCCATCGGCAGATCGCCGCTCCTCACCAGATCGGGCAAATAAAGATTGTAGAGATCGCTTTGCATGCTGATGTCGACGCCCGCCAGGATGGCGAGCCTGGTCGCTTCTCGATCGTCCTTGGCGACCCCATGCTTCACCAGCTCCATGTCGGCCGTATAGTCGGAAACCACCATGCCGCGGAATTTCCATTGTTCGCGCAGCAGCCCGGTCATCAGCTCGCGATTGGCCGACATCGGCACGCCGTTGATGTCGTTGAACGAGCTCATCGTGGACAGCGCGCCCGCATCGAACGCAGCTTTGAACGGCGGCAGGTAGACCTCGTGCAAGGTCTGCTCGGACAGCTCGACGGTGTTGTAATCCATGCCGCCCATGGCCGCGCCGTACGCGACGAAATGTTTGGGACACGCCAGCAGGCTGTCCTCGTCGGTGAGGCTCTTGCCTTGGAATCCTCGCACCCGTGCGGCAGCCAGCGCCGAGCCCAAGTAAGGATCCTCGCCCGAACCCTCCGCAACCCGGCCCCAGCGTTGATCGCGACCGATGTCCACCATCGGCGCAAATGTCCAGTGCACTCCGTTGGCGGTCGATTCGATGGCTGCGGCGCGAGCCGTGCGCTCGGCCAGCTGGGGATCGAAGCTCGCAGCTTCACCCAAAGGAATAGGAAAGACCGTGTAGAGACCGTGCAGAACGTCGGCGCCGAAAATCAGCGGGATCTTCAGCCGCGACTCTTCGACGGCGATTCGCTGAATGGCGCGGCCGCCGGCGGCGCCGAAACCATTGAAGACGCCAATCAACCGGCCCTCGCGCACGCGCTTCGCGAGATTGTCGTCGACCGGCGGGCCGGCTTCGGGATTGATCTGGGTCTTGGACGCCAGACGCGTCATGTCGGAGAAGATGCTGAGCTGACCCGCCTTCTCCTGCAGGGTCATTTTTGCGATCAGCGCTTCGATGTGCTGTTCGGCGCTTTTGCTGAGCGAGCTCGCGCACGCTGCCCGCTCGGCCAGAGCGAGCAGCGTGAGAGACGACGCACCGAGTAGAAATTTCCGACGAGTGAAGGCGCTGGCGGCTGGGCTCATCGAGCCATTATGCCAGCTTCACTCCTTGCGCCGAGCGAGGTAGTGCTACTACGCCAGCTTCACTCCCTGCCCCGCTAGCGGTAGCGAGCGCGTGGGCTTGCCGTCGATCTGTGCCAGCGCGTTTGCCAGCGCCGGCGCAATCACCGGCGTGCCCGGCTCACCCACACCCGTGGGCTTGCTCTTGGACGGCACGATGTGCGTTTCCACCGCCGGCATCTCGTTGATGCGCAGGACCGGGTAATCGTCGAAGTTGCTTTGTTCGACGCGGCCTTCCTTCAACGTCACCGCGCCCATCAGCGCCGCCGACAATCCGTAGCCGATGCCCGACTCCATCTGCATGGCGATGATGTTTGGATTGACGGCAATACCGCAGTCCACCGCGCACACCACGCTGACCAGCTTCGGGCCGTTCGGCGTCTTCTTCAGCTTCGCCACCTGGCCGACGACGCTGTTGAAAGACTCGTGCAACGCCAGGCCGTAGATCTCATCGGCGGCGCGCTTCTTCTTCCAACCGGATTTCTCGGCGACCAGGTCGAGCACGGCCAGGTGACGAGGATGTTTCTCCAGCAGCGAGCGACGCAGGGCGTACGGATCCTGCCTGGTCGCGCGCGCGATGTCGTCGAGGAAACATTCGGTGGAGAACGCAGTGTGCGTCGAGCCCACCGAGCGCCACCACAACACCGGCACCTTCGGCTCCGTGGTGTGCAGCTCCACCTGCAGATTCGGAATGTGATACGGCAGGTTCTGCGCGCCTTCCACCGAGGTGAAATCGATCTTGCTCTTGTTGTCGAAGAACGTGCCGCGCGTGATCGACTGGCCGACGATGCGATGCTGCCAGGCGACGATCTTGCCCTGCGCGTCCACACCGGCCTTCAGCCAGTGAACGTACATCGGGCGGTAATACCCGGCCTGCATGTCGTCTTCGCGCGTCCAGACGAGCTTCACCGGATCGGTCGTGCCCATCGCCTTCGCGATCGCCACGGTTTCCACGAGGTAGTCCGACAGCGGATTGGCGCGACGGCCGAAGCTACCGCCGGCATAGAGCTGATTGATCTTCACATCCTTCGGCGCGATGCCCAAGAGCTTCGCGATGTTCATCTGGTCGGCGGTCTGGAACTGCTCGCCGTTCCATACTTCGCACGAGCCCTGGCCGAGCTGCACGACGCAGTTCATCGGCTCCATCGCGGCATGCGCCAAATACGGGAACTCGTAGGTCGCCTCGAAGGTGCGGGCCGCCGAGGCAAACGCCTTCTCGACGTCGCCTTCCTGTTTCGCGATGTCGCCGGGCTGTTGGCTCAGCTCGCGATATTCCTTCAGCATTTCGTCCGTGCTTTGCTTGAACGCGTTCGACTCGTCCCACTCGACGGTCAGCGCGTCGCGACCTTTTTTCGCCGCCCAGAAATCGGTGGCGACGACTGCGACGCCGGCGCGAGCCGGCGTTTCGAAGGCGACCACGGCCTTCACGCCCTTGATCTCTTTCGCCTTGCTGGCATCGAAGCTCTTCACCTTGCCGCCGAAGCGCGGCGCATGAGCCACGACCGCCGTCAGCATGCCCGGCAGCTTGAAATCCTGAGTGAAGGTCGCCTTGCCGGTCGACTTCGCTTTGCTGTCGACACGCGGCGCACTCTTGCCGATACGGTTGTAAGCCGAGGGATCCTTCGGCTTCACCTCGGTCGGCACCGGCAGCTTCGCGGCGTCCGCCACCAGCTCACCGAAGCGTGCCGACTTGCCGGACTTGTGCTGAACGACACCCGACGCAATCGTGATCTCGCTGGCAGGCACGCTCCAACGATTGGCCGCCGCCGTCACCAACATGGCGCGCGCTGTGGCGCCCGCCTTCTTCAACTGCTCGTATGAATTCGCGATCGCGGTGCTGCCACCGGTGCCCTGGAACGGGCCGAACGCGAGATTGTTATAAAGCTTCGCGTCGGCGGGCGCGCCCTCGACCCGGATCTGATTCCAGTCGGCGTCGAGCTCTTCGGCAACGATAGTCGCCAGGCCCGTGTAGGCGCCCTGCCCCATCTCGACGTGCTTGGACAGGACCGTCACCGTGCTGTCCTGGTCGATGCGCACGAATGCATTCGGCACGAACGTGCCGGCCTTCGTCGCATCCGTTGCATTGGCTTGCGCGCCAGCCGCGGGCAGCCACATGGCGACCGTCAACACGGCGCCGCCTTTCAGCACGTCACGACGAGTTGCGTGAACCGCTGCGTCTTGTTCGATTGCGCTCATGTTGCTCTCCTCAGGTCGTCAACGAGCCGGCGGCACGCTTGATCGCGGCGCGAATGCGCACGTACGTGGCGCAACGACATACATTGCCGGACATCGCTGCATCGATATCCGCATCGGTGGGCTTCTTGTTGGTGGCGAGCAGGGCGGTCGCGCTCATGATCTGTCCCGACTGGCAGTAACCACACTGCGGTACATCTTCGGCGATCCATGCATCCTGCACGGCCTTGCCGACCTTCGACTCCCCAACGGCTTCGATGGTCGTGATCTTGCTCGATGCCACCGCCGATACCGGCAACACACAACTGCGCGTGGCATTGCCATCGATGTGCACGGTGCAGGCTCCGCACAGCGCTTTGCCACAGCCGAACTTGCTGCCGGTCATGCCGAGATGATCGCGCAACACCCACAGCAACGGTGTATCGGGCTCGGCGTCGGTCTGGACCTTCTGGCCATTGATATCGAGCGTGATCATGGAAGACCTCGGTTGCGGGTGGCTACCTGGAAGCGGGCCCGAATCTTACTCCCGCGCGACTGCGGCCGGGTTGCACAATCCTGCCCGATTCCGCACAGCGCATCGGCGAAAGTCGAGATTCATCAAGACATCGAAGCGCGGCGATCTGACCGATTGCTCCATCCCAACGATGTGCGTAGGCTCGCCCTCCTCTGCCAGATCGAGAGGAACAGCATCGTGCCAATGGATGTCCGCGCCGCCGTCGTGCATGGCCCGAACCAGCCGTTCGTCATGGAAACGCTGCAACTGGACGGACCGCGCGAAGGCGAAGTCCTGGTGCACATCAAGACCACCGGTCTGTGCCATTCCGATCTGCACGTCTACGAAGGCAAACTGCCTTGGGCGTTTCCTGCGCTGCTCGGCCACGAGGCCGCGGGCGTCGTCGTGGAGTGCGGCCCCGGTGTCACCAAGTTCAAGCCGGGCGACCACGTCATTCCATTTTTGATTCCTCACTGCGAAAAGTGCGGCTACTGTCATTCCAGCAAGACCAACCTGTGCGTCGAAGCGTTCTCGCGCTTGAAACCGGGCGAGTCGCGCTTCTCCCTGAACGGCAAACCGGTGACGCAGCTGTGGGGGCTCGGCACCTTCGCGGACTACTCGGTGCTGCCCGTGAACATGCTCGCCAAAGTGCGCGATGACGCGCCTTTCGATCCGATCTGTTACATCGGCTGCGGAGCCACCACGGGCTTGGGCGCCGCGTTGTTCGCAGCCAAGGTCGAAGCTGGCAGCACGGTCGTGATCTTCGGGCTCGGCGGCATCGGACTGAACGTCGTGCAAGGCGCTCGCCTGGCCGGCGCGAAGAAAATCATCGGCGTCGATACCAATCCGGCCAAGGAAGCGATCGCACGCCAGTTCGGCGCGACCGACTTCGTCAATCCCAAGAGCGTCGAGAAGCTCACCAGTCATTTGATGAAGCTGACCGCGGGCGGCGCGGACTACACCTTCGAATGCATCGGCAATCCGCAGGTCATGCGCCAGGCGTTCGAATGCACCAATCCGGCATGGGGCACGAGCTATGTGGTCGGTGTCGCTCCGCAGGGCGCGGAAGTCACGTCGTATCCGGGCCACCTGATGATGGGCCGGCACTGGACCGGCTGCTACATGGGCGGCGCGCGCGTCACCAAGTTGCCGGAGATCGTCGACTGGTACGTCGACAAGAAGATCGACCTGGATTCGCTGGTCACGCATCGGCTCAAGCTCGAGCAGATCAACGAAGGCTTCGAGCTGATGCGCAAAGGCGAATCGATCCGCTCCGTGATCGTGCTCTGAGCTATTCCAGCCACGCGCGCGAGAAATAAAGCTCGCTTGCGCGTGGCGAATTGCTGGTTCGATAAATAATCATCCCCGCAACGTTGCGCAGGTCCAGCTCGCGCGTGCTTGGGCCGGCCGCCACATCCTGCAATGGAATGCGAATGATCTGGCGTGTCCGAGGCGACAGCTCGAAGCGCCGGCTGAATCGATCGGCCGGCTCATCGTTGTGAGCGGCATCGTGCACTCGGAGCACGAGCTGCAGCGCCAGGGATGTCGGATTGGTCAGATCGACGGCCAGCGTCGAATACCCGCTCCAGTCCGGCCGTAGCTCGATGAAATCCAGTCCGGGATAAGCACCGTCGAGCAATTCGACGTGCATCGCCGCTTCGCCCGCTTGGCTCGCCCACGGCGCGGGTAGCTTGGCGGGCGTGAATTCGGCCCACTGCTGCAGGATGAAGTAACGATCGTAGCGCTCGGTGAAGTCCGCCAACACCGGGAAGCGCGCGTCTCTTTGCTGATACTTCATCGCCGCTCGCGTCACCGGGGCAACGGCGACGACGAGCGCCACGATGCCGATCGTCGCAGCGGCAAGTCGAACGGCGCCTGAATGCGCCGACACGCGCACCCGCGAATCGAACGCGGCGAAAATGCCCAGCAGCGCGACCGCACCGATCACGTCATGGAGCGCGTCTTCCAGACTGGCGTCGCGCCCCGAGGGGATTTGTAGCAGCTCGGTCAGGATGCCCAGGATCACCGCCGCCGCCAGCGCCAGCGCATACTGACCCGCCACGCCAACCGCGGCGAGGCGCGGCTGGCCGCGAACGACGAACAACGTCAGCAGCGAAACGCAGCCAAAAATGGGCGCGTGCGCCGAGTTGTGCAATGTCCTGATCCAGCGCGTGTCGCCGGGCACTGGCGCGAACACCACGGCCGCCAGCAAAATGCCGATCACCAGCAGCGCCATCCAGTAAGCGCGCTTCACCGGAGCGATCCGATATCGTGAGCAATCCAGCCAGTCCGCCACCCGCCGTCCCTCGTCACGCCGCCAGCGTGCTCCTGCTGCGTGAACAGCAAGGGGCGATCGAAGTCTTGTTGACGCGTCGACACGAAAACCTCGCGTTCATGGGCGGCATGTGGGTGTTTCCCGGCGGCACGCTGTGCCCCGCCGATACATCGGCGGACTCGCTCGCATTGATTCCCGAGGCTGCGCTCGCCGGCTGTCATCGCCTGCGCGATCTCGAAGGCAATGCGCTGCCGGCGACTACGTGTTTGGGGCTGGCCATCGCGGCGGCTCGCGAGACGTTCGAAGAAACGGGCGTGCTGCTGGCGACGACTGCGGAAGGACACCATTGTGGAAGCGAGCGATTGGCGCGACTGCATGACCGACAGCGCGCAATCGTCTCACAACCCGAGCTGTTTGCCACCTCGCTGCAGGAAGAACGCCTGCAACTGGATGTGCGCCGCCTGGTCTACTGGTCGCACTGGATCACTCCATCGACGGTGCCGAAGCGATTCGACACGCGCTTCTTCCTCGCCAGCTTGCCGCCGGAGCAGAGCGCCACCGTCGATAACATCGAAGCGACGGAGCTGTGCTGGAAGACGCCAGCCTCACTCATCGCAGCTTCCGATGACGGCACGATGACACTTTCGCGGCCGACGCTTTACAACCTGATGGAGCTTGACGCCAGCGTGCGACAACACGTTTCGCTGAACGCAATCTTCGCCGCTGAAATGCAGCGCGAGGTCGTGCCGGTGTTGCCCAAGATACGCAAAGCCGAACGTATGATCGTCATGCCGTGGGACGCCGAATATCACATGTTGAGCAGCGACGGCGTGTCGCGAGATATTTCTTATCCGCAGCGCTTGCGCTCGCTGCCATCGCGCACGACGAGCGAGCGTTGACACAACAAAATATATGAATGCATGTCCCTTGGCGCCAGACTAGAGTCCTCCGGCACGGACAGCATAAGCACGATCGCTTTCGATCGTGCCGTGAGGTCAGGGAAGCTCACCAGGAGGTTTAGCAGGATGTCTCGACGGCAACGGCTCCATGTTGCGGGCGGTACGTATTACGTCGTTCAACATGGCAACACACATCATCCGATCTTTTCTCAACCCGAGGACTACGCGCTGTTCGAGCGCTTGCTCGCGACCGGTCTGCGTCGCACCAATGCCCGCGTGCACGGCTATTGCTGGACACCGCAAGCCATTCATCTGATCTTGCAGATCGACGAAATCTCAGTGGGCCGCATCATGCAGGGTCTCACCAGTCGCTACGCACGCAGCATGCATCGTCGCATCGGCGAATCCGGACATTTCTTCCGGCAGCGCTATAAAGCGGTCTTGATCGATCCGAAACATTACCTGCTCAAGCTGCTGCACTACCTGCATCACATTCCGGTATTGGGCGGGCTGGCGGAGCATTCCGGTGCGGCTGAACACACCAGCCATGGCACGTATCTACGCCAGTCCGCCACCCCTTGGCTGACGACGCGCACCGCGTTACGGCTGCTCGAGCTCAAAGACGGCGGCACCGAGTACGAAGCCTTCATGGCTCGTTGCCCCGAACCCGAAGACGTCGTGCAGTTCGAGCGCGTCGGCTCGAACGATCTGCGCGTCATCGGCAGCACCGAGTTCCTCGAGAACCTGCCTCGCAACTCGCGCACCTATCGCAGCAAGGCGTCGCTCGATCAGATCATTCACACCGTCACCTGTCGCATGGGTGTGGAACGCGACCTGGTGCTGTCGAACTCGCGTCAGCGCGAGTTCACCTTGGTGCGTGCGTTGATCGCGTGGTACGCGACAGAACGTGGTGTAGCGACATTGAGTGAGGTGGCGCGCTGCCTGCGTCGCGATCCATCGACCTTGTCGATGGCGATCAGCCGATATCGCACGCGCCGGCCGGAGCTGTTCAAGATCACGGCCATGCACGACATCTCACCGCTGGTGCCGATCGGCGGCAGCGTCAAGGTTCACTATTGGGATGGCGCCGCCGAAGCCCGAGACGGCGACGACGAGGACCGGCAGGCAATCTAGGGAGCATCGGGGAGATGGGGCGGTAACCTGAAGAATGGGGCGTTGCTGTGTTCGGCAACGCCCCGGCTGGCGTCGCCGTCACGCTTTGCGCACGCGGGAGGAACGGCCTCTATCCTTGAGCTGCCGATGTCGGCAGTTCCTCCCGCTGCGAGACGTTGCGCGAGCGCTGTGGCCGCCAGCACGGCGCCGCTCGCAACAGTGGCAAGCGCCAGCCGCAGTCGTCGCTTCGCAGGCTCCTCGGCAGCCGGCCAGAAAAGCTGCAATACCTCGCGCATGGCTTGCAGTAGCTGGCAGATTCCCTTCGATGCGCTCTGAGCTCGACCATGGTCACCCTCCCGGGCCGACCATGCCACAGCGGTTCGGTCCTGGCAGGCGCGCGCGGCTAGTGCCTCGACAATCGCGGCAATCGAGTCAGTGACAGGCGATGTGCTTTTTGCTTCGCGTGCGGGTTGTTACTTAAAAGGAAACGGCAGAAAGATCGCCGGTTCACGGTATTTCGTAGATATATTTGGCCGTCCGCCCACAGGTATATTGACGTCGGCACGCAAACCTTGCAGCGTTAGCAACGCAGGAGGACTGTTGCTTCATCGAGGGAAAGATCATGACGGACAAGCAAGACGGAACGGAGATCGAATTGCTCGATCTCGGCGATGCGACGATCGAAACCAAGCAGTACGGGACGTATCCGATAATGTTCGACTCGATATATCTGCTGGGGGAAAGACATCCTTGATAGGCCATCCCTCAAGGAGATCTTGAGTCATTTTGCATTGACGGATAGGGCTCGCACCGCGAGCCCTATTTAGACAAAGAACCGGGCGATAGTAGATCGATCTTTCTGGGACGTTTTGGCAGTCTGGCCATGCACACTGAAAAAGCGTACTGGCTGCCGTCGCACGTGCGGGCGTGCTCGACAGCAACTGGCACTGTGTTACTGGACCTGCAGCGCAATCGCTATTTCGGCGTCGGCCGGAATGAAACCATCGCGCTCCGCTCGCTCGCAGGCAACTGGCAGAGCCTCGCCGCCGCTCCAGCCACTTTCGCCAGCGACGGCGAATCACTACCCATCCAGGAAGCCGTCAACATCGCGGACAAGCTGGTTCAGGCGGGGCTGCTCAGCAACAGTGCTCCCGCGCCCGCCGCATTCACGATCGCGCAAGTGGACTTGCAGAGCCTGCTCACCAGTGTCGGCCACGAGCTCGATCGAAAATCGGCGATTCGCTGGCGCCACATCGTCAGCTTTCTGCGCGCATGCACCTGGGCGCGCCGCTCAGTGCGATCGCGAACTTTGTTTCTGGTGGCCGAGGACATCGGCAGGCAGAAGAACATCGCCGGCGCGCCGTTCGACAACGAGCGCGCAGTAGACCTGGTCGGCATCTTTCGCCGGCTACGCCCGCACACCTTCGCGGCGCGCGATCAATGTTTGTTTCATGCATTGGCGTTAGTACGTTTTCTGGCCTATTACGACGTGTACCCGACGTGGGTGATCGGCGTGCGCACCAAGCCATGGGCGGCACACAGCTGGGTACAGCAAGGGACACTGCTCCTCGACGCCAATCCGGAACAGGTTTGCGAGTACACGCCGATCCTTGCGATCTGAAACGCGCGAAGGAGCGTGGCGATGTTTCGATATCTCGGGATGGTGTGGGACGACACGAGCCCGCAACAACAACAAGAAGCCCAGCGGATCGCCCAGCGCCTGCGCGAGCTCTCGCCGGCCTGGCGACTGGAGTTTTCTGCGCCCGGGATGCAGGTGTTTTGCGCGGGCGCACGCGATCCAGCGCTCCAGCTGCATCGGGTCGGCGACCAGGGCGGCATCGTCATCGGCACGCTGTTGGCGCGCAGCCGGGATTTGTTTTCTCCGGCGCCCGCCGAGCAGTTGCGCTTCGACGCTGCGCACAGTCAGCGCTTTGTGCAGAGTCGTGGCCAATGGCTGATAGATCACGCCTGGGGCGACTATGTCGCGTTCGGCCACGACGCCGGCGGTGGTCATAAATGGGTGCTGAAGGACCCGACGGGATTGCTGCCCTGTCTGCACACCGAGTTTCGTGGCGTGAGCATTTTCTTTTCACGCATCGCGGACTGCCTCGATCTGCAACTGCGCTTTACCGTCAACGAAGTCTTCCTGCGCTCGCTGATGATGATCGAAGCCACCTTCCAGGACGCACCGTCGCTCAATGAAGCGTCGCCGGTGCGCCGAGGCGAGTGCATGGAGTTCAAGCGCGACCACTCGGGCTGGCACAGGAGTCGCAAGCTGTACTGGACGCCGGTCGCTTACACCGGCGCCGAGGATCTCATCGAAGATCCACAAACAGCCGCCCGGGCCATGCACAGTGTGATCAAAGGCGCCACTGCCGGCCTGGCGCGCCTGCATCGTTCCTTGTTATTGAGACTGTCGGGCGGCCTCGACTCCTCGATCATGGCCGGCTGCCTCAAGGGCACGACCGGACGATTCACCGCCTACACTTATTTCAGCCCCGTCGGCCGTTCCGACGAGCGTCCCTGGGCGCGCCTCGCCGCCGCGCACGCCGGCTGCGAGCACATCGAATTTCCGCTCCACGCATTCGACATGGATCTGACGCTCGGATTGCGCATGCCGCCGTCTCCCGAACCCTCGCCGCTGCTTGGCTTCATCCAGCGCAACACGGTCGAGCGGGAGTTGATGGAGCGCACCCAAGCCAGCGCCATCTTCAGCGGCGACGGCGGCGATTCGGGCTTTTGCAGCGACTCAGTGGTCTTTGCGGTGCCGGAGTTCCTGCGGCAGCACGGCGTCACCCCTCGCCTGTTCCGCCTCGCCTCGCAAGTCGCGCTGCTCACCGAAAAGTCCAGCTGGACTGTGCTGACCGGTGCGGTCCGCCGGGTCGTGGCCAAACAGAGCGCCGGCCTGCCGCGCGATCGCGTGCTCGCAGCGAGCCAGTTGGTCAGTCCGGAGATCAAACACGCCTTTCAAGGTCACACCCGCGTTTCGCATCCCTGGTTCCAGGGACAGCGCCGCGTGCCCTGGGACAAGATCCGGCGTATCGGAACGTTGATGATGGCGCCCGATTACTACTCAATGGCAGTGCCTGCCGATGCACCGGTGCCGGAAATCGTCTCGCCGCTGTACTCGCAGCCGGCGATCGAGGTGCTGCTGCGGATTCCAATCCACACTCACTTCCATCGCGGGCGCGATCGGGGTCTCGCGCGAATGGCATTCGCGGCGGACGTGCCGGAACCGATCCTGCGACGTCTGTGGAAAGATCGCGCGCCGGGTTTTCACGATCAGCTGCTCGAACGCGAGCGGCCCTTCCTGAAAGAAACATTGCTGGATGGGGTGCTGGCGCGCAACGGCTTGCTGGATCGGCCGCTGCTCGAGGAAGTGCTCTCGACCGGCCCGACCAAGAACACGGTGTTTCCCGGCGAAATCTTCCGCCACCTGGATTCGGAGCTGTGGGCGCGCCACTGGCTCGGCAACTCGTCAGCGCAGCCGAGTTGAAGCTCAGAATCCTTTGGACAGCCGCAGATAGCTGAAACGGCCGATCAAATCGCCCTGCGACGAATCGAAGCCCGTCGAGAAGCCGATCTCGGAGAACGGCGCCAGCTCATCGAATACGTTCTTCACGCCCAGCTGCAGCGTCAAATCGTCCCACAGCAGATTCGTTCCGATCAGTTCATCCATCGCGAAGCTAGCCTGCACATCCACGACAGTCCGCGAAGGCAAGCGACGACCGGTGAGGCCGGCGCTATCCGCATCCATGTAGCCCGGCAGCCAGTCCACAGTGGTGGACAGCCCGAGACCAGGGCGCTTCCAGCCCAAGCTGCCGACGACGCGCCACCGTGGTATGGATCCCGCGGGATTCGCAATGCCGACGCGATCGACGGCGGGCACCCCGGGCGCCTCGACGCTCGTGAATTCGTCGATCCAGGTCGCCGACACACTCGGCGTGAAATCGCCCCAGCGCGTGCTCAGCTCGTACTTGGCCTCGACGTCGATACCGCTGGTGCTGAGCCGCCCGAAATTCATTCGCGATATGTCCAGCTGCAGCAGCCTGCCCGGCATACCGGCATCGATATCGGCCTGTGTCGGTGTATCGCGCAGGATGCGGTCGTGGAATGCCTCCTCGTTCGCGAGCAGAGACGTGAAATGCAGGAACGTCACGCGATGCTCGGTATGGATCCGCCAGTAGTTCGCCAGCAGCCGCAGGCCAGGCGCCGCGCTCGGCGTGATAACGAAGCCGGTCGTCATCGAGTCGGCTTCGATCGGTCGCAGATCTGGATTGCCACCCGCAACGAATGTCACCGTGCTCAACCCATTGTTACGGGCGGGATCGCGGACCGCTGCATTCGTCACGGTCGTGCGGGGAGCATGCAGCTCGAATATCGATGGTGGACGAAAGCTCGTCCCATAAGAGCCGCGCAACAGGACACCCTCGGCGGGCCGCCACAGCAAGCCGAATTGCGGGTTCAGCGTGCTGCCAAAATCGCTGTAATCGTCGACGCGCGCGGCCAATGTCATCGCCAAGACGTCGCCACGACCCGATGCCGTGGGCCCGATCAGCGGCGCACGCAACTCAGTGAAAGCCGCGCGCACGTCACGGCCGTTATTGACGGGCAATGTCCGGTCGTCATAGACCATTTCTTCATCGCGCCATTCGCCGCCCACCACGGCTTGCACAGCGCCCGTCGGCAATTCGAACAACTCGCCTTGCACGAACGCCGAAAGCTGTCGGCCACGCGACACATGCCTGCTGCGCTCCGGAGCGATCAACGAAGCCAGCAATTCACCGCTGCCCGCGGGCCCATCGACGAATGGATTCAAAGCACGTGCCGGATCTCTTTCCGCGAGCGCCGCGTCGAGGCGTGCGGCACTGAGATCGACAGTACTCAGAGCATCATCCGCTTCGGTGCTGGCGATTGCCGCGACCTCCCATTGCCACCTGGAATTCAGCCCGCCTCGCAGCCCGAACGCACCCCGTATCCAATCCATATCGTGCTCGAAGCGCCCCGGCTCGAGGCCATCGAGAATGAAATCCACCCGCACCGGCTGTTGGAACGGATTGAAAGGATTGTCCGCCGGCACCAGCGCGCCCTGCACTGGGTAAAAGCCTTCCTGCGAGATCACCCGTCGGTTGGTGTAGAGCACTTCGGCGAACGCCATCAGATCCTGCGCCAGATCGAACTCACCGAACACGGCCACGCTCCGCCGCTCCGCTTTCGGAACGATGGAGAGTGTGCTCAACGTGCCGGTGCGATTGCGCAAGCCGGCGGTCGCGACAAAATCCTGCGGCGTGAGGCCGATGCCGCTGCTGCCTACCGGCACCATCGCAAAGGACGACGACAATCCTGGCAGGTTGTCGCCATCCAATGAGCTCACTGTGCCCGGGACGCCCGCTGGAGATCGAAAGTCCAGGCCGCCATAGCGCGTGTAGTCCTGATTGCGCCATAGCTCGCGTTCGGCGCCCAGCAGGAAATCGCGTTGGTAATAGTCGAAGATCACCGAGGACCTCAGCCGCTCGGTCCGGTAGCCGGCGCTGAACGACGCACGCAACAAGTCCGCGCCGCCATTGGCGCCGCCATACTGAACATCGAGGACCGGCTGTGGGATGTCTTTCTTCAGCATCAGATTGATCACACCGCCCATCGCGTCGGCGCCGTAAATGGCCGAAGCGGAATCTGACAGCACTTCGATCCGCTCCACGGCAGCGAGCGGAATGCTGTTCAGATCGAAGGCATTGAGCGCCAGGCTGTTCGTGGTGGGCACGACGCGTCGACCGTTGATGAGGATCAGTGTGGTGTCGCCGCCGACGCCACGCATCTGCGAGTACTCGGCGCCGTTGGTGTAGTAGTGCTGCGCGCGGGTGAATGGCTGCTGCGGCACATAGCGCAGAACATCCGGAATCGACGCCGCGCCCAGATCGTCGATCATCCGGCGAGTGAACACCTGCACCGGCGCGGGCCCTTCGCCATTGCGATCGATGCGCGAGCCGATGACGATCACTTCGTCGACGCGCTCGACCTCGGGCTTGCCGATGATCGCGTTCGAGCCCGCGCGCCCGATCACAGTCAAACTTTCCTCTGGCGGTCGCTGCTGCTTGCGCAGATAAGGCTGCCCCTCAGCCAGCCGGCTTCGATCTTGATCGGAGCCGCTCACGCCATTGCGAGGCGCGCCGAGCAGCGACGGCGCCATGACGACGAGCGAGCGCTCGTTGGTTCGCCGATAGGTCAGCCCGCTTTCCGCCAGCAATCGGGTCAGCGCGATTTCCGCGGTGAACTTGCCCCGCAGCGGCCCTACGAGCCGGGCCTGGTCGGTTTGCGCGTCCGGCCAGAAGCTGATCAGCAGGCCGGTTTGTGTGGTGAATTCTTTCAACGCCTCGATGATGGGCAGGCGTGGAATATCGAGCGCGTATTCCTGTGCGGCAGGCGCCTGTTCGCGGGCGTGTTGAGCGAGCGCCGTCTCGGGCCACACACAGCCGGAAAGAACGGCCGCCACGACTCCGGCGATGACCTGTTTCGCGACCATCTTCCCCAGCAAGATCCGTTTGACATCGGGGACCGACCCCGCCGCTGAATGACTGCGAATCTACCGTACCGCGTTGCGACGCGCTGTGACTTTGTTACTTAGGGCGGCACCCGGATCGCAAATATATCTTTATGCGGATGGCCGAACCGATACCGCTCGGTTCAGATCGGATTTGGATTCACCGACGGTGGCACATCGGCGGCCGGCTGGCCGATCTCGACCGACTTGGAAATTTCGGCATCCGGCCGACGCAGCTCGATGCGCAGGACATTGGGATCGTCCCGCACGACGGCGATATCCGGACTGGTCGCGAGCGCGGCGACGAACGATTCAGGATCGGTGGCGCTGCCCCGGAAAAAGGTCAGGCGTCGCGCCGCAAGCGACGGCTCGGCGACCTGGATCTTGAGCCGATTGAAACGATTGAAGTCGCTGGCCACCTCGCCGACCGTCTTGTCCTCGTACACCACCCAGCCTTCGGCCCAGGCCTGCTCGTAATTCACATTCACCTTTTCCTTGGCGATGGGCTTGGAGCGCGTGGACCGCGTGATCGACACTTGATCGCCCGCGCTCAGCGCGACGCCGCCGGTCGTTTCGGCGATCTGTGCGGGAGCGGCCGGCATAGCGCCACGAACGGCATGGCGACCATCGCGATAGAGCGCGACCGTGCCTTCGGTGACCGCAACGACATCTTTTCCGCCGAGCCGCGAGACACGAAATTCCGTGCCGACCGCGAGCACGCCCACCATCTCCGACTCCACATAGAAGGGCCGCGAGCGATCCTGCGCGACATCGAACATCGCCTCGCCGCGGACCAGGCGGATCGTCCGGTGATCGTCGCCGAACGACACTCGCAACAGCGAATCGGGCCCCACGCGAAGTTTGCTACCGTCGGTCAGCAACTCCGTGCGCCACTCGCCCAACTCGGTTTCGATGGCTCGATCGAGCCACGCGACTTTCGCCATGAAGCCCAGCAAGAACGACACGGCGAGACCGGCCACCGCAGCCGCAAGCTTCCACGGTCGGATCCAGCGGCGTCGGCGCCGGATCGGAGAAACATCCATCAAATCGAGCCGATTCGATTCGGACCAGCCGCGCGGCCGCTGCTCCTCCAAGTCGATGATGTTGGAGCTTTCCCCCGGCGCCATCCCGCTGGGCCCTTGCAGCTTCGCGGCGCGCAGCACCTGATAGACCTGCTGGATGCGGAGCAATTCAGCGATGTTGGCCGGGGACTGCTTCAGCCAGCGCACATTGCGCTCGCGATTGCGCACCCCCATGCGATCGTCGCGCAGGCGCACGAACCATTCGGCCGCTTCGCTGCTCAGGGACATCCGGGTGACCCGCTCCTGGCCCACCTCGTTCAGGCTTCCTTGCATGTCCTCATCCTCATCGCCGAGGGGACTGGTCACAGATCCTCCAGTCGCAACTGCATGCGCAACGTGCTGTAGGCGCGCGTGAGATCGCGCAATACGATCCGATACGTCAGCCCCCTCAGCTGAGCGATCTGCTTGTAGGTCAGGCCCTCGTTCACGTGTAACAACAAAACCTCGCGTTGCCGTGGCGGCAGCCGGTCGACGGCGGCCTGCACGTATTCATTGGCCCGCGTCCTGGCGAAGGTGTTCTCCGGCTCCTCGCCGGCCTCGATCTGCAGTTCCTCGAGCCAGCTGTCGTCATGCGGCTTGCGGACTCTGGAACGCTCGCGCCACTCGTTGGCGACATTGGCCGCGATCCGGAACAGGTAGCCCTGCGGGTTGTCGACGGCGACGTCGTCGCTATAGCGCAGCAGGCGCAGGAACACTTCCTGGGCCAGGTCGTCGATGTCGCCCGGCGGCACCGAGGCACGATTCCGCAGCCAGCTGCGGATGGGCTTGCGCCACTTGCCAAACCACTCGATCAGCCGGCCGTCGCGGTATTCGCGCGGACGGGGCGCGGCGTTCGGAGCTTCGCCATGCATTCCTTCAGGGCGCAAGCCGTCCTGGTCGCTCCGTTCATCCTCCCTGGACGAATTCCAACGATCTTTGTCACCCGACTGCTTGTGCCGATCGATCACTGAATCAGAGGCTAGCTGGCCGCGAGAGAAATTTTGTCCCTCGCCTGTTTGACTGGCTGACGGAGGCGCCTCATCCCTCCCAGATTAAGTCGAATGGAGCCTACTGCCGCTCCAGCCGCAGCGCGCGGGTGCTGGCTTTCCCCGAGAAGCCTGCGTACCAGCGATTGATCTCGCTCACGAAGTCTTCCGGCTGACTCGGCTTGAAGCTCAGCGACTTCACTTGCAGCCGTAGCACCTGGGGATCGTCGACGATCACCTGCGCGTCGTTCAGCAGATTCAGTTGCGCGACGATGTCGCCGATGCGCTCGCCTTCGTACTCGTACCAATTGCGGAGCCACATCAGCTCCCTCTCGGCATCTACCGATACCGGGGTGCTCACTCCCGTCGACGACAGCACCACTTGCTGATCCGCGATCGCGTGCACCATGGGCTGCACCCCCTCGCGAACCGCCGTCGCGGTGACCGCAACTTTGCCCTCGGCCACAGTGACGAGCACGGTGTCGCCCAGATCGGAGGTTGCAAACGCGGTGCCGACGGCGCGCACCGTGCCCACATCCGTGGACACCATGAATGGCCAGGCCGGCTGCCTGGCGACTTCAAACAAAGCCTGGCCGTGCACGAGCGTGACCCCGCGCATCTCATCCGTGAAATGAAAACGCAGCTTGGTGTGCGGCCCGGCATAAACCACGGTGCCATCCTCCAAGAGTTGTTTTTCCCAGCTCCCCGACGCCGTCGTGATGACCCGGTCGGCGCCGCTCATGCTCACCCACAAAGTCGCGATCACAGCGAGCATGACACTGGCCGCGAGGGCGAGTTTCGTGAAATTGAAGCGGGACGGCGCGGCGGCGGGTTGTGGCACCGGCCGTGGGCGCGGGCGTACCACGTCCGCGTAGGAATCGAAATCGACCACGTTCTTCGGCAGATCGCGCCGCACGGGCTTTTTGAGCGCGCCTTCCAGCAGCGCATCCATCAAACAAAGGCGTCCCAGCTCTTCGACGTTTTCCGGCGATTGCATCCAGACGCGGAGCTCACGCCGTAAATCCCGGTCCAGCTCGCCCAACTTGAGCCGCTGATGCCATTCCACGGCCTGTTTGATCACAGCGCCCTGTTGTGGTGTTGGATTCATGGGTTCCCCGCTGGCTGCCTCAGCAGCTCACCGACGCCAATTCTTCCGTCGTGGACTGGGTTGCTCCCGCGCCTGAAAGAAGACCGGGCGAAAGCAGCACTCCATCCCTGGGGATTGTGACGATGCCCGGGAAAAAACGCCGCTGCAAAGCAGCGTTGTCACGCTCCGGCGATTACTCGGGTAGTAGTCGAATGACGCTCGCGTTTTCGTAAGCGACCTGCACATCGGGACGCGCCGCGAGCATCAGCACGAATGTTTCCGGATCGTCGAGCTTTACTGTCGTGAACGGCATGGCAATCGCACCGATCGCCGGATCGGACATCACCACCTTCAAACGATTGCGACGATTGAACTGCTCGATCGCTTCGCGCACCGTCTCGCCACGGAATTCGTAATAGCCCGTCGCCCACTGCAACTCACGCGACGCATCGACTTGTTTGACCGGCTGCACGCCGCTGTCCGACAAAACAATCTGTTGATCTTCGACCAACTCCGCCACATCGCCGCTGCGATCGATCGTGACGATGCGAGCGTCGTTGTGTTTGCTCACTGCGACTTTGCCGTGAGCGACAGTCACGACGGCAGTCGATGCATTCATCAGCGATACACCGAACTCCGTACCGACAGCGCGCACGTCGCCAATCTGCGTCGTCACGATAAACGGACGCTTGGGATCCTTCGCGACTTCGAACACCGCCTCGCCTTCGCTCAGCACGATCATGCGCCGGCTGTCGTCGAACGCCCAACGCAATCGAGTGTTCGGCCCGATGCGCAACACGCTGCCATCGCTGAGCATCGCCCGATCCCATTGCCCTGGGCCGGTGGCGATGCGTGTATCGAAATACATGGCCTTCAGCGTCCATCCAGCAACGACGGTGAACGCAACGCCCGCAACCACCGCGGCAACTTTCATCAGGCGCGCCCGCCGGCGCTTCATGCGCAGCGCTTGCTGATGTACGACGGTCAGACCTCGCGGCCCGAACGGAATCACATTCTCCGGATCGGTGTCCGGCGCCGAGCGCATGTGCAGCTTCGCTTTGCGCCCGTAGCCGTGATAGCGATAGATATCGAGCAACGCTTCGACATGACGGTCGGACGTCTTCAGCCACGCCAGATACTCGCGCCGCTCGCGCGGCGACAGATCGTTCGCCACCAGACGCACGAACCAACCCGCCGCCTGCTCGCTCAGGAGCGCGTCGATCTCGGTTTCGCTGCCTTGTTCCATCCCTCTTGCCCTCAATGGCCTGCTCTTCCTAGAGGTCTTCAGCCTTCAACTGCATGCGCAGCGTGGCGTAAGCGCGGGTCAGATCCCGTAGAACGATCCGGTAGGTCACATTCAAGCGATCGGCGATTTCTTTGTATGTCAGACCCTCGTTGACATGCAGCAACAGCACTTCGCGCTGCCGCTTCGGCAAGCGATCGACTGCGGTCTGCAGGTGTTTGCTGACGCGGTTCTGAAAAGCGGTGTTGTCCGGCTGATCGGCCGGATCGATCTGCAACTCATCGAGCCAGCTCCGATCGTGCGGCTGGCGCACACGCGATCGATCGCGCCACTCGTTAGCAACGTTCGCCGCGATCCTGAACAAATAGCCTTGTGGATTCTCGACCGCGACGTCATCGCTATAACGCAGCAGCCGCAGAAACACTTCCTGCGCAAGATCATCCACTTCCGCGCGCGGCACGGACGCGCGACTCGAAAACCAGCTGCGGATGGGCTTGCGCCAGCGGTCGAACCACAGCGCGAGACGATCGTTGCGAGTTTCCATCGATGTCGCGCCGTCCTGCTCGGCGACATCGGGCTGCGGCGCGTGCGCGAGACCCGACTCGCGGCGCTCCAGGTGCTTGTGGCGGTCGATCACTAGATTTCCCTGTTTCTCAGCAGCGACCCGCCTGCTGCAATTATCTCACCCGCTGATGCAAGTGTGCCTGCGCGCGGCGGCGTCCGTCATTAGGTACTGACCGGGAACGAGCACCATGCTAGCCCCCGGAGGCTAAGAATGCCTCCGGAGGGCGCGATGGCATTATTTATTTTCGGCAAGAAACGGCCGAAACAGCAGCTCTTTGCAAATCGATGACACCAATTCGCGACGCTTCTGGTGATATGTCTGCAGCGCCAGCTGCAATTGTTCCTTGTTGTTCTCGCTGTACAGTTGACGTAACCGCGCCAGCTCATCGAGCGCATCTTCGATGATCTCGCCTTCGATCATGCGTGCGTGATGCAGCCGATCGTTGAAGTTACGAACGATATCCGCGAGCTCGCCGATGCCCGAGCGCGTCGCGATGCGCACGAACAGATCGTCGACGGTGCGCGTCAACTGATCGGGCTTGTCCGACAACGGCGCCGACGCGAAGATCTTCGAAGTCACCTTCGAGTCCTCATCGAGCGTCGCCGCTGAATTCCACTCGCGAATCGCCGAGTCGAGCAATGTTTGATTCAGCGTGTACAGCCCACGCAATTCATCTTCCGATGCGGTCTTGGCGAAGAAGCCCCGCTTCGGCGCGAACACGATCAATCGTTCCGCGGCGAGCCTCGTCAGCGCCTCCCGCACTGGCGTAGTACTCACCCCGAGCTCTTCGGCGAGCGTACCGATCTGCAACAACTGTCCTGGCGCGAGTGTATGCGCCAGCAGCAACGACTTGATGCGATCGTAGATTCCTTCCACGGCGTGATCGCTGCTGGCCTTGCGGCTGCCGCTTTCGTCGCGTTTCAACACAAAGATTCGCTTGCTTGGATCCGTCGAGAGCATGGTGCGCCCTCCGTAGTTAACCTGAAGATGAAGCCCTTTTGAGACGTCGAAGTCCCACCCTGATGTTCTGTCGTCACCCCTACCCCCCGGCAGCGCGATTCTGGTAATGCGCCTTCAGAATTCGTTTGCGAGAGAAATCTTCGGCGGGCGCCGTGGAGCCGCGAGAGCAGGCGCGAGGCCTCAAGTCGACTGGTTCGAATCGATACATGGCCGAATCCCTCAACCACTACCCGCTGATGACGTCGAAAAATCCCTTTAGATCAGGCGGCTTGCGAGCCGGCCCCGTCTATCGACGCCGTAATATTCCCGGTAACACTGTTGCCGCCGATGCAATGTGCGGCGCGGCATCTCAAGCCATACGCAGCGATACAGGGTCGGCAAAAGCTACCAGAGCCCGCCGTGATGCATCGGCGAAGTAACGGCAAATTCGGAAAGTGCCTAGAGATGAACTCTCAAAGATGGCCGGTCTTAGCGACTTTTTTATTCGACTTTCGAGATGTGCGAAGAAACGGCGAAATCAGGCGGCGGCCGGCTCGACCGCGAGCACAATCTTCCCTCGATGCGCACTACTTTCCATATACGCATGAGCCTCATTCGCACGCTCCAGCGGGAACACGCGGTCGACGATGGGCTTGATCTCGCCACGCGCGAGCAACGGCCAGACGGTCTCCAGCAAGCGAGCCTTGATGAATCGCTTGAATGTCACATCCCGCGGACGCAATGCCGAGCCGGTGATCACCAGCCTGCGCTGAAGAACACGCAGCAAGTCGGCCTCGCCTTTGATGCCGCCTTGCGTGGCGATGATCACCAGCCTGCCCTCGACGGCCAGCGTAGCAATGTTTTTTGACAGGTAACTGCCGCCGACCATGTCGAGCAGCACATTCACGCCGCGCTTGCCGGTTTCTTCGGCAATCACAGCGACGAAATCTTCCGTTTTGTAGTTGATCGCGCGCTTGGCGCCGAGCTGCTCGCAGAAACGACATTTGTCATCGCTGCCCGCCGTCGTGAACACGGTGTGCCCCAGCGCCTTTGCAAGCTGAATGGCGGACACGCCGATGCCACTGGAGCCGCCATGCACCAGCAAGCTCTCGCCGGGCTGCAGACGGCCGAACTCGAACACATTGCTCCACACGGTGAAATAAGCTTCGGGCAGCGATGCCGCTTCGACCATGCCGAGCGCGCCAGGAATCGGTAGCACTTGCGCTTCATCCACTGCGCAGTATTCGGCGTAGCCGCCCCCTTGCAGCAACGCGCACACCTTGTCGTCGACTTTGAAATCCCGGACTGCGGATCCCACGGCTGACACGACACCGGCGCATTCCAAACCCGGATAGCTCGGCGCACCGGGCGGCGGCGGATAGCCGCCCTTGCGCTGAAGCACGTCCGCGCGATTGATGCCGGCCGCCGCGATCTTGATGAGCACTTCGGTCGCTTGCGGCGTCGGCGTGGGACGCTGCGCGACGACGAGTGCATCTGGACCACCGGGTTGTGGAACATCGACGATCTTCATATCTGCACCTCAACCCGGTTCGTCAACTCTCTCGAGTGCGTCAGTTCTTGACGCCTTCGGTCCGCAGATCGGCGAGGCCGTCGAGATCCAACTGCTCCGCCGCCTCACGCAGCTCAGCCACACTGTCTGCCGCGCCTTCGATCTTCACGGTGAACCGATCGCCGACGACCACGGTGTACTGACCCTGCGATGCATTGCTATCCCACTCTTCATGCATCAAACGATCGTCCTCGCGAAAAGTTTTCTCGCGGCGACCATTTTCTTCCCGCTCGCCCTCCACGCCGGCCCAGCTGGCCAGACCCAGCAGGCCCTTGGCACTGCCGGCATCGGTGATCTCGAGCCGGACCTCGCGGCCCGAATCGTTGGAGTACGTTGCCGTCGCCGTCGAGACCTGCAGGCCCATCGCGCCATTGCGCTCGGCGGACAGGCTCGAGCGATTCAGGCCCGCCAGTTCCTCGGGAACGAAGGACTTCAAGCGGTCCGGCGCGAGCGATTCTACCTGCTGACCGCCGCCGAGCGCGGCGCCGAACACGGCCTTCATCGCCTCTTCCTGCGCGCCTTGATCGCCCGACTTCTGGGCGTCTTCGAGCTTCTTGTTGGCGGCTTCCATTTCCTCGGCCCACTTCTGCGCCTTGCCGAGCGCGCTGTCCTCATCGAACTGAACGTCGTCGTCATCGCTCGAAGAGTTGTAGGTCGTGCCGGCCATCATGCTGCCGACGCCCGCGACGCTGCCGACGACCACGCCGATGACGGCGCCCACGACGATCGCGATGATGACGATCACAGCGGTATATCCGGCCGCCTTCTCCGGCGGACACTTCATCGTCTGCGGCAGGCCGAGATACATCAAATAAATGCTGTAGATGCCGCCGGCGATCATCAACAGGACGCCCAGCCAAGTGGGAAGGATCTGCGCGATGCCCGCGATCCAGCTGGCGGTGTACGCATACACGATCACCTTGAATGCCTGGATGCTATTTTTCTGACCGCCGAAAGTCGGCGCGAGCGCATCGACGATCAGCGCCAGCACATAGAGCATCGCCAGCGCCAGCACATAGCTCATCACCATCGAGCTCAGGCCAGCGCCGATGCCGATGCGGATCGTGCCGGCGAACATGACCGAGGTGCCGATCACGCTCATCTTGAGGAACGTGAAGATCGCTGGAATCGCGGCCAGCCAGATGGCGTAGCCCTTGTACAGGTCCGCGACGGTGGTCGGCTCGCCGGCGATCACCGGCCACTCGCTTTTGGGGGACAGCAGAATGGCTTTGGCGCGAGCCATTAACTTATTGAGATCCACAAGGACTCTCCTGATTCGTAGTAAGAGGTTGGCGCTGGAGGCGATGCGGTCCCGCCCGGCGACTCCGCCGGTGCCAATAAGTATCTAATTTGTCTAAGAAATTAGCAATTGCCGCCCAACTCTCACCCGTGCTCGAGCGAGTTCGACGGCAGGCACTGTATGTGCTTCGAGACTGCAACCGCACGGATCTATGTATGCCAGAAGGCTCGCGGCGGCAGCACTGACCTTAAGGTCTAACCGTGCAAGGCGGTGGCCAGCTCCCGATAACGACAATAGGCGTTCGCCAATTCCATTTGACGTGGCGTATCGCACGCCGGCTCGAAGATCGCTGGCGACGCCGCCAGCACGCAAACACACTTGGCTCGCGACACCGCGACGTTGAGCCGATTCAAGCTGTACAGGAACTCCATGCCTCGCGGCGCATCGGCGTGCGATGACGTCGTCACCGAGTAGATGACAATCGCCGCCTCCTGCCCTTGAAACTTATCGACCGTGCCAACGCGGGCTTGCGGCAACCGGCGTTGAATCTCGATCACCTGCGCGTTGTACGGCGCAATGATCAGGATATCGTCGAGAGTGACTGGATGAGAGCGGCCGTCGCGATCGATCCACGACGCACCCGACGCCAATGTTTCTTCGACCAGGCGTCGAATGGCTTCGGCCTCTTCCGGCGCGGTGTTCTGATTTCCTTCGTGCAGCACCGGCAGGTATCGCAATCCCGTGCCACGAATGCGACCCTGCGATATGACTTCTTGATGCCCCAGGCCCACCCGACAAGCGAGCCGGCCCTCATAGAAAAGCTCCGACGTGAACGAACAAATGTCGGGATGCAAACGCCAGGTCTGCTCCAGGAACAAGCCTTGTTCTTTGCCGATGGTCGCCGCGCGGTCGAGCACGTGTTCCAGCGCCGACACGTCGGTGCCCTCCGGATGACTGCCTTGAATCGGTTGTTCCAACTGCTGCGGGTCGCCGAGCAACACCAAGGTTCGACAGGCTTGCGACACGGCCAGGACATTGGCCAGCGACATTTGCGCGGCTTCGTCCACGAACAGCGCATCGACAATCTCGAACGCATCCGGACGCGACCACAGCCACGCCGTGCCAGCTAGCACCTGACATGACGTGCCGACCGCCGCGAGCGCCTTCTCGTTATCCGTTTCGAACCGAATACCGCTCGTATCGGCGGTTTTCTCGGCAACCTTCTGCAAACACTGCACGGAAAGACCTGCGCGGTCGGCCTGCTCCACCACCTTGTCGAGCAGATTGCGGATGACTTTGTGACTGTTCGCCGTCACGCCCACTTTCTTGCCGGCCTTCACCAGCGCGCAGATCATCTGCGCCGCGGTGAACGTCTTGCCCGCACCGGGCGGCCCTTGAATCGGCAGCACTCCGCTTGCCAGCTTGGTCGAGACGCGAACGGCGGCGTCGCTCGCCGATTCAGCGCCCCTTTGCAGAGGTTCGTCATCCAAGCGCGGCGGGATTTTCAGCAGAAGATCTCGCGCCGCCTGATACTCGCCCGCACCAGCCATACCGTTATCAGCGACATGAATCCCAAGACGCAGCAACGCGCCCGCCATGACTTCTACTGACACGGAGTCATGTGCGAATGCTGCTTGCGGATGAAGCGATGCGGTGTCACCGCGCTTCCGGATGTCGATGGTGCCGCTTTCGAGCGAAATGGCGGCGACCACGCCCAATCTCTGTTTAGCGCTCAGGAACAGACTGTCGCCCTCGCTCACCTCCAACTCCTGTGGAGGAAAGCGATATCGATGAATCGGCGCTCGCGCGGTTCCACCAACGCTGCCGCGATATTCCAGCCCAGCGATGCCAGCACGCTCGTCGAGCAAATCCTCGGGCGTCAGCTCGGCCAGGCGGAAGAACTCCCACCACGATGACTTCTGCTCTCGTCGATGCCAATCGAGCGAATGCGCCAGGATCCAGCGCGCCTGCTGCTCGGCCGTCCGCTCATTCGCATCCGTCGGCACATCGGCAATGAGACGATCCACCAGCGCGGCGACTTGCCGCTGACGCTCATCCAACTCCGCCGGGGGTTCCGGATTGCCTGCCGCCGGCCGTGGAATCGCTGCGCCGTTCACGATCGTCTCGCCTCTGATTTTCTCCAGCCAATCCTGCAGCCTTTGGGCCGAGAGACAATCGTCGCGGTTGTAGCGGAGCACGATGTCTTTGCTTTCGTCGCTGATGGCGGCCGC
>NZ_BLJO01000009.1:420199-479837 GCF_009932555.1 Steroidobacter agaridevorans
GTCATCGAGCTCGAGGCGGGCTTGCAGTTTCGCGAGCGCGCTTCTGACCTCGATCAACGGCACACTGCGATTGAAGTCGTAGAAGGTCTCGAGATTCTTGATCGAGTACCTTTCCACGCTGGCGCGAATGCTTTGTCGCGCAATAGTGTAAAGGTCGACGAACAGCGAGCCGCGCAACATCCGATCGATCTCATCTTCACGCGTCGCATATCGGCCCATCAGCCGCTTCAGCGCGCTCGGCTCATAAGGCGCGTAGTGATAGATGTGAAGCCCGGGATACTTCGCCCATCGATCCATCACGAAATCGACGAATCGCTCGAACGCCCGACGCTCCTCCGCCCGCGAGAACGCCCACTCCGCAACGTAGTTGCGCGCGCCAGTGGCATCCGCGGTCACGTAGCCAAAGAGAAATTCCAGCCCTTCCTCGCCAACGAATGGATCTGCCTCGAGGTCGAGAAAGATGTCACCGGGCGACGGCTCCGGCAGTCGATAAAGCCCGGTGTTCGGCGTGAGCGGCAGCGCCTCATAAATCGGCTGCGCACTCTGCCGGCCTTCCCGCTGGACTCGTGCCTGCTCACGACTGCGCTCGAACGACTGCGCCACACCGCGCTCGGGCTTCCAGGGTAAGGGAACTGGCAGATGCGCCAGGCCCGTCAGTGTCGTGATGTTGTGCCGAGCCAGTTCTGCGATCTGCGTCGCCGAGATGCCGGCGACCAGACACAAATGATCGTCGCGTCGCCGCCGCGCGTCGCAGTCTCGCCGCCAACGGCAGATGTCGCAGTGATCTTTCGGATTCGGATAGGTCGGTGCGCCTTCCGTTTGCGCGAGCGATCGTTCCAACGCCGTGCGCACCTGTCGATAGTAGGCCGCGTACGCGGCTGTTCTGTAGCCCGCCGGTTCGAAGCCACAGCCCGGTGTGACGACATGCATGTGCTCAGGCGTCCGCCCTTGTGCGCTAGCCAACAGGTCCGAGTACAAGCACAGCTGCAACACCGTGCCGCCCTTGGTCTCGCGCGCCAGCTTCGTATCGACTACTTCATACGACCAATCGCCGAGCGCGCTCGCTCCCGGCACGCGAAGGAGCACGTCCGTGCGTCCGCTCCAGACTCCTTCGAGAAAAGCACCCTGCACGATGACCTCAGCGCCGGCGCGCATGGCCATCATTGTTTGCTCTACCTGTGTCTGGGAGACACCGACACCTTCGATCTCGACGATCTTCAAACCGCGCGAGCGCAAGTGATCGACGTACGCGCGCTCGTGAGCAGCGCCGCGTTCCCACAGCACTTCGAGCGAGGGATCCCACACATCGGGTTTCGACAACGCACCCGAGGCGACCTGCGCGTCGAGGTGCGTCAGATGATGACAGTTGAGATAGCCGACCAGATCGGATGCGCTGAGCTGCAGCGCGTGACCGCGTTTGAGCAAGGCAAGCCCTTTTTGCCGACGCTTATTAGACGAGGCGCGACTCTACACCCCGCTTCCGGCGCCGCGATATCGCGGCGATCGAAATGGACACCCACGCGATCAAGGGAACACACTGCCGCCCACATCCCGGTTGTCACTGGAATAAGAAGCTGGCCGGATTGATCCCGGTTCGATCTGCCCGAGCGGGAGGCTTCAATGGACCTCGGATTCGAGACATGTGGCAACGCAACGTTGATCGTCTATGACGGCGGCATCCCCGTGCTCGTCACCGATCCCTGGATCTCGGGCGCGCAATACTTCGGGTCCTGGATGCTGCCCTATCGATTCACGCCGGAGCAGCGCGAAGCATTCGCTGCAACTCAACATGTCTGGCTGTCCCATGGACATCCGGATCATCTGAATCTCGATTCTCTCGCGCAGTTCCACGACAGGACCGTGCTGGTGCCTCGCCACCACGGCGGGCGGATCCTTCGCGATCTGAAGGCCGCCGGCTACCGCGCCCACGAGCTTGCAGACGATTCCTGGCTGCAGATTTCACGGCACGTCAGAATTCTTTGTTGTGCGGATTGGAATCAGGATGCGGCGCTGCTGATCGCACTTGGCGACCAATGCGCCGTTCTGAATCTCAACGACGGCTCCGCGCTTGGCACCCGAGCAACGCTGCACACCCGATTCCAAGCGTTCAAGCGTCGGTTCGTGCTCAAGCTCTTCAACAACGGCACGGCCGACATGGTGAACTTCTTCACCGAAGACGGGCAGCGAATCGAGCCGCTGCCGCCCGAATCGAAGCCGCTCGGCTATTCCTACAGCGGGCTGCTGAAGAAGTGGTCCGGTACGCATACGGCGCCGTTTTCTTGCAACCATGTGTTCGCGCGGACCGATTCGCGCTGGGCATCGGATTATGAGGTCCCCATCGAGGCCCACGGAACCAACTTCAACCACGCGCGGGGGGAATTCATTCCTGGCTACTTTTCGTACGATGTGACCAAGGATCGCATCACCGAAACGGCGATGGAGCTTGCACCACGAGAATTCCATGAGCCGCAGGAGTTCGGCGACGACTGGTCGGAACCGCTCGACCCGCAGGATGTGCAAACCGTGCGCGCGTACTTTCAGAAGTTCGATCACCTGCGACAAAAATTCCAATTCATCGATGTACGCGTCGGCGGCCAGGACAATTTCGTGGACCTCGGCGGCCCGAAGGGCCGCGGCATTACCTTCGAGGCGCCCCGTCACTCCCTCATGACCGCGATCAACTACGAGATCTTCGATGACCTGCTGATCTCCAACTTCACGAAGACCGTGCTGCACGGTGGCGTGCGGTCGCTCTATCCGGACTTCACTCCCTATGTCGCCAAGTACGGCGACAACGGCCGAGCTTTCACGGTCGGCGAGCTGCATGATTATTTTCGCGCCTACCGCAAGGATTCCGGCTTCCACGGCTGGCTCGATCAAGTTCGCGTGGACTCCTCCCGCAAGCTCCGCCGCACATTTCTCGCCACGCTCCAGTCAGCAACGCCCGCGCTTTATAAAATTGCACGGCGCAGCTATCGGCGCTTCACGGCGTGATGTTCGGCGGCTTCCGTAGAAAGAAGTGGCAATAGGGGGATCGCACGACCCCGCGGGCGGGATCAATGGAGCTTGCAGCCCCATCCTCCCTAACAGGGCTGCAAATTCTCACGCTCTGACGGCGCTGGTTCGAAGATCTGCAGCAGACCTCATCCATGAGGCCCACTACAAACCACCAAGGGCGAACCAAGCACCTAGGTCCTGATGATCTTATCGGTCTCTGCTCACGTTGACCGGATCACCGGGCGAGCTTAACCCCCCTCTTTACGGATGGTAAACCCATTTATTTTTTGAGCTCCGGAAGTTGCCTAATTGCCGTTAACCAATAGGAAAGGATATTTACCGACGGGCAGGAGGATGGTCATAAATCCTTTAAGGAACCGTCATGAATCAGAAAACAGAGGAAAGAAAGGACGAGGAGGTTCAAGGGATTGAAGTGATCGATTTGGGTGATGCGAGGGTGGAGACGAAGCAGAACGGCGTCCCGTTCATAACAGATTCCTGCTGCACGTTTACATACGGCGAATAGCAAGAAAGCGCAGGACGGGGGCCCGCGCTCAGTGACGGGCCCTCTTGGCTATCCACGATGCGGCTAAAAGCTCTTCGTAATCCGGAAATACGCGAATCGCTGTTTCAGATCCGCTTGCGATATATCAAAGCCGAACATCAAGCCAGCATTTGCGAAGTCCACATCCTCATCGAAGAGATTCACTGCCCCGCCCGTGATCTTCATGCCATCAAAGCAAGCTGGGTCGAAGAATCGGTCCAATTCCAGCCATGTCTGTAAGTCGATGACTGTGCGGGATGGCAGACTTCTATCTAGCGCCCCGGTCAGATCTGAATCCTGATAGCTTGGCGTAAACGTCGCCGTCGTGGAAACGCCCCAGCCATTGCCCTCCCACGTCAGCGACCCGATCAGACGCCACTCGGGAATTGTGCCCAGATAATTCGCGACGCCCACGCGATCCGACGTGGCGAGCGGAGCAAAATCCTTCGAAGAATACTCATCCACCCAAGTGGCTGACAGCGCCAACTGCAGGCGGCCTAAGCTCGTTGTAGTGCGATGTGAGAGATCAAGGTCAATACCGCTGGTCTCCAGCCGACCGTAATTGAGGAGCGAGATATCTATTGATTGAAGCGCACCAGGCCAGCCAACCAACCTGTCGGCCTCCGTCGGTGCGGAGCGCGTAACACGGCCGGGCACTTCTTTCAGTTTCTCAACGTTCAGGGCACCGGGCAGGATAATGCGGTTGTCCATAACCACCCGCCAGTAGTGAGCGCCCCAATGCAGCCCCGGCCTATCACTGTCTCGATAAGCGACGCCCGTGGTAAAAGAATGCGCCGCCACATTTTCGAGGCCGGGATTGCCACCGACTATGAGCCAGACCGGGGATATCGAGCCGCCGCGCCGAAGGTCCGCGAGAGGGAACTGTAACACCGATCTTGGGAAGGATAGTTCGGCCAACGACGGCGGCCGAAAGCTCGTGCCATAGGCGGCTCGGACCAACCAGTCCGGACTCGGACGCCACACGAGGCCATACTGCGGGTTCACCGAGTCTTCTGCGTGCTCATAGAAATCTGCTCGCAAGGCCAGCTTCAGCGACAGTTCCTTCAATAGTGGCAACTTGAGTTCCGCGAATTCAGAAACGATGTCGCGCTCTTGCTTTAGCGGCGACATGTCGACGGTTTTCACCTCTTCTCGCCGCACCTCTCCTCCTGCGACAAGTTCGCTCATTCCGCCTGGCATGCGAAACAACGAGCCTCGCAGGAATCCGGAGAGCAACCACGCTCGCGAGGAATATCCGTATTTTTGGTCACGCACTAGGGACGACAACAGCGCATCGCCCCCTGCGGGACCATCTGCAAACGGATTTAGTGCCGTCTGGGCGTCGGTCGATCGTAATGCCGCCTCAACACGTGCTAGATCCAGATCACCCACTGTCACGTCAGCGCTCTCGTCGCTGCTGGTCAGCGCTAACTCCCAATCCCAGCTACTCAATCCGCCGCGAGCTCCAAGCACGAATCGTGAGAACCGCGCCCCCGTCTCCTGAGATAGGGGTTTCGTCCCAGTCAGTGAAAAGTCGGCCCTGACCGGCTCACCAAATGGATTGAATGGATTCTCGGCGGCTACGACCTGTCCCGTTACGGCAGGCAAGGCGTTCTGGTTCACGATATCGCTCGTGCTTATCAGCATCTCGCCAAACATGACGGAACGCGCACCAAGGGAGAGTTCCGCCGAGCCGATGGCGGACAGCTGTTTCAGATCAAGGTCAACAGATGCGGTTTCCCTAGAGGAGTAGTAGCTGACCTCTCCAGCTGTTGCCAGGAAATCCTCCGATCGAAGACCGACGCCGGTACTACCCACCGGCACCGATGCTTGCGAGGTCGGCAATCCCGAAAGCAGCGCACCGGTTAGTGAGTAAATATTGGCTCGCGGTGCCGCAGTTATACGATAGTCCTTGCCCCCAAAGCGCCGAAAGTCCTGATTTCGCCAGAGCTCACGCTCCGCCCCGACGAGCGCGGAGCGGTCGAAGTAATCGAGCGTGAGCGAGGACCTGAAGCGTTGCCCGGAAGTGCCCAAAGAGCCCGCGATCCGCCGCTCCTCGGCTCCGCCAGCCGCCCCGCCGTAATGAAGATGAACGTCTGGCCCAGCACCTGCCTCCTTGAGAATAATATTAGCGACGCCACCGATGGCGTCGGAGCCATAAATAGCCGAGGCCGAATCCGACATGATTTCGATACGTTCCACGGCCGTAAGGGGAATCATGTTCAGGTCAAAGGCATTCAAACTAACGCTGGTTGCGCTTGGCGACACCCTGCGTCCATTGATGAGAACAAGCGTGGTATCCACACCTAGCCCGCGCAGTTGAAAATGCTGAGCTCCGCTACGCTGAACAAATTGCCCGAAAGAAAACGGCTGCTGGGTCAAGTAGGTCGCCATTCCTGACAGCGACGAGACGCCCATTCGATCGATCTGCTCCCGGTTATACACACGAATCGGCGCCGGCCCTTCCCCCCCTCTTAGCCGCGTCCCCGTCACCTCCACTTCCCGTTCCCCGCTCTCCCCGTGCGGCCGCACAATCCCCGGATAAATGCGAACCGTATGGTCCCCCTGCCACTCCGTGGCAAGACCACTCCCCTCCAGGATTCTTGCGAGCGCGGCGCGAGCCGAGAGGCGCGCCCGAAAGCCCTGCGTCCGCAGGAAATCGACTTCCGTCGCCTGCATGTCGACGGTGAATTGAACGTCGGTTTGCTGGGAGAATTGCTTGATTGCTTCGATGAGCAATCCGGCGGAGATGTTTAGTTCGTATTCATTGCTCGTCGAATCGTCCAGCGCCCATGACAGTGGTGCCCATCCGCACAAAAGCACGATGGCCAGCGTACTTGGAACGTGCCAGCGGCTGAAAGGCACGGTGGCTCATTCCGACCGCAGACGCAGCGTTTTATGTTCGCGATCTTCACTCACTGCAACCCCCTCCTGGTTGTCCATCGCGTCTCTGAAGTTTTCGACTGAATCGATTTTCATGCGCGCATAACGAACCTTCTTCTCCGCCACGACAGGATCGACGATGTTGACCTGAACCTCATGACGGCGATTGAACTGCTTCACCATCTCGCGGACCGTGGCCCCTTCGTCGAAATGGACCCAGCCGGTGGTCCACTCCAGTTCGGCCTTGGCATCGACGTGAATCTTGTTTGGTGCGGAAATGCGCGGGACTTCGACAACGGAAGGCGGAGCGATATACAACTGTTCGTCTCGAGCCAGCATCACCGCAGACGAATCCGTCTCGCCGTGCTTGATTACTTTGACGACCCCTTCTTCCACGACCGTCGTGACACCTGCATCCAGGCCGATATCGACACTGAAGCGAGTGCCCACGGCAACGACATCGACCAGCGGCGTCCGCACGATGAAGGGCCGCCGCGAATCTTTGGCCACATCGAAGGCCGCCTGGCCGTGATTGAGATAAACGATGCGCTGTCCGTCGGTGAATTCGACCTTCAACTGAGTTCGCGCATCCAGGTGAATCGAGCTGCCGTCCTCGAGCGACTTGTGTTGCCATTCACTCGCAACGGTCTCGATGACGCCATTGGGACGATCGAGCACCGCGTGTCCCAGCAGCCCCGCTACCGAAAAGGTGCCGATCGCCGCCGCCACTTTCCACAACGGCTTGAACTTCGACTCGGCGGCCTTGCGTGGAACCTTGTCGCTGACCGTTCTGCTGGGCTGATAGTCGTATTGCGATGCACCGCCGCCGAAATCGACTTCGACGACATTGGACTCGCACAGCCCATTGACCACATCGCGCAATCGCTGCCGAGCGCATTGCCCATCCAATTGAAACATACGCAGGATTTCCGCAACGTGCTCCGGCGACTTCTTCAGCCACGCCAGCAGCAGCTTGCGGTCGTAGCGCGACATCGACCGCTCGTCGGAGCAGCGGATATACCAGTAGGCAGCTTCTTGGCTAACCATGCGTTTTCGGTCCATTGCTGTTGGCACGTTGCGTTCCTCTTGTGCATCCATCACTTGAGGTCTTCCGGATCCAGTCGCGTCCGCAGCTGGCTGTAGGCGCGGGACAGATCACGCAGCACGACTCGTGGCGACAACTCGAGCCGCTCGGCGATCTGCTTGTAGGTCAGCCCCTCGTTCACTCGCAACAGTAGAACCTGACGCTGCCGTGGCGGCAGCTTGTCGACGGCGGCCTGCACGTTTGCATCGCTGCCGGCCTGACTAACAGAATTCTCCGGCTCCTGATCGGGCTCGATCAGCAAATCTTCGAGCCATTCTTGATCGTGCGGCTTGGAAACTCGGGCGCGCTCGCGCCATTCGCTGGCGACGTTGCCCGCGATGCGCAACAGATATCCCAAAGGGTTCTCGACCGCCGTCTTCTCGCTATAACGAAGCAAGCGCAGAAAAACCTCCTGCGCGAGATCGTCCAGCTCGGCGGCAGGCACCGAGGCGCGCCGGGACAGCCAATGTCTCACCGGCTTGCGCCAGTCCTTGAACCACTGTGCGAAGCGATTCTTTGGGTTGCTCTGATCGACAGGCTCCGGCGCCGGTGAAGCCACGGTTTCTCGTCGCGCGTCCACAGTGCGCGCAGGCGAGGTCATCTTGACTTCCCCATGACTCCGGCGATCGATCACGAGCATTCCCTAAGCGACGTGTCTTGCCCGACCACTCTTTATGCATCGCGCCCTACTTGTATCCTGTCGTCGGCGAGCTATGCAAAAGGGGTTTCCACTGAGGTGGACCGGTCATGGTCCGGGAACTAACCCTGGAGGCCGCCACGCAATCGCGGTTCCGTTCAGTTATCTATTCGTGATGAACTGAAATAGGAGTAAACGGCAGAAACGAGCGCAGTTGTTTCCTCACAAGCAGCGCACTCGGGAGGCTTGCCCCAGGGGGACAAGCCTTTTTCACGAATATTTCTAATCGATGACGTTTTGACTAAACGTCGATCAGTGGGCGGGGCGAGCTGCCTTCTTCGGCACGTACAGATCGGTCAGGGTGCCTTCGTACGCTTCGGCCGAGAACATCACCGTCTCCGACAGCGTCGGATGCGGATGAATGGTCAGGCCCAGGTCGGCCGCATCCGTGTTCATCTCGATCGCGAGCGCAAGCTCGGAGATCAGATCGCCGGCGTTGGGACCGACAATGCCGCCACCGATGACACGATGCGTGGCGGGATCGAACAACACTTTGGTCATGCCATCGTCACGTCCGAGCGTGAGCGAGCGGGCATTGGCCGACCACGGGAAGCTGCCCTTCTCGAACGCGATGCCCTTGGCCTTCGCTTCGGTCTCGGTGACGCCGACCCATGCAATTTCCGGATCGGTGTAAGCGACCGACGGAATCACGCGAGCATCGAAGAAACGTTTCTCTCCGTGGGCGACTTCGGCCGCGAGCTTGCCTTCATGCGACGCCTTGTGAGCGAGCATGGGCTGGCCGACGATATCGCCAATCGCGAAGATGTGCGAAACGTTCGTGCGCATCTGCTTGTCGACCGGAATGAAGCCGCGCTCGTTGACGACGACGCCGGCCGCTTCCGCGCCGATCTTCTTGCCATTCGGGCTGCGGCCGACGGCGATCAGCACCTTGTCGTACATCTGCGGCTCGATGGCCTGCTCGCCCTCGAACGTGACCCGAATGCCTTCCTTGAGCGCCTCGATCTTGGTGACCTTGGTCTTCACCATGATTTTTTCGTAGCGCTTGCCGATGCGCTTCTCGAGCGGACGCACCAGATCGCGATCGCAACCTGGGATGAGCCCGTCGGTGAGCTCGACGACGCTGACCTTCGTGCCCAGCGCGTCGTACACGCAAGCCATTTCCAGGCCGATGATGCCGCCGCCGACGACCAGCATGCGCTTCGGCAGATCCAGCTCGAGCGCGCCGGTGGAATCGATGATGCGCGGATCGTCGGGGACGCCCGGCAAGCGAACGACTTCAGAGCCGGCCGCGATAATGCAGTGCTTGAACGAGATCTTGCGCGCGCCTTCACCCGGCGCGTTCTCGCCTTTCGACAGCACCGTCGAGAGCGGCGTCATATCGGTGTTCGCAATCTGCATCTCATGCGGAGAGACGAACTTGCCGATGCCACGGATCACTTCGACCTTGCGTTGTTTCGCAAGGATGCCGAGACCGCCGGTCAGTTTGCTAACGACCTTCTCTTTCCAACCCTTCAGCTTGACCGCGTCGATCTGAGGCTTGCCGAAGGTAACGCCGAAGCTCTCCATCTCGTGGGCTTCTTCAATCACCTTCGCAGCGTGCAGCAGTGCCTTCGAAGGAATGCAGCCGACGTTGAGACACACGCCGCCGAGTTGCGGCCAGCGCTCGACCAGCGCGACTTTCATGCCGAGATCGGCGGCGCGGAACGCAGCCGTGTAACCACCGGGGCCGGCGCCAAGCACGACCATGTCGAAGTCGTATGTGCCGCCCGATGTGTCCTTGGCCGGAGTGGGAGCGGCCGCAGGCGCATTCGCGGCAGCTGCCTTCGCCCGTTGCTCGCGGACGATGGTGTCCGTGAACGGAACGTCCTCTTCTTCCTTGGCAGGCGCAGGTGCTGCGGCCTTTGTCTCTTTAGCAGCCGGGGCCGGCGCAGGTGCGGGTGCGGCGGCGGCGCCGGCGGCTTCGACTTCGAGAATCAGGCTGCCTTTGGAAACGCGGTCGCCCTTCTTCAACGAGATCGACTTGACGACACCCGCCGCGGACGAGGGCACATCCATCGTCGCCTTCTCGGTCTCGAGCGTGACGAGCGGAGTTTCCAGCGCGATCTCATCGCCCGGCTTGACGAGCACATCGATGACTTCGACATCTTTGAAGTCACCGATATCGGGAACGTTAACTTTGGTCACGGCACGGCCTCGATCAGCCCACGGACATCCGCGAGCTTCTCCGCCAGGAAGGTGGTGAAACGCACGCCGGCAGCACCGTCGATCACGCGGTGATCGTAGGCCAGAGTGAATGGCAGCATCAGGCGCGGCACGAACTGGCCGTCTTTATAAACCGGCTTGAAGCTCGACTTCGCGACACCGAGGATCGCCACTTCCGGCGCATTGATGATGGGCGTGAAGCCCACGCCACCGATGCCGCCGAGGCTCGACACAGTAAAGGTCGCGCCCTGCATCTCGGTGATTTTCAGCTTGCCATCGCGCGCCTTCGCAGAGAGGTCGGCGAGCTCGCGCGCGATCTCATAAATATCCTTCTTGTCGGCATCCTTGATCACAGGTACGACGAGACCGCCCGGGGTGTCCGCCGCGAAGCCCAGGTTGATGAACTTCTTGAGAATGAGGTTCTTGCCCGAGGACTCCAGCGAGCTGTTGACGTTCGGGAACTGCTTCAACGCCAGCACGCAAGCGCGCAGCACGAACGCGAGCGGCGTGAGCTTGATGCCCTGCTTCTCGGCTTCGCCCTTGAGCTTCTTGCGCGTTTCTTCCAGCTCGGTGATGTCCGCTTCGTCCATCTGCCAGACATGCGGAATGTTCAGCCAGCTCGCCTGCAGATGCGGACCGGAAATCTTCTGGATGCGGCTGAGCGGCTTGACCTCGATCTCGCCGAACTTGGAGAAATCGACTTCTGGAATCTTCGGCAGCGCGCCGCCGCCAGCAGCTGCACCGGCGCCTGCGGGCGCGCCTGAAGTGAGCGCCTGTTTGACGAACGCCTTCACGTCCTCGGGCGTGATCCGACCTTTCGGTCCCGTGCCCTTCATACGACTCAAATCGGCGCCTAGCTCGCGCGCGAACTTGCGAACCGATGGACTCGCGTACGCGCGAGCGAAACCGGCTTCGTCGATCTGCGGCAAACCTTTCGTCGCGGCCGGAGCCGGCGTTGCAGGAGCTGGCGCAGGTGCCGGCTCCTTCTTCGCTGGAGCCGCAGCGGGTGCGGCGGCCTTTGCGGGTTCAGCAGGCGCAGCCTTCGGCGCTTCCGGCGCGGCCTTCGCAGCAGGAGCGGCGCCGCCTTCGAGCAAGCCGATCAGTGCGCCCTTGGACACACGATCGCCCTTCTTCAGCGCGAGCGACTTGACCACACCGGCGGCCGTGGACGGAACATCCATCGTCGCCTTCTCGGTCTCGAGCGTCAGCAGCGGAGTGTCGACTTCGATGCGATCGCCGGGCTTGACCAGCACATCGATGACTTCGACATCTTTGAAGTCGCCGAGATCGGGCACACGAACTTCGCCGCCGCCCGCCGAGCCACCGCCCGACGCCGGCTTGCTCGGAGCTTCAGCCTTTGCCGGCGCGCCAGCGTTGCGCTCCGATTGTTCCTTGCTGATCGACGGCGTGGAGACGGGCTCTTCGACCGCGCCGCTCGTCTTCTTCGCGCCCGCCGGAGCAGCCACGGCCGGGGCCGCGCCGCCTTTGGCTTCGATCTGACCGATCAGGCTGCCTTTGGAAACACGATCGCCCTTCTTCAAGGCGAGCGAGGTGATGACGCCCGCGGCCGTGGACGGCACGTCCATGGTCGCCTTCTCCGTCTCGATCGAGATCAATGGAGTGTCGACGTCGATCTGATCGCCGGGCTTGACCAGGACGTCGATGACCTCGACGTCCTTGAAGTCGCCCAGGTCCGGGACTTTGATATCTGTTGCCATGCTTGCTTGACCGGGACCTTACTGCGTGACCGGATTCGGCTTGTCCGGATCGATGTTGAATTTCTTGATCGCCGCCTTGACGGTCGCCATGTCGAGCTTGCCTTCATCCGCGAGCGCGCGGAGCGAGGCCACCACGATATGCGGCGCGTCCACTTCGAAGTGCCGGCGAAGCTGGGCACGCGAGTCGCTGCGGCCGTAACCGTCGGTGCCGAGCACGACGAAACGTCCAGGGACCCACTGACGAATTTGATCGGCCACGATGCGCATGTTGTCCGTCGCCGCGATGAACGGACCAGTGCGATCGCCGAACACCTGCCGCAGATACGGCACCGCCTGCGGCGCATCCGGATGCAGCATGTTGGTGCGTTCGACGTCGAGCGCCTCGCGACGCGCCTCGGAGAAGCTGGTCGCGCTGAACACGTCGGCTGGCACGCCGTAATCCTTCTCGAGAATCTCGGCAGCCTTGAGGACTTCGCGCAGGATCGTGCCCGAACCCATCAGGTTCACACGCACCTTGCCCTTGCCGCCGGCCTGCAGCAGATACATGCCTTTGAGGATGCCCGCCTCCGCGCCCTTCGGCATGGCCGGGTGCGCGTAGTTCTCGTTCATCACCGAGAGGTAATAGAACACATCTTCCTGGTCGGCAAACATGCGGCGCATGCCATCCTGAATGATGACCGCGAGCTCGTATGCATACGTCGGATCGTAGGCGACGCAGTTCGGAATCGTGCTCGCCGCGAGATGACTGTGACCGTCCTGGTGCTGCAAGCCTTCGCCCGCGAGCGTCGTGCGGCCCGAAGTGCCGCCCAACAGGAAGCCGCGAGCCTGGCTGTCGCCAGCCGCCCAGATGAAGTCGCCAACGCGCTGGAACCCGAACATCGAGTAATAGATGTAGAACGGGATCATGTTCACGTTGTTGTTGGCATACGCGGTACCGGCCGCGATGAACGAAGCGAGCGCGCCGCCTTCGTTGATGCCCTCTTCGAGAATCTGACCTTTCTTGTCTTCCTTGTAGAACATCAGCTGATCGGCGTCCTGCGGCGTGTACAGCTGCCCCGCCGAAGAATAGATGCCGACCTGACGGAACATGCCTTCCATACCGAAGGTGCGTGCTTCATCGGGCACGATCGGCACGACGTTCTTGCCGATGTTCTTGTCCTTCACCAGCATCTGCAGGATGCGCACGAACGCCATCGTGGTGGAGAACTCACGATCGCCCGAGGACTGCAGCAGCGAATCGAAGGTCTCCAGCGGAGGAATGGTGAGCGACGGCGCATTCGAGCGACGCTGCGGCAGCGGGCCGCCGAGCCGTTCGCGACGCTCGCGCAGATACTTCATCTCTTCGCTGTCTTCCGGCAGCCGCTGGAACGGCGACTTGGCGAGTTGCTCATCCGGAATATTGATGTGCACGCGCTTGCGGAATTCCTTCAGCGCTTCGTCGTCGAGCTTCTTCTGCTGGTGGGTGATGTTCTGGCTCTCGCCCCACTTGCCCATCATGAAGCCCTTGACCGTCTTGCACAGGATGACGGTGGGCGCGCCCTTGTGATTCACGGCCGCGTTGTAGGCGTTCCAGACTTTCTTGTAGTCGTGGCCGCCGCGGTTCAAGCGCCAGATGTCGTCATCCGACATGTTGGCGACCATCTCCTTCAGCTCGGGATATTTGCCGAAGAAGTTCTCGCGCGTGTAAGCGCCGCCCTTGGCCTTGAAGTTCTGATATTCGCCGTCGACGCACTCTTCCATCACCCGGCGCAGCAGGCCCTTGGTGTCCTTCGCGAGCAAAGGATCCCAACGCGAGCCCCAGATGACTTTGACGACGTTCCAGCCCGCGCCGAGGAAAGCGGCTTCGAGCTCTTGAATGATCTTGCCGTTGCCGCGCACCGGACCGTCGAGGCGCTGCAAGTTGCAGTTGATGACGAACACCAGGTTGTCGAGCTTCTCGCGCACCGGCATGGTGATCGCGCCCATCGATTCGGGCTCGTCCATCTCGCCGTCGCCGAGGAACGCCCACACTTTGCGGTCGGTCTCCGGCACGATGCCGCGATTTTCGAGGTAGCGCTGAAAGCGCGCCTGATAGATCGCCATCATCGGACCGAGGCCCATGGAGACGGTCGGGAACTGCCAGAAGTCCGGCATCAACCAGGGATGCGGGTACGAGCTCAGTCCCTTTTCCGGGCTGGCCACTTCCTGACGGAAGTAACGCAGATTCTCTTCGGACAGACGCCCTTCGAGATACGCGCGTGCGTAGATGCCCGGCGCGACGTGGCCCTGGATGTACACCATGTCGCCGGGATGCTTCTCGGACGGCGCACGCCAGAAGTGGTTGAAGCCCACTTCATACATGGTCGCCGACGAGGCATAGCTTGCGATGTGGCCGCCGTATTCGGAGCTCTGGCGATTGGTGTGCACCACCATGGCCATCGCATTCCAGCGGATGAACGCTTCGATGCGCCGCTCGATGCTGCGATCCCCCGGGTACTCCTGCTCCTGCCCGGGTGAAATTGTATTTACATAGGCCGTATTGGGCTTGAACGGCAGGTACGCGCCGCTCCGGCGCGTGAAATCGATCAACCTTTCGAGCAGAAAGTGGGCCCGGCCGGCGCCCTGCGCCTTGATCACCGAGTCAATCGATTCGAGCCATTCCCGGGTTTCTTCGGGATCGAGATCATCAAACCTGGAGGGTTCGGACATGTCGGGTGTGCTGCAAAAGTAGGCCGCGTATCATCGGAGTTTGAGAATTTTCGGTCAAGGAACCCAGTAAGGACTACTCGTGGTGGAATTGCTTCCCGCAGAGCGCGACATCCGTATTTTTCAGCGTCGTGCGCAGCTGAGCGAAAGCTCAATGCAAAAACACGATGCCTGCATCGTCGTCATCGATAAGGAGCAGGCCGAGCAGCGCTTGACCAAGCTGCCCTACGGGGCGGCCTGGCAACGGCTGTATCGCGAAGCCAAGGCACGCGGACCTGTATCTATCCTCAGTGCGCGACTGGCAGCCGATGCATCACCTATGGTGGTGGCGCTGGCCAAAGCTTCAAGCTTGCCCTTCGAGCGGCTGTCGCTCGCGACCCGCATTTGGAAGGAGTTAGCGCCTGTTTCCGGCGCAAAAGTGCTGCTCGCGACACAGGGGCTCGACGCCGCTGTGAGCGCAGCGATGCTCGAAGCGCTGACCGCCGCTGCGCTGGCCGCGACCGCGCCGATGCCGGTGATCAAGTCGAAGACGCCAAAGGCGCCAGAACCGCCGCAACTCACCCTCAGCGGCGATGGCCCGGAGATCGATGCGGAGCAGTCGATCGCAATCGACCGTGGCAATCACCTGGCGCGCTGGCTGACCACGTTGCCACCGAACGTCTTGCACACGGCGAGTTATCGAAAAGCGTTGCGTGACCTCGCGAAACGCGAAGGCTGGGCGTTCTCGTTCCTCGACGAGCGCGCGCTGAAGAAGCTGAATGCCGGCGCATTTCTGGCGGTAACACGCGCAAATGAGCATCGTGACGCGGGCATCGTGCGCCTCCGCTATCGCGCCGCCGGCGATTCCACGCGCAAGAAACTGGCCCTGGTCGGCAAAGGTATTTGTTTTGACACGGGGGGTATTAATTTGAAGCCCCACAAGAGCATGTATCAGATGCACGAAGACATGCAGGGCAGCGCCGTCGCCGTCGGCACGCTGCTCGCGCTGACCCGTCTCAACGTGCCTTATGACATCGACTGCTGGCTCGCCATCACCGAAAACCAGATCGGCCCGAACGCCTTTCGCCCGCAAGAAGTCGTGCGCGCAGCGAATGGCACAACGATCCAAGTCGCGCACAGCGACGCCGAAGGTCGCATGGTGCTCGCGGATACACTCACCATCGCTTCGCGCGAGAAGCCGGATTTGATCATCGACTTCGCGACGCTCACCGGCGCGTGTGTTACGGCGCTGACGGAGCGCTATTGTGGTGCGTTCACGAACCGGCCCGAGTGGCACGGCGCGATCGAGGCCGCAGGCCGTGAGAGTGGCGAGCGCGTGTGGCCGTTTCCGATGGATGAGGACTTCGACAGCGATCTCGAATCATCGATCGCCGATGTCCTTCAGTGCACGCCGGATAGCAAAGGCGATCACATCCTCGCCGCTCGGTTCCTAAGCAAGTTCGTGCCGGCGGAGATTCCGTGGATTCACATCGATCTCGCCGCTGGCAATCGCCCGGGCGGATTGGCGCACGTGCCGACGGATTTCACGGGCTTCGGCGTGCGATACACGACTCAGCTCTTGCTCGAGCAGGGCCTGCTGACCGGCGGACGGATGAAGCGCGCGCGTCGGGAGTAGTGCCGTGGTGACTCGGACGGCGTCGTGTTGTTGTGGTCAGCTGAGCATCGAAGTCGACGGCGAACCTCGCGGCGTAGGTGTTTGCCACTGCCTCGCGTGCCAGCAACGCACGGGAAGTGTGTTCGCTGCCCTCGCCGGCTTCTCGGCGCCGTTCAGAGTTTCAGGCAAGGCGACGGAGTACGTGCGCACTGGCGATCAGGGAGCGCAGTTCCGGTTTCGGTTTTGTCCGGTGTGTGGATCGACGGTGTTTCACACGGAAGAAGGTGTAGAGGGCGGAGTCAGCGTCGCGGTCGGCGCGTTTGCGGATCCGAGCTTTCCGGCGCCGCAGGTTTCGGTCTACGACAGTCGGCGGCACTCGTGGGTGGCGTTGCCGGCGGGCGTGGAAGCCTTCGCGAAGGATCCGGACTGACCTTCACGCCAGGCGTTTCCGCAGAAACGCCACTGTCAAATTGCTGCTCGATCCGGCTCGCGCTGACGCTGTAGATCTTCGTACCAGTCGCCCAATGCGTTGATCAGCGGCACGAGCTTGCGGCCGCCTTCAGTCAACTCGTACTCGACGTGCGCAATCTTTCCAGGCACGACGGTGCGCGTAATCACACCTGCGCCTTCCAGCGCCCGCAACTCGTGCGTCAATATGCGATGTGAGATTCGTGGGTTGTCACGCCGCAGCTGCGCGAAGCGCTTCTTGCCATCGATCAAGTAATAGACGAGCAGCGTACGCCAGCGCCCGCTCAACAAGCGCATGGCGTCTTCGATGGGACAACCGGAAACCGTGGTTTTCATGGCAGTAACAAATTTGTGCCCACTCGTGGACTCCAGTCACAAATTTGTTCGTAATTTACAGCGCGAATGTGCTCAATAACATAGGGCTCCCTTCTACATGTCGGAGTTCATTTCATGGAGCCCGTGTTGCTATATGGCGTCCCACAGGGATGCTCGTTCGGATCGATCGTTGCGTTGGAATGGCTCGGTCAGCCGTACCGGCTGTGCCGGATCGACATGTTCCAGGACATGCAGTCGGATCTGTATGCACGATTCCATCCGGGTCGCAAGACGCCCGTACTGCTGCTCGAAGACGGCACGGCGCTCACCGAAAGCGCCGCAATCCTGCAGAACATCGCCACTCGCGGAATCTCGAAAGGCCTCGGGTTCACGCAAGGCACGCGCGAATACGATCGCCTCAATCAGCGCATCGCATTCTTGACCACGACGTATTTCGCCGCGTTCGGGCCGCTGTGGCATGCGTACAAGATGGATGAGAATTGTCAGGTGCCCGGCGTTCTGCGTGAGGTGGGCCGGGAGACCGTCGCCAAAGCGAGCGAACAGCTGGAGTCGATGCTTGGCGAGGGTGAGTGGCTGATGGGCCCGCGGAAGTCTTTGGCGGATGCGTATTTCATCGGCCTCGCTCGTTGGGGCAAATACCACCGCGTCGTCGCGCCTGGGCAGTATCCGAAGCTCGATCGACTGATCGATCGGCTCGAAGCGGATCCCGCGGTGATCTTTGCTCATGCCATCGAGGACGAAGTGCCCGCCGCAAGCAGCGGTGGCTTTTTAGGTCACATTTCGATCGACGATTTGCGCCCGCGTCTGGCCGCTTGACCGCTACCGCAGACTTCGCGCCCGGAAAAGAGTCCGGGCGCGAGCACGGGCCTAAGCAGCTCAGGGCTGCTGCGACCTGCATTTCGCCGATCGATACTTCTGATCCAGCGTGCCGCCCACGCAGTGCCACTGGATGCTGCCGTCGTCGTTCTGATAGGCGCCCACCACGATGGTCTTCTCGTTCAGCAGTGCGTTGCTGCTTCGTAAGGTCAACTCGAAGCCCTCATCGATCACGGCAACGTGACTCACCGGCCCCGTCTCCATCTCCTCGGGCAATCCAACGTCGGCGGGCGATTCGGGGTACGCCTTGTGTTCATTGACATACTCGGCGGCGGCGCTCTCCACCTGTTCCACAAGAGGCATCGCGCCGGAGGCCTGCGCGCGAAGGGTGTAGTCCTGATAGGCCGGGATGGCGATCGCGGCCAGCACACCGATGATCGCAACCAACACCAGGACCGATGCGCCGCCACCGACTCCAAAGCGGGGTGTGAACGCTGCGAACACTCCAGCAAAGAAACTGCGTGACGGCGCCTTGTATTCCGATGCTCGGCCATTGCGCGCACCACTCACGGCCGCGATGTGCGCCAACCGTTTGCACAACCATGGATAGTCATTGGTCAGCTCGTGGTACGACATCCAGAACCCGCCCGTGTAGCGCTGCTGGTCGATGAAGCCGTTGACGTTCACGTCGGCCAGCTTCTCTCCACCTGTACCCAGCACCGCCAGCGCCGCGAGCGCATCTTCGCGCGAGTTCGATGCGGCGAGCCCGTGAAGATCGCACGTGTACTCTTGGGCGCGCCGATAAGCTGCGCCGAGCAACGGCAGGATCGAAGCCGGCATCTTCAGCCACTGCAGGTTGAGATGGCCGCGCTTGATGTGAGCCAACTCGTGCCCGAAGTAGAAGCGCAACGCGTCGGGTCGCGAACGAAGCGCCTCCACCACGCTGCTATAGAGAACCACATAGTGACGGCGCAGAAAGCGCGTCGCGAGCGCGTTCAGAATGCCATCGCTCATCATCAGGTACGCGGTCGGAATCTCCTCGATCTCGAGTCTTTCGCAGGCTTCGAGGTACTGCTTGTAGAGATCCGGGAACTGGCTTTCGCTCAGCTCCAGCGTGTTGCCGCGCAGATAGGCGATGAAGCCGGAATGAGCGAACAAATAGATGATCAGGAATAACAGGACATAGACCAGGGCGACGCCGAACGTGCCAACGACGAGCGCCAGCCACACAATCGTTCCAATCACCATCGACAGGACAAACAACGGCTTCTCGGACTTATATACGAGATCCATAGAACGTACTTCTCCCTAAGTGTCACAGTGGCTTATTCTTTGAATTAGTGCGCCGACAGTGCCGGGCACCCGCGCATGGAGATTAGCATGCCGGTGCGACTGGAGAACGGCTCCCCGAGAGCCGAACGTTGCATCGAAACGTCGAATTGTGAGCTTCACTCCTTCGGCAGCAGCTGCGGATTCCAAGTCACCTCCCACAGATGCTTATCCGGATCTTGAAAATACCCTGAGTACCCGCCGTAAAACGTATCGTGCGCGGCTTTGACGATCTGCGCGCCGGCATTCCGAACCTGATCCATCACCGTATCCACTTCCGCACGCGAACTCACATTGTGGGCCAGACAAAAGTCCGTCGGGCTTGGCGCGGACACAGGCAAGCCACAGTCGCGCGACAAACTCTTCCGCGGCCACAGCGCCAAACGCAGCCCGCCTTCCAATTCGAAGAACGCGACGGCGCCGTATTCGAACTCCTTGCCGACGATGCCTTCGGTCTTGAGCCCAAGGCCGCGGCCGTAAAAATCGACGGCTCGGTCGAGATCGTCGACGCCGAGCGTGATGAGCGTGATGCGAGGTTTCATGTTTCATCCTCCAACGTCGGCTAAACAAGAACGGCCAAGGTGCGCGCCTTGGCGCGACAGTGCTGCTGGCTAAAGCAAGTTGATCGAGGGCCTTTAGGTTCGGCAGTACCGCGGGTGCCATTCAGCGCCGCGAAAGTTCATACTGCCGCCATGACAGCCTCTTCGACACCGCTAAGCATAGAAGTTAAAAGCGGCCTACGCATGTCAGCTTTACTTCAACTTCCGCCGAATGCTCGCGCTTGTTTCGTGCTGGGTCATGGAGCGGGCGCCGGCATGACGCATGCTTTCATGGCCGACCTCGCCAACGCCCTCGAAGCACGACAGATCGGCACGCTGCGCTACAACTTCCCTTACATGGAGAGCGGATCGAAGCGCCCCGACCCGCCAGCACTGTGTCACGCAACCGTGCGCGCGGCAGTCGAGGAAGCACGCAAGCTAGCGCCGGGCGTGGCATTGATTGCGGGAGGCAAATCATTCGGAGGTCGGATGACTTCGCAGGCTCAGGCGGCGAAACCGTTAGCCGAGGTGCGGGGGCTGGCATTCGTCGGCTTTCCCTTGCATCCAGCAAAGAAGCCCTCCACCGAACGCGCGACGCACCTCTCGGACGTAAAGATTCCAATGTTGTTTCTGCAGGGTACGCGTGATGATCTGGCCGATCTGACGCTGCTCGAGCCGATCGTGCAGAAGCTCAACCCGAGCGCGACGATGAAGCGGATCGAAGGTGCGGATCATTCCTTCCACGTGCTGGCGCGCTCAGGAAGAAAGGATCGTGAAGTGATGGAGGAGCTCGCGGACACAATCGCGAGCTGGGCCGCGAAACTCTAGTCGAAAGGGCCTCGGCCGCTTTCGACCGAACAGAATCAGCCGATCGCCACCTTCATCGAATTACAAATCTTGCAGAACAACTCCGCCGTCTTCTGCGCATCGTAAGCCGCCGAGTGCGCGGCGTTCGAGTCCCACTCGATGCCCGCCGCCTGCAGCGCCTTGCCGAGCACGGTCTGCCCATAGGCAACGCCAGCGAGCGTCGCCGTATCGAAGCTCGAGAACGGATGGAACGGATTCCGCTTGATGTCCGTACGGGCAATCGCGGCGTTGATGAAGTTCAAATCGAAGTACGCGTTGTGACCGACCAGGATGGCGCGCGTGCAATCGTTGTCCTTCATCGCACGGCGGATTTCCTTGAACAGCCGGGTCAGCGCTTCTTTTTCCGGAATGGCCGGACGCAGCGGATGAAACGGATCGATGCCGGTCACCGCGAGCGACGCCGGCTCGAGATTCGCACCCGAGAACGGCTGCACGTGATAGCGCCAGCTCTCGCCGGGAAGCAGCGAGCCGTCACCCTGGATTTCGAGCAGCACCGCGGCGATCTCCAGCAGCGCATCGGTGTTCGGATTGAAGCCGCCGCACTCGACATCGATCACCACGGGCAAAAAGCCGCGAAAGCGGCGAGCCATGGGCAGCTTCCCGTCAACCTCGACACCGGCTACATCGCTCAAGACGGAATTTCCTCGGCCAGCTGCCAGGCAACGCTCTCGCCCGCACGGAACGGCGTCAGCTCGTCGTTACCGAATCGGTACACGGCGGGCGGCGTCCACGAGGTGCGATTCAATGTGATCTTCGTAGTATTGCGCGGCAGGCCATAGAAGTCAGGCCCGCGCTCCGATGCGAACGCCTGCAGGCGGTCCAATCGGCCCGCCGCTTCGAACGCCTCAGCGTAAAGCTCGATCGCCGCATGCGCGGAAAACACACCGGCGCATCCGCAAGCATTTTCTTTCGTGTGACGCGCGTGCGGCGCGCTGTCCGTGCCGAGAAAGAATCGAGCATCGTCGCCGGTCGCCGCTTCAACGAGCGCCTGGCGATCGTGCTCGCGCTTGAGCACGGGCAGGCAATAGTTGTGAGGACGAATGCCACCCTGAAAGATCGCATTGCGGTTCAACAGCAGATGCTGCGGCGTGATGGTCGCGCCGACGCCGGCACGAGCACCCTTCACGAACTGCACGCCCTCACGCGTCGTCGCATGCTCGAACACGACGCGCAGCTTCGGGAACTTCTCGACGATGCCCGACATGATGCGGTCGATGAACACCTTCTCGCGATCGAACACGTCGACGCTGTGCTCCGTGACTTCGCCATGCACCTGGAAGACCAGATCGACTTCCTGCATGGCCTCGAGCACCGGGAAGATCTTTTCGATTGCGGTCACGCCGGCATCGGAGTTCGTCGTCGCGCCAGACGGATATACCTTCGCGCCGACGATGAATCCGCTGGCCTTGGCCGCGTGAATCTCTTTCGGCGACGTGGCGTCCGTGAGATACAACGTCATCAACGGCTCGAAGCTCAGCCCCGCAGGCACCGCCTGCAGGATGCGCTCGCGATACGCTGCCGCAGCGGCGACAGTCGTCACCGGCGGCTTGAGATTCGGCATGATGATCGCGCGCGCGAACTGGCGGGCGGTGAACGGAACGACGCTGGCCAGGTGGGCGCCATCGCGCACGTGCAAATGCCAATCGTCGGGACGAAGCAGAGTCAGCTGGGTCATGCGGGGAGTTTAACGGACCCGAGCGGAGGAAGCTGGGCCCGTGATGCCCTCCGCCTGTTGGCGGAGGGCAAAAAGGAAAGGATCAACCGGTGGCCTTGGCCGCCTCGCCGATGAGCTTCTGCAACTCGCCGCTCTTGTACATCTCGATGATGATGTCCGAGCCGCCGACCAGCTCGCCGTTCACGTACAGCTGCGGATAGGTGGGCCAGTTGGAGTACTGCTTCAGCGCCTCGCGCAGCTCCGGATCCTCGAAAATGTTGACGTGCGAGAACTCGGCGCCGACTGCGCCCAGGGCACGCACGGCGGCTGCGGAGAAGCCGCACTGGGGAAAGTCAGGCGTGCCCTTCATGTACAGCACGACCGGGCTGGAGGACAGCTGCGACTTGATGCGTTCGATGACGTCCATACAAACCTCGAATTAAAGCCAAAGACGGTTCACGGGGCGGCCTGGCTGCGCCGCTGGCGTGCCCGGTCGACGACCTGGCCCCGCTGCTCCTCCGTCATTCGCGACCACTGAGCGATCTCGTCAAGGGTGCGCCCGCAGCCAACGCAGACCTGCTGTGCATCGAGTACACAGACCTTGATACAGGGAGAAGCAATAGCCGGAAGTGGGGGCGGCAACGTCATGACGGAAGGGGCTGACAATTGAATTATGGGGATGCCTCCCCTATTCTTCAAACGCTTTTTGCTGACAAATGCCGTAGTCCGCGGACTGGCACGGTCGCATCGGACGCGGCGACAAGAACGAATAACCGGCGGGTTTAGCGAGGAGTTCAGGTCATGCATCCACTGACTACGGTGCGCGGGGCCATTATTTCGGCCTTTGTGCTTGCCATCGTTCTCTCCGTCATCCTCACCACCACGATCGTCGGCGCCGACGGGCTGGGCCTGCACCACACGCGCATCGATCGCTGGCTGCACATCGTCTCGGGCGTGATGTGGATCGGCCTGCTCTACTACTTCAACGTCGTTCAGGTCCCCGCGCTGGGCGATGCCACCGCCGATAAGGGCGGCCCGGGCGGCGCCGGCATCACGAAATATGTCGCCCCGCGGGCGCTGTGGTGGTTCCGTTGGGCTTCGGTGGCGACCTGGGTCACCGGTGCGTATTTCCTGCTGTTCGGCTATGGCAGCCCGGTGGCCATGCATAAGGCTTTTCTGCTGCAGGAAGGGTTCGTGACCATTGGCGTGGGCGCCTGGCTCGGCACCATCATGCTGCTGAACGTCTGGGGCCTGATCTGGCGGAACCAGAAGAAAATACTCGGCATCGTGCCCGCCACCGACGAGGAAAAGGCCAAGGCGCGCAAAGTGGCGCTGTACGCCTCGCGCGTGAATTTCATTCTGTCGGTGCCGATGCTGATGTGCATGGGCGGCCAGAGTCACGGCTTACCCTTCTAAGTCAGCCTCAAACCCAGCTTCGGCTGGGTTTTGATAGTCTTCGACGTATTGCGCTCGAGGACTCCTCATGTCGATTGCCCTGCCCAGCACGGAATACATTGCCCGCACCGTCAAAATCGCGCTCGAAGAAGACGTCGGCACGGGCGACCTGACTGCCCAGTTGATTCCGGCTGATCGCGTTTCGAAAGCCACCGTCATCACGCGTGAGGACGCGACGCTGTGCGGCCGCGCGTGGTTCGACGAAGTGTTCCGTCAAATCGATCCCAGAGTGCAGGTTCGTTGGAACGCAGCGGACGGGGATCGCGTGCGCGCGAACCAACTGCTTTGCGAATTATCCGGCCCCTCACGCTCGCTGCTGACGGGCGAACGCTCGGCGCTCAATTTCCTGCAGTGCCTGTCTGCGGTGGCGACCGAGACGAGTCGCTATGTCGACGCACTGAAGGGCACGCAGTGCCGCGTGCTCGATACGCGCAAGACGATTCCTGGCCTGCGACTGGCGCAGAAATACGCCGTGCGATGCGCTGGCGGCACGAATCATCGCATCGGTTTGTTCGACGCCATCCTCGTGAAAGAAAATCACATCGCGGCGGCGGGCTCGATTGCGGCAGCCGTCACCGAGGCCCGCAAGGTCAACAGCAAGGTGATGGTGGAAGTCGAGGTGGAGAATCTCGATGAGCTGCAGCAGGCGCTCGCGGCGAAGGTGGATCGCATTCTGATCGACAACTTCTCCAGCGAAGACATGAAGACCGCGGTGCGCATCACCCGCGAGCACGAGAACAAAGGCATTGAACTGGAAGCGTCAGGGAATATGTCGCTGGAGACGCTGCGCACCGTGGCAGAGACCGGCGTGAACTTCATCTCGGTGGGCGGGCTCACCAAGCACGTGAGAGCCGTGGATCTGTCGATGCGCTTCGCCTAGAACGCTTCGCTGCCCGAGGCGAGCTTCATCACTCGCTGCGGCGTCGCTATGCCGTAGCCCTGGGCGTAATCCACGCCGATACTGCGGAGCATCTCGATGATCTCGACGTTCTCGGCGAACTCGGCAATCGTCTGCTTGCCGGTGAGATGACCGATTTCGTTGATGGATCGCACCATCTCGCGATCGATCGGGTCGTGCAGGATTTCCTTCACGAAGCTGCCGTCGATCTTCAGGAAGTCGACCGGAAAGTGCTTCAGGTAACCGAACGACGACAGGCCGGTGCCGAAGTCGTCGAGTGCGAAGCGGCAGCCCAGCTCCTTCAGCGCATGAATGAAGCGATTCGCCTGCGAGAAGCTTGCGATGGCCGCGGTCTCGGTGATCTCGAAGCAGATCTTCGAGGCGTCGATGCCGCTGCGATGGAAGTGATCGATGACGAACGGCAGGAATTTGTCGTCGCCCAAGCTCTGGCCCGACAGGTTGATGGAGCACAGCTCCAGCTTCTCGCGCTCGTCCGCTTCGGACACCAGCCAGCGCAGCGCGTGCTCGATCATCCAGCGGTCGATATTCGGCGTCAGGCCGTAGCGCTCGGCGGCGACGATGAACTGATCCGGCGCCACGATCTTGCCCGCCTCATCGCGCATGCGGAGCAGCAGCTCGTAGTGCAGACCGTGCGCATCCTTCTGCTGTAGCGGCTGGATGACCTGACGGAAAATCTCGAAGCGGTTGTCTTCCAGGGCGTTGTTGATGCGCGCGGCCCACTGCATTTCGCGGCGACGGCGCATCAAATCGATGTCGTTTTCCTGGAAGCTGTAGATGCGGTTGCGACCGCTTTCCTTCGCGGCGGCGCAGGCGCTATCGGCGGCGGAGATCAGGGACGCAACGTCTTCATTCTCGGGCGAGAGCGGCACGACGCCGATGCTGGCGCCGAGACGGAACGTGCGCTCTTCCCAAACGAACTTATAGTTGCGGATCGCTTCGCGAAGCATCTCGGCGTTACGCACCGCTTCTTCCAGCGAGCAGCTTTCGAGCAGCACGCCGAACTCGTCGCCACCGAGACGTGACACCGTATCGCGCCAACGAATCTTCGACTTGAGCAATGCGCCGACCTGGCCGAGCAACGCGTCACCCGCGCTATGGCCGCAGTTGTCGTTGATGATCTTGAACTGATCGAGATCGATGTGACACAGCGCGTAGGACGCTTCGCGAGCCTTGGCGCTCTTCAGCGCGCGCTCGAGCCGCGACTCGAACTCACGACGATTGACGAGACCGGTGAGAATGTCGTGGCTCGCGTGATAGGAGAGTTTGCGATTCAGCTCGCGGCTCTCGCTCACGTCATGGAACACCAGCACGCCGCCGGACACATTGCCCGCGCCATCGCGAATCGGCGAGGCGCAGCTCTCGATATAAAGCTCATTGCCGTCGCGACGGATCAGCAGCGTCGGGCGGACCGACTTGATCGCCCGCGTGCGCCGGATCGCGACCGCCAGCGGATTCTCCAGCGGCTCGCAGGTCTCTTCGTGGAAGCTGCGGTAGATCTCGTCGATGACGCGACCCTGTGCATGCTCGAGGCGCCAGCCGGTGAGCTGTTCGGCCACCGGGTTCAGATACTCGATGCGGCACTTCGAATCGGTGGTGATCACGCCGTCGCCGATGGACTGCAACGTGATCTGCGCGCTCTCCTTCTCCTTGAACAGCGCTTCTTCGTACAGCTTGCGCTCGGTGACGTCGAGGTCGACGCCGACGATGCGCCGCGCGCGACCCTGCTCATCGAGACGAGCCTTGGCGCGACTCTCCACCCACAGCCAGACGCCATCGCGATGGCGCAGCCGGTGGACGCTTTCGAACAAGGGCTCCTTGCCGGACAAGTGATCGCGCAACGCCGTGCTCACGCGCACCGTGTCATCCGGATGTAACAATTGTTGCCAGTCGACCAGCGGCTCAGCTTCGTCGTCGCTGTAGCCCAGCATGGCTTTCCAGCGCGGCGAGAACCAGGTCTTCTGAGAATCGACCTCGAAGTCCCACAAGCCGTCGTTCGCGCCATGCAACGCCAGCTCGTTGCGCTCTTCGAGCTGATGGAAGTGCCTTTGGTAGCGCAACCTTTCGATGCCGCTCGAATAACTGGAACCGAGCAGCTTGAGCATCAAGTGCAGGTTGGCATCCCACGAATCGCGCGGCAGCGTCGAGCACAGCGCGATGAACGCCTGAACGCGTCCCTGAATGGCCACGCCGACGATCAACGCGGCGCCAATATGCAAGGACGCGAGGCGCGCCCCTTCGGCCGCGAGCTCCCGCCGGGGACGCGAGGTATCGCGAATCTCGACGATGCGCAGATGACCGAGCTTGCTACGAAGATACGGCAAGCGCTCGAGCGGCTCGCCATGGAACACGATGGGATTGAAGGTCGCGAACAGGCCGCTCGCGGCAACCACGTGCTCGATGCTCTTCTGAGGTTCATCGAACGTGGCGATCACGACCGCGTCCAGGCCGGCCGATTCGCGCAGCGCCTCGAGGTTCTGCTTCAACAGCGGATCGTCGTGATCCGACGTGAGGTTCTGGAAATCGATGGACGCCTTGGTGAGCAGCACGTCCAGGCCCACCTTGGTGTTACGGCGAGGTCGTGCAGTAAACAGCGTGTCACCGCTCGGCGCGGAGATCAGCGGTCCATGCTCTGTCGGATTGCTTGCCACTTGCGGCGTGCGTCAGCAGGCGGGCGCCAAGCGGCAGTTACGCGGACTCGACAACGGGCCGCGATTCGTATCGTTCATTCAGGGCACCCTCCCGAATCGAAACTTTCTTGCGCGTCGCCGGCACTGCACTGCTGAGCGAATATGAATAGCAATGCGGCGATCATCCGATTGTGGCACAGCAAAATATGCGATGAAAAGCAGACTGCCAAGTGTCGCACCCAATTCGCGACGCCAAACAGCGACATTTCTCTGTGCAGGCCGTACGCAATCCGACGGAACCCCCGTCAGATGCCTGCCTCATTCGTGGGGCAGGGATTCCCGGATGCGAATGGGCGGCGCGTTCCTCAGGATCAGCCAGCGCACCCCGAACAAATCCACGATCCCCACCCACAATCGATTGCTCAGCCCGTACTTCGAGACCCCCCGAGTGCGCGGACGATGGCGCACGGGCACGGAGACCACGCGGGCGCCGGCTCGCTGATACAGCGCCGGCAGAAAGCGATGCATGTGGTTGAACCAGGGCAGCCGCATGAACGTGGCCCGATGCATGAGCTTGATACCGCAGCCCGTGTCGGGGGTGCCGTCGCGAAGCAGTCCGCCGCGTACTCGATTCGCCACACGCGAAGAAATCCGGCGCAACCAGGTATCTTTTCGTGTGGTGCGATTGCCCATCACGAGCCGCAGAGACTCATCGCCCGCCGTGACCGCCTTGATCAATTCGGGGATGTCGGCCGGGTCGTTCTGACCGTCGCCGTCCAGGGTCGCGATCCATTCGGCGCGGGCCGCTTCGACGCCGGTGCAGACCGCCCGGCTCTGGCCGCAGCGCTGGGAATGCTCCAGCAGACGGATTTCCGGGATGCCCTCGGCGCGCGCCGCCTGGATGGCCGCGACGGTGCCGTCGGTGCTGCCGTCGTCGACGAAAATGATCTCGAAGGGCTGATGATTGACCAGGGCGGCCTGGATTTCGCGGGCCAACGGCCCGACATTGTCAGCCTCGTTACAGACTGGGATGACGACGGAGAGTTTCATGCGCATGCGAATTATAGACCAGGCAGGTAGGACGTCTGGCCGCACAAAATCAATCGACTTATGCTGATCCCATGAACGAGCACCGGCACGAGCATGGCGATGGCCATGCGCACGATCACGGCCACAGCCACGACCATGATCACGACCACAGCGCTGGCGCCAGCGGCAAGGTCCTGGGTGTCGCCTTCGCGCTGACCGCATCGTTCATGCTGGTCGAATTTGCTGGCGGATTGCTGGCGAGGTCGCTCGCCCTGGTCGCCGACGCCGGCCACATGCTCACCGACGCAGCCGCCCTGGCGCTCGCTTGGGCGGCAGTCCGCATCGCCACGCGCCCTGCCGATGCCAAGCGCTCCTTCGGCTATCAACGCCTGCGAGTGCTCGCCACGTTCGTCAACGGCTGCGCATTGCTCTTCATCGTCGCCTGGATCGCGTTCGAGGCCATCGCGCGCCTGTTGAACCCCGTGCCCGTGAACGCAAGCGCGATCCTGTGGATCGGCACCCTCGGTTTCGCCGTCAACCTGCTCGTGTTCGCGATGCTGCGTCGGGGCGACTCGCACGACATGAACGTGTCGGCCGCCACGATGCACGTGCTCAGCGATCTGCTGGGCTCGGCCGCCGCCATCGTCGCAGCGCTGGTCATTCTGTGGACCGGCTGGATGCCGATCGACCCGCTGTTGTCGCTCTTTGTGAGCGCGTTGATCGTGAAAACCGCGATCTCGCTGGTGCGCCGGTCAGCGCACATTCTGATGGAAGGCTCGCCCGAGTGGCTGGATCAGGGCGAACTGCGTCGCACGCTCGAGCAGAAGATTCCCGCGATCCGGGACGTCCACCACGTGCACACCTGGTCGGTCGGGCCGCATGAAACGCTGCTGACCATGCACGCGCTGGTGAATGGCTCGGCGGATCAGGCGATGGTGTTGAAAGACACGAAGGCGCTGCTGGCGGAGCGCTTCGGCATCACGCACGCGACGATTCAGATCGAAGTGGAAGACTGCGTCGACAAGGATTGCGCGGAAGAGCCGCCGATCAAGCGTGCTCGCGGCTAACGCTCTTGCAACGCGCGTTCGGCGATTTTGAAAGTCTCGTGCAGACGCCGCTCTAATTCCTTCTGCGCGGCCTCCATTTCTTCTTCGGTCATTCGCTTCGGCGGAAAGTAAGGCTCGCCGATCGCGATGCGCAGGCGTGCGAAGGGAAAGGGGATCACGAACTTATCCCACGTCCTGAGCAACTTCGCGGGACTTGCCGCATAGGCAATCGGCACGACCGCCTTGCCGCTGATCTGCGCTGTGAAGATGGCTCCTGGCTTCATGACGAAACGCGGACCGCGCGGGCCATCGGGTGTGATGGTCGGCGAAATGCCTTCTTTCACGATCGCGTTGTAAACACCGCGAACCGCGCGCACGCCGGTGTAGGAGCCCGAGCCGCGAACCACGTGCGCGCCGTACATCTCGGCGAGCATGGTCGGCGCCTGGCCATCGACCGACGGTGAAATCATGAAGCCCGGCTTCATGCCTTTGATCTTGCTCGAGCAGATGAAGCGAGCGGCCATCAACAGATGCTGATGCCAGAACACCGGCACCACCGCGTCCTGCTCCTTCAGCAATGTTTCCAGCCGATCCAGGTTGACGATCTTCAGCCGGCTGGTCCGCCACAGCACTTCCAGAATCAGCGCGCCAAGATACGTGGCGAGCCGATAGACGAACATGCGCCCCGCCGTCAGCTGGCGCTGAGATTTGGTACGCGAAGGCCGCGGCGGCGGCGCACTTTCTTCTGCTGACATCCGTGCAAGTTTACCGAAAGGCTAATTGCCCTGCTGCAGCTCGGCGGTGAGCTCGATTTCCTTGCCCTCGCGCCACACTTTCAGGCGTACTGTGTCGCCCGGCTTGTAGTCATCCAGGCGTGCTGACAGCAGCGCGCCACTATCCACCTCCTTGCCGTCGACCGCGACGATCACATCGCCTGGGACAATCGTATTCCGGCGCTCGACGCGAACCCCGCGCAGCCCGGCACGCTCGCCGGTGCCTCCTTGCTGAACTCTGAGAACCGCCGCGCCTTGCACACCGAGTTGTCGCGCGACCGCGCGGCTGAGCGTCTCATCGACATCGATGCCGAGGCTCGGCGGCGCATAACGACCCGTCGCGATGAGCTCCGGCACGACACGATTGATCGTATCCACGGGCACCGCGAAACCGATGCCCGCGCTCGCGCCCGAGGGGCTGAAAATCGCGGTGTTCATGCCGATCAACCGACCGGCGCTATCGAGCAGCGGACCGCCCGAGTTGCCTGGATTGATGGCGGCATCGGTCTGGATGAGATGTTGAATGACGCGGCCATCCTCTTCGCTGAGCGAACGATCCAACGCCGAGACGATGCCCGTCGTCAGCGTCCAGTCGAGCCCGAATGGATTGCCGATCGCGAAGACCGACTGCCCGACCTGGACATCGCCGCTGCTGCCCACGGGAATCGGCGCTGGCGCCTCCTTGGCCGCGGCAATCTTCAGGACCGCGATGTCATGCGCCTCGCTGCCGCCGACGAAAGTCGCTTCGAAATCGCGACCATCCGCGAGCTTCACGGTCGCACTGCTGCCGCCCTGGATCACATGCAGATTCGTGACGACATGGCCGTGCTCATCCCAAATGAAACCCGAGCCGGTGCCGCGCGGCACAGTCATGACATTGCGCGTCCAGTAGTCGAGCACGCGCTCCTGGGTCGAGATGAAGACCACCGAGCCCTTGGCCGCTTCGAACAAACCGATGATGGCTCGTTCGTTCGACATGAGCTCGGGCCGGGGCACGACAGGTCGAGGGGCGGCATCCGCGGTGACTCTGCGGACCGTGTCGGTGCCCAGGTACCACGCGCCATACGCCGCCAGTGCGAGCACGATGAGCCGGGCGACATTCCGCCAACGCGAGCGCTCGGAAGCTTGCAACGTCATGGGGCGTAAGTGCTTGATGGGAAACGGTGTCGACTCGCGGAATCGAACCGCAGGTTAGCACAGGAGAGTCACGGAAAAGTCACGGCTTCCCGCCCCGACGGCCGCTTCGACGAAGCCGCTGCCGAGACCGTCCGTTAACAAATCCGACACCCACGTTATGTGACCAAAATTGCGATTTCTTATTGAGAAGACGCTAAATTGACCTGCACAAAAGAACAGGCTTGCTTCCCCCTGCACGGAAGAGCTGTCAACGGAGTGGACGGGATGAGGATTTCGCTGTCGCTGCTCGAGGTGCCGAATCAGTCGGGCCGCCTTTCATCAATGGAAGGACTGCGCGCCTACGCGGCCGGCGTCGTGTTCCTGCTCCACGTTGCGCTGCTTGCACCGCCGGAGTTGCGCGACACCTTCGCCGTCCAATGGCTTGCGTACGGGCATCACGGCGTCGACATATTCTTCTTGCTGAGCGGCTATCTCATCGCAGGGATGGTCCGGAAATCGGATTTCCGATACTGGAGCTATCTCGGGCATCGCGTCGCGCGTATCTATCCCGCCCTGCTTGCGATGCTGTTGTTGTGCTCGTTGGGCCTGTTTGTATTGCGAGGCGAAGTCATCAGCCCGCTGAGGTTCGTGCAGAACGTTTTCCTGTTGAATGGCATCTTCCCGCTCAACATCAAACCGATCGACTACGTGACATGGTCGGTGTTCTTCGAGTTCGCGTTCTATGCCGTGTTCCCGTTGTTGTATCGCGCGCTCGGCTTACGATGGGCGCTGCTTGCTGCACTGGTGATCATTGCGTGCGTGTACGATTTCGATTCCCGATACAGCAGATTCGCGATGTTTCTTTTCGGTGTGTGGCTGCGCTTTCATCCTGAACGCACGCTGCGCATCCCGACGCCGGTCGTGATCGCGCTCTACCTGGCCTTCACGACACTCACCATCGGCGTACACCACGAGATGCCGACGTGGGCTTACGTTGCCGGGTTCGGTGTCGTCAGCTACCTGTTAGTCGATAACACCTTGCACGCTGGCGGCGCCTTGAGCCGCCTGTTTACGTGGCGCCCGCTGCGGCTGATCGGAAACATTTCGTACAGCTTCTACCTGCTGCACCCAACGGCGCTGCTGATTGCACGAATGCTCATCGCTCCCCTGCACCTGGAAGGTTGGAGCTGGCTCTTGGCCCTCGCCGTTATCGGCTTTGCACTGAGCATGGCGATGGCCTCGGTAAGCTTCGTGCTGCTCGAGCGCCCTTACTTCCTACTGCGGAAGAACGCGAGCAGGAGCACTGCCGACCGATCCGGAACTGCGCTTGGAGGCGCCACGTCGGCGGAAGGCTAAAGCCGGCGCGCACTCCGGGGCTAAGCTATTGACGGTGCTTAGAAATGGAGTGGTGCCGACTCGCGGAATCGAACCGCGGACCCACGCATTACGAATGCGTTGCTCTACCAGCTGAGCTAAGTCGGCACCGAAGAACCGATGCGGCACCGGGGAGCCCCGGTGCGGCGGGGTGCGAAGTATAGGGGAAGAAGTTGCGAGCGAACAGGCGCTGCAACGAACTTGCCGAGTCAGGCCGACGGCGTCTCGACCGGCCGCTTCTTGCGCAGCCGGATCACGACCTCGATGGCCTCGGCTTCCATGCCCTCGGGCAATGTCGGGAAACGACTGAAGGCGATGTCGTTCGGGTCGATATCCCGCAGCTCGCCGGTTTCCAGGTCATGGAAGTGGTGATGGGGCACGATGGTCGAGTCATACACCGAGCGCTCCGGATCCAGGTGGATCTGGCGCACCAGGCCGCGCTGGGCCAGCACTTTGAGGGTGTTGTAGACCGTGGCCTTGGAGACACGCTCGCCAGCCCGGCGGATCTCCGCCAGGATCTGCTCGGCCGTCATATGGGTCGGCGCCGCCATCAGGATCTCGGCGACTCGCACGCGCTGATGGGTTGGCTTGAGGCCATGCAGATGCAGCTGCTCGATGATCCGATCGCGCGTCGGACCCTCGGCGCTGACCGCGGGGCCCTGCTGAGGGCTGTACTCGGAAGTCACTTAGGAACCCGCCACTGAAAAATCCGGGCAAATACCCAGGGCAATCAACTTGGGACCGAGCATACCTCGGCATGCGCTTGGAGGCGAGAAACTAGGTAGAAAAGCCTCGAAATCGACATTTGGGGGCTGAGGCGGGCCGCTATGGTGGCCGCCCTTGCAGCGAAGGATCGCGCCCATGTCTCCCGCCTGTCCGCCCCTCCCCACCCGCCCGGCGGGATTCAGTCTGCTGGAACTGCTGACCACCCTCTCGATCGCCGGAATTCTGCTGGGGCTGGCGGCCCCTTCCTTCCGCGGATTGATGCTCGACTCGCAGCGAACCGTAGTGGTGAATTCGTTCGTCCACGACGTCTACCTGGCTCGAAGCACCGCGGCCACACAGTGGCGCGAGGTCGCCATCTGCCGCTCGACGGACGGCGACACTTGCAGTCACGGCACCGCGAACTGGCAGGAAGGCTGGATCGTGTTCGTGAATTCCGATCGGGACGAGCCGCCGCTGCGTGACCCGAACGAACGGATTCTCTCCGTTCAAGCGCCCTGGCGCGAAGGAACGGTGACGGCGAACCGGCGCAGCTTTTCATTCACTCCCTATCAATACGCCGTCAACGGCACGCTGGTGTTCTGCGACCGTCGCGGCCCGGCGCACGCACGCGCCATCATCATCAACATCCTCGGCCGTCCGCGCTTGGCGACACGAGACGCCAACAATCGCCCTTTACGGTGCCCGAACGGATAGCCATCATGCTCGCGTATGGGAGGACCAATTACGCCCTTGCGCGGCGCTCACCGCGAGCGCGGCTTCAACATCGTCGAGATTCTTGCCGCCTTGTTGGTCATGGCTGTGGCCATCGTCGGCATTGCGGCGCTCTACTCGGATCAAACTCACATTCCGGCGGACGCGCGCTTGCCGCTGCGAGCCGCGGAGCTTGCTGAGCAAATGGCCGATCGCATTCGCGCGACTGCCGAAGGGCGAGACGGCTTTGCGACGACGGTCGGCGTGATCTGCAACGACAAGGCGAAGACTCGAACGCCACAGGACAAGGCCGCGCAGATCGCAGCGTGTTGGGAAGACGAGGTCGAAAGCTCATTGCCCAGTGGCCTGGGCTCGATCTCACGCGATACGTCGATGACGCCAGCGAGCTATGTCGTCGCCGTGAGCTGGTCCGCGCCCGGCACGGGCGCCGCGTCGTATGTGACGCGGGTGGAAATCAGATAGCGGGCCGCTGCTTTTCTCTCAGCTCTCTTGGGAGGCTGAACACGACATTCTCCACTTGCCCTTGCAGGTTCTCGGGCAATTGTCCGCCCCACTCTCTCAACCGCGCGACCACGCGTTCGACGAGCACTTCCGGCGCCGAGGCACCCGCAGTCACACCTGCGACGCGCTTGCCCTCAAACCACTCGCGCTGCATGTCTTCCGGACCATCGATCAAATAGCCGGGAATGCCCGCCTTCTCTGCGATTTCGCGCAGGCGATTCGAGTTCGAGCTGCTCGGCGAGCCCACCACCAGGATGATGTCGCAACGCTCGACCAGGCGCTTCACCGCGTCCTGACGATTCTGCGTCGCGTAGCAAATATCTTCCTTGCGCGGCGTCGTGAGCGTCGGGAAGCGACGGCGCAGCGCATCGACCACTTTCTGCGTATCGTCGACCGACAACGTCGTCTGCGTCACGAATGCGAGGCGCGCCGCGTCCTTGATCTCGAGCCGATCCACATCCTCCGGTGTCTCGACCAACACGATGCGACCGCCGTACTGCGTATCGAACTGCCCCATCGTGCCTTCGACTTCAGGATGGCCCTCGTGACCGATGAGGATCACCTCACGGCCTTCGCGCGCATAGCGTGAGACCTCCATGTGAACCTTGGTCACCAACGGACACGTCGCATCGAACACCTTCAGATCGCGACGACGCGCTTCTTCCTGAACCGCACGCGCCACGCCATGCGCGCTGAAGATCACTGTCGCATCGTCCGGCACTTCATCGAGCTCCTCGACGAACACCGCCCCCAGGCTGCGCAAACGTTCGACCACGTAGCGGTTGTGAACCACTTCGTGCCGCACATAGATCGGAGCGCCGAACAACTCGATCGCACGCTCGACGATGTCGATCGCCCGATCGACACCGGCACAGAATCCGCGAGGGTTGGCGAGAAGAATCTGCATCGTCACTTGCTCGGTGTTTGCGAAGTACTGTCGGCAGGACGACGGTCCTGCCCGCTTTCGAGGAACGCATCGATGAGCAGGCAAGCGGCGCCGATGGAGATCGCGGTGTCCGCGATATTGAACGCCGGGAAATCCCAGGTGCGCCAGTTGAAATAGATGAAGTCGACGACGTAACCGTGCATCACGCGATCGATCACATTGCCGAGCGCGCCGCCGAGCACCAGCGACAGTCCGATCGCCAGAATCGTCTGATCCGAGCGGATGCGCCGCAGCCAGATCATCAACGTCAGGCTCACCACCACCGCGAGCGTGATGAAGAACCATCGCTGCCATCCCGAAGCCTGCGCCAGGATGCTGAACGCCGCGCCGGTGTTCTCCAGGTACACGATATCGAGGATGGGCAGCAGCGAAATGCTGTCCTGGAATTTCACGGTGCTGATGACCAGCGCCTTGGTCGCCTGGTCGAGGATCACCACGAAAAAGGACAGCCACAGCCAGTTGCTGCCGCCGCGCGTGGGCGTGAACCAGACTTTCGCCAGAGGGTTGGTCATTGCATCGACCTCAAGTAAAGCGTCGCTGTTCGCCGGGCCCGTCTACGTTGGTCACGCAGCGGCCACAAAGTTCCGGATGATTGGGGTGCTGCCCCACATCCGGACGCTTGTGCCAGCAGCGCACGCACTTGGTCGCTGTCGTCGGCTTCACCGCGATCCAGGTCGTATTGCTTTCGCCCTCCACCGCGGCAACCGCATCGGCCGGCCGGCTGTCGGCAGAATGCACCCGCGCAGCTGAAGTGATGAACACGAAACGAAGTTCCTCGCCGAACGACTGCAACGTCTCGAGCAACGGCGCCTTCGTATAGACATCCACTTCCGCATCCAGCGGCGCACCGATCGAGCCCGCGTTACGCAGCTTCTCGAGCTCCCGCGAGATGGCGCTACGAACATCGAGGATCGCATCCCAATCGATCGAGGGCCGCTGCGTCAGCTCCTTCGGGAACTCGAAGAAGGTGTTGAAGAACACCGACTCGCTGCGGGCGCCGGGCATGTAACGCCAGATCTCCTCGGCCGTGAACGACAGGATGGGCGCGAGCCAGCGCGACAGCGCTTCGGCGATATAAAACATCGCCGTCTGCGCCGAGCGGCGCGGCAGGCTCTTCTTGCCGGTCGTGTAGACGCGATCCTTGGTGATGTCGAGATAGAAACCACCCAGGTCGACGCTGCAGAAGTTGTGCACCTTCTGATAGATGAGGTGGAACTGATAGCTGCGATACGCCGCGATCACTTCCTCCTGCAACTGATGCGTGCGCCACACGGCCCAGCGATCGACCGCGACCATATCCGACACCGGCACTTTGTCGGTCGCCGGATCGAAGCCGTCGAGATTGCCGAGCAGGAAGCGCGCGGTGTTACGGATGCGCCGGTACGACTCGGCGACTCGTTTCAAGATTTCATCCGACAGCGCCATTTCGTTGGCGTAGTCGGTGGCCGCGATCCACAAGCGCAGCACGTCGGCGCCGAGGGTGCCGATGACCTTCTGCGGTACGACGACGTTGCCGAGCGACTTGGACATCTTGCGACCCTTGTCGTCGATCGTGAAGCCGTGCGTGAGCACCGCTTTGTACGGTGCGCGATCGTGCTGAGCGATCGAAGTCAAAAGCGAGCTATGAAACCAGCCGCGATGCTGATCCGAGCCTTCGAGATACAAGTCCGCGGGATCTTTCACGTCCGGATGCATCTTAGGCACGCAGTGGTGAGCACTGCCCGAGTCGAACCACACGTCCATGATGTCGGGCACTTTCTCGTATTCCGCCGCCTCGCCGCCGAGCAGCGCCGCCGGATCGAGATCGAACCACGCATCGATCCCGCCCTCTTCCACGAGCTTCGCCACGTCTTCGAGCAACTCCACGGTCCGTGGATGCAGCTCGCCCGTCGCCTTGTGAGTGAACAAAGCAAGCGGCACGCCCCACGCGCGCTGACGGGAGATACACCAGTCCGGACGATCGGCGATCATGCTGTTGATGCGGTTCTCACCCCAGCCCGGCACCCACTTCACTTTCGCGATCTCGCGCAGCGCGCCCTTGCGCAGCCCCGCCTGCTCCATGCTGATGAACCACTGCGCGGTCGCGCGATAGATCACCGGCGTCTTGTGACGCCAGCAGTGCGCATAGCGGTGATTGAGCTTGGTCTCGTGCAACAGAGCGCCGCGCTCCTTGAGCACTTCGATCACATGTTTGTTCGCATCGAACACCCGCTCGCCTTCGAAGATCGGCGTGCCGGCGACGAAGCGGCCATCGCTGCCGACCGGGTTGTAGACCTCGAGCTTGTACTTCAAGCCCACTTCGAAGTCTTCCGCACCGTGGCCAGGAGCCGTGTGCACGGCGCCCGTACCATCGTCGATCGTGACGTGATCGCCGAGGACGACCGGCACGACGCGCTCGTAGAACGGATGCTGCAGCTTCACGCCTTCGAGCTTCGCGCCGTCGACTTCGGCGAGGCGCGTGACATTCTCGACGCCCGCCCGCTTCGTCACTGCATCGACGAGCGCGCTCGCCAGCACCAACAATTCGGTGCCGGTGTCGACCAGCGTGTAACGAAGCTCCGGCCCCAGCGCGACGGCTTGGTTGGCGGGCAGCGTCCATGGCGTGGTGGTCCAGATGATCACGCTCGCGGGCGACTTCGACGCGGGCACGCCGAAGCGCTTCGCGAGGTCGCCAGCGTCCTTGACCGCGAAACGCACATCGATGGCCGGCGATACTTTGTCTTCGTACTCGACTTCCGCTTCGGCGAGCGCCGAGCGACAGTCGAGACACCAGTGCACCGGCTTCAAGCCTTTGTAGACGTGACCGTTGCGCAGGATCTCGGCGAACGAGCGCAGCTGTTCGGCCTCGTACTTCGGCGCCATCGTGATGTACGGACGATCCCAGTCGCCCATCACGCCCAGGCGCTTGAAGTCCTCACGCTGGCCGTTGATCTGTGACTGCGCAAATTCGCGGCATGCCTGACGGAACGCGCGAGGATCGAGCGACTTCACTTCCTTGCCGCGCGTCTTCTCGATCTGATGTTCGATCGGCAGACCGTGACAATCCCAGCCGGGCACGTAGGGGGCGTCGAAGCCATCCATCGAGCGTGACTTGACGACGATGTCCTTCAACACCTTGTTGATGGCGTGACCGAGGTGAATCGCGCCGTTCGCGTACGGCGGGCCGTCCTGGAGAATGAACGTCGGCCGGCCCTTCGCGATCTCGCGCAGCTTCTGATACGTCTGGGTTTCTTCCCAACGCTTGAGAATGTCCGGCTCGCGACGGGCCAAATCGGCCTTCATCGGGAAGTCGGTCTGGGGCAGGTTGATGGTTTGCTTATAGTCCATACTCGATTCACGAACCCAATATCTGCCGCGCCTGCGCGGCGTCTCGATTCATCTGCTCGATCAAAGCGTCCATATCGGCGAACCAGCGCTCCGCGCGCAGGTAGGCAACGAAGTCGACGTGCACGTGCTGACGATACAAGTCGCCCTCGAAGTCGAACACGTGCGCTTCAAGTAGCAGCTCCTTGCCGTTCACCGCCGGGCGCGTGCCGAGGCTCGCGACACCCGGCGCGTCTTTCAGTCCAGCGCCCGTCACTCGAATCGCGAATATCCCGGCCAGCGGCGTCGCGCGCCGATGCAAGCGCAGATTCGCGGTCGGAAAGCCGAGCTTGCGGCCGAGCTTCTCGCCATGAATCACCTTGCCGGTCATCCGGTAGGGACGACCGAGCAGCTTCGCCGCCTTCGCCATGTCGCCGACCGCCAGCGCCTCACGGATTCCGGAGCTGCTGACGCGCTCGCCGTCGATCTCGAACGGCGGCACCTCGGTAACCTCGAAGCCCGCCGCCGCTCCGAGCGAGCGCAAGCAGGCGATGTCGCCCTGGTTGTCGCGGCCGAAGCGGAAATCGTGCCCTACCACGATGTGGCGGACGCCGAGCGCTTTTACCAGTACCTCGTTCACGAACTCTTCGCGGCCGAGCCGGCGCATGCGCTCGTTGAAACGCAGGCAGACGAAACGGTCGACCCCATAGCGCTCGAGCGCCTCGAACTTCTCGCGAAACCGGGTCAGCCGGGCCGGCGGCGTGCCTTTGGCGAAAAACTCGCGCGGCGTCGGCTCGAACGACATCAAGGCCGCCGGCAAGCCGTGCTGCGCGGCGCGCTCGCGCAGCACGCGGATCATCTCCTGGTGCCCGACGTGGATGCCATCGAACGCCCCGATCGTCAGCACGCAGCCCCGCTGCCCGGCACGCAGGTTATAAAGGCCCCGAATGAGCTCCACCGCGGCCCTCGTGCTCCGCAAGTCCAAGATTAAGGTGAACCGACGAGTCTACTTGAAGTGGAGTCGATTATAGGGAACTCGCGGGCGACTGCAGTCGGAACTGGCCGGCGCGTACGCCCATCGCCCACAACGCCGCGAAATAAACCCCGATTCCGCCGACGACCAGTCCGGCCAGCCAGACCACGCGCTGGAGCGTCGGGGTGACCAGCCAGGTCGTGATATCGCCGCCGAACCACCACAGGAAGGCCGCCATGAGCACGCTCGCGACCGCGATCCGGATCAAGAGCCCCCGCATGGCCTGGCCGCGCCGGAGCACCTGGCTGCGCAACAGCCCGAGGTAGAGCAAGCCGGCATTCATGATGGCGCCGACGCCATTGGTCAGGGCGAGCAGCGTGTGCGCGCCGGGGGTCTTGAGGTTTCCGGTGAGCCACAGCGCCACCACCACGATTACGTTCAGGACCATGGTCACGCCGAGCGCTCGCATGGCGACCTTCACCGGACCTTTGGTGTTTTGCTGGGCGTAATAGCCGGTCGCGAGCACCTTGATCATGCTCCAACCCAGCAGCGCCAGGGAGAACGCCATCAGCGCCATTCGCGTCATCGCGACGTCGGTCGCCTTGAACTGGCCATAGTGCAGCAGCGCGACGGTCAACGGCCCCGACATCGCGAACATCGCGACGGACGCCGGGATCACGATGAGACATACGAGGCGCACCGCCCAGGCGAGCGTCGCCGAAAACTCATCCGGCGACTTGCGCGCGTGCTGCGAGGACAGGCTCGGCAGGATCACGGTGGCGAGCGCAATGCTGAACACGCCGAGCGGAAACTCGACCAGCCGGTCCGCGTAGTACAGCCAGGTCATGCTGCCATCGGCAAGTAAGGACGCGATGCCCGAGCTGATCATCACGCTGAGCTGCCCCATGGACGAGCCGATGATGGCCGGGCCCATGAGCCTGGCAATGCGCTTCACCGCCTCGTGCTGCCAATTCCAGTGCGGTCGACGGATGACGCCGAGCTTGATCAACGCCGGGATTTGAATGATCAGCTGGATCACGCCGCCGACGAACACACCGACGGCGAGCGCCACGACCGGCTGCTCGAAATACGGCGATACGTAGGCCGCGAACACGATCAAAACGATGTTCAGCACGACCGACGTGAATGCCGGCAGCGCGAACTGTTGATAACTGTTGAGCACGCCGCCGGCGAGCGCGGTCAGCGAGACGAACAACAGATAAGGAAACGTCCAGCGGAGCATTTCCACGGCGAGCCCGAACTGCCCTACCTCTTTCGAGGCGAAGCCAGGCGCGCAGATCGTCACGACGATCGGCGCGGCGATCACGCCGATCACGGAAACGACGGCGAGAAACGCGCCCAGCGTGCCGGAGACGGAATCGACCAGCTCGCGCACGTCTTCTTTGGAGCGATTGGCCTTGTACTCTGCGACCACCGGCACGAACGCCTGCGAGAACGCGCCTTCGGCAAACAATCGTCGCAGCAGGTTGGGGATCTGGTTCGCGAGGACGTACACCTCCAGATACACCGCCGGGATCATCACGGCCTGGACGACGTCGCGCACCAGCCCCGTGATCCGGGACAGCAGCGTGGTGATTCCGACGATGGCGGTGCTACGAAAAAAGCCGCGGCTCATGGCTGGCCGGGCTCGAGCGGGGTGAACTGGGCTGAGGTCATGGGGCGGCAATGGTAGTGAAGAAGCGGACTGGCTGACCAACTATCGCCTTTTCGCACCGGATTATGGCCGCGCGCCGGCGATTTCCCGGCGGGCGGCTGACGAAATTGGCTATTTTCCGGGCGGACCGCTACTTTGCCCTTGCCTTACGGCTGATCGGCCGGCAGAATTCGCGGCCTCTTTTTTGGAGCCTTCACGACCGTGGCCAATATCAAGTCCGCCGAAAAGCGCGCCCGCCAGACCGTCAAGCGCCGTGCCCGTAACGTGGCTGGCCGCTCGAAGCTGCGTACTGCCATCAAGGGCGTCGTGAATGCGGTGGAAGCCGGCGACAAGGAAACCGCCGTTGCCAAGCTCAAGGCCGCCGGCCCGATCATCGATTCGGCCGTGAACAAGGGCCTGATCCATCGCAACAAGGCTTCTCGCCATAAGAGCGCCCTGAATGCGCGCGTGAAGGAACTGTCGGCCGGCTGAGCCGACTGCTGGATTCGAATAAAAAAGCCGGGCAATGCCCGGCTTTTTTATTTCGGCCTCCATCTGCGACGAGCCGCTCTAGCCGACCTCGGCTTCGCTGGGCGCGTCGATCTCTTCCAGCCGCTTCATGATGGACTCGCACAGCTCTTGGGTGCCCTGGTGCGCCAAGCCCGAGATCCGATACACCGGCCCCTTCCAGCGCAGCCGGCGCACGATGTCCTTGCAGACCTTGTCGGCCTGATCCGCGGGCAACAGGTCGACCTTGTTCAGCACGAGCCAGCGCTCTTTCTCCGCCAGTTCCGCGCTGAACTTCTTCAATTCGGCGATGATCGCGCGGGCATCCTTCACCGGATCGGCGTCCGGGTCCGGCGGGCTCACATCGATGAGATGCAGCAGCACTCGGGTGCGCTGAAGGTGTTTCAGGAACTGGATTCCGAGCCCCGCCCCTTCCGCCGCGCCTTCGATCAGACCCGGTATGTCCGCCATGACGAAGCTGCGATGGACGCCGACGCGGACCACGCCGAGATTCGGATGCAGCGTCGTGAACGGATAGTCGGCAACCTTCGGCTTCGCCGCCGAAACCGCACGAATCAGCGTCGATTTGCCCGCATTCGGCAAGCCAAGCAAGCCGATGTCGGCCATGACCTTGAGCTCGAGCCGGAGGTCGCGCTTCTCGCCGGGCAGACCCGGCATGGCCTTGCGAGGCGTGCGATTGGTGCTGGTCTTGAAGCGGGTGTTGCCCCAGCCGCCCTTGCCACCTTTGCCGACCAGCAGGCGCTGGCCCGCCTCGGTGATGTCGCCCAACTGCTCTTCCGTGTCCACATCTATAACGACGGTGCCGATGGGCACCTCGACGACGAGATCGGTGCCACTGGCGCCTGTGCAGTCATTGCCAGAGCCTGCGGTGCCGTGCGGCGCGCGGAAGGCACGGTTGTAGCGGAAGTCGGCCAGCGTGTTGATGCCCGCCTTGCCGACGAGATAGATGTCCGCGCCCTTGCCGCCATCGCCGCCGTCGGGGCCGCCGAACGGAATGAACTTCTCGCGACGAAAGCTCGCGCAGCCGCGCCCGCCGTTACCGGCTTGAACCTTGATCGTGGCTTCGTCGACGAAACGCATGTTGCTAGTTTGGGTGCGCGGCGGGCTTAAAAAAAGAGCCCCGGCGCAGGCCGGGGCTCCTTCGATCTTGCGAAAGCGGCCGCGCTTACTCGGCGACGACGCTCACGAACGTCTTCTGCTCGACGCCGCGCTTGCGGAACAACACGCGACCTTCAGTCTTCGCAAACAGCGTGTAGTCCGTGCCGACGCCGACGCCGTCGCCGGCGCGATAAACCGTGCCCCGCTGACGGACGATGATGTTACCGGCGAGCACGTGCTCACCGCCAAACTTCTTGATGCCGAGTCGTTTGGACTCTGAATCGCGGCCGTTCTTGGTACTGCCGCCTGCCTTTTTATGTGCCATGGCGTGTGCTCTCCGAAATCAAATAAAGGGGTTAGCCGCCGACGATGCCCGTCACCTTCACTTCCGTGAACGGCTGACGGTGCGTGCCCTGGCGCAGGTAATGCTTGCGGCGACGGAATTTGACGATGACTTTCTTATCGCCCTTGCCGTGGCTCTGCACGGTGCCGGTCACCTTGCCGCCGCTCAGGAACGGCGCGCCGATCTTGACCTGATCGCCCGAACCGACCAGCAGCACCTTGTCGAACTCGACATCGGCGCCGGCCTCGGCGTCGAGCTTCTCGACGCGCACGACCTGGCCTTCGCTGACGCGATACTGCTTACCACCCGTGGAAATGACGGCGTACATGTTTGACCCAAGCTCCGGGGACCGGGAAGACCCCGGCTGAAAAGGGCGTGAAGTGTACGGAGCGGACGGGTTCTAAGCAACAGCCGAGGCCGCATCCAGGCCAAAAACTGCTGCGAAATGCCCTTCCGATGGCTTTCCCGTCGGCATTCGCCTCATGTTCGCGGCGGCGAGCGCATGCGCGGCCTCGCACTTTACCGGCGAGTTTCATGCTTTTCACGACCTCATGAAGGCGCTGAAGCGAACTAAGTCTGTGACATGCGACAGCTTGCGCCCCCGATCGGCTACCATTCGCGCGTCGGCTATTTCCCCTTGGAATCCATGAGCTTCGAGTCCGTCAAAGCGCTGGTCGAAGACGACCTGCGACAGGTCGATGCGGTCATCCGCAATCGCCTCGCCAGCGATGTAGTCCTGGTCAACCAGATCGCCGAGTACATCGTCGGCAGCGGCGGCAAACGCCTGCGACCCTTGCTGGTCGTGGTCGTCGCCCGTGCCTGCGGCTATCGAGGTGCACAGCACTCCGAAGCCGCGGCCATCATCGAATTCATTCATACCGCCACCCTGCTCCACGACGACGTGGTCGACGGCTCCAAACTGCGCCGCGGCCGCGACACCGCCAATGAAGTGTGGGGCAACGAGGCGAGCGTGCTGGTGGGCGATTACGTCTACTCGCGCTCCTTCGAAATGATGGTGTCCCTGGAAAGCATGAAGATCATGGCCGTGATGGCCAGCGCCACCAACAAAATCGCCGAGGGCGAGGTGCTGCAGCTCCTGAACGCCAACGACCCGGACACCACCGAGGAGCGGTATTTCGAGGTGATCTATCGGAAGACCGCCAAGCTCTTCGAAGCCGGCGCGCAGATCGCCGCGCTTCTGGCTGGGGCTTCGCCCGCTGTTGAAGCCGCGATGGCGGCCTACGGCCGCCACCTCGGCACGGCCTTCCAACTGGTCGATGACGTACTGGATTACCAGTCAAACAGCGCGGAGCTCGGCAAAAACCTGGGCGACGACCTGGCCGAAGGCAAGCCCACCCTTCCTCTTATATATGCGCTCCGCACCGGAACCGAGGAGCAGCGGGTTTTGATCCGACGCAGTATCGAGGAGGGCAGCATCGATCGCCTCGCCGATATCACCGCCGCAATTGAATCTACTGGAGGCCTTGCGTACACTGCGCGGCTCGCGCGGCGGGAGGCCGCCCTCGCCATCGAGGCAATCGCCGTATTGCCCGACTCGGCGTATAAGCAAGCCTTGCGCGAACTCGCTGATTTCGCGGTGGAACGGACGCATTAGATGGCGTTCGTGCGGGTAAGTCAGGACGGACTTACTTAGATTATTGAGGCCGCGTATTTCGGATTTCGGGGTGTAGCTCAGCCTGGTAGAGCGCTACGTTCGGGACGTATAGGTCGCAGGTTCAAATCCTGTCACCCCGACCATTCAGAACATTCAAGTTTCTTCTCTGATTGACGCTGGGGTTCCGGCGTAACTCTGCTCGGGGTCCGAGTGGGGTGTTTGCGCTTTCACCTCCTGGTGCGCAAGAAATCGCTTAATGGCGGTGGCGCACTCAGCTGGCCGACTCTGAAGCAGCAAATGCGGGCCGTCGATCTGTTGCACCGTAGCTCGCGGAAGCGCCTGCGTGAGCTGTCGGCTCAGGCGGTCGCTCACGATCCGGTCTCGGGTGGCCTGCAGATACAGCACGGGCGCCGTGATCCGGGGAAGCAGCGCTGTCACGTCGATTCCTGATAGCACCCGTAATCGGTTCCGAATCGTTGCTGCAGACAGGGAACGAACGACAGATGCCGCTCGATCAACAAGGGCGTCGTCACCTTCGCCATTCAGGCAAAAGCCTCGCAACAATGGCTTCTGCATCCGAGTCGGAGTGAACAGGAATGTCGGCATGTACCTCGCCGCGTGCGTTAGCGTTCGAAAGGGACTCACCGCGAATGTAGCGCAGAGCACCGCGCATTTGATGCGAGCTGGATATCTCGCAAAGAGCGATAGCGCGACCGGCCCGGAGAATGACTCCGCTACCAGAACTGCATTCTCGTGCGGCAGGATCCTGGCAACACTGTCTATGTACTCATCGAGTGACCGCTCGGCATCGTACCGGACCGTCGCGGAAGCTACGTCTTCGCCAAGAGCCGCTCGCAGGGGCCAGAATAGCTCGCCTGTTCCGTCGAATCCGGGCAGAAGCACTAGCTGCAAGCTGTTGCTCATTGAAGCATTCGTGGCCTCTCTTGCTCCTCATCTTATCGTTTGTTGTACCCCTCCAGCACATCGATAATTCGGACGACAAAGCGCTGCTGCGTTTTGGATAGCGCCTGGAGGCGCTCCGCGTGGCGCATCGCTCTCGGTGAGAGCCGGCGCTTCCTGACTGGCGGCTCCGGAGCGAAGCCGAGGAACTGGTCGATGTTGAGACGGAACAGCCTCGCGAGCCGTTCGAGAATGAGGACCGAAATCCGCCTGTCGCCGATCTCGTAAGCAAACACTGCCTGTTGAGAAACGCCGAGCGCGCGAGCCAGCTCCGCTTGCGTCATACCTCGTGACTTTCGCAGCTGCGTAACACGCTTCCCGAGCGCGGCGAAGTAGGCACGACTTTCTCTTTTGATCTGCGGCGACTTCGGCGATGCGGGTTGCGTGTCGCTCACGTGCGCGCCCTGCCTGCTCTACTTCGAACTTCCGGAGTCAGCGTCGCCCGGTGCCTTGTTTGGTGGCGGGCTGAACTCGCCGGCCTTGAAGCGCCTGACGATCTTCTCGAGCGCATCAACCGATTCTTCAATCAGTCTCGCGATGACCTTCGCCACGTCGGCGTGCATCGTTCCGTCATCGTCGTCGGAGTACAGCAAGACGTCGTATAGAACCCTGGCCATTCCCTGAACCTGCATTAGGTTCACGCGCTCCGCTTCGATGAGTTCTTCGAGAGAGCTGCCGGCGGGAAGTGCTTCGTATGTTTCCTTCTCCGCCATGAGTTGTTTACCTCTTGCGGAGCGGTGAGCTGCACAACCGCTCGATGGCTTCTGCGCCACCGATTAGTCGTTCGTGGAGGGCCGCCTGCCCTTCGTGACATTGCTGAGCGGCGTCGCGAAGGCCGTCAGCGACGAAGAGCGCTTCGGTGACGTCGTCGTTCGCTTCGCCAGCGTTTGAGCTTCCGAAGAACTTACTGCGAGTGATGAGGATCGCGTGTATCAGGAGGCGGGTGCGCCGGAGCGATGCCACGTCACCCTGCGATCGACACCACGCCTCGGTCTGCCGCACGCTGGCGAGCAGCGTGTTAAGGCCCATGCTGAGGACGACCATGTCTTCGCGGCTGGCGCGGGTCATGGCTCGTACCTCGCGCGCGATACGCCGGGGCGTGAACTGAGCCGGTCTGAACGATTCTTAGAAGAGACCGGCGAGTATTTGCGAACGCATTCTCGCCGCCGGTTCATGGCCGCGCCCTACCCGACGAAGCTCGGTGGAGCACGGCAAAGCCGTTTGTTCTGTGAGATACGTGCGCACATCCCCGCGCAAGCGCCGGGTGCGCCATAATGCAGGAAGCCATAACTGCCTCGCGTAAGGCGTTGTGGTTAGGTCCTCGTCGGTGTTGGTAGCACCGGCGGGGGCCGCCCTCGGGCGGATCACTGGCCGCAGGACTGACACTATTCCGATATCGAGTTGGAAGTCCAGACAATCAGAGCGGAACAGCAGCTGGGTCGCCGCACCTAAGGCTTCACATGCGCGTACATCCAATGCTGCCGCTGTCACCCGCCGCACGTTCTGACCGGATGACGCTTCAGCGGCTCTGAATTTCCTAGGGAAGCGCTAGTGATGGTCGGTAAGAACCGTCGCGTGCGCCCTCGAAGTCAAATTCGTAAAGCGTAAGGGGCGCCAACAATGGGCAGTGCTGGCCGAGGTACAAGGTGAATCCGTTCGGTGCCGCGACGAACAGATGGACGCGGCTTTGTGTTTCAGGCTGCGACTCGCGCTGCGCCTTGACTCGACGCGCAAGTGCCTCCGCCAACTGATATGCATGGTGTCCTGAGGCCACGGCGCTGGACGAGGCCCCCCCGACGGGCTTGAACGTAAGCAGGGTACGCGGAGGCAGTGGCAGTGCGCTCAAATACGCCCGAACCTTCGGTTCAACATCATGCGTGAGGGACACAGCGATAGCCATGTCGGCTCCGGCGCTTGCGAACTCGTATTCCGCGACCTCCCACGATGGTCTGATCACATCCGATTCGTCGTCGGGTGACCACAACCGTCGCGAGGGCGTTCGCTGCTCAATCTCCAGGACTCTGCCGCTCTTGCGATTGAGGACGGCCCCTGTCGCAAATGCCAGCGTGGTATGCGCGTCAATCGCGAGACGAATACGGTCATGTGATCGCGCAGCTCGCAACAGAAAAGTCTGCAACGTCGGCAGAAGCGTCGCATTCCAGGTCGCGCCCTCTCGAATGAATCGGTTGTCAAACTCCGCAACCAGATCTAGGACTTCCGTACACCGATCCTCAAGACGATCGATCGGATGCTCGAACGACTTGATTCCAAATGCGACGCTGCGATCGCCCTTCCCCTCGAACAATCCATCCTGTACGCACGCTTTGCGAAAGAGCTTTCGATCGAAGACGTTGCGACCTTGGGCTGCCCACTGGCGCACGATATCGTCATAGAGCACTGCGCTACTCTCTGCAGGCACGCGCCTTAGGCCAAACGCCCTGCACGTCACATCGAGACGTTCTCTCATGTCATCCAGCGATTCGCCGAAATACGAGAAACCAAGTGCTGCGGCAAGTCGGCGCAGTTCGATCTCGTCGAGTTGCAGATGTTCGCGCCAGAGCTTACGGATCTGTGCTGTTGCGCTTCTCGCGGTTGTTCCTTCGAATAGCTCGTCAACCTTGAGAGTATGTGACCGACTCCGGATCAGTGACGACAGACGATCGTTAGGGTCTAGGCGCCAATTGGTCACGAACTTGAGCCTCAATGCACACTCGTCTGCTGTCGAGTGATCGAGGAGCGCCGCGTATGCACGCTGCAGAAGTGACTTGGTGCTCGCATTAATGAATTGGGGTTCGGTCAGGTCCTTGTGCGTATAAAGACCTGGAGAGACGTGCCACTTGCACTGAAAGAACTCTTTCGCGAGTGGTACCCCGTACTGGTCTTTGGGGCGATGCGACGGATCGTATTCGACCCAAAGATCGTCGAATCCGCGCGGGCCGCATTCAAAGCCAACGCGTTGTATTGGGCCTTCGTCGTCCAGTAGGTGTGCTGCCTTGAGCCAGAACAACCTCGCTTGGAAATCATCTCCATCGCGCCGTGCGCCGATAGCGTTCGCCATGACTTGCGTGCGCTCAGGAAAGTGGGAAAAGGGGGCCGAATAGCTGTCGCCAGGTCTTAAGAGCCTCGCCGCCTCTTCCTTGGCGCGCGTGATGGATGGCGAGACCTGCCTCACGAGCCGCGGTGGTCAATAGAATTTTGGCGCGATCGACGCGCTTCTGATCCATGGACGCACTGATCGGCGGCCCCAGCGCCGCAGGATCCGGCCACGTGTCGCCGATGCGATCGGCCAACGTCGCAAAGAAGCTTTGGATCTCCCGATCATATTGCCCGCCCCAACCGCAAAACAGGCATTGGAGTGCCATCACCTCGATCAGGAAGGACGGCTTAATCGGCTTCTCGCCGTGCTTCGGATTGTTATTCCAGTATTTGACCATTCTGACTAGTCCCTTCCACTCATTTCCGTACGCCTGATGTGCTTGCGTCGCCTTGTCCGCATGGATGTCAGGGTTCGTCTTGATCCACTTGCCCGTATCACCGTCTGGAATTTCGTAGTCGTTGCCACTATTGAAGGCGGGCACGACATCGACACTTAAGATCTGTTCGTTGGCGTTGTCCTCCGCATCGACGCTCACCCCGAAGTCGATATTGATGGAGCGACTTTGCTTGCGTACGGCCTTTTCCCCATATTTCTCGCTCAGCGCAGCCTTGTAGTTATCAAGCACCAGGCCGGCGGCCTTGCCACGGTAGTGCTTCTCGCTCTCCTTCATGACGAAGAAGATGTCGATGTCCTTGAGCGGCTTGGTCTTGGTGTATCGAGCATATGAGCCAGTGAGGAAGTCCCGGTCAATCGCGTACCTGGTGCGAACGTACTCGCGCACTTCGTTGTGCCGCTTGGTTGCGTTCTTCTGCTCACCGTTCGTGAGTTCGAGCCGGCTCTTGAACTTTCGGAAGGCTTCGTCGATCGTGAGCATCAGTGCTTTCTCCAGTAGCTTGTGTTGGCGCCGAGTCCATTGTGCTCGATGGTTGTGCCGAGGCTTTGACGCACCATGCCGTCCGTGGATAGGTAGGACGTGTTCGACCAACCAGCAACCTCGGGTTCTCCCGGCTTGTTCTGCACGAGTACGCGATACTGAGCCTGTGCGGGCAGAAGACCGGATTTCTTGATGGCGTACCTGAGTTGATCTGTGTCGGTCCAAAAGGTCCCAGCATTGAGATCCCACTGGTACGAGACGCTAACATCCCAGCGGGTAATGAGCTTGTTCGTGGACGGCTCATAAATCTCCAAGGTCACACTCCGCAAGTGCTGCGACTCAATCCAACGGCTTATCCCGCGCAGTAAGACCTCCCAGTCGCCTATCAACTTCTGTGGATCAAGTCCACTTAGCCGGATGATGTCCTTGAGGCTCTTCAGGATGTTGTCGGCAACGTACGTGACCGAATGCGTATAAGAATAGACGGCGACGGTGCTCATGAGCGGAGAAATGCCTCGGTGTCGATGGCCAGGTCTTGATCTTTCACGAAGGATTTTTCATCCGACGTCGCGGCATTCACTGGTTGGGTGGCGTCTCTAGCCGTGATGCGCGATGATTTCGTCTTGAGCGCACGCTGCACCCAGGACAGGTCGTCGGCGGGACATGGCAAAGAGATCGTCCAGTTTCCGGAAAGCGGGTCATATCCCAGAGCGTCTTCCCGGGCGTCATGGCCGGCAATCGCGTCCTCGTCGTAGGAACAATAGATGCGCGTGCGCGGGCCGTCGCAGATCACGACGATCGCAGCGTCCTTCGGACTGCGCTCGGCGATCAACGCACTCGCGACTCCTGCGACCGAGAGCAGTTCATCGCGCTCCGCTCCCGCCTTTCCTCGAGTGAGTAACTCGATTATCGCGGTCCATGTTTGTGTTGTGTCGCGGTATGGTGAGCTACGGATGACCCGGCTTGCGACTGTGGCGCTCATGATGACCTCCGCACTGATCTGGCGGCCTTGGCCGCTCGTGCCGCCTCAAGCAAATCGGACATTGTCAATTCCTCTGGGCGCAGTGCCACCTGCTTGCGTACCGTCAACGCATTCGCGACCACCTTTCGGATTGTCCGCCCGTCGAGGCCGACGAGCTCACTGACCACCTTGGAGAACCCCTCGCTCGCTGGTAAGCGCCTGATGGGTGCAAATGTGGCCGCCAATCCCTCAAGACATGAGGCGAGGATCTGCTCGCATGCCGCTTTGTTGGGCAATGGGATCTCTAGCACGAGATCACAACGTGAGGTGAACGCCGAATCCACCGCTTGTGGAAAATTGCTCGTGGCGACAAACAGCAAGTTGGCATGCTGCTCAGCCAGTGCGTCGAGTTGCACGAGGACAGCATCGGTTGCTCGATGGACGTCGATGGGATTGGCTTCCAGGCTCAGCTTCGCTCGATCCGCGGCGAGCGTCTCGACTTCGTCCAGCAGAACGATGGTGTAGCCGCCGGCCATTGCCGATTCGGCGATCGACTGTGAAAAAAGATCGGATACTGCCTTCTGCGTCTTCCCCATCATGGAGCTGCCAAGGGCGTGCGCGTCCACCTCGAGCAATGTGAAACGAGAGCCCTTGAACGATTCAGCTGTTCGCTGCGCCAATCCCCTCGCGAGCGAAGTCTTGCCTGTGCCCGGGGGACCGACCAGAAGGATCGCGCCGTGCAACGGCAAGACCGTGCGGGCGACCTTCGGTCGGACTGTGAAGTTTACGACGGCCTGGGACAGCAACTGGTCCTTGATCGCCGGGTCCAGGACGATCGAGTCCCAGAGTTCAGCGAGCTCCGGGGCAGGCAATTTTCGTGATTGGTGGATGCCTTTGGCTTGGGCGGCGTCTTCAGATTTCACATAATTCCTTTATTGATAACTCAGTCACACTTTCCGGCTCTCAGACCGAATTACGCTCAAGCGTGAAAGCAGCGAAATCACGCTTCGGCGTATATGCTGGTGTCCAAGAAGAACAGCCCCGACGGGATTTGGGTGGGCAGAAGAAAATGGCGGGATTGATCGACATGAGGGAACAGTCCGATGAGGATCTGTTCGTATATATGTCGTTCATCGACAACGCATCGGACCGGCCGGTTGCGGAGGCAGCCTTCGCCGAAGTTCATCGTCGCTACGCCGCCGAACTCTACTCGCGCTGTCGCGATTTGTGTCGGCGGTTGGGTCAACCCACGAGCCTCGCTGAGGACCTGGTATCGCTGACGCTAACCCGTGCACTCGACCGGGCAGAGACCTACCGCGGACCAGGAACGTCAGCGCGGACCATGGCGTGGCTGTGCAAGATTGCTCGCAATGCACTCATTGACGCCCATCGGAACCCACATCGACCGAGCAGCATTGGTAGCGGGTCAGACTCCGATCTGGGGGCTGAGATCTATTCAGCTCAAGACTTTGCTTCGTTGTATCACCAGTTCGAAAGTCCACTTGCGACAAGGGAGCATTGGACGCGTGTGGCTGCGGCCTTCCAAGAACTCGATGAGAGGTGCCAGCGAGTGCTGCTGGAGACATTGCTGCAGCGGTCGAAATCACCCGGCCAGTCCTACATGTATCGCGGAACCGCTGCCCTGCTTGCTGAACGACTGGGAATCACGCCCGAGAATCTGCGCCGCATCCGCTACAAAGGGATGAAGGCGATTAGTGAGAAACTGCAGCAATGCATGCCTTCGAAAGGAGCTAAACATGGCACAGCTAGATAAGCTCCGAAACCAGTTAGAAGCGATTCATTTAGCCTTCGAAAAGCTTGAGCAGGCGTTGGAACACTCCGGCTTGCTGTTGCCAACGACGGAGGAAATGGTTGTCGCGTCTCGAGCATACGTCGAGCTAGAAGAGTTGCCGGAGCAACTTAGAGATCCAGCCGAGCTGTTAAAGCGTGGTCGTCGCGTAGAGAAGGAAGGCTTGTCGTTGATGCCAGGAACGTCGAGTCAACAAGATTCGCATGTTGATGGCGAGTTTGCACTTGCGGCGCGCAACGGTGGAAAGCTCAATGATGTTCTGCTTGCGCGGATGCACGCAGACCGCGCGGCGATACAGAAGAGACGTTCCTGATGACATCGCGTTGCGACGAAATTGAAGAATTGGCGGGATTCGTCGCGGACTCTTATTTTCCGAACGACAAAATCGATCCATACAAGTTGGCGGAGGCGAACGGGATCAGCTACAACTTCGGTCACTACGAAGACGCCTTCGACGGGCTACTCGAGTATCGGGACCACGCATTTCACATCTATGGAAATGCTGATCGGATACGGGACGAATCATACCCCCGAGCGCGCTTCACCTTTGCCCACGAGTTGGGTCATTACTATATCGATGAGCATCGTCTTTCCCTTGAGAGTGGATCGGCGGCGGTCGCCTGTCTGACTGATTTTCAATCAGACATGTCGGTCGAGCGAGAGGCGGATCACTTCGCTTCCTACCTGCTGATGCCGAACCAACGATTCTTGAGCTACGCGCGAACGTGCTCCAAGGGCTCTGCTGCGATTCGCACCCTAGCGGATGCCTTCGGAACCTCGCTCTCAAGCACCGCAATTCGATACGCACGCAGCAATGTCTCGCCGGTGATTGTGATGTGCTGGACATCAGCGCTTAGGCGGTGGTGCTGGTCTTCCCGAGACTTCTACGATCTGACAAATAACTGGGCATTCAAGGATCCATCTCGGCTGCCCCGCGATGCAGAGACGGTGCGACTCCTGGGTGACCCAACTCTTACTGCAAAGCCTCGCGGAACGACTCTGAGCACGTGGTTCCCGAGAGTCAGGCGAGGAAGTCTGCAGGACTTCATCATGATTGAAGATGTATTGAGTCTCGGCGCTTATGGAGTGATCACGCTTCTCTATTCCGAGCGATAACGGATGATTTTTCGTAGCACCAACGCAAAGTTCAGCGACCGGCATCTCTGTGCGGCAGATTGATGCTGCACTATCACGTGTATCGTGGGGTCCCAAGCAGACTGGAAACTCTAACGCGCCGTCCCAGTCCAGCCTCTTCTGCAGTTGATCGGATAGCTTCGATTTGCTTGTCGCCCAACAGCGGACCCCAGTATATGCGGTCAATAAGAGCATCGAGGTTGAAAGCCACGTCGATGCCCAGCTCTGGAACTTGCACGCCAAACTCTTCAGCCATGCGGACTGAGATCGCGAGCCGAAACTCCTTCCCAAGAGAAGGCCATGTGCTTGTACCAGAAGCGATCCATCATGCTTACCCGCAAGCGCTCCTTCAGAAGGTCAACATAGTTGACATTGCCAGCCCACAGATCCTCTGTTCCATAGCTTGGGTGGAGCCGAAAAGGCTTAGCGGCAGCCTGAATTCGCTCGGCATTGGTCCGTATGGCAATGCCCTTATGTGAGCCGGCATAGAGGTGCCACATCGCGTCGCTTTCGCATGTAGCGCGGTGCCAGCGACTAATCTCAGTAAGGCGCTTGAGCTGCTCGAATGCGCGCTCTGCCCCGTCTAGCTACACATATCGCGGATCAACGGGAAAGCCCGGGGGAAGTACTGCGACGGCGCCCTCGAAGCGGTCGTTGAACTGGCGGGCGGACGCGAAGTGCGGGCAACCCGTCTGCATGAGGGCCGCAAAACGTTCAGGCTTGAAGTAGCGCCACAGGGGCTCAGCCATATCGAGCGCCCGATTATCAATGATACGCACGCGTGCTTCGCTCCTACCCATCGATATGGGCGACTGGTCGCAGCAATATATCAATTCGAAAGTGTACTCGAGATGCAATTCCACAATTCTCGGGTGTTCATTAGGCCAAAATCGGTGACCTGTCCGATGCGCTTTCAGTAACGAGCCTTACGTCGTGCAAGCATGTGTACCCGGCAACCTCGATCAGGATGGCCGCTTTGAGCCAGGCGTGTGAAACATCGGTCGAGCAGACCACGACCACGAACACTGCTGTAACTCCCGTCATTTCAGAAGTTTGGGTTTGCGCCTTGCGGTATCGCAATGTATCAGCGAACGAGGGGCATATCTTTGTTACGCGCACGAGCCAGTTCCACCAGCTCATGTGCCAACCTCTCCTTTTCGGTGCGCGGAGCCGGCATTTGGCTGACGAATCTTGCAACATCATTGGCAAGTTGGTGCCGTCCCTCGACGAGCAGAACATCCCGCACAGCTTTCCATCCGCGCACGACTTCCATTCTGGTTTTATGGAGCCGAGCGGCGCCGGATCTATTTAGAGACGCCGCTTTCAGTTCAAGCGCGACATCGCTCACCCGGGCGACCATGTGCGACGACTCTCCCCTCTGAGCTGCCCTAAAAATCGGGTCCAACTTCGGTGCACGACTTTGCCCGCGAACGGCGCGCTCCGAGGCGTTCGCCTCAACGCCATGCGCCCGAAGCTGACGTGCAAACTCCTGCCGCCAATGCCGCAGAGTCGCCTTGCGAATATTGAGCCGCACGCCATCTTCGCTGAGAGCCTTCACCACCACATGCACATGCGGGTGCGGCTCATCCGTGTGCAGCACCATGGCGTATCGGTGCTTGAGCCCGAATTCCTCGCGCGCGAAGTCGCGAACAGCCGCCAGTACCTTCTGCGGCGGCGTGCCGGCCGGCATGGAGAAGATCAGCCTGTGGACGAGCTTCGGCGGCTTTCGCCGATTAGTCGCGAACAGGTCGAGCCGCTTGCGATCTTCATCCAGATCCAAGTCCCAATCGTCGACGAGCTGCCGCCCTACTCCCCGGCCGGTCAAGCGCTGGCCGTCGTCGGTCTCGATCTCCAACTCGCCGCGCCTGCCGATGTAGCTAAAATGTGCATTGACGCCTCGGCCAGTGGTCGAACCGCCACCGCCCGTCACCTTGACCACTACTTCAGGCGCTCGCGAGACCGTCCGGTGGATCTGCGCGATCTGAGCCGGGGTCAGGGAAAGCCGATTTTCGGGACCTGCACGGCCGTAGCTGATGATGTCGAGGATCGGTCGACCTGTCTCAAGTCTGATCGTTCGCATAACCTGCTTCCCAACTCCTGGCATTGGCTTTGATCAGCTCCTTGGTATGAGCGCGCATCCCTTCGCATACCTTTAGCATCATTTGCAGAACATCCCCGCCGGGTGCGACCGAGCCCGGTCTCTGGTGCGCCAGACGAGCCAGCTGGTTGAGGTTTCTACCGATCGCACTGAGCTCGGCGACAGAGCGCTTTAGCTCCATCAGCTCCGCCTTGGGAAGCGGCGACAGCGTCCGCAGATGGGCGCGCACCAGGACGGAGACGTACGTGGCCGCCGGCATCTGCCGAGCTGCCGCCCTTTCCGCCAGCAACAAATGATCGTCCGGGTGCAGTCGGACACACAGCCGAGCGCCTCGCAGGCGTCGCTCTGGCGACTTCAGAACATCGGCATCGTTCACGCCGCCGGTGTGTACGGCCATATCGACGAGCCGTTTCAGCAACGCCGACTCGGTCATCTGCTGCTGTTCCGCGAGGCTGCGGAACCGCGCTTTCGTCTCCGCAGAGACGCGAGCAGCGATGAGGTGCGTGGTGCCCATGGACCAGAGTGTTAAACAAAAGCAGCCGCAGGCCAATCCTGCAATTAGCCGCTTTTTTGATCGAAACTCAAACATTCGCAGTCGCTGATTCCAGCGGAGTGCGTGGCAGTTCGAGGAGGAAGAGTTCGACCGTTGGCGATATTTGCTAATTTTTTCGAGGCCGGTGATCTTTGGCCTCGAGCGCGTGTGTTTTATGGTGAGACTGAGATTCGGTGCGCATGAGTTCTGGAATATATCGCCGGGTGTGCTCCGCCGTTTGTCGGCGTACTGTCTTCATCGAAATGCAGACGACGCGACGCCTGTGTAACGATCACCCAGAGCGCTCCTCTCGATCTTGGCTCACCACCCCGTCGGACGCCTGGCATCACGGGCCATACGAGGGGCCGCTTGCGCGAGGAAGAGACCCTGCCCAGTCACCAATACAGCAGCGGGACTCGTTCTCGCATCGTGGCCGACGGGCCCCGTCCAGGCGATGCCCATCTCTACGGGGCCAGTTGTGGGCTGGGCGGCGGGCAGGAAGCTGTCCGCAGGCGGCTCTGGGTCGCTTTCCTACAAGCTCATCCGATCACCGTTCTTATTCGTCCCGACATCGGGAGACTATCGAAGCAGCGCGCGAGACGACTCGCCTGTAGCGCGCAATCTGGTCTGCCGGCAGTGACGTGGATGGTGAAGACGACGCCACATAGAAACGGTCGCGCGACAAATTGCGACGCCACGCGACCGTTGGGATTGCCACCCATCCGTCACGAGCCGTACTCCGCGCGTGCACGTTCGATGAATCGAGCGACGCCCTCCTGGCCCTGCCCGCGCAGCCACCGGATGAAGCCATCCACCTCGAGCGGTGGCAGTTCCCGGTTGTCGCGCCCAGGCGCCGCCGTCACTCCTTGCGAAGGAGACAACCTACGTTGCACTTTCGCAAGCCGCTCGCGGGCTACGCGACAGTAATCGGACTCCAGCTCCACGCCAAGGTAACGCCGGCCATTCAACGCAGCGGCTACCAGGGTGCTACCGGAGCCAGCGAAGGGATCGAGGACGAGTTGCCCAGGCTGCGAGAACGCTTTGATAAGCGGCGTCAGAATCTTCACCGCCTTCTGAGTCGGATGATCCTGATTGCCCGAGTACACCCAGGGCTGAACGTCATCGATCGGCTGCTCCGGCATCTTCGGTGATCCCTTCGCCAGCACATACGCCTGTTCGTGGCGGTAATGGAGATAACGTGTGCGCGACGCGTAGTCCTTGGCCCAAACGATGTGACCGATCGGCCGGAACCCAGCGCGGCGCCAGGCTCGGAAGAATGCATCCACTTGGCCCCAACCGTAGAAGGAGATGCAGATGCTGTTGGGCTTCAGAACCCGGTACAAATCTGTAAAGGCACCCAGAATGCGATTCGGATCATCGTCGTTCGCAATCGTCCGACCTTTGCTGTCTTGATAGCTGACGCCGTACGGCGGATCGGTTACCACGAGATCGACGAACGAATCCGGCAACCGCCGCAGTACGCGAGTGCAATCACCCTGAAGAACTTCGTTGACCGGGAACATGATGGCATCTCCATTGGCATCGGCGGGTTTGCCGATGCGCTCTCCCGATCACGGCGCGCGGAGCGGTCAAGCGAAGCCTGGCGGGACGTCGAATAAATGGAGGGGTGCGACGAGAGTCGCTGGTAGAAGTTAGAAGTTATAACTTAGGAGGTGATGTTACTTCTTCAGTGGCGTGAAGCCACGATGATGATTGTCAGCCAACTTGCTCGGAGAGAACAAGCTGAGCTGACCGGATGTTCAGTCATCCGTAGCCTATGGGCTGTGGCGGAGTCCGAGAGGAACCGTCTAAAGCGCCCTGACAATGGACCCTCGCGTTAGCGACAGAATCGATCCGTGAGGATCGTTTCTGGAGTCTGCCAGCTACACGGCGGACAAGGGACTAGGCTCGGTGGTCGGGTGAACGTAAGTGAACTGCTGTTACAACTATCGTCATTATTGACAGGCGAAAGTAGCTGTATGCGCCTGAGCCAAAATGGCACGCGGTCGGATGACCTGATCCCTCACCGGGTCACACTGACGCAGTACCGCCGGTAGACAAGCAGCACCCACCCCACCGCGTCATCGTCGTGGAACTCGGTAAACCCGTTGTCTTCCCCTGCGGATGGGCCGCCGGGGTCTGCGAGCTGCAAAGCGCGTGACGGGATAGCGGGCAAAGGATCGCGGAGAAAGCAAACGCCGGGCTGTAACGGTCCGGATAGGAGACAACGTGCTCCACCCGAAAGGGGGCTGACTTCCGTGTGGTGTGGTGGAGCGAGAACGTATGCCGAATCATCTCGATAGGAGGTCAGCAAGTATGCGATCCGTGATAGCGGATTCTGCGACCGCCCGCAGCGTGAACAACTGGACCCAAATCGATTGGCCCATCGTACACGATCGCGTGAGAAGACTGCAGACTCGTATCGCTCAGGCAACTCGTGATCAGGACTGGCGCCGGGTGAAATCCCTGCAACGGTTCCTGGTCAACTCGTTCTCGGCCAAGACATTGGCCGTGAAACGAGTATCGGAAAGCGATGGCAAGCGAACACCGGGTGTGGACGGCGAGACTTGGACCACCCCGGAAGCCAAATGGCAAGCCATCCAGCGGTTGGGCAGCCGCGGTCTTCGACCGCAGCCTCTGCGCCGGGTGTACATCCCCAAGCGCGGGAGCACAAAGATGCGCCCACTGGGAATCCCCACCATGACGATTCGAGCCCAGCAAGCTTTGCATTTGCTGGGGCTGGAGCCGGTGGCAGAAACACGCGCCGACCCTCACTCCTACGGTTTCCGTCGGTATCGAGGGCCGCAGGACGCCATCGCGCGCGTGTTCAAACTGTTGGTGCAGAAAGGTTCAGCACCGTGGATTCTCGAAGGGGACATCAAAGGCTGCTTCGACAACTTCCGACACGGATGGTTGGAAAGTCGCATCCCGATGGATAGGAACGTTCTTCGGGACTGGCTCAAGGCTGGATATATGGAGTCTGGTGTTAGCGCCGGAGTAAAACTGACCCACCCCCGCCGAAGTAAAAGTGACCCACCTGGGCGAGGATGACGGCTTTTTG
>NZ_BLJO01000010.1:0-61937 GCF_009932555.1 Steroidobacter agaridevorans
TCGAACGCAAAGCCCGCCAACAGTGAAGACGCTCGCGAGTTTCCCGAGACCCCCGCGGCAGCCGCCGCCGAGCCACCGACGCTCTTATCCGAAAAACCGTTCGCACAACGGCAGCCGCCACCAAGCCACCAACCGTCCTCTCCGAAGACCTCACAGGTCCACGCTAAACGAAGCCACCGGCTTGAACATCGCATCCTCCTCCACCGCATGCGCAATCCGAGAACGGGGCGGCGAGACGCGCTCGCCCAAGCGGGACGACGCGTCCCAGCAGATGATCAGCACCACCAGCGACAACCACGCCCAAGCCTTTTCGCGACGCTGACGATCGCGGGCCAGCGACTTGAAGCTGGGGGCGCGGTCTTGCATCCAGTGGCGCGGCTGTTCGGACGCAGGCGGCTGCGGTAACGAGCCGGCGCGGATGCGGGGGTTGGTGGGAATCGGGCGGTCGATCATGGCGGTTCTCCAACGCCGGTCAAACTCGGCGTTGGGCTATTACCGCTGCAAAGCCCGGATGCATGATCGCTGTCAGAAGGCGCGGCGCGGGCAGATTGTGATTAATTATGGCCAGGGGGCCTCGGGGCGGGCGCGGCGGTACACTGTGCGCCATGAAGAAAGTCATTGCCATCGTCGAAGACGAACCCGCGATCCGCGACAACTACGCCGCTGCCTTTCAGCGGAATGGTTATTCGGTGCGCACCTATGGCACTCGCAAGGAAGCCATCGAGGCATTCCGCGCTCGCCTGCCGGACCTGGCGGTCATTGACGTTGGCCTGAAAGAAGAGCCCGAAGGTGGCTTCGAGTTATGTCGCGAGTTGCGCTCGATGTCGGCCGAGTTGCCAATCATCTTTCTCACCGCCCGTGACAGCGAGCTCGATGCCGTTTCCGGTCTCCGTCTCGGCGCCGACGATTATCTGACCAAGGATCTCTCGCTCACTCACCTGATCGCGCGCGTGACCGCCCTGTTCCGTCGCATCGAAGCGCTCACACAGCCGTCGAATCGCGATCAAGTGATTTCGCGGGGCTCGCTGATGATCGACGCCGCGCGCTTGCATGCGACCTGGAACGACCAGCCGCTCGGCCTGACCCTGACCGAGTTCTGGATCGTGCACGCGTTGTCGAAGAATCCTGGCCACGTGAAGAACCGGCAGCAGCTGATGGATGCCGCGAACGTCGTGCTCGACGACAACACCATCACCTCGCACATCAAACGCATCCGTCGCAAGTTCCAGGCCATCGATGCCACGTTCGATAACATCGAAACCATGTACGGCATGGGTTATCGCTGGAAGGAAGCTTAGCGGCAGGCTCACCCAGCAGCGCTGATCCCGGGATGTCGCTTCGTACCAAGCTACTGCTGCTCAGTCTGCTGACGCTGATCCTGCCGTGGGCCGGCTGGAAATATGCGCAGCAGATGGAGAACACGCTGCGCAGTGGCCAGGAAGCGGCGCTGATCACCACGGCCGATGTGCTTGGCCGCGTCGTCGCGAGCGAGCCGGAGCTGCTTTATCGCACCGGCGAGCTGCGCGACACCTTCGATCCGAAGCGCGGCGATTTGTTTGCTCCGCTGCTGCTGACCCAACCGCTGATCGACGGCTTCGCCGACGAATGGCCGGAGCCGACGCGCCCCGTGCCGGGCTTCGGCGACGCTCAGCCGAATGCGCCGCTGCTTCGACTCGGCGTACATGGCCGCTCGCTGCACGTCTACGCCGAAATCAAAACAACGCGCCGGGCGTACGAAACGCCGAGCGGCAATGAAACCGTGCCGGAAAGCGGCTCCGATCGTCTGATCATTCTCACTCGCGACGAGTTCAGTCGCGAGCGCGCGTGGTCCATCAGTGCATTGGCGCCCGGCCCCATCATCGTGCGGCCGAGTGACATCGGCTCTCCGTGGCGTCCCCACTCCGATGACATGCCGTACATCACCGGCGTGTGGCGTGAGACGGCGACGGGATATGCCATCGAGCTGCGCGGACCGCAGAATTTGTTTGGTACTCAGCTGGCCGTGTACGCGCTCGATAAGAACAACGCCACGATCGCCGGCACCCGCGGCCTCGCCTGGGTTCACGCCGGATCGGAAGCCTTGAAGCAGCGTCTGGAACAGTACGCCCCCGACGGCGTTCGCGTGTCGGTCGTCGATGTGAACGGCTGGCTGCTCGCACGTGCGGGCGAGGTCACCGTGAACGCAACGTCGACGTATCCGGGACTGCAGGCCAACGAGTACGGCTTCATGCGCTCGGTGTATCGCGGCTTGTTTCCAAGCAGCTCGGTCAAACCTCAAGCCTATGGGTTGCCCTATGGAATGTGGGGCGCGCCGGTCGACGAAGCTCGTCAAGGAACGAACGCGGCGATCTGGTTCGATCAGGCCAGTGGCGAGCCTTCCTTGGTTCGCGCCGCCGTGCCGGTGCGCTACGGCGATGAGTTGTTAGGCGCGCTGGTCGTCGAGCAGCCGGGCGAGCAACTCGTGCTGGTCCGCGAGCTGGCGCTCACGCGTCTGCTGAATCTCACATTGGTCGCGACACTGTTCTCAGTGACCGTGATGTTGGTATTCGCCGCACGCCTCTCGCATCGCATTCGCCGGCTGAGCCGGGCCGCGAGAACTGCGTTGACGGCCGAAGGACGCATCGAGCACAGCATTCCGGGCACGGAGGCGAGAGACGAGCTCGGTGCACTCGCTCGCAGCTACGACACGCTGCTCGGCCGGGTGAAGGAATACACGATTTATCTGCAAACCCTCGGCACCAAGCTCTCGCATGAGCTGCGCACGCCGTTGACCATCGTCAGTTCATCGCTGGACAACCTGGTCTCCGAGGAAACATTGGCGCCGAACGCGCAAAGCTATGTGGACCGCGCCCGCAGCGGCACGAACCGCATGCACGCGATTCTCACCGCGTTGAGCGAGGCGACGCGCGTCGAGCAGAGCATCGAGCACACCGACCGGGTGCGCTTCGATCTGAGCGAGTTGGTGCGGAACATGGGGCAGGCATATCGCCAGACCTTCGCGCAGCATCGCATTGAGACTCAGGTCCCCGGCGAGTCATGCACGATCGACGGCTCGCCCGACCTGATCGCGCAGCTGCTCGACAAGCTGATGGACAACGCCAGCGACTTCACGCCTGTCGGCAAACAGATCACTTTGGCGCTCGAGATCGGGCCGCGCGAGTACCGCCTCAGCGTCAGCAACGAGGGCCCGCCGCTGCCGCCGCAGCTGAACGACCGCCTGTTCGAATCGCTGGTGAGCAGCCGCGGCAGCGCCGATGGCAAACCCCATCTCGGGCTCGGCCTCTACATCGTGCGCTTGATTGCCGACTTCCACGGCAGTCGCGTCTCCGCAACGAACCTTCCTGACGACACTGGCGTCAGTATCACCCTGGAGATTCCAAGGACTTAGCGGAAGCCGCGCCACTTCGAGCGATTCCAATGGTGCGTAGCGTCGAGAATCCTTACAGCGCACCCTGCTGCCTCGCCAAAATAGTAGTTGCGCAAGCGCGACGATTAGGACTAAGTTCCTGTTTCAGAATGCACCGCAAGCCAAACGGCACGTGGTTTGCTTTGATAGGTCCAACGGCGCCTCTTCCGGGGGCGACGCAGTGGCAGAGAAGCGGGGATGGCACCGCGAGGGGAGTGGGATCGAATCACAAGCGACAAGGATGCGCAGCCTTCCGTCCTGGTAATAACCAGGCGAGGCGGGAGCTAGAAGGGTTGAGCGACAACAGCGACGTTTCCAGATTTAGCCGGCGCCACCAAATAACTCGAAGATTCGTCGACTCGGAAACGAAAAGCCCCGCGAATGCGGGGCTTTTTTTTGCTTCAAGTTAATAACGCCGGTTACTTCTGTTTCCAGTTGCCGTCCTTGTCCTGATAGAACCAGCCGGCCGCCGCCTTGCTGGCCCAGCGCTCGGCGAAGGTGGTGCGAATATCCATTTCCCATTCGGGATGACCGTTCGCGGTCGCGATCTCGCGATACAGATTGGCGCGATCGGCATTCTCGTCGGCGACCAGCTTGCGCGTGGAATTGCGCTCCGGCAGCGGCACCAGATTCTGATCGCGGATTTCCACCAGGCCATCGCGAGTCAGCCCGACCGCGCCGGAGTCGTAGTACTTCTTGAGGCGCGTATGGCGCTCCTCCATCGATTGAGTCAGCTGCCGGATCGCCGGTGTCGAGACGTTCAGGTCCGCCTGCGCAGCCTCTGCAGCCGGCACCAGCAGGTTCAACACGGAGTGCGCAGCCGCCAGCAGCAGGTCGCCTGACTGCGCAGGCAGCGACGAGCGCTTATCGTCCTTCTTGGCCGGCTGGCCATCGGCGCCCCACACGTCGTCGATGATCTTGTCCGCCGCTTTCTCGGCCGCGGCCGCTGGAAAATAAACATTGATGGTGACGCAGGCGGCAACCAGCAGGCACGAGGCCAGGCACAACAACGCGGCGAATTTGTAAGAGGCGGAACGCATTAAAAGCTCCTTGAGACTCGAGCGCGATTACAGTCGGCCGCTCGCGAACCGTCAATCAGAGTTATCGAAGCGACAGTCATTGTAGAACGGGACCTTCGGACTGGGTCGCGGCCAGCAATTGTTCCACCAGGCGTGGCCAGTCCACACGACGCGAGCTGCCGATGACATCGATGCGCGGCATGCCCTGCCCTTTCACCAGGTAGTAATTGCCATTGGCCGCCGGCGCGGCGCCGTCCATGACACAGACTTCGTTATGCAACCGACATGAAATGCCCAGCCGATCGTAGTTGAAGTCGTCGAAGAAGCGCAGGAAGCCGCTCGACAGGGCCGCGGTCACGCCAGCACCGCCGCCGCCAATACTGCCGATGTTCTCGACCGCGCGCTGGCTGATGCGATGACGCGAGCGATCGTCGGGCGGCGTATAGAGCCGCGCGTCGAAGGCGACCGGCGTCCAGTTGAACAACTCCAGACCATTGATGGCGCCCGACAGCCGACCGGTGATGCGTCCGAAGGAGAACGCACTGGTCATCGGCTCGAGATCCAGGTTGTTGAGCGCGATGCTCGAGTAGAAGCGCGGCCACTGACCGAAGGGCTGCTCCAGCCGCAAATCGCTGATCGTGACTTCGCCGTTGAACACCTGCGCGCGCAGCGTCGTGCCGAGCGTGACGATGCCTTCACGCATGCGCAGTTTCGAAATGGCGCCGCCGATCCGCCCACCGAACTCGGGCCAGCCGAATGCCTTGCACAGCTTCTGCACGCTGACCGGCTGCAACGTCGCATCGACCAGGAACGCGACCCCAGGCAAGCCGGCATTGCGGACACGGAATGTTTCGAGATCGATCGAGCCGTCGAGCAAAGGAATTCGCGCCGGTTGCGTGAGACGAAACTGCCGGCCCTGGGTCGAGAAGTTGAGTTCGCTTGCACCCAGATCCAGACCGAGCAACGCCCCGCCCTGCCATTTCAATTGCGATGGCGCGACCTGCATCGTGCGGCTGGGGGGCGCATCGTCTTCGTCAGAGTCGTCGCCGGTCGCATCTGCAAGCCAGTGCCAGTCGCCGCTCAAAGTCGATAGATTCAGATTGCCGGCGCCGTCATCGAAGGTGACATCGTTGAAGCGCAGATCGATCCGCCGCGGCTCGCCGTCGGCCATCGACAACTTGCCGCCGATGCTGCCGGCGGTCTGCAGGGACTTGAAGTTCGTATCGATCAGCAGCGGCTGCAAGTAGCTCTCATACGCGCCAGGGAATGTCAGCGAGCTCAGCTCGACGTCGACGTCGCGCAGCGGCTGCTCCAGATCCAGCTGCAATCGCCCGCGTCCGGACACTTGCGCGACGTCCGCATGATCGAGCGTGAAACGATCCAACGTCAGCGACTTGCCATCGGTCAGCTTGCCCTGCGCTCTTAGCGACATCGCATGCGCCGACAGATCGACGAAGATGGGCTGTGCGAACGCCTGCCCCTGCGACGATTTGACCGCGACATCGAACGTCCACTGCTGCGCCGAGCCGCGCACGCTCGCATCTACATGCAACGACAACTTGTCGCTGGCCAGGCTGCCTTCCTCATTGTTCGCGGTCAGTTCCAGCAGCGCGCCGGTGACTTTCGCTTCACCGAGATTTGTTTGCTTGCCGCGCGCAACGATGTCGAGATCGGCCAGCCCGGTGGCGGTCAGTTCAGGCACCGGAGCTTTGAGATCGGCGGCCAGCTTCATCAAGCGATCGATGGGCACTCGCTGCAGACGGACTTTCGCATTCCAGCCTGCATCGCGGAGCGTTCCCTGCAAGGCGATGCGTCCGTCGCCGACGCGCAAGCCTTGCAGCGCTACGTCGAGCGAGCCATCGGCGCGTCCATAGCTCAACCTCGCATCGAGCGATTGCTTGCCCAGAGCCGGCCAGTCCGCGAGCACACGCGCCTTGGCGCAAGCAATGACATCGCCGCTCACATCCAGCGACGGACATTCGATACGAACATCGGTGAGTGTTTGCGAGAGCGCGGGCACGTTCAGCTTGCCCACTCGTGCGCGCACCAGCGCATTCTTCTCAGGCAATCCCAGGTCGACGGCCACATCGCTCGCGCTCCAGCCGTCGCCGTCGACGCGCTCGATATGTAACGTCACGTCGTCCACAGCGCGCACGGCTGTTGCGAGCACGACTCCACCGAGCACCGCGGCTATCGCAGCGAGTTTGCGAGCACGAATCCGTGCCGGTCGCTGCGATTGTTGTAAGCCGGAGACGCTCGTCATCGACGGAATCATGACGAGGCGGCTCGGGCTCGCCAAGCACGGCTCGGGCCGAAATCCTGCACAGACAAATTGACAACGTTGTCACGGCTATGGAATTCTGTCCGGCCAGAACAGCGATTCAACGGGGGCGGACAATGATCGAGGCATGCGCGCGCGCCGAACTTCGCGGCGCCATTGTGGCAGCACTGCTCGTGAGCACTCTTTATGGGTGCGCGAAGAAGGAAGAAACGACGGGCGAGACTCAGCCCAGTCGCATCACCACCGCCTCCAATGTGCATCCGGAAATCTGGCCGCAAGTTTCGCTGCCCGCATTGGATGACACCGCGATCGAACCGCGCCTGAACGAGTTGCTGAGCTCGCTGAGCGTGGAAGAAAAGGTCGGCCAGATCATTCAAGCCGACGTTGGCAGCGTCACGGCCGAGGACGTGCGCAAGTATCGGCTCGGCTCGGTATTGAATGGCGGCAACTCCGCACCGGGTGGCGACGATCTCGCACCAGCGAAGGTATGGCTCGCCGCGGCGGACGCGTTCTATGAAGCGTCGATGGATACGCGCGATGGCAGGCATGCCATTCCGATCATGTGGGGCGTCGATGCGGTCCATGGCCACAACAACATCATTGGCGCCACGTTGTTCCCTCACAATGTCGCGCTGGGCGCCACTCGCAACGCCGACTTGATGCGCAAGATCGGCGCGATCACGGCCACCGAGCTGCGTGTCACCGGCCAGGAGTGGACGTTCGCACCGACCATTGCCGTCGCTCAGGATGTGCGCTGGGGGCGGGCTTACGAGTCGTACTCGGAAAATCCCACGCTGGTTCGTGAGTACGCGCATGCCATCGTGCTCGGTCTGCAAGGCGATCCGGGCAAGCCGGATTTCCTGCGCGGCAATCACGTCATCGCGACCGCCAAACATTTCCTCGCCGATGGTGGAACGTTCGAAGGCCGCGATCAGGGCGACGCCCGCATCACCGAAGAACAGCTGCGTGACTTGCACGGCCCCGGCTATGTCGCCGCGATCGGCGCCGGCGTGCAAGTCGTGATGGCGTCTTTCTCCAGCTGGCAAGGCAAGAAGATCACCGGTCACCACGGCCTGCTGACCGACGTGCTCAAGGATCGCATGGGCTTCGACGGCTTCATCGTCGGCGACTGGAACGCGCACGGCCAGGTCGAAGGCTGCACGAACGTGAGCTGCCCCGCCGCCGTCAATGCGGGCCTCGATATGTTCATGGCGCCCGATAGCTGGAAGGGCCTCTACGACAACACGCTTGCGCAAGTCCGCTCCGGCGAGATTCCGATGGCGCGCCTCGACGATGCCGTCCGCCGCATTCTGCGCGTGAAGCTGCGCGCCGGGCTGTTCGAAGCAGGCAAGCCGTCGAGCCGCCCGCCGGGCGGCAAGTTCGAATTGCTGGGCGCGCCCGAACATCGCGCGGTGGCGAGACAAGCCGTGCGCGAATCGCTGGTGCTGCTGAAGAACACCAACAAGATATTGCCGCTCAAGCCCAACATGAAAGTGCTGGTCGCCGGCGACGGCGCGGACAACCTGCCGAAACAGAACGGCGGCTGGACGCTGACCTGGCAGGGCACCGGCATCACCAACAAACATTTCCCCAAGGCCGAGTCCATCTTCGCCGGCATCCGTTCGGCGGTGACCGCGGGCGGCGGATCGGCAGCACTGAGCGTGGATGGCAAGTACACACGCAAGCCGGATGTCGCCATCGTCGTGTTCGGCGAAGATCCCTACGCCGAATTCCAGGGCGACATCGCGACGCTGCAGTACAAGCCGGGCGATACCAAAGATCTCGAGCTGCTGAAGAAACTGCGCGCCGATCAGATTCCCGTGGTCGCGGTTTTCCTGTCGGGCCGCCCGATGTGGATGAACGCCTATTTGAACGCGTCGGATGCGTTCGTCGCGGCCTGGCTGCCGGGCTCTGAGGGTGGCGGCATCGCGGACGTGATGTTCACGAAGAAGGACGGCTCCGTGAACTACGACTTTAAAGGCAAGCTGCCGTTTGCGTGGCCGCGTTCGCCGCAGAAGTTCAACAGCGAAGGCGCACCGGAAGCACCGCTGTTCGATTACGGCTACGGCCTGACCTATCAGGACACCGCCGACGTTCCGGCGCTGTCCGAAGAAATCCCGGCCACGCCCGCGGGCCAGACATCGACGCACAACTACTTCGCCGCTGGCCGCCCGTCGGCAGGCTGGCAGCTCGCGGTCGGCAACGGCGCTGGCGCCCGCACGATCCTCGCCACGGCGAGCGGCAACTCACAAGACGATACGCTCACCGTCGCCGCCCTCGATCACTCTGCCCAGGAAGACGCCCGGCTGGTGAAGTGGTCAGGCCACGGCCCGGCCACGCTTGCCCTGCAAGGCGAGACGCCGATCGACCTGCAGCGCGAGGCCAATGGCCAGCTGTCAGTGGCTTTCGAGTACCGCGTCGACACGCCGCCGACCGGCAAAGTCACGCTTGGCATTGAATGCGGACCGGGTTGTCGTGGAGACTTGCCCATCGATGCGCAGCTGCGACAGGCGCCGGCAGGGGAGTGGCGCCAGCTGAAAATGCCGTTGCACTGTTTCCAGGGCAAGGGCGCCGACCTGCGCAATGTCACCGCGCCGTTCCTGCTGACCAGCGCCGGCAAGCTCGAGCTCGGCATTGCCAATGTGCGGCTGGAGTCGGGCTTGAACGATACGGCCGGTTGCGAGTGATTTGTTTGCGACCGATTAATTTGTTAGTTAAGTGTCCGCAATGACCAAAGCACCGCCCCGCCGGGCGAAAATCCAAGACGTGGCCGAAGCAGCCGGCGTCGCCATCAAGACCGTTTCGCGGGTATTGAACAACGAGCCCAACGTGCGCGAGGAGACTCGCCAGCGCGTGCTCGCCATTGTCAAGAAACTCAACTACCACCCGAGCCTGTCGGCGCGCAGCCTGGCGGGCCGGCGCTCGTTCCTGATCGGGTTGATCTACGAAAACCCCAGCGCCAACTACATCGTCGACGTGCAACACGGCGCGATGGCCCGCTGCCGTGAAGACCGCTTTCAGCTGCTCATGCATCAGGTCACGGGCAAAGGCGAAGAAATGGAGCGCGATGTGCTGGGCCTCGTCGATCAGACGCATCTCGATGGTTTGATCGTGACCGCGCCATTGAGCGAATCGGTGGATCTCATGCGGGCGCTCGACCGCCGGGCACTGCCTTTCGTGCGAGTGGCGCCGAACGACGCCCCGCATCCGACGCCGTACGTGGACATGGACGACGCCGGCGCGGCGCGCGAGATGACCGAATATTTGATCGGCCTCGGCCATCGCCGCATCGGCTTCATCGTCGGTCATCCGGATCACTTCGCCAGCGGTCAGCGGCTGGTCGGCTACCAGGCGGCGCTCGCGGCGCACGGCATCGAATTCCAGGAACGTTACGTGCGCCAGGGCTATTTCATATTCGAGTCCGGCATGGAAGCCGCCCGAGAATTGCTCACCCAAGCGGACCCGCCGACCGCCATCTTCGCGAGTAACGATGACATGGCCGCCGGCGTGCTGATGGCCGCGCATGAACTGGGCTTCAGTGTTCCTGAACGTCTGTCGGTGGCGGGATTCGACGACACCTACATCGCGAAAACCGTCTGGCCGCGGCTCACGACGGTGCATCAGCCCACGTACGATCTGGCATACACGGCGACCAACCTGCTTCTGCAAATGCTACAAACAGGTGCGGCCCCACAGTCGATGCGATTGGGGTATCGTCTGGTGTGCCGCGCTTCGACGGCCGTCGTTCACAAATGACCGGATGACCCGTACCGCCGCGTCTCCCGCTCGTGCACGAATACTGTTGTTGATGCTTGCGGTGACGCTCGGTGTCTCCGCATGTACCAACTTCTTCTATAACCGGCTGGACACGCTGGCGGCCTGGTACATCCAGGACCTGGTGTCGCTCGACGACACCCAGCGCAGCGATCTGCGCTCGTGGCTGGAGGGCACGCTGCAATGGCATCGCAGCTCGGAACTGGCTCTCTACGCAAAATTTCTGCGCGAACTGGCCGGCACGGCGGCGCATCCTGGCAACGCGTCGACTTACAAAGGCATCGAAGCTCAGGTGGAACAGTTCGGCGGACGCCTCGTCCAGCAGGCCGCACCCGAGGCGGCTCGCCTGCTGATGAGCCTGTCACCGGATCAACTCACCGAGTTCGAAAGCAACCTCACCGAAAAATCCCGTGAGCGCAACGAGAAAGATCTCAAAGCGCTCGCCGATGGCAAGTGGCACGAGAAGCGCGCCAAGGACATCGAGAAACAATTGAAGCGCTGGACCGGCTCGATCACCAAGCAACAGCAGCTGCTGATCGCCACGGAGAGCAAGCAGTTCGACAGCACGACCGCGGATTGGCTCGAAAGCCAGGCGCGCTGGCGCAAAGCCATGTTCGGCGCGCTCAAGGAACGTTTCACCGCAGGCCAGTCGCCGACCGCGGTCGAGGAGCGTATTCTCGCGCTGTTGCGCACGCCCGAAAGTCAGTGGACCCGCGCCTATCAGACCAAGGCCGCGCAGAATCGCGAGCAATCGCTCGTGGTGCTGGGCGCCATCGATGCATCGCTGACGCCGGAGCAACGCAGCCATCTGCAACGCGAGCTGAACCAACTGGCACAACAGCTCGAGGCGATGACACAAAGCTGATTCATCAACAGCGGATCGAACATCTCATAAGGAGCGACCATGAGCCGTGCACTGTGGCTGGCCATCTCCGTCTCGTTGCTGACTGTCGCGGGCTGCAAGAAAGCGCCGCCGCCCGAACAACCGCCCGCCGAGCAAGCCGCACCCGCTGCAACTTCGGCCGCGCCCAGCGCCGAGCTGTCGGCCGAAGACAAGGCGGCGATCTTTGCGTCCATCGACAATATCGAGCGCCTGCCGGGCGATATGGATGAAGATTCGTGGCGCAAGCCGAGCGAAGTGCTGATGTTTCTCCAAGTGCGGCCCGGCATGAAGGTGGTCGATTACCTTGCAGCCGGCGGCTACTACACCGAACTGCTGTCGCGCGTCGTCGGCCCGGATGGCCAGGTGATCGCTTATAACAATCCCGAGTACCTGAAGTTCTCGGGCGAGAAGCCCAAGCAACGCTACGGCAACGATCGCTTGCCCAACGTCGTGCAGCTCACCACGCCGCCCGAAGAGGCGCCGTTCGAGCCGAACTCGCTGGACGCTGCGTTGTTCGTGATGTCGTATCACGATCTGCATTGGAAAGCGAAAGACGGCTCGTGGCCGAACACCGATCCGGCGCAGGCGCTCGCCAAACTCGTTCCGGCGTTGAAGCCGGGCGCGACAGTGGTCGTGTTGGATCACGTCGCGGCGGCGGGGGCGGACCCGGCGGTCAGCGTCGACGCGCTGCATCGCATGGATCCGGCCATCATCAAGCGTGACTTTGAAACAGCGGGGCTGACGTTCGACGCCGAGAGCAAGGCATTCGCGAATGTCGAGGACGATCACACCAAGCCGGTGTTCGATCCGGCGGTCCGTCACAAGACGGATCAAGTGATGTATCGATTCAAGAAACCGAGTTAGTCCTCCGCGCGCTTGAACGCTTGCGCGAGCTCTTGTTGTTTACGCGGCGGCACCGGATCGTAGTGACTTAGCTCCATCGTGTACGCGCCTTCGCCGCCGGTGAGCGATTTGACCCGCGATTGATAGTCGTTGATCTCTGCTAACGGCACCAGCGCACTGATCCGAGTGCGCTGGTTCGCCAGCGACTGACTGCCGCTCACGCGACCGCGGCGGGTTGCGAGATCGCCAGTGATATCTCCAGTGGCCGCACTGGGCGATGTGACTTCGATGCGCACCAGCGGCTCGAGCACGATCGGCGCGGCCTCCTCGACCGCATTCAGAAACGCGCGCCGGCCGGCAGCGATGAAGGCCACTTCCTTCGAATCCACGGGGTGATGTTTGCCGTCGTGAACGATCACGCGGATGTCTTGTAGCGGAAAGCCAGCGACCGCGCCTTCGTTCAAAGCCTGGCGGACGCCCTTCTCGACCGCGGGAATGTATTGCGACGGAATGACGCCGCCGACCACTTCATCCACGAACTCGAATCCCTCGCCGCGCGGCAACGGCTCGACGCGCAAGTACACTTCACCGAATTGCCCGGCGCCGCCCGTTTGTTTCTTGTGACGATGATGACCTTCCGCCGGCCGCGTGATGGTCTCGCGATATGGAATGCTCGGCGACTTGGTCTTGCAGCCGACGCCGTAGCGATCCTTCATGCGATCCAGCAGCACGCGCAGATGCAGATCGCCCATCCCGTACAGCACGGTCTCATTCATGCCGGCCTGATGTTCGATGCGCACGCCCGGATCTTCGGCGACCAGCTTATGCAACGCGTCGGAAAGTCTTTGTTCCTCGCCGCGACGCTCCGGCTCGATGGCGACACCCGCCATCGCCGGCGGCAAGGTGATGGACTTGAGGTGATAGTGGTCTTCGTCGTGCGAGTCGTGGAGCACGGCATCGAAATGCATCTCCTCGACCTTCGGCACCGCGCAGATGTCGCCGGGGATGGCCTGCGGCACCTCGACATGTTCCTTGCCTTGCAGACGATATAAATGCGCGACCTTGAACGGCTTGCGCGCGTCGCCGATGAACAGCTGCCCTCCCGACCGCACCGTGCCTTGATGGACGCGAAAAATGCCGAGCCGGCCGACGAACGGGTCGATGTTCACTTTGAAGACATGCGCGACCACGTGCTGGCTCGGATCGGCGTGCACCTGCACTCGCTCGGCCTGCCCATCCTCGCCGCGCAGAAAGGGCGGCGGATTGCCCTCCAGGGGATTGGGCATGAGGCGCGCGAAGATATTCAGCAATTCTTTGATGCCGACGCCGGTCTCGGCCGACGTGAAGCAGACCGGCACGAGGTGGCCCTCGCGCAAGGCGCGCTCAAAAGGGTCGTGCAGCTGCTCCGGGGACAGCTCTTCGCCCTGTTCCAGATACAGCGCCATCAGGTCTTCGTCGACTTCGACCACCTGGTCGATGATCTCGGTATGCGCGGTCTCGACCGATGAGAAATCCGGCGGCTGGATGGCGTCGGGCCCCGGATCGAAAAAGCAGTCCACCACCGACTTGCCGCCCTGGGCGGGCAGGTTCAGCGGCAGCAGCTCGCGCCCGAACAGCTCCCGCAGCTGCGCCAGCACCGCTTCGGGTTGGGCGTCCTTGGCGTCGATCTTGTTGATGATGACGAGTCGGCACAGCTCGCGGTCGCGGGCAAAGTCCATCATCCGCTGGGTGACCGGCTCGACCCCGTTCACGGCGCTGACCACCACCGCGGCAGTCTCGACCGCCTCCAGAACCGTCAGCGCGCGTCCGGCGAAATCCGGGTAGCCCGGTGTATCGAACAGTTGGACGTGACGGTCCGATACCGGGAAATGCACCAGCGCCGCGTCCAGGGAGTGGCGCAGCTGCCTTTCCTGCGGGTCGAAGTCACAAACGGTGGTGCCGCGCTCCAGGCTGCCGCGGCTGCGGATGACGCCAGCCTCGAGCAGCAGGCTTTCGGTGAGGAGGGTTTTACCCGAACCCGCCTGGCCGACCAGCGCGATGTTGCGAATGTCCGAGGTCGAATGGGCCCCTGAGATTGACATGGGGTATCACCTCCACGACCACGGCATTGTGGCCGTCTTGTGTCGCTTAACTGGAGATCGAGGCTCAGCATACTCCTCAACCGGCCATTAAGAAGCTTCAGCCTATTGGAGCTGTCGCGCCCTACGCTTAACCTACACACCTTGAACTAACTACCCACTCCCCCTGCTTCCCCATGAGCAAGCGCGCCCTGATCGTCGACGACTCGCGTTCCGCGCGCGTCATTTTGAGCCGCATGCTGGAAGGCTATGGACTGGAAGTGGATTCCTCCGAGTCGGCCGAAGCGGCTCTGGAATTCCTGCGCCAGGCCCGTCCGGACGTGATTTTCATGGATCACTTGATGCCCGGCATGGACGGCTTCCAGGCGATCCAGGCCATCAAGGGCAATCCGGACACGGCGACCATTCCGGTCGTCATGTACACCTCGCAGGAAGGCGAGCTGTACGTCAGCCAGGCCCGCGCGCTCGGCGCTGTTGGCGTTTTGCCGAAAACGGTGAAGCACTCCGACGTGTCGCGAGTCCTGTACCAGCTGCGGTTGTTGCCGGAACGTCGCGAGCCGAAACCCGTGGCGGTAGCGGCGGTCGCCCAGCAGGAAGGGTCGGCGGCCGTGCAGGTCGAGCCGGTCCGCCCCAGCGGCGGCGATGTCGAAAGCATGATTCGCAATGCCGTCGCGCCGCTGCTCAAGGAGCAGAGCGCGGAGATGCGGCGCTTCGTGCTGGCCAGCCTGGAGGCGTTCGCCCGCCGCATCGCCCCTGAAGGCAGGCCCGCGACGGTGCCCGCGCAGACTCCAGTTGCCGCCACGCCCGAGCAGCCGCAGCCGACCGACATGCAGACGCAGACTATCGTCGTGCGTCAAAGCCGTTGGCCGCTGGTCGCGGGAGTCGGGGCAATCGCGCTGATTCCGGCGCTGGTGCTGGCGCTGGTCTATTCCAAGGAGCTCGAGACCTCGAAGGCGCTGCGCAGCGCGGTCACGACCCTGCAGTCGACCATCGACGGTCAGCAAGCGCAGCTGACGACGCTGCAAAAGAGCCTCGAGTCCGGCCAATTGGTCGCTGCTCCCGCCAAGCCTGACAATGTGACTTCCGAGACCGTTCCCTATGGCGAGGCCCCGCTGTCCGGCGCCCGGCTGGAACGGCTGCGCGACATGCTGGCTCAGCTGCGCGCGAACGGCTTCAAAGGCAAGGTGAAGATTGCCACCTTCGTCGGCGAGTTCTGCCTCACCGGCAACGGCATCGAAGGCTATTCCATGGCCACCGACGAGCTGCCGGTGAAGCGTTGCGATCTGGTCGGCAATCCGTTCGAAGACAGTCTGCCAAGCGCCCAGCGCCAGTCGCTGGCGTTCGCCAATCTGCTCTCGTCGCTGCGTCCGGATGGCGGGCTGACCGTCGAGGTCGCTCACGAGGGGCGCCGCCCGAGCGTGCCCTATCCCACCTCGGATCAGCTGGTGCGCGTCACCGCGGGCGAGTGGAACCGCATCGCCGCCCAGAACAATCGGGTGGAATTCGCAACTCAACCGGCCGGTTCATGAGTTGTAACCCTCGTCACGGACGCTATTAGAGGGTTGCATGTCGACGTCGACTCCCTGGTTGCTCTATGGAGCCAACGGCTACACGGGCGAATTGATCGCGCGTGAAGCGGTTGCGCGCGGCATGCGGCCCGTGCTGGCCGGGCGCTCCAAACAAAAAATCGCCAAGCTGGCCGCCGAGCTCAATTGCCCCAGCGCCGTGTTCGATCTCGACGATCACACCGCGCTGTGTTCGACGCTCTCGCAGGTTGCGGCGGTCCTGCATTGCGCCGGTCCGTTCTCGCATACCGCGCCGTCGATGATGCAAGCCTGTCTCGCGACGCACGTCCACTATCTGGACATCACCGGCGAGATCGATGTGTTCGAGCTCGCCGCGAGCGTGCATGGCAAAGCGCAACGGTCCGGCATCGTGCTGTGCCCCGGCGTCGGCTTCGACGTCGTGCCGACCGACTGCGTCGCCGCTCGCTTGCGAGAAGCGCTGCCGGACGCGACCCATCTCGCGCTCGGCTTCGATAGCCGCGCCGGCTTGAGCAAAGGCACCGCGAAGACCGCCATCGAATCGGCGAGCAAAGGCTCCTGTGTGCGCATCGATGGCCGATTGGTCACCGAGAAACTGGCGTCCCGCACTCGTCGCATCGACTTCGGCGCCGGCGAGAAGCTCGGTGTCAGCATTCCGTGGGGCGATGTAAGTACTGCGTATTACTCGACCGGCATTCCCAACATCGAGGTCTACACCGCGACCTCGCAAAAATCCGCCAACAGCATGCGGCGCGCCAACCTGTTCCGCCCGCTGCTACGGCAAGGCTGGTTCCGCGAGCTGGCGAAGTTCAGCGCGCAACGGCGCATCACGCCGCCCAACAAGACCGAGCGTGAAAACAATCCCACGCACGTGTGGGGAGAAGCACGAAATGCCGCGGGAGAAGTCAAAACTGCCAGACTGCGCACCGCCAATGGCTACTCGCTGACGGTGCATGCGTCGCTGGGAATTCTGGGCGAAGTGTTGAGCCGCGCTTGCAACCCGGGCTTCACGACGCCAAGCTTGCTGGTTGGCGCTGACTTCGTCAGCAGCCTGCCAGGCTCGTCCACGATCCGCATCGACCCATGATTGACTCCGCTGCCCTGACTGCCACTGACACGCTCGTCGCCAAATTCGCTCCCACCGGCTGGCTCGCCAACGCGCACTTTCAATCCATTGTGCCCAGTCTGAGCCTGCGGCGGCCGTTCGTCGCCGGGCGCGCCCGGGAAATGCTGGCGGTCGCCGACACCCAGATCGTCGATTGCGGCGAGGGCGTGCGCCTGCTCGGTCACTACTCGAGCCAGGCCGCCGCCGGCAGGCCCCCGTCACGCGATCTCGCGATCCTGTTGCACGGCTGGGAAGGCAGCTCCGATTCGGTGTACGTGCTGTCGCTCGGCAGCCATCTGTTCAATCAAGGCTGTGACATCTTCCGGCTCAACTTCCGCGATCACGGCCCGAGCCATCATCTGAACGAAGACATCTTCCATTCGTGCCGGCTCGATGAAGTGGTCGGCGCGGTGCGCAGCATTCAGCGCTCCATGCCTGACAAACGCATTACGATCGCCGGCTTCTCCCTGGGCGGGAATTTCGCGCTGCGCGTCGCGGCCAAGGCGCCGCAGGCCGGTATCGAGCTGGAACGCGCGGCAGCGGTGTGCCCGGTGCTCAGGCCGCATAGCACGATGGAAGTGCTGGAGAGCGGCTGGTTCATCTATCAGCAATATTTCATCAACAAGTGGAAGCGCTCGCTGCGCCGGAAGCAGCAGTGCTTCCCGAAGCGCTACGACTTCAGCCAGATCCTCGCGCAGCGGAGCATTCGCTCCATGACCGAGCTGCTGGTGCGCAACTTCGGCGAATTCTCCGACCTGGACGCGTATCTCAACGGCTACGCGATCACTGGCGACGCACTCGCGCACCTGGAAGTGCCCAGTCACATTCTGATTTCGCTCGACGATCCCATCATCCCGGCGCACGACCTGGAGAACCTGGCGCGCTCGCCGAACCTGCATGTGACCAGCATCCCCAACGGCGGCCACTGCGGCTTCATGGATACCTTCAACGGCGCCAGCTGGGCGGATCGTCAGATCGCGAACATCATGTTCCGCGAGACGGCGGTCGTGGAGAGACGCAACGCTGCCTAAGGCGCGTTGCTTTTGAACTCCCGCAGCACCTTTCGGTAAGCCGTGGTCGCGACCAGCCTCGCACCACGCGCCGCCAGTTGCGCCGCGGCTTCGCGAGAGCTCACATTGAGAATCGCCCATCGCCATGGCCCGCGCCAGAGCTGTGCGCTGGTGTCGGTGAGCAACTCCTGATCGCATAACAAATAATCCGGCACGAGCGCTTCGCTCTTCAATGCCGACAGGTTGGAATACTCCGACAAGATCCAGCCGACGCGATAGGACGAAATCTGTCGCACGTGATGCACGGCCGCGAGGTCCCGCGACACCAGCACGCACTGGCGCACGACCGGTTTGAGCACTTCGCAGATCTTTCTAACGACCACGTCCGCACCGAACACGCGCAGGCTCGCGCGCTTGATCTCGACGAAAGCAGTCACGGCGGGATGGGTGCCGATCAGGCTCACCGCTTGCGCCAGGGTCGGCACGCCGATATCGGTGTACTTCTGCTGAAACCGATCCGGCTCGCTCACCGAAACTTCGGCCAGCTGCGGCCAGGTCATGGCCAATGCACTGCGGTCCAGGCCGGTCATGCGCTTGAGGTTCGCGTCGTTCAGCAGCACGGGCTGTCGATCGGCGCTGAGCTGAACGTCGAAGGCAACGTGGCGTGCCCCAAGGTCCAACGCCGAGCGCAGCGCCGGCAGGGTATTTTCGGGATACTCCTCGGCGTTGCCACGTTGAGCGATCAAATCCGGCAAAGGCGACAACAGTCTGCTGGCACTCATCCGGGCACGCGGCTCCAGTGATTCGGGCGCTATCTTAACCGCAGCATGGGACATGGTAGATGCCGCGGACCCGCATTGACCCGTCAGGCGTTGAGAGTCTGGCTCGAACTGGCTATTTTCCTGGCGCATTCACACAGGTTCCTTCCTCATGACAGGTTCCTTCCTCATGAATGGACGGCTGGCACGATTAGCGCTGACCGGTTTGCTGCTCGCTGGGCTGCAGGCTTGCGGCGGCGGCTCTGGAACTCAACAGCAGCCTGCCGGCCAGGAGCCTCCTCCGACGACGCCCCCGCCCGCCAACGGCAGTTCGGGCCTCGATGCGCGCCCCGCGAATGCTACTTGTATTGCATGGCCTCGACCCGTTGCAGGCAGCGATATTTCCTTGAGTCGATTCACCAGCCTGTCGTTCAACATGCCGGTGGCTCTGCTGCAGGCTCCGAACGACAGCGCACGCTGGTTCGTCGTTCAGCAAGACGGCATCGTCATGCAGTTCAGCGGCACGACTCCGACGAGCTCGAGCACGTTCATCGATATCAGTGACCGGGTGCGCGACGGCGGCGAGATGGGCTTGCTGGGCATGGCGTTCCATCCCAACTATCCGACCGATAATCGCGTCTTCCTGTCATACACGCATGGCGATCCGCTGGTGTCGCGCATCTCGGCGTTCACCAGCAGCGATGGCGGCGCGACACTGAATCCCGCCACCGAATCCATCGTGCTCACCATCAATCAGCCCGACGAGAATCATAACGGCGGCAACATCGCCTTCGGCCCCGATGGCTATTTGTATATCGGCATGGGCGATGGCGGTGGCGGCGGCGATACGCATGGGGACCGCGGCAACGGCCAAAGACTCACGACGATGCTCGGCAAGATGTTACGTATCGACGTGACGAACGTCGCGCAGTACGCCATCCCATCGACCAATCCATACTTCGGCAATGCGCTGTGTCCGGCCGGCGGACGCACCAGCGGCGAATGCCCGGAGATCTATGCCTATGGCTTCCGCAATCCGTGGCGCTGGAGTTTCGATCGCGAGAATGGCGATCTGTGGGTGGGCGACGTCGGCCAGGGCATTTGGGAAGAAGTCGATCAGGTCACACTCGGCGGCAACTACGGTTGGCGTTGCCGCGAAGGCGCGCATGATTACAACACCGACGGCACGCCAGGTTGCACCGGCAGCACGCTGATCGATCCCGCCGCCGAATACAACCATACGCTCGGCAACTCGATCACCGGCGGCTATGTTTATCGTGGCGCGCAGAACAGCAGCCTGCTGGGACGATATCTGTTCGGCGACTTCGACTCCGGCCGCATCTGGGCCTGGCTTGCCGAGAGTGCTGCACAACCGCGCGAGCCGACGGAACTGCTCGATACCGAATTGAATATTTCTTCGTTCGCGCAGGGCAATGACGGCGAGCTGTATGTGGTCGACTACCGGGGCACTTTGCAACGGATCAACTTCGAGTCGGTCGTCGGCGCCAACACTGCGCCTCGACAGTTGAGCGAAACCGGCTGCGTCAGCTCGACCGATCCCAAGCAGCCCGCCTCGGGCCTGATTCCTTACGCAATCAATGCGCCCTTCTGGTCGGATGGCGCGGAGAAGGACCGCTGGATCGCGCTGCCCGAGGGCCAGGGCATCGGCGTGGGCACGGACGGCGATTGGAGCTTCCCGGCCGGCACGGTGCTGATGAAGAACTTCCGCATCGGTACGCAGCTGGTTGAAACGCGCTTGTTCATGCGTCATCCCGACGGTGTGTGGGGCGGCTTCAGCTACGAATGGAATGCCGAGCAAACGCAGGCCACGTTGTTGGAAGGCGGCGCGACGCGCGATCTCGGTGGCGGCCGGAGTTGGAGATTCCCAAGCGAGGGGGAATGTCTCGAGTGTCACACGCAAGCCGCGGGACGCTCGTTGGGATTGGAGACGGCGCAGCTCAATCGCTCGTTCACCTATCCGCAGACCAATCGCTCGGCGAACGAGCTCACGACACTGAACCACATCGGCCTGCTGACGCCAGCGATTGCCGACGCATCGACGCAGCCCTCGCTGCCAGACCCATACGGCACGACCGGAACGCTCAACGACCGCGCTCGGGCTTACCTGCATACGAACTGTTCGCAGTGTCACCGGCCGGGCGGTGTGACCTCGACCAATCTCGACTTTCGATACACGACTTCGTTGACCGCGACCAATGCGTGCAACACCGTGCCTCAGCGCGGCGACCTTGGATTGGGTTCGGACGCGCGCGTGATCGCGCCCGGCAGCTCGGCCAACTCGCTGGTGGTGAATCGCATGAACCGCCGGGATTCATCGGCGATGCCGCCACTGGCATCGCTCACGCCGGATACGGCCGGCGTGTCGCTGATCTCGCAGTGGATCGACAGCCTGTCGAGCTGCCAGTAGGCAGTCAGGCCTCTCCAGGGGGTGAGTCTTCCGGCGAGTTATTTCTCGCCGCGCTTCTCTTCGAAGTGCACGACCGGCGTGCCGCTGGTGACAGCCATATCGCCTTCGATGATGGCGCCCTTGGCGACCGCGATGGAGCGCGCCTTCAGCGAGCCCTTGATGCGAGCCGTCGCGCGCAGCTCCAGCTTCTCGGCAACCGAGACCGAGCCGACGACCTCGCCCGCGATGACCGCATTGCCAGCGCGAAGCTCGCCTTCCCAGCGACTGCCGTCGGACAACGTCAGCGCCCCGTGCACATCGCCGTCGCCGATCACAGTGCCGCCGACCACCAGGTCGCCGGCGCATTCGAGGTCACCCGTGAACCGTGAGCCCGAGCCGACGAACGTCGGGCTGCTGGACACACGATCGGCAAGACGGCGGCGGGGGGTATCGGCCATGAACATCTCCAAACAAGCGAGCGCGGATTATCGACCGTTGGTCGCGCAGTAGTCATGCAGGGTGCAGTCGGTGAATGGCGTCAGTCCGTGACCCAAGTCACCGAAGCGGTCCGAAGCTGACACTTCGTGTCAGCCCGAACGCCTGCCCGACCGTCATACCAGCCTTTATAAGTGACTGATTCCGCGCACCGCCTGTCCACCCTGGAATTTTTACAGGCACTGGCACAGCGGTTGCACTGAGCAGCTGGCATTTATGCGCTGAACCTCCAAGCAAGCTCGGGAGCGAGCCCTTGAGTTCGAATTCACGCCGCCACGCGTTCTTCCCCGCTGGCGGCGCTTTTTTTGCCCATGTCACGCGGCTCCCTACCCATCCCGACACCGCTATCATGCCGGCTCCTCTGCAGGAGCTTTCATGATCCGATCACTGTTGTTGGGGCTGGCGCTGGTCGCGCCGGCAGCCTTTGCGCAGGTGCCGGGCGCGAACGAAGTCCGGACCGCGACCCTGGCCAATGGCATGCAGATCATCGTCTGGCCGGACCACGACATCCCCAATGTCGCGCTCTACAACTGGGTGCACGTCGGCAGCCGCAACGAAGCGCCCGGCATCACCGGCCTGGCGCATTTCTTCGAGCACATGATGTTCAACGGCACGAGCACGCGCGCGCCCGGCGAGTTCGACCAGATACTCGAAGCCAACGGCGCGCGTAACAACGCGTTCACCAGCGACGACGTGACCGTCTATCAGGACTGGTTCCCGCGCTCGGCGCTGGAAACCGTATTCCAGCTGGAAGCGGATCGTCTGCAGAATCTCTCGTTCGATCCCAAGGTGGTCGAGAGCGAGCGCAATGTGGTGCATTCCGAGCGGCGCTTGCGAGTCGACGACAGCCATCAAGGCCGGCTGCAGGAGCAAGTGCAGGCGACCGCGTTCGTCGCGCATCCCTACGGCATCCCCACCATCGGCTGGCCCTCGGACATCCTGTCGTGGACCATCGACGATCTGAAAAAATTCTTCTCCACCTACTACGCGCCGAATAACTGCACGCTGGTGCTGGTCGGCGACGTCGAGCCGGACCAGGCAATCGCACTGGCCCGCAAATATTTCGAGCCCATTCCCAAACAGGAGCCGCCGCGACCGGTGAAGACCGAGGAGCCGGAACAGCTCGGCGAGCGACGCGTCGCGGTGAATGCCGATGCGCAGACACCGCTCGTCCAGGTCGCGTATCACGGCATTTCGGGCGCAGATCCGCGACGGCCCGCTTTGGATTTGCTCACGCGCGTACTGACTGATGGCGATGCGTCGCGTCTGCATCGCACGCTGGTGGAGGAGCAGAAGCTGGCGATCTCGGCAGACAGTTATTTCACCGCAGGCTTCGATCCCGGCCTGGTGTGGTTCTTCCTGTCGCTGCCGGCCGAAGGCGATGCCAGGCAGGCCGAGGCAGAGTTCACTCGACAGGTCGAGCGAGTGATCGAGGAAGGCGTCACCAAGGACGAGCTGGCTCGCGCTCGCAGCCAGGCACTCGCAGATTTCTGGCGCGGCCTCGCCACCATCGATGGCAAAGCGCAGGCGCTCGGCAGCTTCGAAGTTCTTCAAGGCGGTCACAAGAAGCTGTTCGATGAGCCGCGCGCTTATGAAGCAGTCACCCAGCAGGACGTTCAGAAGCTCGCCGCAGAGTTGCTGCGCTCGACCAACCGCACGGTGGGCGTATTGAAATCGCCGCCGCCCCCGGACGAAGCGCAGACGCAGTCGGGAGGTGCGAAATGAACCGCCTCCGTCGATTCGTCGTCATCGCCGCGACTGTTTGCTCACTCACCGCGCCCGCCGTGTTCGCGGCCAGCGCCGTGAAGACACCCAACTTCGAGAAAGTGAAGCTCGATAACGGCGCCACACTGCTGTTGATGGAGCGTCACGATGTGCCGCTGATCTCATTCTCGGTGGTGATTCGCGGCGGCGCGCTGAGCGACCCGACAGATCGCCTCGGCACCGCCAGTCTGCTCGCCAGCCTGCTCGAGAAGGGCGCGGGCAATCGCGATGCGAACACCTTCGCCGAAACGGTCGCGTCGGTCGGCGGCTCGATCGAGACCGGCGCGAGCACTGAGAGCATCTCGGTGGGTGGATCGTTTCTGGCGCGCGATCAGAAACTGATGGTCGAGTTGCTGGCCGATGTGTTGCAGCGTCCGCGCTTGGAGCAAGCGCAGTTCGAAACACTGCGCGACCGATCCATCGAATTCATTCGCGCCGCGAAAGACTCGGATCGCTCGGCGCTCACGCCCATCTACGGCGCGGCCAGCTTGTTTGGCGCGCATCCCTATGGCCGTTCGGTCGGGGGCAGCGAAGCGAGCCTCGCGGCGATCAAACACGCCGATATCAAGCAGTACTATGAAGACAACGTCGGCGCCGATCGCGTCATCATCGCGGTCGCCGGTGACTTCAAGACGGCGCAGCTGAAGAGTTTGTTATCGCGTGCTTTCGCCAACTGGCGCAAAGCTGGCAAGCCTCTGCCGGTTGTGGGCAAGCAAGCCGAGGTCACTGCGCGTCGCGTTCTGCTGATCGATGCGCCAGACGCCGTGCAGTCGTATTTCTGGTGCGGCGATGTCGGCGTCGCCAGAAGCGATCCGCGGCGCGCTTCGCTCGACATCGTCAACACGCTGTTCGGCGGACGCTTCACCTCGATGCTCAACACCGAGCTGCGCATTCGCAGCGGCTTGAGCTACGGCGCGAACTCCAGTTTCGATCGCATGACTCAGGGCGGCAGCTGGGAGCTCGGTTCGTTCACGCGCACCGAGAAAACCATCGAAGCCATCGATCTCGCGCTCGCCACGCTCGACAAGTTGCATAGCGGATCCATCGACGCCGCGCAGCTCGAGTCCGCGAAGAGCTACGTGCTCGGCCAATATCCGCTCGCCCTGGAAACCGCCTCGCAGTGGGCTTATCAGCTCGCGACGCTGGAGTTCTATGGGCTCGACCGCAGTTACATCGACGACTACGGCAACAAGCTCGCGGCCGTGTCGCTCGAAGACGCCAAGCGCGCCATCGACGAAGTGATCCCGACGAGCCAGCAACTGGTGCTGGTCGTGATCGGCAAAGCAGAAGCCATTCGCGATGGACTGCGTAAATACGGCCCGCTCACCGAAGTGAAGCTGTCGGATCCGGAGTTCCAGGCCAAGCCATGAGTCATGACATCCGCCTGGTGGTATTCGATTTCGACGGCGTGATGATCGACTTCGAGCCGCAGCTGCGCCTGCAGTTTTTGGAGCGTCTCACCGGCAGGCCCGGCGCGGATATTCACGCCGCGATCTGGGGATCGGATTTCGAGCGCGAGGCCGAAGCCGGCGCATATCGCACGGGTGACGCGTATCTCGCTGCGTTCAACGATCGGCTCGGTTATCGGCTGTCGCGCGAACAATGGGTCGCCGCGCGTCGCTCCGCCATGCGACTGCGGCCCGACATGGTGGACTATGCCCGGTCGCTCAGCGAGCGCGTGCGGCTGGCCTTGCTCACCAACAACGGCGCGTTGTTACACGAAGCGTTGCCGGAGCTCGTGCCCGAAGTTTGCGGCGTGTTCGCTCGTTCTCTGGTCGAAAGCGGCCGAGGCCCTTTCGACACGCCCGACAAAAGGCGCGACTTTTGCCGGTCTGTAAACCTGCACGCCAGTTATGAGTTCGGCGCTCGCAAGCCCGACCCACTGGTGTTCACGCGCTTGCTCGAACATTGCAGAGTGCCTGCCCGGCAAGCAGTATTCGTCGACGACGATGACCAATTCATACAAGGTGCGATATCCGCCGGCATGCACGGTATTCATTTCCAGAATTTGCCCACCCTGCGCGCCACGCTCGAGCCGATGCTGTCATCCCTGTCTCTATATACAGCCACATGATCGGGCGATATGATGCCTGCCCCCGAATTTCAGCTAACACGGACGTGGCGCACGGAAACAGCTTGCTTATGAGCGATTGGCCGCACTCAGTCATCCAAGCCGCAGTTCTGCAGTACATCCGCAGTCACCTGAAGCAATCGGACTGGAGCTTCACTCAGCTCGGCGTGGTGCACGATGCACTGGCGCGAGTGATTCAGTTGAATCCGGGCGAGCTGTGCGTGGTGAGTTGTTTCATCGACGGTCAGCGTTGGTACGTCATGACCACGACCCGGGTGTTCGGCATCTATCGCGGCACGCGCTTCGAGTTTTCGCCGCTGCACGTTCGCAAGTGCATCTGGGGCGACTTCAAACAGGAAGGCCGGGTGCAGATCGAAGTCGCCGAAGTGCAGCTGATCGGCGGCGACAAGGTCACGCTCGCTTACGAGGCGGGCTTCGCGTCCATCGCGCCGATCTATTACGAACGTTTCTGGCACACGCGCTATCCGACGCTGCCGCGCGACTAGCATAAGATTCTGACAGCGCAGCCGGCCGGCCGGGCCTAAGCTGACTGCTCGTTCCTCGAGGAGAGCAGTCATGGCCAGCATCCGTCGTGAAGTTCATATCCAGGCGTCGGCAGAAAAAGTGTGGGACGCGATGCGTGACGTGGGTGCACTGCATACGCGGCTGTGTCCCGGCTTCGTGAGCGACACCAAGATGGAAGCCCAAGACGTCCGTTTGGTGACATTCGCCAACGGACGCCAGGCGCGCGAGTTGATCGTGAGCGTCGATGACGCCGCGCGACGCGTCTGCTGGGCCATCGTCGACGAGCCGTTCGTTCACTACAACGGCGCCGCGCAGGTCACGCCGCTGAACGACGGCAGCTGCCAATTCACCTGGCTCTCCGACCTGCTGCCCAACGAACTGGAACCGCAGGTCACGGCGATGATCGAAGCGGGCATTGCCGATATCAAGCGCGCCCAGGAAGCGGCTTAACAAAACGGTTTGCGCATAGACGTGTTCAGGCGACTTTCTGGCTCGCGGATTTGTGTGATGCTTGTCACATAGATCACAAGTCGTGCGCGATGCTGCATCGTCCGGTGCCCGACACCGCGGCAAAAAGTCTGGCTGAATCCGCTGAAAAAGCCGCTTCGCCGCAGTTAGTGACGCCAATCCCTGACAATTTTTCCGACATGGACAAACGCCGAAAGCGGACTAGACTCGCGGCATCGTTGGTCATTTCCCCAACGAGTCTCCCCGCTAGAAATGCAGTATCGGCGCAGCGATTTCGATGTCACCAATACCGTGCAGGTGAGCTCACCCGACGCGGTCCGGCGGGCTGTGGTCGATTTGTTTCGACAGAGCTGGCCGCACTACCCGCTCGATCGGGTGGACACGGCGTTCCGGGATTTCGAGCGCCTGTTCAACGGCCAGTTTCCCGGCTACTACGGCTGCGACACCGTTTATCACGATCTGCAGCACTCGCTCGACGGCACGCTCGCCGTCGCCCGCCTGATCGTCAGTTACGATCGCACCCACCTGGCCGATGAACGTCTCGGACCGGAGCGCGCCATCCTCGGCGTGGTCACCGCGTTGTTTCATGACGCCGGTTACATCCGTCAGACCGACGACCAGACTCATCGCAACGGCGCCGAGTTCACGCTCAGCCACGTCAGCCGCAGCGCCCAGTTCATCGGCCGTTACCTGCCCACCATCGGCATGGCCGAATGGGTGCCGGTGGCGACCAAGATCGTGCACTTCACCGGTTACGAAGTGCAGTTCGACCAGATCCGCCTGGACGACCCGCGCGACCGCAAGCTCGGCCACCTGATCGGCACCGGCGACCTGATCGCCCAGATGTCGGATCGCTGCTACCTGGAAAAATGCCGCGACCGGCTCTATCCCGAATTCGTGCTGGGCGGCATCGCCATGCCCAGCGACTCGAGCGGCAAGACTCAGGTGAAGTACAGCTCCGGCCTGGATGTGCTGCGACAGACGCCCGGCTTCATCGAGGACGTGCGGCGCTCCCGCCTGGATGGCGAGTTCGGCAGCGCGTACAGCTATCTGGAAGCGCTGTTCAACGGCCGCAACCCGTATATGGAAGCGATCGAGGCCAACCTGAGCTATCTCAGCGAGGTGCTGCGCACCGGCCGCTGGCCCATGCTCCGTCGCGATCCGCCGTGCTTCACCTGGGAGCGCAACCCGGTGCAGAACATCCGCTCGCTGGTCATCGGCCACCTCAAACAGGTGTGGAAGAGCGGCTGAGCCGGGCGCCGGCTAACATGGCGGGATGCCCGACACTCCCGAACCCAGCTGGCTCAATCTCGGCGTCGCACTCGCCGTCGGCTTCCTGATCGGCATCGAGCGCGAACGCAGTAAGGGCACCGGCCCGAATCGCGCCGTCGCCGGCCTTCGCACCTTCACCCTCATCGCGCTCGCCGGCGCACTCGGTCTGTGGATCGGCGGCGTTTATGTCTTCATCGCCACCGGCGCCATCGTCGGCCTGCTGATCGCGGTCGGTTACATACGTACTCGCGATACCGATCCCGGGCTCACCACCGAGATCGCGATGGTCGTTACATTCCTGCTCGGTGGCCTGGCGGTTCGCGACCCGCGACTCGGCGCCGCGTTGGCGGTGATCGTCGCCATCCTGCTCGCCTTCCGCAGCTACGCACACAACTGGGTCAAAAACGTTCTGACCGATGACGAGGTCCGCGACGGCCTGCTGCTCGCCGCCGCGGCGCTGGTCATCCTGCCGCTCACGCCGACTGAGCCGATCGATCCGTGGGGCGTCGTTCAGCCGCGAAAGCTGTGGATGCTCGCGGTGCTGGTCATGGCGATCAACGCGCTTGGTTACGTCGCGTTGCGCGCCTTCGGCGCCAAGACCGGACTGGCGATCGCGGGATTGCTGTCGGGCTTCGTATCGAGCACCGCCACGATCGGCGCCATGGGCGCACGCACCCAGAGTCAGCCGGAATTGCACAAAGGCGCGGTCGCTGGCGCCGCTGCTTCGTCGGTTGCAACCGTGATTCAGCTCGCCATCGTCGTGGGCCTGGTGAGCATGCCGACGCTGTTGATGCTCACGCCTTCGCTGATCGCGTCAGGAATCGCGGCTGTTACTTATGCTGGCATCTTCGCGCTGCGCAGTTTCCGCGAGAAGTCGGGACCTGGGGATGCGCCGAAAGGCCGCCCTTTCGAGCCCAAGACCGCCATCGTCTTCGTGCTGGTGGTCGGACTCACGCTGCTGATCTCGGCGCTGCTGACTCAATGGCTCGGCGACCGAGGCTTGCTGATCGCAGCCGGCGTCGCCGGTTTTACCGATGCCCATGCGCCCGCGATTTCGTCAGCATCGCTGGCAGCGAGCGGACGGACGCACGCGGAGTTCGCGGCCCTCGCTGTGCTGGTCGGCTTCTCGACCAACATCCTGAGCAAGACGGCCGTCGCATTCTCGCTGGGCGATCGACGCTACGCCTATGAGCTGACCCCCGGGTTGGTTCTGATGGCGGCAGCTGCCTGGGGTGCGTGGTCGGTTCGCGCTTTCTTCGTTTAAGCCATTCATACTGCGCCGATGAGTGCACGGTTCACCCGACTGAATGCCCGGTTTCCACATAAGCGCGTGTTCATTACCGGCGCTGGCAGTGGGCTGGGCCTCGAAGTGGCCAAGGCGTTGGCCGCCGACGGCTGGACGCTCGGGCTGTTCGATCGCAATCTGGAGCGCCTCACCACCGTCGAAGCGCAATTCGCCGAAGCCGGCGTGAAGGTGGTCGCCTATCCAGGCGACGTCACGCAGGCGGACGAGCTCACGGTTGCGGTGAATTCGTTCGCCGCGACTCACGACGGCCTGGACGTGATGATCAACAACGCCGGCGTCGCGGGCGGCGGCTCGATGATGGAAGTGTCGCTGGAAGACTGGCGCTGGATCATCGACATCAACGTCATGGGCGTCGTGCACGGTTCGCGCGCCGCCATTCCTCACCTGCAACGCAATGGCAGCGGCTTGCTGATCAATGTCGCGAGCGCGGCGGCGTTTGCATCGGCGCCGGGCATGATCTCGTACAACGCCACCAAGGCCGCGGTCGTCTCGATCAGCGAAACGTTGGTAAACGAACTGCGGCCAGTCGGCACCCAGGTGTCGGTGGTGATGCCGACGTTCTTTCGTTCTTCGCTATTGGAAACATTTCGCGGCCCGGCGCACGCACGCCTGCTTGCGAACAAGGCAACGCAGAGATCGGAATATCCGGTCGAGCAGGCCGCGCAGGATTTGCTGACAGCATCCGCCGACGGCCGGACCTACATTGTGCTACCCAAAGCGGCGCGCACGATGTGGCGGATGAAACGCTGGATGCCGCTGCGTTTCCTCGATCGAGTCAGGGACTTCACGCAGCGGCAACCCCAAACCGACTGATCAGCTCGGAGTGTCCACCGCGAGCAGGAAGCGCGTGTAGATTTCGGGCAGGCGCGCCAGCACGTGCGGCTTGCCTTCGATGTTGCTGGCCTCCAGTACTCGCCGCAGGGTCGACAGGCTGAGCGACTCCAGCGCCGGTTGTGAAATCGGCGCGTAGCTCAAATGCCAGGGCTCCGGACTCACGCCACCGCGGTCGGTGCGGTACGGCCGATAAAATCCGAAACGTCGCATATTGGCGTCGAGCCATTGCGACAACCGCCCGAATATTCCCTCCGGTGCGTATTCGGCAGGCAACAACTCGACCGTGTAACCGGGCGGTACTGCGGCGGCGTCGATGACATCCACATCGCTGCCCCAGTGATGCCGGCTGCCGCCCGGAATCGCCGACCAGCACAGAATCGCGTCGACCGCCGCCGAATCCGGCAGCTGCTTGCGATCGAGCAATGCGCCCTGCCGATCGTAGATCGGCCGCTCGCCGCTCCACTTGCGATTCCAGATGCCGAGCTGGGCCTGGAAATCCCGGAAACTTGAGCGTGGCGTGAGATCGATGCCGGCGTCGCGCGCGGCGTCTCTCATCGCGAGAAAGGATGCCACTGCTTCATAGTGAAGCATGCAGCGCGGGTCACTCAATTCCACGACATGACTGCGCGCCTGTCCGGTGAGCTCGAGCTCGTTCATTACAATCTGCGTCCTAGGCCGAAAAGTGACTGAAAAAAGGCGGCTTTTGCCGCGTTTTTTAACATTCTAATCGTTTGGTATGTTAAAAAAACCGACAAGTAAACCAGGTGTCTCGCCAGCGCGAAAAACCCGAGTATCATGCCGGAACGAAGCGGTAGTGCCAGCGTGCCGAAGCCGAGGCACCTTCGGCAGCACAAGCAAGTAAGTTGCGGAGTATGGGTTGAGATCGCGGGGCCTCAAAATCAGGTTGCTCTCCGTCGCCATCGCGGCGGGCGTTGCCATTGCCGCAACCCTGTTCCTGCTGGAATACCTCGACTATCGCAAGTCGAGCGATGTGCTGGTCCGGCAGGGCGAGCGCTCGCTGCTCAATGCCGAAGCACAGCGGCTGGACCTGCTGGCGAGCGACATGGCCGCCGCGGGCGCCCAGGCCCTGGAAACAGCGCTGCTCGACCATGACCAGCGCACCCTGGAAAAAATCGTCACCTCGCTGCTGAACAATCCTTATTCGATTTCGGCGCGCGTCGTGGCGCCCGACGGCTCGGTGATCTACGAGACGATTCGGCAAGATCAGTGGACCCAGCACATCACCGATCAGGACAAGCGCACCATCCGGCGCGGCCTCGGCGGCGTCGAGTCGCTCGGCACCCTGGAGATCATCGTGGGCCGGCCCGGCCTCGCCGACACTGCGCTCGCATTGAAGTCGCAACTGGAGCGTGTTCAACAGCGCGACTTCGAACGCCGCATCTGGATCGTCGCCGGCGTGGGCGTGCTCATCACCGGCCTGCTGACGCTGGTCGCATGGATGCTGGCGCAGCGCCTGGAGCGTCCGATCGTCGAGCTGATCCGCTCGGCCGAGCGCATCGGCGAAGGCGATTACACCCGTCCGCACAAAGTCACCAGCAACGATGAGATCGCCGAGCTGGAGATGGCGCTGGACCGCATGCGCCAGAACCTGCGCCAGACGACCATCACCAAGAACTATCTGACCATCGTCCTCAACAGCATGAACGACGCCGTGCTGGTGACCTCGCCGGACGGCATGGTGCGCAAGATCAACGACGCGGCGGTTCGTCTGTTCGGCTACAACGAAGAAGAGATCGCCGGCCAGCCGTTCATCAACCTGATCGCCGAGAACGAGCGCGACAACTTCTCGCTCGAAGCGGCCGGCGTCGAGACCCGCGAGACTGTGATTGCCACGCACAGCGGCCAGACCATTCCGGTGTCGCTGTCGGGCGCGCCGATCGCCGGCGACGATCCGCAGTTCCAGGGCACGATCTTCGTCGTTCGTAACATCACCGATCGCAAGCGGGCCGAGCGTCGCATCCGCTACCTCGCCCGTTACGACGCGCTGACCAAAGTGCCGAACCGCATGCAGTTCCAGCACATGCTGCAGCAGGCGATCGCCCGCGCGCGACGCAACGATCGCGGCATCGTGCTGCTGTATCTGGACATGGATCGGTTCAAAGAGATCAACGACACGTTCGGTCACGCCGCCGGCGACCGTACGCTCGAAGTGCTCAGCGAACGTTTGATCCGCATCCTGCCGCGTGAAGCCGTGGTCGGCCGGCTGGCGGGCGATGAGTTCGGTCTGTTCATCGAAGGCTTCGCGGACACCGAGGACGAGCGCACGCAGGCCGCGAATCTCGCGCGCATGGTGCTCGCCGAAGTCTGCAAGGCGTATTACGTCGATCAGCAGGAAGTATTCCTGACCGCCAGCGTCGGCATCGCGTTCTGTCCGAAGGACGCCGAGAACGTGATCGACCTGATCCGCAACGCCGACGCGGCGATGTATCACTCCAAACAGAACGGCGGCAACAGCTTCGCGTTCTACTCGCCCGACATGAACGCCGCGGCGGTCGAACGTTTGATGCTGAAGAGCAAGCTGCGTCGTGCGCTCGAGCGTGACGAGCTGATCATGGTGTATCAGCCGAAGGTGGACCTGCGCGACGGTCGCATCATCGGCGCGGAAGCGCTGTTGCGCTGGCGCCTGCCGGGGCATGGCGATATTCCGCCATCGCAGTTCATTCCGCTGGCCGAAGAGACGAATTTGATTCTGGGCATCGGCGAGTGGGTGTTGAACCGCGTCTGCGCCGACTATCACCGCTGGCAGGACAAGATCAAAAACCCCGGCCGCGTTTCGATCAACCTGTCGCTGAAACAGCTGCGCCAGGCAAGCTTCATCACTCGCTGCAAGTCGGTGTTCCGTCGTCACGAAGTCTCGCCGACCTGCTTCGAGCTGGAAATCACCGAAACGACGTTGATGGTCGACCCGAAGCGCACCATCAAGCTGCTCGACGAGCTGTACGCCATGGGCCTGCACCTGTCCATCGACGACTTCGGCACCGGTTACTCTTCGCTGTCGGCCCTGCAACAGTTCCCGATCGGCACGCTGAAGATCGACCAATCCTTCGTCCGCGACGCCGCCATCAACAGCGACGACGCCACCATCGTCCGCACCATCATCGACATGGGCAAGGCACTGGAAGTGGACGTGGTCGCCGAAGGCATCGAGACCGAAGAACAGTTCAACTTCCTCCGCAACCGCGGCTGCCACTATGGCCAGGGCCGCCTGTTCGGCGACGCCATGACCTCGGACGAATTCCTGTCGCTGGTCCTCACGCAGGAAAGCGGCCGGACCAAAGTCAGCGAGCTGTTCGCGTCGTAGTCCCTTCGAGCGCCTGTTGCGCGTTCGCCCCGTCCGAATCGACGCTCTAACATCCGCGCGCTCAACCGCGGAATGGCGCGCGGCACGTCGCAGCGGGGGAAGTTGCATACCGCAGTGCGCTCCGGGTAGTAAGGCAAGCCATGACTAGACCTCAAGACATCGGCATGGTCGTCCCCTTGCAGCGAAAAGCCGCCACCGCGGATTTCGCTGGAGCCGTCCGGGAAGCCAAAAGAATATTGGATGAGTTCGGTTTCTCAGCGCCGCCGGTCAATCCAGTGACCATCGCACGCGAGCTCGGCGTGAAAGTCTCGTTCGTGAGCATGCCCAAACATCCCAATGTTTCAGGCTTCTATGATGCCCAGGACGATGCGATCTACATCGCGAAGGGCGAATATCCCAAGCGGCAGACGTTCACCATCGCGCATGAGCTGGGACACAGGCTGCTGCATCGAGAATGGGCAGCCAGCAATGACTACCGAGTCATGCTTCGAGATCAAAGCCTCATGGTCATTGACGAAAAAGAGCAGGAGGCGAATGCCTTCGCAGCTCACCTCCTCGTGCCCAGGGACATGCTCGACGAATACCGGCACGTTGCTTCGATCGAAGAGCTGTCGCGTTTGTTCGTGGTCTCGATGCCCGTCATCCGAAATCGGCTCAGGCGTGAGTTCGGCGCCTAGCACGTCCGCGCTCAAGGCGGACATCGGGGGGCAGGACGAGGTCGATCCCGATCTCAAATCGGACGTCTGCGCAGCTGATCGGGAGCGCATCGAGCTCGACGGCAGGAAAGCCTTCTTCAGGTTGAGGCAACAGTGGTCCTGCGCGGTGATCGCCTGGATTTCCTGCTTTCTCATCTTTCATATCGCACTCACGGTCGCCATCGGTCTCGGCGGGCTGGACTTCCTCCAGTATCAGTGGTTGATTCCACTCATCACCGTCGAGAACTTTCTGCAGATCGTGGGCATGGGCTATGTGGTGGTCCGATTCCTGTACCCGGGTAAAGCGCTCGCGTTAGCCAGAATCCGGCGGACCAGTTAGGATTCGCGCAAATCCTTCCCCGCTGACCAGACCCGCCCACAATCCCGCCGTGCTTTCCTTCTCCTCCCTCGCCCTTCGGCGCGGTACGCGCCTGTTGATTTCGGATGCGTCCTTTACCGTATATCGCGGGGAGAAGGTGGGCATCGTGGGCGCCAATGGGTGCGGCAAGTCGAGCTTGCTGGCGCTGGTGTTGGGCGAACTTCAACCTGATGCCGGTAGCGTCGAGTATCCATCGCAGCTCGTCGTCGCCCATGTGGCTCAGGAACTGGAGGCAACGGACCGACCAGCCATCGAGTTTGTGATGGATGGCGATGAAGAGCTGCGAGAGACGGAAGCGGCAATCGCGCAGGCCGAAGAGAAAAACGCAGGAGCCAAGCTCGGCGAACTGCACGCCCGCTACGCTGCACTCGGCGGCTACGACGCACGCAGCCGCGCGGGCAAGTTGATGCACGGCCTGGGCTTCTCGGCCGCCGATGAAACGCGTCCAGTGAGCGCCTTCTCCGGCGGCTGGCGAGTGAGGCTGAACGTCGCGCAGGCCCTGATGTGCCGATCCGATCTGCTGTTGCTCGACGAGCCCACCAACCACCTCGACCTCGACGCGGTCATCTGGCTGGAGCAGTGGCTGCGCAATTACCAAGGCACGCTGCTGATGATCGCGCACGATCGTGAGTTCCTCGATCGCACCGTCGACCGTATCGTGCACATCGAGAACGGCGCGGCGAAGATCTACACCGGCAACTACTCCGCCTTCGAAGAGCAGCGCGCCTCGCAGCTCTCGCAACAGCAGTCGATGTACGAGCGGCAGCAGCGCGAGATCAAGCACATGATGAGCTTCATCGAGCGCTTCAAAGCGAAGGCCAGCAAGGCCAAGCAAGCACAGAGCCGCGTCAAGGCGCTCGAGCGCATGGAGAAGATCGCGCCGGCGCACGTCGACTCGCAGTTCGAGTTCACGTTCCTGGCGCCGCAGAAGCTGCCCCGGCCGCTGCTGGCGCTGGAGAAACAATCGGTCGGCTACGGCGAACGGGTCGTGCTGGAAAACGTCAACATGACCATCGCCCCCGGCAGCCGGATCGCACTGCTCGGCCGCAACGGCGCCGGCAAATCGACGATGATGAAACTGCTCGCTGGCGAGCTCGCGGCATTCGATGGCAAGCGCACCGAAGCGCGCGATCTGAAGATCGGTTACTTCGCCCAGCATCAGCTCGAACAACTCAGCGTGGACGATTCGCCGCTCGGTCATTTGAAACGCCTGGGCGGCGAAGCCGCCGCGAGAGCGACCGAACAGGAATTGCGCGGCTTCCTGGGCAGCTTCGGATTCAGCGGCGATCGAGTCTTCGAGCCGGTGGGCCCATTTTCCGGCGGCGAGAAAGCACGCCTGGTGCTGGCGCTGACCAGTTACTTGCGGCCGAATCTGTTGCTGCTCGACGAGCCCACCAACCATCTCGACCTGGAAATGCGCCAGGCACTCGCGATGGCGCTGCAAGACTACGAAGCCGCGGTCGTGCTCGTTTCGCACGATCGTCACTTGTTACGAGCCGTCGCCGACGATCTGATCCTGGTCGACCAAGGCCGCGCGCAGCCATTCGACGGCGACCTGGACGACTACGCGAAGTGGTTCCAGACGCGCGAAGCAGCGGAAACCGGCGCCGAAGAAGAGACAACGGCCGCCGCACTGAGCGCCGAACAAAAGAAACAACGCAAGCGCGAAGAAGCCGAGCGCCGCAATCGCCTCAGCCCGATCAAGGCCGACATTGCGCGTTTGGAAAAACAGCTCGCGAAGCTGGAGCAGGAACGGGCGACCGTCGAAAGCGCGCTGGCCGAGCCCGACATCTACAACCCGAGCTCCAAGCAAAAGCTGCAGGAACTGCTGCAAAAGCAGACCCAGCTGAAGCGCGATATCGCCAACGTCGAGACCGAGTGGCTCGCCGCCAGCGAGAAACTCGAGGCCGAGATGTCCGCCGGCGACTGAGCGACGCTCGCCATCCGCACAGCAGAAGGACATTTGTAGAGATCCGTCAGGCTCGCGCCGGGCGCAAATCATTTGTGCTGTACTTGGGGACGCCCGCCGGTTAGCGGGCGACAACGGCGGGCACAACAATGGTCGCAGTCTCGGGGGAGAGCGTCGCCGTGCCGGCGACAGGGATCGATCGCGCGCACCGTCGCGTCATCGTCGCTTCATCGCTGGGCACGATGTTCGAGTGGTACGACTTCTACTTGTACGGCTCGCTCGCGGCCATCATCAGCAAACAATTCTTCTCCGGCGTCAACGAGACGACCGCATTCATTTTCGCGCTGCTCGCCTTCGCGGCGGGCTTCGCAGTCCGGCCTTTTGGGGCAGTGATCTTCGGCAGGCTCGGCGATCTGTCGGGCCGTAAGAAAACATTCCTGATCACCATCGTGCTGATGGGCCTGGCCACGGCGCTGGTGGGCGTGCTGCCCTCCTACGAAACTATCGGCATCGCCGCCCCGATCGTCCTGGTGACCTTGCGATTGTTACAAGGCCTGGCGGTGGGCGGAGAGTACGGTGGCGCGGCGACTTATATCGCCGAGCACGCGCCGCCGGGCCGACGCGCCTATTACACGAGCTGGATTCAGATCACCGCGACCGCGGGCATGATCCTGTCGCTGATCGTAATTCTCGGCTGTCGCTGGCTGATGGGCCCGGAGTTCGAAGTGTGGGGCTGGCGCATTCCCTTCCTGCTCTCGATCATCCTGTTGTGCATCTCGGTCTACATCCGCGTGCAGCTGGAAGAGTCGCCGGTGTTCAAGGAAATGCGCGACACGGGCAAGCTCTCCAAGCAGCCGCTGCGTGAATCGATCGGTCAATGGAGCAACCTGAAGCTCGTGTTGCTGGCGCTGCTCGGCGCAATGGCCGGCCAGGCGGTCATTGGCTACGTGGCGCTGGTCTACATGAATTTGTTTCTTACGCAGACCCTCAAGGTCGATCCTGCGACATCGAATCTGCTGGTAGCCGCCGCGCTGACGGCAGCGACACCGTTCTATCTGCTCAGCGGCAAGGTCGCCGACAAGATCGGCCGCAAGCCGCAGGTCATGCTCGGTTGCCTGCTCGCGGCCGTGACGATGTTTCCTATCTTCAAAGCCCTGACCGATCACGCCAATCCCGCGATCGCGACCGCTCAGGCGAGCCATCCGATCGTCGTGATGGCGGACCCAGCCGAATGCAGTCTGCAGTTCGATCCGGTCGGCGGCGCACGCTTCACCAGTTCATGCGATGTCGCGAAGACGGCGCTGGCCAACGCTCGCGTTCCTTATTCGAACGAAGCCGCGCCGGTAGGAATGGTCGCCATCGTGAAAGTGGGCGAGCAATCGCTCGTGGCATTCGATGGCTCAACGTTGCCGGCTGCAGAGTTCGCGTCGCGCAGCGCGGCCTTCAAACAACAGCTGTCTGCGCTCCTGAAGGACGGCGGCTATCCGACCAGCGCCGATCCGGACAGCATCAATTACGGCATGGTGTTTCTGCTGTTGTTCATTCTCTCGGTGCTGGGCGTGATGACGTACGGCCCGATCGCGGCATGGCTCGTCGAGCTGTTCCCTGCTCGCATCCGCTACACGTCCATGTCGCTGCCTTATCACCTCGGCAACGGCTGGTTCGGCGGATTCCTGCCGAGCATCGCGTTCGCCATGATCGCGTACACGGGAAATATTTATTCCGGGCTGTGGTACCCGGTCATCGTGTGCGTGATGACCTTGATCGTCGGCACCTTCTTTCTCAGAGAAACACACGGCAACGAAGCCGTGTGATCGCTATTTTTTGAGCTGCGCGTCGACCAGCGCGTCGGCCGTAGCCACCAGGAAGTGCTGCGGTCCGCTCTTGCCCAAGGCCTGCGCCGACGAGAAGGCGCCGTCGACGAGCAACAGCAATTGTTCGGTGAGCTCCTCCGGATTGCGCACGCCTTCGATGTTGTCGACGAGCCCACGCAAGCGCCGACGCAGTTCCTGCATCTCTACGGTCGCGAGCACCCGTGCCGGGTGTTGAGGGTCGGCGAACTCGACCGTGATATTCATGAACGGACAGCCACGGAAATGTGAGCTGCTCACGAAGCGGACAATGCCGTTGAGATGGGCACGCAGGCGGGCGCGGGGTTCCGGGTCGCTCTGCGCAGCCGTCTTGTCCCATCCGGCCCAGCGATCCTTTTGCTCCTGCTCCAGCACCGCGACGATCAGCGCGTCCTTGGAGGGGAACCAGCGGTAGAGGCTGGTCTTGGCCACACCTGAGCGCGCAACCACGGTGTCCACGCCGACCGCGCGAGCTCCTTCCTTGTAAAACAGGTCGCGGGCCGTGTTCAGAATCCGGTCCCGGACGCTTTCCGTGGGCGCGGCCGCCCCTTCGCTACCGGCGCGCGGTTTTGCAGTTGGACTCATGGGCCTCCTCATTCAGCTTGACAGCGCTACAGACCTGTACGTAGCATGCAAACAGACAGGTCTGTAGCGTCTCGTACAGTAGCCTCGGGCACCCGGCCAGTGCAATCGAAGCTCTCTATGCGACGGTTCGCCTGTCAGAACGAGCCTACTTCGCATGGCCAGCGGAGTGGGCTTCTGCGACGGCGTCCGACTACTGTTCCGGAGACGGCAATGAACATGCTCACCACTGGCCTCGCGATCCTGGCCGCGACGACTGCGATCCCCCTCACCACCGCGATCTCCGCTTCGTGCGGCATGCGAGTGGTCCACAGCGACACCGACTTTCCCGAGCGCTCGCAATTGCGCGGGCAAAAGGGAACGGTGCTGATCAATGTAACGCTCGACGCCGATGGACGCGCCACCGGCGCCGACGTGGAGCGTTCGAGCGGTCACCTGCTGCTCGACCTCGCCGCCAAGCGCAGCGTGCTCGAGAAGTGGCAATTCGATGTCTCCCATTGCTCCCACACGTTCCCGGCGACTCATCAGGTCGCAGTGGAATATCGCAACGAGGAGTATGAGTAAAGCACCCCTTGTCTGCCGTCTCGACCCCACTGAGGCGGCAGATTTTTTAATACGGCTTTAGACGATGCCGGACGCCTGCAGCTGTTCGATCTCGGCTGTGGTCAACCCAGCATCCGCCAGCACTTCCCGTGTGTGCTGCCCGAGCAACGGCGGTGCTGACTGATAGCGCAGCGGTGTCTCCGACATCTTGATCGGGTTCGCGACCATGGGCACCGTGCCGGCCTGCGGATGCGGCAGATCGATCCGCATCTCACGACTGCGCACCTGCGCGTGATCGAACACCTGCGCCAGGTTGTTGATGCCGCCCACCGGAATGCCCAGCGGCTCGAACAGCGAGATCCATTCCGACACGGTCCGCTGCTTCAACACCGCCGCCAATAATGGAATCAACACCTCGCGATTGCGCACTCGATCGTCGTTGCGCAGGAAGCGTGGATCCCGATGAAACGCCTGACCCGCGGCCTCGCAGAACTTCGCGAACTGTCCGTCATTCCCCACGGCCACGACGAACTGGCCGTCGGATGCATCGAACACCTGGTACGGCACGATATTGGCGTGCGCGTTGCCCATGCGCTTCGGCGCTTTGCCGCCGACCAGATAATTCATGTTCATGTTGGCGATCATGGCGACCTGCGAATCGAGCAACGCCATGTCGATGTACTGACCTTGCCCGGTCAGCGACCGATGCACGATGGCGGCGAGGATGGCGACGGTCGAGTACATGCCAGTCGTGATATCCGCGACCGCCACGCCGACCTTCTGCGGCCCGCCGCCCGGCTGATCGTCTTTCTCGCCCGTGATGCTCATCAGGCCGCCCATGGCCTGGATGATGAAGTCGTAGCCGGCCACCTGACGCATCGGCCCGGTCTGACCGAACCCGGTGATCGAACAATAAATGAGGCCGGGATTGAGGGCCTTCAATTGCTCATAACCGAGGTTGTAGCGCGTGAGATCGCCAGCCTTGTAGTTCTCGATCAATACGTCGGCGCGAGCGGCGAGCCGGCGGGCCACCTGCTGGCCTTCGGGCTTGGAGATGTCGAGCGTCACCGACTTCTTGCCGCGATTGGCGCCGAGAAAATACGCGGATTCGCGAGTGTCGTTGCCGTCACGATCCTTCAAGTAGGGAGGCCCCCAGCTGCGCGTGTCGTCGCCGACGCGCGGTCGCTCGATCTTGATCACTTCCGCGCCGAGGTCGGCAAGGATCTGCCCGCACCAGGGACCTGCGAGTACGCGGCTCATATCTAGCACGCGAATGTGTGATAAAGCGCCCGAGCGCACGTGCGAGGACGACGTATTGGAGCTGGAACTTTCAGGGGGCATACTGCTTCTTAACTTGCATGGTCCTTAGCTTCGGCCGCGCAAACTAATCGCAGCCAGGGCCGCGGATCAAGGGCGTTTCTATCACCAGCGCTGGTCGGTGCCGCACCATGATCACGTTCAATCGATCTGGTTCGATGGTCTCGATGATCCTCGTCGGTGCATTGCTTAGTGGCAATGGGCTCGCCGAAGAACCGGCGCCCGACTCGACCAATACAGCGGTTTTCGCTGCAAAAACAGCGCCTCCGCACAAGCCGTTGGATCTGCGAGCGCCCTTGATCACGCAGCTGTACACCTCCGAAGAGCTGAACAGAATTTTAGCGACCACCTCTATTCGAGAAGACATCGAAGAGGTGCAGGTGGAAGGGATCCGCGAGCGCCGACCGAGCGATACTCCAGACGTGTGGCCCGGCATCGCCTCCCCGGTCTGGGCCATGCTGAATCCCGCTCAGTCATGGCGCATATTTGCGCCACTGCCGCCGGATCAGACGGGCGATCCGTCACACGTGCGCGCGAACGCCACGGACGCGTATCTACTTGAACCGGCAGGTACGCCGTCGCCGTTCGCTCACTGAATCAGCTCGAATTCGCCGGGCGGAACCCTGCCTACGGGTCGAACCGTGGCCGTGTCTATGAGACACTGCGGCTCGATCCCAGGCAAGGCGTGTCCATGACTTCATCGGCTTCCGCCGTTCGCGCCGAGCGCGAACGCGTGCTCTCGTTTCAAGGCGGCTGTAACTTTCGCGACATCGGCGGCTATCGCACTCAGCAAGGCTCCCACACGCGCTGGGGCAAGGTGTTTCGCACCGGTGTGCTCACCTATTTCACTCCCGACGACCACGCGCCGCTGACCAATCTCAACGTGCGTGCGATTTGCGATCTGCGTCGAGCGGAGGAACGAGAGCGAGAGCCGACACGCTGGCCGCACGCGAACATCAATGCGCTGTCCTGGGACGACGGCATCGTGACACCGACGATTCGCGGCCTGGCCGCGGATCGGCCGAAGAATGCGGCGGGAATGTTCGATGCGATGATCGCGCTGTATCGCGCCCTTCCGGAGTGGATGGGCCCGCGCATCGGCGGCATGTTCTCCGCGATTGCGAATGGCGATGTGCCGCTGATCGTCCACTGCGCGGCAGGCAAGGATCGCACGGGCATCGCCGTGGCACTGTTGCTGCGATCCCTGGGCGTGCCGGAGGAAACGGCGATCCAGGATTATTTGCTGACCAATACATCGGGCAACTTCGAAGAGTTCATCCGCTCGCGCCACGAAGCGCAGCTCGGCGTGGCCGACACGCACAGCCCGTTGTTGTCGATGCCGGAAGACATGCGCCGCGTTCTATTCAGCGCCGACGCCGCGTTCCTGCATGCGGCGTTCGAACAGATTGGAGATGTCGAGGCCTATCTCGCGAAGACGGCGGGTGTGACGCCAGCCATGCAAGACAGGATTCGCACGGCACTGCTCGAGTGAGACGAGCTCACGGCATGACGGGCGGCTTGTAATCGAGCGTCAGCCCGAATGCCCAGAGCAGCAACAACACCACCGGGACGTGCACGATGAACTGAATCATCGTGAAGCCGATGACGTCCCGGGCGCGCAGCTTCAAGATGCCCAGCAGCGGCAACATCCAGAACGGATTGATCAGGTTCGGCAGCGCCTCGGCTGCGTTGTACACCTGCACCGCCCAGCCGAGGTGCACTTTCAACTCGTTCGCCGCCTGCATCACGTACGGCGCTTCGATGATCCACTTGCCACCGCCCGACGGTACGAAGAATCCCAGCACGGCCGAGTAAATTCCCATCACGACTGGGAACGTTTCGCGCGTCGCCGCTTGGGCAAAAAAAGTCGACAAGTGATGCGCGATGCTCTGCCCGTCGCTTCCGACAGCAGACGTGAGAATCGCCGCGATGCCGCCGTAGAACGGAAACTGGATGAGCACGCCGCTCACGCCAGACACACTCTTCGACACGGCATCGAGAAACACGCGAGGCCGCCAGCACAGCAGCAGGCCGAGCATCACAAACAGAAAGTTGTAGGTATTAAGGCTTGAGATGGCGAGCGCGGCGCCTTTGGTCGCGAACTCTTGCACGAGCCAGGCTGCACCCAGGGCGGCGATCAACACGTTGAGCAAAGGGCTGTGCTCGAGCCATTCACCGGGCCGCGTCGCCTTCACCGTCGATTCGATACTGGGCGCGTCCGCGACGATTCCCAGACGGCGCGCTGTTTGAGCGTTTTCCCCTTGCGGCGTCGTCAGCCAGGCAATCAACAAGGTCACGGCGATGAGAATGGCCGTCAGCGCGATCGACTGCCAGAGAAAGATCGTCTCGGTGAACGGAATGACGCCGGTGATCTGCACCAGCGCCGGCGGCATGCTCGCGGGATTCGCCTGCAACTGCGCCGCCGACGATGACAATCCCATCGCCCACACCGAGCCCATGCCCAAGTAAGCCGCAGCGGCGGCGGCGCGCAGATCCATATCGAGATCTTCTCGACGAGCCAACGCACGCACCAGCAGGCTGCCGAGGATCATGCTCAAGCCCCAGTGCAGCAGCGAGAACAGCATGCTGATGACCGACACCCAACACGCCGCGCCCCGCCCTGAACGAGGGACCGCAGCGAGCCTGTCGATCAATCGGGCGGCGGGTGGCGAGCTGGCCACGACGTATCCGCCGATGATGATGAAGCACATCTGCATGGTGAATGGGATCAGGCTCCAGAAGCCATCGCCAAACGCCTTGGCCGTCTGCGTCACCGGCGAGCCCAGCGCGATGGCGGCGATAGCAACGACGATCACGCCCAGCACCGCAAAGACGTAGGCATCCGGAATCCAGCGCTCGGACCAGGCGCAGCAGCGCAGGGAAATGCGTTCCAACCAGCCGACGCCGCCACCCCGGCCGACGCCACTAGTGTTATCGCCAGAGAGTGCGCTCGTCTGTTTGTTCATGGTTGATGCCGGCCCGTCGGCCGACTGATTTATTCGTGTTCGCCGCCCGGCTCGATCTAGCCTACCTTGATTTGCAGGGTGTTGTCCGGTCGATCGAGCTTGCCGACGAACAGAGCACGTTCGATGCGCGCGGCGCCCTTGCGATAGGGATTGGAATCGTTCGTCAGTGCCAGCGCTTGTCCATTGACGCTCACCGCACTCACGCCATGGCCAGCGCCGCCGATCTCATAACTCAAAGTCACCTGCTTGCCGAACAGTGACAGCCGCACTCGCAGCCCATTCAGGGCGACGGGAATCACGGGATCCAACGTGATATCGCGCGCCTCGATGCTGAGCCCCAGGAATCGCCGGACGATCAAACCCAATCCGATACCGGCGCCACTCGAGTACACGCGCCAACCGCCATCGAGCGGCACGGCGCCTCGGGCCACGCGGTCATACTCGGCGCTGGCTTGATAGCGATCTTCGAATGCCGCGTCCGAGCTCGAGTAGTAGCAATTCGCCTGCCGCAATGTCGCGCTCGGCACGAGGCTTTGAATGCCGATGGGATTGGCCTGGCACAACGCGCGGAAGAACCGATCGGTCTCACCGACTCTCGCGAGCGCCTGCGCATAGCGCAGATGCGCGTGCATATACATCAAGCCTATTTCGCGACCGAAGAACGTGGCGCTCTCGGCGCGTTGAAAGAAGCGCTGCGGACCGCCGTGATAGTTCATCGGCCGATCGAACAACCGCACGCCATCCGGCCCGCTGAGCTTCAGATCGATGAGCCGCAAATGCTGTTGTAGCTGCTCGGAATCGAACAGATCCTCCAGAATGGCATGGATCATCGCCAGCGAGCTGTACTTCACGCCGGTGATCGCATCGCGCGGATGGAGCAGATAGTTCACCTTGCCCTCTTCCTCGAAGAGCGCATAGCCCGCGAGCACACCGTCGACCAGCAGCACTTGCTGGAAATCGCGTTTGACGTTCGCAGCCCACGTGTCGAAGCGCGCCGCTTCCTGCTCACGACCTATGCTTCGTAGTGCCTGTGCCAGCGTCGTCAACACCTGATGATGGAGCGTGACTGTCCAGGCACTGCACATGCGCTCGCGCATCGCCGGATCGGCCGGCTGAAGCGCGTCGTTCCAATCGCCGTGACCGTAGGCCGCGAGTGCCGTGCCTTCGACGATCCGACGCTCGATGACTTTCAGCGCCCGCTCCACATGTTTCCACAGCGGCACCGAGGGCTTCGTGTGCCCCGAGGAGAAGAACGGCACGGGCTCGTCGAGGATCGAACTGTCGCCCGAGGCGATCAAGTACTGAGCCAGCGCCAACAAGGGCCAGAACACGATGTCGCCGTGCGAATCGCCGGCCCGGATGTCACGTTCACGCTCGAAGAACATGAACCACTGCGGCCAGTCGCCATCCGAGGTCTGTGCCTTCATGACCCGGATCAACAGATCTCGAATCGGCGACCAATGACCCAAGGCCAGCAGCATCTCAACCGGGCCTTGCGTGACATCGCGCGTTCCCCAACCGCCGCCGGAGTATTGCTCCAAACCGCGCGGCGACAGGTAATGCACGAGTGCGTTGTGCTTGAACCACGGCAGGATCTCGACGAGACGCTCGACCTGTCCGGAAAGCGCGCTGCCAGCCGGCGCTTCGATGCCAAGCAATTCGACCAGTTGCTCGCCATTCGGCGTCGGCACATCATTGCTTTCGACGACGAGATTGCCGCGAATCGTCAACCCAAAGCCTTTGCTCGCAGCGACGATCGAGCAAACAAACGGCTGCTGGCGCGATCGCCCGTCCTGAAACAACAACTCATCGCCACCGACGCGCTCCAGCTTCGTGCCGTCATGCGGCGTGATGGTGAAGCTCCCTTCGGGGAAGCGGCGAGCAAGGTCGCTACCCTCCGCCGGCTGAATCACGATTGCATCGCCGTCCTGACGCCAGCGCACTTCGCCCGACACGCTGCCATCATCGCCATTGAGTGCGATATGGCTGGAAACAAACCAACGCACGGCCGCACCGGACAACGCTTCGACACGCAGCGTCAGCTCATGCTCGGCATGTGCCTCGCTATGAACCTCAATCACTCCACCCGCATGCTTGTAGATCCAACGGCACGCCTCAGGCTGAATCTCGAACGCCGACGACATGTCGAGCAAGCGCCACCGCCCTTCCCATTCCACGAACAAGCGCAGACCGTGGGACCGGAACAAACCCAGATAACTGTGCACCGTCGACAGCAGGCGATTGAAGCTCACATGGCCTTGCGTGAGCATCGAATGAAACACGCCGTTCATCCACACCGTCGACGTGAGCGCCAGCTCATCGGGCGTGGCATGCCGCCCGGAGCGCAGCAGGTGTCCATGCGGACGCTGCACACGTCGTTCTTTGGCCTTCAACACGACGTGTCGATCCGCCTCATAGAAGAAGGAGAGCACCGCGCCTCGCTCGTCGACTTCTTCATGTCGGCGCGACGAGCCAAACAATTGACTCAGTTCCTCGGGCTGCAGATCGAGCGCTTCGAGCAACGGCGACTGACTGAACAGCGTCGCATTGTTCGAATCTTCGCCACTCGAGGCGGCCAGCTCTGACAACGCCGCTTCGGGCAAATCGAGCGCTCGATCGACTGCGTCGAGATCGTCGAGCGAGGTGGCCTCGGGATGATCTGCACTGAGGCTGCCGAAGAATCCCGTGCTGACGCGTTCGCCGGGCTCGATCTCCAGTGGCTCGTCCTGAATCGCAACCATCGAGTGCTCTTGTTGCAGCCGTCGACCGGGCAAGCCCTGCACGATGCCAACAGGCGACTCGCCACCGCGAGTCGCGAGCCCATGCACTTGCATGGCGTCGGTCGCAAAGCTCTGCGCCCGGCGCAACGAGCCGATGACACACCAGGAATTGCGGCCAGCAGCGGACAGGTTCTGCCGAGAGGCAATCACGTGCCCCTGCTTCGGGTGCTGCAACGGCGTGTGATCGACGTACTGGCTGACATAGAACTCATTCAGCCGCACGGTGCCGTAAGGCGACAGCGCGATATCTTGCGCATAGATCACATCGATCTGCTGAGTCGAGCCTGCAGAATTTTCCAAGCTCACTTGCCAGAACCATACCGGCGCGGCCGCCGCGAGCCGAAGCTGAACCGTGTAGTGAATACCGGACCATTCACCGCTACCCGACCAGCCCTCGCCCGAGCGATGGAAGCGCGTCGGGCTGCGCGGCCCGAGCAGTTCGATGTACTGCAACGCGTCGGCGTTCAGCCGTCGCAGATACAAATTCGCCACACCGCCTTCCAACTCGTTGCCGAGAAACAGATTGACGATGGTGTCGCCGTGATCCATGCGCCGCACGGCGCCGTTCTCCAACAGCTCGACCGACAATCCGGCGGGACTTTCGAGGCGGACGGGGGATAGCGGCATCTGCGACTTTCCTGGCGCGTGCGAACTGCAGTGAAATGCGGTGCTCGCAGTGTAGTGCATGCGCTTCCGGGCGCGGAACCGCAGCGGTACTGACGAGTTGGTCCTCAATAACCCGCCGCGAGGAGACCGCCATGAAAATTCGCGATGCCATGACTCGAGACGTTTGCATGGTCCGCCCGGACCAGACCCTTCGCGACGCCGCTCACATGATGGCCGAGCTCGACATCGGGGCGTTGCCGGTCCAAGAGAACGACCGACTGGTCGGCATGATCACCGATCGCGACATCGCCGTGCGCGCCGTTGCCGAAGGCTGGGGCGCGGACACTCAAATTCGCAAGGTGATGACCAACGAGATCAGGTACTGCTACGAAGATCAGGATATCGAGGAAGTCACGCGCAACATGAGCGACCAGCGCCTGCGTCGCTTGCCCGTGATGAATCGCGACAAGCGCCTGGTCGGCATCCTGTCGTTGGGCGATCTGGCCCGTGAAGGCAGCACGCAGGACGATGCCAGCGAAGCGCTGTGTGGCATTTCACGCCCGGGCGGCCAGCACTCGCAAACAGCGCAACGTCCTCACTAAGCGCTTTCGTCCGTCGCTCACCCTCTGTGCGGAGGGTGAGCGCATCTCAGTCGGCGACTTCGTCGCTCTCGACGTCGACCATGCGCTTGGACTTGCCGATCATCCAGGCGATGCCGATACCGCCCGTCAGATAGTTTTGCTGCCGGACCAGCGGGCTGTCTTCGAACGCCGCATTGTGGAGATTGTCGTAGCGCATGTATGCGCCGACCCAATAGCCGGGAAAGCGCTTGGAGATGGCGGCGATAAAGTGCGTGCCTGAATAGCCGCCGCGGGCATCGTAGGAACGACGCTCAGCCGTCGCGAAGCGCGGCGCGACCGAATAGAAATATTCGTGATACTTGTCCGCGCCGAACAGCGGCCCGGCGCCGACGCCGAAGTTCCAGCCCTCGTAACCGCCGACATTGTCGATGTCGAGGTTCAGGCGCGGCGAGAAATTCCAACCCAGCGTCCTGGGCGAGCTTTCCAATGTGATGGGCACACGCAGCGGCATCACCAGGTCGAGCTTCATGGTGGTATCGGACGAGCGCCACAGGTGCACGTCCAGTGACGGACCGAACTCCAGCGTCGGCCGCAGATTCGGCATGCCTTGCCGCGCGTCGTTGTCATCGCTGCTCACGGGAATGGTCGCGTTCATGCTGAAGCTCAGCTCCAGGTAACGCTTGTCGAACAGCTCGCCGCGCAGACCTTCGCGATCGGCCTTCAGGAACTTGCCGCGATACACGAAGTACGGCAATGGCACCGGATAGGTGTTGACCTCATCGGAGCCGCGATAGTCCGGAAACGCCATCGCTCCAACGCCCAGCCCCGCTTCCCACAGCGGCTTCTCCTCGGCCTGCGATGCGACCGGCCACGCGATCACCGCCAGCGCTGCCAACCAGCCTGGCGCGACTCTCCGTATCGAGCTCATCTACAACAGTTCCTCGACTTTGGACTTCAGGTCCTCGGGTTTGGTGGTGGGCGCGAAGCGGTCGACCACCTGCCCGTTGCGGTCGATCAGGAACTTGGTGAAGTTCCACTTGATGGCTTCGCTGCCCAGCAAACCCTTGGCGTTGCTCTTCAGCCAGCGATACAGCGGGTGGGCCGCATCGCCGTTCACGTCGATCTTCTCGAACATGGGGAAGCTCACGCCATAGTTCTTTTGGCAGAAGCTGCCGATTTCGTCGGCGCTGCCCGGCTCCTGGGCGCCGAACTGATTGCAGGGAAAGCCCAGCACCGCCAGACCCTTGTCGCGATACTGCTTGTAAAGCGCCTCGAGCCCTTCGTACTGCGGCGTGAAGCCGCACTTACTGGCGGTGTTCACCACCAGCAGCACCTTGCCGGCGAAATCGCGCAACTGTACCGGCTTGCCGTCGAGGCTGTTGGCCGAGAAATCATAGACGGTGCTCATGACAGTTCCCCTAACGTTGGATCACCGTAAAGCCGGTCGCGAAGTAAGGCGTCTCGGCAAAACAATTGGTCGGCACGCCGCGATGCTCGGAGTACTGCAGCCGCATGTCCCGGCCGACGTTCTTGGTCAGCTCCGCCGCCAGCTGCGAATCGCGCGTGCTGAAATGCCAGATCTGCGGCGCCACGCCACCGACGATATACAGCGCCAGTTCGCCCTCGTAGGTCTTGCAGATCCACCCTTTACGCGAGAACTTTTGCAGCACGCCGGCGCGCTCGCCCTCGGAGTACGACCAGTTCAAGGAGAACCAGGTCCAGGCGCTGCCCAGCACGATGGCCAGCACCAGGGTCCAGATCACCAGGCGCTTCAACCAGCGGCGCGGCGGGTGGGAATCGAAGTCGTCGACCATTTATCGTTGCTCCTGTCTCACCGGCAGCGGCACGTTGCAAACATCGATGCGACCGGCCGGAACTTTGTACCACTCATCCTGCCGGTTACGGCGCGACTCCACCAGATCCGTGAACGTCTGCGTATCCGTCCTTAGCACCTGCAGCCGGGTGCGCTCTGCTTCGGGTACGTCTGCAGCGAGCCGGATCCGGGTAATGGGTGTGCGCTCTTCCGGCTTCTGGTAGAAGCCCATCGCGCCTTTGCCGCGCGGCATGGTCGAAAGCAGATCCATGCCCTGCAACACGCGACCGACCACCGTGATGTTTCGATCGAGCTGCCGGGGCGCATTTCCCGTGATCACATACAACTCGGCGCCACTGCCGGTGTTTACGTCGTTGTCGCGACCTGCGCCAACCACGCCGTAGCAATGAACCATCCAGGCAGAGCCGGTTGCGGAATCGCGGGCCGCGGGGAAACCATTGACGAAGCCGGTTTGGGCGGCATAGGTATCGGGATCCGGCAACGCGGTGAAGTTCAGCCCCGCCGCCGGCCGCGTGAACTCCGGCGCCAATGCTTTTTTCGCTTGCCCCATGGGCTTCTTGGCATCCGCCTCGCCCCATTGCACCACGTAGTTGTCTTGCGAACGGGTGATCGCCAGGCCGTCGAAGTACTTGGCGCGAGTCAGCGCGCGCAGATTGGCGGCATGCTTGGGTGCGAAGTCGGGCTGCAGCTCGATGACCACTCGCCCGCTTTCCAGATCCATGTACAGAGTGTTGTTGGGATCGAGCGGCCGCCAGTCGGACGGCTTGGATGCCGCCAGCACGTCGGCCATGGTGCGGCCGGCGGCAAGCGACGGCATCGTCGCAATCAATAATGGCAAGGCGGCGATAGCAACGACGCGGGCGAATGGAGTCACGGCCAGTTCCTTATTAGCTGGCCGCGACTATGCATCCGCGCCGCGCCCAAATCAAACCACGGCCGAGCCTCGCGCCGAGGTCACCACCGCCTGCGAATCCGCGGCGCGGCGGCGTTTCATTCCAAAAACAAACCGGGTGAAACCGAAGCGTCGCACGACCAGCTCATACAGCAGGCAGCAGCTCACCAGTGTCGCGATCAACACCACCCAGTACTTGGTCCACGGGCTCCATGCAGCCTGGACCGCGTAATAGCCGATAGCGACGATGAGGGTCTGATGCAGGATATAAATCGGATAGCTCGCATCGCGCGCCCAACGCAGCAGTGGATTACAGAATGACAGATGGCGATAGCCGTAACCCAGGAACGCCATCAAGCACAGCCAGGTGAATACGTTGGCGACCAGCGCGTCCGCCGGGGTATCGCGATGAATGACAGCTTGCTCAAACAGCAACGTCGCAATGACGTACACAGCCACGCCACCCACGGCGAACTGGTGTCGGCGCGCGGCGAACCACTGCCAGCTGCCAGGCGTGGACGCGAGCAGATAGCCATAGACCGTCAACAACAAATAGTGATTGAAGATGTACCAATCGTTGACGAGGGTGTGCGCTTCCGGAAACAGCGGCTTTAGCACTGCTTCGTTGATAGCGAGTGGCAATGCCATAACGTACATCCATGCGCCCGCTTGCAGCTTCTCTGCGCGATTTCGCCACCAGATCATCAGCGGCAGAAGCAGCGGGACGTACACGTAGAGATAAACGATGAACCAGAGGTGATGCCAGCTGAAATCGCCCGCCGGATACGGGCGGAACTGCAGCGTGCGCTCCCAGAAGAATTGCAGGAAGCCGCCGTGCCATTGTCCTTGAAACAAACGCTCGTAGAAGATCTGCGGCGGGACGACGAGAAACATGCCGATGACCAGCGGCAACAGCAGGCGTACGGTTCGTTCTTTGAACAGCTGCGCGCCGGTCCGGCGCTGGAGCGCGAACCACATGCCGGCGCCGGCGATCACGAATAACAGCGGCATGCGCAGGCGATGCGAGATATCCATCGGGATCACGAGCGACTCGATGCGCTGCTCGTTCATGACATGCCAGCCCCAGCCGACGAAAATCATACCGGTGTGAAAGAACAGCAGCACGAAGATGGCGATGACCCGCAGCCAGTCGAGGAAATCGTAACGCTCGCTCGATTCCATGACAGTCTCCCAACGCTACAGCGATGGGACGATCGTGGCGGGCGAGAAGCAGCCGAGCAGCGGCTATGTGGCCACCGGCGACAGCCGTGTGGCGAGCGGGATTTCAGCGCCCCATGCGGGCGAACAGCGCGTCCTTGTAGCGGCGGCTCAGCCGCAGTACCGCGCCATTGCGGAGCGATACCTCGTAATCCCCTTTGAACAAGGGCGTGAGCGAAGCCACCACCGCTATATTTACCGCCGCCGATTTGTGAATGCGCGCGAAGCGCTGCTCGCCCAGCTGCACCAGCAGATCCTGCAGCGTCCGACGCAACAGATACTTGCGGCTCGCCGTGTGAACGTGAACGTAGTTGTCGTCGGCTTCCAGCCAGTCGATGGAGCTACTATCGATCAGCCGCAGCCGTTCACCTTCTGGCACGAGCAATCGCTCGCTCGATCCCGTCTGAGCGCGCGCCGTGGCCACTGCGGGAGAACGTGACTGCCGATCACCCAAGCGATCACGCACTCGGGCGACAGCCTTGAGCAACCGCTCCTTATCGTACGGCTTGAGCAAGTAATCGACGGCATTCAGATCGAACGCTTTTACTGCATGCTCATCGTACGCAGTGACGAATACGATGAGCGGCGCCGTCTCTTGCTCCAGCTGCGCCGCCACTTCGAGCCCGTTGAGGCCGGGCATCTGAATATCCAGAAACACCACATCCGGCCGCAGGCTATCGATCTCAGCCGCGGCTTTCAGACCATCCTCCGCGCGCGCCACGACTTCGATGTCACTCAGTTCACTGAGCCATCGCTGAAGCTTGTCCCGCGCGGGTGATTCATCGTCCGAGATGAGGATGCGAATCACGCCCGTCGCTCCGGCAATGTGACTTTCGCAAGCACGGCATCGGCGTCGGTCATCAGCTGCAACGTCGCCTCGTTGCCATAAATGACTTTCAGCCGCTCACGGCAGTTGCGCAGTCCGACGCCTTCGCGATGCTCGGCCGGCAATGCCGACCCGGTGTTGCGGATCTCCAGCACGATGCGATCCTCCTCGCGACGCGCGGCGACCTGGATGCTCACCGTTCCAACACTCCGCTCAACGCCATGTTTAAACGCGTTCTCCAGCAGTGGCTGCAATAGCAGCATCGGCACCTGCGCCTCGAGCAGGCCTGGATCGATATTCCAACCGAGACCGACGCGATCCGCGAACCGCTCCTGCATGATCTGCGCAAACAGCTCCAGCGTGCGCATCTCCTCGCGCAGCGTCGTCATCTCCCGGTCGTTGATCTGCAAACTGATGCGAAGCAGATCGCCGAGCCGGGCGAGCATCCGATCGGCACGCTCCACATCGACGTGCATGAGCGCCGAGATGGTGTTCAACGCGTTGAAAAAGAAATGCGGCCGCAACTGCGCCTTGAGCTGAGACAGCTGCGCCTCGGCGAGCGATTTCTGCAGCTCGAGCAGATGACGGCGTTGCGCCTGCCATTGCTCGAAGGAGTCGAAGCCGAAAATGATCCCCAGCCACAGCCCGGCGAACAGCACCAGCTTCAGCGACTCGTAGCCGATGACGAACAGCCACGGTTCATGCGTGTATACGCCGCCAAGCAGCGCGTACACCGCATGGCGCACGCCATAGATGAAGCCGATGAATGTCACGATCAGCAGCGGCAACCAGATCAGATGCCGCCCGAACCATTGCAGCGGCTGATCCAGATAAGGCGCAAAGTGCTGCTTGTGACGGCGCTGCAAGAGCAGCCACAGGGTGGCGGCGACGCACGACGACCCTTCCCACAGCAGCGGCTCCCACCAGGCGATGGTTGGGTTATGACGCTGATCCTGGATGGCGACCACGATCATGATCAGGCAAAACGCCGCCCACAGCCAAAGCAGCAAACCCGTGGGCGAGATCGCCCCCATCGGACGGACTCTGGCGACGGGCGATGCGGGGGAAGCGACAGCCATGCGACGAGTGTAGTCGCCACATGGCTGCCCGGCGTTGTTTTTGGGGTGAGCGGGACGCGCCGCTCAAGAGGCTCGAGCGTGCATTGCCTTGAGGCTGCCGGCCTTGTAGCTGCCCGCGGGCGCGTTGAATGCGATGTTGAAGCGATTCCAGCCGTTAATGGCGACCACCGCCAATGTCAGCTGCGCCAGCTCCTTATCGCTGAACTGCGCGCGGGCCTGGTCATAAACCGCGTCGGGCACATGCTGGTTTTCCAGCTTGGTCACCGCCTCGGTCCAGGCCAGCGCCGCCTGTTCCCGCTCCGTGTACAACCCGGGCGCTTCCCGCCACACACTCGTCAGATACAGGCGCTGCTCGGTCTCGCCTTCCAGACGCGCGTCCTTGGTATGCATATCCACGCAAAATCCGCAGCCGTTGATCTGCGACGCCCGCAGCTTCACCAGCTCGAGCAAAGCGTATTCCAGCGTGGAATTCTCGTAACCGGCGCTCAAGCCCAGCAAGGCCTTGAAGATCTCGGGTTGCTGCATGAAATTGAACGATCGCTGCTGACTCATCGTGCTTCCTCACCATTCATGGGTGTTACAGCCCATTGACGGGCGAGCTCGCCGGGCTGTGACAGTCCCGAGCAGAGAATTTTCAGCCGGGCGGGAGGAACTCGCTCAGCTTGTCGGGATTGGCGACCGTGTAGTACGCGTAGATGCGCTCGCCATCGGTATCGATGGTCGTGACCGAGTGCAGCTTGCCCCTGAACCATGTGGCAAAGCCCAGCTCGCCATTGATGCGCACCAGGCGCCTTTCGACGCCCCGGGCGTTGCGACGGAAGATCATCTGGAACAGCAAAGCGATGCGCTCGGCGCCATGCAGAATGCGACGCGCGGCAACCGCCTTGCCGCCACTATCCGAAACCAGGTGCGCGTCGGTGGCGAACAGCGCTTTCATCGCCGGCAAATCGCCGGCATTGGCCACCTCGATGAAGCGTTCGAGCAGGCGCTGGCGCGTCTGCTCGTCGACACGGAACCGCTGGCGCTCGGCCATCACTCGCTCGCGCGCCCGATGCACGAGCTGCCGGCATGCGGCCGGACTCTTGTTGAGCACTTCGGCGATATCGTCATAGTCGCAATCGAACGCATCATGCAATACGAAGGCAGCGCGCTCGTCCGGACCGAGCCGTTCCAGCAGACTCAGGAACGCCAGCGACAGCTCGCTCGCCAGCTCGGCTTTCGATTCGGGCGTCACGGCGTCGATATCGGCCAGCGGTTCGGGCAACCACGGCCCGATGTATACCTCGCGCCGCGCTTTCGCGGACCGCAACCGGTCGATCGACAACCTCGTGACGATGGTGGTCAGCCAGGCCTGCGTCGAGCGCACATCCGCACTCTCCGATTCATTCCAGCGCAGCCATGCATCCTGCAACACATCCTCCGCATCGGCCCGCGAACCGAGCATGCGATAGGCGATGCCGAGCAGACGGGTACGCTCGGCGGCGAAAGCATTGGCAGTAGCAGTTGGATCGGCACTCATGATTCGAGAAGGCGCAGCGAAACTCATCTAGACGAGGCTCGGCCTGCCGCTGTGACAAGGCCAGCTCATTATGGCATCGTGACCGCCGATTTTTAGGGTCAGCCGTTGCGCGATCAGCGTCGGCAACGACCTAACCTGAAGGGGAAAAAAATGCACAGAACCAAGCTGCTGCTCGTCGTTGCATACACATTGCTGCTGCCGTGCCTGGCGTTGGCCCAGGCCAATCAGGCCAGCCGTTCCACCGTCGACGCATTCTTCGACCGCTTCACCGATGAATGGGTGCGCAGCGATCCCGATCTCGCCACCAGTTCCCGCTATTTCTCCGGCGATGAACAGAACCGGCTCGAACAGCAGCTCACGCCGCGAACCCGCGCTTATACGCTCGAGCGGATCAAACGCGCCAAGAAAGGTCTGGCCGACCTGGCGAAATTCGATCGCAACAAGATGAACGAGTCGCAGCGCGTGTCCGCCGACCTGATGCAATGGCAGCTCGAGCAGGTCGCGGCCCGCGAAGCCTTCCTCGATTTCGATTTTCCGCTCGAGCAGTTCAACGGCGCCAATGTCGGACTGGTCGAAGCGCTCACGTTGCGTCATCCATTGGTGAAGCCGGCGGACGCATCCAACTATGTGACGCGCATGAAGCAGATCGGCCCGCGCATGGATGAGTCGGTCGCCGAAGCCCGCTCTCTGATCTCCAGGAAGATGCTGCCGCCGCGGTTCATCGTGCAGTCGACGCTCACGTCGATGCGCGCCTTCAGCGATGTGGCGCCGGCCCAGAACCCGCTGGTCACCGCGTTCGCTCAGCGCATTCAAACCATCGAAGGGCTCAGCTCTGCGCAACGCACGGAGCTGCAACAGCAGGCGACGAAGATCGTGACCGAGCAGGTGTATCCGTCCTGGCGCCGGGCCATCGCGATGCTCGAAGGCATGCTGCCCCAATCGACCAACGACGCCGGCTTGTGGCGGTTCGAGGGCGGCGATCAGGCCTACGCGTACGCGCTCGGCCGCTTCACGACCACCAAGCTCACCGCCGAAGAGATCCATCAGATCGGCTTGCAGCAGGTGGCGCGCATCGAGGGCGAGATGGACAAGATCTTCCGCAAGCTCGGCCGCACCGAAGGCACGATAGCCGCGCGTGCCGCGAAACTGCGCCAGGACCTGTCTTATCCGGATCCGACTTCGGATTCGAGCCGTGCCGCCATCATGAAAGACATCGACGGTTTCATGGCCGACGCGCTCAAGCGCAGCCCCGCACTGTTCGATCTGCAGCCGAAGTCGCCGGTCATCGCGCAACCGTTTCCTCGTTTCCGTGAAGCGAGCGCCGCCGCCAACTACAACCGCGCGCCGCTCGATGGCTCGCGCTCGGCGATCTTCCAGATGCCGCTGCGCCCGCAACGCATGACCAAGTTCGGTCTGCGCACGCTGGTGTATCACGAGACCGTGCCGGGTCATCACTTCCAGATCGCGCTCGAACAGGAAAACACCGAGCTGCCGAAGTTCCGGCAGGCGCGCGTGCTCGGCGGCATCTCCGCCTTCTCGGAGGGCTGGGCGCTCTATGCGGAACAGCTGGTCGCCGACAATGGCTGGTACCAAGGCGATCCGGAGGGTCTGCTCGGCATGCTGGATGCGCAGCTGTTCCGCGCTCGCCGGCTGGTCGTGGACACGGGCCTGCACGCCAAGAAATGGACGCGTCAGCAGGCCATCGATTACGGCGTGGAGGCCAGCGAAGTGGAGCGCTACGTCGTGAATCCCGGGCAGGCGTGCTCGTACATGATCGGCCAGCTCCAGATCCTGGAGCTGCGGGATCGTGCGCGTACGGCGCTCGGCGACAAGTTCTCGCCTCAGCAATTCCACAATGTCGTGCTGCGCACCGGCAGTGTGCCGCTGGAACTGCTCGGTCGTGAAGTCGACCGTTACGTGGCTGGCGCCACGGCGAATTAGATCCTCAGAAAAGAAAACGGGCTGGCGTCGATCGAGACGCCAGCCCGCAACTCATCGGCAGACGATGCTTAGCCGATCACGCGAGAGACGACGTTCGAGATCTCGCTCTCATCGCCATCAGCCGTAACCGCACGCACCGCGAAGTAGTAAGTCGTGCCCGCCTTCAGGTTCTGCACCGTGTAGGTGTTCGAGCCCGCGCTCGGCACTTCGATGGAATTCACCATCGCGTTCTGATTCGTGCCGTAGTGGATGCGATAACCCGAGAGGTTCTGCAACGTCTCGCCATCGACCGTTTCAGTCGGCACGTTCCAGGACAACGCCACGTTCGGGCCGGAAGCCACTGGCGTCGGCGCTTCGCTCGAGCCGGTGCCGGTGCCCGAGCCGGAACCGCCGGAACTGGAGCCCGCAGCGGCGACCGTGATCGAGAAGGCCGGCAGCGAGGCGCTGGTCTTGCCGTCGCTCACGGTGATCACGATGTTGGCGAACGTGGCTTCCGCGCTCGGCGTGCCGGTCAGCGTGCCAGTGGCAGTGTTGAATTCCGCCCAGGTCGGCTTGTTCTGGATCGAGAACGCGAGCGTATCGCCGTCGTCGTCCTTGGCCTGCGGAGTCACGGAGTAGTTGGCGCCGACAGCCGCCTGAGTCGCGGGCGTACCGGAAATCGTGGGCGCGGCGTTGCCGCTGGCGTCAGTAGAGCTCGCGGACGCGCTGCTGCCGCCACCGCCGCCACCACCACCGCAACCCGCGGTCACGAGGCCCGTCATCACCAGCGCAAACAGACCGCCACGCTGCACCCACTTGCCGACAATCGCCTTCTGCATCTGATAACCCTTGTTACTTCTGCCGCGCGCTTACGCGCACGACGTGAATTTCCAAGGGCGACGCGGTCGGTATGAGCGACCAGACAAATCATCGGTGTACTCGCGTACACATAGAACATCCGTGCCTCGCAGGCTCGGATTGCTCTCGCTAATTTGGCAGCCCCGCTGTCATCGGGCGTGAGCCCTTTTAGACCGGTTGCTTTGCGTCCCCGACTTTCGACGGGTTTGCCCTTGACGGTAGCGAGCCTCGATTGCTCCTTCCGAGGTTGCGACTGCCGATGACCGCGCGCATCTGCACGCAGCCGGCACGGCTGTCACAAGATTTCAGTCAGACGAGAAGCTTTTTCTTCCTCGACCCGCTGCGGCGTTCGCTTTCCTTGCGAACCCGTTTAGTTCATCAGTGGCTGCCAGTGTCACGCTTTCGCGGCTCCTTACCCATCGGAGAGGCACCCAATGACTCGACGCGGGATGGAGCATAACCACCCCCGGCGAATCCTCAATGCTGTCGGCGAATAGCGGCAACGTCGCTGTCTCCAGACGTTGCGCTTCGCTGGAAACAAACATTGCCGATGTTTCTTAGGGCCGCTCGCCGGCGAAATGTGAGCTGACTCACACTTCACCGGCTGGTCGGTCGGATGGGGCGAAGCCTTTATTTATAGGCTTTTTCGCCGTTTTCGAGGGAAGCGGACGCCGCTTGGATCAGCGGCGTGGCTTGCTGGGGCGCGGGCTGCGAGATTTGGAGTGCGCGCCTTTGGAATCGTTCTGGCTACGAAATTTCGGCGCGGAGGGACGGTCGCGTCGGAGCTTTTCCACGTGGCTTTTCAGGGCACGGCTGATCTGGAGCGGCTGGCCGGCGACGCGGACCTTCTGCAGCTGGAGGAAGACGTCCTTGGGCATGCCGGTGGGCAGGTCGACGAAGCTGTGATCGTCGCGGATCACCACGCGGCCGATGAGCCGCCCTTCCAGACCGACTTCATTGGCGATCGCGCCTACGATATTCCCTGGTTTGACCCCGTGGTCGTGCCCTACTTCGATGCGATAGGTCTCGACGGCCTCGTCGTCACCGCGACGCGGGCGCCTTTCATCGCCGCCAAAGTCGCGAGACTCGGCACGCTTACGCGGCCGATCGCCTTCGTCAAACGCACGCTCAGCGCGTTTTCGAGGCTGCGCGTCATCGCTCGTGCGGCGGCTTTCGCTCGAGCCTTCGTCAGCCCGGGATGCTGACTCAGGCGCAACGATCTCTTCGCCGTACTCGTTGAAGGCAGTTTGTTCGGCGCCGCGTCGACTGCCAGCGCTTGCGTCAGGTGCAACGTTCTCAGCGGCGCCTTCGGCGCCCGCAAGGCGCTCACGCTCCGCCCGCTCGAGCGCCCGGCGCTCACGACGATTCAGCGGCTTCGGCCCTTGCTGGCCCTGCGCCTCTTCCTCAGGCAGCGATCTCTCAAACTCCGCGGCCTGCTCGAACCGATCGGTCGACTTGGGCCATCCCGACTCGCCACCTGGGCGCTCGCGCCGCTCCGAGCGCGGCGAGCGCTCTCGCGCCGCCGCTCTCTCGTCGCGATTCCTTGGCCCGCGCTCCCGGCGCGCGCCTGAATCGTCACCTTCGCTCCAAGCCGAGCGCGTGCGCTCCTGCCGGGCACCCGTATCGTCGCTCTCATCCCAGCTCGAGCGCGGCGCTCGTTCGGCCGGCGATGCATGCTCATCTGGTTGTTCTTGCTCTCGCGCCCGCGATTCCAGCTCACGCTCGCGTTTCGCATACCTCTCATTCCGAGCAGCCCGATCCGGGCGTGGGGCGCGTTCGCGGCGGGGAGCGGATTCCGAGCCCTCAGGAGACCAGGCCTCGCGGGAAGAGCGTGCGTGCGGCTCGAGCAAGAGCGGAGTGGCGCCCTGCGCGATGCTGGCGAGAGCGGCAGCGATTTCGACGGCGGGCACATTGTTGTCCCGCTCATAACTTTCGATCAGCGACATGAACGCCTGGCCGGCATTCGCAGCGATTGCCGCGGTCAACTTCTCATTGAACTTCGCGACCCGACGCTCATTCACATCCTCGATCGTGGGCAGCTGCATCTGTTGAACGGGCTGCCGAGTCGTGCGCTCGATAACGCGCAGCATGTTTCTTTCGCGAGGCGCGATGAACAGGATCGCCTCACCGCTACGGCCGGCACGGCCCGTACGTCCGATACGGTGCACGTACGACTCCGGATCGTAGGGAACATCGTAATTGACGACGTGACTGACGCGCTCAACGTCCAACCCACGCGCGGCTACGTCCGTGGCCACGACAATATCGATCTGCGACGACTTCAGTCGCGCAATGGTCCTTTCACGCTGTTGCTGGGCGATATCGCCATTCAGCGCCTCGACGGCGAAGCCACGCGCCGACAGCTTCGCGGCCAACTCTTCCGTCGCGATCTTGGTCCGCGTGAACACAATCATCGCGTCGAACGACTCGGCCTCGAGAATACGCGTCAGCGCATCGAGCTTATGCATGCCACTGACCATCCAGTACCGCTGCCGGATCTGGCTCGCCGTGGTCGTCTTGCTCTTGATCGTGACTTCGGCAGGGTCGCGCAAGTGCTGTTGGGCGATCCGGCGCACCTGCGTCGGCATCGTGGCCGAGAACAACGCGATCTGACGTTCGGCGGGAATCTGCTCGAGAATCCATTCGACATCGTCGATGAATCCCATGCGCAACATTTCATCGGCCTCGTCGAGCACGAGGTGCTTCAGCGACGACAGATCGAGCGTGCCGCGCTTGATGTGGTCCATCGCCCGACCCGGCGTCGCGACGACGACATGCACGCCGCGACGAAGGCTATGGAGCTGCGGCGTGTAGCTCTGCCCGCCGTACACCGGGAGTACGTGAAATCCCTTCATGTAGGTGGCGTACTTCTGGAACGCCTCGGCGACCTGGATCGCCAGCTCGCGCGTCGGCACGAGCACCAGCGCCTGAGGCACGGTCTCGCGAATATCGATCCTGGTGAGAATGGGCAGGGCGAAGGCAGCGGTCTTGCCCGTGCCGGTCTGGGCCTGGCCAACCACATCCTTGCCCGCCAGCAGATGAGGGATGGTCGCGGCCTGGATGGGCGAAGGCGACTCGTAGCCCACGTCCTGCAACGCCTTGAGCACGGCGTCGCCGAGAGCGAGGTCACTAAAAGTCGGGCTTTCGCCCGGGGTCTGATCGGAAGGAGCGGGCAAGGAAACCTCGGACTTCGCGGGCGCGGACAGCGGGAAAGGCGCGCGAGTGTACACATCCAGCGGCAAAACCGCAGGAAACAATGAATTTACAGGGGATTTTAGGCCTAAAGGCCCAGTTATGACCAATCAGTAGATTAGTCAGTTCCCGCCCGTCCGCACCATCTTCTGCAGCAACTGCTCAAGCAGTCGCGATGGGTCGTCGCTGCGGCCCGTGTGCACCGAGGACGTCTGAATCATCGTGCTCCGGGGCGCCACCAGCCAATGGAAGCGCTCCCGCAGCGTCAGCCGGCCGATGGGACCCGAGCCTGCGCAGATGGCGGGAATGCTCGCGAGATTCTCACGCACCAGCTCGATATCGACACCGGGCGCGAATCTCAGCAAGCGCTGCTCGTCCAGCTCGATGCGCGCAGCCAGATAATCCAGCGCTGGACAGGAGACGATCACGCCGACATTCAGGAACTCTTCGCGTTCGACCCGAGGGACGACGCGAATGATGGCGTAGTCATACGAGCACGGAGCGCGCACGCTTCACCTCCGTGAAAAACAGATGCGGCGACTCCAAGCGTCGCAACAGATATTCGGCGTACGCACTTCGGTACTCGGCCGCGCTAGAGAAGGTGGCATCACCACGCAACAAGGCATCCGGAATCAACGCCACGATGTGACGAATCACGTCCGGCGTAATGCGCGCGAGCATGTGTTCGTGCGCTTCGTCCAGCGCAGTGGCGAACGGCAGCAACACGTGATCGCGAATCATGGGGAACGCATCTTTGCTTCGTTCCAAATACTGCGCCCAGGAGTGATGAAAATACAAAGCCGCGCCGTGGTCGATGAGGCGCAGCTGCCGGTGCCAGATCAGCATGTTGGTGTTGCGCGCCGTGCGATCGACGTTGGTCACAAACGCATCGAACCAGACGATCTGCGACGCGAGCAGCGCGTCCGGCTGAAACACCACGGGATCGAAGGTGATCGCGCCCGGCAGATAGTCGAGCGCCACGTTGAGACCGGCGCTGGCGCGGATCAGATCCTGGATCTCGACATCGGGCTCGGTGCGCGCCAGATCGGGATCGAGCTCGATCAGTACGATTTCCGGCACCGGCAGGCCGGCGGCGCGGCCGATCTCGCCGGCGACCAGCTCGGCGATCAGCGCCTTCGGTCCCTGCCCCGCGCCACGCCACTTGATGACATACATGCCTTCATCGTCGGCTTCGACGATGGCCGGAACGGAGCCACCTTCGCGCA
>NZ_BLJO01000010.1:61971-321470 GCF_009932555.1 Steroidobacter agaridevorans
GAGGCGTGACGTAACGGGTGACGACGACGGTTCGCAAGCGTTGAGGATCCACACTGCTTTCGGCGGCGGGAGTATATAGCCCAGATTCAGGCGGCTGGGAGCAGCTAATGCGACGAAGTGATGTGTGGTAGCGCGCTCAAGGCGCGCTACCGAGGTGAAATGTCCTGCTTATTAGAATGAGTCTTCAGACAATCAGACAATGCCGCCGCCAAAACTCTGACTCGCCGGACGTTTGTTGGCGCACTCCAGCCGATAGTTACTGCGGCGATAAGCGGCCACCGGATCGATCGCCGCGCCTTTCTGCAGCCGGGCGCGAGCCAGGATGGGCTGCACGTCGGTGGTGAACGCACGCTTCAGCGTCTGCGCCGCCATCAGCGCATCGTTCTGCTGTTGATAATCGGCAAGCACCTGCCGATCCACCAGCAGCGCCTGCGCATAAGCCCGCTGCAACTCGATGGCGCTGATCATCAGGCTCTCGATGGGATCGGTGACATTGTGGGACTGATCCAGCATGTGCGCCGGTTGGAAGTCCGGCGCCTGGCGCCACTGCGCATCGACCAGCTCGTTGAACACCAGGAACAGGCGGTACGGATCGATCGAGCCGGTGTCCAGATCGTCGTCGCCGTACTTCGAATCGTTGAAGTGGAAGCCGCCGAGCCGGCGGGCATGCACCAGGCGTGAGACGATCATCTCGATATTCACATTCGGCGCATGGTGGCCGAGATCGACCAGGCAGAACGCTTTCGGGCCAAGCGTCTGCGCCGCGAGCAGCGAGCTGCCCCAATCCTGAATCACGGTCGCGTAGAACGCCGGCTCATACATCTTGTGCTCGATGAGCATGCGCCAGTCCGCCGGCAGCGCCGCGTAGATCTGGCGGGTCGATTCGAGATAACGCTCGAAGGCACGGCCCAGATGCTGCTGACCGGGGAAGTTCGCACCGTCGCCGATCCAGACGGTCAGCGCCTTCGAGCCGAGCAGCTGGCCGATGCGAATGCAATCGATGTTGTGCTCGACGGCCTGGGCTCGCACCGCCGCGTCGGTGTGCGTGAGGCTGCCGAACTTATAAGAAAGCTTCTGGCCGGGGCGGTCCTGAAACGTGTTCGAGTTGACCGCATCGAAGCCGAGCCCGAGCGCGGTGGCCCGCTGGCGCAGCGCCGGCACGTCGTCGGTGTGATCCCAGGGCAGATGCAGCGAGACCGTGGGAGTGGCGCCGGTCAGGCTATGAATGACCCCGCAGTCCTCGAGCTTCTCGAACACATTGCGAGGCTCGCCGATGCCGGGGAAGCGTGCGAAGCGAGTCCCGCCGGTGCCGACGCCCCATGAGGGAATGGCCACGCCAAAGCTGGCGACGGTTGCGGTGACGGCGTCGATGTCGACGCCACGGCGACTCAGGATCGCGCCGAGCGCAGCGTAATCGGCCTCAACGTCTTTCAGCAGCTTCGCGTTGCCGTCGGCGATGAACGAGCGATCGCGCGGGTCGGAATAAGTGCCAGCCATGATGTCCCCCTCAACTCGCAGGGGATCGGGCGCGCCGCGCCGATCCCCTGCTCTCAAACCGTACTCGACTACCGCGTGAAGGCGGCTGCGTTACCGGCGTCGACGTTGATGATATTCCCGGTCGACTTCGATGCACGCTCGGATGCGAAGAAAGCCACCGCCTCCGCCACGTCCTCGGGATATACGCTGCGCTTGAGCAGGCTGCGCTCGCGGTAAATGGTTTCGAGCTCGTCGGTGCTGGTCTTGTACTGCTCGGCGCGCTGCTGGGCCCACTCGCCCTGCCAGATACGCGAGCCGCGCAACACAGCGTCCGGGTTCACGACATTCACGCGAATGCCGACCGGCGCGCCTTCCAGCGCCAGGCATCGAGCCAGATGCAGCTCGGCAGCCTTGGCCGTGCAGTAGGCGGCGGCGCCCGGCGACGCGGCCAGTGCGTTCTTGGAGCCGATGAACACGATGGAGCCGCCGATGTTCTGCGTCTTCAACAGCTGGAATGCCTGTCGCGAGACCAGGAAGTAGCCCGTGGACAGGATGTCCATGTTCTTCTGCCAGGTCGCGAGGCTGGTCTGATCGACCGGCGACGCCGACGCGATGCCCGCATTGGAAACGCAGATATCGACGCCGCCGAACTTCCACGAGCTGTCGCGGAAGCTGGCGACGACCGCGTCCTCGCGCGTCACGTCCATCCAGGTGCTGGCAACGACGTCGTTGCCATACTGTTTCTTCAAGCCCGCTTCGGCTTCGGCGAGCGCGTCATGATCGATATCGCACAGCACGACACACGCGCCTTCTTCCATCAACCGGCGTGCGGTCGCGAGGCCAATGCCGCCCGCACCGCCCGTGATGAGCGCGACGCGGCCCGCCAAAGGTTTCGGCTTCGGCATGCGCTGCAGCTTGGCTTCTTCCAGATCCCAATATTCGATATCGAATGCTTCCTGCTCCGGCAGGCCGCGATACGTCGACACCGCAGCAGCGCCACGCATGACGTTGATCGCATTGATATAGAACTCGCCGGCGATGCGCGCAGTCGCTTTATCGGCAGCGAACGTGATCATGCCGACGCCCGGCACCAGGTAAACGACCGCATTCGGATCGCGCATCTTCGGCGAGCCGGGCCGCTTGCAACGTTCGTAGTAAGCGGCGTAACGCTCGCGATACTGTTCGATGGCCGGCTGCACGCGACGGGCGAACTGCTCGATCGACTCGTTCGCCGCGTCGAACGGCAGCACCAGCGGCCAGATCTTGGTGCGCAGGAAATGATCCGGGCACGACGTGCCGAGATCGGCGAGCGCCTGCAATTTCTCGCTGCCCACGAATTCCAGCACCGCCGCGCTGTCGTCGAAGTGACCGACCTTGCGCGAAGTGCCAGAAATCAGGCCACGAATGCGCGGCATGATGGCGGCCGCAACTTCACGACGCTTTTCCACCGGCAAGGGCTGAGATTTGAGCGCACCGAACGGCAGCTTGCCGCGGCTCTTCTCAGCCAGCCACGTCGTCGCACGATTGATCACATCGAGCGTGTTCTCGTAGCAGTCCTTCGCAGTATCCGCCCAAGTGAACACACCATGCGCTTCGAGCACCACGCCGCGCGCTTTGGGGTTTTCACGAGTGAACTTGCGGAGCGCCAGGCCCAGTTCGTAGCCAGGGCGAATCCAGGGCAACCAGCCGATCTCGTCGCCATAGATTTCTTTGGTCAACGCCTTGCTGTCGGCGGACGCCGCAATCGCAATCAAAGCATCCGGATGCATGTGATCGACGTGCGCACGATCGACCAGGCCGTGCAACGGAGTATCGATACTCGCGGCCCGCGGATTCAGGTTGAACGTGCAGTGGGAATACAGCGGCACCAGCACGCTGTCGCTGTCCTTGCCCTTGTAGAACGGCTCGAGCGACAGGAACTTGTCCATATATAAGGTGGCGAAGCCGTCCAGCTTCATGGTGCCCAGGTCGCCGCCCGAGCCCTTCACCCACAGCACCTTCACGTCCTGGCCGGTGAGCGGATCCTTTTCGATGACCTTGGCGGAGGTGTTGCCGCCGCCAAAGTTGGTAATGCGCTTGTCCGAGCCGAGCAGATTGGAGCGGTACAGCAGCAGCTGGGCCGGCGTCATCCCGGCCGCGAGCGCATCGTTCCAGCGGTTTTCGACCAGCAACGAAGACGACTCGGCTTGCACCGGCTGAACCACACTCATCTAATCTCCCCCACAGGCAGTTTGATCGCGTTCGGGCATAAAAAATCGCTCCGCGCGCTATGAAATGACTGTTTACCACACGAATCGATCATATACAATCAGATGCGAGCATAATCGATCAGCAACGCGACAGCCGTGATCGAAACTGCTTTTAGGAGGTTCCATGTTGGAACGTGAGCGCCATAGCCTGATTCTGAAGCTCGTCGAAGAGCGCTCCATCGTGAGCGTCGGCGACCTGTTGGATTTGCTCGGCGCATCCGAGGCGACCATCCGTAGAGACATCAACACGCTGGCCGAGCGTGGCGAAGTCAAACGTATCCGCGGTGGCGCCGAAGCGGTGCGTCCGCGGCATCAGCCGCACCTGGTGGGCATGCCGTTCTCGCTGAGCCAGGACATCAGTGTTCCGCAGAAGCGCGCCATCGCTCGCGTAGCCGCGGAGCTCATCACTCCGGGCGAGAGCATCATTATCAATGGCGGCACCACCACGTTCGCGCTGGTGGAATTTCTCGCCGACCACGATCTGGACATCCTGACGAATTCGTTTCCGATCGCGGCCAAGCTGCTCGCGACCAGCCGCAATCGGATCACGCTGCCGGGCGGCACCATCTTCCGTGAGCAGAACATCGTGCTCAGCCCGTTCGACAACGACACCATCGACAACTTCTGGGGCAACAAGCTGTTCACCGGCTGCTACGGCCTGAACCGCTTCGGCATCATGGAAGCCGATCCGTTGATCGTGCAGGCGCAGACCAAGCTGTTGAAGCGTACCGAAGATGTGATCGTGATGGCCGACAGCAGCAAGCTGCGGCAGAAGTCGGCGATGATCGTCACGGGGCTGGAGCGGATCTCCACCATCGTCACCGACGACGGCGCCAAACCGGAAGAGTTGGAAGTATTCAAAGCGGCGGGCATCAAAGTGATCGTCGCCTCGGTGAGCCAGGACGACGAGTTGCAGAAACTCGCGTGAGTCAAAGCGCGGCGGCACGACCATAACGGTTGGCCGCCTGGATGCGGGGGATGAGAATGCGTAGAAGGGCAATGCTCGTGGGTGCGGTCTCGCTGGCCGCCGTGATGATCGCGGGCTGCGGCGATCGGCCGCAAGGCGCGGGCGACGGCAAGGCAGGCGAAAAACTTCGCATCGGCATCGTCGCCAAGAACCTGGGCAGCGGCTTCTTCGACGCCGTCCACAAGGGCGCGGACGAAGCTGCGGCGACACTCGGCGCAGAAATCATTTTCACCGGCCCCACCACGCCGACCGCCGAAGGGCAGATAGAAACATTGAATGCGCTGATCGCCCAGCGCGTCGACGCCATCGCGATTTCGGCGAACGATCCCGATGCCGTCGTGCCGACACTGCAGCGAGCGATGCAACGAGGCATCAAGGTCATTTCTTATGACTCCGCCGTTGCGAAGGCTGGCCGCGCCGTTCATCTCGCTCCGTCGTCGGACGAGTTGATCGGTCAGACCGTGGCGCAGCTCGCCGCCGAGCTGGCGCCGGAAGGCAAAGGCAAGATCGCGGTTGTTTCAGCGACGCCGACGTCGACCAATCAAAATTCCTGGCTCGCGCAGATGAAGCAGGCGCTGCCGCAGTACCCGGGGCTGGAGTTCGCAGGTGTTGTCTATGGCGACGATGTCGCAGACAAGTCCTATCGCGAGACCGTGGCGCTGGTGAAGCAGCATCCGGACCTCGCGGTCATTGTTTCGTTGAGCTCGGTTGGCATCGTGGCCGCAGCCAAGGCCATCGAGGATCAAGGGCTCACGGGCAAAGTGAAAGTCACTGGACTGGGCCTGCCCTCCGAGCTGGTCGGCTATGTGCGCAAAGGCGTCGTGCCGAAATTCGCGATCTGGAATCCCATCGACCTCGGCTACGCAGCGACTCAAGTCGCCGCCCAGCTCGCGCGCGACGCAAATCCTGAAGACGGCACGGAGATCTCATTGGGGCGCGTGGGTGCGGTGACGTTCGATGCCGACGGTGTCGGCGCGATGGCCAAACCGTTCATCTACGACCAGAGCAACGTCGAGCAGTTCGCGGCGATTTTCTGATGTCGGCGGCGATCCAGCAGGCACCGGCGCAGCCCATTCTGACGCTGACGCAGGTGAAGAAATCCTTCGGCGGCGCGCACGCGCTGCGCGATGCCAATCTCGATTTGTATCCGGGCCAGGTGACCGCGCTGATCGGCGAGAACGGCGCCGGCAAATCGACATTGGTCAAGATTCTGTGCGGCATCCATCAGCCGGACGGCGGTGAGCTCACGCTCGACGGCCGCTCCATCCGCGTGCGCGATCCCGAGCATGCGCGGCAGCTTGGCATCAACGTCGTGCATCAAGAGTGCGTGGTGTTCGACAATCTGACGGTTGCTGAGAACATCTTCGTCAGCAACCGCCCGAAGAATGGCCGCTTCATCGCATGGCGCGAGATGCGGACCCGGGCGGCGGAGATTCTGCGGCAGCTCGATGTTTCGTTCTCGCCCGACATGCTGGCAGGCCAGCTCAGCGTCGCCCAGAAGCACATCGTGCAGATCGCCCGCGCGTTGACGAGCGAAGCCCGCGTGTTGATTCTCGATGAACCGACCGCAGCGTTATCCCACCGCGAGGCTGAGGATCTGTTCCGCATCGCGCGTCGGCTGCGGGATGCCGGCTGCGCGCTGCTGTTCATCAGCCACAAATTCGAAGAGATCTTTTCGCTGGCGGACCGATACGTCGTGTTTCGCGATGGTGCGTCGGTGGGCAACGGCATGATTGCCGGCACCGGCAGCGAACAGCTGATTCGCATGATGGTCGGCCGTTCGGTCGAGCAGTTGTTTCCGAAACTGGAAACGACGCTGGGCAAGGAGCTGCTGCGCGTCGAGAGCCTGTCGCGTGCCCAGGAATTCGACAACATCTCCTTCTCCGTGCGACAGGGCGAAACGCTCGGCATCTATGGATTGGTCGGCGCGGGCCGCACCGAGCTGGCGCAATGTTTGTTCGGTTTGACGGCGCCGGATTCCGGCTCGATTCAGGTGGGCGGCAAGCCAGTATCGATCGCCAATCCAGCGGACGCGGTCCGTCATGGTCTGGCGTATGTTCCCGAAGACCGTCAGCAACAAGGCGCCATCCTGCCTTTCTCGATTGCCGCCAATGTCTCGCTCACCAATCTGAACTCGCTTGCACCGCGCGGCATTTGCAGCCGGCAACGCGAGTCGGCACTGGCGAATCATTGGATTTCTGCGCTTGGCATCAAAGCGACCGGCCCCGAGCAGAATGTCGGCGACCTGTCCGGCGGCAATCAGCAGAAGGTCGTGATTGCGAAGTGGCTGGCGCGCTCGCCGAAAGTTCTGATTCTCGACGAGCCGACCAAAGGCATCGACGTGGGCGCGAAATCGGCGGTGCATGCCGTCACCAGCGCGTTTGCTCAGCGGGGCAACGCCGTCGTGATGATCTCGTCGGAGTTGCCGGAGATCCTCGGCATGTCCGATCGCATCCTGGTCATGCGTCGCGGGCGCGTGCGTGCCTTGCTGGATAGAAGTGAAGCGACGGCGGAAAACGTCGTCCAGGCGGCGACCGACGCGTGATTCCAATGATACAAAACTCCGCCGCCCGGCGCGATCTCGCGCTCGGGGTCATCGTCGTGTTGTTGCTGGCTTCGGTCACGGCCGCGTTTCCGCAGTTCGCCCAGCCCGGCAACCTCGCCGAAATTCTCGACGACAGCGCCATTCTGATCCTGCTCGCGCTGGGGCAGATGTTGGTGATCCTCACGCGCGGCATCGATCTGTCGATCGCGGCGAATCTGGCGCTGTCGGGAATGCTGGTCGCACTGTTGAACAAGAACTATCCGGGCTTGGGCGTCGCGCCCGTGCTGTTGATCGCTCTCGTCAGCGGCACACTGCTCGGTGCGATCAACGGCCTCCTGGTGTGGCGGCTGAAGCTGCCGCCCATCGTCGTCACGCTCGGCACGATGTCGGTGTATCGCGGCGTGATTTATTTGCTGTCCGGCGGCACTTGGGTGAACGACAACCATATGTCGCCGCAGTTTCTCGGCTTCATTCGTTATGAGCTGCTGGGTCTCACCTTGCTCTCGTGGCTCGCAATCTTCGCTGTCGCTGCCTTTGCGGTGGTGATGCGTTACACCGTGTTGGGCCGGAATCTCTACACCGCCGGCGGCAATCCCGCCGCTGCGACCTACACCGGCATCGATCCCGGTCGCATGCAATGCATCGCGTACACGATCTGTGGCGCAATCGCCGGGCTGTGCGGTTATTTGTGGGTGGCACGCTTCGCGGTCGCCTACACCGACATCGCGCTTGGCTTCGAGCTGCAAGTGATCGCAGCATGCTTGATCGGCGGCGTCGCAATTGCGGGTGGCATCGGCACCGTGGCCGGCGTGGTGCTTGGCTGTCTGTTCATCGGTGTCATCAGAAATGCGCTGCCATTGATCGGCATCTCACCGTTCTGGCAGATGGGCATCAACGGCCTGGTCATCGTCGTAGCGGCCGTGCTGAGCGCGCGACGGCGCGAAGACAAGCGCGCCATCCTGGAGGCCCAAGCGGCATGAACACGCCAGGACACAAAAGCCTGCTGCGGCGGGGCTCGACGTTCGCGCTGATTCCGGTCATCGAGGCGACCTGACCATGCAGAGATTCAAGAGTCTGTTGCGCTGGGAGTCGATGCTCGCGCTGGTGCTGGTCATCGAGTTCGTCAGCTTCGCCAGCCTGTCGCCGTACTTCCTGGATGTGTGGACGCTGTCGGATGCCACGTTCAACTTCACCGAGCGCGCCGTCATTGCTCTGCCGCTGGCGCTGCTGATCATCGCGGGCGAGATCGATATCTCCGTTGCAGCCATCATCGCGTTGTCGTCCGTTGCGATGGGCTTGGCCGCCGCGGCCGGCATTCAAACGCCGGGCCTGGTTGCGATCGGCCTGGGCACGGGGCTCGCAGCGGGCATGGTCAATGGCGCACTGGTGACCTTGGGCCGCGTGCCCTCGATCGTCGCGACCATCGGCACGATGACGCTGTTTCGCGGGCTCGCCTATGCCGTGCTCGGCGATCGCGTGCTGAAGGAATATCCGGAATCGTTCTCTGTGTTCGGCCAGGGCTACGCGGCAGGCCCGTTATCCATCGAGCTGAGCCTGCTCATCGTACTTGCCGTCGTGTTCGGCTTGTTTCTGCATGTGACTCGCTGGGGGCGCACCATCTACGCTTTGGGTGCGAATCCCACCGCAGCGAAGTGGTCGGGCGTACCGGTCGATCGCTATCGCTTCGCGCTGTTTGCAGTGACCGGCCTTTGCAGCGGACTCGCAGCGGTGCTGCTCACATCGCGCCTCGGCTCGACGCGGCCGTCGATCGCGCAGGGCTGGGAATTGGAGATCATCAGCATGGTCATTCTCGGCGGCGTATCGGTGTGGGGCGGCAAAGGCACCATTCCGGGCGTGCTGCTCGCGGCCGTGGTGCTGGGCTTCGTGAACTTCGGGTTGGGGCTGTTGAACGTGCCGGGTATCGTGATGTCCATCATCGTCGGTGCGCTGCTCATCACCGTCGTCGCCATTCCGGTGATCGCCGAGCGCTGGTGGGGCCCGGCCCGCCGGCTTTCGTAACAACCTATGACGCATCCGCTGATCGCACTGATCGATATCGGCAAGACCAACGCCAAGGTCTCCGTCATCGATCCGCAGACAGGCACCGAGATTCGCGGCAGCCGACGGGCCAATGCCGTCGTTCAAGGTCCCGCGATGCGCGAACTGGACGTCGAAGCGATCAGCCGATGGTTGCTGGACGCGTTGCGCGACGCGCCTCATCGAGATCGCATTCGCACCATCGTTCCGGTCGCTCACGGAGCCGCCGCGGCCCTGATCGATCGCGACAATCGTGTAGTCGCCGCGCCGGACTATGAAGATGCTTGTTTCGAACGAGTGAACGCGGAGTATGGACAGCAGCGCGACGCTTACCAAAGCACGTACTCGCCAGACCTGCCGCTCGGACTGAACCTCGGCCGTCAGCTGTTTTTCCTGCAAGAAGCCCAGCCGCAGCTGTTCTCGCGAGTTGCTCACGCGCTGCTCTATCCGCAGTTCTGGGCATGGCGCTTGAGCGGCGTGATGGCCAGCGAAGTGACCTCGCTCGGTTGTCACTCCGATCTTTGGCTGCCACGAGAGCAGCACTTCTCGAAGCTGGCGCAGGTCCGAAGCTGGGACAAGCTGTTTCCGCCGAAGAAACTCGCGAGCGATGTGCTTGGGCCGATCTCGGCTGAGATCGCAGCCGCGACGGGCCTCGACCCGCAATGTCAGGTCACCAGCGGCATTCACGACTCGAACGCATCGTATCTGAAGTTTCTGATCGCGCGAGACCGCGAGGAGCCGTTCACGGTGATTTCGAGCGGAACGTGGACCGTCGTCATGGCGAACCGGGCGGATCTGTCACGACTTCGCGAAGACAAGGACATGCTCGCGAGCGTCGATGCCTTCGGATCGCCGGTGGCAACGGCGAGATTCATGGGCGGTCGCGAGTACGAAGCGATCGCGGGAACGGACGTCCGTCCCAATATGCCGGCGCTGCTCAATGTGATCGAGCGGCAGTCGATGGCCTTGCCGGCGTTCGCGAGTGGCGGACCGTTTGCCGGGCGCGAGGGGCGCGTAATCAATGCCGAGTCGTTGTCGGGCTCGGAACGGGCCAGCCTCGCAACGTTGTACATCGCGCTGATGTCCGAGTTGCTGATCGAGATGTTGGGCGCCGACGGCGCCGTGCTGATCGATGGCCCGCTCGCGACGAATCCCTTGTTCGGGTCGATTCTCGGTGCGTTACTGCCCGAGCGATCGATCGAGTTGAGCTCCGGCGACGGCGGCAACACGCGGGCTGCTTGTTATCTCGCGCGCTTCCATGACGCGCCACCTTCACCGATGACACCGGCGACTGCTGCGAGTCTCAAAGGATTGCCGGCCTATCGGGAAGCCTGGCGGAAACTGCTGGTGAGCTGACGACTCAGGTATTGCGCTTCGGGCCGAAGTCCGGTTCCTCGGTTCGTTTCTTGTCGCCCTTCTTGTCAGGCTCCTTTTTGGCATCGGACTTCTTGTCTTTGCCGTTCTTCTGATCCTTGTCAGCCGCCGGCTCGCCGATATCTTTCAAGTTGTCGCGGACTGCGCGAACCGAGATGCTGCCTTCGAGCGAGCGCGCAAAGGCGCTGACGAAAGCGTTATGCAGTACGCTGACAATGGTTTCGAGAATGCTGGTCTTGGGATTCTCGATCGTTCCCGTGAACGGGATGCGTGCGGCGACCTGCTCCTTCTCATCGTTCTCCAGCACGTTGGCCGCAAAATCCACCAGGCCTTCCCAGATGCGCTTCAGCACATTCTCTTCCGGCTCCTCGCTGCTGTAGATGTTGACGTGCTCCAGGATCGGCTTGGCGTAGCCTTTGAATTTGCCGTCGGCCGCGGCGAGCTCCAGGTACAGCTCGAAGTCGCCGGCCTCGGCATCGGCCTTGATGTACTGGCGCAGCCACGGATTCACTTGCGGCAGCTTCACGTTGCGCAACTGCAAGTTCACATCGAACGTCGGCTTGGCCTCGAGCGGATCGACGCTGCCGCTGACCTTGACGGAACCGCCGTCGAGCACCTGAGCATCGGCGCGAAAGCCGGCGAATGTTTCCTTGCCGCTGTCGACGACGTTGGTGAGATTGGTGAGCTCGCCTTCCAGCCTGGTCGCTTTGATCGCGTCCCGGGTGCTGATGCCAGGCGCGGTGAAGGTCACCGTGCCGTTGTGAACGCGCACCGTGTTGAACTTGAACGGAAACAGCTGCTCGAACCGGTCTGCCCAGTTCACGCCTTTACCGGTCTGCGACTGCTGTTCGTTCTCGGCCTTCACGAAGTTCACGTTGGGATTGAAGAACTCGGCTTCGGACACCAGCGAGCCGTGCAACAGACTGCGCCATTCGACCGAGAAATCGATGCGATCGCTGCTGAAGAACGGCACCGGCTGGCCCGAGCCGGTTTTCACGATCTGGATGTTGTCGATGCGGTAGGCGCCGCGGATCAGCGAGAGATCGACGTCGTCGATGTGGCCGTCATAGTCTTCGAGCGCCTGGAGCTGGTCGTTGACACGGTCGCGAATGAGGGTCGGCAGCGCTGCACGGATCGCCACAGCCAGGACGACCACGATGACGACGGCAATCAGCCATTTCTCACGCCTTCTCATGCCCCTGCAACGCATGCGGCTGGAAAGTGGTTTCGCCGGCAGCAAGACTTTGCCGGGCATTTCCCGCAATATTGCGGTTTTATCCTGACGAGGTCCCTCGCATGAACGCACGGCGTCTGGCAATTCTGACACTCGCCGCTCAGCTGGCCGTGGCGTTGGCCGGCTGCGGCAAACAGGACGGCTCGGCTCCGACCGGCCGCGACGCGCCGGTCATCCGCATCGACGGCTCGAGCACGGTGTTCCCGATCGCCGAAGCGGTCGCGGAGGAATTTCAGGTCGAGCAGCGGGGCGCGGTGCGCGCGACCGTCGGGCTGTCCGGCACGGGCGGCGGCTTCAAGAAACTGTGTCGCGGCGACATCGATATCTCGAACGCGTCGCGCCCCATCCTCAAAGAGGAAATGGAGATGTGCCGCGCCGCCGGCATCAACTTCATCGAACTGCCCGTGGCGTTCGACGCCATCACGGTCGTGGTCAATCCCAAGAACGATTGGGTGAAGTCGCTCACCGTCGCCGACCTGAAGAAGATGTGGGAGCCGACCGCGCAAGGCCAGGTCACGCGTTGGAACCAGGTGCGTCCCGAGTGGCCCGATGCGCCGCTGATGCTGTTCGGCCCGGGCGCGGATTCGGGCACGTTCGATTACTTCACCGAGGCGGTGACCGGCAAAGCAAAGTCCAGTCGAGGCGATTACACCGCGAGCGAAGACGACAACGTGCTGGTGCAAGGCGTGGAGAACAACAAGAACGCGCTTGGCTACTTCGGCTTCGCCTATTACATCGGCCACAAGGAACGGATGCGCGCCGTGCCCATCGAGAAGGACGATGGCACTCAGGTTCTGCCGAGCAATGCAGCCGTGATCGATGGCAGCTACCAGCCGCTATCGCGTCCGTTGTTCATTTATGTGAGCGACAAGTCGGCGCAGCGCCCCGAAGTGCGCAAGTTCATCGAGTACTACCTGACCGAAGGGCCGGCGCTCGCGGCCGACGTGGGCTTCGTACCGCTGCCCGAAGAGGCCGCGAAGACGGCGCTTCAACATTTCAACGACAACCGCTTGGGCACGGTGTTTGGCGGCGTACCCGAAGTGGGCGTCACCATCGAGGAATTGCTGAAGCGCGAGACGACGCAGTAATTATTTGCCTCCGCTGCCGGACGGCGCACTCGCCTGCAGCTTTCTCTTCTCGTCTTCACGCGCCCCGGCAAGGATGCCGGGCAGCGCGTAATTGCCTTCGTGGCACGCGTATTCGTAGATGGGCTCGTCGGTCGCGTAGAACGGATACTCGGCGGTCCACGGCTGTAAGAACGCGACCGGATCTTCCAGCGTCACGCGATAGTTGATCTTGTCCGGCCCGACGCGGGTGAAGCGCTCGGTGATCTTCATCTTCGGCGTCGAGCCACGGAACGATTCCCTATCGGTGAAGTTGGTGGTCTCGACCACCAGCGTGTCGCCTTCCCAGCGGCCGACGGAATCGCCCATCCATTTCTGCACGCCGCTCGGCTTGGCATTCAAACGGATGATGCGCGCGTCGTGGACCATCTCCACCAGGATCATGACCGTGTCCCGGCTCTGCACGATCTGATAATGATTGTTGTAGAGAACCGGCAGCATCGGCGGCCCCGAGCTCGAGCCGAACGCCAACAGGCAACGCTCCGCAAGCGGCCGCGCCTCGGGACCGTCGAAATTGGTCCGCATCGTCATGAAGCGCTCGCGCAGCATATTCTGCCGTTCCGGCGTGAGCGGAATGCGTCCGTCCTTGGGCGCGACGATCAGCGAGCTGCGCCGCTCGCCATTCACCTCGACCACGCTCTGGCCGCGATCAATCCAGAAATTGTTATAGCCGCAGTCGGCGCCGGTGAATCCGAGGCCGCAGCTGTTCGGTAAGTCCTGGGTGCGGGTCTTGGGATCGGTGGGCGCATCCGCCTCGTCGTTGAATTGCTGGTTCTGGGACTCGATGGTCCGGGCCTCCTCGGCGCTGATGACCAGCCGCTCGCCGAATTCCTTGGGCCGTTCCAGCGGCGTGATGGTCGCGTTGGTCCAGATCCCTTGCAGGTCCGGCTGCCCGTCGGCGGTGCGAGGCGGCTTCCATGCGTCGGCGGCGTCGGCCGAGGCTGTCAGCAACAGGGCGCACATCGCAACCGTGATCGCACCGCGTCCGCTCATGACTGTTTCCCCTTCTCGTTTCCATCAGGGCCGTCGTCCATCGCGCTCGAATAAAATAGATCCGTGGCGCGCATCGATGCAAATGCGGAACGCAAAGAATAATGTGCATGCTACAGTCTGCAGAGCAGATCAGAACAAACATTCAAGCGAAGGAATCCGCTATGACCGAGCCCGCCCAGAATGGCGACCGCGCTACCTTCAACGAAGTCTTGTGGCGCGAGCTGCAAGCGTTGCGGCCGGAGTACTGCGCGTCGAAATCGTTCGAACCGGCAAAATTCAGCGCGGAGCGGCCGGACGACGCCGGCACCGATGCTCAGTATCAGGACAACCTGCGCGAGTTGTTTCAGATGATCGGCACGCTCGACGCCGATACCGACAGCAGCAAAACGCAACCGCCGCTGTCCGCGCTGTGCCTGTCGGGCGGCGGCATTCGCAGCGCCACGTTCAACCTCGGCGTCTTGCAGGCCCTGGCCAAGAACAAGCTGCTGCCGGAGTTCGACTATCTCTCCAGCGTCTCCGGCGGCGGTTATATCGCCAGCTGGCTGCAGGCCTGGATTCACCGACAACAGCAGCAAGCAGATACGGCCGAGGAAGTGTTTCAGGAGCTCGGCGGCCGCCCCAAGCAGCCGGTCAAACCGCTCGCGCCCGAGCCCAAGCCGGTCGATCACTTGCGCCAGTTCAGCAACTACTTGACGCCGCGCCTCGGTCTTTTCTCGGCCGACACATGGACCGCCGCGGCCATCTTCGTGCGCAATCTGCTGCTGAACTGGCTGATCATTCTGCCGCTGCTGGCCGCGCTCGTCGTGATCCCTCAAGGCGTGTACCTGCTCGTGCAGAGCACGGTCAGCCCGGGCTTGGGAAGGAATCTGATGTACGCCTCGGTGATCGTGGAGCTGCTGGCGAGCTTTTCTGTTTATTACCACCGGCGCTTCGTGCGAGACCCCGATACGCCATCGCAGCGCTATTCGTTGCTCTGCGTGTTTCCGATCGTCGCCGCGGCGTCGCTGCTGTCGTTCACCGGACTGGGCTATGCAAGGGACCCCGACATCGTGCTCGACGCACCGTTCTGGTCGGCGGACAACGCTCCCCTTCTGATGTTCTCGGTGCTCTGGTGCACGGCGATCCCGTTGGTCGGCTGGCTGGTCGTCGAGCTGCTATATCGGCTGCGCCATAAGATTCCGTCCGAGTGCGTGCACACCGGCAAGTTCGAGTCCGGCGCGCTGCTGATTTCCGGGCTGGCGGTTTCATTGTTGTTGACGTGGGCCGTGCGTGCCCTGCTGCTGCCGTTCTACAACCACCCCGGCTTGTATGTGATGCTGACGTTGCCGGTGCTGCTCGGTTTGTATCTATTGGCGCGGACCCTGTTCGTGGGCCTGGCGAGCATGAGCGAAACATTCGTCACCGGCGCCAGGGCCGCGCTGGTCAACGATGGGGATCGCGAATGGTGGGCCAGGCTGTCGGGCTGGATCCTGGCGATCGCGCTGGGCTGGATCGTCGTCACCGCGCTGTGTGTGTTCGGCCAGTATCTGCTCGACAAGATCGTCTTCTCGGGCATATTCGACACGGAAGGTGGCCCCTTGAAGCTGCTGATTGCCGCGGCAGGCGGTATTTCCGGTATCGCCGCGGCCTTGCTTGGGAGCCGAAGCAACACTACGACCACAACGACGGACAAACCCTCGACCATGCAGCGAGTTGGGCTGGCGCTGGCGGCACCGATCTTCATAGTCTGCGTTGTGGTGGTGATGTCGTGGACAACCGCGGCGCTCGGCGGCTGGGTCATCGACAACCCACACGTCGCCGACGAGCACCTCTTTACCAATCCGATGCAGCGTCACTCGGGATTGCAGCACACCGACATCGACTTGTTCTGGACGCTGCCTGGCGTGCTATTGGGTGCGGCGCTGATCATGGGCCTGATCGTCAACGTGAATCGCTTCTCGTTGCACGGCTTCTATCGCAATCGACTGGTGCGCGCATACATGGGCGCGTCTCACACGAATCGTGAACCCGATCCGTTCACCGGCTTCGACGCATCGGACAACCTGCGCATGCACAAGCTGCGGCCGACTCAAGGCGCGCAGCGCCTGTTGCCTTTGATCAATGTCACATTGAACGTGCTTCGCGACGGCAATCTTGCATGGCAGGAGCGCAAGGCCGAGTCGTTCTCGATCACACCTTACTTCTGCGGCAACTTTCACGAAGGTTACCGCGCGTCTGAAATGTACGGCGGGCAAGGCGGCATCTCGTTGGGCACGGCGGTGACGATCTCGGGCGCCGCCGCCAATCCGCACATGGGTTATTGCTCGTCGCCGGCGCTGGCGTTTGTGATGTCGTTGTTCAACGTCCGGCTGGGCGCCTGGCTCGGCAACACCAATGCGCAAGGCGAAAAGGCGTATCACTTGCCTGGCCCGCGCCAGGCGTTGTCGCCGATGCTCGGCGAGTTGTTCGGCTACACCACGCCGGACTTCAAGTACGTGAACCTGTCCGATGGCGGCCACTTCGACAATCTCGGCCTGTATGAAGTGGTGCTGCGTCGCTGCCGGTACATCATGGTCTGCGACGCCGGCTGCGACCCGGACGCCAAGCTCGGCGACCTGGGCAACGCGATCCGCAAGATCCGCATCGACTTCGGCATTCCCATCAAGTTCGAGAAAGAGATCGAGATCTATCCCAACAGCGCCGCCAGGCAGGGCCTGTACTGCGCGACCGCTCGTATCGATTACGATGCCGTCGACAAGGGCACGCCGCCCGGCCGGTTGCTGTACATCAAGCCCACCTTGCGCGGACGGGGCGAGCACCCGGTGCCCTATGACGTGTACAGTTATAGCCGGACGGTCGACTCGTTCCCGCATGAGCCCACCAGCGATCAGTGGTTCAGCGAGTCGCAGTTCGAGAGCTATCGGGCGCTGGGCTTCCATTCGCTGGAGCAGATCCTGCGCGGCATGCCGCCGCAGGACTTCGGCGACTTCTTCGCGCGTGTCGCGAACTACATGAGCCCGAACCGGAAGCGCCGGGCCTTCAAGGAACGCGAGGCACCGCCCCTGTCTCGCACGTTACTGGACGACGAGTGAGATGCCATCACGGCGCGACATCCTTTGGATGTTGGGCGCAACAGGTTTGTCTTTGTCGAAGGTGAGTGATTCTGTGGCAGCGTCAACGTTGAATCCGGTGCGAGTACGAACCATCACTGCAGGCGTGGAGCTGAGCCCGGCCCTCGAGCTCGATCGCGTCGAAGCGGGCGTCGCCTTTCTCACGCGCGCCAGGCGAGCTTTCGAAAGTGCGGGCTATGAAGTTCAAACCGTTCGCGTGGCGGTGAACCCAGTCATTGCATCGCTCACGCCGGCTGCGCGGGACCAGGCGCTGGATCAGTTGCGTCGGATCGATGAGCTGGTCGCGTCACAAGGGGCGATCTTCAACATCGGCCCCATCCTCACCGAGGATCGATCGGACGACAGCCTGGTGGAATGGTCGCAAGCGCTAGTGAAGGGCACTCAGTCCATCAGCTTCTCGACCGCGATCGCCACGCCGAATGGCGGTGTGTTGCCAAAGGTCGCCGCGACCACGGCGAAGATCATGATCGCTCTGGCGAACGCACTTGCCGACGGCATGGCGAACTTCCGGTTCGCCGCCGCTGCGAACATTCCTCCCGGCACACCGTTCTTCCCCGTCGCCTGGCATCAAGGTCCGGCGTCGTTTGCGCTTGGCTTGGAAGGGGCGTCGGTCGTCGAATGGGCGTTCGCTTCGATGCGCACCGGCGATGATCCAATCGAGAAATTGAGAAGTGCGCTGAACGAAGTGCTCACGCCGGTTGAAAGACTCGCGAATGAGCTCGCCCAGCGTGAACGCCGTCAGTATCTCGGCATCGACACATCACCCGCGCCGGCGAAAGATCGCAGTATCGCCGCCGCTATCGAAGCGCTCACTCGCACGCCGTTCGGCAGCGCCGGCACGCTCGAAGCTTGCTCCATCGTCACTGCGGCGCTGAAGTCGGTGTCCGTTCGCACCTGCGGCTATTCCGGGCTCATGCTGCCCGTCCTCGAAGACCCCCTGCTCGCTCAGCGCGCCGGTGAGAATCGCTACAGTATTCGCGATGTGCTGCTGTACTCGAGCGTGTGCGGCACCGGCCTGGACGTCGTGCCGATCCCCGGCAACACCTCGCCCGATAGCATCGACGGCCTGCTTCGAGACGTCGCGTCGCTCGCAACGCGTCTTCGCAAACCTCTCTCCGCTCGCCTGTTCCTCGTCCCCGGCAAGAAAGCCGGCGACCTGGCTCGCTTCGACGATCCGGTGCTCACCGATTCGGTCGTAATGAAGCTGGACTGAGCCTGGCTCGCGACCGTGACACGCGAGCGGCGATGCGCAGGCCGAGTGTGAATATCACGAGCGCTCCGGCTGGAATGTAGGCCGGACTAGAAACTGCGCGAGCCAGGTAACTGTTCGCGAAGATCAGCCAGATGTAGTACGAGCCCACGGTGTGAAGCAGCGACCACGCGCGCGGGCTGATGAGTCGAGCGGTGCTGTCGAACGAGGTCGCGGTCATCAGCCCGATGAACACATAGGCCAGCCCGCCAAAGATCCACGTGATCGCATTTGTTCCTGCCGCCAGCTCCGCCGGCGCGATCCGACCGAGCGCGAACAGGGCGAGCAGGTGAACGAAATGCGAGAGCGCGAACGAGACGCCGAGGTAGCGGCGATTGCGCAGCTGCCAGCGGGTCCAGGTGTTCGGCCAGAAGTAACAAGCCGCCGACGCGGTAAACGCCAGCGAGAACAAAGTAAACGAGCTGCGGGCCGTTGCCCGAATGATGCCGCGAACGCCCTCGACAGGCCCGCCCGCCATCATTGCTTCCATGGTCACGACCAAAGTCAGCGCGATTGCCACAGCGCCGACGATGGACCAGCCTTCCCAGGCATCCTTGGACCTTTTGTCCATATCCCGCTCCCCTTATCTCGGGCTCAGGCCCGATTGTGCTGCGGTGAGCCATCATACTCGTTTCACCGGCAAGTGCGCGCTGTTGGCCGACAGGCCATGGCGCGTAGCAACTGCCCGCCCTACAGTTATCCCCCTGAAATGCAGCTGAACTAACATTCGCAGTCGCGATGTGACGTTGGAGGAACGATGCGGACCTTTTTTGTCAGACATGGGTCCCTGGTGAGGCGCTGGAGCTACATGCTCGCGGCGTTGCTCGCTATTGTTCCGGCCGTCGTCATGGCCGACTCGACCGAAGAAGAAGTCACGGCCGTATGGAAGGCCCAGCAGGTGGCTTTTGAGTATCGCGGCTACAGCACGATGTACTCGTGCCGGAGCCTCGAAGACAAATTGGAAATCATCCTGCGCACGGTCGGCGCTCGCGAGAACGTGCGATTGGAAAGTTACGTTTGCGACGAACAGCTGGGCATCGCCCGCTTTCAGATATCGATGCAATCGCCGGTGATCGCGTCCGAAGAGAACATCCGCGAGCTCACCACCCATGACTCGAAGGACGAGCTGGTTGCGCGTGTGAATGGCGCTCAACTCCCCAGCGCCGTGGATCTGGAACGCTTTCCCGCCGTGTGGAAGAAGGTGTCGTTCGCTCGCGATCGCTACATGCGCCTGGAGCGAGGCGACTGCGAGCTCGTCGAGCAACTGCGCCGGCAGATCCTGCCGCGCATGTCCGTGCAAGTCGTGAAGGACAACATCCGCTGCTCGTCGGTCTTTGGAAACATCGGCTCGCCGCGCTTGATTGTTTCAGCGTTGGTGCCGGCCAAGGACCCGCTGAAGCGCTAGCCCTCGATCATGTCGCGGATGCGTTCCGCCAAGGTTTCCAGCGCGAACGGTTTGGTGATCATCTGCATGCCCGGCGCCAGCAAATCGTTGCTGACCGCGGCATTGTGCGCATAGCCGGTGATGAACAGCACTTTCAGATCCGGACGATGCGCACAGGCCGCGTCGGCGAGCTGGCGTCCATTGAAACCAGGCAGGCCCACATCCGAGATCAGCAAGTCGATACGCACATCCGAGAGTGCGATGGCGAGCCCGCTCGGCCCATCGACCGCCTGCAAGGATCGATAACCCAACTCGGCCAGCAGGTCGACGACCAGATCGCGCACCACCTGCTCGTCCTCGACGACCAGCACCACTTCCTCACGGCCGGCGGGCAGCAGCGTGACCGGCGCGGGATCCGGCTCTTGTGAGAACTCATGCTCGCCGTGATATCGCGGCAGATAAAGCTTGACCGTGGTGCCCCTGGCCAGTTCCGACTGGATTTTTGCGTAGCCGCCCGATTGCCGGGTGAATCCATAGATCATGGACAAGCCGAGCCCGGTCCCTTGACCGATGGGCTTGGTGGTGAAGAAAGGATCGAACGCGCGGCTCATCACTTCCGGCGACATGCCCACGCCGTTATCGCACACGGAGATGGCGATGTAGTCGCCCGGCATCACATCGCGCAGTTTCGCTTCGTGCGCATCCTCGAGATGTTCGTTGGATGTTTGGATGATGAGCTTGCCGCCTTGCGGCATGGCGTCGCGCGCATTGATGGTCAGATTCAGCAGCGCGCTTTCCAGTTGATTCTGGTCGCAGCGCGTGAGCCAGAGATCGGGCTTTTCGACGAACTCCAGGGCGATCGCCTCGCCCAGCGTCCGGCGCAGCAACTCCTCCATGCCGAAGATCAAGCGATTCACATGCACGGGACGCGGATCGAGCGCCTGGCGACGAGAGAACGCGAGCAGGCGATGAGTCAGCGCGGCCGCTCGATTCGCAGCGGTCATCGCCGCCGAGACATAAGCGTTCACATCGATCTGCTGGCCGCGCGCCAGCTTCCTTTGCATCATGTCGAGCGAGCCGATGATGCCCGTCAGCAGATTGTTGAAGTCATGCGCGATGCCGCCGGTGAGCTGGCCGACCGCTTCCATCTTCTGAGATTGGCGCAGCGACTCTTCCGCTTCGCTCAGTCGCTGCTGGTCCCGCAATCGCTCGGTGACGTCCTGCGCATACTGAAAAGCGCCGATCACGCGTCCTGAAGGATCGCGCAACGAGGTGTAGGTAATCTCGAAATGCCGATCCGGATCGCCGTCGCTGGGCGCAGCCGGTTCGATCAGCGTGAATTCCTCTCCAGCCAGCGCGCGACTCCAACGACTCCCCGACAACGCAAGTTGCTCGCGCTGCGTCTTCATCAGCTCCAGCAGGCTCTCACCGACCTGTGGCCGCACGCCGAGGCGACGCTCGAAGCGATCGGCGTACGCCTTGTTCATCGCCAGGTATCGATAGTCGTTGCTGACAGCGGCGACCAAGGCCGTCACCGAGTCGAGCAGTTCGCCCCATAGCTTGCGCTGAGCAACTGCATCTTCAACCCGTTGTTCGAGCGTCGCGTTGAGCTGTCGAAGGGCATTCTCGGCTCGTGCACGTTCCACAGCTTCCCAGGTGCGCTCGGCGGTCTCTCGAGCCAACCTGACTTCATCGTCGGTCCAACGACGTGGCTCGGCCTGATGCACGTATAAAGCACCGACCAATCGTCCGCCCTTGATCAGCGGCACCGTAATGCCGGAGCGCGCACCGATCGCGCGATAGACATTCGCCCCGCTCGCATCCTTCGTCAGCGGATCGTTGAAGCCGTCCTCGAGCCGCACGATATGACCGGCTTGCAGCTCCCGAACCAGGTTCATTCCGAAATCGGTGAGTCGATGCTCTCCAGCGAGGCTGGCCATGCCCGGCGCCGTCCAATCGCAAACGACCAGCGCGCTCTTGCCCGAACTTTCGATCTCGCCGTAACCGACGCGCCCCGCGCCGAGTTGGCGGCCGACCATTTCCGCGGCGGTCAGCATGATTTCGGACGCGTCGCTCAGGCTGCGCAGCTTGTCGCTCAGCGCCAGCTGAAATGCCAGCTGCCGCTCGGCGCGCACCTTCCTGGTGGTCTCCATGCACAGGACCATGATGCCGCCGACGTGGCTTGCGGCGTCCGTGTCATCGATGGGGCTGAAGCTGTAGGTCCAGTAGATTTCCTCGCGCTGACCGAAGCGCGGAATCATGACCAGATGGTCTTCGGCCCAGGTCGCGCCGGCGCCCGACATCACACGCTCGATCTGCGGTCCCATCACAGACCACGTTTCAGACCACACTTGCCGTAATGAAGCGCCGAGCATCGCCGGGTGACGCTCCGGCCCGAGCGCGCCGCGATAAGCGTCGTTGTAAAAGCAAATGAGCTCCGGGCCCCAGAAAACGCAGGCCGGATGATGCGTGGTGAGCAGGATTCTCAGCGCGGTCCGCAACGACTGCGGCCATTGTTCGGGCGCGCCCAGGGAAGTGCGCTCCCATTCGAACGCGCGGATGAGCTCCCCCATCTCGCCGCCCCCGCTCAAAAAGTCGGCAGATCCTTCCACACGAATGACAGGCGAGGTGCTCACGCCCGAAGGGTGCCGCCTTCGTGCGTGCCGGTCAACGCAGCGCCAGCGCGATTTTCCGTGATTTAAAACATTTGGCGCGAACGGGCAGAATGTTACTGCAAGGCCTGATACACCAGGTTGCGCAACAACGATCGGTAATGAGTGCGCAGCTGAATGTCCGATGCTTGCAGCATCATGACGGCAACCAGTTTTTCCTGCGGATCGACCCAGAAGTAGGGACCGGTCGCGCCGCCCCAGTAATAATCTCCGAGCGAGCCGGGCACCATGCTTCGGCCCGCCTCCTTACGCACGCCGACGCCGAGTCCATAGCCTTGTCCGTATTGGGGCAAGGGCGCGGTCAATCCCAACTCCAGAGTGAATGCCCCATAGGTGGCATCAGGCGGAAGATGATTGCTGGTCATGAGCTCGACGCTCTTTCGTGACAGCAATCTGACACCCTCCAGCTCGCCGCCATTCAACAGCATCTGGCAAAAGCGGGCGTAATCCTCGGCGGTCGATAACAAGCCGCCGCCGCCAGAGAACCATTTCGGCGGCTTCGCGGGGTTGTATCCAATGATCAACGGCGGTGCGCCCGGCGCCGATTGCGCCTGCGCCAATCGCGCCGTTTGCTCGGCGTCCAACAGGAATGAGGTGTCACGCATACCGAGCGGCCTGGCGATGCGCTCGACGATGAATCGATTCAGATCCAGCCCGCTCTGCACTTCGACGATCCGGCCGATGACGTCGTTCGACATGCCGTACTCGAACGCCGCGCCCGGCTGAAACGCCAGCGGCAACTGCGCCAGCTTGTCGATCATCTGAGCATTGGTTTGCTGGTCGTCCATCGTGCCGGCCGCGCGATAGGCCCGCTGCACCAACGAGTCGCCGAAAATTCCGTAGGTCATGCCCGAGGTATGGCGCATGAGATCCTGAACCGTCATTTCACGACGCGCCGGCTCGAGCGCCAGACGACGCTCGCCGCTGCCTTCCTTGACCTCGACGCCCACTTGCAGGTTCTTCAGTTGCGGCAGATAGACGGATGCCGGATCCATCAGCTGCAGCTTGCCTTCCTCCGCCAGCATCAGCGCCGCGACCATGGTGATCGGCTTGGTCATCGAAGCGATACGAAAGATCGAGTCGGCACGCATGGTGCTGTTCGCCGCCCGATCCTGGAAGCCGAAGCTCTGGGCGTAGGCGACCTTGCCTTGTCGCATGACCATCACGACCGCGCCGGGGATCTTGCCGCTCTGCACGTCCGCATTGAATGCATCGGTCAGCCGCTGCAAACGTTGCGAAGAGAGTCCGACAGCTTCCGGCTTCGCAGCTTTGGGCAGTGGCGCCGCGAGGGTCGGCCCACCGGCGATCGTCAATGCCGCAGCCAGCATCCCACCGAGATATTTCTTCATGCTTGGTAAGCTCAAACGATGCCCGTGGCGTAGTACACGCCGATGACGAAGAACACGGCCAGCGTCTTCACGCAGGTGATGGCGAAGATGTCTTTGTACGATTGCCGATGCGTGAGGCCCGTGACGGCAAGCAAGGTGATCACGGCGCCGTTGTGAGGCAACGTATCCATGCCGCCGCTGGCCATCGCCGCCACTCGATGCAACACCTCAGGCGGAATGCCCGCAGCTTGCGCCGCCGACATGAAATGTTCGGACATGGCGGCGAGTGCGATGCTGAGCCCGCCCGACGCCGAGCCGGTGATGCCCGCGAGAGCGGTGACCGTGATCGCTTCGTTCACCAGCGGATCGGGAATCGACATCAACGCGTCACGAATGATCAGAAACCCCGGCAACGCCGCAATGACCGCGCCGAAGCCATACTCGGACGCGGTATTCATCGACGCCAGCAATGCGCCACCGACCGCCGTCTTCGTCCCCTCGGCAAACTTCGTGACAACCGGACGGAAGGCAAACAACAACACCGTCACGATGCCCAACAACAACGCGCCCATCACGGCCCAGATCGCCACGACGCTCGACAACTGCGTGACCAACGGCTGCGCGAGCCCTTCGAGGTGAGTCTCGATCGTCGGTTCGTAAAGTCGCGGGATGAGTCGCGTCAGGAATAGGTTGGAAATGCCGACCACCAGCAACGGCAGAATGGCCATGAGCGGATGCACGGAATTGCCCATCGTCACTTGTTCCGGCTCGTTGCTGTGTCCCGTGCCGTAACCTTCGCCACTAAGCAGCGCTTGCCGACGCCGCCACTCCAGGTACAACAAGCCGCACGTCAGGATGAAGCCGCCGCCGATCGTGCCGAGCAATGGCGCAGCCCAGGTGGTCGTGCCGAAGAAAGTCGTTGGAATGATGTTCTGGATCTGCGGCGTGCCGGGCAGCGAATCCATCGTGAACGTGAACGCACCCAACGCGATCGTGCCCGGGATCAGGCGCTTCGGAATATCTCCGCGACGAAACATCTCGGCGGCGAAGGGATAAACCGCGAACACCACGACGAACAGCGAGACGCCGCCGTACGTCAGCAGCGCACACACCAGCACGATGGAAAGAATCGAGCGCTCCTGGCCGACCAGGCGAATCACGGCGGCGGCGATGGACTGCGAGAACCCCGACAGCTCGATCAGCTTCCCGAACACCGCGCCGAGCAGGAACACCGGGAAATAAAGCTTCAGGAATCCGACCATCCGCTCCATGAACAGGCCGGTGAACACCGCAGGCACGGCGGCAGGATCGGTCAGCAGCACGGCCAGCAAAGCCGCCAGCGGCGCGAACAAGATCACGCTATAGCCGCGATACGCAGCCAGCATGAGCAATACCAACGCAAGCAGGACGATGGCGAAAGTCATTGCGCCCCTCACGGCGCAATCGCTGTCGCGGTCGCGCGCCCCCCGTCATGGCCATTGCTGGCCGGATCGGAATTAATTCATCAGATGATGATTTTCGGCCAGCTTGCCTTGCCGGGGCGGCGCGTGTCAACCGCCCGGCGCTATCAGTACACTGGCCGGATGGATAACGTTACTCACACCATCATCGGCACGCTGGTCGGTGAAGTTGCGGCCCGAGTCGCACCGAGCCAGAACAGCACGCTGCCCGCGATCACCCGTCGCAACCTGTGTGTCACGCTGGCGGCGATCGGCAGCAACCTGCCCGATGCCGATCTGCTGTATTCGTTCTTCGGCGCCGATCTCAACTACCTGCTCCACCATCGCGGCCATACACATACGATCCTGGTCGCGTTGCTGCTCGGGGCGGCGGCGCTCGCGATTACACGCTGGTGGTTGAGACGGCGGGGCTTGCAAGCTTCATCGCAGGACTACGCCCTGCTGGCCGCGGTGTTGTCGTTCACACCGCTGCTTCACATCGCGATGGACTTCACCAACAACTACGGCGTCCATCCGTTCTGGCCGGTCGACAACCGTTGGTTCTATGGCGATTCGGTCTTCATCATCGAACCGTTGTTCTGGGCGGCCTGCGCGCCGCTGGCGTTCATCTTCAAAACGCACATTGCGCGCTTCGCAGTGCTGCTGCTCATGGTCGCAGCGATTGCATTGTGCTTTTTGACCGGCATGGTGCCGCGGCCATTGGCTGCGGCCTATTCCTTGTTGGTCGCAGGGATGCTGCTGATCGGCCAACGCGCATCGGCCAATGTCGCGCTCGCAGCCAGCGTCATCGTCTGGCTCGGCTCGACGGCGATGTTCGCAATCACCGCGCAGGCGGCCAGATCGCGAATCGATGCGGTCGCGGCTCAACAGTTCCCGGACAGCACGCTGGTCGATCGCATCGTCACGCCCATGCCCGTCAATCCGGCATGCTGGGAAGTCATGATGCTGCAAAAGGAAGCGGACACCGCGGTCATACGGCGAGCGATGCTCACCATGGCGCCCGGCTTGCTGACGGCCGATAGATGCCTCAGCCGCAGCCTCGATATCGAAATCACTGCGCCGCTCGTGCCGGTTCCCAAGGAAAGCGCGGCGCAGGTGAAGTGGTACGGTCAGATCAGCACGCCGCTTGCACGATTGGTGGATCTGGCGCAAAAAAATTGCGAAGCGGCCGCTGCGTTCCGCTTCATTCGCATGCCGTGGCTCGCGAACGTCAAAGAAGGTCTGGTGCTCGGCGACCTGCGTTACGACCGCGAGCCCGAACTGGGCTTCGCGGAGATCGTCATCGCCGATCCACCGAACTGCCCGCGCCTCGTGCCGAACTGGGTCGAGCCGAGGCGCGATCTGTTGCGAGGTTATTGACGCTTGGCCGTGAACGTGCCTTCGCCGAACTGGCCGAATACCGCCTTGCCTTTCATGGTGTCGCCTTCCACCGTGCCGGTGTAGTCGAGCTTCAGGTCGGTCCCCTGGACACTGATGGTGAAGTCGAACGCCACTGCGGCGCCATTCACCGTGCCCTGGTAATCGACGCTGCCCGCTTGGCCAGTGATCGTGCCCGCCAGCGCGGAGCCGGTCTGGCGCACGGTCATTTGTGCATCCTGCGCGCCCATCTGGCTCTCAGTGGTGAGCACCCAATTGCCGGTGAGGTCCGCGCCTTTCGGCGCTGGTGGCTGGGTCGGTGTGGTGGAGCAGGCGCCTAACACAATTGCGGCGGCCGCGATAATCCATGCTCGTGTCTTGTTCATTGGTTCTCCCTGTGGTGTGCCAAAGCATAGCCCAGGGCGCGCGACCGACGAATGCGATTCGGTAACAACTCGGTCAAGGCGCGTGAAGCTTTGTCAGCCCACTCCGACGCGAGCCTGCATGACAGAAAAGTCAGCATGCTGTCAGCGAAAGATGGCTAAGCTGGTGGCCCAAATTGTTCCTGTTGTTCTGTCCCAGCCATAACTGCCAGGTGTCATCCATGAATCGAGTGCTTCGTACCGCCGTGTTCGCGACCTTGCTGGCCCCCGCTCTCGCGCTGGTGGCCCAGGCCTCCGAGCCGGCCAACGTCAAAGAACTGCAGAAGGCCCGCCACGACCATTACCACGAGCTCGGCGATTCCTTCAAAGTGATCCGCGATCAGATCAAGAACGACCAGCCGGACCTGGCTGCGATCAAGACCGCCGCGAAGGTGGTGAACGACGCCGCCGCGACTCAGGAGAAGTGGTTCCCGGCAGGCTCCGGCCCGGAAGCCGGCAAGACGCAGGCCAAGGCCGAGATCTGGACCAAGCCCGCCGAGTTCAAGACCGCGATGACGAACTTCGCGAATGCCGCTCCCAAGCTGCAGACCGCCGCCAACAGCGGCAACGTTGCCGCCATCAAGACCGCGTTCGCCGACACCGGCAAGACCTGCAAGGGCTGCCACGAAACATTCCGCGCCGAAGAGCACTGATCGCTCCGACCGCCCGCCATCAAAAGCGCCCGGGTGAGCTACGCTCTCCGGGCGCTTTTTTTGCGCGGAATAATCGGGAGGTTGCATGATCATTCGTGAATGGCGCGGCCGCGCCGCTCGATCGCGGACTGCCCAGTATCCAACTCACTTCAGAACGAACGTCGTGCCGGAGCTGCGCAACGTCCCGGGATTTCTCGGCGCGACGCTGAGCAAACGTGAGGATGGCGAGCAGGTTGAGTTCGTGGTTCTGACGCGCTGGCAATCGATGGAAGCAGTGCGCGCTTTCGCGGGCGCCGATCCTAGCCGGGCGGTCGTGGAGCCCGGAGCTGTTGCCGCGTTGAACGACTACGATCACACGGTGCGGCACTACGAAATCATCGAGGACATCGCTCCGGAATAACGAGCTCACCGAAAGCCCAATTCCACCAACGCCCGATCCATCCTCGTCCTCATCGCCTCCGATCTCATCGGGAACGAGCGAAAGAAAACCTCGCGCGTGAGTGAATCGTTGCGCTGACGTACGTTGTCCGCCCAGAAGCGTGCGCGAGCGGTGTGGCCGGCGAGCGTGTGAGCTGCGGCAGCGATGACTCCGATCAATACATGTGCACCGGGCGAGCGAGCGCCGCGCTCCGCCCAGTGGGCGGCTTGTTCGTCTTCGTTCGACGCCATATGAGTAAGCGCGCGCGTTGCGAGCATCGCATAGTGCAGCGGATCGAGCGGACTCAAGCGCATCGCCAGATCGACGTGCTCGCGACCTTCGAACGCCTTGCCCGCCAGCGCCTCCGTCCAGGCGCGAGCGTATATGCCTTGCGCATAGTGCGGGCTGATGTCAGTCGCGCGTTCGAGCCAGCTCAGGCTGGTTTCGAGATCGCCTTCCAGCCAATAGGTGCGACCCATGGTGAAGTTGACGAAGGGATCGAGCGGGTCGAGCTCGAGCCCACGCTCCGCGAAGCGACGGCCCCGATCGATCGCGCCGGCGATGTCGTCCGTGTAATGCATGAACGCACTTTGGAAGTGCACGAACGACATGCCGGCATTCGCGCGAGCAAACGTCGGATCCAACGCCACCGCCCGTTGAAACAAATTCAGCGCCGCGCTGTTGTCGACACGATTGAATCGATACAGGTGCTGCAGACCTAGATGATATGCAGACCACGCATCGAGATTCTCGACTGGGGCGAGGCGAGCCAGGGACGCTTCGTGCAGCGGGATTCGGATCTCGAGCGCCATGAGCACTTGCGACCGAATCTGCTCGCGCATCGAATGCACATCGTCGATCCGGCCCGCGAATCGATCGGCCCAGACGACGGCGCCATCGTTTGTATCGACCAGATCGACCAGGATCACGAGCCGGTCAGCCGACACCTCGACCGTGCCTGACAAGCAGTAACGCATACCAAGCAATCGCCCGATCTCACCGAAATCGGCCTCTGGCACACGCAGACGGAAAGAGGAGCCACGCGCGGTGACGAGCAACCAGCGCAGTCGCGAGAGATCGGCAATCAGCTCATCCGGCAGCGCGCTCGCCAGCGCCGCATACCGTTCATCGCCAGCGATGTAACGAAAAGGCAGCACGGCCAGCGAAGGACGGGACATCCGGTCGAGGCGGCGGACCATATCCACCAGAGCGGCATCTGTTCTGTTCGATTCGGCCGCCGAGATCGCGGGTCGCAGGACGCGGGTCTTGGCTACGAATCGATAGCCGTTGCCATGAAGGGTCCGGATGAATTGCTGAGACTTGCCGTCATCGCCGAGTGCCTGACGGGCGGTCTTCACCCGGCTCGCCACGGCCGCATCCGAAACGACACGGCCGTCCCAGACCTTCTCGATGATCTCGTCCTTGGAAACCACACGCTCGCTGTTCGCGACCAGCAGCGCGAGCAGCGCAAATACCTGCGGCTCGAGATCCACGAGCTTGCCGTCGCTGCGCAGCTCGACGGTTGCCAGATCCAGCTCGTATCGGCCGAACGCGTAGATCATATGGCCGGTAGGATACGGCCAGCCCGCGCGAATCCCAACAATCTCCAGGATTTCTCCAGGCCGTCTGCAAGCTTGGGCGGCGCGGCCGTGACACGATTTTCCCACTGGAACCGGAATCGTCCGCGCCAGCCAACCCAGGAGATGACCATGCCGCTCGTCACTATCGATGTAATCAAAGACGTCTTCACCCCGACTCAGAAGAAGGAGCTCATCGCGAAGGTCACCGAGGCGATGATCGCGGTGGAAGGTGAAAACATGCGCCCGGTCACATGGGTTCGCATCAAGGAGTTCGAAGGAGGCGACTGGGCGATCGGCGGCAAAGCGCTGAAGGCTTCCGACGTTCACGCGCTTGCAGCAGGCAAGGCCGCCTAGACGCTCGTCCGGATCCGCGTTTCGATGCTATCGGCGCGGATCCGGCGCCATGTCCATCTGTGCCGACAGACTTTTTCGGCCAGGCGATTCGGAACGCCTGGCCCGCGATCGCGTTAACCGTGGGTGGCATTGCATGGAGCTCGGACATGGACCCAGGAACCCGGCACCGAATTCGCCTGGCTGGCGGCACGGAGTTGTCCTTCATCAGGGCGGGTGACGCCTCACGGCCTGCCGTGCTGCTCCTCCACGGATTTCCGACCTCTGCGCGATCGTTTCGGGATGTCATCCCGGCGCTTTGGCAGGTTGCATACGTGATCGCGCCGGACCTGCCCGGCTCGGGTGAGTCCGACGTGCTGCCGGCAGTCTCGTTCCCAGCCTTCGGTGCAGCGATTTGCGAGTTGCTCGCGCAGCTCGCGATCGGGCCGCGCTACATCTACCTCCATGACTTTGGCGCGCCGGTCGGATTTCACGTTGCCATGCAGGCGCCGAAACAAGTACTCGGCCTCATCATCCAGAACGCCAACGCGCATCGCACGGGCTTCGGACCGCAATGGGCGGAGACGATGGCCTACTGGTCGCAGCCGACAGCGAATAACGAAAAGGCAGCAACTGCGCATCTCACATTCGAAGGCACGCGCGATCAGTACGTCGCCAATGTGCCATCGGACGTAGCTGCGCGGATCTCGTCCAAAGGCTGGGAGGAAGATTGGCGAGTGATGTGTTTGCCGGGCCGGATGGAGACGCAGCGCGCGCTCATCAAGGACTACGGAAACTACGCCGCGCGCTTCGACGCCATCGCCGAATATCTGGCGCGCTGGCAACCGCCTGCGCTGATGCTCTGGGGCAGGCACGACGCGTTCTTCGATATCGCCGAGACGCTGTCATGGATGCAGGCGCTGCCAAGAATGGAAGCTCACATTTTCGATGGCGGCCATTTGCTGCTCGAGACGCACGCGGCCGCCGCTGTGCCGCTGATGCTCGACTTTATCTGCCGCACCCGCCAGGCATAGCGCCGGTCAGCGAAACAGCCGTGGCGCCAGATCGTTCAGACTGCGGCGCCAGGTCTGCCACTCGTGAGCCGTGCCGTCGGATTTGAAGTACACCAGCTTCACGCCGGCTGACTCCAGCGCCTCCACAGCCCCGCCGATACTCGTAAGAAACATGTCCGGCTCGGCGCTGCCCACGCCGATCCACAGCAGTCGAACTCGCTGGTTGAAGGCCGCGGAATCAGCAAACATGCGGTTGTAGGCGATCTTGGTATCGAACGGGCCCGTAAAATCGATCTGCGCCCGCTCGCCCATCCGGTCGTTGCGAATCATGGGCCCGCTGAGCGACGCGATGTAGGCGAACTTGTCGAGATGATGAGACGCAATGAAAAGCGTCTGCATGCCACCCATCGACAAGCCCGCCATCGCGCGATGATCGCGGTCCGGGATCGTCCGATACGAGGCATCGATCGTCGGGATCAAATCGTCCACGATGACCTTCTCGAACGCACTGAAGGCACCTTGCATGTTCTGCTGCCTGATATCCGGTGTATTCGGCGTCGTATAGCCGCGATCCATCGCCACGATCATCGGCTTCGCTTTGCCGACGGCGATCAGGTTGTCCAGAATGAACTGCGCACGACCTTGCCGGGTCCAGCCGGTCTCGTTCTCTCCCGCGCCATGTTGCAGGAACAGCACGGGGTAGCGAGTCTTCGTGTTCTTGTCATAGTCGGGCGGCGTGTACACGAGGGCACGCCGCCACGCGCCGGTGGTCTTTGAGAAGTACGTTCTCTCTCTCACTTCTCCGTGTGGAACGTCCTTGATGGAATAGAAATCGCCAGCAGGGTCCGGCACGTCCAGGCCGCTGGTGGGCTTCCCGTAGCCGAAGAATGTTTCGCTCGCAGGATCGTTGACCTGGATACCGTCGAGCACGAACCAGTAGTAGTGAAATCCGGGCACGGCCGGCGGCGTGGTCACGCTCCACAGACCATCGGCATTCTTGGTCATCGGCAATGGCCCCACACCCAATCCGTCGCCGCCAGCAACGGCGACGCTACGCGCCTCCGGGGCCCTGAACGTGAAAGTGATCTTGCGGTCGGGGTGAATGACGGGCGGCTGCGCGGCCGCTGGCGATTGCTCCGCGCCATAGGTAAGCGTTGCGAGCAATGCTTGCGCAATCAGTAGGAACGTTGCGCCAATGGATAAATGTTTCATGGCGGGCTCGATCGCGTGGTTGCCACGGCCGTCATCATAGCCAAGATGGACGTTTCCTATACACTCTCATCGGGCCGACCTCAGGATCGTCAGACATGCAGTTCACCCGCGACGCCATTCAAGACGCTCAGCGAACCGTTTACTCGGTGATGCCGCCGACGCCTCAGTACAACTGGCCGTTGCTGAAGCAGGCGCTGGGCTTCGATCTCTGGGTGAAGCATGAGAACCATACGCCGCTCGGCGCATTCAAGGTGCGCGGCGGGCTGACCTACGTGGGCTGGCTGCGCCGAACTCAACCTGACGTCCGGCACCTGGTCAGCGCCACTCGCGGCAATCATGGCCAGTCCATCGGGTTCGCGACCCGACAGCACGGCTTGAAGGCCACCATCGTGGTCCCGCATGGCAACTCCGTAGAAAAGAACGCAGCGATGCGCGCATTGGGCGTTGAACTGGTTGAGTACGGAGAAGACTTTCAGGCCTCCGCCGAATACGCCGCCGTCCTCGCGGAACAGGGCAAGCTGCATCGGGTGCCCTCTTACCATCCGGAGCTCGTGCGTGGCGTCGCCACGGCTTACGTGGAATTTTTCGAGGCGTTACGCGATGCACCGCCCGATGTTTTGTATGTACCCATCGGCCAGGGATCCGGCATCACGGGCGCATCGATCGCTCGAGCGTACTGTGGCGTGAAGACCCGGCTGATTGGCGTGGTGTCGACCCTGGCGCTGGCTTATCAAAAATCATTTCAGAGCGGCGTGCCTGTCGATTCACCCGTCACCACGGCCATCGCCGACGGCATGGCTTGCAGGTCAACCGTACCTGAAGCGCTCGAGGTCATCCGGCGGGAGGTGGACGACGTTATTGCCGTCAGTGACGAAGAGATTGCGAGCGCGATGCGCCTGATCTACACGTCCACGCACAACGTCGCCGAAGGCGCCGGCGCAGCAGCTCTTGCAGCCGCGACTCAGCAGCGGGATCGATGGGCTGGCAAGCGAGTTGGCGTCGTGTTGTCTGGCGGGAACGTCGACGCAGCAGTGTTTGCTCGCGCGCTGAGGAACGAGATCTAGGGTTATTCGACGCCTTGCGCATCCAGCGCCCTCAGCATTCTGCTGAGCGCGAAGTGCCGATAGCTGAATAGCGCGAGCGAGCGAATCTCGCGCCAGTTCGCGTCCTTCGTGACATCGAGCGCGATCCAGCCGTTGTGCCCGAGATACGCGGGAATGCTGAAGTTCCCGTCGCGAATCAACAGCGCTTGTTGATCGACGCCGACCCAGAAAGCGAGCTGCAGTTTGCGATCCGCTCGATAGCAGTACGCCTGCGCGAAGACCTTCTTGCCCGCGCGCCACACCGGATTGCCGAACTGCTTGTCCTCGCTCGTTTCGGGAAGCGCAAGACAGATCGCGCGCATCTCCTTCAGCACGGCCTGACCGCGCTTCGATTGCATCGGATCGATATCTTCCGGCTTCAAGGCCGCGGTGGGCGGCGTGATCTCGATGGTGTCGCCCAGCGAGTTCGACAACGATGCCGGCGCGACCTTCGTATATGCCTCGCGCACCAGCGTCGCGATCGTTTTCCAGGAAATGCCCTTGTCGAGATTTACACCCAGCCAGCCGCGAGGGCCCACGTAGGGCGGCACGAAGAAATGCTTCGGCTCGTGCTTCACATAGTGAGATTGCGCGCCTTGCGGTGCGTTGAGCCACAGGGCGATGCGGCCGTCACCGTGATGGTTGATGACATAGGACGCAAACGTTTTGCCCTTCACCCGGAAATCGGGCGAGCCGTGCGCGAGCACTTCTTCAGTTTCGGGAAACCAGAGGCAGATTTCGCGGACGGCCTGACTGATGTCCTTTTTCTTTGCCATGGGCGGGCAAAAGCCGTTCGTGAGTTCAGATCGAGAGGGGGCGCCGGACGGCAAAAAGCGTTCTTCTCCTGGCGTGCTGAGAATATACCCCAGCCGGGGGCTTGCCGGAAGGCCCGCGTCGTGCCCCAGTATCGCCGGCCTTGCCGTAAAGGAGGCCGTGATATGCGCATACTGTTGACCACCTTCGGATCGCGTGGCGATGTTCAGCCCTTGCTTGCGCTTGCTGTCGCATTGAGAGCGCTCGGCGCGGATGCCCGCGTGTGCGCGCCACCCGATGCGGAGTTTGTAAACCTTTTCGCTGCTGCCGACGTACCGTTGCTGCCCGCCTTCAGGTCGGTGCGCGATTGGATCGCAGAGATGCTGCCAAAGCGCGCAACCCTCTCCTTGCCCAAAGTGGCCGCGCAGGTGATGGTCGCTCAGTACGAGGCGATCAATCGAGCCGCGGAAGGATGCGATGTGATGTTGGCGACCGGTCTCTTCTCGTCGGTATCGGCGGCGCGATCCGTTGCGGAGAAGCGGGGCATGCGCTACGTGCACGCGGCCTATTGCCCGATCTTTCTTCCTTCGCCGCAGCGACGGCCGTTCGAGTATCCGAGTCACCCTCTGCCGCGCGACGTGACGGACAATCAAGTGCTGTGGGACCGGGATGTACAGGTGATGAACGAGATCTTCGGTGAAGGGTTCAATGCCTTGCGTGTCTCTGTCGGTCTGCCGAAGGTCGACAACGTGCGTGACTATTGCTACACCGGCCAGCCGCTACTTGCCGCCGATCCGGTGCTCGCACCGTGGCGGCGCCCAGCACCGCTTGATGTCGCGCAGACTGGCGCTTGGATCTTGCCGGATGCGAGGCCGCTTCCGAATGAGCTGCTTGCATTCCTCGATGCTGGCGCGCCGCCTGTCTATGTGGGCTTGGGCAGTCTTCCCGCACCGGAGCAGTTCGCTCGAATGGCGATCGATGCCGTACGCGCGCAAGGTCGTCGTATCCTCATGTCGCGCGGCTGGGCGGAGCTTGCGTTGATCGATGAGCTCGACGATTGTTTCATCGTCGGCGAGGTCAACCAACAGGCGTTGTTTCCTCGCGTAGCTGCCGTAGTCCACCACGGCGGCGCCGGCACAACGACCGCGGCCGCGCGGGCGGGAGCGCCGCAAGTGATCGTGCCTCAGCTTGGCGATCAACCTTATTGGGCCGGTCGAGTTTGGGACTTAGGTATCGGCTCGGCGCATGACGGGCCGACACCAACTCCCAACTCGCTCTCTTCCGCGCTCGAGGCGGCGTTGAGTAATGGAACTCGCGCGCGAGCGCTGGCTATGGCAGATGCGATCGTGGGCGATGGAGCGATGCGGGCGGCCAGGCTTCTGATGGAATAAACAACCAGGCCGGCTCAACCCGCCAATACGCGCGCGCCCTCGCCGTCGAACCGCAGCCTCAGCTCGGAGAAATAGGCCATGGCGAGGGCCGCGCCCCACAACATCATTCCAACCTCGGTCAGCATGAGTGACCAGCCGGAATACAGAACAGGCCCGAGGAATGGATACGTCACGATCGAAGAAGCGGTCAACCAGAACGAGAGTCCCCGACCCCACCGTTTGAACAGCCAGAGCCCGACTGCCCCGACAATCGCGCCCACGACCAGGACGAGCGCGAGGATGCCCATGGCGAGAGCGAGCCATAGTTGCGGCTCCCCGGGGTCGTAGGCTTCGTATGCGTCATTGAGCTCCTGAGGGACCAACCCTGGCATGAAGAAGTCGACCAACGAGCCGAGTATCGCCAGGACCAGCGAAGCCAGGACAAGGAAGCGGAATATTGCGGTCTGACTCATATAGATTCATTGGCCCTCGGGTGGATGGGACTCGAGCTTCTCGAGATCTACTTCAGGCCGTTCCCGATCCGGCGCGAGCATGTCGACCAGCGCTGCGAGTGTGCGGGATATATCACGACAGCCGCGGCCGCCGCGAGTGACCTCGTCGAGAGAACGCCGCTCGCACTCCAGATGGAGTGCCAACTGTTAATTCGAACGGACAGTGGCCGGCCGTTAAGGCAAGGCGTAACCGACCGTCGATTGAGCGATCAGATGTTCTTCCGAGCCCTGCCACAATCTCACATCGACCGTGGCCAGCCGCTTGCCGAGTTTTATCAGACGGGCATCGGCAACCACCGTGTTCCATCGGCAGGCGCGGAGAAAAGCGACATTGATCGTATGTGTCACGGCCATGGCAACAGGGCCGATATGTGCAAGCACGACGGCGTAAGCAGCGACATCGATCAACGTCATGAGTGCGGGTCCCGAGACGATGTTCCCCGGCCGCGCCATCTCCGGGCGCGGCTGTAGAGTGAGCTGCACGTGATTGAGTTTCACGAACGCCACTTCGCCCACCGCGGGGCGCGCAGCCGCGAGGAAGGCGTCATCGAGGAAGGCGGTGAGCCCTTCCTTGTCGAAACAAAGTTTATTCTCGATCATGGCGGCAGCGGGCAAAGACGGATGGATACTACGCGCATGAGCACCAAACCAGAACCATCGGCGGTGGCAACAAACGCAGTTCGGATCGTTCGCGACTTCGACACGAACTGCGCAACTGTCTGGCGCGCGTGGACCGATCCGAAGATCGTAAGCCAATGGTTCGGCTCCGACCCGGCGGGCTCCGTCCTGAAGGCGACCTTAGACGTTCAGCCTGGCGGGATCTACAGCATTACCTTCCGAGATAGCAGCGGACAAGAGCATACGGCCAGCGGCCAGTACCGCGCCGTCCGCCACCCGCGGGAGCTCTCATTCACCTGGACCTGGAAGAGCGAGCCAGATCACCAGACGCTGGTGACAGTTTTGCTGGAGGATCGCGAGGGCGGCACGCGGATGACATTCGAGCATTCGCAGCTCTGGGCAGGCTCATCGCATGGCTACGCTGAAGGCTGGCGCAGTACCTTCGACAAGATGGCGCGCGCCCTCGCAGGTCTCGAAATGCCTCACCTCGAACCTTGAGGATGTGAAATGGATTTGTCCGCCGACCGTTGGAGAAACATCACACCCGCCGAGCGCCATACGCTGGCGCGGCATCTGGCCAGCGAGCTCCCGTCCGGCTTCGTATTCGACCGCGTTGCCACCTTTCGCCTGGGCGAGCGACAACAGGACGTGGCTCTCTACAGAAACGGCGGCGCAAGCTTCGCGCTGTTGCCAGGCGGCGTCGTGACAGTCGGATACGATCCAAACAAAGCATGGGAGCCGAGCCCGGATGAGCTGGAGAGCTGGCAAGGCTCAGCCGAGGAATACGGGATCGAAGGCACGATCGGGGACTATATTGGCAAAGTCACGCTGCCGCTTCGATGCGTAAGGCTTGCGCCGCTGCTCATGGAAACGACTGCCAGCGAACTCGGCTGGGACAGGATTGGCCTCGATGATCCTGAAGTCAAAGCCATCCTGCGCGAGCATGGCGATCGCACCAACATTACCGTCGTCGGAGGGCGCGACGATGCGAAAACACGCGTTCACAGGGACGAGAAAGGACGGCTAACCGCGGAACACTCGATCCCACGCACCCATGCGCAGCTGGCGGAGGAGCTCGCTAAGAGCGGCTTTCGGTTTCCGAGTTCAGATGAGTGGGAATATGCCTGCGGTGCTGGCTCGCAGACGTTGTTCCGCTGGGGCGATCATGTCCCTTGCGACCGTTACCCGACGGACATCAGTCCGGAGGAGGCCGCCTGGCGCAGAGAATGGGCTCTGTCTGGAGGCAATCTTTCGCCACCCGCCGAAAAGTTCGTCTCCGACTGGACCTGCCATTGGCAGCCGAACGCCTTTGGCCTGCTGATCGCTTCAGATCCTTACAAATACGAGCTGGTTGCTGAAATCGGCATGACTCGCGGTGGCGATGGCGGCACGATGGTCTGCGGCGGCGTGGGCTTTTTCATGGGCTGGTTGACCCTCGCCACCGCCTACTTCGAGGACAATTCGTGCAAGCACGACCCTGCGGAGTCGATCTCGCCGGGATACACAATCGGGCGGCGCGTATTGGAATTGCGCTGAGCTCTAACGCGCGGCATACGCGACCCAGCCACGAAACGTGAAGCCGGTATAAAACAAACTCACATCGGTGAAGCCTGCGTCGCGCAGGATCGCCTCGTCCTGCTCGGGTGCGAGGATCGGCAGCTGTGCAGCGATGGCTGTACGTGCATTCGTAGCACTCGCGGGATCGACGCCCGAAGAGATCGCAAAGGAGGCGTAGCGCGATAGCCAAAGCGCACGCTCCGGCTCGCCTTGCGGAAAGCTGAGATGCGCGACGACCAACGGCGCGCCGGGTTTCAATCGACGCCGAATTTCCCGCACCGTACGCAGTCGCTCTTCGGGCGCAACGAAGTGAAGGGTCAGCAGACAGGTCGCCGCATCGAAGGGACCTTCGGGTGCGACATCGATGTAGCCTGGATGTAACCGCACTCGAGGTACGAGCGGGCCGAGCGTCGCCTCGGCGAGTTTCAGCATTGCGGCGGAAGGATCGATTCCATCGAACTGCCAGCCGGGCTGGCTCTCCGCAAACACCTTCAATTCCAGGCCGCCGCCCGCGCCAACCACCAACACTCGTGCATCCTGGGGAGCCCGCTCGGCGATTAGCAGCCTGGCCATACGCTGCAGATCGGCGAAGCCTGGCACGAGACGCGGCGGCCCTTCCGCATATCGCGACACAGCTTCGGGATCTGCAAAGACGTCGGAGGGCTTACTCATGGGTACTTTTCGCAGATTTACCGAGGTGATTCAACACCGCCAATTGCCAACCTGCGCTCGCCCGAGTAGGCTTCGCCTCCTTCCATTCACCAACCCAGGAGAGGTCCAGAGAACTATGACTGTGCGAACCGCGATCTCCGCCGGGTTGATGCTGCACGCCCGCTAGACGAGCGAGCTTTTGCGTTCACCCCGGCGCTGTTACGCCCGTTCCTCGGACGAGGAGCGGATGGCATCGCGTTTCTGTGGGGTTCTCGCATGGCTTCTTTGTCACACCTTGGCTGGCGCTCGTTTCATTCTCAGCAACTGACGCTCGAAGATCTGGAAACCGCTCATCCCGCACGCGTGAGCAGCGTGCATCGGAGCGGTCTGGTGGTGATTTCGGAACAGGGCACGATCAACGTCACCGTTCCGCCCCGCTTGCTCGACACTCTGGAGCTGCCCATCACCGTGGGCGACTGGGTGCTCGTCGAGCACGCGGCGCCGCGCGTCCAACGCGTGATCGCGCCGTATTCCGTGATCAAACGTCACGCAGCCGGCACCGATCGTCGGCTGCAAACAATCGCAGCGAATCTGGACACGCTGTTCGTAGTCACGTCATGTAACGACGACTTCAATCCGTCGCGCCTGGAGCGATACCTCGCCGTGGCGTTCGAAGCGCAGGTCGAACCCGTGATCGTGATCACGAAGGCCGACCAGTGCGACAGTCCCGAACCGTTCATCGACGAGGCGAACGCATTGGGAACGACGGCCGCGGCGATCGCCGTCAATGCAATGGATACGACGACGGTGGCAGTGCTCGAGCAATGGCTGCAACCCGGTCAGACCGTCGCATTCGTCGGCTCGTCCGGCGTCGGCAAATCCACGCTGGTCAACACCCTTACTGGAAACACTCAACAAGCGACCGGCGGCATTCGCGAGGACGACAGCAAAGGCCGCCACACGACGACGTCGAGAGAGATGTTTGCTCTCGACAGCGGCGCGTGGGTCATCGACACACCGGGCATGCGGGAGCTGAAGATCGGCGCCGTCGAGGCCGGTCTGCGAACGGTGTTCGACAACATCGAAACGCTCGCAGCTCAATGCCGCTTCCGCGATTGCAAGCATGACTCGGAAGCGGGCTGCGCAGTGCTCGCGGCCGTCGCCGCCGGGCAACTCGACGCTCGGCGCCTGGCGAGCTATCACAAATTGCAACGCGAGGCCGCGCTGGCGGGAATGAGCACCCACGAGCGTCGTGCCCGCGACCGCAGTTTCGGCCGGATCACGTCATCGGCGCTGAAAGTGAAGGAGAAAAACAAGCGCTGAATTGCATGTCTATTACCGACACCGGAGCGAGGCAATGCACCTTCATTGCCTCGTTCAGGAACCCGCCGCTCGGCGGCGGGTTACATACCAGTCCAGGCTTCGAGGTGAGTGCACATGATCGATCAAGGGCAGGCGCTGGAGCTCAAGACTCGCTTGCGAGACCGGGCAGAGCAGCTGCGCGTCGACTTGCAGCGGGAGCGGGCGAAGTCGCTCGAAGAGACCCCTGGGAACGTGGCGGAACGCGCTCGGGATGCCGAGGACGACTCGTTCGCGACGCTGGTCGTCGATACCAATCTGACGGAGATCGAGCGCGACGTGGACGAGCTGCGGATGATCGACTCGGCACTGCAGCGGATCAACGCGGGCACGTATGGAACTTGCGTGGACTGCGGCAGGGAGATTCCGATCAAGCGCCTGCAGGCGGAGCCAACGGCCGAGCGCGATGTGGAATGTCAGGAGCTCTACGAGAAGACGCACGCCTCGGCACGCACGCCGAGCCTCTGACGATCGCGAGAGCCGATGTTACTTCGGCTCTCGATCCGGATACTCCTCCAGCACCCTCGCAACGATCTCGCGCGTCTCGTCCTCGTTCGGCTCGGACTTGAGGAATGAAGCATCGAGCGAGCCGCTCCACACTTGCGCATTCTTCGCTGTGTCGACGATGTCGATAGTGAAGGTGCCCGCTTGCTCGCTGCGCTTGCCAATCGGCAGCGTGACGCCGATGCCGCCACCGACACCGCCGGAACCGCCGCCCACACCCACGCCGACGCCGGGTTTGTTTACGGGCCGCTCATGGATGTCGAGCGCATACGTGACGCGACAGTCGCCTTTCTCGGCAGCTTGGGCATAGCCCTTCTCCTTGAGTTGCGACATCACCTCGCTCTTCACGCGCTGCTCGGTGAGGGTCGCGGGTTGCTGCTCCGTCGGCAGCCATTCGAACGATTGGCAATTCGGCAGGCCGCTCTCCGCCATATCGACCCGCACTTTCGACGGAGCCGTGGCCGTGCAGCCCGCGAGCAATGTCGCACCCAGCAGCAAACCCGAAGATACAGCGACAGTCTTCATAAGCAGCCTCAAGGATCGTACTCGTAATGCCACGGCTCGTAAGGCGATTGCAGTGGCCCGCGGAAGTTACTGTCCGCCATCGCCGCCTGCAATTTCTTCGTCCACCCCGGCGCATCCCAATTGCGCTTGACCGTGGCGGTTTCGGTAGGCGCCACAAGGGCGCCGTCCTTCATGATCTGAAAATCGATGGCCCGCAGCTGGCCGTGTCGAGAAATCCCCGGCGCGGCGAGCGGCGCGGCCGTCGGGGGCCGCCAGCGGGTCAAGAATGATTTGAAACGCTCGACAGCGTCGGCTTGATCCGGTGAGCCATAGGCAGATTTGCCAATCTCGGCGAGCGCCTGCTTATGCAGCGACGCGGCCACTCTGCCGACGGATGCATTCGTATTGAAACGAACGATTTGCAGCTCGAGGCTGCGCGCCTCGGTGTTGGCGTACAGCGTGTAACCCGGATTCTGCGACTCGAAACGGGCTCGAACCTTCTCGGTCTCGGCGAGCAGTGCGCGATACTCCGGTGAGCGCGCGTGCTTTTCGATCTCGTCCGCCGTCCAGCTCCAGCGCGAACGCAAAGTGTCGCCGGCTCGCAGATAAGAGCGCGCCGCCAGCAATCGGCGCGGCGTCCCGTCGATTTGTTTCAAGGCCGCGGCAGTTTTCTCGGGCAGACTGTCCGCGATGTGCGTCAGATATTCATCGAGCGCGTCGTCGGCCGACGCGAACGTCGTCTGCAACGGCGCAAGCAGCAAGGCGACAATCGCTACGATGCCGATGCGCCTCGCCACTCACAGCGCTCCGCAACTCACAGCGACGGCGTCACCGTCGAGGGAGTCTCGGCTTCCTTTTCGATGACGATGGAGCCCTTCAGCACCAGCGCGGCGATCGCGCCGATGGCCGCGAGCTGCGGCGCGAGCAGCGTGCCCACGACGCCCAGCGTCAAAGGAATATCGATCAATACGCGGCCCTCCTCGTTCTTGATGATCACGCGACGGACGTTGCCGGCGCGGATGATCTCCTTGATCTTGGCGAGCAGCGTATCGCCGCTGAACTGAAATTCTTCTGAACGCGGCGGCTCGTTACGGGTGGAATGCGTCTCGGTCATGGCAGTGCCTCCGGGAATGGTCATCCGATCAGCTCCTTCAACTTGGTATGCCCCGTGCGCGACATGGGCAGCTTGCTGCCGTCCGACAGGATGGCCAGCCAGCTGTCCTTGCCGTACAGATCGATCCGCGCCAGGCGTTCCACGTTCAGGATGAACGAACGGTGGATACGCACGAAACGCGTGGGATCCAGCTGAGTTTCCAGGTCGCTCATGGTCTGCTGCTTGCGCAGCCGCTTGCCGGCGGCCGCGAACGACAGGTAATCGTCCTGGGCTTCGATGAAATCGATCCGTTCCAGGGGCAGCACGTGCACGCGCCCCTCGTGACGGATCAGAATGCGCTCCAGCGTGCGCCCGGGCGGGCGGGCCGACGCCGACAATTGCTCCGGCGACGGCGCGGGCGTTTTGTTTCGCAAGCGCTCGGCGGCACGCTCGACAGCCGCGGCCAAACGCGGCGGCTCGACGGGCTTCAACAAATAGTCGACCGCATGCACCTCGAAGGCGCGTAATGCGTACTCGTCGAACGCTGTGCTGAATATGACGGCGGGGGCGCGCTCGCCCAACAGCTCCAGCACTTCGAAGCCGGACAGCTTCGGCATCTGGATGTCCAGAAACATCAGATCGGGATTCAGCTCCTCGGCCAGCTTCACCGCCTCGAAGCCGTTCGCCGCCTGCCCCACGATTTCGATGTCCGGCAACTTGACCAGGTGCTCGGCCAGGATGGAACGGGCCAGGGTTTCGTCATCGACGATCAGGACACGCACGGGAGATTCCTTTAAGACGTTGCATGGGTGCTGACGGCCGGCAGCAGGATCGAAACTCGAAACGCGGTCTCGCTGGCATCGACATCGACGCTGGCGCGATGACCGCACAATGTTTCCACGCGCGAGCGCACGTTGACCAGGCCGACGCCGGTGCTGCGCGAAGGCGGCCGATCGGGATCGCAGGGATTCGCGACCACCAGCTCCAGAAAACCTTCCCGGCGACGGGCCTGCACGCAGACTTCACCGCCTTCGAGCATGTGCGCAACGCCGTGGTGAACCGCATTCTCCACCAGAGGCTGCAACATCAGCGGCGGCACCGCCACTTCCCTCACGTCGTCGGCGATGTCGAAACTGGCGCGCAACCGATCGCCGAAGCGCACCTTCTCGATGGCAAGAAAAGTTTCGGCCAGCGACACTTCCTCGGCCAGCGGAATTGCCTGCTGGCGCGCCAGCGTCAGACTCTTGCGAAAGAACGTCGCCATCAGAAAACACATTTGCCGCGCGGCCTGGGTGTCGTTGCCGATCAACGCCGCCACCGAGTTCAAGCTGTTGAACAGGAAATGCGGATCGAGCTGCGCCCGCAGCGATTTCAGCTCGGCTTCGCGCGCCAGGACCTGCAGCTCCAGTGCGCGCCGTTCCGCATTCCGTGAACGTTGAAATGCACCGGCGAGATAGTGACCGAGCACCGCGAGCGACATGCCGATGGCGCCCGCGAATACCAGCAACGGCAGCAGCCCCGCCGCCGACTCCGGGTAAACCTCACCTTCTGGCAACAGCCACATCGCCCACGCGGACGCGATGGCGATCCAAACGATCAACGACACCAGCCCTGCGATCGCCCACGTCGTGACCAGGCGTGCGACCGGCGTGTCGTCGGGCGGCATGGCCTGCACGACGTACCAGAACGACAACGATTGCAGGCCGAGCACGATCGCTACCGGCACCGCGAACTCCAGCGACCAGGCCACGGGCGCGTTGCCGCCGAACACGAACACGACGGTCAGCAACAGGCCGAACACTACCCACACGCCGAGATACAGCAGCAGGCGGCCGCGGTGTTTGAAGATCGGATGCATTAATTTTTGATCTCGACGCCGGCCATCACCACCATGCCTTTGACGACCAGATGTTTGGTCGGCACGACACTGGTGGGGCGTCGCTTGTCGATGAACCCGGCCAGCAACGTCGTGACTTCGCTGGTCACGGTCCAGTCCGGCGGCACATAGATTTCCACGCCGCCCCAGAATGCAAACACTTCGATCACGGCGCTGTCGCCTTCCATGCGGGCGCTGGTCAGATCCAGTTTGATGCCGCCCATGATGGCATTCAGATCGGCGCCGCGAAACGGCCGCGACACCGGCCGGAGCTCGTGACCCGAGAGCATCGCGAACGAGCGCACGAATTCAGCGCTGTCGCTGGCCTGCGCACTGCCGAAGCTGAAGCCCTGATTCGTGTTATTCGTCTGATTCGTGCCGTTGGTGCTGGCGGTGCCGTTGATGTTTGGCGTGCCGGTCGATGAGGTCGTGGAATCGGGCCCGCTGGGCGGACCGCTCAACGAACGAAACACCAGCACGCCGCCGACGAACAGCAATATGCCGGGCAATATCAGCTGGCCGAGACTGACGTGGATCCAGCCGATCTTGTCGGCGAAGATCCAGAAGCCCACCGTGACCAGCACCCAGCCCCACGCGCGACTGCGTTTGTGTTGGGGATGACGGATCATCGCGACGCCGACCGCGACCAGCGCCAGCGGCCACAGGCTGCGCAAGATATGACGCGCTTCGAACCAACCGAGATTGTCGGCGAGCAGCGTGCCGCCGAGCAGGATGATGAGCAGCCCGACGATCAGCCGGGTCGAGAACATCTCGTGACGGGGGCTCGGTTGCTGCGCCGGGCGCGGCGGGTGCAACGGCCAATCCTCGTCCTGCTTCCGATTCGGATCGTCTCCTGGCGGGACCTGGTTCATGACACACCATTGCCCGACGGGCCGTTTCCCGAAGGCGGCAGCCGATCTTCATGCCGATGCAGGATGAAGCCCAGGCCCGCGGCGATCACGAAGATCGGCCAGGCGCCGGACCAGCCCAGCCCCCACCAGTTATTGAAGCCCATCAAGCAGTACAGACCGATGGCCATGATCCAGACACCGCCAACGCGGTCCATGTGCCGGCTCGGCACGATCAGGCCCCACCCGCCGATCAGGAACAGCGCCCACGGCAAGTATTGCCACCAGCCCCACGGCAACCCGTAGCCCAGGTTGACTGCCAGCAGCAGCCCACCCATCACGAGCAGGAAAATGCCCAGCACCAGCCGGGAGCGGCGCGGCCGTTGCTGTGCGGATAAATCGTTCATCGAGTGACTCCAGCCGTGAGCGCCCTGGATACAGGCCCGACGACGGGCACGAGGCCCTGAAGATGACGGGGGCGCTGACGGACTAACGACCATGGGCTCCGAAACTAAGTCCTGCCGCAGAGGGTTACCAGCAACTACCGGTGAACGGCGGATACGCGCCGGTAGGTGAGCGCGGATGTCTTTTCGTGGCGACTTAACGTCGCCGCGAACCGCGCGAACGCCGGGACACGGATGTACCGGCTGGCCGAGGATCCAGGGATGGCTGGTACAGCAGACTTGTTAAGATCTCCGCCCATGAAAAGCGCATCATGGATCGGTCGGGCCCGCTCGTGGCCATTGCTCGCGGTGTTGCTGCTCTCGGCGTGCGCCAGCTCGCCTCCGCAACAGGGCTCCTCCAATGCCCGGCCCGCCCCAGAACGCAGCGACGCGGATCAGATGGCCGCCACCGCTCTGGCGCTCTGGGGCACGAACGCCAGCACTAACGGCTCGCAGGCGCTGTCGCAGATTCAGCAAGCGACGCAGGCCGCGCCGGAGCGGCCCGAACTGCTGTGGTTACATTTGCGACTTTGCACGGAAGTGCCCGGCTGCGAGCCCCAGCCCATCGAAGCGCGCTTGCGCAAGCTCGATCCGGGCAGCGGCGCCGTGTGGCTGGGACCGCTCGCGCGAGCGCAGGCGCGCCGTGATGCACGAGCAGAAGCGCAGATTCTCGAGATGATGAGCAAAGCGGCGCACTTCAATGTTTATTGGACGACGCTCGTTGCGAAGCTCAGTCCTCCGTTGAGCCGCACGCCCGTCGCAACGTCCGCCGCGCAACCCGTCCCGACGCCGCTGACCAATGCGATGAATTCAACGATAGGCTGGTTGTCCTCGCTCGCGATTCCCGCGTTTCGCGCAGCGACTCAAGCGTGCGATGAACAACATGTGCGCGAGCCAGAGACTCGCGTGCGTTGTCAGCAAGTGGCTCAGGCATTGCAGAAGAGCGATACGACTTTGGCCGAGGGGATGGGATTGGGCATCGAGCAGCGCCTGGCGATTCCGGACTCTGCCAGTGCGATGCAAGTGACGGACAAGATCCAGACGGTGCGCCATCAGAGCCGGGCGGCCGCCGCCGTCGTGGCGGCGCAAGTGGAGAAAGAGAAATTCTCCGAGCAGCAGCTCAAGCTGATGGAGCAGCTGAAGAAGGAACAGGATGTGTCGCGGGCGATCTTGCGGTGGGCCGGTCAGCCGCTGACGCCCTGACGTCGTCGGCCGGCGATTCGCGGCCCCCTCTTCGGAAGGTTTACTTTTATTTTTTCCCCTGCGGGGGGCTTTCGGAAGGAGCCGCGGCCGCGAAGCGGCCAGCGATCTCGTTGAGCACATTCCCCGAAGGGGGAAAATAACCTGCTGCCGCGTTATGCGGCCGCGGCCTGCTTCTGCTCCGGCTCGCCGAGGGCTTTCGCCAAATCGCCCAGCAGGGCGGCGAGCTCGCCGGTCATCAGGGTGAAATCGATGTCGAACTGCTCGCCGGGATTCGCCGACTCGCCTTCCGCCGGCGTGTCCTTATCCATCAGCAGGAATTCGACTTTCTTCACGTGCAGCTTCTCGTTCAGCACGAACGAGACCCGATCCTTCCACGTCAGGCCGAGGCGCGTAGCAAACATACCGCCAGTGATCTGCGCGCGGATTTCCTTGCCGTCGAGCGGGTGACGCACGTAGCGAATCACCGGCTTGCTCTGATCCGCCGCCTGCAATTCGCAATCGTCATCGATGGTGAACGTGACGGGCGCATCGCCCAGCGCCAACCATGCAGTCATTGCCGACGCCGGCGAGCGCTCCGTTTCCAGCAGCGTGACCTGCAAGCTGCCCAGCGTGTCTCGCAACGTCTCGACCAGCTCTTCGGCTTTGCCTTCGCTGGACGCATTGACGACCAGCCAGCCGTGCGCCGGATCGATCCACGCATGCGTGATGCGTTTACGCGTCAACGCCCGACCGCGCAGCTCCTCGGTGACGCGCATCTTCAATTCGCGCATCTGACGACGGCCGACCGGGTAGCCCTGCTCCTTGGCGATCTCCTTGGCGCGATCGGTGGCGACCTGGCGGATGATGGAGCCGGGCAATAACTTCTGATCGACGCCGAGCGCGATCAGGTGCTGGCCGTTAACCGTGTGGACGTAGCGCTCCAGGTCGCTGGAGAACACCCAGCCCTTGCTCTGCATGTCGAAGCTGCCGCACGGCATGAGCGAGCGCGCGGCGAGCTTCTCTTCCAGCTCAGTCGCGGAGACAGAGAAGTCGTCGGGCAGGCGATAGACGATGAGATTCTTGAACCACATGGGCGGGCGCCGGCGCAAAACGGCGGAGTATACGTGGCGTACGCCGTCCGACCAGTCCTTGATTTTCCGGAAAATCTCCTGCCTCGATCCCCGATCCGGCCAGGCGCGAATATCGACGGCTATCGCGTTCAATCAGAACGGAATCGCCGAATTCGTGGGTCCGATAGCCGGCGCTCTCCAGCGCGTCATCCGCGCGAAGCAGCGCAGCTTTGTCGGCGAATGCTTGCAGCAACTCGTAATGGCTGGTCCCGGGCTCGTGCGTACCGGACAGAATCACGTCGACCACGCGCAGCTGCGTCTCGGCCCCGATCCGTAGGTTCGCGACGCTCTCGCCGGCCGCGACCGAGCCGAAAGTCGCGGCGCTGTGCTCCAGCGCCCGCACGACAGTCGTGCCGATCGCGACGATCCGCCGCCCCTCGCACAACGCGGCCGCAATCGCCTCTTCGGTCGCGACCGGAATCCGGTACGGCTCATCGAACGGCAGCATGCGATCCAGCTCCGGATCGCCCGTGGAAGAAATGCCCGCCGCGTGCGTGAGCGTCGCGAACTCGATGCCTCGCGCCTCGAAGTCCGCGAGCATCTGCCAGTCGAGCACAAAGCCGGCGGACGGTGGCTCATAGGCCACCGGCGTGCCCGCAATCGATGTCCAAACATCCCACAGCGACAGTGGCTCGCTGAGATGAGCGTATTGAATGGGACGACCGTGCGTGGCCAGGCCTCGCCACAACTCATCGACCTCAGCTTCGAAACGCAGCGCTAGCAGTCGCGGATGACCGAGAACGCGTTCGACACGCGCGCTCAACGAGCCCAGCTCGAGCTCATCGCCCGCCTCGAACACAGGCGGCGGCGGCCGATCTTCTGTGCGCGTGCGAAAGTCACCGGCCCCGAATGCCACGGCAATGAATCGCTGCACATCTCGATGAGCCAGCGATGGTTTCCCTGCGAGCCTCACCTCGATGCTTCGTCCAGTGCGCGCGTGCACGCCCTGCAAACTCGCCGGCAGCGTCGCTGCGTCATTCGCAATCACCAGATCGCCAGGACGCAGCAGGTTCACAAACTGCGAGCGCGGCGCATGACGGATCGCGCCGTGCGCGTCGACATACAACAAACGCGCAGTCGCGGGACGTTGAGTGGGACGATTGGCTGGCATCATGAGGCGTTTCTCAGCGCCGGGCGCGCCGGCAGCAAGTCACAAATGGTTTCCGCAAGCTCGTATGCTGATTGGGCCGGTTGCTTGAGCGTCGACGGATCGGCGTCAGGCAAAGCAGCCGCATGCATCGGCGTATCCATATCGCCTGGATCGAGCGCGATGAATCGCACCCCTTGCGCAGAGATCTCTTCGTTCCAGATGCGCGTCATATGGGCCAGTGCAGCTTTGCTAGCGCCATAAGCGCCCCACTGCGGGTAGGCGTTGACAGCCGCATCGCTGGAAATGTTCAACACCACCGAGCCTTTGCCTTCACGCGCGGAAGCAGCGAGCGAGCCGAGCAGCGCCTTCGTCAATCGGAACGGGCCGAGCACGTTCGTTACCAGCGCGCGCTCGAAATCCTCGCACTGAGTGTCACCGAGCAAGCTCAGCGGCACCGGCCCCAGATCGGACGCGTTGTTGATGAGTACATCGAGCCCGCCCAATCGGCCGGTGACTTGCAGCGCGATACGGTGAATGTCGTGCTTGTTCGAAACATCGCCGACGATGCCGTGCGCGGACGCTTCCGCCGCCACGGCAGCAACGCGAGTTGGCGTGCGAGCGATCAGAGCAACCTGTGCTCCGCGACGCGTAAGCTCTCTGACCAGCGCCAGGCCGAGCCCCGAGGTGCCGCCAGTGATCGCGACTCGTACGCCATGCAAGTGACGCGGAGTTTCGGACTGTCGTTGAGTTTGCATAGGGCCTCCTTCGATGACAGCATCTTAGGGACCCGCAGAAACTAGCCAACCGTCGTGTCCACTATATTGGCAAGCGGTAGCAAGCATGGACAAAGCATTTAAATACTCGGGATCGGGCATCCTGCCACGACTCTCGTGCGAGTCGGCAAAAGGCGTGACTTTTGCCTCTCGCCGCCGCAAGCGGCGGAGTACATCCATGTACCCAGGGCTGTAACACCATGGATAAACCTGAATTGGTGGCCGAACACCTCGCCCGCAATCTCGTCGCCTTTCGCCAGGTGCGCAATCTCACGCAAGGCGCGCTGGCGAAGAGCGCCGACGTGCCGCGCTCCACCATTGCCAATCTGGAATCGAGCAACGGTAATCCGTCGCTCACGGTGTTGGTCAAGGTTGCCAATGCGTTGGGTGTGCCGCTCGATGAACTGCTCGCGTCGCCACGAGCGAAGGTTCGGAAGTGGTCGAGCGAGGAGATGGCGTCACAGAACGCCGGACGTGGCGTCGCTATTCGCTCGTTGATCCCGGAGCGCGTGCCGGATGAAGTGCTCCAGGTGATGGATTTCGCGCCGGGCGCATCGATGCGAGGCTCGCCTCACTTGCCCGGCACGCGAGAATTTTTTACGTGCCTGTCAGGGCACGTGACGATCTTCGTCGCCGGCGACCGCTTCGATCTCGCCGCCGGCGATGTGCTTGCCTTTCCCGGCAACGTGCCGCATTCGTACAGGAACACCGACGCGAATCGGCCCGCGCAGGGCGTCTCGGCCGTGCTGTTCGCTAGAGCGGGCGTATAAATGCAGCTCGCCGATGACTCCCTAAGCGTCAGCGACTTTCAACACCAGCTTGCCGAAGTTCTCGCCGCTGAACAATTTCAGCAGCGTCTCCGGGAATGTTTCCAACCCGCTGACGATATCCTCACGCGTCTTGAGCTGCCCGCTCTTCAGCCAACCCGCCATCTCCCGCCCCGCTTCGGGATAACGATCGGCGTAATCGAACACGACCATGCCGGTCATGCTGGCGCGATTGACCAGCAACGACATGTAATTCGACGGCCCCTTCACACCCGTAGTGCTGTTGTACTGTGAGATCGCCCCGCAAATGACGATGCGCGCCTTGCGGGCCAACTGCGTGAGCACGATATCGAGAATGTCGCCGCCGACGTTGTCGAAATAAACATCGACGCCTTTGGGGCAATGCTGGCGCAGCGCCTTCTTCACATCGTCGGACTTGTAATCGATGGCGGCGTCGAAGCCGAGCGTTTGCGTGAGGTAATCGCACTTCTGCTTGCCACCCGCAATGCCGACGACGCGACAACCTTTGATCTTCGCGATCTGACCGACGACGGTGCCCACCGCACCGGCCGCCCCTGAAACAACGACCGTCTCGCCTGGCTGCGGCTTGCCGATATCGAGCAAGCCGAAATAGGCGGTCATCCCCGGCATGCCGAGCGTGCCGAGATAAACCGGCAGCGGCGCGACCGAAGGATCGACCTTGCTCAATCCTTTGCCGTCGAGCGTCGCGTATTCCTGGATGCCGAGCGTGCCGTACACGAAATCGCCGGCATTGAACTTGGGATGTTTGGACTCGACGACTTTGCCTACGCCGCCGGCGCGCATGACTTCGCCGAGGGCCACGGGTGGAATGTATGACTTGCCCTCATTCATCCAGCCGCGCATCGCCGGGTCGAGCGACAGATATAACGTCTTCACCAGTACTTCATTGTCGCCAGGCGAGCGCACCGGTTCTTCGACGTAGTTGAAGTCGGTGCGCTTCACCGCACCTACCGGCCGGGCTGCCAGACGGAACTGATGATTGCGAAGAGTCATGCGGCCTCCGAGCGTCGTTGCTGGAGGCAAGCATAAGGGATGTGGCCGCGAAAAATCGCGGCCCACATTACGGACGCGAGCGATTACTGCTCTGCAGTGTCTTCGTCGTCGTCAACGACGTCGTCGTTATCTTCCTCATCGCCGCAGTCCGCTCCAAGCCAGCGGCCTTTGAGCGTGCCTTTAATCACGAATGCGTCCGGCCCGTCGCCCGCCTTCAGATCGAGCGTGCCGTTCATGGTTTCCGGCGTCGGCGTGTTCACCTTGAAGGTGCCCGAGCCCTTGGTCTTGCCGGTGCACACCATGCGGATTTCCTGACTGGTGCGCGTGGTGCGAACGATGGTCGAAGTGCAGTCATCGGAGTTGGAGGAATGGAACGGCTTGTCCAGATCCTCCTGTGTAATGCATTCGCTGCTGGTTTCCGGTTCCGGCTCTTCCGCAGCGGCGGCCTTGAGGTCCGCGGCCAGCTTGGCGCGCTGCTGCGGCGTCATCTTGTCCATCACCTCCTTCGGCAACGGCGGCATGCCGCTGAAACGCATGATGGAGGTCATTTCCCACAAGCCGAGCTTGACGTTGAGACGCTCGGGAGCGGCCGCAGCCACGCTCAGGGCCGTCAGTGTCAGCGCCGCGATCGCAGTCGTTTTCAGCATTTTCATGGTTGTCTCAGGTTAAGGAACGTGGTCCGCTGTCACAGCGTTTCCACTTACTCGCCGGCGATTGTTTCCCGCAGAGGTGTGATGTGGCAACTCGCAAACTTTCACGCTATCGCGCCATGCGCGATTTCAACCAGACCGCCGAGCCCAGCGGCCGGCAAAAGGTGGACAAGTCGCCGGAGCTGCGTTTCGTGATCCAGAAGCACGCGGCCACCCGGCTGCACTTCGATCTCCGGCTGGAGCTGGATGGCGTCTTCAAATCCTGGGCAGTCACGCGCGGCCCGTCGCTCGACCCCAAGGACAAGCGCCTGGCCGTGGAAGTGGAAGATCACCCGCTCGATTACGGCGACTTTGAAGGCACCATCCCGAAAGGCCAATACGGCGGAGGTACAGTACAACTCTGGGATCGCGGCTTCTGGCGGCCCGAAGGCGAGCTGTCGGCCGAAGCGCAATTGAAAAAAGGCGAGTTGAAATTCCAGGTCGCCGGCGAGCGCCTGAAGGGCAGTTTCGTACTGGTGCGCATGAAGGGCGATCGTTATGGCGGCAAGCGCACCAACTGGCTGCTGATCAAACATCGCGACGCCTATGCCTTGGATGCGAAGGGCGTCGAGAAAATGATGGGCGAGGATCGCTCGGTCGCGTCGGGCCGTCCGATGGCGTCGATCGCTGCCGGCAAGGGTCGCGCGCCGAAACCGTTCATGCTGAGCGGCAAGCCCACCAAAGCCAATGCGGTATGGCACTCCAATCGCGACCCGGTGGAAGCAGCGCCCGGCACGACTGGAGTCGCTCACAAGAAAGCGCGCGCTAAGAAAACTTCAACCAAACGCGTCCGCATTCCGGCGTTCATCGAACCCGAGCTGTGCAAGCCCGTCGACCGCCCGCCGGTTGGCGACGGCTGGGGTCACGAGGTGAAGTTCGACGGCTATCGCCTGCAGCTGCGCATCGCGAATGGCGAAGTCACATTGAAAACTCGCAAAGGGCTCGACTGGACCCACAAGTTTCGAGCCATCGCCGATACGGCCGCCGAGTTCCCCAACGCCATCATCGACGGCGAAGTCGCCGCGCTCGACGAGAACGGCTCGCCGGACTTCGCGGCCCTGCAAGCTGCGCTGTCGGAAGATCGCACCGACGATCTGATCTTCTTCGCGTTCGATTTCATGTACAGCGACGAGGGCGATCTGCGCTCATTGTCGCTGCGGGATCGCAAGGCCGCGTTGCAGGAGTATTTGGGCGAGCAAGGGCAGGATTCGAGCTCGTTGATCCGTTATGTCGATCACTTCGAGACCGCCGGCGACGCAGTGTTGCAGTCGGCGTGTCGCATGAACCTCGAAGGCATCATTTCCAAGCGTCTCGATGCTCCGTATCGCGCCGGCCGCATCGGCGATTGGACGAAATCGAAGTGCCGCGCCGGGCAGGAAGTCGTGATTGGCGGCTGGACGCAAACCGGCGCGAACTTCCGTTCGTTGATCGTCGGCGTGAATCGCGACGGTCATCTCGTTCACGTCGGCCGGGTCGGCACCGGTTTCAGCGGCGACAAGGTCCGTCAGCTGTGGCCGAAACTGAAAAAGCTGGAGACCGACGAGAATCCCTTCGGCGGCAAGACAGCGCCGCGCAAGAAGCCCGAGATTCACTGGGTCAAGCCCAAACTGGTCGCGGAGATCGAGTTCGCCGGCTGGACCGGCGACGGCAATATTCGTCAGGCGGCATTCAAGGGTTTGCGCACCGATAAACCAGCGAGCGAGATCGTCGCGGAGCGGCCGGCCGAAGCCGAAGAGGTCGATGTCGTGGAGCCGACGCCGAAGGCCGCTCGCGGGAAGACCAAAGCCGCAACGAAGACTGCTACTCGCGGCAAAGCGGCGAAGAAACGTTCCGCCGCTGCGAAGTCGAGCAAGTCGGCCGCCGCAGGATCGAACGTCGTCATGGGCGTGCCCATCTCGAGCGCCGACAAAGTTCTGTGGCCGAACGCGAACGACAAGAAGCCCGTGACCAAGCTTGACCTCGCTCGCTACTACGAAAGCATGGGCGAATGGATCATGCCGCACATCGCGGGTCGTCCCTGCTCCTTGATCCGCGCACCGGACGGCATCGGCAAGGAACGTTTTTTCCAACGCCATGCCATGCAAGGCACGTCGAGCCTGCTCACGCTGGTGAAGGTGTTCGGCGATCACAAACCGTATCTGCAGATCGATCGGGCCGAAGCCCTGGCGGCGATTGCGCAGATCGCGGGCATCGAGTTGCATCCCTGGAACTGTCAGCCCGGCAAACCGGAAACGCCGGGCCGGCTGGTGTTCGATCTCGATCCCGGACCGGATCTCGACTTCAACGATGTCATCGCCGCGGCGAAAGAGATCAAAGAGCGGCTCGAAGCGCTGGGCCTGATTGCCTTCTGCAAGACGACTGGTGGCAAAGGCCTGCACGTCGTCACGCCGCTGGCCGATTCGAAGAACAATCGCCTGAAATGGCCGGAAGCAAAGGCGTTCGCACAAGGCGTGTGTACGCGCATGGCGGAGGACAGTCCCGATCGCTACCTGGTGAACATGTCGAAGAAGCTGCGCGGCGGAAAGATCTTCCTCGACTACTTGCGCAACGATCGTATGGCGACCGCGGTCGCGCCCTATTCGCCCCGCCTTCGCGAAGGCGCGACGGTTTCCATGCCGCTGAACTGGTCGCAGGTGAGAGCAGGTCTCGATCCGACGCGTTACACCATGCGAACTGCGGCGGACTACGCCAGCAAGGCTACCGAATGGCAGGACTACTGTGATGCGGAGCGGCCGTTGGAGGATGCGATCCGGAAGTTCGTTCAGCCGCGACAAACGGCCCACCGTCGCAAGCACTCGAATCACTCGCACGCGATGACTTAACATCGCTGCATGAGAAAACTTGCGAGCGCGTTGGCCGTCCTTTGCGGCGCATGGATTGCGACGCCGGCACTCGCGGACATTGCGGACGACCTGAATCAGCTTCGACGCCAAGGCTGCGACAATCGACCCGGCGTTTCGCAGCCGCTGCGATCCAGTAAAGGGCTCGATGTCGTTGCGCGAGAATGGTCGAAGGGCGGCCGATTGCGGGATGCGATGGAGCGCGGCGACTATCGATTCACGAACTCCGCCTCAATGCACGTGGAAGGCGCCACCGACCGGAAAGCCATTCTCGATGTCCTGCGCGCCAACTATTGCGAGACCATCACCGACGCCACGCTCAAGGAAATTGGTGTTTATCAGAAGCGCGATGGTATCTGGATTGTCGCGGCGACACCGTTTGTCACGCCTGGCGTGAAAGATGCGGCGCAGGTCAGCAAGGAGGTTTTATCGCTCGTGAATGCGGCCCGTGGCAAAGCCCGCAAGTGCGGGCGGAAACAATTTGCGTCGGTTCCACCGTTGACGCTGTCCGCCGTGTTGAATCGGGCCGCGTTGATTCATAGCCAGGACATGGCGAGCAAAAGCTTTCTCGAACACCGGGGCTCAGATGGGAGCATGGTCGGCGAACGCGCGGCGCGCGTTGGTTACAAGTGGCGCACCGTCGGAGAAAACGTCGCCGACGGCGCCCAAACGGCCGAAACCGTCGTCCAACTCTGGCTCAAAAGCCCGGGCCACTGCGCCAATATCATGACGGCCGGATTTACCGAGATGGGCATCGCTTTCGCGGTGGATCGCAAGAGCGATGCGGGCATTTACTGGACACAGGTGTTCGCGGCGCCTCGATGAAGCGGAAGATCGTCTCGTTTCAGCAAGATGACGAGCAGCACTGGGTGGCGCGGCTGGAGTGTGGGCACAACCAGCATGTTCGTCACAATCCACCTTGGACCAACAGACCGTGGGTCGTTACGCCGGAAGGCCGCCAGGCGGCGCTCGGAGTGGAATTGGATTGCAAGAAATGCGATGAGGGCCGACCGCCGGATTGAGAGCGCCGAGGATTGTTCCTCGGCGCCCTTACCTATCGTTGTTACTTGCGCGAGGCGCTCATCGAACCGTCACCTTCGGTGGAGACTCCACTGCGCGATGCGGAGGCCGAGCCGTTCGCATTGCCGGCGATGTTCAAACCACTGGAAGGCTGCGAAGACTCCGACGCCGTCGTGGCCTTCGGCGCATCCGCGGCCTTCGGAGCATCGAGCAGACCACCGCCCGCATTGCTCGATTCGCTGGCATTCGCTGCGCCAGTCGCGCCGCCTAACAAGCCAGACGCGGAACCTTCCTTGCTCGGCTGCGCCGCAGACGCGGCGGTTGTTGGCTCGGCAATGCCCTGAGTTGCATTAGAAACATTTGGCGCCTCGCCGCTCGCCAGCTTTGCGGGAGCCACGTTCGCCAACTCCGGCTGCGGCAGCGCCGCTCCATTCACGGCTCCACTGCCCGCACCCTGCGCAGCACCGACGAGGTTGACGCCATCGCGACTCACGTTCGAGGCCGCCGAGCCGGCCACATCGGCGGCGCCTTCAATCTGCACGTCTTTCACCGCACCGACCGCTGATGCTGCAGCGGATGAAGTCGCGGCCGTCGCCATCTGGCGCGTCTCGCCCACCTTCTCTCGCGTCTGATCAACCGTGCCGGTCGCTCGATCGCGCACAGCGCTCGTCGTGCTATGCGCACGATTCGTCGCGCGCTCCGCAGTGTCACGAGTGGTCCGGCGCAGCGCCCCTCTGTCGAGGTCGGCACCGAGCGATCCATTCAGTGTGCCGTGCGTGGCCATGCCCATATCGCGCAGACCACCCGACAATCCACCGCCCAACCCGCCGCCGAGCCCGCCCAAACCCTGAGCGTTGACAGCGGCACAATTCAACACGGCAGCCACCGCAACACCGATCAGCATGTAACGAACTTTCATGTGAGTCTCCTGTCCGGCACGCAGCCAATCTGCAGCCTTTGATAGGAGTACGAGGCAGCCAGGCGATTTCTTCCGCCGCCACGAAAAAAAGATGAGCTTGACGTAATGAGCCCGCAATGCGCCCAACACTACCACGGTGCTCGATGGGCCCCTTCGTACGGTCACGCCGCCACGCTAAAGGGGCTCTTTGTGCGCTCAACGGCGACAGTGTAGATGAGCCTGCTCGTACGGTCATGCCGCCGAGGGTGCGGAATGCACGTCTTCCTAGGCTCGACTTCACCACAGTGGTGTCGGCGTCTGTCGGGAAGGGGTGTCTTCTTCCGGCAGCTTTTCGGCACATGGACGGGGCCGAAACAGCAGGGCTCATCATGGGCTCGGCGGTGCCTTTCAGCGAAGCATGCTTCGCTCCGCCGAGCGGGTGTACATGGATGCATACCCTGGGCTTGCACGGAGCAGGACTGCGCAGTGCAATGGGACGCGAGGAGCGCAATGCGCTCCGGCGGGCGCCCGGTGCCGGGAGGAGACACCCCCTTCCCGGCAGCCGCGAGCCACTGCCCGTAACTACCCAGCGACTCTTCTCCGGTAGACGCAAGCACTGCGTCTGCCGTGCCGACAGCGCGAGCCGCCGCGGCCTCGGCGATCAGTGCGCAGCCGAGGACAGCTGCTCCGGTGGTCGGAGATCGTTCCCAACGAGCCCATTGCCGTAGATCTTATCGACACCTCGCGCACCCAAATCGGTTGCCCGGGCAGCGAGATCTGCGATAGCCGCCTCGGCTTGTTCCTTACCTCCAACAGCGAGGAGCTGGCGCGCCAGCAGCCCAGCAACGAGCGGCGCAGCGAACGAGGTCCCGCGCACTACACCGAAGGGAGCCTCAATACCTGCAGCAGACATGTTCGCCCCGGGCGCCGAGAAATCGACGTGCTTGCCTCGACAGGCCTCCACGAGCACTCGTTGTTTCGCATCGACGCCGGTTACAGCAACGACTTCCGGATACGCAGCAGGAAACAAAGGCGGCGCACTCGGCCCATCGTTACCCACCGCAGCGACGACGATGTGCCCTCGCGCCGTAACGACTCGAACGATTCGTTCGAGCAACACATTGGCAGGCCCGACCAAGCTGATATTGATGACAGGAACCTTTTCCCTCGACATCCAAGCAAACGCCTCGGCAACGGAATCGAGCGCACCGCCAGTCGCCAGCCCACAATAAACATCCGCCGCAAACAGCTCCGCGCCCGGCGCGGCGCCATGAAACACATCGCCCTGACCGACCAACAACGAGGCCACGGCTGTCCCGTGCGCGCTCGGCACAGCGCCGCCAGTGCAGCCGTGCTCGTGCACGTTGACGCCATTGAATACGGGATGAGAGCGCTGTACGCCGCCGTCGATCAACCCAACTCTGGCGGTTACCGCAGGCGACCCGTTCGACGCCACGACAGATGTTTCCTCCGCGGCAGCAGCCGGAACTACCCCGCTCTCCAAATAAACATGGTTGTAATCGTACGTCCCCTCCGGATCCTCTCTCCGCAACCGCTCCAGCGCACGCCGGGTGGACATCCCCTGCGGGGCCTGCAGGACGACAATGGAAACATCCAGCCCTTCCAACGTCCTCGTCCGCCCAATCCCAAATCCGGCCGCACGCGCGCGGTCCAACGCAGCCGGCGTAGGCGACAACGCCACGACCTCGCTGCGAACGATCGGCGCGCCGCGGGGGTCAGCTTCGAGAACCGTCCGATTTGTCCGAAGCAGATGACGAATCCTCACCTGCCGCAGCTCTCGCAGGCGCTGCGGATCGGCCTGATCGAGCACGTCATTGACGGTCCGATTGAGCGGTTCGGTCGGCAGCCCCGGCAAGTTGGGCACCTGCACCTGCGGCAGCGTGACCTGCGCACGCGCCACCCCGCCGGTCGCAAGCAGCAGGAAAGCAAGCAGGATGGATTTAGTCGGGAACATGAGTACGCTCAGCCATCTTCTGAATATACGCGCCAGGAACCCGAATCCTTCCAAGTCGCCCGCCGGCGTCAGGTTGGGGCACAATTATTTTGACCGCTCGGGAATAAACCCAGACTCGAACTCGTAGTAATGAACGAGACACCCGCCAGCACGCAGTCCTCCTTGCAGCAGGTGCGCGAGCAGATCGTGGCGCTTCTGCCCAGGTTGCGGCGTTTTGGCCGCGCGATCGCCCGCCATCCGGCCGATGCGGACGATCTGGTGCAGATCTCGATCGAACGCGCCCTGTCTCGCCATGAGCAGTGGCGGCCCGAGGCGCCGTTTCACAGCTGGATGTTCGGCATCATGCGCAATGCCTGGATCGATGAGGCTCGGGCTCGCGGCCGCCACGGCAAGGTCCTGGCGCCGGAAGAGGCCGGCCTCGACGTGCCCGACAACGCCAGCGAGGCTCAGCTGCGGCTGTTGTCGGTGCAGCGAGCGATGGCTTCGTTGCCGGAGGAGCAGCGGATGGCCGTGGCGCTGGTGCTGGTCGAAGGGCTCTCGTACAAGGAAGCCGCCGAGGCGCTGGACGTGCCGATCGGAACGTTGACGAGCCGGCTGGCGCGGGGCCGCGAGGCGCTGCAGAAGCAGCTGGAATGAAGGTGGACCATGCAGTTCTCGGATGAAATCCTGATGGCGTATGCCGACGATGAAGTCGACGCCGACCTGCGCCGCCAGATCGAAGCTGCGATGGCGCTCGATCCATCGATCGCCGAGCGCGTCGCGAAGCATCGCAGTCTGCGGGCCGATCTCGGCGTCGCATTCGACGGCGTCCTCGACGAGCCCATTCCCGATCGTCTGCTCGAAGCCGCAGCGTCATCGCCCGCCAAACCCGCGTCCGTCACCGATCTCAAAGCAGCTCGCATGGCCAAGGAGCGGGCCGCCCATCCGCGACGCTGGTCCTGGGTGGAATGGACCTCGATCGCTGCCAGCCTGATCATCGGCATTCTCGCCGGGCGCACCGCCCTGCATCCTTCGCGTTCTGATTTGTTTGCAACCAGTGCCGACGGCATCGTCGCGCGCGGCGAGTTGTCCGCCGCACTCACCGATCAAATCGGTGGCGATGCCAAAGATGCAAAAGTTCGGATCGGGCTGACGTTCCGCGTTACGAGCGGCGATTACTGCCGCACATTCGTCACCGCTTCGGCCGCCGGGTTCGCGTGCCGCGAGCCGAATGAATGGAAAGTGCGCGCATTGAGCGAAGGCGGTTCCGACGTCAACGGCGGCGACTATCGCATGGCCGGCACCGAACTGCCGCCGGCCATTCTCGCAGCCGTGGAACAAAGCATGGCCGGTGAGGCGCTGGATCGCGAACAGGAACAGGCCGCCCGGGCGCGCGACTGGAAAAAGTAACGCAGCACGCGACGCAGTTCCGGAAACAAACACTCGGTTGCAGCGTTGCCGCCCGAGGCCCACTACAATTCAGGCATGGATTCCTTGCTAGAAGAAGAACCGGCGCCGCGTCGGCGCTTTCAAAAGCGCTGGCTCTGGTGGGCATTCCTGGCGTGGTGGGCGGCAGTCGCATTGTGGAATGTCAGCAAGCCCATGCCACCCGGCACCGATGTCAGCTCGCCGCTCATCACCGCCGCAGCCAGCGACGTGCAGTTTCTTTACGACCTCACGACCGCGTTGCCGGACGGCAAAGCCGTTCGCGAGCAGCGCATCTTCGATGAAGTGTTCGACATCATCGATCAGGCGCAGTCGTTCGTGATCGCGGATTTCTTTTTGCTCAACGACATGATGGGCGCGGCCGACGGCGTCTATCGCCCGCTCAGTCGCCAGCTCGCGGACCGGCTGCTCGCGCGCAAGGCCGCCAATCCCGCACTGAACATTCTGCTCATTACCGATCCTATCAACGATGTCTACGGCGGCATGCCGTCGCCGTTGTTGAATGAGCTGCGCGCTGCCGGCATCGAAGTCGTCAGCACAAATCTCGATCGGCTGCGCGACTCCAATGCCATCTACTCGGCGCTGTGGCGCATGTTCCTGCAATGGTGGGGCAACTCGCCGGACGGCGGCTCGATGATGAATCCGTTTGCGCCGCCGGGCAGTCCGCCGATTACGTTTCGCAGCTGGCTGGCGCTGGCGAACTTCAAAGCGAATCATCGCAAGGTCATCCTTGCCGATCGTGCCGACGGCACGCTCACCGGCATGGTCACGTCGGCAAATCCGCACGACGGCAGCAGTTCGCATTCGAATGTGGGGCTGCGCTTCAATGGCGCTCTGGCGCAGGAGATCGTCAACAGCGAAAGGGCGGTGGCGCGCTTCTCGGGCTGGCGAGGTCAACTCTACGCCCCCGCCCCCATACCCCCTGCGACCGAGCCTGCCGATCCCGTGCAACTGCAATTCCTCACCGAGGAAGCGATTCGCGATCACCTGGTCGGCGCGATCGACACGACGCGCAACGGCGACGCAGTCAGCATCGCGACGTTTTATCTCTCGGACCGCAAGATCGTGAAGTCGCTGCTGAACTCCGCGTCGCGTGGCGCAAAAGTCCGGCTGATCCTCGATCCCAACAAAGATGCGTTCGGACGCGAGAAGGACGGCGTGCCGAATCGTCCGGTCGCCAGCGAGCTGGTGAGAAGGAGCGACGAAAAGATCCAGGTGCGCTGGTATCGCACGCATGGCGAGCAATTCCACACCAAGCTCGCCCTGGTAACGCACGGCGACCGGCTGATCGCGTCGCTGGGCTCGGCGAACCTCACCCGGCGCAACATCGGCAATTACAATCTGGAAGCGAACGTCGCGGTGGAGCTGAGCGCGGCGTCACCGCTGGGCATCGAGCTGATCAGCTATTTCGACCGGCTGTGGAATAACGACGGGCCACCCGGAACCAGCTTCACCGCCGGGTTCGGCGCCTGGAAAGACGATGACACCGGCCGCTACTGGCGCTATCGCTTGATGGAAGCCACCGGACTGAGCACTTTCTAACGCAACGCGCGCGGCGCGCTTCGGCTTCTGTCGCTGCAGATATCGGTATTGCCACGGCGGCAATCGATCGTCGGCTGGCAGTGCCCACAAGCCACGCCGACTCGCACGCGCGGTGTCTTCGAGCTCGATCAACGATCGATCGTGAATCGTGCGTCGATACACCCAGACATGACCGTCGCGCACCATCGCCTTCACGACATCGAGCCGGTCCGGCTCTCGATACACACGCACGACCTTGCGACCGTAGCGATCGGTCTCGATCACATCGACGAACACGTTGCGATCGGCAATCAGTTCGACCAGGGCCGCGCGGGCGGTGTTGCCGTACGGCTGAGATTTCTCTGGCGCGTCGATGTCCTGCAAACGAACGTCGATATCGCGGCCCTTCGCAGGCCGCACGAGAAAGCTGTCGCCATCGAAGATGCGTCCGACCGTGCCCGAAAAATCCAGCTCATCCGCAGTTGCGGCGCCTGACAGCAGGCATGCGGTAACAAACAACCAGACTTTAGCCACTCTCACCGCGCAGTTTGCGTAGGTTGGGCTGATCGTCGGCGACCACCGTCGCGGTTTGCTTCGCCAGGTCCAGGGAAACTTTCTGAGCAGCGGATTCGAACGCCGCCGCGACCGCGCCCATGCGATCTTCGGCCGCGCGCTCTCGAGCTTCGCTGGTCACCGTCGCCACCAACTTACGATCGGCGACACGGATCAGGCGGCCGATGATCGTCACGTGCGCTTCGGGAAGCTTGCCGTCCGCAGTGCTCGCCTCGAAATGGCGCACTTCCACGTCGACGATATAGTCGTTGGCGACGCGCGCCTGCTCGGCCGTGACGCTGCGAAAGATGTTCTGGTCGTTCCATGAACCGACCAACACGCTCTGCACGACCTCGACCGTGCGACTGCCCCACCGCACGCCACGGTAGTAGTCGAGGTGCCGCCCCTTCAGCACGGCAATGCGATCGCTATCCAGTCCGGGCGCGAAATCGGGCCGACCGATCGACAAATCCACTGGCGTAGTCGGCACGCCCGTAAGCGAGCCGGCGGCGGCAGGCGCAATCACATAAGCGCTCGGCACAGGCACATCGCTATCGAATAGCGAGCCTGTGCTACAGCCGGCACAAGCCAATGCAGCAACAGCAGCGACCAGCACAGTTCTCATGCGTGTGCTCATTTCTTGATCTCGACGCCGCTCTCCGGCGGCTCATACAAAATCTGCGACGGGTTTTCCTGCAGGCTGCGCGACAGGTCGCGGAACTCGCGCGCCGCCTGGCGTGTCTCGCGCATCAGCCGCTCCAGCTCGAACAAGCCTTGCTCGGTGAAATTGCCCAGCTGCACTTCGCTCTTTTGCGTGAAGGTGTCGATGCGCTTGGAAGCGTCGGCAAGATTGTTCGCAATGTCGTTCATGCGAGCCAGCGCCGTCTGCACTTCGGGCCGCGCATCGGTCGTCATGCCACGCAGCGATTCGGAAGCCCCATGAATCTCCGCAACCGTCGAGCGCAGCTCCGCGACCAGCAACTGCACGTCCTTCGCGGTCTGCGGCATGGTCTGCATCGTGTCACGCATGCCTTTGATGGTGTCGGCGATGCCGGCAAGGTTCTCGTCGGAGACCACACGCGAGATACGCTCGAGCAATGTGTTCGCGCGACCCATCAGTTCCGGCAAGCTGGCGAGGAAGGCGTCGAAGTCGGACTCGACCGCCTCGATCACGGGATATTGCTCGCCCTGCATGAGCGGCGCGCTGCGATCCACATCGGACGCTTCTTTGAGGTTCACATAGAGCAGACCGGTCACGCCCTGCAGACCGAGGCTGGCACGCGTGGCCGCCGAGATCGGCGCGGTCTTGTCGACTTCGACCACGACATGAACCCGTGTAGCATCGCTGGAATCGATGGCCAGCCGGCGCACCCGGCCGACATCGACGCCGAGGAAACGAACCGGGCTACCGCGGTCCAGGCCGCTCACCGAGCCGGTGAAATAAATCTCGTAGCGTTCGTACTCGCGGCCGTCGTTCGCGTCCGTGTACCAAAGCACGAAGCCGATGGCCATCGCGACCACCAGCAGGATGAAGGCGCCGACGGCGACGTAATGAGCGTCTCTTTCCATGATGACTTACACGGCCGCCTGCGCCGCCCGGGCGCGGGGGCCGTGGAAGTACTCCTGAATCCACGGATGCGGGTTCTTCATGATGCCGTCGAGCGTATCGACCACGATTTTTCTGTCAACCAGCACCGCCACGCGGCTGCAGGTGGCCAGCAATGTATCCAGGTCGTGGGTGATCATGACGATGGTCAGCTTCAGGCCCCGATGCAGATAGGTCACCAGCTCGTCGAAACCGGCCGCCGAGATCGGATCGAGGCCGGCGGTGGGCTCGTCGAGAAACAACAAGGCCGGATCCAGCGCCAGCGCCCGGGCCAGCGCGGCGCGCTTGACCATGCCGCCGGACAGCTGCGAGGGCAGTTTCCCGCCGGCATCCACCGGCAGCCCCACCATGCGCAGCCGCAGCTCGGTCAATGACTCCAGGGCTTGGGGCGAGGCGTCGAAATACTCGCGAATGGGCAATTGGATGTTTTCCGCCACGGTGAGCGAACTGAACAGCGCGCCGTGCTGGAAAGTCACGCCGTAACGCCGCTTGACGGACAGCAGTTCCGCGTCGCTCATCCGGGTGATATCCCGATCCTCGATCAGAATCTGCCCGGAGGCAGGCCGCTGCAGGCCGAGCATGGTCCGCAGCAGCACCGATTTGCCGGTGCCCGAGCCGCCGACGATGCCGAGCACCTCGCCGGGCATCACATCCAGGTTCACCCCGTCGTGCACGACTTGTTTGCCGAAGCGATTGACGAGGTTGCGTACCGAGATGATCGGGGTTGGCTGGCGGGCGCTCATCAGAAGTCCAGCTCCACGAACACCACGGCGAAGATGGCGTCGGCGAAGATCACCAGGAAGATCGATTGCACGACCGCCAGCGTGGTCAGCCGGCCGAGCTCGCGGGACGAGTCGCGCACCTGCATGCCGCGATAGGTGCCGACCAGCGCAATCAACATCGCGAACACCGGCGCCTTGATCAAGCCGGCCCAGAACGTGGTCGGCGCGAGCGCGTCCTGCACGCGAGGAATGAATTGTGACAATTGGATATCGAGCAGCAGCGACGAGAGCAGCGCGCCGCCGGCCAGGCCCATGGCGTCGGCGATGATGGTCAGCAGCGGCAGCGCGACGACCAGGCCGATCAGGCGCGGCACGACCAGCACCTCGTAGAAATCCACGCCCATGGACTGCAAGGCGTCGACCTCGTCGTTCAGCCGCATGACGCCGATCTCCGCGGCGAAGGCGCTGCCGGAGCGGCCGGCGACGATGATCGACGTGAGCAGCACGCCCATCTCGCGCAGCACCGAGATCGCCACCAGATCGACGGTAAAGATCTCCGCACCGAACGTTTGCAACTGCTGGGCGCCGAGATAGGCCACGATCACGCTGATCAAAAACGCGATCAAAGAGACGATCGGGATGGCCTGGATGCCGGTCTCATATATATGACGGACCACGGACGGCAGGCGCAGATGGTGCGCGCTGCGCATGGAGCGGACCATGGTGGCGGCGATCCGCCCGAAAAAACCGATGGCGTCGCGGGTCTGGACGCCTTGCTGAACCGCGCCTCGCCCGATCCAGACCACGGCGTCTCGCAACGAGGTCGCGGCCGGCTGGGGCTCGCCCGGTTTGGCGGCCTTTTGCTCGAGCAGCTCATCGAGAAAGGCGAAATGCGCGGGCCGCTCGCCCACCACTTCGAAGCGCACGCCGGCGTGCTTGGCGCGCTCCAGCCAGTTACGCAGCAGCCAGGCCCCGGACAGGTCCAATGTTTCAATGCCGCTGAAGTCGAGCCTGACGTGCCGGCCCTGTTCGTTCAGTTGCGCGAGCGAGCTTTCGATCTCACGAAGATTGTCGATGCACCAGCCGCCGCGCAGCCGCAGCGTCAGCCCATCGCCAGATCGTTCCGATTCGAAAAGCACCGGGTTGGAGATCCTGAACTCAGTAGGAATGCGCGCAAGATTAACAGAGCCTTCTGACCGGCGGCACATCGCGATATCCTGCGCGATTCTCGAGCTTGGGATCCGGACATGACGGACGTTGAAGGCTTGGTCGAAGCTACATACATGGGCAATACGCTATGGCACTGGGCCGTGGCGGCCGGCGTTGCCCTGGCGGCGTTTGTCGTGCTGCTGCTGATCCGGCGTGCGGTCCGGTCGCGTTACCAGAAGCTGGCGGCCACGCCGGAAACGGAGTTCCTGGAGCTGCCCCTCAAAGTCGCCAGCCGCACGACGGTCTTTACCGTGGTGGTCACTTCGCTATTCATCGGCTCGCAATGGCTGACGCTGGCGCCGGCAGTCAGCAAGGGCATTCTGTCCCTCTTCACGATTGCGATTTTCTGGCAGGTCGGGCTGTGGGCCACGATCGCGGTGATCGCCGCGCTGGAGCGCAAACGGCAGGCGGCGGATCCGGCGGCCGCCAGCTCCATGGGCATCATCGGCTTCCTGGCCCGCGCGACCATCTGGTCGTTCGTCCTGCTGCTGACGCTGGACAACCTCGGCATCGAGATCAAGCCGCTGCTGGCCGGCCTGGGCATCGGCGGCATCGCCGTCGCGCTCGCCGCCCAAAACATCCTCGGCGACCTGTTTGCCTCGCTGTCGATCACGCTCGACCGGCCGTTCGTGGTCGGCGACTCGCTGCAGGTGGATGAATTCAACGGCACGGTCGAATACATCGGCGTGAAGAGCACGCGCCTGCGCAGCCTCAGCGGCGAACAGATCATCATGCCGAACGCCAACCTGCTGAGCAGCCGCGTGCGGAACAACTCGCGCATGAGCCAGCGGCGCGTCGTGATCAATCTCAGCGTCGATCAGCAGACGCCGGTGGAGAAATTACAGGAGATCCCGGGCAAGGTGCGCGAGCTGATCGAATCGCACCAGCCGATCAAGTTCGACCGCTCGCACTTCTCCAGGATCGGCCCGGCGTCGTTCGATTTCGAAGCGGTGTACATCCTGTTGACGCCCGACTACGGCAAGCACATGGACATCCTGCAGGACATCAACCTGCGGCTGGTGGAGTGGTTCAACAAAGAACGCATCGTGTTCTCGACGCCGCAGCGGGTGTATTACGTGGAGTCGCAAACCGGCGCGCACACGACGTTGGAAAAGAACGGCGAGCGCAGCCCGCCGACATCGCGAGACAGCTGAGTTATTTGAGGTTGCTGATCGCGCGGACGCGGCTCTCCGGCGCCTGCGTCTGCTCGAGGGCTTCCATGAAGCGGCGCGTCCAGGCCGCGATGTCGTTCCGACGAAGGACTTTCATCATGTCGGCGTGCCGCTCGCGCCTTTCATTCAGCGGCATGGATAACGCCGCCTGAATCGCGTGGCTCACGCCGCGCACATCGTAGGGATTCACGAGCAGCGCCGACGACAGTTCACGCGCGGCGCCGGCGAGGTTGGAAAGAATCAACACGCCCGGGTCGGCGGGATCCTGAGCTGCGACGAATTCCTTCGCGACCAGGTTCATGCCATCGCGCAACGGCGTCACCAGACCCACCTTCGCCGCGCGCAGAAAGCCCATCAACGTGGCATGCGGGAAGTTGCGATTGAGATAACGAATCGGCGTCCAGTCGGTATCGGCGAAGCGGCCATTGGTGCGGCCCGCCGCCTGTTCGAGCGCCTGACGAATCTCGGCGTAAGCACGCACGTCAGTACGCGACAGCGGCGCGATCTGAATGTATGTAATGCGCCCGAGATTTTCCGGATGCGTTTCCAGGAACTGCTGATAGGCGGAGAAGCGCTCCACCAGGCCTTTGCTGTAGTCGAGCCGGTCCACGCCCATCATCAATGAACGCCCGACCAGACTGTCGGTCATGCGGCGCACGACATCCGTAGCGCTCGCTTCGAGACCTTCGCTCTCGACCGCCGCGACATCGATGCCGATAGGAAACACTTCGGCGCGGATGGTGCGATCGCCGATGCGAATGCGCCCATCCGGCCGCAGCGCGTCCGCGCCGAACAAATGTTCGATGCCGCTGTGAAACGAGCGCAGATCGTTGTGCGTCTGGAAACCGACTACATCGTAGCTGGTGAGATCGCGCAGCAGCTCCGAGTAGCACGGCAGCACGCGGAGCATTTCGATGTTGGGAAATGGAATGTGCAGGAAGAAGCCCATCGGCCGCTGCACGCCCAGCTCGCGCAGCCGACGGCCGAGCGGGATCAGGTGATAGTCATGCACCCAGATGAGATCGCGCGGCTGCAGCAGCGGCAACAGCTTCTGCGCGAAGATGCGATTGACGTTCTCGTAGGCCTCGCGCTGCTCGTTCGAGTAGCGCATGCCCTTCGAGAAGTAATGAAACAACGGCCACAGCACATCGTTGGAATAGCCGTTGTAATAAAGCTCGAATTCAGCGCGGCGCAGATCGATGGTCGCGTAGGTGACGCCTTCGCGAATATGGATGTCCGGATCGGCCGGCTCGGTCTCGATGGTTTCACCGCCCCAGCCGAACCATAGCCCGCCGGTGCGCTTCAGCGCGCTGAGAATGCCCACCGCCAGTCCACCGGGCGCAGCCGATTTGCGTGGCAGGGAAATCCGGTTGGAAACGCAGACAAGTCGTGTCATCTAGTCCGTGTGCTCGATATAGACCCTACAAAAAAAGCTGTGGCGCAGGGTTGCCGACAACGCGGCTTAACGCACCAAGGGCCGGTAATGTTTCACAAAACCCGTATGCACGCTTCGTAAATTTCTATGACCAGCGTTGTCGGCGCGTCGCGTTCCATGGCGCAGCCCGTGAAATTACCAGACGATTCAATTAATTGATCCTCATCGAGCGGCTGACGCGCCGCGCGAAGGCTGCGTTCACCGGATGAGTAGCCGCCTTGCTGCCTGAAAGCACATCGAAAACGCTAGAATTCGCGCCCCTATCGATGCAGTTCTCGTCCCATTCGTCGTCTTGGAGTGAGCGGTCTCATGAAAAAGCCCGTCAATGTTGCCATCACCGGCGCCGCCGGCCAGATCGGCTATGCCCTCGCCTTCCGTGTCGCCTCCGGCGCCATGCTGGGTCCCGATCAGCCGATCAATCTGCACCTGCTGGAAATCACGCCGGCCCTCGGCGCGCTGCAGGGCGTGGTGATGGAGCTCAACGATTGCGCGTTCCCGACGCTCAACAAGATCGTCGCCACCGATGACGCCAAGGTCGCGTTCAAGGATTGCGATGTCGCTCTGCTGGTCGGCGCACGTCCGCGCGGCCCGGGCATGGAGCGCAAGGATCTGCTGCTCGCGAATGCGCAGATCTTCTCGGCACAGGGCAAGGCGCTCGATGCGGTCGCGAACCGCAACGTCCGCGTGCTGGTCGTCGGCAACCCGGCGAACACCAACGCGCTGATCGCTCAGCGCAACGCGCCTGGCCTGAATCCTCGCAACTTCACTGCGATGGTCCGTCTCGATCACAACCGTGCGCTGTCGCAGCTCGCCGAGAAGACCGGCAGCCACAGCACCAAGATCAGGAAGGCCATCATCTGGGGCAATCACTCGGCCACTCAGTATCCCGACCTGCATCAGGCCACGGTCGACGGCAAGCCGGCGCTGTCGCTGGTCGATCAGAAGTGGTACGCCGAAACATTCATTCCGGTCGTGCAGCAGCGCGGCGCGGCCATCATCAAGGCTCGTGGCCAGTCGTCGGCGGCGTCGGCGGCCTCCGCGGCCATCGACCATATCCGTGACTGGGTGCTGGGCACGCAGGAAGGCGACTGGGTCAGCATGGGCGTGCCCTCGGACGGCAGCTACGGCATTCCGGAAGGCGTCATCTATGGCTACCCGGTGACCTGCAAGAACGGCGATTACCAGATCGTGCAGGGCCTGTCGGTCAACGACTTCAGCCGTGCGCGCATGGACGCCACCCACAAGGAACTGCTGGAAGAGAAGGACGGCGTAAAGGAACTGATCTAACAGATCCTTCCCGCCACTTCCGATTCGCACTTGAACGGCGAGCGCATCATATGGATGCGTTCGCCGTTTTCTTTTATTTGACGCCTTGCCCGACTTGCCGCTGTCCGCCGCGCAAGTTACTGTCGTCGGGACCGCGCGACACAGCAGGCCGTGACCGCATTGTCGGACATTCCGACTGAATTTGTTTCTCGCCGTCCCGCGCACAGCTTTCAAGAGGTTCACATCGTGAGCAGCGTGATCTGGTTCCTGGTGTTCGTGCTCGGCGCACTGACGCTCGCTTATAACCGCGCTTCGTTGCTGACAACGACGCTGGTGTACGGCGGCGGCCTGCTGGCCTACGGTTTGTTCGGCGACCCCTCGCTGCCATTGCTGGTGGTGCTGTGGACGGCGCTGGCGGTGCTGGTGTTCCTGAACATCGACGCACTGCGCATTCGTTTCATCTCGCGCCCCTTCCTGCGCGTCTATCGACGCATGCTGCCGTCGATGTCACAAACCGAAAAGGATGCGCTCGAAGCCGGCACCGTATGGTGGGATGGCGAGCTGTTCACCGGCGGCCCGGATTGGGACAAGCTGCTGTCCGCCGCCGCGCCGAAGCTCACTGCCGAAGAGCAGGCCTTCATCGACGGCCCCTGCGAAGAGCTGTGCCGCATGATCGACGATTGGGACATCACCCATCGCCGCGCCGACCTGCCGCCGCACATCTGGGAATACGTGAAGAACAAAGGTTTCTTCGCGATGATCATCCCGAAGAAATATGGTGGTCTGGAATTCTCCGCCTACGCTCACTCGTGCGTGCTCGTGAAGCTGTCGAGCCGTTCCGGCGTCGTAGCGTCCACGGTCGCCGTGCCGAACTCGCTCGGTCCCGGCGAGCTGCTCCTTCATTACGGCACGCAGGAACAGCGCGACTACTACCTGCCGCGCCTGGCGCGTGGCGAAGAGGTGCCCTGCTTCGCGTTGACCGGGCCGCGCGCCGGCTCGGACGCCGCGTCGATTCCCGATTTCGGCGTGGTCTGTAAAGGAACATTCGAAGGCCGCGAAATCCTCGGTGTGAAGCTGAACTTCAGCAAGCGTTACATCACGCTCGCGCCGATCGCGACCGTCATCGGTCTCGCGTTCAAGCTGTACGATCCCGACAAGCTGCTCGGCGAAGACAAGACCGATTACGGCATTACCTGCGCGCTGATCCCGCGCAACACTCCGGGCATCACCATCGGCCGTCGTCACTTCCCGATGAACGCGCCATTCCAGAACGGCCCCATCCAGGGCAAGGACGTGTTCGTGCCGCTCGATTATCTGATCGGCGGCATGAAGATGGCCGGTCAGGGCTGGCGCATGCTGGTGGAGCAGCTGTCGGTCGGTCGTTGTATCTCGCTGCCCTCGAGCGCGACCGGCGCAGCGAAGGCCGCGGTGTTCGCGACCGGCGCGTACGCTCGTATTCGTCGTCAGTTCAACGTCTCCGTCGGCCAGTTCGAAGGCGTGATGGAAGTAATGGCTCGCATGACCGGCACGACCTACATCATGGATGCGGCCCGATCCGTCACCGCCGGCGCCATCGATGGCGGCGAGAAGCCGTCGGTGCCCTCGGCGATGTTGAAATATCACCTCACCGAATACGGACGCGTGATCGCGAACGACGCGATGGATATTCACGGCGGCAAAGGCATCTGCCTCGGTCCGAAGAATTATCTGGGTCGCGGTTATGAGCTGGTGCCCGTGGCGATCACGGTGGAAGGCGCGAACCTGCTGACGCGCAGCCTGATCATCTTCGGTCAGGGCGCGATTCGCTGCCATCCGTTCGTGTTGCGTGAAATGAATGCCGCGAAAGACAAGGACAAGCGCAAAGGCACGATCGAGTTCGACAAGGCGCTGTTCGGCCACATCGGTTTCACGATCAGCAACGCCGTGCGCTCTATGGTGATGGCGCTGACACTCGCGCGCTTCTCGAAGGTGCCGGAAGGACCGACGCAACGTTTCTATCAGCACATCAACCGGTTCAGCGCCTCGTTTGCTTTCGCGACCGACGTGGCGATGCTGTCGCTCGGCGGCTATCTCAAGAAGAAAGAAAGCCTGTCGGCACGCCTCGGCGATGTACTGTCGTGCATGTATCTGGCCTCGATGGTGCTGAAGCACTATGAGAACCAGGGCCGTCAGGAAGCGGACCTGCCGTTGGTGGAATGGGCCTGCCGCACGCTGCTGTACAAGGCTCAGGAACAATTGCACAGCTTCCTGCGCAACTTCCCGAATCGGTTCCTCGCGGGATTCATGCGGCTGTTCATTTTCCCACGCGGCCAGACGTATCACGCGCCTTCGGATCCGCTCAGCCACCAGCTGGTCGATCAGGTCATGCACCCGACCATCACGCGCGATCGCCTGACCGATGGCGTGTATCGCACGGTCGAGCCGACCAATCCGCTGGGCCTGCTGCATGAAGCGCTGGTGCTGAGCGAAACCGCCGAGCCGTTGGAAAAGCGCATTCGCGTCGATGGCGTGAAGACCGGCAAGGTCACAGCGCTCGATCTGCCGGGACAGATTCAGCAGGCGTTGGCGGTGGGCATCCTGTCCGAGACCGAAGCCGCGATGCTGCGCGACTACGATCGGCGCGTGATGGATATCATCAACGTCGACGACTTCAACACCGAAGACCTGGCCGCCGGCCTTGAGCCGGTCGAGCTGCGTCAGGTGCGGGTCGGCAACGCCTGACGCGGCTCCATGCTCGTGGCGTTGCTAGGCTTTCGTTTTGTATTCGAGCACGACCAGTCCGCCCGTGAACGATTGCGCCGAGACTAGTGACAGTCGGCGCAAGCTCATGTCCGACGGGGTAAAGGATCTACCGCGACCAAGCAGGACCGGAAGCACGCGCAGGCGCAATACGTCGACTTCGCCCGCGCGCAGCAACGCATCGCTCAGGCTCAGACTGCCCCAAACGATCAGGTCGCCGGCGAATCGATGGCGTAGGCCGCGAACCGCAGCCACGGCGTCACCCCTGAGGATCTCGGCGGAAGCGTTCGTTCCCCAGGGGGCCGACTCGAGCGTGGAAGAAACGACGAACTTGGGCAACTCCCTGATCGGAGCCGCGATCGGTTCGGCAGCCGGGTCCGCGGACGGCCAGTAGTCCGCGAACATGCGGTAGGTCTTCGAGCCGAGGACGATGGCAGAAACGCCGGACAACATCCGCAATTGTTCGGTATCGGCGTCGTTGACCCAATTCGCATTGACGAAAAAGTCGATACCGCCATCCGCATCCTCGGCGTACCCGTCGAGGCTGACGATCTGTTCCACGATTACCTTGCCCATGCTGCCCTCGCTACGTTGGCGCCGGAGATCGGCGCCGGTTTCCCTGAAAGACGAACGAGCGAGCGCGCAGCCGACATGACGCCTGCAGCCGTCACTTCCACCAAAGATTCATCTCATGTTCCCACAGCCAGCGCGACACCAGGCACCGCTCCCAGAGTCAGCATGTGATCGATGCTGGCGCGACCGTAAGCGCCGCGATATATCACGACAGCCTCGGTGCTTCCACCGCCATCTCAGCGCGGGTACATTAACGGCGTGCACCTCCTGTGTACGCTCGGTTTGCGTCGGAGCTGATCATCCGACCCGCCGGTAGACGCGAACCAGAGCGTACCCGTCATCGCTCATCCCATCGGAGTCCTCCAAGAATGAAACACCAATTCAAGGCTCGATTCGCGCTCGCCGCGGCGGCTGCTCTTTCCATCGCCGCCGGCGTCGCGCTCGCTGATGGCCTGAAGCGCACGCCTTCGCCTGCCGGCGCGGAGGTGTATTTCATCGCGCCCGTCGATGGCGCGACAGTCACCAGCCCGGTGACGGTGAAGTTCGGCTTGAAGGGCATGGGCATCGCCCCGGCGGGCATCACGTTCGACAACACCGGCCATCATCACCTCATCATTGACGCGGACCTGCCGCCGGCCGGCGCGCCGATTCCGACCGACGCGAATCATATGCACTTCGGCAAAGGCCAGACCGAAGCGACCCTCGAACTCAAGCCGGGCAAGCACACGTTGCAGCTGTTGCTCGGCGACTTCGGCCACGTGCCGCACGATCCGATCGTGACTTCGAAGAAAATCACGATCACGGTGAAGTGACGCGATCCATCCTGCATGTGGACATGGACGCGTTCTACGCGTCCGTGGAGATGCGCGACAATCCCGAGTTGCGCGGCAAACCAGTGATCGTGGGCGGCCTCGGCGGACGTGGTGTCGTCGCGGCCGCTTCCTATGAAGTGCGCAAATACGGCGTGCACTCCGCCATGCCGATGCGCGAAGCGCTGAAGCGCTGCCCGCACGCGGTATGCGTGAAGCCGCGTTTCGAACAGTACAAATCAGTCTCCAACGCCGTCTTCGAGATCTTTCATCGCTTCACACCGTTGGTGCAGGGATTGTCGCTCGACGAGGCGTTCCTCGATGTAACTCACAGCCAGGCGGCGCTTGGCTCGGCGGAATCGATTGCGAAGCAGATCAAGCAGCTCATCCTGCAGCAGACTCAGCTGACGGCGTCGGTCGGGGTTGCGCCCAACAAGCTGGTTGCGAAGATTGCCTCGGATCTGCGCAAGCCGGATGGGCTGGTCGTGGTGCCGCAGGAACAGGTGACCGCGATTCTGGATCCGCTGCCGATTCGACGCCTGCATGGCCTTGGCAACAAGACCGCTCCCCTGCTCGAGCGAATCGGCATCGTGACTTTGCGCGATCTGCGGCTCGCGCCCGACGCGACGTTGCGCTCTGTGTTTGGGAAATACACGTCGCAGATGAAGGCGCGTGCCGCCGGCGAAGACGATCGACCGGTGATTCCGGATTACGATGAGAAGCAGATCTCTTCCGAAACGACTTTCGATAAAGACATCGTCGATCCTTCGCAGCTGCACGCTGTGCTCGCACAGCTAGCCGATCGAACCGCAGCCCGGTTGCGGGCGCAGGGCTGGCTGTCGGAGCGCGTGACAGTGAAGATTCGCCGCCACGACTTCAAAACATACACGCGCCAGTGCGCCGTTCGCCCGGCGACCCAGGAAACAAAGCCTCTCGCCGCGGCGGCAGCGAACCTGCTCAACGAATGGATCAAAGCACAGCCTCGCACACCGGTTCGCTTGCTCGGCGTCGGAGCCGGAGATCTCACAGCTCAACCGCAGCTGGAATTGTTTTCGGCGCCAGAGTCGAAGAAGAACAAGCACCTCGACGCGGCGCTGGATGATATTCGCGCGAAGTTTGGGAATACGGCGGTGTCGCGGGCGAGCTCGCTGAAGAGTCGCGACTCGCACTAACCATGCGCGCGTCAGGCAGCAACAGTAATTCCGGCCGCCTGAGCACGGCGCGCGGGCTGCACAACAATCTGGACATGCTGATCCAGCGACACCAGCGCCTGCATCAAGCGTTCGAGCGAAATGTTCTGAAGCTTATAGCGCCGGACCTGAGAGACTTTGGGTTGGCTCATGCCGATGATGGCGGCCGCTTCCGTTTGGCTCAGGTTGCGTTGGTCGATCAGACCATTGAGCTTCATCGCGAGAACAGCTTTCGCCGACAGCTCTGCCGCATCCTCGAAACCGAGATCCACCAGGGCGTTGGTGGTGCCCTTGGAATTTTTGGCCTTGCGACTCATTGCACGCTCCCGCTCGCCTCGTAACGGGCGAGCACCGACTTCATTCGTTTCTCGATCAGCTCCACATCGGGCCGCGGCGTGGCGATGCCGGACTTGGATTTCTTCTGAAATGCATGCAGCACATGCACCCTATCGCCGATCCGCACCGTATAGACGGCGCGAAAGGTGTCGCCCCGATGATCCTCGACCAGCTCGTACACTCCCGAACCGTTCTCTCTCCAGGGTTTGGCAGAGTCAGGCGTGCCGCCCAACTGCACGACGAATAGCGCAACGCCCATGTCCTTCTGGACGGGAAGCGGAAACTCCTTGAAATCCTTCTTCGAGGAGCCCTCCCAGTACAGAGGCTTGCGGTTCTCAGGCATCACTATACCCGTTCGGGTATAGATTTCAAGCTGCGTGATCTTCGGCATCCTTGCCATTCCTCGACATAACGTCCGCGACTTCCACTTAAGGCTGTATCTTTGCTCGCGAGCGCGCGGCTACATTTGGCCGCGGCTCGCCGAGCCGGGACGTTTATTTATTTGGACTCCTCATCATGGATCGATGTTTTCTTCCCCACCGAAACCCGCGGCGCCAGTTGCAGCTTCCTCGCACGCAACCGAGGTGAAGCTAACGCGGGAGCGATGCGCGGGCACTGGCGCGAGATTTCGCACGCCACTTCCAGTTCAGCCGCGATGAGTTGAGTGCCGAGCAAGCGCGTCATGTGCAGTCGGCGAGTGTCGTTTGCAGCGGCGAAGCGGATCAGATCCGGCCAGAAGGCGGGATTGGTGGGCCAGCGAGGCATCATCAGTTCGCCGTAACTTCCAGCAATGCATCTGATTTGCCAGAGCGGTGTGTTGACCAACCGCTTGGCCGTGGCGTGGGGCATTGCGTAGACCATGCGCGCAGCCATCGTGTTCTTTCCCGCGACATGCCACGCATGTAGCAGCGCCAATTCACAGAACGAACACTGCGCCGACGCATCCCCCACGCGCGCATAACGCTGAACGGCCAACGCGCTCGCCGATGAGGTCGCGTTGTCGCACACCGCATTCCAGAAGTTTTCGTCCTCGAACCCAAGCGAATAAAGCGAATAAGGCATCTCCGCGAGTGCACGCAATGCGCGAGGGGATAGTGCGCAGAGTGCCGCGCGTTGTCGCGGCGGCAGGTGCTGCAGTTGAGTCGAGCTATCCGTGGAGTCGCGCTCCGCTACGAGCAGCTCGAGGTAATCCAGATTGAGGTGACGAATCCGCGCGAGCAGCGCGGCATTGAGCACAGGTGCGCGCACCTCGACATCACGATCGAGCGTCGCTCTTTCGACAGCAATCGAATGTGCGCTCGCACCGTTAACTAAAGACTGTTCCGTGTAGCTCGATGACATGCCGCTTCCTTGCGAACTGAGGGGCGACGAATGTATTCGGAGCTTTACGCGCAGGTCAATTGCGGAGCACACTATGCGCGTCCGCAGACAAGTCAACAGACATCAATGGACGGCACAGAACAGGGAGTTCGCATGGACCACGACAACGATTCGTATAGTAACGAGCGCAGCCGGAATGACCTCGCGCTGCGCATGATTCGCCATGAAGCGCGTACGTGCACGATTCGGGAATGCACCGGCCTCACGGACGATCGCATTCGTCGCCTTTATAAATCGTATGCACATGAGCTGAGCGAAGCACCCGTGCGTCGTCGCCGCGGGAAATCGCCGCGGCAGGTGACCTTCTTCGTCCGCAACACTCGCGCGCAGTTCGAATCTTCGCTACTCGCCGGCGCATTCGCCGCCTTCGGCCTCTTGTATGCAATAACGAACCAGATGCCGAGCGAGCCACCCGATGCGCTCGACTACGGCCGCCGGTTCTGCGATGCATACGAAACACACCAACAGCTACTCAACACGCCGACGCTCTCGTTCGAGCACGCGTGGTTCCTGCTCCAGCTCCTGAACCGCAGCGGCGATCTGCGCGCCGTGCGTTGTCGACACTGCGACAGCTACTACCTGCGCGACAAATTCAACCTCTGTCGCCACACCTGCCCGACATGCAGACTGAAACGGGCGCGCGTCCGGCGCGTCAGGCCCCGCAGACCCTGTTCCAGTTCACGCGCTGTAATGCGCGACTGATAAACTGCCCGCATGCCACTGCGCTCGCCCAACATCCTCGCCGGACCTTATCTCGAACGTGCCGCGCACCGTCGCAAGGACGAGACGCATGTGCAGGCGGTGCTGGCCGATCCGCGGACGCTGTTCGTGCCGGTCTGGCAAACGCGCAATTCCGTGCTTCGGCAGGGCGAGCTGCTGACCGCCCATTTCGTCACCGGCATGCAGGCCTTCGGCCCGATCGCCGTCACCGATTACGTGTGGTTGGGCGAGTTTCGCGGCCAAGCTGTTTTTGCTGTCGGCTTGTCAGGCGAACGCCCGCAACTGGCCGACCCGACCGTGGATTTCCAGGACTTGCGCATGCTCGCCGGAGCGCTGCCGGCCGACGAGGCCGGGCTGCTGGCATACGCGCGCGCCATGATTCACTGGCGCGAGGCCCACCGCTTCTGCGGCCGGTGCGGCTCGCCGACCGAGGCCGTCGATGGCGGCCATGTGCTCAGATGCAGTAACGAAAGCTGCCGTTCGCAGCAGTTTCCCCGCATCGACCCGGCAGTAATCGTGCTGGTCACGGACGGCGAGCGCGCCCTGCTCGGCCGCCAGGCAAGCTGGCCGCCGGGCCGCTACTCGACGATTGCAGGGTTCGTCGAGCCGGGCGAAAGCCTGGAAGACGCCGTCGCGCGTGAAGTCCACGAGGAAACCGGCGTGGATGTGGGCGTGGTGGACTACCATTCGTCTCAGCCGTGGCCTTTCCCCTCATCGTTGATGCTGGGATTTACGGCATACGCCCGTAGCACGGATATCTCGCGAATCGACGACGAGCTAGAGGACGTACGCTGGTGGACGCGCGCCGAGATCGCCGGCGGAGCGGTCGCGCTGCCGATCACGCATTCGATCTCCTTCCGGCTGGTCGAGGATTGGTACGACTCGGGCGCGGCTCGCCCGCTGCGGGAAGAGCCTGGCGTACGAATGTGGCAGTTGCCGCGCCGCTGACCGCGCGACCCATGCGCCTATTTTCAGTGCGCATTCATCCACCGTTAGATCTGCTGCTCTACAATCCTCGCCCATGTGCCTGCTCGTCCTCGCCTGGAAACACCACCCTCGTTACCGCCTGATCCTCGCCGGCAACCGCGACGAGTTTCATGATCGCCCGGCCGCGCCGCTCAATTGGTGGCAGGACGATCCGCGCATCCTCGGCGGACGGGACCTCAAAGCCAACGGCACCTGGCTCGGCGTGGCCCGCTCGGGGCGGTTTGGCGTCGTGACCAACTACCGCGACCTGCAGGCGCCCGTGGAGAACGCCCCTTCGCGCGGCCAGCTGATCCCGCGCTTCCTCACTGGCGCCACCTCCCCGAAAGAATTCCTGGACGACCTGCGCGGCGCGGCGCCTCGCTACTCGGGCTTCAACCTGCTCGTCGGCGGCACACGCGCGCTGTACTACTTCTCCAACCGCGGACCGAACCCTAGGGCGCTGGCGCCGGGCGTATACGGGTTGAGCAATCATCTGCTCGACACGCCGTGGCCTAAGTTGGCGCGCACCCGCGAGCGTTTCAACACATTGCTGTCGCAACCGGAAATCTCGCCGGAAGATCTGTTCGCCATGCTCGCGGACCGTGAGCAGGCCACGGGCACAGACCTGCCGTCCACCGGTCTGCCCGAGGATTGGGAACGCGTGGTGTCCGCGCCGTTCATCGTGAACGAGCGCTACGGCACCCGCTGCTCCAGCGTGCTGCTGGTGGAGCGCACCGGTCGCACGATTCTTCAGGAGCGCCGCTTCGATGCCGCCGGCATCCAGAGCGGCAACTCGCGCTTCGAATTCACCAGCGCCGAAGTGCCCGAGGTGTGGTTCGAAGCCGAAGATCCCGACGAGACGGTGGCGACCGACACTTCGTTCGATTCTTCGCCGGAATAGCCATACGAGCGGCGCTCTCGTGACAGCGAGGATGCGTGCGATGGCGACGGGAGTGCTGGCGACAGCATTGCTGTTGCCATTGCAGGCGGACGCCAAGATCGAGATCGCCATCCCCGAAGTCAGCGAAGCGATCCAGACCAACGTTCGCGCCTTCCTCAGTCTTACGCGCTACGCCGAGCGTGACGATGTCACCGCGGAAGTGATGAGTCGATTGCAGCGGCGCATCGTCAGCGAGACGAGGCAAGCTCTCGAACCCCTCGGCTTCTACGACCCCAATGTCACCTACGACGTAAAGCAGGAAGGCGCCGTCTGGAAGGTGACCATCCACATCGAGCCCGGCCGTCCGGTGCGTCTGTCCGAAGTGAACATCAATGTCACCGGCGCCGGCGCGGAAGATCGCGCGATTCGCGAGCTGCTCGATCAGCAAGAGATCAAGCCCGGCCTGCGCTTGAATCATGGCACTTACGAGCGCGTCAAAGGCAACCTGGTGCGCGTTGCCAAGAACGAAGGCTATCTCGATGCCAAGCTCACGCGACATGACCTGGTGATCGATCGCTTCGAGCGGCGCGCCACCGTCGACCTGGAAGCCGACACGGGCGAACGTTATCTCTTCGGCGACATCGACATCGCGCAGGACGTGATCACCGACGAAGCGATGCGCCGTCTGCTGCGCATGCAGCCCGGCGATCCCTACACGCTAGATACATTGCTGAGAACGCAGTACACGCTCGACGATACGCAGTACTTCTCGGTCGTCGACATCGAGAGCGGCGATCCCGATCCCGTGACTCGCACCGTTCCGATCACGGTGACCGCCGAGCCCAGCAGGAAACATCGCTACGCAGCCAGCGTCGGCTACGGCACCGATACCAAAGCACGCGGCAAGTTCACGTGGGACAACCGGCGCGTGAACGAGGACGGCCACAAGTTCAAGCTCGAGCTGCTCGGCTCGTCCATCGTGAGCGACCTCACCGGCCGCTACGTCGTGCCGGTCATGGATATCGCGCTCGAGAAGCTGGAATTCACCGGTACGCTCCGCGACGAAGAGCTCGGCGACACCCAATCCAAACGGGCCGAAGTCAGTGCCGGTCTCACGCAGGTGCAGGGCCGTTGGCAGCGCGTGCTGAAAGTCGCGCTGGCGGAAGAAGAGACCATCGAGGCCGACAACACGTCGAGCACGAATTTTTATATCGTGCCCAGCATCGCTTACTCGACGCTGCCGAGCTACATCGTCGGCGGACGCAGGCGTCCTTACTCTTTCTCGGCCGAGCTACGCGGCTCACCGGAAACACTGGGCTCCGACGCCTCGTTCCTGCAGCTGCGCCTGAAAGGCGAGCGCATTTTCGACATGAGCGAGCTGTGGCATCTGCATTTGCGCAGTGAGCTTGGCCTCAGCCGCATCGCCGCCACGTCCGACCTGCCAGCCTCGCAACGTTTCTTCGCTGGCGGCGAAGGCAGCGTGCGCGGCTTCGCTCTCAACGAGCTCTCACCCAAGGACGACCAAGGACGGACCGTCGGCGGACGCAATCTTGTGACAGGCACGGTCGAAGTCGTACGCGACCTGCCACGCAACTTCGGCGTCGCGGCCTTCTACGACATCGGCAACGCCTTCGACGATTTCAGCGACCCCATGCTGGAGTATTCGGCCGGGCTCGGCGTCCGCTACAACATCGCCGTGGCCACCTTCGGCGTCGATGTGGCCCAGGCATTGTCCGAGTCGGGCCGCTCGCCGCGCTTTCATCTGTACATCGCGACCCAGTTTTGATGCGCACGCGCCTCATCCTGATCGTTGTCGCGCTCATCCTGCTGGTACCGGTGGTGGCCATCGGCGTGCTGCTGTACTCAGAAGCGGGCCTGCAGATGGTTGCCGCGCAGCTGTGGCGATTGGAGCGCTTCAACGTAAAAATCGAAGGCGTGTCGGGCACGCTCGCCGGGCCGCTACGCGTCGCTCGTTTTGAGCTGAATCATCCGCGCGTGCATGTCGTAGTGAACGACATCGTCATCGAGCCGCAGCTGCGCGGCTTGTTGCTTCAAACATTGCAGGCCGGATCGGTGACGGCGCGCGAGTCGCTGGTCGAACTGCACCAGGTCGACATGCCTCCGAACACGAAACCGCCGCGTTTCCTGCCGCCGTTCCTGCGCGTTGACGCCCGCAATGTCGAGCTCACCAACGTCCGCTACGTGCATATGAATGGCACGGCGGTCGATGCGAAGACCATTCGCGGCCGCGTGACGATCAACTCCAGCCGGCTGCGAGCGCGGGATTTCGCGGTCGACGCCGATCTGTTCGATGCCACCGGCAATGTCGAATTGCTGGCGGCGGCCGCCGCGGATCTGCCGATGGGATTGAAGGGCGAGACCAGCGGTCAGCTGCATCTGCCGGATGTCGATCTGGATTTGAAAGGCGCGGTCGATGGCACCATCGATGAGCTGAAGATCGACGGCGAATTGCTCAAGCCCAGCTCCGTCATGGTCGCCGCCGTCATGACGCGCCCCGAAGACAGCTGGAACATCGCGGGCAAAGTGACCTCGAAGCAGTTTCTGCTCGATCCCTGGCTACCCGACCCGCCGCTGTCGCTGCGAGATATCGCGCTCGACGTTGAATTCAATCCGCAGGGCGTGCACGCCAAAGGCCTGATCGGCGTTCCAGAGATCGACGATCAGGAACTGCTGATCGATGCGCGCGGCCGATATGCGGATCGCACCCTGTTCCTGACGGATTCCGACATCAAGCTGCAGGACTCGCCGGCGGCGCTGCAGACCACCGGCAAGCTGGTCTTCGACGGCTCGGCGCCGACGATCGACCTGTCGGCTCAATGGCAGAACCTGCAATGGCCATTGCGTGGTAAAGCGATTGTCACGAGCTCCAACGGCGACGGCACGCTGAGCGGACCGCTGCCATATGACTTCGCAGTCACGACCAGCCTGGCCGGGCCCAACTTTCCTTCCGGCGCCGGCTCAGCCAGAGGCGTGATCTCCAAGGAGCAGGTCACGGTCGCGAGCTATTCCGTGAATGCATTGGGCGGATCGCTGACGGGCAACGGCCAGCTGCAATTCGCCCAGCCGCGCGCGTGGCGACTCGCGACGAGCACGACCAATGTCAATCCAGCGGGGCTGTTCAAGGATTTTCCCGGCAGCGTGAACATGACGGCCAACGCCTCGGGCGAAGGCTTCGATAAGAAGGCCGCGTTCATCGCCGACGTGAGCGAGCTTCGAGGCACGTTGCGAGGCGAGCCGCTGCGAGGCCGCGGTTACATACAAAGAGATCGTCGCGGCGGCTGGACCGTGCGGAACGCAAGTGTGGGCCTTGCCGATGCACGACTGTCGTTGGATGGCATCTGGAAAGAAACGATCGAAGCGACCTGGTCGTTGGACGCGCCTTCGCTGGATCGCTTGCTGCCGCAAGCCAAGGGCAGGATCGTTTCCAAAGGCAAAGCCAGCGGACCGCTCAAAGGTCTGCACATCACGGGCGATCTGACCGCGAACGACATTCGCTATGAGCAGTGGCAGGCGGGCCAGCTCACGATCAACGGCGATATCGACGCGAGCGGCAAGGCGCCGTCGCGACTGGTCGCGTCCGCCAGCCGGCTCGGCGCCGGCCAGCCCATTGTCGAGAACATGCAGCTCAGTGGCGAAGGCACGGCGCTCGATCACCGTATCAGCATGAATGTCACAGGCGCCGCCCCGACGCCCCGCGACACGCCGCCATCCGCCGAGATGCAGATCGCCGGCAGCTACGATCAAAAGGTATGGAACGCGACGGTCACGACCACGAAGCTCGTCACTGGCAAGGCCGACGACAAGCTTTCCATCGCCGAGCCCGCGAAGATCATGGCGTCGAGCGACCGGGCACAGCTCGACAACTTCTGTTTGATTGCCGGCGCCGGTCGCATTTGCGCGAGCGGCAAATGGCAGCGAGCCGGCGCGTGGGAAGGCACGGTATCCGGATATGAGATTCCATTGGCGCTGCTGCTGCCGCCCGCCGGTCACGAAGCGGAGTACGGCGGACGCATCGAAGGCCGAGTGCATGCATTCGGCGCGCCGAATCAGCCGTGGCAAGGCGAAGCCGGCATGCGCATCATCGACGCCGCCATCATTTATCGCCCGCAAGGCGCCGAGCCGGAAACCTTGAATCTGGGCACGGGCGGTCTCGCCGCCACCGCGAAGCCCGAGCAGATCGATTTCTCGTTCGGTGTGCAGGCGTTCACCGACACCTATCTTTTCGCCAACGCGCATCTGGATCGAAAGCACAGCAACGATCTGCTGCATCTGCCCCTGACCGGCGACATGCGCGCACGCGCGGCGGACGCAAACATTCTGCCGCTGCTGTTTTCCGAAGTGGATAACGCAGCTGGTCTGCTGACCGCGAACGCCACCATCGGCGGCACACTGGCCGAACCGGAGATCAATGGACGCATCGAGCTGGCGAACGGCGAGCTGGATTCGTATCGGGTGAACTTCGCGCTGCGCAATCTGAATCTGGTTGCCGACCTTGCCAGTAACGGCCTGGACTTTCGCGGCACCGGCCGCGCCGGTGAAGGTGAGATGGAAGCGCAGGGAAGATTCAGCTGGAGCGAAGGCAAGTCGCAAGGCAACTTGCATCTGCGCGGCTCGAACTTGCTCGTGGCCGATCTGCCCGAGTATCGCGTGATCGCCTCTCCCGATCTGCGCTTCCTGATCGATGGCAATCAGATCAATGTCGCTGGCGATGTGTTGATTCCGAGCGCACGCGTGCAGCCGAACCAGATCTCCGGCGCTGTGCGCGCGTCAGACGATGCTCGCTACATCAACGAAACTGAAGCGGAGCGCGCCGGTCGCACCACCGTGCACAGCGAGATCAAAGTCACGATTGGCGACGACGTGCGCGTCGAGGCGTTCGGCTTGCAAGGCAGGCTCGCCGGAGGCGTAGGCACAACGGTGCGCACGGGCGAGATTCCTATCGGTCGCGGCGAGCTCATTGTCGTCGATGGGCGTTACGAGGCGTACGGTCAGAAGCTCGAGATCAGCAAAGGCGAGCTGCTGTTCGATGCCTCGCCGCTCGACGATCCGGGCTTGGATATCGAAGCCCGCCGCAGGATCGACACCGTGACGGTAGGCCTGAACGTGCGTGGCACCTTGCAGGCGCCGCGGCTGTCATTCTTCTCAGACCCAACCATGCCGCAGACTCAGATCGTGACTTATCTATTGACCGGCAAGGGATCCGACTCGGTGACGAGCAACGACACCGCGACCATGACGTCGGCTCGCGATACTTTGACCATGCAAGGCGGCGGCCTGCTCGCTTCGCAGATCGGCCGTCGACTCGGCTTGGAAGAAGTCGGTGTCGAAAGCTCGCTCGGCACCGACGGCACCGCGAACACGGCGCTGGTGCTCGGCAAGTTCCTCTCGCCCCGGCTGTTCATCAGCTACGGCATCTCGCTCACGGAGTCGATCAACACGCTGAAGCTGCGTTACACGATCAGCGATAAGTGGGTGTTCAAGACCGAGGCCGGCGAGAATCAGAGCGCGGACCTCGAGTACACGATCGAGCAGTAGCGCTCAATACAGCAGCGCCCGCAGCGTCGCCACCAACGACAGCGGCTGATCCAGCATGACGTGATGATGCGACTCGGGAATCGCGATCGGCCCGCGGCAATTGGGAATGTGAGCGACGATTTCCGCCGCATGCTCGTGAGGCACGATGATGCTGTGATCGCCATAGACATACGACACCGGCGTCACGATGCGCTTCAACATGCTCGACACGTTGTGATGGATGACGAGGCGCGGCTGCGTGTCGTCGAACTTCCAGGTGTAGCCGTCGTCGACCCGTTTGATCGAATGTTCGGCGATGTAGTTGATGATGTACGGCGCCGCCCGATTGTCCGCTGGAATGAGCCGAAAGCGGGCGCGAGCCGCTTCATACGTCGGATAGATTTTCTTCGGCCGCAACTCCGAACTGCGGATCCGCGGCTCGCCATCGTGCAGCTGCAGGTGTGAATCGACGATGATCGCGCGGCCCACCCGTTCGGGGTGCTCCGCGCAAGCTTGCAGTACTCGCCCGCCACCGAAGCTATGACCGACGACCACAGGCCGATCGAATCCGGCCGCATCGATCGCTGCCAGCAAGTCGCGCGTGTAGTTCTCTTCCGTGTATTGATCGCGGTTGCCGCTGTCGCCCATCCCGGAGAAATCGAATGCGACGACGCGGAAGCGCTCCATAAAGAACGGCGCAATGAAACTCCACCAGCGAGCGTGCGCGCGAAAGCCGTGTGCGAGCACGAGGCCGGGCTTGTGCGTCTCGTGCTCGTTCCAGATCAAATAATGAATCGCCGTGCCGCCGGCATCCACATAGCGGGACTCGCACGGCGCAGCGAGCGCTCGTGTGAACCATTCAGGCGGTAAAAAATCCAGGACCGGAGCGTCGCTCATCGCTCAATCGAACTCGGTGGGCAGCGCGCGATCCAGATGATGCTTGTAGGCGCACTGGATCTGCGCCGCCGTGACGCGCCCGGTCGATAGCTCCGGCAGCTCGGCGACCGGAAAAAACTTCACGTCGGTAGTTTCGTAGCTGGTCCGGAAATCGCCGCCGGTGATTTCGCAGACGAAGAACATCTTCCAGACGTGGTACAGAAACTTCGGATGATTGTGTTTGTTACGGTCGAAGATCGCCGCCAGCTTGACGGCCCGCGCGGTGAAACCCGACTCCTGTTCGATCTCTTTTTCCACGGCGTGCGACGGCGTGTCGTTCACGTCCGCCCAGCCGCCGGGCAAAGTCCACTTGCCATCGACGCGCTCTTTCACCATCAATACCTGCTCGCCGCGAAACACCGCGCCGCGCACGTCGACCTTCGGCGTCGAATAGCCGTCTTCGACCATCCACAGGGCGCGCACCTTGTCCGGCGTCATTGCCGACTCGAGTGCTAGCAGTTCGCCGGCTATCTGCGCCATCTCGCGATATCGCTCTCTGTCGTATTCTTCCTGTGAGAAATGCAGACCGGTTTGTGACAGCGCCAGCAAGCGGCGCGAGAGGTCGAGCACTGACATAGTTAACAGAGAATTTAGCAAAGAGACCCGAAGCTTCTCGCGCCGGCGCGATGCATGCAACTTCAGAAAGACCGACATGCCCCTGCGTACTGCACTATGATTGCCGCCCAGCAGACTGTTCCCTGTCCATGAACGATTCCTCTCACGTGGCCTCCGCCACGTCCGCGGCTCAACGCATCGATGGCCGCGGCCTCTCCGCCGCCATCTCCGCCTTCCTGATCTGGGGGCTGATGCCGCTGTACATGAAACTGTTGGCGACGATCCCGGTCCTGCAAATCACCGCGCATCGCATGTTGTGGGGCTGCCTGGTCGGTTTCGGCTGGCTGGCGGCGCGTGGCGACACGCACCAGACATGGAGCGCGCTGTCGAATCCGCAAGTTCGCCTGCGGCTGTGCGCCTCGGCGACGTTCATCGCGATCAACTGGTCGATTTTCATGTGGGGCATCGCTACCGCCCACGTCGTGGAAATCAGCCTCGGTTATTTCATCGGGCCGCTGCTCAACGTGGCGCTCGGCGTCGTTTGTTTTCGCGAGCGGCTCAATCGTATGCAATGGCTGTCCGTGGCGATCGCCGCGGCCGGTGTGCTCTATCTCACCTGGGCTGCGGGTCGGCCGCCGTATGTGTCGATCGCGCTGGCGCTGAGCTTCGGCCTGTATGGCCTGGTGCGAAAAACCGCCAACGTCGAAGCGCTGCCGGGCTTCACCGGCGAAACGCTGTTGTTGCTGCCGTTCGCGGCGGGATTTGTGATGTGGTGTGAGCTCTCGGGCAGCGGCGCGATGAGCCAGAACTCGTTCGAGACCACTCTTCTTTTATTGTTGGGTGGACCGCTGACCGCCGTTCCGCTGGTCTTGTTCGCCGTGGGTGCGCGGCGCATTCCCTTGTTCACCATCGGACTTTTGCAATACATCGCGCCCAGTCTGCAGCTGGCGTGCGCGGTGCTGGTATTTGGGGAATCGTTCAGCGGACCGCGCGTGGTCGGTTTCTCGATGATCTGGACGGCGCTCGCCGTTTTCGCCCTCGACGGAGTGCTCGCCTCCCGCCGTCGGACCTGACGCAAAATCCGTTATTGACGGCCTCTGCATAATTATGCATGATGCGCGCCTTTTTATGCACAGGTGCGTCTGGGCGCCCGTGCCGCTACCGAGGGCGTCCACACCGACATGGCTGCTGAGATTCACCAATCCGTCGCGCGCCGGGCCGCGATTCTCCGAATCATCGGAGAGTCGACCGTGCGCAATCAGGACGAATTGGTGAAAATCCTTCACAAACAAGGATTTGACGCCACTCAGTCGAGCGTCAGCCGCGACTTGCGCGAGCTCGGCGTCGCCAAGGCCGGCGACCGCTACATCCTGCCCGCGCAGGATGCCGCCGCGACCAACAACCCGTTCGCCGCCGTCGCCAGGTTCGTGCTCGAGATCAAGACCGCCGGCACGTCGCTGACCGTCCTCAAGACCATGACCGGCACGGCGCAAAGCGTGGCGGTCGCCATCGACAGCTCGGACTGGGCCGAGGTGGTCGGCACCATCTCGGGCGACGACACGATCTTCATCGCGACCGACGAGCCGAAGGATCAGAAGAAGCTGCGCGAGCGCCTTCGCGGCATCTTCGGCATCTGAGCGGCACAGCCGCCTCGCGCGAACCTCTATGGCAGACCAGCTATTTGTTTTGATACGGAAACAAGCATGAGCACACTTCCTCCTGGCAACGAACCGATTCTGCTGGCCTTCTCCGGCGGCCTGGACACGTCATTCCTGGTGCCGTGGCTGTCCGAGAACTACAAGCGTCCGATCATCACCGTGACCGTCGATACCGGCGGTATCGACGCCGAAGCGGCGAAGGTGCTGGATCAGCGTGCGCGTGCGCTCGGCGCGAAGGATCACATCCTGGTCGAGGCGAAGAAGGATTACTTCGAGCAGGTGATCAAGTACCTGATCATGGGCAACGTGAAGCGCGGCCAGATGTATCCGCTGTGCGTCGGCGCCGAGCGCGTCATGCAGGCGCAGACCATCGCCGAATACGCGAAAAAGCTGGGCACGAAAGTGATCGCTCACGGCTGCACCGCCGCCGGCAACGATCAAGTGCGCTTCGAAGTCGCGCTGCGTACGCTCGCGCCCGAGCTGACCATTCTCGCGCCGGTGCGCGACCAGGCGTTCAAGCGTCCCGATCAGTTGAAGTATCTGCAGGATCGGAATCTCACCATCCCGCCGTACGGCGCCGCCTATTCGGTGAATCGCGGCCTGTGGGGCGTGACGATCGGTGGTAAAGAGACGCTCACGTCGGATGGCAGCATTCCGGATCATGCGTGGGTGCTGTCGAAGGATGCGTACTCGAATCCGCAGGCGCCGGAAGTGCACACCATCGGCTTCGAGAAGGGCATTCCCGCCAGCCTCGACGGCGTGAAGCTCGATCCGGTGAGCGTGATCGAGAAGGTCGAAACGATCGGCGCGAAGTTCGGCGTCGGCCGGGGCATTCACCTGGGTGACACGATCATAGGCACCAAGGGCCGCGTTGCGTTCGAGGCGCCCGCTGCCGAAGTACTGATTACTGCGCATCGCGAGCTGGAGAAACTGGTAATGACCGGCCGTCAGCAGCGCGTGAAGGAAATGTTGTCCGGTCCGTACGGCGATCTGGTGCACGAAGGCCAGCATCTGGATCCGGTGTGCCGCGACATGGAAGCGCTGTTCGTGAATTCGCAGGCGCGGGTCACCGGTGAAGTGAAGGTGCAGTACCACCCGGGCAACGCGTTTGTCGCCGGAGTGACTTCGCCCTACTCCATCATGGCCGCCTCCAAGGGCGTCTATGGTGAAGCGGCTGGTGAGTGGACAGCAGCCGATGCCCTGGGCTTCTCGAAGATGGTCGGCCTGCCCGGCATGTTCTGGACGCGTGCCGGTGCTGGGCAGGACGCCCGAATGCCGGGGGCGCAGGGAAGCGCTGGACCGGCCCAGAACAAGTGAGTTGTTTCTTAACTTCTGAACAGGTGAATCGAACACAGCCATGAAGACAGTAGTCGTCGACAAGATCGCGTCCATCACCCAGGCACTGAACCTGGGGCATGAGTTGCGTGTCGCCACGGACAACATTCCTTGCGAGGAAGGCGTGGTGCTGGTTGTCGAGATCCTCAACAACAAGTCGACATACAACACCCTGGAGCTGACCAGCGGCCGCATGGCCAAGGCCGCCAAGGGCGACATCATCGTCGGCGCGCTCGGCCATCGTCAGGCGCTGTTCGGTTACTCGGGTCATTTGCCGACCTCGGTGAAGGAAGGCGACATCATCCAGGTGCTGAACATCGGCGGCGTGCTGGGCGTGGTCGAGTCGGTGAACCCGGAAAAGGGCCAGCCGTTCAACGCCAAGGTCATAGGCGTGGTGCTGCAGTTCCCGTATCTGGGCGAGCGCATCGGCGTGCCGGCGCGGGTCGGCTACAAACGTCTCGACTACAACGTCGCTGTGAACACGCGGAATGTGCCGGTCGTGGCGCTCGCGGGCACTTGTATGGAAGCGGGCAAGACGGCAGCGGCGTGCGCCATCGTCGCTCGCATGCGGCACCGTGGCTTGAACGTGCATGCATTCAAGGCCACCGGTGTTTCTCTGCGCCGTGACATTCTGGCGATGGAAGACGCCGGCGCCCGCAAGAGCATGATCTTCACCGATCTGGGCGTCGTCACGACCACTGCGAAGACGGGCCCGGCAATCACGCGCGCGCTGCTGACGGAAATGTCGCAAGGCGAGCCGGATGTGATCGTGTTCGAGCTCGGCGACGGCATCCTCGGCGCGTACGGCGTCGAAGCGATTCTGTCGTCGCCGGATATTCGTAACGCGCTCACCTCGGTGGTGTTGTCGGCGAACGATCCGGTCGCTGCGTGGGGCGGCGTGAAGCTGCTGCGCGAGCAGTTCGGCATCGAGCCGTCGGTCGTCACGGGTCCGGCGACGGACAACGCGGTCGGCGTGAACATCATCAAGGACAAGTTCGGCGTGCCGGCCTTCAACGCCATCACCGACGGCGCGGCGCTGGGCGACTGCGTGATCGATTCGTTGAAGCTGACTCCGAAGACCAAGGCGGAAGTGATCGAAGAATGAGCGACGCAAAGATTCCTGTCATTGTCCTCGGCGGCACCGGCTACGTGTCGGGCGAGCTGCTGCGCCTCATTGCCGGTCATCCGCGCCTGCAACTGAAAGCCATTCTTTCGGACAGCCAGCCCGGCGAGCCGGTGGCGAAGTTCTTTGCGCATCTGGCGCCGATCTATCCCGAGCTGAAGTTCTCCAGCCTGGATGAGGTGAAGCAGCTGGTCGGCACGCTGCCGACGTCGGCCATCATCTCCGCCGCGCCTCATGGCGTGGCGGCGAAGCTCATCGATGACGTTCTCACGGCTGCCGAAGCAAAAGGCACGAAGCCGCGCGTCATCGACATTTCGGCCGACTATCGCTACAGCACGGCCAGCGCCTATGAAGCGGTGTACAAGCATGCTCACGGCGCGCCGAATCGCATCGCGCAGTTCAGCTGCGCAGTGCCGGAGCACCTGGACAAGATCACGACACCGCATGTGGCGCATCCGGGTTGCTTCGCGACCGCGGTGTTGCTGTCGAGCGTGCCGTTGTTGTCGCTGGGCCTGGTCGAGCCGCGTTTGTTTGCTGCCGGCATCACGGGCAGCACCGGCTCGGGCCGCACGCCGAGCGCAGGCACGCATCATCCGCAGCGGCACAGCGATCTGTACGCGTACAATCCGCTGTCGCATCGGCATACGCCGGAGATCGCAGCGCTCGCGCAAGTGGCGTCACAGGTGAAGGCGGAGTTCAGCTTCGTTCCGCACTCCGGCCCGTTCGCGCGTGGCATTCATGTCACGGTGCAGGCGAAGGCGCTGAAGCCGATCAAAACGCCCGAGCTGCTCGAGGCGCTGAAAGGTTTCTACGCCGGCAGGACTTTCGTTCGTGTCGTCGGCGAGATGCCTCATGTAAAAGACGTCGCGGCCAGCAACTACGCGTTCCTGAGCGCGGCTGCCAATGGGGAATCCGTCGCCGTGATGTGCGCCATCGACAACCTGGTGAAGGGCGCAGCCGGCGGCGCGATGCAATGGTTGAATCGAGTGTTCGACCTGGACGAAACGACCGGCCTGACGACGCCGGCCGCCGGTTGGACCTGATTGCTTAGAAGAGTGCAAACAACTTGAGCGCAGCTACCACGAGTTCGAACGCCCCCGCCGATCATCTGGCGCCCGTCTACGCGCAGTTTCCGTTGCAGATCACGGACGCGCGCGGCGTGTTCTTGCACAAGCCCGACGGCGGCAAAGTGCTGGACCTCTATGGCGGTCACGCCGTGGCGGCGCTGGGCTACGGTCATCCGCGCTGGGTCGAGGCGCTGACCGAGCAGGCGAAGTCACTTTGTTTCCAGAGCAATGCCGTCGCGCTCGACGTTCGCCGTCGCGCAGCGACCCGGCTCGCGAAGTTCTGCGGGCTCGGGCTCGACACCGTGTTCTTCGTGAACTCGGGCGCGGAAGCGAACGAGAACGCGCTGAAGCTCGCCTGCAAAATGACCGGCGGCACACAGGTGATCGCGGTCGAGGGCAGCTTCCATGGTCGCACCGCCGCTGCCGGCGCAGTGACCTGGGGCGCGGACAAGAAGTGGTACGGCTTCCCGAACACCCCGTTCGAAGTGAAGTTCATCAAGCCGACGACCACCGCGGCCGAGCTGAGCGCGCTGATCAACGATCAAACGGCCGCCGTCATCGTCGAGCCGGTGCAAGGCGTTGCCGGTGCCGTCGATATGCCGAAGGAATTCCTGCAGGCGCTGCGCTTCCGCTGCAGCGAGAACGGTTCCGTGCTGATCTTCGACGAGGTCCAATGCGGTTTCGGACGCACGGGCCATCCGTTCGCGGCCAACATGTATGAAGTGACGCCGGACATCATCACGACCGCGAAGGCGCTCGGTGGCGGCTTCCCCGTGTCGGCGATGCTGGTGGCGGATCATGTCGCGCCTTATTTGAAGATGGACTCGCTGGGCACGACGTTCGGCGGCGGCCCGATGGCCTGCGCCATCGTCGAAACCGTCGTCGACATCATCGAATCGGAAGGCTTGCTGAAGAACGTCCAGCAGCGCTCGGCGGAAATTCGCGAGACCTGCATGGTCGGTCCGGTCGTCGGCTCGCAAGGCGCCGGCTTGTTGCTGGGCCTGCGCACCTCGCGCCCCGCCAAGGACGTGCAGGCGGAGCTGTTGAAGCTGGACATCCTCACCGGCACCAGCGCCGATCCGAATATCCTGCGTATCCTGGCCCCCTTCGTCTTGGAAAGTGAGCACGTCGAGCTGCTGCGCAAGGCGCTCGCCCGACTGCCGAAATGACTCAGCGCATGAGTCGCAAACTCAGCGAGCAATAACCATGAATCGTTTTCTCGACCTGGGCGATTTTCCGCGCGAGCAAGTGAAGGACCTGCTGGGTCTCGCCGCTCGCCTGCAGCAGACACCGCAGCCGCAAGCGCTTGCCGGCAAAGTGCTCGGCCTGCTGTTCTTGAATCCGTCGCTGCGTACGCTGGCTTCGTTCCAAAGCGCGATGATGCGTCTCGGCGGCACCGCCGTCGTCATCACACCGGGCCAGGGCACGTGGCAGATGGAAACGCGCTCGGGCGCGATCATGAATGGCGCCGCCGCCGAGCACGTGCGTGAAGCGGTGCCGGTGCTCGCTTCGTACTGCGACGCTATCGGCATTCGCATGTTTGCCGAAGGCCGCAACCTCGCCGCCGATCTGGCCGAGACCGGCTTCCGCATGATGGCGGACCTTTGTGACAAGCCGCTCGTGAACATGGAGTCGGCGATGGGACACCCCTGCCAGGCGCTGGCCGACTGGCACACGATGGATGAGTTGCGCGTGCCCGAGCGCGGCAAGTTCGTGCTGAGCTGGGCGAATCATCCTCGCGCGCTGCCGCTGGCCGTGCCGTCATCGACAGTTCACATGGCCGCGATGCGCGGCATGGACGTCGTCGTGTTGCGTCCGGAAGGGTTCGCGTTGCCCGAGCCCATCATGGAAAAAGCACGACAGGCCGCGAAGGCGTCGGGCGGTTCCGTACGTGAGACGGACAATCGCGCCGAAGCGCTCGATGGCGCGCACGTGATCTACGCCAAAGAGTGGGGTTCGCCCCAGCACTACGGCGACGACGAGGCCGACAAGCGCCTGCGCGAGTACCTCAGCGACTGGTGTGTGAAGGAGAGCTGGTTCCGGGCGGCGGATCCCGGCTGTCATTTCATGCATTGCCTGCCAGTTCGGCGTAATGTCGCGGTGGCCGACGAAGTTCTGGACGGACCGCGCAGCGTGGTCATCCGTGAAGCGTTCAACCGCATGGTCGTGCAGATGGCCGTCCTGTACCGGCTGCTCCGGGGCTGATCGGTATCCCGACCAGTCATCATTCATTGTCATTCGTCATTTCTAAGGAATATTGCCGTGGTGCTTCGCTCTGATCCCTCCGTTGCCGTTCGCGCTCTGCGCAGCGCCGCACCGTACATCCGCATGTACAAGGGCAAGGTGTTCGTCATCAAGGCCAGCGGCGGTGTGTTCGGCGACATCGAGTCCACCCGCACGCTGATCGAACAAGTCGCGATCCTGCATCAGGTCGGCATCCGCGTCGTGCTCGTGCATGGCGGCGGTCCGCAGCTGTCGCAGATCCAGGAATCCTTGGGCATCACGCCGCGCATGGTCGCGGGCCGTCGCGTTACCGACGAGAAGTCCATGGAAGTTACGAGCATGGTGCTCAATGGCCTGGTGAACACCCAGATTCTCGGCATCTGTCGCGAACTGGATATCGCCGCGGTTGGCGTCAGTGGCGTCGACGCGGGCTTGGTCCGCGCGCACAAGCGACCGCCGGTGCAGGTCGAAGGTCAGACCGTCGATTACGGTTTGGTCGGCGACATCGATTTGATCGACGCGAAGGTGCTGCAGCAGTTGCTCGAGGACGGCTTGATGCCGGTCGTGAGCCCGGTGTCGGCCGATGACAAAGGCACGCTGCTGAACATCAACGCCGACACGGTCGCGGCCGGCATTGGCGCCGCGCTGAAGGCGGAGAAGCTGATGCTCGTCACTGGCGCGCCCGGCATTCTCGAGTCGCTGGAAGATCCGCGCTCCATCATTTCGTACACCGATCTGGCGGGCCTGAAGAAGCTCAAGGATCAGGGCAGCCTGAAAGACGGCATGCTGCCGAAGGCCAAGGCCATCGAAGAAGCGATTCGCGGCGGCGTGCGTCGCGTGCACATCACTTCCTACAAGACCCCGGACAGCATCCTCGCCGAAGTCTTCACGAACGAAGGCACCGGCACGCTGGTGGTCGAAAACGTCAGCGCGCTGAGCGCGGCCGAGCAGCACGCTTAACCATGAGTCGGCTCTGGGACAAAGGCGCCCCCCTCGACGAGCGTGTATTGCGATACACGGCCGGCGAGGATCACGCGCTCGACAATCGTCTGGTCGAATACGACGTGCGCGCTTCGATCGCGCACGCCGAGATGCTCAATGCCCAAGGTTTCCTGCCGGCAGCGGATCTGGAAGCGATCCGTCGCGGCCTGAGCGAAATCGCCGCCGAGCACGCGGCCGGCAAGTGGCAAGTGTCGCTCGAGCATGAAGACGGTCAGACTGCGCTGGAAAGCTTGCTGACGGAACGCATTGGCGAGGCCGGCAAGCGCGTCCATCTCGGTCGCTCGCGTAACGATCAAGTGCTCACAGCGCTGCGTCTCTATCTGCGCGACGCCGTCGATGAATTGAAACAACGCGTCGAAGGCGCGGTCCAGGCGCTCGATGAGTTGGCGGCACGCGAAGGTGACGTTGCGTTGCCTGGCTACACTCACATGCAGCAAGCGATGCCCAGCTCCGTGAAGTTGTGGGCCGGCGGCTTCGCTGCGGAGTTGCGCGACGACGCCGAGGGCTTGCAACAGGTGCATCGTCGTTTGCAGAAGAGCCCGCTCGGCTCCGCTGCAGGCTATGGCTCGCCGAATCTGTCGATCGATCGTGAAGCGACCGCGAAGAAGCTGGCGTTCGCGTCAGTTCAACAACCCGTGACATCGGTGCAGCTGTCGCGTGGCAAGGCTGAAGCGCAGCTGTTGTTCGAGATCTCAATGGTCATGCAGGACGTGGCGCGTCTCGCGTCCGACCTGATGCTGTTCTACACGCAGGAGTTCTCGTTCGTCGCGCTGCCGGATGCGTTCACGACCGGCTCGTCGATCATGCCGCAGAAGCGCAATCCAGACGTGTTCGAGCTGATCCGCGGCCGCAGCGCCAGCGCGCAGGCCTGTTTGCTCGAAGTGATGGGCATCGTCGCCAAGCTGCCGTCGGGATATCAGCGCGACCTGCAGTTGATCAAAGTGCCTTTGTTCCGTGGCATCGATCTATGCCTGGACACGCTGGGAATTCTGCCGTCGGCGCTGGCCGGCGTGACCTTCCGCAAGGATCGCATCCGGCTCGATCCGTCGATCCACGCGGCCGCGGAGGCCAACGAACTGGTGGTCAAGGAAGGAATCTCTTTCCGCGAAGCTTATAGACGCATCGGGGACAAGCTGCGTAAAACGTAGCCTTCGACCTCGGAGCCCAGCAGTCATGTCCATCTGGTTCAAGCCCTACAAGCTCGCCGATCTCACCGCTCACATCGGCATGGCGAAACATTTGGGCATCGAATTCACCGAGCTCGGCCCGGACTTTCTCCGGGGTCGCATGCCCGTGGAAGATCGCACCCATCAGCCCCATGGCATCCTGCACGGCGGCGCATCGGTTGCTTTAGCCGAAACGCTCGGCAGCTACGCGGCCATGCTGACGACCGATCCGGACAAATATCGGTGTCTCGGTCAGGAGATCAACGCCAACCACATCCGCGGCGTCTCCAGCGGGTTCGTCATCGGCACCGCGCGCCCGATTCATCTCGGCCGTCGCAGTCATGTCTGGGACATTCGTATCGTCGACGAACGCGACAAGTTGGTGTGCATTTCGCGCCTCACGATGGCGGTGATCGAGATCGAGCCCAAGAACTGACCCCGGCCGGGGAGGGTCATTTATAATGCGCCGATGAAATCATCCGTGCGCAGATTCGGGCCGGCCCTGCTGCTGTTCAGCCTGGCGGGTTGCGGCCTGAAAGGTCCGCTGTATTTACCTGACGACAAGCAGCAGGAAGTGCCTGCGCAGACGCCGAAGCCGGTGCTCGAAGGCAGCAAAGTTCGTACGCTGCCGCCGGCGCCTCAGGCGCAAAAGAAAGATCGCGAGCGCTCGCGCACCGAGCAATCGACGCCCGATCCGTCGGCGCCGGCGCAATCGCAGCCGACGCCGGTCTCTCCGCCCGATCCCGATCGTCCCGCCACCCCTCCGCCGCCGCCGAAATCGGGTCAGTAATGGCAACTCAACGCAAGCTCGTCCTGGTGGACGGCTCAGGCTACTTGTATCGCGCATTTCATGCGTTGCCGCCGCTGACCAACTCGCGTGGCGAGCCCACGGGTGCGGTGCTCGGCGTGCTCAACATGCTGCAGAAACTGCGCAAGGAAGAGTCGCCGGATCTGATCGCCGTGGTATTCGACGCGCCCGGCAGAACATTCCGCGATGAGCTGTTCGAAGAGTACAAGGCTACGCGCACGCCCATGCCCGACGAGCTGCGCTCGCAGTTGCAGCCGTTGCTCGACAGCGTTCGCGCCATGGGTCTGCCGTTACTGCGCATCGAAGGGGTCGAAGCCGACGACGTGATCGGCACCTTGGCCTGCGAAGCCGCCGCGCAGAATTACGATGTGATCATCTCCACCGGCGACAAGGACATGGCGCAGCTGGTGAACGAGCGCATCACGCTGGTCAACACGATGACCGGCTCGCGCTTGAATCGCGACGGCGTGAAGACCAAGTTCGACGTGTATCCCGAACAGATCATCGACTATCTCGCGCTGGTCGGCGACACCTCGGACAACATTCCCGGCATTCCCAAAGTCGGCCCGAAAACCGCGGCGAAATGGCTCGGCGAATACGGCACGCTCGACAAGCTGGTGGAGAACGCCGCCGCCATCACTGGCAAGGTCGGCGAGAACCTGCGCAACGGCATGAAAGAGCTGGAGCTGTCGCGCAAGCTCGCAACGATCGACCTCAAAGTGAAATTGGAGCAGCCGTTCGAAACATTGAAGGTCGGCGACCCCGATAAAGATCGTTTACGAGAGCTGTTTACGCGCATGGAGTTTCGCGCGCTGCTGAAGCAGATCGTCGGCGACGAAGGTCCCAGCGCATCGGCAGCGGCCGCCGTAACTTCTGCAGAGCCTCCCGCCGAAGGCGCTCCGCCTCCTCCCGTTCCGCGCAACTACGAAACCGTGGTGACAGCCACAGCGCTGGAAACATGGGTCGCGCAGCTCAAATCGGCGAATGTGATGTCGCTGAATGTAGCGACTACCTCCGGCGGCTACATGCAGGCCGACATCGTCGGTCTCGCATTCAGCGTCGAGCCCGGCGCCGTAGCGTACGTGCCGATCGGTCACAACTATCCCGGCGCGCCCGAGCAGCTGTCGCGCGACGTCGTATTGAAAGCACTGAAGCCCGTACTCGAAGCCGAGCAGCCGCTCAAAGTCGGCTACGACCTGAAATACAAAGGTCACGTGCTGAAGCGCGCCGGCATCGAGCTGCGCGGCGACAAGTTCGACATCATGCTCGAGTCGTACGTGTTGAACAGCACCGCGGCCAAACACGAGCTGGGGCCGATCTCACGTCGCTATCTCGGCATCGACCCCATTGCTTATGAGAGCGTCGCCGGCAAAGGCGCGAAGCAAATCGAATTCAACCAGGTGGCGCTCGATACGGCGACTAACTATGCAGGCGAAGAAGCAGACCTCGCTCTGCAACTGCATCGCCTGCTCTGGCCGCGACTCGAAGCGTTGCCGCCGCTGAAAGAGCTGTACGAGAACATCGAACAGCCGCTGGTGCCGGTGCTGCTGAAGATGGAACAGGCGGGCGTGCTGCTCGATGGCGACCTGCTTCGCAAACAAAGCGGCGAGCTGGCCACGCGGATGCGCGAGATCGAGGCACAAGCATACGCAGCCGCGGGCCAGCAGTTCTCGCTGGAATCGCCCAAGCAACTGCAGGAAGTCCTGTTCAACAAGATGGGGCTGCCAATCATCCGTAAGACACCGACGGGTCAGCCGTCGACCGCGGAAGACGTGCTCGAAGAGCTGGCGGCGAGTTATGAGCTCCCCAAGCTCATCATGGACTACCGCGCGTTCGCGAAGTTGAAATCCACGTACACGGACAAGTTGCCGCTGGAGATCAATCGCTCCACGCAACGCGTGCATACTTGTTATCAGCAAGCGATCGCTGCGACTGGCCGGCTGTCTTCCGCCGAGCCGAATCTGCAGAACATTCCGATCCGCACGCCGGAAGGCCGCCGTATCCGGCAAGCGTTCGTGGCGCCGAAGGGCTGGTGCATCGTCGCGGCCGATTATTCCCAGATCGAGCTGCGCATCATGGCGCACCTGTCCGGCGACGAAGGCCTGCTGAAAGCCTTCAGCGAAGATCGCGACATCCATCTGGCAACCGCTGCCGAAGTGTTCGGCATGACTCTCGACACCGTGACCGCGGATCAGCGCCGCACGGCGAAGATGATCAATTTCGGCTTGATTTACGGCATGTCGGCATTCGGCCTGGCCTCGCGGCTCGGCATCGAGCGCAGCACGGCGGCGCGCTACGTGGAGACATATTTCCAGCGTTATCCCGGCGTGCGGCGTTACATGGATGAAACACGGCAGCTCGCGCACGAGCGCGGTTTCGTCGAAACGGTGTTCGGGCGTCGTTTGTATCTAAACGATATCAACGCACGCAACGCAGCTCTGCGCCAGGCGGCCGAGCGCGCCGCAATCAACGCACCGATGCAAGGCACGGCGGCGGATGTGATCAAACGCGCCATGATCCAGGTGGCTCATTGGCTGTCGCAATCCAAGCTCGAAGCGCGCCTGCTGTTGCAGGTGCATGACGAACTTGTCTTCGAAGTGCGACGCGAGCTCGCGGAAGATCTGATCGCACATGTACGGGAGCTGATGAGCGGGGCCGCGGAGCTGCGTGTGCCGCTCAAAGTGGATGCCGGCATCGGCGAAAACTGGGACGAAGCGCACTGATCATCGCGGTGCGCGGTCGCGCACGGGCGTCGTCACCCCCATTTCATTTCCGATTCAGGTTGATCATGCATCCTGGTGCAACCTGATGCCCTGTCCGACTATTTCATTAGTCGGTCGTCATTAGTCACATCAAAGGACTTCATCCATGCGTAAAGCAATTCTGGCCTCCGCGTTGTTGCTGGCGAGCACGGCCACGATGGCCGCCGACAACGGCATCTATCTCGGCGCCAGCCTCGGCCAGGCCAACACCGAGCTCGATCGGGACGCCACTGGCCTGGACCTCGATGGCGACGACACCGGCTTCAAGATCATCGCGGGCATCCGGCCGCTCGACTGGTTCGGCATCGAGGCGAGCTATGTGAATTTTGGCGAAGTGAAGGAAGGCCCGTTGTCCGTGGAGAGCGACGGCATCACGGGGTTCGGCGTGTTTTTCTTACCTGTCGGCCCGGTCGACCTGTTTGCTAAAGGCGGTGTGATCAGCTTCGACACCGACGTCAAAATCCGCAACTTCGGTAACTTCCGCGATGACGGCACGGACTTCGCGTACGGCGTCGGCGCGCAATTTCGCTTCCTCAGCCTGAGCGTGCGCGCCGAATACGAAATGTTCGATATCGATAACGTGGACGACGCCAACATGCTCTCCATCGGCGTTACGTATACGTTCCTCTAAAGCATCCGCTCTGACGAAGTACAAGGGAGCAACATCATGCGTTTGCCCATCCGCTGGTTGTCACTGCCTCTTGCGCTCTGCGCGGCGAGCCCCGCCGCCTTTGCGCGCGACCCCGCCTTGTTGGGTCCGTATCTAGGCGCCTCCATCGGCGATTCGACCGTCCAGTTCAAAGACGACGAGACGCGCCAGGAATTCGATGCCGACGACACCGGGTTCAAGATCAACGCCGGCTATCGCATCATCGACTGGGTCGCTGTGGAGTTGAACTACACCGACTTCGGCAAGCCGGTGGACCGCATCTTCGGCGTGGACATGGAAGCCCAGTACACGGCGGTCTCGGTCAGCGCCCTAGGCATGTTGCCTCTGGGCAGTAACTTCGACCTGTTCGGCCGGCTCGGCCTGGCCCGCCTGGACGCGGACTTCAGCGCCCGCGGCTTTGCCGGCTCGGACAGCGACAAGAGCACCGAACCGCTGTTCGGCATCGGCGCGCAGTTCCGCGCCAGCAATCTGGCGATCCGGCTCGAGTACGAAGGCATCCTGCTGGATGCCAACAATCGCGATGACGACGACTGGTGGGACGATTGGAACGACGATGACGACTGGGACGACCATAACGACAGCGACTGGGTGAGCATGCTGTCGCTGGGGTTCACTTATAAGTTCGGTGGGCCGGCGCGCTGAATTGGTCAGGCCAATTTGTTGCTCGCGTGCCACAAAAGCGACGGAAACGGCCCGGCTCAACGCTGCCGCCTGTGGTTCGCGAGACGCAACTCAATTGCGGTTAACCACCTGAAAGCATAAAGATTTTTTCACACGAGTCGGGTGAAAAAGATCCGGAACTTTCGCCTGCGGCGGGCGTCATAACTCCCGAGCGTCGGCCAGGACGCTCCCGTTCGCTGACCTCCCTGAGTGAACGGTAACCCGGTCCATCCCCATGCCGGGTAATACTGCCCCGGTGGCTCCAGAAGTCGCCGGGGTTCTTTTTTATTGGAGACCGACTCGGGCATCCTGCCACTCGCGTTCTCGCACGCTTGAGAAAAGGCGTGACTTTTCCCGCGCGTGCCGCCGCCGAAAGGCGGCGGGCACATCCCTGTGCCTGGGGTAGCACAAAGTAAGCCTCGGTTTGCTATTGCCGGCTTCCGGTCCGGGCCGGGCGAAAGGTCTTTATTTATTGTTCTGCTGTATCCGAAGCGCGCTGAGGCATCCCAGCCAGCATTTTCAGGACCTCTTTGCGGGCCTCGTCGACGCCGGTCTTGGCCACCGCGGAAAACAGCTGGGCAGAAACCCCCTCGCCTACCTCACCGCGGACCTTCTTGAGCGTCGCCATCGACTCGCCGCGGCCGAGCTTGTCGGCCTTGGTCAGTAGTAAATGCACCGGCAGATTCTGCGCGCCGGTCCATTCGAGCATCTGCCAGTCGAAGTCCGTCAGCGGATGCCGCGAGTCCATCACGATGATCACCCCCGCCAATGACGCTCGGGTCTCGACATAGCGCCCCATCAGCTGTCGCCAGTGATCCCGCATCTTCTCCGGCACTTTCGCGTACCCGTACCCCGGCAGGTCGGCGAGCCGCTGCTGCTGGTTGAGGGCGAAGAAGTTGATCAGCTGCGTGCGCCCCGGCGTCTTGCTGGTCCGCGCCAGGTCCTTGCGGCCGGTGATGGCGTTCAAGGCGCTGGATTTGCCGGCATTGGAGCGGCCGGCAAACGCCACCTCCGCGCCCTGGTCGGCGGGAAACTGGCGCGGCTGCCAGGAGCTGGTCAGGAACTCGACGGGGGGGAATTGCGGCATGTTGGACTGTATGTTGCGTGAGGCTGAGGCAAGCCATACCGCTAGTGTACAATTCCGCGCCTTTTGGCCAGCCGCCGCTACGGAGTTACGAATAATGAAGTTTCAGTCGATGGTCCTGCTCACCGTTCTGTGCGGCCTGCAGGCGGGCGTTAGCTTCGCTGCCGAGCAGCCTGTCGCAGGCTCGGCCGAGAAAGGCCAGGCGAAAGCCGCGCCCTGCGTCGCCTGTCACGGTGTCAATGGCAACAGCGTGAACCCCGAATGGCCGAACCTGGCCGGCCAGCACGAGACCTACATCAAGCGCCAGCTGAGCGCGTTCAAGAGCGATCAACGCCAGAACGTGCTCATGACGCCGATGGCCAAGCCGCTCTCGGACGAGGACATTGCCGATCTCGGCGCGTACTTCGCCTCGCAGAAGTCCACGGGCACGCTGGAAGCCGAGCCGTCGAAGGTCGCGCTGGGCCAGAAGCTGTTCCGCGGCGGCGATCCGGCCAAGGGCATCGCGGCCTGCGCGGCTTGCCACGGCCCGGACGGCGCGGGTAATCCTGCGGCCGGCTATGCGCAGATCAAAGGCCAGCACGCCACCTACACGATCAATCAGTTGAAGGCGTATCGCTCGGGAACACGCCAGACCGATCCGAATCAAATGATGCGGAACGTGGCTTCCCTGCTGACCGACGAACAAATCGACGCGGTCGCTGCCTACATCCAGGGCCTGCGCTGATCGAACTATTGGCAGGCGCTCAAACTGCTCGGAACGACGCATGAACAAACTCGCTGCTCTGCTCTCGACCCTGGTTCTGCTCGCGGCCTGCGGTAAGCAGGAATCCGCCCCAAGCGCCCCGGCGCCCGCTGCGGCTCCGCCCGCGGCCGAGCAGCCCGCAGCCCCGGCTGCGGAAGGCGGAGCAGCGGCGCCGACGGATCAGGCCGCCGCCGATCAGGCTGCGACCGCGCCGACCGAAACTGTCAGCGAGATGGACGATGGGCCGGCCGCTACGGAGCAGCAGCACACCGCCTCGACGACTCAGCCCTCGTTGAAGCTGGGCGGCTCGGCCGGCGGCCCGCCGACCTCCTCGAAGTTCAAGGAAGGCACGAACTATCAGAAGATCGTGCCGGCCCAGCCCACCAATGCGCCGCCGGGCAAGGTCGAAGTGACCGAGGTGTTCTGGTACGGCTGCGGTCACTGCTTCGCGCTCGATCCGGCGGTCGAGTCCTGGCGCGCCAAGGGCAAGGCTCCGTACATCGAATTCAACCGCGTCCCGGCGATGTGGAATGAAGGCACCCGCATGCATGCGCGGGTCTATTACACCGCCGAAGTGCTGGGCAAGCTCGAAGAGCTGCACTCGCTGATCTTCCGCGAGGTCAACGTCAACGGCAATCAGCTCAACAACGTCGACAAGATCGCTGCGTTCTTCCAGCAGCACGGCGTGAGCAAGGAAAAGTTCACCGAGACGTTCTCGTCGTTCGCCGTCGAATCCAAACTGCAGCGCGCGGACTTCCTCAACAAGCGCTACCGCATCCAGTCCGTGCCCACGGTCATCGTCAACGGCAAGTACAGCACCGACGTCGGCACCGCCGGCGGCGAAAGCCAGCTGTTCAGCCTGATCGACGAGCTCTCGGCTCACGAGCACGGCGGCTGATCCCCGCCGAGCATGCTGAACATCTTCGTCCCGGCAGCGCAGGGCCTGACCAAGGTCAAGGCTGGCACGGGCGACGATGGGCCGCCGATTCCGACGCAGGCGGTGTGGGTCGATCTGCTCGAGCCCACCGTCGAGGAAGAGAAGCTGGTCGAAGCCTCGTTCGGCATCGAAGTGCCGACGCGCGAGGAAATGAAGGAGATCGAAACCTCCAACCGGCTGTACGAGGATAACGGCGCGCTCTACATGACCATGACGGTCGCCGCACAGCTCGACACCGACCGGCCGGTGAGCATGGCGGTGACTTTCATTCTGGCGGGCAATCGGCTCATTACGAACCGATACATGGATACCAAGCCCTTCCAGCAGTTCATCGCCTACGCCGGCAAACATCCGGCGGCATGCCCGAACGCCGTGACCATCCTCGCGGGCTTGATGGAAGCATTCATCGAGCGCATCGCCGATGTGCTCGAGCGGGTCGGCGCCGATCTGGACAGCGTGTCCAGCAACATCTTCGCCCGCCACGGCAACGGTCAACCGACCAGCCGCGACCTGCGCGCGATGATCGAGCGCATCGGCTTCAACGGCGAGCTCAACTCCAAAGGCCGCGAGAGCCTGGTCAGCCTGGGGCGTCTGCTGATGTTCGTGCAGCAGTCGGTGCCGGGCATCAGCACCGAGCAGCGCGACCGCTTTCATTCCATCAGCCGCGACGTGCTGTCATTGTCGGATCATGCGTCGTTTCTCGGCTCGAAGGTGTCGTTCCTGCTGGAAGCGACGCTCGGCCTGATCAACGTCGAGCAGAACAACATCATCAAGATCTTCTCGGTCGCGGCCGTGCTGTTCCTGCCGCCGACCTTGATCGCCAGCATCTACGGCATGAACTATCACCTGCTGCCGGACCTGCCGGGCAAGTACAGCAATTTCTTCTTTTCCATCGGGCTGATGGTGGCCTCGATGGGCGTCACTTACGCGCTGTTCAAACGCAAGGGTTGGTTGTAGATGGCGGCTCACAACATCACCAGCATGGCGCTGTTCTGCGATTTCGAGAATATCGCGCTCGGTGTACGTGACGCCCAGTACGCCAAGTTCGACATCGACCGCGTGCTCGAACGGCTGCTGCTCAAGGGCAGCATCGTCGTGAAAAAGGCGTACTGCGACTGGGATCGCTACAAGGATTTCAAGAAGCCCATGCACGAGGCGTCGTTCGAGCTGATCGAGATCCCGCACGTGAAGATCTCCGGCAAGAACTCCGCCGACATCCGCCTGGTCGTCGACGCGCTCGACCTTTGCTACACCAAGGCGCACGTCGACACGTTCGTCATCATCAGCGGCGACTCGGACTTCTCGCCGCTGGTCAGCAAGCTGCGCGAGAACAACAAGACCGTCATCGGCGTCGGCGTGAAGAGCTCGACGTCGGACCTGCTGATCGCCAACTGCGACGAGTTCATTTATTACGACGATCTGGTGCGGCAGGAAGAAAAGAAACGTCACCAGCGCGCACGTCGCAAGCAGCCCGCGAGCGCCAAAGCCACGGCCGCCGCCGGCGCCGAGACGCCGAAGGCAGCGAAGCCGGTCTCCAGCGAGGAAGATCGCAAACAGGAGGCGTTCGACCTGGTCGTCGACACCATCGATGCGCTGGCCGAGGAGCGCGATCAGGACGAGAAGATCTGGGGCTCCATGGTCAAGCAGACCTTGAAGCGGCGGAATCCCGGTTTCAACGAAAGTTATTTCGGCTTCCGCACGTTCAGCGATCTGCTCGAAGAGGCGCAGGCCCGCAAACTGCTGACGCTCGAACCCGATCAGAAATCCGGCGGCTACATCATCCGCCGGGGCACGCGCACGGAATAGTCAACGACGCAACGACACATCCGCCACCAGCGGCAGATGATCCGAGCCGAGCGCCGGCCCCAGCTTCGTGCTCACCGCCCGCCAGTGACGCGACAGCAAACAGTGATCGATGCGTATGCCGACCGGCGCGAACTGCGACGGCCAGCTGCGAGACAGTCCGAAGCCGAGCGCGGCGTCGTGCAGCCCTGACTGTTCCAATGCATCGCTGAAGTATTCCGACCAGGGCGTCAGATTGAAATCGCCCGCGACCAGCAGCGGCCCTCGCTGCGCCTTGCTGAACGCGGCCAGCGAATTCAGCTCCTGATTGCGAAACGCCGAATTGCGCGGGCCCAGTGGCCAGTTCAGATGCACGCCGAGCACACTCACCGGCGTGCCCTGCCAATCCAGCATCAATCGCGCCGCGACCGCGCCACCCTGCGAGAGAGGCACCGACTCCGCGGAAATCACTGGCCATTTGGTGAACACCGCCGCGCCCATGCGGCTGGGATCGATGTGATAGTGCGGATACGTGGGCAGCAGCGGCGCCAGCATCTCCACTTGCGGCGGCGTCAGCTCGAGCAGCACGACCGCATCCGCTTGTGACTTTTCGATGTACTCCGCGACCTGCGCCATGTCGGGATTACGGAACCAGACGTTGAAAGACAGCAGCCGGAATGTTTCCTCGCGCGTGGTCGCGACGGCGGTAGACACGGACTCGCTCGCGACATAGGGAAGTAGCGGCACGACGCTGACTCCGAAGCCCACCGCGGCCGCGACCGCAATTCCGAAACGTCGCAGCAGCATCAATAGGCAGGCCAACAATACGAACAGCGCCGCGTACTGCACTCGAAAATGAGCGAACAAGTCGAAGGGCCACGCGAACTGTCCCAGCAGCCCAGCCAGCAAACACAGCCAGACAGCGGCCGTGCCGAGGATCGCGAGTTTATTGGTGACGCGGAGGAGTGCTTGACGGAACAATGCAATGAACCCGAAACGGCTGCCGGACAGCCGCAGATCGACGACTTTGTTACATCAATACTTTGGCTGTGGCGCGCGACGGCCCGGCCCGGCCCGTGGCGGTGGCGTAAAACAAATCCATCGTCCGAATCCCTTTCACACGCCGAGTGGAGCGCCGGACCTCGCGCAACAGCTTCAACAGCAATTGTTCGTTGGCGCGCCGGCCGCCGCTCGCGAATTCCGAGGTGATGCCGATGTGTACGACCGTGACGTGCTCGATGTCCTGGCGCGCGTAGACGGCAACGCCCACGGGCCGACCGGTCTGCACATCGATGGCGAACAACGACTGCACTTCCGGCAGGCCTTTCATATGTATCCGCAGCCGGTCGCGATCGGCGACGATCTCCGGCGCACCGAATTTCTCGATGGCGTCGGCAATGCAGGCGCTGACCCGTTCCTGGCAGGCATTGAAGAACAGCAGCGCTTCCAGCGCCGCCTTTTGCGCAACGGGCACGTGCGATTTGAATTCTATTTTGCTCATGACCCTACGGCGTTCCTGATGAAAGGCGGCCCCTGCCTCGACCATTGGCTGAACAGGGGCGTTGCTCCATCGCGAGGAGCGCATCATGAGCGGCGGCCACGGGCTTGTCGAGCATCCCCCGCTACTTACCGCGGTGCGTAACTGCTTGCAACGGCGTCGAAAACACCTGCTTGTCGCATAAACGCGCCATTGACTTGACCCCACCCTCGCAGGCAAAACTGTCTGCTGCAGCGCCTTCGACAATGTATCGTCGGCGCGCTGTTGCAGTCCTGTCACATCAGCGGGCCGAGCCCTTGCCGCGAGCTTGGGAACGGCAACTAAGGCGGGCCCGGCAGCAGGTTTAAGCCTTTCCGGAAGCGAGACGAGCGCGATTCGCGCAGCCCCTTAATCGAAAGTGGGCGAAACTTTGAACTGGCGCATGTTTCCGCGATTAAAAAACGGGAACTGAGTCGAGCGACAGTCAAAGTGCTTATTGTCAGATTACATACTTGTTCATCAGGGAGCGGAAAGCCGCAGTCTGGGAAGACATCACTCCGCGAAATGCGGAGCTGAAGGGTGGGTTTTTCGCATATTCCGGCTTGCTTGATGGTAGGTCAGCGCGGTCGCTAGCCGCGCGGGCGACCAAGGGGAAGAGACATGGGAATTCTTGATCTGGGTCGGTACAAGGGAATCGTATTCGCGATCACCGGGTTTCTGGTGTTCATGGCCATCATCATGGCGGTGAACCACGGCAAGGCCGGCCAGTTCTCGGACAACGTCGCGGGCGTGCGCTTCCTCGAAAACCGGGCGCAACAGCCTCATGCGGTCTACGACGCGGGCTTACAGCTGGCGCAGCGCCTGGAAAACGGCGAAAAGATCGACGACGCGCTGGAAGCCTTGCGCAAGGCGACCAACACGTTCGAGACCTCCCTGAGCGGCCTCGCCAATGGCGGCATGATTTCCGATAGCACCGGCGACATCGTGGTGTTGCCGGCCATGACCACCAAGGAAGCGGTCGTTCAGCTGCGCGAGGGCAGCAAGCTGTGGGACAGCTATCGGGTCAAGATCGACCCGGTCTTGCGCTTCTCGGGCTCGCCTTACGTCGCGACTCAGCCGGCACCCGCCCCGGCGCCGGCCGCTACGAATGGCAAAAACGCCGCTGCCGTGGCGGCCCCGGCTCCCGCCGCTCCGACCGTGCAGCTCAGCCCCCGCGGCCGTCGTCTGCAAGCTGCTCTGAACGACCTGAACCAGTTCGGCGCCGCTGCCCATGGCCAGCTCGGCAAATTGCTGCTCGACATGTCGGCCCGCGTTGAAGCGGACAGCCGCAAGCAGACCGACACGCTGCGTTACATCCAGATCGGCGGCATGGTCGCGGCCTTGTTGCTGCTCGGCGCGATCTTCCTGTTCTTCGCCCGCAACCTGCGCAAGGAAGAGGCTTCCTCGAACCGGCAGCGCAAAGAAACGCAGGACATTCTGCGCACGGTGAACGAAGGTCTGTTCCTGCTGGACAAGGACCTGAAGCTCGGTAGCGAGCGCTCGATGGCGCTCAACGCCATCTTCCGGCGCGAAGACTTCCTGGACCTGACCTTCGACAAGCTGCTCAAGGACATCGTCCCGGAAAAGACCCTGCGCACGGCGATGGACTATGTCGCGCTGCTGTGGGGCGAGCGCGTCAACGAGAAGCTGGTCAAGACCATCAACCCGCTGAACGAAGTGGAAGTGCACTTCGACAACCCGGCCGGCGGCTTCGACACGCACTTCCTGGAATTCGACTTCAACCGCGTGAAATCCGAAGGCTCGCTGTCGCACCTGCTGGTGACGGTGAACGACGTGACCAAGCGCGTGATGCTGTCGCGCGAGCTGCAGGAATCGCAGGAAAAGGCGCAGGCCCAGCTCGACCTGCTGTTGCGCATCCTGCACGTGGAGCCGGACAGCCTGACCAGCTTCCTCACCGATGCCGACGTGTCGTTGAAGATGGTGAACTCCATCCTCAAGGAGCCGGCGCGCGAAGAATCGGCGTTCCGCGCCAAGATCGACGGCATCTACCGTCAAGTGCACGCGGTCAAGGGCGAAGCGGCGGCGCTCGGCCTCAAGACCGTCGAGCAGCGCGCCCACGCGTTCGAAGAATCCCTCAACGACCTCAAGGGCCGGCCGTCGCTGTCGGGCAGCGACTTCCTGCCATTGGTCGTGAAACTGGACGATCTGTTCAACCACCTCGCCCAGGTGCGCGAGATGTTGAGCCGACTGGTCGACCTGCACCACGCCATCGCCACCCGCCGCACCGCTGGCGGCGAAGTCGGGGCCGAAAAGGTGGATCAGTGGCTGGCCGGCCAGGATCAGACGCAGATCACCAAGGCCATCATCGCCCCGCCGGATCTCGGCGAGACCACCGGCGCCATCGGCGGTCTGGAACGCACGCTCGAGGACCTCGCGGCCCGTGTCGCCAGCAGCCAGGCCAAGCAGGTCAACCTGCGTTGCGCCGGCCTGGACGGCGTGCCCGAGGCTTATCGTCGCGCGGTCAAGGACATCACCATTCAGTTGGTCCGCAACGCGGTCGTGCATGGGATCGAAGAGCCGAGCGAGCGCACCAAGGTCAACAAGGCCGCGGCGGGCGCCCTGGCCGTGGAATTCACGCCTCGCGGCACCGATGGCTATGAGCTGATCGTGCAGGACGACGGCCGTGGCTTGCAGCTGGAGCGGATCAAGGAAGTCGCCGTGGAGCGCGGCCTGATCACCCCGGCCCAGGCTGCGATGCTCGACCCGCGCCAGACCATGGCGCTGATCTTCCGCCCCGGCTTCTCGACGGCGGATCGCGTGACCACCGACGCCGGTCGCGGCGCCGGCATGGACCTGGTCCGCATCCTGGTCGCCGAGCTTGGCGGCCGCGTCGGCCTGGCCTCGGCCGGCGGCAAGTTCTCCAAGTTCAAGATCTGGCTGCCCGCAACGCAGAGCGCGGTGGCGGCCTGATCGCCCCTTATTTGACGGACCGAATTACTTCGCCTGGAAATATTGAAGACTAAGAGGGACTGTAATGGCGAGCGCCAATGCCAAGGCTGAACCGTTGACGAACGGGAAGCTCAAGCTCATGATTTGTGACGATTCGAACATAATTCGCCGCAAGATCGAGCGAGAACTGCAGATCGAGCGTCTGCAAGTGATCGCCACCGCGGCGAACGGCAAGCAGGCCGTCGAGGCCTTCCGCAAGGAGCCGGCCGACGTCGTCACCATGGACATCACGATGCCCGAGATGGATGGCATCGAGTGCGTCGAGAACCTGGTGAAGATCAAGCCGGACGTTCTCATCCTGGTGATCTCGGCGCTTTCCGACAAGGCGACCGCCATAGAAGCTTTGAAGAAGGGCGCCAATGGCTTTCTTTGCAAACCATTCACAGATCGCCAGCTTACGGAAGCGCTGGAAGAGCTGTTGAGGGGCGCCGGCAATGATGACTAAAGTTGAATTGGAAACGTTCGTCGAAGGAACGACGCACTACTTCGCGACCGCGGCCAACCAGCCCGCGTCGGTGGGCTCGCCTTATATCGTGCAGGAAGGCAGGCCGACCGTTCAGGAATTCACCGGACTGATCTCCATCGCCGGCAAGCGGCGTGGCATCGTCTATTTCACGGCTTCGCGCCCCATGCTCACGGTCATGCTGATGCGCATGGGCGAGACGGAATTGACCCAGGAAAACATGTGCGACCTGGTGGGCGAAGTCGCCAACACGATCTCCGGCAACGCGCGCCGGGATTTCGGCAAGGACTTCATGATCTCGGTGCCGACCGTGCTGGCCGGCGAGCCCGAGAAGATCGTCACTCCCGACAACATCCGCTCCTTCGTCATTCCGATCAACTGGCGCAGTCATTCGGCGCAACTGGTCGTTTGTCTCGAATGAGAGGCATAAGCTGAGGATGACGTGCCCAGTACGCGGCCCGATGATTTTCTCAACACGGTCCGCACCACTGCGGCGCGGCCGGGTCAGATCATTGATGTCGTCGTACTGACGTCGGACGCCGGTTTGCTCGAGGCCCTGCGAAGCTCCGCGGGGTCCGAGCACGCCCTCTGGGATGTTCCTTCCGCCGATGCCGCCGTCGACTATCTGGTCGGCGGCCGCTGCGACGTGCTGATCGTCGACCTGGGCTCGCTGCACGGCGATGTGACTTCGCTGCTGGAACGTTTGCAGGCGCAATTCCCCGAGCTGATCTTCATGGCCACCGGCCGGCGTGACGAGGAAGGCTCGATCGCGTCGTTGCTCAGCACCGGCCAGATCTATCGGTTCCTGCACAAGCCCATCTCACCGGGCCGCGCCTTTCAGTTTCTAAACGCGGCCACGCGTCGTTATAACGAACTGGCCGATATACAGCCCGTCGCTTTGCAGACGGTGCGCGCGATCGCTCGCAAGCAGCCGTATCTCGGCAAAGCCATCGCGGCCGGCGCCGGCGTGCTGGCGGCCATCGTGGTATTCGCTATCTGGTGGCACTCACGCGATCAGGGCTTGCCAGCGACGTTGCAGACCACGCAGGTCAGCGACGCACGCGTCGAAGATCAGGTGAAGTCGAAGCTGGGCAGCGCGCAGATCGCTTATCTCAGCGGCCGGCTCATCGATCCCCGCGGCGACAATGCGCTTCAATACTATCGAGACGTGCTGACGCTCGACGCGAACAACGCCGACGCTAAGGCCGGCACGCAGAAGGTCATCGACACGCTCGAACTAAGGGTTACCAAAGCGTTGGACGAACGAAACGCGCCACGCGTTGTGACCGCCTGGACAGCATTGCAGCGAGCCGCCCCGACTCATCCGCGTCTCGATGCTTTACGTGCGCAGTTGTTGGCGCTGTCCCGATCGACGCCGAAGCCTGCACAAGCCGTCGTTAGCGATACGCAGCCACAAGTTGCGGCTCAACCGACCGTCACTCCGGCAGTGCCCACTCCGGAGACGACTCCCACTGCCGAAGATGTTGCTGCGTCCGCCATCGCCGAGCAGGAACTCGCAGACGCCATCGCGCGCGAGCTTGCCGAGCAAGAAGCTGCAGCGAACGCGCCACCGGTCGAGCAGGTCGCCGAAACAATTGACGAACCAGCAGCAGCACCGGCTGCCGAGCCGCAAGAGCCGGCGCTTGCCGAACAAGTTGAAGAAGTTCGCAACGAACAGCAGGAACCGGCGCAAGCCGCCTCGTTGAAACGCGTTCGCGAAGTGCCGCCGGTGTATCCGAGAGAAGCGCAGCGCTCAGGCACCGAAGGCTGGGTGCAGGTCGAGTTCACGATCGCGCCCGACGGCAGTACTCGAGATCTGCGGGTTCGCGACTCGGCGCCCGAGCAGGTATTCGACAAAGCCGCGCTCGACTCCGTGAGCAAATGGCGTTTCGAGCCCATTCGCAAGAACGGCGCGCCGGTGGCCCAGCGCGCCGTGCTGCAAGTGAGATTCGTGCTGAATAACTAGCCGGCGACCCGCCGACCTTCCGGTGAATGCCCCGGAACCGCCGGCGCTGGGCTCTCGCCCTGCAGCTTCTCTTTATTCTCGAAGCTGCGACCCAGCAAGTAACCCAATACTCCCCACAGCGCCGCGACACCGGCGCCGAGCCAGGCCACGGCGGCGATACCGAAGCCCGCGCCCGCGACCCAGTTGTTCAACTGCGCAGACATCGCATCCGAGAGGCGATAGACCGGCACGTCGACGGTGTTCTTGGCCTTGTACTTCGTTTCCTTGTCCAGCGGGCTCCACAGCATTTCGCGGCCCGGCCGCACGAACGCATATTCCATCGCGCGCCGGCCGATCACGACCATCGTCAGCACCGCGAACGCGCCGGACATCGCCAGCCCCGCGAACGCAAACACCATGATCAGCGGCACGAAAGTAATCAGCGCCTTCACGCCGAACTTCTGCGCGATGCGTCCGGTCAGGAAGATCTGCGACAACACCGTCAACGCCTGCACGATCCAGTCGAAGCGCGCGAAGATCTGAGTGCGGTTCTCGAGGCCGGGGAAATGCTCTTCGACCATTCGCAGCTGTTCGAAGTACAGCAAGGTGTTCACACAGGAAATGCCCACCACGAACAGCGCGATGCCCAGCACGTACGGCGAGCGCAGGATGATCAGCGCGCCGGCAAACGGATTGCCGCCGATGGGACGATCCTCGGCTTTGTTCGAGGCATCGGTGCGCGTCGACCAGACCCCGAGCAGGACGCGCTGACAGAAAATCGCGGCTACAAACAACGTCGCGCCGAAGAACAGCACGCCGCTGTTGCCGATATAAGGCACCGCGATGTCCGAGATGAACGGCCCGACCAGCGCGCCCGCACTTCCGCCCGCCGCGATGACGCCGAACAGCCGCTTGGTCTGGCCGCGATCGAACAGCTCCAGCAGGAAACTCCAGAACACCGAGATCAGGAACAAGTTCACCACGCTGATGAACACGTAGAAGAACTTGCCCGCGGTCATGTTGATCTCTTCACCGTGCAGCGCCAGCCCGGTGATCACCAGCACGAGTGCGACCAGGCCGTACATCCAGGGCAGGAACACGCTGCGACGGAAGCGCGCGACCACGGCGCCGTAGAGCGGAATGATCAGCACCGAAACGATGGACGTGACGATCCAGATATCGGCCAGCCTGTCGCGGCCGATGATGGTGCCGATGGTCTCGCGCACCGGGCGCACCGAGAAATAACCGGCCCACATGAAAAAGAACAGCAGGAACGCGGCCGCCACCGCCCCGGTCTCCGCCGGTTGTATCGGTGCGAGGCGTGACAACAACCGGGCGAAAGGCGAAGGCGGAGCGTGCTGCGTGGGTGTATTCATATAGTGTCGTTCGACATCACATCGGAGTCGCGGGCTCGACGGCGCCGTATTTCTCCAGCACCTTGCCGACCTGCTTGGCATCGCCAACGGCGATGATCTGCAGCTGGCCGCGGTCGTAATATTTCTTCGCGACGCGCTGGATGTCGGCGGGCGTGATCGCTTCGACCCGCTGCGGGTAGGTGTCCCAGTAGTCCGCCGGCAGCTTGTAGATCTTCTGAGTCGCGAGATTTCCCATGAGCGACAGCGGCGAATCCAACGATAGCGCGAAACGGCCGATCAACGCGCGCCGCGCATTTGTCAGCTCCCGCTCTGTTACAGGCTCGTTCGCAATGCGCTGCAGCTCGAAGTCGAGCTCGTGCATCGCGCCTTCGGTCACTGCGGTCCGCACGTCAGTGCTCGCGACCACAACGCCGGGGAAGGTCGTGCCCGTGAACGAACTGTAGACCCCATAGGTGTAGCCCTTGTCCTCCCTGAGGTTCATGAACAGTCGGGACGCGGGGCCGCCGCCGAGAATGTGATTCATGACCAGCATGGCGAAATAGTCGTCGCTATTGCGCTCGATGCCCAGCGAGCCGATCCACAGCGAGGTTTGCACCGAGCCCGGCCGATCGACCAGCAAGACGCGCGCCTTCTCGGGTCCCTTGGGCGGTGGCAGCGAGACCTTGCTCAAGTCCGCCTTGGCCCAGTCGCCGAAGTGATGTTCGAGTTTGGCGACCAGCTCTTTCAATGTGATGTCGCCATGGGCGATCAGGAACGCGTTGTTCGGGCGATAGCGCGCGGCATGGAACGCCGCGAGATCGGCGCTGGTCAGTCCTTTGATAACTGCTTCACTCGGCACCACTAGCGCACCGGGATGCTCGCCATAGATGGCGCGCATGAATTGCTCCTGGGCTTGAAAGCCAGGATTCGCCCGCTGGATTTGTAACTGTGCGAGAAAGCGTGCGCGAAACTTGTCGAGCTCGCTCGCCGGGAACGTGGGATTGCGAATCACATCGGACGCGATCGCCAGCGTCTGCTCGACGTTGTCGCTCAGGCCGGTGACCGAAACGACGCTCTCTCCCGATGCCGGTCCGGCGGTCGACGACAGGGCCGCGCCGAGCGTTGCGAGTTGCTCGGCGATCTCACGACTCGAGCGTTGTTTAGTGCCTTCACGCAACTGGCTCGCTGTCACCATCGCGACACCGCGCTTGTCCGCGGGATCGGCCAGACCGCCACCGTTGAAGTACAGCTGCATCGAGAACGTCGGCAGCTTGTGATCTTCCAGCAGCGACACCCGCAGGCCGTTCTTCAGCACCGCTTCCTGCGGCTTCGGCAACTGCACTCGCAGCGTCTGTGGATTGACGGGTACTTTGCCCTTCAACTCGACACCTTTGGTCGATGCTCCGGCAGGTGCCGCAGGGCCCGGCGACGTGGGCGCCTGCGCGGATGCTTGCATGATCAGCAGCGATGACAGCAGGGCAAGCACAGCGGTCTTGTGTGTGACTTTGTTCATGGCGTGCTCGCTTACGGTCCCGGAGCGGCGGCTGGCGCGGCCGGCGCGGCCGGCGCTGGCAGCGTCGTCAGCACGGTGCGGCCGGTGGGAATCAAATATTTCCTGGCGACGCGCTGCACGTCGCCGCGCGTGACCGCATCGATCTTCTGCAGACGCGTGTTGATCAGGTTCGGATCCTTGAACAGGATGGTGTAGCTGCCAAGAATGTTGGCGCGATTCTGCGCGCTTCGAATGCTCTGCAAATAACCGAGCCGCGTCGCATTGCGCGCCTTCTGCAGCTCCCAATCGGCAATGGGCTCTTCGGTGATGCGCGCGATCTCTTCGTAAATCGCGGCTTCGACGACTTCCGGCTTTTGATCCGGCCGCACGGTCGCGGTGATATAGAAACCACCGGTGCCGATGCGCTCTTCGACGTAACCGCCGATGCCGGACACCAGCTCCTTTTCCTTGCTGATGCTTTGATACAGCCGCGAGCTGTCGCCGCCCTGGAGCACCGACGACAGCACCTGCAACGCGGCCTGATCCGCATCGTTGCCGACGCCGATCTTGTAGCCGATGAGAACCTGCGGCGCGCGTGCCAGCGGATCGGTCAGCGTCTCGCGGCGCTCGGCGGTTTGTCTCGGTTCGATCAGATCGACCGGCGGCGGCGCCGGCTGACGAGGAATGTCCTCGAAATATTTCTTGATCGTGGCCAGCGCCTCATCGCGCTTGAAGTCGCCCACCACGGTCAGCACTGCATTGTTGGGCGCGTAATAGATGCGGAAGAACTCCGCCACGTCCTGCACGCTGGCCGCGTTCAGATCTTCCATCGAGCCGATGGTGGAATGCTTGTAGCCGAACTTGTCGTAGAACACTTCGTCGAAGCGCTCGTAGGAGCGGCCGTAAGGCTGGTTGTCGACCCGCAGGCGGCGCTCTTCCTGGACCGCCTGGCGCTGGTTGTCGAGCTTGGCCTGCGTGATGTCCAGCGAACGCATCCGGTCGGCTTCCATGTACAGCGCCATCTCCAGCTGATTCGCCGGCAAGGCTTCGTAGTACACCGTGAGGTCGGAGCTGGTCGTGCCGTTCATGGCGCCGCCATTGGTGAACACTTGATAGAAGTGCTCGCCGTCGCCGACGTTCTTCGAGCCCTTGAACATCATGTGCTCGAACAGGTGCGCGAAGCCCGTCAAGCCAGGGCGCTCGTTGCGAGAGCCGACGTCGTAGGAGACGTTCACGGCGATCACGGGAGTGGTGTGATCTTCGACCAGTTGCACTCGCAACCCGTTCTTCAACGTGTGCTCGGAAAAATCTACACGTACCGCCGCGGGTGTCGCAGCAGTTGCTCCGACGATGGGGAGCGCGGCAAAGGCCAGAGACAGGCACAGGCCGTATCGACGGGCCATCATGGTGACCACTCCGTTATCGCGGCGCCGGCCGCGCTGGATTGCAGATCCGGCCGAGAATACAGCATTGACCCGACCCACCGGACATCCTGACAGTCACGTCAGGTTCGAGCCGGGCAAAGAAAAAGGCCCGCGCGAGGCGGGCCTTAGAAGGATATCGCGCGTTGAGTCGCGTCGCTTACGGGATGTTCTTCGACCCCGCAGCCGACAGATCGCTTTCGACGCCGCTCGAGTTGTACGCCTTCACACGGAAATACCACAGGCCCGAAGACAACCCGGTGACCGTGTAAGCCGACGTGCCCGCATTGGCGACCTGCACCGTCTGATCGAGGCTCGAAGCGGTGCGCCCATAAACAATGCGATAGCCGGCCAGGTCGGTCAGCGAAGTGCCGTCGGTGTTCTGGGTCGGCGGCGTCCAGGACAGCGTCGCGCTGCCGTTCGACGCTTGCACGACCGTGATCGCGAACGTCGTCAACGAGGCGCTCAGCGTGCCATCGCTCACCGAGATCGCGATATTCGAGTACGTGCCCGCGTTCGCGCTGCTCGGCGTACCGGACAACTGTCCCGTCGACCCGTCGAACGTTGCCCAGCTCGGACGATTCGAGATGCTGTACGTCAGCGTGTTGCCATCGGGGTCGCTGGCCGTCGGCCGGAAGCTATACGCACTGCCGGCGGACACGGTCGTCGCCGGCGTGCCGCTGATCGTCGGAGCGCGATTGCCCGTGCCGACCGTGATCGAGAATGCCGGCAACGACGCGCTCAAACTGGAATCGCGCACCGTGATGCGAATGCCCGAGTAGGCGCCAGCCACGGTGGGCGTGCCGGTCAATGCGCCGGTGGAGGTATTGAACGCCGCCCAGCTCGGACGATTCTCGATGGCGAATGCCAGCGTGTTGCCATCCGGATCGTTGGCGTCCGGCCTGAACGAATAGGCCGCGCCGACGGTTGCGGTGGTCGCCGGTGTGCCGGAGATCGTCGGCGCGCGATTTGTGGGCGCCGGCGCCGCGCCGACCTCGATCGAGAACGCAGGCAGCGCCGCCGTCATGCGCCCATCGCTCACGCTGATGCTCACGTTCGAGTACGGGCCGATGTCGGCCGCCGTCGGAGTGCCGCTCAGTACACCGGTCTGCGCGTTGAGCGTTGCCCAGCGCGGCAGGTTCTTGATGCTGTAGATCAGGATGTCGCCGTCCGGGTCGCTGGCCTCCGGAGTGAACAGGTACTGCGCGCCCACTTGCGCGGTCGTGGCCGGCGTGCCGCTGATCACCGGCGACTCGTTGTCGATGCCGCGCACCTGGATCGAGAACGCCGGCAGCGTCACCGTGTTCGTGCCATCGCTCACGCTGATGCGAATGTTCGAAAACGTCGCTTCGTTGGCTGCCGTCGGCGTGCCGCGCAGCTGGCCGCTCGCGGTGCTGAAATTAGCCCACGACGGGCGATTGGAAATCGAGAAACGCAGGCGATCGCCGTCCGGATCGGAGTACGTCGGACGGAACAGATATTCCTGGCCCACGATCACCGATGTCGGCGGCGTGCCGGAAATGGTCGGCGGCGCGTTCGGCGGCGGCGGACGATCGTTCACCTTGATCTTGAACGGGCCGATGGAGCGCGTGTCGCGGCCGTCGGTGACGCTGATCGTGATGTCTTCGCTTTCGCCGATGTTGGTGTCCGTCGGCGTGCCGGTGAGCGTGCCGGTCTCGGTATCGAACGTCGCCCACGACGGCTTGTTGGTGATGAAGTACTCGAGGTAGTCGTCATCGGCGTCGAGCGCTTCGGGCTCGAAGGAATACACCTCACCCACGGTCACCGAAGGCGCGGGAATGCCATCCACTTCGGGTGGCTGGTTCGCGGGCTCCGGCAGTGTCGGATTGTCAGCGCCGCTGCTGGCTGGCGGCTGCTCGCCCGATCCGCTGTCGAAGCATCCGCCCAGTGACGCGGCGATCACCGCCAGGAGCGCCCGCTGCAGGAAGGTCTTCCCGAAGATAGTTGGAATCATTGCTCGTACCTTGGCTTCGCGCGCGATGACGACGGTCCGAGGACCGGCGCTGAATCGCGCTGCTGTGTTCCGGAAAAGAGGCAGTCGTCGCGACGCAAACGCGACGCTCGAAGCGCAGGGAAAGATTGGCGCACACACGCTCGTGCGCGATCGGCAGCTCGCTGGTCACACCATCGCGCGTGCACGCGCTCGCAAGGGGCCTTGCGAACGTTTCTACGGCGATCGTGGCAACCCCGCTGTCATAGGAGCGCCGCGCATCGCGCGCCGCGTTCCCGTAGACCGGAGGCTTTGCGTCCCCGCCTTTCGACGGGTTTGCCGATATCACTTTCTGCTGCTCCCAGACTCTAGTTCTCTGTGGTCATGAAGACCCCAGGGCCGCGTGGCGCGATCGAACAGCAGCAAAGGAAGGAAGGATGACGGCTAGCTCGGTGACGCAAGAAGAGCTGGCCGGCAACCCCGCTATCCCCAGCATGCGCTGTAGGACCGGAGGCTTTGCGTCGCCGTCTTACGACGGTTATGCCCTGGTGAAGCGTTGTTCGTTCGTTTCGTCGCTCTCACCCACTCTCGCCGCCGTGCAGGCCGCGTCCAGTAGAGTCGGTGCGATTCGACAAATATCGATTGAACAAAACTTCGCGGTCGAGGCGAAGTAAATCGTAGGAATATCCTTTTTGCAATTGTCGGTGGCGACCGACATCGCAGCGGTGAAATGTCACTGCGAATTCACATAACGACGTCAAAATCCAGGCGCGCGCGCCCGCAGCGCGCCTTGTGTTTTCGGCAAATATTCGACGGCGCGAAAAAAACAAACGGCGGCCGGATCGCTCCGGCCGCCGCTGCTGTATCGACGTTCTACCGTTGCTTACTGCACGACTTTCGACGAGACGTTCGAGCCCGCGCTCTCCGTGCCGTTGCTGGTGTAAGCACGCACCGAGAAGTAGTAGGTGCCCGGCGAGAGATTGCTGATCGTGTAGTTGGTGACACTCGGGTTCGCCACCTGCACGGTCTGCGTCAGCGCGCTCGACGAAGTGCCGTAGGCGATGCGATAGCCGGCGAGATTGGTCAGCGTGCTGCCGTCGGTGTTGGTCGTCGGCGCGGTCCAGCTCAGCGTCGCGCCGCCGTTGGACACATCGACCACGGCGATCGAGAACGCCGGCAGCGAGGCCGTCGCACGACCGTCACTCACACTGATGACGATGTTGCTGTACGTGCCGACCTGCGAGGCGCTCGGCGTGCCGGACAGCTGGCCGGTGCTGGTGCTGAAGGTGGCCCAGCTCGGACGATTCGCGATCGAGTAGGTCAGCGTGTTGCCATCGGCATCGCTCGCGGTCGGACGGAAGCTGTAGGCGCTGCCCGCGTTGACCGATTTCACCGGCGTGCCGCTGATGACCGGCGCGCGGTTCGCGGTGTTGGTGACGTTGATCGAGAAGGCCGGCAGCGAAGTGGTCGTGGTGCCGTCGCTCACGCGGATCACGATATTGCTGAACGTGCCGGTCGCGGTCGGCGTGCCGCTCAGGCGGCCCGTCGTCGTGCTGAACGTGGCCCAGCTCGGACGGTTCGTGATGCTGAAGCCGAGCGTGTTGCCATCGGCATCGGCGGCGGAAGGCTGGAAGCTATAAGCAGTGCCGACCGTCGCGGTCGTCGCCGGCGTGCCGCTGATCGTCGGCGCGCGGTTCGCGACCGTGCCGGTGCTGTTCACGGTGATGCTGAAAGCCGGCAGCGACACGGTGTTCACGCCGTCACTGACACGCAGGATGATGTTGTTATAGACGGCCGGGGACTTCGGATAGCCCATGAGCTTGCCGCTATTGGCCGAGACCGCCATCCAGCCCGGCTTGTTCACGACACTGAACTTCAGCGGCTTGCCTTCCGGATCTTTCGCGGTCGGCTGGAAGTAGTACGAGGTCTTGACCTTGATGACCGTCGGCGGCGTGCCGCTGATGGTCGGCGGCAGATTGGCGGCCTGGGCGGATACGACGCCCGCAAACGAAGCGAACGCCGCGATCGCGGCGAGAGTAGACGAAAAGCGCATGTAGCACTCCAGCAAAGCACTTGTGTTCCGATGCCAGCTCGCGCTTCGCGCACACGCATTGCTGAGCGTGGCGGTGCGAGCACCTTTGTCTGGCAAGGGAAGCTGGCTTTGCTGGGCCGGCGCTCGAGGAGCGCGGGCGGCAGGCCGAAGGACTTCACGATACAACCTGATGAAGGTCGGGTTGTAACGGCAACCCCGCTATCTTTGGAGCGGCTGCTGGAACAGCGGCGCCAGAGGACCGGAGGCTTTGCGTCACCGTCTTTCGAACGGCTTTGCCCTTACAGACGACAACATTCTGTCGGAAGCAATGAATGTGACCTATCGGACGAGCCCCCATCCGCGTTCAGGAAATCCTGTAAGCGCGAGCAGGGAACCTTTGACGACGCTTAATGGCGACGCTTAGCGGGCCCGCATGGTGCGCCTTAGGACCAGCGCACCAAAGCGTGTTTTTCTCGGGAAATGTTTATGCCGGTAGCGTGAAGCCGTGCTGCCGCACCAGTCGCGTGCAGGCCGCCACTAAGTGTTGATCGTAGAGCTTGCCGGCGCTCCGGTTGATCTCGTCGATCGCCGCGTCCATGCCCAGGGCCGGCCGGTACGGACGCGGCGAGCACATGGCTTCCACCGTATCGGCGATCGCGAGGATGCGGGCTTCGATCATGATCTCTTCGCCCTTCAGGCCGCGCGGATAGCCGCTGCCGTCGAAACGTTCGTGCGACTGATAAATGATGTCGGCGATGGGCGCGCCCAGATCGATATCCGCGAGCAGCTGGCAGCCTTCTTCGACGTGCGTGCGCATGAGCGCGAGCTCGGTTTCGGTCAGCGGCGCGGGCTTGCTGAGGATGGACGCCGGTACCGCGATGTTGCCAATGTCGTGTAACAGCGCCGCGACTCGCAGCCCATGCTGGCGCTCGCCATCGAGGCCGGCCTCGCGTCCGATCGCGACCGCCAGCGCCGCCAGGCGGCGCGACGAGCCGGCGGTGTATGGATCGTGCCGCTCGCTCATCCGCACGAACGAATCGATCATGCCTTGAAGCGCCACGTCGGTGCGCTGGAGCGCACTGAGCGTCACGGCATGCGCTCGCTTCGAATGCAGCAGACGCCACACGCCGTCCGCCAGCGCAGCGAGCGTGCGCTGATCTTCTTCGGTGTAGTTCGCATCCCGATTGCCGACGCCGAGCACGGCAATCACTTCCTCACCCGACAGCATGGGCACGGCCAGGAAGCGCGTGAGGTCCGGCAAACCGTCGTTCTGCGGCTTGCGGGCGGCATCGTTGGTCCAGGTGGGATGCTTACCGCGCACGCATTCGCTGAGCATCATCGCCCGGCCAATGGGCTGCGGCTCCGAATCGGCCATGACCACTTGCGGCCGGCCGCCATCGCGCCAGGCGGCGAGCGTCATGGTCTTCTGCGCGTTATCGACAAAGTACAAATAGCCCAGCGGGCTGCGCCCCGCTTCCATGGCCTGCTCGATCACCCGGCGCACGATGGCGGACTCGTCGAGCGAGTCGGCCTGCTTGAACAGATCGACCAGGAAATCGGCCTGACGCTGCTGAATGCGCTGTGCGATCAGGTCGCGACGGCGCTGAGCCGTATCGCGAATCAGCACGATGCTGTCGCCGCGCCGGTTCTCCAGGAGCCCGACGCTCACTTCGACGTCCAACAACGTGCCGTCCTTGCGACGATGCTTGGTCTCGTAACGCCCGCCGCCCCGGACGCGGCCGAGCTGCAGTCGCATCGTGGTCTCGCCGGAAGCGGGATCCTCGATGTCGGCGGCATTCATGCGCAACAGCTCTTCCTTGCTGTAGCCGGACATGCGGCAGTAGGCCGCGTTCACGTCCTGGATCTGCCCATCGCTGCCGAGCAGCCAGGAGCCGTCGGCCGCCGAGTCGAGCAATGAGTTGCCGGCTTTCGCTTGTTCCTGCAGCTGACGCTCGGTTTCCAGACGCTGCGAAAGATCGAACGCGGCGACCAGGTCGGCGTTGCGGCCGTCGAACTCGATCTGTTGCGAGGAGATCGACAGGAACAGCGCGAGACTGTCTTTGCGTTGATGCACGCTGATGGACGAATCCGGCGACTCGCCGCCCGGCAACGTCAGCGCCGATGCTTTCAAGCCCAGGAATTCGGCGCGCGAATAGCCATACATCGCCAACGCGGCGTCGTTGACGGCGATGAAGCCGCCGGTGGCGTGATCGGCGATCCACATCGGCTGCGGATTGTTCTCGAAGACGCGACGAAAGCGCGCTTCGCCGGCGGCCAGCCGCTGATTGCCCGCTTCGAGCTCGCTGACCTGCGAGCGCAAACGCGCCTGCGCCTGCACAGCTCGCTCCACGGCCTCGCCCTGAGCCTGCGCCTGTTGCGCGCTGTACTGAGCCTCGGCTTGCAAACGTTCGACGCGCTCGACCGCTTCGGCCTGCGCGCGCTGAGCCTTTTCCAACGCTTCTGTTTGCTCAGCCTGGGCGCGCTGAGCGCGCTCCAATGCTTCAGCTTGCGCGGCCTGCTGACGCTGCGCCTTCTCGAGCGCCTCGGCTTGAGCGGCCTGCTGACGCTGCGCTTTGTCGAGCGCCTCGGCTTGCGCGGCCTGCTGGCGTTGCGCGGCCTGCGCCTTCTCGAGCGCTTCGGCTTGAGTCTTTTCGAGCACGGCGAAGCGCTGCATGGCAGCCGTGTCGAGCATGTTCATCGGGCGGGTGTTGCCGCTCGTGCCGTTGCCATGCCCGCCATTTTCATTGGCGCGCGCACCATTCGCGTGACCGGCTGGCAACAACTCATCGAGCGCGCTCAGCAGTTTGTCCGGCGCGGTCGAACGGGAGAGAAAGCGTTCGGCGCCCAGCTCCAGGGCGAAGCGCTCGTACTTCGGATCGTCGTGCCGGCGCGTGTAGAACACGAACGGAATGCTCTGCAGGCGCTCGTCCTGCTTCCATTTGCGGCACAGGGCGAAACCGTCCATGCGAGGCAGGACGATGTCGGAAACGATGGCTTGCGGCGGCTCGCGGCGCGCGACGTCCAATGCCGCGAGTCCATTCGAGGATTTCAACACCCGATGACCGCGACCCGACAGCAATGTTTCAAGCGCGCTTTGCTCTGACTCGCGCTCGAATGCGATCAGGATGACACCCATGCCCAGTCTCCCGGCGCGAGCGCGCCAGCCTAGAAAAACAGTCCCCGCGGAGCCCCGAAGGTTTCCATCGGCTACGGCCGACCCCGAACCAAGAAACTTAACGCTTACCCACCACAGGCACAGGGATGTGCCCGCCGCCGCAGGCGGCGAGCGCAGCGGGAAAAGTCGCGCCTTTTCCCCTCTGCGCCACAGCGCGAGTGGCAGGATGCCCGAGTCGCTGTTTGATAAGTATGCCCGGCGCCCGCGGGGATTGGCACGATTAGGGGGAACTCTGAGCTACAAAGGGAGACGCAGTGCACATTCTGCGAGATCGGTTCAGGGGCCCGCGCGGTTGATGCGCGTCCAGTACTGGCCGAGCAGCGAGACCTGGTCGGTGAATTGCTTGAAGTCCACCGGTTTCACGATGTAACTATTGGCGTGCGCCTCGTAGCTGCGCGCCATGTCCGACTCCTGGTCGGACGAGGACATGATCACCACCGGCGTGGAGCGTGTCTTGGGATCGGCCTTGATCTGCGCCAGCACGTCCAGGCCGTCGATCTTCGGCATATGCAGGTCGAGCAGCATCAGTTTCGGATTGCCCGACACCCGCTGCGCATAAACGCCCTGACGGAACACATAGTGCAAGGCGGCCTCGCCGTCCTGCACCCACACGACTTGTTGTGAAACGCCGCCGATCTCCAGCGCGCGGATCGTCAGCTCCGCGTCGGTGGGATTGTCGTCCGCGAGCAGAATGTACCCGGTGTGACTCACGACGCCTCCCCGATGCTCGCACCTTCGGCCAGTGCGATGACGAATCCGTATTCTCGCGCTACTTCGCGCATGTGCTCATATCTCCCCGACTTGCCGCCGTGGCCGGCCTCCAGATTGACGTGCATCAACAGCGGCTGGCTGCTGGTGTTGTGCCGTCGCAGCTTCGCGACCCATTTGGCGGGCTCGTAATACTGCACCTGACTATCCCATAGCCCGGTGGTGACCAGCATGGCTGGGTAATGCTGGTGGCGGATATTGTCGTACGGCGAATAAGAAAGCATATAGGCGTAGGCAGCGGCCTCGTTCGGGTTGCCCCACTCGTCATATTCGAGCGTGGTCAAGGGAATGCTGGTGTCGAGCATGGTGGTGACGATGTCGACGAACGGCACATGCGCGACCAGCGCGGCGTAGCGGTCGGGCGCGACGTTGGCGATCACGCCCATCAGCAGCCCGCCGGCGCTGCCGCCGGCAGCGAAAACTTTGTCGCGCGCACAGTAGCCTCGCGTCACCAGATAATCGGTCACATCGACGAAATCGTTGAAGGTGTTCCACTTCTGTTCCAGCCGCCCGGCGTCGTACCAGCGCCGGCCCAGCTCCTGGCCGCCGCGGATGTGCGCCATCGCATACACGAAGCCGCGATCGAGCAACGACAGCCGTGACGTGCTGAACGCCGGCTCCATGCTCAGCCCGTACGAGCCATAGCCGTATTGATACAACGGCGCACTGCCGTTCAGCGGCGTGCCCTTGCGATACACGATCGAGACGGGAATGCGCTCGCCATCGCGCGCCGGCGCCCACACGAACTCGCTGACGTAATTTGCTGAATCGAAATCGCCTAGCACCGGCTCGCGTTTCAACACGGTGCGCGAGCCGTCGGCAAGATCGTATTCATACGTGGTGCCGGGCGTGGTCAGCGACGTATACACGTAACGCAGCCGTGTGGTGTCGAGCTCGGGATTAGAGCCCAGCGCCATGGTGTAAGCAGGATCGTCCGCCGTGAGATGAAACGGCGCTTCGCCCCAGCGCTGCACGCGCACGTTCATCAAGCCCTGCGAGCGCTCGCTGACCGCGACGAACGTGCGGAACAACTCGAAGTCCTGGATGAAAACTTCCGGATCGTGCGCGATCACATCGCGCCACTGCTTGCGATCGGCAGCCTGCTCGACCGGCACTTCGACAATGCGGAAATTCAGCGCCTGCCAGTTGGTGCGAATCAGGAATTGCTCGTCGAGATGATCGAGCTGATATTCGTGATCGTCCTCGCGCGGCACGACCACTTTGAAATCGAAGCTCGGATCGTCGACGCGTGCATACCGCCACTCCGACGAGGTGGTGCTCTCGGAGGCGATCAGCAGATAACGCTCCGACTTGCTGCGCTCGACGGTGAGATCGAAGCTTTCGTCGGGCTCTTCGTAAACCAGCACATGCTCGCCGCGGTCGCCGAGCCGATGACGGCGGATGCGCCGGCCGAGCAGCGTCACCGGATCCTGTTCCACATATAACAAGGTGCGGTTGTCTTCGGCCCAGGCCACGCCGGCGCCGACGTTCTCGATCACGTCCGGCAGCAGCGTGCCGGTCGTCAGATCCTTGACCCGGAGCCGGTACTGGCGGCGCCCGACCGTGTCCTCGGTGTACGCCAGCAGGCGGTTGTCCGGGCTGATCTCATAGCCGCCCAATTGAAAGAACGGCTGCCCGGACGCGAGCGCATTGCCATCGAGCAATATGACTTCTTCCGCGCCGGGCGCGTCCAGCCAGCGAACCACGATGGGATATTCCTGGCCGGTCGCGAACCGGATGGCGTACCAGTAGCCGTGATAACGCACCGGCACGGTCGAGTCGTCCTGTTTCAAGCGCGCGACGATTTCGGTGTACAGCCGGTCGATCAGCGGCTGGACCGGGGCCAGCATGGCCTCGGTGTACTGGTTCTCGGCCTTCAGATAACTCAGGACGTCGGGATCGCTGCGCGTGTCGTCGCGCAGCCAATAATAAACGTCGTCGCGTGCGCCATTGGGCGAGGAGACGCGATGTGATCGCATCGGTGCTAACGGCGGCTTGGACACGATGGCTGGTGCGAAAAAATTGCTGAACAAAAATCGGTTAACTGAACAGATCCTGCAGCCCTAACGCTTGGGTGGCAACTGTGGTCCTCATCCAATCCCCGATTCGCACCCCAGCGGAGTGCCTCGTAGCCACTTGCCAACAACTTTACCGCTGGCATGCGGCCGACAAAGGGGTAGGATCACGCCCGCCACCCGACCGTCCGGATCAGCGGGCTCATCGTATCGGCATCAAACCGGCAGCGGGTGTCTACAGAGGGCAGGCAAGAGAGGAAATTCACGCAGGGACATTTGCTGAACGGCGCATGCCAATTTTGCGCGGCAGTTCACGCGAGCGGGCCAGAAAAGACAGATACAGTTCGCAGCCGATCCATCTTGCATAAGTAGTATTACGCGACAAGCAAAAACCCCCGGAGGGGTCTATGGCCAACGCGCAACATAGTCGTTCTTCAGGACACGGAAATACTCAGGACGAGGTCAATTTGGAGATCGACGATTCACAAGCCCTGCGGCAGCTAGAAGAAGGCCACCAGCCGCCGGTCCTGGTATTGAGCCGTGACGCCAACCTGGTGGAAACGGTCAAAAAGGCCGCGCCGCGCGGCGTTCCGGTCGCCTTTGCGCCGGACCTGGACCATGTTGCGGAGAAGCTCTCCAACCTGAAGCCGGGCGTGCTGGTCGCGGATACCGCGAGCACCGCCGACGTGGCCTCGATGGTGGCGCAGCTGACTCAGCATTTCCCTGAACTGGTCGTGGTGGTCGCCGGCAAGCGCGAAGAGAATTCGCAGCTCATGCAGCTCACCGCCGCCGGCCGGATCTTCCGATTCCTGCTCACGCCGTTGTCACATGGCCAGACGCGCCTCGCGCTGGACGCCGCGGTCAAACAGCATTTGGATCTGTCCGCCGCCGGGCAGCGCCTGAGCACGGGCAGTGCGGCCGGAGAAGGCGGCAGCAAAAATTACGTGATGACCTACGGCGCGCTCGCCGCCGGTCTGTTGGTGGTCATCGGCGGCATCTGGTTCGGCGTCAACCGCTTCACCGGCGAGCCCGAAGTGCCTCCGGTCGTGAATGTGCCCGCCGCGCCGGGAGCCCAGCAGCCAGGCGGCGTGCCGGAACGTCCGGATCCGGTCAAGGCCGAGCTGGCGCTGGCCAAGGACGCGTTCGCTCAGAACAAGTTCATCGAGCCGCAGGGCGAAAGCGCCCTGGACCTGTATCGAAGCGCGCTGGCGCTGGATCCGAACAGCCAGGAAGCGAAGGACGGCATTCGCTCGGTCGTGGACAAGATCCTCGAACGCGCCGAAGCCGCACTGCTGGCCGAACGTTTGGAAGAAGCCATCCGCACGATCGAGACGGCACGCGATATCGATTCGACCCATCCGCGTCTGGCGTTCCTGGATACGCAGGTCGCGCGCGAACGTGAACGTTTGAAACTGTCGCAGGCTCAGGAAGTCGGCAACCGCGTGCGCTCGCTGCTCAACACCGCGAACGATCGCATGGCCAACGGCCGCCTGCTGACTCCGAACAATGGCAGCGCAAGGGACGCGCTGTTGGAAGCGCGCCGCCTCGATCCGACGGATCCGACGGTGCTGTCCACCATTCGTGAGTTCAGCGCGCAGCTGACCGAAGAAGCTCGCAAGTCGCTCGCCGGCGGCAACATCGAAGCGGCCACCGCATTTGTGCAGGGCGCGCGTCAGATGGGCTCGGCAGGCAGCGCGCTGGCCGCGGTCGAACGTTCGCTCGCTGAAGCGACTCGTGCCGGTAGTCCGGGCGCTGGCCCGAACACGGCGACGACCGCTCCGGCGCAATCCGCTGGCACGCGCCGTCCGGCGACGCCGGCTGCCTCGCAGGCCGGTGCGGGTCCGAACATCGACGCCATGGTCGCTGACGTTCGCACGCGCCTGACCGAAGGCAAGCTGATCGATCCGCCGGGCGACAGCGCTCGCGATCTGCTGGCGAATCTGCGTACCGCCGCCCCGAATCGTCCGGAAGCGGATGAGCTGGCGCGCACGCTCTCGACACGTCTGCTCGACTCCGGTCGCCAGGCGATGAACGCCAAGGCTTACGATCGTTCCGCGCAGCTGATTGCCGCTGCGAAGGATGTCGGCCAGCGCTTCAACGGCCCGGCCATTGCGCAGGCGGAAGCCGATCTGATCGCGGCTCGCGAGCAGAACTCGCAGCTGACGAACGTCGTATCCGCCGCTTCGCTGAAGCGCGTGCGCATGGTGTCGCCGGCCTATCCAGATGCGGCCCGAAAGCGCGGCATCGAAGGTTGGGTCGAGTTGGCCTTCACGGTGCAGACCAACGGCACGGTCGATCAGGTGGAAGTGCGTAACGCCAGCCCCGCCGATGTGTTCGACGATGCCGCGATCCGCGCCGTGCGTCAGTGGCGCTTCGAGCCGGTCGAGAAGAATGGCGAGCGAGTCGAACAGCGCGCCATGGTGCGTCTGAAGTTCTCGCAGCAGGCTGCCAACTAAGCGCTCCAAGCAATCGTTGCTAACGAAAGGCGGCCTTCGGGCCGCCTTTTTTATTGGGTGTCCAGACGCTACGCTGCGCGTCCTTTTGCTCGCCGGCCGGCTATGGACACCGCCACCCCCAAAGCGACCGCTCCGCTCTCGTCTTTGCCGGCGCAACGGCTGGACGCGTCAGGTCGTGCCCACGTGGATGTGCGCGCCATCGTCGCGCTCGCCATTCCGTTCGCGGCGAACAGCGCCATTCAGGCGATCCTGAATCTCACGGACACGTGGTTCATCGGTCGCATCTCCACCAGCGCGCTCGCCGCCATCGCCGCGATTCACTGGCCAGTGATCGCGTGTATCGCATTGTTTGGCGGTGTCGGTCTCGCGGGTCAGACATTGGTCGCACAAGCGTTCGGCGGGCGACGACTCAAGCGCGCGTCGCAAGCCGGCTGGATTTCGATGTGGGCGGCGTTGGTGGTCGCCCCGCTGTTCTGGTTGATCGCCATCAACGGCAACGCCGTGCTCGATCCTTTCGGCCTCGATCCCGAGGTGCAAGCGCTGTCGGTGCAGTTCTGGGAACCGCGCATGTACGGCGCTCCGCTGGGCGTAGCGCTGTGGGGCATCGTCGGCTTTTTCAACGGTATCGGCCGGCCCAGGATCTCGTTCATGGTCGAGGCGCTGGTCTGCATCAGCAACGCCGTGTTCGCGCAGTTGTTTATTTTCGAGCTCGGCTGGGGCATAGCCGGCGGCGCCTGGGCGACCAACTGCGCGCAGGCGCTGGGTCTGCTGGTGGCACTCGGCATCTTCGTCGGGCCGAAGATGCATCGCATGTTTCATTCACGCTTGATGTGGCGGCCACGCCTTCCCAAGCTCATCGGGCAATGCCAGCTCGGCCTGCCGATGGGAATGTTGATCGCGGCCGACGTGCTCGGCTTCGCGATGTTTCAACTCATGCAGGTCCATCTGGGCACTGTGGACGGCGCCGCGACCCAGGTCGTGATGATGCTTACGTCGATCTCCTTCGGACCGGCAATCGGTATCGCCATGGCAGGGACGACGTTGGTGGGTCAATCCATCGGCATGGGCGATCGCGGCTGGGCCAAGCGTATCGGCAACAGCATCGTCGTGATGTGCATGACGTATATGGGCACCATCGGCCTGCTGCTCGGGCTCACCGCGCCCTGGCTGATTCCCACGTTCGTCGCCGACAACGACCCGCAAGCGCTGGCGGTGATCCAGCTCGGCACGACCTTGATGTGGGTGGCGGCGGCTTATCAGCTGTTCGATGGGCTGAACTTCGCCTGCTCTTTCAGCCTGCGCGGCGCGGGCGACGCCACGGTGCCGGCGATCTGTGTCCTGGTGCTGTCGTGGCTGGTGTTCGTGCCCCTGGCGCACATGCTGTCGTTCACGCCCGGCGGCGGCTGGGTCGAGGGTCTGCCGCAATTCGGCTTGGGCGCGCTCGGCGGCTGGCTGGCCGCGCTCACCTACATCATCCTGATCTCGACGGTGCTGTGGCTGCGCTGGCGCTCCGGGGCGTGGGAGAAAATCCGGCTTCGCTGACGGCCGCGTAAGCCATTTCCGTGGCGGGCAATGCTATGGTTTGCAGTTCGCGGCCGGGCTTATGGGTACGACATGGTGAACGACACTCGCGCTACTTCGAACGACACTGCCATCCGCATCTGGGACTGGCCGGTGCGGCTCACGCACTGGTTGTTTGTTTTCTGTATCACCCTCTCCTGGTGGACGGCGGAAGAAAACGTGATGGACTGGCATCGGTACAGCGGCTATGCGCTGCTGGGCCTGCTGGTGTTTCGAATCTATTGGGGCTTCGCCGGCAGCTCGAGCGCGCGTTTCTCACAATTCCTGCGCGGCCCGAGCGGCATCGTTGCTTACATACGCGAGTCGCGTGCAGCGCATCGCGATGCCGGCCACAACCCGCTCGGCGGCTGGAGCGTCGCCGTGATGCTCACGTTGATGCTGGCGCAAGTACTGATCGGTTTGTTTGTAAGCGACGTGGACGGCATCGAATCCGGCCCGCTGTCGCACCTGGTGAGCTTCGATACCAGCCGCACGCTGGCGGAGATTCACGAGGTGGTGTTCAACGCGATTCTGGTTTTCGTCGGCCTGCACATCGCCGCCATTTTGTTTTATCTGCTGGTGAGAAAAGACAACCTGGTCGTGGCCATGCTGACCGGCCATCGTCGTAACGTGCCGGTGAAGCCGATGCTGCCCGTGCCGGCGTGGCGCATCCTGCCCGGCATCGCGCTGGCCAGTGGCGTCGTGTGGTGGATTGCCAACTGAATATTTTGATTGTTTCGCCGGGCAAGCCCTGGGCGAAAAGAAAAGGGCGATCGACCCGCTGGATCGATCGCCCTGTCTTGTCCCAAATGCGCTGAGTTGGTTATTTCACCAGCCGCAGAACCGGCTTCTCGGTCTTGCCTTGCAGCCGATCGCGATGAAACCCCGTTTCGGGCCGGTATTGGAGCGCCTCCATGCGGCGCTGCAGTTCGGCGGCTCGCTCGGGATCCGGGGTGACTCGCAAACGCACCGGCGGTGAATCGGTCTTACTCATTCTAAACATCACGTTTCCTCCCAGGCGGTGTTCCCTTCTCGCGGCGGTGTAACGCACCACACGGCGAAATGGATCCACCGACAACAGCAAACTTTGCATCCCCTAATACGGATTGACGGGCAAGCGGCCCTATTTCCATTGATTCGCGGTTGCCGCGAAGTTCTTGTTCTGTGGCCGGACTATACAGAATCGCTGGCCTGTAGGTGCTTCCATGACGATCCACGTGTGAACCTTCTCGACACGCCGGGCGCCGAGCGCCTCCAGCCGTTGGGCTTCCGCTTCGATGTCATCGGTTTCGATGTCGAGATGGACGCGGCTGTCGTGCCGGACCGCCTGAACTTCGACGTGCAAACCGAGCTTGTCGGTCTGCATGGAGCGGTACAGGGGACTGGGCTCTTCGTTCCTGGGCCGCAGCTCATAACCGAGCGCGGCGGACCAGAATTGCGCGGCCTGTTCGAGATTGTCGGTCTTGCAGTCGATGATGAATCCAGCGAGACGGCTGCGATGCATGGTTCTTCTCCAACGGCGCGCACGATACCAGAAAGCCGATCCAGCTCAGGCGTTCGGGTTCACACCTTTGCGAGCTGCATCCATCGCCGCGAGGATATCTTTTGTCTCGGCGCTGGAGAATATGTCAGTTAGTGACGCGGTGACCTTGCGTTGCCAGTTGGCATGCTCGGTGTCCGTGCCTGGCACGTTGACTGGATCGGTCATGCCGATCAGGTCCTCGATCTGCAACAACGCAATATTCGAACTGGACAAGCCGATGAAAGCATGCACAGCGCGCGACAACGCAGCCGAGTATGTTGGCAGCGGCTCACCATCGCGCCAGTGCCACAACCCCGCAGCGACCAACGCTCGCAACAAGCTGACGCGATCTCGCACGCGTGCATCGTGTGCTTGCTGACGCAGCTCATCGGTCGGATACAAATCGAGCTGCGCACGCAATGTCACATCGCTGCCTTCCCACCAGCCACGCAGCGTCGGCAAGTCGTGCGTCGTGACGACCGCCATCGCGTGAGGAACGTATTCATCGGGCCGCTTGAACGTGCCGTCGGCGAGCTGCTCGAACATCAACACCTTGTAGTGATAGGCGCGATAGTGCTCCATCGCCTCGGTCATCGCTGCCGGCACCGTGCCCAGATCTTCGCCGATCACGATGCAATGATTGCGCTGGCTTTCCAACGCGAGAATGGCGATCAGATCCGCTAACGGATAGTGGACATACGTGCCGTCTTTCGACAGTAGCCCGCGCGGCACCCACCACAATCGATACAGCGTCATGACGTGATCGAAGCGCAGCGCCGCCACGTAACGCATCATGTTACGGACCAGGCCGACGAACGGCTGGTACTGTTGTGCGCGCAGCTCGACCGGATCCTGCGGCGGAATGCCCCAGTCCTGGCCTTTCAAGGCCAGCGCATCCGGAGGCGCGCCGACCGACGCGCCCTGCAGATAGAGGTGACGGTTGGACCACGTTTCCGATCCCGCCGGATTCGCACCGACGGCAACGTCGCCATAGATGCCGATGGCCATGCCGACTTCACGTGCCGTGCTCTGCGCGGTGGCCAATTGCTCAGCGGCGAGCCATTGCAGATATTGAAAGTATTCGACGTCCTCGGCGCGCTCCCGGGCGAAGCGCTCCACCGCCGATGACGAGGGATCGCGATATTCCTCGGGCCAGCTCGGCCAGCCCCAGTACTGCGGACCTTGCAGACGCAGGTGGCCATCGAGCGCATCGTAGATCGCATGCAAGCGCAGCGGCTCGCCTTGGATTTCCTGGAACTGCCTGAACGCCTGGCCGCGCGGCGTGTTTTCGTTCAGATGACGCGCGCGGAAACTCGCGTACAGCAGCGAGAGAATTTCAAACTTTGCCGCCGCCACTCTCACATAGTCGACGTTCCGGGTTGCACGCGCTTCCTTCAGCATGGCCTGGAATTTCGGCTCGGCGACGCGTTTGCGCGCCGGCTCGCATTCGGCGAAGTCGGGCACATCCTCGACGCTGACATACAGCACGTTCAAGAACTGCCGATTCGAGGGACTGTAGGGGCTGATATGCGCCGGATTCGCCGGCATCAGGGCGTGCAGCGGATTCAAACCGATGATGCCGCAGCCGAGCGGCGCGGACAGACGAATCAAATGCCGGAGGTCCCGAAAATCGCCGACGCCCCAGTTGTCATCGGCGCGCAGCGAGTACAGCTGCACGGCGATGCCCCAGAGTTTCTTACCCTCGGCAATCGCGTGAGCTTCGAAACATTGGTCGGGCGTCACGACGATCCGCAACGTTCCGTGCAGGCCAGTGTCCAGGGCCAACGAGGCGGTGTGATAACCCAGCGGCAAAGCCGGCAACGGCACGGTCAGGCGCCGATACGAAACATTGTCGATCCTGGCTTCCTCGACCGCCTGCAGCTTGGATAACTGCGCGCTCCCGGAACGCGGCTCGCCGCTCTCGAGCTTGACGCTCCAATCCACCTTCTTGGCGGCCAGATCGACAGGCACGGCCACCGGCACCGAGACCGACTTGCCTTCGGTCACGACGATCACCGGCGGCACGAACCCCGTCCAGCGGCGCGTGTGATATTCGTGAATGGATTTCTCGGCGGCCGTGGCGTCGGCCGCATCCACACTCAGGGCCGCCAGGATGGCGGCCTGCGATTCGGCCGAGACCTGTTTGGGCTGGCCGCGAAAATCGAAATAGGAATCCGCGATTCCGTACAACTGGGCGAGTTGGCGGATCGGGTTGTCCATTTACGTTTTCAGCGAGAACCCGCTGCGAATCGAGCTGGGGGCATCGCCATCGGCGAGCAATACACAGGAATGCGGCGCGACCACGCAATTCTGCCCGGCGCCGAGACGGTCGCCGAGATCGTTGGCACGCCAGCGCGCCGTGTCGAACACGGTCTGCCAGACCACCCCCGTGGTCGGCGCTGGCAAGCGGAAGTCACAAGGTTGGTCCCCGGCATTGCACAGAAACAGCAGATGTCCGTTCGGTGTTCCATAGGGATCGGTGAAAGCATGGCCGATCAGCACGCCAATGGCACGCGCGTCCGCATCGTGCCAGTCGCCGGCGTTCAGCTCGTGCCCGAGCGGATGCCGCCAGCTGATGTCCTTGTGCTCGCGATCCACCTGGCGCGCGCCTTTCAGGAAGGTATCGCGTCTCAGGCCGGCCGCATACCGGCGCAACGTGAGCAGTTGCCGTACGAATGCAATCAACCAGCTGCGGCGCTCGGCCAGCGACCAATCCACCCAGCTGATCTCGTTGTCCTGGCAGTAGGCATTGTTGTTACCGCGTTGCGTACGGCCGAACTCATCGCCGGCCAGCAACATGGGCACGCCCTGCGACAGCAGCAAGGTCGCGAGCAGATTGCGGATCTGCCGTTCGCGCAGCTCGATGATCGCCGGATCGTCGCTCGGCCCTTCGACGCCGCCGTTCCAGCTCAGGTTGTGATTGTGGCCGTCGCGGTTCTCTTCGAGATTGGCTTCGTTGTGCTTTTGCTCATAGGCCGTGACGTCGTAAGCGGTGAAGCCGTCGTGGCACGCAATGTAATTGATGCTCGCCGTCGGCCGGCGGCCCGAGGCACGAAACAAATCGCTGGAGCCCGCGAAGCGCTCGGCGAAATTGCCGAGAATGCCGGGATTGCCACGCCAGAAGCCGCGCACCGTGTCGCGATACAAATCGTTCCATTCCGACCAGCCGGCCGGGAAATGGCTGAGCTGATAACCGTCCGGCCCCACGTCCCAGGGCTCGGCGATCAGCTTCACGTAGCGCAGCGACGGCTCGTTCGCGACCGCTTTGAAAAACGCGGCGTCGGTGCGGAACGGGGCGTTGTCACGACCCAGCACGGCGGCCAGATCGAAACGGAAGCCGTCGACGTGCATTTCCTCCACCCAGTAGCGCATGCAATCGATGATCAGCTTGCGGGCGGCGGCATTGCCGATGGCGATAGTGTTGCCGGTGCCGGAACGATCGACGTAGCGGCTCAGATTGGTGCTGTCGAGCCTGTAATAAGCAGCATTGTCCAAGCCGCGCCAGCTGAGCGTCGGCCCTTTCTCGTTGCCCTCGGCGGTGTGATTGAACACCACATCGAGAATCACCTCGATGCCCGCGGCATGCAGCGCCTTCACCATGGTGCGGAATTCCGCAACCGGATCGTCGATCGCGTAATCCGGATGCGGAGCGAACCAGGCCAGCGAGCTGTAACCCCAATAGTTCTCCAAGCCGCGCTTGGCGAGGAACTCCTCGGGGACGAACGCCTGCACCGGCAGAAGCTCGACCGCAGTGACGCCCAGCGCCTTGAGATAGTTGATGACCGCCGGTTGAGCGAGACCGAGAAACTTGCCGCGCTCACGCTCGGGCACGGCAGGATGCAGCTTCGTGAATCCCTTGACGTGCAATTCATAAATGACAGTGTCACGCCACGGCACTGCCGGCGGGCAATCTTCGCTCCACGCGAATTCAGAGTGCACGACGCGCGCCTTGTACATGTATGGCGCACTGTCCGCGGTGTTGATTTGCTCGGTCGGTTGATCCGGCAGATGGCCGAACAGCGCGGGATTCCACTGGAACTTGCCGGCGAGCGCACGCGCATATGGATCGAGCAGCAGCTTGTTCGGGTTGTGTCGCAAGCCGTACGACGGATCGTACGGACCGTGCACACGATAGCCATACACGATGCCGGGCACGCCGTGCGGCGCAGGCAAAAAGCCGTGCCAAACGTTTTCGGTGCGCTCGGGCAGCACCAGACGGGTCAGCTCATGCTCGCCGCTGTCATCGAACAGGCACAACTCGACGCGCGCGGCGCCGCTGGCATGGACTGCGAAATTCACACCATCGCCGGTCCAGGTGGCGCCCAGGGGCTGAGGGGAGCCGGCTTGCAGGCTGGCGTGAGAGTAATCGGCGGGTACGGCGTTCATCGACGGAATGGTGACCGATCCAGGGGCCGCGTGAAAAGTAGCGAATCGCGAAGATGCCTTATTGACTTGGCAGTTTCAGGCTTCGCCGCACATCAATCGCGCGCCCAGATCACGACGGCGAGCGGCGGCAGGTTCAAAGTGATGCGCGCCGGGAAGTCTCGCCACGGCTCGTCATACGCCTGCATTTCAGTCTGTGGTGCATAGCCTGAGCCGCCGAATGCGGCGTCGTCGCTGTCGAGCAGCTTGCGATAGCGTCCACCGGCCGGCGCGCCGAAAGTGTAATTGTCACGCGGCACCGGGGTGGCGTTGAACACGATCAGCAGCTGCGTGCCGCCCTCGCCCGGCAGCCGCTGGCGCATGAACGCGAACACGCTTTCGTTGGCGTTGTCGACTTCCAGCCAGCGGAAGCCTTCCCAGCTGTTGTCGCTGCCATGGAGCTCGGGATAGTCGCGATACAAACGATTCAGCGCCCGGCACCAGGACTGCAACTGCCGGTGATGCGGATGCTGAAGCGCGGCCCAGGCCAGATCTTCATAGTCGCGCCATTCGTGCCATTGGCCGAACTCGCCGCCCATGAACAGCAGCTTCTTGCCCGGATGCATCATCATGTAGCCCATCAGGAAGCGATGATTGGCGAGCTTGCGCCACTCGTCGCCCGGCATCTTGTCCAGCAACGACCGCTTGCCGTGCACCACTTCGTCATGCGACAGCGGCAGGATGAAATGTTCCGAGAACGCGTACACGAACGAGAACGTGATCAGATTGTGATTGTGCCCGCGGTAGATCGGATCCAGCGCCATGTAGCGCAACGTGTCGTTCATCCAGCCCATGTTCCATTTGAAATGGAAGCCGAGCCCGCCCAGATGCACCGGTCGCGTGACGCCCGCGAACGACGTCGATTCTTCCGCCATGGTGACGACGCCATGGTGATAGTGGCCGACGGTCCAGTTCAGCTGCTTCAGGAAGTCGATGGCTTCGAGATTCTCGCGGCCGCCATATTGATTCGGCGTCCACTCGCCGTGCTTGCGCGCGTAGTCGAGATAGATCATGGACGCGACCGCATCCACCCGCAGCCCGTCGATGTGATATTGCTCGATCCAGAACAGCGCATTCGCAATCAGAAAATTGCGCACCTCGTGGCGGCCGTAGTTGAAGATCTTCGTGCCCCACTCCATGTGCTCGCCGCGACGCGGATCGGCGTGCTCATATAGCGCCGTGCCATCGAAGTCGGCAAGGCCGTGACCGTCGCGAGGAAAGTGCGCGGGTACCCAGTCCATGAACACGCCAATGCCGGCCTGGTGCAGCCGGTCGACAAAGCGCATGAAATCCTGCGGCGTGCCGTGTCGCGCGGTCGGCGCGAAGTGCCCCAGGACCTGATAGCCCCACGAACCGTCGAAGGGATGTTCGGCGACGCCGACCAGCTCGACGTGCGTGTAGCCCATGTCGACCACATACGGAATCAGTTGATCGGCCAGCTCGTCCCAAGTGAGGAAGGCGGGCTTGCGATGCCAGGAGCGCCGCCACGAGCCTGGGTGCAATTCATATATGGAGATCGGCGCGCGCAGCGGATCCCAGTTGCGACGGCGGTCGAGCCACTCGGCGTCGCCCCAGCTGTAGCCGCCGATGTCGGCGATGACTGAAGCACTGTCGGGACGCAGCTGCATCTGAAATGCATACGGGTCTGCTTTCATCAGGTGCTGACCGTGCGCACCGACGATCTCGAATTTATACAGCGAGCCTACCGCGGCGCCCGGAACGAATGTTTCCCATACGCCCGAGCGGCCGCGCATCTGCATGACATTGCGATTGCCGTCCCACTCATTGAATTCGCCAACCACACTGACGCGCCGGGCATTCGGCGCCCACACGGCAAAGCGGGTGCCGGCGATGCCGTCATGCACTTCCAGATGCGCGCCCAGCTTCTGGTGAATGTGGTGATGATTGCCCTCACCGAACAGGTGCAGATCGAGGTCGGAAAGAGCAGACGTCATAGCGATTGGTGTGCGTTTTCAGTTCAGCTATCCCTTCACAACCCCGCCCGGCCGCCCGGGTTCCCGATCACAGCACCGGCTTGATGGCCCAGATACTATCCGCGTACTCGCGGATGCTGCGGTCGCTGGAGAACGGGCCCATGCTCAGCGCGTTGATCACCGACTTGCGTGTCCATTCATCCGTGTTCAGGAACAACTCGTCGACACGCGCCTGCGCCGCCATGTACTCATCGAAGTCCGCGAGCACCAGGAAATGCTCGCCATGACTGAGCAGCCGGTCGCTGACCACCTTGGAGTCGAAGATGTTGTCCGGCGTGAAATAACCGGAGTCGATCAGCTCGATGGCGCGTTTCAGAGCGGGATTCCTGGCGACTTCGTCCGCCGGCGAGTAGCCCTGCGCGCGGCGCGCGACCACTTCTTCGGTAGTCATGCCGAAGATGAAAATATTCTCGTCGCCCACCGCATCCTTGATTTCGATGTTGGCGCCGTCGAGCGTGCCGATGGTGAGGGCGCCATTCAACGACAACTTCATGTTGCCGGTGCCCGACGCTTCCATGCCGGCCGTGGAAATCTGCTCCGACAGGTCGGCCGCCGGCATGATCTCCTGGGCCAGGGTTACGTCGTAATCCGGCAGGAAACAGACCTTCAGCTTGTCGCCGATGCGCGCGTCGTTGTTGATGACGTGCGCGATGTTGTTGATCAGCTTGATGATGGCTTTCGCCATGTGATAACCGGGCGCCGCCTTGCCGGCGAACATCACGACGCGCTTCGGCATCGGATCGTCCGGGTTGTCGAGCAGGCGCTGATAACGCGCGACGACGTGCAGCAGGTTCAGCAGCTGCCGCTTGTACTCGTGAATGCGCTTGACCTGGACGTCGAACATAGCGTCGACGCTCACCGTCACGCCGAGCAGCTGATGAATGGTTTTCGCCAGCCGCTCCTTGTTGGCGCGCTTGATCTCGCGGAACCGATGGCGGAAGTCGGCATCGTCCGCGGCCCACTTCAAACGCTCGAGATCTTCCAGATCGTTCTCCCATGCCGGGCCGAGCTTCTCGGTCAGCAACGCGGACAACAACGGATTGGCCTGCTTCAACCAGCGGCGCACGGCGATGCCGTTGGTTACGTTGGTGAAGCGCTCCGGCCAGAGCTGCGCGAAATCGCTGAAAATGGTCTCGCGCATCAGCCGCGAATGCAGCTTCGCGACGCCGTTCACACGATGGCTGCCGACGACCGAGAGATATGCCATGCGCACGCGACGATCGCCATCCTCGTTGATGAGCGACATGCGACGCCGCCGATCCAGATCCTGCGGGAACTTCGCGCTGACTTCTTCGAGGAAGTCGCGATTGATCTGATAAACGATCTGCAAGTGACGCGGCAGCAGGCGCTCGAAGAACGACACCGGCCAGGTCTCCAACGCTTCCGGCAGCAAAGTGTGATTCGTGTAGCTGCACACTTCCCGCGTGATCTTCCAAGCGGCGGCCCACTCCATATCGTATGTATCGACCAGCAAGCGCATCAGCTCGACGACGGTCAGCGCCGGATGCGTGTCGTTGAGCTGCACGGCGATGGCATTCGACAAATCCTTCAGCGGCCGGCGCTCGGCCATGTGCTGACCGAGCAGGTCCTGCAACGAGGCGCTGACGAAGAAGTACTGCTGCTTGAAGCGCAGCTCCTTGCCTTGCGGGGTCGAGTCGTCCGGGTACAGCACGCGCGTGAGATTCTTCGCGTCGACCTGTTCGGCGACTGCGGCCGCGTAGTTGCCGTGATTGAAAGCTTCGATGCGGAACGGCGTGATCGCGCGTCCCGACCACAGCCGCAAATGGTTGACCGTGGGACTGCGGTTGCCCGGAATCAGCAGGTCATAACCGACCGCCCAGACATCCTGCGTATCGACCCACTCGTAACGCACCCGGCCGTGATCGTCGCGAGTGGCGCGACACTGGCCGCCGAAGCGCACGCGATGGCGGATGCCGCCCTGCCCGGTCTCCCAGAAATAATGAAAGCCCAGCCAGGAGCTGGCGACTTCGCGCTGCGCGCCGTCTTTCTCGATGACCTGCGTAAAGATGCCGTAGTCATAGCGAATGCCATAACCGGTGGCCGCATAACCGAGCGTGGCGAGCGAATCGAGAAAACACGCGGCGAGACGACCGAGACCGCCGTTGCCGAGGCCGGGATCTTCTTCCTCGGCGGCGATGTGATCGAGATCGTGGCCGAGCGACTCGACGGTCTCGCGCACTTCGGTGAGCAGCTCATCTTCGAACGAAGACAGCGCATTGATCAGGCTGCGACCGAGCAGGAACTCCATCGACAGATAACAGATCCGCTTCACGCGGGCGCGCGCCACCCGTTGGCCGGTGGCGATCCACCGCTCGGTAAGTTCTTCACGGACGGCAATGGACAGCGCGTCGTAGATATCTCGGCGGGTCGCGTTCTCGGTGGACTTGCCGAGCACACGCTCGAGGCGATCGACGATCGCCTCACGGACGGCGCCGAGGCGCAACGGCACCGCCGAACGAATCGCAGAAGTCTGCGCCATGAAAATCCTCGCTTACTTAACCTCGGCCACCTTCTCGGCGACGATGCGCCACGAAGCGCCCTCGCGCACCAGGGTCAACTCCTTGCGCAACGAATTGGTGCCGAACTTCTGCACGAACCGCACGATGCGCTTGTCGGACCCGTCGGGTTCGACGCGCAGGCCTTCGACGACTGGATCGGGCACCGGGCCGGTGGCCACCTGCTCACGACGCTGCTCCAGCCAGGCTGCACTCCCCGCCGACTCCGTCGGCGCGGTGAAGCTGCCAGAATAAAGCGCAACAACCGCATCCGCTTCGCGGTTTGCCCAAGCCTGGGCCCAGCTCGCGACCACTTCTTCGGGCGAACGCGCCGTGGTGCCGGTGGAGCGGAAATAAGACGGCGGCTCATCCAGGCAACCGCTGCCGGTATGCCGACCGGCGGTGGGCTCCGGAATCGTCAGGGCCTCGGCCCGGTTCGGCTGGGTCATGCCGTCGGGCACTTTTAGCGTCGGATTGTTACGGGACGCCAGATAGGGCTGCTCTTTTTCCACGCACACCGCCTGTTCGCCGCCGCCACAGGCGGCCAGCAACGGCAGGAGCAAGGCACAGCCGACGATCAGCCGCCGGGCAGGCAAAAGCGCGCGAATCTTGTTCATGCAGGCGAAACCCTGGAATTTTCTATGGTCGATGGCCAACGGCCGGTCTGATTCGACGGTCGAAAGCGGCCGAGGCCCTTTCGACAACGCCCCGGTAAAAGGCGTGACTTTTACCGGCCGACAGGCGAACGGCGAATGCTACGCGGCGGACGGATTTACGCAACCGGCTCGCAACGTACGTCGGTTTTGACCGACGAAGCGATGAAACATTCATCGTGCGAGCGGTGATGCAGCTCGTTCAGCTGCTCGGCCGTGGGCTGCTTGCCGGCAAACACCACCTTGGGCCGCAGGGTAACGACCGTCATGGCCATTTTGCCGGCCTCGTTCTTGGCCATGACGCCGATGGCCGGGTCCTCGTAGGTGTCCACAACGAAGCCCCTGGCTGCCGCAAATGACAGGAAAAACAGCATGTGGCAGCTGGATAAAGAGGCGACGAACGCTTCCTCCGGATCGACTGCGCTCGGATCGGACAGCGGTACGCGGACCACATGGGGCGAGCTCGAGCCCGGCACGGTCACGCCGCCATCGAACCGCCACTCGTGCGCCCGGGAATACTTCTGGTCAGTGAATACGGCGCCGAGGCGCTGCCAATAGATGGTCGCGGTGTACTCGCTCATGGGATCGATCCGGGCGGTTGCCGGCCGAGGCCGACGGGGTGGCATTGTCCCGCGGCCGCCACGGCTTTGCCACATTCCTGTCCGTGTTCGGGCAGAATCGCCGCCCAACATGCCGGCTAAGGCCGCGATCTGGCCGATTCTGGCTCAAGTCTGTCTCGCAATGGGGTTGCCTCGATGGAACGGTTTCGTGCCGCTTTACGGACGATCTTCGGTGAACTGAACTGGCGGCCGCCGGGGTGGTTCGCCGCTTCCAGCGGCGCGGTCCGCCAAGGCGCCGGCCGCCTCAACGCATCGGCGCGAGCGAACCCGAAAGGCGCCGCCTTGGTGGCAGCGGGGCTTGCAGTGCTGATCGCCGGAGCCTGGTACGGCTGGCACTGGTACAAGAATCGTCCGCAACCGGTGCTGACCGAGTTCGCCATCAGCGCCCCCGGCCTGACCTGCTATGCCTGCGAGCCGCCGGGTCCGCCGAATCCCCTGGTCGTGACCTTCTCTGCATCGACCGCGACGCTGGAGCGCGCCGGCCATCCTGTCGACCCGAAGCAAGCCGGCATCGATATCAGCCCGGCGGTGGCGGGCCAGTGGTCGTGGGACGACGATCGCACGCTGCGCTTTCAGCCGGCTGCCGACTGGCCCATCGGCCAGCAATACAACGTCGAGCTGTCGAAGAAGAACTTCGCGGCCTCGCACGTCACGCTCAAGGAGTATGAGTTCACGTTCCAGACGCCGGCGTTCGCCGCCAAGCTGGCCAACACCGAGTTCCATCAAGACCCGGTGGTCGCGGGCAACAAGAAAGTCGTCGCCAGCATCAACTTCACCCATCCGGTCGATCCCGAGAGCTTCGAGAAGCGGGTGAAGCTGAAGATGTTCAACAAGGTGACGGACACCATCGAGAAGGAACTGAGCGCGCCGGCCTTTACCGTCATCTACGACAAGTTGAAGTTGAACGCCTTCGTGCATTCCGCGCAGTTGGAAGTGCCGCCCAAAGCCGGCCGCCTGCAAATCACCATCGAGCCCGGCACGCGCGCCGCGCGCGGTGGCAACGAATCCAAAGACACGTTGACCGCCAGTGTCGAAGTGCCGGGGCTCAACAGCCTGAAGATTTCCAACCTGGCGCTCGACATCGTGCGCGATGAGCGCAACGAGCCCGATCAGGTGCTGCTGATCAACACATCGTTCTCGGTGCTGGAAAAGGATGTGCCTCCGAAGGTGCACGTGTGGCTGCTGCCGGAGAAACATCCGGACCCGAAGCTCCAGGATCAATTCGGCCGCGGCCGAGCGGGCCAGCCTTATCCGTGGACCGACACGACGTTCCGCCCGGAAGTGCTGACAGCGCAGAACGCACTGAAGCTGGAACAGATCCCGGGCGAGCAGGAGCACTACGAGCTGCACAGCCTGCGCTATCAAGCCAAGCCGGGCCGATATCTGTATATCAGGATCGACTCGGGCCTGAAGTCATTCGGCGGCTATGTGCTCGGCGACAGTGTCGAACGCATCATGCAAGTGCCGGAGTTCCCGCGTGAGCTGAGCATCCTGCACCAGGGCTCTTTGCTGTCGATGTCGGGCGAGAAGACCGTGAGCTTGTTTGCTCGCAATATTCCGGCCGTTCGCGTCGAGATCGGTCGGCTGCTGCCCCGTCAGCTGCAACATCTGGTGACGCAGACCAGCGGCAGCTTCGGCACCCCGCAGTTCAACAACTGGGCGTTCGAGTCCGCCAATATCACCGAGCGCTTCTATGACGTCATTCGTCTGGAAACGGGCGATCCAGGCAAAGCGCAGTACGAAGCGGTCGACCTCGGCAAATATCTCGACGACGCGGGCGACCGGCGCGGTGTGTTCCTGTTCCGCGTGCAAGCGTGGAATCCGGACAACGATCAGCCGTTGAGTTACGCGCCCGAAGCTTGGAATCAAACTCTCGGCGCGCAGCTGGCAGATGCTCGCGTCATCGTCGTCACCGATCTTGGCTTGGTCGTCAAACGCTCGGTCGACGGTTCGCAGGACGTGTTCGTACAGTCCATCGCGACTGGCGCGCCGATTGCCGGGGCATCGGTAGAAATCATCGGTCGCAACGGCTTGCCCGTGCTCACCGAGACCAGCGACGGCGACGGTCATGTGCGCTTCCCCGAGTTGCGAAGCTTCCAGCGCGAGAAGTCGCCGGTGCTGTATCTCGCGCGTCGCGGCGGCGACAGCTCGTTCCTGCCACTCGATCAGCGCGGTCGCTCGCTCGATCTGTCGCGCTTCGATATTGGTGGCGTCGAGAGCGCCGCCGAACGGACTGCGTTGTCGGCTTATATCTTCTCGGACCGCGGCATCTACCGGCCGGGTGAAGAGATTCACGCTGGCGCGCTGGTTCGCAATCAGGAGTGGACCGGCCGCATGTCCGACGTGCCGCTGCGCCTGGAAGTTACCGACCCACAAGGCACCGTGATCCGCCGCGAGACCTTCCGCCCTGGCCCGGCCGGCTTCGGCGAAATCCGGCAACCGACCAAAGAAACATCGCCGACCGGCACTTACACGCTGTCGCTGTCCATCGTGCGCGACCAATACAGTGCCGATCTCATCGGCTCGACGACGGTGCAAGTGCGTGACTTCCAGCCGGATCGGCTGCGCATGAAAGCGACGTTCTCCGCCACGTCCGCGGACGGCTGGGTGTCGCCGGACGATCTGGAAGCTCACATTCAATTGGAGAACCTGTTCGGCACGCCGGCGGAGAACCGACGCATCGTGTCGAATCTGACGCTTACGCCGAGCATTCCTTCGTTCCGCGCTTATCCGGACTACCGATTCCACGATCCGCAATACGCGCGCGACGGCTTCAGCGAGCAGCTCGAAGACGCGACGACGGACGCCCAAGGCAAGACGACGCTGTCGCTGAATCTGCAACGGTTCGCGAAGGCGACGTATCGAGTGCATCTGGTGTCGCAAGGCTTTGAAGCGGACGGTGGTCGCGGCGTCACGGCCGAGGCTGCGCAGCTCGTGTCCAACATGCCTTACCTCGTCGGCTACAAGCCGGATGGCGAGTTGGGCTATCTGTCTCGTAACGGCGAGCGCACAGTCAATCTGATCGCGATCGATCCGAAGGCTCAGCGCACGGACGTCGGCGGCCTGGTGCTGACTCGACTGGAAACTCGCTTCGTCTCGGTGCTGATGCGCCAGTCGAACGGCACTTATAAATACGAGTCGCGTCGCAAGGAGACTGCTCTCGGCGATACGCCGCTGACGATTCCAGCCGCCGGTCATTCCCTGAAGCTCGTCACCGACGCGCCGGGCAATTTTGCCTACGTGGTGAAAGACGCGTCGGGTCAGCAGCTCGCTCGCTTCGACTATCAAGTCGCAGGCGAAGGCAATGTCACACGCACGTTGGAAAAGAACGCCGAGCTCGAGCTGACTTTGTCGAAGCGCGACTATGCCCCGGGCGAGGCAGTGGAAGTCTCGATTCGCGCTCCGTACGAAGGCGCCGGCTTGATCACCATCGAGCGCGAGCGTGTGTATGCGTGGAAGTGGTTCAAGACGTCGACGACCAGCTCGGTGCAGACGATCGCGTTGCCCGAGGGACTGGAAGGCAATGCATACGTCTCGGTCACGTTCGTGCGCGACACGGGCTCGTCCGAGATCTACACCAGCCCGATGTCCTACGGCGTGCAGCCGTTCTCCATCGCGGTGGACGCGCGGCGCAATCCCGTCACTATCGAAGCGCCTGCGCTGGTGAAGCCGGGCCAGGATGTGACGTTCCGATATCGCACTGAGCGGCCGTCGCGACTGGTGTTGTTCGCGGTCGATGAAGGCATCCTGCAGGTCGCTGCGTACAAGACGCCCGATCCGCTCGGCTATTTCTTCCAGAAGCGCGCGCTCGAAGTGTCGACGACGCAGATTCTGGATCTGATCCTGCCCGAGTTCCGCCAGCTCGGCCTGGCCGCCGCACCGGGCGGCGACGCGGAAGGCTTGCTCGGCAAGCACCTCAATCCGTTCCGTCGGAAAGGCGAGAAGCCGGTGGCGTATTGGTCGGGCATCGTCGATGCGGATACGACGACGCGTGAGCTGAAGTACCCCGTGCCGGACTACTTCAATGGCACGCTGCGTGTGATGGCAGTTGCCGTAACGGACGATCGCGTCGGCGTGCACGAGAGCCGCACGTTGGTTCGTGGCGACTTCGTGTTGTCACCGAACGCGCCGACGACGGTTTCGCCGGGGGATGAGTTCGATGTGAGCGTCGGCGTGTCCAATAACGTCGAAGGCTCGGGCGCGAGCGCCACCATCGCCGTGACGTTGGAAACGGACGCCGGGCTCGAAGTCGTTGGCGAGCCGAAACAGGAAGTCGGCATCGCCGAAGGTCGCGAAGGCTCCGTGCGCTTCCGCCTGCGAGCGAAAGATGTGCCGGGTCCCGCGAACCTGAATTTCATCGCGCGGACGGGCAATGCGAGCGGCAAGCGAAAGATCGACCTCAGCGTGCGCCCTGCGACTCCGTTCATGACCCAGTTGAGCGCGGGCGTGCTGCAGAAGGGCGAGCGCGAGATCCGCGTCGAGCGACAGATGTATCCGCATCACCGCACCCTTGAAACCGGTGCGTCGATGCTGCCGCTGCAGTTCGCGCATGGCTTTGTCGCGTATCTCTCGAACTACCCGTATGCGTGCACGGAGCAGATCGTCAGCATGTCCATGCCGGCGGTGCTGCTGACTTCGCGACCTGAGTTCGGCTATGTGAAGACTCGCGATGGCTCCGATGTTTCCTCGCTGATCGGCGAGCTGCGCTCGCGTCAGACCGAAACCGGCGCGTACAAGCTGTGGCCGGGCGGCAATGACGTCGTCGAGTTCGTCTCGCTGTATGCCCAGCATCTGTTGCTCGAAGCCGGCGAGCGCGGGCAGGCGGTGCCGGGTGACCTGGTCGCGAATGGCAATAACTATCTGCGCCAGGTCGCCCAGCGGGATGGCAACAATCTGACCGATGAGAGGCAGGGTGCGTATGCGATCTATCTTCTGACGCGCCAGGGTCAGCGCATGGCGGCTGAAATTACTGCTGCTCGTAAGCGCCTTGCTGAGCGCTATCGCGGCCAGTGGGAGAAAGATCTCACTGCTGCTTGGCTGGCCGCTTCGCTGGATCTGATGCGCCAGGATCGCGATGCGGAGAGCTTGATCTCCGGCACGCGCTTCGATGCACCGGTCGATGAGTTGTACAACGATCCGATGACGCGGGACGCGTTGTTGCTGTTCATCATCTCGCGCCACTTCCCGGAGCGGTTGAAAACCGTGCCGAGCGAAGTGTTCACGACGATGGCGAAGCGCGTCACCGATGGCTACTACCATTCCCTGTCGGCGGGCACGACGCTGCTCGCGCTGGACGCATACGCATCGGCGACGGAAGGCGCGGAACGCAATCTCGCGATTGCGGAGGTGTTGAAGAACAAGAGCGTGCGGTCGCTAACGTTGCCGCAAGGTTTGTTCCCGACAGTGAAGTTCACGGATCAGGCCGCGGCGCTGAAGTTCACGAACAACACGAGCCTCAATGCGTACTATTTGATCGAGCAGTCCGGCTTCGACCGCAAGCCGCCGACGCAGGCGATCAAGCAGGGGCTGGAGGTGCTGCGTGAGTACACGGACAGCAGCGGCAAGCCGATCACGTCGATCACCATGGGTCAGCAGATCGATGTGCACCTGAAGTTCCGAGGACTGAAGGAAGGCGGCTATTCCAACGTCGCGCTGGTCGATCTACTGCCGGGCGGCTTCGAGTTAGTTGTCCCGACGGACGCGGCGCAGACGCCGTTCGCTGAAGCGGTCGAAGGCGAAGAAGAAGGCGAGTACGAGCAGGCTTATAACGGCTGGCAATGCCAGATCTGTGTTGGCAACCTGACGGCGTCGCTGCAGTACGCCGACATGCGTGAGGATCGCGTCGTGTTCTATGCGAACGCGAACAGCGACGTTTCCGAGATCGTTTATCGGATCAAAGCAACGAACGTTGGCTCATATGTCACGCCGCCCGCCTATGGCGAGGCGATGTACGACCGCAGCGTCGTCGGCCGCTCGGCGTCTGGGAAGCTTGAGGTGTCGCGCCCATGAAGCAAAGCGGCCTCGGCGGCTCGCAGCGGGCGCTAGGAGTCAGCTGACATGCGCTGGCGGCTCGTCCTCATTGCTGGAATCGTGGCGGTCGTCGCAGCGGCGACGCTCGTCACGGTTCGGCTGTGGCCGCGAGAGCCGCTGGTGGAGAAGATCGCGTCCTCGACGGCTATCTTCGATCGGCAAGGTCGGCTGCTGCGGCTGACGTTGGCGAGCGATCATCAGTATCGCCTCTGGACATCGCTCGAAGACATCTCGCCCGAGTTGATCGAAGCGCTGCTTCTCCACGAAGACCAGCACTTCTACTGGCACCCGGGCTTCAATGCCGCATCGTTGGTCCGCGCCGCAGTCTCCAGCTACTCGGGTGGCCCGCGAGTAGGCGGCTCGACGATCACGATGCAGCTGGCCCGTCTGATGTACGGGCTGAACACTCGAACCATCAGCGGCAAACTTCAGCAGATCTTCCGCGCGCTTCAATTGGAACTCTGCTACTCGAAGCGAGATCTCCTCGAAGCCCATCTGAACCTGATGCCTTATGGAGGAAACATCCAAGGCGTCGGTGCAGCGAGCCTGATCTATTTCGATAAGCCGGCGAAGCGACTCGGGCTATCCGAAGCACTGACTCTCGTCCTCATCCCACAATCCCCCGCGCGGCGCGCACCCTCGCTCGATGAGCCTGCCGACCTCCGCGAAGCTCGCATGCGCCTTTTTTCCCGTTGGGTCGAAGAACATCCCGACGCAGCCCACTCCGCAGACTACATCGCCACGCCGTTGCGTTACGCCTCGCTGCGTGACCTGCCCTTCGCCGCGCCTCACTTCACGAACGCGATCCTGCAGCGGCCGCGACCCGCATCGATTCATTCGGTAAACACAACGCTCGATCTCCGGACACAGAAAACACTCGAGCGCGTCATCGCAACCTACGTTCGCGAGCACAGCCCCATCGGCATGCACAACGCCGCCGCGATGCTCGTCGACTATCGCGATCTCTCGGTGCGCGCGATGATCGGCTCGGCCGACTTCTTCGACTCGAAGATCGAAGGCCAGGTGAACGGCACGCTGGCCAAGCGCTCGCCCGGCTCGGCGCTGAAACCTTTCATCTACGCATTGGCCATCGACCAGGGCGTGATCCATCCGCAAACGGTGCTGAAGGACACGCCGACCGCCTTCGGCCCGTTCAATCCTGAAAACTTCGACGGCCGCTTCGTCGGCCCGATCACCGCGCGTGAAGCGTTGATCCGTTCTCGTAACGTGCCGGCGCTCACGCTCGCCTCGCAGCTGTCGACGCCATCGTTCTATCAATTCCTGCGCAGCGCCGGCGTCACCCGCATGGCAAGCGAGAAACACTACGGCCTCGCGCTGACACTGGGCGGCGGCGAAGTGACGATGGAAGAAACCGCGACGCTGTACACCATGTTGGCGAATCGCGGTCGCCTCGCTCCGCTGCGCTATCTTGCCGACGAGCCGCAAAGCGAAGGCATTCGCATGCTGTCCGAAGAAGCGAGCTTCATGACCTTGGACATGCTTCGCTCGGCGCCGCGGCCGGAAGATTCGTTCGCGCGCCGTCGCAGCGGTGTTCAGGCCGCGTGGAAAACCGGCACATCGTGGGGTTTTCGCGATGCCTGGACCGCCGGCACCTTCGGTCCTTACGTCCTGGTCGTGTGGGTCGGCAACTTCGACGGCCGCGGCAATCCCGCGTTCGTCGGTGTGGAAGCAGCGGCGCCGCTGTTCTTCCGGCTGCTCGACGCGCTCGCCGCTCAGGAGAAGCTGGTCGAACCGATTTATCGCCAGCCGCCGCGCATGGAACGAGTCGAGGTCTGCAGCGCCTCGGGCGACCTGCCCAACTCGGAGTGTCCGCAGGTCGTAAGCACTTGGTATATCCCGGGCGTGTCACCGATTCGCGTGAGTCAGATCCATCGTCGCGTGTGGATCGATACGCGAACGGGCGAGCAGGCGTGTCCGCCTTACGATCCGACGCATACACGCAGCGAGGTCTATGAATTCTGGCCCACTGACCTGCTGCAATTGTTCGCCCACGCCGGCATGCCTCGTCGGCGCCCGCCGCCGCCGGCGGATTGCCAACGGGATGTTCCCAGCGGCACCGCGCCGCAGATTACATCCCCCGTGATCGCTGTGACTTACACCGTGCGCAGCGGTCGCGTCGGCAGCGAGACGATTCCACTGGCCGCCAACGCGGATAGCGAAGTGCGGCGCCTGCATTGGTTCGTCGATGAAAGTTACGTCGGTACCGGCACGCCCGGCATCGCGATCGGCTGGCACCCGTCACGTGCCGGTCATTACATGGTGCGCACGGTAGACGATCGAGGCCGGGCCGACAGCCGGGAGCTGGTCGTGGAGCTGGTTCGCTAGTCCGTTCCATCGAGAGAACTGATCGACGAGTCGGGCGGAGCGGTTACTATTGAACGCTCTCGCATCCATCGACCCCAGGTAACCCCTAGCGCATGCATCATCAATCCGAGCTGATTGCCCTGATCGCCATGGGCTTCGTGCTGGCCATGGGATTCGGGTTCCTCGCCTCCAGGCTGCGCATGCCGCCGCTGGTCGGTTATCTGGTCGCAGGAATTGCAATCGGCCCGTTCACGCCGGGCTTCGTCGCCGACGCGGGTCTGGCGGGCCAGCTGGCGGAGATCGGCGTGATCCTGCTGATGTTCGGGGTCGGCCTGCACTTCTCCATCGGCACGCTGCTCAAGGTGCGCAACATCGCGTTGCCCGGCGCGGTCGTGCAGATCGCGGTGGCGACCGTCATCGGCTTGGGGCTGGCGCGTCTGTGGGATTGGAGCACGACGTCGGGCGTCGTGTTCGGTTTGGCGCTGTCGGTCGCCAGCACTGTGGTGTTGTTACGAGCGCTCGAACAACGCAACGAGCTGGATACCGAGCAGGGTCGTATCGCTGTGGGCTGGCTGGTCGTCGAAGACCTGGCCATGGTGCTGGCGTTGGTGTTCCTGCCCGCGCTCGCGCACACCGGCGATGCGGCCGGCGAAACCAGCTTGCTCATGAGCCTCGGTTTGACGACGTTGAAGGTCGCGATGTTCGTGGCGCTGATGCTGGTCGGTGGCCGACGCGTCGTGCCCTGGTTGCTGGCGCAGATTGCGCGAACCGGTTCTCGCGAGCTGTTCACGTTGGCGGTGTTGGCGATTGCGTTGGGCATCGCTTACGGATCGGCCATGCTGTTCGATGTGTCCTTCGCGCTCGGTGCGTTCTTCGCGGGCGTGATGCTGGCCGAGTCGGACCTGAGCCATCAGGCAGCGGAGAATTCGCTGCCGCTGCAGGATGCGTTCGCAGTGATGTTCTTCGTGTCGGTCGGCATGTTGTTCGACCCCATGGTGATCCTGCGTCAGCCGCTGGATCTGCTCGGGGTGTTGTTCGTCATTCTGATCGGCAAATCGGTGGCCGCGTTCGCCATCGTGCTGGCGTTCGGCTACGCCGTGCGCACGGCGCTGACGATTTCGGCCAGCCTGGCGCAGATCGGTGAGTTCTCGTTCATTCTCGCCGGCCTGGGCGTCGGGCTCGGCTTGCTGCCGCCCGAAGGCCGCGATCTGATTCTTGCCGGCGCCTTGCTGTCGATCACTTTGAACCCCTTCGCCTTCGCGACCATCGAGCCGATCGCGCGTTGGGTGAACGAGCGGCCCAAGCTGCTCGCGTTCTTCACTCGCAAGGAGGGCAAGCATTCGGCGCTGCCGCCGGATCACAAAGTTTCCAATCTGCGCAATCACGCGGTGATCGTCGGTTACGGCCGCGTCGGCAGTGTCGTCGGCCATGGGTTGCAGGCGCAGGGGCTCGAATACGTCGTCATCGAGATGAGCCGTCGCGTCGTCGATCAACTGCGTGAAGACAAGATCACTGCGGTATATGGCGACGCCACCGCTCATGGCGTGCTCGATCTCGCCCAGATCGAACATGCGCGCTTGCTGGTGATTGCATCACCCGATGGCTTCCACGCCCGCCGCATCCTCGAGCTCGCCCGTGCGAAGAATCCGAAGATCGCGGTGGTGGTGCGTACTCACAGCTCCTCGGAGCTGAAATATCTCATTCGCCAGGGCGTGGACCGCGCCGTCATGGGCGAACTCGAGCTGGCGCTGGAAATGACCGATTACGCCCTGCGCAGCCTCGGCGTGTCCGAAGAGCGGTGCAAGCTGCTTACGCAGTGGCTCAGAAACGAAGGCGTGTCGGGGAATCCGAAAGATCCGGGGGCGTGAGGCTCACCAGAGCTTCCACCAAGGCTTCGCCTGCGCCTCATACTGAAGCCGCATCACGCGCTTGTCATTCCCGAAGGCCGAGTCGGAATAGATAACGCGGATTTTCTCGCGCGCATCTTCACCGATCGTATCTCCGTCGCGGATTACGGGGCCGTTCTGCAGTAGATAGCGGGCCACGCCTTGCAGGCGGTCACGCAGGTCGCCGGGTTTCTCGGGCGATTCCTGTGTTTCGAGTTCCATGTGACCCAATGCTTCCATGCCTTGAGTGAAGCCGCCGCTGACCGTCTTCGTCTGCCAGCCCACGCGAAAATCGACCCAGATGTCCAGCGGCGGTCCGAGAGGCAGCACCTGCTCGGCGAAATCGAGGAAGATCTGTTTGGGAATGACCAAGGTCGCGTTGCCCCAGTACACGCCCATTGCAGCATCGCAGGCGGCCAGCACGGCGGCGGTCGTTTTTGTGAGCAGAGTCGACTGCTCGATTTCGTTCTGCTCGCTCAGCAGCGTCACGAGGATGTGACATTCGTGACGCTGGACCTCTTCGGTGGCGTCCTTCCAAAGGAGGCTGGTCGCGCACGGCCCTTCCAGCTCGGACCAGGGAATGGGCGCCGGCATATGCGCGAGCATCACCGTACCCTCCGTCAGCTTGAAGGATGGAACGCCCCCTTCATTGGACTCCAAGGACGCGCCGAGGTCAGGGTAGCGCTGCCGCAGCTCGCGCTCGATCGCCGAGGCAGGCAGTTCGCACGACTCACGAAGCAGGATCATCGAAATCATCACGGACATAGGTCGGACCTGAAGTGACGAAACGAACCGACTTCAACGCAGCAGAGCGTGCAGGATGACCGTGGGCAACAACGTGAACAACCCCGACAGCGCGATCGAGATCATCACCAACAGGTAGATCGCAACGCTCAACAGCGAGACTACCAGCACGCCGGCCGCGGCGATGAGAAACTTCACCCATATGGGCATGCTACGAGGCGGCGACAACGTAACTGTCGCACCCATGCGCGCCAGCGCCTTGAGGCGTTTGTCATGGGGCGGATACATGGGCAGGCTCGAGCCACTGAGCAGTCCGCCGCGACGGGCGCCGCCCGCGACGAGCATGTGAGAGCACCACGCGGGGAAGCCGCCGCCATTGCCAAGTTGGCCGAGGGCGTCACTGAGAGCTTGAGGATCGCGAGTGAGCTGCACGGCGATTGCGTCGGCGAGATATTTGCGACGGCGCCAGATCAAGGCGAGCAGCGGCTCGAGGAACACGCTGCTGACCAGCCCGCCGAAAAAGCCGCTGATGACCACCGGCCCGTACAGCGGCATGCGAACCCATTCGCGCCAGGTGAGTTTGCCCGAAGTGTTGCCACCGGAAGGCTGCGAACTCTGCGCGCTGCCGAAGGGGTTGGTGAGCTCCAGAATCAGACGTGAGTCCGCACTCGACGCGCCCTTCTTCAAAGCCTCTCGCAGCGTTTGCCACAACCGTGACCAGGCGGGCGGATCGACGATGCCGTCGCTGAGTCGTGCGACGAAGCCAAACAGGCTCAGCGTCTGAGCAACGCGCATCCCTTGCACCACGTCGCCGTTAGCGATGAGCCCGATGAGATGGCCCGCGACTGCCTGCATCTGCGAGCGATTCAGCTTTTCCAACAGTCCGGTGGAGACCAGCACCGTGACCGATTCATCGTTCGGGCCGTACACCGCAGCGTTGATGCCGGACGTGTCGACGATGGCCACCTTCGGCACTTTGATGTTGGCGGCGATGGCCATTTCGGCGACCACGTTCGCCAGCCGCTGCTCCGCAAGCACGCTGGGATTCGGCGCGCGCAATGCTAATTCCTGCGCGCCACTCACCTCCGCCTCGCGCACGATACGTCGCAACGTCAGCAGGACGAGCAACACTGCAACCAGACCAGGCAGCGCGGCAACGAGTGCAAGGTAGAGCCAACTGCTGGCCGGCTGGGTCTCGATGTGATCGCTGATATAGCTCAGGGTCTCCATGACCCCGCCGAGCAGATCCGGCATCGGCACGAACAGATTGATCACATCGAGCAGCAGCCCGATCAGCGCATAGAAGAGCGGCGAGGTCAGCGTCGCAACGACGAAAGCAAGGATCGCAATACCGACAGCAGCGACCGCGCTCACCTGCCACGCCGCGCGACGGTGACGCGCGATGGCGGCGAAGAAGCTTTCGCGTTCTTCCGCCGTCCAAATGGGAAGCTCGGCCGCCGACATGTCATTCCACCCAGTTGAACGAGCGGGTTACAGCCTTTTGCCAGGATGAATACAGATGCCCGCGATCTTCCTTGCTCATGCGCGGCTGCCACGTATGCGACACGCCCCAGTTGCGGCGCAGATCGTCCGTGCTCTTCCAATAGCCCGTTGCCAGGCCAGCGGCATAGGCCGCGCCCAAGGCTGTCGTCTCGGTCACTTTCGGTCGCACCACACTCACGTCCAGAATGTCCGATTGAAACTGCATCAACAGATCGTTCACGACCATGCCGCCGTCGACACGCAGCTCCTGCAACTGAATGCGGGAGTCCTGCTCCATCGCGGCGACGACATCGCGCGTTTGATAAGCGGTCGCCTCCAGCGCTGCGCGAGCGATGTGCCCGCGATTCGCATATCGCGTCAGGCCTGTGATCACGCCACGCGCATGATCCTTCCAATGAGGGGCATACAGCCCGGAGAAGGCCGGCACGATGTATACGTCGCCGTTGTCCTGCACACTCGCCGCGAGCGCTTCGATCTCGCCGCTGTTGTGGATCAGACCCAAGTTGTCACGCAGCCACTGCACCAGCGCACCGGAGATCGCTATCGATCCTTCTAACGCAAAGCATGCGGGATTCCTGCCAAGCTGATATGCGACGGTCGTCACGAGACCGGCGGCGGACGACACCGGTTTGTGGCCGGTGTTCATGAGCAGGAAGCAGCCGGTGCCATAGGTGTTCTTGGCTTCGCCCGGCTCGAAGCACGTCTGCCCGACCAGTGCCGCCTGCTGATCGCCGAGAATGCCGGCGATGGGCACGCCTTTGAGGGGCCCGTCCGCGACGTGACCATACACCTCGCTGGATGACGCGATCTTCGGAAGCACACTGCGTGGGATCGAAAACGTTCGCAGCAACTGGTCTTCCCATTGCAGCGAGCTCAATCCCATCAACTGCGTGCGGCTCGCATTGGTCACATCAGTGAGATGCAGGCCGCCGTTCGCGCCGCCGGTCAGATTCCACAAGACCCAGGTATCCATCGTGCCGAACAGCAGATCGCCCGCATCGGCGAGCGCCCGCGCGTTCGGCACGTTATCCAGCAGCCATTTCAACTTGAGGCCGCTGAAGTAACTCGCGAGCGGCAACCCAGTGAGCGCGCGAAAGCGATCCTTGCCGCCCTGCCCTGAGAAGTACGCGACCAGCGGATCGACGCGAGTGTCTTGCCACACCAGCGCATTGTGTAACGGCTCGCCGGTGCGGCGGTCCCAGATCATCGTCGTTTCGCGTTGATTGGTGATGCCAATCGCGACGAGATCCTTGGCAGTGAGACTCGCGGATCGCATCGCCTCGGCGATCACTGCATCGGTGTTGCGAGCGATATCGATGGGCGAGTGTTCGACCCAACCGGGCTGCGGAAAGATCTGCGGATGTTCCTGTTGAGCACTGGCGACGATGTTGCCGGCCTGATCGAACACCATGAAGCGCGTGCTGGTCGTGCCTTGATCGACGGCGCCGACAAATGAGCTCATGACATGCCTCTCCTAAGTTGCCGGCAACATGAACACGCGGCGCGCCTCGGGCGAATCGAGCTGCGACTTGCTGTAACACCGCGCGATCGGGCCGTTCCGGTGATCGAGCAGATCCGGCCGCCGTTGTATCATCGCATCGAACGATTCCCCGGCCGGCGATCGCAGACACCGCTCCTCGTTCAGCAGCACCAGGTAAGCCCAGGTGATGGTCTCGTGATATTTGCTCTGCGCGCCGACCTTGGCAACGTAGTTCTGCAAGTGCCGGCGAAAATGCAACGCGCCTTCGGGAAAGCCGTCGCGCTGCAGGTAACTCCAGGCCAGCGACAGATGCAACCGATGGTTGAACCGAGCCGGATCGAGCGAGCCACTCTCGAAAGCGAGCATCGTCGGATCCGGCGGGCTGGTCAGCGTCGGTAGAGCACTCATGAGCGATTCCTCCCACTGCGACGTTTGCCGGTCGCGGCCGGGCGCTTCGCCGTCGCACGCACGGCGCGCTCGGTCTCGACCAATTGATGACTATCGGCGGCGGTCAGATCCAGTCCATAGATCTTCTTCAGCTCGGCGATCTGCGCCAGGGTCGGCGCGCTGAAGGCCTGCTCGCCCTCGAAGGCATGCAGCACGATGCCCTCCAGAAGATCGCCCAGGGAGGTGTTCTTCAGGGCCGCCAGGGCCTTGAGCACATTGAGCAGGCGGGCTTCCAGGCGAACGCCGGTCTGGACGCGGGTGACGGTGGCCATGCTTCGTACCTTGGTAACTTGGTACCAAGGTAGCAACCGCGACGGGGCGGCGCAAGCCGCAGCGCGTTAACCCAGGAACGCGCGCCGGAATTCCTCACCCGGCAGCGGGCGGCCGAAGTAGTAGCCTTGCAGCTCGTCGCAGTCGTTGGCGCGCAGGAAGTCGATCTGCTGCTCGGTCTCGACGCCTTCGGCGACGACTTTCAGGCCCAGGTTGTGGCCGAGCGCGATGATGGTTCGAACGATGGTCGCGTCGTCGTGGTCATGGCCGATGTCCTGCACGAACGAGCGGTCCACCTTGAGCCGGTCGACGGGAAAGCGTTTCAGATAGCTCAGGCTGGAATAGCCCGTGCCGAAATCGTCGAGCGCGATCTGCACGCCGAGGTCGTTGAGCTCACCGAGCATGGCGATGAACTGATCGGCGTCGTGCATGACCGCGCTTTCGGTGAGCTCCACTTCGAGATAGCGCGCTTCGAGCCCGGTCTCGCGCAGCACTTCGGCGATCGTTTGCACGAGATTGTCCTGTCGGAACTGTCGCACTGACACGTTCACCGACACAACGAACGGCGGCAATCCCGCATCCTGCCACGCCTTGTTCTGAGCACAGGCGGCGCGCAACACCCACTTGCCGATCGGCACGATCAAGCCGATTTCTTCCGCGACGGGAATGAACCGCGATGGCGGCGTGGCTTCCTCGTCCGAGATGTGCCAACGGATCAAAGCCTCCGCGCCCGTGATCCGACGCGTCCGCATGTCGACGCGCGGCTGGTAATGCAGCGAGAACTGCTGACGCTCCAGCGCGCGGCGCAGCTTGTTCTCCAGCTCCACCCGTTCCGTGATGAGCGCGTTCAGCTCGGCCGTAAAGAACTGAAAATTGTTCCGACCCTTCTCCTTGGCGCGATACATTGCCTGGTCGGCATGCTTCAACAAAGTCTCGGCACTGGCGCCATCGTCCGGATACAACGCGACGCCCATGCTGCAAGTGACGTTGAAGTCGCCCTGCGGACTGGCCCAAGGTTGGGCAATAGCGTGGAGCATGCGCTCCAACAGCAACGCGACCGCGTCCGGCCCGCGCTGACCGTTGATGAGCAGCACGAATTCATCGCCACCCAACCGCGCCACGGTGTCGCCGTCACGCACGCTCGAGCGCAGCCGCTCGGCCATCGCACGCAGCAGCTCGTCGCCGACGTGGTGACCCAGCCCGTCGTTGATGAACTTGAACCGATCCAGATCGACGAACACGACGGCCAGGCGAGTGCCATAGGCCGCGGCGGATCGAATGCCTTGCTGCAATCGATCGTGGAGCAGCGAACGGTTGGCTAGACCGGTGAGCGTGTCGAAGTTGGCCTGCTGTTCGATGCGGGCCTGATAGAGCTTGCGCTCGGTGATGTCCTCGACCGTGCCTTCGTAACAAACGACGTGACCGCCTTCGTTGAACACGGCGCGCGCGTTCTCGGAGATCCAGATGACCTCGCCGCTCTTGCGATACACCTGCGATTCGAAGCCGCTGACCGAGCCGCGCGACTTCGCCAGCGCCATGAACTCTTCGCGACGCGACGGCTCGACGTACAGCTGGTTGCGAATGTCTTTCAGCTGAGCGATGAGCTCGGCGGGACTGTCGAAGCCATAGATCCGGGCCAGCGCCGGATTGGCGTCCAGATACTGGCCGTCGGTGGTGGTGCGAAAGATCCCTTCGATGGCGTTCTCGAACAAGTTGTAATAACGCCGCTCGGCCTCGCGCAGCGCCTGGCTCGACTCCTTGCGAACCGTGATGTCCTGAATCAGGCCTTCGATGGCCTGCAGCTTGCCGTGAATGTCATAAATGCCGGTGCCCCGTTCCCACACCCAGCGGATCTCGCCGGTCGCGTGCACGATGCGGTATTCGCAATCGAAGCGGCCCTGAGCGCGCAGGCCGGTGTACATCTCGGTCCGAACCCGCTCTCGGTCGTCGGGATAGGTGATCTGCTCGTAGGAAACGCGCTTGTTGAACAACAGATCGGAGGCGTCGTAACCGGTCAGCCGCCGCACGCCCTCGCTGACGAACTCCATGGTCCATTCGGCATCGTCACGGCAGCGATACACCATCCCGTCGAGGTTGCCGATCAGCGTACGGAGCATGCGTGCGGTTTCGGTGCTCCCTGCGGTGTCGTAACTGACAGTCGGTGTTTCGTGCGGGACCAGTGACGTGGCGGTGGGCTGCATGCCTTCTTAGTTGTTGCGACAAGAGCGGCTGAATATCAGCTGTGCGCGCGCGATCGCGCGGGGCTTTGTCACAGAAATGATGAGCAACGTCAATGGCTCGGCCGGTCGAATCGAAGATGTGATCGCCTTCAATCAACGGCTGCCCCGTCGAGGTGCAGCGGCCCGCCCAAACTGCGAGCCGCCGCCTCAAATGTTACCAGGCGATGCCGTAGTCCTCGCCGTGATAGGCGGCCGCGCCCCAGAACGTACCGTGCTTGGCGTCGATCTGAATGGCGGTGATCGGCCCGGAATTGTTTGCCGAAAATTCCAATTTGTAACCTTTCTTGGTGAGCTCGTTGCGCACCCAGGCCGGCACCGATTCGGCCAGCGTCAGCCGGCCGGGAATGGACTCGTGCGAGCCGAAGGAATCGCGCAGCTGATACGTGGTGATGTTGGCGCCTTCGGCCGCTTCCTGCGGCGTCATGCCGAACTCGACCACGTTCAAGAAGAACTGCAGCAGGTTCTGTTCCTGCGTGTCGCCGCCTTGCACGGCGAAGGCGAGATACGGCTTGCCATCCTTCAATGCCATCGAAGGCGTCAGCGTCGCGCGCGGACGCTTGCCGGGCGCGACGACGTTGAACGGATTGTCGGCGGGATCGAGCACGAAACTCTGCATGCGTTGGCTCATGCCGATGCCGGTCTTGCCCGCGATGGTCGCAGGCAACCAGCCTCCGCTCGGCGTCACGGACACGACCCAACCTTCCTTGTCGACGGTCTCGACGCTGGTGGTGCCGAGCCGGAACGTGCGGTCGAACTCGGCGAGCGCCGTCGGGCTCCACTGATTCGGCTTGGACTTGTCCTTGCCGGGTTTGACCGTGCGCCACGCGTCGAGCTGCGCCTTGAACGGATTGGTCGCGCCCTGGAAGGGATACGGATCGCCGGGGCGGATATCCGGATCGTTGCGATCTTCTTTGATCAGCTTGGCGCGCTCACGCGCATAGTCCTTCGAGAGCAAGCCTTTGATCGGCTCTTCGGGCGGAAAGCGCGGGTCGCCGTAATAGAAATCGCGATCGGCGAACGCCAGGCTCATGGTCTGATACAGCGTGTGGATGTAGCGCGTGCTGTTGTAACCCATCGACTTCAGGTCGAAGTTCTCGAGGATGTTCAGAGCCTGCAGCATCGCCGGGCCCTGCACCCAGTGCGTGAGCTTGTAGACCTCGATGCCCTTGTAGTTGACGCTCACCGGCTCTTCGAGATACGGCTGCCAGTTGGCGAGGTCTTCGGGTGTATGCAAGCCGCCGAGCTCCTGTGAGCCGCGCGAAAATTCTTTCGCGATGTCGCCTTTATAGAAGCGGTCGTAAGCCGCCATGATGGCCTGCTTGCGATTCTTGCCGGCCTTGCGCGCCTTCGCTTCCTCATCGACCAGCTTGCGCAAGGTCGCGGCGAGATCCGGTTGACGGAAGATTTCACCCGCTTCCGGACCGACGCGCGAATAGCCGGGCAGCGGCTTGCCATCCTTGCCTTCGTGCATCAGGAACGTGCGGCGCGACTCGGGCCACTTGCGCAGTTCGTCCTTCCACTTCTCGATCAGGTCGGCGGTCTGCGCTTCGATGGGATAGCCGTCGGCCATTTCGATGGCAGGCGCGAGTACGTCGGCGAGGCTGAGTTTCCCGTACTCCGCGAGCATCACCATGATGCCGCCCGGCGTGCCCGGCGTAACTGCGGCAAGCGGGCCGAACTCCGGCGGATAGTCGTAACCTTTGGATCGATAGAACTCCGGCGTGGCGCCGGTCGGCGCAACACCGAGCGCATTCACGCCGATGACTTTGCGAGTATGCGGGTTGTAGATCAGGGCTTGAGTTTCGCCGCCCCAGCCCAGCGTGTCCCACATCGTGGAAGTGGCAGCGATCATCGCGCACGCCGCGTCGACTGCATTGCCTCCCTGCATGAAGATCCGCGCGCCCGCCGTGGCGGCGAGCGGCTTGCCGGTGACGGCGACCCAATGTTGGCCATGCAACGGCGGCTTGACTGTCTTGGCTTGGACCGGCGCGGCGACGGTCGCGACGAATGCGGCCAGCGCAACCGCCAGTCGCGAGCTCACCCGTTTGGAATCGAATGACATGACCCTACCTGTCTCGTGGCGGCCGCCAGGCGGCGGCATGAAGGCAGGATCTTAACGCGACCGAAAGGTCGTGCGACGAAGAAGCGCGGCCGTGGGAATCCCGCGGGAGAGGCGAGCGAAGAAGGAGCGGCGCACGAACGGCGCCGCTCCTGAGGGGCTCTTACAAGCGCCAGCGCACGCCGATGGCGTACGAACGGCTGAGCAGCAGGTTCTGGAAGTTCGTCTGTGCCGGGTTGCCGGCCGAGCCGAAGTGGTAGTACGCCTGCTGCATCTCTTCGGTGAGGTTCACCGCGTCGAACGACACCGCCAGGTCATCGGTGATGTTATAGGACAACTGCAGATCCAGGCTGGCCTCGGACTTGCGCCAGATGCCGATCGGGTTGGCGAACAGACGCGCTTCGTTGTTGTTCAAGAAATCGTCGCGCCAGACATAGGACAGACGCGCGCCGACGCCGGCACGGTCATACGCCAACGTGAGGTTGTACGAAGTATCGGACACGCCGAAGAACTCGGACTGCTCGGTGCCGACGATCTCGCCTTCCGCATTGGTGAGCGGAATGGTCTGCTCGGAGTCGAGCTTGGTGAAGCTGCCGGTGAGGCCCAGGCCCTGCAGCACCCCCGGCAGGTAATCCGGGAAGTACACGAAGCCCAGCTCGATGCCTTCGAGCTTGCCGTCGGACGCATTCACCGGCTGCGTGACCACGAACGATTGGGTGTTGTAGTTGTCGTTGGGAATCGTGAGGCGGCGGGTGAGCGGCACCACCAGGCCGTCGATGTCACGACGGAACAGCGTGGCGTACACGGCGCTGTCGGTGGCGAAGTACCACTCGGCGGTCAGATCGTAGTTCTTGGCGTGGGTCGCCTCGAGATCCGGATTGCCACCCAGGCCCGTGCCATAGCCCACATCGGTCAGATCGCCGGTGAGCGAGAAGTTCGAGTCCAGGTCGAAGAAGTTCGGCCGGCGCAGGGTCTCGCCATAGTTGAAGCGCACATTGATGTCATCGGTCACCGCATACCGCAGCGTGAACGACGGCAGCAACTCACTGTCGCTCTTGCTCGCCGCGGACTGCGCGCCGTTGAGGACGTTGGTGAATTGCATGTCCGTGTCCACGGACACGTAACGCAGGCCGAATTGACCCTGCAACTTGCCGACTTCGATGTCGGTCTGGATATAAGCGCTCGAAGTTTTTTCGTCGACCTCGAAGCCGCGGCGCAGCTCCGGACCCGCGGGGTCCACGCCGAACATCGACCGCACTTCGGCGACATGATCGTTCAGGTAATAGCCGTTCACGACCGCCCAAGCCGTCGGAATGTCGCCTTCGCCATCGAAGAAGCCGCTGTTGGTGTAAATCATCCCCGAGGGCAGGGTTGACATGTTTCGACCCAGGAACGGCTCGGGGAACGCAACCGGGCTGTACGACTCGGCGGAGCGGTCGTCATAGCGCACGCCGAAGCTCAGCAGACGGAACAAGCCATCGCCCAGCTGATAATCGCCGTCGACCTGCGCCGTCTGGGCGTCGCCCTTCTGACGGTTGCGGTTCTGGAACAGGTTGCCGACGGTCCAGTCGTTCGGATCGAGCATTTCGGCGTCGTTGTCGAAGTGCCAGGACGGAATGCCGTTGCCCGCATTGAAATCGACTGCGATGGCACCGGGCACGCGCTCGGTGCGCACGGCGATGAACCGATTGTTGAACTCGCTGTCCTGCATGGACAGATCGGCCATCAGCGCGAAGCGATCGGTGATCTGCCACTTGCCGTTCAACGCATACACGAACGTGTCGGTGTCCTGCTTGGTGGCGTCACCGCTGTTGAAGCCGAACGGGTCGCCGACGGTGCGCGTCTTGATCATGTTCGTGCCCGGATAGAGCGTGAACGTGGAAGCGGGATCCGGACCGAGCGAGCCCCACCAATCGACGAACGTGAAGTGCAGATTGTTGAACATCTCCTCGCTATAGCCCTGATAGAAGGCTTCGAAGGTGTACTCGGAGGTGTCGTTCGGCGCCCACTGCAGGGCGAGCGTTGCAGCCGGACGCTCGCGATCGCCCTGAAAATCGTTGGCGATCAGCGCGTCGCGGCCGAGCAGATAGGGATACTCGACGCCGTTGAACGAGAGCGTCGAGCCCGGCGCGGTCGGCAGACCTTCGTCGGTACCCGCCTGCCAGATCGGATTTTCCGGAACGCGGCAGTTGGTGTTGAAGATGCGCTCGAGCGGCGTCCAGTTCGGATTGTAGGGATCGCCATCGTCGGGACAGGTGTCGTTGGCCACGCCTGCCCCGAGCGGCGGATTGTCAGCGGTCGCGAACGGCACCAGCGCACCGGCGGTCACGTTCTGATCGCGATAACGCACGCGCGAGTAGCTGGCGTTCGCCATCACGCCGAACCTGCCTTCGCCGACGTCCCAGCTGTTGGCAATCAGCAAGCTGGCGTTCGGATCGATGTCCTCGCGCTGCTCCTGGTACGTGGAGCGCGCGTTCAAAGAAACTTCCAGGCCGTCGAAGTCGAACGGCCGGCGAGTGGTCACGTCGATCTGACCCGCCAGACCGGTTTCGAGCTGGTCGGCAGCGCGGGTCTTGTACACGTCGATCTTGCCGATCAGGTTCGCGGGAATGTCCTGCAGCGCCACCTGACGCGCCGAAGCGGGGCGGCCCTGGGCCGTGAATACATTGCGACCGTTCCAGGTCGTGGTCACGTCGTTGAGGCCGCGGATCACGATACCTTCGGCTTCGCCGCCGCCGCGATCGGTGATCTGGATGCCCGAAATACGCTGCAGCGCTTCGACAACGTTGTTGTCAGGCAGTTTGCCGATGTCCTCGGCGACGATGGATTCCACGACCTGCGTTGAATTGCGCTTGTTCTCCAGGCCCTGCACCAAGCTTTCGCGCACGCCGCTGACGATGACCTCTTCGAGCTCGGTCGTTTGCGGTGTCGTCGTTTGTTGCGCGAATGCGCCCATCGACAAGGAAAGCGCCGCCATAGCGGACGCCGAACGAATGACTAGCTTCGCCACGATGCTATCCCCCCAAAGCTGCCGTCTGTGACGGCTCAAGTTGATTTCTCAGACAAATGCTATCTGCAAAATGTCGGACAAATCAAGATTGCGATTTCTATGTGGCCCGGGCCGAGCGCCGCCCCAGAGCCAGAATTTTATTAAAATTCCCATTAGAACATGTGCTTACGATATCGCACGGGCTCCAGAGGAAGCCTCATCCACGCATTCGCTTGTGATCGCGGCGGCGCACCCGGACAATCCCTCCGGTCGCATGCGCGATGTCCAGAAGGCGCCGATGCCCGTTATCAAGCCCGAACAAGTTACCGCCGGTGGCGAGCGGAAAAATCGCAAAGAACTGCGCCTGCACAGCTCCATTGCGCGCGATCTGGGTCTGCGCATCGTGTCCGGCCGCTATCGTCCGGGCCACGTGCTCGCCGGCGAGATCGAAGCGAGCGGTCAATTGAAAGTTTCTCGCTCTGCGTATCGAGAAGCCGTGCGCATGCTCGCCGCGAAAGGGCTGGTGCAGAGTCGAACTCGCACCGGCACGCGCGTAAGTGCGGTCGAGCAATGGCATTTGTTGGATCCGGATGTGCTGGCCTGGGTGTTCGCAGGCGAGCCCGAGCTGGAGGTGCTGCAAGGATTGTTTGAACTGCGCACCATCATCGAGCCCGAAGCGGCCGCGATCGCCGCCGCCCGTCGCAACGACGAGAATCTCGAAGTGATGCGCAACGCGCTCGAGCGCATGGGCCTGCATACGGTGAACGTCGAAGCAGGCCGCATCGCCGACCGCGATTTCCACTCCGAGCTGCTGCGCGCCACTCGCAATCCCTTCATCATTTCGCTGACAAATGGCGTGGCGGCGGCCGTGCATGCGCTCACGGAATTCAAACAACGCGAGCACGCCCTGAAGCGCGATCCCTTGCCCGAACACTGGCGCGTGTTCGAGGCCATCGAAGCGAAAGACACGGAGCGCGCGAGGACGTCGATGGCCGAGCTGATCCGACTGGCCATCACGGACATGCCGGTGAAGCGCTGGCCCGACAACTGGACCGACAGCCGGCTGGTGCGGGATTCAGGCTAAAAGAAAGGGCCCGTCGACTGTGCATCGACGAGCCCCGATTCGACCGATCCAGGAAATGTTTATTCGGCCTTGGTGCTGAGCTGCGCCTGCGACGCCTTGCGCGCCGCTTCGAACTCATCTCCCGGCAGCCACTTCGGCAGATCCGCCTCCGCAGCGTTCGCCACGTTGTCGCCAACGTAGAACAGCAGCTGCGCATCTTCGATCATGCCGTCGTAGTTCCAGCTGTCGGAGATCTCGTCCGACTGCTGGTGATAATGGTGCTCTTCGAACTCCGCGTGCTGTTCCTTGCCCCAGCCCTCGGGCTTGCCGACGAACTTGGTGCCGGTATCGAGATACAGCGCAGGCACGCCGATCTTCGCGAAATTGAACTGGTCGGAGCGGTAGAAGAAGCCGCGATCCGGGAATTGATCGGGCGTCACGACCCGGTCCTGCACCTTGGCGATGGCGTTCACGTAGTCGTCGATGGTGGATTTGCCCTTGCCGACGAACACGATGTCCTTGGCGCGACCGAGGATGTTGCCGCCATCGATGTTGATGTTCGCGACGATCCTGGCCGGCGGCACGGTCGGATGCTCGGCGTAATACTTCGAGCCCAGCAGGCCCTGCTCTTCGGCAGCGACCATCAACAGCATGATGGAGCGCTTCGGCGGCTGCGGCAGCGCCTTGAAGGCTTTGCCGATCGCGAGCACCTGCGCCACGCCGGACGCGTTGTCCATCGCGCCGTTGAAGATCTTGTCGCCTTCCGCATCGGGCTCGCCGACACCGAGGTGATCGTGATGCGCGGTGTAGATCACATACTCGTCGCTGAGCTGCGGATCGCTGCCCTTGAGCACGCCGTATACATTGGCGGTGCTGGAGCGGTTCAACTTGTTCTTGAAGTCGAACGAGGTGGTGACGCCGAGCGAAACCGGCTTGAAATCCTTGGATTTCGCCGCTTGCACCAGCTGATCCAGATCCTGCCCGGCGAGCTTCGTCAGCTCGCGCGACGCTTCTTCGGTGAGCCAGCCTTTGACTTGAATGCGCGGCTCATCGGCGGCCGGCAATTCGACTTGCTCGCCGGACCATGAGCTCTGCACGACCTGGAACGGATAGCCCGCCGACGGCGTGGTGTGAATGATGATTGCGCCGGCCGCACCCTGGCGCGCGGCGCTCTCGTACTTGTAGCTCCAGCGGCCGTAGTACAAGCGCGTGTCGCCGCCGAACAGCTGCGGATCCCAATCCGGATCGTTGTTCAGCATCAACAACACTTTGCCCTTCAGGTCCTGGCCTTTGAAATCGTCCCAGCCGAACTCGGGCGCCTGGATGCCGTAGCCGACGAACACCACTTCGGCGTTCTTGACCGAGCCCTTCTCGGACTGCACGCCGCTGCCGGCGATGTATTGATCCCACCACTTGAACGACACGGTCTTGCCGTCCTTCTTGAAGGACCACTGCTTCGGCATCTGGGCGGTGACGCCGACCACGTCGAACGATTGCTGATAGCTGCCATCGGCGCCGCCCGGCGCGAAGCCGATCTGCTGCAACTGGTCCGCGATGTACTGACGAGCCTTCACGTCGCCAGGCGTCGCGGGCGCGCGGCCTTCGAATTCATCCGATGAAATCTTTGTTATCTGATCGCGCAGATAATCGGCGGCGATCTGCGAGGAAGCGCTCTTCGCCTCTTCCCTGATCGGATTGGCGGCTGTTTCAGGCGTCGGCACCGGCTTCGGCTCCTTGGGCTTGCAGCCCAAGGCGGTGAGCATTGCCGCTGAAATCAGCAGCACTGAGAGCGACCGGACCGGTCGCGAAACGGTATACATTCGGAACTCCCGTGAAACGAGTTACGGTGACCAAGAACTGTAACAGATGTGTTCCCCGATGCCGTCCTCAACTCGCCCTCACCTGCTGTTGATCTACGCCGGCCACGCCGGCGGCCGCACGCATGCGATGGTCGAAGCGGTGAAGCAAGGCGTGGCCGATGCGGGCGAGGACGTCGAACTGCGCGCTCTGCCGGCGCTCGAAGCAGGTGTCGACGATCTGCTCTGGGCGCATGGATTGCTGATCGGCACGCCCGAGCACTTCGGCTACATGGCCGGCGCGATCAAGGATTTTTTCGATCGCACGTTCTACCCGGTGCAGGGGCGCGTCGATGCCCTGCCCTACGCCATCTTCGTCAGCGCCGGCAACGATGGCACGGGCGCTGTCAGCTCCATCGAACGCATCGCGCTGGGCTATCGCTGGAAACGCTGCGCCGAGCCGCTGATCGTCAAAGGCGACCTGAGCGAAACAGATCGCCACAGATGCGCCGAGTTGGGTCAGACGCTGGCCGCGGGTCTTGCACTCGGCGTGCTGTGAGCATCGCGAGGGGATAAGTTACTTAGCGCTCTCTCGAGTGCGTCATGAGCTGTGACGCAGTCGCTCGATTTTCTCGCGCCTGGTCCGGACACTCCGGTGACATAGTGAGTCGCACGGCGATTGTCAGGACCTCGAACCCGGTCACATCAGTTGCAACGGCGACCTGCCGATAACAAGGAGAAGGACGCTCCTTCAGCGCCCCCCGATGTGAAATGGAATACGTGTTGCAACAGCTTTGGCTCGTGATTGGCCTGACGGCCTTCATCGTCGGTGCATTGTACTGGCGACGCCAGCACCTGCCCGTGACGGCCACTCGCACTGCCGCCCGTCCGCCCGCTCCCATCGTTTACCGGGACTCGCCGACGGTTCGCGTCGCCGATGCGCAGCGTGTAGATCGTACACGCAAGATCGTTCGGCTCCGCGTACGCGAGTCTGTGGATGTGCTGCCCAGTGTCGTCGGTCTGCCGCCGCGCTTCCGTATCACTTGCAAGACCATCGTCGACGGCAGCGATCTCGAAGCCGCTCATATCGTGGTCGAGTTCAGCGGTGCGCAGCTGAGCTGCGGCCCACTGGTCCACGAAACTGCGTTCAACGAGTTCGTGATTCCTCGCGCCACTCGCGACGAGCATCGCAGCTCGGTGTTCTACTACCACGAACGCGGCGAATCCCTGGAATTCATGCGGATCAAGCTCAAGTCCGCCGACCTGGCCAGCGGCCTGGTCGAGCTCGAAGTCATGCAATTGCACGGCCACTGGCCGGCCCAGTAGTTCTCAGCCCTCTTCCACCAGGGTGCGCAGGCGGTCGATCGCTGCGTCCCATCGCGACGTGAGCAGCTCGATGCATCGTTGAGCCTCCTCGAGCTGCGAGGATTCGATCTGCCACACGCTGTCGCGGCCTTGATAGGCGCTGCTGACGAGGCCGGCCTCCTTCATCACACGCAAATGTTTCGCGACTGCCTGCCGCGTGACATCGACATTCGCGGTCAGCGCGGCGGTCGAGGACGGACCGGCTGCGGACAGGAAAATCACCAGCCGCAGCCGCGTTTCATCGCCGAGCGCCGCGAAGATCGGCGCCGATGCTTTGAGCCTGAGCTCAGGCCGCTTGGTCGACATAGCGTTCCAGATTTTTAACCTGTTCGTCCCAGCCCTGATTGTTCTGGCCAAACACCTTTGCGCGACGCGCGAGTGAAATGGCATCGAAGCCGGACTCGGTAAGGGTCAGCAACGTACCGCCCTCCGCGTCCGCCAGTTTGAATTCCACCAGCGTCGTCGGCTCCTTCGCATAGTCCAGCGACGGGTCGTGCGCGCCCGGATGCCAGCGCCAGGTAAACAGATGCTCTGGCTGCATCTCCTGCACGAAGATGTCGAAATTTCCGCCCTGTTCGGCGCTTGCCTTCACATGCACTTTCGCGCCAGGCGCGAACACACCCTCCACCGAATCGCCGCAGAACCATTGGGAGAATTTTTTCACATCCGTGAGTGCGTTCCAGACGCGGCTGCGCGGCGCGCGCAGTAAAACCTTTCGTTCGATGCTTTGCATGGGGCGAATCCACTGACAACCAGATGGTTGCAATATAACTCCACCTCGGACCAAGTGCAACCACTTGGTTGTCAGTCGGCAGCTGTGTGAAGGTTCTCTCTATAATGAGTCGATGGCTACCAAACTCAGCCGCGATTTCTACGCCCGAGAGACTTTGCTGGTCGCGCGCGATCTGCTCGGCATGCATTTGGTTCACGCGGGGCCCGAAGGGGAGCAGGTGGGGCGCATCGTTGAGACGGAGGCATACAAGGGGCCGCACGACCTGGCGGCGCATTCTTCCCGCGGGCGGACCAAGCGGACCGAGGTGATGTTCGGGCCGCCGGGGCACGCGTATGTGTACTTGATTTACGGCTTCTGGAATTGCCTGAACATCGTGACGGCCGCGCACGGGACGCCGCATGCGGTGCTGCTGCGGGGGCTGGAGCCGGTGAAGGGAATAACCACGACCTCGCATGGGCCCGGCCTGTTATGTCGTGCCCTACATATAGATCGGAGCCTGAATGGGGCCGATTTGCTGGGCGACACCTTGTGGCTGGAGAAGCCGACCCGATATCGGCCGCCGAAGGTTGCCCGGGCGACCCGGATCGGCGTGGATTACGCCGGCGACTGGGCCAGCAAGCCCTGGCGGTTCTTCGATAAGGATTCGCCCTACGTTTCCACGGTCAGCGCCGCCGCCCGTAGGCGAGCACTGGCGCCCGATCAGGGTGGCGTCCGGGCGAAGTTGGCCCGTAAATAGCGTAAGATTCGAGCCCTTTTTCCTGGCCCGTGACCGGCCGGGAATTCCTCATCGACTGTTTTTCCATGCAGCCAGCACCGCGCGAACTGTTCTCCTATCGCAAGCACTGGGCGTCCCGCTTCGGGACGGCCCCGTTCCTGCCCATGTCGAAGGAGGAAATGGACGCGCTCGGCTGGGACAGCTGCGACATCATCGTCGTCACCGGCGACGCCTACGTGGACCATCCCAGCTTCGGCATGGCCATCATCGGTCGCGTGCTCGAGGCCCAGGGCTTCCGCGTCGGCATCATCGCGCAGCCCGACTGGCGCTCGGCGGAGGATTTCGCGCGACTGGGTAAGCCGAATCTGTTCTTCGGCATCACCGGCGGGAATATGGATTCGATGGTGAATCGGTACACCTCGGACCGGCGCATTCGTAGCGACGACGCGTACACGCCGGCCGGCGAGGGCGGCAAGCGGCCGGATCGATCCGTGATCGTTTATTCGCAGCGGGCTCGGGAAGCATTCAGTGACGTGCCCATCGTCATCGGCGGTATCGAAGCCAGTCTCCGGCGCATCGCGCACTTCGATTATTGGTCGGAGAAGGTGCGGCGCTCGGTGCTGCTGGATGCGAAGGCGGACCTGCTGGTGTATGGCAACGGCGAGCGCCAGATCGTCGAGATCGCGCATCGGCTGGCGAAAGGTCAGCCGATCGACCAGATCGACGATCTGCGAGGCACGGCGTTCGTGAGACATGCGACGCCGGAAGGGTGGACGGAGATCGATTCGACCTCGATCGATGAGCCCGGGCCGCTGAATCCGCCGATCGATCCGTACGCGGCGAACGACGCGAAGTCGAAGGCGGCAATGCAGGCGGCGGCGAATAACGCAGCAGCTGAGATTTCTTCTGCGGCTGGCGCCGCGCCCGGAATGGATGCGTCGGCGAATAGCGTGATAGCTGCGAATGTTTTGCCCACCGGCGGCGCGCCCGGCAAAGGCGCATCGGCTAGCACGTTGGCCGGCGAAGCGCCGGCGAGCGAGGCGGACGTGCCGCCGTGTGCGACGGCTGCGAAGCAGCCTGTCGCGAAGGTCGTGAAGTTTCATCGCCATGTTCCGACTTCCGATCGCGGGCAATCCGTCATTCGCATGCCGGCGTTCGAAGCCGTGCGTGACGACGCCGTTCTCTATGCGCACGCGTCGCGCATCCTTCATCTCGAATCGAATCCGGGCAACGCGCGAGCGCTCGTGCAGCGGCACGGGAACGTCGACGTGTGGTTGAACCCGCCGCCGCTGCCGCTCTCGATGAAAGAGATGGACGCGATCTATGAGCTGCCGTATCAGCGCGTGCCTCATCCGTTCTATGGCGAGCAGAAGGGCGCGAACAAGATTCCCGCGTACGAGATGATCCGCTTCTCGATCGCGATCCAGCGCGGCTGCTTCGGCGGCTGCACCTTCTGTTCGATCACCGAGCACGAAGGCCGCATCATTCAGAATCGCTCCGAGAACTCGATCATCAAAGAGATCGAGACCATCCGCGATTCGGTGCCCGGCTTTACGGGCGTGATCTCCGACCTGGGCGGCCCGACCGCGAACATGTATCGGCTCGCCTGCAAGTCACGCGAGATCGAGACGGCGTGCCGCCGGCCTTCGTGCGTGTTTCCGGGCATCTGCCCGAATCTCAACACCAACCACACGCCGCTGATCAATCTGTATCGACGCGCCCGTGCTCTGCCGGGCATCAAGAAGATCCTGATCGGCTCGGGCGTGCGGTATGACCTGGCGGTCGAGTCGCCGGAGTATGTGAAGGAGCTGGTTCAGCATCACGTCGGCGGTTATCTGAAGATCGCGCCCGAGGCGATCGGCGAAGGGCCGCTGTCGAAGATGATGAAGCCCGGTGTCGGCACGTATTACCGCTTCAAGGAGCTGTTCGAGAAGTTTTCCAGGGAAGCGGGCAAGGAGCAGTACCTGATCCCGTACTTCATCGCCGCGCATCCGGGCACGACCGACGAGGACATGCTCGAGCTGGCGCTGTGGTTGAAGCAGAACGGCTATCGCGCCGACCAGGTGCAGGCGTTCCTGCCATCGCCGATGGCGACGGCGACGGCGATGTGGCACTCGGGCAAGAATCCGTTGAGGAAGGTGACTCACGGCAGTGAGGAAGTGCACATCCCGAAGGGATTGAAGGTGCGACGGCTGCACAAGGCGTTCCTGCGGTGGCATGACGCGAACAACTGGCCGATTCTTCGCGACGCGCTCCGACGCATGGGACGAGCTGATCTGATCGGGCCCGGCAAGCAACATTTGATTCCGGCCTGGCAGCCGCTCGGCACGGGCGATGCGCACGAAGGGCGGCGCTCGAAACATTCGCCGAGCCCGGGCCAAACCAGCGTGCCAGGACGCACCAATCAGAGACATGAGTCGGCACGCGCCGGCGCAAGCAATGCGAAGGACAGGCGCGGCTTGCCGGCGGCTGCTTCGAATGCGAACCGTCCGAACGCGCCGCAGGCTGCATTCAACGCGAAGCGCGCGGGCGCGTCGCAGGCAGCGCCAAGCAAAGGCGCGGCTGGCAAGCCGCTGAAGTTCCGAACGCAGCACACCGGCTTGAAAGGCGTGCGCCTGCCTCGCTCCAAATAAGAAAGACCTTTTATTCCCCGTGTGGCGGCGTTATGCGCGGCCCTCGATAAAAAAAGGCCCACCAGAGGTGGGCCGATTGCAGGGGCTGGGTCGAGAAACTGAAACTTAGAAAGCGTGCGTCAGCTGTACCGCGCCCCACAGGGCGTCGCGGGAAGCGGGGCCGTCGCGCAATTCAGCGGTTTGATAGTGCAGGGCGTAGCTGAGCTGCGTCTGGTCCAGGATCTGCGTAACCACGCCAATCCACGCCTCGGCTAGCAGCGGCTGCACCTCACCCGAGGTGTAGCGGACCTCGCTATCGCGAAACTGGCCCTGCAAAAACGCGTTGTAAGCACGAGCTTTGACGCGAGCGCCGGCGAACACATACAGCTCACGGCCACCGCGATAACTCTCGCTCGGCACCGGCGCGGCCATGTAGTCGGTCAGCTCCGGCGCGAAACTCCACCAGGGCGAGTTGAAACGACCGGCTCGCACCGAAATCGAAGCGCTGGTCTCGGTGAGGAAGCCGACGCTTCCCTGCACCGTGGTCTTCACATCGATCTGACCGCTCGGATCGGCGATCCAGAGTTGCTGGCGGGCGAGGGTGTAGCGCGCCGTCGGCTCGCCGCCCGCGGAGATCTGATGATCATACCCAAGCGGTCGTTCCGAACCGACCAGCTCGTGGACGGCGCTATGCAAGCTTTCCGACACCGACAGGCCGAGCACGCCGATGGTCAGGCTGCTGGTCCAGGCGCCGCGATCGTCCGCGTCCACCGTCACCCGGCCGTTGGAAACGAACAGCAGGCTGGCATACGGCCGGTCATCCGGTTGCACTTCGCGGACCAGCGTGTTCTTGGGCGTGAACGCCAACAGGCCGATCTGCCGCGCGTGATGAACGTTCGTTTGCTCGCCGTTGAACGCCAATCGGTCCAGACGAGCCAATAAGGGATCGAGTGACAACAAGCCGTCGCGAGCCCGTTCGCCCGAGATCGTGATGCCCAGGCCGCCGGTGTAATCGCGGTCCTGGTTGCCGCCGGCGAAGAGGTCGTTATCGATCTGCACTCGCACTGCATCAACGCCCTCGAGCCAACCGATGCGCTGATTGGACACGACGACTTCGGCAATCGCGTCTTCGATATCACTTACCGACGCGGCCACCGTTTCGTCGGTCACCGCCAGCACCGGCGTAATTTCCAGCGAAGACAGCTCATCGGCCCGCGCTTCATTGCCAGTAACTGCCAATGCAGCGGTGCCTAACGCCGCGAGGACTGCCCATCGCAGCTGTGCTGCCCATCCTGTCTTGTCCGTTGTCGCCATAACCTTAACCTTCCGACTCGCGCTGCGTTTACTGTCACGCCGCCGCTACCTGTTGCTGTTGTTCCGTGGTGCTACTGTCCTCCAAAGCCGCAGCCTCGATAAACGCGGTGAAGGGAATGACATTCATGAATCGCTGGTCATGAATCACACCTGCCGCTTCCTTCTCACTACTCATGCGGCAACCCCACCGTCGCTTCGTTATTGCAATCACACTGCTGCAAGTGCACTAATCTGCTTGTGATGCACAGAAATTAGCGGGGCGGCGTGAGCATGCTGTTGGCCCAGCCGTGAACGCGCCGTGAAAAATCAAACCGACTGATTGGTGCCGGGGGCGAATGGGATTTCGCTCGCTTATGGAGCGATGCCTGCTGGGCAATGGAATCTTTCCTGGGGGGAAAGAAAGATGGATAAGTTCACCTGCATGGTGGCGTTGGCGAGAGTGGTCGAATTGGGGAGCTTCGCCGAGGCGGCGCGCCGGATGGGAGTTTCTGCGCCGATGGTGACCAAGTACATCGGGCACCTGGAACAGGAACTCGGCTCGCGCCTGCTGAATCGATCGACGCATTCCCTGAGCCTCACCGACGTCGGACAGCTTTATCACCAGCGTTGCGTCCAGATTCTGGAAGATATCGAGGAGGCGGAAGCGGTGGCCGGCGCCAACAGCGCGGTGCCCCGCGGCTCATTGAAGATCTGCGTTTCCGGAGCCTTCGACCTGTCGCATGTCGGACCGGTGCTGCTGGAATACTCGGCGCGCCACGGCGATGTGCGGCTGGAGGTGACGGTCAGTAATCATTTCGTGGATCTGGTGGAGGAAGGCTTCGATCTGGCGGTACGCGCCAGTAGCCATCTGCGCACCAATCTCACGACGCGCAAGCTCGCCACCTCGCGCTTGGTGGCGTGTGCATCGCCGGCGTATCTGAAAAAGAATCCGCAGCCGGAGATCCCGGAGAACCTGCTCCATCACAACTGTCTCGCATTCACCGATACCGCGCCGACGTCGCAGCAATGGCGCTTCGAGCGCGATGGGCGCAATTCGATGGTGCAGGCGTTGGGAACGTTGCGCGCGACCAGCAATGAGTTGCTCAAGCAAGCCGCGCTGCGCGGCCAAGGCGTGGTCCTGCAGCCGACCTTCAATGTTTATCAGGAGCTGCGCGCGGGGACGTTGCAACAGGTGCTGGCCGAGTACGACGCAGGCTCGCTGGGGATCTATTTGATCTATCCGCAGCGTCGGTATCTGGCGACCAAGGTGCGAAGCTTTATCGAGCTGTTGGATGGACGCTGGGGTACGGACCCGGAAGCGGATCCGTTCTGGAACGGCAGCGGCGCCTAGCCGCTGCGCTCCAGTTCCCATTGTCCCCACGGCACGCCCCGGCGCACATGGACACCGAAGCCAGCGTGTTCGAAATGTCGCGCCAGCCGCGAGCGATACCAGCTCGCGCGGCGTAGAGTGATGTTGCTATCGCTCGTGTCGCGATCGGCGTTGTCGCGCCAGTCTTCTTGCGTCGGCGCATGAAAGTACAAGGCGCCGCGTGACAAACGCGCAAGATTCGCCATTGCTTGCGCGCTTTCCCGGTCAGACAAGTACTGCATCACGTCATAACAAACGATCAGATCGAAGCGGCCGCGCGGCCGATAGTCGGCGAGCGATTCGTTCACCCAGCCATGTTCCTGGCAGAGGTGCTCACTCACCTCCAGCCCGATATACGTAGCCTCGGGAAAGGCGTCGAGCAGTGGCGCGCGCAACCACCCAAGTCCGCAGCCCGCATCGAGAATCCGCTTCACCGGCAACTCCAGCTGCTTGACCAGCGCGGCCACCATGCCGGCGCGTCTGGCCATCTCGTCACGGGTTGTAACCCGCGTCTGCGGATTCATATAGAAGCGCTGATAGAAGCGGGCGTCGAAGCGGTTGGACATCTGATCGATGGACCTGGCTGGCGTCGGCGGGAGTTTACTTGGCTTGCGGGTCGTTCTTGATAGTCGTACGCCCGACCCCACCTAGTCCGCTATGCCCTACCTGGAACTCAACCATGGCCTTTCGTAACCCGCCGTCGTGGATGTGGGCCGAAGCCTGCGAAATGTTGGAACGCGCGCAACAACTGCAGCGCCAGTTCTTTCGTTTCGGCAGCACGGTGGCAGCTCAGCCACGCTGGGAACCGCCCATCGACATCCTCGCTTATGGCAACGAGGTTCATGTCGCCGTGGCGTTGCCCGGTGTTGCCCCCGACCGCATCGAGGTCCGCACCGACAGCGGACTGTTGATCGTCAGTGCCACGCGCGCATTGCCGGTGACCAGTCACCACACCGCGGTCCATCGGCTGGAAATTCCATACGGAAGTTTCGAGCGGCGCATCGCGCTGCCTGAAGGACATTATCAATTGCTGGAGCAGGCATATACCAACGGTTGCCTGCTTCTGCGGCTGGCACATCGCTAATTGGCGGGGAGCCTCATTCACATGACCGACGCAAATCGCAAAGATTCTCAGCAGCCACAAAGCAGCGGCGCCGATACGCACACCATCACCGATGACATGCTGGTCATCGTGCCGGTGCGCAACCTGGTGCTGTTCCCTGGCACCGTGGTGCCCGTGGCCATCAATCGCGACCGCTCGCTCGCGGCCGCGCAGGAAGCCGTGCGTAACAATCGCAAGGTCGGCTTCCTGTTACAGCATGATCCCGATCTACAGGCGCCCACCGGCAGCGATCTGTATGCGACCGGCACGGTCGCGAACATCGTGCGCTATGTAACGGGCGCCGACGGCACGCATCACCTGGTCGTCCAGGGTGAGCGCCGCTTCCGTGTGCTCGACTGGCAGAACGGTCTGCCTTACATGGTCGCGCGCGTGGAATATCTGCCGGATCCGAGCAACGTCGGCAGCGACGTTGAAGCTCGCGCGCTCAACTTGAAGCGCCTCGCGGCCGAGGCCATCAGCCTGTTGCCGCAAGCGCCGGCGGAGCTCTCCAATGCCATCCAGTCGGTCGAATCGGCTTCGACGCTGGCCGATCTGGTCGCAAGCTTCATGGATGTGAAGCCGGCGGAGAAGCAGGAACTCCTCGAAACGCTCGATCTGAAGGTGCGCCTGGAGCGCGTCAGCGCCTTGTTACAAAAGCGCATCGAAGTGTTGCGGCTCCAGCGTCAGCTGGAAGAAAAGACGCGCGACGCGATCGACGAGCGTCACAAAGAAGTCCTGTTGCGCGAACAGCTGCGCCAGATCCGCAAGGAGCTGGGCGAAGAAGGCGAGGCCGGCGAAGAGATCGCCGAGCTGCGGGAAGCCATCGAGAAGGCCGGCATGCCGGAAGAGGCCAAGGAGCAGGCCGAGAAAGAGTTGAAGCGGCTGGAGCGCATGAGCGACGCCAGCGCCGAGTACTCGATGCTGCGCACCTGGCTGGATTGGATGATCCAGCTGCCCTGGTCGAAGCTGGATAAGGAGTCGATCGAGATCGAGCATGCCCGCAAGGTGCTCGACGAGGACCACTTCGGCCTGGACAAGATCAAGCGACGCATCGTCGAGTACCTCGCCGTGCGCAAGCTCAATCCGCAAGGTCGCAGCCCGATCCTGTGCTTCGTCGGCCCGCCGGGCGTGGGTAAGACGTCGCTGGGTCAGAGCATCGCGCGCTCGCTGGGCGTGAAGTTCGCGCGCGTCAGCCTGGGTGGCGTGCATGACGAGGCCGAGATTCGCGGCCACCGTCGCACGTACATCGGAGCGCTCCCGGGCAACATCATTCAGGCGATCCGCAAGGCAGGCACGCGCAACTCGGTGCTGATGCTGGACGAGATCGACAAGCTCGGCGCCGGCATCCAGGGCGATCCGTCGGCGGCGTTGTTGGAAGTGCTCGATCCGGAGCAGAACAACACGTTCCGCGACAATTACCTGGGCGTGCCGTTCGATCTGTCGAAAGTGGTGTTCATCGCCACGGCGAACATGCTCGACACCATCCCCGGCCCGTTGCGCGATCGTATGGAAGTGATCGAGCTCACCGGCTACACCGAGGATGAGAAGGTGGAGATCGCCAAGCGCTACCTGATGCGCCGTCAGCTCGAAGCGAACGGCTTGAAGCCCGAGCAGGCGTCGATCACGGACGACGCGCTTCGCCAGATCGCGCGGGATCACACTCGCGAGGCTGGCGTGCGTAGCTTCGAGCGCATGATCGGCTCGGTACTGCGTAACGTAGCGGTAAAGATCGCGGAAGGCACGATTACTCAACAGACCGTCGATGTCGACGATCTGGCGGGCATTCTCGGCGCCCCGCGTTTCGAGAACGAAGTGGCGATGCGCGTCAGCGTGCCGGGCGTGGCCACGGGCCTGGCGTGGACGCCGGTGGGTGGCGACATCCTGTTCATCGAGTCGACGCGTGTACCGGGCAACGGCAAGCTCATTCTCACCGGCCAGCTCGGCGACGTGATGAAGGAGAGCGCGCAGGCAGCGTTGTCACTGCTGAAGTCGCAAGCAGCGCGACTCGGCATCGATACGACGGTCTTCGACAAGAGCGACGTGCACATTCACGTGCCCGCGGGCGCAATCCCGAAGGATGGCCCGAGCGCCGGCGTGTCTATGTTCACGTCACTGGTCTCGCTGTTCACCAACAAGACGGTGCGCAGTGACCTGGCGATGACCGGCGAGATCAGCCTGCGAGGCCTGGTGTTGCCGATCGGCGGCGTGAAGGAGAAGACGGTAGCTGCGCATCGCGCGGGCATCCGCAAGGTGCTGCTGCCGGCGCGCAATCGCAAGGATCTGGAGGATGTGCCGAAGAGTGTGCGCGACGAAGTCGAGTTCGTGTTCTGCGAACGTGTCGACGACGTGGTCCGCGAAGCGCTCGACATCAAGTTGAACGTAGCTCAGGTCAACGCAGCGGCCTGATTCGATGAGCAGATTCCAATGAGCACGCCGAGGGTGGGTCCTCCACCCTCGGCCCTGAACCCGTCCTGAACTCCTGGCACGCGGCGTGCAGACCAATCAGCATGAATCGCATTGCAAGATTGGCGCGAAGGGAGTAATCAGTGAGTCATGTTCCGCACTCAACCGAGTGAGATGCGCAACTTCAGCGCGTTCCAGCGTCGCCTTCCGCGAGCTGCGCAGGTCTTCATTATTCCTTCTTTATCGGCGCCGCCGATCTTTACAGCTCGACGCCATCGTCAGGCGCACCCGCATGGCGCACATGTGTACGGAACATGTTCGGCCATAGCGCAGTCTTTGAGAGTAGGGTTGTCGGCAATCGCCCCAAGGCGCGAGGGGTGCGATGAGAAGCAGCGAAACCCTCAGCAACTCCGAGCGAGGTACCGGAGTATGCTGGTTACGAATCGGGACAGTGTGAACTGCGTGCAAGAGCATGCTGTCGTAACAGGTATATAGATCCCGCGAGCCCTGACATTTCATGGCTCGCTGATTGGAGGGCGGTTCGATGACGTCAGACAGCCCCAGAGGAAGTTCGCAACGCGGCGAGAACTTCGTCGAGGCCTTGAGCGCCTACAGCCGATTCCATCGTGCCCAACACTGGTCGGGCACGTTTGGTGAGTTCCTTCGCACCGTTGTCCCAGGCAATACGCGGCAACTGGCCCGTAGCAGCCATGAATATCTATGGGACATGCTCAATTGGTTCGGCAAAACCTCTCCCGGCGCCAACGGCAGTAACACCGGCAACGGCAATGGCGCCGCGAACGGCAATGCCAACAGCGAAGGCGCCGGCTCCAAGGAGCTGTTCAAGCGCGAGCTGTTCGGCATCGATGAGCCGCTCGGCCGCATCGTCGATTATTTCAAGGCGGCCGCCGCCGGCTCCGATGTCGGCAGACGCTTGTTACTGCTGCTAGGCCCGCCGTCCGGTGGCAAGTCCACCATGGCCATCCTGTTGAAGCGCGGTCTCGAGGAATACAGCCACACCGATGAAGGGGCTATGTATGCCTTGCAGGGCTCGCCGATGCATGAGTCGCCACTGAATCTCATTCCCGCAAGTTTGCGCGGCGAGTTCCGAGATACGTATGGCGTGGAGATCAAAGGTGAGCTGAGTCCGTGGGCACGCGATCGTCTGGAGCGCGAGTTCGAAGGCGACTTCCTGCGCATGCCCGTCGAGCGCATCTTCCTTTCAGAAGCGTCGCGCGTGGGCGTCGGCACTTATGCGCCACACGATCCGACCACCGCGGACCTCGCGGACCTGGTCGGCTCCGTTGATCTGTCCAAAGTGGCTCAATACGGTGACGAAGGCGATCCGCGTGCGTGGTCGTGGTCGGGCGCGGTGTATGCCGCCAGCCGCGGCGTGCTCGAGATGATCGAAATCCTGAAGGTGAAGCGCGAGTTCCTGTATCTGCTGTTGACGCTCACCCAGGAAAAGAACGTCAAGGTGTCGCGCTTCCCGCTGATCTATCTGGACGAGACCATCCTCGCGCACACCAACCTGGCGGAATTCCACAAGTTCCTGCAGGAGAAGGAGAACGAGGCGCTGCTCGACCGCATGGTCATCGTCAAGGTGCCTTACACACTGTCGTACTTCGAGGAATCGCGGATCTACAACAAGCTGGTGTCCGCGGCGCCCGCGTTTCGCGATGTGCATCTGGATCCGCACGCACTCAAGCTAGCCGCGGTGTTCGCGGTGCTGACGCGCCTTTACAAGCCCGAGCGTGAAGGCCTGGACCTGTCGAAGAAGCTGCGTCTGTACGCGGGCGAGAGCGTGGAAGGCTTCCCGGAGACAGAGATCACACGGCTGCGTGCCGAAGCGCCCGAAGAAGGCCTGACAGGTGTCAGTCCCCGCTTTATCGTGAATTCGATTTCCAACGCCATCACGCGCACCGACAAGAAGAGCCTGACCAGCATGGAAGTGCTGCTCGCGCTCAAGGACTCGATCGAAACCGATGCGCGCATGGATGCGAAGGCGAAGAAGTTGTGGATCGATTATCTGGTGCTGGCGCGCAAGGACTTCTACAACCGCTGGGTGAAGGAAGACGTGCACCGCGCGCTGTTCGCTTCGTTCGAGGACGAAGCCCAGCAGTTGCTGGATAAGTATCTGGATGAAGTGGAGGCCTCGCTCGATCACCGCGAAGTCACCGATCCGATCACCGGCGAGTCGCGTCCGGCCGACGAGCGCTTCCTGCGCTCGGTCGAGGACAAGATCAAGGTATCGGAATCGGGCAAGCTGACATTCCGTCAGGAAGTGGTGCGCAAGGCCATGGTGGCGTACAAGGCTGGTGAGAAATTCACCCTCAACAGCCACTCGCGCATGCGCGAGGCCATCGAGCAGTACTTGTTCGAGGAGCGGCGTGACGTGTTGCGCCTGGTGACATCGGCGGCGCGGCCGGACGACGAAGCCCGTAAGAAAATTTCCGCGGTTCAGGACCGCCTGACTTCGGAGTACGGTTACGACGATCACAGCGCCAAGGAAGCGCTGAGTTACGTGACGACTTTGCTCGCCCAAGAGTAGTCCAGGAAGTGAACCGGACGGCGTTCTGAGGAGTAGTCTTTATCTAAAGGCCCATCCATGACGCACTCTCCAGGAGTACTGTAGCTGCAAGGTCGAATGAGACGGGGGTTGCGAGCAACATGAGCGACATCCCAACGGGAAGTGATTCTGGCAATCGCACCCCGGGCGAGGCCGGTTGGTACGACCTCTTCTCGCGCGGCGCGCGAGACTGGCTGCGTCACAACGACAAGGTGCGCGACGCCGTGCGGCAGCATCTGCCTCAGATCGTGGCCGGCGCCGACGTGCTCACGGGTGGTGCAAGCACCGTGCGCGTGCCGGTGAAGATGCTGGAGCACTATCGTTTCCGGTTGCGCAATTCCAACGAGCAACAAGGCGTCGGGCAAGGCCAGGCCAAGCCCGGCGATCGCATCGGCCGGCCACAGCAGGACAGCGAGAATCAACGCGGTCAGGGCGGCAATGAAGACGGCGGCGTGCAATACACGCTGGAGTTCCGCATCGACGACATCGTCGACTGGCTGTGGGAAGAGATGAAGCTGCCGAATCTCGAGGCCAAAGCCGGACGCGCCAAGGAAGATGACTGGACGCGCGAAGGCTGGGACCGGCGCGGCGCGCGCTCACGGCTCGATCGTCGGCGCTCCATGAAGGAATCCATCAAGCGTCGTGGCGTGCAATCCGCCAGCGGCGCCGAGTCGCCTTCATTCACCGATGACGATCTGCGCTATCGCCAGCTCGCGAAGCGCGAGCAGCCGGCCATGCAAGCGGTCGTCGTGCTGTTGCTCGACGTCTCGGGCAGCATGGGCGAGCGCGAGCGGCAGATCTCCAAGACGTTTTTCTTCTGGGCCATTCAGGGCCTGCGCCGGCAGTATCGGCATCTGGAGCTGGTGTTCGTCGCGCATACCTCCGAAGCCTGGGAGTTCGAAGAGGACGAGTTCTTCAAGGTCACCGGCACCGGCGGCACGGTCGCCTCGGCCGGCCTGAAGAAAGTGCGTCAGATCATCGACGAGCGTTACAGCCCGAGCCAGTACAACATTTATTTGTTCTACGCCTCCGACGGCGAGAACTTCCCGTCCGATCAACCGCAGGCGCAGGCCGCCCTGGAAGAGGTGTCCGGCGACTGCAATTACAGCGGCTTCCTGGAAGTCGCACCGTTGGCCGGCTCCGCGCCGGATAGCGAAATCGGCAGGCTGTTCGTCGACCTGTCACGGGATGACGATAGCGTCGGCGCGTATCGGGTCAGCGGCACCGATGACATCTGGAATGCCGTTCGGCATTTCTTCACCCACGCTTCGCAGGGGTCCTGAGTCGCTCATGCCTGAACCGATGCACACAGAAGATTGGCAATCCCACATCTCGCGCATCGAACAGCTGGCTCGTGCGCAGGGATTGAAATACCACCCCGTCGAATTCGAGGTGGTGCCGGAAAGCTTCATGACCGAGATCGCGATCTACGGTCTGCCGGTGCGCATGCCGCACTGGTCTTTCGGAGTTCGCTACATCTATCAGCTGATCCAGCATCGCATGGGGCTGTCACGGCTGTTCGAAGTCGTGTTCCCCGGCAATCCGGGTCGCGCGTATCTCGCGAAGAGCAATAGCGCGGCGGAAAACGTGCTGGTGACTGCGCACGTGCTCGGTCATGCGGACTTTTCCGCGAACAACATGTTGTTCCGTCGCAGCCAGGATCAGGTCGGCGAACACATCGTCGAACAGGCAGCGGCGCATGCGCGCCAGATTGCCATGGCCATCGAGGAGCATGGCCTGGAACGCGTGGAGCTCGTGCTCGACGCGGCGTTGTCGCTGGAACAACACATCGATATCGATCAGGGTCTGCGTCGCCCCCGTTATCCTGAAACCATTGCAGAGCGCGGCCTGCCGGTGAACGATGAGTTCGCGAAACGGTTTGCTTCGCTCGGTCCGGACACGGTGCGCCCGACCCACAGCGGCCCGGCGAAGAAAGCCCCCATCCCGCCGCATCCCGAAAGCGATCTGCTGTGGTTCATCGCGCAGTACGCGCCGGAGATGGAGCCTTGGGAGCGGGACATCTTCCTCGCGGTCCGCGAAGAGTCGTTTTATTTCTATCCCGTGTTCGCCTGCCAGATCATGAACGAAGGCTGGGCTTCGTACTGGCACGCGCGACTGTTACGCGAGGCGGACTTCCTGCCCTCGGCGGCTTACGTGGACGCGATCAAATGTCACTCGGATGTCGTACGCCCGACCGCGAGCGGCGACAACGTGGCGCTCGCGACCAATCCGTATCACCTGGGCTTCTCCATCTGGGAAAAGATCGTCGAGGCACAGGGCCTCGAAGCCGCTCGCCGGATCATGGCCGAAGACGACGACTTCTCGTTCGTGCGCAACCATCTCACTCATGACCTGGCCACGGAATTGAAGCTGTTCCGCTTCAAGGGCCCGGCCACCGGCACGCTGACCGTGCAGGAAATGGATCTGCCGATGCTTCACGAGGCGTTGCTGCATCCGAAGTACGGCTTCGGCGCGCCGCGAGTGAGCGCGTCTCGCATTCATGTGGATGGCAAGCTCGAGCTGGTGCACGACCATGTCACCGACGGCCGCGGCCTCGATCCGGAACGTGCCAGGAAAGTGCTGGAATACGTCGCGAAAGTGTGGCGACGCCCGGTGACCATGGCCACCGTCGACAACGATCAACGCAGTGTCGAGATTTCCGTTTCGCCCGGCCTGACGCCGAGCTTCACTCGCTGAGGAGTGGCGGCGACTTCAGGCCGCGGAAGCTGACAGGAACCGCGCCTTGTAATCCTGCACGAACGCTTCGAGAGAGCGCGGCGGACGGCCGGTCACGTCCTGAACGACGGTATTGGGCGGGACATTGAGCATGTTGGACGCGCACGCGTCCCAATATTCCAGCTTCGCTTCAATCATCACCGGCGACAGACCCTTACCCTGCAGCCACCCACGGGCTTCGTTGGCAGTGATGTCATGGTAGCGGACCGGTTTGCCGAGAATATGACTGAGCCTGTCAGCGATTTGCGGAAAGCTAAGCGACTCCGAGCCGGTCACCGTATAGATGCGTCCCGCATGCGAAGGATCTTTCAAAGCAGCGACCGCGACGGCGGCCACGTCCCGTGCGTCGACCCAGCTCCAGGCATTGGAGCGGAACGGGCCGGCAATCAGCCCTTGCTGGGCGATCGTGGGCGCGAATTCGAACAACAGCTGGAGCATGTAAGCGGGGCGCAGCCGGGTCACGGCAACGTCCGGACAAGCGGCCACGCCGCTTTCGGCCTGGCCCAGCCAGCGGAGCATGCGGGCACAACACATCTGCGGATTGGCGCCGACGCCGGACAGCTGAACGAAGCGTTTGACGCCGGCCGCCTTGGCGGCATTGGCCATTTTCAGATGGGCTTCGGCGATGTGTGGGGAATAGCCCGAGGCCAGGAAGGCAGCCTCGACACCCTCGAAGGCGCGCTGCAGACTGCTCGGGTCATCCGGATCGGGGCGGACTGCCTCGATATTCGAGGCCTTGATCGGCAGATCGACGGGTTCCTGCAATAGGGCACGGACCGCCACGGGCTGATTGGCTAGCTCGGCGAGCACTGCTCGGCCTACATGGCCCGTTACGTCCGTCACCAGAAACATCGTTCAATCCCCCAGTAGCAGGTCTTGATCAAGGGTTGCGAAATTGGGCGATACATTAAGCAAGCTTCGGATTGCGGTAAACCACCGCGAGAGCAAAAACTTCGTGCGTTACGGTCATCAATGGAGAGCCTACAATGCGCCCACGTCACGGTTCCGTGACTGCAGGGAAAGAATTCTTTGAATGAACAATTTCAGTGACATCGTAGCCTTCGTGCGTGTCGTTGAAGCCCACAGCTTCGTCGCCGCCGCACAGACGCTAGGTATGTCCCCTTCGGCGATAAGCAAGGCGGTCAGCCGCCTCGAGGAACGCCTGGGGGCGCGCCTACTCAATCGCACTACCCGTTCGCTGAGTTTGACCGACTTGGGGACCGGCTTCTATGAGCGTTGTCGTGAAGCGCTCGGCCAGCTCGACCAGGCGGAAAACGAGGTCTCGGAATCTCGGGGTGTTCCGCGTGGCAAACTTCGCGTGGACGTGCCCATTTCCCTGGGCCGCAAGATCATCGTGCCGGCGCTGCCGCGGTTCATCGAACAGAATCCCGAGCTGACGGTGCAGATGAGCATGAACGATCGGGTGATCGACCTGGTGCAGGAGGGCATCGACGCGGCCCTGCGGGTCGGCAATCTCAGCGACTCCAGCTTGATCGCGCGGCGTGTCGGCAACTTGCGCGGCGTTACCTGCGCCTCGCCTGAATATATCGAGCGCATGGGCGGTCCGCCGAAATCGCCGGAGGATCTCAAGCCCGAGCAATGCATCGCCATGTTCCGCCCGGGCAGCAATCAGATTCGTGACTGGATGTTCCGGAAGGAGGGGGTCGACCTCACCATCATTCCGGCGGCGCCATTGTCGTTCAGCGATCCCGAATCCGCCGTGGCCGCGGCCGTGAGCGGCGCGGGCTTCGTTCGCACGCTGGACTTCACGGCCGAAGCGCAAATCGCGTCGGGATTGTTACAACCGGTGTTGGAAGATTGGAACGACGGTGCATGGTGGCCGGTCTCCGTGGTCTATCCACAGCATCGGCAGCCGACGGCGAAGATTCGCGCCTTCATTGAATTCGTGAGCGGCCTGTTCCCGCAGGTCACGCCCGATCGAGTGCCGCTCAATGGCGCCGATGCAGCTCCAGCTCGTATCACACGTATGGCGGCCGCCGCGCCGCCCTGACCTCAGACATGCCAGAAGTTCTCATCCGCCATGCAATGGCGGCAATTCTTTTCCTGTTCTCATCGACTTCGTTGGCGCAAGACCTGAAGAAAGTCGACTTCGAGGCGCCCGCGGCTGATGCGTGCGCGTTCGAGAATCTGACGCTCCCGAAAGATTTGCGCGTTTATGCGGCGGGCGCCTATTCCGGCCGGCGACTGGGCTATGCGCTCGATGAGAGCGGACACGAAGCGACTCGTTTCGACATCACCGTGAACAGCCCTTCGCAATCGGTCGCGCTGCTGCTGGGGGCCTACGAGCCGAGCGTTTGGAATATCAGTTGGAGCAAAGGCACCCGAATCGTCGCGGTGATGATCTCCGGTTACCACCACCAGGCGGTCGTCGGCCTGGAAGAGTCGGTCCCGGTCTTGAAGAGCAGCTACGACAATCCGGGTCCCTGCGGATATTTCTATGTGAGCGGTGCGCAGAGCGGTTCGGTCAACCCCATCGCCCGCAAGCTTTTCCAACAGCCGGTCAATCAGATTTTTCCCGGCTACAGCGACGGCACGATATTGGTCGGCGATTCGTTGTCGATCGACTCGGAGCTGCTGACTTCGCCGTGGTCTGGGCAAGCGGCTATCGATAGCGCCGTCGCGAAAGGTTTGCTTCGTCCAGCCACGCCCGCCGATACGGAGGCCTGGGCTCTGCTCACGACAGCAAGATCCCGGCCCGGGCTGGACAAAGCCTATGTCGTGCTCGCGCCCTTCACTTATCCGAGCGGCCTTTCCGGCGCGGATCCAGCGACCTTCTTCATTCTCCGAAACGTCCCTCGGCCCTCGGGCAACCCCGGTCAGTCCGCCGTTTATGATTTCAATTCGCTGACGTGCAGCGGGCCGCGGTGTGTGCGCTGACTGTGCGCGACGTCATCCGAGCTGAAATTTCATCCATTGAACCCTGCGACGCGCTCGAGCGGGCGCATCGTGACGATGCGTTGGCGTGGATCGACTCCGGTGCGGACCTGTGCCGAATTCACAAGCCGGCGACGCCGCCCAAGCATCTTGTTTCGTACTTCGTCCTGGTGGACGGCGATCATGTACTGCTCGTGGATCACAAGAACGCGCGACTCTGGCTCCCCACCGGCGGACACGTCGAGCCGGGCGAGCATCCGCGAGTCACTGTGATACGGGAGTTGGCGGAAGAGCTCGGACTGGAGCTAACGGAAGCTGTCGGCGCTCCCTTGATGCTGACCGTTGCCGACACCGTGGGCATCACAGCGGGGCATACCGATGTATCGCTGTGGTACGTCCTGAACGGAGATCGCCACGCCCCTCTCAATTTCGATACCGAGGAGTTTTACTCGATAAAGTGGTTTCACTTCGATGAAGCGCCGACCTTCCGAAGCGACCCGCATCTGTCACGGTTCTTGGGAAAGCTGGCTGGACGAAGATGAGTCGCAGGAACAAAAGTCATCGCCTTCCTGGCGCTTGCAGTGCCGCTGCCGGCATCGGCATGCGACTGCGAACCACAGAGCGGACCACTTGCAGCCCGGGCAAAGGCCAACTAGCCGTCACTCCTTTGGCGCGAAGTCATACTGCCCGCCGCGCTCCAGCGCGCGTCGATAGGCAGGGCGTGCGTGGATCTTTTGTAGAAAAGCATAGAGCCGCGGTCGGGTCTGATCCAAGCCGCCGCGCACCGCGGCTGCTTCCAGCGGGAAGCTCAGCTGGATATCGGCGGCGGTGAATTCATTACCCACGAACCATTCGCTGCGCCCGAGCTCGCCTTCCAGATAATCCAGGTGCAGCTGTAACTGCGGCGTAATAAACGTCTGCTTCACCTTCTGCGCGATCCCCCGCGCTACCGGACGGATGAAAAACGGCATCGGCCCGCCCTCGATTCGATCGAACACTAACTTTAGTAAGAGCCACGGCATGGCCGAGCCCTCGGCGTAGTGCATCCAGTACCCGTAGCGCAATCGCTCCTCGGAGCCCGCGGGCGGCGCCAATTTTCCGGCACCGTAACGTTCCACCAGATACTCGAGAATCAATCCAGACTCGGCAATGGTGCGTCCGTCGTCGGTAATCACCGGCGATTTACCTAGCGGATGGACCTTCTTCAGCTCCGGCGGCGCCAGCATGGTCCGGGCATCGCGCTGATAACGCTGAATTTCATAGGGCACGCCCAACTCTTCCAGCAACCACAACACTCGTTGCGAGCGTGAGTTGTTCAGGTGATGCACCACAATCATTCGGAGTAACTCCGTTACCTGCGACGTAATTGCCGCCGTGCCCTGATTGTCGCAATTCTGCAGCGACTGGATGCACTTAACGCGTATGTGACAGGGGTCTTTTGATGACGGCATATCGAAATAACCGATCGATTCGAGCGCGATTCCTGATCCGACTTCATCAATGTCGTGCGCTCAACCCGATTTCTCCTCTTGCGTCCGATGCCTAAAGTTGCGCCCCAGTCAGGCAGTGCCGCTGCCACACAGATCTGTCTTGAAGGTTTTAAGGGAGTCTCGAATGAACAATACAACTCGTGACAGCCAGCCCGCCGGTCGTTTTGTGACCGTTGTGTTGCCAGCGCTCGCCGCTGCCGTGCTGACGCTGCTGCTGCAGGGCTGCAGCAGTGAAGCGCAGACGCAAGCTGCCGCTCCGCTGCCGCAGGTTTCCGTCGCTGCCGCACTCGAGCGCGACGTGCAGGAATGGGATGAATTCACCGGCCGCCTCGAAGCGGTGGAATCGGTGGAGATTCGTCCGCGCGTCACTGGATATATCGAAAGCGTGAACTTCACCGAAGGCAGCATCGTAAAAAAGGGCGAGCTGCTGTTCGTGATCGATCCGCGTCCGTACCGCGCCGATCTGTCGAAGGCGGAAGCCGAGCTGGCTCGCGCCGTCGCCCGTGCAGAATTGAGCAATACCGATGTGGTGCGCAGTGAGAAGCTGCTCGGCGTGAAGGCCGTCTCTCGCGAAGAGTATGACCAGCGTCTCAACGCGCAGCGTGAATCGCAGGCCAACGTCGAAGCTGCTCGCGCCGCCGTGACCGCTGCGAAGTTGAATCTGGAATTCACTCGCGTGACGGCGCCGATCACCGGCCGCGTCAGCCGCGCTGTCGTCACTGCGGGCAACCTGGTGACGGGCGGTTCGACTCAGGCGACGCTGCTGACGACGCTGGTGTCGATCGATCCGATCTACGTGACCTTCGAAGGCGACGAGCAGGTGTATCTGAAGTACACCGAACTGGCGCGTCGCGGCGATCGTCCGAGCTCGCGCGACGCCGCCAACCCCGTGTTGATGGCGCTGGCGAACGAGCAGGGATTTCCGCACAAGGGCGCGATGACGTTCGTCGATAACCAGGTCGATCCGCGCACCGGCACGATCCGCGCCCGCGCTTCGTTCGAGAACAAGGACGGCTATCTCACGCCGGGCTTGTTTGCCCGAGTGAAGTTGCTGGGTCACAGCTCGCACAAGACCGTGCTGGTCGACGATCGCGCCATCGGCACCGATCAGAGCCAGAAGTTCGTTTACGTGGTCGATGGCGAGAACAAAGTCTCCTATCGCAGCGTGAAGGTCGGCCGGCTCACCGACGGCCTGCGCATCGTCGAAGACGGTCTGGCGCCCGGCGAGAACGTGGTCGTCAACGGCCTGCAGCGTGTGCATCCGGGCGTGATCGTCGCTCCCGAAAAGGTGGCGATGGATGCGCGGCTGAACGACAACGCGATGCTCGCGTCGACCAAGCCTTAAGTAATCAATCAAGTATTGCCTGGACCTGTTTGGCCGCGGCGCCTCTGGCGCCGCGGCTGTAGGGGACGCTTTCGCCCCCGTTTTGTGGGGAACACGCTATGAAATTCGCTCGCTTCTTCATCGATAGACCGATCTTTGCCGCGGTCGTCTCGATCGTCATCTTCCTGGTCGGCGCCATTGCGATGTGGCAGCTGCCGATCAGCCAGTATCCGGAAGTCGTGCCGCCGACCGTGGTGGTCAACGCCTCTTATCCGGGCGCCAATCCCAAGGTGATCGCGGAAACCGTCGCCGCGCCGCTGGAGCAGGAGATCAATGGCGTCGAGAACATGCTCTACATGTCCTCACAGGCCATGAGCGACGGTCAGATGACCCTGACTGTCACGTTCCGTCTCGGCACCAACATCGACACAGCACAGGTGCAGGTCCAGAACCGCGTGGCGCAGGCATTGCCACGCCTGCCTGAAGACGTGCGACGCGTCGGTGTCACGACGCTGAAGGCGTCGCCCGACTTGTTGATGGTCGTGCACCTCACTTCGCCCGATGGCCGTTACGACACCGTGTATCTGCGCAACTATGCGACGCTGCAGATTCGTGACGTGCTGGCTCGTCTGCCTGGCATGGGCGACGTGCGATTGTTCGGCTCGGGCGATTACTCCATGCGCGTGTGGCTCGATCCGGAGCGTATCGCGAGCCGCGGCTTGACCGCGGGCGATGTAGTCAACGCGATTCGCGAACAGAACGTCCAGGTCGCCGCTGGCGTGATCGGCGCGGATCCCGCGCCGGCGAACGTCGACTATCAGTTGAACGTCACCGCGTCCGGACGCTTGATCACCGAAGAACAGTTCGGCGACATCATCGTCAAGACGCTGCCCGACGGCTCCGTCACGACGCTCAAAGACGTGGCGCGCATCGAGCTCGATGCCGCCCAATATTCGTTGCGCAGCCTGTTGGGGAACAAGTCCGCCGTCGCGATTCCGGTCTCCCAGTCCCCGGGCGCCAACGCGCTCGAGCTGTCCGATGCCGTGCGCGCCACCATGAAGGAGCTGAGCAAGAACTTCCCTGAAGGCGTCAGCTACGAAATCGTGTACGACCCGACGATCTTCGTCCGCGACTCGATCAAGGCCGTGATCAAGACATTGCTGGAAGCGCTGGCGTTGGTCGTCATCGTCGTGATCGTGTTCCTGCAGACCTGGCGCGCCTCGATCATTCCGCTGCTGGCCGTGCCCGTCTCCATCATCGGCACGTTCGCGCTGATGCTCGCCTTCGGCTTCTCCATCAACGCGCTGTCGTTGTTCGGTCTGGTGCTGGCCATCGGTATCGTGGTCGACGATGCGATCGTGGTGGTCGAAAACGTCGAGCGCAATATCGAAAGCGGACTGTCGCCGTTGGAAGCGACCTACAAAGCCATGGATGAGGTCAGCGGTCCCATCATCGCGATTGCCCTGGTGCTGGTCGCGGTGTTCGTGCCGATCGCCTTCATCACCGGCCTGACCGGCGAGTTCTACAAGCAGTTCGCGTTGACCATCGCGATCTCCACGGTGATCTCTGCGATCAACTCGCTCACGCTGAGCCCGGCGCTGGCGTCGCTGCTGCTGAAGCCGCACGGTGCGAAACCGGACGCGCTGACGCGTGGCATGGACAAAGTGCTCGGCCGCTTCTTCCGGGCGTTCAACAACTTCTTCCATCGCTCCGGCGACAAGTATGTCGGCGGCGTGCGTGGCGTGCTCCGTCACAAGAGCATGACGATGGGTGTGTTCGCGCTGTTGCTGGTGGCAACCTGGGGCCTGTTCCAGGTCACGCCCAAGGGCTTCATCCCGGTGCAGGACAAGCAGTACCTGATCACGCTGATTCAGCTGCCGAACGCGGCGTCGTTGAATCGCACGGAACAAATCGTGCGTGAGGTGGGTGAGATCGGCATGAAGGTGCCCGGCGTGCACAACGCGGTGCAATTCCCCGGCTTGTCGGTGGCCGGTTTCACCAACAGCTCCAACTCAGCCATCGTGTTCTTCGCGCTGGACGATTTCGACAAGCGCAAGTCGCCGGAGCTGTCGGGCTTCGCCATTGCGCAGCAGTTGAACGGCGCGCTGAGCTCGATCAAGGAAGCGCAGATCGTGACGTTCCCGCCGCCGCCGGTGAACGGCCTCGGCACGCTCGGTGGCTTCAAGCTGCAGCTCGAGGATCGCGCTGACTTGGGCTACGACGAGTTGTACAAAGCAACGCAGGCGGTGATCGCCAAGGCGCGTCAGGCGCCCGAGCTCACCGGTGTGTTCTCGAACTACGAAGTGAACGTGCCGCAAATCCTCGCCGACGTGAATCGCGTCAAGGCGAAGGAGCACGGCGTGCCGCTCAACAATGTGTTCGAGACGCTGCAGGTGTATCTCGCGTCCCAGTACGTGAACGACTTCAATCGCTTCGGCCGCACCTACAAAGTGATCGCGCAGGCGGACTACGACTACCGCGCGAAGGCTGAAGACATTCTGCGATTGAAGACGCGTAACGAAGCGGGCGAGATGGTTCCGCTCGGCTCCGTCGTGCAGGTGTCGCAGACCTACGGCCCGGACCGCGTGTTCCGTTACAACGGCTATCTGACTGCCGACATCAACGGCGGCCCGGCGCCCGGCTATTCGACTGGCCAGGCGAAGGCGGTGATGGAGCGCATCCTCGCCGAGAATCTGCCGAACGGCGTGAAGTATGAGTGGACCGATCTCACCTATCAGGAAATCCTGGTCGGCAACAGCTCGGTGTTCGTCTTCCCGCTGTGCGTGCTGCTGGTCGTGCTGGTGCTCGCCGCACTGTATGAGAGCTGGACGCTGCCGCTGGCCATCGTCGCCATCGTGCCGATGGCGCTGCTGTCCGCGATCTTCGGTGTGTGGATCACCGGCGGCGACAACAACATCTTCACGCAGATCGCGCTGTTCGTGCTCGTGGGTCTGGCGAGCAAGAACGCGATTCTGATCGTCGAGTTCGCCAAAGACCGCGAGAAGGCCGGCGTCGATCCGTATAACGCCGCGCTGGAAGCCGCGCGTCTGCGACTGCGGCCCATCCTGATGACCTCGATCGCGTTCATCATGGGTGTGGTGCCGCTGGTGCTCGCGTCGGGAGCGGGTGCGGAGATGCGTCACGCCATCGGCATCGCCGTGTTCTCCGGCATGCTCGGAGTGACCTTCTTCGGCCTGTTCCTGACACCAGTGTTCTACGTCCTGCTGCGCGCGGCCGTCGTCAAGAAATTCCGTGCCGGCAACAAATCAGAGGCCATCGAAGGAGCGGCCCATCATGCGTAACCTGAAACAAGTAGCGTTGAGTGTGAGCAAGAAGTTGTCCGTTCTCGCGGTGAGCGCCGTACTCGCCGCCTGCGCGGTCGGGCCGGACTATCAACGGCCCGAGACAAAGTCTCCCGATGAGTTCGTGAGCACCGACGCGACGCAGTTCGCGACGGCCGATGTCGAGGGCGATTTCTGGAAGGCGTTCAACGATGAGCAGTTGAACTCGCTCATCGAAGAGGCGCTGGCCGCAAACCACGACATTCGCATCGCGACTGCCCGCCTGCGAGAAGCGCGCGCGATTCGTGGCGAGGCTCAGTTGGACTTCGCACCGACCGTGACCGCTTCGGCCGGTCAGACCGAATCGCGAGGCAGTTCGCGCCAGGCTCTCGGCTTTGCCCGTGACCAGGACTACTACGATGCGGGCTTCGACGCGTTCTGGGAGTTGGACTTCTTCGGTCGCATCCGTCGCAACGTCGAAGCGAACACGGCGTTGGTGCAGGCTGCAGAGGCGGGCGTGTACAGCACGCAAGTGAGCATCACTGCTGAAGTCGCCCGCAACTACTTCGAGTTGCGTGGCTCGCAGCAGCGGCTCGAGGTTGCTCAGCGTAACGCCGAGAACCAGCGCGAAACTTTGCGAATCACCACCGCTCGGCTCGATGCGGGCCGTGGCACGCAGCTCGACACATCACGCGCGCAAGCTCAGTTGTCCGCGACGCTGGCGACGATTCCGGATTTCGAATCGGACATCACTCGCAGCATCCTGCGTCTGGGCGTGCTGACCGGCAAGTCGCCCGAAGCGCTGTTCCCACAGCTCTCGGCGGTGCAGAAGCTGCCCACGCTGCCGACGACTCAAAACATCGGCACGCCGGAACTGCTGCTGCGTCGTCGCCCCGACATCATGGTTGCGGAACGTCAGCTGGCCTCGGCGACGGCGCAGATCGGTGTTGCGGTCGGCGACCTGTTCCCGCGTATCTCGTTCGTCGGACGCTGGGGCTTCGACGCCATCGACAGCGGCGACCTCGGCAAAGGCAGCAGCGAAAGTTACGCCTTCGGCCCGAGCATTCAATGGGCCGCGTTCGACCTCGGCCGCGTGCGTCAGCAGATCAAACAGCGCGAAGCTGCTACGGATCGTGCATTGGCCGTGTACCAACAAACAGTGCTTCAGGCGTTGGAGGAGACTGACGCGAGCATGACCGCGTACGTGAAGGCCAAGGTGAAGCAAGCTCACCTGCAAGACAGCACCACCGCTTCGCTCGAAGCCGTAACTCTGGCTCGCGCCCGTTACGAAAGCGGCGTCGCCGACTTCCTCACCGTCCTCGACGCGGAACGCAGCGCGCTAACGGCGGAAGATCAGCTGGCGCTGAGTGAAACACAGACAGCGACGGCGCTGCTGGCGACATACAAGGCGCTCGGCGGCGGCTTCCGGCCGTTGGATGCCAAGGCGTCGTTGTAAAGGCGACGCCTCTCGAAGTCCCGCTCTGCCCATGAGAGGCAGAGCGCGATCGAGCCATCTCAGCGTCGAGGTTGCCAGCAAATTCGGGATATTCTTGCTTGCCCTTAACCACATTTCCGTAAACCGGCAGTACTGGTCTTAGTAGTATTATTCAGTGCTAGCATGCCGATGTCGTCACTACCGTCGCTAATCGGGGGTTACTGAATGAGCAAAAAAACTGTCGCTGCTTCGGTCAATCGACAACAGCTCCTTGCCCCGTATGACGCAATCAAGGGTGTGCAAGCGGAGGCCCGAGAGCGCATGGAGCGGGTAAATCGCATCTTGCGCGAATCCAGAAACGCAGTTGCAGCAAAACGAGCTGCCGACCAGCGCCGCTAGTTTTCTGTGGGGTCCATGATGGCCCCGGCTCTGGTCAATGGCATCATATGCCGGAGCTCTACACCGCAAGCGATATCACACGAATAAGTGGCGCAGCGGGCGCCGACGCGACTCGCGAGCATGGTCGCAGCCCGTTTAGAAAAGATTACGGTCGCCTGCTGCATGCACCTTCCTTTCGACGCCTCCAAGGCAAGACGCAGTTATTTCCAGGAACCGAATCGGATTTTTTCCGCAATCGACTGACACACTCGCTGGAGGTGGCGCAGATTGCGGGCGGCATAGCGCAGCGACTGAACGCGAGCAACGCGCAGGACTATCAGATCGACCTCGATCTGGTGCAATTCGCCGGCCTGGCTCACGACTTGGGCCATCCTCCGTTCGGACACAACGGTGAACGGGCGCTCGACGAACTGATGCGCGAGTTCGGAGGCTTCGAAAGCAACGCCCAGACGCTCCACATTCTTGCGCAGGTCGAACGGAAGATTGTTTTGGACCGGGATGGCGTACGCAGGGACGACTGCGGACTCGACCTGTGCTATCGCACGCTCGCGTCGATCTTGAAGTACGACCACGCCATTGCATTCGTGCGCCCTGCGGAGGCCGACATCGACAAAGGCTATTACGCATCCGAAGCCAGCCTGGTCGAGACAGTAAAGGTGGCGTTATCACGGGGACATTCGGGGCAGTTCAAGACCTTGGAATGCCAACTCATGGAGTTGGCCGATGACATCGCGTACTCGACCTATGACCTCGAAGATTCGATGCATGCAGGTTTCGTCACGCCGCTGACCTTGATCGACTCACTGATGAACGACGAAGGAATCTGCGCGACCGTCCTCCGGAAGACCAACAGGAGTCTGCTGCAGAATTCCTATGAGTCAGTTTCATTTGCAGAGCTCTGTGAGGCAGCCGCGGGAATTTTCGGCGACACCGGCTTCGGCAACGGCTGCTCGGGGGCGCCTGATGCAAGCGAGCTGCTGAAAGCTGCACTAGCGGGAGTCCAGTGCTTTACCGTCGATCGCAACCTGAGTACGAACGGCAAGTGGCGAACGCGGTTCACGGCGGAACGTATCGGAGAATTGATAGGCAGCGTCGAGTTCGTCTGCAACGAATCTCATCCCGCCTTCTCGACCGTGCGCCTGACCCGCGATGCCTTGATTCAAGTCGAGATACTGAAGCATCTGAACTTCGAACTGGTCATCCGCTCGCCCCGACTGGCTGTTGTCGAGTATCGAGGCAAAGACATCGTCCGGGACATCTTCAAAGCGCTGCATGGGAGCAACGGCAGCCTGTTGCCAAATGACTGGAAAGGCAGGTACCGCTTGGCAACGAACGTGAGCGGGGCGGCTGCATGCCGCGTCATCTGCGACTTCGTCGCTGGAATGACGGATCGCTATGCCGTCGAGTTCCATTCCGCAATTGCGGGAGAAGGCGCCAGCATATTCAGACCGCTTTAGCGAACCTGAAGCGCACTGAACGGGCATCTTGAGGTTGTAAGATCACCTCATGAATGAGCAAACAACCCCACCGCGGACAAGACGCGGCGGAGGTTTCTATGCGCGTAAGCGAATTCATCGGAAACACCTGTCGAGACCGGAGAGCTGAGCCGAAACAAGACGCTGACTGGCAGGGATCGATAGCATGCTGCGCCGATTCCCCAGACCCGCTCTTGAACTCGCGTCATCGTTCTCAACGTCTGGGGTATGCTCGGCGCTGCCCCCATGAGTCACACCCCTTATTTCCACCCGGCGGTCGACGCCTGGTTCAACACCCGATTTCATGCGCCCACGCCTGCGCAGGCGGACGCGTGGCCGGCGATTCAGTCAGGAAAACATGTACTGATCGCGGCTCCCACCGGTTCGGGTAAGACGCTGGCGGCGTTTCTTGCGGCCATCGATGAGCTGGTGCGCGAAGGCGAGCAGTTCGGGCTGCCGGATGAGACGCGGATTGTCTATGTGTCGCCGTTGAAGGCGCTGTCGAACGACATCAATCGCAATCTCGAAGCGCCGCTCGCCGGCATTCGCGACAAATTGCTCGAGCTGGGCATGCGCGATGTCGACATCCGCACCTGGGTCCGCACCGGCGACACGCCGCAGACCGAGCGCAATCAGATGCGGCGCAAGCCGCCGCACATCGTTGTAACGACGCCGGAGTCGCTCTACATCCTGCTCGGCTCCGAATCGGGACGTGAGATGTTGAGCACGACGCGCACGGTCATCGTCGACGAAATCCATGCGGTCGCCGGCAGCAAGCGCGGCTCGCATTTGTCGCTTTCGTTGGAACGGCTGGAAGCGCTGGTCGGCCGACGACTCACTCGGGTCGGTCTCTCCGCGACTCAGCAGCCCATCGAAGAAGTCGCGCGTTTTCTGGTCGGTGGACGTTACTTGCTGCCGGATGGCGAGGCCGACTGCGCCATCGTCGACAGCGGCCACATTCGCCAACGCGACCTGGCCATCGAGCTGCCGGAAGAGCCGCTGGAAGCGGTGATGTCGAATGAAACCTGGGGTCAGGTCTACGACCGCCTCGTGCAACTCATCAACGAGCATCGCACGACGCTGATCTTCGTGAACACGCGGCGCACGGCCGAGCGGATCTGTCGTCAGCTCACCGAGCGTCTGGACAAGGACAAGCCCAAAGATGCGCCGCCTTCCGTTACCGCCCATCACGGCAGCCTGGCGAAGGAGCTGCGCTTCGATGCCGAGCAGCGTTTGAAGTTCGGTCAGCTCAAAGCGCTGGTGGCGACAGCTTCTCTCGAGCTCGGCATTGATATTGGCGATGTCGATCTGGTCTGTCAGATCGCCTCGCCGCGCACTATCAATGCGTTCCTGCAGCGCGTGGGTCGGTCCGGTCACGCGGTCGGCGCGACACCGAAAGGGCGTTTGTTTCCTCAATCGCGCGACGACCTGGTGGAGTGCACGGCGCTGCTCGACAGCGTGCGTCGAGGCGAGCTGGACCGGTTGAGAATTCCGGTGGCGCCGATCGACGTGCTGTCTCAGCAAATCGTCGCCGAAGCCGCTGCCCGCGAATGCACGGAGCAAGAGCTGTTCGATCTGGTTCGACACGCATATCCGTTCAAGACGGTTACGCGCGAATCGTTCGATGAAATCGTCCACATGCTGGCCGAGGGGTTCACGACCCGACGCGGCCGGCACGGCGCGCTGCTGTATCACGATGCTGTCAATCACATCATCAAGGGTCGCAAAGGCGCTCGCCTGACGGCGATCACTTCCGGCGGAGCAATTCCGGATACGGCCGACTATCAAGTGATGCTGGAGCCGGAAGGCGTGATGGTCGGCACGCTGAACGAAGACTTCGCGGTCGAGAGCATGTCGGGCGACGTCTTCCAGCTCGGCAATTCGTCGTATCGCATCCTGCGAGTCGAGCGCAACACGGTGCGAGTCCAGGACGCGAAGGGCGAAGCGCCGAGCATTCCGTTCTGGCTTGGCGAGGCGCCGGGACGGACCGATGAGTTGTCTGGCGCGGTCTCGCGCTTACGCGAAGAGATCGAAAGCCGCTTCGATGAGCACTCCTTCAATGGCGACGCGGCCAGATCCGCCGCCTACCAGTGGCTGATCGACGAAGTGGGCCTCGGCGAAATCGCCGCCGGCCAACTCGTTGCCTATCTGGCGTCGGCGCAGGCCGCGCTCGGCGCGTTGCCGACGCAGCAGAAAGTGATCTTCGAGCGCTTCTTCGATGAGTCCGGCGGCATGCAACTGGTGATTCACTCGCCCTTCGGCAGCCGGATCAATCGCGCCTGGGGCCTGGCCCTGCGCAAACGTTTCTGCCGCACATTCAACTTCGAGCTGCAGGCCGCGGCCACCGAAGACACGATCATTCTGTCGCTGACCGGCTCGCACAGTTTCGAGCTGTTGGATGTGGCGAAGTATCTGCACCCGAACACTGCGCGCGACATCCTTATTCAAGCCATGCTTGATGCGCCGATGTTCAATACGCGTTGGCGTTGGGGCGCATCGATCGCGCTGGCGCTGCCGCGATTCCGCGGTGGCAAGAAGGTGCCGCCGCAGATCGCACGTATGAATGCGGAAGACCTGCTCGCGTCCGTGTTCCCAGACCAGGTGGCGTGCGGCGAGAACATCGTCGGCGACATCGTGGTCCCCGATCATCCCTTGGTCCAGCAGACGGTGCGCGACTGCCTGGAAGAGGCGATGGATATCGAAGGCTTCGAGCGGCTGTTGCGCGCCCTGACCACCCAAGCAATCAAAGTGGAGGGTCGCGATCTCACCGAGCCGTCACCGCTGGCCCTGGAAGTGCTGAACGCGCGCCCGTATGCCTATCTCGACGACGCGCCACTGGAGGAGCGACGCACGCAGGCGGTGATGAGCCGTCGCTGGATGGACCCTCAATCCGCGTCCGATATCGGCAAGCTGGATCCAGCTGCGATTGCTCGCGTTCGTGAAGAAGCCTGGCCGGATGCAGGCAATGCAGATCAGCTGCACGATGCCTTGTTGTGGCTGAGCTTCATGACGAACGAAGAAGTCGAGAGTCAGCCGAGCTGGCCGGGTCTTTGTCACGAGCTCATGACTCAGCGGCGCCTGACCAGGCTCAACGTCGGCACAGCCAGCATCTTCGTCGCTACCGAGCGCGTGCCTTACTTCGAAGCCCTGTTCCCCAATGTTTCCATGGACCCGCCCATCGTCGTGCCCGCGACCTATGCAGCCAAGCGCGACCGCGACGAGGCGGTACGCGAGATTGTGCGTGGACGCCTGGAGGGACTCGGCCCGACGACCGCCGCACAACTGGCTGCATCGTTCGGTGGAAACGTCGAAGACGTCGACGGCGCGCTGTTGGCGCTCGAAGCCGAAGGCACCGCGATGCGCGGAAGCTTCGACTCGGACGCCTCCGCAGGCACCCTTCAGTGGTGCGATCGCCGCTTGCTTGCACGCATTCATCGCTACACCGTGAAGCGACTGCGTGCCGAGATCGAACCGGTCCAGGCGCGCGATTTCCTGCGCTTCCTGTTCGACTGGCAACGGGTCACGCCGAACCATCGCATGCAGGGTCCGGACTCTGTGCCCGCGGTGCTGGCGCAGCTAGAGGGCTTCGATGCTCCGGCCGGTGCGTGGGAGACAGAAATATTGCCGGCGCGCATCGCCGAGTACGAACCCGCCTGGTTGGATGAGCAATGTCTCGCCGGCCGCATCATTTGGACGCGTCTGGCCACTCGCAGCAGCGACTCAGAACGGGGCGCCGCGCCGGTGCGTTCGACGCCGATTGCGTTGCTGCCTCGGCGCAATGTGAAACAGTGGTCGCAGTTCTCGAACAATATCGAACGCTCACAGCTCACCGACAAGGCACGCCGCGTCGCCGATTACATCGATGACAACGGCGCGTCGTTCTACGACGAGATCGTGGATCACGTCGGCTTGTTGCCGGTACAGGTGGAGGAGGCGCTGGGCGAACTGGTCGCGCTCGGCCTGGTGAACTCCGACAGCTTCGGCGGTCTGCGCGCCTTGTTGATGCCAGCGGATCGACGCCGCAGCAGCGCGCGTGATCGTCGCCGGCATCGACGCATCGCCATTTTCGGCATGCAGGATGCGGGTCGATGGGCGCTGGTCAGGAGGAAAGAAACAAAGCTCGACGAGGTCAAGCCGGTGCCGCCGCGCAATGACGAAGCCGTCGAGCATATCTGTCGCACGTTGCTGAGGCGTTGGGGCGTCGTGTTCTGGAAATTGTTGGAACGTGAGGCGGATTGGCTGCCGCCGTGGCGCGATCTGGTGATGTGCCTGCGGCGACTGGAAGCACGCGGCGAGATTCGCGGCGGGCGTTTTGTGGCTGGGTTCTCGGGCGAACAGTTCGCGCTGCCGGAAGCGATCGGTCAGCTGCGCGAAGTGCGCCGGCGAGATAGTGATTTGCAGTTGGTTTCGCTGTCCGCGGCCGATCCGCTGAATCTGGTTGGCATTCTCACACCGGGCGGACGGTTGCCGGCGCTCACTGGCAATCGCGTGTTGTATCGGGACGGTGTGCCGACGGCGTTGTACGCGGGCGGCGAAGTGAAATTCATCGAACAGCTCGACGCGGCCGAGCAATGGCAGGTGAGAGGCGCGCTGTTGAAGCGGCAGGTGCCGGCGCCGCTGGCCGATCTCGCTTAATCCGGCCGGAAGACCCACCCCCTAACCCCCTCCCGCCGGGAGGGGGAACAAGAAACCGGAGTGGACCCGAAACACCGGGTCGATCAAATCAGATCACGATGATGCGGCCTTCCTTGTGATTCACCGGCTCCTGCTTCGGATCTTCGCGCTCGAGCTCCAGTGAGTCCGGGTCGGCTGGCGGCTGTTCCGGCTCGACCTTCGGCTCGCTGCTCGAGCCGTCGTTCGAATCTTGCCGGGCGATCGTGCCCAAGCCGTTCATGCGTGTGTTCACTTTGCGCGGCGAGCCTGTGTAGAAAATCGCGCCGACGCCGTTCATGGTCGCATCGAGCGATTCCTGAGGGTTCACGATCACGCTGCCGACGCCGTCGACCGTAACTTTCGCGTCGGCGACCGCGAGCTTGCTCAGGTCCGCGTGACCCGCGCCGGCGAGGCGGACAGTGAGTTCGTCTAGCTGACCATCCGCTGTGATGTTGGTCGCGCCGGCCGCCTTGATCGCCGTGTCGCCGCCGTGCAGGCCGGCCACGCTCACATCGTTGCCGCCTTCCACCTCCAGCGACTCGAGCTTGGGCAGAGTGATCTGTACGGTAAGGCGTGTGTTGTTCCGGATCGTCCAGTCGCGCGCTTTGTTCTTGATATGCAACGTGCCGCCGCTGACGTTGGTCTCGGTGCGGCCGACCGTTTTCTCGTTGCCGCTGACCTGCACCGACAGCGGCTCGCCGATCTTGATCTCCAGCTTGGCGGCGCCTTCCAGACTGATGGAATCGAACGAGCCGACATCGCGGCGCTCACTCACCACCGGGCCGCGATCGCCGCCGTCGTGCCCGCCGCAGCCGCTCAGTAGCAACGCCATCGCGGCCAGCATGGGAAGTTTGTTCATGACGCGACCTCGGAATTTTACATAGCCCCTGGTTCATGATGGGCCGAGCCCTCGCCCCGGCGGAAGCCCATGCCGGCGAATCGCGGCCCGCCGCCGGTGAGCCACCAAAGCACCGATTGCTTCCTGGCGGCCGTCCCGACGACGTGCGAACGTGCGCGTCCCCTGCAGCACCCCGGCGCCAAGTGTGACCTGGGTCACAACTTCATCACTCCGCCCCGCTTTTCTGCCGATTTGGGACGCATGCTGTGAGGGTAATGCGAGCAACGTGATTTTCGTCCGTGTCCTCAGAGCACGTACAGGGTTAACCTTACTCCCGTGCACATGAAGCCTCCGTCCCGAACCAAGCACCGCAACACCCTACGCGAGCGCTTCGCGAAGCTGTTGCCGCCGCTGACCTTTGCCGAGCCGCTCGAGAGCCAGTATCGCAACTGGCATACCGATCATGTGCGCGAGCGGGTGAAGTACACGATGCTGCCGGCGATGGGGCTGCTGCTGATCGTGTCGATGGCGGGCGGTCCGTTTCGCGAGCTGCGCGCAGCCTTGTTCGCGCCGGATCAGATGGTCATCGTCGACGTGCTTCGATTCGGCGTGCTGTTGCCGACCTGCACGGCGATGCTGTTGGTGACTTACACCAAACTGTACTCGCGCTGGCTGACGTTCGCGGCGCCGGCCGTGGCCCTATTGCAGAGCCTGTGCATCGTCGCTTGTGACTTGCTCATGCATCGGCAGGGCTATTCGCTCAGCTCGGTGCTGCCCATGCTGGTGCTCTCGGCGTACATGCTGTTCGGCATGATGCAGGGGCAGGCGACCATCACCGCAACCGCCATCGTGGTCGCTTACGGCCTGGCCGGCTGGGTTGCCGGGTTGAACACCGGCCAGCGCTTGTTCGATCTGGCCATGACCAGCGTCGCGCTGGTGCTGGGATTTTTCTTTCATTACAGCTTCTCGCGCACGCAGCGCTTGAACTGGTTCAGAAACATGATGCTGACCGACTCGGTGCATCGTGACGCGCTGACCAACATCGGCAACCGTCGCATGTTCGACGCCCACATCGATCGCTTGTGGAATCAAGCGATCCGCACGCGCGCGCCGCTCGCACTGCTGCTGGTCGATCTCGATCACTTCAAGGCGTTCAACGATCACGCCGGCCATCAGGCTGGCGATCACTGCCTGGCGCGCGTCGCCGAAGCCATCGCGCAGTCGGCACGGCGTCCATTGGACGTCGCGGCTCGTTACGGCGGCGAAGAGTTCGTGGTGCTGTTGTTCGACGTGAAACGCGATCGCGTCGAAGAGTTGTGCCGCGAGATGCATTCCAACCTGGCGGCGCTGCAGATTCCGCATCCGGCGTCGTCGGTCGGCCCGTATGTGACGGTGAGCATCGGCGCCGCGTGCGTCGAGCCGCAAGCCGGCCGCAATCACGATGGCTTGATCCAGCTCGCCGACGAAGCGCTGTACGCAGCGAAAGAAGGCGGCCGCAATCGAACCGTCGTCATGGATCGCGAATACGCGACGCTCAAAACCGGTGCGTTCCGCGTGCCTCGCAAACGCGAGCGCACCGAAGCCGCCTGACGCCATCCAGCGACGTCACAACCTGCTATTTCTCATGTACAGCGTTATCAATCGACGCTGTTCCCCGGCGCGTTGTTTTCTGATGATACATTTCGACTGAGCGCGGCGGATCCAAACGGTCCGCCGGTGCATTACATCGAACTTCAAATCAGAGCCCCATCGCCCGTATGTCCGCCATGATCGATACGCCCGCCGACGCGCCCGCCCGCTCCAACGAGATCGTCACGCTGCAAGCTCACATCCTGCAGCAGCAGACGCGTTATCCCGAGGCGAGCGGTCAGTTCTCCTGGATCCTCTCGGCGCTGGCCATCTCGGCGAAGATGATCGCCTCGCACGTCCGTCGCGCGCGGCTCGACGACGTGCTGGGCACGGTCGGCAATCAAAACGTCCAGGGCGAGCAGCAGCAGAAGCTCGACGTCATCGCCAACGACATCCTGTTACGCACGCTCGGCGGCCGTGAAGGCGTGGCCATCGTCGCTTCGGAGGAGAACGAGGAGCCCGTGATCCTGCGCGCCGACGATGCCGCCGAGCGCAAGTACTGCGTGCTGTTCGATCCGTTGGATGGTTCGTCGAATCTCGACGTCTGCGGCTCGGTCGGCACCATCTTCTCCATCCTACGCAAGGATCGTCGCTCGCCACAACCGCAGTCGTCGCTGTTGCAACCCGGCGCCGAGCAGGTCGCGGCGGGCTATGTGCTGTACGGTTCGTCGACCGTCTTCGTGCTGACCATCGGCCTGGGCGTGGATATGTTCGTGCTCGATCCGGCGTACGGCGCGTTCATGCGCGTGGCGCAGGGCGTGCGGATTCCGAAGTCCAACAAGTGCTACTCGGTCAATGAAGGCAATCGGCTCAGCTTTCCCGAGGGCTACCAGAAGTATCTGTCCTGGGCGCAGGAGCGCGGTTATTCGAGCCGCTATGCCGGCGCGATGGTGGCCGACGTGCATCGCATCCTGTTGCAGGGCGGCGTGTTCATGTATCCGCCGACCCGAAAAGCGCCCAAGGGCAAGCTGCGCCTGATGTACGAAGCCAATCCGATGGCCATGATCGTCGAACAGGCTGGCGGCAAGGCGCTCAGCGCCCCGGGCGAGCGCATTCTCGAGGTGCGGCCCACCGATATTCACCAGCGGGTCCCGGTCATCATCGGCAGCAGCGAGGAAGTGGAGCACGTCGCCGCGCATTTGTGAGACAAGGCGCCGCCCCAGACTCATTTCAGCCGGGCTGGGGTATCCGCAGACCCCAGTAATTCATTGTGGAAGTCCGCGCGTTGCAGCAACCTGTGACGGCGGAGTGTATTCTTCTATCCTGGTGGTTTGGGTCTTTCGGGAAGCTCAGTGCTCACGGCCGATAAAGTTCTAGTCACGGTAGGAACGCCCTGCTCGATCTCAGCAGTGGGGAGCACGGAAACCTATCGCGCGCGCGTGACCAACGCGCCGGAATTCATCGCGCTCGCGGCGTTCGATGCCGGCCTGATCGACATCGACCCGCAAGACGACGGCTCGCTGAAACTGCGCTGGGTCAATGGCGAGAGCACCAGCGCCGAGGAAATCGAGCGGCTGCATGGCAAGCAGCTGCGCGCGTCACTGGGCATCCGTTACATCGACGAACTCACCGCGCTCGGCAACGCCGTCGTCACGGATGTGGCCGCCTCCTTGCCTCATGACTTCGACCGTGGCGGCTTGCGCAAGCTAGCCGGCCTCACCTATCGCGATGTCCGCGAGTCGGCGCTCAAGGACATGTATGGCTTGTTCGACGACGATCCGCGCCTCGGCCCGTCGTTGCAGTCCCAGTTGTTTGCCTACACCGGCTTGGGTGCGCTGGCGGCGCTGCCCGTGTCGCTGGCGGAGCTGATCCCGAATCCGTATGAATTTCGTGTTGCCGGCGCGACTGCCTTTCCCGGCCTGGACGCGCACGGCCAGTTGCGCGCGGCCGGTACAGTCACGCCGGAGAACGACAAGCTGCGAGACAAGTTCGCAATGCGTCTGGCGAACTCGCTGTCGTCGCACGGCCCGGCGCTGCTGTCGACGATGCTTGCGCCGTCGTATTCGCTCAGCAAGTCGCTGAAACATCCTGAACTGCTCGATTCATTGCGCTCGGCCAGCGGCTTCATGCGCGTGCCGCAGACTCCGCTGAACGCGGTCGGTGCGTGTGCATCCAGTTCCATCGTGTTCTCCGAGTTCGCGCCGCAGATGGTGCTCGACTATCCGGGTTATCAGCGTCCGCAGCTGGTGTTGTGGACCGCGGCCGACGCGGCCACCCGTCCGAACTGGCAGATCCTCGACGCCTTCGGTCCCGGCGCGCTGATGACCCGAGGCAAGCTGGAAGCGCTCAACGCCGGCCGCAGCCCCGCTGAACAGCGCTCGATCGCGGACAGCCTCGCGCCGTTCGACATCGACGCGAACGGGACCGTGGTGGGCGAGGGCGGCTCGGGCCTGATGATCACGACGCTCGACTTCGCGTTGCGTAACTTCCTGGATATCACTTCCATCATCGTGGGCTGGGGCCAGAGCGGTGAGGCGGGCGGCAAGGCGCACTTCGCCGGCGTCGGCTTCGGGGGCGAGAACGCGCTGATGCACGCGTTGGAGCTCGCCTACCGCGGTCATGGCTACGGGGTGGCCGATTTCCAATATCTGGTCGCGCACGCCACCGGCACGCGCACGAATTCGAAGACCGATCTGACGACTGCGGCGAACGCGCGTTCAGCGGCCGCGGAGAGACAAGGCATCAAAGGCGCATTGCCGACGGTGGCCGTGGGCACGCCGAAAGCGGTGGGCGATGGCCACACCATGGGCGAGACGGGATTGAAGGCAGTCTCGCAGGCGCTGCAGTTCCTGCTTGGCAAGCCTGCCGTGGGCGTGCCGACATTGCGGCATCTCGATCCGGATCTAGGCACGGTGGCCGAATCGTTCAAGCTGCAGTCAGCGCCGGTGATTGGTAACGGCGATGGCGGCGCGCTGTGCGCAACTCAAGGCTTCGGTGGTTACAACGGCGCCATGGCTTTGCGCGCGGCGCATGCCGAAGCGTTCGCTCGCTACTCGCCCGACAAGAAAGTGCTCGCGGCGTATCTCGAGCGCTGGCCCGAGCTACGCCGTGAACGTGAACAGCGCGAGCGCCACTGGCGCCTGCGCCGTCGCAGCGCCATCGAGCTGGCGCAAATGCATTGCTGGAAAGGGCTGGATTAGCCCGGAAAAAGTCACGCCTTTTTCCGGGCGTATCAAAAGGGCCTCGGCCGCTTTTGATCAGGAAAACCAGTTCCGGAAAAAGTCGCGCCTTTTTCCGGGCGTGTCAAAAGGGCCTTGGCCGCTTTTGACCAGAAAATATGTCAGCTGGTCTTCTTGCCGGTGAAGGTGCCTTCGCCCAGCTCGCCGAGCTTCACGGTGCCCTTCATGCTCGCGCCATCGACGGTGCCGGTGTAGCTCACCGCCAGGTCCGTGCCCTGCGCGTTCACTTGAAAGCTGATGACGATGTCGTTGCCCTTCACGGTGCCGGTGACCGGCGACTCGCCCAGCATGCCCTTGTAGGTGCCGCTGATCTTGGCGCCGTCCTGCTTCAGGCTGAAATGCGGATTGCCGGCGCCGGCCTGGGTCTCGACGGTCAGGTCCCACTCGCCGGCCACGTTGGCGTCGGCGGCGAAAGCGGACGTGGTGAGCATCACGGCGGCGGCGGAGGCGGCCAGAAGCATTCTGCGCAGGCTGTTCATGACGATTCCCTGGAAGTGATTGTTGGGGTCCGTGTGAATTGTGGGTGGTCGCCCCGAGCACCGGCAACTGCGTTGACGTTTCATGACGCTGGTCCGTTTCGGCCTGCGTAATGGAGAGCCCGGAAAAAGTCGCGCCTTTTTCCGGGCGTATCAAAAGGGCCTCGGCCGCTTTTGATCAGAAGACAGGACGCGTTTTGCCCTGCGGTCCCGCCGTGTATGCAACAATGGCCGCCCAGGAATGGACTGACGGACTAAGGACAGCAGCGCTCAGAGTGTTTAAATAGCGAGCTGATGTTCCGCGACTTCCGCAAAATCTCGCCACGCATTTTCTGGCTGGTCACGCTCGCCGCGACGGCCGTGCTGTTGACCGTGGTGGCGGTTCCGCAGTGGCTGTCGAAGAACGCGCGGCTGCAGGTCCTGCGCTCGCACGTCGCTGAAATTGCGCAGATTGCGGCCAGCGTCGTGGACGGCGATCTGCATCGGCAATTGCTCGATCCCGCCAACTACACGCCCGAACTGTACGAGCGCGTGGTCGCGCCGCTGGTGCGCTTCCATTCGGCGGATCCAGAGATCTTTTATGTCTACACGATGGTGGAGCGCGGCGGGAAGAGCCTGTTCGTCGTCGACACCGCCGCGTCCAGCAAGCTGAAGACCACGCGCAAGCTGCGACCTTCGGCATACATGGAGCCGTTCGAAAGCATCGATGTCGAGCCGGATCCGGACTATCTGCAGCGGATCGCGAACGGCGAAACCTACGTCTACCCCAGCTTTCAGCGCGACGTTTACGGCACATTCCTGTCCGGTCACACGCCCATCTACGACAGCCAGGGCCGTTACAGCGGCTTCGTCGGCGTCGACTTCGACATCAAATATTATCTGGCGCTGGAATCGAGTTTCCGCGCGATCTTTTACGGCTCGGTGGCCGGCGCGGTGCTGATCGCGCTGCTGATCGGCTATGTGGTCGCGCGTTATCACTATCACATCCAGGATCGCATCGATGAGCAGTATCGGATCTCGATCCGCGACGAGCTGACTCAGCTGCTGAATCGACGGGGCGCGCTCAGATTCTCGCGCGAGGCGCTGGCGGCGCGGGTGGCCAGTTACGCCGTGATTCTGGTGGATATCGACGACCTGAAGGGCATCAACGATCTGTACGGCCATGCGGCCGGCGACGAGTTCATCGTGAAGGTCGCGGATACAATTCGTAACAGTGTGCGCGAGAAGGACATCTGCGCCCGCATGGGCGGCGATGAATTCCTGATTTTCGCCACCGGCTGCGACCTGGATGCGGCGACGGAGATCGCGCGTCGCATCCTGGGCAAAGTGTTTTCACACGACAGCAACTCGAGCCGCTCGCACTTTGGCGTGTCGATCGGAATCTGTGTATCGCCCGGCGCCGATGCGAGTTTCGAGTTGTTATACCGGCAGGCGGACGAAGCGCTGTACAAGGCCAAGCAGGCGGGCCGCAACCGTTTCGTGATTTTCGACCCGATGGTCGCGGCTTAACGCGGCCACATATTTTTTATTTTTTCTTACAAAGAGCAGTTTTTCCCCGAAGGGGAAAAATGGCTGCTGTCAGGAAGCACCCTGAGCTCGACTCTGCGCCATCAAGCGATGCAGGACGTCGCCCAGCTCTTCCACCGTATTCGGCTTCAATAACAGATCCCGCACGCCGGTCTTCATCACCGACTCCCGGTCCTTGGCGCGCACATAGCCCGACGTCATCACGACCGGCACTTCCGGCCGCAATTGCAGAACATGCGAGGCGAACTCGATGCCCGACATGCTCGGCATCGACAGGTCGGTGACCACCGCTTCATACGCCGCCGGATTGGAACGGAACGCCGCCAGCGCTTCGTTCGCGTCGGTGAAGCCCGCGACCCGGTAACCCAACCGCTGCAACACGCGGGTTACGAGATATACAAGCGATTCCTCATCGTCGACGTAGAGAACGCTCTGGCCTTGGCCACGCGGCACTTGCGAGCCGAGCGACGGATGCTGGGCCGCCGCGTCGTGGAATAACACAACGTCCTTCGAGGTTTCTTCTTCATTGCCGCTGAACGCCAGGATTTGAGTGATGATGCCGGCCGCACGGGCGCTGGCCCGCTGCACTTCGGCGAGCGACAGCTGCGCCGGATGATCGGCCGGGAGGTCTTCCGCCGCGAGCCGGGCATTGCCGCAGATCGCCAGCAGGATGTTGTTGAAGTCATGCGCGATGCCGCCGGCCATGGCCGCGAGCGCGCGGCTCTTCTCCAGCAACTCGCGATCCCGTTCAGCCTGCAGGCGAGCGGTCACGTCGCTGGCGAAGGCGATGACACCCTCGTCGGCAGTGCCACGATCCACCAGCGCCAGGTGCCAGTGACATTGCATATGGCTGCCGTCCTTGCGCCGGGTCTCGAGCGTCACGCCATCGGGAAATTCGGTGCCGGAAAGTAACTTGGGACACACCTCGTCGATGATGGGCATGCTGGCGGGCGTGGCGACCAGCTCATGGATGTGCCGGCCGATGGCTTCCGCTTCCGAATATCCAAAGGTCGCGGCCGCCGCCGGATTCCAGGCGCGCACGATGTGGTCGGTGTCCCAGACAATGCAGGCGAGCGGTGCGCGATCGAGATACAGCTGCAATCGTTTGTTGATTGCCTGCAGCTGCTGCACGCCGCCGTCCGCATCCAAATTGCCACGCCTCGCAGGCCGGCGGCGTTGCCGCCACCACTGCGTGAACCCGAACATAACGCCCCGCTGAAGTCTGAAGTAGGTGACTTATCGCGTCTGCGCTGGACGCGGCTCTTTCTTCTTCCCCGGGGCCAACGTATCACAGCGGACGCATCCGGCGCGTTGAGCAACTCTCCCGGCTATCGCTTAGGAGAATGGAGTAAGCAGCGCGTACCAAGGGAAGCGCTGCAAATATTCCAGTGAATGCGGATTCAGATATTCCAGCGCTCGCGGCACAGCGCCAGGAATCTGGCTCCGGCTTGCGACAATGGCTGATGACGAAGGTGATAGACGCCCACCTGTCGCTCGATACTGGAGAACGGCAGGCCTTCGATGTGCTCGAGCTCGGGCGGCAGCTCGGTCACCAGATTGGAGACATAGGTCACGGCCTTGCCCTCGGCGACCAGCGCCAGCCGCAACTCCATGTGGCTGACCTCCCAAACCGACGCGAAGGCATTGCGCAAACGATCGCCGCTGGGACGCCGGGCCGCTTCGTCGAGATAGGAAGTCACTAGAGGCAGCGTGCGCAGCGTCGCTTGCGGATCGCGCTTGAGCGCTTCGCGGCTGGGGTGGTCGCGGGCAATCATCAAACGGCGGGTCTCGGCGAAGCACGAGTAGACCGTGAAGTAATCCGGCATGGTGTGTTGCAAGGGTCCGAAGCCAACTTCCCAACGGCCGTCGGACACGCCATGGACGATCTCGCGGCTGGGCGCGACCGTCACCTTGAAGCGGGTCAGAGGATTGCGCTCCGAGAACTCGCGCAACAGCGCGATACCGAAACGCGCATTGGTGGCGGGCGAAAGCGCCAGGGACAAAGTGGACAACGCACCTGTCTTGATCTGCGCAATGTCCGCTAATGTCTCGCGCTCTTCGTTCAGCACCGTCTCCGCATAGCGCAGTAACCGGATGCCGGCTTCGGTCAATTGCGGCGGATTGCCCCGACGCAGCAGCACCGCGCCGAGCCGATGCTCGAGGTTGGCGATGGCCTGACTCACCGCCGATTGCGATAAGTTCAATCGTTCAGCGGCGCGACTGAACCCGCCCGCCTCCACCACGGCGTGAAAACAACGGATTTCATTGCGCTCGATCTGCATGTGGTCAATTTTCGCGCAGCAGTCGTGACTACTGCAAATTAGTGAGAAAAGCGCTGCCTGTCAGCGCGGCCGATAAGAGTATCGGATGCGTCGATGCGATCACAGCCGCTGATAAACGCATCGCTGGCGCGGCGTCGTGGAGTGGGGCGCTCAGGCGTAGCTTGAGCAGTCATCGAGGCCGCAGGAACGAGTCATGAGCGAGTCATTGCAACACGTTCACAAGGGTCTGGAAGGCGTGATCGCCGACACCACCTCGGTGTCGTTGATCGATGGCGACGCCGGCCGGCTGTACTACCGCGGCTACGCCGTCGAAGAGCTGGCGCGTAAACGCTTCGCAGAAGTGATGCACCTGGTCGTGTTCGGCACGCTCCCGGACGCCGATCGACTCCAGGAAGTCGAAGACTATTTGTGGATCGCTGGCCGCTTGCCGCCGGAGCTCGCCGCATCTCTTCGTCAGATCGCGCGGCATGGCGAGCATCCCATGGCGACCTTGCAAGCGATCACGACCTTGCTCGCGTTGGAACCTCCGGCAGTCAGCCTGGGCCGGTCGCCGCAGGAAGAAGAGGCGCTCATCGTCGCTGCTCGCATTCCCGCGGCCATCGCCACCATTTACGCAGCGCTGCAGGATCATCCAGAGCATCCCTATCCAGCCTCGCGCCGCTATGGCGAGCGTTACCTGCAACTGTTGCATGGCCGCCAGCCGTCGCCGATCGAAGTCTCGGTGTTTGAAAGCGCGCAGATCTTGCAACTCGATCATGGCTTCAACGCCAGCACATTCACCGCGCGCGTGGTCACTTCGACACTGGCCCCGGCGACTTCGGCCCTCTCGGCCGCCATGGGCGCGTTATATGGACCGTTGCACGGCGCCGCCGATCAACAAGCACTGGAGATGGCGCTCGAAGTCGGCCAGCCTGAACGAGCACGCGAGTTCGTGGCGCAGTGCCTTGCAAGCGGGCGCAAGGTGATGGGCATGGGTCATCGCGAGTATCGCGTGGTCGATCCTCGCTCACGCATGATCCGGGCGCTGGCTCAGCAGGTCGCGCATCGGCCTGAACACATCCAGCTGCTCGATGTGTTGAGCGCCGTCGACGAAGCCTTCATCGAGCAAACTCGTGAGAAACGACGCACGCTGCGCGCCAACCTGGAGTTCTACAAAGGCGTCGTTTATCTGGCGCTGGGCATTCCCAAGGAGTTTTTCACCGCGAGCTTCGCGGCCGCGCGCGTGTTCGGCTGGATCGCGCATGTGATGGAACAGCGACAGGACAATCGCATCATCCGGCCCACCGCGCATTATGTTGGCCCTGCTCCACGCTCGATGACGCAATAAACGACGAGTTGCACGTCAGCGCACTTGTCAGGTTACGCGCCGGGTGGCTATAGTGCAGTCACGTGACTTAAGTGACTAACCCGCACGTGTCCCATACTTCCTCCCCCATCGCCGTGATCATCACCCTGATCAACGTCGTAGTACCGGTCGTAGCCATCAGCGACGCGCCGTAGGGGAACTATTAAATTACGAATCAACGACCCCCGTCGGTGCAAAGCCGGCGGGGGTTTTTCGTTTTATGCGCCGGTTTTGTGTCGATGGGCCCAACAAGGAGCCCTCCGTGATCGCGACACAACCGGCCGCTGCACCGAAACGCACTGGCGCCGACCTCATCATCCATCTGCTGGAGCGGCAGGGGGTCGACATCGTCGCGGGCATTCCCGGCGGCGCATTATTGCCGTTGTATGAAGCGCTGGGCCGCTCGACCCGCATTCGCCACATCCTGGCTCGACACGAGCAAGCTGCAGGCTTCATCGCGCAAGGCATGTCACGCATCACGCGCAAGGCGGGCGTCTGCTTCGCGACTTCTGGCCCCGGCGTGACGAACGTGGTGACCGCGCTCGCCGACGCCAAGCTCGATTCGATTCCGTTGGTGTGCATCGCCGGCCAGGTGCCGCAGTCGCTGATCGGCACCGACGCCTTCCAGGAAGTGCCGACGATCGACATGGTGCGACCCATCACCAAGGCGAGTTTCTTCGTGCGGAATGCGAGCGAACTTTGGCACGTGATCCCGGAAGCCTTCCGTATCGCCGAGGGCGGACGGCCCGGCCCGGTGCTGATCGATGTGCCCAAGGATGTTCAGCTCCAGCTCTCGGAGCATGAGCCTGCGAGCGAAGCACCGCGTGAGCACGCGTCGATCTCCGTGCTCGATACGCGACAACACTTCGATCTTGCGGCTCAACTGATCAACGCGGCCCAGCGGCCGGTGCTCTATGTGGGCGGCGGCATCGTCAAAGCGAGCGCGCATGCGGAAGTTCGCGAGCTGGCTGAACGTGCCGGCCTGCCGGTGACCTCGACACTGATGGCGTTAGGGGCGTTGCCCGCCGGCCACAGTTTGGACATCGGTATGTTGGGCATGCATGGCGCGCGCTACACCAACTTGATCATCGACGAGTGCGACCTGTTGATCGCCCTCGGCGCGCGCTTCGATGACCGCGCCACCGGCGATCCAAAACGGTTCGCCCCGCACGCTCGCATCATTCACATCGACATCGACCCGCGCGAATTCGGCAAGATCAAGGCGGTCGATGTGTCGATCTGCGCCGACGCCGGCTTCGCGACCCGCGAATTGCTGAAACGCGTGCAACCGATGCCGCGAACGCTGTGGCTGTCCCGAGTGGATCAACTGAAGCAGGGTCATCCACTGCGGACACCAGGCAGCCGCGACTTGTGCTCGCCGTACGGGATCGTGCAAGCGGTGGGCGCGCTCGCGCCGGATGACGTCATCGTGACCACCGACGTCGGCCAACATCAGATGTGGGTGGCGCAACGCTTCCCGTTCATGCGCCCGGATCGCTGGCTCACCTCGGGCGGCCTCGGCACGATGGGCTTCGGGCTGCCCGCCGCGATCGGCGCCGCGCTCGTTGAGCCAGAGGCGACCACCGTGTGCTTCACCGGCGATGGCAGCCTGCTCATGAACGTGCAGGAGCTGGCGACGCTGGCCGAACTCGATTTGAATGTAAAAATCGTGCTGCTCGATAATGCCGCGCTCGGCCTGGTCCGGCAGCAGCAGGAATTGTTCTATCGGCAGCGCTACGTCGCCTCGCTGTATTCGCAGCCGAGCCGCTTCGTCGCCATCGCGCAGGCTTTCGGCATTCCGGCGCTGGACCTGGGCGATGCAGACGATCCGCACGATGCGCTGTCTCGCGCGATGGCCGCTCGCGGCCCGGTGTTGATCCGCGTGCCGATCGCCGCCACCCAACATGTGATGCCGATGGTCGCGCCGGGCGCCGCCAATACCGAAGCGCTCGATCATGTAGAGGAAATGTAATGACTCAACCACCGCTCGCGCCGTCCATCGGCTGGGCTGACTTCGAGAAGGTAGAGCTGCGCGCCGGCACCGTTCTGGAAGTGATGGAATTTCCCGAAGCCCGTCGACCCGCGTGGAAGCTGCGCATCGACTTCGGCCCGCAGATCGGCGAGCGGGTCTCGAGCGCACAGATCACCGCGCTTTACGGCAAGGAAGATCTGGTCGGACAACAAGTGATGGCGGTTGTGAATTTCCCGCCCAAACAGATCGGTCCATTCCGCTCTGAAGTCCTGGTCACTGGATTCCACGATGAGGAAGGACGAGTGGTGCTGGTTCGTCCTGAAAGACGAGTGCCGAACGGCGCGAAGCTGCTGTAATGTGCGCCGTCCGGAACAGGGCCCAGCGATGCGTTTCTCTGAAATTCTCGATTCGATTAGTGCGACAGGCGAGCAATGCCAGGTCACGGTCAGCGACGATTGGATGCAGGGTCGCGCCACCTACGGCGGACTGGTCGCCGCGGTAGGAAACGAAGCGATGCGCAAGCTGGTCCCACGCGACCGGCCGCTGCGCTCGTTGCAAACAACGTTCGTCGGTCCGGCGGCAGCCGGGACGTGGCGCATTCGAGCCCGCGTATTGCGTGTCGGACGAGCGGTGACGCTCGCTCAATGCGAAGTGCTCGATGGCGATCAAGTTGCCGCCGTGCAGGTTGGCGTCTACGGCATGGACCGCGAGTCGGCGGTGCTGGTCAAACCCGCTGCAGTCGATTCGCCGCGGAAGGTCGAGGAGATCAACGAGGTTCGTTACTCACCCGATCGCTTCCCTGCCTTCGTACAACACTTCGCGATGCGCTGGGCGTTGGGCGCGAAACCTTTCAGCGGCACGCGCTCGCCTTCCAAAGTGTTCATTCGACATCGCGATCCCGCGCCCCTGACTGAATCGCACATCGTCGGCCTGGTGGATTGCATCCCGACGCCGGCGCTGTCCATGTACCAGGCGCCAGCTCCAGGGAGTTCCCTGGTGTGGATGCTGGAGTTCTTCGAGCACGATCTGGAATTCAGCCCGGAGGCCTGGTGGCGCATCGACAGCGATATCGATGCCGCGACCGGCGGCTATGTGAATCAAACCGGCTTGCTGCACGATCCGAACGGCCGGCCGGTCGCGCTGTCCCGGCAGTTGTTCGCTGTGTTTGGATAGTCGAAAGGGCCTCGGCCGCTTTCGACCAGAAAATCAGACGGCGCGGGCCAGCCGCACCACATCCAGCACGCCGTTGATCATGAACTGCACGCCGATGCAGATCAGCAGGAAGCCCATGATCCTCGCCATCGCGTTCATGCCCGCGATGCCGAGCACCTTCGACAGCTTGGTCGCAGCCCGCAGCGTGATGTAAGAAATCACGCCGACCACGGCGATGCCCAGCGCGATCAACACATGGCCCACCACGATGTGCTCGGTCTGCTGCGCCGAGGCCGATAAGCCGATGACGACGGCGATCGAACCCGGGCCGCTCAAGCCCGGCATGGCGAGTGGCGTGAAGGACACGTCGGCCTTGCCGGCCGCTTCCATCTGCTCCTGCCGCGACATCGCGACGGTATCCGGAAACAGCATGCGAAAGCCCAGGTAGCTCACGATCATGCCGCCGGCGATGCGCAGGCCGGGAATGGAAATGCCGAAGAAGTTCATGATCAGGCCGCCCGCGACCAGGAACGACGTGAGAATGAAGAACATGTAAATGCAGGCGCGCCGGATCTGCTCGGTGCGCTCGTGCTCGTTCAAGTTGGCGGTGATGGTCACCACCATGCCGACCGCGGACAGCGGATTGACGATGGGCAACAGCGCCAAGATCGTACTCAGCACCAGGGTGAAGCCTTGGGCAAACCAATTCATGGGCCGACGTTGTACCTGAAACCGCGCGGCTTCAGGTGGCCTTTTTACGTTTCGCCGCCTGCGGTTTGCACAGACGCTCGAAACCGCTGGCGATGAACGGCGCCATGCGCCGGCCGATGGCTTCGAAATCGCTGGATTTACATAGCCCCTCGGACAGGCGGTCGATGCGCCCGGTCTGCGACAGCGTGAGCGTCAGCGCACCGGACAGGAAGTGATAGCTCCAATACAGCTCTTCTTCGCTCACATCGGGCAGGGCCTTGCGAAGCGCGTCGATCAGGTGATGAATCACGTTGTCGAAGGTGCGGCCCATGGTTTCGCCGCCCCAGGCCGGTGTGTTGTTCACCTGGGCAATCAATGCAAAGTAATTGTGCCAGCGCTGATCGCCGGTGGCGGCCCGCTGCAGGATGGGCTGTAAGAACGCATCGATCACGCCTTCCACGGTGATGGCGCTGCCGGCCGACTTCACATAGGCGTCGATGGACTCGATGCGCTCCTCGTTGATGATCTCCGCCCGGCGCTCGAACACGGCGTCGAACAAGCCGCGCTTGGTGTTGAAGTAGTAATGCAACAGGGCGGTGTCGACCTTCGCTTCCTGCGCCACCTCGCGCACTGTCACGCCCCAGAAGCCATGGCGCGAAAAGTGATCTTCGGCGGCGTCGAGGATCCGCTCCCGCATGTCGGGCGCGGCGTCGGTCTTCAAGGGCCGGCCCCGACGGACCTTGCGGCGTTTGGTGCTCATGTTTGTGGGTTAGGTAAAAACCCTAACAGGATACATGGTTGGCGCGCGACAAGTATTCATCAACTGCTGAATAATTGACAGCGAGCCCGGCCGGAGGCAATCTCGCCAATAATCATCAACTGATGAATAAATCCAGGCCTGCATTGCACGACGGGTCAGTTAGGGGGACTTGAGCATGACTGCCTATGCTTCTCGGGGCGCCTTGCGCCTGTCGATCGCCGCCATTCTCGCTGCACAGCTGCCGACGCCGGCCAGCGCGCAATCGAGCAATGACGCAGCCGTTACCAGCATCGAAAGCGTCGTCGTCACCGCACGCCGGCGTGAAGAAAGCCTGCAGGACGTGCCTGTAGCGATCTCCGCGCTCACAGCGGATCAGCTGCAGACACAGAACGTCCGCACTCTCGAAGACATGACGGCGTTTGCACCGAACATCAAAGTGAACGCCGGCCGCGCCACCAGCAGCACGATCAACGCATACATCCGTGGCGTCGGGCAAAACGACCCGCTGTGGGGCTTCGAGCCCGGCGTCGGCATTTACATCGATGACGTTTATATCGCCCGCCCGCAAGGCGCGCTGCTCGACGTTTACGATGTGGAGCGCATCGAAGTCCTGCGCGGTCCGCAAGGCACGCTGTACGGCAAGAACACGATCGCCGGCGCCATCAAATACGTGACGCGCGACATCGCGACGGATGAGGCGGCGCTGAATGTTTCGGCGACCGGCGGCAGTTACAACCAGCGCGAAGTCAAAGTTGGCGGCTCGATGCCAGTGATCGATGAGCATGTCTTCCTCGGCGCCGCGGTGGCCTATCTGAGACGGGACGGCTATGGCGAGATCGTCGATGACGGCCGGGCACGCTCGTACAACCGCGTCGGCCAGGACGTTTCAGACAAAGACGTGCTCGCCGCGCGCGCCAATGCGACGTTTGTCTGGGGCGAGAGCTCCAGGCTGCGCATTCTGGCCGATACGGTGCAGGACAACTCGAACGCCACCGGCGGCCAGCGTCTCAACAATCTCACGATCGCCGCCGGTCCGGCAGCCGGCACATATCCGCGCTTGAACGATCGTTACGATCAACGCACCGACATGCCGGTGGACCGCGATCGCTTCATCAACAAAGGCGTCGCGGCGACGTACACCCAATCGCTCACTGACGCGTTGGACCTGAAAGTCGTCGGCGCGTACCGCGAAGGCGAGGGCCGCCAGTTCATCGACTTCGACGAGTTGAACGCCAACCTGTTTCAGGTGCCGGCACAGTACAGCGACGATCAGACCAGCGGCGAAGTGCAGCTGACCTATACCAGCGATCTGGTGAAGGGTGTCGCGGGTGTTTATTACTTCACCGGCCAGGCCACGGGCGCATTCGATGCGTCGTTGGGCTCGCTGGGCCTGACTTCGCTCACCAAAGGCAGCGTCGATACCGACAGCATCGCGGTGTACTTCGATACGACCTGGTCGCTCACCGATCGTTTGAACCTGAACGTCGGCGCACGCTGGAACGAGGACGACAAGGAGGCGACGGTGTTCGTCGCCCAATATGCCGGCGTGCTCGCGCCGAACGCCACGCTGTTCGATGAGCGGAATGTTCCCGCCGGCTTCACGCTGGTGGCCGTACAGAGCGACTACACCAACGACCGCAGCTTCTCCAACGTCTCGCCGCGGCTTGGCATGGACTTCAAGCTCAACGACGACCTGATGCTGTATTTCAGCTACGCCGAAGGCTTCAAGAGCGGCGGCTTCGACATGCGCGGCAATCAGCTCCTCAATCCGAACACAAGCAACGGTTACGACTCGGAGACTGCGGACAACTTCGAGGTCGGCATGAAATCGGCCTGGTTCGACGACACGCTGCAGCTGAATCTCACGGTGTTCTACACGCCGTACGAGGACATTCAGATCACCACGCAAGAGTTCGTGGTGCGCAATGGCACTCCCACCAACGCCACGGCCGTGCTGAATGCCGGCAAGCAGGTGAACCAGGGCGTGGAACTGGAAACGATGTGGCGACCGCTGGCGGGGCTGACGTTCGTGGCGAATGTGGGTTACCTGGACGCGGAATTCGAGGAGTTCTTCACCTCCTGCGTGCCTGCGGCGCCTGGCTGCCGTCTGGATCTGAGCGGCTTCAACGAGCCGATCAATTCGCCCGACTGGACGACGTTCCTCGGCGGCACCTATGAGTGGTCGCTGGGCGCCGGCGACATGAGTATTCATGCGGGTTATCAGTACCGCAGCGCTACGAAGGTGGCGAACACGACTGCGAGCATCACGGATCAGGATGCCTATGACATTCTCGATCTGGGCGTTGCCTACACGACTGCGGATGAGACCTGGCGCTTCGCCGTCGAGGGAAAAAATATTCTAGACGAGGAATACCGTGTCGCCGGTTATGACTTCGGCGCGACCGGCCCGACGGGTGGGTTCAGCCAGATCGGTTTCTACGGACCGCCCCGGACGGTGTCGGTGACGGCGACGTATCGGTACTGATTGCACATCGAACGTTTCAGGTGTCGTGTTGACGCACGACATCTGGACAGCTGCTTGCCTGGGCTCATGGCTTCCAAACATCGCATCCTGATCACCGGCGCGGCCAGCGGCATTGGCCTGGCGCTCACCGAGCACTTCTCAGCTCTCGGTCACGAGGTTATCGCCTGTGACTTGCAGCCTGGAGCATTGGATTCACTGCAGAAAAGGCTGCCGAGGATTCGTACGCTGGCGTTCGATTTGTCGGATGCGAAGCAGATCGATGCGGCGTTTGCGTCTTTGGGGGATGACACGCCGGACATCCTGATCAATAACGCCGGCCTGCAGTTTGTGTCGCCGCTCGAGGAGTTTCCACCGGAGAAGTGGCAGCTGCTGATTGCGGTGATGCTGACGGGAACGGCTTTGCTGACGCGAGCTGTGTTGCCATCGATGCGGAAACGGAACTATGGCCGGGTTGTGAATATTGGATCGATTCATGCGCTGATCGCGTCGCCGTTCAAGAGTGCGTACGTCGCGGCGAAGCATGGGCTCGTGGGCTTCAGCAAGGCGATTGCACTGGAGACGTCTGACGCCGATATCACGATTAACACGGTGTGCCCAGGGTATGTGAAGACGCCCCTCGTCGATGCGCAGATCGCCTCGCTGGCGAAGACGCATCACATGACTGAGCAGCAGGTGGTCGAGGAGATCATGCTAAAGCCGATGCCGAAGGGGGAGTTCATCACGACGGAAGAGTTGGTTGGGTGCGTTGAGTTTCTGCTGAGCCCGTCGGCGCGGAATATTACGGGTCAGTGTTTGGTGCTCGATGGAGGGTGGACGGCACAGTAGCGTTCAAGAGGTTTGCCAAGGGGAAGAGGGGCCAGACCGGAGTTCAGCGCTGTCGCGCGCGAGCTGACGCGCCATTTCTCACAAGAGGCCCGGGGTACGCTAATCCGCAGCCGCCGCCCCCAAAACTTTACCCCCTCTCGCGCCCAGCGAAGCGCATGGCGCCCGCGAGAGCGCAGCAGGCGCGAAGCGCCCCCGCTCAATGCTGACCAACGCGGCCCGCGCTACAAGGCATCGAGTCGCGCATCTTCGAGCTGGGGAAAGGTGGGGGTCTCGGGAAGTTCGCAACCACGGTGACTCGGCCACCGCCGCCATTCGAGCAAGCCTTGCACGTTGGCAGTACAGCTGACGACGCGCGTTGCAGCTCGCAACGCGAAGCGCAGCGCGAAGCGAGCGAAGCACACTAAACTACCGGTCACCGCAGATGGATCGAGGCCGAGTGGCGGATGACTCGTAGCTACAAAATCACCCTGCTGATCGCCCTCTACATGGCGCAAGGCCTGCCGTTCGGCTTCTTCACCCTCGCACTCCCAGTGCTACTCCGCGAAGCCGGCTACTCGCTGACACAAATCAGCCTCCTCAGCTTCGTAGCCCTGCCATGGGTGCTGAAGTTCCTCTGGGCGCCCATCCTCGATCACACCGGCACACGGCGCGCCTGGTTGCTCGGCTTTCAGTTGGCTTCCATCATCGGCGCACTGCTATTGACGCAGGCTGATCCAAGCCACGGTTTGATGGTGCTGATCGTCGCCGCCTTCGCCTTCAACATCCTGGCCGCCTCGCAGGATGTGATTACTGACGGGCTGGCGGTCCGGATGCTCGATACCAAGGAGCGCGGGCTCGCCAACGCCATTCAAGTGGGCGCCTATCGTTTCGGGATGATTCTCGGCGGCGGGCTGCTGCTCAGCGTCTTCGCCCGCACTAACTGGCAAGTCACCTTCGTCTGCATGGCTGGCCTCCTGGCAGTCACCGTGCTACCCACCTTCTTCCTGAAAGAAACAACGACAACGGCAGACGGCGCAAAATACAGCGCCAGCGACCTGCTCATCGGCTGGGCACGCAGGCTGATGCAGCCAGGCATTCTGTGGTTTGCCGCCATCATCTTTCTATATCGCTTCGGCGATCAGATGGTGGCCACGCTGCTCGGCCCGTTTCTCATCGATCAGGGGATGAACAAGGAAGCCATCGCCTTGATGAAAGGCACGGTCGGCTCCGCGACCAGCCTGTTCGGCGCAGTGATTGGCGGCTGGCTCGCCTACATCGCCGGCCGGCGAACGGCCGTTCTCACGAGTGGCATTGCTCAGGCGGCGTCGTACACGCTCTACATCGTCGCCGCGTTAGGCATGGGCGGCGTGCCGCTGCTATGGGTAGCGACGATCTGCGAAGGCGTCATTGGCACAATGGCGACAGTCGCCTTGTTCACCTTGATGATGGACGCGTCCGACCCCGAACACGCCGGCACGGACTACACCTTGTTCGCTAGCCTCGTGGTCGTCATGAGCCCGATCGGCAATCTCTCGGGCGCAGCGGTTGCCGACGCAGTCGGCTACGCACCGGCCTTCACGCTGGGATCGATACTGGCACTGCTAGGCACATTGCTCGTGGTCCGCATGCTCGATCACAAGCCCGTGCCCGCTCGCATCGAGCAGGTGTGGCGACGGGCGGCGGCGAATTAGGGCAGTTCGATCGTGAAGGTCGAGCCTTCGCCCGGCTTGCTCTGCGCCCACACCTTGCCGCCCAGGCGTTCGATGGCCTTGCGCACCAGGGCGAGTCCGATGCCCGTGCCGGGATATTGATCGTCGCGGTGCAGGCGCTGGAACAGTTTGAAAATGTGATCGTGGTATTGCATGTCGAAGCCGATGCCGTTGTCGGTCACCGCTAACAGCACGCCGCCCTCTTTGCGACGACAGACAACCGCGATGCGTGGCGTCTTGGTGTCGCGCGTGTACTTCAACGCATTCTCCACGAGATTACGCAGCGCCAACGACAGGCCGCTGGCATCGACACGCACCGTCATCGGCTCGACGACCACCGTCATCACAATCCCGCGCCGTTGAATCTCGTCCTGATAGGGACTCAACACCTGATCCACCAGCGACGGCAGGCTGATGACACTCGCCTGCATGCCGCGGCGGTCGATATGCGAATACGACAGCAGATCGTCGATCAGCGTCGACATCTTCAACGAGCCGTTACGAATGCGTGACAGATGCTCCCGCGCGCGCTCGGTCAGCTGCCCTTCCATCTCCTGCTCGAACAAATGCGCGAAGCCGTTGATGGCACGCAACGGCGCCTTCAGGTCATGAGCGACGGCGTACGAGAAGCCTTCGAGCTCCTCATAAGCGCGCTTGAGCTCGGTGGTGCGCTCGCCAACGCGTTGTTCGAGTGCCGTGGTCAGCTCGCGATAGCGCTGCTCGCTATGGCGCAACTCGATATTCGCGTCCTGCAGCTGCTGATTGGCGCTCATCAGCTGGTCTGTCAGCTCCTGCGACTCGCTCTGAATCCACGCCTCGCGCGCGCCGAGAATCACCGCGAACAGGATGAAGATCGTCGCCGACAGCCAGATGACTCGAGGGGTGAAGGTCGCCGAGCTGCTCAACGCCACACCGATCATGATGACGATCAGCAGCGCCGGCATCACGGCCTCGAGCCAACGCTCGCGCACCTGCGTCTTCTGCGCGATGTCAGCCTGCTCGCGTTTGCTCAGCCACGCCTGCTCATGAGCCGCGCTCGCCACCAGTCCGAACATGAGCAGCCAACTGACGTTGACGACGTCATCCGGCAGATAGCTTTCGGTGAGAAGGGCATGCGCATACGCGAAGTTCGACACCGCATAGATGCAAGTGCCGATGACGATCAACAGCATGGGCGTCCACGACGGCCCCCAGCGGAAGGTCCACAGCGCGCTCAGCGTGAACAGGAATGTGCCGGCAACCAGCACGGTGTGGGCAACACCAATCCAGAGAAACGTGGGCGTAACACTCGGGTTCTGCAGCGCCGGCTCGAGCATGCCCAGCACCACCGTAACTGCCAGGCAGCAAGTGACGAGCCCGAGGTTACCGACATGCTTGAGAGTAAACGGCTCGCGATTGCGAGCCTCGGGCAGCTGCATGACCCCGACCATGATGAAGAGCGCGAAGCCGGTGTAGAAGATCTGGTTGAGGCTCGGAAAGGGCTGCTGCACCTCGAGGATCAGGTGCACATAGTTCCAATGCAGTTGCCCTAACAACCAGCTGGTGCAGGCGACGGTGATCCACAACCAGGCCCGGCGTCGCTCGAGCTCGACCTGTCGGGCGGCGCGGAAGCAGCAATACGCAGCGGCAGCGGCCGCAACGGTCCACGCCAGGTCGTTGATCCAGCGCTGGACGTCGTTGCTCGCGATGTAGATGGCGACGGCGTAAACGACCAACCCCGCGAGCCACGCGTACGCGAGCGCCCAACGCGAACGCGTTGTGTCGATCTCCGTGTTGATCTTGTCTGCTTCGGCTGCCACGGCCGATAGTATGCCTGCCGAAGCGGGCTCAGGTCAGTTTGATGCGCTCTTCGCCGCAGCGCTTGCAGCGCTCGGTGCTCACCAGACGCCCTTGCTTCACGTCGAAACGACGACCGGACAGCACTTCCCACTTGTGAAAGCCCGAAGAGCACAGCGTCTTGCCCTCGGCGCGCTGCTGTTTGGCTTTTTTAAGATTGATGACGTTGGTCATGGTCGCGTGGAGCTCAGTGCGTCATTGCATACACAACCACGTTGACGCCGACCATATAGGAGCGCGTCGAGAAGGTCTCGAAGTACCACTCGCCATAGGCCTCGCGCTCCCAGCCGTCGCCGACATCGGTGTTGTGGGTGGCGAGCACCATGATACGGCCATCGTCGTCCAGCCATGCGCGCATCTGCGGCGTGTCGAGCGAGCCGGCCGGAAACTTGTGTGCGCCCGGCGATTCGGCCGTGCTGCCGCCGGGGCTGGCGAACGGCAGCGCCGGGATCTGCGGCATCTCCTTGAGATCGAACACGGTATGAAAGATGGGATGATCGAGCGAGAGCACGCGCCATTCGCGATTCGGCAGCACGGTGCGCATCACGTTGGCGAACTGCTGCCACTCGGCATCGCCCCAGAAGTCGTCGACCCACACGAAGCCGCCGCGCTTCAAATAGTTCGCGAACGCGGTGCGCTCCTCTTCCGTAATCACCATGTAACCGGGATCGGACATATAGAGCATGGGAAAGTCGCCGAGGTCGGGCGCGGTGAGCAGGCGGCTCGCGGCCTTCGGTGCGACATTGATACGAGTCAGCTGTTTGAGCCGATGACCGAAGTTGTCGTCGCCTTCGGGAAAGTCCGTCTCCCAACGCGCCCACACGCGGCCGTCATAGGCGTAGTAAGCCTCGCCCATGCCGCCTTCGCTGTCGTAGATGGCGCGAACCAGATTGAGTCGCGACAGATCGGCCGGAGCGGACGCGCGTCCGCCATCGCCAGTGATGAGATTACTGCCCGCGAGCGCGCCCAGCGTCGCGAAGGCGCCGGTGGCGAGCATCGAGAGGTGAAGGAGGTTCCTCATGGGCGACCGTCACGTTCAGCGATTCCCCAAGCGACGGTAGTACTCGGCCACAGCCTCGCGATAACGCGGCGAATCCGGCGACGGCAATGTTGCGTGCGCCGGTGTATCGCCCTTGGCGCGAGCCGCGGCATTCAACGCAGTCAGTTCGATTTGATCGATGACTCGCAGCATGGCCTCGCCCTGGTCGGCCAATGGATCGCCATTGAGCCGTCGCAATTGATTGGCGTGACGGCGCAGCGCTTCGAGCTCGGCATCCGTCAGCTCGCCGCCCGTCATCCGATTCGTGATCTCGCGAATGCGCTGACTGATGGCGCTGGTCTGTCGAGCCAACGAGCCGCGACCATCTTCGAGCGTGTTGAGTCCGCGCGCGGGGATGATTGGATTCCAGGCGGCGAGGCCATTCTGAGCACCGGCCGTACCGCCGCGCGTGCTCTGCGACTGTGACGTGCCGCCCTGGCGCGAGCCCGGCGAACCTTTGCTGCCATCGGCCTGCTGACCTTCGCTGTTGTCGCCGCCTTTCTGATTCTCGCCCTTCAGACTCGCACTACGGGCGTCGTTGTTGCCGGCCTGGTCGCCTTGACCTTGGTTCGCTTCGCCTTGCTGGCCCGCTTGACCGCCTTGTTCCTCGCCCGAGCGCTGCGCACTCCTCACAGCACGACGCAGCTCGGCGACTTCCGCAAGCAGATCGTCTGTCGTCACCGAGTCGCGCTTCTGCGAACGTTCGGTGGACGCTTGAGTCGCCGCCTCGCGCAGGTCGTGCTCGAGCGATTCGAGCGCATCGGTGATCAGCCCCTCACGAGGCGCGGCCTCGCGGGCCCGGCCGTAGTAAACCTCGGCGGCGCTGCGATTGAGCCGGTACATCACGTCGGAACCTTCGATATCCCGCACGATCTCGCTCAGACGCTGCGTGGACTTAGGCGTCTTCGTACGATGCTCATGGACGGCGCCGCGCATATCGCCTTGCAACTCCGACAGCTCGGAGGCCAGGCGCTGCTTCGCTTCGACCAGGTCTTTGACTTCGCGTTGGCTCAAGCCGCCACGCCCGCTGGAACGGAACGTCGACTCCGTTCCCTGCGACATGGCTTTGTACAACTCGCTTTCGATGCGGCGCTGGTTCTCCAGCATCTGGTCGCTCCGGTCCGCGAAGCGCTCGAGCGTTTCATCCAGCCGTGAGCCATCGGGCTTGTCGATCTGCTTCAGCGCCTGGCGCAGATGTTTGCTCGCTTCCTGCGCCGATTGCGCGTTCGCTCCGTTCTCGCCTTGCGACTGATTCGCCGCGCGCATCTGCTCCAGCGCCTGCTCGACCGACTGCAATGCCTGCTCGACTTCGGAGCGCTCTTGAGAATTGCTGCCGCTGCTGCGCTGGCCTTTATCGCCAGCGTTGGAGCCGCTCGAACCGCTGGAGCCGCCGCCCTGACTCTGCCGTGATGAGTTGTTGGCTTGCTGCTGCTGCTGCGACGACTGCTGCTGACGATTCAATTCGTTGAGGCGACGGCGCAGATCTTCCGCCTCGCGGCGCAACTGTTCCTGCTGCCAGCGCTGCTCTTGCAGAGCCTGGGCATTGCGCTGCTGTTGCGCGAGTTTCTCCTGTCGCTCGGCCAGCTCCTTCAGTTTGCGGATGGCCTCGTTCAATTCCTGCTGACTGTTCTGCTGTGACAGCTGCGATTCGCTTTCGTACTGGCTCTTCTCGACATCCATCTCCAGCTCGAACATTTCGCTGAAGTTGCGGGCGGCCTGCGAGCCTTCGCCGCCGCCGTCCTGCTGCATGGAGACCTGCACTTCCCGGAACGCCGATTCGGCGCGCAGCAGTTGTTGAAGCGCCTGCTGTTCGGGAGTGACGGCCTCCTGCAAACGGAAGGCGGACAGATGTCCGGCCGCGGGCTCCATCAATCCCGCCGCGCGTTCCAGGCTCTCGACGAACGTCTTCACTCGATCGTCGGAATCGACATCCATGCGTGCGCGCGTTCTTTGCGCCAGCGTGCGGGCCTGCGTGGATAGTGTTGTCTGGAAGTCCGCCAGCATCCGAGCGCTGTCTTCGAGCTGTTCGCGAGAGCGATTGTTGCGTTCATCGCTTCGCTGCAAATTCCACGTCGCCAGCAGAATCTCACGCTGACGCTCGGAGATCGCGCCCTGCTCATCGGCCATGCCGCCACCGCCGCCGCCGCCTCCTTGTCCCTGCTTGAAGGTCCGCTCGAACGGCTGGACCTGCACCATGAACAGATCGGTCTGCACGGTCTGCTTGCGATCCTTGGCCACGGCGTAATACGACACCAGATCGCCCGGCACGAGCCGCTGCGCCTCCGCTGCCTTCGCGCCCAGGTCTTCCATGCTCAGCAACGATTCGTTCTCGGAGCGCTTGGCGCCGCCGCCCACCGGCATCTTCTTCCACTCGCCGCCGTTGACGGAGTAGAGCAATGAAACGTCGCGCAGCTTGAAATCGTCTTCGGCCTGGATGTGTACCGGCACCTCTTCGATGCTGGTGGCGCGCCAGTCGCGACCGGGCTTGCGAATCTCGATGGTGGGCTTTTCGTCGGCGACGATTTCGATCGTGTACTCGTCGCTCAGCGCCACGAACTCATCTGCGACACGCGCCCCGATCTGATACTTGCCTGGGTCCTTTACCGCGATGGTGCCGATGCTGGCCTGGCCGTCCTGCTCCAGTTCCTGGCTGAGCCCATCGACGATCAATGCCGGCGCATCGAGAGGCGCATCGGCGAACACTTCGACTTTGACGTCCGTTCCCGCGACCGCGCGGATGTCACGCGACTCCTCATCCGTGGTCGCGTCCAGTCCAGTCCACTCCGGATACTGATATGTCAGCCGCACCCGCTCGATTTTCGGCAGGTCGACGACGCCAATGTTGTGCTCGGCGCTGCGTACGCCATCGGCCTCGACGTAATAGGAGAGCGGGCCACGCACGGCGTACAGCTTGAAGTCGAACAGGCCTTCCTCCGCCGAGCGCATGGGAGCAGCTTCCCATTGCTGTTGATCCGCGAAGCGCACGAAGACCTGCGTCTGATCGGGCCGGAAGCCTTCGATGGTCGCCTGAATCGCCACGTCGCTGTTACGCCGGACAGTTGCATTGCCCGGCTCGACCGTCACGCGCTTCAGCGTGATGGCTGCACGCGGCAGCTCCGCGCCCAATAACAAGTGACGACTGCCAAAACCCCAATACGATGGGCCGACGCTCAACAGCAACGCGAGCGCGACGACCGCGACAACGGCAATCGAAGCCGCGAGCATGAACCGACGCTGCGAAACGATGACCGACGGGGGAGTTTTCTCGGCGATTTCCGCCGCATCGGCGGCGAGCAGCTCGATCAGCGGCGACGCATGTCCTTCAGCTTCACGTCGTTTGCTATCGAGATAGGTTTGAATGCGGCCGTGCTCGGCCGGCAGGTGCTGCTCGAACACTTTCGAGCCGTCGTCTCGTTTCAGCCGACGCAATGGCAACCAGAGCAGCATCAGCCCGACCAGCAGCAGCAACACCACCAGGGCAATGCGAGCGGAAATCGCAATCGACGCGGCGAAGCCTTCCTGATTGAACAGCCAGACGGCGATGCAGGTCAGCAGCAACGTGCCGGCGGCGCCAACCGCGCCGGCGCGCAGATAGATATGTGCGCGCAGCCGGCTGCGTAATTCAGCCAGATAGCTTTCGAGTCGTTCACGTGAGGTCATTGCGGCACCTCGCGGCGAATGGCCAGGTGCCGATTCGCCAACAGTGTTTCCGCCAACAGCAGGATGGCGGCCAACCACAGCAGCCAGGGGCCGAGCGATTCCGGCTTGGCTTCGGCAGCAGGCGCCGAAGCAACCGCCGGCGTCGGTTCCTGTGCACGTAACGCCTGCCAGCGGGCGACGAAGTCCGGAGGCAACGTGGCGAGATCCGATTCACGCGCATCCACGTTCACCGCCAGCCAGCGCGCCCCTTCGCTGCCGCGAATCTCGTAAAACCCGGCCTGGTCGGGAATCAGACGGTCGGTCGTACTCTGCGCCAGCGCCAACACCCGACGGCCCCGTGGATCGAATATCTGCCCGCCGCCGCCCGCGGTCAATCCGGTGGTCACGGTCGAGCCGACCAATGCGCTGGTCGTGGTCGCCTCGGCCTGCGTGAGGTAACTCGCGGCCGCGCCGATGAAATGAACGAATAGCGGATGGATCGCCATGTCGCTCCAGCGTCGGTCGACCGGCACCGTCAGGATCAGCATCCGGCCAGCGCCGAGCGTGCGCTCGATCAGCAGCGGCATGCCGTCGTCCAGCGCAATCAGGACCTTGTCGTCGGCGGTCGGCTGAATGTCGCGGTGTCGGAAGAATCGCACCTGGTTCCAATCCGCCGCTTCGCGCAGGACTGGATGCGTGCTCGCAACTTCACCGACCTTGCCGGTCCGGTTCTTGACCTCACCGCTGTGCAGATCGCCGAGCAGCGGATCGTCTTTCTCCTGCGCCTCGCTCAACGTAGCCAGCACCGCACCACCGGCGGCCACATAGGATTGAATGCGTCGAGCCGCGGCACTGGACAGCGAGCTCGGATCGGAGACGACGATCAACGAGTATTTGCTCAGCCCGCCGGAATCCATCGAATTGGCCACGCGCTGCTCAACCGTCAATCTTGGCGCGGAGAGCGCGCCAATCGCTGCCGCGAAATAGGCCGTGTCGTCCGATTCCGCATCGCGCGAGATCAGCAACGCAGCCGGATCGGCCTGCTCGATGACAGAATAGAAACGATCGTCCTGCGGCAACTCGTCACCGGGTTCGAGCACGACTTCCATGCGATGCGCACCGGGACTCAGGTTCAGGTCGCTGAATGTGACTTTCGTGAACGAGGCGCTATTGAAAGTCGCGGGCTGCGCGACCGGTTGCATGGAAAGGTTGGCTCCACGCGCAGTGCCACCTTCACCCGCCACGATTTCGGGCTGGGCCGCCGCGGCCGCGAGAGTCACAGTCTTTCTCGAGACTTCTTTATCGTCGACGCGAAGAATCACGTCGCGTTGTTGAGGTTCCGTGACCGAGTTGCCCACCGTGGCTTGCAGCGAATGCGTGTCGAGCGGCATCACGGTGGCCGCAGTGATATAGATGTTACCGGCGGCTCCGTCGCTCACGTCGTGCATCACGAGCTGGGTCTGCGCGGGCAGTTGCAGATCGGCGAACCGTAACGGCGCCGCGCTCCGTTGCATATCCGAGATCAAATGCAACTGGACCTTCGGCCGCGGCGAGCCGAGCCAGGAATTCGCGGTGCTCATCGCGAAGCCATAATCGAGGCGCTCGATCCCGGGCTTGAGATCTTTCAACAATGCGCGCACTGCGCCGGCATTTCCCGCCGGCGTGCTCGGGCTCACGACAGCAATGCGCCGACCGGAGCCAGTCAGCAGCATCACGCGATCCGACGAGGGAAGCGCGGCGATGACGCTCTCCGCCTCTTGCAATGCCCGCTGCCAGCGACCTCGATGCTGCATGGACAGCGACGAATCGACCAGGATCGCATGCAACTGCGCGTTGGCATTCGGCTGCGGCACCATGCGAGCCGTCAACAGCGGACCGGCGAATGCGAGCACCAGCGCGATCAATAGCAGGATGCGAGTAATCAGCAGCAGCCAATAACGCAGCGTTCTCTTCGCCGTGCGCTGAGTCTCGCTCGCTTCCAGCAACATGAGCGATGCGAACTGATGCTGCGTCGGATTCGCACGCGCCACGCGATGCAGCCATAGCGGCAATCCGATGGCCAGCAATCCAAACAGCAGTGCGGGCGCGAGAAACATGGCTTACGTCCGGCCTTCCCTGAGCAGCAAGTAGCGCCGGAGCGCGTTGTCGAGAGGCTCGTCCGTGGTAATCAACAACTGATGTGCGCCGACATTCGCGGCGGCACGTCGCAGCGACTGCAGATGGTTGTCCAGTCGCTGTTGATACTCGGTCGCCAGATACTCGGGCGAGACGTTCAGTGTTCGCTGCGTCTCGATGTCCTCGAGCAGCACGGACTCGCGCCAGTTCGGCCGCATCTCCTGCGGGTCGAGCAGCTGGAACAACATGATGTCGTGACCGCGATACGCCAGGGGCTGCACCGCGCGACTCATCTCTTCCGGATTGCAATAGAGATCCGAGATCACCGCGACCAGGCCACGACGCGACAGATGCTCGCCGAAACGCTGGAAGCAGGCTTCGAGGTTGGTGCCGTTGCCCGGAGTCACCGCGTCGATGGCGTGGATCATGGCGGTCAGGCTGCCCGCACGACTGGTCGCGGGGCGGAAGGTTCGCACCTTCTCGTCGAACACAATGAGCCCGACGGGATCGTGCTGACGCGCGGCCAGGTAGGCGAGCGCAGCGGCCAGGAACTTGCCGTATTGAAGCTTGCTGATCGAGTGCGAGCCGTAGCCCATCGACGCGCTCGCATCCAGCAAGATCATCAAGCGCGTATTGGTCTCGCCTTCGTAACGACGGATGTAAGTGCGCTCGGTGCGCGCGAAGACATTCCAATCGACGAAGCGGGGGTCGTCGCCTTCGACATAGGCGCGATATTCCTTGAACTCCTGACTGAAGCCGTAGTGCGGCGAGCGATGCAAGCCGGTGAGAAAGCCTTCCACGGCGGTGCGCGCGATCAACTCCAGATTCGCCAGTCCGGCCAGCGTTTCCGGCGGCAGCAAGCGATTGGAGGCGGCGGCGTTCACCGTTCGACGACCTCGCGCAGCACTTCGTCCACGCTTCGGCCGTCTGACTCGGCCTGATAATTGGTGAGCACGCGATGTCGCAGCACCGGCAGTGCGAGTGTTCGCAGATCGTCGTCGGTCACGTGGTAGCGCCCTTGCATCAACGCACGCGCCTTGGCGGCGAGGCACAGGAACTGGGTCGCGCGGACGCTGGCGCCATAACGAACATAGCGGCGCACCGATTCGGGCGCGCTTGCTTCCCGAGGACGCGTGGATCGGATCAATTCCACCGCTTTCCGGCGCACTTCGGTGGACAGCGGCACCTGTCGCACCAGCCATTGGAATTTCACGATCTCCTCGGCACTGGTACACGAGCGCAACTGCGGTCCTTCCACTCGCGACGTGTTGCGGTCGACAACTTCCATTTCGTCCTCGGCGCTCAGGTAGTCGAGCAGCACATTGAACAGGAAGCGATCGAGCTGGGCTTCCGGCAATGGATAGGTGCCTTCCAACTCGATGGGGTTCTGGGTCGCCAGCACGAAGAACGGCTCACTGAGCGTATGCGTCGTGCCGCGCACGGTCACCGAATGTTCCTGCATGGCTTCCAGCAACGCCGCCTGCGTCTTCGGCGGCGTGCGATTCACTTCGTCGGCCAGCAGCACGTTCGCGAACAAGGGACCGGGCACGAACGTCCAACGGCGATGGCCCGTGGTGATGTCCTCTTCGATGATGTCGGTGCCGGTCACGTCGGTGGGCATCAGGTCCGGCGTGAACTGAATGCGCTTGAATGACAGGCCCAGCGCCGTGGCCAGCGTCTTCACGAGCAGCGTCTTGGCTGTGCCCGGCATGCCGGTAATCAAACAATGACCGCCGACCAGTAGCGTCAACAGCAAGTAGTCGATGACTTCGTCCTGGCCGACGATGACGCGGCGGACCTGGTCGCGGATCGCACCGATGCGATCGCGGAAGAGATTCACCAGCGCGGCGGTTTCCTGCTCGGTCGCGACGACGTCACTCATTAACTACGCTCCTCGATCATTTTCAGCAGCAGGGCCTGCGCGGGCTTGAAGTGTGGCGCCGTGGCGAGCGCGTCCAGCAGATGACGACGACTGCCCATTTTGTCGCCCATCTCACGCAAGGCGCGCGCCATTCCGTAGTGAGCTGGCGCTTGATCCAGCGTATTGAGCGCGAGCAGGGCTTGGAATTCACGCAACGCGTCTTCATTACGGCCTGCAGTCAACAAGCGCTCGCCGAGTTGTGCGTGCACCTCGGCGTTCAGCGGATCGGAATAGTTGAGCGACACCATCAAGTTGGTGGCGTCCTGGGTGCGGCCGGCTTCATCGAGCCAGCGAGCCAGCTCGCGCAGCGCAGTCGGATCCCAACCGCCGGCGCGGCGATAATCTTCCAAGGCCACGATCGCATCGGAGCGGCGATTCAACTTGTCGAGCGCCTTGGCCAGCATCAAGTGCGCGCTGTCTCCGCCGACGTGCTCCGGATACAGCGCGACCGCACGGCGCGCCGGTTCAACCGCATCGGCCCAACGCTCCTTTTGAATCGCCTGACGCGCGGCCTGCATTTGCCGCTGCCAGTCTTCGAAGTTCGCCAGCACGTTCGCGAAGCGGGTCCGCACGAACGTATCGAACTCCTTGTCGAAAGCGGCCGGCGCGATCTTGAACGTGGCTTCGATGGCCTGCGCCGTCGTGCGCTTGCCGTCGAACTGCCGGAGCAGCACGCCTAGCTGCTCGAAGCCCCAGCGCTGCTCGATGAACAGGCACACCAGGCCCGACTGCATGTACGACACCTGCACCTGGCCCGGGTAACTCGGGCGAATGAAGCCGGAATCCAGATCGGCGACCGGCAGGAATTGTTTCTTTTCGAGCGCGTTGATGGCTTCGGGCGTCACCGCCACGCCGGGCGTCGGGCCGGTGCGCCACTCCTCGAACACCGAGATGCCTTCGCTCAACCAGCGCGGCACGTAATGATCGGTGACTTCCAGGGTAAACACGTGCGCCATCTCGTGCCACAGCGTGCTGCCCCAGTGAAACTCGCTGGTCGGGCGGCTGGACGGACTGTCCATGGCGACGACATAGCCAAACGTGACACCGAGCAGGCCGATGCCAGGCAACGCAGCCACGCGCACGGCGAAGTCGTCATGGTCCGGATATAGCTCGACGGTGATGGGCTCGCGCGGCTTGAAACCGTAACGCTGCGAAAAACTTTGGATGCTGCGACTGGTGAGATCGAGCACATACGGCCGCAGCACGTCGGACTCTTTCTTATGCAGGCGCAACTGGACTTGATAAGTGTCCTGGCCGATCACGACCGGATCTTCGCTGATCGAGAATTCGTCGATACGATCCAACAGACGCAGCGAGTTCACCGTCGTCGGGCTGTAGGGATCGCCGGAGTACGCGGCCTGCAGATGGGTGCGGGCTTCATTGACGTTGCCGAGTCGCAGCAGGTTTGAGCCGAGCTCGGCGTGCGCGCCCCACAGATCCGGTTGTACTTCGACCGCCCGGCGCAGCAGCACGGTCGCTTCTTTATAACGACGGCGCATGATCTCGAAGTGCGCCAGCTGCTGATACATCGCGCCGTAGCGAGGGTTGTAATCGAGGATGCGCTTGATCCACTGATCAGGATTATTGCCGCGAGCCATCTCCAACGACGCGCGCAGCGTGTAAACCTCGAGTGGCGGCAGCTTCTCTTTGCTGACGACTCGCATGGCGCGGTCCAACGCCTTGTCCGCGTCGTCGAGCTGGCCTTCTTCGAGATCCATCGACGCAGTGAGCAGGTGGGCCTCGATCAGATCGGCGTCCTGCTTCAAGGCGTCCTCGACCAATGGCCGTGCCTGTCCTTCGAAGCGCTCGGCATACACGCTCGCGAGACCGAGTTTGGCGTGCACATCGTTGGGGAACACCTTCAACGCTTCGCCGAACAGTTCGACGGCGTCGGAGTACTGGTGCGTCTGCAGATACAGTCGCGCCCATCGAACGCGCGGCTGCACGGCACGCTCGTTGTTCTGCACGGTGTCGCGGAAAATTCGATTGGCGCGCTGAATATCACCCACAGCCCAAGCCGCCTCGGCTTGCACGATGGGCGTCGGCGACTCCAACAATTTCGCGTAACAGGTGCGTGCCTGCTCGCTCCGCCCGTGATAGCGATGCTCGTCACAAGGCCGCAGCTCGACCGCGCGGCGCGGATCGTAATCGATGGACTGCGCGCCCACCGTCGCGGCGAACAGCAACAACACCAAAGTGGCAGTGCGGGTCATCATGGCGTCGCGCCTCCACCGGCTTTGGCATCGATTTCCTTTTGGAGCAGCGCCAGGCGCACCAGCACTTCTTCGAGCTGGTCGTAATACTGAGTATCCGGCAGCGAGGCTTTTTGTTCCTTCACGCGGTTCAGATCCAGCTCGATCGCGCCTCGTTGTGACAACAAGGCTGCGACTTCGGGATTGTCCGGCATCACCTCGCCGGCGCCGAGGCGGGCGAGGGTGAAGCGGCCGGCGTCGTTACCTTCCATACGGGCGTGCTCGGTCGCCATCGAGGTCTCGGCTTTGAAGGCGGCCGCGATCTGGTTGGTCGCGAAGGCATAGGCCTCGGCCGCAGTGACGATCTGGTCTTTGTTGGTGTCCGCCGCTTCCGACGCGACGGCCTGGGCCCAGAATTGAGCAAAGCGCGTCGCCGTCTTTTCGCCGCCGTTCTTCGTGGCGGTGATCACGACACGCCTGGGCTTTTGCCAGCGTTCGATCACAGCGCCGCTGGCGCTGGTCGCATTGATGATCAGCTGATCGCGGGCCGGCAGCTCATCGAACAGGCGCGCGAGCTCGCTGTCGGTGAGATCGGGACCGGGCAGATTGAATCGATAGTTCTCGCCGTCGTAACTGCCATGACCGATGAGCACGATCACGGCCGAGTCGTTGGCATTCATCCGCGCGGCGAGCGTTTTGATGTCGCGCTTCACAGCGTCCGCCCGGGCAGCATCGCCGCTCAGTGAAATGACATTTGCGGTGCTGCCGGCTGCTTTCTCGGCGGCGCTTGCCACCGCGGCGGCATGTTCGCGAAATCTTTGTTCGTAGCCGGGCTCGCCGCCCAAGCCGGCGACAACGAAGGTGTAGGTGGCTGCGGACGCGGGCAAGGCACATGCCGTTGCCAGTAATGCGGCGATAAGATGCGCTTTGTTCACAGCCGCCCCCACCGTAGTCGGAGCAACCACTCGCCCAGCTTCAGTGCGAGCAGCACGATGAACACGATGGGCAGATTCCAAAGGTCCAGCGTCTGTCGTTCGACGATGCCGGCCTTGGAATAAGGAATGGCTCCAACCATGGTATCCAGCTCGCGCAACGGCCAGTAACGTCCGCCAGTGACGTTCGCAATACGTTCCAGCAGATCGCGATGCTGATAAGTCGCGAAGTGCTCGGCCACACCGTCGTTACGCAGTACGTGCGTGACGGCCGACCCGACTTCTTTATCTCCTGAGCGTGCGGTCATCTCGATCCGATACAGGCCGGCGGACGCGGCATCGAGGGTCGCGGTGTAGCGGCCATCGCTCTGCCCGGAGGGTTGCATGGTCTGCTTGAACGGCGCGTCGCGTTCAGGCGCCACCTGTAATTCGACCGTAGCATCGCTGATGGGTTCGAAGCGCTCGTCGCGGACTTCCGCTTCGAGCCGCACGGTGCGTTCGTCCTCATAAACGGTGCGCTCGCCGTTCACGATGACCCGCGCCGGCGCCGTCGACGAAATGGCATGCAGCAGCTGGCGCCAGAACATTTCGTGACTCTGATCGTCGGACGGCATGCGCATCTGCCAGCGCAGGGTGCTGGCCGTCGCCAGCACATAAGTAGCACCGCGGCCGTAATGCTGCCAGACCAGCAAAGGTGCACGGCCTTGTTCACCATTCGCTTCCAGCAACACGATGGCGCCCGGCTTCAGCCGTCCCAGCGATTGATAATCGGCCAGCGGCGGCAGGCTTTTCCAGCGATCCAGATTCTTGCGGGGATCGACATCGAGTCGGGGAATCGGCGACTCGGCGCCGTACATCGTCAGCAGCGCTTGCCCGGGACGCTGCACGAATTGCGTGGGTTGCCGCCCGGTGAGTTGCACCGGCAGCGTTTGCGCCAGCGCCGCGTTCTGCCAGCCGCCGGCGGACAAGCCATAACGGCCGGCCAGCATCAGCACGGCGCCGCCGCGCTTGTCGACGAACTCCTTTAATAACCTGTGCTGCTCGGCGCGCAGCCCGGCTGCTTCGTAGCTGCCGATAATGACCGCGTCGTAACCGAACAATTCCGCTGGATCGGACGGGAAGCCGTCGACGAGCTCGTCCGGCGTGTTCACGCCTTGGCGATAATGTTTATTCGGCGTGGTGCGGACGATACTGGCGACGCGTAAGGCGCGATCGCGATCGACCGCCCGGCGCAGAAACTTATATTCCCAGCGCGGCTCGCCCTCGACGTACAGAATGCCGCGCCGGGCGGCGGGCACATTCACTACTCGAGTGCGCGAGTTGTTGATTACGTTGCGCTCGCCATCCAGCGGATCGAGCACGAAGCGCAATTCGTGCGTGCCTGCCTGACCGGCGGGCAAATCCAAGGCAAGCTGAGTGGTGGCCGCATCGGGCCGTAGTTTGATGTCGCGCGCAGCGACCAGATTGTCACGATCGTAAACGCGCAGACGCGCTTGGGACGCACCGTTGTGACGAATGCCGATCTGCGCATCGATGGTCGAGCCCGCGGGCGCCGACCCTGCAACCTCGACACGCTCCAGCTCGAGATCGTCGCTCACCCGCTCGGGACCGAGACCGACGGTATGAACGGGCACGCCATAGGAGGCGATCTCAGCGAGACGCTCTTCGCTCAGCGTGTCGCCATTTTCCGCGCCGTCGCTGAACAAGATGACGCCGGCAAGGGGCGCGCTGCCTGCACTTTGCAACACTTGATGGAGCGCGTCGCCGATGCGTGTCTGCCGGCCGGGCGGCGGCATGGCGTCGAGGGTGTTCAGCGGCGTCGTGGTTTGCGCGAATCCGAACAAGCGCACGGCGAAGGTTTTTTCCAGTCGTTGCAGCGTGCCGTTCTGCAAGGCGGTGGCAACTTCTTGAAGCCGGGATTGCCCGGCATCGCCGTACGCCATGCTGGCGGAAGCGTCGACGGCGACGGCGAGTTCATTCTCGCGATCGCGCACTCGCTCGACATTCAGCACTGGACGCCACAACAGGCAGAGGATCAGCGCGAGCAGCAGGGTTTGCAGAACGCCGACCGGCGCCAGCATTCGCCAGCCGAGCGCACGCCGTCGCCAGAGCGAGAACGCCACCACCGCCGCGGCCGCCAAAATCAAAGTAATGAGCAGCCCTATCGGCCAGGCGCTCGCAAATGCAAACGTGCCGGTTCGATACGCCCAAAGGGGATGAGTGAAGAGCCGCTCGAACACCGGTCAGTAATAGTAGATGCGCCGCCCCAAACGCAAGCCACAATCCTGCTGAAATCGTGAAGAAGCGGTTACCCGCAGTCGGAACCGCAGGCGGCTTCATGCGTACTGGTTTGACGTACCCAACAACCACTGCGCATTCATCTACCCATGGCTAGCGAATCCTTGCATGAAAGCGCCAAGGCGCTGCGCCCGGAAACCATCGACCGGCACCGCGCCGTGTCCTCGTTGATGGAAGAGCTCGAAGCGGTCGACTGGTACGACCAGCGCATCGACGCCGCCACCGACGAGGAGCTCAGGCGCATCCTGGCGCACAACCGCGACGAGGAAAAAGAGCACGCCGCCATGGTGTTGGAGTGGCTGCGCCGTAAGGATCCGAAGCTCGACGAGCACTTGCGCACCTACCTGTTCACGGAGAAGTCCGTGCTGGAGATCGAGGACGAGGCCGAACACGGTGGTGGCGACGGCAGCGAGGCGGGCGCCGCTGACGGGTGTCTTGGAATCGGCAGCCTGCGCGGTGAACAGCAGAACCCGATTCGCGAGCTGGCGCTGTTCGCCGGCACAGGAATCAAACCATGAACGAGCTGTTGCGCAATCATGCCCCGATCTCCACCGAAGCCTGGAAGGAGATCGACGCCGAGGCCAGCCGTACGCTGAAGACGCTGCTCGCCGCCCGCCGGCTGGTGGATTTCAAAGGTCCGCTCGGCTGGAATTGCTCGTCGGTCTCGACGGGGCGCACCCACACCCTGTCGCCGTCCTTACAGGACGGCGTGGTGTCCAAGCTGCGGCTGTCGCTGCCGTTGATCGAGATCCGCATTCCGTTCGAAGTCGATCGCGAAGAGCTGGATGCGATCGGGCGCGGCGATACCAATCCCGACCTGGATTCGGTTCGCAACGCGGCTCGGGCAGCAGCGATCGCCGAAGATCGCGCCATCTTCCAGGGCTATAGCGCCGCGCACATCGAGGGCATCTTTCCCGCCGCCGGCGACCATGGCCTGACGATTCCCGAGGATTTCGACGCATATCCCGACGTGGTCGCGGAAGCTACCCATCGATTGCGCAGCGAAGGCGTCAGCGGCCCCTATGGCATCGCGCTTGGACCGCGTTGTTACACCGGCCTGACTAGAAGCACGCTGCGCGGCTATCCGATCATCAATCATGTGCGCGAACTGGTGGATGGACCTATCGTGTGGGCGCCAGCCGTCGATGGCGCCGTCGTGATGAGTCTGCGCGGCGGCGACTTCGAGCTGATCGTCGGACAGGATTTCTCGGTCGGCTATCTCGACCACACCAGTACCTCGGTACTGCTGTATTTGCAGCAGAGCTTCACGTTCCGGGTGCTGTCGCCCGAAGCGGCGGTGCCGCTGACGCACGCCGCGGTGGATGTCACTCCCGCGAAATAAAATATTGACGGATTATTAACAAAGGGTGACTTAACCCATTGACCGCACTCTAATTGCGCGCGATTTGCCGGAGTTGCCTGCGTGTGGGGCGACTGTTACCGCTGCCAGCCGCTGATTGTCGCCGGCGGCCAGGGAATTCGCGGGTTCTGAGACACGGCACAGTACTTGCTGTCATGAAGGCGTGACATCCTGTCTCGCCCTGACCTGCCGCCGTTTCGCGGCTCGCGACCAATGCGCCTGCCCTCGCTGAAGTTTCTCAAGACCTTTCAAGTCGCCGCGACGCGCCTGAGCTTCAAGGCTGCCGCCGAGGAGCTGTGCATTACGCCGTCCGCGGTCAGTCACCAGATCAAGGGACTGGAGGAGCAACTCGGCGTCGCACTGTTCGAGCGCGGGCCGAGCTCGTTGACGCTCACCGAAGCCGGCGAGAGTTATTTGCAGCACCTGGAGACGGTGTTCGCCCGGCTCGAAGCCGTCACCGAGCAGTTGCGCATCCGTTACGGCCGCGACGTGGTCCGTCTGCACATCCCGCCGTTCTTCGCGACCGAAATGTTGTTGCCGCGCCTGCCGTCGTTTCTGGAAGTGCGACCGGAAACCGACGTGCACATCAATACGGTGGCGGGCACGTTGGATTCGCATCCGGCCGAGGCGGATCTGTCCATTGTCGTGGATACGTTGCCCGAAGAGCTGCACGATCACGACTGTCACAAGCTGTTCTCGCAAACCTTCGTGCCGGCCTGCTCGCCGACGTTGCTGCAACGTCTGCCGATCGATTCGGTGCAGGACCTGAACAAACATACGTTGATCATTCACGAAGCGCGTCGCGATAGCTGGCAGCGCTGGGCGCAGACGCTCGGCATCGATCTGCGGCCCAAGAGCATCGTGCGCTTCGATTCCATGAATACCGCAGCGGAAGCGGCCGAGCACGGCGTGGGTGTCGCGCTCGTTTCGACGCGTCTCGGCAACGAGCGCTTCGCGCAGGGCTCGCTGGTGAAACTGTTCGATCGCGAGCTCGAGACCGGCGAAAGTTATTTTTTGATCCTGCGCAAGGAAGACGCTGCGCGACCCAATGTCAAAGCGCTCACCGAATGGCTGATCGAAGAATTCAGCATCGCGGCGTGATCCAGCGCGCGCTTTAACGCAAAGAAATCCAGGGGCGAGTTTGTTTTTTATCCGCGGCGGCAGCGGAGGCCGGCGCGCGCCCGTTTGTTTCTATTTTGTTTCGCGTCAGGGATTGCCTGCATGAGCGCGTTTGGGGCCAGCATGAAATCTTCTCGTTTGTCGGCGCGGCTCGCCGGCCCTAGATTGGCCCCATTCCATAAAGAAACGTTCCAGGGGATTAATTAACACCTTTGGAGTTACTTCGATGAACACTCTCAGCAAGTCCTTGTCTATCGCCGCCGCCACTGTCGCTCTCGCCGTGCCGTTCGCCACTCAGGCCAGCAGCTACGACGCCGCGATGGATTCGTGCATCAACGCCTTCGTCGCCTCCAGCTTGCCGAAAGAGCAGCCGGTGCGGATCAAGAAGGATGCTGGCGTGAACAGCCCGCTCAGCGTTCACTCGCGCGCTTACAAGATCGTGGTCAGCGCGAAGGGTGTGGAAAGCGGCAAGTACTTTGCCCGTGGTACCTGCATCGTCGATCGCAGCGGCGCGGTGATCGCGCTGAACGGCAAGCCGCTCACGCAGAAGCTGGCTTCTCGCTGATATTGATTAAATATTAATGATGGCACCACCCAAGGGTGGTGCCGGGGCTCACGCTCCGGGAGCGGCGCAACTGACATCCCCCTGAAAGTTCGCGCCCGCAAGGACGCTCCTCCCGGAGCGATTTTCTGACAACTTTCTCGACAAGTTCCCGCAGCCGCAAGTTTCTTTCGCGACTGATTACGGTAACTTCAGCCCATGACAGCGCACGCTTCGCGCACACTGACCGTGCTGCAAGTAGCAAGTCGAGGCTCTCATATCCATGCACGCAACGGAACGCGTCCCCAACGATCGTCGCAGCGGTGTTGAACGCCGCCATTACAGCATCGCCGCGTATTGGCGTGGCGCGCTGAATCCGCGCCGTCGGATGGGACGGCGGACGACCGATCGTGTCTACACCATCATCGATTGGCACTCACCGCGCGTGCTGGCGCTGGTGTTGCTGATTCTCGGCTTGTCGACGCTCGATGGCGTGCTGACTTTGATGTTGATGAGCCAGGGTGCGCAGGAAGTGAACCCGGTGATGGCGCTGTTCGTGCCTCACAACCTCGGCTGGTTCGCGGCGATCAAACTGACGCTCACCAGCGTCGGCGCCGCCATCCTGGTGGTCTGCGCGAGGATGAAGCTGTTCAGGCTGTTCCCGGGCGAAGTGCTGCTGTACCTGGTCGTCGGGTGCTATGTCGCGCTGGTGGCTTACGAGCTGGAGCTGCTCGCCAACCCGCCGCCGACGTTCTAGGACCTGATTACTTGCGGACCGCGGCCGGCGAGCGATAACCGCCGACGTACCAGCGAAAGGCAAAGTAGGTCCAGGCCGACAAGGTGCCGCTGACCACGGCGGTCACGAAGTATTCGGCATCGAACAGACGGGCCGCGACCACGATGCCGCCCAGCATCGACAACGTCGCCTGCCCCAGGCGCAGCTCCCAGCGATCCACATAGTGCATGTACGCAGGCGCGCATTCGGCGATGCGCGTGCGATGTGGATCGAATCCAAACAATCGCGACAGCACCATGTAACTGCCGACGCCGATCATGCTCCACAGCGCCACGCGCCACAGATCCACCGGCTTATCCGACAGCGCGGAATAAACGACCGCGGCCACGAGGAACAAAGCAAAAGCGATCAGTCCGTGCAGCTTGCGCGATTGCATGGCGGTGAACCGGGTGAGGAACGATATGGCCAGATATAGCGCCGTCACTTTGCCATTTCTGTGATGAAGGTCAAAGCGCGGACCCCTGAGCATGACCGTGCCCTTTCCCGTAGTGTCCTCCCAGTCGATTACCTACGCGACGCTGCCCGCACCCCCTACAGCTATCTCACAACGGCCACGCGAGGCAGAATATGTCTTTGGCCATCGAAGGCCGGACGAGAACAAATAATGCGATTCTTCCGGCGCTCGCTGATCACTTTGGGGGTGGCGGCGACGCTGCCCACCGTGGTGTTCGTTGCCGTCGGCGCCTTCTATTTCCTGCGTGCCGAACGGGCCCGTGTCGAGACCGACACGCTTGGCCGCAGCGAAATCGCGACCATGCTGGTCGACGGCCGCCTGCGCCGCGATCTGGCCGCGCTCAACGTGCTGACCAGCTCGGTGGACCTGGCCCGGGGCAACATGCGGGAGTTTTATTCCCGCGTGCAACGAGTGCAGGCGGCCAATCCGGCATGGCGCACTATCGTTCTGATCGATGTTCTCAGCGCGCAGGAACTGTTCGATCTACGCCGACCGCTGGGCGAGCCCAGGGCGCTCGATACGGTGCATGCGCAGGCCCTGGACGACATCCGTCGCAGTCAGGCGCCGAGCGCCGGGTCGATCACTGCACCTCCCGAAGCGCTCGCCTGGGTGTATGCGCCCGTCAGCAACGATGGTGTACTCCGTTACGTGCTCGCGGCGGGCATTGAACCGAAGGCATTTCAAGAACTGCTGACCGCAGTGGCCGAGCCGGGCACGACCGCCGCCATCGTCGATCGGCAAGGCAGTTTCGTGGCACGCACGCTCAGCTTCGAAACACGCGTGGGCACGCCGGCTACCGAATTCGTGCGCAAGGCGATCAGCGAAGGCGACAGCGGCCTGTATCCCGGCACCACTTACGAAGGGTTGAAGAACTACACGGCGTTTCATACATCGCCGTGGTCGCAATGGTCAGCTCACCTGGCCGTGGCATCGACCGCCATCGATGCGCCAACGCGATGGTCATTCGTTGCCGCAGCGTTGGCAGCATCCGGTGCGTTGTTACTCGGCGGCACGCTGGCTGTCTTGATGTTGCGGGACATGGCTGAACGCCGCCGCGCCGAGGAAACATTGCGTCAGTCGCAAAAGATGGAAGCCGTGGGTCAGCTGACGGGCGGCATCGCGCACGACTTCAACAATCTGCTGACCGCCGTCATCGGCAATCTCGATCTGATCCGCAACAAGGTCCAGGACAACGAGCGGCTGCGCAGGCTCGCCGACAATGCGCTCGAGGCGTCGCGACGAGGCGCAAAGCTCGCATCGCAACTGCTGGCGTTTTCTCGCAGCCAGCGCATGGCGGTGGGGCCGGTCGATCTGCAGCAGCTGTTCAACGGCATGAGCGGCTTGCTCACCCAGTCGGTCGGCCCCTCGATCGACGTGCGCATGTCGCTCGATCCCGATGCGCGTCTGGTCATGAGCGACGCGAATCAGCTCGAGCTGGCGCTGCTCAACCTGGCGGTGAATGCGCGAGATGCGATGCCTGCCGGTGGCAAGCTCATCATCAGCGCCCGTCGCGCCAATGTCGTCGATCGACATCTGGCGAGGGGCGACTATGTGCAGTTGTCTGTGACCGACACCGGCGTTGGCATGACCGAAGAGGTGCGCGCGCGTGCGGTCGAACCTTTCTTTACGACCAAGCCCGTCGGCCAGGGCACCGGACTGGGACTGTCGCAGGTGTATGCGGTGGCTCGCGAATCGGGCGGTTCTCTGCACATCGACAGCGAAACCCAGCAGGGCACGACGATTCGTTTGATTCTGCCGCTCGCGCCCGCGGATGCGGTCGCGCCGCCGCTGGCATCGGCTGCCCTCGTAGCAGCGGATCCGGAGCCCGAGCCAGTAAAGAAGAGCGCCAGCGTGGTGGTCGTCGATGACGACCGGCTGGTGCGACGATTCATGACCGAATCGTTGCGTTCGCTGGGCTACGAAGTGCGCGACACGGATAACGGCATCGATGCGCTGGTGCTGCTCGATGCACAGCGCTGCGATCTGCTGCTCGCCGATTTCGCCATGCCGGGCATGAACGGCGCGGAACTGGCCAAAGCCGCTCAGATGAAACAACCTGGGCTGCCCGTGCTTATAGTCTCGGGTTACGCCGACAGCGCCGCCTTGGAAGCAGTGCTGGGCACCGCCAGGCAGCTGCGCAAGCCATTCGACATGGCCGAGCTCGGCGCCGCCGTGGCGGAAGTATTGCAATCCTCTCGGAGCTGACATGCCTTATACGACTCGAGAATCCGCCGACGCCGTCGTTCTCACGCCCGCGGCACCGGCCGCTGCCGCAGTGATCTGGCTGCACGGGCTCGGCGCGGACGGTTTCGATTTCGTGCCCATCGTCGATGAGCTGCGCTTGCCGGCAACGCTGCCGGTGCGATTCATTTTTCCGCATGCAGCGCCGCGCCCGGTGACGATCAACAACGGCTATGTCATGCGCGCGTGGTATGACATCAAAGGATTCGGCCCGGAGCGAGCCGAAGACGATGCCGGCATCCGCGAGTCCGAAGGTGTCGTGCAGCGATATATCGAACAAGAGATTGCCCAAGGCATTCCGGCCAGCAAAATCGTGATTGCCGGTTTCTCGCAAGGCGGTGCGATCGCGCTACAAACGGCCTTGCGTTATCAGCAGCGCCTCGCCGGAGTGATGGCGTTGAGCACCTATCTGCCTTTGGCCGCATCCTTGTCCGCGGAAGCGTCCGATGCGAATCGCGATGTGCCGATCCTGATGTGTCACGGCGTGCACGACCCCGTCGTGCCGGTACAGATGGGCGAGGCGTCGCGCGACGCGTTGAAGGCACTCGACTATCTCATCGAATGGCGCACCTATCCGATGGAGCATTCGGTTTGCATGGAAGAAGTGCTCGACCTCTCGACCTGGCTGCAGGCCCGGCTGGCCTGAGGAACAATCGTCCGAGCTCTGACGTACCGCCTGTGATCCTTTCATCACAAACGAAGGCGCGGGTATGTACGTCAGCATCGGTCCCCTGGTTGCACTGGTCGCCGGCATTCTGATCCTGGTCGTGCCGCGGCTGCTGAACTTCATCGTCGCCATCTATCTCATCATCATCGGCCTGCTCGGGTTGTTCGGGCCGCGACTCTAGGCCTTACGGTTCTCACTTTGCGGTAAAGTGCCGCTGAGTGAAGAACCTTACCGCCCGCTACCACCGCCTGCATCGCAATTCCCGTGGCACGCTGTGGATGCTCGCATCCGCCGCGTCGTTCACTGTGATGACGATGCTCATCAAGTTCCTCGGCGAGGACTATTCGGCGCCGTTGCAAACGTTCTATCGGAACGCCGCCGGCCTGATCGTGATGATCCCATTGATTGCGCGGAACCCCCGGCAAACGTTTCGCACCTCGCGGCCGGGATTGTTGTTGTTTCGCGCGACGGCTGGAACGGTCGGCATGATCCTGGGCTTCTACGCTTATCAGAAGATGCCGCTGGCCGACGCGAATGCGCTGTCGTTCACGCGCACGCTGTGGCTCGTGCCGCTGGCTGCATTCGTGTTGAAGGAACCGGTGGGGCCACGCCGGATCGCCGCCACCCTGGTGGGTTTTTTCGGCGCGCTGCTGATGTTGCAGCCATCGAGCGCGAGCGGCTTCGGGTTGCCCGCTGCCGCCGCCCTGCTATCCGCGCTGTTGATCGCACTGACCGTGACCGGGATGAAGGTCATGACGCGCGATCACACGACCATGACATTGATGGCCTGGTCCGCGGTGCTCGGCTTCGTGCTGACCATTCCGGGCGCGCTGCTCGCCTGGCGCACGCCGAACTGGTCGGATCTGGTGCTGCTGAGCGGGCTCGGAATCCTGGGCCTGGTGAACCAGGCTTGCTACATCAAAGGAATGGCGGAGGGTGACGCCATGGTGATGGCGCCGATCGATTACACCCGCCTGATCTTCGCGATCGTGCTCGGCTACGCGTTGTTTGGCGAAGTCCCGAACAGCGTGACCATGCTCGGCGCCGGCGTCATCATTGCTTCGACCTTGTACATCACCTGGCGCGAAGCGCAGCTCGGTCAGCCCAAGCCCGAAGCGCAACGCGCCGAGTCATGAGGTCCGGCGACGCGCCGTTCGCAGCCGGTCGCGTCGCCTCGAGCAGGCCGGCATTTCAAGTGCTGGCCCGGGACTTCATCGAGCGGCTCGCAATCCGCACATTCTCATCCGCCGCATACACGGCCTGCACCGAGGCATGGCCGACGCTATCGACCGCGCGAGCCAGCGCGTCCTGATAGCAAGCGTTGTACAACTTCATCTTGCGAAGATCGCGCTGCTCCTTGTACTGAGTGCAGACCCGATTCGAGGCGCGCTGCAGGCGGCTGTACAAAGTCTGCGCATCGGCCTGCTTGGCAAGATTCAAATCGGAGTAGTCCACCGTCGTCTCGGGGACTTTGGCCGTGCCGTCCGCATCGCCAGCGTGAGCCGCGGCGCCGAAGGTCAAGGCAGTGAAAGCACAGGCGGCAACGTAACGCGCAACGCGGAATTTCTTCTGGCTGGACATGATCGAGTCTCCTCTAACTTCGCTTCTCTTTCGTACCGTTCATCGCGCGCTTGTCCTTGAGATGCGAGGGCTTCGCCAAGGGTTGCAAGCGTCGCGAGAAATTTTCATCGACGCGAAGTTCGACCGGCCGCAACGGCCCGACATTCCTTCTGCTCATCGTGCCGGCGGATCGTTTCGACGCACACGCAATTGCCGCTACAACAGCGCGGAAGCGCGTTATGTCGGGCGGAATCTCGGTAGAGCAGGGCTTGCGACCGGGCGTGCCGCCGGCGCGACGAAACGATGGAATGCGTCGCGGCTCTTGCTTACAGTGGCCGCATGGACCTCGCACAACTGAAACAAAACAGAAATCTGCTGTTCTGGTCCCTGCATGTCCTCGGCTGGAGCGGCTACGGCGTTTCGCAATACGTCGGCGCCCTGCTGTATGGCAAGCCGGTATCCTATGTGCAGTACATCGCCGTCGCGGCCGCCTCGGGCTGCGTGCTCACCATGCCGCTGCGTTATATCTGCCGATGGCTATGGAAGAAGCCGCCGGCGGTGATGATGGCGGGCGCTCTCGCCGCTGCCTGGGTCACGGCGTGCTTCCTCCGCGTCATCATGAACTGGTTCTACCATCGCTGCGTGGAGCCGGAATGGCCCATCATGCACTGGCACGAGTACTTCAGCGGTGCGCTGAGCTCGACTTATCTCATCATGTGCTGGATCGGCCTGTACTTCGGCGTGAAGTACTACGAATCCTTGCAATCGCAACGCATCGCCACGCTGCAGGCGGCGTCGCTCGCGCAGGAAGCACAGCTGAAGATGCTGCGTTATCAGCTGAATCCTCACTTCCTGTTCAACACGCTCAACGCCATCTCGACGCTGATCCTCGACAACCGCAACAGCACGGCCAACAACGCGGTCACGGGGCTGTCGGAGTTCCTGCGCTATACGCTCGATCAGGACCCGATGAAGAAAGTCACGGTCGCGCAGGAGATCGACGCACTCAATCTGTATCTGAATATCGAGACGATGCGCTTCGGCTCGCGCCTGAGGCTGAACTACGCCATCGAAGATGCGGCCAGCACCATGCTGATGCCCAGCCTGCTGTTGCAGCCCCTGATCGAGAACGCCATCAAGTACGCGGTCTCGCCACGGGAGCAAGGCGGGCAAATCCGCATCGGCGCGCACGTCACCGGGGGTATGCTGCAACTGGAAGTGGCCGATGACGGGCCGGGCATGATCGATGCGACCCGTTTGGCCAATGGTCGCGGCGTCGGTATTCGCAATACTCGCGAGCGCCTGCAGGTGCTGTATGGAGAACGCGGCACCGTTGCAGTAACGAACACCGACCCCGGCTTGCGGGTGTCGCTGACGTTTCCAGCGGAACGCGCCACGGCTCCCAACTGAGCCAAGGCGTGGCATGAGTAAGCCATGACTGACCAACCCATTCGCACCATCATCGTGGACGATGAAGAACTGGCCCGGCGAGGCATCGAGCTGCGCCTGGCCCAGCATTCGGATATCGCAATCGTCCGCCATTGCGCCAACGGCCGCGAAGCCATCGAATCGGTGGTGGACGACCAGCCGGACCTGATGTTCCTGGACATCCAGATGCCGGGAATCTCCGGTTTCGAAGTGCTGGCGCGACTGCCACAGGAATCGCTGCCGATGGTGATCTTCGTCACTGCCTACGATCGTTATGCGCTGGACGCCTTCGAGGCGCAGGCCATCGACTACCTGCTCAAGCCTATCAACGACACGCGCTTCGTCCAGGCGCTGGATCGCGTGCGTGGTTATTGGCAGCAACGCAATGCCCTCAGCCAGCGGGAGCAGCTGATGAAGTTGCTCGCGACCACGCAAGGGACCGGGCACGTGGATGAGCAAACGTTGCGACAATATCTGCACGCAGAACGTCAGCCCCAATACCCGCAGATTCTTCCGATTCGCGACGACGCCGGCACGGTCCGGGTCGATGTGAAGAGCATCGATTGGATCGACGCCGCCGGCGACTACATGTGCGTGCACGCCGACGGGCGCACGTACGTATTGAGGGAGACGATGAAATCGCTGGAGGCGGTGCTCGATCCGAAGCTGTTCCAGCGCGTGCACCGTTCGACCATCGTCAACGTGTCACGCGTGCGACGGCTGCGGCCTCACACCAACGGCGAATATTTCCTGACGCTCGACGACGGGCAGGAGATCAAGCTGAGCCGCTCTTACCGGGATCGGGTCGATCAGCTGTTGCAGCGGCGCTGACGGGATGGCGCACCAGCCACGGGTGCAGAAACACCGCCGCCAGCACGATGGCGACGCCTAAATAGAAACTCGGGCTGAGCTCGCGCTGCTCGCCGAGCAACACGATGGCCATCACGATCGCATACACCGGCTCCATGTTGAGCGCGATGGTCGCAGAGAACGCGCTCACGTGACGCAGCGCTGCCAGCGATACGGCGAACGGCAGCAGCGTGCAGCCCATCGCGAGCACGGTGAGTAACGTCGCATCCCGCACGGTTGGCAGAACAAACACCGTGTCCGGCGCCGTCACCGCGGAGATCACGGTGATCAACAACAGACCGGCCCCGATTTCCAGGCCAGTGACGGCCAGCGCATCCGAGTTCCCGATGTATCGCTTGTTCAGGCTGGCAAAGATGGACACCAGCAGAGCGCCGAGCACACCGACTGCGACGCCCAGACGCATGGTGGTTGGTGTTCCGCCGACGACCAACGCGACGCCAGGGATCGCCGCGAGGCCGAACAACAGTTCGCGCATGTCGAAGCGGCGGCCGACCAGAAACGGCTCGATGAAGGCGAGGAACACCGGCGACAGCGCCAGGCAGGTGGCGGCAACCGACGCATTGGCCAATCGAATGGAGCCGTAGAACGCCAGCCAATGAAGCGCGACCACCATGCCGATACCGGCGTAGATCGCAATCAGGCGCGGCGGCAACGCAGATAGTCCGCGCCAGAAGCGCGGCACGAGCGCCAGCGCGCCGGCCACAAGCACCAGCCGCCACCAGACCAGCGACAGCGTATCCAGGGAGATCAGCTTGCCGAGGATGGCAGTGAATCCCCACAGGATGACGCAGAAATGAATTTGCCAATTGGCGCGAGAGACCGCGGACATCGAATGAGCACCTTGGCGACAGCTGTCATGCCCCGTCCGAGGCCAGCGCCTGTCGATTAACGTTGGTCGCGGCCACCCGAGACAGCCGGCCGCATGCTAGCAGCCGGGAACACCGGCGCTCATTGGCAGCGCCGGTGTATTTGCTCAGTAGGCTTTGGCCCAGACGACTCGCTGCGGGCTCGGCTTGCCGGTGAACGGGCAGATGCCGGGCTCGCTCTTCTCTAACGGAATGCAACGCACGGTCACGCCAAGCTCGGCCTTGATCCGCTCTTCGAGGGCCGCTTCGCCGCTGAAGTGCGTCAGGGCGAAGCCGCCGTGAATGGGCGTCGGCGCATTCTCGGGTACGCGCGGGGCGGTGAAGTACTCGTAAAACTCTTCCTTGGTATCGATGCGCTTCGTGAACTGCTCGCGATAGGCCTTCGCGCGCTCGAACAACCCCTCTTGAATGGATTGCAGCGTGGCGCCGATGGACGCGACGAATTCACTGCGCGGGATGCTCTGTTTATCCTTCGGCGCGCGATCGCGGCGGCCCACGAACAACGCATCCTTCTCGAGGTCGCGAGGACCGACTTCGATGCGCACCGGCACGCCTTTCTTGATCCAGTTCCACACCTTGTCGCCGCCGCGTTCATCGCGCTCGTCGACGACGACGGAAACCGGGCGATCCGCGTAGTGCTGCGCGCGCAGTTCATTGGCCACGGAGCGGCAGTACTCGATCACGCGCGCCCGATCTTCATCGGACCGGTAAATGGGCAGGATCACCACCTGCACCGGCGCCAGCTTGGGCGGCAGCACCAGGCCATCGTCGTCGGAATGGGTCATCAGCAGTCCGCCGATCAGGCGGGTCGACACGCCCCAGCTGGTGGTCCAGGCATGCTGATGCTGGCCGTTCTGATCCAGGAACTCGATGCCGCTGGCTTTGGCGAAGTTCTGGCCCAGGAAGTGGCTGGTGCCGGCCTGCAGCGCCTTGCGATCCTGCATCATGGCTTCGATACAGAACGTCTGCTCGGCGCCCGGGAAGCGCTCGTTGGCCGTCTTCTCGCCGCGAATCACCGGCACGGCCATCCACTCTTCGGCGAAGGTCGCGTACACCTCGAGCATGCGCATGGTCTCTTCGACCGCTTCTTCCTTGGTGGCGTGCGCGGTATGGCCTTCCTGCCAGAGGAATTCGGCGGTCCGGAGGAACATGCGGGTGCGCATTTCCCAGCGCACCACATTGGCCCACTGATTGATCAGCAGCGGCAGGTCGCGATAGCTCTGCACCCAGCGCGAGAACGCATCGCCGATGATGGTCTCGGAGGTCGGGCGGACGATCAGGGGCTCTTCCAGCTCGCCGGTCGGGCGCAGCTTGCCATCCGGCCCGGCTTCCAGGCGGTGGTGGGTGACCACCGCGCATTCCTTGGCAAAACCTTCCACGTGGGCAGCTTCCTTCTGCATGAAGGACAGCGGGATGAACAGCGGGAAGTAGGCGTTCTGATGGCCGGTGGCCTTGAACATGTCGTCCAGCACCCGCTGCATGTTCTCCCACAGCGAGTAGCCCCACGGCTTGATGACCATGCAGCCGCGCACGGCCGAGTTCTCGGCCAGGTCGGCGCCGCGAATAACCTGCTGATACCACTCGCCATAGTTTTCATCCCGGGTCGGGGTGATGGCGGTCTTGGCCTTGGCGCCCTGTGGGGCGGTCTGGGGTTTGCTGCTCATGTCTGCAAGAACTTGGAATGCGCTCGGCATACGGCCGGGAAGGGGCGCGATTACAGCAGATTTTCCGTGCCAGACGAAATCCAATGGGTATATTCTAAGTTGGGATATCGGCTCGGGCGGAATATAGACACGGGCGTCATACGGAGCCCGCCGTCTTGAAGTCACTGCGCTCACCTGCTCATGTTCGCTTGCTCGAGTTGCTGCTTGCCGCGCGCGAGAAGGCCGGCTTGACTCAGCAGCAGCTGGCGGACCGTCTTGGCAAGCCGCAGAGCTTCATTTCCAAATACGAGGGCGGGGAACGGCGCATCGACGTGATCGAGTTCATCGCGATTGCGGATGCACTCGACATAGATGCGAGCCGCGCGATCCGGGACGTCCGCGCGAAATACCGCCCGTAGCGAGCTGGCTACCTGGCCGCGTCAACCACCGGCGCGTATTTTCGGAAGTGGGCGCTCAGCTGCTGCAAGGATTCCGCCATCTCGTGGCGGCGAGCCGGGTCATCCTTCGTCACCCGTAGAACCTCATCGGCCGTGCGATTCAGTGCTGCAACAGCTTCGCGATTGCGAGGATGAATGTCGTACGCCCTGGCGTAACTGGCCAGCGCCGACATGATCCCATCGTCCAAGCCTTCGTTCTCGTAGAACGCCCACGCTTCGTCGCCCTCCTTCATGGCGGTGCGAAAATCCTGCTGGCTGGTCGCGGGCAAGTCGCTGAACGCAATGGAAGGGCTGGTTTCGAGATAGTTTTGATATCCGAAATAGCCGGCCGTCAGCGCCAGCACGGCGCTCGCCGCCAGCGTGAATTTCTGCAGCCGCGTGACGCCGCGGAACAACTTGAGGAACTCACCCGCGGTCTGCGGACGATCCTTACGCTCGAAGGACAGACAGCGTTCGATCGCACGCGCGTGCTTACGCTTCAGTCCCTTCAGCGGATCCGGCTTGATCCCGAGCTTGCGTGCGTTCGGCGCGCTGTGTCGCTGATACGGATGAAATCCCGTGACCAGCTCGTACGCGATGATGCCGAGCGCATACATGTCATCCGCGGTATGAGGATCGACGCCGGCGACCATTTCGTCCGTCGCATACGCTTCGGTGTACGCGCCGAGCGAGCCTGCATCGAACTCATCTTTGTTCTCTTCGGTGATGGAGCTCGGCACGGCGCGTGCGATGCCGAAATCCAGAATCTTCGCGGTGCCATCCGAGGCAATGAACACGTTGCCCGGCTTGAGATCCGAATGCACGATGCCCTTGCGGTGCGCGTAGGCCAGACCTTCGGCAATACCGCGAATAATCGGCAGGGCGAATTCGGCACTGTTGCCCTTGCCGCGCCCTTCGCGAACGATGGCGTCGAGCGAGCGGCCTTTCAGCAGCTCCATCGTCATGTAAACCGTGTCGCCGTCGCGATCGAAATCGAACACGGTGACGACGTTTGGATGCGCCAGCGTTTGCGCCTTGCGCGCTTCGCGCTGCAGGGCCATGAACGACTGCGGGTGCCGCGCGAAATCCGCGTTGAGCACTTTCAACGCAACGTGAGGATTGGGATCGCGCGCTTCCAGCTTGCGTCGGTCGACGGCGCCGAACACCAGGCCCATGCCGCCTTTACCCAGCATGGTTTCCAGCACGAAGCGCTGTTTGATAACCGAGCCCGGGTCGAGCGAGCCTCCCTGTGGAATCGATGGAGCGCCCGACTCTGGGGCCTTGAGCGTGGGCGCGAACGGCGCATCCGGGTCTTGCACGGGGCGACCGGCCTGCAGTGTTCGCGCGGCGGTATCTGATTCTTCCGTCGAATCCCGGACGAGCGTCCCTTCATGTTCCGCCCGCACGAGCGTGTGCAATTCCGTCCCTGAGCGATGCAGGGTGGCGTCGGGTTCGGCGGAGCGCAGTTTGGTTTGTTGGTCGTCCGTGTTTTTCATGAGGGCGCCGACATTGAAAACGTCAGCCGCTTCCTATGCTTGTCAGGTCGCTTCCACAATGACAACCGTCACATTGTCGCGCGCGCCCGCTTTCAAGGTGGCATCGATCAGCTTGCGGGCGGATGTTTTCACATCGTCGGCCGACAGCGCCGATGCAATCTGCGCGTCGTTCAGCTCGCGCGTCAGACCGTCGGAGCACAGCAGATAGCGATCGCCCAGCCGCACCCGGTCCTTCCGGATGTCGAGCGTCAACGTGGCTTCGCCGCCGACGGCGCGCGTGATGGCGTGGTCCGCTTCTTCGTCGGGATGTTGCAAGTTCAGCTCGGCGGCCCAGGTGTGATCCGTCGTCAACTGCGTCAGCTGACCCTGGCGCCAGCGATACACGCGGCTGTCGCCGGCCCACAACACGGCAAGCTCGGTACGCCGGACCAGCAGGACGGCCACGGTGCTGCCGCTGACAATGGGATTGATCGGCCGCACCGACGCTTCATACAAACGACGATTCACGTCGCTCATGCGCTGGCGCACGGCACTGGCCGCTTCGTCGAGTGAGCCGTCGCCGGTCAACAGCTGCAGCCCTTCGCACACCATGCGGCTGGCGACATCGCCATCGCGATAGCCGCCCATGCCGTCGGCCACCGACCAGACGCCGGCGGCGTGCAGTTCGACGAAGGCATCCTGATTCGTGGCTCGAAGGCGGCCGACGTCGGTGATGCCCGCGGAAACATAAACGGGTTGAATGTCCTCTTCCACCAATGTTTCATCCATGAAGGTCACTGCCCCACCGGCCGGCTGGATTTCTTCAGCCGCTCCAGGTGTTCCTCATAGGCGCGCGCGAACGCGTCGCCAAACAACGTGCGAAAGCCGGTTTCGGCGTCCTTGCTCAACTCGCCGTACTTGTCCCGATACAGGTCCCAATAGCGCAGCTTGGCCGGCACGCCGAGGATCGAGCCTTTCATCTGCCGGTCGAACTCGTCCTGCATGCGCTGCGGATCGAACTGCGACAGCATCGACTCGAACGCCAGGCGCATTGCCGCCAGGAACGCCGACTGGTGATCGCGCACATCCCGGAACGCATCCTCGAAAGCGTCCGGCGGCGCCAGATACGCGGGATTGTGTTTCACCAGCAGGTTGTGAAAAGCATCGTCGACGTTGGCGGAGAACTTCAACGGGTTGTTGTCCGCCGCCTTGAACGAAGTGCCGCGCATGCGCAACTCATCTTTCACGCGCTCGCGCGTACGCAACGTTTCCATCACACCGCCAAGTGCGATCCGCAGAATTTCACCGAGCATACGCGCGTTTTCGGTGCTGGGTTCGAGACCTTCGATTCCCGCCGCATCGAACAACACTGTTAACTGCGCGCCATCGCCCGTCACCGGCTTGCTTTGTTCGGGACGCGGGCGCGGCGCCGGAGCGCTGGGTATTTCTTTCGTGACCGCTTTCGGAATGGCTTTGGTCGCCGGGGCCGGTCGTTGCGGTTGCGGCTGTGGTTGCGGGCGAGGCGGCGTCGGAATCGCGACCGTGGATTTCACAACTTCGGGCCGGGAGCGAGACGGAACCGCTGCGGGCGCCGGCTTCTTCGGCTCGGCCACCTCGGCCATGCCGAACCATTCGGTGGCGTGATCCTCGTCGGCTTCTTCTTCTTCGTCCTCATCATCCTCGTCGACCCGAGCAGTCGAGTCTTGCAGAATGGTGGCGTTACGATTGTCGCTCTGACGATTCGCGACCAGGCTTTCGGTTCTGTCTTCCGCCACAGCCGGCGCCGGCGTGGCTGCGCGACGCGCGGGGGGTACGAGCTTCGGGCCGCCGTTCTTCAACGGCGCGAACGGATCGTTGTGCAAATCCTCGGTGGCGTCTTTCGCGATGGAAACATTGATCTGATACGCATCGATGTACAGCAGGTCGCCATTGCGCAATTGCTGCGGTTGCCCGCGTGTCAGTCGATTGTCTGGGGAATTGATGAACACGCCGTTGGTGCTGGTGTCTTCGACGAAGTACTTGCCGTTGACGTAGCGGATCAATGCATGCCGGCCCGACACATACGGGTCGGGGAACACCCAGTCATTGTCCGGCAGGCGCCCGATGGTGCCGCCGAGCGCCTTGAAGATCTTGCGACCGGCGGCGCCCATGGCCTGGGCCTGCGGGCCGGTCACTTCGAGGGTGAGAATCATGCGAATGCACTGCCAGTCGATGGATGCTAGTCGATAATCGGGTCGATAATTCAGGCATTACACCAACCAACCAAGCATCGCAGTATCGGCCAGAGGTCTGCAAGAATGATGAGTAGAAGCCCACAGTTCCCTGACAGAACAAGCATTTCGGCGCGCTTGGTCCGCTGCTGGTCCGCAGTGCTGCTGAGCGCGGCCGGGTTGTGGTCGCAAGCCACCCTGGCGGCCGAGCCGCAGGTCACCGAGGGATTTATCAACGCGTCGCCGGCCGAGGTGTGGCGGATCTTCACCACCGCCGAAGGTTATAAACAGACCGGCGTCGCCCAGGCCGAGGTCGACTTCAAGGTCGGCGGCACCATCCGCACGCACTACGATCCCAAGGGCCGGCTGGGCGATGCCAACACCATCGTCAACGAAGTCCTGGCGTATGAGCCGGAGCGCATGCTGGCGATCCGCATCAAACAGCCGCCGGCGGATTTCAAATATCCCGACGCCATCGCCGGCACCTGGACCGTGATCTATCTGACGCCCGCCGGAGACAACATGACCCAGGTGCGCATCGTCGGGCTGGGCTATACCGACGAGCCGCAATCCCAGGCCCTGCGCAAATTCTTCGCCGAGGGCAACCGCTGGACCCTGAACCGCATCGCCAAGCCCTATTGGCCGAAATGCGCCAAGTGCGTGGCCGAGGAGGCCGCCAAGGCAGACCCGGACACCGACACTAACTAAAGTGTGTGCCCGGGACTGCTAGTGCCACCCCGGGTACACGGACGTACCCCGCCGCCACAGGCGGCGGCGAGAGGCAAAAGTCACGCCTTTTGCCGACTCGCACGAGGGTCGTGGCAGGATGCCCGATCCCTCGTATAAATATGACTCGCTCGACATATGCGCCTACGTCCTTTTGTTAACCTGCCGCGCGTTATGGCAATCGGACCAGGCGGATGGATCGCAGGTACATCGAGAACGAGCATGTCGTAGATCGCTACTTGTCCGGCGATCTGACCGTGCGCGAGGCGCGCGAGTTCGAGAAGTTCTGTCTCGACAACCCGGCCTTCCTGCAGGCCTTGCCGATTCCCGTGCGTTTGAAAACGCGCCTGTCCCGCCGGCCGGTCGACGGCAGCGAGACGGGTGTGTTCGAAGCCATTCCCTCCAGCTCGACGCGGGCAGTGATGGAAGCAGTCGACGATGATTTCGATCCCGAAGAAGCGCGGGAAGAGATGCGTCGGAGCGGCTCGGGCTTCGCCGTCAATCGCGCGCTCGCCATGGGATTGGGACTGGGGCTGCTGATCGCCGCCATTGCGGCAGTAACCTTCGGGCTGCAAGTGCGTTCGCTGTCCGAACAATTGCAGGTCGCCGCTCGAGAGCAGACCAGTACACAGATGCAACCGCCTGGCAGCGTGCAGCGCTACAAAGCGCAGCTGGTCAAAGCCAAGCCCGAACGGCCGACCCTCGCGCTCGGTTGGATTACGCCCGCGCAATGGCTCGACATCAGCATCGATGCGACCGAGGGCAAGATCCAGCAGTTTCAAATCACCATCGACAAAGCCGATGGCGTGCGGGTGATGCAGATCAAGCGCATCATGCGCGACTCCAACAAGGAAGTGCGCTTCAGCCTGAACTCATCCGCCTTCGGCCCCGGCGACTACCTGGTGAAAGTCGACGGTTACAACTGGCGCGGCGAGACCCAGCCGGTCGGCTGGATGATGCTGGGGTTGGAGTAGTTCATCCGCCGCGCAGCGTGGCCACTGGCGGATGATTCACGACTGAGCGCGTCGCCAATGTTCCACTGAGCCCGACCAGCACTGCTCCGGCCACCAATCCCACCGCCCATACGGTCATATCGAACGTGTAGTCGAGATTGAAGATCTCGGTCGCGAGGAAATATCCCGCCGCCGTCGCGCCGATCGCCGCGAGCGTGCCCGACAGAATCCCCAGCGTTGTGAATTCGGCGGCCACTCCCTGCAATACCACGCGACGGCTCGCGCCCAACGTTCGCAACATCGCGCTCTCGTAACGCCGCTCGTCGCGAGTGGCCTGGATCGCAGCCAACAGCACCGTGACGCCTGCAAGCAGCGTAAACCCGAACACGTACTGCACGGCCAACGACGCTTTATCCATCACGCCACGCACCTGCGTGAGAATCGCTTCGAGATCGATGGCCGTCACTTCCGGGAACTGGCGCACGAAATCCATCAGCACCGGCCGCTGCTCGCGAGCAATGTGCACGCTGGTGATGTAAGTGCCGGTGCTGTCGTTGAGCGTGCCGGGCGAAAACACCATGAAGAAGTTCGGTCGGAACGAATCCCACTGCACTTCACGGAAGCTGGTAACGCGAGCCGTGATGGTCTCGCCGGCCACGTCGTAAGTCAGCTCGTCGCCGAGCTTCAGGCCCAGCGCTTCCGCCATTTCCAGTTCCACCGACACGCGCGGACCGCCGCCATCGTTCGGACGCCACCATTCGCCGGCGACCAGCTTGTTGTCGTCCTGCATGGTCTCGGCCCAGGTGAGATTCGCTTCGCGGTCCAGGAAGTCCCGGCCGCGATCGCTCTGGATCTTCAGATCGCCCGCGGACGTGCCGGCGATCTTGATGAGCCGCGCGCGAATCATCGGCACCAGCTGCGGTGGCGTGATCGACCGTTCGGCGAAGAAGTCGCGGATCTGCGCGGTCTGATCCGGACGAATGTTGATCATGAAATGATTGGGCGCATTCTCCGGCAGGCTCGCTTTCCACTCCTGCATGAGGTCGTTGCGAACGACCGCGAGCAGCAGCAACACCATCAAGCCCAATCCGAAGGCGACGATTTGAATTACGCTGTCGCGACCGCGACGCGCGATATTTGCCATGCCGTAACGCCATGACACGCCGACGCTGCCGCGCAATCCGCTCAATGCGCGCACCAGGACCCAGCCTGCCAGCATCAGCACCGCGAACGTCACAAACGTCCCGCCGAACACATACAACAACAACTGCGCATCGCGAACCAACCATGCCAGCAACGCAACCAGCGCGGCGAGGGCGGTTCCGTAGACGGTGACATAGCGCAGCGGTGGCGGCTCGAGATTCCGTCGCAGCACTCGAGCGGGCGGCACGAAGCGCAGCTGTAGCAGCGGCGGCAGCGCGAAGCCAATCAAGATCAACACCGAAGTCACGATGCCCAAACCGCCAGCGCTCAGCGACGGCCGCGGCAGCTCGCCGCGCACCAGATCTTTCAACAAATAAGCGATGCCTTCCTGAGCTGCATAGCCGATCACCGCGCCGACGATGCCCGCGATCAAACCGATCATCAGCAACTCGAGCACGCTGATGGACAGCACCAGCCGCTGAGGCGCGCCCATGCTCTTCATCAAGGCGACTGTATCGAGATGCCGAGCGACATAGCGCCGCGCTGAGATCGCGACGGCAATCGCGGCCAGCAAGATGGTCACCAGCGCGGCGAGGTTCAGAAATCGGCCAGCACGGTCGATGGCGGAGCGGATCTGCGGGCTGGCATCGGCCAGGTCGACGATGCGCTGGCCGGGCTTTTTGATTTGCGTCAGCCGCTCTTTGAGAGCCGCGATGGCCTGCTGCTCACCTGCGAACAATGCGAAGTGAGAGATGCGGCTGCCTTCCTGCGCGAGGCCGGTTGCGTCGACCTCCTCGAGGCGCATGAGCAAGGTCGGCGCGAGGTCGACGAACTGCGAGCCCTGGTCGGGACGATAATCCAGCACGCGAGCCGCGGTCAGCTCGCTCGAGCCGACGCGAATCTTGTCGCCTACTTTGGCGCCGAGCTGCGCGAACAGGCGTGCTTCGAGCCATGCTTCGCCAGGGCCAGGAATCGTAGTGACTTCCTGCGCGGGACCAAACGGCACGTCCGCAACTTTGACGCGTCCTCGCAAGGGATATTCGGGAGAGACGGCGCGAATCGCCGTCAGCGCGCTGTCTTCGCCGTGGAATACGACGCTGGGAAAATTCGACAGCTCCGCTGTTTTCAGGCCCGCGTCCCTGGCCATCTGAAAGTACTCTCGATCCAGCGGCGAGCGCGATTGCAGCCGCAGGTCTGCCGCCAGGACTTCGCCCGCTTGCTGATCGACTGCGAGACTCACGCGACTCGTGAAGAATCCCACGGCAGTCAACGCAGACACCGCCACCAGCAGCGCCAGCATCAAAACTCGCAGCTCGCCCGACTTGCCGTCGCGCGCCAGGGCGAGGATCGCGAGCCTTAGCG
>NZ_BLJO01000010.1:321491-324694 GCF_009932555.1 Steroidobacter agaridevorans
CTTTCATGCGGCAACCTTGCCGGCGTCGATGCGAATCGTGCGTCCGCAGCGCTGCGCAATCGCGTTATCGTGAGTGACCACGACCAGCGTGGTCTGCGCGCCGCGATTCAATTCGAACAACAATTCGATGATGCGCTCGCCGGTCGCCGAATCGAGATTGCCGGTCGGCTCATCCGCGAATAACAATGCGGGCCTGGTGACGAACGCGCGTGCGATGGCGACGCGTTGTTGCTCGCCGCCCGAGAGCTGACGTGGATAGTGCTCACGCCGCGGCATCAAACCGACCCTCTCGAGCACTTCCGACGCAGCCTCGCGCGCACCGGACTTTCCGGCAAGCTCCAACGGCAACATCACATTCTCGATGGCGGTCAGGGACGGCACGAGGTGAAAGCTCTGGAACACGAAGCCCACGTGCTGGGCGCGAACCGCGGCGCGGCCGTCTTCATCCAGCGCCGTGAGCTCGGCGCCGTTCAGCCAGATTCGTCCGTCCGTCGGTTCATCCAACCCGGCGAGCAAGGCCAGCAAGGTGGATTTGCCCGCGCCCGATGCGCCGATGATGGCGACGGTCTCGCCGGCCTGAATACTCAGATCGACGTCCGCCAGGATGGCCAGCGTTCCCTCCGGACTGCTAACCTGCTTGCTGATTTTTTCCGCTCTGAGGACCGGTTGCGCAATGCTCATGTCGAGATCTGAATCTGGATCGTTGGGCAAAACAGAATCGCGGGGGCTCGCACTGTCAAACAACATGGCGCGGGCCGCCGCAGTGTGCCAGCGCAAACTTAGCGGAAACTTACGCAGCGCTGTCGCGATCGGTTTCAGCCTGGCGGTATTCGCCCTGCTGGGGCTGGGACTGACGCTGCCCGGTTTGGTTCACGCGGCAGCGTCGAAACCCATCCTGGTGGTCGGCGACAGCCTGAGCGCCGGCTATGGCGTCAAAGTGGATGCCACCTGGGTGGCCTTGCTGGAACAGCGGCTGGCCAGGCAAGGTTACGGCTACCGCGTAGTCAATGCCAGTATCAGCGGCGAAACCACCGGCGGCGCGCGCAGCCGGCTGCCTCGTGCATTGGAGTTGCACAAGCCGGCGGTCGTCATCATCGAGCTCGGCGGCAACGACGGCCTGCGCGGCCTGCCTTTGAAACAGGTGCGCAGCAACTTCGAATACCTGATCGAGACGAGCCAGGCGACGCAGGCCAAGGTGGTGCTGGTGGGCATGCGCATGCCGCCGAATTACGGCGCCGAATATGCCAACTCCTTCCACGCACTGTATGGCGAGCTGGCGAAAAAATACGACGTGCCGCTGGTCGATTTCTTTCTGGACGGCGTGGCGCTGGACGATACCCTGATGCAAGCCGACGGCATCCATCCCAACGCCACGGCGCAACCCAAATTGCTGGACAATCTGTGGCCGGCACTGAACAAGGTACTGACGAAATGAACGCAATCGCGCAGGGGGCGCCGATGACGGCCGAGTCCACCCAGCCCTGGCTGAAGAGCTATCCCGCCGGCGTGCCGGAGCTGATCAATCCGAATCAATACGCCTCCGCAGTCGAGCTCATCGATGGCGCCTGCGCCCGCTTCGCCGAGAAGCCGGCGTTCACCAGCATGGGCCGCACGATCACGTTCGCGGAATACGAGCGGCTGTCGCGCGACTTCGCGGCGTATCTGCAAAACATCGCGCATCTGAAGAAGGGCGATCGCATCGCTCTGATGATGCCCAACGTGCTGCAGTATCCGATCGCGCTGTACGGCGCGCTGCGCGCCGGCTTGACGGTCGTCAACACGAATCCGCTGTATACCGCTCGCGAGCTGGAGCATCAGCTCACCGACTCCGGCGCCAGAGCGATCGTGATTTTCGAGAACTTCGCGCACACGCTCGAGCACGTCATCGACAAGACGCAGATCGAGCACGTGATCATCACGGGCGTCGGCGATCAGCTGCACTTCCCGAAGTCGGTGCTGGCCAACCTGGTGCTGCGCTATGTGCGCAAGCAGGTCCCGCGCTACGACTTGCCGAACGCGGTGCGCTTCAACAAGGTGCTGCAGCGGGGGCGCTTCGAAACGTTCACGCCGGTGGCGATGACTCATGACGACATCGCGTTCCTGCAATACACCGGCGGCACGACGGGCGTTGCCAAAGGCGCGATGCTGACGCATCGGAATATCGTTGCGAACGTGTTGCAGGCGGAGTCGTGGATCGGCACGTCGGCCAGCGTCGGTCAGGACACGATCATCACGGCGTTGCCGCTGTATCACATCTTCGCGCTCACCGGAAATTGGCTGGTATTCGTGAAGCTCGGCGCGCACGACGTGCTCATCGTCAACCCGCGTGACTTCCCGGCGTTCGTCGCCGAGCTAAAGAAGTTCCGCTTCACTTACATCAGCGGCGTAAACACGCTGTTCAATGCGCTGCTGAACACGCCCGGCTTTGCTGAGGTCGACTTCAGCGCGCTGCGTATCACTCTGGGCGGCGGCATGGCCGTGCAACGCTCGGTGGCGGAGCATTGGAAGAAGGTCACTGGCAACGTGCTGACGCAGGCGTGGGGTTTGACGGAGACGTCGCCCGCGGCCTGCATCAATCCGTTCGGCGAGGACTTCAACAACTCCATCGGTCTGCCGATTCCTTCGACCGAGATCAGCATTCGCGACGACGACGGCAACGATCTGGGCATCGATAAGGTCGGCGAGATCTGCATCCGCGGGCCGCAGGTCATGCGCGGTTATTGGAACCGTCCGGACGAGACGGCGAAAGTCATGATGGGCGACTGGCTGCGCACCGGCGACATCGGCCGGCTCGACGCGAACGGCTACGTGTTCATCGAGGACCGCAAGAAGGACATGATTCTCGTGTCGGGCTTCAACGTGTATCCGAACGAGATCGAGAGCGTGGTTGCGGCACATCCCGGCGTGCTCGAGGTCGCCGCGGTCGCGAAGGCCGATGAGCACTCGGGCGAAGTGGTCGCCCTGTTCGTCGTGAAGAAAGATCCGTCGCTCACCGAGCAGCAGCTGATCGATTTCTCGCGTCAGCAGCTCACCGGGTACAAGGTGCCCCGGCATGTTTATTTCAGGACCGAGCTGCCGAAGACCAACGTCGGCAAGATCCTGCGTCGCGCGCTGCGCGATGAGCTGAAGAAAGAAACGACCCAGCGCGCTTAGCGCGTACCCAACTGAAGAAAAGCTAACACCCCCGTTACTTTCTTCATATC
>NZ_BLJO01000010.1:324704-324930 GCF_009932555.1 Steroidobacter agaridevorans
CTGCCACGGTTTGGTCGGGACCGGTGCCGCACTCAGGCAAAGTGGGGCACGCTTACGCGTTCGCTGGCTCACCTCAGTAGCGCTGCTGCGATATGCCTTGTTGTTGAGCGCCCCGTTGTCGGCTCATAGGCAAGCTGGCGCCTGTATTTCCCGTTACTTTCTTCATATCTCAGTTATCCTGAGATTCGGCCAGCTTGGCCCGGCATGATTCAAGCCCCCAGTCGTC
>NZ_BLJO01000010.1:324957-326344 GCF_009932555.1 Steroidobacter agaridevorans
CATGATCCGGGGGGTGTTGTCACCGGGCCGGGTCGGCAGCCGGTGATCGCTGATAGGGGCTGGACCCGGAGCAATCCGAGGTCGCTCGTAACGTGGATGCCGAGACTGGCTGCTGTAGGTCGCTGGCCGCCGATAACGATAACTACAAGGGGGGCACCGATGACAGGCACCGAGCCGCAGGATCGTATCCAGGTCTTCGTCGGCGTCGACGTTGGCAAAGAGGCACATCATGCCGTGGCACTTGATGTCACCGGCAAACGCCTGCTCGATAGTGCTCTGCCGAATGACGAAGCCAAGCTTCGAGCACTCATCACCAAGCTCAAAGAACATGGCGGCGTGTTGCTCGTGGTCGACCAGCCGGCGACGATCGGCGCACTTCCGGTCGCGGTGGCGCGAGCTGAAGGAGTCGCAGTCGCCTATCTCCCGGGACTTGCGATGCGTCGGATCGCCGATCTGCACGCCGGTGAAGCCAAGACCGATGCGCGCGATGCATACATCATTGCGGAAGCGGCGCGCAGCATGCCGCACACGTTGCGTTCGCTGAAGTTGGCCGACAATGAAGTCGCGGAGCTCACGATGCTGTGCGGCTTCGATGATGACCTGGTTGGCCAGATCACCCAAACCAGCAATCGCATCCGCGGCCTGCTGACGCAGATACATCCCGCACTCGAGCGCGTTGTCGGGCCGCATCTGGATCACTCCGCGATGCTCGATCTCATCGAGCGATATCCTTCTCCCGCTCAACTTGCCGCTCTCAGCGAGAGACAACTGGCGAACCGACTGATCAAACTGGCGCCGCGCATGGGTAAGCGCTGGGCCGCTGAAATCGTCCAAGCGCTCTCGGAACAAACGGTCGTCGTGCTGGGCACCCAGGCCGCCACCGTTGTCTTGCCGCGCCTTGCGCAACAACTGGCAGCGCTGCGACGTCAGCGCGCTGAAGTCGAAAAGGAAGTCGAACGTCTGGTCCTCGCGCACCCTCTCCATCCGGTCCTGACAAGCATGCCGGGAGTCGGTGTCAGGACCGCGGCGAGACTCCTGATCGATGTCGCGAGCCGTGCGTTCGCCTCCGCAGCTCATCTGGCCGCCTATGCGGGGCTCGCGCCTGTTACTCGACGCTCCGGCTCGTCGATCCGAGGCGAGCATCCGTCTCGCCGAGGCAATAAACAGCTCAAACGTGCGATGTTCCTGTCGGCGTTCGCAGCGTTGCGCGACCCAATCTCTAGGGCCTACTACGCTCGCAAGATCGGCCAAGGCAAACGTCACAACCAAGCCCTCATCGCACTCGCCCGGCGACGTTGTGATGTCCTGTTCGCCATGCTACGAGACGGCACTCTCTACACCCCACCGGCGGTGGAACTCCATTGACAACAACATAGGGGCACCCCCC
>NZ_BLJO01000011.1:0-71401 GCF_009932555.1 Steroidobacter agaridevorans
GTTCACGGAGCGGCAACCCTGCCTGACTGTGCAATTTTCGTCCGCCAGAAGTGTGCAAATTACGTCCGCCACCGACAATCAACAGGTGTAGATCCCAAACCACACCCTGCTACGCTACCTCCGCGCCGAGTTGTGACGGCCTTGAGCACGCCGTTTGTGAACCACGCCGTGAGGTATTCGCATTGACCAAAGCCAACGACATCTTGGTACTGCCATGCCTCGTTGGTTTCATCAAACGAGCGCCCGTCGGGATTACCAAGTAGCTCCTTTACCTGCGCTGTCGTCATGCCCGGATTCAGCGCCTCTTTGCCACGAGCTGTAGTGCTCGCGCATCCAAGGAGACAGCCGCAAGCCAATACGGTCACAAGCAACTTCATCATTCTTCTTCTCCTTAGTCTGTTGCCCAACTCAGATGTAGGTGACCTAAGTGACGTGACATATCACACTACAGCTTCCTTCACCGATCATTATCGTCGGGTATTCAACGTCGTGTGCTGCATTCTGACACGAATTCCGCCGCGGGATAGGTCTGCAGCTGGTTCACTGCCCCCCTAGAAGCTCCTTCTGTGAACGAAGAGTTTTTGCCAACGTACGCAAGAGCAGTCGCGTTCCTCCACCGTACGCGTTGCGACTGGCTCGCGCCTTGCCCTCGGGACTTCTAGGCCCGGTCGATCGTTCCCACGGCTTCCACGTCCGAATCCGCTCCGACTGCCGGCGTCGTCGCTCCAAGGTCCAACCGTTTGCCATCGGTCACCTCCAATAGTTCGTTCGGCGCAATTTCTGATTCCCGCGCGCGCGGGGCGTCGGTGGCGGGAGCGTTGTTAACCTGCTGCGGTCCATGTGCAATGTTCGCTTGACGCACAAATGCCACCGGCGGGTTCTTCATCGTCGCAAGCGTTTCTAAGGTCGCGCGACATTGACTTTGCGCCTTGAGCGCCAGGCGCATGTAGGTCTCAGCAGCTTGCAGGTACTCTCCCATGTTGAGACCCGCGCGTCGCGCCAACTCGTGAAAGATGCCTTCGAGCACGTGGGCTTGCGCAATCAGCATCGCCTCTGCTCGCCGCAAGTCGCCGCCAGTCACAGTCGCGATTTGGCTGGAAAGTTCATCGGCGAGGGCTGTTAGATCCACATCACCGAACTCAGGCTTTACGAATCTCTGGACGGACACCGCTGCCCTTACGCTCGGACGCAAGGCCACCTTGGCAAGCGTCGTAGAGGTGTCGACACCGGGCGTCGTGCTTACCTTCAAGGCATTGTGCGGCTCGACCTTGGTCTTTGAATCGTTTGCTCTGCGGCCGGTTGTCATGAGCTTTCGTCCGGGGTTTGGAACCCGGGGGCGTCGACACCGAGATGGCGGCGAGTTACCCCCGAGCCGGTAGAAGTCAGAAGGTAGACAGACTCTGACTTTCGCCCAACCGTGAACCACGGGCGAATTCGTTGCCAAGATTCAACCTGGCGATGAGTACATCGAATCTGAAAATACCGGCACTTGAATGCGCCCCCCATGGCGTTTTGGGTAGGTGCAGGTACAGGTGTAGGAGTAGGTACAGGTAAGAGTGCGTCATTGCTTGATGCATCGAATCTTCGCGATGACCGAGTAGGTCAGCCCGCCGGGAATCTGTTCCTGGCGCGATCCTTTCTGGACCGTGCGTACCGTCGCGATGAAGATGTGATTCTCGAAGTTCGACATCGGGATACGATCCAGCCGCACGGGTGTGCCAAACAACGCAGCGAATTCCCTCAGGAAGTCGCTGTGAAAGCCGACCTTGAATCTGCCCCAAGGACCGGGTCGGCCGATCAATCGTTTGACGTTGCAGAAGCGACTGAGCGGCTTTTCGAAGTGCTCGCCCATCGTCATGATGCGGAACATCAGATGCACCTTCGGCGCTCGGCCGAACATCATGAACGTTGAATAGCTGTCGAACGCGACGTCGTACACGCCCGGCGGCACCAGCACGGGCCTGTCGCCATCGAGTTGCGCAATTGCGCCATCCGCGCCGCGCATTCATAGACCCGTCACATGAGTAAGGGTCTGCGGAGATCGCGTCTCCTGCTCGCGCGGTCGGCGCTTCTGATGGCGTTCTCCACGCCTCCGCTCGATCCAGAAGCCCTGAGCGTTGACGGTCATGCCGATTGCGAGCATTTCGCCGGGCTCTCGACAATGACGATCAACCCCGGCTTTGCCTGCTCGATGCAGGTCGAAGGCTGAAGCCGAGTTGAAACGTTGATGGCAACCGCCGCACTCGCAACGGTCGCCGGTCAGGCCTTGTGATATCGTTTGCATGTGAAAACCTCAGGCCGGCTCGCATTACCAGTGCGCCCGGCCTTTTTTCTGCCGGGGCGGCCAATTGGGGTGAGTTCGATCGGTCCGGTGTCACCGGGCGACGGGTTGCACTGAACGGCTGCGCTCGATCTGGCGAGCGATCCAGCTTTCAATGTCCGCTTCGATCCAACCAACGGCGCGAAAGCCGAGGTTGATCGCACGCGGAAAATCGCCGGCGGACATCCGCAGGTAGATGGTGGATCGGCTTAGGCCGGTGCGCGCCTTGACGGCGGGAAGTCTCAGGATGGATTGCGCCACGTTCACACCTCGTAGGGCGTTGTTGAACATGGGCAGCGATTAAGAACGAGCTAGGGGACTAGCCCGCAAGCTGTCTCGTTCGGCGCGCGCAAGAGCGCCTGTTACCGAATGTTTTTCTTTTGCGAGATAGCTGTCGATCTCCTTGCCGACTTGCCTACTGGAACCATGGCAGCGCGGCCCAAAATCTGCTTCACGCGACTAACCGAGAGCGTTTCCTCAATAGCGATCTGCTTCAAGAATGCTTTGACGCGTCCCGCCTTTAGTTCCTGCACACGCTGTCGGATCCTCATCTGTCGTTCCGATGCTGATTCGATGTCAGCATTGCTGCCGACAGGATGGTTCACGGCACGCAACAGTCGTCGACGATCTACAATGAAATGATCCCCCTTAAGCTCGAGCAAATCGGACAGCGCGAGAAGGTGTCCGCCCACTGCAACTGTCAGTTCTCCATTCACCAGAAGCTTCACATAGCCGGCGTGCTTGACGCCTCTCAATAGCCCAAGTTGCCATACTCCGCCTTCGCGGCTGTGATTCAGTGGCCGGCGCAGAGCGAGCACAGCGGCGATAAGGTCAGCGACAGCATCGACGGTGGCCTGCCACTGTTCGAGGTTGTCCAGCGGAACGGCTACGCGATTAATGTCGCGGCGCTTGTCGCATACGATGAACGCTACCGGAGTTGCGGACTGATTGGGGGCGACATCTACCGGCATGACGCATTCCCGCTCGCAGCCGGAACACACTGTGCTGACTGCCGGGCGTGTTCTCACAAGCAACCCGTTAGCCTTCAGGAGTGAGAGCGTTGCTTCTGGCCAGCGCGTCAACTCCTGCGTGCTGATGACCACGGGGGCGCCCTGATTCGCGCCGAGGCGTGCAATTAATTGGGTGAATGGCTCTGGCGCAGTCATCCGCACGCCGATGCTTTGGGCGCGTTGAATGGTGGGGCCGGCTCCTGCGGCTCGATGCTGGAGGCGCGCAGCATGTCGCGGAGCTTCAAATCCAACTCGTCATATTTCAGCGAGCAGGAGTTGGGATGCGTGAGCCGAAAAGTTACTGTCTTCTGTGACTTGCCCGCATCGGTGACTATTGTCGCCGCGATCTCCACTTGCGTGACGTTATAAAGATCCAGCGGCAGCGACTTGCCTATCTGCTCCATTAGCCTGTACACCGCATCAGGCTTCTGCGTGGCGTCTGCTTCAATCGTGATGCGATCACCCTTATTCACGACTGAGGAAAGCCGCAGCTTTCTTATCACGGCACCCTGGATTCCGCTGCCAACGTCAAAGACGAAATCGAAGCCTCGTTGGCGCAGCGGGTTCAGATCGTAAACGCGCCCGTCCTTCGGGTCCGGTGGCAACTCGCTCAGCTTCAAGATTGCCTGGGCGAACATCTCCTGAAGCGGTTCAACCGCCTTGTATGATCCGGGGCAGCTCAGATCGAGGGTGCCATTCTTCTCCGAATAAACGTAGATCACCTCGAAGGCGGGATTGTGCGGGCGACGATCGAACTCGCCATTCACCCATTCCACTGCTTGCTGCGAATAATCCTCTGGATAGGCGTAGAAATAATCCAACTCGCCACGTCTGAACGGCTCCACCACGCAGTTATTCCCTCGACCTTCAGTGCGGTGGAAATAGATACGGATCAGATCCGCCAATTGCCGAAGACTATCAGCGTCCACCGCGACCGAAAGATGCGGAAGGTTCTTACGCTTGCGCCAGTTGGACAGAGTGTCCGCGTGATAAAACAGTGTCGCGGCCTTCCAGAATTGACGGTGGTCAAGGAAGGTAATCATCGCGCGCTCGAAATGGTTAGACATTCCCGCGAGCTTGTCGACGAAGGCCGCATGCATTTGCGGATCTCTGGCCATCGTGAGCAACTGCCATTCCGCTTCATCAAGGATGGCGCGAAATCCCTTTTCGCAACTTAGCTCGAAGATCGAACTGAACTCCGCATCCATTCGGCGGCGATGTTCGTCGGGGATCAGTAGCCATGCTTCGAAGAGGTTCTTTGTTGAATAGTCTCCTCGCTCTGCGAGGCTTGCTATTGCATCCTCTTCCGTCTCGCGGAAGTAGCGCGCGAGCAGGTCCGATGACATCTGCCGAAAGAAGTTTTTCGGTGAATAGTGCCGCGCCATGACTTCCGGGTTACGCGACGTGGGCCTTTTCCGTTTCCCTTATCTACGTTAGAACCCAATTGCTGCGCAAGCGGTTAGGAGTGCGGATATTACGAGGGTTGAGAACGCATCATGCGCTGAAGCGCAGCGGCACTACCTTTGCTCCGGCCCGCAGTACGTCCAGATAATCCGCCCATGCCTGCATCATCTTTCGGCGCTCGGTGAGCCTCTCGGCGCGGTTATAGGCGGCCCGAACCTTGTTTCGCTCGGCATGCGCCAGCTGCAATTCGATGATGTCCGGGTGCCATCCCTGCTCATTCAGGCGGGTCGACGCCATTGCGCGGAAGCCGTGGCCGCACATCTCGTCCGATGCGTATCCAAGGCGGCGCAGGGCCGAATTGATCGTGTTGTCGGAGATCGGCCGCTGGTTACTGAGCACGGAAGGAAAAAGAAACTCGCTAGTCCCGCTCCACGGCCTTAAGTCGTCCAGCAGCTTCACAACCTGCTTAGACAGCGGAACCACATGGGTCTCGCGCATCTTCATGCGCTCGGCTGGAATGCGCCATAGCGGCTCCTTGGCGTCCAGTTCGAACTCTTCCCATCTAGCGCCACGCAATTCTCCGGGGCGAACGAATAGCAGCGGCGCGAGCTTCAAGGCGAAGGCGGTTGAGGCATGGCCCGTGTAGCTGTCAATGGCGTTGAGTAGTTGGCCGATCTGAGCCGGCTCTGTAATGGCGGGCCGATTCGTCCTGACGACGGGAGCGAGTGCGCCACGTAGATCCGAAGTCGGATCACGGTCTGCTCGGCCGGTGGAAATGGCAAATCGGATCACCTGCCCGCAGCGCTGCTTCGCGCGGTGTGCCGTCTCATGTTTCCCGCGAGCCTCGATGCGCCGAACGACAGCAAGGACGTCAGCCGCCGTTAACTTCCGAATTGGTTGTGACCCGATGCTTGGAAATAGCAGCGTCTCGAAAATCCACAGCGCTTTGACATACGTCGTCGGGGAAAGCTTCTTGTGCTGAAGCTCTAGCCATTCGCGGGCGATTGCCTCAAATGTATCGGCGGCAGCCAGTTTCTCCGCCCTGCGTTGGGCGTTGGGGTCTATGCCATCGGCGAGCAGCCGCCGTGCATCGTCGCGCTTCTCTCTGGCGCGCTTCAATGACACATCGGGATAGGCACCAATCGCCAGCAGTTTTTCTTTGCCGTGAACTCGATACTTGAGTCGCCAAAGCCGCGAGCCTTGAGGGTTCACCAGGAGATATAACCCACCGCCATCGAACAGCTTTGTGGGCTTCTCGGCAGCCTTCGCGGCTTGAATCGTCTTCTCGGTCAGCATGGGGGTACGACCGGTGACTAGGTGGAAGATACCCCTACATCTACCCCCAGCTATGCTAGGCTGTCAATGGACGGCTTCGGATGGCGGCGGACGGGTTTTACCGGGAATTACAGCGCTTTTCTTGATTCGCGAGGCGTCTTCGGACGCTCTTGGATTTGGAGATGGTGCTGGCTGAGGGACTCGAACCCCCGACCCACTGATTACAAATCAGTAGCTCTACCAACTGAGCTAAGCCAGCCCGGAGAAGGGCGCGCATTGTAAGCCAGATCCGGCCCGGCGGGAACCTCCCGGTTGCCGACCTTGTCAGGCGGCCACGGTCAGCCTGACACCCAGCGAGTCCAACACCTTCCGGACCGTCTCGTATCGCACCTTGGCGCCGGGAGCGAGCGCTTTGTAGAGACTCTCGCGACCCAACCCTGAGGCCTTCGCGACCTGAGATACTCCGCGCGCCTTGGCTACGTTAGCTACGGCGCGAAGAAATACATCCGGGTCGGGATCCTCCAGCGCGGCCGCGAGATACTCGGCAATGACCTCCTCGTTGTCGAGGAATTCAGAAGCGTCGAAAGGCGCAAGCTCAGCGGAGCGCGACTTGGCCTTCGCTCGTTTCTTTGCCTTCGCCATACTTCACTCCTCCAGCTCTCGTGCAAGCTGGATTGCACGCTTGATATCCCGCTTCTGCGTCGACTTGTCTCCGCCTAGCAACCGCCGCAACCACTCGGCGAACTCGGCCGTTCGGATGAGGGTGTTCACCGGCTGAATTGTATCCGCCTGGATACAGGATTGCCAACGGAGAGGTCTTGGGCTCTTGCACCTAGTGGTTTTTGGCTCGTGCCTACTGACCACTCCAGCCGCAGGGTCGGCCCCGGCCGACCGTCCGTCTGATATACGGTAGGGTATCTTCCACCTCGTCCGAGACGCCATCGTTCGGGCGGGAGCGCCCCTTCAGTCGTCACCAATAGGACGAGTGACCCGAGCCGGATTTCCTCCAACAAGAGTATTCGGCGGCACGTCTTTGGTGACTACGGAACCCGCAGCCACAACCGAGTTTTCGCCTACGGTCACTCCACCAATGATCGTTGCGCCGGTTGCAATCCATGCATTTTTTTCGATCAAGATGGGCTTGCCGATGGTAACGGCGCGGCGTTGCGAAGGTTCAAGCGGATGGCCGGTCGTGATGATGCTCACGTTCGGCCCGATCATCACTTCGTCGGCAATGTCGAGCCCGCCAAGGTCATAGAATGTGCAGTTCTGATTGATGAAGACATTGCGCCCGACGCGAATCTCGTTCCCGTGGGCGGTATAGAACGGAGGAATCAGTAGCAAACTCTCATCCACCTGCTGGCCGATGAGCTCGCTGAACAAGGTTCTGACTTCACCGGCATCGTTGAACGTCAAACGGTTGAGCCTGGCGGTGATCGCCATCGCTCGTTTGGTGTTTGCCACCATCGCCGCTGATTCCGGCGTCCTTCTATGAATGATCTTCGTGCCGCCATCGTTCGACATTCGTTAAGTTCCCCGACCCAAAGCTCAGCATGCGTTTCGGCGCACGAAAACGGCACCGAGATTCGCTAGTGTAGCCGCAAAGCGGAAGTGCCCTCAGTGCACCGCTGTCACAGTGCAGGCTGCGACCTGTCATGGCCGCCAGGAATGTTCGACATCAACATCTCGGGCTACTTTGGCTTTGGCCCGGCGGGCACCATAGGTAGTTGTAGTATCGATCACATCTGATCGGGGACAGCTCACGCCGCCTCGGCCGCAGCCGATGGCTGGTGCCGCACCAACAGAACCGGCACGGGCGCGCGGCGTACGATGTACTCCGCGTCGCTGCCCATCAACAATCTGCGAACCCCGCGGCGCCCGTGAGTGCCGCAAACGATGAGGTCGGCTTTTGCCTCTTCGGCTTCTTTCACGACACATTCGCCGGCCGAGCGCCCGAGCGCCTCGATCAACGCTCGATCGACTTCAACGCCGGCTTTCGCAACCTGCTGCTCGCATTCTTTGAGCAGCTCGGAACCGGCCTGGCGGATGCCTTCGGCGAGCTCGATGACGGCGCCGGCCATCGCTTCCGCGGGCATCATGACGATGGGCTCAACGACGTGCACGAGACGGAGGCGCGCTTTCAAATTGCTGGCGAGCTCGATGGCCTCATCCAAACCTTGCGATGCTGCCGCGCTGCCATCGACTGGAACCAGGATTCGTCGGTACATGACAAAGCTCCTGAGACTGACGAGCGAAAGTGAGCGAACCGTGGCGACGGGTCTATGCGGCCTTGGTCCAACAAATTTTCACACGCGACGATGGCCCGTCTGCTCAGGGCTTCTCGATCAGTTTTCCCGGGTCGGCGTACAGGCTGACGGTCTGGCACTTATCGAGAAGTGCGGCGATTGCCGGGTCGCTTTCATCCAACGGCAATTGGGCCGCGGCGTCCGCCACGGTGAATGGGCGACCGACGGTCGGAGCGGCGGGTGTGCGCCACTCGGTGGTGGCGTCCGAGCTTGCTTCGAAGCGCTTGTTCGATGTCGAGATGTACATCTGCATGAAGATCGCTTCGCGCGTCTCCACGTCGCAGGCCGCCAGGCGGGCATTCAATCTTTCTTTACCCGATGCGATCTCACGCTCCTGGCGCTCCTGCTCCTGACGCCATTTCGTCACTTCCTGCGCAACGAAAGGTTCGTTGTTTCTGGGGACAGACGACGTGGTGTGCGTATCGGAGCAGACACGAGCGAACTGCGCGAGCACGATAAAGGTCACCCAGATCGCCCAGAACGGAAACCTGCGCTCGTTTTGCACCGGGATCGGCGCGGTTACCGTGAACGATGCCGGCTCCGCGACCGGTTTGTGCTGTCCGGCCATGGCGGTGCGTTCCCACCATTCTCGATTTTCCGCTGGAATGGCGACACTCGCATCGCTCCTGGCGCGCTCCAGGATACGCTCTGCCAATCGCGAGTACGTCTGCGAGCGCGTGAGGGCGCTCAGTCGCTCGGCATCGAAGGGCGATGTGAGCACGTGATAGACGTGCAGATATCCTGGCGCAAGCTCCTCGCCCGATCGCCGATCCAAATGGACCTGCGCGCGGCTCGCCAACAGCTCGCTGTAATATCGCAGCAGCTCGTGATACGCGTGCCAGTAGCGCGGATCGCCATCGAACATGTTTTCGTGCTCACGAGCGCCGAGCAACTCGGCTACCCGTCCGCACCATTCGACATCGTCGATCTTGAATTCCTGGATCAGGCGCGCAACTTCACCGGTAAAGAAGTACTGCTCGTCGAGCGTCGCAAAGACATTCTCGGCTTTGATCGTCGCCAGCTTTTCCAGGAACGCATCGCGCCGTCCCTGGGCTAGCAGCGCATGCAGATCGGCAAATGCGCGCCGCTGCGGCGACTCGACGACAGGCACTGGCTCCGCCTGCGGCGTCGGCACAGCCTCATCCACGTGCGATTCGTCCGCCTGTTCCTCCTCCTCGTCCTCTTCCCGAACTCTGGCCAGATACTCCGCGTGTTGCTTGGCGCTTTCATAAGCCTCGCGCAGCTTCATGTAACCCGCCGGATCTTTCTCCGGCGAAGTGACCTTGAGCAACGACGCATACGCCCGTTTGATCGCCCGCTCGTCCGTCGTCGGCTCGATGCCAAGCACCGTCCAGGGAGTCTCGCGCATAGAAGCTAGCGATCCGTCTCTAGTTCATTCAGGAAGGATTCGAACTCTTCGCGCGCACGAGCGATCTCCCGCCGCTCCTGCCGCGAGATCACGCTCTGGAAATGCACGAGCCGACTCGAAATCGCCTCGCGAGCCGCGCCCAACGATTCTTCGTAGGCACGCTCGGCGCGCGCCAGCAATTGTTTGTTGACCAGATCGTTGCGCGGATGCAGCTTCAGCTTGGACAACTCGGCGAAGCGCCGGTCGATCTCTTCTTTGCTGAGCACGCCGGGATTGCCTTCGATGACCAGGCGTTGCTTTTCACCGCTCGCAACCACCGTCACCTCCACTTCGAGCAGGCCGTCGAGATCGTAGGTGAAGCGCACATCCACGCACTGCTGCCGCGCCGGCCCCTTCGGCACTTTCACATTGATCTCACCGAGCAGGATGTTGTTCTTCACCAGCGGGTTCTCGCCCTGGAACACGCGCAGATTGATCTGCGTCTGGTTGTCTTGCAGGGTGTTGAAGCGCTCCTCGCGGCTGATCGGGATGTGGCTGTTACGTTCGAGGATCGGTGCGTACAAGCCCTGCTCGAACTGCTGCTCTCCGACTTGACGCGCGATCTCCACGCCCATGGAGTACGGGCAGACGTCGGTCATCACCACATCGTTCAATGCCGAATTGCGTGCTTTCAAAGCCGCTTGAATCGCCGCGCCTTGCGCAATGGCCTCGTCGGGATTGATGTCGACCACGGGGAAGCGGCCGAACAGCTTGGTCACCAGCTTCCGGATCATCGGCATGCGAGTGGCGCCGCCAACGAGCACGACCTCATCGAGCTGGCCGGTGCGCAGCCGGGCATCGCGCAACGCTTGTTGAATAGGACGCGAGAGCCGGTTCAGCAACGCTTCGCAATGGCGTTCGAAGTCAGCCGCGGTGATGTCCCATCGCAGCTCCTGTTCTTCCCACGTTACGCACATTTGCGCGCTCTGCGCATTGGTGAGCTTGCGCTTGGCAAGCTCGGCCTGGCGAGAGGTGCGCTCGAGCAATGCCTGCGGCGGTTTCAATGGATCGATCTTCAGCGCCGCCGCATGTTCCGCGAGAAACAGTTTGACCAGCTGATCGCGGAAATCGTCGCCGCCCAGGAAATTGTCGCCGGAGCTGGCGTGCACTTCGATGACGCCGTCGAACAGCTCGACGATGGACACGTCGAAGGTGCCGCCGCCCAGATCGAAGACCAGATATTTCGTTTCCGCGTTCTTGTTGGCGAGGCCATGAGAGAGCGCTGCCGCCGTCGGCTCGTTGAGCAGGCGTTCGACGTGCAAGCCAGCGAGCTTGCCTGCGGCGAGCGTCGCCTTACGCTGGGTATCGTTGAAGTACGCCGGCACCGTGATGACCGCTTCAGTCACCGGTGCACCGAGGAACGCCTCGGCGTCTTCTTTCAGCGAGCGCAGGACGAGAGCCGACAGCTCTTCCGCACGAAAGCGCCGGGTGCCGAGCTGAACCTCATACTGGGTGCCCATGTAGCGCTTGAAACCGGCTGCGGTCAGGTGGGGATGGGAGATCAATCGATCCTTGGCGGGCGCGCCCACCAGCAAGCCGCCGGCGTCGTCCAGGCCGACGACCGAAGGGGTCAGGACTTCTCCAAACGCGTTCTGGATCAGGCGCGGCTTATCTTCGACCCACGCGCCGATCAGGCTGTTGGTCGTGCCCAGGTCGATACCCACCAGCATTGTTATTCCGTCCTCCCGCTGCTATCGCGATATTACAAATGCGGGAGGCCCCGCGCGACCGGGCCGCCGTCACAAAACCACCAGGGCTGCCCATTTCGGGCTAGCATTTGCCGTACGTTTGCAAACTACTGGTTTCCCTGATGAACCCACGGTCCTTGACGTTTCTTGCCGTCACCCTCTTCCTGGTTGCTGCCGTGACGCCGGCCGCGTCCCCCTCCCCAGTGAAGCTTTGGCGCCTGGACTGCGGGGTGATTCAGGAAGACGACCTGAACCTGTTCTCCGACACCTATGCGTACGTTGGCAAATCGAAGCAGCTGAGCGCGGCCTGCTATCTCATCAAGCACGGTGAGACGTACATGTTGTGGGACACGGGTGTGTCGACCGAGGCGCTCGGCAAACCGTTGCGAGGACCGGGCGCGACCGGCGAGAGTCTGACCCGGTCGCTGCCCGATCAGCTCGAGAGGCTCGGTGTCGATCCGAAGCAGATCGAAATCATCGGCATCAGTCACTATCACTATGACCACACTGGCCAGGCGGCGCTGTTCCCACAGGCACGGCTGTTGATGGGCAAAGACGATATCACTGCGGTAAGAGCCCCAGGCAGCACGCGCGCCAAGCCGCTAACGCATTGGCTCAACGGCGCCGGCAAGCTGGAAGAAATCACCGGCGATAAAGACGTGTTCGGCGATGGCAGTGTCGTCATGCTCGACTTGCCGGGCCACACGCCGGGCCATCACGGATTGCTCGTGAAGCTGGCGAAGCAAGGCTACGTTCTGTTGTCCGGCGACGTGGCGCACTTCGAGGAGAACTACGCCACGAATGGCGTGCCCATCTTCAACACCGACCGCGCGCAGTCGCTCGCCTCGTTGGATCGCTTCAAAGGTCTCGCCAAGAATCTGCGTGCCACCGTCGTAATTCAGCATGAGCAGGCGGACATCGCCAAGCTGCCCGCGTTTCCGGCGTATGCGGAGTAACGTCAGCTGACAAAAAAAGGCCCGCGACTCACGTCGCGGGCCTCGATCGAGCGATCTGGTTACTTTTTCTTCTGCACGGCCTTGACCGCCGCTTCGGCGTTCACGAAGCCGTAGCCGTCGAGCTGGCTGTAGCCCTTGCCGATCAGGTTGAAGAACTCGCCGCGGAAGCTGCCGCCGCCTTCATAGGTGCCGAAGAAGCTGGCGCCGCCCGGAACAACGTTGCCCGAGGGAATCAGCACACCGCCGCCCAACAAGTCGGCGGAGTTGCCGCCCGCCGCGACATTCGGGCCGGCCGCATCGGCTTCGTCGCGATCGATGCCGAACGACAGCAAGTCGCCGCTGCGGAACGATCCTGAACGGAACGCGAGATCGAGTTGTTTGTATTGGCCGGCGGCACCCGGCGGATCCGCCGGAATCGACAGCGCGGCCGTAACGTCGGACGCATCCAGCCCCACCGTCCGACCGACGACGAACGGCTGTCCAGGCGCGGGAGCCGGTGTGCTCCGTTCATCGAACACGATACCTTTGGGCGTCTGTGTCACATTGCCGCCGCTGCCGTTGATCGACAAGCTGGCCAGTTTGCGCAACCCGAGCTGGGTAATCGTGAACACGTTCGGATCGAACTGACTGATGGAGTTCTGATCCGCCGACGCGTTGATCGCCACCAGGCTGCCGCCCGACAGCGCGAAGCCGGAAGAGAAGAACGGATCGAGATCATGACGGAACGCGCTCTCCTGCAGGATCTTGCGCATCCGCTGCGGCGTCACCGAGCCCGGCCCACCCGCTGCGTCGAGCACCAGCGCCGCAATCGACGCCGCATGCGGAGCCGCCGCGCTCGTGCCGAAGAAGTTCGGGAATGTATCCGGATCGACGATCGAATCCGACGTGAAGAACGTCGTATTGGCGCCATCCATCGCAGCCATGTCCGGCTTCTGCCGGATCACCGGCGAGCGATAACGTTTGTTGTTCTTGTCGAAGTAGATCGTCGATGGGCCGGGCGACGTGAACGCCTCCGGAACGAACGGCGCATAGAACGCATAGGCCGCGACACCCATCGCGCCGGCCGCCGAGTTGTGGCCGTAGGTCACCGGACCGAGATAGCTGAAGTACTCCTGCGGATTCACGCCGCTGAAGCCGACGTAACGGATGCGATCGGCAACGTTCCGGTTCTTGCCGTTCGGCGTATTGGCGCGCGCGACCACCATCTGCAAGGTTGCGCCTGGCAGTTGGCCGATTTCCACCGGTCGATTGGTGAAGCGATTCTGTTCCGCGAAGGAGCCGATGAACGTTCCATTCGGCAGGAAGAACAGCAGGTTGTAATCGGAGAGCACCTGCTCGACGACTTCCACCTCCTGCACGCGATAGGAATAGTCGCCGAACTGCGCCGCCGTGAAGCTGTCCACCAGCACGGTGTAGGTGCCGGCGAGCGGCAGCTCCAGGGTCAGCGATTCCGGATTGGTGCTCGAATCGACGAACTGGATCTCCTGGCCGTTCGGATCGAACAAGGTGAAGGTCAGATCCGGATTCGGCGTGCCGGTTGTGGTGGTATCCGCATCGAGGAAGATTTCGACCAGCTGCCCGGCCGCGCCCGGGAACGTAAATGTCGACGTTCCATTCGGCGGCACCGTGCCAACGCCGGCAACGATCGGCGGTCCCACCGGCGTCGGCGGAATCGGATCGTACGGCTCGTTCCACTGGAACACGATGGTGCTGCCGTTGGTGAATGCGATGGTCTGCGCGATATCGACGTCGCTGCCGCCGGCAAAATCGTGGAAGCCGCCTGCGTACAACGCCGGATCCACGCTGCTGAAGTCGAGATTCGTGCCCGCCCACGAAGCGGGGGCGCCCGGCACGATGTGCACCTTGGAGTCATACGCCTGGGTGGCGGGCCGATTGCCGGCGGAGGAGAAATACGACACGCCCGCCGCCGCGACTTCATCGACCGCCTGCGCGACGATGCCGTCCTGGAAGAACGGTTCCGCCAGATAGATGATGTCGTCGACGATGACATCGGCCTTGAAGCCGGGCACTGCGTTCGGCGCGCCCGAGAAGCCGGCGAGCGCGCGAATGTTATTGGCGAAATTCACTTCGCCGCCGTTCGCGGTCGCGAAGCCGAGCCTCGCCTTCGGCGCCATGTCATGCACGATCTGTAACATCGCGCGGCCTTCATCCGACGCCGCCGGCCAGTCTTGCAGCACGACCACCGGCTCGGTGTTGCCGAAGGGATTGCCGGCGCCCGGCAAGTCACCGGTCGCGATATCGGCGGCGGCGCTGTTCGGGGCCACATTGGTATCGTAGCTGTCCGACATCACTCCGACGGTGATGCCCGCGCCATCGATGCCGGGAATCTTGTCAACGCGATGTTGAACGATGCCCTGGCTGTCGGTCGCACCGACGTTGGTGACCATCGGGCTCGACGGCACGACTGCGAGCACGCCCTTTTTGCCGGCGATGCTTAACAACGAACCGCCCGGCACGTAGGCCTCGACCACACCGGCGCGATAACTCAGGTCGGTGGCCGTGACTTCCACGCCCGCCGTGCTTTTCAAACTTTCGATCACCGTCGCGGCCGGCACTTTGCCATCCAGTGAGATACGCACCAGCGCGCGACCCGCAGTATCGAACTGAATGGGATGAGTCAACTGAACTTCGCTAACTGCGGCCCGACGCGCGGCAGCCGCGGGCTGTGCAAGCTGCTCGAGTCCACCGCCTAGATTTTTCGCGGCAGGCTTGGCATCGGCGCTCAAAGGCGAGAATCCCAGCGCTGCGGCTGTTAGAACCAGGGCGGGCGCGGTCAGGCGCGATGCGCCGGATCGCAGCCGACGCAATCCCTCATGCCTATTCATGAAACATACTCCGTGTTGATATTCCGACGGGAGCCAGATCGTTGTTGTTATCGGGGCGACGATGCGCCCGAAACACATCGGATCTTCCTACGTGAATGATCACGTTCGCGCCCGACGCTACGCCGACGAGGGTCGCGATTCAAGATAGATGCTTTACGCAGTGGGCGAACGTTTGTTACACAGGAGTCACATCGTCGCTGGAAACATTTGTGACTCGCCCGAACCACCGGCTGCTGTTCCTTTTGCTCGCCTGCTATGCCGTGGCGAGCCTCGTGCACTTTGTACACAACGCCGAGTTTCTCGGCGACTATCCGGGCCTGCCAGCGTCGTGGTCTCGGGCCGGCGTCTACCTGGCGTGGATCGGAATGACCGCGCTGGGCGGGGTCGGCGCGCTCCTGGTATACCGAGGACGCGAAACGATCGGGCTGATCTTATTGACGGTCTACGCCGTGCTTGGATTGGACAGCCTCGGCCACTACGTCGTCGCGCCGCTGTCGGCTCACAGCTCCATGATGAACACGACCATCCTGCTCGAAGTTGGGGCGGCGGCGTTGGTGTTATTGGAGGTCACGCGCTACGCTGTGCGCTCTCGAATCCTCAGGTGAAGACATGTCCATCGACGGCCGGCACGACATCGAAGGTCTACAGCGCATTGGCGCCATCGTGGCTGAAGCGCGCGATGCCATGGGCGCTCGTGTGGCGCCCGGCGTGACCACCGCGGAACTGGATGCGATCGGCCGGGAAATCCTCGATCGTCAGGGCGCCCGCTCGGCGCCGCAACTGGCCTATGGGTTCCCGGGAACCACCTGCATCAGCGTCAACGACGACATCGCTCACGGCATCCCGTCCTCGCAGCGCGTCCTGCGCGAGGGCGACGTGGTGAACATCGACGTCTCCGCCGAGCTCGACGGCTACTGGGCCGACACTGGCGCGAGCTTTCCGGTCGGCGCCGTGTCCGTGCAATCGGCTCAGCTTTTGAAAGCGACCCGGCAGGCGCTGCAAGACGCGATGGAACAGGCCACAGCCGGCGCCCCGATGCACAACATCGGTCGCGCGGTGGAGCGTCGGGCCAAGCGTTGTGGATTCAGAGTCGTGCGTAACTTGTGCGGCCACGGCGTGGGCCGTTACATCCACGAGGATCCGCAAGTTCCGAACACGTTCGAGCCGCGCAATCGCATGCTGTTGCAGGAAGGTTGGGTGATCACCATCGAGCCGTTCCTGACGACACGCGCAACGACGGCAGTGACCGCTCCGGACGGCTGGACCCTGCGCACCCCGGACGGCAGCCGAGGTGCGCAGTTCGAACATACAATGATCATCACGCGCGATCGTCCGATCGTCGTGACTTGATCGTCACCACTCGTAACGCAACGTCCCGACGACGGTGCGCGACGCGCCGAAGTAGCAGCTGTTGGAGAACGGGCACGCCGTGACGTGCTTCTCGTCGAACAGGTTGGCCACGTTCAACGCCAGCTGCGCGCCCTCCAAAGCAGACGACAACCGGCCCAGGTCGTAAGAAGCCAGCGCATCGACCAGCACGAAGCTGTCGGTCGTGAAGTGATTGAACTGCTGCACGTTGTTGATGACCGCGTAGGTCGTCGTGCCCTCGGAGCCGCCAACGTAACGAGTGCCGAGGCCCAGGCTCAGTCCGCCCAGCCGGCCTTCGGGACGCGCCACGCCGAAGTCATAGCTCAGGAAAGTCGATGCCATCCACACCGGCGCGCCGAGCAGACGCGTGCCCGTCGTTGAAGGCGTCACGCCGCTTGCCGGCGCGCCTCGGGTGATTTCGGAATCGGTGTACGTGCCGGTGAGCACGACTTCGAATCCCGGCAAGATTTCGCCGCGACCTTCCAGCTCGACACCCTGCACTTTCACTTCGCCGATCTGGATCTGCGCGTTGTTGGGAATGCCATTGGCGCCGGCGCTCGGATGTCCGACCGGCACCTTCTGCCGACGCAGGTCATAGGCCGCGAGCGTGAACAGCGCGTTCATGGCCTGCGGCTGATACTTCAGGCCCACTTCATACTGACGGCCGGTCACCGGATCGAACGGATCGCCTCGATAGGTCGTGCCGGTCTGCGGCTCGAACGATTCGGAATAGCTCACGAACGGCGCGAGGCCCATCGGCAGCTCATACAACGCACCCAGTCGTCCGGTGAAGGCATGCTGGGACAGCGGCGTCAGCACGCCGTTTTTCTTGTTGAGCGTATCCTGCTGGTAGTCGTCGTAGCGGCCGCTTGCGATCAACTGCAGCCGGTCGATCTCGATCTGGTCCTGCACATAGAAACCGATCTGCTCGCGTTCGGTGTCGTTGTTGGTGTAACCCGCCGACAGCCGCGTCAGATCGCGCGTCGGCATCACGCCGCGATAGCTCGGCGCATACAGGCTCAAATTGGGAATGCTGGTGACCGGACTATTGGTCTCGCCGGTATTGAAATGCTGGAAGTTCTCGCCGTCGATGTTTTGATAGTCCACACCCACGAGCACGCTGTGCGCCAGCGGCCCGGTAGCGAACTTGATCGCAAGACTGGTATCGGCGGTGATCGTATCGAAGTCTTCGTCGGCGCCGCCGCCGCCGCGAATGATCCTCGAGAAGTCGGTATTGCGATTCGCACCGGCGCCGGTCGTCGGGAAGCCCGCGACATAGATCTGGCGATAGCTCAGCTCGGTGTTGTGAAAGCGGGCATGGGTCCGCAACGAAACGTGCTCGTTGAAATCATGCCGGAACAGCGCCGAGAACGTGCGCTGGTAACGATCGAACACTTCGTAATCCGGATCGCCGGTGTTGATGTCCTCGGGCAGCTCGCCGAACGGATTCGGCAGCGCCGAGCCGAACGCCGGCACGCCCGAATATCCGCCGCCTTTCGGGTCGTGCTGATAAGCGCCGATCAACGTCAAGCTGGTGTGTTCCGAGGGCGCGAACGTGAGCATCGGGCTGATGTGCGTGCGCTCGCTCTCGGTCATGTCGGTGAAGCCGTCGTAATGCTGCGCGCCGCTGACCAGCCGGAACAACCAATGGCCTGCTTCATCCAGCGGCCGGTTGATATCGATGTTCGCAAGCTGCGTATCGAAATTGCCCGCGGCGACTTCGAGGCGCTGAAACGCGGTCGGCTCGGGCGTCTTGCTGGTGAGATTCACCAGACCGCCCGGTGACGAATTGCCATACAGCACCGACGCCGGACCCTTGACCACGTCGAGATGATCGACGCGATTGAAATCGATCTGCGGCGTCGAGTACGGGCCGGCGATCAGGCGCATGCCGTCGAGATAAAACGTCGGGCTGAAGCCGCGCAGATACATTTGGTCGTAACGGGTCACCGTGCCGCCGCGCTGATTGGCAGAAACGCCGGCGACATAGTCCAGCGCTTGATTGATGGAGCGCGCGTTACGACGCGCCAGCTCGTCGCCATCGATGACTGTGATGGTCTGCGGCGTTTCGATCAGCGGCGTGTCGGTCTTGGTGCCCGACGCTTGTCCCTTGTCGCGGACGCCCGTGACGACGATGGTATTGCGCTCGGCAAGGTCCGCGTTGGTTTCCGCTACAGCGCTATTGCCTGCAACAGTCGCGATACCCGCACCGAGCAATGTTCCTTTCAGCAAACGAACCAGTGAGCCGGCCATAAATATCCCTGACGTGCCAGCCCACTCACGGGCACACGTTGCGTGATTCTCGAGAAATGGCTGGCTCGACCGGAGCGCCCTCTTAATAGGAGGGGGCGCGGTCAGGGGCGGGCTGCTGACCGCGCCCCTTACTTATAAGAGGGGCGCGGCGGCCGAGATGATAATGGTTCGCATCAAGGATGCAAGGCCCGGACGACGGCGGGCTCCCTCAGCGGTTCAGCACCACCACCGAGATCGCGCCGTCCACGTTGACGCCATCGGCCGTGTTTTTCAGCTCCAGAGGCCGTCCGAGAATGCCCTGGTAGGTGTGGCTGAACGTGGCCGTGCTTTTTTCTGCTTTGGCCGGTGTGACCGTGACTTCCAGTTCGTAGTTTTCCGCGTTCAGCCGGCGCACCGCCATGGCTACCACATTGGGCGGCAGGTTCAAGGTGAAGCGCTCGCCGGGCCGCGTTTCGAACGTGGAGCGCACCTTGTTGTCGGTGCCCTGCGTGGCGACGCGGATTTCATAATGGGCGCGAAACACTTCCGTCGCGCCGGCCGCTGCCACGCTCAAAAACGCGGTTCCCAGCAGCACTGCCAGTGTGTTGCCGAATGTCTTCATTGCTTGTCTCCGTGCTCGGTCTTCCCGCCCGTGTATTCGCGATTTCACCCGATCTGGACGCGCCCGAACACGTCGGCGGCGAGCGACGTCCGCAGCCACCGACTCCCCTATTGAACTGCCTTGTGTACCTGTATATAACAACAGGTCCCTGCTGCCTCCACCCCCGTGCCATGGACTACCGTGACCCCGTCGTCGTCATCGACGAGACCATCGACAATCTGGTCTATCTCGTTGAATGGTGGTTGGAAGACCTGGAGCTGCCGGTCGCCCGGGAGTTCGAGCTGCTGAGCCGCGACGACGCCAAGACTCTCTCAGCATTGCGCGCGACCCGAGCGCTGCTGCCGCGCCTGCGCATCGTCCGCTCCAACTACGAAAGCAGTCCTGCGCTTCCCGACGCGAAAGGTTATGCACGCGATCGCGCGATGGATGAGTTTGTCGAGCGCAGCCGGCTCCAGTTTCGACGGCTGCTGCATCCACCCGGCGACGGCCCGCCGCCAGGAACTTGAGCATCGCGCATGGCGTTCGCAGCTTGTGACAAGACTCGAGGAGAGCGTCGTGGAACACGTGGAGAAAATTGTTGACGTGAATTGCCCGATTCACACGGTTTACAACCAGTGGACCCAATTCGAGGAGTTCCCGCAATTCATGGCGGGCGTCAAGGAAGTGCGGCAGATCGACGACACGCATGTGCATTGGCATGCGGAGATCTGGGGCAAGGACAAAGAGTGGGATGCGGAAATCACCGAACAGGAGCCGGACAAACGCATTTCGTGGAAGAGTATTTCCGGCGCGCCCAACGCAGGCACCGTGCGTTTCGAGCCGCTGGGCGCCGATCGCACTCGCGTGCGCCTGGTGATGGCTTACGAGCCGGAAGGCGCCATTGAAAACATCGGCGACGCCGTCGGAATCTTCGGCTCGCGTGTCGAAAACACAGTGCAGGACTTCAAGAAATTCATCGAATCGCGCGGCCGGGAAACCGGCGCCTGGCGCGGCGAAGTCGACAAGAGCCGGCCCGTTTGAAATATCTCTGCCTGCCCCGCAGCACCGTGCATCGTCCTGGAACAGACTCGTGCACGGCGCGTTCGCTTGATACCGAAGCATCGAATCGGAATATCGCTTGTTAGGAAAAAGTTATAAACGAGGTGGGCCATGAAGATTTCAACCCTGCTTTTGATAGGGGCTTTGAGCACCAGTATGGCCGCGTTCGGCGCGGACGCGATCTCAGCCAAGGATTTCGTGAAGAAGGCCGGCGAAGCCGGCGCTGCCGAAGTCGCGATGGGCAAGCTCGGAGCGGAAAAGGCGACGAATGCCGACGTGAAAGCGTTCGCGCAAAAAATGGTGACGGATCACACCAAGGCGAACAAGGAGCTGATGGCCGCGGCCAAGAGCAAAGGCCTGGAAGTGCCGACCGAACCGGGGCTGATGCATAAAGGCATGAAGGAAAAGTTCGAGCATCAGGCCGCGGACAACGACTTCAACGAGGACTTCATGGAACAAATGGTGAAGGACCACGAAGCGGCAGTGGAGCTGTTCCAGACGGCGGCCAACGATACGACCCTGGATCCTGAGCTGCGCGCGCTGGCAAAGAAGACGCTGCCGACGTTGCAGCAACATCTTGCCGATGCGCGGAAACTGGAAGCGAAATTCGACGATAAGGAATGAGACATGCGAGGAAGCTAACCGGCCGGTTAGCTTCCACCGCGGCTCGAATTGAACAACCGCAAGATCAATCGCCCTTATCGCCCTGGCCTCGTTTGGCCTTGCGCTTCGCGCGCTTCCGACGATCGCGCGACAACGACGCGCTCACATCGTCGCTTTCCTTGAAGCGGCCCTTTTTCGACCGGCGCACATAACGCTTATCGCCGCGCGGCGCGATCAGCGTACGCTTAGCTGCCTTGCGGGTGGTCTTCTTGGTGGATTTGCTTCGAGTCGACTGCTTCTTCTTTGCACGTTTCCGGGTTGCCATGCGGGCCTCCTGTGGGTGGTCCCCTGTCATCCTGAATTGAACCCGGCATTCAGTGCGGAGTTCCCTCCGCGCGCTGCTCGATCCGCAATTGCATCACGATGCCCTTGCTCCATGCGTCGGCTTCCGGATCGATCGGCGGATAGGGAATGTCGGCGCGCCGCTTGCGCAGTTCGGCACTCGACACGTCCAAACGCCGGTCGCGGTCGTCGATCATCTGCTGGTTCGCCTGCCCGTCCGCGGTAAAGCCCATCATCAACATCGGCGTTCCCAGCGGCAGTGCGTTCTGCTGGTCCGTGTGCCAGGTATGCCAGGTCTTGCCGTAAGTACCCGCGATCTTCGTCATCAGCTCGCGCTCGACAACTTCCGGGATCCCCGGCGCCACCAGCGACCCCGACCGCACCTCGTGCACGTGGCTATGCCACAGATGTTTCTCTTCCGGCGGCAGCGTGGCGAACAACTTCGCCGTGACGATGTATTCGACGCCCATGAGCTTTGCATCGTCGCCGTTGCCATCGAAGATCACACACTGAATCAGATCCTCGTTGAGATGCCCGCAGTAGTGATGGGCCTCCATCTGCGCCTGCATGTTGCCGTTGTAGAAGTGAAAGCCGTCGAGGTAGGCGTTCAACTCGCCGAGCGGCGCCTTGTTTTGCAGCAGATTCGCGCCGGACTCGAGCATCTTGGTTTTGGCGACCGGCTCGCTGCCCGGCGGCGCGACCTTCGAGCTCGTGTTCTCTCCACCGCAGCCGGCAAGCGTCGCGCTCGCGATAACCGTGCACACCCAAATTCGCTTGCTCATCGGCAGCCTCCACGCATCGCAGCGCGCAATGCTGAAACATCGTTTAGCGAGGGATCCGATTCGATTCCGCCGCGTTTCCCACCCACGGATCCGATCCGAAGCGGAAGAATATAGGCTCACTGCCAGGTTGTTCCCGTCCAGCACCGTGTTTCTCGGGGGAGTCACCATGCGTCCGGCAAGAAAATCGTCCTCGGAACATGTCGTAAAAATCGATCCCGCACTGAACCGGCCCGCCAACGCGGATGAGAGCGTGCCGGAAGCTTTAGTACCCGATGTCATCCACACGAACGTGCAACGAAGCGCCCCGGATACTCCACAGACACGCTGGCAGCGCATCGCGCGCCGTGCCTATGAGTTGGCGCAGCAACGCGGCTTCGCGCCGGGCGCGGAGCTCAGCGATTGGTTGCGGGCAGAGAAAGAGATCGACGTGGCCGACCAGCAAAGGGCGGCCGCGCCGGAGAATCAGCTGACCGGCTAGCACGATTCAAGTCCGACTCGGGGCTCTCTGCTCGCCAAAGAGCCCCTGCGGAGCGTTACCGCTTCGAACCTGCGCCCTGCGTCAGCATCGCGTAACTCTCCTTGGCGTGCTCGAGATGAGCCATCACCTCGGGCAGCGTCTCCATGGAATATTTTCGCAGCGCCTCGTTCTGGCCGGTGCTGATATGCCACTGCAGCAGATTGGCCGTGCGCTGGTGGTCCTGGATCTGCGACGAGATATACGCGAGATCAAAGGTCTGACCCTGCGCCTTGTTCAGCTCGTTGCGCACGCTCTGGTGCTCGGCATCCAGATTCTTCGGCAGATCCGGCTGCATGCCGCGGCCCAGCTTCATCAGCTGCTGGTTCGACTTGGAGTGCACTTCCACCATGCGATCGGCGAATTCGCGCACCGCCGGATCGGTCGCCTTCTTCTGCGCGATCTTGCTCAGCTCCACTTCCGCCTGGCCGCCCAGCGCCGCCTGACGCACGAACAACTTGTCCTGCGTGTTCGAGCCTTCGGGCGCTGGTTTCGCCAGCTCCTTGCCCTCGGTATCGGGAGACATGCCGGCGGGATTGGCGCCCTCTTGCGCGAAGCTGCCGGAGGCCAGCAGCACGCAGCTGCCGGCCAATACCAAAACTGATAGATGTCGTGACATTTGACGTCCTCCTACAGCGCCAGCAGGTAAGCGACCAGCGAATCCTTCTCGTCCGCGGTGAGCTTCAGCCCGAGCACCAGGTTGAAGTACTCGACCGTATCCGCGAGCGTCATCAGGCGACCGTCGTGCATATACGGCGGCGAGTCCTTGATACCGCGCAGAGTGAATGTCTTGATCGCGCCGTCCGGCATCGCGACCTGATCGTTGAACACCTGGCCCAGCTTGTAGAAGCGCTCCGCTTTCAGGTCGTGCATCTGGTGATCCATGAACGACTCTTGCGGAATGTGGCAAGTGGCGCACTTGCCCTTCTCCATGAAGACCTTTTCTCCGGCCAGCTCCTTCGCACTGGCCTTGCTCGGATCGAGCCGACCCAGCGGATCGAGCTTCGGCGCCGGCGGGAAGTCGATCATGTTCTGCATCTGCGCCATCAGGGCGACCTGGTTGGGTCGATCCGGCAGGTGCACGCCCTTGCGCGTGGCGCTGACGTGATCGCCATTGAAGTACGCGGTGCGCTGCTCGAACTCGGTGAAGTCTTCGACCGAGCGCAGCGAGCGTTTCGAGCCATGGATCTGCTGATTGAACATGCCGCGCAGGCTGGTGGTATCGAGACGGAAGCGCGAGGCCTGCGGGCGCACGTCGGGCGTCAGATGGAACGCCGCGTTGGTGTGAAAGTTGGCATGGCAATCCAAGCACGCGACGCCGTCGCTCTGCTCGGCCACCTTTCGATCCTCGGTCTGGTTGAACTCTTCCTGCGGGAATGGCGTGAGCAGCAGACGCAGGCCTTCGATCTGCACCGGCGTCAGGACGCCGACCACCTTCGCGTAATAATTGCGAATGGTCAGCAGCTGGCCGCCGCTGATATCGCCCAGATCCGGCCGGTTGATCAGAAAGATCGGCGCCGGAAATTCCGGCGTCAGGTGATCGGGCAGATCGAAATCGACGTCGAAGCGCTTGAGATTGCGATCCTCGGCATCGCCGATGGCTTTGATCTGGTTTTCCGGGAACACCTGTCCGCCCGTCAGGTGCTTGACGTGGGGCAACGGCATGAAGCCCGCAGGAAACAAACCTTTCGCCTTGATGTCGTCGGGCGTCATGTTCGCCAGCGAGTCCCAGCTCGTGCCGGAGCGCAACTTCACGCGCACGCCTTCCTGCACGCCTTTGCGACCGCCGGACATCTTCACGCCCTGCATGGGCCGATCCGACATGTCGTAGCGCTCGTTGAAAAGGCTCTGCTGGCGTCGCTGCACGGCGGGCTTCGCGCCCTCATCGTTTCGCCGGACTACATCCAGCGGCAACGTTGGCAACGGACGGTAAGTGGCATCGGGCGGCAGTGAATCGGCGAGCGTGCCGCCGCCAGCAATGGTTGCCATCGTCGCCAGACTAAGCAGGATCTTCGATTTGCGCATGGGTCGGCTCCGTGCAGCGGGTGCTTGCATGATTACTGGATTCCTCGCTCGTTATTGAGGCGCTTGAAACGTTCCGATCAGCTCGCCATCCGGATTGAATGCGAGCGTGCGATTCGGATGCTGGCCGCCATCGGGCGGGCACATTCGGTGTCGGTTGGAAAAATTATCTTTAGGCGAAAACGCGCTGACGAACATTCCCAAACAAACAACGCCAGCCTTGTTTCGCATGCTCGTCTCCGTGCACCTGATGCGAGGACGCAAAGTCCGGCGTCCCCACAAAGTTCCTCAGCTGCGATTCACCGCAGTGAGAGGCGCCATCGCAGCCCGGTCGCATTTACAAGATTCCGCGTGCGTGGTCGATTCACTTATGTATTGAGGGAACGGCGGCCGAGCGGGGACCAAAATCGGAGGTTGAGCCGTTTAGTGGCAAACGTGCCCGGCGGCGCTTACCGAATTACTCATTGGCGGATGCGAAGCAAGAGATCCGTGTCATGACCTCAGCTCGTCCGGACCTAGATCTCTCCCGCCGTCTGAACGGCGGGCTCAAGCGCATCGCGTCCGCTCATGGCATCGATGCGGTATTGCACGCGACCGCGACGGCCGCGCGGGAGTTGGCCAATGCGGCTGGACTTTGCGCCGTGCCTAACCATCAAACACATTGCGTGATATCGATTCCCGAACGCGGCACCGTGAGCACATTGAACGGCAACTCGGCTCTGCAGCGCTTGATAACGGGCGCGGTTGCGGCCGGCGAAGCCATCGTGCAGCACCGTCCATTCATGGAAGTGGAACTGCCCTCGGGCCAGCGCTTGCTGGCCGAAACCCTGCTGACTGTGCCGGTAGGCGCCGACTCCGGTTATCTCGGATTGGCGTTCTTCTGGCGCGACGGCCTGACGCCGACAGACGCGCAGATGACGTTGCTACCGGGGCTGGCGTGGACCAGTTGCCTCGCTCTGCGGGCCCAACAGCACGAAAGGCAGTTGCTGGAAAGCCGTCGCGAGCAGCAATTGCAACTTGCCGAGATCGAGCATCGTGCACGCAATGTGCTCGCCACGGTGCGCTCCATCATCCGACGTTCGGGGCAGACTGCCGAATCGTCCGAGGATTTCGCGTCTCACCTCGAGGCGCGCATCAGTGCATTGGCGCGCACACAAGGTGCATTGACCATCGATCAGCATTCCGGTCCGGAGCTGGAAGACTTGATCCGCGCCGAGTTGACGGCGAACGCCGTTCGGGACAATCAGTTCAGCATTGCCGGCCCGTCGTGGCGCCTGGCGCGTCGCGCGGCCGAAACGATGGCTTTGACGCTGCATGAGCTCACCATGAATGCGATCAAGTTTGGCGCATTCACCGTGCCTGACGGGCGGCTCTCGGTGAGCTGGGACATCGACACGAAGCCTGCGCCGACATTGCGCTGGCGCTGGGTCGAGTCGAATATACACATCCCGCGGACGGCCTCGCGCCGTCGCGGCTTCGGCAGGGAGTTGATCGAGCGCCTGCTGCCCTATGAGCTTGGCGCCGTCACGCGCTACACCCTTGACGACGGCGGTGCGCAATGCGAGATCGATCTACCGATCAACGAGCGCACCGCTATCGACGTCGGCCGGACATTGCCATGAGACCCTACCCTGTCGCCGAGAACCAGCTGTCGCTCGCGGGGCTGCGCGTGCTGGTGGTCGAAGATGACTATTTCATTGCCGAAGAAGTCTGCTCCACCCTGCGCGAGCACGGTGCGGAGATTGTTGGCCCCTCGCCCGACATCGAGCGCGGCCTGCAACTCGTCAAGAACCGCGAGATCGATTGCGCCGTGCTGGACATCAATCTGCAAGGCGACCTCGCTTTCGGCCTCGCCCACGAACTGCGTCGGCGCGGGGTGCCGGCGATTTTCGCAACCGGCTACGACGTGTCGGTATTGCCCAGCGAATTCAGCAGTTTCGTGCGGCTGGAAAAACCGGTGAATCTGCGCGCGTTGCTGCAAGCGGTGCAGTCCGCTGGCGCTCGCGGACGAGCGCTGCGGAAAAGTTGATGATGGCTACGCTCATGCCTGAAGCCCGCCTCATTCACCTGTTGATCCGCAAGCTCGAAAACTTCGCGGAGCTGACGGAGGAAGAGAAAGACGCCCTGTACGAAGCGGCCGGGCCGGTGCGAGCGTATGGCTCGCACGAGGACCTGATCCGTGAAGGCGATCATGCGCACGGCGTCTCCGTGATCGTTTCGGGGTTCGCCTGCCGGCACAAGATGCTGCCCGACGGCCGGCGCCAGATCATCGGCTACTTCCTGCCGGGCGACATGTGCGATGCGCGTGTGTTCATTCTGAAGAAAATGGACCACACCATCAGCACGCTCGCTCCCTCATCGGTGACCACGCTGTCGCGTGAGTCCATTCTGGAGATCACTTCGCGCCATCCGCGTCTGACCCGAGCGTTCTGGTGGAACACCCTGGTGGAAGAAGCGATCGGACGCCAATGGCTGGTGAGCATCGGTCAACGCACCGCGTTGGAACGCGTCGCGCACTTGTTCTGCGAAATCTACGTGCGGCTGCAATCGGTCGGGCTCGCGACGCCGGAAGGCTGCGAGTTGCCGGTCACGCAGTCCGAGCTGGCGGACACCGTCGCGCTCTCGACTGTGCACGTCAATCGCACGTTGAAAGAGCTGCGCCGGGTCGGGCTGGTCTCGATGAGCAGCAAGTCGCTGGTCATCCATGACTTCGCCGGCCTGCGCTCGCTGGCCATGTTCGACCCTGGCTATCTGCACCTGGAAGGCGAAGGCCTGATCAAGGACCGTTACAGCCACGGGCTGTTGAAATCGCTGTGATCCGCGCCAGGTCGCGAGTCGATTCCTCCGGCACTCGCACCGGGCCGCAAACATAGAACTCATGCTCGGGCCGGGCGATCACTTCGAAACCGGCCGAACGTAACAGCGCCTCGACGCAACTGGCATTTGGCACCCACCAGTTGCTGTCGTCGTCGGCAACTCGATGCTCGACGAAGGCCATCTTGGGCCACGCTTGCTCGAGCATCAGCTCGCGGCGATTCAACGGCACATCCGGCGGCGTCACGTCGCGCGCAGGGCCGGGCAGGGTCATGCTTTGAAACACCATGAGTCGCTGCGTAGCCCGCCGCACCAGGTCGAGCGCCAGCGTCGGATAGCGCAAGTGATAGAACACGCCGGTGAACCACACCATGTCGTAGCGCCGCTCCGACCCGAGCAGCCCATAAACATCGCCTTCGACGAACTCGACGCGGTCCTTTAAATCGAATTCATGCGCAGCCCAACACGCCTGGCGTACATACATCGGTTCGACATCCACCCCGAGCACGCGCGCACCGCGCCTCGCCAGCTCGAAGCTGTAGAACCCGGCATTGCAGCCGATATCCAGCACCGACCATCCCGACAGATCGTCCGGGATCGCCGCCGCGACGTGTTGCCATTTGAAACTTGGAAAGTCGCCGAAGGGATGATCGGGTGACGTCTGGGTGCCGTCCGGCAAATGCAGATTGTGAAACCACGGCCCCAAGCCCGCGATCTGCTCGCGCACCGAGCTTTGTAACGCCATCGTCGAGCCCTCAATGCGCAGCGAAAGCACGCTCGCCGGATGTTCCGGCGATCGATGGCAGCGGCTTGCGAACCGCAGACCCACGCGCAGCGCTCAGGTAACTTTCCAGCTCTTCGGCACGGTGCACGCTGCTGTGTTCGGCACAGATGCGCTCACGCGCGGCAGCGGCCATCTGCTCAGCTTCGGCATCGCTCACGTTCTCGAGGATTTCCGTTACGTCGCGTGTGGAATCCGCCAGCAGGACTTCCTTGCCCGGCTCCAGCAATTCATCGATGCCGACCCACTCATCCGAAATGATCGGCGTGCCGCAAGCCGCCGCTTCGAACAAACGCACGCTGGGTGAGTATCCGGCCTTGCGCATATCGGCGCGCGTGAGATTCAAGGTGAATCGCTGCCGGCCGTAGAACAGCGCATGCGAGCCGGGAGCCATGTGATCCACGCGCTGTACGTTCTTCGGCCATACCAGATCATCCGGATACTGCGCGCCGACCACGGCAAAGCGCCGCTTTGGCAAGCGACGCGCAGGCTCGTTCAGTAATGTTTCGAGGGCCGGTTGTCGGTCCTCGCTGTAGGTGCCGAGGTAGCCGAGCTCAATGTCACGATGCGTGCCGGTGGGCTGATACTGATCGACGTCCACACTGCAATACAACGGGCGCGCCGATCTGGCGCCGAACTCCCGCTCCAGGCGCTCCAGGATCGGGCCGCCCGTGAAGCTCAACATCAGATCGAACTCTGGAACCTGCGCAGCGCGCAGATATTCGCAGCTGTCATCCTGCAATCGCGCCACCGTCACGGGCGTATCGATGTCGTAGAACGCCTTCACGCCGGTGGCGTGATCGAGCACCCAATCGCAGACCTGCCGCCCCTCGTCGACGTAAGAGCCGACGATCACAGCGGCGGCGGCGCGCAGCCGCGGAGTGTATCTGGCACGCAGCTCATCGACGTCCAAATACAGACGCGACTGGCAGTACGGCAGGATGGGAGCATCGCGATTGCTGGCGTACCACGGCTGATCCCGCTCGAGGAACAGAACTTTGTGACCGAGCCGGTGCAGGCCGCGAATCAACGAGCGATAAGTGGATGCGTGCCCGTTGCCCCACGACGAGGTGATGGACAGGCCGATGAAGATGATTTCGTCAGAGCGCCGCACGGTGCACCTCCTCGTCATATCTGGCCGGCACGGCGCGGCGGGATAGCTGCTCCACCAGCAATTTCTTTACTTCTATCGCGCGATGCTCATAGGTGTGCTCGCTCAGCAGATGCCGGCGGGCGCGCTCCCCCATGCGCCTCGCCTCGCCTGGAGTGAGCGCAGGCAAGACGGCCGCAACGTCCTCACCGCTTTCGACACGCACGACCTCCTTCCCAGGCTCGAGAAACTGCTCCAGTCCCTGCCAGGCATCGCAGATCAAACAGGCGCCCGCGCCGGCCGCTTCGAACACTCGCGTCGGCGGTGAGTAACCGACCTGCGCCATGCTGTCACGATTGATATTGAGGACCGCGAGCGTGGAGCAATTGAAAGCGTTGTGATCGCGCGTATAGACGTGACCCACGTAGTCGACGTTGTCGGTCAGCGCCACGTTGCGATCCCAACCCGAGCCGCCCAGCAGGAATTTCTTATCACGCAGCAAGGCGGCAGGTTTCAGAAAGAACTCGCGCACGCGGGCCTCGCGATCGGGCAGTCGGTTGCCGAGAAATCCCAGCGCGCCGCTGAATCTCGGGTCCGGTTGCACGGGATGATGGGTCGTCGGATCAAGCGCGTTGTAAATAGGAACGCAGCGGCGCGCCCCAAAGTTCGAATATTCTTCAACCACGGGCGGTCCGCCGCCGTAGGTCAGCACCAGGTCATAGTTCGGCACTCGAGAACGGAATGGATCCGAGGCATCGGCTCGCATGCGCTGCAACGTAGCCGGGGCATCGACATCCCAAAACACTGTCAGATTCGAAGCACGCCGTAGCCGCGGCACCTCGGCTTCCAGTTCCTCGTCGAACACACCGACGCCGCTGGCCTTGACGACGATGTCCGCATCTCGCGCCTGTTCGAGCACGGACTGCAAACCATCGGGCGTGGCGGGATAGATCACCACCTTGGCCCAACTCGGATCGGGCATGTCCCGGTGCTGCTGACGGCCGAAGGCGTCCGGCTCGTAGAACGTGACATCGAAACCGCAACGATCCAGGGCGCGGATCATGCCGCGGTAATAGGTCGCCGCACCGTTCCAATAGGCCGACACCAGGCTCGAGCCGAACATGGCCAATGTTACTTTCGCGGTCATGACAGTCCTCCTGCCGCCGAGCGCGGCAAGGCAGCCGTCTGCAGCGTCGTCAAAATCTTCAACAGCTCATCGACTCGATGCGCGCAGGAATGCCGGGCTTGAATCGTTTCCAATCCATGCCGCACCAGACTCGTCGCGAGCTCACGGTCATTGAGAATCGCCCGGAGATGACGCTGCATCTCGTTGCTATTGGCCGCCACCAGGTAATCGACATCCGGCCGGAATAGATTCTCCGAGTCGAGCCACGGCGCACTGACCAACGGAATGCCGCACGCCAAGGCTTCGAACATGCGGATCGTGGGAATACCGTGCAGTTGGCGAGCGTAGGTCTGCCGGGGCACATGCACGGTGCAGCGATGACGAGCAAACACTTCCGGCACGCGATGATTCGGCAGCCAGCCTCGATACGCGATTCCGGCTTCGCGTAGCGACTGCAGCGCATGCTCGGGATAGCGGACGCCGTGCACCGCTGCCTTCAAGCCCAACCGTCGCGTCGGCTCGATCAGATACTCGCGCAGCTCGGCGCTGCGCTCGTCATCGCCCCAGTTACCGATCCAGACGAGATCCGCGAGGTCATCGGCAACCGCCAATGGAGCGAAACGTCGCAGGTCGGCAGCTTCGTGCCACACCCAGCTTTGCGCCGCCCAACCGTGACTTGTGTACTGATCCGCGACCGCCTGACCGAACGCGAGCACGCCGTCGTAGTGACGCAGGTCCAGCGTCCCCATCGCCGACGCGTCGGTGACGCTGCGATGGTGGGTGTCGTGGAACAGTGCCGTGCAGCCGTGCCGGCTGGCGCTCGCGCCGAGCCGCTCGATCAAGCGTGGATCGTTCCACTCGTGAACGATGACCACATCGGCTCCCTCCAGCACTGCATCTAGATCCAGAATCGCAGCGTCGAAAAATCTGCTGCTCAGCTCGGGAAACGTCACGTAAAAATCGGTGAGCGCGCCCTCGCCTCGCTCGGCGAGCAGATTCGTCAAGCTCCAGCCCGCCTCGGGCTCGTAAACCTCCACCGCATGTCCGCGATAAAGCAGCTCGCTGACAATGCCACGCAGGAAATGAGCGTTGCCGTGATTCCAATCCGAGATCAGCGAGTGATAGAACAGGACGAAGTTCATGCGGCGGTTCGCTCCCCATTCTCGTGCTTGTGAAGTAGCGCTCGATACGTCTCCAGATATTCCGCCGCAGTTGACTCCATGCGGTAGTCCTTGGCCCGCACTCTCGCCGCTGTTGCCAGCTCTTGTCGGCGCTCTGGATCGGCGAGGAGCGTGTCCAGCTTCGCGCGCAGGCTTCGGGCATCGCGCGGTTCGAAGAACACAGCCGCACCATTCCATAGTTCGCGCAGTGTCGGGATGCCGGCGAGCACGAGCACGCATCCGGCGCTCGCCGCTTCGACCACGACCAAGCCGAACGGCTCATAAAGCGCGGGATGCACGAATATGCTGGCCCGATGCATCCACTTGTGAACTTCGAGACTTGGCAGCGCGCCGACAGCCCGGACTGCGCATGGCGTGAAAGCCTGACCGTCCGGCCCTGTGACGCTGCCGATGACGTATGCACTCCACCGCGCGTTCCGAGCAGCATCGTCGAGAACGCACAGGTTCTTCGAAGCATCCCAGGGGCGCCCGCACGCCAACACAATGGACTCACGTGAGACATTGCAACTGTAAGCAGGCGGTGCTCGTCCGTTCCTGATAACGCGGGTCGGCGGCGTAAAGGCATAACATGCAGCGAGCTGCTCGAGAAACGCCGCTGTTGGAGCAACCACGATGTCGGCGCTGTTCAGCCCGGTGGCGACGCGGCCGCGATATTCGTTCCACCGTGCCGGCGGCGAGCTGCCATACACCGCTTGCCACCAGGTCCATACACACGAGTGCGCCACGCAAACGACGGGTTGTGTCCACGGCAGCGCTGCATGCGAGTAGCCATTGAGGTGGATGACATCCACTGCATTCGATGCAGCCAGGTCGAGCAGCCATTCGCCCGCCGCATCGACATCGGCCCAAGGAGCGGCCATCCATTCCAATCGATAGTCCGACTCCACGAGTTGTACGTTGCCAAGCGCTGCGGCGGCGTTGCGCTGTTCGCCGCTCGGACGCGGCCCCATGGTCGCCAGCACCACATCGACACCGTGTCCTGACAGAGCCGAGCACAGGTCGAGCGCATATGTCCACACGCCGCCCACCGCATCGGCTGTCATCAGGAGCTTCATGCTCGATAGACCTCCTCGATGAGGGCAGCGCTGCGAACGATGTTCTCGGCTTCGGCATCGAAGCGCTTGCTCACATGCAACTGCCGCAGCCATGCCCGCAGCGCCCGCGTTCCCCAATCGTCCCGCGACGTTCCGAGTTGCTCGCGCTCCGTGCCGTGAAATAAATGAACGTCGAAGTCATAGAAGGAGCCATCGACGTTGCGCCATGAAGCACCGCCGCGCGTGCCCGCGATTTCCATCCGGATTTGCGCCGGCTGGCCGATGTGCGCATACCAGGAGCAACACAGCCGCACGATCGCGCCATTCGCCTGGATGAACTCGGCATAAGCGAGGTCCTCCAGCTCGCCGGCGCGGCCTTGCACCGGTTGCCCGTGAGCGAACAATCGGCTGCGCACCCGCTCCGTCGGCGGCATGCCCTGTACCCACAGCGCCAGATCGAGCAAATGCACGCCGAGGTCCAGCAAACAACCGCCACCGGCAAGTGCGGGACTCTTGCACCAGGACTTGTCAGGTCCGTACGCATTGTGGAAAACCGCGCTGATCGCGATCACCTCGCCGATCTCGCCCGACATCAGCCGACGCCGCAACTCGCGCATGCCGGTGATGTAGCGATAGCAGAAGTCGATGCCGAGCAGACGATCGGCAGCACGGGCCGCCGCTAGCACCCGCTGTACATCGCTTAGCGTGGTCGCGAGCGGCTTCTGGCAGAACACTGCCAATCCGCGCTCCAGACAAGCGATGGCTTGATTGGCATGTAGACCATTCGGCGTCGCGATCACGACCGCGTCCAGATCTTCATCGAGCAACTCATCGACGTCCGGACTTACAGAGGCGTCTGGATGAACAGCAGCGGCCGCGCGCAGCCGATCGGCATCGCTATCGACCAGAGCGGCGACTTCGATGGCGCTGCTGTCGGCGGTCAACGCGTCGAGTCGTTTGCGCCCGATCCATCCCAGGCCGACGAATCCAAGCCGCGGCCGAGCATGAGCAAGTCGCGATGCTGGGATCGCCGATTGGGTCGGCACTTGCAAGCGCGCGCTCACGGAGCGCCCTCGTTGAGCAGCAACGCTTTGACGAAACCGTCCGGGCGGTCCCGCATCAGCTTGAAGCCGAGATCGAGCGAGCCCAGCGATACGGTATGCGTCAACAACGGGAACGGATCGAGCCGGCCTTCCAGCGCCGCTTGAATCGCCTTCTGCACCCCGTCGACGTAGCGATCCATGGAGCGCTCGTGCGCATTGATGACATCCAGGCCGCGCCAGTTCCACTGCTGCATATTCACCTGGCGAGGCCCGTCCTGGTGATAGCCCGCGATGATGAGTCGGGCGCGCTCGGCCGCAATGTCGCTTGCGAGATCGAGACCCGATTGCACACCCGACACCTCGATCACCCGATCGAAGCCCCGGTGGCTGGTGAGCTGCAGGGCTCGCTCGGCATCGTGGCCATCGTCTTTCGTGGCGATGATGTCCTCCGCCTCCATCGTCAGCGCGAGCTGCAACGCCCACTCCCGATGCGACAGCACCACGACGTGCGCACCGGCGTCGGACGCCAGCTGTGTCAGCATCAAACCGATGAAACCGCCCCCTACGACCGCGACCGTCTGGCCGCTGTGAATGTCACTGCGCTCGAAAATATTCATCACACAGCCGAACGGCTCGCCGGGAAACGGCTCGCCGTCCAGTTCCTCCGGCAAGGGCACGACACAGTCACGCGCGGCGACGTCGTACTCGGCATATGCGTGGCCGGACATCAGCGCGACGCGTTGCCCTACCTCGAGATCGTCGACGCCGGCGCCGACTGCATCGACGATGCCCCAGCCCTCGTGCCCTGGCGAACCTGCCTCGAGCGGATATTTGAACCACTCACGCCCTTCCCACACCGGCAGGTTGGAAGCACAGATGCCGCAGCCCTCCAGCATGACACGCACCTGGTTCGCGCCCGGCTCAGCCATCCTCACCTCGCTGATGCGCGTGGTCATGGGTCGAATCAATGTGGCTGCGTGCTGCGATCCCCTCATGTGATTACCCAGGAGCGCCCAGTTGCACGCCGGTCTGCGCGGCCCGGCGCCGCTGCGCTGGATGCAACTCGGAAGAAGTCAGCCACTCGCACAAAGCCTCGACGCCCTCTGTCACGGGAATGCGGGCCTGCCAGCCCGTCGCCGACTGGAATCGCCCGGTATCGGAAACGTAGTAACGCTGGTCGCCGACGCGCCAGCGCTCGAAACGCAGCTCGATGCGTCGTTCCAGCAATTGTTCCAACTGCCGGATCAGCTCCAGCAAGCTCACCGTGTTGCCCGGGCCGCCGCCGATGTTGAACGCTCGCCCCGACAGACGGTCGATCTGGTGTCGCGCCTGTCTGAAGGCATCGACGAGGTCCTCGACGAACAGCACATCGCGAACTTGCTTGCCGTCGCCATAGATCGTGATGGGTGTGCCGGCCAGCGCGCTGCGGACCATGTGCGCAACCCAGCCCTGATCTTCGTTGCCGTGCTGATGCGGGCCATAGATGCAGCTCATGCGAAACACCGTCGTGCGCAGCCCGAAGCTGCGTGAATAGTCCAGAACATATTGCTCGGCCGCGCCCTTCGAGCAGCCATAGGGGCTGTGAAAATCCAGGTTGCGCGATTCATCGATGCCATGCGAGCGCACGCGCAAAGTCGTCGGCATATAGCGTTGCCCGTCGGCTCGAACTCGCAGGTCGTCGAGTGCGCCATACACTTTGTTGGTCGACGTGAATATCAGCGATGGCGCGCGACTGGCGCGTCGTGCCGCCTCCAGCACATTCAGCGTGCCGAACGCATTCACATCGAAATCGAACAGCGGATTGGCCAGGCTGCCGGTCACAGCCACCTGGGCTGCCAGATGGACGACATGCTCGACGCCTCTCATCGCGGCTGCGACTGCCTGGGGAGTTCTCACATCGGCTTCGACAAAGTCGACCTGGCCGGGGTGATGGCGCTGCAGCCACTCGATGTTTCGTTCGCTGCCGGCACGCGCCAGCGAATCGAGGATGCGCACACGTTCGCCGTTGGCCAGCAGATCCGCTGCGAGATTCACGCCGACGAAGCCGGCGCCACCGGTGATCAGGACGCTGCCATGCTGCCCGTTCTTCACTGCGGCGGTCACAGCGTCAGCCCTCTGCGGTCGAGCTCGGCGCTGGCGCGCATGAAGTTGTCATTCGCCGACGTGCCCGCCAGCCATTCGGCCAATTCCACCAGGCCGTCCTCGAACTTCACTTGCGGCCGATAGCCCAGCAGTCGCTCCGCTTTCGAGATATCTGCAAAGCAGTGCCGGATATCCCCTATTCGGTACTTGCCCGTGACCAATGGATCGACGGGCGCATTCACCGCATCGATGACGCTGTTGGCGACTTCCAGCACGGTGCGCGGCTCGCCGGAACCAATGTTGAAAGTCTCACCGATGGCCGGGGTCGTGAGCGCCAACCGACATGCATGGGCGACGTCGCGCACGCTGACGAAGTCGCGCCGTTGCATGCCGTCCTCGAAGATCAACGGCGAGTTCCCGTTGAGGCAGCGTGACGCGAAGATCGCGAGCACGCCCGTGTAAGGATTCGACAACGCCTGATGCGGCCCGTAAGCGTTGAAGAAGCGCAGGGCCACCGTCGGCACGCCATAGGCGGATCCGAACATGTGACACATCTGCTCCTGATCGTATTTCGACAACGCGTACACCGATGCCGGCGCGACGTGCTTGGTTTCCGGAGTCGCGACCGGCTCGAGCTCGCCCTCGGCAGTTTCGATCTCCCAACGGCCTTCGCTCAGCTGCTCGCGCGATCGCAGCTGCGGCTCGCAGTACTGTGAGCCGTTACCGCCGGGCTGCCGGTAGAGTCCTTCGCCATACACGCTCATGCTCGAAGCAACCACCAATCGTTGCAACGGACGATCCATCAACGTTTCCAACAGCAAGGCGGTGCCGCGATTGTTGATGTCCACGTAGCGCTCGATCTCGTACATGCTTTGACCGACGCCGACCGCGGCGGCCAGATGACAGACATGCGTAACGCCCTGCAGCGCTGCGGACAAGGTCTCGCGGTCGCGAATGTCGCCTTCGACGCGTTCGACGTCGGCATGCAGGTGAGCGGGAAAGCCCGGCTCCTCGCCGTGCACTTGCGCGTCGAGCGCATCGATCACGCGCACCCGTGAGCCGCTTTCGGCAAGCAGATTGGCCACGTGCGAACCGATGAAGCCCGCCCCGCCCGTCACCAGCACGAGTGCATCGCCGGACCAGCGGCCATTGCCGCCGCGCCCGGAGAATTGGATGGTTTCATCCGATGTCCATAGCTTGCCCACTAGGAGTTCCTCGACAGCGGTCGGTGACGACTCACGATCGCGAGCCGATATATCGAGGTAAGTAGCAACAAGCGTGCCGCCGCTGCGACATCGTTACACGCAGCGAAAAAGCAGCTCGCAGAGAGCGGACCGGGAAAAAAAGTTACATGGCTACGGAGCGGCTACACGCTTCGACGCGTCGAGCGGCGCGCTTCTCGTCGATCCGAAGCCTTGCATGATTCGTGCATCACCGTTCGCGACAGGCACACCTCGCGGGAGACGGCATTGAACGCTGAGACAGTGAACGTTGGCATCGTCGGCGCCGGCAACTGCGCATCTTCCTTCGTGCAAGGCTTGCACTACTACCACGATGCCGACGACGACGCGGTCATCCCCGGTTTGATGCACGCCAGAGTGGGGCCTTACCACGTGCGTGACATCCGAATCACCTCGGCATTCGACATCACCGCACCCAAAGTCGGCAAAGATCTGTCGGAAGCGTTGCTCGCTCCGCCCAACAACACGCGAGTATTCGCGCCGGTGCCTGCGCTGGGCGTCAAGGTCGCGCGAGGCCGCACGCTCGACGGCATCGGCATCTATCTCGAAGACGAGCTGATCGAGTCGGGTGCCGCGGAAGCGGATGTTGTGAAGGTCCTGCGGGACAGCGGCACGCAGATTCTGGTCTCCTATCTTCCGGTGGGCTCGCAGCGTGCGACCGAATGGTATGCGTTGCGCGCCCTCGAAGCCGGCTGCGCGTTCGTCAATTGCATTCCAGTGTTCATCGCTTCGGATGCCGACTGGCGGCGCCGTTTCGAAGTGGCGCGCCTGCCGCTGGTCGGCGATGACATCAAGAGCCAGGTCGGCGCGACCATCGTGCATCGGGCGCTGGCCAATCTGTTCCGTGAGCGCGGCGTGAGTCTGGATCATACATACCAGCTCAACTTCGGCGGCAACGCCGATTTCAAGAACATGCTGGAACGGGAGCGACTGGTCTCGAAGAAGCTGTCCAAGACGCGCTCGGTCACCAGTCAGATCGACGTGGCGCCGGGCAACATCCATGTCGGCCCGAGCGATCATGTCGAGTGGCTGAGCGACAGGAAGTGGGCCTACATCCGCATGGAAGGCACGGCATTCGGCGGCTCGCCGCTGAATATCGAGTTGAAGCTCGAAGTGTGGGACTCGCCGAACTCCGCGGGCGTGGTGATCGACGCCGTACGCTGTGCGCAGCTCGCGCTCGATCGTCGCGTAGGCGGCGCACTGACAGGGCCGTCGAGCTATTTCATGAAATCGCCGCCTCAGCAGTTCACCGATCACGTCGCGCGCCAGCTGACGCTCGACTTCATCGCCGGCAAGGCCACTCAGGATCAACCTCATGACCAACGACCTCGTGTTCGTGCGCCACGCCACGTGCGAGCGCATGGATGAGATGTTGCTGGGACGCACGGTCGACGCGCCGCTCGCCGCCGTCGGAGTCCGGGAAGCAGAAGCCATGGCAAGCATGCTCGCTCCAGCGCCGGAAGCCTTGCTCGTGGTGAGCCCGCGCCGTCGCGCTCAACAAACTGCGGCAGCCATTGCCGCTCGCAGTCAGTGCGAGCTCGTGACGGCGTGCGACATTGACGAACTGGACTTTGGGCACTGGTCAGGACAAACATTCGCCGAGCTTGCCCAAGATCCAGCCTGGCGGCGATGGAACGAGCAGCGCGACAGCGCAGCTACCCCAGCGGGCGAGCGGATCAGGGACGTGCAGACACGAGTGCTGCGCCATCTGCATCGACTGCGTGAGGCTTTTCCCGGTCGGCCGATGATCCTGGTGACGCACGCGGAAGTGATTCGTGCCGCGCTCCTGTACTGGCTGCAAGCGCCGGTCGATGTATATCGGCGACTGGCGATCAGTCCTGCGTCGATCAGCCGCGTGAGCCTGAACGACTGGGGCCCACGCATCGATGCCATCAACCAGCGGGCATCTCTATGAAAATTGCGATCTTCGGTTTGACCATCAGCTCCTCGTGGGGCAACGGCCACGCCACGCTGTGGCGTGGACTCGGCAAGGCGTTGGCGTCTCTCGGACACGAGTTCGTGTTCTTCGAACGCGACGTGCCGTACTACGCCGCGAGTCGCGACTGGCCTTCGCTGCCGCCGTCATTGGGGGATAGCGAGCTCGTGCTGTACTCGGACTGGTCCACCATCGAGGGCCGTGTCCGCCGCGAGCTTGCTGAGTGTGACACGGCGATCGTCTCGTCGTATTGCTTCGACGCGCAGGCCGCGACCGACACGATCCTCGACGCTCAGCATCCGCTCGCGGTGTTCTACGACCTCGACACGCCGATCACGCTGGATGCCTTGCGCTCCGGCAAGCAAGTTCCTTACATCCCCTGGCGCGGTCTCGGCGATTTCGATCTGGTGCTGAGCTACACCGGTGGCGCTGCGCTGGAAGCACTACGAAGCGATCTGTGCGCGCATCACGTCCGCGCGTTGTATGGCCATGTCGATCCCGACGTTCATCACCCGGTCGCTCCGGTGGAACGATATCGAGCGATGTTGTCGTGGCTGGGCACCTACTCCGCCGACCGGCAGGTCATGCTCGAAGAATTGTTTGTCGCGCCGGCGCGGCTGCGGCCTCGGGACAAGTTCCTGATAGGCGGCGCGCAGTATCCGGAGCACTTTCCCTGGAGCAACAACGTCTATTTCGTCTATCACCTGCCGCCGCAGGAGCATGCGGCATTCTTCTCGTCGTCGCGCCTGACGTTGAATGTCACTCGCGAGCCGATGGCTCGCATGGGCTGGTGCCCGTCGGGTCGATTGTTCGAGGCCGCTGCCTGCGGAGCCGCGGTGCTCTCCGACGAATGGTGCGGCCTGGATGACTTCTACACACCCGGCGAGCAGGTGCTGGTCGCCCGCACCGCCGACGACACGCTGACGGCGCTGGATATGAGCGATGCGAAGCTACAGGCGATCGGACGCGCCGCGCGCGAACGTACTTTGGATGAGCACACCAGCCTGCGTCGCGCGAAGCAGCTGATTGATTACCTGGAGGAGGTTCGCTCGCCGTTTCATCCGCGAGCCATGCAGGGATCGGCACAAAATTATGACCAGACTTTCGACGCAGCGAGGCCATGACCATGTGGGGCATCGTTCCTGCAGCCGGCCGTGGCAGTCGTATCCAACCGTTAGCCTTCTCCAAGGAGCTGCTGCCGGTGGGCTCGCGCATGTTGGACGACACGCAGCGGCCTTGTGCGGTCAGCGAATATTTGCTGGAACGGATGATCCGTGGCGGCGCCGATAAGATCTGTTTCGTCATCGGCGCGGGCAAGTCCGACATTCTGGAGTACTTCGGCGGCCAGTTCGGCGGCGCGGACCTCGCTTACGTCGTGCAGCCCCAACCTGCCGGGCTATGCGATGCCGTGTTCCGTGCGCGTGCCCTGGTGGCGCCCGACGATACTGTCGCCATCGGCTTGCCGGACACCATCTGGTTTCCAGATCACGGCCTCGCCGCGTTGCCTGACGACCAGCTGTCGTTCCTGCTGTTTCCAGTGGAGCGACCGGAGCAATTCGACGCCGTCATGCTGGCGGACGATCAATCGCACGTGGTCGAGATCCGGGTCAAACAACAGGATCCCGGCACGCACTGGATCTGGGGTGCGTTCAAGATGCCCGGCGCCGTTCTGCACGAACTGCATGAGCTCTGGCAGCGACGCAATCGAAGCGATGAGTTCTTTGGAACCTTGATCAATGCCTACCTGGCGGACGGCGGCGAAGCGCTCGGCATCAAGGCCGGCGAGGCTTATGTCGATGTCGGCACATTGCAAGGCTATCGCGCCGCCATGCTGATGCTCGGCGAAACGCCGCCAGGCTCCGCCGCCATGCCGACGCCAGTCGCCCGTGAATCAGCTCGTATCGAGGTGCGGACATGATCGAAGCCGCGATGATCTGGAATGAGCCGAATAACAAATCGCATTGGGATCCGGAGGTCGATCCCGGTTGGCCACAGTTCGCACAGATGGCGTGCCTCGCGGGTCAGGCGATTCGCTCAGCGAACCCTCGCTTGCCCCGCGTGCTCGGCGGCATGTCGCCGATCGATCCGGCCTTTCTGCAGAATCTCGCCGGACGCGGCGTACTCGAGCATGTCGATGTCGTCGCGGTGCACGGCTTTCCGCTCGACTGGAATCTCTGGTGCATCGATGAATGGCCGCAGAAGATCGAGGAAATTCGCGCGGCAACGTCCCTGCCCGTCTGGGTCACCGAGGTCGGCGTTTCGAGCTTCGGGGCCGAAGAGGTGCAAGCATGGGGCGTGGATCGAACTGCCGCGCTACTCATAGGCAAGGCACCGCGCATTCAGTGGTACAGCCTCTACGATCTACCCCGCGCCTGGCCCGCAACGACGCGCCATCGGGAAGCCGAAGGCTCGTCCTATTACAGACATTTCCATATGGGCCTGCTGCGCGAGGACGGCACGCCGAAGCAGGCGTTGGAAAGATTCGGGCAGCACACGCCTGCGATGGGCATCTGTCAGTGGTTCCATTTCGAAGATCCTCGGCTCGATGACGCAGTGACCTGGCTGAAACGTCTCGGCGTGCGTCATCTGCGCACCGGTCTGTCATGGGCCGACAGCTTCCGCCCGAACGCGCTCGCCTGGTTCGATCGGCAGATGCAGGCGCTGCAGGACTTCGATGTCACCGTGACTTTCTGCTTCACGCCCGAGCACCTGGGCATCCTGCCCCATCACACCAGCGCGCCGCGCGAGCCGGAGCGATTCGCCGAGTTCTGCGCATCGATGATCGAGCGTTACGCCCCCGTCATGGCGAGCGATGCACGTGTAACCAACAGAGTGGCCGTCGCATGACCCGCGCATTCATCATCGTGCTGGACTCGCTGGGGGTGGGCGGCGCCCCCGATGCCGATCGCTACGGCGATGTTGGCTCCGACACCTTGGGTCACATCGCGCAACGATGTGCCGGCGGCGATGCCGATCGCAGTGGTATCAGACATGGGCCTTTGGACCTGCCCAATCTCGCCGCCCTCGGTCTGGGCGAGTGTTGTCGTGCAGCCACCGGCATCGAGGCGCCGGGCCTTGAAATATCCGCCTGGCGAATCGGTCATGCGGGCGCCGCCGCCGAAGTCTCGACAGGCAAAGACTCGCAGTCCGGACATTGGGAGATCGCCGGCAGCCCGGTCGATTTCGAATGGGCTTATTTCCCGCACACCGAGCCGTGCTTCCCACGGTCGCTGATCGACAAACTATGCGAGCGCGGCGGCTTCGACGGCGTGCTCGGGAATAAACATGCGTCCGGCACACAGATCATCGACGAGTTGGGCGACGAGCATGTGCGCACCGGCAGGCCGATCTGTTACACCTCCGCCGACAGCGTGTTTCAAATCGCCGCTCACGAACAGCGCTTCGGACTGGAGCGCCTGTATTGGACCTGCAAGATTGCGCGCGAACTGCTCGACGAGATGCGCGTCGGCAGAGTGATCGCGCGACCGTTCGTGACGACCCACGATGGTTATCGGCGAACTTCGAATCGTCGCGACTATGGAGTGCCGCCGCCGTTCCCCACGCTGTTGAGTCGTGCGCAAGGCGCCCGGCGCGAAGTGGTCTCGGTCGGGAAGATCGGCGACCTGTTCTGCCATACGGCGACCGGCCGTGAGCTGAAAGGCAAGGACAACGACGCGGTGTTCGATCAAGCCCTCGATGCGATGAGACATCTTGGGCAGGGCGGGCTGATGTTCGTCAATCTCGTCGACTTCGACACCTTGTACGGTCACCGGCGCGACGTACCGGGTTACGCAGCGGCGTTGGAAGCGTTCGATGCACGCCTGCCCGAATTCCTGCAGCAGCTCGATGACGGCGACCTCGCCATCATCACCGGCGATCATGGTTGCGATCCGACCTGGAGCGGCTCGGATCACACTCGCGAATGTGTGCCGGTGCTCGCGTTCGGCCCGAACTTCAAGCACGGCGGCGTGCAGCGTCATGCCTTGGGCCGACGCGCCAGCTTCGCGGACATGGGCGCGACGGTCGCCCGGCATCTCGGGCTGGCAGCCGGCGATCATGGCCATTCCTTCTTATGGTAGCCGGCCGTGAACACCTGGAACGAAGCCATGAGCCGAGGCGATTTCGGTTCAGCCTGGGCAATCAGCGACGCCGTCCTGGAAGAGCGCGTCCGGCGCGGCGAGATCTGTAGCCACCTGCCCAGGCATCAGCAATTCGTCTGGCATGGCGAGCGGCTGGCGGGCCGACGCGTCTTCGTCCGCTGTTATCACGGACTCGGCGACACGCTGCAATTCGTGCGTCTGCTCGCCCATCCGCGACTGCGTGCTGCCGAACTCACGCTCTGGGTGCAGCCCGCGTTGATCAAGCTGCTGCAAACGGTGCGCGGCATCGATCGGATCCTGCCGCTGCACGAAGGCGATCCGAGTCTCGATTACGATGTGGACATCGAGATCATGGAACTGCCGCATGCATTGCGGCTGGACGTGGACGAGCTCCCCGGCCCCATGCCTTATATATATGTACCCGGCTCCGCGCCGAAGCGGGCGTCGCTGCGCCGGCGCATCGGCGTGTGCTGGTCGGCCGGTGAATGGGATCCGAAACGATCGCTGAGCGCGACCGAGCTGCGTCAATGGGCGAAGTTGAGCGATGTGCGCTGGTTCAGCCTGCAATTTCCACCGGCGACCTGCGCGCTGCCGGCTGCCTCGATCGCTTCTCGAGATATCGTGGAAATGGCCGCCCGCATGCAACTGCTCGATCTGATCATCACCGTGGATACGATGACTGCGCATCTGGCCGGCGCACTCGGGCTGCCAGTCTGGCTGCTGCTGCCTCATGCCCCCGATTGGCGCTGGATGCTCGAGCGCGACGATTCGCCGTGGTATCCGACGATGCGCTTGTTTCGTCAGACCAGCGCCGGCGACTGGACCACCGTCATCGAACAGGTGCATCAGGAGCTGGCGCAGCCGCTCCACTGATCAATCGAGCGCGCGATACTCGTTGAGCTTGTTATAAAGCGTCTTGACGCTGATGCCGAGCACGGCAGCGGTCCGCGTCTTGTTTCCCGAACAGCGTCGCAACGTTTCCTTGATCACCACGCGCTCGATGGCGGAGAGCGACATTCCTTGGCGGAAAGTCACAGCGCAGTCCGCCGTTACGCCGGGTTCGGCGATATCGGCGCCGTATTCCGACGCGCCTCGCAGATCGACCTCGTCGTCGGCGAGAATGAACGCGCGTTGCACGGTGTTGTAGAGCTCACGAACGTTGCCGGGCCAGCTGTGCTCCTGCAGATATCGCATCGAATCGACGGAGAAGCCCTTGTTCGAGCCTTCGGCTTCGTTGAGACGATCCAGAAAACATTGCGCCAGCAAATACACGTCCTCGCCACGCCGGCGCAGTGGCGGGATGTGCAGGTGGAATACTGCGAGCCGATATAACAAATCGGCCCGGAACCGGTTCTCGGCCAGCGCCTGATTGGTGGCCGCGACTACTCTGGCTTGCAGCGGAATATCTCGCTCGCCACCCACTCGATAGAAGCGTCGCGATTCGAGCGCACGCAACAGCTTCACTTGCATCTCGGGCGGCATTTCGCCGGCCTCGTCCAGAAACAACGTGCCACGGCCGGCCCGTTCGAAATATCCTGCTTGCGAGCGGACCGCTCCAGTGAAACTGCCGCGCTCGTAACCGAACAGCTCGGCTTCCACCAAGGTCGCGGGAATGGCTCCGCAGTTCACAGCGACGAACGGCTCTTCGCGACCGGCGCTCAGAGAATGTATGGTCTCCGCGACCAACTCTTTGCCGGTGCCGCTCTCTCCCGTGAGCAGCACGCTGACGCCGGTAGGCGCAACTCGCTGCAAGCGATGAAACAACTCCGTCATCAGCGCGCATTCGCCGAGCAAACGGCCCAACCCTCGGCGGCGTAGCGTGCCCTTCGATCCACACTGCGCGTTGCCGGCCAGAAGCGATCGAGGCCCGGACCAGTCATCGGCAGCGGGAAGATCAATGCTCACAAGGGCTGCACCTTCGGATCTGCTTCGGCGGGGGCGCTGACGCGCGTGCACAAACACGGTATCGAGAATGGCCGCGCTTCGCATTCACATAAGATGCGCAACTCCGGCGCGGTTCCCCTGCCGGGCACGGACAAGGCGAATCTTAAGAAAGGGTTCGGGAGCGCGCCGGAGGCGTGTGGTTTATTTTCCCGCCACGGCCCCTACTATGAGGGGAATGAAACAGGCCGAGATCTTTCCGCAAGCGTTACCGCCCGGGCTGAGCTACCGAGAAGACTTCATCACGGTCGATGAGGAGCGGCAGTTGCTGTCCGAGATTCAACGGCTGGCGTTAAAAGAATCGCAGTATCGGCAATACACCGCCCGCCGGCGGACCGTGAACTACGGCTTCTCGTATGACTTCACTCATCTGCAGTCGAAGCCTGCGCCGCCGATTCCAGAATTCCTGACGCCTTTGCGCGCACGCGCCGCCCAGTGGGCCGATGTACGTCCGGAAAACTTCGTGCAAGCATTGATTGCTGAATATCAGCCGGGCACACCGCTCGGCTGGCATCGCGATGTGCCCGACTTCGAGGTGGTCGTGGGCATCTCGCTCGCGGGCACGGCCCGGCTGCGCTTCCGCCCGTATCCGTGGTCGCCGGAGAAGAAATCGCAGGTGTTCGCGCTGGAACTCGCGCCCCGCTCGGCGTACATCCTGCGCGATCAAGCCCGCTGGGGTTGGCAGCATCACGTGCCGCCGACCAAGGAGTTGCGTTATTCGATCACCTTTCGCACGGCAAGCGATAAGATTCCGGGATCCCGTCAGCAGAGATCCCTTGCCCGTGACTGAGTCCGCCCTTCGCTTCAGCGATGCCGAGCGCGCCGCCGTCTATCGCGCCATCGCCGAGCGGCGCGACATGCGCCATTTCAAATCGGATCCCGTCGACGCCGCGACCTTGGAGCGGCTGTTGAACGCCGCACACTGCGCGCCCAGCGTCGGATTGATGCAGCCCTGGCGTTTCATTCGTATCACCGAGCGCGCCCTGCGCGAGCAGATCCATGGCCTGGTCGAAGAAGAGCGTCATCGAACCGCGGCGGCGCTGGGTGTCCGAGCCGATGAGTTCATGCGCCTGAAGGTGCAAGGCGTGCTCGAATGCGGCGAGTTGCTGATCGCCGCGCTCTGCGAAGGACGCGAGCAATATGTCTTCGGCCGCCGCACACTGCCGGAGATGGATCTGGCCTCGGTGTCGTGTGCAATTCAAAACTTGTGGCTGGCGGCGCGCGCAGAAGGTATCGGCATGGGCTGGGTCTCGCTGTTCGATCCGCTCGCGCTGGCACAGGTGCTCCACATGCCCGACGGCAGCTTGCCGATTGCCGTGCTGTGCCTCGGTCATGTCGAAGCTTTCTATCCCGGTCCGATGCTCGAGTTGACCGGCTGGGCCAAGGCTCGCCCCTTGAGCGAGTTGATGTTCGTCGACCGCTGGAACAATGGCGCGGATCAGAATCTGACGATGACTTCCGCACCGTAAGTGCGGCCCTGCTGCTGAAGTAGCGTTTGTGCGTGCTCTTCGGAACCGGGGAACAGGCGTTCCTCGTCGAAGGCGTTGTAGATGCCCGCCGTCAGCTCCACTTTCGACCAGCGATCGTGGCTGTTCAACGTGAAGTTCGTGATCCAGTAAGAAGGACTGTGGGTCCTCGCGAGCGTCACGGTCTCGCTGTTGTATTGCAGCTCGAGATTCGCGAAGACCTTGCTGTTCAGGATCGGTGTGGAAGCACTCAGCTTGCCGAGCTGGCGCGGTGAATTCGTCAGCTCCAGACCGGTGGCGGTGTCCTTGGCGCGCTGAACCGACCAACTGCCGCGCAGGACGGTGCCATTGTCATAAGAGCCTTCCAGCTCCAGCTCGACACCGCGGGCATGCACATCCTCGAGGTTGTCATAGTAGGGCTCGCCGCTCTCCGTCTCCGCGAGTGTGATCAGGCCATCGATCTGGTACTGATAGCCCGACAAGCTCAACCGATACGTCGAGTTGAAGTAATGCTCGTACACCAGCTCATAGGTGTCGATCGTTTCCGGGCGCAGCGGTGGGCGGTTGGCCTGCTCCGGGTTGTAATGAGCCTCGTATGGATTCGGCGCACGGAACGCTTCGCCATACAGCGCCTTGATGGCCGAATTCGGCAATGGATTATAGATTGCGGCGAGCCGGGGATTGGCAGTGCCGCCAAAGGTCTGCCCATAGTGGTCGTAACGCAAGCCTGCGGTGAGACTGAAATCGTCACGCAACTTCGCTTCGACCTGGCCGAACAAACCGAGCACCGAGCTCGTGTCATCCCGGTCTAGATAATAGAAGCGCGGCTCGATCACATCGTACGCCGCCTGGTACTCGCGCAAGCTGGTGCGATACTCGGCGCCAACGATGATGGTGTAACGATCGGTCGGCAGCAGAGTGAGCTGCACCTCGCTGTTCAGCCACTCTCCCCGCATTTCGTCGCGCGCGATCGCTTCGTAGTCGCCCTCGCCGAGCAATGCGTAATTCATGGGGAAGTCGCCCTCGTACTGGTACGAATCGTACGAGGCGCGCACATTCAAGCTGGCGCGCTCGGTCAATGCGCGCTTGTAGCTCAGCTCCAGGTAGCCGCGCATGTCATCGGTCATGGCGCGCGGATCGTCGAATATCGTGTCGAACGACGCCGTCGGAATCTGCTTGTGACGATCGCTCAGATACAGTGAGGCGGCGAAATCGCCATAGCGCAGGCTGCTGAAGAATTTCGAGGCCTTTTCGTCATCGCGGTCAGCGGCGAAGCCATCGTTGGCGGCCCGCGCATTGTCGCTGGTGCGCTGATCGAACTCGGGATAGTAGAAATTCATGCCGTCGCTGGCGTAATGCGACATCGACACCAGCCAGTCGACGCCGCTATCGAACGTCTTACCGTAAGTCGCCCGCGCCCTGTGGGTATCGTAACTGGCCGTGTTGGCCTCGATCTCGCCGCCGTCGACGCCGCGGCCACGCTTGGTGATCACGTTGATCACACCGAAGAATGCGCTGCTGCCATAGAGCGATGAGCTCGGGCCGCGAATGACTTCGACCCGCTCGATCAGCTCCGCATCGAGCATGGAGTCGCGCCCCACCGAGCCGCTGTCATAGACGTTGTCGTTGAGGCGATGGCCGTCGATCAGCACCAGCACGCGGGTGTCGTAATCGCCGGGTCGTAGGAAGCCGCGCACACCCAGATAGGTGTAATTGCGGTCGTCGGTCGCGTACAAACCCCGAACGCCGCGCAGGACGTCGACCAGATCCGTGTAGCCGAAACGGCGGATGTCTTCGGCGGTCACGATGCTGATCGACGACGGCGCCTGCGTCACGCGCTGCTCGTATTTCGAAGCGCCGTAGACCACGTGCACGTTCATGTCCATCAGCTGCTCGAGGCTGAGCGCATCGAGATCGCGGCCGTCGGCAACGGCGCTGGCGCACGCCAACGTCGCCGCGCCGGCGCTCAGCAACGCGCGCACGAAATAACTTAAGTTAATTCTCATCACCGCAGGATCGCTGCAAGTACAGCCGCAGTACCGCTTCGCTAGCTTCGATGAGTGCGATCTTCGGCGCGCCCGACTGCGCTGTTCATAAGACTTCTCCTTAAGTAGCGGGCAGGCGCTTCGCAAATGCAGCAAAGTGAGAGCCGAGTAGCACTCCGTCGCGGGCATGCGGCCGATGACTCACGCACAATGCACCGTAATGAGTGAACTGCATCGAAGATTGAATTGAGTGCGCCACCGACGCACGAACCGACGCCCGAAGATTCGATCCAAATGAATTGCCTTCTGCACATCGTCGCGATGCTTGTAGCGCTCACGGTTGCTACCGCCAGCGCTCGCGCCGATGCAGCCACTCAACGCGAAGATCAGTTCAAAGCCGCCTACGTGTTCAACTTCGTCAAATTCGTCACCTGGCCCGACCCTGAAGCCACCGGCAACCTGACGATTTGCTTCGTCGGCGGCGACGGTGTGTACACCGCGTTGAGCGCCGGCATCGCCAACAAGCGTGTCGGCGCCCGCCCGCTGGCGGCGCTGAAGATGGACGAGAGGCTGGCTGCGAATGCGTGCGACGCTCTATATATCGAAGCATCGAGGGTCGCCGGTTACCGGCTGCCTGTCGAAGAGGCCGTCCTTACTATCAGCGACGCCGCCGACTTCACTGCCCGAGGCGGAATGATCGGCTTGTTCACCGAGAATCACCGGCTGCGCTTCGCCATCAACGTGCAGAGCGCACAGCAGGCCGGCCTGCGCATCAGCTCCGATCTGTTGAAACTGGCCGCCGACGTGCAGCGGGGGCCGCGATGAGAGTGAAGCAGTGGTTCGAACGGCTGCCGATCGGCGGCAAGCTCACGCTGCTCGCGATCCTGGTCAGCGGCATGGCGCTGCTGCTCGCCGGCCTGGTGCTGACCATCGCCGACTATCGCACCGATCAGAAGGAGATGTGGCGCCGGCTGGAAACGCAGGCGAACATCACGGCACGCGACAGCGAAGCCGCAGTGGCCTTCGACGATCGTGACGCCGCGACCCGATCGTTGTCCGCGTTGAGCGCCGACTCCTCGATCGTCGCGGCGGAGATTCACTACGCGCACGGCGGCGTGCTGGCCCGTTTCGGCCGCGACCTCAGCGGCGCCGCCGACCGCGAGCAGTTCGTCCATGTGCACGCCGACATCGTGCTCGACGGCACCATCGGCTCGGTGCACCTCTGGGCCAATCGCAACGAGCTGAACGAGGGCATAGTCCAGCGCATCCTGCTGCTGGCGGTGGTGATCGTCGGCGCGCTGGGATTCGCCAGCCTGGCGGCGCTGGGCATGCAGCGCTTCATCTCCAAGCCGATTCTTGCTCTGTCACAAGCGGCCGAATGCGTCACTCGCTCCCGCGACTACAGCCTGCGCGTGCACGTTCATAACAACGACGAGATCGGCCGGCTGATCGTCGCGTTCAACGACATGCTGGGACAGATCGAAGGGCGCGACGCCGAGTTGTTGCGCGCACGCGATGAATTGGAACAACGCGTCGCGGCCCGTACGCACGAGCTGGCAACCAGCAACAGCCGACTGGCCGACGCCACGAAACGGGCGACCGAGTCGGCGGCCAGCGCGAGCGCGGCCAACAAAGCGAAGAGCGAATTCCTCGCCAACATGAGTCATGAGATCCGCACACCCATGAACGGCGTGCTCGGCATGACCGATCTGCTGCTCGACACGCGGCTCGATACGATTCAGCGCGACTACGTGCAGACCATCAAGGACAGCGGCAGCGCGCTGCTGACCGTGATCAACGACATTCTGGACTTCTCCAAAGTCGAAGCCGGCAAGCTCGAGCTCGAAGCCGCTGACATGGACCTGCGCGACACGCTCGAAGACGTGGCCCGCCTGCTGTCGGTGCAAGCGCATGCCAAGGGCCTGGAAGTCACATTGCAGATCGATCCGGACCTGCCCGCGGCCGTCCAGGGCGACGCCGGACGTGTCCGGCAGATCCTGTTGAATCTCGGCGGCAACGCCGTGAAATTCACCGAGTGCGGCGAAGTCTCGCTGGCGCTGAGCGTGCTCTCGAACGATGCGCAAGGTGTGTTCGTCCGGTGCGAGGTGCGCGACACCGGCATCGGCATTCCCGCCGATCGGATCAAGGCGCTGTTCTCGCCGTTCACTCAGGTCGACTCGTCCATGACCCGGCGCTTCGGCGGCACGGGCCTGGGATTGTCCATCGTGCGGCGACTGGTCGATCTGATGGGCGGCGACGTCGGTGTCACGAGCCGCGAAGGCGTGGGCTCGACATTCTGGTTCACCGCGCGCTTCAGGAAAGGTCATCCGGTGACCGGCGCATTCTCGGTGCTGACGACGGCGATCCGCGGCAAGCGCGTGTTGATCGTCGATGACAACGCCACCAATCGCAAAGTGCTCACGAACCAGCTGGAGATCTGCGGCGTCGAGCCGGACGTGGCGAGCAATGCGGCCGAAGCGATCAAGCGGATGCGCGAGGCGCATGCGAAGGGCGCGCCGTTCGACGCTGCGCTGCTGGACTATCAAATGCCCGGCTGCAATGGCGCCGAGCTGGGCCGCAAGATCGTCGCGGATCCGCAGTTGAAAGCGACTCGCTTGATCCTGCTGACCTCTTCCGGACAGCGCGAAGACAGCCGCAACTTTGCCGAGCTCGGTTTCGGCGGGTATCTGCTCAAGCCGGTCACGCAGCGGGATCTGATCAAGACCTTGCAGCTCGTGCTGGCTCAGCAGCCCGAGGTGTGGCACCTCCGGTCGCAGCCCATCATCACCGGTGAACGGCTGCACTCGGCGGGGTGCAACGAGAAAAAAGCTCACATCCTGCTGGCCGACGACAACATCGTGAATCAGAAGGTCGCGGTGCGGCTGCTCGAAAAGCTCAACTATCGAGTCGATGTCGTCGACACCGGACGAGCCGCGGTCGATGCCTGGCAGTCGGGCAACTACGATTTGATCCTGATGGATTGCCAGATGCCGGACCTCGATGGCTACGAAGCCACGCGCGAGATTCGCAAGGTCGAGAACGACGGCAAGCGCACTCCTATCATTGCCTTGACCGCGCACGCCATGAAAGGCGCGGACGAGGAATGCAAGGCGGCAGGCATGGATGGCTATTTGTCCAAGCCCATCGATCGCGCCTTGCTGCAAACGACGCTCGCGGGCTTTCTCGGTCGCTGACGATTGCGGATACTCGGACCATGAGTATCCGCATGACGACTCTTGCACTGGCGCTGATTACTCTCGCGGCGTGCGCAACCGTACCCAACCGCCCGCCGCGACCGGCGACATCCTCGTACGGATGTATGGAAGCCGTCGTGAAGGAGAAGGTGCCGTCGAATCTGCCCGATAAGAGACAACACTGTCTCGCCGGCGGCTTGATCGCCCGCTATTGCAGCGGCAGCGAAGCGTACCTGGCCGGCGCCGGCAAAGAATTAAAGGATTTGTTCGGCGGCGGCGACGCCGAATGGGGCGACTGGCGCGCCGATCGAGCCGGCATTGCCTGTGCCCGCTCCGCCAGCGACGACGACCAGCTCGCGAAGTGCTGCGAGCAGAGCGGTTATTGAAGATCAGCCCGACTGCGGGCAGCCGCGCAATTCCAGGCGCAGAATACGGCTCTGGCCAACCTGGAACACACTGGTGTCGATGGTCTGGCCCGGCTCCTTCAGATCCACATCGATCCAGAACACCGAGCCGGCGCGCTTGCGATCGCTGATCTGCGGATTCAGACCGATCGCTTTCACTTCTTCGGAGCGGCGCTGCGCGCGCTGATAATCGGAGAACACGCCCAGCGACAGCACGTTCGGCGGATCCGACCCCGGCATCAAATAAACATCCGTGATGCCGTTGGCGTTGAGCGTTTTGAGTGCATCCTCGGCGGCCTCGCGCGTCGCGAGGTCGCGAACGCTGACCCAATAGCCGGTCCACAGCTCGCCCTGCTCCACCCGCTGACGTGGCGCGAATCCCAGACTGCGCAGAGTGGCTTGTGCTTGCGAGGCCTGACCCAGATCGGCGAACGGGCCGACGCTGCTGCAGGTCAGCGCATCTTCACGCGTCGTCTGTTCAGGCGCGGATGGGGGCCGCTGCACGGTGGTCGGCGATTCGAGCGGCGCAACTTGAGGCGGCGTGATGTCGCGCAGATCGGCGACGCGCTCTTCCTCTTCTTCGGGCTGTGGCTGCTCGGCCGGCTCGTTCTGCGCTTCTTTCGCCAGCACGATGCGAGGCGGCGGAGCGGCTATGCGAATCGGCACGCGATCGAGGCTGCTGACCTGCACATCGATCACTTGGGACCAGATGAAATACAGGGCGTTGACCAGCAGCAACAGCAGACAGAACGCGCGCATGCAGTAGTTATATCGAGCGGCTAGCGCCGCTTCTTACCCTTCTGGCTGCTCTGGCCCCAATACGCGGCAATGTCCGCCACTTCGGCCGGCGTCAATTGCAGCGGCTTCCGATGCTTCACCTTGCCGGCGACGATATCGCCGATCAGGCTTTCCAGCGAGGCCACGCTTTCGCCTTCCCAGTCGTCGGCCTCGTGGCATTCGATGCATTTGGCCTGGGAGGCGGCCTTGCCGGCCTGCACGTCAGCCGCGAGCACCGACAGCGGCCACCAGCCCAGCGCCAGCAGCGCCGAACCCGCGGTCAGTCGTCGGAATCTCGATTCGGCCATCCCAGCGTCCTCAAATTGCTCTCCGCCTCGATCGAGCCGGATGATACACGAAGGCTCCCGCATCACCGTGCCCGGCGGGATCAGGCGGCGGATGATTCAGGTAACGCAGCGACGACCGCCAGACCTCGCAGCACCAGGTCGGGAATTTCTCTGCCGGGCGAACGGATTGACCCCTGCAGCCGGGCGGCTGCGCCACCGGTGAGCAGCAGCACTGGCGGCTCGCCGAGCTGCTGTTCGAGAGTTTCCATGGCGCGCTCGGTCAGGGCCGCGAGCGCCTGGATGGCTCCTTGCTGAATCGCGCCCAAGGTGTTGTCGGCAAACAATGCTTCCCGGGCCTGACCGCCCGCTGCGCGCTGGGCAATATCACTGGTGTTCTTCAACAGACTGGACACCATCAGCTCCGGGCCGGGCACGATCACACCGCCCAGATGCTGGCCACCGGCATCGAGTCCGTCGATGGTCATGGCCGTTCCAACGCTGACCACGCACAGCGACCGCGGCTCGAGCGCCCGCCCGCCCAACAGGCACAACCATCGATCTACGCCCAGCTTGGCCGGCTCCGGATAGGCATTGCGAATGCCGGCCTGCGCAGCCGGCGAATGAACGAATCGAGGCTCGATCCGCCATGTTGTCGCGACTGCCGTGTGCGCCAGCTCGCCCAGGCGCTTGCCGCCGACATTGGCGATCCACACACGCTCGGCTCGCGGACCCGAGCTTAGAATCTGCTGAACGAAATCATCCGGCGTCCAGTTCGAATGCACCGCGGCGGACTGCGGGCCCATGCCCCGCTCATCGAAGCGCGCCCATTTGATGCGTGTATTGCCGATGTCGATGAGCAGCAGCATCGCGATCAGCCCTTCACGGCGCGCAAACTGACTTCACCCGAAACAAACTTGCGCAGCTCGCCATCGACATCGACCAGCAATGTGCCGTCCGCTTCGACGCCGCGCGCAAACCCCATCGTAATTTGCGAGCCGCTCATGACCTTGACCGGAGCATTGGCCAGCGTGTCGAGCTCATGCCATTCATCTTTGAACGGCGCGAAGCCGCTCACCGTGAACGTCTGCAACATGGCCAGCAGCTCGGTAGCGAGCGCGCCGATCAACACATTCCGGGTCGGCGTTTTCTCGCGCATGATCTCGTGAATGTCGGCGATCAAAGCGGCCTCGCGCTCGGCGAGCTGCATGCGGATCGCCGCCGGCATATGCATGTTGATGCCGATGCCGATGATGACTTGCGCCGGACCGGCCGATTCGCCGCGCATCTCGATGAGGATGCCGCCGAGCTTGCGGCCTTGCCATTGCAGATCGTTGGGCCACTTCAAACCGACGCCTTCGATGCCCAGGCGCCTGAAGGCCTTCACCACCGCCACGCCGACCGCGAGACTGAGCGCCGAAAAGGTCGGCGGCGCCTCTGTGAATTGCCAGCCCAATGACATGCAGACGCCACTGCCGAACGGCGCGATCCAACTGCGACCGCGCCGGCCGCGACCGGCGTTCTGCACCTCAGCCGTGCAGAGCTGGAAATGTCCGGCTTGCGGCGGCGACAACTCGGCGACGAACCGATTCGTCGAATCGACGGTCAGCAGCACGTCCGCCCGCTCGAGCTGCGAACGAGTCGCGGCGGGTAACGAAGCAACGATAGCTTCCTTGTCGAGCAGATCGATGGCGCGCGGCAATCGATAACCCTGGCGAGCCACCGATTCGATGTCGACGCCCAGCGCCTTGAGCGAGTTCATCAGCTTCCAGACGCCGCCGCGCGAAATCTTCAGCTTCTTCGCCAGTTGTTCGCCGGAATAGAACGAGCCCTCCGCCAGCATGGCGAGCAGCCGCTGCCGGCGTGCCTGGGCTTGAGTCTTGGGGGTCTGGGCCTTGCTGCTGGTGGGCATCGTTGCGATCAGCGGGGGCGCAGCAGCCAGAGGCGCCGGGCCCGGTTTTCGGTGCCGGCACGCATGCGTTCGATGTTGCCGCGATGGGTGTAACAAACGAACAGAGTCATCACGGCGCCGAACACCAGCACAGCGGTCGACGGCTCGGCCTCGGTGATCGCCAGATAAATAGGAAAGGACGCGACGGCCAGCATGGTGCCGAGACCGACGAACCCGGTCAGCATCACGGCCGCGAGCCATACCCCGAACACGGGCAGAATGGCGACGGGCTTCAGTCCGATGAGCACGCCGATCAACGTCGCCGCCCCCTTGCCGCCGCGGAATCCATACCAGACCGGATAAACGTGGCCAACGACGACCGCCGCCGCGCAGGCCACTGCCAGCCAGTCGCGCTCGACCTGTGGATCGATGCCAATGCCCGGCAGATTCATCGGCGCCAGCAAGCCGGCCGCGAGCCAGCCCTTGCCGATATCGATGATCATGACCCACAGCGCGAACGACCAGCCCTGGGTGCGCAAAGCATTGGTGCCGCCGGCATTGCCGCTGCCGAGCTTACGAATGTCCACACCGCCGCGCAGCTGGCCGACCAGCAAGCTGCCGATCAGCGAGCCCAGCAGGTAGGCCAGCAGGGTTTTGACGCCAAGTTCCAACATTTGGCGAAATTATATGCGTTTCTTCTTGGGCAGATGCAGCTCGGCGAGCATGCAGCGGACGCTGCCGCCGCCCAGCTTCTCGATGGTCGGGATGGACGCGGCGACAATCGGGCCCGAGCTCGATTCCAGCGTTGCTCGCTGCTCGGCCGTCAAGGCGTCGAGCGCCTGCTGCGACATGGCGACCACGCTGCCGGTGAGCGAGGAGCCCAGTTCCAGCATGTTGCCGGCGAATGAATTCATCTGTTCGAGCGTCAGATCCACGACCGCCCGCCCCGTGCCACGCAACTGGCTCAGCACGCCGTCGCGTTCATCTTCCCGAATGGCGCTCAGGCAGACGGCGGCAAACCGTTCGCCAACGGACATGAGTACATTGGTGTGATAGATGGCCTTGCCGCTGGCGTCGTGCGCCTCGAACGCGACGATGTCGTAATCGAGCTGTTGCGCGAAATCGCCGAGCACATCCAGATCGGTGCGCGGGGAAACGCAGGCATAAGCCACGCGATGAATGCGATCGAGCACCAGGCTGCCCGTTCCCTCGAGATAGCGGCCGGTCTGTTCGTGCCGGGTCAGGTCGATGACCCGGGACGCATGAAAGCCATGCTTCGCGCTCAACGCTTCGATCAGGTCCAGCCGTCGTTCGAGCCGACGGTTCTCGGCGAGCATGGGGTACAGCACGACCGTGCCGTCGGCATGAAAGCTCACCCAATTGTTCGGGAAGATCGAGTCCGGCGTGTGCGGCTCGGGCGTGTCATCGAACCTGTGCACGGTTACGCCCGCCTTTTCCAGCGCGGCAGCGAGACCATCGAACTCGCGCAACGCCGCGGCCTGATTGGCCGCATCCTCAGTGCCGGAATCGACCTGTTGGAAGGCGTTGGACGCGCGGGTCTGAGGATTGCCGGCGAAAGCCACCGGCCGGATCATCATGACGTCGCTCGAGGTTTGTCTATCGGCCAGGCTCATACTGCCCCCTAACGTTAGGGCGGCATTATCGCGCCTCAGCTCTTGAAGTCGATATTGAATCGGGTGACCAGCCGGGCTGCGCCATCGACGTGACCGGTGGCGATCAGCGTGGTCGTCGGCACTTTGACGTCGAAACTGCGCGATATCCAACCGGTGGGCTCGGGACGCTCGACACCGCGATGAACATTGCAGCGCAGCTGTTCGGGCAGCGTCATCGATATCAACACGTCGCCGCAGGACACGCGGACGTCCCGGCCGTTCGCCACGACGGCGCACGCTTCCGCGAAGTGCCAGAACATCTCGATCCGATGCGGACCGTTGCCGAGCAACTCGTCGGTGACCTGCAGTCGCGATTGCTGCTTTTCGAATTGGATCTCGCGGCGATGAGTCACTGGATGTTTGAGCCGCCCGTAGCCATCGTGACTGGCGACCCAGCGATCGACCAGTGGCGTACGCTCGAGGGCGATCAAGTGCGCCTGGGCATGCTTGACCCACAGGAAATTGCCGCCGCTGACCGACTGATCGACCCCATCGACCCGCAGGGTGTTGTGCGCCGAGGTGCCTTTGAAATAATCGCGCCACGCCCGTTGCGTGTGGTAGGCGTAAGTGCCGGGATCGATCAATATCTCCTGGCCGCCGACGCTCAGCGTGAATGACAAGGCATCGGCGTGACCGTGCGCGGCGATCGACAAATATCCCAGCGGGCCGGCATCGGCGACGATGCGCACTTCCCGATTCGTTTCGAAGCGGTCGCCGAGAATGTAATAGCCGGCGTTGGGGAAATCCTTGCGAATGGGCAGCGACACGCGCGACATGTCGATGGCCTGGAATCGGGCCGCCGCAGCGTCGCCCAGCAGCCAGCGCGTCTTATCGTCGACGTCCTGGCTGTCGTGACCGGCGTTCGCCTTGAATTTGAACTCCGCCGAATCGAATAAAACCGCCCCGGTCGCGAGCAGCGACCGATAGACGTCGCCCACCTCCGGATCGAGCCTGGCGATGACGGCATCGTCGGCGTCGCCGAAGTTCGGCACGGATCCGCCGCCATCCATGATGCTCGCAATGTATTGAAGCATCGCTCGCAAGCGATGCCAGTAAGCCGTGCTGAAATCGCAGCCATTGGCCCGGGCGATCAGGCCGGCGACCGCCATCATGTCGGCGACTTCGTGGTGGTACCAGTTTGCCTGCTCGCGATTGACGCCGTCCTCGGCGTTCTGCAGCAGCATCTCCTCTTCGAGCTCGCGTTGCGCCAGGTTCTTCCAGCGCCGGCTGCGTTTCCACAGCGGCCATGTCAGTGAAGCGACGAACAGTCCCATCAGTTCGCCGAGCAGATGATTGTTCGCGGAAGAGTAACGCGAGAAATGGCCGGCGATGAAATGGCAATGCTGATACACGCTGGTCAGCCAGCGCTGCTTGAAGACCTCGCCCTCCGAGCCTTCGAAGATCGGCGAGCTATCGCCGCCCAGCAAATGCCAGGCGAACGACCAGTTCACCAGACGAATCGAATGTTCCAGACTGCTGGTCCAATGCACGCCCGACGGATAGGGACATTGATCGAACCACGATGCGAGCAGCGTGCGGCAGCCCTCGGCATATTTGTCGTCGCGCGTCAGGTGCCAGGCCTGCGCCAGTGTCACGAGCTGCGCATGGCGGCTGGGCTCCCACAGGTACTTGATATCGCCGACCAGCTTCTCGTCGCGATAGTTCAGGGTCTTGCCGAATTGCAGCGGCGCTTGCTTGCCCGTTTTCGGATCGCGATTCCACTGCGGCGGAAATCCCAGCGCAGCCGCCGACATCGCGAAGACAGGAAAGCGGCCGTCGAGAATGTCATCGGCGGCGCGGCGATATTTGTCGACGTTGAATGCCGTCGGCAGCGTTGCAACCCACGGCGCGCCCGTTCTTTCCGGTGCGGGCGGCGGAGGCGCGGCGGAATGCAGGCCGAACTGCTCGACGCTCGCCTGGACCCGTTGCTTGACCCGGTAACCGACTTCCCACCCGCTCATCGCCGACAGACGATGCAGCTTCCACTTCAAACTCATGGCTCGAGCCTCACGCGATATTTCCGTGGGCACGCGTATTGTTCAGCAGCTCCTTCACCGGCGGCCGATGAATGACGAAAGGCGTCTTGCCGCGGGCCGTGCGCTCCAGCGCGGTCACGCTGCGAATCTCGACGTGCATACTCCTTGGCAACTTCTCGCGGGCGTTGTGCATCAGGCGGTCGCGGTCGCGCTCGCTGTACTCCTTCATCGGCAACACCAGAATCACGACTTGGGCCGCGCTTTCCTGAATTACCTGGATGCGCACGATGTTGGCCACGTCGCGCTGGAAGTGACTGATGCCCGTCACCTTCACACCTTCCGGCGTGATCAGGATGTCGCTGTCACGGCCCAGCACGCCGGTGAACGTTCTCAAGCCCAGCGCCAGCTCCTCCAGTTCGTGCTCGCCCCATGCCGCCGGCACGCGGATCAGGTCGCCGGTGCGATAACGAATCAACGCCATCGATCGATTCCACAGCGGCGTGCCGACGACCTCGTACAACCGGCAATCCCCTTCCACGCCGGCGGGCTCGAATTCCACGTGGGCATAGCCCGGCAGGAATCGATATTCGCTCTGCGCGGTCGCGTAGGCGAAGGCCACGCGCTCGGCCTGGCCGTAATAGTCGAGCAATCTGCAGCCGAGTGTCTCTCGTGCCGCATGCCAGACTCGCGGATGCAGCACTTCGGACGAACACAACACCGCCGGAATGCGCACTCGCCGCTCGACTCGCTTCAGCAGGAAGCACAACGCTTCGAGCGATGTCGGATAGCCGAGCAAACATTCCGGAGCGAACTCTTCGATCGCGCGAGCGTAGTGCTCGATCGTCGCGGCATTCAAATGTGTGGACGAGAGCACCAGTCGATTGCCGCCGCCCGCATGAATCCAGTACGGCGGCTTGAAGTCGTTGGGGTCCTTGATGCTTTCGGTCCGCAGAACGGCGCACCTCGCGGAGCGCGCGTCGACGCCGACCTTTTGCATCATGCGATCGATGCACACCTGCTCGAACACGACGGAAGGCAGCGAGCGGACCAGGTCGAGCGGAGCGCCGGACGTGCCGCCCGTATTCGCCTTGATCGTGAATAGCCGCGACCCGACCGCGAACGCCTTCGGAGCGGCGCGCACTCTTGCTTTCGTCAGCAGCGGCCAGCTTGCGATATCGCGACCGCCACGCACGCTCTTTCCATAGCCACTGCGGCTCGCCGGCCAGAGCACTTCGCCGAGCCGATCGCGCGTCCATTGGCGACGCTCGTTCAAGCCGCCCCGCTCGAGGCGTTCCAGCTCGCGTTGCGCATCGGCGTAGAACAGCGGATTGCGTCGGACGGCCGTATCGCCGACCTGAAGCTGTTTGAGTTTTTTTACCAGCGCTTGCATGCCCGTGACGCTCGCTTCAGCCCGCACGTCGACCGTTGCCGTTGGCAACGGAGCGGTACACGGCACACATGCGATCCGAGTACTGTTTGACACACAACGGTTCCACGGTCGCGCGCGCGAGGCGCCCCATGTGGACACGATCCTCTTCTTGCAACACCAACTTTTCGATGGCTGCGGCCAACTGCGACACATCGCCCGGTTCGATCAGCAAGCCGTTCGCGCCATTCACCACATATTCCGGAATGCTGCCGACCGGCGTGCAGATGGGCGGCAATCCCCAAGCCATCGCTTCCAGCAGCGACATCGGCAACCCTTCGGTATGCGAAGGCAATACGAATGCGTGCGCAGCCGCCAGCAGCCTGTCGCGCTCCGCCGGATCGACCCATTCACGAACCTCGACCACGTCCTGTACCCCGAGTTTGTCGGCGTGCTCGCGCAACTGAGGAACTTCGCCATGGCCGGCAAGGACGAACTGCACGCGAGCGCGACATTCGGGCGACAGCCTGGCCACCGCCTCCGTCAGATCGAACACGCCCTTGCGCTGGGAAATCAGTCCGAAATAGACAAAGCGGATTTTGCCGCCGAGCTCGCGCACCGGCACGCTTTCCGGCAGCACCACGGGGTTCGGCAACACGACGATGCGATGCTTGGGCACGCCGATGGATTCGAAGAATGCTTTCCATCCCTCGCCGAGCACGACCAGACGCTGCACGCTCTGCAAGGTGTTGAGTGTGATCGCACGTGTGGCCGGCGACATGTTCGCCCAATGTTTCTGATAGCCGCCGCCATGCGCGTGCATGATGACGCTCGCGCCGCGCGCCAAGGCAACGCGCGCCAGGATGATCTTGCGGATATTGCTGGCGCCGCTCGCGAAATGAATGTGGACCACGTCGGGATGCCGATTCAGCTGCAAGGTCAGCTTGGCGACGGACTGCGCGAACGTCACGGCCTTGGTCCACTTGCCGCCTTCGACCATGGTCGCAATGTGAGTGGCGTGAACGTTCTCCGGCAAGGCGCTCAACAGCAGCCGCTCCACGCCCGAAACGCCGCCACGGACGTTCAAGCCAGGGCCGAGCATCAAGACGTTGGATGATGACTCACGCATGGCTCACCGACTCACGCGTGCCGAACATGCTCTGATAAGACGCCAGCATGGCATCCCAGGAGAACTCGCGCTGCGCCCTCGCGGATGCGGCAGTAGCCATGCGAGTGCGTAGCACATTGTCCAGGCGCAATCGATCCAGCAGCTCGGGCAACTGTTGCGGCAGATCGGCCACGTCGACGATGTAACCTTCCTTGCCGTGCTCGATCATCTCCGACGCGCCGCCGGTGCGGGTCAGGATCACCGGCAATTGCATGGCCATCGCTTCGAGCGCCGCATTCGAGAAGGTCTCGGACAGCGACGGCAGTACGAATACGTCGAAAGTTCTCAGCGCCGCGCGGACATCGAGCAACGCGCCGGTGAACGTAATTGCTGCCGAGATGCCTCGTTCGGCAGCCCGTTGCTCCAACGCCGATCGCAGCGGCCCGTCTCCCACCAGCATCAGATGCACGTCGGCGCCGGTAGCCCGCAGGTCTGCAACCGCATCGACCAGCGGCATCTGATTCTTCTCGGCGACCAGCCGACCGACGCTGCCGACCACGAACGCATTCTCACCGATGCCATAGTGAGCCCGTTGCCCGACAGCGCCCGCACGCGCCGCTGCAAACCTGTTCAGATCGACGCCGTTGTAAATCACGCTGGACTGCGGGCGCATCGGACTGTCGGCGGTCAGCCAGGCATCTCGCTGCAGCTCGCAGCCGTACACGGTCCAATCGAGATATCGGAGCACTCGCATATAAAAGCTGCGCTTCCACGCCGCCCCCCGCCGCATCTCAGTGGTATTCATCAATCCGATGGTGCGCGGACGATGCCGGGCCCCGCGGGTGGCTGTGACGACATACAACGCGGGATAGAGATTCACAGATACCAGGTTGCGTGGGCACTGCTCGTCGATGAGGTCTGTCAGCGCCGCATGCGCCTTGAGCGAGAACCGACCCTGTCGGGACAGAAAGAACGTCGCCACGTTTTCGCCGATGTCCTTCAACAAGGTCGTGGGCTCGTTCAAGTAGGCAATGCCGATGCGCATGTCCCGCGCGCTCAGAGCATTGGCCAAGCGTACGATTTTCCTCTCGGAGCCGCCGACCCCGAGATTGTTCAGCACGAACAGAACATCCATTTCAGCGCCGCCGGCGGGCCGGAGCGAGGCGGCTTCGCGAGCCAACTTTACTTCCACGCTCGACATCTTCAACCACTCGTGCCGTAACGCAGGACCTGCGCGGCGCTCTGTGTCCCCAACATCTCCAGATAGCGGCTGGCAATGTGTTTCGGTCCGAACTGAGCAATTGCGTAGGCACGCGCCCGCTCGCCGATGCGCTCGCGTTCCTCGCGATTCGCGAGCAGCCGGGTGATGGCGTGCACCATGTCGTCGAGATCCGTCGCGGTATGCCCGAGCTGACGCTGCTTGATCAGAGAGTCCGGATCGAAGAATGCGACCACCGGCACGCCTCGCACCCAGGCCTGCAGGAACGTGTTCGGAAAGCCTTCGATCTGCGAGGTATTCAGGAATATTTTCGCGCGGCTGAACATCGTTCCCACATCGGTATAGGGCACCGCGCCCGGACAGGTCAGATTCGGTATCGACTGCGCCGCTTCGGTCACAGTCCGGTAATAGTCCTCCGCGCCGGGCAGCGCGCCGCCGGCCAGCGTGAAGCGCACGTCCGGCATCCGCCGCGCCAGCTCCAGAACGATTTCCGGCCGCTTCACCGGCCTGAGATTCGAGACCCACAGCACGTCGATGTCTTGCTCCGGCTGCGGGCCGCTCGGCATTTCCACGGCCATGTCGAGCACTTCGCTCTTCAGCCCGTAGTTCTGCTGTAACAGAGTGCGTTGTTGTTCGCTCTGCGCGACGATCAGGTCGGCATTGCGCAAGCCGTACTCGTAAATCTTGCGATCGCGCCAGTAGCGGATCAATTGCTTGCCGGGAATGCACGCCAGGTCCGAGGCGATGCGCGAGATGAAGCGTTTGCCATGCCGACGGCAGAACCATGCGGTGATGCCAGTGGCCGCACCCGCCGGCGATTGGTAGTAGATGTCGGCGTCGATTTCGCGCATCGCGCCGATCATCCCGGTCAGCCGCGGATGGGCAAAGCGCAGGACTGGAATGCCTTCATCGCGTGCATAAGGCGCGACCGCGCGGATCCCGTCGACATCCGTGAGCCGGCCCTGGCCGTGATCGTGCACGATCATCGATACATCGTGACCGAGATCGCGCCACGCCCGCGCCAGCAACACGTGCTGCACGGATTCGCCGCCCACATACTTCGCTGTCTTCAGCTTTGCCAATTGCGGATAGTCATCGAGCCCGACAATGCAAATCTTCATCGGCCATCCAACATAGCTAGTTCGACTGTACACATGCCCGAGTCGCTGTTTTTAGTGACGAACGGCGCCGATCCAGCCATACGGGTCCCCTCGTTGCGGCGCCAGCGCCGGTTGATTGACAGTGACGGGTTCCAGCGCGCGCTCGCGGGCGATCATGGCGAGCCGCATGCTGACGCCGGCATATGCCCAGAAATAGATCCAGGGCACATAAAGATCCACAAAGAAGGTTGCAGCCGCATACGCGACTGTCGCGACCACGAAACCGGCCAGCGGGAAGCGCAGATGTGCTGGCGCCATCGCGAACGAGCGCAGCGCCGTGCGCACCGGAATCACCAGCAACGCCACGCTGCAGATCAGGCCCGGCAAGCCCAGATTGAACCATTGCGCCAGGTAATAGTTATGCGGCGAATACCGGAACGGCATCACCCAGTAAGCATTCCAGCCGAAACCGGTGAGCAGCGTCTGCGGATGCTGGAACATCATCGCAATCGCCGTGCTCCAGATTTCGGTGCGGCCCGACGACGTGCCGCCCAGGTCCTTGGTGCTGAACCCGGAAACCACGCGCTCATACAACAGATCGCCGAAGCTCAGGCTGACGATGAGCAGAATGACCAGCATCGCGCCGCCGGCCATCAAGCCCCAGCTGAAAATCTTGCCTAGCGACAGGTAACGCCGGAACAAATAGGCGCCGGCCAACGTGGCCACGAAAGTCGCGACGAACGCGCCGCGCGACACCGTCATCAATAGCGTGCCGGCAGTGAGCGCGGCGGCCCCCATCCAGAACCACCGGCGCCAGCCTTTCGTGCCCACCGCCATCGCGACCGCGGCCGGCAATGTCAGCGCGACAAAAGCGCCATATTGATTCGACTCGCCCACTGCGCCCTGCACGCGGCCGTCACCGCGACGCTCGATGTCGCCGATCTGCACGTAGCCGAAAGCGTCCAGCACTGCGACGAAGTGCGAAACGATCCACGACAGCAGCAGGCACTTCAACACGAACGTCGCATCTTTCTCCGTGCGCGTGCCATAGAAGAACACCAGGAAGAACAGCATGTAGTCGACCGCGCGATTCTTGAGGTCGAAGGCGCTGGTGAGGATGTCGTAGCGCGGATACTCGATGAACAGCGCGATCGCGAGGTACGTAAGAATGGAATAGCCGACCAGCACGATGAACGCGACATTCATGGACGGCAGCTGGATCTTGAACTTGTGGCCGTTGGCGTAGCTGAACACCAGGCCCATCACCAGCATGTACAACAGGAAGTTCTTGATCTTGACGCCGGGCGCGGGCCCCGGGTCCCAGTTGAACACGCTACTGAGCGTAAGAAACAGCGTGAGCGCCGCCAGCAGGTAACGCATCAGCAGTGCCCTCCTCGCTGGGCCATGGCGCGATCGGCCACGACTCGATGGGTGTGAATGGGCCGGCTAACTCTGACGTACACGTCTGCCTCGGTGGAATCCGCTGTCACCGTGAGTAGAGCAAGTTGCATACCAGCAAGGATCGTCAGCGTGGACGGCATCCATTGCGCGAATCCATCCGTATCCAGGCCCACTTTAGTTGTAATTATTGCAAGCGACGCTTCAGTACTTACACTGACGTGCGTTCACATCGCACGGTCAGCGAGCCATCCGGTGGTGAGTCGTATGGAAGCGCACAGCCGCAGCCACTCCACGACGCGACATCCCGTTCGAGACCAGATGCGCGCCATCTTTCAGCTTGAGCATGTACTGCGCTAGCGCGGACATCGTGCGCTGCTCTGTGGCGCGAATCGGCGTGTAATCCATCGCCCGCATGCAGTTCCAGGCCAGCGATTCGATCGACTCGATTTCATGCGGCTTCAGGCGAGTTTCGAACTTGCGGAAGTTGTCGCGCATGATTTCGTTGCGGCCCGCGGCGTAACCCCGTTGCTCCACCGATTGCGACAGCTGCGTGAGATCGGCGCTGAAATCCAGATCGAGGAACTGACAGATGCGGCGCATCTGAGTCTCGGTGTTCTGTAACAACTCCTCGAATCTCACCTCGAGACAGCGCTCGGGCAAGCTGAGGCACTGACGGTGCGCGACCGTCACGTCCTTTCCCCAACGCCATGCGGCGCGGCGAATATCTTTACCCCAGGCGTTGCGCATGGAAACGCAGTGGTCGCGCACGTCGCGCACGATGTGCAGAATTCGACCGACAGGGAAATGGCGCACGATCAGCGGAATCTGTCGGATATACGCCGGCGACTTGTCGACCCAAATCAGACCCGAGCCGCGCTCGGCATCGAGCTCGTAGCGCGCGAAGCCTTCGAACAAGCCGCTCACATCGAAGCGGCCGTTACAGGCGCTGCGCCAGTCCTGCCAGCGAAACGGGCCACGCGTTGCGGGACGAAAGTTGAAATAGTTTGCGCCGCTCATCGCATTCGCCAACTGCTCGAACGCTTCGGCAGTCGCGGGCTCGCCATGCTGCACGAGCCATTGATCGATGAAGGGCAGAAAGTCGGTCTCGGCTGAAAGACTGCGGATGCGAGGATGTTTGCTCAACAGACCGCGCAAGAGTTTCGTGCCCGACCGCGGCATGCCGACGATGAACAACGGACCTTCCCACGCGCCCACCGCACTTACGTCGACCGGATCGGCGTGTCCGGAATATCGCTCCAATGTCATGGTAACTATCTCGTTACGGCCCAGTGACCGGGGTGTAACCACTGGGACGCAATGCGTCGTCCGCGCCCAAAGTTCATTAACTAAAGGTTGCGGATCAGCGACAGTTACTCAGGATTTCGCGGGCGCCGCCTCCGTTTTACGCAGTCGGCCCAACATCGCCGTGACTTCGGGCACGCGGAACACCACCAACAGCACCAGGAACAGCGCCATGAAAACCGTCGAGCCGAGGATCACGCCGATCAGACCGAAATAGTCGGTCCAGAACGAGCCATAAAAAATCGTAGCGGCCAGCAACGCGGCGAGCGCGACTTTACCCAGATCGGTCCAACGCGCGAGCTCCTTCAAGCTGATTTGATACGCACGCATGGTACTGCGACTGAGCACCAGACCTTCGGTCCAGCGCGAAATGACGAATGCCAGCGCCGCGGCCGGCAATCCGAAAATCGGCATCACTGTCACGAGCAACAACAGGTTCAGCAGAATCGCGAACAGGCTGCTCGTAACGATTGGCGCGGTCTTGTTCACGGCGCGCAACGCGACGCCGAAGTCGAACACCTCACGCACCAGCACGAGCAGATAGATCTGGAAAATCACCACCGCGGGCTCGTAACTGGCCGAGAACAATGTGACGACGAACGTGTGTGCGAACTCGAACAGCACCACACCGGCCGCAGTCAGCAGAATCATCGACACCACCGTCGAGCGTCGCCACAGCGCCAGAGCGCCCTCGCCCTTCGTGCTCTTCAGCGCGGCAAGCTCGGGCAACACCGCATCCGACACCGAGTTGCGCAGTACGCCGATGACCGGCTGGATGTGAGTGCCGATTGCGTAGTGCGCCAGCGCGACCACACCGAGGGTCTTGGTGACGAACAAGTTGCCCAACGACTTATTGAGCGTGACCAGGATCAATGCCAGCCCGACCGGCCAGCAATAGCGGAACTGCTCGCGCCAGCACGATTCCTCGCCGCTTTGATCGATGTTGCGACTGGCGCGTCGCCACGCGATCCATGAGCCGGTAATGCGCAGCGCCTCGAGGCCGATGAGCGACCAGACGATGGGCATCACGTCGCGCCAGATCGAAGCGGCCGTCACGACCACCAGAATGCGCGCGATCAAACGACCGGTCGTGTAAGCAAACACCGGCACGGGCTGTTTCTGCGACAGCCAGTAGAACTCCCAGAAATCCAGATTCACGAACAGCAGCACATAGATCGCGACCGGCAATTGCAGGCCGCCGAGGATGGCGCCGTTCGAGAAGTAGTCCGCGAGCAGCGTGCCGCCCACGACCGTCACACTGGTGCCCAAGGTCATGGTCACCGCCTGCCGCACCATCTGCCGCACACAGTTCGGGCGCGACGGAATGAAATACAGCAGGCTGTTGTTGATGCCGAAAGCGCAGATGGTGGACAGCAGCCCGGCGTACAGCAGGAACTCGCGATAACGGCCGAACTCCTCGACCGTCAGCAGCCGTACCAGCAGGATGGGACTGATGACCACCAGTCCCTGATTCATGAACCGCGTGATGGAAATGATCGCGGTCCGACTGACTAACCCGGCGATGACTTTACTCCTACGGCGGAACGACACTCGACGACGGCGGCGCACCGGTGGCGCGCCAGACCTGTGTCAGGCCATCCCGGCCCTCATAAACGACCTCGAACTGCTTCGAGTGCAACACGGGATCCATGTCGCCTCGCATGCCCTTGCGCTTGTCGCTCTGATTCTCGCCGCTGCCGATGACGAATATGCGATTGCCACGTTCCCTGCTCAGCAACTGTTCCAACATGGCGGCGCTGCTGATGACGCCGGCCCCCGTGTAGAAATCCTGGATCCGGCCGTTTTTCAGCTCCACGTAACGGCGTGCGTGATGGCGGCTCATGAGCCAGTAGTCGACGCGGCCCAGGTAATACGTCTGCTGCAAAACATCCTCGGCGATGATCACGTCGGCATCGACGATATTCTGAGCCTTGATGAATTCCGCGGCGCCTTTGTGATCGGGGTGCGACTCGTATCCCGAATTCACCGACGCGACCACTTCCACTGGATTGACCACCAGGGCTGTCGTGATCACTGCAGCCGCCGCTTGCGTCGGCCGGCCGGCGAGCCACGTTATATTCCGCCCCGCCGCCCAGGCCTGCAGCCAGTCGATGACCTTCTGCGCGAAGGCAAATCCGCACAACATCATCGGCAACAGCGATGCGACCGTATAGCGCGGCGGCAGATTCCAGACATAGAAGCCGATCGTGAACATCGGGATCCAGACGGCGAGCATGACCAGCAGCACGTAGTCGGTGACCTGGCGGCGTTTCATCAAACGCCACAGTCCCCACACGACAGCAGCCAGCGCCAGCAGGCCCGCCACTTCCGAATATTGGAGGATGCGCAGGTAGGGCCAGATGCTCGGCTGCCCGACCAGCGCCCCGATCACTTTCTGCAAAGAGCCGGGCGTCGACGCCAGCAAGCTGAAATGAATCAGCGCCAGCAGCGCGCTGCCCAGCGCGAAGATCTGGAATCTGCGCCAGATACGCGGCCCGCCGAAACGTCGCGCCACCACCGCCGCCGCGACCAGCAGCAGAAAGGCGATGTGATAGTAGAGCCGCAGTTGTAACAGCAAGCCGGCCAGCAACAGCGTCGCAACGCTGATGGCGGCGAACCGCTGGGGAATCACGCGAGACAGATGAATCGCGAAGAACGCGATCGCCAGGCCCGCGATCCACAACGCTACCTCGAAGCTCAGCGCGAACGCCTGCGGCGCACGGCTGCGATCCCACAACGGCGCGCCCAGGTCGGCAGCATATTCGGGCGGCGGCACCGGATACTGCGAATCCACCCAGCCATTGATCAGCAGGTACGACACCATGACCAGCGCGGCGGCGATGCTGCCGTAGAGCAGCTTGCGAAAATCGCCTTGCAGGATGCCAGGCATCAGGAACAACAGAACGGTGGTGACCGCGAGCGCATGCAGCTCGATGCCGATGATCAGCGCAACGACGCCGCCGATCAGCCAGCCGATGCGCCCGCTGCGCTCCCACGCGAACACGCACACCATGCAGCCGGCAACGGCCGCCAGCAGGAAGATGTACATGCGCGCCGTCTGCGAATACACGATCATCGACGGCAACAACGCGATGCTGGCAGCGAAGGCGAGATTCCAGTACGGCCGCAGGAAACGACGGCCGGCAAGCCACGACCACCAGATGGTCAGCACGCCGCACAGCGCCGAGGGCAAGCGGAACGCCCACTCGGATTCGCCGAACAGTTGCACCGAGCCGGCCATGAGATAGAGCTCGGTCATGCCGCGCGGATAAAACAATCCACTCGGAAGAATCGGCGCGCCGTCGCGCACGATGCCCATCACGGCCATCGCCATGGTCTCTTCGTCGCCATGCAGGCCGACATTGCCCAGCCCCCAGAAGCGCAGCCACGCGCCGATGCTGACGATGACCAGCAACATGACCCGGTGCGCGAGCTGATCGCGCTCCAGCGGCGCAGTGATGCGAAACAACTCGGAGAGCGAGCGCATGAAGCCGCTCACGTGATCCGCCAACGTCGGACTCACTGGCAACAACCCGCGATTGGCCGCATCTGAGAACATGCACGACCCCTTATAGTAGTGGTTGTTCTAATAAGCCTTATCGGTCTTGAATAGTTTCGGCACGGTGAGCACCAGGATCTTCAGATCCAGCCACAGCGACCAGTTGCGCAGGTACTCCAGGTCGCAATGCACTCTGCCCTGCATGTCCTGCAGGCGCGGCGTCGGGCCGCGGAAGCCGCTGATTTGCGCCAGCCCGGTGATTCCCGGCGGCACTTTGTGCCGCACCATATAACCCTTGATCAGTCGTCGATATTCCTCGTTGTGTCCGACAGCGTGCGGGCGAGGCCCCACCAGACTCATCCGGCCCTGCAGAACGTTGATGAGCTGGGGCAACTCGTCGAACGAACAACGGCGCAGGAAACGTCCGAGCGCGGTCACGCGCTCGTCGTTGCGACTGGCTTGATCCAGCCAGCCGGCATCCTCGGTGACGGTCATGGTGCGAAACTTGTAGATCACGATTTCGCGACCGTCCAAGCCGTATCGGCGCTGGCGGAACAACACCGGCCCCTTGCTGGTCAGCTTGATCGCGGCGGCAATCGCCAGCAGAAACGGCGCGGCGGCGACCAGCACCGTCGACGCGATGAACAGATCCATCAGTCGCTTGGCTGCGCCCCGATAGCCGTAGAACGGGCTTTCGCGCATGGCGATGACCGGCACGCCGAGAATCTCGCCGGTGCGCGCCTGGAATTGATCGGACACCAGCACGTCGGGCAAGTAATAAAGCGACGCGGTGGTGTCGCCGAGCTTGTCCAGCAAGTCCTGCACTCGCCGGATGTGCCGCAGCGGCAGCGAGATGAAAATCACATCGATGTCGTTCTGCTTGATGTACTCGGGCAACTGCGACAACGGGCCGAGCAGGTTGTGGGTATCCCCCGCCTCGAGCCGCTGCGCGCTACGGTCATCGAAGAATCCGTGCACGCGCATGCACAGCTCGGCGTGTTGGGAGAAACGTTCGGCCAATTGCTGACTCGTATTGTTATAACCGGCGAACACGGCTTTGCGCCCGTTGCTCGGCCGGCACAGCACGCGCCGGGCGATCTCATCCAGCAACAGCATGCTGGGAATCAGTAGTGCGGGCGTCGCCACTGCCCATATCAGTATGGCGGGCGTCGAATACGCGCGCGGATAACCGGTGATCGAACCGATCGTCAGCAATGCCAGCAACAACACCGACCAGCGGATCAGCAAGCCGCGCGACACGACCATGCGTGGCGCGATCAATTCCGCCGCCGGCGTGCGCGGCGATTGCAGCAACGTAATGGAAAGAATGGTGACGATGATCGTCACCGCACTGAAAGAGTCAGTGGAAGCGGTGCCGGTCAGCTCGGCCAGCACGTACAAAGTGAGAATCGATACAGCCGCCGGCGCAGCCGCGCGCAGCGAGAAATAAATGGCTGCCAGCGCCGACTGACGTTTGAAGAGCAGCGGCGGCGTGATGTCGTAGGCCGCGATCTGCTGAGGGATGGGAGTGTCGGGAAGCTTTACTTGTGACAGCCGCGGCTGCGGCGCGCCCGTCAGCTTTACTGTGCTTCGGACCGCGCTGTCGGGAACTGCGCTCATTCAATGGATCCACGGAATCTTGAGAACATTC
>NZ_BLJO01000011.1:71434-78263 GCF_009932555.1 Steroidobacter agaridevorans
GACGGGTCGCCAGGACCCATCGATATGTAACAGCAAGATGCGTACCACGAATGCAGCGGCGCGGCAGTCGCTCCACCCCCGCGCCGTTGCTGAGCCAAGTTATCCGCAGCGCCCACTGCTGTCGAGTGGGCTCACCGAATTTACAAACTCATCGTTGTAGAAGTTACCGATTCAAAGCCGGCGCTTGCGGCGGGCTCGCCGCGCGACCCTCGACCTGCGCTGCCATGCGATGCAGCCACAGCTCGAGATTCGTGTAGCCGCTCGAGGTGACCTCGTTCGGATTCGCCGGCACCGTCAGTGCACGTCGATTCACGGCGAGATTCGGATAACCGCCACCATTGCGCTCGCAGCGAGCCGTGCCGTTCGCAGCGACGCAGTTGATGATCCGGCCAGTGCCGGCACGCGTCTGAGAAATAATGCGTGCATCCACAGCATCGCGATCGGCCGGGCGCGCGCCCGAATACTTCAGCACGTGCTCACGCACAACGTTCTCCGAGCTCGGCAGCGTCGTCATGGCGGCCGGCCAGGCGAGCGGCGACGTGGACTTGAAGTTCGCCAGCGTCAGTGAGCCGTAGATGGAACCGGCCAGCGACCAGGCATCCGAAGTCGCACCCGGACCGGCGTTATCGGAAATGAACACCTTGGCGCCCGGCCGCAGTGTGGTCGAATCGGCGCGCAGGCCGATCGGAGCATAGCTGCCGGCCGTATCGGGTCCGCGCACGAACGCGTTGCCGACGACCGAGTTCTGCGTGACCAGGCCACGGCTTTGCAAATCGATGGCGGTGTTGCCCCAGTTGTAAACCAGGTTGTTCACGATCACCACCTTGCCGGCGGCAGTCATCGGATTGCGCGACTGCATGTCCGCGAACAGGTTGCCCGCCAGCGTGGCATTGCCATCGACCGGCCCGATCAGCACGCCGAAGCCATGCTTGCCCTCGGGATGAATCGAGTCATGCAGCGGCTCGGCAAAGATGTTGTTGAGCAGGCTGATGTTGTTCCAGTACTGCCAGGCGCTGGCGATCTCGTCCACCGACCAGGTGAAGGTGCAGTGGTCGATCACCACGTTGCTGATCGGCGCGGTCGAGGGTGCTTCGATCTTCAGTGCGTCGCGATTGCTCGGCGGCTCGCCGCCGGAAGAATCGCCCGGACGCACGCGGATGTGCTGGATCAGCACGTCGGAAGTCTTGACCAGCAGTCCCGAGCCACGCAGCGTGATTCCCGGCGACGGCGCAGTCTGACCAGCGACGGTGATATAGCGATTACGGAAGGTGAGATCGTCCGGCAAGGTGATCGTGCCGGACACTTCGAACACGCAGACGCGCGGGCCGCTGGCGTCGACGCAGGCCTTGAGCGAACCAGCGCCATCGGCGTTCGTGTTGGTTACACGAATGACAGTGCCGCCGCGACCGGCGGGCGTGGTGATGCCGTGACCGATGGCCCCGGGCAACACCGGTACAGCGTTGGCAAGCGGCGCCATACCGCAGGCGAGCGCCACGGCGGCGGCGGCGAGTCGGCGGATCAGTGGCTTCATGACGGGAATCTTCGCAGTCATTAACGTCGTTACTCCATTAAGAGTTTCAGCGGCCGCGCTCGGGTCAACCCTGCCTGCCACCAAGCATTTCTTGCACATGAAAAGGGACGAGCCGCTTCGCAACTCGGGAGAAAAGTTACAAGGCCCGTTGCAACCATTACATCGGCTAACCCCTGAAGCCCGGCCCAGTTGTCTTGGGTTCCCGTAGGACGATTACCTGCTGCGGATCGCAGACAGTGGCCACTCTCGCAATCGCCACTTGAGCCAGGGGCGCAACGGGTATCGAGGCGTGCCCAAAAATTCCCTGCGGGCCGGGCACTGAAAGTGCATCGCAAGCGTTGGGCTTGAACATCTCGGGTAGACGGCGAATGCAACGTACGACAGCGGCCCTGGCGCAACGGGAATATGACTTGCTGATCATCGGCGGCGGTGCCTTCGGTGCCGCCGCCGCGCGCGATGCCGCCTTGCGCGGACTCCGGACAGTGCTGTTGGAGCGCGACGATTTCGGCAGCGGCGCCTCGGCCGAATGTTTCAAGATGGTCCACGGCGGGATTCGCTATCTGCAGCATGCAGACATCCCCCGCCTGCGAGCTTCGTGCCGGGAGAGATCGGCGTTGTTGCGAATCGCTCCGCACCTGGTGAGCCCCTTGCCCATCGCCATTCCCACCTATGGGCATGGCCGCAGCGGTAAAGCCTTTCTGGGAACCGGAGCCCGCGTATACGACCTGCTCACGTTCGACCGCAATCGCGGCATTCGCGATGCCACTCGTATGATCGGCAATACCCGACTGCTGTCTCGCAGTGAGATCTTGCAGATGTTTCCTCATTTGCAGACGCCGAAGCTGAGCGGGGCGGTCGTGTTCGAAGACGGCCAGATGTATAACGCGGCGCGGCTGGTGCTCGCATTCGTCAAAGGGGCGGAGGCGGCGGGCGCGGATGTTTGCAATTACGCCGAGGCCATCCGCTTTCTGTGGTCTGGCAACACCGTGCAAGGCGCGAGAGTTCGCGATCAGCTCACCGGCGATGAGTTCGATGTGCGCGCCCGCCTGACGTTGAACGCCGCGGGCCCCTGGGCCGACTACCTGCAAAACGACGCCGAGCATTTCGGCAAGCCGAAGCGATTGCCGTTTTCCCGCGATGCTTATTTCATCGTGGAGCGCGTCCCCACATCCTCGCATGGCATCGCCATCCAAGGCTTGAGCCGCGATAAGGATGCGTTGCTCGGCCGTCAGACCCGGCATCTGTTCGCCGCGCCCTGGCGCGACAAGACTTTGATCGGCGTCTGGCACAAGCTATTTCCCGAGACTCCGGACCGCGCCTGGGTGCAGCCGGAAGAGATCGAAGAATGGATGGCCGAGATCAATTCGGTGTATCCGACGCTGCAATTGAGGCCTGACGAAGTGAGCTTCGCGCATTGTGGACTGGTACCGTTCGGCGAAACCGCGACCGCCACCGAGCTGAGCTTCGGCAAGGAGTCGCGACTGGTCGACCATCGCCAAACTCACAACGTGCAAGGGCTCGTGAGCCTGGTCGGCATCCGTTTCACGATGGCGCGCGTCGATGCGGCGCGTGCGCTGGATCTGCTGTTGAAGCAAGTCGAGCGCGCGCCTGCCGCACCGGCCAGCGATCGGATCGAGCTGCCGGGCGGCGAGATCGAAAATTTCGCGAAGTTCGAGAGCGATGCCTGTCGCTCGTTACCGCCGGGCGTCGCCATGAAGAGCATGCAAGGGTTGGTGCGCAATCACGGTACGCACTACCGCGCCGTGCTCGAGGAAGGCAGCAATGCCACGGTCGTGAACATCCCAGGCACCAGCACGCTCACCGCCGAAATCCGTTACGCGGTGAGCCAGGAGATGGCGGTGCACCTGGACGACGTGGTTATGCGCCGTACAGATCTTGCCGCCGGCTCGCATCCAGGCCGGGCAGCATTGCTCGCCACCGCGGCTGAGATGGGCCGGCTGTTGTCGTGGTCAGCCGAGCGTTTGCATCGGGAGATCGCCACGACGGAACACACTCTGCAACGGCATTCAGCGCACGATTCCAGCTCGAGGGCTGCATCAGATCGAACGGCGCCTCGAGCGACTGCTGGCGACGCCAGTGCGGCAGCACCGAATCATGGCGCGATGCTTGCAGAAACCACGGTAAGAGCGACTGCATGACTTCATTCCCGACTTCATCTCCCCAGAAACTGCTCGTAACAGGAGCCACGGGATTCATTGGCTCGCGACTCGCGTTACGCGCCCATCAGCTCGGCATCGATGTCCTGGCCACTGGCCGTGCCGAGTTACATATAGAGAGCGAACGGCTGCAAGAGTTGCGTGCCGCCGGCGTCCGCGTCGAAGCCGGTGTGCTGCAGGATCCGGCATTGATCGATCGACTGCTGCGAGGGCGCGATACGGTAATTCACCTGGCCGCCGCTCAACACGAGGCGGAGATGCCCGAGAGCTATTTTCGCGCCGTCAACGTGGACGCCGTGCGGACGTTGTTGGGCGCTTGTCGCGACCACCAGGTCCGCCGCTTCGTCTATGGCAGCACCATAGGCGTTTATGGCGAGGCAAGCGAATCGTTGCTGGACGAAGACAGTCCGTTGCGTCCGGAGAATGTCTACGCCAACACCAAAGCCGAGGCCGAAGGCATCGTGCAATCCTTCGGCAGGCATTTCGAAACCTGCATCGTCCGCATCGCCGAAACGTACGGGCCCGGCGATCGACGGCTGCTCAAGCTGTTCCGAAGCATCGCGCGCGGTCACTTCGTCATGATCGGCAGCGGCAACAACCGGCGGCAATGCATTCACGTCGACGATCTGACGCGCGGCCTGCTGATGGCGGCGAAGGATTCCAAAGCCGTCGGCGAGAAGTTCGTGTTCGCCGGCAAGGAAATCATGACCACGCACGAAATGGTGCGGCAGATCGCCACTGTGCTGGAGCGCAAGCCGCCGCGGCTCAAAGTGCCGATGTGGCCGTTCGTCGCCGCAGCTGGCGTGATGGAGACCACGCTGCCGCCACTGCACATTGCGCCACCGCTGCACAGTCGACGACTGGATTTCTTTCGCAAGTCTTTCGTATTTTCCACGACCCGGGCACAGTCATTGCTTGGGTTCCAACCGGCGATCGATTTCCGCACCGGAGCGGCCGACACCGTCAACTGGTATCGGGCGCGTGGCTTGTTGCCGCGTCCCGCCGTCACGCAGGTTGCCGATCGACAATCGGCTTGAGCACTATGTCAGCGAACTTTCACGGCTCATTTCATTCGCGTCGCTTGCGCCATCGGCGGGCTTTTCAGCGGCCGCCCGGCGCCGATCTCGACACGACCGCGGACGTGCACGAGGAATTCACGGCGGATTTGGAGCCGGCCACCGCCGACATCGTTCGCGACGATGCGCAGGCTCCGACAACGGCAAATCCTGCGCCGGCGCGAGCGCCAGTCGAGGAGCCGCGTCGTGAGAGCGTTGCTCGCCCGACCGAAGCGCCGCTCGACGAGACCGGTCCGATCGTCGCGCGCGAACCCGTTGTGCCGGAAGTCAACGATCGCGCGCCCCTGCCGAATGGCCGCCGCGAGCCGTTTGTGTCGGCGCCATCCGTTTCGGCCCCTATCACCGTCGACGTGCCGGTGCGGGCATCGGCTCCGGTCGTCGAGAACAAACCCTCGCTCCGCGCCCCCGAGCTGACGGACGACGTGATTCAGCCGCCAGCGAAGACGGCGACTACCCCCGTGCCTCGCAAGACCGACGCGCCGAAAGCCGTCGAGTCGCGGCGACCGGCACTGGCTCCAGGCAAAGTGCTTTGCGATCGCTACCTGCTCGAGCAAGTCATCGGCTGCGGCGGCACCGCCATCGTCTTCCGTGCGCGCGACATGCTGTCCGCCAAAGGCACGGCGCCCAACATGCAAGTCGCGATCAAGACGCCGCGCCCCGAGCTCGGCGATCCGGAGCGCGCGGCGAAGCGCCTCAAACATGAGTTCGAGCACGCCCGGCTGCTGTCTCACCCGAGCATCGTGCGCGTGTTCGAATTACACGAGGACGAAGGCCGCTGCTTCATGACCATGGAATTGGTCCAGGGCAAGCTGCTCTCTCAGTTGTTACGCGACTGGACCATGGTGCCTGTGTCGCTGGCCTACAAGATTCTGCGCCAGTCCGCCGAAGCCCTGAGTTATGCACACAGCCAGAACGTCGTGCATGGCGACTTCAAACCCGGCAATGTTTTCATCACGCCGGAGGAAGGCGTGCGCATCGTCGACTTCGGCACAGCCGCCGGCCCGAGCGCCAACGACACGCGCATTCCGGCGGGCACGCCGACTTATGCGAGCCCTGAAGTGCTCAGCGGCGGCACGCCCGATCGACGCGACGACGTGTTCAGTTTTGCCTGCGTGGCGTACGAGCTCCTGACCGGCCAGCATCCGTTCGGGCGGCAGTCTTCGTTGCAGGCTCGTGAAGAAGGCAAGATTCCGCCGCGCGCATGGAACCTGTCGACCTCGCAGTGGCTCTCATTGCTCTCGGCTCTGTCTTGGAAGCGCGAAGCGCGCCCGACCAGCGTGGAGGATCTGCTGACGCGCTTGAATCCGGAGCAGCCGGTCGACTCAGCGCCCCTGCCTGTCTATGCCGATCCAGAGGACATCGTGCCCGCCGATCTACCCGCAGATCTGATGCCCAAGCAACGTAGTTGGGGTTTCTTCGCCTTCATCGCCTGCGCGTTGCTGGTCACGTACTTCGCGTTCCAGCGTCACAACGGGCCCGACGATGAGCCGGCACGGTCACTCCTGCCCGCCACGACGGCGTCGTTACCGGCTGCCCAGCCTCCCGAAGTTGTCGAGCAGCCTGCGGTCGAAGCTGCGGCTCCTGCGCCCGCCGCGGCCGCTGAGTCGAAAGATGAGATCCCTGCAACAACAGCCGCGGCGCCAAGCGCAGCGGCTCCCGCCGTCGCCAGCAAACCGAGGCCGGCAGCGGCGCCGATGAGCGAGATCTCCTTCGAATCTTCGAGCGTCGTCACCAGCGAGAGCTCAGTGGCCGCCGTCTTCCTGATCAAACGCTCGCAGCCTTTATCGGGCCGAGTGAGTGTCAGCTGGAAAACGGTCAGCGGCACGGCGGACGCCGGCATCGATTTCGCGTCGGACGCGACAGGCACCGTGACGTTCGCGGACGGACAAGCGCAACGAGCGATCTATGTGCCGTTACGCAACGATCTTCGCAAGGAAGACGACGAGTCGTTTTACGTCGACCTGGTCTCGCCCAGATCGGCCCGCCTCGGCAAGACCGAGCGCGCCGAAGCGATCATTCGCGACGACGACTGATTCGCCCGCTCA
>NZ_BLJO01000011.1:78291-234155 GCF_009932555.1 Steroidobacter agaridevorans
GCTGCGGGTCGCGACCGCCGCGACTTTCTTGCTCAGCACGCTCACCTTCTTGCCATACATCCGGAACAGAATCTTCATGCCGAGCTCCAGCACGCCGGTCACGGCCAGCCCGACGTAGTTCAGCGGATTCTTCCAGAACACATACAGCTTCAGCGCGAACGGCTTGATGTCCTTGAAGCCGCCGAGCTGCAACAGCTGACCCAGGCTGTATTCCGTGACGATGTAAAAATGGTCAATGTTGTGCGCAAGGTTTTCAGCGCCGACGAACGGATTGGCGCCATTCATCGCATAGACGATCACGCGGCCGCCCGGCCGCAGGGCGGCGTGACACAGCTGCAGGAACTCGATCGTCTCCTCGTGAGTGAGATGATTCAGCTCCTGCTCCGGAATGATTACGTCGAACTCGCCGTGGCATTTCTCGAGATAGGGAAAAGCCTCGGCCGCTTCGCACGGCAGGCTGCGACGGCGCGCATGCTCGACCTTGGCGGGATCGGAATCGATGCCGACCGCGTTCCGGTAGCCCGCTTGCGCTAACACATTGACTAAATAGCCCGGCCCGCAACTCACAACCAGAATTTTCGCGGACTTGTCTGCAGGCAGATGCGGCAGGTAATTGGCGCGGTAATAGGCTGCGAACGAGCTGTAGCCGGCTTCGATGTTGGCAGGCGCCTGCCAGTAGGAATCGAAGGGCTCCAGGCGCGCCGCCATGACACGACGCTGTGGCACCGCGCGTTCGGGAACGATGGGCTGAGCACTCATGATCCGAGATCCCCAGAAAATTCTGACCGTGAGGTCATTCGGCTAAATACGGCGCCGACGCGAATAGTTCCGCCGGAATTTACCGGATCTGCACGCTGCGACAGCGGCATGGAAATTGCTCCTCTGTTCGAACCATGCGCATCCTTTTCTGTAATTACGAGTATCCACCGCTGGGCGGCGGCGGCGGTGTGGTCATGGCCGCGCTCGCACGGCAGCTCGCCCGTCGTCACGAGGTGACAGTACTCACTTCGCGCGCTGGAGGACTACTCTCCGAGGATCGCGATGGCGGTGTGCGCGTGTTGCGAGTCCCGGTGTTCTTTCGCCGCGAGCTGGCAGTGGCGAATTTCCCGTCCATGGCTGCTTATCTGCCGACGGGATTTTTCCGCGGCCTGCGCTTCAGCAGGAATGACTTCGACGTGATCAATACCCACTTCGTCGTCCCGACAGGTCCGCTCGGTCATGCCCTGGCGCGCTGGCATGGCGTGCCGAATGTTTTGTCCGTGCACGGCGGCGACTTGTTCGATCCCAGCAAGGGCAGCTCGCCGCATCTGCATGCGCCGCTGCGAACCGCCGTGCGCTGGATGCTTCGCGCCGCCGACGATGTGGTCGGTCAATCGCGCGACACCGTACGCCACGTTACCGAGCTTTATGGCGTACGCCGGCCGGTCGAGCTGATTCCGCTCGGCATCGATCGGCCGCCGTCAATAAGCGCCGCCTCACGGCAGGATCTCGGTCTGCCGAGCGACGCCTTTGTCATGATCACCATCGGCCGGCTCGTGGCGCGCAAAGCGACGGTGCAGCTCATCGATAATTTCGCTGCGAGCAACCTTGCCAATGCGCATCTCGTCATCGTCGGCGACGGCCCCGATGCGCCGGCTGTCGAAAAGCGTGCAAAGGAGCTGGGCGTTCGCAATCGAGTGCATATGCTCGGGCAGGTCTCGGATGCGGAGAAATATGCCGCGCTGTCGGTCGCCGATGCGTTCGTGACGGCGAGCCAGCATGAAGGCTTCGGCCTGGTGTTCCTGGAGGCGATGGCTTTCGGCTTGCCCGTGCTCTGCTACGACCGCGGCGGGCAAACAGATTTCCTGGTGACCGGCGAAACCGGCCACGTCGTGAAGCTCAACGATCGGGAAGCGTTCGTACGCGCGCTGCTCGACCTGCATCGGGATCATGAAGGGCGTGAGCGCCAGGGCCGGCACAACCGGCAGTTGGTAGAGCAGTACTTCATCGATACCTGCGCCGCGCGCTATGAATCGATCTTCGAGGCTGCCATCGAGCGCCGGGCCGGCACGCCCAAGGGATTGACGTCGCCGTCTTCCACTCATTAGTCAGCATTCATAGCCTCCCCAAGAACATGTGTGGCATCGCCGGCATCATCAATTCCGACCCGCACCGGGAGCAGGCGCTCAAGCGCATGCTCGTGGCGCTCGAGCACCGCGGTCCGGATGGCGAAGGTATTCATCACGACTCGGACGTGACGCTCGGTCATCGACGGCTGTCCATCATCGACCTCGCTGGCGGGCGGCAGCCTTTGTACAACGAGGACCGCTCGCTGGTGCTCGTCTGCAATGGCGAGATCTATAACTATCGCGAGCTGCGCACGCGCCTCGAGCAGGACGGCCATCGCTTTCTCACGAACAGCGATTGCGAAGTCATTCTCGGCCTGTATGAGCGCCACGGCGACCAGTTGCTCGATCATCTGCGCGGCATGTTCTCGTTCGCCTTGTGGGATACGAAGCGCAAACGGTTGCTGGCAGCCCGCGATCACCTGGGACAGAAGCCGCTGTTCTATTGCGCCGGCGACCAAGGCTTCGCGTTCGCGTCCGAGATCAAGGCGCTGCGTGCACTGGACCGGCGCCGACAGCGGATGAACCTGGCCGCGCTCGATCAGTATCTGGCGCTGCGCCTCATCGATGCGCCGCTGACCATGTATCAGGGCATTCACAAGCTGCCGCCCGGTCACATGCTCACGTTCCAACCCGGGGGCGTTCCGCAGATCCGCCGCTACTGGCGCCTCCAGCAGAGTCCCAAGCTCGCGGGCAACGAAGAGCATCTGCTCGACGAGCTGCAAGCCAAGCTGCAACAGACCCTTCGACTGCACATGGAAAGCGATGTGCCCGTCGGCGCGTTTCTGAGCGGCGGCATGGATTCGAGTTTGCTGGTGGCGATGCTGTCGCGCGACCTGAAGGTGCAGAAGCTGCCGACCTTCACCATGGGCCTGCGCTACCAGCGCTTCGATGAAGCACCCGCGGCCCGTGCCGTGGCGAACCTGTTCGGGACCGAACATCACGAAGAGCGCGTGCTGCCCGAGATTGCCGCGCATCTGCCGGATCTGGTGTGGGCCCTCGACGAGCCTTCGGACCCGCTGTCACTGTGCACCTGGCTGCTGGCGAAATTCACACGACAGCATGTGAAGGTCGTCATCGGCGGCGATGGCGGCGATGAATTGTTCGGCGGCTACGACCGCTATTACGGCAATCTGTACGCCGCCCAATACGGCCGCTTGCCGGAAGGCCTGCGACGCAAGGTGCTGGCGCCGGCGATGGCAATGATCCCCGAGGCCGGTTGGTACAAGAGCCTGGGCCATCAGCTGCGCTGGCTGCATCATCTTTCGTTTCATTCCGGCAGCGCGCGCTACGCGGCAAGCCTCAATTATTTCTACTTCGATCCGGCGCGGCGGCGCCAGATGTACGCACGGGACGTCCAGCATCGCTGGTCGGAGCTGGATGCGGAAGCAGCCATCCGTCGCCCGTATGAAGAGTCCGAAGGCGGCGAGCTGGATCGCATGCTCTACGCCGACAGCCTGGTGCGTCTGCCCAATCATCCGGTGATGATCACCGATCGGATCTGCATGGCGCATGGCCTGGAGGCGCGCAGTCCGTTCATGGATCATGAGCTCGCGAGCTTCGCGGCACGGCTGCCCGCGTCCATGAAAGTGCGCGGCGGCACGTTGCGTTACATCCAACGCAAACTCGCGGCGCGTTATCTGCCTCCGGAGATCCTGGATCGTCCTAAACAGGGCTTCTCGTCCGCCCTGCCCTATCTGCTGCAAACCGAATACACGCGCCTGTACCAGTCCTGCCTGAGGCAATCGCAGCTGGTACAGGACCGCGTGCTCGACCGCCAGGCCATCACACAACTCGTCGACGAACATCTCGCCAAGCGCGCGGATCACGGCAATCGGCTGTGGCTGCTGATCAACGCGGAAATCTGGTATCGCATGTCCATCCTCGGCCAGTCCAAGGAAGACCTGCGTCGCGAGCTGGCGGCCGACGAACACGGCACGCGTCGCGCCAGTTGAGCTCCTCACAACGATGAAAACGTGGCTGCGGATCACTGTCACGCTGCTGTTGTGCGCGTTGCTGTTGATGTATGTCGTGGACGTGGGCTCGGTGCTCACGACGCTGGGCAACTGCGATCCTTGGTGGGCCGGCATCGCGCTGCTGGCATTTCTGATGGATCGCGTGCTGATGAGTTACAAGTGGGGCCTGCTGCTGGCGATCCGCGGCTACGGCATCTCGCTTGCGCACAAGTTGATGGTCTACTGTAGCGCCATGATGTGGGGCCTGGCGCTGCCGAGCACGGTCGGCGCCGATGGCATTCGCGTCATACTCGTGCGTCGTTTCGGTGTGCGAGTCGACGACACGCTGGCGACGATTCTGGTCGAACGCGGCATCGGCTTCATCGTCGCGCTGCTGACTGCCGTTGCCAGCTTGATCCTGCTGCGAGCGATGCTGCCGCATGACACGGTTTATGACTATGCGCTCGCACTCGGCGTGGCCGGCCTGCTCGGAGCGATCACCATCCTGGTGTTTTCATTCACCGATCATGCGCTGAACTCGGTGCTGCGGCTGGTGCCCGCCCGCTTCAGGCACAGCAAAGCCGTGCGCCTGCTCGAACGCCTGCACGAAGCCTACGTTTCGCTGGCCTCGGATCGGCCCCGGATCGCTGCGTTCTCGGCGCTCACGCTGGTCGAACACATCCTCGTGATTGTTTGTTACGGCCTGGTCGCCCGAGCGCTGGAAGTGCCATTCAGTCCCGCGTTCATATTTGCCGCCGTGCCGCTGGCCATCCTGGTCTCGCGTTTGCCGGTGTCGCTGGATGGCATCGGTGTGTATGAAGGCATCTTTATCGCCATCATGGCGCTGGGCGGTGTGAAGCCTGCAGACGCATTGGCTGTTTCGCTGGCGGCACGCGCCTTGCAAATAGTTGTTTGGTTTCCATGGTGGTTGATGCTCGCGGCCCGCACGGGGGTGCGTCCGCCGGTCGAACCGGTGGCTGCAGCATCTGAAGCTACGAACGTCAGAACATCGACATGAATTCACCCAGCTCGGTATTGTCCGCCAAGCGTTCGCGGCGGACGGAAAGTCCATTGCGCGCCGACTTGCGGCGTCGTTATGAAATGACCTCGGGCAGCACTCTGCAACGCCTGTTCACATGCGCTCGCGCTCCAGGCGTGCACGCGGTGCTGGTGTTGCGTTTCGGGCAATGGAGTCGGAACCGGCCGAAAGCGCTGCGCATCCTGCTCGATCCGCTCTATGTGATCCTGGATTTTTTCGTGCAGGCCTTGTGGGGTATCGAGATTCCGCGCACCGCGCAGATCGGCCCGGGTCTGTACATCGGCCATTACGGCGGCATCACGGTGTCGTCGATCGCGGTGATCGGCCGCGACTGCAACTTGTCTCAGGGCATCACGATCGGTGTATCCGGCAGCGGGTCGAAACGCGGCGCGCCGACCATCGGCGACAATGTTTATATCGCGCCAGGCGCCCGCCTGTTCGGCAAGATCGATATCGGTAACAACGTGAAGGTCGGCGCGAATGCCGTGATCCACAAGGATCTGCCGGACAACGCCATCGCAGTGCTCGACCCCGGCTTCAAGATCATTTCCTATGCGGGCAACCGGCAGGCGAGCGAAGAAGAATCAGCGGGCGTATGAGTAATACGCCCCTTGGTCCTGCGACTCGGATCGATTCAACACCACGCCCAGCAAATTCATTTCCTGCAGCAGCGCCTTGGCGCTCTTCAACGCGTCGCGACTGGTGAAGCCTTCGCCGACCACCAGCAGCATCCCATCGACCTGCGGCGCGAACGCCAGCACGTCATCGGACGCCAGCACCGGCGGCATGTCGAAGATCACGATGCGCCGTGGCATCTCCGCCTCGAGCCCCTGCACCAGCTCGTCCATGCGCGGCGAGGTGAGCAAGTCCGACGCGTTCGCGACCGTCTGGAAATTCGGCACGACGGCGAGACGATCCATGCCGGTGGGCGAGTAGACGATCTGCTCGAACGTCGCGTCGCCGAGCAGAAAATCGGTCAGGCCGCGCTCACCGAGGCTGTTGTTGAGCCCCAGGTAACTGGCTACCTTGGGCCGCTGCAGATCCAGATCGACCAGGAACACCCAGGTGTTGGAGTCATGCGCCAGCGCCATCGCCAGGTTGATCGATGTCAGGGTCTTGCCCTCACCCGGCGTCGCGCCGGTGACGGCGAACGAACGCCACTGATTGGCCTCGAGCCTGCGTAACAGCCGGGTGCGCAGAATCTTGTAAGCACGCAAGGCGGCCGGATCCGTCATCCCGGAGATGATGTTGTTGTCGTCCAGCACGGCACGCTCCAGCGTGATCGGCTGAAAGCGCCGTACATTCGCCGTCTCAGTGGCAGGCGGCGGCACGCGCCGCAGTCGGGGACGAGCGGCCCCCTGCTCCGGCGGCGGCGCAGAACGTTGATGCCGTTCCGCGGTCTTGCGCACTGCCTCTTCGATAATGCTCATTTGCGTGCTCTCGTGACTTTCAGATCGACCCAGCTCGGATCAGGCAACGAATCTAATAACGACCGCTAACGCCAGAATCGCGACTGCTGCTGCAGCTGTAGCAGCGTACGCCGGCGCCCCGCGCTTGTGCTTCTTGGCGCCGGAATGGTTGATGACAGGCACGGCGGTCAGCGGCGCGACGCCGAGAATGTCCTGGATATCCCGTGCGCCACGCACTGTCGTATCCATGAGCTGCGCCAGAATGACCGCAGTGAGCGAGGCAATCGCGGCCAGCACGATCGCGATGATCATGATGGCAATGCGTGCCGGCTTGGCCGGGTCTTCCGGAATCTTCGGCGAGCTCTTCACCTGGAACTTGTCGGCGGTGCCGCCGGCAATGGCGGCTTCGCTCACTTCCGCATCCATCTGCCGCTTCAGCAACTCATCGTACTTGGCGCGCGCGCTGGCCAGATCGCGAGTCACCGCCTGGTAATCGCGTTCGACTTCCGGCGCCGCGACGATGCGTCCTTCCAGTCCGCTCAATTTGGTGCGCAACTCCATCGCACGGGCCTGCAGGGCCGCGAGCTGCGTGTCGGTGGCATTCAGCTGGGTCTGCAACTGCATGGCCATCGGCGAGTCGGCAGCGGTGCTGACATCGGCGGTCTCACCCGAAGCGATGCGCGCCTCAAGCGACTGGATGTTGCGTTGGATACGCTGGACATCCGGATGATCCTCACTGTACCGCTGACGAGCTTCGGCCAGGATGGAACGTTGCGTTTGCAGCTGTCCCTTCAGCGACAGCCCGGCGCCCGAGCCGCCCGCCTTCAACTGATCGATCTGACGACGCAGCATGATCAGATCGGGATGGCTCTGATCGTATTGGACGCTCATGCGCGCGTATTGGTCCTCGAGCGCGCGCAGATTGCCCGCTTCGGGACTCGCGGCTCGGGCTTGCGACAGTTGCGAGACAAGGAACACGCGCTCACGGCGCAATGCCTGCATCTGCGACTCGACGTTCTGGATGTCGTTCTCGGTGCGATCCATCACGTTGAGGTTCATCTCGTTGAGCTCGGGCAGCTTGCCGGCGTTCTTTTGTTTGAACTCGGCCAGCTTGCCTTCCAGCTGCGCGACGTGTTGGCGCATGCGCTCGGCTTCACGAGCGAAGAATTTCGCTCTGCCGCCGGCCTGGCGCTGACGATCGTTGCGATTCTCGGCGAGGAACGCATTCACCAACCACTCCGCGCCTTCCTGCGCACGCTGCGGTTGTTTGTTGTCGTACGCGACACTGAACGCCGTCACCACGTCGCGCTCGCGACCGGTGTTCGGATCGAGAATCGGCACGGTCACGATGTCGACTTTGATGTCGCCCCGCAGGTCTTCCAGCGCGCCCGCCGGATCGTCGGCCTGGCCGTCATAAAGCTTGTGCTCGGCCAGCAGCTTGGCGAGATTGCGATCGCTCAACACCACGGTGCTCAAGCTGCGCACGTACTGATCGGCGTACGGCGATTCCTCCGGATCCTGCGCCAGGGCGTTGGGGTTTTGTCTGACCGCCTGCGCGCCCTCGATCTCGATCTGACCTTCGGAGCGATACACGTCGGGCAAGGCGAGCGCGAGCGTCGCCCCGATCGCGACGATGGGCAGCCCCACCGCCAGCAGCAGCTTGCGTCGCCGGCGCAGAATGCCCAGGTATTCGCCGAAGCCGGCGCTCTCCTGCTCGTAGCCGGGATAAGGGGGCGGAGGCGGTTGCATCTGGCTCTGGGTGACTGACATACGCTGCTTTGGGCTAATAGGTGGCCGTGGCTCTACTGGGCGCGTTTCGGTTCGTACACGATTCCAATCAGGAAGGCGCTGGCATCGGCGTCAGAAGGCTCGTCTGCATACTCCTGCCACCGATAGCTGTAGGTGCCGATCAGCGACCATTGCCGGAGCCAGCGCCACTCGAAGCCCAAGTCGCCAATGGCATATTTGCGCGTGGGATACGTGCCATCCTGAGTTTCTTCGTCCCGGGACAGGCGGGCGCCGGCGCGCAAGGCAAAGCGTTGCGATACGTCATGATCGACCCTCAGACGGAACTGATAACGCTCCACCACGGTTCCCGCCGCAACTGGCCCGACGCTGCGGGTCAGATCCAGGAACAACGTATTCCGCTGGGTCGACCACTGGCCGCCGGCGCCGGCGATGATGTTGGTGTCGCTCGGGCCGTCCTCCGGACTGGTCTGCTGGGCGCCGAGCCGGATGTAGGCCCGTGAGTTCTCCGAGTACTGTGTATTCCATTCAAACTCGCCGCCGAAGGCGTCGGTCGTCGAAGTGGTGTCGTACTGGAAGCCCAATGCACGCACGAACAGGGTCGAGCGCTGCGAGGTCAGGAAGCCGAAGCCCGCGCCCGCGCCGAATTCGCTGAAGTCCTGTTGCGCCCCGGGCAGCTGATTGTCGAAGTCGGCCTGCAGGTAATGCGCATCCAGCTCCAGGCGATAGCGTTGCGAGAGGTCGTAACCGAACGAAGGCGCGATCCGGAAGAAATCGCGGCGATTGCGAGCCAGGAAGCGGCCCGAGTCGCCCTGGTCGGGCTCGCCCAGACCGCCGCCGTCGCTGGTGTCCGGCAATTCGCTGTCCACCACGTCTTCCTGCGAATACAGGAACGGCACGTTGATGCGTCGACGCGGAGTGATATCGGAGAAACCGGCGTTGAGGTAGTAGTCGGTCGAGTCCTCTTCTTTCTCGTCCGGGAAGTAAGTCGCGTTGATGCGCGGCGTGATCTCGAAGTTGGTGCGCGGATCGACGGTCCTGAAGGTCACGCCGACCTCCGCTTCGCCGCCCGACACTTCCACTTCGCCGCCCGGCTGTTCGAGATGGTAGTTGTCGTTGTAACGATAGCCGGCCTGCACGCGAGGCGCGACTTCCCAGTTGGCCGCGCTGGCGCCGCATGCGGCGAGCGCCAATGGCAGGCTGGCCCAGTAGCGGCCGGTCGAACGATTACGGCACAACAACGATGTCTCCTGCGATGAGCTCGATGTTGGTTTCCAGACGCTTGCCGCGCACCACCTCGGGGTAGCGGAACGCCATGGCGGTTTGTTTCTCGCCCTGGCCACGCAGCACGATGATGTCGTTGGTGGCCGCGAACGGCGTCATGCCGCCGGCCATGCTCAGCGCCTGCATGATGTTGACGCTCGGATTGACGATGAACTCGCCCGGCCGGTTCACTTGCCCGAGCACGAAGATCTTGTTGCCTTTGATCTCCTGCACCGACACGGTCACCACCGCGCCGGAGATATATTTGGTGAGACGCTCCGCGACCAGCTTGTTGAGATCGGCGATGGTCTTGCCGCGCGCGTCGACCTCACCTACCAGCGGAAACGAGAAAGCGCCGTCCGGCCGCACCAGCACCTGACGCTGCAGGTCCGGCTCCTTCCACACCGAGATCTCCAGCGTGTCACCCGGCTTGACGATGTATGACGCCTGCTGCGCGTGCGCGGCCTGCAGGCCCAATACACACATCGCCAGCAATGCCCAAAGCCCTCGCATTCTCGTCATCGATTCTGCTCCTGTCGAACCTTCGCCGTACGTTCGTTAGTTACATGCTTGTTACGTTGGCCTGTCCTTTGCACGTCATGTGCCAACGAAGCAGCGTGTCGTCAGTCAGCGGCACTGCGGCGGGACACAAGGATTCGACGCCGCGTTGTCACTATGACCAAGCAATGACGTGCGTGTGAGAAGAGTTCCTGCAAACGGCGATTACTGCCGACGCAGGGAAAGGTTGTAAGAACGTCGGGAAATACAGGATGACTGGTGCAAAAGTTACAACTGAATCAGGACCCGCCCGGGAAGCGCCCGAGCCGCCGCGGCCGAGACTTTCGGTCATCGTGCCGCTATACAACGAGCAGGAAAGCATTCGTCCGCTGTACGCCGCCATAGTGCAGGCGCTGGGCGATATCGGCTGCACGTTCGAGATGGTGTTCGTCGACGATGGCAGTCGCGACGACACGGCCGAGATCGCCCGCCAGATCGCGCGCTTCGATTCGCGCCTGCGACTGGTGAAATTCCGCCGCAACTACGGCCAGACGCCGGCCATGGCCGCGGGCATCGAGCACGCGCGCGGCGAAATCCTGGTCACCATGGACGGCGACCTGCAGAACGACCCGGCCGATATCAAACATTTGCTGGAACAGATCGAAGCCGGTTACGACATCGTGGTCGGGTGGCGTCACAACCGCCAGGACAAGCTGGTGACGCGCAAGATTCCTTCGCGCATCGCCAATGTTTTGATCGGCAGGGTCACCGGCGTGCCCATCCGCGACAACGGCTGCTCGCTCAAGGCATTCCGGGCCGAGCTGATCAAGAGCATTCCGCTCTACTCGGAGATGCATCGTTTCATTCCGGCCATGGCTTCCATCGCCGGGCCTCGCGTCGCGCAGATCCGGGTGCGTCATCACGCGCGCCGTTACGGCCAGTCCAAATATGGCCTGTCGCGCATCTACAAGGTCTTGCTGGATCTGATGGTCATCAAGACCGTGACTACCTTCGCGTCGCGGCCGTTGCGTTGGTTCGCGCTGCTGTCGGTGCCGCTGTTCCTCGTCTCGTTCGGCATGCTCGCGCACACGTTCATCACGCTGATCACCGATCGGGCGCAGCTGTCGCTGCCGCTGGCAGGCACCGGAATTATTTTTTTGGCGTCGGGCACGATCCTTTTGTGCAGTGGCGCGTTAGCTGAGCTGATCTATTCGCGCGGCGACATCCGTGACAACGAGTTCTTCCGACTGACACAAACCATCCAGCGCCACGGTGGCGGTATTTCCAAGGCGCAGCCCACGCAACCAGTGACGACACTCTCATGAGCACTCAGCCTCTGACCCCTTCACTGCCGTCGATCTCCGTCATCGTACCCGTCTGCGGGCGGCGCTCGGAGCTGCGGCCCCTGTATGCGCAGTACAAGGCCGGCATCGCGGCCGTCGGCCTGCCCTTCGAATTCATCTTCGTCATCGACGGCGATCGCACCGACGCCAGCCGCGCGCTGGAGGAGCTGTTGAACGATGGCGAGGACCTCACCGTCGTCAGCCTGACGCGCAGCTTCGGCGAAGCCGCTGCGTTGATGGCCGGCTTCGAGCGGGCCCAGGGCAGCGTGATCGTCACCTTGCCGGCCTATCATCAGATCGAGGCTCAAGACATTCCGAAACTGGTCGCGGCGCTCGGCTCCTCCGACATGGCGATCGGTTATCGCTCGCCCCGCTACGGCAACATGTTCGATCGCATGCGTCGCAGCGCTTTCCACGGGCTGGTGAATTTCGTCACCGGCGCCCGCCTGCGGGATCTGGGCTGCGGCGCCCGCGCGATGCGCCGTCAGGTGTTCGAAGAGATGGACTTGTACGGCGACCAGCATCGCTTCATGGCCATCCTCGCAACGCGCCTGGGCTTCCGCGTCAGCGAAGTCGCCATACGCCAGTCGCCGCTCGACCGCCTGCAGCGTGCTTACCGGCCGAAGCAATACGCCCACCATGTGCTCGACCTGTTCAGCATCTTCTTCCTGGTGCGCTTCACGAAGCGGCCGCTGCGTTTCTTCGGCATGCTGGGCGCGGCCACCTTCGGCGCCGGCGCGGCCATCATCGCGTTCCTCAGCGTGCAACGTTTGTTCTTCGACGAGAAGCTCGCCGACCGGCCGGCGCTGTTGTTAGGCGCGCTGCTGGTAGTCCTGGGCATGCAAGTGTTCGCGCTCGGCCTGTTGGGCGAGCTGATCATCTTCACGCACGCGCGCGGCATGAAGGACTATCGGGTGCAGGAAGTGATTCAGTATCCCGATCAAAATCCCGGCACGGTGACTTCATCGGTCGAAGTCACCGATGTCGAGCCGGGCGACGGCCGCAACAGAGAGATCCGGCATACCGAGCCGCCGGCAATGACGGCTTGAGCTTCCGTCGACGCGCCGGCCACGTCCGGCGCGTCGCCCCCCGGCTGCCCGGTGGCGATGGTGAGCTTCACATCGTTCAACACAGCCGCCGGCAACTGACTGGCTTCGGCCGTCGAATAGATCATGGTCACTTCCGACAACCGCCGGATCGCGTTGGCCGCCTGGCTGCCGGTCAGGAAGTGATGGGCGTGATGAATCAGGATGCAATGGGGACGGCCGGCGCGATCGTGCAGCGCCTGCAGTTGTAACAACAAAGCGTCGACGAACACCGGCCGCGTCTCGGGCGGCAAGGCGGCCAGATTGATCTCGATGCTGTGAGTGGGCGGCTCCAGCGCCGTCAGCACATCGGTCAGCCTCGGCGCATCGTGAGCATCGCCCCAGCTGCTCATATCGGTCGAGCTGGCGCGCGAAGCGGCGATCGGAACATTCCGGTCGGCGCCGATGACGCAGCACTGATAGTCCTGCTGCATCAACTGCTCGAGCAGACGATTGCAGATCAAGGTCCGGGCCACTTCATCCAGCCCGCTGACCAGCACCGAGTCCTGGCACGGCGACAACAGGATCTCGCGTTGATCCTCGCCTTTACCCAGCACCACACGGCGCCTCGGGACCGAGGATGCGAGATCGGTCGCGATCAGCTCGCGAGCCAACTCGAGGAAGCCCTCGCAGTACTCGCCTTCTGTGACCCGGTCCGCCGCTTCCTTGATCGACTCGGCAGCATTGTTCACGACCACGGCGTGCTCGGCCGATGCAAGAAACGGCAGATCGTTCTCCGCATCGCCGATGGCGACCAGGTTGTGACGCGAAACCCCGAGCTCACGCAGCGCCTCGTTCATGCCGGATGCTTTGTCGATGCCCGGCGGCAGGATGAGCAGCGTGTCGTCGTTGGTCACCAGCTCGTAATCCATGTGCAACTTCAGCTTGCGCAAGGCCTCGCGCACCGCCTCGAAGTATTTCGCCGCCGTGCTGATGATCGAGCTGCCCACGCCCAGCGGCGCGACCTGCCGCCGCCGCAACTCCTGCAACAGGATCTCCGGCGGCGCCTGGCCGAGAATTTCGGATTGCCGGGTCGCCGTCCGATGCAGCACCGCGCCGTTCTCGGCGACGATGTAATCGAACAGGCGTGCTTCGGGGAATATCTCCAGCAGCCGCCGCAACTCGCGCCCGGTCACCAGAATCAATTTACGGCCGGTCGCCGACAGCTCACGCAGGACGTCGATACAACGCTCGTCGCAACGTCCATCGCGAGCCAGCGTTCCATCAAAGCCTGCGGCTAGCACCACGTATCGCATGGCGTCCGATTACCGTCGTCTCAAGTGAACAGCGTTTCATAGGCCGCCAGCAGGCGCGGCACCTCATGCTCCCAAGCCAGCGAATTCTTGACCCGTTCGCGGCCCCACTCCCCCATCTGTTTGCGCCGGGGCTCGTCATCCAGCAGCGCCACGATCTGTTGCGCCATGTCGATGGGATCGTTGCGCCGGGCGTACAACGACGCCTGCTGCGCCGACACGCGCCCCTCGGTCAGATCGTACTGGACGATGGGTTTGCCCAGCGCCATGTACTCCATGATCTTGTTCATGGTGGACTTGTCGTTCATCTCGTTGGCGACATCGGGATTCACGCACACGTCCGCCGTGTTGAGCATGGCGAGCAATTCCGCATCGGGCACGCGACCGGTGAAGGTCACGTAATCGGCGACCTGCAGTTCCTGCGCGAGCTTACGCATGGCGTCCAGCTCGGTGCCGCCGCCGACCAGCCCGAAATGAATGTCGGTGCGCCCCATCCCGTGCACGATGTGCTGAACCGCGGTCAGCAAGCCATCGATGCCTTCCTGACGCCCCATCACGCCCACATAACCGACCAGATACTTGCGCCCTTGCTTCAGCTCCGGCTGCGGCGGCAGGACTTTCAAGCGCCGCAGGTCCGGTCCACTGCGCACCACGAACACCTTGTTCGGCTGCTGGCCGCCGCGCTCGATCGCGATTCTCTTGTACGACTCGTTGGTGGCCACGCACACGTCGGCGGTGCGGAACGTCCAGCGCTCCAGCGCCAGCATCAGCCGGTAGAACACATCGCGGCGCTGAAACTTCGCTTCGTACAGCTCGGGATTGATGTCGTGATGATCGAACAGAAACTTCTTGCCGAACAGCTTGTAGAAGCCGCCGATCATGAAAATCATGTCGGGCGGATTGCAGCCGTGGATCACGTCGAAGCCCCGGCCGAAACAAATCTTCAGCGACAACAGGAACTCGGCCGCCAGCGCCCAGCTGTACTCGAGCGCGTAACCGAGCGCACCGTCGGCCTCGAACGGCATCGAATGACGATGGATCGCCACGCCCTCGATTTCCTCGTAGCTGCGCTCGTAACCCTTGCCCTTCGGGCAGATGATCGACACCTGGTAGCCGTTGGCATGCAACGTACGCGCTTCCTGCCACACGCGCCGGTCGAACGGCAGCGGCAGATTCTCGACGATGATCAGCACACGGCGGCGGCGGGCAACGGCGACGTCGGCGCTCATGACCCGGGTCTGTTCTTCCGCATTCGACATGACCTGCTACCAGCACACGCCCTGATACGCCGCCCGATAGCTTTCGCGCTCGGGCAGCACAGCGATATCCAGCAACAGCTGATCGGGCCGGGTGTGAGCCCGCAGCGCCGCCAGCACTTCTGGAGTTTTCATCGCCACGACCAGCACATCCGAGTCGCGCACCAGCGCGTCGAGATCGGTGGTCATCAACGAGGCGATGTGTGGAATGCTCTCTTCGATGAAGCGCCGGTTCGCGCCGATCAGCCGGGCCACGTTGACCTCCGGATCGAAGATGCACAATGGCAGGCCCTTGCCGATGAAGCGCTCGGCCATGACCACCAGCGGGCTTTCGCGCAGGTCGTCGGTGCCGGACTTGAAGCTCAGCCCGATCATGCCCACCGAACGGCGCCCGCTCGCCAGCACCCGATCCACCGCATGATCGATGTGCGCGGCGTTACTCGGCAGCAAGCTGTTCAGCATCGGCAACTCGACATCGTTGTTCTTCGCCAGATACAGCAGCGCCTTCAAGTCCTTCGGCAGGCACGAGCCGCCAAATGCAAAGCCCGGCCGCAGATAGGCGGAGGAAATGTTGAGCTGCCGGTCCATGCACAGCAGCTTCATCACCTCGTGCGGATCGACACCGGCCGCCTGCGAGACACGGCCGATCTCGTTGGCGAAGGTCACCTTCAAGGCGTGAAAGGCATTGCACGCGTACTTCAGCATCTCGGCTGTACGCACGCTGGTATGCATGAACTCACAAGGCAGGTGGCCGAAGATTCCGCGCAACGCTTCGACGGCGTACGGATCGTCCGCACCGACCACGGTCAACGGCGGATTGTCATAGTCGTTGATCGATGTTCCTTCCCGCAGGAACTCGGGCTGGAAGCACAGACTGAAATCGCGCCCCGCTTGCAGACCCGAAGCAGCTTCGATGGCGGGCTTGATCACTTCGTCGAGCGTACCGGGCTTGACCGTCGAACGGATCACGATGATGTGGCGCGTGCTCTTCTCCGGCAACACCGCGCCGATCTGCTCGGCGATGCGCGTGATGGCGGCGAGATCCTGATTGCCATTCTGACGCGCCGGCGTACCGACGCAGACGAACGAAATATCCGTGGCGAGAATTGCATCGCGCACCGAGTCGGTCACGCTCACCGTGCCGCCGCGCATGACGGCGCGGGTCAACTCCTGGATGCCGGTCTCGACGATGGGCGCCTGGCCGCGACGCAAGAGCTCGAGCTTGCCGGGATCGATGTCGACGCCAAACATTTCATGGCCATCGCGCGCCAGGCAGGCCAGCGAGACGGCGCCTACATACCCCAAGCCGAAAATACTGATTCGACGCGGCGAGCCCGGTGCAACGTCTTCATCTTCAGCGCTCTCCCGCAGCCACCCACGGCGAGCACGCGCTTCCGCGCTCACGCTATCGATCTGCAACGCCATCATTCGTCTCCGTGTTGAAAGTACCGACCGACGCTCAGCGAAGTCGCCCGGTTCCATGAAGAGAATGGCAAGTTCTATGCCGCCGTTCCCTGCATCGCAGTGAGAATTTCCGGCGACTCTCCGCAACACGCTCCGGACACGGAAATCCCTGCGTTTTACGGCACATGCTGCGTCAACGAATTCGACACCCAAAAATTCCTACTTTTGCGGCAGCGAAAAAACCTTATTACAAAGGAACTCGGGTGGCGCTGGAAGAATTTGCATCTCACCTACCCGATCACAACTCTTTTTGAAATTCATTGGGGAGAGATTACACAGTGGACGCACCGATCACGCTGCACGAGAACGGCCTCGGCAACCTCCTCGGGCGCTCGCCTGCCATGCATCAAGTGTTCGGCTTGATCAAACGCGTGGCGCCCACCGAAGCCACGGTCATGATCATGGGCGAAAGCGGCGTCGGCAAAGAGCTTGTCGCCGAATGCATTCACAACTTGAGCAACCGGGCCCAGGGCCCGCTGGTGGCGATCAACTGCGGCTCGATTCCCGCCTCGTTGATCGAAGCCGAATTGTTCGGTTACGAGAAGGGCAGCTTCACCGGCGCTTCTCGCTCGCATGCTGGCGTGTTCGAGCGGGCCACCGGCGGCACGCTGTTCCTCGATGAAGTCACCGAGATGCCGCTGGACATGCAGACGCGCCTGCTGCGCGTGTTGGAGACCGGGCGCTTCTATCGCGTCGGCGGCACTCAGGAGATCAAGACCGACATCCGCGTCGTCGCGGCCACCAACCGCAACGTCACCGAAGCTGTCGCCAATCGCCAACTGCGTGAAGACTTGATGTATCGACTGGCAGTGTTCCCGCTGCACATCCCGCCGCTGCGCGAGCGCCCGGGGGACGTTCCGTTGCTGGCTCAACACTTCCTGGCCACGCTCAATCGCGGCAGCGATGTGACCAAACGTTTCTCACCTTCGTTCCTGGAAGCTCTCGGTTCCCGTCGCTGGGCAGGCAACGTGCGTGAGCTGAAGAACTCGGTCGAGCGCAGCTTCATTCTCGCCGACGAGGTGCTGGATGTTGATCTGTCCGTCACCATGCCGACGCACACGCCGGAGCCTGTGGAAGCCGCGCGCCCTGCAGGCGTGCACGTGCCGCTCGGTTCTCGTCTGGATGAAGCCGAGCGCTCGCTGATCGAAGTCACATTGGATTATTGCGAAGGCGACAAACGCCGCGCCGCCGCCGTGCTCGGCTGCAGCCTCAAGACCCTTTACAACAAATTGAACAGCTACGCGCGGGAACGCGCCGAGAGCGAGCAGCCCCTCGGCCGCCACATTCCTGCCGTGGGCGCCAGCGTGCCGCTGCCCGGTTGATAGTTTCGAGTTGAGACCAGCGCCAGATCCTCACCTGGCTTTCGACCCACCATCGGCCCTCCTAGCAGAGGGCCGATGTCTTTGGTGCGGTCGGATTTTTATCAACCCGCGGCGACCGGCGCGAGCACGACGATGCGGTCGCGGCTGGAGACGACCGAGCCGCCTGGCTTCTCGATGGTGACGGCGAAGGCGGCGGGATTGCGAACCTGCAGTTTGGCGGTGATGGGAATGATCACCTCGCTCTGCCCGGGCGGAATGTCGAAGATGCCGCCGTCGATGGGATAGCGCTCATCGCGCGTGCCGTCGAAGATCCACAGCTGATACGTCATCTCGTTCGTGTTGTTGGCTTGCAGGCCGCGGAAACGCAGATAGCCATTCTGAGTCCGCTGATCCCACACCACATCGCCAGTCACACCGCTCGCCGCCGGATCCGGCGTGGTCTGCCAGGTCCGCTGCAGCACGCCTTGTTGGGCGAGCAGGTCCTGCCGTTTCTGTTCCAATGTGCTGGCCATCGGAGCTTCGACCATCGGATCGCCGCTCTGCATGCGCGGCCACCAGCCTGCGAGAGCGATCAGTACGCTCGCGGCAGCGGCGAACCAACCGACCTTGCCACCGAATGAAGAGGCCTTACGCGACGCCGGCGCTTTCGACATTGCCGGCTTCGCACTAGCCGCTGGCGTCGCAGTGGTCGAACGCGACCGACCGGCGATGCTGATGACTCGCGGCTGCGAGGTGCTCTGACGAGACGGCGCTGCCGGCATCGAAGCGGCGACAGTATCCGCCTGCGCCATCAATCGCTCGCGCAAGCTGTACGGCATTTCTTCGGGCGTGTTGTTCTCGACGTCGCCGGCGAGCAGCAACGAGGCGGCGGTGTATTCGAAACGACCGGCGTCCACATATTTCTCTTCGGAAAGCAGCTGATTCAGCTCGGCGCGCTCGGAAGAGTTCAAACCATCCACGGCCCGTTGCACGAGCAGTTCTACCAGCCGCGGGTTCTGCATGACTGAGTTGCTCATGAGCGCACCCCGTCGGAGGCAGCGTTCTGAATGCCCATCAACTCACGCACCTGAATCAATCCTCGCCGCATCATGGTTTTCACTGTACCGAGCGGCATTTGCAGCACATCGGCAATTTCCGAATGACTCAATCCTTGCAGGATCCCAAGCTCCAGCACCTGCCGTTGTTCCGGTCGTAATTGCATCACTGCGCGGGCCGCCGCCGCGGCCTCGGCGCACACTTCGGCGCTGTTGCCTGGATCGGCCCAGCCCAGCGAATCGATATCGTCGGTGGATTCGGTGCGCGCCTGATGCGCGGCCCGGCGCATGCGATCGATCAAACGACGCCGCGCGATGGTGGCAACGAACACTTTCTCCGAGCCCTGGTTGGGATCGAAACGGCCAGCACTGCGCCAGACATCCGTGAAGATTTCCTGCACGGCGTCTTCGGCATCGGCGCGGGTGCGCGTCAGACGTCGGGCGATGGACCAAATGAGACTGCCGAACTGATCGATGCACTCGTGCACGGCACGCGCATCTCCCTGTGCGACTCGAGCGAGTACTGAGTCCGTCATTCGCGGGCGGCTCTGAGCTGTTGTGGTTCGCGTCGCATCGTCGTTGGTCAGTGCGATTAGCGAAGTGTATGGAGCCGGAAGTATAGCGGAGACTGTCACTTCAGTTCGCCAGCCGTTAAGAAGAGGTTAAGGGATACTCGCAGTGGCTTATTCGCGGGCACGCGGTCATTGAGATTCAGGGGGATTCAGTGGCATTTGCGTACGCCAACTCGATCACGTTCTGGCGTGACGCATTCAGTTTCGAGGCGTGTCATTTGTGCTTGTGGTGGCGCGGAAAGGATCCTAGACTCCTTACCAGACGTTTGTCTGGTACCGCCCTGGCCAGGGCTCCACCACCGATCGCCATGTCCGACCTCACCCGCAAACAATTGGAAGTATTGGCTTTTATCCGTCGCTTCATGGAAAGCGACGGGTTGCCGCCGACCCGTGGTGAAATCGCCGATGGCCTGGGGCTCAAGAATCGCCAGGGCATCGACCAGCATTTGCGCGCGCTGGCGAGTAAAGGCGCGATCGAGCTGGTGCCTGGCATTTCACGAGGCATCCGGCTGCGTGAGGAATTCGTGGCCGAGCCTGCCGGCGCCGCTCGGTCGTCGTCGAGCTTGCCGCTGCTCGGTCGCATCGCCGCCGGTGCGCCGATTCTGGCGACCTCTCATATAGAAGAGCATGTCACCGTCGATGCTTCGCTGTTCCAGCCGCACGCCGATTTCTTACTGCGGGTCCGGGGCGACAGCATGAAGGACGCCGACATCCTCGATCGCGATCTGCTTGCGGTTCATCAAACATCGCAAGTCCGCAGCGGCCAGATCGTGGTCGCCCGCCTGGTCGATGAGGACGAGGCGACGGTGAAGTACTACCGGCGCCAAGGTCATATGGTGCGGCTGGAACCCGCGAACGCGGCCTACCGGCCCATCGAGATCGATTTGCGTGAACAGGAATTGTCCATTGAAGGACTGGCGGTCGGGGTGATTCGCACCTCGCTGTCCCGTGTTCGATGATTTGCAGGAGCGAAAGATGGATATTTCGCACCACTCGCCATGAGTGCATCTCGTGCAGAAAGATTGGAGCAACTTGCTCGCCTGTGTCGTAGCGGCCGTGAAGGCCCGCCGCCGCGGATCGAGCCCAGCGGCTCGGCCAATCTCGATGCGGTGCTGCCCGGCGGCGGCTGGCAATCGGGAACCATCGTCGAGTTGATGCCGATGAGCGATGGCATCGGCGAGCTGCGCTTGCTGATGCCGGCCCTGGCGAAGATCACCCAGGGCGAGCGCCACGTCGCCATGATCGCGCCGCCTTACATTCCGTTCGCTCCAGCCCTGCTTCGCCATGGGCTGCGGCTGGAGCATTTTTGGATCATTCGCGCCCAGAGCGCCGCCGATATCCTGTGGTCCGCCGAACAAACATTGCGCTGTAAGTCTTTTGGCGCGGTGCTGGCGTGGCCGTCCGCGATTCGCGATCGTGAAGTGCGGCGGCTGCAGCTCGCGGCGGAGGCCGGCAGCAGCATCGGCTTTGTTTATCGACAGCCGAGCGCAGCTCGTGAGTCTTCACCCGCCGCCGTCCGGCTGCGCTTGCAGACCGATGTCACCGGGCAATTGAGTATCGATGTCGTCAAATGCCGGGGCGCGCGCGCCGGCATGTCCGTCGACATTGCTCCCGCGCTGGCCTGAGTGTGCTTTCCCATGCTCTGGCTTTGCATCACCCTACCCCAGTTGCCTCTCGAGGCTTTGCAATGTGAGCAGAGCGAGCGGCCGACAGTAGTCACGATACTGGAAGGCAGCGTGCGCTCCGTCGTCTGCTGCAATCCCGCTGCCGAGCGCGTCGGATTGAAGCAGGAAATGAATTTCACCACCGCGCTGGCAATCCTGCCCGAAGTGATCGCCATGGAACGTCGGCTCAGCGCCGAGCAGGCAGCGTTGGAACGACTGGCAACGTGGGCTTATCAATTCAGCGGCACTGTCATTCTCGGAGAAGTCTTTGCCGACGTGCAGCGCGCGCGAACTACGGCGTTGTGGTTGGAAATCGGCGCGAGCCTGCGTTTGTTCGGCGGCTTCCGCAAACTCATCGAACAGCTGGAAGCTGAGCTAGGCAAGCTGTCCTATAGCTATCAACTGGGGATCGCACCGACGCTGGAAGGCGCGGCACTGCTGGCTCGCACCGGCGTGCGCGTCGCTATCACAACAGTGGCGGCACTCCGTGCACGCATCGAAAACGTGTCCGTCCATTGGTTGAATCTGGATCCCTGGATTCCTCAGCAATTGCAGACTGTCGGAGTCCGCACTGTCGGGTTGCTGGTGGCATTGCCTCGCGATGGCGTGGCGAAACGGTTCGGGCCCGAGGCGTGCAACTATCTCGACCGCCTCATCGGCGCCGCGCCCGATCCACGCCCCACTTATCGGTTGCCGCCGCAATATCACGCGCGGTTCGAATTCGAAGCGGAGATCCATAGCACCGAAGCGCTGCTGTTTCCATTACAGCGCATGCTGCGCGAGTTCGTCGGCTTCCTGAGAGCCCGCGATACGGGAGTGCAGAAGTTCACGCTGCGTTTCATTCATCGCGATGCCGTCGCGACCGTCATCAATGTCGGTCTTTCGATGCCCGACCGCAGCAGCGAACGTTTCCTGACCCTGGCGCGGGAGCGGCTCGAGCATACGGTGCTGCCCTCGGGTTCTGTGGCATTGGAGCTGTCGGCCGACGAGTTCGCCATGCCTACCGGACTCAACGTCGACATGCTCAGCGGCGCGACCGAGCAAAGCGAAGAGCTCGGTTACACCATCGATCGCATCGTCGCCCGCCTGGGAGAAAATCAGGTGCACGGCGTGATGGCGGTTGCCGAGCATCGCCCGGAAGACAGCTGGGCAACGGCAGCGCCGGAGACCAGGCGTCAACACCTGGATTTTCCAGACCGGCCCTTGTGGCTGCTGCCCGAGCCGAAGCCTTTGCAGCTGAGTGGCATGCCGGCGCTGACCGGCGCGGAGCGCATCGAAAGCGGCTGGTGGGATGGCGGCGATGTCCGGCGCGATTACTTCATCGCACGCACTCAGCAAGGCGCCGCGCTGTGGATCTTCAAGGATCTGCGCGACGGCAGCTGGCACCTGCATGGGTTCTGGTCATGAGCTCGTACGCGGAGCTTCACTGCGTCAGCAACTTCTCGTTCCTGCGCGGGGCGTCGCATCCGGGCGAGCTGGTTTATCAAGCGCACAATCTCGGCTATTCGGCGCTGGCGATCACGGATGAGTGCTCGATGGCCGGCGTGGTACGCGCGTTAGAAGCCGCCGAAGACTGCAAGTTGAAACTGATCATCGGTGCGGAATTTCGTTGCAACAACGATCTGCATCTGGTGCTGCTCGCGCCATCACAGCGCGCTTATGCGCAGATCTGCGGGCTCATCACCAAAGGGCGAATCGAATCGACCAAGGGCACTTATGACCTGTCGCGCAGCCATTTCGAGAAGGACCTGAGCGAATGCCTGGCGTTGTGGATCGCACCACGTAATGCGCGGCCTTCCGAGGCGCGCTGGTTACGCGAGCTCTTTCCCGGCCGCGGTTGGATCGCAGTCGAGATGCTGCGTCGACCGGATGATCAGCAACACCTGGCCGCCATGCGTCGATTGGGCGAGTCATTTGGGCTGCCGTTAGTGGCCAGTGGCGATGTCCACATGCATGTCGAGTCGCGGCGGGCCTTGCAAGACACGATGACCGCCATCCGGCATGGCTGCACGATCGCCGATGCCGGACATCGCTTGTTCCCCAATGCCGAACGTCATCTGCGTCCGCGCGAAGTCCTGGCGGATCTCTATCCCGCCGATCTGCTCGAAGAGACGCTGAGGATTGCCGAGCGTTGCGAGTTCTCGTTGCGCAGCCTGCAATACAACTATCCGAACGAAATCGTGCCGGCTGGCATGACAGCCACGCAGCACCTGCGCAATCTCACCGAGCTCGGTGTCCAGCGACGCTGGCCTCGAGGGGCGCCCGCTGCGGTGCTCGCCACCATCGAAAAAGAACTGGCGCTGATTCAGCGCAAGCGCTACGAACATTTCTTCCTGACGGTGCACGAGATCACCGAATGGGCGCGCTCGGACCTGGCCGATGACGGCACGCAGAAAAAGCCCATCCTGTGCCAGGGCCGCGGCTCGGCGGCGAATTCCATCGTCTGCTATGCGCTGGGCATCACCGAGGTCAACCCGGAAGACATCAGCGTGCTGTTCGAGCGCTTTCTCAGCGACGAACGCGACGAGCCGCCCGACATCGACGTCGACTTCGAGCATGAGCGTCGCGAGGAGGTCATCCAGCACGTCTTCAGGAAATACGGCCGGACGCGCGCAGCCATCGCCGCCACTGTCATCACTTATCAAACGCGCAGCGCCATTCGCGATGTCGGTAAGGCACTGGGGCTGACGGAAGACGTGGTCGGCCGACTCGCGAAGTCGCACGCCTGGTGGGACAACTGGGAACGGCTGTTCGCCAACATCAAAGCCATGGGCATGCACGTGGACGAAATCGTCATGCGTCGTTTGTGCATCCTGGTGAAGGAGCTGGTGACGTTTCCACGGCATCTGTCGCAACACGTGGGCGGCTTCGTGATCGCCGAAGAGCCGATCAGCGAGCTGGTGCCCATCGAAAACGCCGCCATGCCCGAGCGCACCATCATCCAGTGGGACAAGAACGACCTCGAGGAGCTCGGCCTGCTGAAAGTCGATGTGCTGGCGCTCGGCATGCTGACAGCCATGCGCAAGACGTTCGAGTTGCTGCAAACGGCCGGAACAGGTCCGACGGCGATGGATCAGATCGCGCGCGGCGATGAACCGACTTACGACATGATCTGTCGAGCGGACACCGTCGGCGTGTTCCAGATCGAGTCCCGCGCGCAGATGAGCATGTTGCCGCGACTGAAGCCGAGGACTTACTACGACCTGGTGATCGAGATCGCCATCGTGCGACCGGGCCCGATCAAGGGCGGCATGGTCCATCCCTATCTGCAGCGCCGCTCCATGAAGGACGAAGACATTCCTTATGCCAGCGACGACCTGCGTCCCGTGCTGTCGAAGACACGCGGCGTGCCGATCTTCCAGGAACAGGTGATGCAGATCGCCATCGTCGCCGCCGGCTTTACGCCGGGCGAAGCCGATCAATTGCGTCGCGCGATGGGCGCCTGGCAACGAAGCGGCAAGATGAGCATGTATCGCGAGAAGCTCATGAACGGCATGCTGGCCAAGAACTACACCAAGGAGTTCGCCGAGCAGATCTACAAGCAGATCGAAGGCTTCGGCGAATATGGCTTCCCCGAGTCGCACTCGGCGTCTTTCGCGCTGCTGACTTATTTTTCCAGCTGGCTGAAGTGCCATCGGCCCGCGGCATTCATCGCGGGGCTCATCAACAGCCAGCCGATGGGTTTCTATCAACCCGCGCAGTTGCTAGAGCAGGCGAAGCGGCAGCAGGTGAAGGTCCTGCCTGTCGATGTGACTGTGAGCGACTACGACTGCACGCTCGAGCTCGATGGCACTCGCATCCTTCCCGATGGGAGCAAAGGCCCCTGGTTCGCGATCCGCCTCGGCATGCGGCTGATCAAAGGTCTGCGCAAGGACGACGCGTCGAATGTGGTGGCCGCGCGCGCCGTCGCGCCATTCACCTCAGTGGAAGATGCGGCTTATCGCGCGGGACTGAAGTCGCGTGCGACGAAGGCGCTCGCGACGAGCGGCGCGTTCCGCAGCTTGAGCGAGCATCGGAATGAGGCTTTGTGGAGTGCGCTGGGAATCGAGAGCTTGCCCGGGGCGTTGGCGGGAAACGCCGCTAAAGAAAACTCTCCACAGCTGCCGATCCCCACCGAGTGGGAAGAGATTCAGCGCGACTATCGACAGATGGGATTGAGTACAGGCCGCCATCCAATGGCGGTGTTGCGACCGAAGCTGCGCGCTTCAGGAATTGCGACTCGCCGCGAGCTCGACTCGATGCGCCACGGACGAACGGTGCGCGTGGGAGGTCTGGTCACTCATCTGCAGCATCCGCAGACCGCGAACGGTGTGATCTTCGCGTCGCTGGAAGACGAGACCGGCATCAACAACATCATTTTCTGGCCGGCAGTCTTCGAGCTTTATCGACAGCGCATCCTGCAGTCGAACTTCATGGTCGTAACGGGAGAATTGCAGAGCGTGGAGTCGGTCGTGCACGTGGTGGCGACCGATGTGGAGGACTATTCCCACTGGGTGAGAACGCTGCCGCGCAAGTCGCGCGACTTCCATTAAAGAAAGAGACGAAGTTTGGCTCTAGCTGGCGGCGCGGAGCTGATTGAAGTGCTCGGCGGCCATGTCCTTGCGAAGGACTTTCGCGGCTTCGGCTCGCTGACGCTTGGAGGCGTTCACGGCGGCCTTGGCGACTTTCACATCGACGACCTGGGCTTTGATGAGCCGACGGCGTTCGAGCGTATTCATTGTTGGCAACCCCTGATTACTGAGCAGCAATTGGTAGGTTGTAGCGATTACAAAAGCGAAAAGTCATGAGCAAAAAGCCCCGCCGGATTACTCCGGCGGGGCTTCCGCTTCATTTAAGAGCCTGGCAGTGACCTACTCTTGCATGCCCGCAGGGCACACTACCATCGGCGCACAGCATTTTCACTTCCGAGTTCGATATGGGATCGGGTGGTTCCTGCTTGCTATTGCCGCCAGGCAAACTGGCTCACGTCGCAGTCGATTGCTGTGTTTCAAGCGCTCGGCTGCAGTGAATTCGGAGTTGTTTTGACAACATTTCGACTCAGCGACATTGTTCAAAGAACCTATGTCACATTGAGTATCAACAAGTTGACCTTCTTCATTTACATGAAGGGACCCAAGCTGATTGGGTGTTATATGGTCAAGCCTCACGGGCAATTAGTACTGGTTAGCTCAATGCATTGCTGCACTTACACACCCAGCCTATCAACGTCGTAGTCTGCGACGGCCCTTTAGGGGAATCGAGTTCCCAGGGAAACCTAATCTTGGGGGGGGCTTCGCGCTTAGATGCTTTCAGCGCTTATCCCGTCCGCACATAGCTACCCGGCAGTGCCACTGGCGTGACAACCGGAACACCAGAGGTGCGTCCATCCCGGTCCTCTCGTACTAAGGACAGCTCACCCTCAAGTTTCCAACGCCCACGGCAGATAGGGACCGAACTGTCTCACGACGTTCTGAACCCAGCTCGCGTACCACTTTAAATGGCGAACAGCCATACCCTTGGGACCTGCTACAGCCCCAGGATGTGATGAGCCGACATCGAGGTGCCAAACTCCTCCGTCGATGTGGACTCTTGGGAGGAATAAGCCTGTTATCCCCGGAGTACCTTTTATCCGTTGAGCGATGGCCCTTCCATACAGAACCACCGGATCACTAAGACCTACTTTCGTATCTGTTCGACGTGTCTGTCTCACAGTTAAGCACGCTTATGCCTTTGCACTCTAGAGCGCGATGACCGACCGCGCTGAGCGTACCATTGCACTCCTCCGTTACTCTTTGGGAGGAGACCGCCCCAGTCAAACTACCCACCATACACTGTCCCCAATCCGGATTACGGACCAAGGTTAGAACTTCGAACATCCCAGGGTGGTATTTCAAGGTTGGCTCCACCCGAGCTAGCGCCCAGGTTTCATAGCCTCCCACCTATCCTACACAGGAAGGTTCAAAGTTCAGTGTAAAGCTGTAGTGAAGGTTCACGGGGTCTTTCCGTCTTGCCGCGGGAACGCCGCATCTTCACAGCGATTTCAACTTCACTGAGTCTCGGGTCGAGACAGTGTGGCCAGCGTTACGCCATTCGTGCAGGTCGGAACTTACCCGACAAGGAATTTCGCTACCTTAGGACCGTTATAGTTACGGCCGCCGTTTACCGGGGCTTCGATCAAGAGCTTCGCCTTGCGGCTAACCCCATCAATTAACCTTCCGGCACCGGGCAGGCGTCAGACCCTATACTTCCACTTGCGTGTTCGCAGAGTCCTGTGTTTTTGATAAACAGTCGCAGCCACCGATTACCTGCGACCTTCAACAGCTTCTGGAGTAAATCCATACACCGTCGAAGGCATACCTTCTTCCGAAGTTACGGTATCAATTTGCAGAGTTCCTTAACCCGAGTTCTCTCAAGCGCCTTGGCAGATTATCTGCTCGCCCACCAGTGTCGGTTTACGGTACGGTCCAATGTGATCTGAAGCTTAGAGGCTTTTCCTGGAAGCGGGGCGTTACTCACTTCGGCTCGCGTGGAGCCTCGTCATCACACCTCGGAGTTATGAGCTGCCGGATTTGCCTGGCAACTCCTCCTACATGCTTAAACAGGGAACCAACCCCTGCTGAGCTAGCCTTCTCCGTCACCCCATCGCAATCACACCGGGCACAGGAATGTTGACCTGTTTTCCATCGGCTACACCTTTCGGTCTCGTCTTAGGAACCGGCTCACCCTGCTCCGATTAACGTTGAGCAGGAAACCTTGGGCTTTCGGCGTGCGGGTTTTTCACCCGCATTAACGTTACTCATGTCAGCATTCGCACTTCTGATACCTCCAGCACACCTCGCAGTGCACCTTCGCAGGCGTACAGAACGCTCCCCTACCACCTCACTTGCGTGAGATCCGCAGCTTCGGCTCATGGCTTGAGCCCCGTTAAATCTTCCGCGCGGGCCGACTAGACCAGTGAGCTATTACGCTTTCTTTAAAGGATGGCTGCTTCTAAGCCAACCTCCTGGCTGTCTATGCCTTCCCACATCGTTCACCACTTAGCCATGAATTTGGGGCCTTAGCTGGCGGTCTGGGTTATTTCCCTCTTCACGACGGACGTTAGCACCCGCCGTGTGTCTCCCACCGGTTCACTTCCTGGTATTCGGAGTTTGCATAGGTTTGCTAAGTCGGGATGACCCGCTAGCCTAAACAGTGCTCTACCCCCAGGAGTGCTCGATGAGGCACTACCTAAATAGCTTTCGGGGAGAACCAGCTATCGCCGGCCTTGATTAGCCTTTCACTCCTATCCACAGCTCATCGACATACTATTGCAACAGTAGTTCGTTCGGACCTCCAGTGGGTATTACCCCACCTTCATCCTGGCCATGGATAGATCGACCGGCTTCGGGTCTATTCCCAGCGACTGATTCGCCCTATTCGGACTCGGTTTCCCTACGGCTCCCCTATGCGGTTAGCCTCGCCACTGAAAATAACTCGCTGACCCATTATACAAAAGGTACGCCATCACCCTTGCGGGCTCTGACTGCTTGTACGTATGCGGTTTCAGGTTCTATTTCACTCCCCTCTCCGGGGTTCTTTTCGCCTTTCCCTCACGGTACTGGTTCACTATCGGTCGATAGAGAGTATTTAGCCTTGGAGGATGGTCCCCCCATGTTCAGGCAGGATTACACGTGTCCCGCCCTACTCTTCGTTGGTCATCGACTTTGCCTTTCGTGTACGGGGCTATCACCCGCTATGGCCGGACTTTCCAGACCGTTCCACTAAGCTCGATCGACTGGTTCCAACTGGGCTGTTCCGCTTTCGCTCGCCACTACTGACGGAATCTCGGTTGATTTCTTTTCCTCCGGGTACTGAGATGTTTCAATTCCCCGGGTTAGCTCTTGCAACCTATGGATTCAGTTGCAAGTACTGCCGAAGCAGTCGGTTTCCCGATTCGGAGATCTGCGGGTGAGTTTGTTTGCCAACTAACCGCAGCTTTTCGCAGGCTACCACGTCCTTCATCGCCTTCTATCGCCTAGGCATCCACCACATACGCTTATTCACTTGACCATATAACCCCAATGAGCCTGGTGTTATACGTTGCTGATTCTCGAATGCGACATGATTCTTGAACTCTTGAGATTTCCAAACTTCGCTTATTTCTAAACGTCGTCTGGTCCATCATGATTTCGCTGAATCTGATGCGTCAAAACAACTTCCGAATTTTTAAAGAGCACCGTAACAAGAGCCGTTAAGACTCTTGCGACGTAAAGCCACTCATGAACCTTCGTTAGAAGATGCATGCATCGCTTCACGTACTAGTGAAATCCCGTGTGCCGATCGAGTTGGTGGAGCCAGTCGGGATCGAACCGACGACCCCCTGCTTGCAAAGCAGGTGCTCTCCCAGCTGAGCTATGGCCCCTGATTAGCCTTGTTAAGACTGGTGGGTCTGGGAGGATTTGAACCTCCGACCTCACCCTTATCAGGGGTGCGCTCTGACCAACTGAGCTACAGACCCGGATAGATGAAAGACCGGGCCAGTCTCACGGGAACCGATTCTTACTGAACAGATAACTTGTGTTGGGAACTCGCGGCAGCTGTATAGCTGAAGCAGAGTCATTTAAAGGAGGTGATCCAGCCGCACGTTCCCGTACGGCTACCTTGTTACGACTTCACCCCAGTCATTGACCACACCGTGGTAAGCGCCCTCCTTGCGGTTAGGCTACCTACTTCTGGTGCAATCAACTCCCATGGTGTGACGGGCGGTGTGTACAAGACCCGGGAACGTATTCACCGTGACATCGCTGATTCACGATTACTAGCGATTCCGACTTCACGCAGCCGAGTTGCAGACTGCGATCCGGACTACGACCAGCTTTTTGGGATTGGCTCCCCCTCGCGGGTTGGCAACCCTTTGTACTGGCCATTGTAGCACGTGTGTAGCCCTGGTCATAAGGGCCATGATGACTTGACGTCATCCCCACCTTCCTCCGGTTTGTCACCGGCGGTCCCCTTAGAGTTCCCAACTTAATGCTGGCAACTAAGGGCAAGGGTTGCGCTCGTTGCGGGACTTAACCCAACATCTCACGACACGAGCTGACGACAGCCATGCAGCACCTGTCTCCAGGTTCCCGAAGGCACCCCCACATCTCTGCAGGGTTCCTAGGATGTCAAGACCAGGTAAGGTTCTTCGCGTTGCATCGAATTAAACCACATGCTCCACCGCTTGTGCGGGTCCCCGTCAATTCCTTTGAGTTTCAACCTTGCGGCCGTACTCCCCAGGCGGAGAACTTAACGCGTTAGCTACGACACCGAGAGGCAGACCCTCCCGACATCCAGTTCTCATCGTTTATGGCGTGGACTACCAGGGTATCTAATCCTGTTTGCTCCCCACGCTTTCGCACATGAGCGTCAGTATTGGTCCAGGAAGTCGCTTTCGCCACTGATGTTCCTTCAGATATCTACGCATTTCACCGCTACACCTGAAATTCCACTTCCCTCTCCCATACTCTAGCAATGCAGTCCCGAATGCAGTTCCCAGGTTAAGCCCGGGGATTTCACATCCGGCTTGCAAAGCCGCCTACGCGCGCTTTACGCCCAGTAATTCCGATTAACGCTCGCACCCTCTGTATTACCGCGGCTGCTGGCACAGAGTTAGCCGGTGCTTCTTTAGTTGGTTACGTCAAGGCCGCGACGTGTTAGGTCGCAGCTTTTCTTCCCAACCGAAAGGGCTTTACAACCCGCAGGCCTTCTTCACCCACGCGGCGTCGCTGGATCAGGGTTGCCCCCATTGTCCAATATTCCCCACTGCTGCCTCCCGTAGGAGTCCGGACCGTGTCTCAGTTCCGGTGTGACTGGTCGTCCTCTCAGACCAGTTACGGATCGTCGCCTTGGTAGGCCATTACCCTACCAACTAGCTAATCCGACTTGGGCTCATCTGTTAGCGCCAGGCCTTGCGGTCCCCGGCTTTCCACCGTAGTGCGTATGCGGTATTAGCCAACCTTTCGGTTGGTTGTCCCCCACTAACAGGCAGATTCCCAAGCGTTACTCACCCGTCCGCCGCTCGTCAGCATGTATTGCTACACCTGTTACCGCTCGACTTGCATGTGTTAGGCACGCCGCCAGCGTTCAATCTGAGCCAGGATCAAACTCTTCACTTAAAGGCTTTGAGACCTATCAAGTTGAACGAAGAGATTATCCAAACAAGCTCTACTGGCTAATTTGGTAACTCATCGTCGAAGTTGGCTTCGCCAACGAACCGACGCGAGTCCCCACACAAATTATCTGTTTCAGTTTTTAAAGAGCGTCGCCTTCGAGAGGCGCTGCCGTTGCGCGGTGGCTAGGCAGAAGCGGAACTCTAAGCTGCTTCGTTCGTTTCGTCAACCCCTCGTTTTCATTTCGAGGCGTCGGCGTCCTTCCGAACCAGCTTCCTCGCAACCAGTTTTTCAACCGGCATCCGCTGCGAGGGAGGCGCATCTTACTGTCTCGTTTCTGGCCGTCAACCCCTTCGAATTTTTTATTTTCGAAGTGTCGGCGGCCAGTCGAATCAGTGTCTTCGCAACCCGGTTTTCACCGGCGCCTCGTTGCGAAGGCGGCGCATCTTACTGTCTCGTTTCTGGCCGTCAACCCCCTCGAAATTTTTTATTTTCGAGGTGTCGGCGACCGGTCGGAGCAGCTGCTTCGCAGCCCGTTTTTCAACCGGCGCCCGCTGCGAAGGGGGCGCATCTTACTGTTTGATTACAGGGCGTCAACACCCTTCGTAAGTTTTTTTCGAGGTGCGTTTCGGCGGCTGAAAACATGGTTATTTCTTCGCCACGCCGAAACCGTATTTCGCGGCCGCCGCGTGAATTTGCAAGAGCCTGAACGCGGCTCGAGGAATTTTTTTTCGATCGCGAAGTGCTCTCGGGATACTCCCAAGAGCACCCGATTCTGTTAAGGCGAACGACCTAAGTTGAACGCACGACCTCGATATAGGCGAAGCCACGCTTGCCGACCTGGAGCAGGCGGGCCGGCCCTGGCTCGAGCGCGGTCTTGATGTCTTCGATCCGCTCGCCGTCGATGCGAACCGCCCCTTGCTGGATGAGCCGGGTCGCAGCCGAAGTGCTGTCGGCCAACCCTGCCTGTTTGATGGCGGCAGCCACACCGAGGCTCGCCCCCTCGATCGTGAGCGTCTTTTTCTCGATGTTTTCGGGAATCTCCCGACGCTGACTGCGTGAGGAAAAATTCTGCCGTGCCTGTTCGGCAGCGGCGGCGCCCGCGAAGCGCGTAGTGATTTCCATCGCGAGCTCGAATTTGATCTCCATCGGATTGCGGCCGTCGGCGATCTGCTGGCGCAAGCTCGCGAGCTCGGCATTGGGACGGAACGACAGCAGATCGAAGTAGCGCCACATCAGCTCGTCGGAAATCGACATGAGCTTGCCGAACATGCTGTCGGCCTCTTCGTTGACGCCGATGTAATTGCCGAGCGACTTCGACATCTTGTTCACGCCGTCGAGGCCTTCCAGCAGCGGCATGGTGAGCACGATCTGCGGCTCCTGTCCGAAGGCTTCCTGCAGCTGCCGGCCCATCAACAGATTGAACTTCTGATCCGTGCCGCCGAGCTCGACGTCGGCTTTGAGCGCGACCGAGTCATAGCCCTGCACCAGCGGGTACAGGAACTCGTGAATGGCAATGGGCTGGCCGCTCTTATAGCGCTTGGTGAATTCGTCGCGCTCGAGCATGCGGGCCACCGTGCTCTTGGCCGCCAGCTGGATCATGCCCGCCGCGCCGAGCTGGCTCATCCAGCGGGAATTGAAATCGACCGTGGTTTTCGCGGGATCCAGGATCTTGAAGATCTGGTCCTGGTAGGTGCGCGCGTTGGCCTGAACGTCCTCGGGCGTCAGCGGCGGCCGCGTCGCATTGCGGCCGGTCGGGTCGCCGATCAGACCCGTGAAATCCCCGATCAAGAAAATCACGTCGTGGCCGAAATCCTGAAAGCGGCGCATTTTGTTGATCAGCACCGTGTGCCCGAGATGCAGATCGGGCGCAGTCGGATCGAAGCCGGCCTTGATCCTGAGCGGTTTGCCGCGCTTGAGCTTCGTGAGCAGCTCGGACTCCAGCAGAATTTCGCTGCTGCCACGTTTGAGCTCGGACAATTGTTCGTCGGCGGAAAGCATCGGATTTCCAGCGTGCCGCGAAGGGCACGGTAGTGATTGTGAGTTGGAATGCGTGGCGACTTTAGTCGCTTCGGCCAGCCTCGGTCACGCCCCTGAAGCGGCGCGGCGCGATTGTTCAGCGCCGAAGTGACGATGAACGGGACCCAAAACGTAAGTTCATCGATTGAATCGGTAGTTGACGCAGGCGCTTCGATTCTTCAAATTTGCGACTTGGTTCATTTACTTTAACTTATTTACGCACCGGCCATGCGCGAGTCCAGGCAAGCGGCACAACTCGGTTTTCGCAAGGGATTACAGGCTAATCCCAGCACCTCGGCTCCCACCGCGCGGACCGCTTTCGATTACAAGCCCCAGTCCGCTCGCAGCAGCAATCATGCGCGCTGGTTCGTCTCCGGCCTGGTGCTGCCTCTGATCGGCGGACTGATTGCGTATGGCGTGGCGACTCGCGACGGCTCGTTGCTTGCGCCGCGCGAGCCGGCGGTCAACCTGGCCAACCTGCCGCCGCTCGAAATCGCGGAGGTGGAGATCCCCACCTCGGCGATGCCCACTTCCATCCTCGGCGACACCGTCGAATACGTGGTCCGTCGCAACGACACGATGGATCGCATTTTCCGGCAGCTGAAGCTGAACCTCACCGACCTGGCCGCGATCCGCGACATGCCGAGCGTGCAGGAGCAGCTCGATCAGCTGCGCGTCGGCGACATCATTACGCTGGTTCACGATGAAGGCCTGGTGCAGTCGCTGACCCGCCGCATCAGCGAGACCGCGATTCTCTCGGTGACGCGCGCCAACGAAGGCTTCAACGCCGAAGTGATCGAGACGCCGCTCGACATCCAGGAAGTGCAGACCGAAGGCACGATCGACTCGTCGCTGTTCGTGGCGGCCCGCGCCGCCGGCGTCAGCCCCGAGGTGATCCTGCAGATGGCCAACGACATTTTCGGTTGGGACATCGACTTCGCGCTCGATATCCAGCCCGGCGACAAGTTCAACCTGGTTTACGAGCAGAAGTATCGCGACGGCAAGTTCATCGGCAACGGCCGCATCCTGGCTGCCGACTTCATGAACAACGGCACTTTGCATCGCGCGGTGTGGTTCGAATCCAAGGACGGCAAAGTGTCCGACTACTTCCGTCCCGATGGCCGCAGCGTGCGTCGCGCTTTCCTGCGCGCGCCGTTGGAATTCACACGCATCAGCTCGAACTTCAATCCCAAGCGTCGCCATCCCATCCTGAACAAGATTCGCGCTCACAAGGGCGTGGACTATGCTGCGGCGACCGGCACGGTAATCAAAGCGGCGGGCGATGGCCGCGTCGCCTTCGTCGGCAACAAGGGTGGCTACGGCCGCGTCGTGATTCTCGAGCACGGCGGTGGCGTCTCGACGCTTTACGGCCACATGTCCCGCTTCGCGAGCATTCGCAACGGCCAGCGGGTCCGCCAGGGCTCGACGATCGGTTACGTCGGCAGCTCCGGCGCCGCGACCGGCCCGCATCTGCACTACGAATACCTGGTGAATGGCGTGCACAAGAACCCGCGCACGGTATTGCTGCCGGAAGCCGGGCCGATTCCGGAAGAGTATCGCGCCGAGTTCGTGACCAAGTCCGGCCAGATGTTGGCCAAGCTCGATCGCGCCGGCGCCGCCACGGTCACGACCGCCGCCCTCGCCCCGTAAGCTTCCCTGCCGGATCGCGTCTTTTATGGGCGCGATCCGCGAAGACATCCGCATGTAACACATGCCCTGTGCCGCCCGTAGTATTCTCGAAGACCCCTCTATGGGACTGCGGCGACGGCGGCTATGTTGGATGTGAATCTCAAGGCTCCCGAGCACTACATCAATCGGGAACTGTCGTTTCTCGACTTCAACCAGCGCGTGCTCGCGCAAGCTCACGATGAGCGCCTGCCGCTGCTGGAGCGGATCCGTTTCCTCGGCATCTCCTGCTCCAATCTGGATGAGTTCTTCGAGATCCGCGTCGCCAGCTTGAAGCAGCGCCAGGAGCTGGGCTCGCTGACCGGCGGCCCCGATGGCATGACAGTGCCGGAGCAACTCGCCGCCATTCACGAGCGTGCCGCGGCGCTGGTGAAGGACCAGTACGAACTGCTCCACGAGCTGGTGTTTCCCGACCTGGCAAGCCAGGGCATCCAGTTCGTCAACGCGAAGACGCTGACACCGGCGCAGCGTAAATGGGTGGGCGATTATTTCGCGAAGGAAGTCGAGCCGGTGCTCACGCCGCTCGGGCTCGATCCGGCGCGCCCGTTCCCTCGCATTCAAAACAAGAGCTTGAACTTCATCGTGCGCTTGTCCGGCAAGGACGCGTTCGGCCGCGACGCCGAGCTCGCGGTCGTGCAAGTGCCGCGCTCCTTGCCTCGAATCATTCGCCTGCCGCCGAACCCGGACGAGCCAGCCAGGACGACCTTCGTGTTCCTGTCCGCGGTGATCTCGACCTTCATCGCGCAGCTGTTCAGCGGCATGAAAGTGGAAGGCACGTGGCAGTTCCGGGTCACACGCAACAGCGATCTGTTCGTCGACGACGAAGAAGTGGACAACCTGCTGCGCGCCATCGAAGGCGAGCTTGCGCAACGACGTTATGGGGCGGCCGTGCGCCTGGAGACGTCGATCGACTGTCCGGAAGACATTACCAACTTCCTGCTGCGTCATTTCGCGCTCAAGCGCGACGATCTGTACCAGGTCAACGGCCCCGTGAATCTCAACCGGCTGATGGCGATTTACGATCTGGTCGACCGTCCCGACCTGAAATTTCCGCCGTTCACGCCTTGCATCCCCAAGCGCCTGGTCGCGAAGGAAGACATCTTCGCGGTCATGCGCGAAGGCGAAGTTCTGCTGCATCACCCGTTCGAAGCGTTCGCGCCGGTGATCGATTTCCTGCGCCAGGCAGCGGCCGATCCGGATGTGCTCGCGATCAAGCAGACGCTGTATCGCACCGGCCCGCAATCTCCCGTCGTCGACGCGTTGGTCGATGCGGCCCGCGCCGGCAAGGAAGTGACGGTGATCATCGAGCTGATGGCGCGCTTCGACGAAGCGGCGAACATCCAGCTCGCGACCCGACTGCAGGAAGCCGGCGCGCACGTCATGTATGGCGTCGTCGGTTACAAGACGCACGCGAAGCTGATCATGGTGGTCCGGCGCGAGCGTGGGAAGCTGCGCCGCTACTGTCACTGCGGCACGGGCAACTATCACCCGAACACCGCGCGCGTCTACACCGACTACGGCCTCTTCACCTGCGATGAAGCGGTCGGCGAAGACCTGCACGAGCTGTTCTTGCAGCTCACCAGCCCGACGCGCGTCGCGACCATGCAGAAGATCCTGCAGTCGCCGTTCACGCTGCACGAGAGCCTGCTCGAAAAGACCCGCCGCGAAATCGCCTTCGCGCGCGAAGGCAAGCCTGCCCGCATCATCGCCAAGATGAACGCGCTGATCGAGCCGCAAATCATTCAGACGCTCTACTCCGCCGCGATGGCCGGCGTGAAGGTCGACCTGATCGTGCGCGGCATCTGCGCATTGCGGCCCGGACTGCCGGGCATTTCAGAGAACATCACGGTGCGTTCGGTGATCGGCCGCTTCCTGGAGCACTCGCGCGTCTATTACTTCCACAACGACGGCAATCCCGAGATCTTTTGCGCCAGCGCCGACTGGATGGAGCGCAACTTCTTCCGTCGCATCGAAGTGTGCTTCCCGATCGAGCGCAAACAGCATCGCGATCGCATCGTCGAGGACTTGCAGACCTATCTGGCCGACAACGAGCAGGCGTGGGTGTTGCGCCCCGACGGCAAGTACGAGCGCGCCAACGCCAACGGCGCTCCACAGGTGAGCGCGCAGCAAGTGCTGCTTCAGCGGTACTCGAACTGCAACGACTGAGGGGCTGGACCGGTGGACAGGCCGGCGTACCTGGACTCTGCCGCGAGACAGCCGGCAAAAGTCGCGCCTTTTGCCGGCGGCAATGAAGCCACTGTCTGCAAAAGGGCCGCAGGCCGCTTTTGCCAATACTAGATGACGCGCAGGCGGTAGCCGGCCGCTTTCAGATACTCGATCTCGTTGTCCAGATCGGCGGCGGTCAGCGGATGGGAATCGAGCCAGCCCTTTGGGAACGTGATCTCCATCGCTCGCGCGCGCGGCAGTAGCTCGATTTTCGGCAGCACCTCGGCGCTGCGCCCACGATGTAACAACACAGCGAGCCGCAGGATCAGGATCAAGAACTGCGCCTTGATGTGCCAGGGCGGCGTCAGATCCTGGAGCGCATCGAGCATCAGCTTGCGCCGATGCGCGCCGACGATGTACGCGAGGATCTTCTGCTCTTCCTGCGGGAAGCCCGGCAAGTCCGCATGTTCGAGCAGATACGCGCCGTGCTTCTGGTAATGCGAGTGCGAGACATCGAGGCCGATCTCATGCAAGCGCGCGGCGCACGACAACGCCATTTCGGCGAAAGGATCGTCCAGCTCCCACGCCGTCTGCGTCTGACGCAAGAAGTCGAGCGCAGTGGCTTCGACCCGCGCCGCCTGAGCCAGGTCGACGTGATAGCGGCCTTGCATGGCGCGCACGCTGCGCAAGCGTGCATCTTCATCGGTGAAGCGGCCGACCAGGTCGTACAGCAAGCCTTCGCGCAATGCGCCGTCAGCAGCTTTCATCGTCTTGATATCGAGCACGGCGAGCACTTCCGCAAGGATGGCGAGACCGCCAGGGAACACCGGCAAGCGTTCCTCCGCCAATCCGGGCAGACGCAACTTCGACAGCTCTCCTGCGCGCAACAGCTGCTCGATCAGCAGTTCGATCCCGGCAGGCGTAATGATTCCATCGCCGTTGGAACGCGCACGCAGAACATCGCTGACCGCGCGAATCGTGCCGGACGAACCGACCGTGTGCTCCCAACCAAAATTCTTGAACGTCGTCTGCACCGGCTCCAGCTCGAGGCGCGCGGCGAGTCGAGCGCGCTTCATGCGCTTCTCGGTGATCACGCCATCGTTGAAGATGCGCGAGCTCATGCTCACGCAGCCCATGTGCAGGCTTTCGAGCTTCTTCGGATGCTGGCCTTCGCCGATGATGATTTCGGTGCTGCCGCCGCCGATGTCGGCCACGAGTCGGCGACCGGGTTCACTGGGCATGGTGTTGGCGACGCCGAGATAAATCAGGCGCGCCTCTTCGATGCCGGAAATCACTTCGATGGGATGGCCGAGCGCCGAGCGCGCCCGATCCAGAAAGGCGCCTTTACGCTTCGCCTTGCGCAGCGTGTTGGTGCCGACGACGCGCACGCTCTCGGCTTTCATGTCGCGCAAGCGCTGCCCGAATCGCTCCAGGCAGGCGAGCGCAACCTCGATGGCTTCGCGCTTCAGGCGGCCCTGCTCATCGAGCCCGGCGCCGAGCCGCACGCTTTCACGCAGACGGTCCTGGATGACGAGTTGCCCATGCGAATGCCGGGCGACGACCATATGGAAGCTGTTGGAACCGAGATCGACGGCCGCAATGACGTCGGGAATTTTGCGCGCCATCGCAAAAACTATCCGATCGCCCGATTGCAGTTGTTGGACACGGCCATTCGCTCAACGTCGCCTTTTTGACAGCGGCAACTGTGCCACTGTCGGCGAGGTCGAGCAATCCGCGCTGCGAGGGTTACATATTGAACGACGATCCGCAGCCGCAGGTGGTCGTGGCGTTCGGATTGCGAATGACGAACTGCGCGCCTTCGATGTCTTCTTTGTAGTCGATCTCGGCGCCGGCGAGATACTGGATGCTCATCGGATCGATCAGCAGCGTCACGCCGCCGTTCTCGACGCGCGTGTCGCCTTCTTCCAGGTTCTCGTCGAAGGTGAAGCCGTATTGGAAGCCCGAGCAGCCGCCGCCCTGCACGAACACGCGCAGCTTCAGATTGGGATTCGATTCTTCACGGATCAGCTCGCCGACCTTGGCGGCCGCGGCATCGGTGAAGACCAGGCTGGGCGCGCCGGCATGCGGAGCAAAACTGGAAACGGCGGATTCGGTGTTCATGAGGCCACGTTGGGGACGGCAGCGTCTGAATCAAGTGTAGCCCAGCCATCGCCGGGAACGGCAAAACGCTCCCAAACCATTGAGCTATAAGGTCATCAGCCTGCGGAATCTGCGGCTGCCTCGCCCGGCGCCGGCTTGATCTCGGGCTCGGTCTTGCCGCCCCGGCGCGGTTCGTGGATCAGCTTGCCGGTGATCTCCGCACCCATTTCCATCTCGATCAGCGCGTAATACACGTTGCCCGTGACCCGGGCGGTCGCGCCGAGCTCGACGCGCTCGTGCGCCAGGATGTCGCCCTTCACCGTGCCATTGAGGATCACGTTGGGCACGGCCACCGAGCCTTCCACGACGCCGCTGTCGCTGACACTGAGCGTCGCGCCGGAATCGGCGGGCGCATCGACGTTGCCTTTCACGTGACCGTCGACGTGGAAGCCGCCGGCGAACTGCACGTCGCCGATGATGCGGGTGCCGGCGCCGATCAGCGTGTCGATACGATGCGGTTTGGGTTTGCTACGGTTGAACATGCGCCGTCCAGATCAGGGGCCAGCTCGCCTCGAGGCTTACGCTTCGGTCTGCACTTGCCAGGGGTAGGATTCTCGCACAGGGTCCATGCGCGGCGAACGCACCTCGACCGTCACGGCCCGCGGCTCGAAGCCGTCCGGCAGCACGATGTCCTGCTCGAGATTCTGAAAATAGCGGAATTGAAAGGGCAGCTGTCCATCGGCCCGCTGCGTTTCCGCGGCCTCCGAGAGCGACAGCTGGACCGGGCGATTCTCGCGCACGCCTTCGAGCTGCACGATCACCGATCCGGAGACTACGCTTTCCTGGCGCATCGACTGCACCAGCACCAGCCGCAGCCGGTATTGGTGGTCGCCCGCGCCGGGCAGCACCTGGAAGCGTTGAATGCGCAAACCGCCGATGCCGTCTTCCGGCGACACGATGCCGCGATAGAAGGTCAGCTGCTCGCGATGCTTGAGGACCTGCGCCTGCAAGTCCGCGAGATTCTTTTCGACGTCCGCGTATGCCTTGTTCTCGACCTTGCGATCCAGCTCAGCGGAGGCGATCGCGGCGCGCAGCCGTTCATTCTCTTCCTGCAGCGACTCGATCTTGGCGTTCAGCTCGCGACGCTGCTGGATCTCGGCGAACTTGCTGTACCCGCCCTCGAAGCGGCCCCACTCGTACATCAGGTACAGCGCGATCAGCACACCCAGCGTCCCCACGATGAGCACGGCACGCCGCCGCCAGGAAGGCATCTGGCGAATGACGAAGGCGCCGGTGCGTTGGGGAGCGAATTCAGGCATTTCTGAACGACTGTGGAGGCGAAAAAAACCTGGTACGAATTTGACGAAAGCTGGTGAAATTAGAGCACAGCCGCCGCGCCCCGTTTTGAGAAGCGCCGCAAAGAATCCCGTCCCGGCGCCGGACTTGCCCCTCATCGGCGGCCGTCACCCGCGACCGAATGCGGCGATCACGCAAAGCGGCTACAGGCGAAAGCCGCTGCGGTCCCGACGGTCACGGAAAAGGTCATTCATGCTCATGCTCTGGCTCAAGGCGTTGCACATTATTTTCGTCATCACCTGGTTCGCAGGCCTGTTCTATCTGCCGCGCCTGTTCGTGTATCACGCGGCGCTTGGAGGCAGCGATCCGGCAGGCGCCGAGCGCTTCAAGATCATGGAGCGGCGGCTTTTCACCATGATGACGGTGGGCGGCGTGCTCGCGGTGCTGTTCGGCGGCGCGACGCTGGGCCAGGCGCCGGGCTTCATGCAGACCGGATGGATGCACGCCAAGCTGACGCTGGTGGCCGGGCTCATCGCATATCACGTCTGGTGCTACCGGCTGGTGACTGCATTCCGCGACAATCGGAACCAGCACTCGGAACGCTGGTATCGAGGCTTCAACGAAGTGCCGACGCTGTTCCTGTTCGGCATCGTGATCCTCGTCGTCGTTAAGCCGTTTTAACTGATAGCCTTGTCGCGAGCGGGCTTTTGCTGCCGCTGGGCCAGATTGCGTAAATATTTTTCTTCCTGGGACCACTCGGGCAGCGCCGGCGGGTCCTGCGGAAAGGCGGTGCGCGCCAGCTCATCCAGGGCGCGCGCATAAACGGCACGCTTGAAGTAGATGACCTCGCGAACCGGGGTCCAGTAGTCCACCCAGCGCCAGCTGTCGAATTCGGGCTCGCCATTGGAGACGAGGTCGAAGCGATCCTCGCTGCCCACGAAGCTCAGCAGGAACCAGCGCTGTTTCTGCCCGATGCAGGGCGGATGGCTGTTTTTGCGGACGTATTGTTTGGGCAACCGGTAGCGCAGCCAATTGCGGGTACCGGCGATCAGCTTCACGTCCTGGGGATCGAGCCCCACCTCCTCCTTGAGCTCGCGGTACAAGGCTTCCTCGGGGCTTTCCCGCTGCTGTACGCCGCCTTGGGGGAATTGCCAGCCGCGGCCGCCGGTCCGGCCGCCAAGGAAGACCTGGCGGTCCTCGCGGATCAAGACGATTCCGACATTGGCGCGAAAGCCGTCTGCATCGATGAAATCGGTCATGGAACTGGAAAAAAATCGGATTGATCCGATTCTTTCATCAGTCCCGAGCGAAAGCCACCACATGATCGGGTTCGATGCGAATGCCGATTTGCTCGCCGACGGCGTGGTCGTGGTGGCTCGGCACCAGCGACAGCAGCTGCACGCCGCTCGCCAGCTTCAGCGTGTACAAGAACTCCGCTCCACGGAACGCGCGCTGACACACTTCCGCGCGCAGCGTGCTGGCGTCGTCGTGAATGACGTCGTCGGGCCGTAACAGCAGATCGACCTGACGACCGGTCTGCCACTGGCCGTTGCCGTTGGCGCGCACCACACCCAGCTCGGTGCGCACCGAGCCCGCTGCGACGATCTCGCCGGGAATGAACACGCCCTGGCCGATGAAGTCGGCGACGAAGCGCGTCTCCGGCCGATGATAAAGCTGATACGGCGTGTCCCACTGCTCCAGCTTGCCGTCCCTCATCACGCCCACGACATCGGCGACCGCAAACGCTTCCTGCTGATCGTGAGTCACGAGCAGCGCAGTCGTGTTGAGCGTCTTCAACACCGAACGAACTTCGACGCTCAGGCGCTCGCGCAGCTCGACATCGAGACTCGAGAACGGCTCATCGAGCAACACGATCTCCGGTTCCGGCGCCAACGCTCGCGCCAGTGCGACGCGCTGCTGCTGACCGCCGGACAATTGATGCGGGTAATGACTGCGGTGCTCCGCCAGACCCACCGTTTCCAATATTTCTTCCGCGCGTCGCTTGCGCTTGCTGCGATCCAGGCGATGCAGGCCGAACGCAACGTTGTCGAGCACCGTGAGATGCGGGAACAACGCGTAGTCCTGGAACACCATGCCGATCTGCCGGCTCTCCGGCGGCGACTGAAAATTCTCGGACGCAAGCACACGGCCGTGCGCGCGAATCACACCGACATCTACAGGCTCGAAACCCGCGATACAACGCAACGCCGTCGTCTTGCCGCAGCCGCTCGGGCCCAGCAGACAACCGATCGAGCCTTTCGCCAGGCGCATCGACAAGCCATTCACGGCCGAGCGCTCGCCGAAACGCCGCACTACGTTTTCAAGCTCAAGCCACATGCGCACCTCTGCGCGTCAGCATGGCGGCGGGAATGAGCCCGACGAGGACGATGGCCACCGCAGGCAACGCTGCGCGCTCCCATTCACCTTCGGACGTCATCTCCCACACGCGCACCGCCAGCGTGTCCCAGCCCGGCGGACGCGTGATCAACGTGATGGGCATCTCCTTCATCACGTCGACGAACACCAGGGTCGCCGCGGTCGCGAGACTGGTTCGCAGCAGCGGCACATGAACTTTACGAATCAGATCGGTGCCGACGACACCGAGACTGGCGGCGGCTTCATCGATACTGCGCGTCACCCGCTGCAGGCCGCTCTCGACCGGGTTGAATCCAACCGTGAGAAAACGCGCGAGATAAGCGATGAGCACCGCGAGCAAGGTGCCTTGGAGCAGCAACACCGGCGCCGACTCACCCATCCATGCGCGCAGCCAATTCTGCAGCTGGTTGTTCAACAGGACCAGTGGCACAGCGATGCCGACGGCCAGCACCGTGCCCGGAATCGCGTAACCCAGCGTCGCCAGTCGCACGAGCATGCGCATCGACCGGGTCGATCGACGTCGCTCGATGTAAGCAAGCGCGAGACTGGCCAGCACGATCACTACAGCGGCGCTGCCTGCGAGCACCAGGCTCCGCGCGATGAATCCCCAGTAGCGGCTGTCGATGTCGCCCACATTCTCGACAGACCAGATCAAGAGCTGTAACAGCGGCAACACGAAGGAGAGCGCCAACACCAAGGCCGCGCCGACGAATGCGCTCCATCGCGCCACCGGCCCCAGGTTCAAACGCGTCGCTTGACGCGTCATGTCTCTGCTACTGGCAAAACGAGCGCCGGCTCGCGAACTGCGCTCGAGCGCGAACGCCGCGATTACAAACAGCAGCAGAACACCCGCGAGCTCCAGCGCCGCGCTCACGGAAAACATGCCGAACCATGCGCGGTAGATCGCTGTCGTGAACGTGTTGTAGTTGAACACCGAGACCGCGCCGAAGTCGGCCAGGGTTTCCATGCAGACCAACGCAATGCCCGCGGCGATCCACGGACGCGCCATTGGCAGAGCGACCTTCCACGTCGCCGCCGCACGACCCAGTCCTAACATCTGCGCAGCTTCGAGCGCACGCCGGCCTTGCGTGAGAAACGCCGTTCTCGCGAGCAAATAAACGTAGGGGTAGAGCGCGAGCGACAGCACGAAGATGACCCCGCCGGTCGAACGAATCTTCGGCACCCACGCGGAGCTGCCGGTTACAGCGCGCAGCCAGCTCTGCAACGGCCCCGCGAAATCCAGAAAGCCCACCGCGACAAACGCGAGCACATAGGTGGGAATGGCGAGCGGCAGCAACAGCGCCCAATCGAAAAAGCGCCGGCCGGGAAATTCACAAATCGACGTGAGCCACGCGAGCACCGTACCGACGATGCCGCTCAACAGCGCGACCCCGATCAGCAGCTTGATCGTGTTGATCGTGACTTCGGGCAGCACATATCGAGACAAGTGCGCCCAGACTTCGGCTTCAGGCGAGATCGTGGCGTGCGCGATGACCAGCAAAGGCACGAGCGCAGGCAGGCACAGCACAACCGCGAGCACCACGCTCAGCGGATCGCGCCATGCGCGCCGCGTTTCCGCCTGCACAATCTCCGCGCTCATAATGAATCGTCAGCGATACCCGACCCGATCCATCAACTTCACCGCCGTGGCCTGCAACTCGCCGGCCTGCGCGACGTTCATCGGGCTGCGCTTGAAATCGCCCCACGCCTTGACGATCGGATCGGGCTCGATGCTGGGGCTGGCGGGATATTCCAGGTTCAAACCGGCGAACATCGACTGCGCCTCGGGCTGCGACAGCCACTCGAGAAATTTCTTCGCCTGCTCGCCACGCGGCGCGTGCGCCGTGACACCGGCGCCGGAAATGTTGATGTGCACGCCCTGCCCTGTCTGATCGGCCCAGAACAGTTTCAACGGCAGATCGGGCTGATCGCGCAGCAGGCGGCCGAAGTAATAAGTGTTCACCAGACCGACGTCACATTGGCCCGCGGCGATCGCTTCCATCAGCAGCGTGTCGTTCGAGAAAGGCTCGGTGGCGAGATTCGCGACCCAGCCGCGGACGATTTCTTCGGTCTTCGGCTCGCCGTATTCGGCGATGAGCATGGCGACCAGCGATTGGTTGTAAACCTTCTTCGAGGTGCGCAGGCACAGCTTGCCTTTCCAACGCTCGCCGCCGAGCGCGGCGTAATCGCTCAACTCTTCGGGCTTCACGCGCTCGGTGCTGTAAACGATGGTGCGCGCGCGGATCGAAAAGCCGAACCAGCGGCCCTGCGGATCGCGCAGGCTCTCGGGAATGTTGGTGTTGAGCGCTTCCGAATTCACGGACTGCAGCAGCCCGAGATCGGCGGCGTGCCACAACTCGCCGGCATCGACCGTCATCAGGATGTCGGCCTGGGAGTTCGCGCCCTCGGCATTCAAGCGCTCGATCAAGGGACCGGCATCGTCGGTGACGAAGCGGATTTGCTGGCCGCTCTCGGCGCTGTAGCGATCGAAGATGGGCTTGATCAGCTGTTCGTTGCGGGCCGAATACACGACCAGCTCGGAGGGTTGCTTGGCGCAGCCGGCGAGACCCACTGCGAGCACCAGCGCGCCGAACAGGGGCGCAAACACACCGAACCTTACTGACATGACCCGCGGAACCTCGGCTGACCAATCAATGCGAATGACTCGCATTTAATCACGTTTTGCCGAGGTCTGTCAGACGAAGCCGCAAGACCCACTCCATCCCGTGGACGGGAGGGGGAACTGGATGTCTCAACCGCAGGGTTTGTCCGGCATCTCGCCGGACGCCAGCGCTGCCCGATTCCGGCCGGCCTGCTTCGCGCGATAGAGCGCAGCGTCCGCGTCGGCCAGCAGCCGCTCGGCGGCGGCCTTGAGATCGGCTTCGTCGCGCGCGACCGTGATCCACGCGACGCCGATGGACACGGTCATATTCAATTGGACCCCGGACGGCAGAGTCAGCGGCGTATCGCACACCGTTGCACGGATGCGCTCGGCCAGGCATGCCGCCTGTTTCGGCGCAATGGCCGGGGCCAGCACCACGAACTCGTCGCCACCGAAGCGGGCCGCAGCATCGCTGCCGCGGATGTGCGCATCGACTCGTTGAGCCGCCTCGCGCAACGCCATGTCGCCGGCAAGGTGTCCGTGCTGATCGTTGATCTGCTTGAACCGATCCAGGTCGATGACCAGGCACGTGAGGCTCGTCCCCTGGCGCTGCGCGCGCGCCAGTTCTTCTTTGAGCCGCGCATTGAGATAGCGGCGGTTGTGCCAGCCAGTGAGGAAGTCAGTCAAACCACTGCGCACCAGGCGTGCGCGGTTGATCGTGTTCTCGATCGCGAACGAGGCGATCACGCCCAGGTGCGCGAGGAAGTCGGTCGCCAGATGCCGCGAGAAACGTTTCTCGTCGATGCTGCCGAAGTTGAGACTGCCGAGCAGCCGATCCTGCCGGCGCAGCGGAATCAACGCGGCGCTCTTCAATCCGGTGACATTGGGGAACACCAACTGATGATCGCAGCCCATGTACGGGCCGAGCCACGGCCGATGAAACGAATTGAACTGCGGCGCCATGCCCGCCAGGGCGTCCGTGAACAACACCTGCGGAAAGTCTTCCAGCTTGACGTTGTCGGCGATCAGCAGATGGCGGATTTCGTGCTGGGGATCCAGCAACAGCAAGGTCACCGATTCGAGCGCGTACGAGGCTTTCAGACCTTTGCAGATAGCGTCGAACAGCTGCGACATGTTCTCGGCCTTGAGCAGTTCGAGCTCGCGCTCCTGGCTCCGGCGCAGCAGCTTTTCATTGTTCGCAGCCTCGTCCATGAGCGCGGCAATGCGCCCGCGCAATTCGCGGATCTCGCCTTGGAGATCCCGGGCCGACATTTATGCAAACCTCCCCGCGACAGACCAACTAATCATTACGGACCCGGCCCGCGAGATATTCGCGACCCTGCTGCATCATCGCCGTGAACTGCGGCGCGTCGCCGGTCGACACCGACTGCCACAGCTTTTCAACGGCACCACGCAATGCCTGCAGCGATTCGCGGCCGTAGTCGTTCAGATGCTGAATCTCGAAATACAGGTCGGGGCTTTCGGCAGCCACCCGCGTGGCCACATCGACCTGCGCGTCATAAGTCGTGCTGGACAGTTGCGCCAGGCGCGGAGCGGCTTCACCGCTCTCGGCGAGCGCGGTGAAGAACGCAATGTTCAATGCATGCGACAGACCCAGCACGTAGGCAATCAATCGGTCGTGTTCGTCGAGCCCCATGACTACCTGTTTGGCCATGGTCGAGCCAAACAGTTCCTGCGCGGCCTGCACCGCTTCCCGGTTGCCCATGTCTATGAAGATGACGTGACGGCCCGACAGCAGCTCGGTGTCCGGACCGAACATGGGATGCACGGACGTGACTTTCACGCCGGCGCTCTGCAATGCATCGATGCCCTGTCGCAGCGGTGTCTTGAGCGAGCCGATGTCGAAGACGATGCCGCGCGGCTTGCGCCCGGCCAGTTCCTGCAACACCACGTTCGCTATCTTGAGCGGAGTGGCAACCACGATCAGATCGTAATCGAGCGAGCTTTCGCGCCAATCCGCGATGTACGCATATGCAGCGTTGTCCGGGCGGCGCGCCGGATCGGCTACCGTGACCGTATATCCCTGCGAGGCCATGAAATCGCTGAACCAGCGTCCCATCTTGCCGGTGCCGCCGATGATCAGCGCGGTCTTGCCGTCGCCCCGGCCACCGGCAGCAACGCGGATGCGTTCCTGTGTGGTCAGCGAGCCACGGATCAACAACCGCATCACCTGCTCCGCCAGCACCGGAGAAACGCCCAGGGAATCCGCGGTGGCGCGGGCCTGCATCAACACCTCGCGCTCGCGGGTGTAATCGCGCGTAGCCTTGCCTTCGGCGCGTTTGGCCTCGGCCACTTCACGGCTGAGCCGTTGGCGTTCGGCGACAAGCGCGAGCACCTGCCGGTCCAGCTCGGACAGGCGTTCGCGAATTTCTTGCAGATTCATGGGAATTTCAGCCCGGACATGGCGGATTGCTGACGCCTTTTACCAACCCCCGTGCGCGGGCCGCAAGTTGACGCCTCATAAAAACAGGCCGGTGCACTGGCATAATTGCTTCATCGTTTATTCAAGTACCGCCATGGCCGCCGACGAACTGCTTCCCGAGCCTCTGCCCGCCGATCCCCTGCCCATGTTTGCCACGTGGTTCAGCGATGCGCGGGCCCGCAACGTACAGCCCAACCCGGACGCCATGGTGGTCGCGACCGTCGGCGAAAACAGCGCGCCGTCGGCTCGAGTGGTCCTGTGCAAGCGACTGGTCCCGGACCAGGGCTTCATCGTGTTCTTCACGAACTACGATTCGCGCAAGGGTCGGGAGTTGGCCGAGCATCCGCGCGCGGCGGCGGTGTTCCATTGGGACACGATCCATCGGCAAGTGCGCCTGGAAGGGCCCATCGTGTTCTCGCCGGCGCCCGAGAGCGACCAGTATTTCGCCAGCCGCGCGCTGGAAAGCCGGGTCGGCGCGTGGGCCAGCGTTCAGAGTGAACCGCTCGCTTCGCGCGCGGCGCTGGTCGAGCAAGTTCAGTCAGTGAGAGAGCGGCTCGGCTTGTTGCAGGCGACCGAAGGCAATGTGCCGCGCCCCCCGCATTGGGGCGGCGTTCGATTGTGGATCGATACGATCGAGCTGTGGGCGGAAGGCGCCGGCCGAATTCACGATCGCGCGCGCTGGCAGCGCACGCTGACCAAGAAGGACGAGTTCACGTTCAGCGGCGGTCCGTGGACCGGAACGCGGCTGAATCCCTGAACCGCGCTCTCGTCGCGCCGTTCCGGGCCGGCGACGCCGCTAAATCCCGGCGCGCGCGTTTTTGCGGCGAGTCTTCCGGGCCGGCGGCAAGCGCCAAAACAAACAACGCTGCTGCGTTACTTGACGACCTTCAAAGTCGGCTTGGCGCGCTTGGGCTCCGGACTGCCTGACGGCGCTTCCGTCGGCGCAGTCGGTGGCGCGGGTGGCGGTGCATCCGCCTCCGAGAAAATCATTCCCTGCCCCGTCTCTCGCGCATAAATACCGAGCACGGCGGCAATCGGCACCATCACATCATGCGTGACTGCGCCGAACCGCGCGCGGAAACGAACCACGTCATTTCCCAAGCTGAGATTGCTGGTCGCGCTGTTGCTCACGTTCAGGATGATCTTGCCGCCCTGAACATACTGGCGCGGCACTTCCACGCCTTGTAACGAAGCATCGACGACTATGTGAGGGGTCTGATCGCTGTCGCTGATCCATTCGTGCATGGCACGCAGCAAATAAGGACGGCGCGATCGAACTGGAGCATCTGCCATTGAGTACCGCCGCGGTTTTAAGCGCGCATTTCCTGCTCGGCGCGCGACAGGCTGTGCCTGAACGCGGGCCGGGAGAACAATAAGTTGGCGTACTTGGTAATCGGTTGAGCCTGCGCTGGCAAGTCGATTTCCCAATACAACAGGCGCCACAGGATGGGAGCAATGGTGGCATCCACCAGCGAGAACTCATCCGACAGGAAGTACGGCTTGGCCTTGAACACGTCGGTGCTGGCCAGGATGCTGTCGCGGAGGATCTTGCGCGCCTTCAGACCGTTCTTGCGATCCGAGGGATCGTCGATCTGCTGGGCGAGGCTGTACCAGTCCCGCTCGATCCTATACAGCGCCAGCCGGAACTGCGCGCGCGCCACCGGATCCACGGGCATCAGCGGCGGGTGTGGGAAGCGCTCGTCCAGGTACTCGATGATGACCCGGGAGTCGTAGAGCACCAGGTCACGGTCCACCAGAGTGGGGACCGTGTGGTACGGGTTGAGGTCGAGCAGGTCCTCGGGCAGGTTGCCGCCCTGCACGTCGATGGTCTCGACGTGGATGCTCTTCTCAGCCAGGACGATCCTGGTGCGATGGCTCCAGGGATCGTCGGCGCGTGAGAAGAGCGTCATCACGGTAGTACGCTCCAGACAGTTCTGAACGGGCGCGCGGCAGCTCCCACGAGCGGGGCTACTTCACGTCCTTCCAGAATTCCTTCTTCAGGAAGTAAGCGAACAAGAAGAAGACTATCAGGAATGCCAGCACGCGCATGCCCAAATTGCGCCGTTCGAGCTGCATCGGCTCGGCGATATAGTCCAGAAAATTGACCGTGTCGCGGACGAATTGGTCGTACTCCTGCGGCGAGAGGCTGCCTTGCTTCGCCAGTTCGAATTCCTTGAACTTCTTATGGACCGTGTTGTGCTCCGCATCGCTCTCGCCATCATAGACCGCGCGCTGCAAGCCTTGTAGCTCCCACAGCACATGAGGCATGGCGGTACCCGGCAGGATCAGGTTATTCGTGCCAGTCGGCCGGCTCGGGTCGAGGTAGAACGACTTCAGGAACGAGTAGATGTAATCGGCGCCGCGGCTGCGTGCAATGAGGGACAGGTCCGGCGGCGTGGTGCCGAACCAGTGGCTCGCGTCCTCGGGCTTCATGCCGATCTTGATCGTGTCGTGAATCCGCTCACCCACGAACATCAGGTTGTCAGTCACCTGCTTTTCACTCAGCTCCAGGTCTTCCGCCAGGCGGCTGTACCGGACGTACTTGGCCGAATGGCAACCGCTGCAGTAATTCACGAAGTTGCGCGCGCCGCGCTGTAGCGAGGCGACGTTGGCAACGTCGTTGCGCGCCAGTTGCAGGGCCGAGTTGTGGCCCTCCGCCGCTGCGCCGACCGCGGACCATGCCAGAGCGGACAGGCCCACCACACCCAGAACCAGTTTATGGAAACTCTTCTTCATCATGGCTTCGGCTAGATGCTCAGTGGGCATGGTAAGTCACGCGTTCCGGCACAGGCTTGGTCTGGTCGATCCTCGTGTACCAGGGCATGAGCAGGAAGAACGCGAAGTAGATGACCCCGAAGAAGCGGGCCGCCAGGGTGTACGTCGGCGTGGCCGGCATCAGGCCGAGGTAGCCGAGCGCAATGAAGCTCACTGCGAACGCACCGAGGAAGCTGCGGAACAGCCAGCCGCGGTAGCGGATCGACTTGACCTTCGAACGGTCCAGCCACGGCAGGAACACGAACAACACCACGGCTGCGCCCATCAGCGCGACACCCATCAGCTTGTTCGGCACCGCGCGCAAGATCGCGTAGAACGGCGTGAAGTACCACACCGGCGCGATGTGCTCCGGCGTCTGCAGCGGGTTGGCCGGATCGAAGTTGGCGTGCTCCAGGAAGTAGCCGCCCATTTCCGGCGCGAAGAACAGCACCAGCGCGAACACCATGGCGAACACGATGAAGCCCACCAGGTCCTTCACGGTGTAGTACGGATGGAACGGAATGCCGTCCACCGGATGGCCGTCCGGGCCCTTCAGCTTCTTGATCTCGATGCCGTCCGGATTGTTCGAACCCACTTCGTGCAGGGCGAAGATGTGCGCGATCACCAGGAACACCAGCGCCAGCGGCAACGCGATGACGTGCAGCGCGAAGAAGCGGTTCAGCGTGATGTCGGAGATGTAGTAGTCGCCGCGGATCCACTCGACCAGCGACTCACCGATGCCGGGAATCGCGCCGAACAGCGACACGATCACCTGCGCGCCCCAGTAGGACATGTTGCCCCAGGGCAGCAGGTAGCCGAAGAACGCCTCGGCCATCAGGCACAGATAAATCAGCATGCCGAAAATCCACACCAGCTCGCGCGGATTCTTGTACGAGCCGTACATGAGGCCGCGGAACATGTGCAGATAGACGACGATGAAGAACGCCGACGCGCCGGTGGAGTGCATGTAGCGGATCAGCCAGCCCCACTCCACGTCGCGCATGATGTACTCGACCGACGCGAACGCGTCCGCGGCCGAGGGCTTGTAGTTCATCGTCAGGAAGATGCCGGTGACGATCTGCAGTACCAGCACGACCAGCGCGAGCGAGCCGAAGTAGTACCAGAAGTTGAAGTTCTTCGGCGCGTAGTACTCGCTGGCGTGCTCCTTCATGAAGCGCGTCATCGGGAAGCGCGCATCGATCCAGTCGACCAGCTGCGCCATGCGCCCTTTTTCTTGCATCGTGGCGCTCATCAGGCGACCTCCGCGTCGACGCCGATCTGCACCACGCCGTCAGTGACGAAGCGGTACGGCGGCACTTTGAGATTGGTGGGCGCGGGCACGTCCTTGAAGACGCGGCCGGCCAGATCGAACTTCGAGCCGTGGCACGGGCAGTAGAAGCCGCCGGGCCAGTCTGCGCCGAGCTCGGCGTCCGCGGGATTGAAGCGGCCCAGCGGCGCGCAACCCAGGTGCGTGCACACGCCGACGAGCACGAGATACTCGGGCTTGAGCGCGCGCGTGTCGTTCTTCGCGTACTTGGGCTGCTCGGACTGCTCCGATTTCGGGTCGCGCAGGCGATCCGCCAGGGCGGGATCTTCGAGCTGCTTCATCATTTCCGGCGAGCGGCGCACGATGAAGATGGCCTGGCCGCGCCAGTTCACCTTGACCATGGAGCCCGACTCGAGCTTGCTGATGTCCTGCTCCACCGGCGCGCCCAGCGCCTGCGCGCGCGCGCTCGGCTTCCAGGACGCCAGGAAAGGTACGGCGGTCAGCGCGGCACCGGCTATACCGGTGACCGTGGTCGCGACCAGCAGGAAATGGCGGCGGCCGCCATCAACCCCCTCTTCATTAGACTTGCCAACTTCTGACGTCATCCACTCTTTCTCCGCGAGGCATCTGTCGCACGCGCAACCCCACCGAGCCCTTGAAGCCCAGCTGAGGTTTCAAACGTTCAAGGAATTCCGCATTATACACATATCGCCCACGTGCATTGTCTCAGGGCGCTACGAAGCGTGACCGGTCCCCCCGGTACTCCTACTCGAGCCGTCACCGTGCCCAGCGTGCCGCAGACCCTGTTATTCCTGCTGAAATGGACCTTGGTGGGCCTTGCCATTGCGGCCGTGCTGCTGCTGGTAAGGCCGGCGCAGCCAGGCCCTTCCGCCGCGCCCGCCACGCAGGAATCCCCTGCTGCGCCGGTGGCTTTCACCCCGCGCGAAGGCGAAGCGCGCAGGTCTTTTGCCGATGCAGTCAGCCGCGCCGGCCCGGCCGTAGTTAACATTTACACAGCCCGCGTAGTCGCGAACGCCCCCAACGCCACCAACGGCAACCCGCTGTTGCGACAGAATCCGGCCCGGCTCCGACAACGGGTCGAAGGCAGCCTCGGCTCGGGGGTGATCCTCGATTCCGACGGTCACCTGGTCACCAACGAGCACGTGATTCATGGCGCGGACCAGATCCGCGTACAGCTCGCGGACGGTCGCGTGGCCACTCCTACGATCGTCGGCACTGATCCGGACACCGATCTCGCGGTCTTGCGCGTGGATTTGGAGAACCCGCCGGTGATGCCGATGGGCCGGTCTAACGTGCTGCGCGCGGGCGATGTGGTGCTCGCGATCGGTAATCCGTTCGGGCTGAGTCAGACCGTCACGCAAGGCATCGTCAGCGCCACGGGCCGTGGTCGCCTGGGCGTCACCGATTTCGAGGATTTCATTCAGACCGACGCCGCCATCAATTTCGGTAATTCCGGCGGCGCGCTGATCAATGCCGATGGCGAGCTGATCGGCATCAACACCGCGGTGCTGGCGCAAACGCTGGGTACTGACGGCATCAGCTTCGCGATTCCCGTGAACATGGTCCGCGGCGTGATGGATCAGATCATCGCGCACGGCCGGGTGCGTCGTGGCTGGCTCGGTGTGTCTTCGGAAGAATTGCCAAGAGCCGCCGCCGCGGCGCTCGACATCGATCCGCCCGTGGCCTTGCGCATCAGTTCAGTGGACCCGCAGGGACCGGCCGCGAAGGTCGGTATCCGTGTGGACGATCTGGTGACGCATTTGAATGGTCAGCAGATCGTGAACGCTCAGGAAGCGTTGAACCGCGTGGCCGCCATGTCTCCGGGCTCCACGCTGGAAATCCGCGGCCGCCGCGGGCGCGGCGAACTGACGGTCGCGGCAACCTTGGAAGAACGTCCGCCTCGCGGCTCGCGCTAGCGCGCGGCCGCTACCCTTCCGGGCACGCGCAAGGGGGAAAAGAAAACTGCTGCTACGTTAAGCGACGCGCTTGATCTGCGCGCCGATCTGCTCGAGCTTTTCTTCGATGCGCTCGTAACCGCGGTCGATGTGATAGATGCGGTGAATTTCCGTCGAGCCCTGCGCGACCAGTGCCGCCAGCACCAAGCTCGCCGACGCGCGCAAATCCGTAGCCATGACGGGCGCCGCCGTGAGGCGCGGCACGCCGCGAATGATCGCAGTGTTGCCTTCGATGCGAATGTCAGCGCCGAGGCGCCGCATCTCCAACATGTGCATGAAGCGGTTCTCGAAGATCGTCTCCGTCACCGCCGCCACACCTTCCCCGACCGTATTCAACGCCGCGAACTGCGCCTGCATATCCGTCGGGAACGCGGGATAGGGCGCGGTACGAAGATCGACGGACTTCGGCCGCTGACCGCGCATGTCCAGGTCGATCCAGGTATCGCCGATCTCGATCTGCGCACCCGCTTCACGAAGCTTCAGCAGCACCGCGTCGAGATGATCCGGTCGCGTGCCTTTGATCTTTACGTGCCCACCGGTGATGGCGCCGGCGACCAGATAGGTGCCCGTCTCGATGCGATCCGGCAGCACGTCGTAACTCGCGCCCGTCAATCGCTCGACACCTTGTACGGTAATTACATCCGTACCCGCCCCGCTGATCTTCGCGCCCATCGCACTTAGGAAGTTTGCGAGATCGACCACTTCAGGCTCGCGCGCGGCGTTCTCGATGACGGTCTGCCCTTCCGCCAACGTCGCGGCCATCAGCAGGTTTTCCGTGCCCGTGACCGTCACGGTCTCGCACACGATGCGCGCGCCTCTGAGGCGATTGGCCTTGGCGCGGATATAACCATTTTCGATTTGAATGTCCGCGCCCATCGCGCGCAGACCATCGACGTGAATGTTCACCGGCCGTGCGCCGATGGCGCAGCCGCCGGGTAACGACACATCCGCCTGGCCGAAGCGGGCCAGCAGCGGACCGAGCACGACGATCGAGGCGCGCATCGTGCGCACCAGCTCATAGGGAGCGACGAATGCATTGGCCGTGGACGCATCGACCTCGACCCGCATGCGATCGTCGATGGTCACGCTCACGCCCATGCGACCGAGCAGCTCGATCATGGTCGTGACGTCCTGCAGATGCGGCACATTGCCTACCGATACCGGCCCTTCCGCCAGCAGCGTCGCGGCCAGAATGGGCAGCGCGGCGTTCTTCGCGCCGGAGATGCGCACCTCACCTTCGAGCGGCGTGCCGCCCTGAATCAGCAGCTTGTCCATGGAATTACTTTTGTTGCTGATTAATCTGTTCGGAGGGCGCGAATGCCTGGATGCTGAGCGCGTGGATCTCACGGCCCATCAGCTGTCCGAGCGTCGCGTACACCAGCTGATGACGCTGGATCATGCGACGGCCCTCGAACTGCGGGGCCACGATCACCGCTTCGAAGTGAGTGTCGTCATCGGATGCGACGCGCACCTGCGCGCCCGGCAGTCCGGTCTGGATCAGCGCTTGGACTTCGGCGGCATTCATCGATGCTGGGCACCTGAAATTTTCAAAGGGCGGCCATCTTATCCGATCCGCGCCCCCGTCCGCCGCGTGGATTTACGGCTGCCGGCGACATGTAGTCGTGACAGGAAATGGCCGCGCGGCGCGATCAGGGCAGTATCGCCGGGTGATACTATTCACGGATGCGATCTTTACCGACGTCCACACAGCTCGATTCCGAACAGTTGCTCTCGCGCGGCCGCCGCGTGCTGGCTACGGAAGTCGCTGCGGTGCAAGCGCTGGAAGCCCGCCTGGATGGCGATTTCGTCGCGGCCTGCCAGCTGCTGCATGACTGCCGCGGCCGGGTCGTCGTCACCGGCATGGGCAAATCCGGCCACATCGGCAACAAGATTGCCGCCACCCTGGCGAGCACCGGCACGCCCTCATTTTTCCTGCATCCGGCCGAGGCCAGTCATGGCGACATGGGCATGATCACGCACGATGACGTGGTCGTCGCCATCTCCAATTCGGGCGAGACGGCGGAGTTGCTCACCATTCTCCCGGGCATCAAGCGACTGGGCGTGCCGTTGATCGCCATGACCGGCAAAGCTCAATCGACGCTCGCCAAGGCAGCCGCGGCCGTGCTCGATGTCAGCGTTCCCGAGGAAGCCTGTCCTCACAATCTCGCGCCGACCGCGAGCACCACTGCGACGCTCGCGATGGGCGACGCCCTGGCGGTCGCGGTGCTGGAAGCGCGCGGCTTCAGCGAGCAGGATTTCGCGCGCTCGCATCCGGGCGGGAGTCTCGGACGAAGGTTGCTTTTGCATGTCGAAGACGTCATGCGTACGGGAGATCAGCTGCCCGCGGTGAGTCCGGATACCTCGCTCAAGGAGGGGTTACTGGAAATCAGCCGCAAGGGCCTCGGCATGACCGCGGTGGTTGACGGCCAAAGGCGCGTGCTGGGCATCTATACCGATGGCGACCTGCGCCGCGCGCTGGACCATCCGATCGATATCAACGCCGTGCGCATGCGTGATGTGATGACCGCGAACCCCAAGACGATCCCACCGAAAGTCCTGGCCGCGGAAGCCGTGCACCTCATGGAAAAACATCGCATCACCCAATTGCTGGTCACCGACGCAGGCAATGTGCTGGTCGGCGCGTTGAACGTTCATGATCTGTTCCGCGCCGGGGTGATGTAATCCATGGACACCCTGGTGGAACGCGCCAACGACGTGCGTCTGTTGGTGCTGGACGTGGATGGAGTGCTCACCGACGGACGGCTGTATTTCACGGCCCGCGGCGAGACCATGAAGTGTTTTCATGTGCGCGATGGCGCGGGCATCAAGCAAGTGCTCAATGCCGGGCTGCAGGTCGCGGTGATTTCGGGACGCCAGTCGAAGGCGGTGGACAAGCGCATGAGCGAGCTCGGCGTGACCTGGATCCGTCAGGGCGTGCACGACAAGCTCGCAGCGCTGCGCGAGTTGCTGGAGATGCTGAACCTCACACCACAAGCCGTGGCGAGCGTCGGCGACGACACGCCGGATCTGTCGCTGTTCGAAGCGTCGCGGCTGGCGGTCGCCGTCGCGGACGCGCATTCGAGCGTGAAGTCGCGCGCGCATTTCATTACTCAGGCTCCCGGTGGCCAGGGCGCGGTGCGTGAGGTGTGCGATCTATTGCTGGAAACCCGGCAGATCGGCGTCAACCGGCAGGTGCACGGATGAACTGGCGCTGGGTGTCATTGGCCGCCGCGCTCGCCGCCATCGTGATCGGCTACGGCGCGTTCGTGGACAATGGCGATGTGCCCACGGCGAACCACGAGCTGCCGGAGCAGCCGGGTTATTACTTGAAGGACGCGGTGATCCTGCGCACGCGCGAAGACGGCTCGCCCGGGATCGAGCTGATCGCCCGGCGCATCGATCAGCGCTTGAGCCGCCCGGCGCGCGGCGAAGCGATTACGATGGAGTCGGTGCGCGTAAATTATTTCGGCAAGGAAGACTGGCAATGGGCGCTGACCGCCAATAGCGGTCTGGTGCCGCCGAACTCGCGGGTCGTGCAATTGGAGGGCGACGTGGAGCTGCGCTCGCTGGAAGGCAATGCGAACGCGTACCTGCGCACCAACGAGTTGGCGATCGATACCGAAAAGAACATTGCATATAGCACCCGCTCGCCGGTGCAAATGCGCTTCGGCCAGCACACGATGACCGTGAAGAGCCTGCGCGCCGATTTGACCAGCGAGAAACTGCGGCTGGAGACAGTGAATGGAAGATTCGACCCGCAACCTCAGCGGTAAGCGCGCAACCAGCGCGCTCGGAGCCGCGTTGTTGCTAACTGCAACCGTGGTCAGCGGCGCCGCGAAGCTGCCTGAGCTGGGCGGCGACTTCACCTTTAGCGCCGATGTGGTCAGCACCGACTTTCGTAACGATACAGTCGATCTTTCCGGCAATGTGCGCGCGGCACAGGGGCCCATGTCCATCGAATCGCAGACGGCAAAGGCGCGCGACTTCCGCGCCCCCAACAGCCGATGGACCTTCGAGCAGGCCGTGCGCATCCGTAGTGCCGAGGCGGACCTGCAATCCAATCTCGCCACCGCCGCGTTCAACAACGGCGAGCTGTCCGATGTGCGCATCGAAGGCACGCCGGCGCGCTTCGAGCAGATCGGGGCCACGAACAACCGTCAGGTGCGCGGCCGGGCGGGCGTGATCGAATACGATATCAACACCGGCATCGTGAAACTCACCAACCAGGTGTGGTTCAGCAACGGCAAGGACGAGTTCCGGGGTGACGTGGTGATCTATAACGTTCGCGACGAGCGCGTGCAGATCAATCCGGGCGGCTCCTCGAACCGGGTGCGCGGCATCATCCGCCCGAATCAGGACAAGTCGCAGACCACCGGCAGCAACCCGGGCGCCGCGGCCATTGTCGAACCGACCTTCAATGAGAACGGCGATGCGCTTGAGCAAGAGCGTCTCGAGCCGAAGTTCGCCACCCAAAACAACCCCGGCGGCGGCGCATGACCCGGCTGCGCGTCGAGGGTCTCGCCAAAAAGTATCGCTCGCGGCAGGTCGTCAAAAGCCTGTCACTGGAAGTATCGAGCGGTGAAGTCGTCGGTCTGCTCGGCCCGAACGGCGCGGGCAAGACCACCGCGTTCTACATGATCGTCGGCCTGGTCCCCACGGACGCGGGCCGCATCCTCATCGACGAGCAGGACATCTCCAAGTTGCCGGTGCATCGGCGCGCGCGTCTCGGCGTGGGGTACCTCCCGCAGGAAGCGTCGGTGTTCCGCAAGCTCTCGGTCGAGGACAACATCCGCGCGATTCTCGAAGTGCGCCCCGAGCTGAGCCGCGACAAGCGCGACGAGATGCTCGAGTCGCTGCTCGACGAGCTGCATATCGGCCACATCCGCAACAGCGTCGGCCAGAGCCTGTCGGGCGGTGAGCGCCGGCGCGTGGAGATCGCACGTGCGCTAGCCGCGGAGCCCGAGTTCATGCTGCTGGACGAGCCGTTCGCGGGCGTCGATCCGATCTCGGTGCTGGACATCCAGCGCATCATCCGGCACCTCAGCGCACGCAACATCGGTGTCTTGATTACCGATCATAACGTGCGGGAAACCTTAGGAATTTGCGGCCGTGCCTACATTGTCAGCGGAGGCAGCGTGATCGCCGAGGGGACTGCGGAAGAGATCCTTGCAAATCAGCAGGTCCGTGAGGTGTACTTGGGTCAGGATTTCCGGCTTTAGGCATCCTGCTTGCAGGAGCGCCCGCCCGCCGGCCCGTTGACGACCACAAGCGAGACGAATGCTCAAGCCCGCCCTGCAGCTCCGACTCGGCCAGCAGCTGACCATGACTCCCCAGCTGCAACAGGCCATCCGCCTTTTGCAGCTGCCCGTGCTGGAGCTCCAGGCGCAGATCCGCGAGGCGTTGGAAAGCAACGTCATGCTGGAAGCCGAGGACGAATCCGGCAGCCTGGAAACCGGCGAGTCCGCGCTCGAGCCGCAATACGAGTCGACCTACGAATCGCCCGCGCCCAGCGCCGAGGCCAGCGCCAGCAACGAGCACAGCGAACATACCGAGCACACCGATAACGAGCGGGCCGAGTCCGCCGAGGCCGAGCAGCCGCTCGACATTGTCGAGGATCAGGACTGGAGCGACACGCCGGTCACGGGTCAATCCGACACGCCCTGGTCGGGCGATGACGATCATTCGCAGGATTTTTCCGACGCCCGCGGCGAGACCCTGCAGGAACATCTGACCTGGCAGCTCGAGATGTCGCGCCTCAACGAGCGCGAGATGCGCATCGGCGCGGCCATCATCGATGCGATCAACGACGACGGCTACGTCATCGAGCCGCTCGACGAGATCGCGCGCAATTTACAGCCTGAGCTGGTCGTCGCCACTGCGGAAGTCGAGCGCGTGCTCACGCATGTGCAAGCGATGGATCCTGCGGGCGTCGGCGCGCGCTCGGTCAGCGAGTGCATCGAGCTGCAGCTTCGTCAGCTGGACCCAGATACGCCGGGCCGCGACACCGCGCTGGCGATCGCCGCCGGTTATCTCGATCAAGTCGCCGAGCAGCAGTACGCACTGTTACGCCGACAGCTGCGCGTCACCGAAGAGGAATTGGAAAACGCGCTGGTGCTGGTCCGCGCGTGTCAGCCGCGCCCTGGCTCGAGCGTGCACTCCGTGCCCGCCGAGTACATCGTGCCCGATGTGTTCGTGCGCCGGACCGAGCGAGGCTGGGCGGTCGACATCAATCCCGCCAGCCTCCCGCGCATTCGCGTGAATCAAAGTTACGCGGGCCTCATCGGCCGTTCCGCCGATCACGCCATGCTCAGGACTCAACTGCAGGAAGCGCGCTGGCTGATCCGCAGCCTGGAGATCCGCAACGAGACGCTGTTGAAGGTGGCCCGCTGCATCGTGCAGCGTCAGTCCGCGTTCCTGGAGAACGGCGACGAATACATGCAGCCGATGATTCTCAAGGACGTGGCCGAAGCCGTGCAGATGCACGAGTCGACCATCTCCCGCGTGACGACTAACAAGTACATGCACACGCATCGTGGCGTGTTCGAGTTTCGTTACTTCTTTTCCAGCCATGTCGCCGCCAGCGATGGCACGGAGATGTCCTCCACCGCCATCCGCGCCAAGATCCGCAAGCTGGTGGCCGCGGAGGAGCCAGACAAGCCGCTTTCCGACAGCCGTATCGCAGAGATCCTGTCGCGCGAGGGCGTGCTGGTCGCACGGCGTACCGTCGCGAAATACCGCGAAGCGCTAGGTATACCTCCGTCCAGCGAACGCAAGCGAGTTTCGGTGAGATAGCCAGCAGTTCCCGTCCACCTCTGATAGGAGGCTTCCATGCAACTGAACGTCACTGGTCACCACGTCGATGTCACCACTTCCATGAAGGGCTACGTCGAAAAGAAGCTGGACCGCATCGTCAGGCACTCCGACCACATCATTGACGTTCACTGCATCCTTACCGTGGAAAAACTGCGCCACAAAGCCGAAGCCAAGGTCCTGCTGAACCGGGCCATGGTGTACGCCGACGCCGTCGACATGGACATGTACGCCGCCATCGACGCGCTGGCCGACAAGCTCGACCGCCGCGTGAAGAAGCACAAAGAGAAGCTGGCCGATCACCACGCGCTGGAAGTCCAGAAAGTCCGGCCTTCCTAGTCGGTCACCGCTGCCGGAAAACCACCGAACGGTTCACAAATCCGTCGGCGATCGGGCACATGGAGCGTGCCCCGTTGCGATACACGCCCGACTCGTTGCCGCCCGCGCGCCGCTCGCTGTAGTCTTTGCAGCTGCAGCCCCTACCAGCGCGTTTTCTGTTCGTACCCATGCGTCTCGTCATCGTCAGTGGCCTGTCCGGATCCGGCAAGAGCGTGGCGCTGCACATGCTCGAAGATCTCGACTATTACTGCGTGGACAACATTCCCGCGGGTCTGTTGCCGATGTTCATTTCCCATACCGTCCGCTCGCGCGAGTCGACGTATGGGTACACGGCGGTGGGCGTCGATGCGCGCAACCGGCCCGCGGAAATCGCCTCGGTGCCGAAGCTGGTCGCCGACCTGAAGCGCAGCGGGGTCGCCTGTGAAGTGCTGTTCCTGCGCGCCGACCAGGAAGTCCTGCTGAAACGCTATAGCGAGACCCGGCGACGCCACCCGTTGAGCCGCGACGGTCTGGGCCTGGCCGAGGCCATCAGCCAGGAGCAGTCCCTGCTCGAGCCGATCGCGGATGCGGCCGATCTGATCATCGATACCACGCGCACCAGCGTGCACGAGCTGCGCGAATTGATCCGCGACCGGGTCGGCGCGCGCGTCGAAGGACGCATGTCGATCCTGTTCGAATCGTTCGCATTCCGTCACGGCGTGCCGGGCGATGCGGACTTCGTGTTCGATGTGCGCAGCCTGCCGAATCCCTATTGGGAGCCCGGGCTCGCGCGGTTCACCGGCCGCGATCCCGCCGTGGTGGAATATCTCGAACGGCATCCGCAGGTGACCAAGATGTTCGACGATATCGTCGGCTTCCTGGAGCACTGGATTCCCGAGCTGGTACGCACCAATCGCAGCTATCTGACCATCGCCATCGGCTGCACCGGCGGCCAGCATCGCTCCGTGTATCTCGTGGAGCGACTGGCGCGACATTTCTCGGCAAAATTCCCGCAGGTCCACGCGCGCCATCAGGTCGCCGCCACCCACCGCGCCAGCTAATAACAACTTCGCGTGCGCGCCGCTCGCCGTTACACTGCGCGCGCCATGACCGAAGCCCAGGAACAAAAGCAGAGCCGACTCGCCGCGCTACGTAGCGCGCTCGAGCAGGGTTCGCTGCGCCATGGGCATCGGCTCATCAACAGCCTGCACCCGGCGGAAATCGCGTCGCTGATCGAATCGCTGCCGCCGGCCCGTCGCGAGATCGTTTGGGAATTCGTCGATCCGGAAGTCGAAGGCGACGTGCTGATCGAGCTCAACGAGGAAGTGCGCGCCGAGCTGATCGGCGGCATGGATGCCGAGGAGCTGATCGCGGCCACCGAGGGCATGGAAGTCGACGACCTCGCCGACTTGATCGGCGACCTGCCCGAGACGCTCAACGAGCGCGTGCTCCATTCCATGGACGCGCAGGACCGCGAGCGGCTATCGGCGATCTTGCAGTTCGAGCAGGACAGCGCCGGCGGTCTGATGAATCTCGACGCGGTCACCGTGCGCGCCGACGTGACGCTCGAAGTGGTGTTGCGCTACCTGCGCATGCGCGGCGAATTGCCGGCGCGCACCGACCAGCTGTTCGTCGTCAATCGCAACGACAAGTACCGCGGCGCTCTCGACATAACGCGCTTGCTCACCGAAGACCCCGAAAAGACCGTGGGCGAAGTGATGGACTCGGGCGTCGAGGGCATCCCGCCCGAAACGCCGGCGCGCGAGGTCGCGAAGCTATTCGAAGACCGCGACCTGGTCTCCGCCGCGGTGGTCACCAGCGACGGCAGATTGCTCGGCCGTATCACCATCGATGACGTCGTCGACGTGATCCGCGAGGAAGCCGATCACTCGGTCATGAGCATGGCCGGTCTCGGCGAGGACGAGGATATGTTCGCCGGCGTCCTCACCAGCGCGCGCCGTCGCGCCATCTGGCTGAGCGTCAACCTCGCGACCGCGTTCCTGGCCGCGAACGTCGTCGGCCTGTTCGAAGCCACTATCGAAAAGGTCGTGGCGCTCGCGGTGCTGATGCCCATCGTCGCCAGCATGGGCGGCATCGCGGGCAGCCAGACGCTGGTGCTGATCATCCGCGGTATCGCGCTCGGTCAGGTCGAACAGGCCAACGCGCGCTGGCTGTTGATTCGAGAAATCTCGGTGGGCCTGCTCAATGGCATCGCGGTCGCCAGCATGGTGGGAATCGCCGCCGGCATCTGGTTCGAGACCTGGACGCTCGGCGCCATCATCTTCGCCGCGCTGATGATCAATCTGGTCGCCGCGGCGCTGGCCGGCGTCGGGGTGCCGCTGATTTTGAAACGTTTGGGAATCGATCCTGCCCTGGCCGGGGGCGTGGTGCTCACCACGGTCACAGATACCGTGGGCTTCGCCTCACTTCTGGGCCTCGGCACGTTGTTCCTTACGTGAGTCCAGCCGCCGCAGGATGGCGGTAGCCCCCGTCGACGCAACTGAATAGCCCGCGAGGAACGACATCAGGTCGTCGGCCCGCTTCATCGCATCCTGGTAGCCGAGCGCAATCAACTCGCGCGTGTATGTGTCCTGGAACAGCAGGTAGCTCATCAGCTGGCCGCCGCCGGTATTCATCGCACCCAACGTTCTCAACAGCACGCGCAAAGTCCGCGGCAACGATTCGACGTGATGCCGCGCGATCTCCGATAGATCGCGGCTCGGCAGAATCACCAGCATGTCGATGCGTCGCAAATGAACGGCGCCGTCCGGATTGCTCACGGTGATGGGGCCCACCTTGTCGACGATTTGATTCAGCTGCGTGAGCCGCTCCAGGTCCGAATACATGCCGTCGCTGAACAGCGAATCCAGCATGTAGCCGAAGATCTGGCCGAACGTGGGACACAGCGGCGGCACCGCCATGGTCGGCGACACTTCGTTGCGTGTACCGATGACCAACAAGCGCTGCGCACCGAGATGAATGGCCGCGCTGAATGGATTCGCCTCGCGCATCGCGCCGTCGCCGTAGTACTCGTCGCCGAGCAATACCGGCGGAAACAAGAACGGCACGGCGACGCTCGCCATCAAATGCTCGACCGAGAGCTCCGTCGGCTCGCCCGCACGGCGCGTGCGCTTCCACGGCGCGCAGCCTGGTTTGGCTTCAAAGAAGGAGACGGAGCGTGTGCTGCCGTAGCCGGCGGTCGACATGGCGATGGCGTCGAGATGACCGTCGGCGATGGAGCGGCTGATGCGGCTGAAGTCGAACTGTTGCTTGAGCAGCTCGCGCAGCGGCGAGTTATCGAACAACGATTTCGGCGGCGGCAGCAACCAGCCGCCGGACAGCATCGCGAACAGCCAATGCAGACTGGCGCGCAGCATGCTGGCGGTATCGGCGCGAAACACCTGCCCGACCTGAAAATTGCGCCAGACGCGCTCGAGATTTCCAACCGCGACGCGGAAACGATCGGCGTGGACCGCGATGGCGGTGGCATTCACTGCCCCCGCCGAGGTTCCGGACACCACCGGAAAAGGGTTGATGGCCCGCGCCGGCAATAGATCCGAAATCGCCCGCAGGACGCCCACTTGATAGGCCGCCCGCGCGCCGCCGCCCGGCAGCACCAATCCCACCTTGGGTGGTCCAACCGAAGGCGCAGATGTCGGAGTGCGCTCGCTCATATGTTGAATCCGTGCCGTTATCGTTGGCGAAATTCCCGACGCTGTTGAATTGATCCGGGCGCTCGCCGCTGAGCGATTAGTATGGCACAGTGCCTCGGAACGCCCCGTGACACGCGTGTTATACGGCGTCGCGGACCGCCTCACCGGGTCCAGCACCTCGCGGCCGGACCGTAAGCTTCGAGGATTTGCCTATGCATCTGCGTCTCTCCCGCCTGAACATGCAAGCCTGGATGCGCTCCTGGGCGCTGGCTGTCACCTTTACCTGGCTCGCCGCCAACATCGCCGAAGCCGCCGCCGAAGGCCCGGCCGTGGGCAGCGCGGCGCCCGAATTCAAGCTGCAGGACCAAGCCGGCAAATGGCATGAGCTGAAGGACTATCGCGGCAAGTGGGTAGCGCTGTATTTCTATCCCAAGGATAAAACGCCCGGCTGCACCACCCAGGCGTGCGAGTTCCGCGACAACGTGTTTGCATTCCGCGACGCCAACGCGGTCATTCTCGGCGTGAGCGTCGATGACGTCGAATCTCACAAGGAATTTTCCGAGAAGCACGGCCTGCCATTTCCCATCCTCGCCGACGACAAGAAAGTCGTTGCGAAGGAATACGGCGTGCTGAAGCGCTTCCTCGGCGCGTTCGAGCTGGCCAAGCGAGATACGTTTCTGATCGACCCGCAAGGCAAGATCGTGCGGCACTACGCGGATGTCGATCCGAAGGGTCATTCGCAGATCGTGTTGAAGGACATCAAGGATCTGCAGGCAAAGAGCTGAGCGGGTTTTTGATTTCCGCTAAAGAAGACCCTCACCCCCTGGCCCCCTCTCCCGTTGGGAGAGGGGGAAAGTGTTTTTTATTTTTTGTCCTGCGGACGGCCTAAAAGGCAATGATCTGAGCGCAGGCGAACTCCGCTGTGATATCGGGCGGCGTCAGGGCGCTGCCTAGCCACCGACGCCTCCGATTCCGGCTCCGATTCCGATTCCGGGGTTCAGTGCAGCGCCTTGATCGCCTGCTCCAGTCCGCCCAGCGTCAATGGAAACATCCTGTTCTCGATCAGTTCCCGAGTGACCTGCACGGACGGCGTGTAATCCCAGCGCTGCTCCGGCTCCGGGTTCAACCAAACATGGTGCGGCCAGGTTTTCGCGAGGCGCTGCATCCACACCGATCCCGCCTCTTCGTTCCAATGCTCGATGCTGCCGCCGGGCTGCACGATTTCGTACGGGCTCATGGTCGCATCACCGACCACGATGAGTTTGTAGTCGTGGCCGTAAGTGCGCATCACTTCCATCGTCGGAATCTTCTCCGCGTGGCGGCGGCGGTTGTCCTTCCAGACGTGCTCGTACACAAAATTATGGAAGTAGAAATATTCCAGGTGCTTGAACTCCGAGCGGGCCGCCGAGAACAGCTCCTCGCAGACGCGGACGTGATAATCCATCGAGCCGCCCACATCGAGGAACAACAAGACCTTGATGGCGTTGTGCCGCTCGGGCACGAACTTCAGATCGAGCAGGCCGGCATTGCGAGCAGTCGCGTCGATGGTGTCATCCAAATCCAAGAGCTCGGCCGCGCCTTCGCGGGCGAACTTGCGCAGCTTGCGTAGGGCGATCTTGATGTTGCGCGTGCCGATCTCGACCGTGTCGTCGAGATTCTTGAACTCGCGCTGATCCCACACCTTCACCGCGCTCTTGTTGCGGGACTCGTCCTGGCCGATGCGAATGCCTTCCGGGTTGTAACCGTACGCACCGAACGGCGACGTGCCGCCGGTGCCGATCCACTTGTTGCCGCCCTGGTGACGCTCTTTCTGTTCGGCGAGACGCTGCTTCAAGGTTTCGATCAGTTTGTCCCAGCCGCCGAGCGCTTTGATCTGCGCCTTCTCTTCATCGCTGAGCGTGCGCTCGCCCATGCGCTTGAGCCATTCCTCGGGAATGGCCTTCATCATGGCTTCGAACAGTTCTTCGGCGCCCTTGAAGTGCGCGGCGAAGGCGCGATCGAAACGGTCGAAGTGACGCTCGTCCTTCACCAGGCAGGCGCGCGACAGATAATAAAAATCCTCCGCGCTGGCGCTCGCGACGCGGGCCTGCAAGGCCTGCAGCAGCGACAGGAACTCGGTGATGGACACCGGCACCCCGCCCTCGCGCAGCTTGAAGAAGAATGGCACCAGCATGATCGCCGCTCAGCGCCCGCCGCGACGGTTCAAGAACACCAGCTGCTCGAACAAGTGCACGTCCTGCTCGTTCTTCAGCAGCGCGCCGTGCAGCGGCGGAATGGATTTCTTCGGATCTTCGCTGCGCAAAGCCTCCGGCGGAATGTCTTCGGCGACCAGTAGCTTGATCCAGTCCAGCAGCTCCGACGTGGAGGGCTTCTTCTTCAGCCCGGGCATCTCGCGCACTTTGAAGAACGCGGTCAACGCCTCCGACAGCAACTCCTTCTTCAACGTCGGATAGTGCACGCCGACGATGCGCTCCATGGTCGTTGCATCGGGGAAACGGATGTAATGGAAGAAACACCGGCGCAGGAACGCATCCGGCAGCTCCTTCTCGTTGTTGCTGGTGATGATGATGATGGGACGATGGTGCGCCTTGATCCATTGGCGCGTCTCGTACACGTAGAATTCCATACGATCCAGCTCGTGCAACAGATCGTTCGGGAATTCGATGTCGGCCTTGTCGATCTCATCGACCAGCAGCACCGGCTGCACGTCGCTTTCGAACGCTTCCCACAAGCGTCCTTTGACGATGTAGTTGCCGATGTCGTGCACCTTGGCCTCGCCGAGCTGCGAGTCGCGCAGGCGGGACACGGCGTCGTATTCATACAAGCCCTGCTGGGCCTTGGTCGTCGACTTGATATGCCAGCGATACAGCGGGCGATTCAGCGAGCGCGCCACTTCTTCGGCGAGCTGCGTCTTGCCGGTGCCCGGCTCGCCCTTGACCAGCAGCGGACGGCCCAGCACGACGGCCGCGTTGACGGCCATCATCAGATCTTCAGTGGCGACGTAGTTGTCCGTGCCGGCGAAACGTGACGACATGAATACCCCGAGCGGAAGTCCAGCGAGACGCAACACCATACCACCGGCGGCCGGCGCTGCTAAATGACTTCCGGGGCTTCAGTTGGCCGCAGGCGACAATTTGAGGATGTATTTCGGCTCGCCCGGCAGCAGCGGCCGGGGCTCGCCGCGGGCCCAGGCTTTATGGCCCGCTCCGTAGAACGGCGACATCGGGTGGTCGACCGGCCCACCGGGCATCTGGAAATATCCCTGCGCTTCCCGTCCTGGCGACACCACCATGCGCTCGGACGCACCGAACGAAGGCCCCTGAACGCGCGGCATGAACGAATCGCCCGACAGCGGCTGCGCCGGCATGTCGAGCCAGTTCCCCACGAACGCCGGCATGACTTGCGACAGTGGATGTCTCATAGCGAGTGTGTTCTGCGCGCCCCAGGTGCACTGGCTCAGCGAGCCACACTCCTGCACCAGTTCCTTCAGCGCCGCATCGACCGACGCCAGCAACGCTGCATCCCAACTCGGATAACGCGGATCCAGCATATGCGCCGGCTGTCGCGTGACCAATTGCCACAGCGGACCTTCGAACTGCGCCGACGGCGAGAATTTGCTATCCGGATATTTGAGACGGGCCGCGGCGGTCAGCGATTCGAAAACGCTCTGACGTATCTGCAGGCGCATCGCTCGCACCAGTCGATAACCGACGTCCTCGGCCGCCGCTCGCGCCGACCAGTCTTCCAGGAATTTTCTGGCCTCGGCCCGCAGCGGCTGGCCTTGCACGGCATCCTCATCGAGCAGCTCGAGCAGGAAATCGCGCCAGCGAACCAGAAACAAAGCGCGGTCGTCCAACTGAATGTTGACCATGTCCGCCGGCGTCGCATTCTCGAGCGCCAACAGATCGTCACGGATCTGCGCGGCACGCGCGCCGTTGTCGTACATGCCATCGCCCATGAAGGACAACCACGTTTCGACATCGACCGTGCGCGCATTCGCCGTCCACAATCGGCCGGCCGTAGGATCGACGATGCGCGGATATTCCTCCGGCTTGCGCCAGCCGTTCCAACCCGCTTCCGGCGTGTTCCATAGATAAGGCATGGTCGAGTCGTAGTTGCCACGCACCGGCACCTGTCCCATCAGCGTCCAGCCGATGCGGCCATTCGCATCGACCGCCACGAAGTTCTGCACCGGCACGCCCGAACGATTCGCCACCAGCAACGCCTGCTCGACACTGTCGACGCGCTCCAGATCGAGCATTCGGAAATTGGTTGCTCGCGCATGGTGCGCGGTCCAGGCCAGCGCGAGCGGCCGATTCGAGGTGTCCTCGCGCACCACCGGGCCCCAACGCGTGCCAATCACGGTGAGCTTCTCGTCCTCGCCGTCTTTGACCTTGAGCACTTCCTCGTGCACGACGAACGGCTCGGAGCCTTCGGGTGTGAGATAGCGCGCGGCGTCCTGCGGATCGCGCTCGACGATGACCAGGTCGGTCCAGTCGCCGAAGCTGTTGGTGAACCCCCAGGCCACACGACCGTTGCTGCCAACGATCAGCACGGGCAATCCAGGCAGCGTGACGCCGACCAGATCGCGACGCGCATCGCCTTCGGCATCGACGATCATGCGCGCGCGATACCAAACATGCGGCAGGCGCAGGCCGAGGTGCATATCGTTGGCTAGCAAAGCGCCCTTATCGGCAGTGTGACTGCCGGCGACCGCCCAGCTGTTGCTGCCGACGTACACCTTTTCTTCCATCGTACCGGCCGTGCGAGGCGCCGACAGGGCCGCGGCTCGTGAAGCACCCTCACGCAGATCGAACACATCCGGCCCCGGAATCGTCGCGGAGCGAATCGTGCCGCCGGCAATGGGCGCGTCCCATTCGGTGCCCAGCGGCGCGATGAACGCAAACATCGCCGGCGGCAATGCATCCCGCAGCTGCAGGCGCGTCACTTCTTCGCTGCCGCTCGAATCGTTCAAATTGAGATACATGGAGAACGCGGCCAGCACCGAATCTTCGGGTAGCCAGGGCGCGGGCTCCGCGCCCAACAGCAAATATTCCCAAGGCTTGGCCGCTGCTTGCGACAGCGCGAAGTTCACGCCCGCCGAATAGGCATCCAGCAGGGCAACATCGCTGGCTGTCGCAGCGGCGACGACTTCGCGAGCGACCCGACGGAAGCCATGCACACGCAACTTGCGGTCGGTGTCGAGCACGGATGCGCCGAGCAACTCGGCCAACTCGCCGGCGGCCGCGCGCCGCATCAGGTCCATCTGGAAATAGCGGTCCTGTGCGTGCGCGAAGCCAGTGGCGAATGCGAGGTCGGCGCGAGTGCGGGCACGCAGCACCGGCGTGCCCTCGGCGTCACGCTCTATGGCGGCCGGCGCCGAGATGCGAGCGTCGGAAATATTGCCATCGAGCTTCGGCAGGCTGGCGCGGAGTGCCCAGTATCCGATCAGCCCGCCGACGACGAGAACGATCAGTAAGGCAAGGCCAACAACGCGCAGCGGCCGAAGCAAACGCATCTTGAATGGCGTTTAAACGCGCACCTCGAGAATCTTCATGGCATTGGTCTTGCCCGAAACGCCGGACAGCTCACCCTTGGTGAGGATGATGCGATCGCCCATCTCCACCATGCCCTGCTTGAGCATGAGCTTGAAAATGTCCGCGTACAACAGCTGTGCGTTGGCGTGAGTGATATCGAACGTCACCGGATACACACCGCGATACAACATCACGCGACGACGCGTCTCTTCGTGCCGGGTGAACGCATAGATCGGAATGTCGGCGCGAATACGCGACATCCACAGCGGCGTCGAGCCCGACTCGGTCAACGCCACGATGGCCTTCACCTTCAGATGATTGGCCGTGTACATCACCGCCATGGCGATGGCTTCGTCGGTCTTCTCGAAAATGCCGTGCTCGCTGCGCGCACGCACCGGCGTATGCGAGCTTTCGTACTTCTCCGCACCGAGGATGACCTGAGCCATCGTCGCCACGGCTTTGACCGGATACTTACCGACGGCGCTCTCGCCCGAGAGCATCACCGCGTCGGTGCCGTCCATCACGGCATTGGCGATATCCGAAACTTCGGCGCGCGTCGGCACCGGGTTGTGAATCATCGATTCCATCATCTGCGTCGCCGTGATGGCGACACGATTGCGCTTACGGCACGCGGAGATGATGTGCTTTTGCAGACCCGTCAGCTCGGCGTAACCGACTTCGACGCCGAGGTCGCCACGCGCCACCATGACGGCGTCGCTGGCTTGAATGATGCGATCGAGGTTCACCAGCGCTTCGCTGCGCTCGATCTTCGCGACCAGGTGCCCATGGCCACCCGCCGCGCGCAACAGCTGGCGCGCTTCCTCCATATCGTGACCGTCGCGAGCAAACGAAACGGCGAGATAGTCGACGCCCAGCTCGGCCGCGAGCTTGATGTGCTCGCGGTCCTTGTCCGTCAGCGCGCCCGCCGACAGGCCGCCGCCCTGCTTGTTGATGCCCTTGTTGTTCGACAGCTCACCGCCCACCACGACTTTCGTCTTGATGCGCGGACCGTCGACATCGTTCACTTCCAGGACGATCAGGCCGTCGTTCAACAACAGCGTGTCGCCCGCGCGGACGTCTCTGGGCAAGTTCTTATAAGCCACACCGACGGTCTGAGCTGTGCCCGCCGAGGAGTCCAGCGACACGTCGAGGACGAACGGCTCGCCCTCGTTCAAGAACACTTTGCCTTCGACGAAGCGATCGATACGGATCTTCGGGCCCTGCAGGTCGCCGAGCACGGCGACCCACTTGCCGACCTGCTCCGCCACTTCGCGCACCATCTTGACGCGATTGGCATGGGCCGCCGCCTCGCCGTGCGAGAAGTTCACTCGCACGACGTCGGCGCCGGCCCGCAGCATCTCACCAAGCACCTTTGGGTTGTCGGTGGCCGGCCCGAGGGTGGTCAGGATCTTGGTGCGACGGAGCATGGAAACCTCGTGTTAAGTGCGACTACGTTCTTCCAGAACCGCAACCGCTGGCAGCTTTTTGCCTTCCAGGAATTCCAGGAACGCACCGCCGCCGGTCGAGATATAGGAAATGTCGTCTTCTACACGATATTTCTCGATGGCCGCTAGAGTATCGCCCCCTCCGGCGATGGAGAAAGCCGATGATTTGGCTATCGCTTGCGCTAATGTCCGCGTGCCTTCGCCGAACTGATCGAACTCGAACACGCCGACCGGCCCGTTCCAGACGATGGTGCCGGCGCTCGCGAACGTGCGTGCAAACTTTTCCGCCGTGTCCGGACCGATGTCCAGGATCATCTCGTCGGCTTCCACTTTGTTCACCGGCTTCACGTCCGCTTCCGCCTTGGCCGAGAACTCGGTGGCCACCACCACATCCGTGGGCAGCGGAATGTTCACCTTCAACTCGGCCGAGCGCTTCAGCAGGCTCTTGGCGATGTCGATCATCTCCGCCTCGTGCAGCGACTTGCCGACCGGCAAGCCCTGCGCGGCGAGGAACGTGTTGGCGATGCCGCCGCCGACGATCAGCGTGTCCACCTTGGACAGCAGGCTCTCCAGCACCGTGAGCTTGGTCGAGACCTTGGAGCCCGCGACGATGGCGATCAACGGCCGCTTGGGTTTTTCCAGCGCGGTCTCGAGCGCCACCAGCTCGTTCATCAACAACGGGCCGGCGCAGGCGATCTTGGCGAACTTCGCCACGCCGTGCGTGCTGGCTTCGGCGCGATGCGCCGTGCCGAACGCGTCCATCACGAACACGTCGCACAGCTCCGCCATCTTCCTGGCGAGATCTTCCTTGTCCTTCTTCTCGCCCTTGTTGAAGCGCACGTTCTCGAGCAGCACCACTTCGCCCGGCGCGCATTCCACGCCATCCAGCCAGTGCTTCTCGAAGCGCACTTTGAAGCCCAGCAGCTCGGACAAGCGCTGCGCGACCGGCGCGAGCGAAAACTCTTCGTCGTACACGCCCTCTTCCGGGCGTCCCAGGTGCGACATGACGAGGACGCGCGCGCCCTTTTCCTTCGCCGCCTGGATCGTCGGCAGCGACGCGCGGATACGCGCGTCGCTGGTCACAACTCCACCCTGCACCGGCACGTTCAGATCCTCACGGATCAGCACGCGCTTGTCGCGCAGGTCTAAATCGACCATCCGCAGGACAGCCATGATCAGCCCGCCTTCGACCAGGCCACCGTGGTGTCGAGCATACGGTTCGAGAAGCCCCACTCGTTGTCGTACCACGCGCAGACCTTCACCAGCGTGCCGTCGATGACCTTGGTCATGGTGGCGTCGTAGGACGAGGAATGTGGATCGTGGTTGAAGTCCACCGACACCAGCGGGCCGTCGGTATAGGCCAGGATGCCCTTGAACGCGCCGTTGGCGGCTTCCTTCATCACGCTGTTGATCTCTTCGATCGACGTCGCGCGCTTGGCGACGAAGCTCAGATCGACCAGCGACACGTTGATGGTCGGCACGCGCACCGAGAAGCCATCGAGCTTGCCGTTCAGTTCCGGCAACACCAGGCCGACCGCGGCAGCCGCGCCCGTCTTGGTCGGAATCATCGACTGAGTGGCCGAGCGCGCGCGGCGCAGGTCCTTGTGGAACACGTCGGTGAGCACCTGGTCGTTGGTGTAAGAGTGGATCGTGTTCATCACGCCGGAGACGATGCCGATCTTTTCGTGCAGCACCTTGGCGAGCGGCGCCAGGCAGTTGGTCGTGCACGACGCGTTGGAGATCACGGTGTGGCTGGCCTTCAGCGTGTTGTGGTTCACGCCGTAGACGACGGTGGCATCGACGTCCTTCTCGCCGGGCGCCGAGATCACGACCTTCTTCGCGCCGCCCTGGATGTGCAGGCCCGCCTTCGCCTTGCTGGTGAACAGGCCGGTGCATTCGAACACGTAATCGACGCCGAGCTGGCCCCAGGGCAGCTTGGCCGGATCGCGCTCGGCGAGCACTTTGATGCGGTCGCCGTTGATGACCAGCGAGTCGCCGTCGACTTTCACGTCGCCGTTGAACTTGCCGTGCACCGTGTCGTAGCGCGTGAGATGCGCGTTGGTCTGCGCGTCGCCGAGGTCGTTGAGCGCGACGATCTGAATCTCTTTTTGACGATTCGCTTCGTACAGCGCGCGCAGGATGTTGCGGCCGATGCGGCCGTAGCCATTGATACCAACTTTGATGGGCATTCTGTTTACCTCGTTAGAATCACTGCAGCAGCTTCTGCACGGTGCGGACAACATTGTCCGCCGTGAAGCCGAAGTGCTTGAACAAATCCTTGGCCACACCGGACGCGCCGAACGTGGTCATGCCGATGATGGCGCCGCGCATACCGACGTAGCGGTACCACGTATCCGTCGCGGCAGCTTCGATAGCAACGCGGACTTCGACACCGCGCGGCAGTACCTGTTCGCGATACGCCTCGTCCTGCGCATCGAACACATTCGTGCTCGGCATGGAGACTACGCGCACTCGCTTGCCGTTCTGTTGCAACAGGCCGGCCGCTTCGACCGCGACGGCGACTTCCGAGCCGGTCGCGATCAGGATCACTTCGGGCGTGCCCTCCGAATCCTTCAGCACGTAACCGCCGCGGCGGATGTTCGCGATCTGCTGGTCGGTGCGAGACTGGGGCGGCAGCGCCTGACGGGTGAGCGCCAGCGTCGACGGGCCGTTGCGCCGCTCGATCGAATCCGCCCAGGCGAGGGCGGTCTCGGTGCTGTCGCAAGGACGCCAGACCGTCATGTTCGGGATGATGCGCAGGCTCGGCAGATGTTCCACCGGCTGATGCGTCGGGCCGTCCTCGCCCAGGCCGATGGAGTCGTGGGTCATGACGTAGATGACCCGCTGTTTCATCAGCGCCGACATGCGCATGGCGTTGCGCGCGTAATCGGAGAACACCAGGAAGGTGCCGCCGTAAGGAATCAGGCCGCCGTGCAAGGCCATGCCATTCATGATCGCGGACATGCCGAACTCGCGCACGCCGTAATGAATGTAGTTGCCGGAAGCGTCCGTGCCGGTGATGGAGCGCGAGTCCTTGCGATTGGTGTTGTTCGAGCCGGTGAGATCGGCCGAACCGCCCAGCAATTCCGGCAAGCCCGGGCCGTAAGCGTTCAACGAGGCTTGCGAGCTCTGGCGAGTCGCCAGCGGCTTGCTCTCCTTGGCAACGTCGGCGACGTACTTAGTGACCACATCGCGCCACGACGACGGCAGCTCGCCCGCATAACGACGCTCGTATTCGGCGGCGAGCTCCGGGAACTTCGACTTGTATGAGTTGAAGCGCTGTTGCCACTCGCCTTCGCGCTTCGCGCCTTGCGCTTTCGCATCCCAACCTTTGCGAATTTCCTCGGGGATGACGAACGGCTCGTACTCCCACCCGAGGTTCTTGCGCGTGGCCGCGACTTCGTCGGCGCCGAGCGCCGCGCCGTGCGTGGCTTCGGTGCCCTGCTTGTTCGGCGAGCCCCAGCCGATGATGGTCTTGCAGCAGATCAGCGAAGGCTTGTCCGCTTGCGCGACCGATTCGGCGATCGCCTTCTCGATGGCCGCCGGATCGTGGCCGTCGACATTCGGCACCACGTGCCAGCCGTACGCCTCGAAGCGCTTCGGCGTGTCATCGGTGAACCAGCCGTGGACTTCGCCGTCGATGGAGATGCCGTTGTCGTCGTAGAACGCGATCAGCTTGCCGAGCCCAAGCGTGCCGGCGAGCGAGCAGGCCTCGTGCGACACACCTTCCATGAGGCAGCCGTCGCCGAGGAACACCCAGGTGCGATGGTCGACGATGTCGTGCCCCGGGCGATTGAACTCGCTGGCGAGATGCTTTTCCGCGAGCGCCATGCCGACGGCGTTGGCCAGGCCCTGGCCGAGCGGACCGGTCGTGGTCTCGATGCCGAGGTGCGAATCGTGCTCGGGATGGCCGGCGGTGTGCGAGCCGAGCTGCCGGAATTTCTGCAGATCTTCGATCTTCAGCGGATAACCGGTCAGGTGCAGCAGCGAGTACAGCAGCATCGAGCCGTGGCCGTTCGAAACCACGAACCGATCGCGGTCCGACCACAGCGGATTACCGGGATTGTGCTTGAGGTGATCGTTCCACAAGACTTCGGCGATGTCGGCCATGCCCATGGGCATGCCCGGATGGCCGGAGTTGGCCTTCTGCACGGCGTCCATCGCCAGGGCACGGATGGCGTTGGCAAGCTGCCGGCGGTGCGATGTCTGCATCAGAAAATATCTCGAAAAGTGCGTGGAATGGCTGGCCGAAGCGTGATCGCGCGCGCCGCGGAAGGCCGCGCATTTTGGACTACTAGGCGAGGTGGGGCAATGCAGGCTGGGGACGGTCAGGGAACGAAACGCCGCTTCGCCAGTCGGAACCGGAACCGCGACGGCACGTTGTTGCGCTATGGGTCGTTCCGTTGCGACACCTGGAGTTTGTGAGACGAAGCGCAAAACTCGCGCTCGCAACGCCTGCGAGCCATGCGATTAGACACTGGTCACCTTTTCGCCCCGCCCTCGTTGCTACGATGATTGTGGCTATTTTGCCCCATTATGTCGCGCGCCCCAGGGTCAAGATTCGAAGACAGTAACGATGCAATCGGTCCGCCTCATTCAGTTCAGCGATCTGCACCTGTTCGGTGAAGCGGGCGGGCGCCTGCGTGGCGTTGCGTGCTTGCCGGCACTGCAGGCCGCGGTCGCCGATGCCCAGCGTCGCAGCCATCGGGCTGACGGCGTGTTGCTGACAGGCGACTTGGTGCAGGACGACCCAGAAGGCTATCGCTGGGTGCGCCACGTGTTCGGCGGCTCGCGGGTGCCGGTGCTATGCCTCGCGGGCAACCACGATCTTCCCGATCACATGCGCGCGGCCTTGCGCGGCGGGCCGTTCAAAGTCGGCGGTCACACCGAATTCGGCCGCTGGCTGGTGGTCATGCTGGATTCCTGGGTGGCCAACGACGCCGGCGGACGCGTCGGCGCCGAGCAGCTGGACTATCTGCGCGAGGTGCTGCGCACCCATCGCAATCATCACGTGCTGGTGTGCCTGCATCATCACCCGATCTCGATCCGCAGCCAGTGGCTGGATCAGGTCGGCCTGTATGACGCCGATGAGCTCATGACCATCGTGCGCGAGCACTCGAACGTGCGCGGCGTGCTCTGGGGCCACGTACATCAGTCCTTGGACAGCTTCATTCATGGCGTGCGCTTCATGGCGACGCCGGCCACCTGCGCGCAGTTCGTGCCAGGCAGCGTCGATTTCGCCATCGACGACCGCCCGCCCGGTTACCGCGTGCTGGAGCTGATGCCCGATGGCTCGATCGCGACCGAAGTCTGCTGGCTGGAAGCCTACGCTCAAAGCAGCGTCGCCTGAGGTGCGGTAGTCTTGCCCGCGACGGCTCGAGCCGCTGGGGACAAGGAATGAAGAAAATACTCATGGCGCTGTGCGCGCTCTGGCTCAGCGCGGGTGCCTGCGCCGCCGAACAGCACCACAGCCTGTGGTCGCTCCAGGGCAAGACCAATACCGTTTATCTGCTCGGCTCGGTGCATTTCCTCAACGAGTCCGAACAGCTGCCGGCGGCGCTCGACCAAGCCTATAAAGACGCCGAAGTGCTGCTGATGGAGATCGACATGGACGATCTCGATCCGGCCGAGACCCAGCAGGTCACGCTCGAGCTGGGCATGCTGCCCGCCGGCGAATCGCTCGAACAACAGCTCGGCAAGCCCACCTACTCCAAACTGAGCACGCGCGCGCAGGAAGTCGGCATCGATCCGCTGCTGCTCAATCGCTTCAAGCCCTGGTTCGCGGCCATGACCCTGGTCCAGCTGCAGCTGGTGAAGATGGGGCTCGCGCCGACGTCGGGCATCGAGCAGCGCTTCACGACGCGCGCGGTTGCGGACAAAAAGCCCATCCACGGCCTGGAAACATTGCGCGAGCAGTTGGGCATGCTGGCCGGATTGCCGGAGCGCCAGCAACGTGAGTTCCTGCTCTACAGCATCGAGGACACGGATCGGATTGCGGAGGAGATCGACGAGCTGCTGTCAGCCTGGCGCCGTGGCGACAGCAAGGCGCTGGCCGAGTTGCTGGCCGAAGGGTTCGAGCAATATCCCGATCTGTACCGGCCGCTGACCACCGACCGCAACCGCCGCTGGCTGGGCCAGGTGGAGCGACTGCTCGACGATCGCGACGATTATCTGGTGATCGTCGGGACGCTGCACCTGGTGGGCAAGGACAGCCTGATCGATCTACTGGAAAACAAGGGACACAAAGTCACTCAACATTGACGAGGGATCGGGCATCCTGCCACGACCCTCGTGCGAGTCGGCAAAAGGCGTGACTTTTGCCGCTCGCTCGCCGCCTGTGGCGGCGGGGTACATCCATGTACCCGACATTTCTATCAGACTTCCACCATCTCGAAGTCTTCCTTGCCGGCGCCGCAGTCCGGGCAGCGCCACGACAGCGGCACATCGTCCCAGCGCGTGCCGGCCGCGATGCCGGATGCGGGATCGCCTTTTTCTTCTTCGTAGACGTAACCGCAGATCACGCACATGTAGGCTTTCATTTCGCAGCGCCGACCGAACCTAGGTGAGACAAGGGGCCGGATTATAGGGAACTGCAGCCGGCGATGGGAGGCCGCTCGGGCCGTCGCGCCGGCGCTGGGTGATACACTTGCGCGTCCGAGATCATCCGGAGCTCTCCCGTGTCGTTATTTTCCGATGCCAGCCGCTACATTCCCGGCGGCGTGAACTCTCCCGTCCGTGCGTTCCGCGGCGTCGGCGGCGAGCCTGTTTTCATCGAGCGCGCCGCCGGCTCGCGGGTGTTCGATCAGAACGACCGAGGTTACATCGACTACGTCGGCTCCTGGGGCCCGATGATCCTGGGCCACGCGCATCCCGACGTGATCCGCGCCGTGCAGGAGCGCGCCGCGCTGGGCCTGTCGTTCGGCGCCCCGACGCGGATCGAGACCCAGGTCGCCCGGAAGATCTGCGAGATCATGCCGTCGATCGAGCTGGTGCGCATGGTGAGCTCCGGCACCGAAGCGACCATGAGCGCGATCCGCCTGGCGCGCGGCTTCACCGGCCGCGACAAGATCGTGAAATTCGAAGGCTGCTATCACGGCCATTCCGACTCGTTGCTGGTGAAAGCGGGCTCGGGCGCCCTCACCTTCGGCGTGCCGACGTCGCCGGGCGTGCCGAAGGAATTCGCGGCGCAGACCATCACGCTCAACTACAACGATATCGCTCAGGTGCAGCAGCTGTTCAACGACAGCGGCAACGAGATCGCCTGCATCATCGTCGAGCCCATCGCCGGCAATATGAATTGCGTGCCGCCAGTGCCCGGCTTTCTGGAAGCATTGCGCGCGGTATGCGATCAGCACGGCAGCGTGTTGATCTTCGACGAAGTGATGACCGGCTTCCGCGTCGCGCGCGGCGGCGCTCAGGCGCTTTATAACATCCGTCCGGACCTGACGACGCTCGGCAAGATCGTCGGCGGCGGCATGCCGGTCGGCGCGTTCGGCGGACGCCGCGACATCATGGAAAAGATCGCGCCGCTCGGGCCGGTGTATCAAGCCGGCACGCTCTCGGGCAATCCGGTCGCGATGGCCGCGGGCCTTGCGACACTGGAGCTGCTCGATCAGCCGCAGTTCTACGAACAGATCGCCGCGCGCACCACGCAGTTGATGGAAGGTCTGCAGCACGCCGCGAAGCTGGCGAACATTCCGCTCTCGACCAACCATGCATGCGGCATGTTCGGCTTGTTCTTCACCGACAAGACGCCGGTGCGGTATTTCCGCGAAGTGATGGCGTGCGACGTGGAGCGCTTCAAGCGTTTCTTCCACGGCATGCTGGATGAAGGCGTCTATCTGGCGCCGTCGGCATTCGAAGCGGGCTTCGTCTCGGCAGCGCACACGCCAGCTGACATCGACGCTACGATTGCGGCAGCGAAGAAAGTGTTCGCGACGCTGTGAGCCGCCTGCTGCCGGAGGTTCACATGTTCTGGCACGGGCCGCCGTTATCGCGGCTCGAGCAACTGTGCATGCGCTCGTTCGTCGCGAACGGCCATCGGGTGTCGCTGCATGTTTACGAGCCTCCCGCAAACGTTCCGAGCGGCGTGACGCTGGCCGATGCGAGCAAGATCCTGCCGCGCGACCGATTGTTCAAACACGCCAAGACCGGCTCGTTCGCGATGTTCGCCGACTGCTTCCGTTATCGGCTGCTGCTGGAGCACGGCGGCCTTTGGGTCGACAGCGACGTGGTGTGCTTGAAGCCGTTCGACTTCCCGACCACGGAAATCTACGGCTGGCAGGACGAGCGCGCCATCAACAACGCCGTGCTCGGGCTACCGAAAGGACATCGGCTCGCGCAATGGATGAACGATGTTTGCGAGCGGCCGAATCGCACGCTGCCCTATGACTCGATGAAGATGCGCCGACGCAAGCTGCTGCGCCGGTGGCTGCCGAACAGCCGCAGTCGCATGACCTGGGGTGAAACGGGGCCAGACGGACTCACCGAAGCTGCGCGACACTTGCATTGCACGGGCGCGGCCATGCCGTTCTGGTATTTCTATGCCATCGGCTACACGAACTGGCACACCGTGTTCGACTCGAGCCTGCGCGACAATCCCGGCCTCGTCGCAGGCGGCTATGGGTTGCATCTGTGGAACGAGATGGCGCGCCGCAGCCGGGGCTTCGACAAGAATGGGCAGTTTCCGGCCGACTCGCTGTTCGAACAACTGTGCGCGCGCTACCTCTGACGCGTCAGAAGCGATAGCTGGCCGATAGCGTATAGCTCGTGATGTCGTAGAAGCTGTCCGGCCGCGGCGTGGAGCCCGGATCGGTGGGCAGCAACTTGTCACGTGCGACCTTGTCGGCGTAACGCAGATCCAACCCCACATCCACGTTCGGCAGAAGGTTCTGCCACTGCACACCCGCGCCGAGGTAATAACCGTAGGCCGGCGTCGCCAGGTCATAGCGCGCCGCGCCGAGGAATCCCGAGAACGCGAGCGGCCCCCTGGTGCGATACCGGTAATCGAGCGCGCGCACCGCCAGGAACATGTGATCGTCGATGCGATCGAATTCCATGCGCACACCCAGATCGCTTCGCGACGACACCGCGCGCCGCGCGCCGATGCCGATGTGCGGAGTCAGCTCCATCGAGGTCGTCTCATTGGGGCTGCCATCGCCGAGATTGATCCTGACTTTCGACGCCGCGACGCCGGCATCGACGAACAGCTGCGCGCCGTTCGGCCTGCGGACCTCGCTGCCCCAGTCGCCGCTGGCGCCGCCCGAATCCCACTCATCGCCGAAACGGACGAAGCCGGCAATGCGGCTGAAACTATCGCCGAACGCATCCTGGCCGCCGGTGATCTCGGCGCCGGCCGTCACTCCCATCAGCGTGCGCGAGTAACTCAAGGAAACATCGTAGCCCCGCTCATAGTCCACGCCGCTATAGGATTCGTTCTCGACGGTGCGCGCCCGCAGTTGCATCAGGCCGCCGAAACCGGGCTCCCATCCCAAGCGCGCCATGAACGACTGCGCCCCCACCGCGTCGCCGAAAACACGCTGATCGGCGCCCCAGTGGCCGAGCACACGGCCGTTCTCGGTGAGACCGTCGCCGTACGCGTTGCTCACATACCATGCGTTCTGCCACTCCGACGCTTCGACCGTCAGGTCGAAATGTTTCCACAGCCGCGGAAAGTGCAGGCCGATGGACAGCGCGGAATTGCCCAGCCGATAGTTGCCAGAGAAGGAAGTATCTTCGCCGGCGTATTCCAGATACGCGGAGAAAGGCGTCGCGCCTGGAAAGATGAAACGAGTGGTGAACGAGGCCACCTGGTTGCCGAACTGGGTCTGCTGAGTGACGCCTTCGCCGACGTTGTCATATTGCCGCGGCTGCCACATCGCACGCAGGAAATCCGTGAACGAGCTTTCCCGTTCGCCGCCACCGAATTGCAGCAACCGATTGGCGCTGACCGACCAACCCGGCACGGGAGCGATGCCGATGCGCATGCCGCCGAGACGCGGCTTGCCTTCGGTGCACGTTTCTCCCTCCTGCGGCGGCGCAGCCACATTGCAGTTGTCGCCGAACTGGATTCGATCGCTAAATTCCATCTCCGCCATGAACAGCTCGTAGGTGAGCCCGAGACCGGTCATCGGTTTGTAATTCGACAGCGTGATCGAAGGCAGCGTCTGCGCTTCGGTGCTGATCAACATGGCGCTGTCGGTGAAAGGGGAATACCAGCGCGGTCGATAGCCCACGTCGACCTGCGCATATTCGGTGCCGAAACTCACCATCGAGCCGACCGGCGCAGCCTCTTCGTCGTCGGCGACGCCGCCCAGACTGACGATCAGGTAGCTGCTCGGCTGCCAGTGCGCGCTCGCCGAGACCTGGAACTCGCTTTCGTTCGCCATGCCATAGCGATTCGGCAAGGGCGTGGTCGAACCGTCGGCGACCGCGCCTTCGATGCTGGCGTGATCGACGCCGAGCTTGCGCATGTAACCATTCAGATAAGCGCGCACCCGTGTACACAGAGCCTTATCGACACGACACGCCTGCGGCAGGGCGTCCAGCACGGTGGCCGCGGCGATCGGCCGCGACATGATGGGCCGATCGGCCAGAATCATCACACGCTCGATCTGTCGCTCCATTTCCGGAGACAGGTTCAAGGGCAGATAGGGACTGACGCCACGCGCGCTTGCCAGCGGCGCCAGCAACGCGAGACCCACCGCGAACGCGGGCAACGAAGTGCGATTCAAAAGCTTTCGATCCTTACCAGCGGATGCGGATTTTTTCGTATGCCGGACCGTACTCGGCCGATCCGCCGCGCTCGACGACTTCATAGCGCAGGGTGTTCAGACCGTCGTCGGCGGGATCCACCAGGCCTCGCAGCAACAGACTGCGCCGCTGGCGGTTGCGCCGGACATGCGCCGGCGTCCACGGGTAACGGCGATGCACCTGCTGATGGGGCGGATTGGGCAAATCCTGATAGGTCCCTTCCAGATCGTAGTAGCACAGCAATTCGGTCAACAGCAGGCGGAAAAAGAAATCGTCGTCTTCCTTGCCCCAGCCCCAGTATTCGTTGGAGAAGCCGTTCGCGGCCTGCACCTGGTCCTTGCGGATCGAAACGGCGCCGGAGAAATAATGATCATTGTGCCGGCTCTTACCCTGCAAGCCAATGAGCTTGTTCACCAGACGCAACGGCTGCGACGGGCAGGCGTAGTTCGCGACGATGGGGACCGCGTCGACGTCGTGCAAACAGTAATAATCGGTCAGGTCCGCCGCGTAATGGATGCCGGCGTTCAGCAGCCGGCCGCGGTTGAATTTCGAACCGCTCTCCTGCTCCACCACCAGGATGCGATAATCGAGCCGCTGCTCGCGCAGCTTTTCCTGCAACACCGGCATCAGCTGGCGCAGATGCTGCTCGCGATCCCGATAAGGTATGACCACGGTGAGCCGACGGTCCTCGGCGAACGTAAGCGGCCGCGCGATGCGCGTGCTGAGCAGACTGCGGGCCACGCTGGGAATGAGCTTCCAGTTGGCGATGCTGACCGGCACGTAGCGCCCGTCCACTCGGAGCTGTTGCAACGGATCCAGGCGCAGGCGAACGCTGGGCCACCAGCGATTCAGCCAACGCCGGCGTCGCCTCAGTTCCTTGGGGGCGAACAGATACGAGACGGACAAATTTCACTCCTGCATGTCGGGCGGCGCCCGTCAGTCTACCGAAAGCCTCAACGCCGGCGCGAGGCTGCGGCACTTGGAATATTATCCCGTTTCATGCGCTCCAGCCTGTTCATCACGACCCTTGACCGGCCCCAGCCGACGCGGATCGGCGCCCGGACATACTGCTACTGCATGCCTGACCGGACGATGAAGGATTCGACGGGCACGTTCACGCAATCGCACCATCGCGAGCATGGACTACATAGTGTTGGTGGACGGCGACATGGTGTTGCACACTCCGGCGGGTGGACCCGCAGACCTGCAGCACCGCGCCCCTGCCAGGCCGCTGGAGAAGCTGCTGCAGGAAACTCTGGCGGCGCGTACGATCCGCTGCGATAAGGGCGCCATGGCCCGACTGCCCGGCCCGGTGGACGGCTCCGTGAGCGTGCCAGTTACATGACAAGCAAATTCATTCTGGTCGACCATTCCATGAGGGACCTTGGCGGGCATTACTACACGTATGCCAGCTGTGTGTTGCCCGCGGCCGAACGCGCCGGGTTGCAGCCGGTACTGGCCATGCATCGAGAATTTCGCGACCTCGCCGCGTTGCCGCCGAGCTGGCAATCGCACGCCATCTTTCGCAACAAGAGTTATTCCCAACGTTATATAGAGACTGGCGCCGGCAACGGCGCATTCGGCGGCTGGTGGTCGCGCACAAGAAACAAATGGCGCGCTCGCGAACGCCAGCGGATCGCGGCAAGCTTCGCCGAGGATTGCGCCACGCTGTGGCGCAAGGTGGCGCTCGAGGAAGGCGACCACGTGTTCTTCGCGTCCGCGTCGGAAATCGATCTGGAAGGCCTGACGATGTTTCTTGAGGACGCGCCCGCGGAGTACCGGCGCGTCCACTGGCATCTGCAATTTCACCTCGGCATCTTCGAAGGCCGCGATCCCGATTACGCGGAGCAGCGCCCGCGCCGGGAGTTCATGCGAGAAATCTTCCGGCATGCGCTGGCGCGGGCGCCCGACCATCACATTCATTTGTATTGCACGACACGTGAGCTGAGCGCGCAGTACGAATATCTCGACGTGGCGCCGTTCCATACGTTGCCCTATCCGGTGCATCCCTTGTTTCTTTTGCCAACGCCGCCGAAGTCGTCGAACGACAGCGTCCGCATCGCCTGCCTCGGGCACAGCCGGCGCGAGAAGGGCTACCGGGAGCTGCCCATCGTGGTCCGCAAATTGTGGAACGAATATTTGAGCAAGGGCCGCGCACAACTCGTGATGCAAACTCGCCGCCGTGACTTGATGCGCGCGCTCGACTCGACCGTGAACGATCTCGGCCCGCACAGCGCCACGCCGCCGATCGTGTACGCGCCCTTCCCGTTGGATCTGGAGCGTTACGCCGAACTCGTGCGCAGCTCCGATATCGGCCTGCTGCTCTATGACAGCACCCGTTACTACTCCCGCTGCAGCGGCGTGTTGCTCGAGATGCTCAGCGCCGGTGTCCCGGTGATCGTGCCGGGCGGCTGTTGGCTCTCGGAACAGATTCACACAGAGAACCAACGTCATCTGCGTGACATCGCCGCGCACGGCACGCCATTGAAACAAATCGGCAGTGACTCGCTCGTCTGGCAGTCCGGCGCCAGTGCCAACGGCTCGCCGGTTTCGTTCACAAACGTCCCCGCATCCTGTGAGTTCGATCTGGTTGCCGACGCTCGCTCATTGTTACTTCGCCTGCAGTGGCTGAAGCCGTCGACGCACGGCACATATGCGCATCTCGAGCTGGAGCAATTGGATGCGCAGGGTAAACAACTGTCGACATTCGCAGCGATCCTCGGTCCCGGCAGCGATCCCTCGGCGGTGTATTCGCTGTTCCATCTGCACGAGAACGCGCGCCGCGCGAGATTCCAGTGGCGCAATGCCTGGGACAACGGAGTGATTACCGTGGACGGCGTCGAATGCCGCTTGTTCAGCGAACATTTCCCAGCCGGCTCGGTCGGCCTCACCGCGGCCAACATGGACCAGAGCGGCGAATTGCTGGGCGACGTTCTGCTACACATGGATCATTACCGCCAACGCTCCGGAGCATTTGCCGCACGCTGCGCCGAATACTTCAATGCCGACCAGATCGTGGCCCGGCTCATGGCGGCTGAATCAGCCGCACTCGCAGCCGCCGCCCCACCGGTTCGATCCGCCGGCGCAGGCGAACGCTGAAGCGGCGACGTCCAACACGTCGCCACGGCGATTGGCGTGTGCTCCCGCCTCACGACTCAGCGTGATCGGCACGATAGGCCAGCGCACTACCCGCCCGCCCGCGCCACTGCAGCCCTTGCCCCACCTGCCGGCCATGCCGTTCCAGCCGCGCCTGAATGCCGGCCATGGTTCGGTCATGCGCCTGGGCGAGCTGCGCAATCGACTGCCCGGCGTCGAATCTTTCCAGCAAGTCACGATCCTCCTGTTCCGCCCACGGCTTGCCGGCATTGGCCGGCAGTCGCGCACGGTTGCCTCGCCCCTTGGAGCGGTTGCTCAACTCCAGGGCGCGGACCGCGACATACAATGCGCGAATCACGTCCGCGGCCTGATACGGCGAGTCGATCTCGAACATTTCACCGGTCTGCGGGTTGACGCCATTCGCCAGCGCGGACACGATGCTCAGAGCCTTGTTGTCATCCATGATGCTGTTCTCCATAAAAGCGTTGCACTCGATGAATCAGAATTCTTTCCGCCTCGGGGCGCGCGACCTCGAGGCCGACGGCAGTGTACGTGCGCCGAGGCCGCGCAAATCCGCCGTCTACCTCGCGATTCACCGAGAAATGACGCGCCTTCCGACGCGCGATCTGTTGTTGAGCGGTTGCTGACCGATGCGCGCCTTCGCCCTGTTCGTCGCGCTGCTCGCGGGCTCGCTGCTGGTCGCCGCGGTCTTCACCTATCCGGCCTGGTGGCTGGTCAGTCTCGTTTCCATCGAACCGGTCCACCGCGTCATGCATCGAATCGCCATGCTGTTGGCGCTGATCGGGCTGGTGGTACTGACGCGCCGGCTCGGACTGACAGATAAGGAGTCGCTCGGTTACGGCTTGCCGCGCCGTGATTTTCTGCGGCAGATGGGCATTGGCTTCGTGTGCGGCATCGGGTTGATGTTGCCGCTGACGGCGCTGTTGCTCGGACTCGATATTCGGGAAGTGAAGCCAGGCTTCGATGGTGCGTGGCTCGGCGTCATCGCTGGCGGCCTGCTCACGGGCGTGACGGTCGCGTTCATCGAAGAAACATTCTTCCGCGGCGTACTGTTTACAGCTGTCTCACGAACGTCAGGTGCGGCCGCCGCCGTGATCGCACCGAGCCTGCTGTACGCCTCGCTGCACTTCCTCGGCGGCAAGTTGCGAGTGCCACCGGAAGATGTGTCGTGGGAGCACGGCTTCGAAGTGCTGAGCAAGCTGTTCGAACGTTACGTGCAGCCGCTGACCTTCGCGGATTCGTTCGTCGCGCTTGCGATGTTGGGCGTGTTGTTTGCTCTCGTCCGGCTACGCACGGGGGCGATCGCGGGATGCATTGGCTTGCACGCAGCTGGCGTGGCGTTCATCGCGGTGCTTCGTGAAGCCACGCGCGTGAACCCGGACTCGCAATTCGAAGTGCTCGTCGGCTCTTACGACGGCGTCATCGGGTGGGCCGCGCTGGTGTGGTTTACGGTGATCGCGGCGGCGTTTGCTGCTTTGAGTCGGCGGCGCGCGAACTGAGAAGGCAAGCTTCAGGCTTGCCGGATATCCAAACGCTCGCGAAGCAGCCGCAGTCTCTCCACCGCGTTTTCCATCTCCAGGCACTGCTGCTTCTCGGGCATGGGCAACGGCAGGATCTCCGCCAATCTCATGCCCACCCAGCTCGCGTTCTCGAAGTGCGGCGGCTCGTCTCCGTACGCCGTTCCCACTTGCACGAACGCTTGCTTCAACAGCTCGGCCAGGATCGCCAGGTCGTCCGGAATCTCCATCGCCGGCTCCTCCGGAAGCAGCTCGACGTCGGCGACGTTCAAGCCATCGGCCTGCGTTTTTAGATCGACGATGCTGAAGCGTTGCTCGCCCCGCGCAGTGATGCCGAGCAGTCCATCGTCGAGACGCTCGAAGTCGACGATGCGCGCAGTTGTGCCCATGACCGTGGTGCGCGCTGTGCCTCCAGCCTCGCGCCCCTCAGTGATCAGCGCTACGCCGAAGCTGCTGTTCTCGCGCATGCAGCGGCTGATCATATCGAGATAGCGCGGCTCGAAGATGCGCAGGCGCAGCGGACCGCCCGGGAACAGCACGGTGTTCAACGGGAATAAAGGCAGGACCACCGACATGAGTCCTCCTTGCGCCCTCAACGCTTCCGCAAACGGTCCAGCAACTTGCCGTGGATGCCGCCGAAGCCGCCATTAGACATGATGAGCACGTGATCTCCGCTTACCAGGGACGCGTCGAGCTGGGCGATCAGCTGATCCAGATCCCGCACCGTCTCCGCGCGCTTGCCGAGCGTCGCGACCGAGCCGGCGACATCCCAAGTGACATTCGGCCCTTGATACATCCATACATGATCGGCCTGTGACAATGCGCCCGCCAGAGCCGCGGAGTGCGTGCCCAGCTTCATCGTGTTGGAGCGCGGCTCCAGCACAGCAATCAAACGCGCCGAACCGATCTTTCGTCGCAAGCCATCGATGGTGGTCGCCACCGCCGTCGGGTGGTGTGCAAAATCGTCATAGACGGTAATGCCATTGACCACACCGCGCACTTCCATTCGCCGACGCACGCCCTGGAATTCCTTCAACGCCGCGACCGATGTTTCTATCGGCACGCCGGCGCTGCGCGCGGCGAGAATGGCAGCCAATGCATTTTCGGCATTGTGACGGCCGAGCATCGACCAGTTCACTTCGGCGACGGCAGCGTTGCCTTGCATGATGGAAAAAGTGCTGTAGTCCCCGCCTGCCGGCGCGATCGCATACCACGCCGTGTCGCCATGCATGCCGCTGGAGAAACGCTCCACCGGCGTCCAGCAGCCCATGTCGATCACGTGCATCACGTTCGGGTCGCCCGAATTGGCGACCACCAGGCCGTGCCTCGGCACCATGCGCAGCAGTTGATGGAACTGCCACTGGATGGACGCCACGTCGGGATAGATATCCGCGTGGTCGTGCTCGAGATTGTTGATGACGGCGGTACGCGGCCGGTAGTGCACGAACTTGGCGCGCTTGTCGAAGAACGCGGTGTCGTATTCGTCGGCCTCGACCACGAAATGCTGACCCTTGCCGAGACGCGCGGTGACATTGAAATTGCCCGGCACGCCGCCGATCAGGAAGCCGGGCTCGAGCCCGCCGTATTCCAGCAGCCAGGTGAGAATGCTCGATGTGGTGGTCTTGCCGTGCGTGCCGGCGACCGCGAGGGTCCAGCGCTTGTTCAACACATGCCGCGCCAGCCACTCCGGCCCCGACGTGTAGGGAATATCGCTTTCCAGCAGCGCCTCGATCAGCGGATTGCCGCGGCTCATGACATTGCCGACGACGACCACGTCGGGCTTCAGCTTCAGCTGCTCGGGACCGTAGCCCTCGATGATGTCGATGCCCAGCTCGCGCAGCTGGTCGGACATGGGCGGATAGACGCTCTGGTCCGATCCGGTAACGCGATGGCCCGAGGCGCGCGCCAGCGCCGCGATGCCGCCCATGAAGGTGCCGCAAACGCCAAGAATGTGAACGTGCATGAATCCTCTATCTTTCCTGGCTTAACCGCGCAGATCGAGCATCAGCTGCACGACCGCCTGAGTGGAATAAATGATTGCGACGGTGAGCGCGATGCCGGTGATCAGGCCGCGGTCCAGCGCCAGCATGAAAACGCGGCCGAGCACCAGCGCGACGACCAGGAACCGCGCCTTCAGCCAGGTCATCGACAACTCATCGCTCCAGCCCAGCGCCAGCTGGGCCGAACGGATCGTCACATCGAGCAGCAATACCAGCAGACCGACGCCGAGCGTCGCCGTGATGGTCTGCACGAAACGCTGACGGCGCCCGAAGAACGCCAGCACCAGCCACAGCCAGGCGCCGAGCATCAATGCGTCGACACAGATGAACAACAGCGCGGTCGGCCGGTCGAGCGTGAACAGCCGCATGCGCATGAAGCCGGTGCTGAGATAAGCGATCAGCGCCAGTATCGCCAGAGCGGTCGAAGCCGGCAGGTCCTGCGGTCCCTTTCGCCAGAGCGCGATATCCAGGAAGCTTTGCAGAAATCGCAAAATGACCATGAGCGAAAACGCGTGTTGAGCCGGCGAGCCATGCCGGCGGACTCCCCTATAATGCGATGAATTGTACACGCACGCCCATGCAGCCACCGCCAATAGTCACCACGTCCGCTGAACTTCTACACGCACTCGAACAGCTGCGCGCCGCCGAGTTCGTCGCGTTGGACACCGAGTTCATGCGTGAGAGCACGTATTTTCCCAAGCTCTGCCTGGTGCAGATGGCGACGCCTGGGCCGGATGGAACGACCCGATGCGCGCTGGTCGATCCGCTGGCGGTGCCCGACCTGCAGCCGTTATGGGATTTTCTGAACGACCGCGCCCGGATCAAAGTCGTGCACGCCGCGCGTCAGGATCTGGAAGTCCTGGCGGTCGCCATGCGTGACTCGCTCCAGGGTCCGATCTTCGATACCCAGATCGCCGCCGCGCTGCTCGGCCTGCCGGCGCAAATCGGCTACGGAGCACTGGTCGCCGCGCGGCTCGAGCACCAGCTGGAAAAAGGCCATACACGCACCGACTGGTCGCGACGGCCGCTGAGTCCCGAACAATTGCAGTACGCCGAGGACGATGTGCGCTATCTGGTGCCGCTGTATCAGAACCTGCGCGACGCCCTGCAAGAAGCCGGACGCATTCCGTGGCTCTATGAAGAGACACGCGAGCTGGAATCTCCCGCGCTCCATCGCACCGAGCCGGAGGCGGCCTGGAAGCGATTGAAGGGATTGGATCGATTGCGTCCCGAGCAACGCGCCACCGCCAAACTGCTCGCGCACTGGCGCGAGGAAACGGCGATCAAACACGACAAGCCGCGCGGCTGGATTCTGGCCGACGATGCGTTGCGCGAGATCGCCGAACGGCTGCCGGGCAAAGCGGCGGATTTGGAAGGCATACGCACGCTGCCCGCCGGCGTGGCGCGCCGACGCGGCGAAGAATTGCTGGCGTTAGTCACTCGCGGCCGCGAACTGGCGCAATCGGAGCCGGCTGCATTCATTCCACCGAAGCCCGAGGCTCAGCAGCTCGCGCTAGTCACGAAGCTGATGAACCTCGCGCGCACGACGGCGGAAGAATTGAAAGTCAGCCCGGAAATACTCGCCACCCGACGCGACGTGGAACAGCTGGTGTTCTCACGCCGCACCGATCGCCTGAGTACCGGCTGGCGCAAAGAGGTGATTGGCGACCGGTTGATCGAAGTCGCAAGCGCTACGGCGCGAACGTAGCACTCTCAGCAGGCTGAGCGCGCCATGGCGCGCCAGCCGGCGATCGAGATTATTTCTTCTTGCGAGCCTTGGTCGGGCGACGCGCGGCTTTCTTCGCCGGCGCCTTGCGAGCGGCCTTCTTGGTGCTGCGCGCAGCCGCTTTGGAAGATTTCTTCGCCGACTTCCTGGCGGCTTTGCCTTTCGCCGCCGGCGCCTTGCTCTTGGCAGCAGACTTCGGCTTCGACTTCGTCTTGGTCTTGGCCTTGGAAGACTTCGCCTTCGACGCAGCCTTGCTCGCACCCTTGGCCGCCGGCTTGGCCGACTTGACCGCCGGGTTCTTGCGCTTGGCCTGAGCAGGCGTCTTGGTGACTTTCACTTTGGACGCCGGCACCGGCTTGGCCAGCGCGGCGGCTTCCATGCGCTCGGACACTTCTTCCAGCTCGCCCTCGCCCGCGACTTTGCGCAGCAGGCCCAGCTTGGAATAGTGCTCGATCAGCGGCTTGGTCTGCTGGTCATACACGGCCAGGCGCTTGCCGATGACTTCTTCCTTGTCGTCGGGGCGTTGATACAGCTCGGTGCCGTCCTTTTCGCAGGTCGTGGCGCCGGCCGGCAGTGAATGAATGTTGTAAACCGTGCCGCACTTCGGGCAGATGCGACGGCCGGCGAGGCGTTGCATCAACGTCTCGTTGCGCACGTCGAGCAGCAGCACCGCGTCCAGCGGCTGGCCGATTTCTTCCAGCAGCGCATTCAGCGAATTCGCCTGGTCGATGTTGCGGGGAAAGCCGTCGAGGATGAAACCATTGGCGGCATCGGCACGGCTCAGGCGCTCGCGGATCAGGCCGAGCACGATGTCGTCGGACACCAGCTGGCCGGCGTCCATGACCGATTTGGCTTGTTTGCCGAGCTCGGTGCCCCGGGCCACGGCATCGCGCAGCAGATCGCCGGAGGAAACCTGCGGCACGCCATATTTGCCCATGAGGCGCTGCGCCTGAGTTCCCTTGCCCGAACCGGGTGCCCCCAGTAATACGATCCGCATCATTTTTGAATCCGACCTCCCGAGAAGAGCGCAGGAGGGTACAGAAAGCGCCGTTCGAGCGCTATCCTTCGCGCCGACGATCTTGGTTCTATTGCACAGGTCGAAACATGCCAAAAAAGACTGGGACGAAGAAAACTCCCCCGAAGAAGACTGCCCGCCCCCGCAACGCCTTTTACGCCCAGTCCGGCGGTGTTACCGCTGTCATCAACGCGTCGGCGGCTGGCGTCATCGAGGCCTGCCGCCGCGCCGGCAGCCGCATCGGCAAGGTTTATGCGGGCCGCAACGGCATCGTCGGCGCTTTGACAGAAGACCTGATCGACACCAGCAAGGAGTCGGCCGCGGCCATTCGCGCCCTGCGTCATACCCCCTCGGGCGCCTTCGGCTCGGCGCGTTTCAAGCTGAAAAAATTCGAGGACAATCCGGCCCAGTACCAGCGCCTGATCGAAGTGTTCCGGGCGCACGACATCGGTTATTTCTTCTATAACGGCGGCGGCGACTCGGCCGACACCTGCCTGAAGGTCTCGCAGCTGGCCGACAATCTCGGTTATCCCATTCAGGCCATTCACGTGCCGAAAACCGTGGATAACGACCTGCCGATCACCGACTGCTGCCCCGGCTTCGGCTCGGTGGCGAAATATGTCGCGGTATCGATCCGCGAGGCGGGCTTCGACGTGGCCTCGATGGCCAAAACCTCCACCAAGGTGTTCATCATGGAAGTGATGGGCCGCCATGCAGGCTGGATCGCGGCCGCCGGCGGGCTCGCCGCGGAGAAGGAAGGCGATTCGCCCCACATCATCCTGTTCCCGGAAATCACATTCGACGAGGACAAGTTCTGCGCGCGCGTCAAGGAGTGCGTGGAGAAGTACGGCTATTGCGCCATCGTGGTGTCGGAAGGCGTCAAGACCGCGGACGGCAAGTTCCTGTCCGATGCCGGCCTGCGGGACGCGTTCGGTCATGCGCAGCTCGGCGGCGTCGCGCCGGTGATCGCGCAGCTGGTCAAATCCAAGCTGAATTACAAATATCACTGGGCTGTCGCCGATTACCTGCAGCGCGCCGCTCGCCACATCGCTTCGAAGGTCGACGTCGAACAGGCCTATGCGGTCGGCAAGGCGGCGGTGGAGCTGGCGCTCAAGGGTCACAACTCGGTGATGCCGACCATCGTGCGCACCTCGAGCAGCCCGTACAAATGGAAGATCGGCATGGCGCCGCTCGACAAGGTCGCGAACCAGGAAAAGATGCTGCCGCGTGATTACATCACCGAGGATGGCTTCCATATCACCGCGAAGGGGCGCAAATATTTGAGCCCGCTCATCCGCGGCGAGGACTATCCGCCATATAAAGATGGCCTGCCCCAGTACGTGACGCTCAAGAACGCCGCGGTGAAGAAAAAGCTCGACACCCCCTTTGTGTTATAGTTTCGCGACTTTTTTCCAGCACTTATCGGTTGCTATCGCGCTCCTTCAGGCTTGCCACGGCTGACGCCGGGCAAGCTGGTTTGAGATAGTCCGCGCCCGGCGTAGCCGGGCGCACACATGTATGGAATCGCGCGCGCCGGCGACAGCCCGGCGCGAGCCAGGTCCAACGTTTCATTTGGAATTGCCTTACTGACGATCTGCCTGCTTTAAAAATTTGCTCACAACGATGCACCCGCAAGGGGGAGGAAGTTGATGTCCACAGATGTCGCGCTTTGGCTCGCGATCGGCGCCGGTGTTCTGGCCGTGCTGTATGGCGTAATTTCGGTCGGTTGGATCAACAAGCAGCCCGCGGGCAATGAGCGAATGCAGGAGATCGCCGCGGCGATTCAGGCAGGCGCCAAGGCATATCTCAATCGTCAGTACTCCACCATCGCCATCGTTGGCGTCGTTCTGTTGATCGTGCTCGGCCTGGCATTGGACTGGGCGACTGCCGGCGGCTTCGCGGTCGGCGCCATCCTCTCGGGTCTGGCCGGCTACATCGGCATGAATGTTTCGGTGCGCGCGAACGTGCGTACCGCGCAGGCTGCCAGCGTCGGCTTGAATCCCGCTCTGCAAGTCGCCTTCCGTGGCGGCGCAATCACCGGCATGTTGGTGGTCGGCCTCGGCATGATCGGCGTCGCCGGTTACTTCACGTTCATGCGTGGAATCATCGGCGATGAGCATGCGTTGCACTCGCTGGTCGGCCTCGCATTCGGCGGCTCGCTCATCTCCATCTTCGCGCGTCTCGGCGGCGGCATCTTCACCAAGGGCGCCGACGTGGGCGCGGACCTGGTCGGCAAGGTCGAAGCCGGCATTCCTGAAGACGATCCGCGCAACCCGGCCGTGATCGCCGACAACGTCGGTGACAACGTCGGCGACTGCGCCGGCATGGCCGCTGACTTGTTCGAAACGTACGCGGTGACCGTGGTCGCGACGATGGTGCTCGGCGGGTTGATGTTCACGGCCGCCGACGGCGGTCTCGATATCCGCTACATCATTTATCCGCTGGTGCTCGGCGCGGTCTCCATCGTCGCCTCCATCATCGGTTCGTACTTCGTGAAGGCGCGCGAAGGCGGCAAGATCATGAACGCGCTGTATCGAGGCACCGCCGTGTCCGGCGTGCTGGCGCTGATCGCGTTCTATTTCGTGACCCCGATGATCATGGGTCCCGAAGTCGCCAGCGATCTGTTCGCCTGCGCCGTCATCGGCCTGGTGCTCACCGCGGCGTTGATCGTGATCACCGAGTACTACACAGCGACGGAATACGCACCGGTGCGTTACGTCGCTGCCGCTTCACAGACGGGGCACGGCACGAACGTCATCGCGGGCCTCGCGGTGTCGATGAAGTCGACCGCGCTGCCGGTGCTCGCCGTGGTCGCGGCCATCTGGGGCGCTTATTACATCGCGGACCTGTACGGCATCGCCGTCGCGGCCACCTCGATGTTGTCGATGACCGGCATGATCGTTGCGCTCGACGCCTACGGCCCGATCACGGACAACGGCGGCGGCATCGCCGAGATGTCGGGTCTGCCGAAGGACGTGCGCAAGATCACCGACGCGCTCGATGCGGTCGGCAACACGACCAAGGCTGTCACCAAGGGTTACGCGATCGGCTCCGCCGGTCTCGCCGCGCTGGTGCTGTTCGCCGACTACACCCACAACCTCGAAGCTGCCGGCAAGCTGCAGGTGTTCTCGCTGTCCGATCCGGCCGTGATCATCGGCTTGTTCATCGGCGGCCTGGTGCCCTATCTGTTCGGCGCCATGGCGATGGAAGCCGTCGGTCGCGCGGCCGGCTCGGTGGTTGTGGAAGTGCGCCGTCAGTTCCAGGAAATCAAAGGCATCATGGAAGGCACGGCCAAGCCGGACTATTCCAAGGCCGTCGACATGCTGACGCGCGCCGCGATCAAAGAAATGATCGTGCCGTCGATCCTCCCCATCCTGGTACCGGTGGTGGTGGCGTTCGGCATGAACTTCCTGATGGGCCCGGGCGCGGGCATTCGCGCACTGGGCGGCCTGCTGATCGGAACGATCGTGACCGGCCTGTTCGTCGCCATCTCCATGTGCACGGGCGGCGGCGCATGGGATAACGCCAAGAAGTACATCGAGGAAGGCAACTTCGGCGGCAAGGGCTCGGACACGCACAAGGCGGCTGTGACCGGCGACACGGTTGGCGATCCGTACAAGGACACGGCGGGCCCGGCGATCAACCCGCTGATCAAGATCATCAACATCGTGGCGCTGCTGCTCGTGCCACTGCTGTAAAAACTAGCAGCCGTAGATACAAAAGGGCGCAGCTTGGCTGCGCCCTTTTTGTTTCGGCTGGGGCAAACTGCACCGATGGATGACACCCGCAAACCCCTGCCTGTAGTAGTGCGCTACCTGCTGCTGGTCCTCGCGGTCGTGTGCCTGGTGATTGGCGTGGTCGCGCTGTTCGTGCCTGGAATACCCACGACCGTGTTCATTCTGATCGCCGGCTGGGCGGCGGCTCGCAGCTCACCGCGATTTCACGACTGGTTGATCAACCATCGCCACTTCGGCCCGATGCTGCGGGATTGGAGAGCGCACGGCGCCGTGAGCCGTCGGGCCAAGATCCTGGCAACGGTGATGATGACGGGCTCGGCCGTGATCTTCTTCATGGTGAGTCCGCGAAGATGGGTCGCGGAACTCCTCACCGCCCTGATGGCGCTCGTGCTGATGTGGCTGTGGCTGCGGCCCGAGCCGCCGCCGAAAGTTCAAGAACCTTAGCCGATGCTCCGCGCCGGCACGACGCGCGCGAGCGGTTGTGGCCGCCCCAGATAGAAGCCCTGCAAGAAATCGACGCCCATCTTCTTGGCGGCGTCCAGCGCGCCGGCATCCTCGACCTGCTCGGCGATCACCTGGAAATTCAGCGTGCGCGCCAGCTTGATCATCGCGGCGACCATCGCCTGGTTCACCGAATCCACCGCCAGGTTGCGAATGAACGTGCCGTCGATCTTCAGATAATCGAGCGACAGGTTCTTCAGATTGCCGAACGACGACAGCCCGCGACCGAAATCGTCCAGCGCGAACTGACAGCCCATGCCGTGCAATACGCCGATGAAGCGCTGCGCATGTTCGATGTTCGTGATCACGGAGTTCTCGGTGACTTCGAAGCACAGCTGCGTCGGCGCCACGCCGGTGCGATCGAGCACGTCGACGACGAACTCGAGGAACTGCGGATCGCCAAGAGTCTGGCCGGAAAGATTGATCGCAAGACTGCGGCTCGACGGCAGGCGAATGCCGCCGCGACCCAGCGCAGTCAGCGCCGTCTGCACGACCCAGCGATCGACATCCGCCATCAAGCGATAACGCTCCGCCGCGCGCAGGAACTCCGCCGGCGAGATGCCGCCCGGCACATTCTCATCCTGCAGACGAAGCAGCACTTCGAGCGCCGGCCCCGTTTCGGTCGCCGAGGACGCGATGATGGGCTGAGCCATCAGCTCGAAACGATTGTCCTTGAGCGCCGACTGCAGACGCTGCAGCCACTGGATCTCGCCCCTATGACGCGCAACCGCTTCATCGCGCGCCGAGTAAACGTGGACGTGATTGCCCTGCTTCTTGGCGACGTAGCACGCCGAGTCGGCCGCGCTCATCACTTCATCGGGCGCGCCACTCTCGCGTGAGATCTCGATCAAGCCGACGCTGATGCCGATGTTGAAGATCTTGTCCTTCCACACGAAGCGGTAGTCACTGATCTTCCGCACCACGTCGTCGGCGATCTGCCGCGCTTTGTCGAGCGGACAGCCGACCAGCAGCAGACCGAACTCGTCGCCGCCGAGACGGCCGACGGTGTCGGAGTCGCGCACTGTTTCTTTGATGAGCGCGGCGACCTCGCGGAGCATGCCGTCGCCGGCCATGTGACCGCAGGTGTCGTTCACTGCCTTGAAGCGATCGAGGTCGAGATAGCACAGCACGTGCTTGGCTTCGTTGGTGTGCGCCGTCTGCAGCGACTCTTCCAACCGACGCTCGAACTCGCGGCGATTCACCAGACCGGTCAGTGCATCGTGACTCGCCTGATACGACATCTGCTTGGTGATGCCGCGCAGCTCGCTCACGTCGCGTACGACGATAACCGTGCCGACCAGATCGCCCTTCTGACCCTTCAACGGCGTGACGGTCAGCTCTACCGAGCGCTCTTCAGTGCCATCGCGCGAGATCATCAAGCCACGGCGGCCGGCCGTCACTTTCGACTGGGTCGCGAGGCAATGACGCACCGGATCGCCGAGCGAACGGCGGTCGCCCTCGTCCAGCAATTGGATGATGTCGGTGATGCTCTTGCCGAGCGCATCGACGGCGCTCACGCCGATCAACTGCTCGCCGGCTTGATTCACGTAGTCGATGCGGCCGCTGACATCCGTGGTGATGATGCCTTCGCCGAGCGAATCGAGCGTTTCCCACGCGGTGGGCCGGCCACTGCGCGCCGGTGTCGAAGCCGGCAAGGAACGCGGCCCCATCTCGATCAGCGTCAATAACAAAGCCGGGCCGCCCTGATAGTCGATGCGCACTGCGGTGAGCTCGACGCGCGCGGTGCCGCCTTCAGTGTCGGGATGCAGCTCGATCTCCAACCGCTCCAGCCCGGGCTCGGCGGCGAGCGAGCGACGCAGGTGTTCGACGACCAGCTCGGTGTAATCGGGATGCAGCAGCTCGGCGATCTTCTTGCCGGTGAGATGCTCCGCGGCCGTGGCGCCGGTGAGTGCGGCGAAGCGCTCGTTGGCGAACACGATGTGATCGCGATGGACGGCGACCGCTTCCTGCAGGCCCGCCAGCAGACCGACCAACGAGCGCTCGCGCTCGCCGATCATCAGATCCTTCATCGCCATCTGCTCGAGCAGACGGTTGGCATTCTCCGCGAACTCCGACGCCGGGCCGCTGCCGCGGACGCGCTCGGCGAATTTTCCGGAGCGAACGATAGCCTCCAGTTGTCCGGCAGCGCGAGTCAGCGCCGCGCTCCGGCGCTCCCGCCAGAGGATGAAACCCAGCAGCAGCAAGACCGCGACGGCGAGAGAAATGGTCAAAGTCCCCAACAGGGCACTCACATGAAAACGCTCTTTGCTTCGATCCCCTAGGTTGCCGCGGCAAGCCCCGGCACCCGGTAAATTGGAGTGGCGCTGAGAAGATACGAGCGCAAGCACCTAAGTAGCCGGGAAAGGAGCATAGCGAACGGCTGAACATCTGCCGGCGGGATTGACCATATTGTATGCGGCAAGCAGGTAAATATTGGCCTGAATGTGGCCCTGAAGAAGATTTCAGGGTTCCCTGCAGGCGTACCGGCACTGCGCCACGGCTCGGCCGGGAGCTGTCCAGCCTTTAACTTGTACCGCCGAATCAAAGCCCGTACCCTTGCCGCCGCCAGCCTATCCGGCCTGATTTGTCTACGAATATTGCCTATGAATATCGAGTTGGCCCGCCAGCAGATGATCGAACAGCAGGTGCATGCCTGGGACGTGTTCGACGAGCGGGTGTTGAGCACCATGCGCACGGTCCGGCGCGAACAATTCGCCCCGGCGCCCTTCAGCCAGGTCGCCTTCGCCGACGCCTCGATTCCGCTCCCGGGCGGCCAGTCGATGCTGCCGGCCAAGGTGCACGGCCGCATCCTGCAGGCGCTGTTGCCGAATCCGGCCGACGTCGCGCTGGAAGTCGGCACCGGCAGCGGTTATCTGAGCGCCTGCCTGGGCCTGCTGGCCGCTCGCGTGCGCACCGTCGAGATCCTGCCCGAGCTGGCCGAGATCGCCCGCCGCAACCTGTTCGCCGCCGCGGTCAACAACGTGGCCGTGGAAGTGGGCGACGGCATGCAGCTCACTGAACAGTCCAGCTACGACGTGATCGCCGTAACCGGCTCGCTGCCGTTGTACGACGAGCGCTTCCAGCAGGCGCTGCGCATCGGCGGCCGCTTGTTCGTGGTGGTCGGCCAGGCGCCGGTGATGGAAGCCTGGAAAGTCACGCGCGTCGGCGAACGTGAATGGCAGCGCGAGAGCCTGTTCGAAACCGTGCTCGCACCGTTGCTGAACGCGCCGCGCCCGTCCGAATTCGTGTTCTGATCAAAGTCTCCCCGCCATCATGAGCACTCCACAGATTGCCGAGATCACCCCGACCGAATTCGTCGCCCGCCGCCAGCGCGGCGATGTGCTGACGCTGCTCGACGTGCGCGAAGCCTGGGAGCTCGGCGTCGCCAGCGTGCCGGCCGATCAGCAGGCCGTGCACATTCCGATGGGCGAAGTGGCCGAGCGCATCGGCGAGCTCGACCCGAGCAAGGAAGTCGCGGTGTTGTGCCGTTCAGGACGGCGCAGTCTCGAAGTCGCCAAGTTTCTGCAACAGAATGGTTTCCGCACGGTCAACGTGACCGGCGGCATCCTCGCGTGGTCACGCGAGCTGGATGCAACCATTCCGACTTATTGAGCGTCTCAAGCCGCATCACTGACCTGGCAGCTCTATGTAGCACCCATGGACGGTGGCTGAACGCGCCGGGTCTGTGGCATGAATGGTTAAGCTCGTCCGGCGCGCGTGGTCTAGACATAAATTAATTCGCCAGCGTGTCATCATCCGGCGAACGCAACTGGGACTGGAACGAACAAGATGAAAGTACGCGCTCCGCTCATCGTCGCCGCTTGCAGTCTGATATTGGCTTCGGCGGCGGCCGATGCCGCCGACCTGCTCACTGTTTATCAACGCGCCTTGCAGAACGATCCGCAGATCCGCGAGGCCGACGCGAACCGTCTGGCGAGCCGCGAATCCAAGCCGCAAGCGCTGGCGGCGTTGCTGCCGCAGGTCGAAGTCGGCGGCTCGTACAGCAAGTTCGACGAAGACAGCGGCCGTACCACGCTGACCCGCAGCGACCCGTCCAATCCGCTCAGCCCGCTGGTGCCGATCGACATCACCAGCACCTCCGACATCACCGCCAAACAATATGACATCACGCTGCGCCAGAGCCTGTTCCGCTGGGATCAGTGGATGACATTGAAGCGTGCCGATGCGGAAGTGGCACAGGCCGAGGCGGATTATATGTTCGCCCAGCAGGATCTGATTCAGCGCACCTCGGTGCGCTATTTCGATGTGCTGGCCGCGCAGGACACGGTCGACGCCGCCGAAGCAGCGTTGGAAGCGTTCTCACGTCAGCTCGAGCAAGCGAACAAGCGCTTCGAAGTCGGCTTGATCGCCATCACCGACGTTCAGGAAGCCAAGGCCGCCCACGACCAGGCGGCCGCCGCCGTGATCGCAGCCAAGCGCACGCTGGCGACGGCTCGCGAGCTGTTGCGTGAACTGACCGGCGAATCGTTCGATACATTGGCGACGCCAGTGGATGACATGCCGCTGAAGACTCCCAATCCCGAGAATGAAGAGCAGTGGGTGAGCCAGGCGCTGGAACAGAATCTCGCGGTCATCTCGGCGCGGCTGGCAACCGACATCGCCAAACAGGATGTGCGCGTCGCGCGCTCCGGCCACCTGCCCGCCATCGACCTCGTCGCGAGCCGTGGCGATCAGGATTACACCGGCGATCAGATCGGCCGTAATGAAGCCGGCGTGTCGCGCGCGCCGGCGGATCAAACGCAGACGACGGATTCGATCGGCATTCAGGTCACCATCCCGATCTACTCCGGTGGCGCCACCTCCTCGCGCGTCCGTCAGCAGGTTTATCTGCATCGTGCCGCTCGCGAGCGCCTGGAGCGGGCCAATCGCGAAACCGAACGCTCCGCTCGCGACGCTTATCTCGGCGTGCTGAGCGAGATCTCACGCGTTCGCGCGCTCCGTCAGGCGCTGGAATCCAGCCGCACGGCGCTGCAAGCCACCGAGGCGGGCTTCGAAGTAGGAACTCGCACCACCGTCGACGTGCTCGATGCGCGCCGTAGGTTGTTCGAGGCGCAGACCAACTACGCACGCAGCCGATACGACTACATCCTGAATGTATTACAGCTGCAGTTCTCGACCGGCACGCTCGACCGGGCCGACCTGGAAGAGATCAACGCCTCGCTGAGAGAACGAACGATCACGCGCTGATCCAACGGAACTCGACCCGCATCGGAGCGTTGCCGTTTTATCACGCTAGGGACCTGGCGCCGAAGGATCGGACTTCGACGGAGGCTCTCATGAGCGTCGCTACTCAGCACCCGCCTGGCCGCGAACAACTCGGGACGTTCGGTCCCGAGCCGCAGCCCTTGTCCTTGCTCGTCAACGGTGAAGTGCGCACCGCGCTCGCCGATCCCGCCACCACGCTGGTGGAATTCCTGCGCGACGCGCTGGGCCTCACCGGCACCAAGATCGGCTGCGATCGAGGCGCCTGTTCGGCGTGCACGGTATGGATCGATGGCGAGGTCGCGGCCAGCTGCATGACGCTCGCGCTCGATGCGCGCGAACGCAATATCACCACCATCGAAGGCTTGAGCCGTGAAGGCGAACTGCATCCAGTGCAGCAGGCCTTCATCGACCACGACGCGCTCCAGTGCGGCTTCTGCACGCCCGGCATGGTGATGAGCTGCGCGCAGCTCGTGAACCGGAATCCCGATTGCACGCTGGACGATGTGAAGACCGCCATCTCCGGTCATCTGTGCCGCTGCGGAACCTATCCGAACATCTTCAAGGCCACGCTGGCCGCCGCAGCCGCCAGCCGCAAAGGCCAGGCGAAATGAGCGCCGACGCTTTCGAACAGCGCTCGCTGTCCGCCGGCATCGTCGGCGCAGCCGTCAAACAGGTCACTCGCAAAGTCCCGCAAGGCGAGCCGCCTCCGTGGCCTGCAAACGCGGAGCTGCAGGTTGTCGGCAAAGATGTGCCACGCATGGATGCGCTGGACAAGGTCACGGGCCGGGCACGCTACACATTCGACGTGCAGCTGCCGGGAATGTTGTACGCGCGGACACTGAACAGCACGCTGCCGCACGCTCGTATCAAATCAATCGATACCTCGCGGGCGGAAAAGCATCCCGGTGTCCGCGCCGTTCATGTGCTCGACCGCTTGCTGATGGCTGCCGAACTGCGCGATCCCGGTGACGAAGCGAGGGAGCCCTATCCCATCGTGCGCTTCACTGGGCAGCCGATCGCGGCCGTCGCTGCGACATCGGCGCGAGCCGCGGAAGCGGCGCTCGCATTGATTCGAGTCGAATATGAGCCCATGCCTCATGTCACGGAGTTCGAGGCCGCGATCGACCCGGGCTCTCCTCCGGTATTTCCTGGCCCCACCGAGCAGCAAGCGACAGCTGGTGGCGGCGGCGCGGCGAAAGGATTGCCGCAGAAAGGCAACCTGCGCGGCCCAAGCAAAGGCGGCTCACGCGGTGAGATCGAGCGCGGCTTCAAAGAAGCCGATGTCGTCGTCGAAGGCGAATATCGCACTCAGGTTCAGACTCACACGCCGCTCGAACCTCATGGTGTCGTCGCCGATTGGCGCGACGAAGAGTTGACGATCTACGCATCGACCCAGCACGTCATGAGCGTGCGCGATGAGGCTGCTGAGATATTCAAGCTGCCGAAGGAAAAGATCCGCGCCATCAGCGATTACACCGGCGGTGGGTTCGGCGCGAAATATGGCATCGGCAACTACGGCACGCTTGCCATTCACCTGTCGCGCAAGGCACGTGCTCCCGTTCGCCTGGTGCTGGATCGACGCGAAGAACATGTATCGGTCGGCAATCGTCCGAGCACCCTGCAACGTCTGAAGATCGGTGCCAAACGCGACGGCTCGCTGACGGCCATCGAGCTGCACAGCTTCGGCACTGGCGGCGTCGCCGCTGGCGCCGGCGTCGGCATGTGTCATCACAGCATGTATCCGTGCCCGAATGTAAGCATCGAGCACTACGATGTTTTCACGAACGCCGGTCCCTGCGCTGCATTCCGCGGTCCCGGTCAGACACAAGGAATATTTGCGTTCGAGCAGGCGATTGACGCCGTCGCCGCCCGCCTCGGCATCGACCCGGTTGCCATGCGAGACAAGATCGACACGCGCGATGCCGACGACGTCCGCGCTCGAGCGGCGGAGCGTCGCATCGGTGCGGAAAAGATCGGTTGGTCGCGTCGACGTGCGCCGGGCAGCGATGCAGGACCGATCAAGCGCGGCATCGGCATGGCGCAGTCCATGTGGCCGTACATTGTGAACAGCTACACCACTTGTGAGATACGCATCGCAGGCGATGGCACGGTCGAAGCCTTCTGCGGCACGCAGGACATCGGCACGGGCACGCGAACTGTGTTTGCTCAAGTCGTCGCCGAAGAATTGGGACTCCGAGCGGAAGATGTGCGAGTTCATGTGGGCGACTCGCGCTTTCCTCCCGGCCCGCCCTCCGGCGGCAGTCGCGTCACCAGCTCGCTGACGCCCGCCGCGCGTAATGCAGCTCATGCAGCGGCTCGTGACATTGCCTCGCGAGTGGCGCCGCTGCTGAAAGCACCGCCTGACGAACTCATCTTCAAGAACGGCCGCATCGAACGTCGCGGCGATTCGAAAACCTCGCTCGGTTTCGCCGAAGCATTACGGCGCGCCGGCATCGAGACGCTCGTGCATCGAGCCGATCGCCGCGACGACTACGAAGGTTACGCCCGCAAGGCCGGCGAGCTGAATATCAGCCCGCACGCCATCGGCGGCGTGCAGTTCGCCGAGGTCTGCGTCGATACCCAGACCGGCGCGGTCAAGGTCGAGCGCGTCGTCGCCGTGCACGATTGCGGCCGGCCCATCAATCCCAAGCTGGTCGAGAGCCAGATTCTCGGCGGTGTGACTCAGGGCGTGAGTTACGCGCTGTACGAAGACCGCCGCCTCGACGCCGCCACCGGCGTGCAGCTCAACGCAAACATCGACCAATACAAGATCGTCGGCTCTCGCGAGACGCCGCAGATCGAAGTGCATTTGATCGAACTGCTCGGCGGACAGTCTTCCACCGACGCCCGCGGCGTCGCAGAGCCCGCAAATGTTGCAACGGCGGCCGCGATCGCCAACGCGTTCTTCAACGCCACGGGCAAGCGCATCTATACGTTGCCCATGACACCCGCGAACGTCCTCGCGGCTTTGCGGGCGGAGTGATCATGCGAAGCTTCGAGTGGGTGGATGCGCAGTCGATCGATGAAGCGGCCACACTGCTGGCTGCAACGACGGCGAACGCGCCGGTGATTGCCAAAGCGGGCGGCATGGATGTGCTCGACCTGATGAAGGAAGGCATCGTCCAGCCGACGCGCGTCGTGAATCTCAAAGCGATTCGCTCGCTCGGCGATGTGAAACTCGATAACTCAGGGATGCAGCTGGGCGCCCTGGCGACTCTGGCTCAGATCGAACGCCACGCTGGAATTCGATCGCACTACCGAGCCTTGGCCGAAGCGGCAGCTCACGCCGCCACGCCCCAGGTGAGAAACGCCGCGACCATCGGCGGCAATCTGCTGCAACGGCCGCGCTGCTGGTATTTCCGCAACGAGCATTTCCATCGCGTCGCCGATCCGGACCATAGCGAGCATCAGCATCACGCGATCTTCGAGAACCAGCAAACAGTGATGGTTCACGCGTCGACGCTGGCCACGCCGCTGCTTGCTTACGACGCGAGCGTTCATCTCACATTAGGGAAAGGCTCCTCACGGAGCGTTGAGCTGAAGGACTTCCTGCTGCCGCCGTCGATGAAGCGGGATCGTGACACCATCATCGCCGATGGCGAGATCCTGACTCACATCAGCGTGCCACCGATTCACCCGGCCACGCGTTGCGCGTATCACAAGCAAACCGAGCGAGACAGTTACGACTGGCCGATTTGTGACGTTGCCGTCGTGCTGCAGATGAATGGCGATACGGTAGCGAGCGCGAAAATCGTTCTAGGCTGGGTGGCGCCGGTCCCACGGCGAGCCGTGGACGCCGAGGAAATATTGATCAGCCGCCCCCTCGACGACCGCTCCGCCAGCGAAGCCGCAGCGGCGGCGGTGCACGGCGCGACGCCGCTGGCGAAGAACGCTTACAAAGTGCCTGTGCTCGAAACCGTGATCAAACGGACGATCCTCGCCGCGAGATAGAGCGTCAGCCCCGATAGCCCAACAGGCGAGCCGGCAGGAACAGCACGGCTTTGATGAAGGCCAACAACGCCTCCAAAACCACCGCCACCGCCCGGAACGGCAGCGACAGCAGCCACAGGAGCGGCAGCAGGAAAATGGCGAGCAGCGCCAGCGGCCAGGCAACCACGAACAGCACGCACCAGACGAGCACTACCAGCACGAAAGACATTGCCATCTCCTTCAACGGCGCCGCCAATCCGGCGCTCTCGTTGCTTGAGACGTGCCACCGCTGCCTAAGGTTGCAGCGGTGGCGAAACCGCCGGTCAACTCCCGCGAGTAACCGGCATCTCCACCTCAGCTCCCGGCCTCGGGACATGCCGCGCCAACTCCAACTTGGCGATCGCGTTCCGGTGAACCTCATCCGGTCCGTCAGCCAGGCGCAGCGTCCTCTGCCCCGCCCACAACTTCGCCAGCGGGAAGTCATTCGACACACCGCCCGCGCCGTGCGCCTGAATCGCCCAATCCAACACCTGCAGCGTCATGTTGGGAACAACGACCTTGATCAGCGCAATCTCCTGCTTCGCGACCTTATTCCCAACCGTGTCCATCATGTACGCCGCACGCAGCACCAAAAGCCGCGCCTGATCGATCATGCAACGTGCGTCCGCGATGCGCTCGTGCCACACCGACTGCGCCGACACCGGCTTTCCAAACGCCACACGCGAGCTCAACCGCTTGCACATCAACTCGATCGCCCGCTCCGCGACGCCGATCGACCGCATGCAATGATGAATGCGCCCCGGCCCCAAGCGACCCTGCGCGATTTCAAAGCCCCGTCCCTCGCCGAGCAAGATGTTCGACGCCGGCACACGCACATCTTTGAGATCGACTTCCGCGTGACCGTGAGGCGCATCGTCGTACCCGAACACCGGCAGATGACGCATCACCGTCACGCCCTTGGCATCCGCCGGCACCAGAATCATCGACTGTTGCTGATGTTTGCCCGCCTCGGGATTGGTCTTGCCCATGACGATGTAGAGCTTGCAGCGGGGATCGTTCGCGCCGCTCGACCACCACTTGCGGCCGTTGATCACATACTCGTCGCCCTCGCGGCGAATGCTGCATTCGATGTTGGTCGCATCCGACGACGCCACCGCCGGCTCCGTCATGAGAAACGCCGAGCGGATCTCTCCCTTGAGCAAAGGCGCCAGCCACTTATCCTTGTGAGCCTCAGTGCCATAGCGCTCGATCGTCTCCATGTTGCCGGTATCCGGCGCGGCGCAATTGAACACTTCCGGCGCCCAGGGCACGCGGCCCATGATTTCGCACAGGGGCGCGTATTCCAGATTCGACAAGCCTTCCGGCGCTCGCGGCGAATGCGGCAGGAACAGGTTCCACAGGCCGGCGGCCCGCGCTTTGACCTTCAACTCCTCGATGATCCCGGTCGGAATGAACGCATCGCCGTTGCGGCGGTTCTGCGCCACTTCGTTCTCGTAGACCTTTTCGTTCGGATAGATGTGCTCATCGAAGAACTTCAGCAGGCGCGCCTGCAGTTCGCGCACGCGTGGGCTGTATTCGAAATCCATGCTCGTCTCCCCTCGAGGGTTGCTTGAATCGGTCGATGCGCTAACTTGCCGCCTGGCCCGGCCGGGGCGCCAATGCATTGTCTGAATGCAGCTGGATCAGCGGTATGCATAGTGCCCCTCATACCGGAGAATATGGCCGGACAATAGCGCCAGACCAGGGGCGCCGGAGGCGCTATGCAACTGTCCAGGATCGATCTCAACCTGTTTACCGTGTTCGACGCGATCTACCGCGAGGGCGGCATCACGCCGGCCAGCCGGCGTCTGCACTTGTCCCAACCCGCGGTCAGCCATGCGCTCGGCCGCCTGCGCGAGCTGCTGAACGATCCGCTGTTCGAACGCCGGGGGCACGAGATGATCCCCACGCCGCTGGCCCGCTCGCTGGCGGACAGCATCGCCAGCTCGCTCGGCAACCTGGAACAAATGCTCCAGCGCGTCGGCCACTTCGAGCCCGGCACGGCGCAACGCTGTTTCACCATTGCCGCCCGCGAATCGCACGAGCTGACCTTCCTGCCTGCGCTGATGAGCCGCATCGGCGCCGAAGCCTCGCACATCGACATCGCCTCGGTGCGCATCGACCGCCGCGATCTCGAAGAAGATTTGCAAAGCGGCGAGATCGACCTGGCGATCGACGTGGCTTTGCCGCTATCGAATGACGTACGCCGCGAGCGCATCGGCGCCGAGCCGCTAGTGGTGCTGGCGCGCGCCGATCATCCGGTTGTGCAAGGAAAACTGGACATCGAGACGTATACGTCCCTGTCGCACATTCTGATTACCGGCCGGCGCCGGGGCGGCGGCTATGAGGACGGCGCGTTGGCGCGATTGGGAATGTCACGGCACATCAAGATGCGCTGTCAGCATCATGCGGCCGCGAGTCAGGTGGTGAGTCGGTCGGACCTGCTGGCTACGATGACTCGCAGCCAGGCAGTGATCGTCAATCGGGCAACCGGCAATCAGCTGTTGCCCTTTCCTGCCGAAGTGCCGCCGTTGGAGTCCTTCCTGTACTGGCACTCCAACGTCGACGAGGACCCGGCTTCGCAATGGTTCCGGGCGCAGGTGAAGGAGTGTCTCGGTCAGGCGAGATCTTTGTACGACTCGACCACGCGCGACACGATGCCGTAATCGATGGCTTCGTTGGCGCTCATCCAGAAGTCACGTTCGAGATCGACCACGACCTTCTCGTACGGCCGGCCGGTCTGCTTCGCGATGGTGCGCGCGATGCGCTCGCGTGTACGCAGGATTTCCTTGGCCTGAATGGCGATGTCGGCCGCAGGACCGCCCGCGCCGCCGGCCGGCTGATGGATCATGAAGCGCGTGTTCGGCAGGCACACGCGGTTCTGCTTTTCCGCCGCCAGGAAAATATGCGTGCCGGCGCTGGCCACCCAGCCCGTGCCGATGGTGATGACCGGCGCATTGATGAAACGAATCATGTCGTGAATGGCGTCGCCGGATTCGACGTGGCCGCCGGGCGACGAAATGAGCACGCGGATCGGTGCATCCGATTGCTGCGACAACGCGATCAACCTTTCGCACACGCCGCGCGCGACCGTGTGATTGATCTCGCCGAACACCAGCACGAAACGCGACTTGAACGACAGCTGCTCCGCCAGCGTCTCCGGACGGTCGGTCTTCTCGGGCTGCTTCTCTTCTCGGTCGGCGTTGAAGATGGGGGCGGACATGGAACGGACTCCTTGGAGCATGCAATCTTGGCCGGACGCGGATTCTACCACTCGCCGGTGTTGCCCATGGACTTCCAGGGCTCGCGCGGCTCGAGCGAGCCGCCCCGCTGCAACAGCTCGACCGAGATATTGTCAGGTGAGCGCACGAACGCCATGCGGCCGTCGCGCGGCGGACGGTTGATGGTCACGCCATGATCGATCAGGCGCTGGCAGGCCGCGTAGATGTCGTCGACTTCATACGCCAGATGACCGAAAGCACGCCCGATCCCGTAGTTTTCCGGGTCCCAGTTGTAGGTCAGCTCGACCTGGGCGTGCTCGTCGCCAGGCGCCGCCAGGAACACCAGGGTGAAGCGCCCCTTCTCGTTATCGATGCGGCGGATTTCGCGCAATCCCAGCGCCTCGCAGTAAAAGCGCAGGGAAGCGGTCAGATCCGTGACGCGCACCATAGTGTGCAGATACCTCATGGGCGATACCCTCGAGCGACGAACAAGACTGGGCATGATAAACGGACCTGCGGGCCCACAAGGAACTCCGGCAATGCGATTGCGTTGATTTCCCCGAGGCTACCGGCAAAAACAGGACATATGGGTGCGGATGCGCCAAGACTCAATGCAGTTCCACAGCGGTGGTTATCGCCCCTGGCGATAGCGCTGGCGCTGTTGTGGCTCCTGATCCGGAGCACCCCGGCCCTCGCGCAAACGCCCGAGCCCGGCGCCGAGCCGCCGCCCCCGCAGGATGAACCTGTTCAGCCCGAACCCGATATCCCAGACGACGCGCCGGAGCAACCCGAGCAGCCGGGCGACAAGCCCGAGCCCAACGAGCAGGATGTGAATCAAGGTCCGTTGCGCGACCCGGTCCTGCAACAGGACGAAGCCGAGCCGGCCACGCTGGAACGCGAGCCGCACACCGAAGATCCCGCAGCCGCAGGGCCGCCGCAAGATAAAAAAGACGAAACGGGGCCGATGGAGATCTGCGCACAGCCGCCCGCGGGCGATGTCGGCGTCCTACAGCGCGTGCGTCGCAGCCTCACGGTCGGTGCCTGCGCATCGTCCGCGTGGCTCGATGGTTTGTTCGGCAATCAGATCTACCGCGACGAATATCACGCAACCTACGGCACCGTGACGACCGGCCTGCTGTGGAGCGAGTACGACGGCTTCGATCCACGACTGCGCTTCCGGGCGCGCCTGCAATTGCCGCAATGGGACGAACGCATCTCCGCATTCGCCGGCCGCGTCGGCGAAGAGGATTACATCAGCGACACCGAAGGCGACTTCGACGCGTTGCCGACCCGTCAGTTCGGCACGCTCGAAGACGAAAGCGTGCTGGTCGGCTTGGGATATTCCAGCCCCGAGCGCACCGGCAACGATTTCGATGCAGGCGTCGGTGTTCGCATCGACCTGCCGCTCGACCCTTATGCGCGCGCTCGATATGAAATCGTGCGGTCCTTCGCCGAGCGATATGTCTTCAGCGCGCGCGAGACCGTGTTCTGGCAGAACACCGAAGGCTTCGGCACGACCACGCGCATCAATCTCGATCGCGTGATCTCCGATCGTTTCCTGCTGCGTTGGAGCAACCTCGGCAAGTTCACCGAGGAGACGATCGGCCTGGAGTGGTACTCGCAATTGACTTTGTTTCAAAGCGTCGGCCAGCGCACCGGCCTCGCGTGGCAGGCGCAGGTCGAAGGCGAGACCGACAACGAAGTCCAGATGACGCGCACGGCCGCACGCCTGATCATGCGCCGTCAACTCACGCCCGAGTGGCTGATCCTCGAGCTACGCGGCGGCGTTTCCTGGCCACGCCGGAAGCTCAGCGAAGAACGTGAACCCAGTCCCGAAATCGGCATCGCCATCGAAATGCAATTCGGTCAGAAGCGCGATCGGCTGCGCCCGCCGCCGCCCAGCCAGCCGATGATTAAGCAATAGTCCTACGCAGCCGCGCTCATCGACCGATGAGGCCCGGCCTGAATTCGCAAAACTCGCATTCAGATGGTGCATAGCGCGCCGATGCGAGCCATGTAGCGCCACGTTTCGTGGCGACGAATTCATGTCGAGGTATCGAAAATGAGTATGTCCCACCTCAGCGTCAAGGCGCGTCTGATGATGACGCTAAGCGTGCTGGCGCTGGCCATGTTCGGCGTCGGCCTGCTGGGTCTGAACAGCCTGCAGCAGTCCAACGCCCGAATGGATGAAATGTACGGCAATCAGTTTCAGTCGGCCGCGCTGTTGAACAAGATCGGCGCGCTACGCCGTGACAACATTCGCGCGCTCGACGTCGCGCTGATGATGGGGACCGCGGAGTCGCTCGCGGATTATCGCAACCGGCAGGACCAGAACACCCAGATCATCGACGCGAGCTGGACGAAATACACGACGCTGCCGGCGGGCCAGGAAGAACTCAGCCTGGCGGCGACTTTGCAGAAGCAGACCGAAGAGTACCGCGCGGCCCGCGACGCGGTCGTAGCGAAGATCCAGGCCGGCGCGATCGATGAAGCACGCCGCTTGCGTACGCATGAGCTACGCCCCGCCATCCAGGGATTGATCGACGCCACCGACAAACTGGCCGACTTCCAGGACCAGGTGGCCAGCAAGAGCAACGAGGCGAACGCGGCCGCTTACAGCAGAGCCACGATGATTTCGTGGGCGTCGATGCTGATTGCGGGCGCGATCGCCGCCGTGCTCGGCATGATGTTGATCCGCTCGATGATGAGCTCGCTGAACACGGCGGTGAGCACCGCCGAGCAGATCGCCAGCGGCAAGCTCGGCAACCGGATCGAAATCACGGGCACCGATGAATTCGCCCGCCTGTTGCGCGCCATGCAGGACATGGACAACAAGCTGAACGACATCGTGGGCTCGGTGCGACTTGGCGCCGACTCGGTCGGCTCGGCTGCGCGCCAGATCTCCAGTGGCAACGACGATCTCAGCCAGCGCACGCAGGAACAAGCTTCCGCGCTCGAAGAGACTGCCTCGTCCATGGAAGAAATGACGGCGACCGTGAAGCAGAACGCCGATAACGCCCGTCAGGCGACCCAGCTCGCCGTGGGTGCGCGCGAGCAGGCCGATCGCGGCGGTTCCGTAGTAAGCCGCGCAGTCGGCGCGATGAGCGAGATCAGCGACTCCAGCAAGCGCATTGCCGACATCATCGACGTGATCGATGAGATCGCGTTCCAGACAAACCTGCTCGCGCTGAACGCTGCAGTGGAAGCGGCGCGCGCCGGCGAACAGGGCCGCGGCTTCGCGGTCGTTGCGAGCGAAGTGCGCAACCTCGCACAGCGCAGCGCCACCGCTGCCAAGGAGATCAAAGATCTGATCAACGACTCGGTCGCCAAGGTCCAGGCCGGCACGCAGCTGGTGGACGAATCGGGTAAATCGCTCACCGAAATCGTTGCCAGCGTCAAACGCGTCGCCGACATCGTGGCGGAAATTTCGGCGGCCAGCGAAGAGCAGGCCAGCGGCATCGATCAGGTGAACACCGCGATCACGCAGATGGACACGACGACGCAGCAGAATGCGGCGCTGGTCGAAGAAGCGGCGGCTGCGAGCAAGACGATGGAACAACAGGCGCAGGCGCTGGTTGAGAAGGTGTCGTTCTTCTCGAACACGAACGGCAGCGGCTACCAGTCTGCGGCGCCGGTTTCGTTCACGTCGAATGTTTCTTCCGCTCCGCGCGCGACCGTGCGCCCGATGCCGACGCGCAAGGCTGCGAAGCCGATCAGCCGCCGTCCGACTGCGGCCGCGGCGCCCATGGCCAAAGCGAGCGGCGACGATTCGAGCTGGCAGGAGTTCTAAGAAACAAAAACGGACGCCGCGGAGTCAAAGCTCACCGTCACGAGCTTTGTGGTCCGCGGCGCGCCGACACCCAGCAGATCCGTTGCCGGCGGTGTTCTCCTTCAACTGTCACACTGGGAGGAGTGACACCGCCACCCTGTCCGATCGGCGGGCGATATTCAACACATATCGCCCGCCGTATTTTTTTCGATGACTGGGAAGCAACGACACTAAGCGCTATAGGAACGCGATGTCGTAGCACCGCCGTGCCCGGTCCAATCCGTATGGAAGAACTGGCCGCGCGGCTGATCGATGCGCTCGTAGGTGTGCGCGCCGAAGAAATCCCGCTGGGCTTGCAACAGGTTCGCCGGCAACCGCTCCGCGCGATAGCCGTCGAAATACGACAAAGCGGCACTCATGCAGGGCACTGGAATGCCACTCTGAACCGCCGCGACGATGGCTCGCCGCCAGCCGGCCTGGCGGGTCGACACCGCATCCCGGAAGAAAGGATCCAGCAGCAGGTTGACCAGCTGCGGATCGCGCTGGAAAGCTTTCTTGATGTCGCCCAGGAATGCCGAGCGAATGATGCAGCCCGCGCGCCAGACCAGCGCGATGCCGCCGTAGTTCAGATTCCACTGATAGGTCTTCGCAGCCGCGCGCATCAGCTGATAACCCTGCGCGTAGCTGATGATCTTCGAGGCGTACAGCGCCTGGCGAAGATCGTCGATGAGCTGCTTGCGCTCGCCTTTGAACTCGCTCACCACCGGCTTGAGTTGCTTGGACGCATTGACGCGCTCTTCCTTCGCCGCCGATAGCGCGCGAGCAAACACGGCCTCGCCGATGAGCGTGAGCGGAGTGCCTTCATCGAGCGACTCGATCACGGTCCACTTGCCCGTGCCCTTCTGGCCGGCCGCATCGAGGATCTTGTCGACAGTCGCTTCGCCGTTCTTGTCGACGAAGCCGAGGATGTCGCGCGTGATCTCGATCAGATAACTGTCCAGCTCGGCGCTATTCCATTCGGCGAACACGTCGCGCATCTCGGCATTGCTCATGCCCAACACGCGCTTCATCACATCGTAGGTTTCGCAGATCAGCTGGATGTCGCCGTACTCGATGCCGTTGTGGACCATCTTCACGAAATGGCCGGCGCCGTTCTCGCCCATCCAGTCGCAACACGGCTCGCCGTCCGGAGTGCGCGCGGCGATCGCTTGAAAAATCGGTTTGATGTGCGGCCACGCGGCGGCGCTGCCGCCGGGCATCAGTGAAGGCCCATGCAATGCGCCCTCCTCACCGCCCGACACGCCGGAGCCGACGAACAACATGCCGCTTTCTTCAACACGCTTGGTGCGACGGATCGTGTCCGTGAACAGGCTGTTGCCGCCATCGATGAGAATGTCGCCGCGCTCCAGCAGCGGCAGCAGCTGATCGATCAATTGATCGACGGCCGCGCCGGCCTTCACCAGCATCACGATCTTGCGCGGCTTTTGCAAAGACCCGACGAATTCCTTCAAGTCATGCGTGCCAATGAAGCGCTTGCCCTTGGCGCGCCCCTGGATGAAATCGTCGACCCGTGCAGTGGTGCGATTGAAGACCGCGACGCGAAAGCCGCGACTCTCCATGTTGAGCGCCAGGTTCTCGCCCATCACCGCGAGGCCGATCAAACCGACGTCTGCAAACTCACTCATACCTACCTCCAATCGCTGCGCCGGTTATACGAGACTTGGTAGCGCAACGCCAGGAATGGACGTGCGTACTTTGATTCACCAATTCACGATCCAGACGCGGGTGTACCCCGGACATCCAGTCGCAACACCTGGGTCGTCAGTCGCAACGGACGCAGCGGCTGATTGCGAGCGTCGCCCGTGGCCTGCCAATCGCTGAACGGCGCCGCGCGCTCGTCGGCTTCGCTGTCCGGATCGATGATGTCCATCACCCCTACCAGGTCGTAACCAAAGGGCGCCGCCGCGCCAACCTGAAAGCTCACCTTCTGATTCCAGCGCGCACCGGTCTTGCGCGCCGTGTTCTCACCGGCGACGGTGCCGTTGCCGAAGCGAGGATGCGTCACGATCTGTGTGTACTCGAATGCCGTTCCGGGAGCGGTGGCATCGACGACGACCCGCCACAACCCGGCGCGCGGTGTCGGAACCACCAGGGTTTTTGTTACAGGTCGCGTAAAGACTTCACTGCCCCACAACTTGCACGCGCCGCTGGCGCAGTCATACAAATAAAGGCCGATGCGGGCCCGCCCGTCGGGCGGAGACGCCGCGACTCGCAACGTCGTGCTGCCGGGCTCGACTTCGATATTGTAGGCACGCATGCCGCTCGCCCCGCCAACATCCTTCAGCATGCGACGCGCACCGACCTCGGTGACGATCTCGCTCCGCTGCAGAGGCGCGTAGATATTGTTCAGCCAGAACGTGGTCGAGTTGACGCCCGGCACCTTGTCGTCCAGTTGCGAATCGACATAGCGAATGGATGCAGCGACGCTCACGTCTTTCGCCCCGGCAGCGGTCGGCAGCACGGTGACTTCATACACGCCGGGCGGTGGATACGGCACGAGCAACACCGCCGGCTGATTCGGCGCAATGATCTTCGATGGCAACTGATCGAGCTCGCCGCCGGTGAGCCTCAGTCGCATCTGCCCGCCACCGACGCCCGCATCCAGCCGCAGCGAGGCGATATTCGGCGCCACCTCCAGGAAATATCGTTTGACGCTCGCGCCGGGCAGCGATGGCTCGCGATGCTCGACCCGGTAGTTGTTCGCCGCCGTGAACGGCTTCGCCGCGACGATCGTGGTCATGAGCGCGTGCACCGGCAACCCGCTCGCCTTATCGATCAGATACAACTGCGCGCTGTGAACGCCGACTTCCGCCGCCGAAATCTCGAGCGGGATTTCGACAGCCTGATTGAATGGCAGCGACACCTCTTCGTGGGTCGTCTTGAACGTGCCGTCGTTGCCTTGCCACTGCAGCGAATAAGTCAGCGGCGTGTCCGCGCCGCTCTGACGAAGCAAAGTGATGTTGCGCGTGTCCTTCTGGCGCGCCAGCCACCCTTCGCGTTCATACAAACCTTGTCCGACGCCGGGCTCTGGCAGGAAACGCGACAGATATGTCTTTACCGGCGCGCGCGTTTGGATATCGGGCAAATCCAACTTCCGATCGCGCAACTGCTTCAGCAGCTCCAACGCGCGTGCGGTATCGATGACCCCGAAGCCCTGCTCATGCGTTTGCAGACCGTCGACTCGCCGCGCACTCATACGAAGCGCCCAAGCGATATGACGCGCATCGGCAGGAAGGCTCTCGGCTCGCGCGGCGGCGATCAGCGCTTCGGCCTCGCTCGCCGCGTTTGCAAAGTCACCCGGCGAAAGGACATCGGGCTTCAACGCGCCATCCGCAGCTGGGCCGAGCGAGGCGGTCACCGGAACACGATTGTCTGCAACCTCGCCAACAGAGATCACGCGTCGCCCGCTCGACGCGCCAGTCACACTTTCGACACCGCCAAACGCGCCGGCGGCAAATAACAGCGGCGTGCTGTGAACTTCGAAAGCGCGGTTGGCCATGAGCGCGAACAGATCGAGACCGCCGCCCGGCAAGCGCCCGCCGTCATCATCGCGCGCCAGAACTTTGTTTTCATTGCTGACCGCGGCAGTCAGTAACGATTCGATCTGGATGGAGAGTGAAGCAGAGGGAGAGCCGACGTCGTTGCCGAGCAAGGTGTCGGTGGACTGGCTGGGAGTTGGAGGCGGGGACGAGCCGCTCAAAGGATAGCGGACCCGATCGCGATCGTTGGCGTACAGGCCATGCGCACCGCCACCGTCGAGATGGGCCATCAGCACATTGGGTAACGCACCGACGTCGGCGAAGCGATCCAACGCGAGCCTCACTCGCAGATAGCCGACCTCGTCGAAGCGTGTCTGAATATCGCCGCCGAGCGCGACGATCGCGGCCGCCACGTCCTTGGTCTTGCCGACCTCGGTGGCCACCATGACCATGGCCTCGGTGTCGCCCTTGGCCGTGGCGTTGGCGAGCAGCAGGCGATCGTGCAGGTCGGGGCTCGCCGCTTTCCAGGAAGACAGCGACAACCCTTGTTTGCTGAGCGGCGGAGGCGCCGGCGGCGGTTCGGGAGGCGCTTTACTGCAGGCGGCCAGCGCGGCGATGCCTAGCATCGCCGCGGGCCAGGCCCGGCGCATCCACGCCGGGCGCAACCTCACCAGATCTTCACTCGCTGCTCCGGCGCCAGGAACAACTTCTCGCCAGGCTTCACGTCGAATGCGGCATACCATTCGTCCATGTTACGCACGGCGCCGTTGACTCGGAAATACGGCGGAGCGTGCGGATCCGACAGCACCTGCGCCCGCAGCGCCTCGTCGCGGATCTTGGTTCGCCACACCTGCGCCCAGGACAGGAAGAAGCGCTGGTCGCCCGTCAGGCCGCCGAGCACCGGCGCCTGCTTGCCTTGCAACGAGTTGTGATACGCCTCGTAGGCCATGTTCAGGCCGCCGAGGTCGCCGATGTTCTCGCCGAGCGAGGTGGCGCCGTTGACCTTCAGGCCGGGCAGCGCGTCGAACCCTGAGTACTGCTCGACCAGCACCTTGGTCTTGGCGCCGAACGCCTCGGCATCGGCCTTGGTCCACCAGTCGGTCAGGCTGCCGTCCGGCGCGTACTTGCGGCCTTGATCGTCGAAGCCGTGGCCGATCTCGTGTCCGATGACGGCGCCGATACCGCCATAGTTCACCGCGTCGTCCGCGGCCGGATCGAAGAACGGCGGCTGCAGGATGGCGGCCGGGAACACGATCTCGTTGTTGAGCGGGTTGTAATAGGCGTTGATGTCGGTGACGTTCATGAACCACTCGTCGCGATCGACGGGCCGATCCAGCCGCGCGACCTGCCGGTGCCAATCCCAGATCGACGCACGACGCACGTTGCCGATGACATCGTCACGCTTCACTTCCAGCGCCGAGTAGTCCTTCCACTTGTCGGGATAACCGATCTTCGCCACGAACGTGTTGAGCTTCTCCTCGGCGCGCTGGCGCGTCTCCGGGCTCATCCAGCTCAAAGTGGCCAGTCGTTCCTTCAGCGCGGCGCGCAGGTTGGCGACCAGCACTTCCATCTTGGCCTTGGAATCGGGCGGGAAATATTCCTTGACGTAAACCTGGCCGACCAGCTCGCCGAGCGCGTCGCTGGTTATGGCGACGCCGCGCTTCCAACGCTCACGCTGCTGCGGCTGACCGCGCAGCTGCTGGCCGTAGAACGCGAAGTTGGCTTGATCAAAGCGCTTCGGCAGGAACGGCGAATTCGTGCGCAGCATATGGAACGTGAGGTAATCCTTCAGCGTGTCCACCGAGGTCTTGTCGACAACCTTGGCGCTGTCACGGATCGCGGTGAGCGGACCGAGCACGAAGTTTTCACGAGCGCCGACATCGGACGCATCGAAGAAGGCCTGCCACTCGAAGCCCGGCGCATAAGCAAGCAGCTGAGCTTTGGTGCGCGGGTTGTAGGTCGCCTCGGCGTCGCGACGCTTTTCCAGCGGCCATTGCACTTTGGCCAGCGCCGTTTCGAATTCCATGATGCCGCGCGCCTTCTTCGCCGCATCCTGCACGCCGCCGAGCGTCAACATCTGCTCGATGAATGCCAGGTACTTGGCGCGATGCTCTTTGAGCTTGGCGTCGTCTTTCAGATAGTAATCGCGATCCGGCAGACCCAGCCCGCTCTGCCCGATGTCGATCGAATAGCGGCTGGGGTTCTTGCTATCCGGCGAGATGCCGACGCCGAACGCGGACATGAAGCCCGGCAAGCCGAACAACGTCGCGATGTCTTTCTTGGTCTTCGCGGCCTGGATGCGCGCGAGATCCGCTTCGATGGGCTGGAGTCCCCGCGCCTCGATGCCAGCCTCGTCCATGTAGCTCGCGAAGTAATCGCCGACCTTCTGCTCCGGCGTGCCGGCGGCCGGATTGGCCTGCGCAGCCTGCTCGATCAGCTTCTTGACCCGCTCTTCGGCCAGATCGTTGAGCTTGTGGAACGGGCCGTAGGAAGAGCGGTCCGGCGGAATCTCGAAGGTGTCGTACCACTTGCCGCTGGCGAACGCGAAGAAGTCGTCGCCAGGCTTGATCTGAGGATTGCCGGCGGTCAGGTCCAAGCCGAATTCTCCCAGCTCAACCTTGGGCGCGGCCGGAGCATCGGCGTTGGCGTCGGCCACCGGCTTCGGCTCCTGTTTGGCACAGCCGGAGCTCAGCGCCAGCGCCACGATCAGCAGCAATGATTTTTTCATGCCCTTCCAGATTCCTGTCAGTGTTATCCATCATGCATTCACCACCGCGGGCTGCACCTGCTCGTCCGCTACAGCGATGCGTCCATCCCGCAAGTATTCATGGACATCGCCCAGGATGGAAAGTGCGGTCGGCCAGCGGCCCGCGCCCTTCCCCGCCAGACGCACTATCTGGCCGTTTCCTGCCACGATCTCGACCCGATTCTGTTCGGCACGCGCCCCTGCCAGGAAATCGCTCGCCGGCAGCTCATGCAGTTTTACTACACCCCGGACGTGCCCTTCACTTCGCTCGCAGGCGCCGACCAGCTTCAGGCTCAGTCCTTCCTCGCGCACCAATGACGCCTGGCTGGCCGTCACTCCTACGATGCCGCGCACATTGAGCTCGAAGTGCGAGGCCTCGCCGAACGCCGCCCGCGCGATCAATTCCAGTTTGCGCGCAGCATCCAGTCCCACCAGGTCGTCATGCGGATCGGCTTCGGCAAAACCGTTGGCCTGCGCATGCGCGAGCGCGGTGTCGAAGTCTATCCGCTGCTCCAGGGCGTCGAGTATGAAGTTGCACGTACCGTTGAGGATGGCGCGCACCTGCACGACGCCAGCATGACGGGCCAACGCGCTCACTGTTTCGAGCACCGGCACGGCGCCGCCGACGGCAGCTCCGAATTTCAGGAGCGGCTGTTTGCCCGTCGCGAAACGCGCCAGCTTTTCCCACCAGCGGGACGCAATCAACGCTTTGTTTGCTGTGACCACCGCTCGACCGCGCAACAGCGCCGCATGCACGATCTCGCCGGCCGGCTCGAGGCCACCGATAGTCTCAATGACCAGATCTGCGGGCTGCGTGACGGCATCCCAAGGGTCGATCGACAACAGCGACTTGGGCGCTTCCAGATTGGCTTCGTCGAGCCGGCGCGGCTTGTCCAGATCCCTGACGACGATGCGCACGACCTGAAACAAATCCGGCCGGCGGAGCAAATGTGCATACACACCGAGCCCGACCGTTCCCAGGCCGAGCAGTACGACGCGCACCGGCTGGATGTTTTCGTGCAGAACGGTCGCAATCTCGTCCGGGCCATGATCGACCAGCGTGGACAAGTTCGAGCCGACACACGCGACTTCGAACGATTGCCCATGCGACTGCGCGAACTGCAGCGCACGCGGTTGAATGATCCGTCCGCCGATCTCCAGCGCCGTGCGCCAGCTCAAGCGATTGAAACGTTGCGCGTGATTCTCGACGACCGCCGGATCGCTTTCATACACACCGTCGACGTCTTTCAACAAGCGACAGCGCGCTTCCAGATTTTTGGCAAGGAACAACGCCGTGAGATCCGAGCCGCCGCGACCGAGCAAGACTGTACGCCCTTGAATGTCGTGCGCGATGAAACCGGGCACGACCAGCACCGCATGATCGCGCAGATGGTCGTGGAGATAACTGGCATTCAATGAAACCGGCGTGGACTCGTGCGGTTCACCATGCGCGCGCAGCCCCGCTTCCCGGGCATCGACGTAACGCGCCGACACACCGTTGGCGATCAACGCCGCAGCCAACTTTGTGCCGGACTCTTCTTCGCCGCCTGCGACCCACGCGGCCTGCTCATGCAAATCGTTCGTGACAGCGCGCGTCTGCGCAAAGCGCTGATCCGTGACGCCCGCAAACGCCGAGACGACAGCGATCACTCGCCGGCCAGCGCGCCACTCGCGGTAGATCTCATCGATCGCCTGCGGCAGATCCGCTTCGGTCTGTAACACCGAGCTGCCGAATTTGAGCACGACAATGGAAGGATTCACGCCATTCTCCAGCCTGTTCCGTTGGTCAAAGCGTCGACGAGCGCTGGCGGGAAAGAGACGGCGACCGGAGGTCCGGGGTCGGCGAGCAGGCATAAAAAAACCCGCTCGCCAAAGCTCAAGCAGGGTTTGCTTCGCTTTAGCCGTATTTCTTACGCGCCCGCAAGCTGAACTCAAATCGGCGCAAGGGCGAACGCTAAAGGCTCCGGGCGGGGCCTGTCAAGAATGCACTGGTCCGCTGCGCATCAATATGCCAGTCTGCCCGGCGAGGGACCTTATGTTGACCACGCTGGCCATCGCCAACTACCGCTCGCTGCGCTCCGTCATCGTGCCCCTGACCGAACTGAATATCGTCAGCGGCGAGAACGGCACCGGGAAATCGAATCTGTATCGCACGCTGCGGCTGCTCGCCGATGCCGCGCAGGGCAATGTCATTGCCTCGCTGGCTCGCGAAGGTGGATTGCCGTCGACGCTGTGGGCCGGGCCGGAAACGGTTGCCGCTTCGGTGAAGCGTGGCGAACATCCAGTGCAAGGGGGGCCACGGCGTGAGCCGGTGAGCTTGCGGCTGGGGTTCGCATCCGATGCCTTCAGCTACAGCATCGATCTCGGCATGCACAGCAACCCCAAGAACGACCCGTCCATGTTCGCGCTCGATCCGGAGATCAAGCGTGAATGTATCTGGTCAGGCCCCGTGTTCCGGCCATCGTCGCTGCTCGTCGATCGCCGCGGCCCTGTCGTGCGCACACGCGATGCTCACGGCGAATGGCGCATCATCGCTTCGAGCCTCGCGACGTTCGACAGCATGCTGACGCAAGTTCTCGATGCCGAACGCGCGCCCGAAATTCTCACGGTCCGCGAGCAGATCCGCTCCTGGCGCTTCTACGATCACCTGCGCACCGACGCCGACTCGCCCATTCGCCAGCCGCAACTCGGCACGCGGACCCCTGTGCTGAGTCACAACGGTCACGACCTCGCGGCCGCGTTGCAAACGATTCGTGAGATCGGCGACGTGGGGCAATTGAACCAAGCCGTCGCCGACGCCTTCCCGGGCGCGTCGATCGACATCGGTCAGGTTGGCAATGCCTTCACGGTGGAATTCCACCAGCACGGTTTGTTACGTCCGTTGAGTGCCGCCGAGCTCTCGGACGGAACGCTGCGATATTTGCTGTGGATCGCCGCACTCCTCACGCCGCGTCCACCGCAACTCATGGTGTTGAACGAGCCCGAAACCAGCTTGCATCCCGATCTGCTGCCCGCACTCGCCCGCCTGATTTCTGCCGCGAGCCAGTCGACGCAACTGTGGGTCGTCTCCCACTCCGCTCGCCTGCTCTCCGCGCTTCAACAAGACGGACGCTGCAACGCCATCCAACTCAGCAAGGATTTCGGCGAGACCGTCGTGCAGGAACAAGGCCTGCTCGATCGCCCGTCCTGGCATTGGCCCGAGCGCTGACTCGAGCGTCCGCAAATATCCCACAGTTGACGCAGTTGAACTTTGCGAGGTCACGGGTCGTTATTACGGCGCGCGGCGCATCAGTGCGGCGCGGACCAGTTGATACCGGAGACTATCATGGGCATGAACAGAGACATTGCAGGCGGCAACTTCAAGCAGCTGAAGGGCAAGATCAAAGAGCAGTGGGGCAAGCTCACGGACGACGAGATCGATCAGATGGAAGGCCACGCCGAGATTCTCGCCGGCAAGCTGCAAGAACGTTATGGGCTGGAGCGTGCCGATGCGGAACGCCAGGCGCGCGACTTCCAGACTCGCAACAATTGGCAGTAACCGTTTGGCGTAATGCGTCGACGCTTCGACCGCCGTGGTCGAGGCGCGACGCTGTCAATCGGTGAGCGAGTCCCGCATATGACGCGGGTTCTCGTATAGATCCTGCGCCTTGCCCCAGAAACGTTTCGCTTCTTTCTCCCGACCCCGGCGCATCAAGTAGACATAGCCGGCGCGACCCGCCTCGTCGGTCAGCTCCAGATCCTGCTCGATCGCGAGCAGCAGATGTTTCAGGCCGCGGTCGTCGTTACGATCCAGCAGCATCCGGCCCATCAACAGATGCGCCTTGGGGTACTCACCCTCCCGCGACAGGATCTGCTCGAGCGTCTCCATCGCCTCCATGTCCCGGTCGATCTCGAGCAGCAGCAGGACTTTTTCCCAAACCTCCTTGTCGTTGAGCGCCGCGTTCTCGGCATCCTCGAGCAACGTGAGCTTGGCCTTGGCTTCGGCGATTTCGGTGTGACGCTTGCGCCACTTCGGCGCCGTGTCCTGCTGCCATTCATCGTCGAAGAACTTCACCAGCGACGGCGTCGCCGGATTGAACAACGTCAATGCCGAACGTTCCGTGTCGTGCACCGGCGTGGCCGGCTCGATATCGAGTGCCGCCAGGCGCTCGGCGAGACTGGGATGGGTGTCGTCGTCGGCGGCATAGCGCCGCAGGCTTTGTTGTAACCAATCCGGCCGCGCCCACTGCTGCTCCGCTGCTTTGAACGCCCGCGGCATCAGGGCGTGCGGCTTGTAAGGTGGATCCGGCTGTCGCTCGACTTGATCGTACAAACGTTTCCAGAACACTTCGGACAGAAATCGCCCGGCCAGCTCCAGCTTGGTCAGCGCAGCGGCGATTGCAGCGGGGCTGGTAACGTTCGCGGCCGCGCGATCCGCAACGTATTCGTGATTGCGCGCGAGCACGAAGCTGTATGCATAAAAGTACGGCGCGTACCAACCATAGAACGCGCCGAGGATCTGGTCGAAGATCCCCACGGGATTGCTGAACTTCGATTCCAGCGCATGCCACGTGACACGCTGGCGATAGATCCACGCGCCGAACTTGCCATGCGCCTGCGACAAGTGCCCCATTTCGTGCGCGATCACCGCCTTCAGCTCATCGATGGTGAGCACCATCGCGAGCGGCAAGCCGATCTCCAGATGATTGCGATAGTTGCCGAAGATGCCCCAGCTCGGCGTCTGCACGATGCATGCGTTGAACTCGGCGCTGACGGACACGGAATCGACTCGCACGCCGCCGATCTTCGCGGCGACTTCATCGATGGCCTCGAACAGGCGAGGAGTTTCTTCGCGAGTGACACGCAATCCCGCGGGCTCGGCGATGCGTACCCACAGCGCGCGGATCATTCCAACCAATGTGACGAGGCCGACGGCGCAGGCGACCACGAGCGGCGCACGGAAACGCTCGCCCGAGAGCAAAGGACTGAAGGTGTACCAGAAGGTGACGAGGATGATGACGGCGAGAAGGAAAATCGACGCGTAGCCCAGCGCTGCGAGCGCGCCGACTTTCATCGCATAAAACTGCGGATTGTCGTCGGCCTGGCGTTCCAGGCGCCCGATCAGGGCCGAGAACTCATGTCTTTCCATAATCTGTCGCCAACGGCGGTGAACCGAGGCGAGGTTACGGAATTCGGTCACGTTTGCCGCGTGACGCGGTTCTCATTATTGCTTTATGTGTTTCAGCGGGCGGAAGACCCACCCCCTGCCCCCTCCCGTGTACGGGAGGGGGAAACTATTCTTATTTTTCCTCCTGCGGAGGGCCCGGAACATCCGATCTGTCGCCAAATTCTCTTGAAGCGAAATCTCCGGGAGAAAAAACTCTTTTTTTAAAAATTGAGTTCCCCCTCCCGTTCACGGGAGGGGGTTAGGGGGTGGGTCTTCCGGCGCGATGAGCCACACCGCGTTAGTAGAACAATCCGTTGACGACGCTCACCACCAATCCACTCGCGACCGCCGCAAGCACCACATCATTGTTCACCCGCACCCAATGATGCCCCCGCGGGGGCGCGTGCAAGTGATAGCGACCGTAGTCGCTCACGATGTACCGGCTCTCGCAATAAGAGCGCGGCAGGTACTCGCCATGTCGCCAAGAGCGGACATAGTAGCCACGCGGGGCGATGTAGCGGCCTCGGTCGTAGCGACGCTGGTCCGTGCGGCCGTTCCAGTAGCCGGCGCGATACGCATCCCGGCGGTCGTAGCGGGCGTGGTCACGACGATAGTCCCGGCGATCCCAATCGCGTCGATCATGGTCGCGACGGTCCCAGTCGCGGCGGTCATGATCGCGGCGATCCCAGTCCTTGCGGTCGTCGCGGTGGCCGCGATAGTCGCGCCGATCCTTGCCGTGGTCGTCGTAGCGACGCTCGTGACGGCCGCGATCGTTGTCCGCATACGCCGTGGCCGCCGTGCCCATCAGCATCGACACCGTAACCGCAGCAGCAAACAGGGTCTTCATCGCGATCTCCTCGTAACACCGGCAGTGCCGGGTTGGGAGACACTATTGACCAGCCCATCTGATCGGAAGCTGAACGACCCACCATAAATTATTGTCAGCTTGCGTTCAGCTGGTACTCTTCGGGCGCCTCAGACGTTGAGCCTTTCTCGTCAGCCACTTGGACCACTCATGATCCGACGCCGCGACTTTCTGCAATCCGCCGCCCTGCTATCCACGCTGTCTGCCTCAGGCATTGTCTCCGCCGCCGAACAGGCCTTCCGCGGGCCCGCCCGCCCCTTCGATTACGCCGTGCTGAAAGGCCAGGCGCGTGCGCTGGCGAGCAAAGCGTATGCGCCGCCGAGCAAGCTGGCGCCGAGGGCGCTGCAAGAGCTGGGCTACGACGAGTATCAATCGATCCGCTTCAAGCGCGAAGACGCGCTGTGGGCCGATGTCGAAGGCAACTTCCGTTTGGAATTTTTTCACATGGGCCGCGGCTTCAAGGAGCCGGTGCGCATGCACGAGATCGTCGACGGTCAGGCGCGCGAGATTCTGTACCGCCCCGAGCTGTTCGACCTGAGTCGCAGCGGCATCACTCCTCGGTCGCTGCCGAAGGATCTGTCGTGGGCCGGCTTCCGTATTCACACCGCCACCGATTGGGAAAGAGACGTGGCGTCCTTCCTCGGCGCGAGTTACTTCCGTAGCGTCGGCAACGATACGAGACAGTTCGGCTTGTCAGCCCGCGGCCTGGCGATCGACACGGCGCTCGATCCCGAGGAGTTTCCGCGCTTCTCCGAATATTATTTCGAGCGCCCGTCGCCGGACGCGCGCACATTGGTGATCTATGGGTTGATGGATTCGCCCAGCGTCGCCGGCGCCTATCGATTCGCACTGACGCCGGGCGCCCCGCAGATCGTCGAAGTGGATGCCGCAATCTATCCGCGCAAAGCGATTCGACGTCTCGGCATCGCGCCGCTCACCAGCATGTACCAGGTCGGCGAGAACGATCGCCGCATGGGCTACGACTGGCGGCCGGAGATTCACGATTCGGACGGCCTGTCGATGTATCGGGGCAATGGCGAATGGCTGTGGCGCCCGATCAGCAATCCGCCGCTGCTGCGGTTCAATTCGTATTTCGACGAGAACCCGCGCGGCTTCGGGTTGCTGCAGCGGGATCGCGACTTCAACAACTACCAGGACGACGGCGTGTTCTACGAGCGCCGCCCGAGCTTGTGGATCGAGCCGAAGTCGCCCTGGGGCAAGGGCTCGGTGCAGCTCACGGAAATTCCCACCGTGGATGAAACGTTCGACAACATCGTCGCGTTCTGGAACCCGGCAACGCCCATCCGCGGGGGTGAGGAGCTGCTGTACAGCTATCGCATGTATTGGGGCACGCAGATGCCGGTGTCTTCAAACCTCGCCGAAGCGGTCGCGACGCGCACCGGCCTCGGTGGTGTGGTGGGACAGCGGCGCCGATATTTCTCGTGGCGCTTTGCCATCGACTTCAAAGGCGGCGAGCTCGCAACGTTGCCCGAGCGAGCGAAGGTCGAGCCGGTCATCACCGTGTCGCGAGGCGAAGTCGAGATCACTTCGGCGCGCCCGCTCAAGGAGATCGGCGGCTATCGAGCGATGTTCGATGTAAAACTGCCCGACGAGAGCATGGACCCGGTGGACATCCGCCTGTTCCTGCGCATCGGCCACACCGTACTCACGGAGGTTTGGACCTATCAGTGGTCGCCGCCGGCGATGAAGGATCGCTTGCTTATGCTGCAGCAAGCTGGCCACTAAACCTGAAGGGGCCTCCAACTGGAGGCCCCTTCTTCTTGGATCAGAACGAATAACGGAAGCCCGTCTTACCCGTCCACGAGTACTCTTCATACTGCAGCAGTCGCTTGCGGCCGCCCAGGTTCTGATACGCCACGTACGGCTCGTCGCCGAGGTTCACGAACTCGGCGAACACCTGGAACTGCGGTGTCACGCGATACTTCGCGCTGAGATCGAACTGGATGTGATCTTCGACGAAACGATCTTGTTCGGGATCGTCGCCCAGCTCGTCGAGATATTTGTCTCGAAACGCCGCCGTCAGCCGCAAGCTCAGCGGCCCCTTCTCGTAGCCCAGCGACGCGTTGAACGTATTCTCCGCCGACGCCGGCAGCGAGATGGTCCGATCGCCAATCTCACCTTCCGCGTCCGTGTACGTGTAGTTGAAGCCGACGATCACCCCATCGAGCACGCCTGGCAGGAAGCTCAGGGCCTGCTGATAGCTCAGCTCGAAGCCCTTCACCTTGGCTTCATCGCCATTCTGCGGGATCGTCGCTTCGCTGAACTCGACGCCGAGGAACTCCGAATCCTCGAACACCACGTTGACGATGAAGTCCTCGATGCGCTTGTAGAACACACCCGCCTGCAGCACGCCGCTGTTGCCCAGGTACCATTCCGCGGACACATCGACGTTCCAGGCGTCGTAGGGTTTCAGCTCGGGATTGCCGAACTCACCCTCACGCAACACCACTTCCTCGCCGTTGTCGTCCTCGTCGGTCGTCTGCTCGACAACGAAGCGCGGCGCGAGCTGGCCGATCTGCGGACGCACGAGGCTGCGATACACGCCTGCGCGCAACAACACATCCTCGGCAGCCTGATAGCGAACATTCAGGCTCGGCAGCACATCCGTGTAGTCGCGTTCGAACCGGGTCGGCGTGACATTGACGTCGGTATCGTCCTCGCCTTCCACCATCTCGACGGCGTTCGCGCGAATGTCATTGCGCGTCTGCTCGACGCGCACGCCACCGATGAGTCGCAGCGGGCCCCGATCGAGTCGCCCGAGCACGTAGCCTGCGTAGATATCCTCGTCCACGCTGTAGTAGGCGATGTTCGATTCAAACGCCGTATCCACATCGTTCAACTCGAAGTCGGCGATGTTGCTATCGATGAAATCACGCACGGCGGGCCCGCTGGGCACCGGGCCGATGCCGGCCAGACCGTAGCTGGGCGAGCCCGCCACGTCGGCGAGCGTGAAGTCGCCATCGAAGCCGTCGAAGATGTCGGCCTGTTTGTCGTAGGTCTTCTCGCGCAGCCGGCCCTTGGCGCCGAACTGGAACGTGAACTGACCGTTGCTCAATGCAAAGTCGCGCGCGATATCGAAGCGCGCCGCGAACTCCTCATCTTCAGCCAGGCTGAAAGTAGTGCGCTCGATCTTGTCGAACTCGAACTCAGCGGGATCGCTGAACGCCGCGACGTTGTTGCCGCTCAGCGTGTAGCGCGGCAGGCGCCAGTCGCTGTAGTCGAAGCTCACATCGAGTTCGTCATCGCCATCGAACTCGCGCTGGAAATCGACCGGATCGAGCGAGCCGGCCTCGCGCTCCCTGGCGGCCGACCAGGAACCGTTGTACTTCAGCGTCCACGCACCGGCGAACGTTTCGCCGCCGAGATTGAGCGACGTAATGGTCTGCTTCTCGAAGCGATCCTTGATGTCGCGAACCGCCTGGATCTCGCCATCCGCATCCGAGAAGTTGGCCGTGTTCGCCTCGCCACTGTTCGGATCTTCGTCCATCTCGAAAATCAAGCGGCCGCGATATTCCTGATCCTCGAACTCGCTGCGCAGGAAGCGCGCATACAAGGTCGTGGTGTCGCTGGCGCGAAAATCGAGTGACAGCGAGCCACCGAGACGGGTCCGCTCCACATCGTAGTCGCGATACTCGACGGTTTCTGCAAACGCCACGTCGTCATCGCTGAGCTTCCAGCCGTCCATCTCGATGTTGTCGGTCGAGAACTCGCGCTTGTAATAGGACAAGCCGCCGGCGATGCCGAGACGGTCGTTGATCGTCGTGGAAAAATCCAGGCTGCCTTTCGGCGACCACTCGTTGTTCATATCGTTGAACGAGCCCTCGCCCGAGAACGACAGGAATGGCTCGTTGCGATCGAAGGCGCTGGTGGTGTTGATCTCGATGGACGCACCGATGGTGTCGGCATCCATGTCGGGCGTCAGCGACTTCTTGATCTCGATGGATTCGATCAGCTCGGCGGGAATCACGTCGAGCGCGACGGAGCGCACATCCGATTCAGGCGCCGGCACGCGCGCGCCATTGATGGAGGCGGCGTTCAGATCCGGCGACAAGCCGCGCACGGCGACGAAACGACCTTCGCCCTGATCGTTCAGCACATTGATGCCAGCGACCCGGCGCAACGATTCTGCGGCGTTCTGATCGGGAAACTGACCGATGCCGTCGCGGCTGAGCACGCTTTCGACACCATCGGCGGCACGCTGACGAGACAAGGCGCTCGCCAGGCTGGCGCGCTGACCGACGACCAGCACGTTGTCGATATAGCCGCCGTCGGCGCGAGCGGCGCGAGCGGCGCCGAGCAGGATGTCTTCGCTGCGCGTATCGCCGGCAACGTTAACTTTTATTTCGACCGGATCGGCGCCGACATACTGCGTGCGCAATGTGTACGAGCCGTCGGGAATATCGCTGAAACGAAACGAGCCATCGTTGCCGGTCTGCGCGCGACGTTGCAACTCGACGATTTCAACCTCGGCGCTCTGCAACGACTTGACGCCGGAAGCATCGCTCACGCGACCGGACAAAGAGCCCGCCAGCGCCGCCGACGTCACACACGAGCCGGCCACGACCAGGGCCGTCAAGCTCACCGGTGTGGACCAAATACCACGGCCATCTCTGCGCCAATCCGCGCCTTTGTTAATTTTCACGACATTGCTCCCCGATCTGTAGCGGCGATTCGCGGGAGGCTTTATGAAGCGCAGTCGTGACGGTTTCGTTGCACGCAGATGACGGTGCCGAGAAGCGACACCTGGCGACCGGAATTGTCACTTCGGAAAGCAGCACTGCTCGGGGCGACTGTCATGCAACTATCATCTGTACCGAGCCGCAAGGACAGCATGGGAATCAGCGGCCCGTCATACCCGGCCCCCATGAGCAACTCCGCCCACATCGTTCATTTTTTCCGCAGCGACGAGGAATACGTGCGCGCGGCAGGCTATTTCCTGCGGGAAGGCCTCGAGGCGCACGAGACCTGCGTGGCGGTCGCAACGGCCGAGCATCACCGCCAGCTCGACCGATATCTGCGTGAGAGCGGATTGGATCCCGACCTGCTCTCGGCCGAGTATCGTTACGTGCCGCTGCAAGCCGAACAGATGCTGCCGACATTCTTCGATGCACAGGCCGGTATCGACCAGGACCGTTTCCATCGACAGTTCAACCAACTGGTCATCCAGGCCGCCTCGCGCGGGCAACCGGTGCGACTTTTCGGCGAAATGGTCTCGCTATTGGCGGAGCAAGGCCGGCCGGCGCTGGCCATCCAGCTCGAAGAGCTGTGGAACGAGCTGAGCCGTCAGCACAGCTTCAGCTTGTTCTGTGCCTACAAGGTGTCGCCGTTCACCGAGAATCCGCGTTACCGCAAGCTCCTGCACAGCATTCACAGTCACGTGGTCTGCGAAGGCGCCTGAAGCAGCGGCTCGATCGACTCCATCACCCGACTCAGCGCGCCACGATTCGCGGTCACGATCGCACTCGCCTTCGCGCCCATGTCGGCGCGAGCCGCCGGATTCGCGCATAGCTCCAGAACGGCTGCGGCCAGTCGCTCCGACGAGCTCACCTCTCGCGCAGCGCCGCTCTCGATCATCAGTTGCGCAATGTCGGGCGCGTTGAAATTGTGAGGCCCGACCAGCACCGGACGCTCGAGCACCGCCGGCTCCAACAGATTGTGACCTCCGACGGTCGCAATCAAACTGCCGCCCACGAACGCGATGTCGGCTGCGGCATAAAACATCATCAGCTCACCGAGCGTATCGACCAGCAACACCGAGGTTGCCGGCGTCACCGATTCATTCCGACTGCGCGAAGCAAACTCGACCTGCTCGCTCTTCAACCAGGCGCGCACGGCGTCGAAACGATTTGGATGACGTGGCACGAGCACGAGCAACGCATCGGAGCGTGAAGCAGTCACTGCGCGATGCGCGGCGAGGATCTGTTGCTCCTCACCATCGTGAGTGCTGCCGGCGACCCAGACGGGACGATTTGCGAACTGCGCAGCTCGCAATGTTTCTCCCGCCTCGCGCGCTGCCTGCGGCACTTCGATATCGAATTTCACATTGCCCGTGACCAGGACTCGCTGCGCGCCGATCGAACGATATCGTTCGGCGTCCTGCGATGTCTGCGCCGCCACGGTGACGTTGCCAGAGAGTGCGTCACGAAACAGTGTCGCGAACTTCCGATGCCGGACCGCGGAACGCTCCGAGATGCGCGCGCTCGCGAGCAGGATGGGAATGCGGCGACGTTCGCACTCGCTGAACAGATTCGGCCAGATCTCCCGCTCCATCACGATGGCCAGCGACGGTCGCACACGATCCAGAAAACGACGCACCGCGCCCGGCAGGTCGTAGGGCAAATAGGCATGACGCACCGAGTCCCCGAACAATGCCCGCACACGCTGCGCGCCAGTAGGCGTCGCAGTCGTGATCAACAGCGAGTGCTGCGGGTATTTCTTCAGCAGCGCACGGATCAGAGGAGCGGCGGCCTGCACCTCGCCCACCGACACCGCGTGGATCCATAGCGGACGGATGCCGCTCCCCGGCTGGAATGCCTGAGTGAATCCCAATCTTTCCGACAGCCGGTCGCGATAGGCGGGATCGCGCAGCCCTCGCAAGGCGGTGGCCGCCAGCGCAATGGGCGCAAATACATAAAGGAGTGCGGTATAGACGGAACGCAGCATGTTGTGGTGTTCTTCTATAAGATGGTACCCGCAACCGCTGCCATCTATGAAGTGATGACTACATCACCGCCGGCTCCATCCACTCAAGGCGTCCCGCTCTACCGATTTCTCGGACCCAGGTTCTGGCCCATCTGGCTGGGGCTGGGCATCGTGCGCGCCCTGAATGTTTTGCCATTGCGCATGCAGCTGGCGGTGGGCCGCGCGCTCGGACGGCTGGCTTTTCGCTTCGCGCGCCGGGATCGCCGCATCGCTTCGATCAATATCGCGATGTGCCTGCCGGGCTTGTCCGCGCAGGAGCGTGACGAACTGGTCCGCGAGCACTTCGAATCGCTGGGCTGCACGCTGCTCGAGACTGGCCTGGTCTGGTGGGCCCGCGACGCGCGCCTGCGCAAGCTCATTCAGTTCGAAGGCGAGGAACATTTGCAGGCCGCGCTGGCCAAGGGCCGTGGCGCGCTGATGCTGAGCGCCCACTTCACCACCTTGGAAATGGGTGCGCGGGCGCTGACGCTGCTTGGCCCGACCAGCGTCATGTATCTGACGCCGAGCAATCCGCTGATTGCCGAACTGTCGCGCCGGAACCGCGAAAAACATACCGTCCAGGCGGTCACCAGCGAGCAGATCCGCGAGCTGCTGACCAATCTGAAAAACAATCTGCCGGTCTGGTACGCGCCCGATCAGCGCTACACCGGCAAGAACAGCGAGATCGTGCCGTTCTTCGGCGTGCCGGCGGCGTCCAACGTCGCCACTTCACGACTGGCAAAGATCTCCGGCGCACCGGTGCTACCCTACTTTCCTGAGCGCCGCGCGGACAATTCCGGCTATGTGATCGTGATTCATCCGCCGCTGAAGAACTTTCCTTCCAGCGATCCGGTGGCCGATACGCGCCGCTTTCACGAGCTGATCGAAGATCATGCCCGCCGCAATCCGGCGCAGTACCTGTGGACCTACAAGCGCTTCAAGCGCCCGGACTACGACCCGTATCGACGCTGATGAAGACCCTGTTGCCCCTGCTCCGCCCCCACTATTGGCCGACCTGGCTGGCCATTGGCACGCTCAAGGCGCTGCAGCCGTTGCCGGTTCCCGTGCTCACCGTGCTGGGTCGCGCGCTGGGCAGCCTTGCCGTGCGCCTGCCGCTTTCGTTCGTGCGCATCGCGCGAACCAACATGGGCATCTGCCTGCCGGAGCTTTCCGACGCACAGCGCGAGCTGCTGCTCAAGGAACATTTCAAGAGCCTGGGGCTGGGCATATTTGAAACGGCGATCGCGTGGTGGGGCTCGCAGCGGCGCATCGCCAAGCTCACGCAGCTCGAGGGCATCGAGCATTTGCGAACGGCGCTGGAACGAGGCAAGGGCGCCATCCTGCTCAGCGCGCATTTCACGACGCTGGAAATCGGCGGCCGCGTGTTGTGCGACCAGCTGGCGCATGAGGTGAACATCATGTATCGCCCCACGTCCAATGCCGTGCTCGAGCGGTTTCTGATGCGCAATCGCAGCCATCAGGCCAAGCGAGCCATCCCTCGCGATGACGTGCGCACCCTCATCACGTCGCTGAGGACCAATGAGCCGGTGTGGTATGCACCCGATCAGGCGTATCGCAAGAAGGGCGCGGAGATGGTGCCGTTCTTCGGCATTCCGGCGGCGACCAACACAGCGACTTCGCGCCTCGCCCGCATGACCGGCGCCGCCGTGCTGCCCTACTTTCAGGAGCGCTTGCCGAGCGGCAAGTACCGCATGGTGATCTATCCCATGCTCGAGGAATTCCCCAGCGACGATCCGGTCGCGGACGCGAAGCGCTTCAATCATCTGATCGAATTGCAGGTGCGTCGCACGCCCGAGCAGTACCTCTGGATCCACCGCCGCTTCAAAGGGCTCACGCCGGACTATCCGGACTACTACAAGCGCAAAAAAGCGAGCTAAACCGCGGCTCCGTGCAGCCACTGCCACTGCTGTTCGCCGAATCTCACATCGGCACGCTGGCCTTTGATCTTGTCCAGTGAGCGCCGCAAGCGCGCCAGCACCGCCTGCTCCCAAGCGCCGCGAGGCTCGATGCGGCCGCGGTCGAAGTCGAGCACATACACTTCGGGCTGGCTCCCGGCCAGCAGAATGTTGTTGGCGTTGAGATCGGCGTGATGCACGCCTTCGCGATGGAATGCCGCGATGGTCTTGCCCACTACGCGCCAGCCCGTCTCGGACAGATCGTTGCCAGTAATGACATCGGCGAGCGTGCGAGTGCCGGGCAGCAGCTCGGTGATCAAATCGGCGCGATACGTCACCCAGCCGCGAACGTAACGAGCTGCGACTGGCGCGGGCACCGGCAACCCTCGTCGACGCAGCTCGGCGAGCAAGCGCCATTCGGCAAAGGAGCGGGTGCGGGCGGCGCCAGTCCACAGGTAGCTGTCTTGCGACAGCTTGGCGATGAGGCCGCCGCGACGATAATGGCGCAAGACCCAGCGGATTCCCGTTGAATCGGCACGTGCCGCCGCGACGTTCAACACGGCAATCGAGCTGCGACCGCCGGCGATCTCCTCCAACGCGCCCAGCGACGCCCAGTGAGATCGCGAGAACAATTCTTCGTCCGGCTTACTTAGACGCGAGGCGTCGTATAGGATGCCGCCGCCGGCGGTGGCGATGAATTGCTCGTCGGTCATTCGGACAGCAATGTATAACGACACTCATCCACCTGCCAGCGTCTGCATCCTGCGGCTCTCGGCGATCGGCGATACCTGCCACGTGCTGCCGGTCATCCGCACTTTGCAGGGGGCCTGGCCGAACACCCGCTTCACCTGGGTGATCGGCCGTCTGGAAGCGAAGCTGTTCGGCCATCTGCCCGATATCGAGTTCATCGTGGTGGACAAGCGCGAGGGCACGCTGAAAGCACGCGCCAAGCTGAAAGAACAGCTGCGCGGCCGGCGCTTCGACGTGCTCATGCATATGCAGCTGTCGCTGCGCGCGAGCATTCTCTCGACCGCCATTCCCGCGAAAATCCGGCTTGGCTTCGATCGCAGCCGCGCCCGCGAGATGCAATGGCTGTTCACCAACCTGAGCATCGCGCCGGCAGCGCGCCAGCACGTGATGGACAGCTTGTTCGGCTTCGCCGAGAAGTTCGATGTTTATGACCGGCTGCTGCGCTGGGATATTCCCCTCAGCGACGACGCGGTCGCCTATGCCAACCGGGTCATTCCCGAGCCCGGCAACACCGTCATCATCAGCCCCTGCTCCAGCCATCAGCTGCGCAACTGGCGGCCCGAGTACTACGCGGAGGTCGCGGACTATGCAGTCGCGTCGCTGGGCTTGCGGGTGGTTCTGTGCGGCGGGCCTAGCGAAATCGAGCGGCGCACCGGCGAGCAGATCGTGAGCCTCATGAAGCAGCAATGCCTGAACACCATCGGGCAGGACACGCTGCTGCAATTCTTCGCGACCCTGGAACGCGCGACGCTGCTGATCACGCCCGATTCCGGCCCGGCGCACATGGGCACCGCTGCCGGCATCCCCGTGATCGGCTTGTATGCAGCGACCAATCCGGCGCGCAGCGGCCCTTATTTGAGCCGTCAGTGGTGCGTCGACAAATACGACCTCGCGGCAAAACGGTTGTTGGGCAAGGCCGCCGCCGAGATCCCCTGGACGACCAAGATCGAGCGGCCCGGCGTGATGGACCTGATCACCCCGGACGACGTGATCAAGAAAATGCACTCGCTGCTGCTGAGCCTGGCGCGGCACAAGAAATAACCCGCTTATTGCCCCACCTCACGCGCGCTGCGAAACTGGCGACATGGCCGTCGACCCCAGCCAGCTCCCGAAGCTGCCCATTACGCTCCTGATCATCGCGCGCAACGAAGCGTCCGCGATCGCCCGCTGCCTGGACAGCGTGCCGTTCGCTGCGGAAAAACTGGTGATCGACTCGGGCAGCACCGACGGCACGCAGGCAGTCTCAGAGCGCCATGGCGCCCGGGTGGTCCATCAGGACTGGCTGGGCTTCGGACCGCAGCGCAATTTCGCCAGCACCCAGGCCAGCCATGACTGGATCCTGGTGCTCGATGCCGACGAAGCCTTGTCGCCCGAGCTGGCCCGCGAGCTGCGCGAACGCCTGCCCCAACTCATGCAGTCGTCGAACGCCGGCGCGATTCTGCGGCGGCAGACCTGGTACATGGGCGCACCGATGCGCTGGTATCGACCGATGGTTGGCGAGCGCATGGGCCGCCTCTATCATCGCGGCCGCGCGCGCTGGACCGACGTGCGAGTGCATGAGTCGCTGCGCTTCGAAGGCCCTGCCGCGACCCTCAAGCACCCGTTCATTCATTTGAACAACCCGACCCTGGTGCACAAGCAGCTCAAGACGCTGCGCTATGCCGAGTTGAAGGCGCGCGACTGGCTGGATCGCGGCAAGCCGGTGAACATGTGGCTGACGCCGTTTGTTTATTTGAGCGCGTTCATCAAGGACTACTTCCTGCGACTGGCGTTCCTGGATGGCTGGCGCGGTTTCGTCGTGTCGCAGACGGCGGCGACGTACGCAGCGTACAAGCGCATGCGTTATTACGAGATGCGCCGCAATCCCGAGTCGAAAGACATGGCTGCGGAGCTGTTGCATGGATACGGACTAGACCCGTGAACCGAACATTTTCTACAGAGCACCACGGGTACATGGATGTACCCCGCCGCCATTGGCGGCGGCGAGCGACAAAAAGTCACGCCTTTTTGACCGCTCGCATGAGGGTCGTGGCAGGATGCCCGATCCCGAATTTTATATGATGAGCAAACATTACCTCTTATACGGTTCGGAGCGTTACGCGCTCGCCATCTTGCGCCCTCTGCAGGAAGCGATCTGGGCGCGCGGACACAAAGCCGCCTGGTTCTTCGACGGCCCGGGCGCCGAAGAGCTGCGATCGAATGAAACGTTCCTTCGCACGACGCGCGAGGTGCGTGAGTTCGCGCCGATCGCGGTGCTCACCTCCAGCAATGCCGTGCCGCATTTCTTTCCGGGCGTAAAGGTCGAAGTGTTCCACGGCTTCGATGCCGGCAAGCCGCGTCATATATACATTCGCGGCTTCTTCGATCTGTACTGCACGACCGGCGCGCGCGACACACAGGCGTTCACCGAGAAGTCGCACGAGTTGGGACATTTCGCCGTGAAGGAAACCGGCTGGCCCAAGCTCGATCCGTTCATGCGCGAGCATGGCTCGCCCGAGCCGCCGCCGGTGCGCGCACAGCCCGTGATCCTGTATCACTCGACGTTCTCGCCTTCGTGGAGTGCGGCGCCCATCCTTTACGACAACATCCGTGACATGTCGCGCACCGGACGTTGGCGCTGGATCGTGACATTGCATCCGAAGAGCGCGCCCGAGACGGTTGCCATGTACAAGGCGTTGGAGAACGAATATCTCCGCTTCGCCACCGAGGACAACATCCTCGACCTGTTCCCGCAGGTCGACATGATGATTTCCGACACCTCGTCCGCGCTCAACGAATTCCTGCTGACCTACAAGCCGGTCGTGACGTTCAAGAACCGCCGGCCCGGTCCGCAATTGATCGACATCGATTCGCCGGACCAGCTGCTGCCTTCCATCGAGCGTGCGCTGTCGCGGCCGCCGGAGCTGATGCAGGCGATCCGTGAATACGCCGATTCCATCCACCCGTACCGCGACGGCCGCTCCAGCGAACGCGTGCTCGACGCGGTGGACGACTTCATCGCCGCCGGCGCCCGCAATCGCAAGCCGAAACCGGGCAACTGGTGGCGTAAGATCAAAATCCGCAAGCGCCTGGGCTATTGGGGTCCGGCCTGAGAGTTCACCATGAGCACCGAAATCAAAGTTCCCATTTCGCCGGGCGAGCTGATCGACAAGATCACCATCCTGGAGATCAAAGCCGCCAACATCAGCGACGCCACCAAGCTGGCCAACGTCAAAGTGGAGCTGCAACTGCTCCAGGAGACCTGGCGCAATTCACCTCACGCCACGACTGACATCGACGCCGAGTGGAAACAGCTGCGCGACGTGAACAAGAAGCTCTGGGACATCGAGGACGACATCCGCGACAAGGAGCGTCAGAAGCAATTCGATCAGCAATTCATCGAGCTGGCTCGCGCCGTGTACATCAGGAACGACGAACGCGCGGCGGTGAAGAAGACGATCAACACCAAGCTCGGTTCGAAGATCGTCGAAGAGAAGAGTTACGCGAAGTATTGAGTTCCGTCCGAGAACGCCAAGAGGTTTCGCATGGGATGAAGAGCCATCCTCTTGGGTCGGAGCTGAGTCACGCGCCAATGCGCAGCTGACGTTTCGGCGGCGTCGGGAGCGACCTACCTCCTTCCGGCAGCTTTGTGGCACAGGGATGGGGCCACAACAGCAGGGCTCATCATGGACGTGACCCGAGGAGCGCACTGCGCTCCGGCGGGCGCCCGGTGCCGGAAGGAGGCAGGTCGGTCCCGGCGACGCGAGCCACCAAGGCTCCCATCCGAACTCTCAATCAAACGACCGGGAACGCCACCATGCTGACCATGGCCAGGGTCGCGCCGATGATGGCGCCAGCGGCCACATCGGTCGGGTAGTGCAGGCCCAGCACTACGCGTGACGCCGCCACCAGCGTGGCGAACGGCACCAACAACCAGGCCAGCTCCGGGAAACTGGAGATGGCCAGGATCGTGAAGCTCACCGCGTGCAGCGTGTGGCCCGACGGAAAGCTGTAGCGGTCCAGCGCCGGCGTACCCGGCACGATGCCGGCGAGCGAAATATAGGGACGCTCGCGCACCAGCCGCGACTTGAGATACTTGTACAGCAGCACGCCGACGATGCCGACCACAGCCATGCGCACGGAAGGCATCACGGCCGTTTCGCCGTAGATCGCCGGCAACAGGAAGATCAGGACGTACCAGAACACGCCGTCGCCGAGCTTGCTGACCGCGGCGAACAGGTCACGGACGAAGCGCCGCTGCTGGCAACCCCGGTTCAGACGCAGGCACCACGCGTATTCGTACGCGTCGACCCGGCGAAATATTCCGTCCACACGTGCGGTAGTCATGGCAACTGCTCCTATGATCGAAAGCGGCCGAGGCCCTTTCGATACGCCCATCAAAAGGCGTGACTTTTGCTGGGCTACTCGCGCGATACCTTCGCGCAGTGTCAATTTGCGCTCCGAGTGCTGCGAAGCCTTGACGCCGGCGTGACAGTTGTGTGATTTCGCAGCGGTTTTCTAGGTATTTCCCGGCAGCCGGCCGCGTTCCCGTACAATGTGACAGCTATGTGTCGTTGCAACCGCCGATATTTCGTCCCATGCGCCTGCTGCTGATCGAAGACCACCGTGACATCGCCGCCAACATCGCCGAGTTCTTCGAGGCGACCGGCGACACTGTCGAGCATGTGCTCGATGGCGATCGCGGGCTGCAACTGGCGCTGAATCAGCCGTACGACGCGATCGTGCTCGACCTGATGCTGCCCGGCATGGACGGCTTGTCGCTGTGCCGTCAGCTGCGCCAGGCCGGCCACACGCGCGTGCCGGTGCTGATGCTGACGGCGAAGGACACGCTCCAGGACAAGATCGAAGGCTTCGAAGCCGGCGCCGACGATTACCTGGTCAAGCCGTTCTCGCTCGCCGAGCTGGACGTGCGCCTGAAGGCGCTGCTCCGTCGCGCCAACGTGCCCCCGGCGCAGCGTCTGCTGACCGTCGGCGATCTCACATTCGATCTGGACACGCTCGAAGCCGAGCGCGGCGGCGAACGCATCAAGCTCAATCCAACCACCCGACGTTTGTTGATCGTGCTGTTACAGAACTCGCATCGCGTGGTCACGCGCCAGGAGCTGGAGAAGGAACTGTGGGGCGATCAGCCGCCGCAGGGAGACTTCCTGCGCGCCCACATGCATGCGCTGCGCACGGCCATCGACAAGAACTTCACGACCAAGTTGTTACATACCGTCCATGGCACCGGTTATCGACTTTCGGCGGAACCGCCTCGTCCGTAGGGCGGGCGAGTGGTTCGCGCAGCTCAGCCTGCGCGCACGCATCGCGGGGACGATGATCGCGCTGCTCGCCGGCGCGGGCTTGATCCTGAGCGCCTGGGCCTATCTCGCCGACGAGCGCCTCAAAAGAAACATCACGCTCGATCTGCTTTCCGAAGAGCTGACGCACTTCGAACAGCGCCTGCATGCGGATCGAGGCGCCGAGCCCCTGCGCTCCGCGCGCCTGAGTATTTATCGATCGAGCGATCTCGCCGAGCTGCCGCGGCACATCGCCATGCTCAAGCCCGGCGAAATGCATCGCGTGCGCTCGGGCAAACGTTTGCTCGACGTGCTGGTGCGCGATGGCAACTTCGGCCGGCTGTATATCACTTACGACGTGACCAGCTACGTCGTGCAGGAAAGGATTGCGTTGTTCGTGCTGGGGCTCGGCGTGGTCGGCGTCGTCATCGTGGCCGGCCTCGCGGCCACCGCGATCTCGCGCCGATTGGTGGAGCCGGTGACCGTGCTCGCCGATCGACTCACGCAGATCGATCCAGGCCAGCGACACGTCCGCATCGGCGCGCAGTTCGCGGGCAACGAGCTCGAGCCGATCGCCCGCTCCATCGACACCTTCATGGAACGGCTCGACGGCTTCGTCGAACGCGAGCAATCGTTCACGGCCACCGCCAGCCACGAATTGCGCACGCCGCTCGCGGTCATGCGCGGAGCGGTCGAGCTACTCGAAACGCAGACCGCCGGCCGGCCAGGCGCGGCCAAGGCCCTCGCCCGCATTCAACGCGCCGTGCGGGAGATGACTGAATTCACCGACGCGCTGCTGGCCTTGTCGCGCGAGCCCCAGCTCATCGCGCCGGCCGAGACGACTTGCGATGTCTATGCGGTCCTGGCGCGCGTGGTCGAGGACCAGCGCAGTGTTGCACCAGAAAAGCACATCGTCGTCGAGCTTCGTGGCGGGCCGTTGCGGGTCGCGGCCCCGGAAAGCATGGTCGCCATGACCCTGGGCAACCTGGTGCGCAACGCCGTCCAGCACGGCACGGGCAGCGAGATCCTGTGCCGTTCTCAGGGCCGCGAACTGGTGGTCAGCAACGCCGGCGCCCTGCCCGCCGGCCAGCTGGAAAACATCCCGCCGCGCTTTACGTCGCATCCCGGCGGCCACGGCATGGGCCTGTACCTGGTCCGGCGCATTTGCGAGCGCTATGGCTGGGCGATCCGACTGGAAAATGCCGGCAACGGCGTGACCGCGACCGTGAATTTCTGAATGTCAGCCTGAGCGCACACGGCCGTCCCGAGCCCGGCCGCGCCCCACCCGGTTGTGATAGCATGCCGGCCCCCAAAATACCGGCAACTATCCTTCTTACGAACCAGCTCCACGGAGTTCGTCGATGTCGACCGCAGTAAAACTGAACGTGCCCCCGCAGGGGCAGAAAATCACCATCCAGAACGGCAAGCTCAACGTTCCCGATCAACCCATCATCCCTTTCATCGAGGGTGACGGCACCGGTCCGGACATCTGGCGCGCCTCGGTGCGCGTGATGGACGCAGCCGTGCAAAAGGCTTATGGCGGCAAGCGCAAAATCCATTGGATGGAGGTGTACGCCGGTCAGAAGTCGAACGACATGTTCAATACCTGGCTGCCGGACGAAACCGTCCAGGCGTGCCGCGACTACCTCGTGTCCATCAAGGGCCCGCTGACCACGCCGATCGGCGGCGGCATCCGGTCGTTGAACGTCGCGCTCCGTCAGATGCTGGATCTGTACGTGTGCTTGCGCCCGGTGCGCTGGTTCAAGGGCGTGCCTTCGCCGGTGCGCACTCCGGACCGCGTCGACATGACGATCTTCCGCGAGAACACCGAAGACATCTACGTCGGCATCGAATTCGAAGCCGGCTCGCCGGACAACAAGAAGTTCCTGGAAGCCTTCAAGGCCGCGTTCCCGAAGCAGTACGCGAAGATCCGCTTCCCCGAGACTTCGGGCATCGGCCTGAAGCCGGTGTCGCAGGAAGGCACCGAGCGTCTGTTCCGTGCCGCCGTCGAGTACGCCATCGTCAACAAGCGCAAGAGCGTGACGATCGTGCACAAGGGCAACATCATGAAGTTCACGGAAGGCGCGTTCCGTAACTGGGCGTATGCGCTGGCGGAGAAAGAGTTCGCCGCCCAGACCTACACCTGGGATCAGTGGGAGCGCACCAAGGCCGCCAAGGGCGAGAAGGCCGCGAACGAAGAGCAGGATGCGGCCAAGAAGGCCGGCAAGATCATCATCAAGGACGCGATCGCCGACATCACGCTGCAGCAGGTGCTGACGCGCCCCGAAGAGTTCGACGTGATCGCCACCATGAACTTGAACGGCGACTATCTGTCGGATGCGCTGGCCGCGCAGGTCGGCGGCATCGGCATCGCGCCAGGCGGCAACGTCAACTATGTGACCGGCCACGCGGTGTTCGAAGCGACGCACGGCACGGCGCCGAAGTACGCGAATCTCGACAAGGTGAACCCGGGCTCGGTGATTCTCTCCGGCGAAATGATGCTGCGTTACATGGGCTGGACCGAAGCGGCCGACGCCATCATCAGCGCCATGGACAAGACCATCGCCCAGAAGACGGTCACTTACGACTTTGCACGCTTGATGGAAGGCGCCAAGGAAGTGAAGTGCTCCGAATTCGGCGACGCTTTGATTCGGAATCTGTGACGTCCCTATAAGCATCCCCTCGCAGGGGAATGCTTATTCCTCGCTTAAGGGTCGCCCTCTCCCACCGGAGAGGGCGCTTCCCGCCGGACTTCCCACCTAACCGGCTGTCGCGCCTGCATAGCGGCGCGCTAATATCTCAGACATCTTCAAGGACCCATTGAATATGTCAGCATCATCCGCTTCCGTTCTTTCTCGTGACGCATTGGTCGATACATGCGCAGGCGCGCTGGTCCAATCGTTCGCGGATTACAACGCGGAATACCGTTCCATCACGCGGCGGGCGCCCCAGAAGTTCGAAGCTCGCGACTGGCGCGGCAGCCTGCGCGATGCCGTCGAGCGTATTGAGCTCTATGACAAATGCGTCGATCGCGCCGTGCACCAGATGCAGGCACGGCTCGGCGACGATGTCACCGAGCGCGCGCTCTGGAGCAGCATCAAGCGCCGCTTCACCGAGCTGATCGACGCCCTGCCCGACCTGGAATTCGACAAGACCTTTTTCAACTCCGTCACCCGTCGCACGTTCGGCACGATCGGCGTCGATCCGGCGGTGGAGTTCGTCGCGCTGGATCTGGATCCCATCGCCTCCGTCACCTCCGCGATCGAAACAAACGTTTATGTGAACCGCGGCTCGCTCGAGCTGCTGTTTGAGGAAGTGCTCGCGGACTTCCGCTTCCGCACCCCGTATGTCGACTTCGACCGCAGCGTCCGCACGATCAGCAACGAAGTGCGCGCCCAATGCGAAGTGGATGCCGATGCCTCCAAGCCGCCGCTGCAGGTCGAGCAGATCGAAATCATCCGCACCGTGTTCTTTCAGATGACCCGTGCGTACCTGGTCGGCCGCATCTCCGGGCCGGGCTGGCAGCTGCCTTTCGTGCTGGCTCTGCAAAACACCGAGAGCGGCGTGCGCATCGATGCGGTGATGATGGACGAGAGCACCGTCAGCATCCTGTTCAGCTTCACGCGCTCGTACTTCCATGCGGACCTGGCGCATGTCGGCCAGGCCATCGTGTTCCTGAAGAGCATTCTGCCGCGCAAGCCGGTGAGCGAGCTGTACACAGTGCTCGGCCGCGCCAAGCAGGGCAAGACCGAGCGCTATCGCGAGCTCTTCAAACATTTGCAGAAGAGCGACGACCAGTTCGTGCACGCGCCGGGCGACAAGGGCCTGGTGATGATCTGTTTCACGCTACCGTCGTTCGACGTGGTGTTCAAGATCATCCGGGATCGCTTCGCCTATCCGAAGAACATCCTGCGCGAAGAAGTGCAGAAGAAATACGAAATGGTCTTCAAGCACGACCGCGCCGGCCGGCTGGTCGACGCGCAGGAATTCAAACGCTTGAAGTTCCCCGCGGCCCGCTTCTCGAAGGAGCTGGTCGCCGAGCTGCAGGATGAAGCCGGCAACACGGTGCACTTCGAAGATGGCGACGTGATCATGGATCACGTGTACATCGAGCGCCGCATGACGCCGCTCAATCTGTACATCCGCAATGCTTCGCGCGAAGACGCCGAGAAGGCCGTGCTCGACTACGGCCAGTGCATCCGCGACCTCGCTGTCACGAACATCTTCGCCGGCGACTTGCTGCTGAAGAACTTCGGCGTCACGCGCCACGCTCGCGTGATCTTCTACGACTACGACGAGCTGTGCGCCGTCACCGATTGCCGCTTCCGAGACGTGCCGCAATCGAAGTTCGACGAAGACGACATGCGCGCCGAGGCCTGGTTCCACGTCAACGACAACGACGTGTTCCCGGAAACGTTCATGCAATTCCTCGGCTTCGACGCACACCTCAAGGAAGTGTTCCTGAAGGTCCACGGCGAAATCATGACCGCCGAGTGGTGGCGCGGCATTCAACAGCGCCTGCGGGATGGCGAAGTGCTCGAAGTGCTGCCTTATCACCGCCACCGCGTGCGCGTGTTCAGCAGCATTTGAATCATTTGGGGTCGACGCAGTAGCCACTGAGCAATTCAGCGTGCTCCTGCGTCGACGTGCGCAGTTTCGCGCCCACGATCAGCTCGGCCATCCTGCAGGGCGAGTACTTGGTGACGGCGCGAATCTGCGAGCCGACGCGCACCAGGATGTGATCCGTCCAGCCGCGCTCCGACAACACGATGCGGATCTCATTCACCGGCGTGAACTGGTGTGTCCGGTGGTACGCCACCATCAGCTTCACGTCGCGCGCCGGATCGAACAAGGCGTGCACGAATCTGGGCTGGGAGAGCGTTTTCTTCCAACGCTTTTCGCACTCCACGTAACCGGTCGACTCGACACTCGCGGATTCCGCCAGGGCGATGACCTTGGCCGCCAGCTCCTCTTGCCGAGCGGGGGTTTCTTGCCGGGAATCGATATCGACCCCCTGCTGGACAACGTGGACTTCGTCGCCCTCGGCAGCGCCCAACACCAGCATTGCCGCGATGAACACGCACCCGATGAACAATTTCACGGTTGGACTCCATTCGGACGACGTCGGAACCCTGACTCGGATGTTCCCCCCGGGCCCAAGATCTGGCAAGCCAACGGCGGCGACCTGACCCGGCACGTCACAATTCACCGCGATCCGGCAGTTTCGTGCATGAGCTATGCAATCGCCAGGGACGGGTTCCGGCGAACTGGATGACCCCGCAGCCGTTGCCTAAGATCGGCCGCTTCGCGCTCTCCTACAAGGACTCAAAACATGCATCGATCGCTTCTGTCTCGATCCTCCCTGGCACTGGCCGGCGCCATGGCCCTGCTGAGCTCGGTGTCGAGCACAGCTCAGGCGCCGACCCCCATCGGTAAAGTTGTTTATATCCACGCTGGGACACTGCTCGATCGGCCGGACGCCGCGCCCCGCGGCAACTCGACGCTGATCGTGCGCGATGGAAAGATCGAAGCGATCCGCGATGGCTTCGTTGCACCGGAAGGGGGCGCGAAGCTGGTCGATCTGAGCAAACAGTTCGTGCTGCCGGGCCTGATCGACATGCACGTTCACATCTTCAACGACGATAACAAGATGCGCGCCCGCATCGAGCAGAACAATCGCGATGTGGAAGACAGCTTCGTCATCGGCATCGACAACGCACGCCGCACGCTCGAAGCCGGCTTCACGACGCTGCGCGACCTCGGCTCCGACGTCCACAGCGTCACGGCGCTGCGCGATGGCATCAACAACGGCGTGCTGGCCGGTCCGACGCTTTATGTCGCAGGACGCAGCATCTCCATCACCAGCGGCCACGGCGATTCATCCAACAACACCAATCGTGACATCGCCGAAATGGTGCATGAGCACGCCAACAACACCTGCAACGGTGCAGACGATTGTCGCCGCGCCGTCCGTGCGCAGATCTCTCAAGGGGCGGACGTGATCAAGTTCGCCGCGACCGGCGGCGTCAACAGCAACATCGCCGGCGGCCTGAATCAGCAAATGTTTGCTGACGAGATGAAGGCCATCGTCGACACCGCGCACATGTTCGGTCGCAAGGTGGCCGCGCACGCTCACGGCAATAACGGCATCAAGGCGGCGCTCGAAGCCGGCGTCGACTCGATCGAGCACGGCACGTACACCGACGCGACCACGAACGCACTGTTCAAGAAGCGCAATGCCTGGTTCGTCCCGACCATGGTGGCCCCGCACGCCGCTCTGGCTCAGGCGCAAGCCGGCGCTCGCTCGCAGAACACCTTGCTCAAAGCTCAGGAAGCCGTCGCCAGCCACGCGAAGAACACCGCGGCCGCGATCAAAGACGGTGTGAAGATTGCGTTCGGCACCGACTCGGGCGTCGGCGACCACGCGAAGAATGCGAAGGAGTTTGCGCTGCTGGTGCAGGCAGGCATGACGCCCGCCGCCGCGATCCGCTCTGCGACTCTCGATGCAGCCGCCCTGCTGGGACAGGAAGCCCGCATCGGCTCGCTGGCGCCGGGTAAGGACGCGGACATCATCGCCGTCGGCGCCAGCCCGCTCGAAGATGTGACCCGCCTCGAGAACGTCAACTTCGTCATGCGCCGGGGCGTCGTGCACAAGCTCGACGGCCAGCGCCAGGCGTTCCCCCCGGAACAACTTTCGAGCACCTGATGCTCCGGGTGGCGCTGGCCGCAACGCCAGCGCCACCACGACACGGAACAAAATAACGCCGCGAAAGTCATCACTAGCGACCGGTGCGTTGCTTCATCCGGCCGCCGGCTATGTTAATTTCGGCATTATTTCCGATCGGTCAGGGAGACTCGCCGTGTCGGCTCGAACGCTTCATCTGCCCCGTGACGCAGCCTGGCCGCTGCGGAGCGACTTCAAGACCTCGTTGATCGGCTGGGGCGGCTTCATCGCCCTGCTGACGTGCTATTGCATGGCCTACCAGGTCATCGTGGACAACATCCCGGCGGAGCGGGCATCCGCAATCTCGATTACCGAAGTCTTCAAGAACTGGGGCGTCTGGCTCGTGACCACGCCCGTGATCTTCGCGACGCTTCGTAAGTACTCCACCAAATGGCACGACCGGGCGGTCGAATTCGTCGCACTGGTCGCGATTGTGGTGTTCCTGTCGACCGCCGTGCCGGTCGCCATCGATTTGCTGACGAACGCACGGGATGCGGCGACCAGCCTGATGATATTTCTGCCCCGTTATGTGGCAGTCGTCGGCGTCGTGTATCTGGTCTGGCACGTCTTCTTGAGAGATCGGCGAGCGCTGACCGAGAGCGTCGATGTCGCGCCGGCTATTGAGCTCGAACCGGCGCCCCTGACGCCGGAGCCCGAGCCGGCCGCGGCCGGGCAAGACGCCCTGCTGGTCAGCAAGGGCGCCGACCAATGTTTGATCCTGATCAGTCGCATCGAGTGCGTCAGCGCCGCCGGCAACTATGTCGAGATCGTCGAGCGCGGTCAGCGCTATCTGATGCGCGCCACGTTGAAGCAGGTCGAGGACTTGCTGCCCGCCACCGATTTCATCCGCATCCATCGCTGCCATCTGGTCCGGCGGGACGAAATCGAGCGCATCAAGACCCAGCCCTCGGGCAACGGCACCGTGCAATTGCGCGGCGGCCAGGCTCTGCCCATGAGCAAAAAGCACAAACAAGCCCTGCAGCGCTACCGCCCGGCGGAATAACAGCCCCGGACGTTCGTCCCAAGGCCGGCCATTCGTCCCTCGGACGCCTCCCATTCGTCACATCGCGCCCTCGGTCATCACATTTCGCTCGCGGGCCTCGCGCGCCCTCGCTTCAATGGGCTCACCGCCAAGGAGAGCCCGCCCGTCATGCGCCCGCCGGCCACAGCGACTCATCTGGACCGTCGTAGTTTTCTGAAAGCGTCGCTCTCCGCCGCCGGCGCGCTGCTGATTTCGATCCCCCTGCCTCCCCGTTCGTCGCTGGCTGCGCGAACGGCGGGGGCGTCATCCGCCTGGTGCGTCTATTTGACGCTGCATCCGGACAACACCGCCGAGCTCATGTCGCCGGTCATGGAGATGGGCCAGTTCATGCGGACCACCGGCCCGATGATCCTGGCCGATGAAATGGACCTGGACTGGTCGCGGGTGACGGTCACCAAAGACGAGCCCGTCCGGATGATCCGGAACGACACAGGCGAGGTCGCCTACGAGTTCGGTCAATCCAGCGCCGGCGGCAGTCAGACCGTCCGAAACAACTGGGATTACATGCGCCGCGCAGGCGCGACTGTTCGCCGGATGCTGTTGGAAGAAGCGGCGGCCCGGTGGCAGGTACCGGCAGACACGTTGATCGCCCGGGATAGCTTTGTCATCGACCCGAACGGCGACCGTCGCCTCAGCTATGGCGAACTCGCCGCCAAGGCTGCCAGCCGCCAGGTTCAACCCGAGCAGATCGAGCTCAAACAACGCGCCGACTATCGCATCATGGGCAAGGACGCGGGCGTCGTGGACATTCGCGACATCGTGATGGGACGCCCGCTGTTCGCCATCGACGAGGATTATCCCAACGCGTTGCAGGCAGTGATCGAGCGCGCACCGGCGCTCCACGCAGAGATCGCGAGCTACAACAAGGATGCCGCGCTGGCGATTCCCGGCGTCCGCCACATCATCGAGCTGCCGCGCAAAGTCGAAGACCATTGGCCGGGCGGCGATGCGCAAGTCCTGGCAGCGGGAATTGCCGTGCTCGCGGACAGCCTGTGGGCCGCGATGCAAGGTCGCAAAGCGCTGCAAGCTCAATGGAAGAATGCCACCACCGACGACTCGACTCAGCAGATCCAGGAGTTTCATCGCCTGGTCGCCGGCAACGGCGTAGCAAACAAACTCGTCGATGACGGCGACGTGGACGCCGCGTTCGCCACCGCCGATCTGGTGCTCGATCACACGTACGAGAAACCGCTGTTCGCGCATGCGTGCATGGAGCCGCACAACTGCATTGCCGACGTTCGCAGCGATAGCGCCACTGTCATCGCCGGCCATCAGGTTCCGCATTGGATCGCCCGCGAGGTCGAACTCATCGCGGGCATCGATGCATTGAAGGTCAAAGTCATCGGCAAACGCATGGGCGGCGGCTTCGGCCGACGCAGCGAGCTCGACTTCATCCGCGAAGCCGTGACGTTGAGCCATCGGATCAAAGGGCCAGTCAAAGTCACCTGGACGCGCGAAGATGAGATTCAGCGCGATTTCTTCGATGCCGCCGCCGTAATGCGCGTGCGGGCAGCGATCAAGGACAAGCGCATCGTCGGATGGCAGCATCGCCAAGCCCAAACCCGCGGCCGACCCGAGGCCAGCGACTATTTTCCCGCGAAGGTCGTATCGAACTATCGCGTCGAGCAGTTCGCTGCTACTTCGAACATTCCCTGCGGCCCATGGCGCGCGCCCACTCAGTTGCAATGGGCTTTCGCAACCGAGTCCATGCTCGACGAACTGGCGCACGCAACTGGCCAGGATCCACTCGCGTTTCGTTTGCAATGGCTGCAACCGTATCGGGAATATGAAATCAAGAACTGGGCGGCGAAGAGCATTCATTCCGGCCGCATGGCGAAGTGTTATGAAGCCGCCGCACGGCTCGCGGATTGGAAACGTCCACGCCCCAAGGGCACGGGGCTGGGCATCGCCGGCCACTTCACATTCGGCACTTATGCAGCGTGCGTGCTGGAAGTCAGCGTCGGCGACACCGATGAGCTGAAGATCCTGCGCGCCTGGGGTGCGATCGACTGCGGTTTCGCCATCAACCCGAATCACATCCGCTCGCAAATGGAAGGCGGCTTCGTCGACGGACTGAACGCGGCGCTGTTCAACGATGTTCAGGTCAGCGCAGGCCGCGTCGTCAACGATAACTTCAACACCTTGCGCTGGATGCGCCTGCGCGAGGCGCCGATGTCCATCGAAGTCGAAATCGTCGACAGCGGTTACGACCCGACCGGCGTCGGCGAACCGCCACTCGCGCCCGCCGGCGCGGCGCTGGCGAATGCCATCTTCGCGGCCTGCGGTAAACGAGTGCGTCGCATGCCCATCGCGGCCAGCTTCAAAATCTGAGCGAACCCATGCCCATCGAATTCACCCTGAACCGCCAACCGGTCGCCGCGCCCGATGACAAGGCAGACATGCCGCTGTTGTGGTTCTTGCGCGAGGACTTGCGACTCAAAGGCACGAAGTTCGGCTGCGGCATCGGACAGTGCGGCGCTTGCACGGTGCTCGCCAACGGCAGCGTCGTCCGCTCCTGCCTGATGCGCCTGACCGACGCGAAGGGCCTGTCCATCGTCACCATCGAAGGCCTGGCGCGCGACGAACAACATCTGCATCCAGTGCAGCAGGCCTGGATCGAAACCGATGTGCCTCAATGCGGCTATTGCCAGGGTGGCCAGATCCTGTCCGCCGTCGCCTTGCTCGAACGCACGCCCCATCCCAGCGACGCCGACATCGACGCGGCCATGACCAACATTTGCCGCTGCGGATCCTATGTGCGAATCAGAAAGGCCGTGAAGGCCGCGGCCCTGCGGAGCAAGACGACTCAGCTGTAACTCAGATCTTGATTTTGCCGGCCCAGATATCCCGATACATCACCCAATCGCCGCGGAAGCTGTAGAGGGGGCGGCTGAAGCTCGCCGGCTTGTTCTTCTCGAAGGCGAAATGGCCGATCCAGGCGAAGCCGTACCCGCACAACAGACCCACCAGCAGCCAATAACCGTCGCCCGTGCCGATCAGCAGCACCAGGCAACCGAGCGCCAGGGTCGAACCGATGAAGTGCAACAGCCGACAGGTGCGATTGCTGTGCTCGCTGAGGTAGAAGGGATAAAATTCCTCGAAGGTCTGGAACGACTTCGGGTCGACGGCAGTCGCGGGCTTCGTGTCCATGCGGCTTCCCCCGGCAATCGATTTACCGCATACCTTGCGCCTCTGCGCGGCAAACAGCAATGAGTTACGACGATATCCCCGACGTCCGCGATGGCCTGACCCGCAAGGAACGAATCGTGCTGTATGTGCTCCACGAGACGCAGAAGGAGCGCGGCGACCACAACGTACCGACCCCGATGCTATGGGGTCGCGTTTGTGAGTATTTTTATATCAGCCCCGAAGAGCTGTCGAAGATGCTGGCCCGCCTCGGCGCGATGAAATACCCGGGCCAGCGCTAGCCCAGGGTCGCATTCGCCTCCGCTGCGATCTGATACGACCGCAAGCGCGCAGCATGATCGTAGACCATGGACGCGACGATGATTTCGTCCGCGCCCGTGACTTCTGCAAACGCCTTCAACTCACGACGCACCGTCTCGGGCGAGCCGATCGCCGAGCAGGTCAATACCTCGTCCAGAATCGACCGATCGTGCGGATGCAGATTTTCGTAATACCCCGGCACCGGCGGCTGTAATTTCTTCGGCGTACCGGAGCGCAGATTCACAAACGCCTGCTGCATCGAGGTCACGAGCACCTTCGCTTCCTCATCCGTATCCGCGCCGAATACATTGAACCCCACCATCGCGTAAGGCTTGTCCAGATACTGCGACGGCTTGAAGCGCGCCCGATAGATTTCCAACGCATGCATCATCTGCGCGGGGGCGAAATGCGAGGCGAACGCGAACGGCAGGCCCAAGGCCGCCGCCACCTGCGCACCAAACAGGCTGGACCCAAGAATCCAGAGAGGAACATTCAATCCCTGCCCCGGCACTGCCTGCACTCGCTGACCTTCCTGCAACGGCCCGAAGTACGCCATCAGCTCCAGCACATCCTGCGGAAACGCATCCGGATCCGAATTGAGCGTGCGGCGTAGCGCACGGGCCGTGGCCTGATCCGATCCTGGCGCGCGCCCCAATCCCAGATCGATCCGACCTGGGAACAACGATTCCAACGTGCCGAATTGTTCGGCCACCGTCAGCGGCGAATGATTCGGCAGCATGATGCCGCCCGCCCCGACCCGGATGGTCGACGTGCCCGCCGCAACGTGACCGATCACAACCGCCGTGGCCGCGCTCGCGATGCCCGGCATGCTGTGATGTTCGGCGAGCCAGAACCTGCGATAACCCCACCGCTCCGCGTGCTGGGCAAGGTCGAGCGAATTGCGCAGGGACTGCGCGGCGTCACTGCCCACCGGGATCGGCGACAGGTCGAGTACGGATAGAGTAGCCATGGCCGCAGAATACTTGAGCCGCGGCCCCCAGATTCAAGCCATGCAGGAACGACTGAAGTTCACCGCGGGGCTACCGTGCCGGCAAGCCTGCGACCACGAACGCGCTGATGTCCTGAATTTGCTTATCGTTCAGCAGGGTCTGCATGGGAGGCATCTGCACGCCGCCCATACGTACTTTGTACAGCACCTTCTCCGGCTCGTTCTGCCCGAGCAACGACGGCGCTCCATCGTTCACTCCTTCCCCCTTGGCGCCATGGCAGGCGGCGCAGTGCTGAGCGAACAAGGCGCGACCTCTGGCGACTTCTGCGCTGTTCATCACCGGGCGCGATGCTCCAGCGATCGTGGGAATCGGATCACTTTGTCCCTGGGGCTTTCGACCGCCTGGCAGCGCAAGCGCCACCAGTTCCGCCGGATGCTGCCGCGTCGACACTGCTATCACAATGTACTGCCGCCCCTTATGCATATAAGTCATCGGCGCACTCGTGCTCTTCGAGGGCAATTCAATCTCGGCCACGACCGAGCCGGTCGTCTTGTCGTAAGCACGGAACATCCTGCCGCCCGGATCGCCGCTCAACGAGCCGCTCTCACCGAGAAACAACAGGGATTTCGTTACCAACGGGCTAGGGCGAATGGACGTCTGCCCCATGCTGGAAAAATCCAATCCCAGTCCCTGCAGGTCTGGATGATTGCGGACGTGCTCCGGCGCCGGACCGATCGCGCGAGACCAGCGGTGCTCGCCGGTGTTCATATCCGTTGCAGTGACCTTGCTCCACGGCGGCCTCACGACCGGCAATCCTCGCGGCCCTTGCACCGTCGCCGTAGTTGCACGCACGTAGTCGAAGTTGGTGAGCTTGCGATCCGCCGGCGTGAGCGCAGCGATCATCGGAGAGTTCTTCGTCGGCACATACATCATGCCGCTCTCCGGATCGAACGCCGCTCCATTCCAATTGGAACCGCCGCCATACCCCGGACTCACCCATGTTCCCTGCGTGCCGCCCTCGATGACCCGACTCGTCGGCGTGTACATCGGCCCGCGCACATACTTCGACGCAATCGCAAGCGCCTCGCTCCGGAGCTGCGGCGTGAAATCGATGAGATCGTCTTCGTGATAACCCAGCCGCTCATACGGCGCGGGCTTCGTTGGGAATGGCTGCGTCGGTGACAATCGCTCGCCGGGCACATCGGACTGGGGCACCGACCGCTCTTCGATGGGCCACACCGGCTTGCCGGTCACGCGATCGAACACGAATGACATCGCTTGCTTGGTCACCAGCGTGACGGACTTGATACGACGGCCATCGACAGTGATGTCGCCGAGAATCGGCGCCGCAGGGGGATCGTAGTCCCACACACCGTGATGAACGATCTGGAAATGCCAGACGCGCTTGCCGGTCCTGGCATTCAGGCAGACCAGGCTTTCGGCGAACAGGTTGTCGCCCAGCCGGTGGCCGCCGTAGAAATCGTGCGATGGCGTCTCGACCGGCAGATACACATATCCCAGCTCGGGATCCGCACTCATCGTGGTCCATACACCGGTGTTGCCGCTGTACTTCCAGGAACCGTTCTCCCAAGTCTCCACACCGAACTCATCTTCCTGCGGAATGGTGTGGAAGATCCACAGCCGCTTGCCCGTGCGCACGTCGTAGCCGCGAATGTGACCCGGCACCGCCTCTTTGTTCACGGCTGTGACTTCGGAAACGACTTGCACCACGACTACATCGCCCACCACGATGGCCGGCGACGACGAGCCCACCATGGGCACCGGCCGATCGGTGAGCTGTTCCTTCAACAACACCGTGCCATTGACGCCGAACTTGGGATCGACCTTGCCCGTGCGCGCATCGATGGAAATCAACCGGCCGTCGAGCGTGTTGTGGAATAAACGTTTGTTCTTGCCATCGGTCCAGTACGCAAGTCCGCGCCCACTCGCAGGGACACCGCCGCGGCCTTGAATTTCTTTCGGCTCTGGCGTGAACACCCACAAGGTTTCGCCGGTTTCGGGATCGATGGCCGCCGCTTGATGCAAACCCGTGCTCGTGTACAGCACCCCGTCGACCATCAAGGGCGTGGCCTTCAGATTCGTGTCTGCAGACTTGCCGATGGGCAGCGACCGCCACCGCCATGCGATCTGCAGATCCTTCACGTTGGAGCGATCGATCTGAGACAACGGCGCGTAACGGGTCGAGCCCGCATCGCCGGCGTAGTGCGGCCACTCGCCGTCGCTCGTGCCTTGTTGAGCCATGGCGACGTGGGCTACGCCCAAGAGCGCCAGCGCGAGCTTTGCGGTGACAAATCGTTTCATGGCGTCGCCACCGTCGCGGGCCGCTCAAAGCCGGGCTCGAGCTGGACGCCGAAACTGTTGATGGCCAGGCCCGTCATGGTGTAGCCACCCACGGTGTAGATGATCTCGACTCGCTGCTTGGCGTCGTAATACTTCGACAACAACTTCCAAGTGTCGTCTCGAATGAACGCCTCGCGACGCAATTCATCCGCTGCCTGCAGCACGGACGCTTGCTCATCGTTCCAGCCGGTCGCCTGCGGCCCCTTCGCTATACGGCGAATGTCGTCATCCGATAATCCGGCCGCCTTGGCTGTCGCGACGTGATGTCCCCACTCGTAATCACTGCGAATCAGCCACGCTGTGCGCAGGATGAGCAATTCCCGCGTTGCCGGCGGCAATGAGGAGTCCCGTTGCACATAGCTGCCAAACTTGAGGCGCGGCCCATACAAGCCCGGGTGATGAATCAGCGTCGCATACAGATGGGGAAGCTTGCCGTCCTTGATCTGCGGTTGAACGATCTCACGTTGCTCCGGCGTCATCTCCGTCAGCGCGAGAGGCTTCAGGCGCGGCGCTGACAAACGCGGCGACTGCGGATATGAAGCAAGGCGCGGCGGCGGCAAGTCCTTGGGCAGGCGATCATCCAGCTCAGGATCGAGCTGCACACCGAGGCTGTTCAATGCCATCGATACCAACTGATACTGCGCGGCCGTGAACAGCGATTCCATTACTTGTTGCGGCGAATATTTCGTCAGCAACGCACGCCAGGTCGCATCGCTGATCATCGTGTCGTAGCGCAGCTCATCGACCAGTTGTATCAGCGCACGCTCGAACGGCGCCCAACCGGCATCCGGCCCTTGAGCAATGCGACGAATCTCGGCATCGGTCAGCCCAGGCGCGCCCTTCGCTATGCGAGCGTGTTGCGACCATTCGTATTCGGACTGGCACAGCCATCCCATCCGCAACATGACGATCTCCCGCTCACGCGGCGGCAGGCTGGAACCGCTCAACAGGAACTGCCCCAGAGGACTCCAACGGTTATAGAGATCGACGTGGTGCGCGAGCGTTTTGTATATGTTGTAGTCGGCCCGACGCGCCAGCATGGCCTGCTGCTCGGGCGTTGCTTTGGATTTATCGAGCGGGGCGAGCCGCGGCGCGCTCAAGCGCTTGGAGAATGTTTCAGGCGCGTCCGCCGCGACTGCAGGAATGCTGATCGCCGACACAGCAAGCATCATCGCGACCGCCAGACCGCGCATTCCATTTCTTTGCATTGTTCCTCCCCCTACTGCAGTCCATAGCATCGTAGGTCGGGCCGCGACAGCGCAGCAGTCAAGAAGCGTGAAGCGTTCCGTTCCGCAGCTCGGACCTGTAGCCGTTCCACGACGAAAAAAAGCCCGCGTCCTTCCGGAAGCGGGCTGGCTTAGCGTCGGGTCGTGACAGCGCGAATTACTGTCCGCGAGTCTCTTCGTTGTGCTTGGCTTCGTGGATGTCGCGGCTCTGCTGATTCATGTCCTGATGCAGGTCGATGCGCTCGTCCCGGGTCAATGTGCCATCGGCCTTGTACTGCTGTTCGGTCTGACGAATCTCCCGCCGCCCATCCCGCAGCTCGCGAGCTTCGTCGTGGGTCAACTCGCCTGTCTTCACGCCATTGACGATCCGACCGGTTTGATTCACCTGCCGATGATTCACGCCCGGATCGCGGGCCGCTACTGGTGTCGCTACGGGGCGATCCTGGGCGTCGTGCTTCTGTTTGTAGATGTCGCGGCTGGCTTGGTTCTGCTCATGATGGAGATCAACGCGCTCGGCACGGGTCAGCTGACCATCGGACTTATAAGCCCGCTCCAACTGGCGAATATCACGTTGGCTCGCCGCCAGGTTTCGAGTCTCTCGACGAGTCAGCTCCCCGGAACGAACGCCCTGCCGAACGCGCTGATGTTGATTCTGCTGCCCAGCATTGACGCCAGGACCCCGCACCCCGGCCTCGGCCTGACTCAAGCTGGCGACACCCAGAACGCCGGCAACCATCAACACCAAAGTGAAGCGACTCTTAGTGACGTTGAAGACCTGCATACGACCACCCTCGTGTTGTTCCCTGAGGCGTATAACGCGGGGCGCGCTGGCGGGTTGACGTGAGGTTTATGGTTAAGTGTTGCGGTGGCTCGCTGGCGACTAAGAGTGCGTTCGATGTGGCAGTGGCTCGGCGGGGGAAGCTCGCGCCTTGGCTGGTGACGTGACGTTTTCTTTAAGAGCGCGTTCGATGTGGCAGTGGCTCGGCGGCGGCTGCCGCGGGGGTCTCGGGAAACTCGCGAGCGTCTTCACTGTTGGCGGGCTTTGCGTTCGAT
>NZ_BLJO01000012.1 GCF_009932555.1 Steroidobacter agaridevorans
CCACACCTCATTGAGACTATGAACATGTGTGCAATTATCGTCCGCCAGATCTGTGCAGCTTTAACCCGGCGTTGACAGTTGACTGGTCACAGATGCCAAAGTAGACCATCAACGGCATGAAAGAAGAGCCCAACAAATTGCCGCACGCGACGCGCGAAACGCGCGCGTGAGCAATGGCGCTGGGCGGCATGAAGGAAGATGGATTTATGAAAATTGTCTACACAGCTTTGTGCATATGGATGGTCACTGGCTATTTTCTTACCGGAATCCGGATGGTCATCGGGGACCTGCGCCAGCCGCTTCACAATCAACCAGCATATGTGAGGCAGCGGCAGTTCGGAAAAATGCTCCTGGCTACTGTTGCTTGGCCAATGCCTTGGTATCACGTGTGGTCAATGTGCAGAAGTCGCGGAATGAAACGAACTAGCGGCATGAAAGCGCAGATACCAGTCTTGTCATCGTTTCTCCTCGCTTTTTTCACCACGGCAGCAACATACGCGCTGCGTCAGTAGGGAACAGATGCCCAACAATCGCGTGGAGCACGCGCACGTTGTGCGCTCGACTCGTAAAGGTGAAGCACCTTTACTCGCGGCTCACGCGGGACACTGAGTGACGAGAAAAGCCCCGGCCGCGAGCACCGGGGCGATTACAGCCGAGGCTGAGGCAGATCGTTCGGTTACTTGCCGGCAGCGGATCTGTCCTCCAGCAGATCGAGAATCCTGACGACAAAGCGTTGCTGTGTCTTCGACAGCGCCATCAGGCGCTCCGCGTGGCGGATCGCGCGATGCGACACCCGTCGCTTGCGATCGTGCACCGGCCGCGCCATGCCGATCAGTTGCTCGACCGGCATGGCGAACACTTTGGCGACCCTGGCTAGAATGAGCACCGACACTCGACGCTCGCCCAACTCGTAGGCAAACACTGCTTGCTGAGAAACGCCGATGGCACGCGACAGCTCCGCCTGCGTCATGCCTCGTGCCTTGCGTAGCTGACAGATGTGCGCGCCAAGAGCGGCGAAGTAGCGTTTCGATTCTGCGCGTATCGTGCTCATGACCGCTGCGCCTCCAGCTCATCAAGCGCGTCCAGCGCGCCTTCAAGCAGCGGCAGGATCGCGAGGAGAACATCAGCAAGGTAGTGAAGCTCTATCAGGTCGTGCGTCGCGGCTCGCTCCGCCACAGTCGCCACTGCATGTGCTTTCTGAAGACTTCGGATTGCCATATCAAGCGATCCGGGCTTGAACGGCGAACCTGGGGCGCTCATTGAGCACCGCCCTGGCCTTTGGGCCTGAGTTGCTGCAACTCACCTTCGAGAACTTCGATGCGCTCGATGGCGCGCACGGCAATCAACACGATAGCGTCAAGCGACTCTGCCGCCCGCATCAGGCGGAACTTCAATGGCCCCTGGCCCGGTGCGCAGGCGCCGGCCGAAGCGCGCAGCGACAACGCGGAGGCGCGGGCCTCGGCGATCTCGGGCATGGCGTTCATAGGCCACCTCCGGACCGAACGGTCTCGGCCAGGGCGAAGGCGGGGAAGAGAACGTCGGCGACACGGACGTAGAGACGATCCCGGACCAGCCGGGACATAATTGGCATAGCCATGACTACACCTCCAGCGTGCGGTTGTGGTTAGGCCGGCTGTCCGTCTGATACACGGGCAGTCGGCCGCTCACGGCTAGGGATGGAGTCGCGGGGGTATTATTGGGGGTATAAGCGCTTTTTCGTGATCGGCTGAAGCTGGAAAAAGGCCGAAATCAGCCTATTCCTTCGAGTCCCTCAGCCGCACCACCTTACGCGCGTCCTCTTTGGGCTCGTACACCGCCTGCAACAGCAAATCGTCGTCGGCAATCAGGCCGATGTGTGGGCAGTAGCGCTTGGTCGATTCGTCGCCGGGCTCGAGCGGTGTCGTTTCCGTGACTTGAATGCAATCGCGGAACGAGCCCGCCGGCGTCTGGATCTTCAAGTCGATCTCGACATGCTCGGCGCGATCCAGCGCGACGCCGGGTGCGAGCTCCTGGTAATAGCGGGAGCCGATCAGAAAGCCGGAGTCAGGCATGATGATGCCCGGCTTGGCTTGGTCGCGGCCGGCGAGCCACTCGCCTTCGTGGCTCACGATCTCGCCATCTTCGTAGATGTCGACTTCCTCGCCGAAGTAATACACATCGTTCGATGGACGGCAGGTGGCGAAGAAGTTTCGCGAGATCTCGACCAGCTCGCCATCGGCCGTTTCCTTTTCTTCGACGACGCGCGTGGTGATTTCTCGTTTGCGGCCGCCATCGCCGATTACGACGTTGCGCGTTTCAGCTAACGCGGTGATCCAAAGCTCCTCCAGCTCGTCGCATTCGCCTTCCGCCACGCATTGCTGATTGCTGAGATACAGCTGCCGTCCGGGCGTGAGATCGAAAAAGGGATTGCCGCCGCGCGCGACGAAGTTGCAGTCCTCGATGGGGAAGTCGTCGGTAAATTCACGATCATTATCGTTGCCTAGTGCAACTTGGGACGACGCGACGCACCAGGTGGCGGCAACAAGTAATTCGCTACGCATGGGAAGCTCCTCGGAAGGTTGCCCGACGTCATTAGACGCTTCCCGGCGCTTTCATCAATCGCGCTACTCCGACCACCCGCCGCCCAGCGTCTTGTACAAGGTCACAGTATTCGTGAGCTTCTGCAGGCGCGCGTCGATCAGGCCTTGTTGGGCGGCGTAGAGGGAGCGCTGGGAGTCGAGCACGTCAAGGTAGCTGTCGACGCCGCGTTCGAAGCGGGCTTGTGAGAGGCGGAAGCTGGTCGAGGTCGCTTCGACCAGTGACTCGCGAGCGGCGAGTTGGTCGCCGAGGGTGTTGCGTTCGGCGAGGGCGTCGGCGACTTCGCGGAACGCCTGCTGAATCGCCTGCTCGTATTGTGCGACTTCGATCTGACGGCCGACGTTTGCGGCATCGAGGTTGGCGCGATTCGCGTCGCCGGCGAACAGAGGAATATTGATCTGGGGCACGAAGCTCCATGCGCCGGAGCCGGCTTCGAACAAGCCGTTGAGGTCGTTGCTGCTGCTGCCAGCCGAGCCAGTCAGTGTGATGCGTGGATAGAAAGCCGCGCGTGCCGCGCCGATGTTGAAGTTCGCAGCTTTGAGCTCGTGCTCGGCTTGCACGATGTCGGGGCGGCGAGTCAGCAGATCGGAAGGCAATCCCGCAGGCAGATCGGCCACAGTGCTGACGGTGTCGCTCAACGTCGTCGGCGTAAGATCTTCCGGCACAGCCGTGCCGAGCAGTAACACGAGAGCATTGCGATCCTGTGCGATGAGCCTCGTGTAAGTCGCAACGTTCACGCGCGCCGTATCGACGCTCGTTTGAATCTGGCGCAAGGTCAATTCAGAAGCGCTGCCCAACTCGAAGCGACGCTTGGTGAGGTCGTAACTGTCGCTCTGGCTCTTCAGCGTCTGCTGTGCGAGCGCGAGCTGTTCGAGATCGGCCGCCCAGGTCAAATAGGTGTTCGCGACTTCGGAGATCAAGCTGATCTGCGCCGCCTTGCGCGCTTCGCCGGTCGCGAGGAATTTCTCCAGCGCCTGGCCGTTCAAGCTGCGCACCCGGCCGAACAAGTCGACCTCGTAAGCGCTCAATGCGATATTCGCGTTGAACTGCCGCATCGTCATCGAGCGCCCGAATTGCGAAACACTCTCGGGCACGCGATTCACGCTCTCATTGCCGACCGCATCGATCTGCGGAAAGCTTTCCGAGCGCTGGATCCGATATTGCGCGCGGGCCTGGTCTATGTTGAGAACGGCGACGCGCAGATCGCGGTTATTGGCGAGTGCAAGATCGATCAGCTCGCGCAGCTTGGGATCGGCATAGAACTCACGCCACTGAATATCGGCGATGCTCGCAGTCTCCGCCTCGCCGGCATCCGGAAACGCCGCCGCGACGGGCGCAGCGGGGCGCTCATAAGAAGGAGCCATCGTGCAACCGGCGAGCCATGAAGCCACGAGGGAGCCAATCAACAGTTTGCTGTAACTCATATCAATGCGTCTCCGCCGGAGCGGCGAGGGCCAGGGTCGCATCGCCCTGCGGAGCAGGGCGGCGCGAGAACACTTTCATCACGACGACGAACAAGAGCGGCACAAAGAAGATCGCGAGCACAGTGCCCGAGATCATGCCGCCGATAACCGCCGCACCGAGCGCGCTTCGAGCGCCAGCGCCTGCACCGGTGCTGAGCATCAGCGGCAGCGCACCGAGGATGAATGCGAGCGAGGTCATGAGGATCGGGCGCAAGCGCATGCGTGCCGCCGTCACCGCAGACTCGATCAAGTCGGCGCCGCGGGCATACAAGTCCTTCGCGAACTCGACGATCAGAATCGCGTTCTTCGACGCGAGGCCGATGGTCGTGAGCAAGCCCACCTGGAAGTAAACGTCATTCATCTTCCACATCAGCATCGCGGCGATCAGCGCACCGAGCACGCCGAGCGGCACGACCAGAATCACGGAGAGCGGAATCGCCCAGCTCTCATAGAGCGCCGCGAGACAGAGGAACACCACCGCAATCGACAAGGTGTAGAGCAGCAACGTCTGCGAGCCGGCCTCGCGTTCCTGCAAGGACACGCCGGTCCACTCGAAGCCGATGCCCGGAGGCAGTTCCTTCACGTGGCGTTCGACGATGTCCATCGCTTCGCCGCTCGACGCCGCGCCCGGCATCGCCATGCCCAGAATCTCGATCGAGGGTACGCCGTTATAACGTTCCAATCGCGGCGAGCCGGATGTCCACTCGGTGCTCGAGAACGCGCTGAACGGCACCATGTCGCCGGTGGCATTGCGCACGTACCAGCGATTGATGTCTTCGGGCAGCATGCGATAGGGCGCGTCGGCCTGCATGAAGACCTTCTTCACGCGACCGCGATCGATGAAGTCGTTGACGTACACGCTGCCCCACGCGCTGGAGAACGTGTCGTTGATGTCGGCCAGCGACAAGCCCATCGCACCGGCCTTCTGAGTGTCGATATCGAGACGCAGCTCGGGAGTGTCTTCCTGACCGTTCGGTCGCACGCCGACCAGGGAACGTTCCCGGCTGAGGGCGCCGAGCAGCTGATTGCGAGCTTGAATCAGAGCGTCATGCCCGAGGTTGGCGCGATCCTGCAGCATCAGATCGAAGCCACTGGCATTGCCCAGCTCCGTGACGGCAGGAGGTGCGAAGGCGAACACCTGCGCATCCTGAATGGTCGCGAAGTATTGGGAAGCCTTGGCGACCACGGCGCCGATCTGCTGATCGGGTTGCGTGCGCTCGTCCCAAGGGCGCAGCTTGATGAACGCCATGCCGGTGTTCTGTCCGCCACCGGCGAAGCTGAAGCCCGCGACGGTGAGTACGGATTCCACCGCGTCTTTCTGATCCTCGAGGACGTGGCGCTCGACTTGTTCGATGACCTCGAGCGTACGGTCTTGCGTGGCGCCGGGCGGCAACTGGACGATCGCGAAGATCGTGCCCTGGTCTTCGTCGGGCAGGAAGCCGGTCGGAATCTTCGAGAACACGATGGCGACGATGCCGACGATGACCGCGTAAGCAATCATGAAGCGACTACGGCGATTGAGGATGCCGTGCACGCCGCCTTCATAACGAGCGGTGCCTTTATCCATCCAGCGATTGAATGCGCCGAAGAAACCAGTCGTCGCTCGCGCATGCGACGGATCGACCGGCTTGAGCAACGTGGCGCACAGCGCAGGCGTGAGCACCACGGCGACGAGCACGGACAGCGTCATCGCCGCGACAATAGTGATCGAGAACTGACGGTAGATGACGCCGGTCGAGCCGCTGAAGAACGCCATCGGCACGAACACGGCAGCGAGCACGAGAGCAACGCCGATCAACGCGCCAGTGATCTGGCTCATGGATTTGCGAGTCGCCTCACGCGGCGGCAGGCCTTCCTCCGACATCACGCGCTCGACGTTTTCGACGACGACGATGGCGTCGTCCACGAGCAGGCCGATGGCCAGCACCATCGCCAACATGGTGAGCGTATTGATGGTGAAGCCGAATGCCGCCAGCACACCGAACGTACCGAGCAGCACGACCGGCACGGCGATCGTCGGGATCAGCGTGGCGCGGAAGTTCTGCAGGAACAGATACATCACCAGGAACACCAGCACGATGGCTTCGACCAGCGTCTTGACCACTTCCTGGATGGAGATGCGCACGAACGGCGTGGAGTCGTAAGGCTTCACGACTTCCAGGCCCTGCGGGAAGAACGGACGCAACTCTTCGATCTGCGCGTCGATGGCCTTGATCGTGTCGAGCGCGTTCGCGCCCGTCGCAAGCTTCAGCGCCAGACCGGCAGTCGGCTTGCCGTTGTAACGGCCCTGGCTGTTGTACGCCTCGCTGCCCAGCTCGATGCGGGCGACGTCCCGCAACCGAACCTGTGAGCCATCGGTCTGCGTGCGCAGAATGATCTCTTCGAATTGCTCAGCGGTGCGCAGACGCGTCTGAGCAGTGATCGTTGCGTTGAGCTGCTGACCGGAGACCGCGGGCAGGCCGCCCAACTGACCGGCGGACACCTGCGCGTTCTGCGCCTTGACCGCGTTTCTCACATCCAGCGCGGTCAGGTGATAGTTGTTGAGCTTGCTGGGATCCAGCCAGATGCGCATGGAGTACTGCGCGCCGAACAGCTGCGTGTCGCCGACGCCTTCGACGCGGCTCAGCGATTCTTGGATGTTGGCAGCGACGTAGTCGTTGAGATCGGCCGCGCTCATGCTGCCGTCCTTCGATACGAACGCCAACACGCTCACGAAGTTCTTCACCGCCTTCGCGACGGTAAGGCCCTGGCGCTGTACTTCCTCAGGCAGCGAAGCTGTCGCGAGCGAGAGTTTGTTCTGAACCTGCACCTGCGCCGTGTCGGGATCGGTACCGTTCTCGAACGTCAGCGTGAGGGTCACCAATCCGGACGATTCGCTGGTCGACGACATGTACGCGAGCCGATCGAGCCCTTTCATTTTCTGCTCGATCACCTGCGTGACGGTGTCTTCGACGGTCTTGGCGGACGCGCCGGGATAGTTCGCCGTGATGGAAATTGCCGGCGGCGCGATGTCGGGATACTGGGCGATGGGAAGCGTGGTGACCGCCAGCGTGCCGGCGAGCATCACGATGATCGCGATGACCCAGGCGAAGACCGGACGGTCGATGAAAAAGCGGACCATGACAGATTCTCGATGTTGGGTCTGGACTTATTTAACTCAGAACGCCACGCGCGAGGCGAGTTGCTGACTGTCGTTCGCGGGCTGCTGATAAGGAGTGGCTTCGACGAGCGCGCCGGCCTGCACTTTCTGCTGGCCCGCGACCACGAGCACGTCGCCGGCTTGCAGGCCGCGAGTGATCAGCCACTGATTTCCGATCGCGCGCTCGGTGAACAACTCGCGCTGTTGCACTTTGCCGTCGCTGCCGACGATGTAAGCGTGCGGCTTACCGGTCGCATCGCGGCTCACGGCTTGCTGCGGCACCAACAGCGCTTGCGACATCGTGCCTTCCTCGACGATCGCGCGGACGTACAGGTTGGGCAGCAACTCGCCCTTGGGATTCGGGAACTCGGCGCGCAATGTCACAGAGCCGGTGTTTGGATCCACCGTGACATCCGAGAACTGCAACTTGCCGTCGAGCGGATAGGTCGTGCCGTCATCGAACACGAGCTTCACCTTCGCCGTGCCATCGCCGAGCTGACCTTGTGCGATGGCGCGTCTCAGTTGCAGCACCGCGTTGCTCGACTGAGTCACATCCACATACATCGGGTCGAGCTGCTGAACGGTCGCGAGCGCATTGCTTTGATTCGCTGTGACGAGCGCGCCCGCGGTAACGGATGATTTACCGATTCGGCCGCTGATCGGCGACGTCACGCGCGTATAGGCGAGGTTGATACGAGCTGTTTCCAACGCCGCGCGAGCGGATGCAACCTCGGCGTTCGCTTGTAACAGCGCGGCGTCCGCGTCATCTGCATCCTGTTGGCTGACGGCGTTGATCGCTTTCAACTCGCCATAGCGCTCCGCTTTCAATCGCGTCGTGTGCTGATTCGCTTGCGCCTTCGCGAGCGCGGCTTCGGCACTGTCCACGGCTGCTTGATAAGTCGCGGGGTCGATTTGATAGAGCAGATCGCCTTTCTTCACGGCGCTGCCTTCGACGAACTTGCGTGATTGCAGGATGCCCGTGACTTGAGGCCGCACATCCGCAACCAGCACCGCGCTCGTGCGGCCAGGCAGTTCAGTCGTGAGAGTTACCGGCTTCGGCTGCACGACGACCGTGCTCACCTTCGGTGTGCCTTGGGGAGCGGGGCCTTGTCCCATGGGCGGCTTGCCGCAAGCGGTCAACACAGCCATGCCGATCAGGCTGAGCGCGGCGGCCAGAGGTGCGCGGTAAGGACGAATCATTGCGGGCTCCCAACTATTATCAAAAGCGTACTGTACGGTTCAGTTTAGAATTGACAGTCGGCAGCAGTCAAGCAAAAATGTACACATCGGTTTAGTTATGTGACGGGTTCGACATGAAGGTCCGCACCGACGCGAAGCGCGACGAAATCGTTGAAATCGCACGGAAAACGTTCCTGGAGCTGGGCTACGAACGGGCCTCCATGGCGGAGATTTCGGCCCGGATGGGCGGCTCGAAGGCCACCTTGTATGGGTACTTTCCCTCCAAGGAGGCGCTGTTCCTGGCGATCGTGAACCGGCTGGCCGAGCAATACGTGTCGCCGGCGGTACAGCGCCTGGAGGAGAGCGTCGATGACGACGTGCGCGAGGCGTTACAGCGCTTCGGCGAACAGTTCCTCGCGTTTATTTCGGATCCCGAGGCGGTGGCGTCTTATCGCGTGGTTATCAGCGAAGCCGCGCATTCGGATATTGGCGAGTCGTTTTACGAAACCGGCCCGAAGCGCACGATCGAGTCCATCGCGCGCTATCTCGCCGGCGCCATGGATCGCAAGCAGCTGCGTCGGGCAGATCCCGAAATTGCTGCTCAACATCTGACGGCGCTGCTCGCGCATGGCGAGCCGTGGCATCAATATTTCTTACGCAAGGCGCCGAATCCGACGCGCGCTCAGATCAAACGGATCGTCGAGCGCGCGCTGGATGTGTTTCTTGGCGGCTATCGAGCCTGATTTACGCCTTCCGGGTCAGCTCGCTGACCCAGTTTGTTTCCCACGTCGCGCCATTGTCTGCTGACCACGCTTGTTCCCAACGGGCCGACGACGGCGTGATTCGCGACCACTGCGCTCGCACCTTGACCTGCTTGCCCTCGTGCACGTCATCGCCGATGAACGTGCCGACTCCATCCTTGAAGCTGCCGCGCTCCGGTGTCGAGATCTGCGAGGGATTGCGGCTATCCATCCACCAGCTCAGCCATTGTTTGCTATCGCGATCGTAAGCTCGCAGGCTGACGCCGTGGAAAGCGCCGCCAGGTGCGTTGAACGTATTGTCGGCAACATTGCCGAAGCCGCCGAGCACGGCCCAGTTGGTGAGCGTGTTATCGAACTCTTCCCACTGTGTGCTGCCGGCGAGTCGTTGTTTGAGCCGACGATTGCTGACTTGCCAGCTGCCGACCAGAAAATCGAAGTCGCGCGGAGCATCGTCGAGCCGCGGCAGCGACGTCGGCTTCGCGCTCGTCCGAGTGAAGTAATTGCGCCAGTTCACTTCCCACGTCTTGCCGTCGTCGGGCGAGAACGCTTGCTCCCAGTTCGGACGTTTGCTGTGAATGTCGAGCCAGCGGAAGCGCACGACGACCGGCTTGCCTCGCAACGTGTCCTTGCCGATGAACGTGCCGGTGTCGGCTTCGATGCGGCCGAGCACGGGCGGATCGAGCCGCGTTGGATAGCGGCCGTCCATCCACCAGATCGCCCACTGCTCAGTGGCCGGATCGAAGGAGCGGATCGACAGTCCGCGATAAATGCCGTCGGGCAGCTCGACCACGTTGTCGTCGACGTTGCCGAGCCCGTTGAGCGTCGTCCAAAAAACGCTCTTGCCGTTGAACTCCTGCCAGTCGTTGTTGTTGGCGAGGCGCTCTTTCAAACGTCGGTGCCAGACGTCCCAGTTGCCGATCAGCCAATCCCAATCGTGTGCGTGGGCCGAAGCAGCCTTGCCGTTCGCCAACACGGACGGGCTGGCGGCCGCGGCTCCGGCCATTGCCATCGCGATCATCACATCTCGGCGATTCATCATCGGGGACATCCTCAGTCGTTGGTTCCTTACGAGGATGGTGGCAACTTGCGGGCGAGGTTGACCACGCGAAGATCGGGCCTATACCCTAAGGCAAACTTATGGTGTGGGATCACCGCTTTCCGTCGCTGGCTTCGATCCGTGCCTTCGAGGCCGCGGCGCGCCTGCGCAGTTTTGCCAAGGCCGCTCAGGAGTTGGATACAACTGCGGCGTCGGTGAGCTATCACGTGCGTCAGCTCGAGCGGCAGATCGGCGTGACCCTGTTCCGGCGTCATCCGCACAAGGTCGAGCTCACCGAGCCCGGCGAACTGATAGCAACCGAAGCGATGAATGCATTCGCGGGACTGCGCGCCAGTTTCATTCGCGCCGCTACTCTGGATCAGTCGCGCCTCGCGATCACGACGTTGCCGACGTTCGGCACGAGCTGGCTCACGCCTCGGCTCGGGCGGTTTCGCGCGAAGCACCCGGACATCCAGTTCGAATTGGATTTGTCGGCCGATGCGCAGGACCTCACCACCGGCCGCTTCGACGCTGCCATTCGCAACGGTCATGGCCGCTGGCCCGGGCTGCGCGCGACGAAGCTTTTTCCGAGCATCTTCATGCCGCTTTGTATTCCTTCGATGAAAGCGGCGGCGGCGAAGCTCGCGGATCCGAAGCGGGCGAGGGAAGTGCCGCTGCTCGGGCGGACCGATTGGTGGACGTTGTGGTATCAGGCGCTGGGCTTCAATGAAGTGCCCGCGCTCAAGAGCATTGGCGCGAACCTGTCGATCGAATATCTGGACATCACCCAGGCGCTTGCGGGCGACGGGGTCGCGATCGGCTCGCCGATCCTGTTCAGGGCCGAGCTCGACGCGGGCCGGCTGGTGCCAGCGCACGATCTGGTCGCGACCGATGGCCGGGCGTTCTGGTTTACGGTGCCCGTCGTGCGCCAGGACAGCCGCAAAATCAGTCAGTTTCGCGACTGGATCCATGATGAAGCGGCGGCCGCGCGCGCTTCGGCGGCTGCTTTCATTCGACGGGCGAACGCAGGCTAGTTCGTACAGAATTGCCGGCGGACTGCGGACGGCTCGAGTCGCTGTTGCTGGCGGGCCCGGGACCTGAGCTATACTCAGACAATTCGCCCGCCCTCGGAGCAGTTCATGGCGTCACCCGTGTCGTCTCTCCCTGCCAGCAACAGTGCCGGCATCACCAGCACACAGAAATCGGCGCTCACGCTGCTCGCCAGTCTGTTCTTCATGTGGGGCTTCATCACGGTCATCAACAACACGTTGCTGCCCCACCTGCGCTCCGTGTTCGATCTGACCTATACCCAGACCACCTGGATCGAGTCGGTGTGGTTCATCGCTTACTTCGTCGCCTCGATTCCCTCGGCCAAGCTGATCGAGCGCATCGGCTACAAGCATTCGATGGTAGTGGGGCTGCTGATCATGGCGGTCGGCGCGCTAGTGATGATTCCGGCGGCGAGAATTCCATCCTATGGGGTCGTGCTCACGGCGTTGTTCATCATCGCTGCGGGCATCACGCTGCTGCAGGTGGCGGCGAATCCATACGTCGCGGTCATCGGGCCGGCGGAAAGTGCATCGTCGCGCCTGAACCTGGTGCAGGCGTTCAATTCGATGGGCACGACGTTCGCGCCGTTGTTCGGCGGCTATTTGATCCTGAGCCGCAGCGCCTCGGGTAACATCGAAGGCGGCGCTGCCGTGTTGACGATGGAACAGCGCCTGGCCGACGCGCAGTCGGTGCAGCTGCCGTACTTCATCGTCGCGATGGTGCTGGTCGTGCTGGCCGTCGTGATCGCGCGTTACAAGCTGCCGGATCTCGATGCCGCCACGCGCCGCCTCGACGCCGCGGATCGCAAGAACCATTCGCTGTGGAAGCATCGCAATCTGCTGCTGGGCATTCCCGCGATCTTCATTTACCTGATCGCCGAGATCGGCGTCAGCAACCTGTTCATCAACTTCGTGTCGGCGCCGGAGATCGGCAACCTGACGCACACGCAGGCGTCCAACTATTTGTTCCTGCTGTGGGGCGGCATGATGGTGGGCCGTTTCGTCGGCAGCCAGCTGATGCGCAAGTACCAGGCGGAGAACGTGCTGGCGTGGGCTGCGACTGGCGCCTTCATCGTCATGATGCTGACGGTGCTTGCGAGCGGCAAGCTCGCGATGTGGAGCCTGATTTCCGTGGGCCTGTTCCACTCCATCATGTTTCCGACGATCTTCACGCTAGGCATTCGCGGCCTGGGCCCGCTCACCGAAGAAGGCTCCGGCCTCTTGATCATGGCGATCGCCGGTGGCGCGCTCGTGGTCGTGCAGGGGCGGCTCGCCGATATGTTCGGTCTGCAGGCGTCGTTCCTGCTGACCGCGGTGTGCGAGCTGTACGTGCTGTTTTACGCGATCTGGGGCTGCAAGGTCACTTCGGCCGAGCCGGAGCAGCATTTGACCGCGCCGACCAATAACTAGACTCGATTCCGGCTCAGCGCTCGAAGACCGCGCCCGCTGTCTTCGAGCTCTCTGGCGGCCAGACGAGCCCCTGGCGAGACAGGCCGCAATCGCGGCGATTGAACCCGTCATCGCGCCGATGCCATCCTTGGCGTCCACTCATGAGAGTTGCCTCAGGGGGATCGCCATGATCGATCATCTCGGCATTGCCGTGCCGGATTTCGCCGCATCCAAGAAGTTCTATCTCGAGGCGCTGGCGCCGCTCGGCATCGGCGTGGTCATGAACGTGCCCAAGGAAGAGAGCGGCGCGCCGAACGATTTCACCGGCTTCGGCGCCGAGGGCAAGCCGTTTTTCTGGATCGGCCAAGGCGTGGCGCCGCAAGGCATGCACCTGTGCTTCACGGCGCAGACTCGCGCGGCGGTTGACGCGTTCTACAAAGCGGCACTCGCTGGCGGCGCGCGCGACAATGGCCCACCGGGCATTCGCGCGCATTATCATCCCAACTACTACGGGGCCTTCGTCATCGACCTCAACGGTGTGAACCTCGAAGCGGTCTGCCACAAGCCGGCCTGAAATCATCAACGCAGGAGACAAGAAATGAGGAATGTATTGCTCACGTCCGCGCTCGTCATGCTTACAGCGCTGTCAGGTTGCTCGAAGCAGGAGCCGGTCACGGAGACTCCGCCCGTTGCAGAAGCGACTCAGCCGGCAGCTGCGGATCCATTGGTCGCCAGCATCGACGGCGAGTGGCGCAGCTCCGACGACAAGGCTCGCGATGTATACCGTCATCCGAAGGAAGCGCTGGAGTTCTGGGGACTCGCGCCGGGCATGACGGTGCTGGAAGTGCAACCGGGCGGCGGCTGGTGGAGCGACATTCTCGCACCGTACGCGAACAAGACGGGCGGCCAGTACTACGCAACTGCTGCCGACCTCGGCAATCCCGAGCTGCCCGAAGCGGCTAAACAGGCGCGCAAGGATTTCGAAGCGCGCTTCGCGGCGAAGCCCGATGTGTATGGCACCGTGCAGTTCGTGAACTTCGGCGCCAAGTCGGCGCCGCTGCCGGAGAACACTTTTGACTTCGCGCTCTCGGCGCGCTCGTTCCATGGCTGGATGGGCAGCGGCGTCACCGACAAGTTCCTCAAGGATCTGTACGGCGCGCTCAAGCCCGGCGGCATTCTCGCGATCGAGCAGCATCGCGCCAATCCGGGCGAGCAGGATCCCAAGGCGGCAAGCGGCTACGTCACCGAAGAGTACGTGATCGAGCAGGCGAAAAAGGCCGGCTTCGAGCTGGTGGAGAAGTCGGAGATCAACGCCAACGCCCAGGACACCAAGGATCATCCGTTCGGCGTGTGGACGCTGCCGCCCACCAAGCGCACGCGGCCCTACAGCGAAGGCCCCGACGCGAACGACCCGAACTTCGATCGCACCAAGTACGATGCGATCGGCGAGTCGGATCGGATGACGCTGAAATTCCGCAAGCCGGCGGCCGCAAGCGCCTGAAATAAGCCGACATGAGACTCGGGCGGCTGGTGCCCACTGGGCACCGAGCCGCACCGAGAACGCGCCGGGTCCGTCGATACCCGGTCTATAAGATGGCCCGACAACGATTCAACAGGGGTCATCATGAGTGGACGAAGCAACGCTCGGCCGGCGCTTGTCTTCTTTGCAGCGCTGGGCGCCGTGCTTGCGGCTCAGGTAAGCGCTGGCGCAGATGGTTATCGCGACATCAGCTTCACCGCGTCGGAAGGGACGTGGATGAGCCTGGATGTGAGCCCCGACGGCAAAACCATCGCGTTCGATCTGCTCAACGATATTTATGTGATGCCCGCCGCGGGCGGCGCGGCCAAGGTCATTCACTCCGGCCCGGCCGTACAACGCAGCCCGCAATTCAGTCCCGACGGCAAGTCGCTGGTGTATCTCAGCGATGAGACCGGCGCCGACAATCTCTGGATCTCCTCGCTCGACGGCTCGGCGGCGCGCCAGATCAGCAAAGAAAACCTGGCGATGATCACCGGGCCGGCGTGGGCGCACGACGGCCGCTCCATCGTCGCGATCAAGACCAACGCCAGCACGTACGAAATGAAGATGTCGGAAGTCCGCCGCTTCTTCCTCGACGGCGCGCCTGAGCAGGTCGTCGTGTCGGCGCCCGAGAGCGGCAAGGACGTGCAGGAGCCACGGCTCGCCTCGGATGGCCGTTATCTCTATTACACCGAGCGCAAGGACGGCGAGCACTACGTGTACATGAACACGGGGCTCAGCAACTTCGTCATTCGCCGCCTCGACATGCTAAGTGGCGAAAGCCTCGATCTCATTGCTGGATTCGGCAGCGCGACGACGCCGCAAGTATCGCCCGATGCCAGGAGCGTGGCGTTCATTCGTCGCGTCGGTGCGAAGACGGTGTTGTTTCGATATGACGTGACTGCCGGCACACAGCATCCGGTGTATCAGGAGCTCGATCGCGACCTGCAGGGCGACTATATCCCGCAAGAGCATTACTACCCTTCGTTCGGCTGGTTTCCAGACAATCGATCCGTCGCGATCTGGGGCAAGGGTCAGTTGTTGAAAGTGGACATGCAGACAGGCAAGGCGACGCAGATTCCGTTCCAGGCGCCCGCTCGGCATCGCATTCACAAGTCATTGCGCACTCAGCTCGAGTCCGCGCCCAGTCAGTTTGACGTTCGCATCTTCCGACAGCTCGCTGTATCGCCGAGCGGCGAACTGGTGTTCCGCTCGCTCGGCAAACTTTGGCGGCAGGATCTCGCGGGCCAGCGGGCTCCGCAGCGCTTGACGAAGTCCGTGCAGGCGGAGAGCGAGCCGGCCTGGTCGCCGGATGGTCGCCAGCTCGCATACGTCGAATGGAATGACGAGACGGGCTCGTCGCTCAAGCTGCGTGCTGCCAACGGCAAAGAGAAAGTGATCGCGCGCAGCCGGGGCGCCATTCGGCAGCCGCAGTTCTCACACGATGGCCGGCGTGTTGCCTATCGCATCATGGAGCCGGATGGCGCCATGGGCGGCGCGGCCGATCGCGCTGGCATCTATCTCGTGAACGTGGACGGCACCGGCGCGAATTTCCTGACGGAAGGCAGCGGGCTTGCGCAGTTCTCAACCGACGACAAGCGCATTTATTTCTTCGGTTCGCCCGACTTTTACGGCCGCAAGGCCGTGCTGCTGCGGAGTATCGGTGTCGATGGCAAGGATGCGCGCGATCAGGCGTATGCCGAGACCGCGGACACGGGCGACTTCGTGCTCAGCCCCGACGGGAAGTGGCTGGCGTTCAAAGAGTTCAATCAGCTCTACGTCATGCCTTACAAAGAAGAGGACAAAGCGTTCGCTGTCACAGCGGTAGGAAACAGCGCCGCTCGCCGGCTCACGGTGACCGACGGCTTTGAGCTGGTCTGGACGCCGGATTCCTCGAAGATGCTTTGGATGCTCGGCCGCGATCTTTATGTGAGCTCACCGAGCGACAGCGGCGTCGTCGAGAAAGCCCAGCGCGCAATCGACCTGAGCGCGAAGGGCGACGTGCCCGAAGGCGTGCTCGCTTTTGTGAATGCACGCATTCTGCCGATGACCGAGGAGGGCGTGATCGAACGCGGCGCGGTTATCGTCGAGGGCAATCGAATCAAAGCCGTTGGCCCGATGGGCAGCGTCACCATTCCGCGCGGTGCGAAGGTCATGGACCTCGGTGGCAAGACGCTCATGCCCGGAATGTTCGACGCCCACGGTCACATCGATTGCTGCTACATGACGGGTGTAACGCCGGTGAAGCGTCCGACGCATTACGCGGCATTGGCCTATGGCGTGACCACGAACTTCGACCCGTACTCGAACGAACTGAGCAGCTACGAAGCGACCGAGATGACGCAGGCGGGCGAGTTGGTCGGGCCGCGCTGGCTGAGCTCGGGCTTCGTGATTTATGGCCGCTCCGGCAAGCCGGATCGCGTGTTCAACCCGATCCGGAGTCTCGACGACGCGCGCACCATCGTGCGACGGAAGCAGGCGATCGGCGGCCACATCCTCAAGAGCTACAAGCTGACGACGCGCGAACAAAAACAGTGGCTATTGCAGGCGGCCTCGGAAGGCGGCTTGATGGTGGACGCCGAAGGCGCCGGTCATTTCTACGACAACGTCAGCATGATTCTGGACGGCCACACCAATCTCGAGCACAACCTGCCGGTGGCGACGTACTACGACGATCTGTTGCAGCTGTTCAGGAACTCATCGATGTCGAACACGCCGACGCTGATCGTCACGTTCGGCGAGCTGTTCGGCGAGAACTATATCTATCAGCACCAGCAGCCTTGGAAGGAGAGCAAGGTCCTCACCTACATTCCAGGCGTCAACAACGCGTACAACCCGATCACGGGCGCGGGCGAGGCTCCTCTGCATGTGCGTGGCATGCAGACCGTCCATTACGCCGACGAGCTGTATGACATCGGCTTCCGCTCGGTGGGCCGGTCGGTGAAGCGTCTCGACGACGCCGGTGTGACCATCAACGTCGGCTCGCACGGCCAGGCGTCCGGCATTGCCATTCATTGGGAGATGCAACTGCTGGCTGAAGGCGGCATGTCGCCGATGCGCATCCTGCGCGCCGCGACCATCAACGGCGCACGCACGTATGGGTTGGATCATCAGCTCGGCTCCATCGAGCCGGGCAAGCTCGCAGACATCATCGTGCTGGATCGCGATCCGCTTGCGGATATTCGTAACACCAACAGCGTTCGTTACACCATGGTCAACGGCCGGCTGTACGACTCGGAAAGCATGAACGAGATCGGCAATTACGATCGGCCGCGCAGTAAGTTTTATTGGGAACTCGGCGACCGCCACGGCGTCGATTGGAGCCCGGCGTGGACCGGTCATAGTCACTGAGCTCAATCGTGGTTTGTTCGCACGGCCTGACGTGTATCGCACTACAGTTATAACCTACCTCAACTCGGTTATTTCCTGCGAGCTGCGCACATGTCCGCATGCAACTCCGCGAGCGGCCACGCGTTTAACAGCGCGATGTCGGGCGCAGCATCGATGAGGGCGATTTCCCTCCGTGATTTGCACGGAGGGGCCCATTAGAGAAGTCAACGCGCCACGAGGAGACTTTCATGGCGAACGAGCGTAACAATCCTGAGGACCGCAATCGCACTCAGCAGGGCAGCAACGACCCCAATCGGAATCAGCAGCAACAGCAGCAGGGCAACAAGCAGCAGCAGGGCGGCGGTCAGCGGTCAGGTCAGCAAGAGCAGCAGCAAGGCGGACAGCGCAATCAACCCGGCCAGCAGTCGGGTCAAGGCCAGGTCCGTTCACCACAGCAGGGTGGTGGCAATCGCACCGAGCAGCAGGAAGACAAGGATCGTAGCCGCTGAGTCAGTGCAACTCGCCATCGGACGGGCGCGTCGCGCCCGTTCCGATGGCGATCGATCAGACTTCGTAGTCCAACACCCACCGATCCTGTATCAAACCGCCCACCGCCTGCTTCACCGGCACGTGCACGGGATGATCGGAATACGCATTCAGCGCGGCCCGATCCGAGAATTCGGTGTAAAGACCCAGATCGACCGGCGAGCTCTCCGCGAAATTGACGCCCACTTCCAGGCTGAGCAGGCCGGGAATCTTGCCGCGCATGCTCTCGAGTTCCTGCTTCACTCGCGCCACATCGGCTTTATTCTTGAGGCGCCACAGGACGATGTGTTTGATCATTGTTGGTTTCCACGGATCGAATCGAGGTTCGCGATATTACATCGCGGTGGCAAGTTGAGTACGGCGTAGCGCGAGATACGCCGTGAGCAGCACCGACCAGCCCGCAGTCAGCACAATGGGAATCAGCTCCAAACCCCACTGCTGAGCGATCAAACCGCACAACGCGGGCAATGCAGCCAGGCCCACCGCGCCCATGGAGACCTGCAGGCCGACGGTGTTTGCCGTATGCCGCGGACCGACGCGTCCGGGCGTGGTTGCAATCAAGGAAGGGAAGATCGGGCCGGCGGCAAATCCCATCAATGCGATCGCAGCGGTGTCGACGATGGGATGCAGATTGAACAGCAGCGTCACGACGCCGACGAGCGCAGCGATCATGCAGAGCTTGATGATGGACTCCGGGTTGGCATTCGCCGGCAGGAACGCATACCCGAGCCGGCTCGCGAACAAGCCGCCCCAATAAAGTGTCACGGCCGTGCCGGCCGAGGCGGTGGCGATACCACGAGCTTCATACAGCAACGAGAACACCCACGCGCCCGCAGCGGCTTCGCAGCCCGTGTAAACCAGGAACACCAGCAACGACAGCTGCACCTTGCCGAGCTGCAATGTTTCCAACAGTTTGGCCGGACGCTGATGCTCTTCGTGCGACACGACCGGTGGCGGCCATTGGCGACGCGACAGGATGAAGGCCACGGCGAGCACGATCTCGACGACCACGATGATGCGATAACCCAGCTGCCAGGGACGTCCCGTCGTCAGCACCGTCGTCATCAACGCCGGTCCGGCAGCGGCGCCCACTCCATAGAAGGCATGCAGTACGTTGACGAGCCGCGCCGAATAGCGAGTTGCGGCGTGAGTGTTGATCGCCGCATCGATCGCGCCGCCGCCGAAGCCCGCCAACAAGCCCAGTGAGACCATGACGATCCACGTCGGCGCGATGGTGTAGCCGAACAGGGCGATCGCCGTCAGCGCGCACGAGAATGCGAGCAGTTCGCCAATGCCCATCCGGCTGAGGATGACGCCGGTGCTCGTGCTCGCTATCACCGAGCCCACGGTCAAGGTGATGAACAACGGACCGAGCGCATCTTGATGCAATCCGAAGTGCGTGCGCAGGGCGGGCCACGCGACGCCGATGACCGCATCGGGCAAGCCCAGCGCGATGAATCCGACGAAGCTCAGGATGAGCAGCAGCTTGCTCGGTCGTGACATGAAGCGACCGGTCAGTTGCTGGCGAACTGGCGGCGGTACATCGCCGGACTGGTGCCGGCGACGCGACGGAAATGGCGCCGGAATGTTTCTTGCGACTTGAAACCCACGGCTTCAGCCACCCGAGGCAACGAATGACGCCCGGCTTGCAGCATGTCCTTGGCCAGCGCGACGCGCTCCCGAATCAACCATTCATACGGTCCAAAGCCGACTGTTTCCTGAAACTGTCGTTGCAGCGTGCGGGGGCTCATGGAAGCGCGACGTGCCAGCGTTCGCAGCGTGTGGACCTGTGACGGATGCGCGCGCACCCAATCGATGAGTTTGGAAAGGCGGTTGCGATCGTCTTGCGGCATGGGGCGCGGCAGATACTGGGCTTGTCCGCCTTCACGATGCGGCGGAATGACCAGGCGCTGGGCGACCTGGTTCGCGATGCTGGCGCCATAGTCCCGTCGCACCAGATGCAACAGCATGTCCAATCCCGCAGCGGAGCCGGCCGAGGTCAACACCTGTCCCGAATCGATATAGAGCGAGTTGGGTTCCACGGTCACGCCCGGGTAACGTTTGCTCAAGCGCTCGGCATAGCGCCAATGTGTTGTGACAGACCGGCCCTCGAGCACGCCAGCCGCGGCCAGCACGAACACGCCCGAACAGATCGTGCAAAGACGTGCGCCTCGCTCATACGCGGCGCGAATCCGGCGCAGTAACGCAGGCGGAGGCAGTTCGTCCGCATTCCGCCACCCTGGAATGACGATGGTGTCCGCCTCGTCCAGCAGCGCCAGCGAGTTCGGCACCTTGACCTCGATACCGCCTGCCGCACGCAACGGGCCGCGCTCGGCGGAGCAGACGGCGAAGTCGTACCACTCCACCCCCAGCTCCGGCCGTTCCAGGGCGAACAGCTCGACGACACAACCGAACTCGAAGGTGCACAGCCCGTCATAGGCGAGGGCGACCACTCGATGGCGGCGGGGTCGACGGCTGGGGCGGGCTGGTTTGCTCATGGCGCGATGTTACCGATCTATGGCGTCAGCGCCAGTGGGTGGCAGGGCGCGTTTTGCTCAGAATGCTCACACCTTCCAAGCCGGAGACGCTTATGACAACCGCAGTGACCGCCGTCACCCCCGCTGCCAGTGACCGAGCACTGAAGCATTTCGAGACGGCGTTCGAGTTCGAAACCGATTGCTGGGACGTGCACGACGCCCTGTCCGGCGGCAAGCAGGATTTCGTGCTGCTCGACGTGCGCAGCCACGCGCTCTACGAACAGGGCCATGTGCCGGGCGCGGTCAGCCTGCCGCACGGAAAGATTGTCGAAGGCATGATGAAGGACTATCCGGCCAACACGGTGTTCGTCGTATATTGCGCGGGACCTCACTGCAATGGCGCGCACCGTGGCGCGATCCGACTGGCGCGACTCGGCCGCCCGGTGAAGTTGATGATCGGTGGCGTCACCGGCTGGCTGGATGAAGGGTTCACTTTGGAGACAGGCAGGAAATGATTCGTCGGGCCCAGGCTTCGGACGCGCCGCAGTTGTTGTCTCTCATGCAAGGGCTGGCGCGTTTCGAGGGCTATGACGACCGGTTCGCGGTGACGGCCGACGTGCTGATCGAGCGCGGCTTCTCACCGCACCGTCCGCCGGAGTTCACGGCCTGGGTCGCCGAGCTCGATGCGGCGCTGGTTGGCTACGCGCTGATCTATGTGATTCCGTACACATTCGATTTGCGGCCGACCGTGGTGTTGAAAGAGCTGTTCATCGACCAGGCGGCGCGCGGGCGAAATTTCGGTCACGGCCTGATGACTGCGGTGATCGAGCATGCGCGCTCGCTGAACGCGAGGCTGATCCGATGGCAGGTGCTGCCCGACAACGAGCCGGCGAAGCGCTTCTATCGCCAGCACGGCGCTGCAATGGATGCCGACTGGGAGAACTGGTTCATCGATCTGTCGACGCTGGGGTAGAGGGCGCTGGCGAAAGCGCCCGCAGGCTCCTACTCTTGCGGTATGCAAAACATCAGCATCCGCGCGGTCATTCTTGCAACTCTTGCCGTCCTGGGCATCGACATCTTTTCCGGCATGTTGCTGACGCAGATGTTCGGCGGCCCGGGGTGGGGAACGGAGCTGTCGAGGGAGGAGATCCGGCGCGCCTACCAGGTGTTGATGCAGGATGTCCGCTATCTGGCCTTGGGTCTGCTCCTCGGGACTGCCTCCACGGTGCTGGGCGGCTATCTGGCCGCTCGTCTTGCGCGCAGCATGCCGTATTACAACGCGCTCGCATTTGGCGTGCTCGGCATCCTGATCAGCATGATCGGTGCGGGCGATCTGCCCACCTGGGTCAAGATCGTCGGGCTGGGATTGAGCCTGCCGGCCGCCGTGCTCGGCGGTCACATTGCGAAGCTGCGGGCTGGCAAGCCCGCCTCATGAACCGCTGCCGTACGGGCGCGTGATGATTTCCAGGTAGTGGCCGTTCGGATCGTTCCAATACACGCCTCGGCCGCCGTCGTGATGGTTGATCTCGGACGGGCGCGAGTGCATCGGATCCGCCCAATACTCCAGCTTGTGCCGCTGGATGCGCCCGAAGATCGCATCGAATTCGTTCTCGCTCACCAGAAACGCATAGTGCTCGATGATGAAAGACTCGTCGGTCTGCAGGTAGTCGAGCGTCACGCCATTGTCGAGCTGCACGGTCCAGAACGGCCCGAACCGCGCCGGCTCGCCCAGCCCGAGCATGTCCGTGAGAAACTGCGCCGAAGCCTTCGCATCCTTCGCGTGCACGATGGTGTGGTTGAGCTGAATGGCCATGAGCTTCCCTCCGCGCGGCCGGTCGATGTTTCTTCGCTGCCGCAAGCATAACCCCGGCTTCCAATAAAGTAAGGGCGCTTCCAATATAGGCAATCCCGCCGTATCGGCCTTAGGCGGCAGATTCGTAACTTGGTGGGGCGTTGCAACTCCTTCAGGAGAAGATCATGCCTCGTTATCTGATCGAACGTACTTTTCCCGAGGGCCTGGGCCTGCCGACGAATGCGGAAGGCGCCAAGGCGGCCTCCAATGTCATCGCAACCAACGCCCAGGAAGGCGTGACCTGGGTGCATTCCTATGTGACCCCGGATCGCAAGAAGACCTACTGCATTTACGACGGGCCCTCGCCCGAAGCCATCCGGTCGGTGGCCGGGCGCAATGGCTTGCCGATCGATCGCATTTCCGAAGTCCGGGTGCTCGATCCTTATTTCCTGTACTGAGCCGGGCCCGAGCTCGCGCCCGGGCGCCACAGCCGCGCTATGATTCCCTGACGTTGTCGGATCGACGTGGGCATGGCGGGCCCGGGCATGAAGCTGCTGGAGCGCGATGAGCTGCTGACCTCGTTACAGGTGCTGCTGCGCAATGCCGCTGCGGGCCAGGGCAGCTTGTTGTTTCTCGAAGGCGAGGCGGGCATCGGCAAGACTTCGCTGTTGCGAGCTTTCGCCAGCTCACAGCAGGCGCCGGTGTACTGGGGCGCTTGCGATGCTCTGCACACGCCGCGGCCGCTCGGTCCATTGTTCGATATCGCCGCTCAGGTCGAAGGTGAGCTGCAGGCTGCCCTCGATGGCAATGTCGAGCGCCTGCGCGTGTTCAGTATTTTTCTTGCCGAAATCGCCCGGCCGCCCGCATTGATCGTGCTGGAGGATTTGCATTGGGCGGACGAGGCAACGCTCGATTTTCTTCGCTATGTGGGCCGGCGCATCGGTCGTACGCATTCGCTGCTGGTCGCGAGTTTTCGTAGCGACGAAGTCGGACCGTCGCATGCGCTGCGCCTGGTGCTCGGCGATCTGGCCACCAGCGGTGCGAAGCGGTTGTCGCCACAGCCGCTGTCAGTGGCCGCGATTCAAGAACTGATCGGCGAGCGCGATATCGACGCCGCCGAGTTGCAAACAAAGACCGGCGGCAATCCATTCTTCGTTACTGAAGTCGTCGCTGCAGGTGGAGCGGGAATGCCGGCGACCGTGAGAGACGCGGTGCTGGCGCGCGCTGGCCGGCTGCGCCCATCGGCTCGTGCAATTCTCGACGCTGCAGCGGTTGCCGGCCCGCGCATCGAACCTTGGTTGTTACAAGAGCTGACCGCGGCGGAGAGCGGCTGGATCGATGAGTGTCTCGCAACCGGCGTGCTGTGCGCACAGAGCGGCGTGTTCACATTTCGTCACGAGCTGGCGCGTGAGGCCATCCTCGATGCATTGACTCCGACGAGAGCCATGAGCCTGCATCGCATGGTGTTACAGGCATTGCAATCGCATTCGTCGGCCGATCTTGCCCGACTCGCGCATCATGCTGAAGGTGCGGCACTCGAAGAAGCTGTGTTGGAGTTGGCGCCCGCGGCGGCTCGAGAAGCAGCAGCGAAGGGCGCGCACCGTCAAGCAGCTCAGCAATTTGCACGAGCACTGAAGTTTGCAACGACACCGACGCCTCGGCGCGCAGCCTTGCTCGATGATTATGCGTCCGAGTGTCAGCTCAGCGGCATGGTGAGCGACGCCATCGAGGCGCGCCGCGACGCTGTAAAGCTATGGCAAGACCTCGGTGAACGAAGCAGGCGGGCGATCTCGCTCGCGCGGCTCGCTCACGCGTTGGTCGTCTCGGGAAAGAACGCTGAGAGTGAGGTGACGATGCGGGAGGCGGCATCACTGGTCGCCGACGATCTATCGGGAGCCGCAGCAGTTGTCGTGCGTCGCTGGGCCGCGCATCTAAGAATGCTGGATCGCGACGTCGAGGAAGCAATCAACGAAGGGCAGCACGCCAAGGCGGTCGCGGCAGAGCTTGGCGATCGAGAGTCTATCGTTCACTGCCTCAATACCATTGGATCCTCGCTGATCATTGCCGGCCGCGTCGCAGAGGGCTGCGAACATTTGGAGCGCAGCCGCGCGCTGGCGGAAGAACTCCCGGCGGATTCGTGGATTGCGAACGCCTTCGTCAATCTGGGCTCGGCGTGCGGCGAGGTGTATCGATTCGATCTCGCGGACAACTATCTTCGGCAAGGCATCGAGTTCTGCAGCGAGCGCGACATCGACTTCGCACGGCTATATCAGTTGTCCTGGCAGGCGTTGGTGTGGATGTATCGGGGGCGCTATACGGAGGCGTCCGGGACTGCGCATGTCGTGCTTGCTGATCGGCGCTCGCCGGTGATCGCTCGCATCACGGCGTTGATTGCGCTTGGACGCGTGCGGGCTCGCCGTGGCGATCCGGGGGTATGGGAGGCTTTGCATGAAGCGCAGGAGCTGGCCGGCAACACCGGAACATTACAACGAGTGGCATTGATGCACGCTGCGCGAGCTGAGGCGGCGTGGTTCGAAGGAAGAACGGCCGAAACGGCGAGCGAGGCGTCGGCTGGTGTCGAGCTGGCGGTTCGCAAGCGTCATCCCTGGTTTGCGTCGGAATTGTTGTTCTGGTGTTGGCAAGGCGACGGCTCACTGCCGGGCGGCATGCCGGACTTCTGTGCTCGGCAACCGTTCGCGATGGAGATCTCCGGTCGCTGGCAGGAAGCGGCGGCGACGTGGAGCGCTTTGAAATGTCCGTTCGAGGCGGCGCGCGCGATGATGGAAGGCGACGAAGCGGCACAGCGCCAGGCCCTCACCGTGTTTGAAGCGTTCGGTGCGCGCCCGATGATCGAACGGATGCGTTACAAGCTGCGCTCGGCGGGCGTTCGCGGACTGCAGCGAGGCCCGAGAGAGAGCACGCAGAACAATCTGGCGGGGCTCACGACCAAGGAAGTGGAAGTGCTCGGCCTGCTTTCACAGGGGCTGCGGAACAAGGAGATCGGCCAGCGGCTGCATCGCTCGGCGCGCACCGTCGATCATCACCTGGCTGCAATATTCACGAAGCTCGATGTCTCGACGCGAGCCGAAGCGGTCAGCGCAGCGTACCGCCTCGGCATTATTGCGGCGAAGGCTCCATAGCGAGGCGTCAGCTCGCAACGCCCGGCTCCGGCGGCCATGCTACTGCTGCGGTTTCTCTGGCTGCGTCGTTGTCACACCTGCCGGCAAATCATCGCGTGTCGTATCGCGACGTTCGCACTCCGATTTCTCGAGGCCACGCAGTTTGGAGCAGTCGGGTTTGCCCGTCGTACCTACGCCGCGCATCGCCGGCGGAACGGGTCGCTGGTCGTTCGCAGGGTTGAGCCTGTTGTCATCTCGCTCTCTCGTCCGCCGCGAGTCCGGAGGCCGCACGGTCTCCTGTGTCGTGGCCGGCGGGTTCGGTCTCGTCTGCTCAGTCCTGTTCGGCTGCGTCGGTTGCGCCGGCGTTGGCGAGGTTTGCGGCGATGGCATGGGTGTCGCGGGCGGAGGCGATGTCGTCGGCTGACGAACCGGTGTCTGCGAGCGCGCCGGTGCTGCCGGGTTGCCAGTGTGCTGAGCGCCAGCGGCCGTAAACCCTGCGACAGCGACGGCGGCCACTATGTAAATCGATGTGCGCATTGGACTTTCTCCTCAGCCTCGATGCAGGAGTAACGGGCCGGCCAGGGCGCGGTTCCAAGCGGTCCAGCCCGGCCGTCTGTGCCACTTTTTTTGCGCCGATCTGCATCTGTTATGCAGCACAGAGCGTCCCTACGATGCGTCCGTACCCAGGAGAAAAGCGATGCGGATTGCCAAACCCCTGCTGCTAGTGACGACGCCCATCGGCGTTGTTGGCGCGATCTACGAGGCGTACCGACAGGCCGGTGGCCTGGTGATTCTGATGGTGGCGCTGATGGGGTTGATCGCCGTCGCCTTCGGCTCGCTGGTCTACACCATCCGTCGCGAGGCGGCGGAAGAGAAGCAGCGCACAGCGGCTAAAGTCAACGCAGCGGAGCCATCATGAAAGAGCTCATCGTCCTGACGATCATCTGCATCGTCATCAGTCTCGGGCACGCCATGTTCAGCATGGTGTCCGGTCCCACCGATTCCAAGGCCATGGTGAAGGCGCTGACCGTGCGTGTGGCGCTGTCGGTGGCGTTGTTTGCCTTCCTGATGATTGGCTGGTACATGGGTGCGCTGAAGCCTCACTAACGCTTATCGATAAACTTGGGCGCATGAAGCTGTATCAGGAGCTGGCCGCCGATCTCACATCGCTCATCCGTCAAGGCACGCTCCAGGCGGGCGAGCGGATTCCCTCGGTGCGCGAGCTGTGCCGTGAGCGGGGAGTGAGTCCAGCCACGGCGATGCGCGCATACGATGTGCTCGAAGCGAATGGCTTGGTCGAGAGTCGGCATCGTTCGGGCTACTACGTCAGCAACCGTTGGCAACAAGGTCCGAGCGAGCCGCGCGCCTCGCGACCGTCATCGCGCTCGACGCAAGTCGATGTCAGCGATCTGGTCTTCAACATTCTCGAAGCGTCGCGCGACCGCGATGTGGTGCCGCTGGGATCGGCCTTTCCCAGCCCGACGCTGTTTCCTTGGGCAAAGCTCGCGAGACATCTCGGCAGCAGCGCCCGAAACATGGACCCGTGGAGCACCGTCGAGAGTCTGCCGCCCGGCAGTCCGGAGCTGCGCCGTCAGATTGCACGTCGATATTTGCAGTTCGGCTCGCGTGTGCCGGCCGATGAGATCGTCGTCACTTCCGGCGCGCTCGAAGCCCTGACGCTCTGCTTGCAAACAGTCACACGCCCCGGCGACACCGTCGCGATCGAAGCGCCCGCGTTCTACGCTTGCTTGCAAGCCATCGAGACGTGGGGCTTGCGTGCAGTGGAGATCCCGACGCATCCGCGCGAAGGCGTCGATCTCGGCGCACTCGAGCAGGCCATCGCCAAACACAACGTGCGCGCCTGCTGGTTCATGACCACGTTTCAGAATCCGCTCGGCGCCTCGCTGCCGGAAGAAAAGAAGCGCGACCTGGTCGAGTTGCTGGCCGAGCATGACATCCCGTTGATCGAAGACGACGTGTACGCCGAGCTGCATTTCGACAAGCACCGGCCGAAGCCGGCGAAGGCGTTCGATCGCAAGGGGCTGGTGCTCAACTGCGGCTCGTTCTCCAAGTGCCTGGCGCCGGGCTATCGATTGGGCTGGACGGCGGCAGGCCGATTCGCGCCCGCTGTGCAACGGCGCAAGGTGACGACGTCGCTCGCCACCAGCGTGCCCATTCAGAACGGCATCGCGCAGATGCTTCGGAACGAAGGGTACGACCGTCACCTGGATAAGTTGCGTCAGGCGCTGCGATCTCAGCAGGGCGCGGCCCTTGCTTCTCTCAAACAACACTTTCCGGCGGGCTTTCGGGTGGCGACGCCCGAGGGCGGTTACTTCCTGTGGATCGAATTGCCGGAGAAGGTGGATGCGCTCGAAGTCCATCGCCGCGCCATCGAAGCTCACATCAGCATCGCGCCGGGCCCGATGTTTTCGGCGCGGCGGCAGTTCCGCAACTGCCTGCGGTTGAACTATGGCCACCCCTGGACCGCCCAGGTCGAAGACGCCGTGGCCGAGCTTGGGCGCATCGTCCGCTCGCTGGCTTGAAAAAATCTGGCCGGGCGTGTCGAAATCGCCAGCCCGGCTCCGACTTGCTCCTGAAAGCCCGCCGCAGGGCGCGCTAGAATCCCCTCACACAGGAGCTAACCGTATGAAATTCATGCTGATGATGAACACCCCGGCCGGTGGCGAGTACCAGATCATGAGCTGGCCGAAGCAGGACATCGAGGCGCATCTCGCCTTCATGATGGACTTCCACAAGAAGCTCACCGCATCGGGCGAGCTGGTGGATGGGCAGGGTCTGTCGGCGCCGTCGCAGGCGAAGCTGGTCCGTGCCGGGAAGGATGGCAAGCCAATCACCGATGGCGTGTTCCCGGAGTCGAAGGAATTCCTCGCCGGTTTCTGGGTCGTCGATGTTCCGAGTGCGGCCCGCGCCTACGAGATCGCGGCTCAAGCGTCACTGGCGCCGGGGGTTGGCGGCGTTCCGCTTTATCTGCCCATCGAAGTGCGTGAGATCGGCGTCGCGCCGAAAACCTAGTGACCGCTGGGAAGCTCGACGTAAGCACCGAGCATCTGTTGCGCGAACTGGCGCCGCAGGTGCTCGGAGCGGTGATGCGCCGTTATCGCAACCTCAACAGCTGCGAAGACGCCGTACAGGAAGCGCTGATCGCCGCGGCCACGCAATGGCCCGACGAAGGCGTGCCACACAATCCTCGCGGCTGGCTCTTGCAGGTCGCGCTTCGGCGTATGACCGACACCGTGCGCAGCGAGATCGCACGTCGCAATCGCGAGGCCGTGGCAATGGAAGATTCACCCTTGGTGGTCGCACCGGCGCTGTACAGCGAGCCGGAGATCGATCCGGACGATACGCTCGTGTTGCTGTTCATGTGCTGCCATCCGTCGCTGTCGCCGCCTTCGGCCATCGCGCTGACATTGCGAGCGGTGGGTGGACTCACAACCGGTGAAATCGCGAAGGCGTTTCTCGTGCCCGAAGCGACCATGGCGCAGCGGATCAGTCGCGCCAAGCAGAGTGTGAAAACATCGGACGTGGCGTTTCAGATGCCGGAGGCGTCGGAGCGGGCAGAGCGGCTGGGCTCGGTGCTGCATGTTTTGTATCTGATCTTCAACGAGGGCTACACAAGCAGTTCGGGCACTGAACTGCAACGCACGGATTTGTCGAGCGAGGCGATTCGTCTCACGCGATTGTTGGTCAAGCTCGCGCCGGGCGATGGCGAGGTTCTCGGTCTGCTTGCGTTGATGCTGCTGACCGATGCTCGTCGCCTTGCGCGGAGTGGGCCGAATGGTGAGCTGATTCCCCTCGATGAGCAGGATCGCGGCCTATGGGACCGCGAGATGATTGCGGAAGGCGTGGCGCTCGTCACCGCCGCGTTCTCACGCGGTGCTGTGGGCGAGTATCAATTGCAGGCGGCTATCGCAGCCTTACACGACGAAGCGGCGCGTGTGGAGGACACGGATTGGGCGCAGATCCAGGCGCTGTATGGCGTGCTGATGCGGATGTCGGATAACCCGATGGCCGCGATGAATCACGCCATTGCGGCCGCGATGGCTCATGGACCGACGCGGGGATTGGAGTTGCTGACGCCGCTGGAAAAGGATGAACGCCTGCGCGGCAATCATCGCTTGGATGCCGTTCGCGCACATTTGCTGGAGCGGGCCGGCGAGCGAGATCGAGCGGTCGAGTTGTATCAGGCCGCGGCAACGAAGACGAGCAGCATTCCGGAAAGGAACTATTTGATGCTGAAGGCGGCGAAGCTGCGCGACGACAGGTAGCGCGTCGCGCTGCTTGCCAGGGTTCACGCGTTGGAGGATAACGAGGCGCACCCGACGTCTTCGGCGACGGAGTCTCGTATGAACACTCTCGCTCGAGTCCGTTCCTTTCTCTTGCGTGTAACAGTTCTGCTGACATTCGCCTTGGCCGCCTCCGCGGGGCCGATCTCCGACAGCATTCAGGTAGGCGACCGGGTCACCGGCTCTTTTCGCTATGCCCTGTCGCACGCACCCGGGGACACCGATCCTCTGCTGTTCAGCGGAGAGTATCGTTTCACCGATGCCAATAGCTTCATCCAGGTGACTATCGGCGGCCACACTTTCTCGTCGGCTGTTGGCGCAACTTTCATCCCCTCGAGGCCCGGGCACCTGTCGGTGCTGGTCACGAACCGTGTCGCCGCTTTCGATTTTCTGCAGATCAGAGGCATCGGGGATGAGGCAAGCTTCGCGCCGTTCCTGAGTTTTTTCTCGCGGCAGGATCCAGCGTTCGTGCCGCTGGGGACGATTCTCATCAATTTCATTCTCGATCCGAACGCTCTCTTCTCGGACGCGCTGCCGACCGTGATCGATCCTTCCGCGGCGATGCCGTTCGATTCGTTTCCTGCCATCTACGGCCAGGTCGAAGGGTTGAGCACCCAGCCGCCTGACGAGGCGGAAGCCGCGGCGACGAGGGAGTGGGCCATCTTCTATGAGGTGGAGCCCCGCGATGTGTCGATTGAAAATAACGTCGTCTCTGGCCGTTTCGTGGGCCGAGTCACGGAGCTCGCAGACCATACCCAACTGCTGCCGCCGAACGAGATGTTCGACGCTCTGCTGGAACAAGTCACAGGAGTCGGACCCGGGCGGAGCTTGCAGCGGAAGATTCAACACGCGCGTGCTTACTTCGTCGCTTCAGACCTGACCGCCGCCTGCGCCATGCTCAGTGGTTTCTCGGCGGAGGTGCGTGCGCAATCCGGCAAGTCGATTCCGCGTGCCACTGCAAACAAATTGTCAGCCGAAGCGGCTGCAGTCGGGCTCGCGATCGAGTGTGACGAGTCCTGACGCTGCCCAAGTGCAGCGAATCGCCGTGCCGGAGCAGTAAGCGGTCTGGGTCGGTGCGAGCCTCGCACCTACACTGGATTTCGGCGCAAGTCGTAGAACGATAACGAGGGAGGGAGTATGTCCGATCTGGCCGCGGCGCAGAGTCCCGCCCTGTCCATCTCGTCATCCCGGGGACACAGCCGCTGGGTGAGGATCTGCCACTGGATGGCTGCTGCGAGCTTCCTGGCGCTGGCGCTCAGTGGATTTTTCATTCTGATGGTGCATCCCCGTCTTTATTGGGGCCACGTCGGCAACGACCTGACGCCGGCGTTGATGACGCTGCCCATCAGCAACAATCACCGGCCCGACGAGTTGCAGAACAGGATGGTGTTCACGGAGCTGCCCGGCGCCCGCGTCACTGCGGAGCGAAACTTTCACATTTTCAATCAGAATGGCTGGGCACGCAGCCTGCACTTTCTGGCGGCATGGATCATCGTCGGCACGGGGGCAGGTTATTTTTTACTCGGCGTCTTCAGCGGTCATGTGAAACGTAACTTGCTTCCGCGAGGTCGCGAGCTGGCGCCGCGCTCATTGCTGCAGGACCTCCGCAATCATTTTCCTCTGCGTGTCCGCCCGGCTGGCGTCGGACCGCCGTATGGACGGTTGCAGAAGCTGGCGTACTCGAGTGTCATGTTCGCGGTGCTGCCGTTGATGGTCGCGACGGGTCTGACGATGTCGCCGGCGGTGACTGCCGCCTATCCCATTCTCCTGGATGTATTCGGCGGCTATCAGACAGCCCGCACCCTTCATTTCTTTGGATTCACGATGCTGGTGCTGTTCTTGATCGTTCACGTCGCGATGGTGATCGCGACAGGTTTCAGTCGTCAGCTGCGCGGCATGACTTGGGGGAATGAGCGATGAAGCAGCCAAACCGGATGTTACGTCGGGCCTTTATCAAGGGCATGGCTTCCTCGGCCGGCGTGATGCTGGCCGGCTGTTCCCAAACCGATCCGCCGACCTACGGTCACGTGCTCCGCATGGGCGATTTGTTGACGTACAAGGCCCATCGGCTGTTGCTCCCTGCTCAGGCGCTCGCGCGCGAATACGATTACGCCGATATCTCCTCGGTGCCCGCGATTGGCACGACCAATCCCTCCGGGCACAAGGAGCATGGGGCGACATATGAACGTCTGCTCGCCAATCGCTTTACAGATTGGCGATTGCCCGTCGAAGGCAGCGTGACCCGGCCGCGCGCTTTCTCGCTCGATGAATTGAAACGCCTGCCGTCTCGAACGCAGATCACGAGACACACATGCGAAGAGGGCTGGTCGGCGATCGCGCAGTGGACCGGTGTGCCCTTGCGCAGCGTGCTGGAGTCCGCGGGAATTCGCTCGACAGCTCGGTTCGTGCAGTTCTACGCCTACGATGGCTGGGTCGACGGCATCGACATGCTCGATGCCTTGCACCCGCAGACCATCCTGGCCTACGGCATGAACGGTCGCGAATTGCCAATCAGTCACGGCGCGCCATTGCGAGCAAGAGTCGAGACTCAGCTCGGTTACAAGAGCACGAAATTTCTCAGGCGCATCGTGGTGACCGATAACTTCGACGACCATGGCGCTCGAGGCTTCATCCAGAACGGTTGGTCCTGGTACGCGGGCATCTGAGCCTGCGGACCCTTTACCGCAATCGCATCAATCCGCCATGGACAGGCTTGAACCCGCACTCGTCGATGTAGAACTGCGCCAGACCTTGTTCGAAATCCACGTGCAGGAAGTCGCAACCCGCGCGAGCGGCTTCGTCGCGTGCCGCGTGCACCAGGCGGACACCGATACGCTGACGCCGAGAGCTCGCCGCGACCATCACGTCCTGAATCCAGGCATGCACCAATCCGTCCCATAGCACATTGGCGAAGCCGACGAGCTCCCGACCGCGGCGCGCCGTTATCCAGCCGAGACTGTGTTTCTCCGTAAGCTCGCACCAGTTCCATTCGGTTTCATCGAAAACCCTGGTTTCAAACGCTTCGGCATGAAGTGCGTTGACCTCCGCATTCGTGAATGTTCCGCGCCACTCGAATATCACTGGCTCGTCGCCTGCCGTCATTTGCAACTCCGTCGGTCCCCTGAAGCAAGGATGTTACATTGCCATCGGCTGAAAGCATCTTGACGCGATGGCCTTGAACGGCTGGAATCGAGTCGGGCATTCACGATCGGCGGCGTGCTCAGGAATGATTACCCAGGGTTCGGGTTCAGGTTGTATCGGCCAACATATATGCGCTACCTCGATAGCGGCCCACCCTCCGAGTCAGTTCTAGTAGGGCCGTCGAGCTGTCGATAAAATTCCGAGTCGAGGTTCTTTACATATCCCACGCGCAGTGTTGCGGGAGTCTGTCCGCAACGGTTCTGAAGGGGCTGAACTTCGGCGCGTACTTATCCGGTGGCTCCGATTTTGCATTGCCAACACAGGGTCTCAGAGGAGGATAGGAATGCACAGGAAGAACCGCGTGACCGTGATCGGGATGCTGCTAGCCGCGCTGGCGTTCATCCCCGCTGCCAACGCAACGTTGATCACCTCCGGGCAAATCGAGGTTCTCACGCCGCACACCGGTCGATTCAACTTCGACTTCATGATCGGCGACCTCTCGGTTCGCGGCTTCACGGACGAAGGCTCGAAGCTGTTGCTCCCCGGTTACGAAGGCGACACTTTCAACGGCGACCATAACCGTGGCATCCAGGACATGTTCTACGGCTATGTCGAAGATCAGTTCGTGCTGTGGAGAGAAGGCAGCAATCCCATCGTCACGACCTTGTTCACCACAGCTCCGGGCGCGGTGCTGACGGCAGGCCAGACGTTGTATCAGTCGACGTTCGAGTTTCAGGGCGGGTTGTGCGGTATCTACTCCGGCACGTTCGGCACGCCTTGCGATATCGTCTTCCCCAGTCTCACCGGTCAGGGAATCGCCGAATTCCTGTTCGACGAGTCGATTCTCGACGACGGCCGGCATTACTTCACGCCCGTCAAGGCGACCTACACCTTCATGCCTGTTCCTGAGCCCGCCGCGCTGGCTCTCTTCTGCGTGGGATTGGTGGGCATCGCCGTTACGAGACGCCGACAACTCTTTCGACGCGCGTAGCGCTTCGGCACGCATGCAACCCGCGGAGCGCGCCGCGGGTTGTTGAGGCATGCGTCTGCTGATTTCGTTGGCGGTGCTTGCACTGATCGTCGCCGGCGCGCTGTACGGAGTACGCAGCGGTGCGATCGATGTGCCGCCGGACTGGAATCCGTGGGCGCAGCTCGATGTGAATGCCGAGCCTGACTTTCTTACCCGACACAAACTCAATCGGCTGTCGAAGAGCTCGGAACAATGTCAGCAGGTGCTGGCGACGACGGGTATCGAATACGAACGCCTGGATAATCGCGTCACCGGCCCGGCGTGTGGATTCTTCAATGCGGTGCGCGTCGACCGAACCTCGAGCCGGGTAAGCAAGCCGTTTTCTTTGAGCTGCCGAGCGGCGGTGTCACTGGCATTGTGGGAGCGTCATGTGCTCGTGCCAGCGGCGCAAAAGCACTTCGGTCAGAACGTGGCGACGCTGGAGCACTTCGGCAGCTATTCCTGTCGCAACGTGTACGGGCGTGCGAATGCCACGCGAAGCCAGCACGCGACGGCGGAAGCGTTGGACGTCGCTGGGTTCGTGCTCGAAGACGGGCGGCGGATTCGAGTCTTGAAGGATTGGGAGGAGGGTGGAGAGAAGGGCGCGTTTCTGCGAGAGGTGCGCACCGGAGCGTGCCGCTTCTTCGACGGCGTGTTGAGCCCGGACTACAACGCCGCCCACCGCGATCATTTCCATTTCGATCGCGGTCCGTATCGAGCCTGTCGTTAGGCCGAGGTCATGTAGGGATCCCAGAAGCCCGGCGCCGGCTCGATCTGTTGGACCACATCGACCCAGGCGCCGGACGGATCGACCAGGCCGAAACGACGCTGGCCCCAAGGCTCATCGCGCAGTTCGTACGCAATCCGCGCGCCCGACTGCCGCACCTTCTGAAACTCCACGGCCGCGTCACTCACCTGCAACGTGAAAAACATTCCCTGGCCATTGAATCTCTCGGGGCCGGGCGGAGAGGACGGATGGTCCGGGGACATGAAAGCGACGGCCAGCGCCGGATTCGCCTTCGAGGCCAGGTAGATGAACCACGACGACTCGAACACGACGTCGAATCCAAAGTGGCGCACGTAGAAATCGCGGCAGGCGCCGATGGCCTCGGTGACGATGACCGGATAGGCGGATTCCAATTGCATGAGGACCTCGCGGAGCAAAGCGCGAGCATGCGCTCAGCGCGGCGAGTGGTATTGAAAAAATGCGTCATCCGCGCGCAGTTGGCCGGGAGAGACGCCGGCGAGGCGGGTGAAGTCGCGCGTCATGTGAGCTTGATCGGAATAGCCGGCGTCATGCGCCGCTGCGGTCAGTGAACGCGAAGCCGGATGAACGATCAAATCGGCCGCATGCCGGAGCCGCGAGATCATGCAAAAGAATTTCAGGGGCACGCCGACGGTCTGCAGGAACACGCGCTCCATCTGTCGACGGCTCTTGCCGAAACGAGCGGCGACATCGTCGATCCTCAGATGGCCACGATGAGTTTCGATGTGCTGAACGACGCCATCGATATAGCTTTTAACCGGCGGGGTATGACGCAGCACTTCGAGCAGAATCTGGTCGAGCTCATCGAACAACGCTTCGGCCGCAATGTGAGCGGCCACGTGCTCCGACGGAAATTGCATCAGCGACCGTAAGTCTTCGCGGCCGTCCGTGATGTCCTGCGCAGCGATGGAAATGAAATGACGGCTCTGCCCCGGATGAAAGCGAATGCCGAGGTAATGAGTGCCGGCCGTGCACGGAATCGCGGTGGGTCGCGTCGTGCTGCCGTAGATCCATGAGCGATAGCGGCTCGCGGTGACTTCGAGCACCAAATCAACGCAGCCATCCGGCAGCGCCGCGTACACCGGCGATGTGTTGTTGAGGCTGAGCCAGTATTGACTGACATAGCGCGCCAGCCCGGGCGCGGGTTGCCGGACGGTGAAAGTGCTGGGAGCGGGCGCCGAGGTCATGCGGTGAAGATTAAACCGCTCGGGTCTTCAACTTCCACCACTTAGGCAACAGTTTCCTGACCTCGCGCCGGCCGAAGCGATCGTCGATCAAGTATACGATGCCGCGATCGTTGCGCGTCCGGATCACGCGCCCCGCGGCTTGAATGACCTTCTGCAAGCCGGGGTACAAATAGGTGTACGCATAGCCGGCGTCGAACAACTGATCCATGCGCAGGCGCATCTGCTCGCTCACGTCGTTGAGCTGAGGTAGCCCAAGCGTGGCGATGAATGCACCGATCATGCGCTCGCCCGGCAAATCGATGCCTTCGCCGAAGGCGCCGCCCAGCACGGCGAGCGCCAGGCTGCGGCCGTCGGGGGCGAAGCCGTCGAGGAATTGTTTGCGCTCGGTCTCCGACATGTTGCGCACTTGCAGCCGATTGGGAATATGCGGAGCGACCCGATCCAGCTCCTCCGCGATTCGCGCGAGGTAATCGAAGCTGCTGGCGAAGACGAGATAGTTGCCGGGCAGGCGCTCGAACTGCTGGACGATGAGCTCGACCATGGGCGCGATCGAATCGTCGCGATGCTGATAGCGCGTGGAAATGTGCCGCACCAGTTGCACGTCGAGCTGATCCGCCGAGAACGGCGACTCCACATCCAGCCAGCGCGTGGTGTCGGGCAGGCCCAGCAGATCCAGATAGAACTCTCGAGGCGAGAGCGTGGCCGAGAACAGCACCACGCAAGCGGTATGAGCGAAACGCAATTTGAGGAAAGGCCCCGGCACGACGTTTCGGATCGTGAAGGTCGCGTGCTCCGGATGAGCGATATCGAACAGCGAATGCTCGGCGAACTCCTCCGCCAGCCCGTTGAAGGCGAGCGCATCGAAAAACAGCTTCTGTACGTGCTCCGGAAACAGCACGGCCTGATCGGCCAGCGCACTTTGCTGGCTGATATAAGTGTCCAGTGCCTTCAGCAGGGACTTCGGCGGCACATCGTAGATCTCATACGCCGCCTGTTGCGCATCGGCGATGCGCTGGAACTGAGTGCTGAGCCGTTGAATGGCGCTGCGGAGCAGCGGCGGCGACTCCTTTCTTGCTCGCCTCAAAGTCTCTGCATCGATGGCCGCCGAATACATGCGCCGTGCGCGCTCTATGAGATTGTGCGCCTCATCGACCAGCACGCCGACGCGCCAGCCTTGTTCCTGCGCAAGACCGTACAAAAATGCGCTTTGATCGAAGTAGTAGTTGTAGTCGCCGATGATCACGTCGCTCCAGCGCGCCAGCTCCTGCGACAGGAAATAGGGACAGACGCCGTGTTCGGTGGCGACACTGCCAATGACCTTTTGAGTCATGATGCCGCGATAGAGCGCCGCCGAGCGCGCGCCCGGCAGGCGGTCATAGAATTTCTTGGCAAGCGGGCAGGAATCGCCGTGGCACGCCGAATCCGGATATTTGCAGACTTTCTCGCGTGCCGTGATTTCCAGAACGCGCAGCTTGAGATCGGGCGGCGTCAACGCCTTCAATGCGTCGAGTGCGAGCTGACGCCCGGTGGTCTTCGCCGTGAGATAAAAGATCCGGTCGATCTTCTGCGCGCCCATGGCTTTGAGCATGGGAAACAGCGTGCCCAGGGTCTTGCCCACCCCGGTGGGCGCTTGAGCGAGCAAATGCTCGCCGAGCGCAGCGACCCGATACACCGTCTCGGCGAGCTGACGTTGCGCTGGATAGAAATCGTAAGGAAAGCTCAGCGCCAGCAGCGCCCGATCGCGAGCCTGACGATGCTCCAGCTCGGCGCGGCCCCAGGTGGCATATCGCGCGCAATTTTCCGCAAAGAATGCCTGCAGCTCCTCGGCGCTGTAGTCTTCCGCCACCACTGTCTCGTGCTCGGTGTCCACATCGAAATAAACGAGAGCGACCCGGAGCTCGCGCAACTCATGCTTCCGACACAGCATGGCGCCATACATTTTCGCTTGAGCCCAATGCAGCGCGCGGTGATTGTCCGGCATGCGGGCGAGATCGCCGCGATAGGTCTTGCACTCGTCGACACGACGCGTCTTGCTGTCATAACCATCGGCGCGTCCACGCACTTGCAAGCCGTCGTGCGTGCCTTCGAGCGTCACTTCGGTTTGATAATCGCGCCCCCGACGGTTCGCGACGACGATGTGGCCAGCGATGCCTTCGCGAGCGCTCGGTGCGGGTGTGAAGCGCAAGTCCAGATCGCCGCGCTTGGCGGTGAACTGGCACAACACTCGCACGGCTACCGACAGGTTCGCGGAAGCCGTGACAGAAATGGGTGGCGCGGACGGCGGTGTCGGGGGATTCCCGGTCGACATGGGGATACTGCGGGTCTGTGGATATATACAGTATCATCCTTGCCGCGCGCCTGTGCCAGCCATTGAACACATATCCGCGCCTGTATATCTTTTCCGCACTCGCAGGCGACGCCTGCAAAGGACTCCACGTGCCGGATGGCATTCAGATTCGTCGCCTGCAAGTCGTTGGCGAACGGGAAATTCAGGGCTTGAGCGAAGTGCTGATCGATTGCGTCGAAGGCGGCGCGTCGGTGAGCTTCATGCTGCCCATGACGGTCGAGAAGGCGCGAGCCTTCTGGGAAAAGGCGGCACAAAGCGCGCTGCGCGGCGAGCGAATGATCTTCGTGGCCGAAGACGGTTCGGGCGCCATCGTCGGCACGGTGCAGGTCGTGTTGGACCTGCCCGAGAACCAGCCGCATCGAGGCGACGTGTCCAAGATGTTGGTGCATCGGAAAGCGCGCCGGCTCGGTGTTGGTGCGGCGTTGATGACTGCCGCCGAACAAGGAGCCCTGAGTGCGGGCAAAACCGTGCTCGTGCTCGACACCGCCAGCGACGACGCCGAGCGCTTGTATCGGCGCCAGGGGTGGCAGTTCAGCGGCACCATCCCGGACTACGCACTCATGCCCAACGGTGCGTACTGCGCCACGCATTTCTTCTACAAGATGCTGAAACCTTCATGAGCGAATCGCGCCGCTCGCTGGCGCTGGTCCTGCTGGTGGCGACCATGGTGGTCTGGGGCAGCACGTTCGTCATCACCAAGGCCGCCGCCAAAGACATCGCGCCGATGATGCTGGCGACCTTGCGTTTCCTCACCGCCGCTATCGTGTTGCTGCCGTATGCCTGGCTGAAAGGCAATTGGCGCTCGTTGCCGAAGCCCATGCCCTGGGGCGCGCTGTTCGGCATGGCGCTCACGGGCATTGCCACGTTCACCATCGCGTTCAACTACGCATTGGTGTATGGCTCCGCTTCGCAGGGCGCGCTGATCTACGCGTTAGTGCCAGCGGCAGTCGCGATCGCCGCCGTCGTGTTTCTGAAGGAGCGGATGTCGCAGCGACGGATCGCCGGGATCGTGTTGTCCATCGTCGGCGTCGGCTTGGTCGCGCTCGGCGCGGAGTCCGACAGCTCGTCGCCGCAGCCTTTGCTCGGCGCGGTCTGGATGATCGGTGCAGTGCTGTCCTGGGCTGCGTACACGATATTCGCCAAGCGCCTGGCGGAAGTGGATCAGGCGGTAACGATCGCCCTGGTATCGCTCTTCGGCACGCTGATGCTCGTGCCGCTCGCGGCGATAGAGTTGTCGCACGCGCCGTGGCAAGCGCCGTCCACGCAGGCTTGGCTGGGTGTGATCTTCCTGGGAGTTGCGGCTTCGGCGCTGGCTTACATCGCTTATGGCTACGCGCTGCGCGAGCTGGAAGCCAATCTGGTCGGTGCTTTCATCAACCTGGATCCCCTCGTCGGCGTGCTCACCGCCGTCCTGTTTCTCGGCGAGACCCTGCACTCGGGTCAAATGCTTGGCGGTGCGATCGCGCTGGCCGGCATGTGGCTCGCGTCGAGCGGGGAAAATTAAACTCACAGGGAACTTTCGCGCGCTGTTGTTCGTTCTCCGCAACATGCCAATTATTAAGTCGTGGCCAGATTCCTGAAGCCGCGGCACTCAGCGGAATCCAGCAGCGACATGCGCAAACGTTTCGAAAAAGAGACGCACAACGGTTGGTACGTCTTCATCGCCGCGAGCATGCTCGCGATCTTCGTGGTGGACTTGCAGACGCGCGTCGGCGTGGCCACGTGGCTGTTCTATCTGATCCCGCTCGGCGCCTCCATTTTCCTGACCCGGCCGGGCGCACCCATCGCAGTGGCGGCGGTTTCGACGCTGCTGATCATCGTCGATTTCCAATTCTCGGCGGAGGGCACGGCGCCGCTGATCGCGATGCTGAACCGCACGTTTGCGACGGTCGTGATCTGGGCGTTCGCTTTCCAGACCCGCATGAGCATCATGTCGCGCCAGTCGTTGCGCAAGCAGGACTGGATGCGAACGGCCGAGTCGACGCTCTCGCAACGACTGCTCGGCGAGCTGACGCTGACCGATGTGGGCGAGCGGATCGCCACGTTCGTCAGCGAGTATCTGGGCGCCAGCGTCGGCGCTCTCTATGCGCGGCAGGACGCGGCAGGCGCCGTATTCATTGGCGGTTACGCAGTGCCGGCAGCCCATCCGGCGCGCGTCAGTATCGCGCTTGACGATGGCCTGGTCGGCCAGGTGCTCAAGGATCGCAAAGCCATTTATTTGAAGTCCGTGCCCGCGGGCGAGCTGGAGATCAGCGGTGCGCTCGGCACGATCCGGCCGAAGACGCTGATCGTCACTCCGGTGATCGCCGATGGCGAAACCCTCGGCGCGCTGGAGCTCGGCTTCATCGATGTGCCCGGTCGAGCCGATCTGGAACTGCTGGAGCTGTTGAGCGAGCCGATGGGCGTTGCGATTCGCACTGCCCGTCTGCGCACCGAGCGTGAAGAGTTGCTGCGTGCGACCCAGGCGCAGTCCGAAGAGCTGCAGACTCAACAGGAAGAGCTGCGCGTCAGCAACGAAGAGCTCGAACAGCAGAGCAATATGCTTCGCGACAGCCAGGCGCGCCTGGAAACCCAGCAGGCTGAGCTGGAGCAGACCAATGTTCAGCTGGAAGAACATATGCAGATGCTCGCGCATCAGAACGACGATCTGGATGCCGCGCGCCGCGAGCTGGTCGCCAAGGCCACGGAGCTGGAACGCTCCAATCAGTTCAAGTCCGAATTCCTCGCCAACATGTCGCACGAGCTGCGCACCCCGCTCAACAGCTCGCTGATTCTCGCGAAACTGCTGGCCGACAACGCGTCGGGCAATCTCACCGAGGAGCAGGTGAAGTTCGCCCGCAACATCTACTCGGCCGGCAACGACCTGCTCGAGCTGATCAACGACATCCTGGATCTGTCGAAGATCGAGGCGCGCCAGATCGACCTGAAGCGCGAGCACATCGGGCTGCGACCGTTGCTCGACAACATGGGCCAGATGTTTCGTCCCATGGCCGCGCAGAAACGGGTGGAGTTGGAGCTGACGCTCGCGTCGGATGCGCCGACCGAGCTGGAAACGGACTCGCAGCGGCTACGCCAGATACTGCGCAACCTGCTGTCGAATGCGTTGAAGTTCACCATGCAGGGCAAGGTCTCGCTCAAGATCTTCATGCGCGCGGGCAGCGGCGACATTGCGTTCGCCGTCGAGGACACCGGCATCGGCATTCCGCCCGACAAACAGGAAATCATTTTCGAGCCATTCCGTCAGGCCGATGGCACCACCAATCGCCGCTTCGGCGGCACCGGTCTGGGCCTGTCGATCTCGCGCGAGCTGGCCGCGATGCTCGGTGGTCACATTGAACTGCATAGCGAGTCGGGTCGGGGCAGCACGTTCACGCTCGTGCTCCCGCGCAGCATGCCGGCGCAGGAAGAGAAGGCGGATCGCGTTGTTCCGCTGCCGCCAGTCAGCGCGCCGGTGCGCAGTCGTGAGAGCAAAGTCACCGAGCGGATACCGCAGCCGGTCCCGTCGCTTGCCAATGGGGCCCGCTTGCTGCTCATCGTCGAGGATGACGCAACGTTCGCGCAGACGATTGCCATGCTCGCATCGGGTCTGCAGTTCGAATGCATGATCGCGCACACCGCCGACGAAGGCATCGAGATGGCGTTGAAGCACCGACCGACCGCCATCGTTCTGGACATTCGCCTGCCGGATCACACCGGTCTGACGGTGCTCGATCGTCTCAAGCACGATCCGGCGACCCGGCACATTCCGATTCAGGTCATCTCGGGTCACGACTACACGCATGTCGCGCTGGAGATGGGCGCCGCCAATGTGCTGCGCAAGCCGGTGGAGCGCGAGCAACTGTTGAGCTCGCTTACCGCTCTGGCAAGCAAGGCCAACGACGCTGCTACGCGCGCCGTGCTCATCGTCGAAGACAACGCCATGCAGCGTGACAGCATCGAGCATCTGCTGCGGTCCGAGCAGGTGCAGACGGTAGCGGTCGCTTCGGCCGCGGATGCGCTGGAAAAGCTGCGCTCGTCGACCTTCGACTGCATGGTGCTCGACCTGGCGCTGCCCGATGCATCGGGCTATGAGCTGCTGGAGAAGATGGCGACCGACGAGACGTATTCGTTCCCGCCGGTGATCGTTTACACCGGGCGCACGCTGTCCGCGGACGAAGAGCAGCAGCTGCGACGGTACTCCAAGTCCATCATCATCAAGGGAACGCGTTCGCCGGAGCGGTTGCTCGATGAAGTGACCTTGTTCCTGCATCGGGTGGAGGCGTCGCTGCCGGCGGAACAACAACGCATGTTGCGAGTGGCGCGCAGTCGCGAGTCCGTATTCGAGAAGCGCCGCATCCTGCTGGTGGAGGACGACGTGCGCAACGTGTTCGCAATCACGCGAGTGCTCGAACCGCATGGCGCGATTCTGGAAATCGCACGCAACGGCCGCGAAGCGCTCGATGTGCTGGCACGCAGCCCCGAGATGGATCTGGTGTTGATGGACATCATGATGCCGGAGATGGACGGCTTCGAAGCGACGCGGGCGATCCGCGCCGAACGGCGCTGGGCGAACCTGCCCATCATTGCGCTCACCGCCAAGGCCATGCCGGATGACCGGCAGAAATGCTTGCAGGCCGGGGCCAACGACTACATCACCAAGCCCATCGACATCGAAAAGCTCTTGTCGCTGCTGCGTATCTGGATGCCGGTGCGGCGAGGAGCGCCGCGTTGAGGCTGGATATCTCAGACGCTGAGATTCGCCAGCTGCTGGAAACGCTGTACCAGCGGTATCACTATGACTTTCGTCAATACGCCTCGGCCTCGTTGAAGCGCCGGCTGCTGCAGGCCCTGACGCATTTCCATTGCCAGACGCTGGCGCAGTTGCAGGAGCGGGTGTCGAGCGACGAGAGTGCGTTCCCGCGCCTGCTCGAATATCTCACCGTCCAGGTCAGCGATCTGTTTCGCGATCCCGAGTTCTTCCTGGCCGTGCGTACGCAGGTCATTCCGCTGCTGGCGACCTATCCGTCGCTCAAATTGTGGGTCGCGGGCTGCAGCACGGGTGAAGAGGCCTATTCGTACGCGATTCTGTTGGCCGAAGAAGGACTGCTGGAGCGCACGCGCATCTACGCCACTGACATCAACGATGGCAGCCTGCGCAAGGCGCAGCAGGGCGTGTACTCGCTCGACCGGATGAAGCAGTTCACGCTGAATCATCGCACGGCGGGCGGGCACGGCTCGCTGTCCGATTATTATCATGCCGCCAAAGACAGCGCGGTGATGGCGCCGAAGCTGAAACAACACATCACGTTCGCGGACCACAGCCTCGCGACCGACAGCATTTTTTCCGAAGTGCAGCTGGTGTCGTGCCGCAATGTGCTGATCTATTTCGACCGGACGTTGCAGGATCGTTCGCTCGGATTGTTCAACGATGCACTGTGCCGGCGCGGCTTCCTGTGTCTCGGCACCAAGGAGTCGGTGCGTTTCTCGGCGCATGCCCATCGCTTTCAGGAGATCAGCAGCGAGCAGAAGATTTATCGGAGGGTGGATTGATGACGGCGCCTGCCGCAGTCGTCATTGGGGGTTCGGCGGGCGCGCTCGAAGTGTTGCGTGCGATAGTGCGCGAGTTGCCGCAGCCATTATCCTGCCCGGTGGTGATCGTCATTCATCTGCCGGCGCATTCCAGCGGTCTCGCCGAGTTGCTGGGCGCCGAGACGCCGCTGATCGTCAAGCAGGCCGAAGACAAAGAGCCGATGGTCGGGGGCACGGTCTATATCGCGCCGCCGAGTTATCACTTATTGGTCGAGTCGCAACGGAGCTTCGCGCTCTCGGTCGATCCGCCGGTGCATTTTTCCCGGCCCTCCATCGACGTGCTGTTCGAGACGGCGAGCGATGTGTATGGGGCGGGCCTCATCGGAGTTTTGCTGAGCGGCGCCAGTGAAGACGGCGCCGCCGGATTGCAGGAGATTCACACGGCGGGCGGCACGACCATCGTGCAGTCGCCGCTTTCGGCCGAGGTCGCCATCATGCCGGCGGCGGCGCTGGCCTTGTTCGAGCCCACTTACATATGGTCGCCCAACGACATAGCCTTCGGTTTGACGAGCCTGCTGAGCGGGAGGTCGCCATGACCGAACGTTCGCGCATCCTGGTAGTCGATGACATCGAGGAGAATCTGGTCGCGCTCGAAGCGTTGCTGCGCCGGGACGATGCGGACATCGTCACCGCGCGCTCGGGCAACGAGGCGTTGGAGCTGGTCCTGCAACACGATTTTGCGCTGGCGTTCCTCGATGTGCAGATGCCGGAGATGAATGGCTTCGGGCTCGCCGAATACATGCGCGGCGCGGAGCGCTCCAAATATATTCCGATCATCTTCTTGACGGCCGGCACGGGCGAAGCGAATCGGGTGTTCCGCGGTTACGAATCGGGCGCGGTGGATTTTCTGTTCAAGCCGGTCGATCCGAACATCCTGCGTCACAAGACCGACACGTTCATCGCACTGGATCAACAGCGCAAGAAACTGGCCGAGCAGTATCAGCAGTTGCAGGAGAGCGAAGGGTTGCTGCGCGAGGCGGTGCAGGCGCGCGAAGATGTGCTGGCGGTCGTCTCGCATGACATTCGCAACTTTCTGCAGGCGATCAAGAGCGGCGTGCAAATGCTCAGCAAGCCGCCGGAGAAGCTGGGCGCCGATGCCCGGGCTGCGATTCATGGCCGGCTGTCGAGCACCGTCGATTTGATGAGCCGGGTGATCGCCGATCTGCTCGACATGGCGAGCATTCGTTCCGGTCGCATCGAAGTGAAACCGCGGCCGGAGATTGCCGCGCACCTGGTGAATGAGGCCATCGCCGTGCATGAGCCGTTGGCACAACAGAAGGGCATTCGATTGACTGCGGAATGTGATGCGGTGGCGGCCGCGGTGCTCTGCGACCGTGAGCGCGTGCTGCAGGTGTTCTCGAATCTGCTGGGTAACGCGATCAAGTTCTGTCGCCACGGCGATCAGATCCGCGTGCGTCTGCAGAAGATGGAAGATCACATTCAGGCGTCGGTCGTCGACTCGGGGCCGGGTATTGCCAGCGAGGATCTGCCGCTGGTGTTCGATGCCTATTTTTCGGGCGCCAGTAACCGGCGCAATGGCACCGGTCTCGGGCTCTACATCACCAAGCGCATCGTCGATGCGCATGACGGCCGCATCTGGATCGAGAGCGAGACGGGCAAGGGCACGGCAGTGCATTTCACATTGCCGTTGGCGAAGCCGGAGCAGCCGTGACTAGAGGAAGTATTCCTTCTTGCCGATCTTCAACACGCTCAATCGTTTGTGCAGATAGGTCCGGCGGACGCCGAGGTCGGACGCGGACTGGCTGATGTTGCCCTTGTTTCTTTTCAGCGTGGCGATGATGAAATCGCGCTCGCTGCGGTCGCGGAAGGTCCTGAGCGCGGAGCTGTCGTGCCGTTCCTCGACTCCGTCGGTCGCGGACAGGATCTCCTCGGGAACATCGAGGACGGTGATCCGCTCGCCGCTCATCACCGACATGCGTTCCAGCACGTTCTGCAACTCGCGAACGTTGCCGGGCCACGCGTAGCGCTGCAGCTCGGCGACGACTTCCTCGTCGATCGGCTTCTCCTTGAGATTGTTCTTCTTGCTGAGCTGGCGCATCAGCACGGCGATCAGCTCAGGGAGGTCTTCGATACGCTCGCGCAGGGCGGGCACTCTCATCGGCACGACGTTCAGCCGGTAGAACAGGTCTTCTCGAAAGCGCTGTTCCGTTACCTCTTTCTTCAGATCCTTATGAGTGCCCGAGACGACGCGCACATCGACTTTGGTCACCGTCTCGGAGCCGATTTTCTGAATCTCGCCGTTCTGCAGGACGCGCAGGATCTTCGCCTGCGCCGACACCGACAAATCCGCAATTTCATCGAGAAAGATCACGCCGCGATGTGCGACCTCGAACAAGCCTTTCTTGCTGGCGGTGGCGCCGGTGAATGCGCCGCGTTCATGTCCGAACAGCTCGCTTTCAATCAGGCTGTCCGGAATGGCGGAGCAATTGACCTTCACGAAAGCCTGTTCGGCTCGCTCGCTGTGCGCGTGGATACTGTTGGCGACCAGTTCTTTGCCCACGCCGCTCTCGCCGGTGATCAGCACGTTCGCGTTGCTTTTCGCCACCCTCGCTATATCGACGACCAGTTTGCGGATCGCGCCGGACTGACCGACGATTTCACCCGATGAGGACTGCGATTCGATGAGCGCGAGCTGGGTCCGCAATTTGGACATATCCAGGCAGCGCCGCACCGTGGTGATCAGCTTTTCCGAACTGAACGGTTTCTCGAGGAAATCGTAGCCGCCGATCTTCACGGCCTGCGCTGCCTCTGTCAGCGTCGCATTTCCGGAGATGAAGATTGCTGGCGCGGTAATGCCGTCCGCCTGCATGCGCTTGAAGAATGACAAGCCGTCGATCTCACCCAATCGGATATCGACGATCACCGCATCGACAATGCGTCCATGCAGGGTACGCAGCGCACTCGAGACATCGAGTGCGGTGACAACGTCCATTCCCTCCTGGCCCAGGGCAAGCTCGATCGCTTTGCAGATGTTCTTCTCGTCATCGAGCACGAGCACGACGGGACGCGCGGTGGTGGTCATGCCGGCGCCCGTGGCAATGTGATGACGAACTGCGGATGCCCATCGCGTTCCTGGTATCGAATGTCGCCGCGATGCTCGATGACGATCTTCTTCACGATCGCGAGTCCCAGTCCCATGTTGTCCTTGCTGGCATGAGTGGAAAAGTACGGGTCGAAGATGCGTGGCGCGATCTCGGCGCGCACCGGATCCCCATCGTTCATGACCCTCACTTCCACGTTGCGCTCATCCGCACCGACCGAGATGGCGAATCGCACCTCGCGACCGGGATTCGCTTCCACGCCATTGCGCACCAGGTTGACGAGAACTTGCCTGAACAACGGCGCGTCGACATCGGCGTACAAGTCCGCGACTCCGGTGGGCTCTCTCAGCTCCAACGCTGTCGAGGACAGGGTGTTCGAGATCGCCCGCAGCTGCTGGCGCAGCAGTTCGAGGACGTTCGCGCGAGTGGGTTGAACCTGCGGCAAACGAGCGAATTCGCTGAACTTGTTGACCGTTGACTTCAGCTGCTGCAACTCCTCGGCGACCATCGTCTCGGTGGCGTTCAAGTGGGTCACGAACTCCTCCGAAGTCTTGGACTGGTAGGCCTTGGAAAGCGACGTGACCAGCACTTCGATGGGGGTCAGCGGGTTCTTGATCTCGTGAGCAAGCATCTTCGCGAGCTCTTGCCACGACGACATCTCGCGCAAATAGCGCACCTGCTCCCGCTGATGCAAAAGCTCATCGACAGCAGTTCGATAGCTATTGGCGACGCGACGGCTGAGTAACGTCGCCACCGCCAGCGACACGAGCACGGCCATGCCGAGGCCCAGCCCGAAGTAGATCTTCAATGGCTTCTCGATGCTCTGGCTCACCAGCTCGGGAGCCAGATAGATCTGCCTGAGCGCTTCAACGTCGTCGAACTGCGCGCGATAGTGCTCGCGCTGCGCGCTATCGAGCTTCCCCAACGCTCGCAGATTGACCGACGATTGCTCCAGCACCCGCGCCACGTCCTTGTTGAACCCCAGGTGTAAGCTGGTCCGTAAGGTAGCTTCCAACAAATAGAAGGACGCGAGCAGCGGTACCGCCGCCATCACCAGCAGCGTTACGAACAGCAACCAGCCGACTCTAGCGCGATTCAAGAGGCACGCTGCCGAGACGGAAAGGCTCGGTCGTGAGCGTCTGTTGCCAGACGGCCGCGGCGTCCGCGCCGCTGGTATATTGCTCGAAGATTCGCTCCATGATCGCGCTCGATACCGACGCGTCGCCGACGCCTAACGCGCCCGCCGGATCGAGTGTGGAGCGCTTGTTGTTCTTCGCCACCCATTTCCTGATTTCCTCCAGGCGCTCGCGATCGATCGGATTGAGCAGCACGACCGCCCGCATGACCAGCTCGACGTCCGCCGGCAGGCCGCTGGTCGGAAACAGCTCGGAAAATGTGATCTGCTGCAGTTCGCGAATCACCTGCTGGGCTTCCCGGTAGGTCGCGGTATCCAGGCTGATTCCGTCCAGGGTCCGCGTCAAGGTGAACGTTTCGTCCCAAAGATCGTACCTGATGGCGATCTCGACGGAGCGGGCGCGCAGCTCGCGTGCTGCCTGATGCAATGTCAGCCGGATCATCAGCCGGCTGGTGAGGCCGCTGGTGAGGTCGCGGCCAAAACTCTCCGGAAGCGATGTTCCCTGAAGGCGGGCGCCCAGGTGATTGTCGACTCGCACGGCAGCCAGCTCCGCGGCCCAGGAGTTCGTCGTCGCGAGGGCCAGGAGAATCGCCAGCACCCCTTTCATCGCTGGGGATCCTGGGTGGCGATCAGATACAGATCGACGATGCCAAATGCCGTGGTGTCGAGCCGCACTCCGGCCTTCACCCCGACTTCGTAGATCCGCTCGTCGCCACTGGTGTATCCGGCGGTGCCTACACCCGGCTCGATGTACCAGCGCCCGCGCTTGACGCCTTCGCTGGCCTGCAAAGACCGCCCATAGCTGATCGAGAGCAACTGGCTTTCGTCGAAGGACGTTCGATACTCGGGGCTCGGCGAGCCGCCCAGCTTCACCGTGAGCAGGCTGTCGTCGAGTTGCCAGGTGCGGCGAAACTGCACATGCGAGCGATTCGCGGGCGACCCCGAACCGAAGTCCCAGCCGGCGCCGATGTGAAAGCTGAACCCCTGCGTCGGAAAATAGAGATCGTCCTCCGAGTTCCAGCCGTAGATGAGTCCATAGCCGTGTTGCCGGTCGCGGACCGTGACGTCGAAGTCGGTCGGCCCGCCGAAGTCCCACTCGCCGGTGACCCACTGCGCATTGGGACGGAACGTCGCGCTGAGCGTGAAATAGGAGAAGTCGCCAAATCTGCGCCCGACGCGCAGGTCGATCTCGGCGCCTTCGAAATCGGAAAAGTTGCCGTAAATGTCGCGACGGCTCGCGTTTATCCAGCTCGCTCGGGCTACCGCGAAATAGCTGTCCGAGCCAAACAGATTCGGATCCGCGTAGCGCAGGTGAACCTGATACTGCTCGTCGTACGGCTCGCCGGCGAGCGGCGTCGCGGCCACCGCGGCCAGGTCGAGAGTCTTGCCGGCGCCGAACAGATTCTGATGGGCGACCCGGCCGGCGATCACGCTGCGTGTCGCATCCAGGCGCGATGACAAGCCAACGAGCGATTCCGTCGTGATGGGACTGGCTTCGGTCACCTCGATCACGACAACGACGGCGTTGCGCTGCGCGCCCTTCTCGAGCCGTACATCGACGGCTTCGAAGTTTCGCAGCGACGACAGCCTGAGTTGCGCGTTGCGCAGCTCCACTTCGCTCAGCGGCATGCCCGCCGACAGGTTGAGATGGCTGCGAATGAAATCGCAGGAGGTGGAATGGTTGCCTCGGCATTCCACGTTCTGGACCCGCAGATTCGATTCTTCCGACGCGTGCGCGCCGCCCGCCGCCGCCACGGCGAGCAGCAGAGTTAGTGTCGAGAGTTTCATGGCCGGCCCTGGACCAGAAGCGGAACGCGGCGCTGGCGCAGAGTTCGCCAGCGCGCCGTATATATATTGTCGATTCATTGTAACAGCTCCCTGATCCGGTTCTTACGAGTTGCGCATTGAACTCGTGGAGCCAGATAGCAAGGGCTGTGCCAATCACGCGTGAGGCGTCAGATGCCTCATATCATGCCGAGGGCGGGAGCAGGCGGCGTGAGGAAGGTGTCCAATTTAGTAGACACCTGTCCGCACGCAGTGGGCAGGGCTGCTACCAGTTGAACAGCGTGCCGTCCTCGAGGCGGTTCACTGGCAGGCTCGCCGGCCGATAGGGATATTTCGCGGCCAGCGCTTCGTCGATGTCGACACCGTGTCCCGGCGCTTCGCCCGGATGCAGTTCGCCATTCGAGAACGTGTACGCGTGCGGGAACACTGCGTCGGTTTCGTCGGTGTGGCGCATGTATTCCTGAATGCCGAAGTTCGGCACCCACAGATCGAAATGCAACGCTGCGCCCATGCAGACGGGCGACAGATCGGTCGCGCCGTGGAAACCGGTTCTCACATTGTTCAATTCGGCGAGGTGCGCGATCCGGCGGACGTGACTGATGCCGCCGGCGTGCACGATGGTCGTGCGGATGTAATCGATCAATTGCTCATCGAGCAGCTGCTTCGCGTCCCACACCGAGTTGAACACTTCGCCGACGGCCAGCGGCGTCGTGGTGTGCTGGCGAATCGTGCGGAAGCCTGCCTGGTTTTCAGCGGGCGTGGCGTCCTCCAGCCAGAACGGACGGAACGGTTCGAGATCCTTGCCGAGGCGGCCGGCTTCGAGCGGCGTCAGGCGATGGTGCACGTCGTGCAGCAGATGCACGTCCCAGCCGAGCGTCTCGCGGGCGGCGGCAAACAACTTCGGCACGGTCGGCAGATATTTGATCGTCGACCAGACATTCTCGGTGGGCTTCGCGGCGTCGGCCGGCTCGTAGTAGAGCTTGTCCTTGGAAACGCCATAGGTCGACGCCAGGCCGGGCACGCCGCTCTGCAAGCGGATCGCCTTGTAGCCCATCTCCTTGTACTTCTTCGCCTGCGCGATGGTCTCGTCGAGGTCTTTGCCGTTGGCGTGGCCGTACACCATCACGCCCGTGCGGCTCGCGCCGCCGAGCAGGTCGTACAGCGGCATGTTCGCGTTCTTGGCCTTGATGTCCCACAAAGCAACGTCGACCGCGGCGATCGCGGTCATGGTGACAGGGCCTCGACGCCAATAGGCGCCGCGATAGAAGAACTGCCAGATGTCTTCGATCTGGCGCGCGTCGCGGCCGATCAAACAGGGGACCACGTGATCCGTGAGATAGCTGGCCACCGCGAGCTCGCGGCCATTCAGGGTGGCATCGCCCAGGCCATACACGCCGCTCTTGGTCGTGATCTTGAGGGTGACGAAGTTGCGGCCCGGGCAGGTGATGATGACGCGGGCGTCGACGATGGTGTGCATGGCTCAAGTCGCAGAGTCGGGTATTGGTCATGCCACTCTGGCCTGACCAATTGCGGATGTCAACGATTGGCTGCCCAATCTGTGGCGCCGAGCCCGATCGGCCGGAACCCGCCTACTTGTTGGCGGCGTAACGCTTGCGTTGCTCGGCGATCTGCTGACGCGCGCGCTCCAGTTCCTGGACTTCGGTGGCCTTGAGCAAGGCATCGATGACGCGCGTCAAATGCTCGCGCATCGCCTCGCGGGCGCCATCGGCGTCACGTTGGCGAAGCGCTTTGAGGATCGCGGTGTGCTCGTCGATTCGAGGCTTGACGCCGGTCGCCCGCACCTTGGCGCTGAGCGAGCGACTCTGCGGTGAGCGGGTGCGCGCATCCCAGAGCATTTTCACGGCCGCGAGAATGCCGCTGTTCTGAGTAGCGGTCGCGATGACCTCGTGAAAACGGCGGTCGGCGTCCTCGCTGAGCATGATGTCATGCTCATTTTCCGTGCGCATTTCGTTGAGCAGCGCAGCCAGCTCGGCGAGTTGGGAATCGTCGATGCGAGTGGCGGCAAGCGCGCACGCTTCGCCTTCGATGGAGCGCCGCGCCTCGAGCAATTCGAACGGGCCAATATCGGTCGCGCCGGCTTTGCCGCCGGGCGGTTCGGTGTTCATGACATACACGCCGGAGCCGACGCGCACTTCGACGAGGCGATCCAGTTCCAGCGCAATGATGGCTTCACGAATCGTCGGACGCGACACCGAGAAGTTCTGCGCCAGCTCGCGCTCCGAGGGCAGGCGCTGGCCGACCTTGTACTCGCCTCGCGCTATGCCGCTCGCCAGCTTCTGCGCGATGCGCTCGTACAGTCGCTGGGTGTCTGCGGCCATTTTGGGGGTTCGCGGGTCGGTGGCGGGTGAGTCGCATTATTGCTGGCTTGACCAATTGTCACAAGCGACCCACCCGGCGAATTCAGTTGAATCCACCGACCGGCCGGATGCCCTGGGCAGGCGATTACGGCATCTGGCCTGACCATACTTGGCCAATTGGTCAGGCCAATTTCCTAGTGATGAGCTCGGGCCATTGCTATGCTATGCGCCACTGTTTCCTTGCTGAGATCGCGATGGACCTGGGCATCCTGGAGACCGGCGCGCCGCCGGCGGATCTGAAGAATCGGTTTGGCTCGTATGGCGATATGTTCCGGCAGATGTTGGGGCCGGACTACCGTTACGCCTATTACGACGTGCGCGGCGGTCACCTGCCCGAGCAGGCCGATCGCCACGATGCATATCTCATCACTGGCTCCGCTTCCGGTGTGTATGACGGCGATGCGTGGATCGAGCCGCTGAAGCAATTCATTCAGCAGTCGTCCGGTCGCACGCCCATGGTTGGTATTTGTTTCGGTCATCAAGTCATGGCGGAGGCGTACGGCGGGCGCGTGGCGAAATCGCCGAAAGGGTGGGGCGTGGGGCTGCACAGCTATGAGATCAAACGGCGCGCTGACTGGATGAATTCGGATGCCGGGTTGCAGCTGAGCATTCCGGTGTCGCATCAGGATCAGATCATCGAGCTGCCGGTGGATGCGAAGGTGCTCGCGGCTAGCGAATTCACGCCTTATGCCGTGCTCGAGTATCCGGAGCGGCGGGCGATTTCGTTTCAGGGTCATCCGGAGTTCTCGCCGGAGTATGCGACGGCTTTGATCGATCTACGGCGAGGGACGCGGTATCAGCAGGAGTTTGCGGATGCGGCGGCTTCTTCTTTGCAGAAGCCGAACGATGCGCATCGTGTGGCCGGCTGGATCCGGAATTTTTTGGGAGCCCACCCGCCCACCCAGGGTTGACAGGGCTAACGCCCTTCGTGCCCGGCCTTCGCCGGAAGATCGCCCGTTCCGAGCCGAAGGGCTAGCGCCCTTTGCGGCCGGGGTGCGCTGGGCGTTCTGGCGCGGGCCAGGCGACTGTGACTTGCAGTCCACCTAGGTCCGAACGCAGCAGCGTGATGGCGCCGCGTGTGGCGTCCACCAGATCGTTCGCAATGGCGAGGCCGAGGCCGTGGCCGGAGCCGGCCTCGTCGAGTCGTCCGCCGCGCATCAGTGCTTCGGCGATCTTTTCCGATTCGATGCCGGGGCCATCGTCCTCCACCGATAACAATCCGCCTTCGACGGCTTGTCCGGTAATCCGAACGCGTCGGCGTGCATAACGCGCTGCGTTCTCGATCAGCGCGCCTGCGATCTCGAGCAGATCTTCGCCGGCGACGGGCAAGTGCAGGTCTTCGGGAATATTGACCTCGAACACCAGCCTCGCGCCGAACTCCGTCTTTTCCACGACACCGACCAGCGATTCGATCAGCGGCAGCGCGATCGTGGTATCGCCGCTGGGAGCCGCGCGAATGGCTGCGGCGCGACTGCGAGCCAGCTCGCCTTCGATTGCAGACGTCGCTGCGGCGATGGCTTGATCCAAGCCGTCAGCTGCTTCAGTCGCGCCAGCCTCGCGAGCACGACGACTCTGCGCCGACAAAGCCGCGAGCGGTGTTTTCAAGCCATGGGCGAGATCGGCGGCGCGACGGCGTGCACGACTCAAATCTTTCTCGCGCGCGTCCGCTAGCTCGTTGATCGCCAGGGTGAGCGGCTCGATCTCGGTGACGTGCGCCGCGACGATGCGCTCGCGAGGGTTGCGCTTCAATGTTTCTACTTCGTTACGCACGTGACGCAGCGGTCGCAGGCCCAGCTCGACTTGCACCCACGCGGCGGCGGACAAGATGAACCAGAGAATCGCAAGGAACAACGCCAGCTCCTCGCCGAATTCCTCGCTCGCTTCGTGCAGCGATCGTTGCTCGTGCGCCAATTGAATCAGGACATCGGCGCCCGCCCGCTCGGGGCGAATGAAGCGTTCGACCAGCAGCACCTGCTGATTGAACGGCCCATCGAGGGTGCGGCTCTTCCACTCCAATGAATTGACGTTCCTGGGATCGGGCAGATGCTGATCCCACAGGGATCGCGAATTCAACGCGCCTTGCGGCGTCGAGACCTGCCAATACAGGCCGCTGGCGGGCTCGAAGAAACGGGCGTCGCCCGGCTCGTGCTCCAGTGCGGGTGTGCCGTCAGTCGCGACGGAGAGTGCCGCGGCGAGTTGCAGGCCGTCGCGGATCAGGTCGGCTTGGACGCGGCGCTCCACATGACGCTCGAACAGCAGCGTCATGGCCACCCAGGCCGCCGCCAGGGCGAGGAAGATTGCGATCGCGGCGCCCAGCAACAGCCGAACGCGCAAGGATCGCGGCATCACCCACCGTCACCCGCGAGCAAATATCCAAAGCCGCGGCGGGTCTCGATCACCTGCGGGCCGATCTTGCGTCGCAGCCGCACGACCAGCGCTTCGATGGCGTTGGAATCGCCGGGCTCGTCGGCGCCATACAAATGTTCCGCAAGCTCGCCGGCCGAAACGGCGCGGCCGCTTTGATGAGCGAGATAGTCGAGGAAACGAAATTCCAATTGTGACAGTCGTAGCGGGCGGCCGCCGAAAGTGGCCGACATGCGATGCGTGTCGAGCACGAGCTCGCCGACTTCGATGGTCGAAGAAGCCCGGCCGGCGGCGCGCCGGACCAGTCCGCGGATGCGTGCGATCAGCTCGCCCATCTCAAAAGGTTTGCCGAGATAATCGTCGGCGCCGGCTTCGATGCCCGCGACTTTTTCGGTCCAGTCGTTGCGGGCCGAGAGAATCAACACAGGAAACGTTCGCTGCGCACTGCGCCAGCGCTTCAGCACCGACAGGCCGTCGATGCGAGGCAAGCCGAGATCCAGCACCGCGACGTCGTAATCCTCGACGCTGCCTTTGTACCAGGCGTCTTCGCCTTCGCTGGCGATGTCCACGACGAAGCCGGCGCTCGACAAGGCTTGCGCCACGTCCTGCGCGACCGCTGCTTCGTCTTCGATCACCAGGGCTCGCAAATCAATCGTCCTCGATCTTGATCACGTTGCCGGTGCGGGCGTCTATTTTCACTTCGCGCACGCGGCCGTTGCCAGTGAGTATTTTTATTTCGTAGATCAGCCCGATCTTCTCTTCTTCCAGCTCCACCTCGATCACGTCGCCGGGCACCTGCTGGTTGGCGATGGCCAGGATCTTGACCAGCGGCAGCACTTCGCCGCGCTGTAGGGCTTCGCGCACCACGGTGTGCTCTTTCTTCCGGTCTTTTTTGTCGGCCAGTCCGGTGGATACGCCCAGCGACAGCGTGCTGAGCAGCAGGATAAGGGCCACTGCAAGTCTGGATTTCATGGCGTTACTGTGACTGCCAGGCGCTGACGCCAAGCTGACGAGGGGTGACGGCCTGCCGTCAGCATGCCCTGCGTAGATTGGGTCGCCATGGCAGCCCGATGCTTTGCTTGGTGAAGCGGGCCGCTGATTTGCAGGCAGTTTTACACAGGAGAAGACTCATGACTATTGGCACGAGCGGCGTGCGCGCCGTGATGCTGGCGACGGTGGTGACGATGACGGGCGCGGCAGGCGCATCGGCCTGGGCGCAGAACCCGCCCGAGTCTGTCGTCCAGGTACCCGCGAATGCGCTGAGCGTGGGCGAAATCGAGAGCCGTCTCACCGCGCAGGGCATCAAGGTCAAGGAGATCAAGGTGCGCGATCTGCTCGCCGAGGTCGAGGGCTATGACGCGCAGGGCCGCGAGATCGAGTTGATGATCGATCGCCGCAATGGCGAGACGCTGTCACACGAGTATGACGACGACGATCGCAAGAAGCGCAAGTAACGGCGTGACAACGGTCGCTCCCGAACGGGAGCGACCGTTACTGTTTGCTCAGGGCGAGGACAGCCCCAGCTGAATCTGCTTCGCCGCGTTGGCGTGCACGACGGTCAACGCCGCCATGTTCACAATACGGCGCACCGTCACCGACGGTGTCAGGATGGTCACCGGCGCGGCGCAGCCGAGCAGAATCGGCCCGATCGCCACGTTCTGACCGGCGGCGGTCTTCAGCAAGTTATAAGCAATATTCGCCGCATCCAGATTCGGCAGCACCAGCAGGTTCGCCGAGCCATGCAGCGCCGTCTCCGGCAGCGCCGTCTTGCGGATTTTCTCATCGAGCGCCGAGTCGCCGTGCATCTCGCCGTCGATCTCGAGCTCCGGCGCGCTGGCTCGCACGAGCTCCAGCACGCGGCGCATCTTCAGCGCCGACGGTGCGTCGCTGGTGCCGAAATTCGAATGTGAGATCAGCGCGATCTTGGGCTCGATGCCGAAGTTTCTGACTTCTTCAGCGGCCATGAGGGTGATCTCCGCCAGTTGCTCGGCGGTCGGATCCAGGTTCACGTGCGTATCGACGATGAACAAGTTCCGGTCGGGAAGAACCAGCGCGCTCATCGCGCCGTAAACGCTCGTGCCCGGCTTCTTGCCCAGCACGCGGTCGACGTATTTGAGATGGCGGCCGCTGCTGCTGATGGTGCCGCAGATCAAGCCATCGCCTTCGCCTTTCTTCATCAGCATCGCCGCGATCAGCGTCGTGCGCCGGCGCATTTCGAGCTTGGCGTACTGCGCGGTGACGCCCTGGCGGCCCATCAGTCGGCGATAATCTTCCCAGTATTCGCGATAGCGCGGATCGTACTCGGGATCGACATTCGAGAAGTGCTCGTCGCGCTTCAGTCGCAATCCATATTTCTGGATGCGCTTGTCGATGACGGCGCGCCGGCCGATCAGGATCGGACGGCCCAGCTTCTCGTCGACCAGAATCTGCGCGGCCCGCAACACGCGTTCCTCTTCACCTTCGGCGAAGATGATGCGCGAATGTTCCTTGGCGACGCGACGGGCAGCGGCGAACACCGGCTGCATGAACGTGCCGCTGTGATACACGAACTGCTGCAGCTTCTGACTGTACGCGTCGAAGTCCTGGATCGGGCGCGTGGCCACGCCGCTGTCCATCGCCGCTTTCGCCACCGCCGGCGCGATCTTCACGATCAAGCGCGGGTCGAACGGTTTCGGAATGATGTACTGCGGACCGAATGTAAGATTTTCTGTGTTGTAGGCGCTGGCGACGATGTCGTTCTGTTCCTGGCGCGCCAGTTCGGCGATCGCATGGACCGCGGCGATTTCCATCGAGCGGGTGATCGTCGTTGCACCAACATCGAGCGCGCCCCGGAAAATATAGGGGAAGCACAGGACGTTGTTCACTTGATTCGGATAGTCGGTGCGGCCGGTGGCCATCACCGCGTCGCTGCGCACGGCCGCGACTTCTTCGGGCAGGATTTCCGGCGTCGGATTCGCGAGCGCCAGAATCAAGGGGCGCGGCTTCATGGTCGACACCATCTGCGGCTTCAACACGCCGCCGGCCGAGAGGCCCAGGAATATGTCGGCGTCGACCACGATTTCGGCGAGCGTGCGCTTATCGGTCGGCTGTGCGAATCGCTCCTTCTCGGGATCCATCAATTCCTTGCGGCCCGCGTACACGACACCGGCGAGGTCGGTGAGCCACACGTTTTCGCGCGGCAGGCCGATGTCGACGAGCAGATCGACGCAGGCGAGCGCGGCGGCGCCCGCACCGCTGACCGCCAGCTTCACCGATTTGATGTCCTTGTCGACCACCTGCAAACCGTTCAGCACGGCGGCCGCGACGATGATGGCAGTGCCATGCTGGTCGTCGTGAAACACCGGGATTTTCATGCGCTCGCGCAGGCGGCGCTCGATGATGAAGCACTCCGGCGCCTTGATGTCCTCGAGGTTGATGCCGCCGAAGGTGGGCTCGAGCGCGGCGATCACGTCGACCAGGCGGTCGGGATCGTTCACATCCAGCTCGATGTCGAACACGTCGATGCCGGCGAATTTCTTGAACAGCACGGCTTTGCCTTCCATCACCGGCTTGGCGGCCAGCGGCCCGATGGCGCCGAGGCCGAGCACGGCCGTGCCGTTGGTGATGACAGCCACCAGGTTGCCGCGCGCGGTGTAACGGAATGCCGCCAGAGGATCGTCGGCAATCGCTTCGCACGCCGCAGCTACGCCGGGCGAGTACGCCAGCGCCAGATCGCGCTGGTTGGTCAATTGCTTGGTGGCCGTGATGGCCAGCTTTCCAGGCGTCGGCAGCTCGTGATAGGCGAGGGCGGCCTGGCGGAGATTATCGCGCGCGTTAGCTGATAAGGAGCTGTCTTGACTCATTCACCGGGACTCTTTGACGACCCTAAAGAACAATTCATGCAGATTTGGGGGCGTCACTGTATGCGATTCACGCGTCTCCTGCATACAAGTTGCGAAAGGGTACTGGAGCCGGCCGCCGCGACGGCCTATCCTATGCAACGCCTACCGCTCGGTAGGTGAATCAGGTTATGAGTAATCACACGGACATGACCCACTCCTGTGACTTTGTCGCGCCCATCCGCCGCTCGAAAGAGGTCAAGGCGGTTTGCGCGGCCTTGCGTGCCTTGGTCGAGCGCGGCGAGCTGCGAAGCTTTCAAGAAGGCAAGCTGCGCGTCGGCCGCATGCCTGTCGATATCGAATGGCCGGACGGACGAATCAGCCGGCTGCGCATTGACATCGAAGCCGCGACGCTGACGTTCGCTGCCTTGCTGGAAGCGGGCGCCGGCTCGGCGTTGTATCGGGAATTGAAGACGCTGGCGCGCGCCGCGCAGACGCCGGGCCGGGACGCGGCCCGCATCGATCCGGCAAGAGCAATGTTGCGCGTCACAGAACAGGGCGGCGCAGTGTCGTGGTCGATCGTCGTCACTCGCGGCGAGTACGAATACTGCACGCGACGCTTGATCGAGCTGGCGCGCGAGGCGCTGGCGCTCGCGATCGAAGCGCCGCCGCTTGCCCAAAACTATCAGCCGGCGGTCGCGAACTAGTTCGCCGACGAATGCCGGCAGGTGTTGGGACCGGCGCGGCTGTCATTAAGTTTCAAAGCAGGTTGACTCGGCGACGGTGAGCGGGCTAGATGCCGCGTTCTCAACGCAGCCAAGATTCCTGAAACGTCGCATGACTGCCCCAGCTGTCCTCGTCGTCGAGGATGATCCGGGTCTTCGAGTGCTGATTGCCCGCGCGCTCCAGCAGAACGGTTTCGCCGTTTATCAGGCCCGTTCCGGGCCGGAGATGTGGAATTCGCTCGAGCAGCGCCCGGTCGATCTGATTCTTCTCGACATCATGCTCCCCGGCCACAGCGGCATCGACTTATGTCGCGAGCTGCGCGCGCGCAGCGATACGCCGATCATTTTCGTCAGCGCCAAGGGCGATGAAACGGATCGCGTCATCGGGCTGGAGCTCGGGGCGGATGACTACATTCCCAAACCGTTCGGCACGCGCGAGCTGCTGGCGCGAATACGCGCGGTGCTGCGTCGTCGCCCCAGCAACAGCGATCCGAATCAGGCGCGCGAGGAAAAAGTACGGTTCGCGGGCTGGATGGTCGATCTGCGCCGTCGGTCGGTGTTGTCGCCGAGCGGTGCGAGTATTGACCTCACGGGCGCCGAATTCGACCTGCTCACCGCCTTCATCGGCAGTCCGCAGCGCATTCTCGGACGCGATCGGTTGATCGAACTGTCGCGCGTGCGCTTGGGCGATGCCTCCGACCGCAGCATCGACGTGCTCGTCAGTCGCCTGCGACGCAAGCTCTCGAACGCGGGGCAGCCGGCGCCGATCAGCACCGTGCGTGGCGTCGGATACATGCTGACCGCTGACGTGACTCACGATTGAGATGCGCATCACGCTCGTCCCTCGGGGTGCTCTAGCCAGTGTGCTCGCCGTGGTCACGATCACGGCCATCGTCGGCTTGACCGCGAATACGTTGCTGTACGAGGGCGCGAGCCGCTTCAGCCTTCGCGAAGAAGAGGCGCGCCGCACCTCGGAGCACATCGTCGTCGTCGCTCGCATGCTCGAGCGCGAAGAGCCCGAGCGTCGTTCCAAAATCGTCGACTTCAGCTCCACCGAACATTTCAAGCTCGGCTGGTTTCGCCAGCCGATCGATCCGGGTGAGCGCTCCGACGCGCTGGTGCAGATGCATCGGCAGATGGTGTTGTGGGAGCCGAGCCTGCGCGGCAAGGACCTGCGTCTGCACCTGGGCTCGGCGGGAAATGCAACGGTGGTCATCGGCTCGCTGCAACTCTCGGATGGCTCGTGGCTGCATTTCCGCGCGCAGGACCTGGTCGGCGAGTGGCCGCTCAAGTTGCAGCGGGTCTTCATTGCCAGTCTGCCGATGGTCGCGCTGGTGGTGATCGCGCTCGTGACATTGCGCGTCATCCTGCGGCCGCTGGGCTTGCTTGCCGATGCGGTCACCCGCGTGGGATACGGCAATTCGACGGTGCTGGAAGAGCAGGGCCCGGCCGAGTTCCGGCGTTTGATCCGCGCATACAACGATATGCAGGGTCGCATTGTGACGATGATCAAAGATCGGACTGAAGCGCTCGCTGCGGTAGGCCACGATCTGCGGACGCCGTTGGCGCGGCTGCGGCTGAGCGTCGACGGTGTAAACGAGGTGCAGACGCGCGATGCGCTGATCCATGACCTCGACGAGATGGAGCTGATGCTCGACTCGCTGCTCACGTATTTCCGCGGCGACGATCATGCCGAGAAGCCGTGTCTCGTCGATCTGGCCGTGCTGCTCGCGACCGTGGTCGATGATCTGCAGGATCGCGGCTACGACATAACCTATTTCGGACCCGAGCATTGCGATGCGAGGTTCCGGCCCGTCGAGTTCAAGCGCGCCTTGAGCAATCTCACCAACAATGCGGTTCAATACGGCAATCGCGCGTGGGTGTACTTGTCCGTGGATCACGACGCCCTCCGCATTCGCGTCGAGGACGACGGGCCCGGCATTCCCGAAGCGGACATGCAGCGCGTTCTGGAGCCCTTTCAACGCCTCGATCCCGCTCGTCAACGCAATACGTCCGGGGTCGGTCTGGGCATTCCCATTGCCGTACGCGCCGTCGCCGCCGCCGGCGGCAAGCTGATTTTGAGCAATCGTCGCGAAGGCGGACTGTGCGCCGAAGTGGTGCTGCCGCGCGAGGATCACGGGCAGCAACACTTTGTAACGAACCGGCCGTAGACCAGCAAAACGACCCCGGCACTCTCATACCTCGACAGATTCTCAGTTCGAGGTTGAGATGAACGAAGTCATCGGTCGTGTGTTCAAGTTCGAAAAGCATGTGTTCGCACGTCATGCGGACCTGTACAACCGATTGGCGACCAAGGGCCAAAGTCCCAAGGCGCTGATGATTTCCTGCGCGGACTCGCGCATCGTCCCCGAGCTCATCCTGCAAGCCGAGCCCGGTGACCTGTTTGTCACGCGCAATGCGGGCAACATCGTGCCGCCGTTCGCGCAAATGAATGGCGGCGTTTCATCGGCGGTCGAATACGCGGTGCTGGCGCTCGGCGTGACCGACATCATCGTGTGCGGCCACTCCGGATGCGGCGCGATGGAAGGGCTGCTCAAACCCGGCGCGCTCGATGAGATGCCCAACGTCGCCGCATGGCTGCGTCACTCGCACGCTGCAATAGGCGTCGTGCGCAAGTGCTATCCGGATCTCGAAGGTCGCGATCGATTGCGCGCGCTGACGCTGGAAAACATCGTTTGTCAGCTGGCGCATTTGCGCACTCATCCTTCCGTCGCTGCTGGCATTGCGCGAGGAGCCATCGCTCTGCACGGCTGGTATGTCGACATTCACTCCGGCGCCATTTCCGCACTGGATGAGAAGAGCGGCGAGTTCACGGCCGTGCGTGACGATACGCCGTTGCCCGTCGCGCTTCCGCATGCGCCGCGTCTGGCCGCTCACCAGGCATTGAGCCGCATCGCCTGAGGCTGACCCCATGAGCTCCACTGCGAATGCGGCGGGAATGTCCCGTCAAAGTATCTTTGTGCGCGACTTCACCGCGTCGATCGTGGTGTTTCTGGTGGCGATGCCCTTGTGCATGGGCATTGCCATTGCCTCGGGCGTGCCGGCCGAGAAAGGCCTGATCACCGGCATCATCGGCGGCATCATCGTCGGTGCGCTTGCGGGCTCGCCGCTGCAAGTCAGCGGTCCGGCGGCGGGCCTCGCCGTCATTGTGTTCGAGCTGGTCCGCCAGTACGGCATCGCCGCTCTCGGTCCGATGTTGCTGCTCGCGGGCGGATTTCAGTTCATCGCGGGCGCCGCGAAGCTGGGTGGATGGTTTCGCGCCATATCGCCGGCCGTCGTGCACGGCATGCTGGCGGGCATCGGCATTCTGATCTTCATCGGTCAGTTCCATGTGTTGTTCGGCGATCTGCCCAGGCCGAGCGGCGTGGAGAATCTGCTGGCCATTCCGGTCTCGCTGTTCCGCCTGTTCACCGAAGCGCACTCCACGGTCAGCGCCTTTGCCGCCGGCCTCATCACGATCGTGTCCATGTTGGCTTGGGAACGCTTCAGGCCTTCGACTCTGCGTCTGATTCCTGGCGCGCTGGTCGGCGTGACGCTCGCAACGTTGGCTGCGTACTTCCTGCAGCTCGAGCTCACGCGCGTCGATGTTCCTGAATCCATCTTCGCCAGCCTGGCCTGGCCGGTGCTGGCCGATGTCACCGGCTTGTTGAGCCCGCAGTTCATCGCGACCGCGCTGGCCGTCGCATTCATCGCCAGCGCCGAAACGCTGATCTCCGCTGCCGCGGTGGATCGTATGCACGATGGTGTGCGCACCGACTACAACAAAGAGCTGCGTGCGCAGGGCATTGGCAACTTTCTGTGCGGAGCCGTCGGCGCCTTGCCGATGACCGGCGTCATCGTGCGCAGCTCGGCGAACATCCAGGCCGGCGCGATGACTCGTGCGTCCGCCATCCTGCATGGCGTGTGGATCCTCGCGTTCGTGATGGGGCTGCCCTGGTTGCTGCGTGAGATCCCGATGGCTGCGCTCGCCGGCGTGCTGGTCGTGACCGGCTGGCGCCTGGTGAGCGTGGATCATGTGAAGCACCTCTACCATCACTACGGCGTGATGCCGGCGCTGATCTGGGCGAGCACGCTGTTCATGGTGGTCACCACCGATCTGTTGACGGGCGTGCTGACCGGCCTGGTGCTGTCGCTGCTCGAGCTCATGCCTCATCTGCGCGATCTGAAACTCGATGTCACTGTCGAGCAAAAGGACGCGCACATCGAGCTGCAGTTTCGCGGCCGCGCGACGTTCCTGAGCCTGCCGCGGCTCACCAAGATTCTCGACGAGCTGCCGAACGGCGGTCACATCCGTCTGAATCTCGCGGCGCTGACGGTACTGGATCACACCTGCGCGGAAGTGCTTGCCGACTGGATTCAGCGCAGCCGCAAAGCCGGCACGCGCGTGGAGCTGGTAGGCACGAACGAAATGCATGCCAGCAATCCTCATCGCCGCCTCGCCGAGGCCGCGAGCCTGTGAGGCAGCCCATGCCAGCAATTTCAGAGGAGAAGACCATGAAGACGATTCGTTCTCTCTCAGCGGCTCTGGCCCTTGCGGGTCTGTTCGGTGTGGCTGGCGTGGGCGCCGCCGACGCGAACGAGAGCGCGCCGGCGAATGCCAACTGCCGGCAAGAAACCAAGCGCGTCGCGGTGTGGCCGCGAACCGCGCCGAAAGCGCCGGCCATGGCGCGTTTCGAAGATCGCCAGGTGACGGTGTGCGATTCCAAAGCTGCAGCGAAGCGCCCGGCCGATGAGCAGTTGCAGGCGAAGGACGACGGCAATTAACCGCTCGAATTCAAACTCCGACAGGAAACAAACGATGTCTATTCGATTCATCGCGGGTGTTGCGCTTGCCGCGTCCACCTTCGGGCTGCTCGGATGCTCGAGCTTTCCCAGTACGTACGGCTTGGACGCGGGCAGCGCGTCGATGGTCCGTCAGACTTGCAACGAGATCATGGGGCTGCGCACCGGGCCTGAGTTCGAAGCATGCGGCGGCAGCCTCGCCGATACGGTGCGTTCCCTGCAGGACGCCAATCTGACCCTGCAAGCCGATCAAGCCTGCTCGGAACAAGGGCTGGTGCGCGGCACGGCGGAACAGGCGAAATGCGTCGTGAAGTTCAGAAGGGCGGCGCAGAGCTCCGTGGTTGCGAATGCGGATGCGGCGACCGTTCCCGCCGCGGAACCCTGGCAGTCTTACTTCAGCATGAGCCAGTCGCAGCAGGCAGAGCGTGCAGAGCTTTCCTGCGCGCAGATCGGATTGCATCCGGCCACCAGCGGCTTCTGGGGCTGCGTGAGCGACTTGAGACACTCGATCGTGAACATTCGACCCGACACCATGCCGTAAATCGCAGGACGGAGCGCCGCCGCCGTACACGTCAGAGCCCGGCTCGCGCGACACCGTCGCTACGCGTTATATTGCCATCGATATAGCGTGAATCGAGGGCGTGCGAGAAAATGAATCGTGTGGCGGCGGCGGTGCTCCTGGTTGGTTGGTCAGTCGTGGCGAGCGCGGCGCAGGACGCAAAGCCCTGGCGGCTCGATTCGGCGCTCGACTCGCCGGAGCTGTTCAGCCTCGGCGGGTCGTATCGGGTTCGATACGAGACGCTGAATCATCCCTATCGCGCCGGTGCCACCGGCTCGGACGAAATTCTCGTCGGCCGCTTCCTGCTGAATGCCCGGATTACGCTGCAGAACTTCTACGTGAATCTCGAGCTGGAAGATGCGCGTCAGCAGCTCGCCGATTCCGGCACCGCGTTGGGCACGGACTCCGTCAATACTCTCGAACCGCTGCAGGTGCTGGCCGGCATGCGCTTCGACAACGCGTTTGCGCGCGGCGCCCGGCTGGATGTGAGTGCAGGCCGGATGACCATCGACGTTGGCGCCCGTCGCCTGGTGTCGCGTAACAACTTCCGGAACACCATCAATGCGTATACCGGCGTGCACGCTCTTTGGAAGAGCGCCGGCGGTTTCGAAACGCGTGTCTTTTACGTCGAACCGGTGCAACGCAAGCCGTCCGATCTCGCTTCTTTGCTGGACAACGAACAGGAGCTCGATTCGGAAAGCTCGGATGTATCGCTCTGGGGAGTTTTCGGCGCGGCTCCTGAGTTGTTTGGCAACGTGCCGGCCGAGGCTTATTTTTACGGCTTGCGAACGCGCGATCACGCCGGCATACCGGCGGCGGACCGTGACATCTACACGCCGGGCTTCCGCTTGTATAGAACGCCGGCCCCGCGGTCCTGGGACTTCGAGACCGAAGCTGCTTATCAGTTCGGCACTTCCCGCCTGACCGCCGCGGCTATGGACACGAGGGATTTGCAGCATCGCGCCGGCTTTTTCCATGGCGAGATCGGCTACACGTTGAATGGCAGAATCTCGCCGCGACTGGAGCTTTCCTACGATTACGCGAGCGGCGACGACGATCCCACCGACATCGAAAACAATCGCTTCGACACGCTCTATGGCTCCCGACGCTTCGATTTCGGACCGACCGGCATCTACGGTGCGTTCGCGCGAAGCAATATCAACTCGCCGGGCTTGCGCTTCGAAGCCAAGCCGCAGCGGACATTGAGCACAATGGTCGGTTATCGCGCGGTGTGGCTGGCGAGCGCTCGCGACCAGTACACCACGGCACGGCTCCAGGACCGCACCGGTAATTCTGGTGACTTTGTCGGTCATCAGCTCGAGGCGCAGGTTCAATACAACTTGCTGCCGGGGAACGTGGTGCTGGAATTCGGCGGCGCCTACCTGGCGCACGGCGACTTCCTCGAAGCTGCGCCGAATGCGCCGAACGAAGGCGACACGACTTACATCTATGCCTCGGCGATGGCCACTTTCTGAGCGTTAGAAAGATTTGCCGTCCACCGGCTTGCGCTTGATGCCCGCCAGGTCGAGGTCTTCCAGGCAGCGCACATTGATGGCGGCCATCTTGCCGCCCTTGGGATTGGCGCCGATCCCGAACGGCGCGCAGCCGCAGCGCTTGCAGAAGTGGTGCTGGATGACGTGCTTGTTGAAGGTATAGGCGCCCAGGTTCGACGCACCCTTGTTGAGCTGCAACTGCTCGTGCGGGATGAACGTCAGCAGATAACCCTTGCGACTGCAGTGGGAGCAGTTGCATTCCATCACTTCATCGAAGCTGGCTTCGAACTCGAACGCGATGTCGCCGCAATGGCAGCTGCCGGTGTATTTCACGATGTCGCTCCCTTATTGAAAGACCTGGGTCGGAGAGTAGTCCTGTACTGTCAGCACGCGGTCTTCGATGTTGCCGACCAGCTGACCGTGCTGTGCGGCGGTCCGCTTCTTGATCGCGGCCCATTCCTGGTCGGCCATGAATTTTGCCCAGCGATCGGTCAGAGTCGCCCGATCCGGCCACTGTAACAAGTAAACGAATTCGGTGCGGCCCTCGTGCCGGGTTTCCCATTGCGCAACGATCTTGAAGTCGTACTTCGCCATGATGCGCATGGCGTGATCGCGGAAGCGTTCGTGGAACGCTTGTTTGTTGTTGTCGAAGATCTCGTAGATGCGCAGCTGATGAACTGCTGGTTGCTGCTCGGACGCCGCTGCCAGCTGCGGGACATTTGCAAATACGAGTGCCGCGGCAAATGTCAGGGCGGTGCGTCGCAGGAATTCCATCGCCATTGCCATCTCCTTGTGTGAGGACGCGAATGTTAGCTGCTTCGGCGGACTTCGTCAGGCGCTTGCATGAGCATGGCTTGCAGATTCGCGAGCGTGTCTGCTTCGCTGGCGGGTTTGTCGGCGCGCCAGCGCAGGATTCTTGGAAAGCGCAGCGCGATGCCGGACTTGTGACGAGCCGACGCGGCGATGCCTTCATAGGCCAGTTCGAAAACCTGGCTGGGCTCCACCGAGCGCACGGGACCGAATTTCTCCAGCGTGTGCGCACGAATCCAGCGATCGAGCTGCTCGACCTCCGGATTGCTCAGGCCGGAATAGGCCTTGGCGACCGGCACGAGCTCTTGCTCGCGCCACACGCCGAACGTGTAGTCCGTGTATAGATTCGAGCGCCGGCCTTGGCCGGGTTGGGCGTAGATCATGACTGCGTCGAATGAGTGCGGCTCGATCTTCCATTTCCACCACGCGCCACGTTGGCGGCCGGTGCCGTAGCTCGAATCGAGCGCCTTCAGCATCAAGCCTTCGACATTGCGTTGTCGGGAGTCGGCGCGCGCGCCTGCAAGCTCGTCCCAGGTCGAGCCAATCACCAAGGGTGAGATTTGAAGGAGCGGCGATGCGTCTGCCAGCAACTTTTCCAGATGAGCACGACGTTCTCGCAAAGGCGCCGCGCGCAGATCCTGACCCTCCAGCTCGAGCAAGTCGTAGGCGAGAAACTGCACCGGCACGGTGGCCAGAATCGCGGCAGTGAGCTTCTTGCGGCCGATGCGCTGTTGTAACAACGCGAAGGGCTGAATGCTTCCGTCCTTCCAGGCGACGACTTCACCATCCAGCACGATGCCATCCGGTAGGCGGGCCGCCGCGTCGACGATTTCGGGAAAACGTTCGGTGATGCGTTCCTCGCCGCGCGACCATAGGTGACATTCGCCCGCGCGCCGGATGAGCTGGCCGCGAATGCCATCCCATTTCCATTCGGCCTGCCACGCTTCGCGGTCGCCGAGCTGACTCGGCTCGCCTTCGAGCGGCGACGCCAGAAAGAAGGGATAAGGAACGGCTGGATCGGTCCGGGGGCTCTCGGCTGCATGCAGCCCTTGCCAGAAAAGCGCGCCCGGTTGCCATTCTCCCATGAGCCGGCCCGCGAGCTCGGTGCGCTCGATGCCGGTGACCTCGGCGAGCGCTCGTGTCACCAGCAGTTGCGATACGCCGACGCGCAACTCGCCGGTGAGCAGCTTGTTCAACAGGAAACATTGTCGATACGGCAGCTGGCGCCACCAGCCGGTGATGGACTGGCGCTGAATGTCGTCGTCCGCGTCACGCAATGGGAGCAGGCGATCTTCGATCCAGTCGGCGAGCGGAAGGTCGTCTGCGGTGGCTTCGCTGTGCGCCGTTCCGGCTGTAAGCAGCGCGATCGTTTCGGCTAGGTCGCCGACGGAAGCGTAGGCTTCATCGATCAACCATTCGGGCAGCGCGGCTTCGTCGATCAACCAGCGTTTCAACAAAGCCGGGCCGATGAAACGTTTGAGGCGGCGGCCAGATAATATGTACGTGGCCCATGCGGCGTCGGCCGGCGGCGCTTCGCGAAAATAGCGTGACATGGCCGCGACCTTGAGATTGGTCGACTGCGTCGTGTCGAGCTCTTCGTAGAGTGCGGCGAAGGCTCTCATTGCTGCTCCTCATCGCCGTACGCCGTTTCGAGCGCACTGGCGGAGATGCCCAGCTCGTTCAAGTAGCGAGCGAGGGCGTCGGAGTAGCCATGAGTCAGCAGAATTCTTCGCGCGCCGGTCGCTTTGAATGTTTCGATCAGGCCAGGCCAATCAACGTGGTCTGAAAGAACGAAGCCGCGGTCATAGCCGCGTCGGCGACGATTGCCGCGCACTCGCATCCAACCGGAGCAGAAACCGCTGGAGTGATCGCCGAAGCGTCGCATCCACGGCGAGCCGGCCGCGCTCGGTGGGGCGATGATCAGTGCGCCTTTATAGTCAGTCTTGCGCTCGCCCGTGACCGGGAGGGTGGGGACCATCTCGACGCCTTGCTGTCGGTAGACCTCGGTGAGCACGTTGACCGCGCCATGCAAGTAGACCGTTTCATCGGTGAACGCCCGCAGCTCGGCCAGCACGCGCTGCGCCTTGCCGAGGGCGTAACAGAACAGCACCGACGCGAGTCCGCGTTCGCGATTGGCTCGCCACCAATGGAAAATCTCTTCGACCACTTCGACGGTCGGCTGCCATTGATACACCGGCAGCGCGAAAGTCGCTTCGCTGATGAAGACGTCGCATGCCAGCGGCTCGAACGGCGCACATGTCGGGTCGGGCTGCCGTTTGTAGTCGCCGGACACGACCCAAACCTGGCCTTCGTGCTCGATGCGCAGCTGCGCCGAGCCGAGAATGTGACCGGCAGGATGCAACGAAATTGTCGTCGATCCGAGTTGCAGCTGCTCGCCATATTTCAGCGGCATCGGATGATGGTCCGTTCCGAGGCGATGACGGGCGATAGCCACGCCGGGCTCGGCAACGAAATAACGCGTGCTGCCATGGCGCAGATGATCGCCATGCGCGTGCGTGATGACGGCCGTGTCCACGGGCCGCCAGGGATCGATATGAAATCCCCCGGCCGGACAATAAAGGCCGTTCTCTGTCACGGTCACCAGCGGTGGCGGCATTGCGGACATTTATAGAGCAAGCGCGCCGTCAGGCAGCGAGTTCCCGCGCACGACGCAAGTCATCCACCAAGCGAGAGCGCAGCTGCCCGGCATTCGCCGGATCGGCCCGAAGGATGGCCGATGGATGATAGGTGCATACAATTTGCGCTCCGCTGGCGTGCGGGATTTGCAGCCGGCGCGCGGATTCGATCGAGTCGGTCAGGCCCGCGAGGGCGCGTAGTGCCGACGCGCCGAGGGCGACGATGATGCGAGGCTTGACCTGCGACACTTCGGCGTCGAGCCAGTGGTTGCATGCGGCCACTTCGGTCGTGGTTGGCCGCTGATGCAATCGACGCTTGCCGCGCGGCTGCCATTTGAAATGTTTGACGGCGTTCGTGATGTATAGCTCGCCGCGTTCGAGGCCGGCGGTTGTCAGTGCGGCGTCGAGCACCCGGCCTGCGGGGCCGACGAAAGGACGGCCGCGCAGGTCTTCTTCATCGCCGGGCTGTTCGCCGACCAGCATGATGGTCGCCGACGTAGAGCCTTCGCCGGGAACGGCTTGGGTCGCGTGACGCCAGATGTCGCATCGGCGACAGGCGGAAGGTCCGCCGGAATGATCTGGTAAGTCTGCCAGTGCACGCTGCATGGCCCGAGCCTTGGCAAGCTCCATATCCGTGGCTTCGCGCTGTCGTTGGGCAAAGCTCGCCTGGCCATCTCGCAACAGCGTTTGAATCTCGACCGACTCCGGCAAGTTGCGCCAGTACCGCTGCGGCATCTCGCGTCGCATGGCGGGTGGGTTGATGCGAGACACGTTGCAGATGTTCCGATAGTAGGTGCGCCACAAGCCTTCGTGAGCATCCGCTTTGGGCAGCGTCGCCTGGTCCGGCGTCTCGACAAACTGCAATTCGCCGTTCTGCCACAGCGCGGCGCCGTCCGGCGTCGCGATCATCCATTCCATGTTCGGAAACCGCTTGCAGAAGAACGCCACGCCCCGACGCAGGATGTCGTGACCCGGCTCGAACCAGGCGTAGTATTTCTTTTCGCCGTGCTCGTCGGCCATTTCGCGAAAGCGAACGAACGCGTGCATCTTGTGCACTTCGCGGTTCACGGCGCTCTCCATTTGCATGGCGTGGTGTACGTCGGGATCGGCAGCGTCTTCCAGAAGGCGCGGCTGTCGCAGCGTACGCCAGGCGAGGCGATACATCAGATCCCAGCGGCCGTCGTGACGATAGCAACCGATCGCTTCGAGCAATTCGATCAGCTGTCGTGACAATCGCAAAGATGTGGGGCCTGCCGCCGGCATGGCGGAGCCGTTGGATATCAATGGCTCGAATTGTCGGCCAACGCGCCACTCCATTTCCTCGGGCGCGATGCCGGCAGACAACAGCGGGCGCGCTACATCGCGCCATTGCGTGAATTCCTGTACGCAGGCTGAGTACATCGTCAGAACAAAGATTGCTGTTCGGGCGCGCCGATCAATGCACGGCGCAGCCCGTCGGAGCTGCGATCGCTTTGCCGCGGCCGATAATCGGCCGTGCAAATGAAATGGCGGGCGCGCTTCAGCGTTGCGCCGAGCGTTTTCAGGTCCTCGTAACGCAGCTGGCGATGGCGCCGCGAGCTGATGATGCGATCGATCACTCGCACACCTAGCCCTGGCACTCGCAGCAGCAGATGGCGATCGGCTGTGTTTACGTCCACCGGGAATTGATGACGATTCGCCAGGGCCCAGGTCGTCTTGGGATCCACGCTCAAATCGAGTTTGCCACCTGGCATGGACTGCGCCAGCTCGCCGACCGAGAACTCGTAGTAACGCATCAACCAATCGGCCTGATACAAGCGATGCTCGCGCATCAGCGGCGGCGCGCGATTCGGCAGGCGTGCCGAGGCACGTTGAATGGGGCTGAATGCCGAGTAATAGATTCGGCGCAGCTTGTACGAGCGATACAGCGTGTCTGCCGTCTCGATGATGGACGCATCGGAGCTGTCGTCGGCGCCGACGATGAGCTGCGTGCTCTGGCCCGCGGGAGAGAAGCGCGGGGCCGTCGCCCCGCCGTCCGCTTTTTCGTCAAGCTTGAGTCGAATCTCGCCCATGGCGCGCTTGATGGAGACATCGCTTTTTTCCGGCGCCAGCGTTGTCAGCGCTTCACGCGTCGGCAGTTCGATGTTGACGCTCAAGCGATCGGCGTAGCGACCGGCGGCCTCGACCAGCTCGGGGCTCGCCTCGGGAATGGTCTTCAAATGAATGTAGCCGCGAAACTCGTGCTCTTCGCGCAGCGTGCGCGCCACTTCCACCAGTTGTTCCATCGTGTAATCGGCATTGCGGATGATGCCGGAGCTGAGGAACAGGCCTTCGATGTAGTTGCGTCGATAGAAATAGAGCGTCAGGTCGACCACTTCCTGCGCCGAGAAGCGTGCTCGTGGGATGTCGCTCGAGCGGCGGTTGATGCAATACAGGCAGTCGTACAGGCAGAAGTTGGTCAGCAGGATCTTCAGCAGAGACACGCAGCGACCGTCGGGCGTGTAGCTGTGACAGATGCCCATGCCCGTGGTCGAGCCCATGCCTTTGCCCGGAGCGGCGCTGCGTTTGGGCGCACCGCTGCTGGCGCACGAAGCGTCGTATTTGGCGGCATCGGCCAGGATGGCGAGCTTGGTCTCCAGATCCATGTCTGGCTGTATATACAGCTCATGGGCATGGCGCAAGGCCGGCGACGCCGCTGTCAGGGGAACGTCTTCAACTCACAAAAAACTGACAGCTTTCAGCGTTGGAACTTGGTGGACAGGACGATGGAAGAGGTGGTGCGTTCGACGCCGTCCAGTTCGCCGATCGAGTCGATCAACTCGTCCATGTCGGTGATGGAATCGGTGACGGCCAGCGCCATCAGATCGAATGCGCCGCTGACGGCCTGCAGAACGCGCACGTCTTTGAGCTTGCGGACTTCGCGCTCGACCTGGCTTGCATGCTTCGGCTTCACCGTGATCATGACGTAGGCATGCACGGCGCCGCGCTCCTGCGTCTCCGACAGGCGCACCGAATAGCCCGTGATCACCTTGGATCGCTCCAGCCGTTCCAGCCGGCTCTGCACGGTCGTGCGCGACAGCCCGAGGCTGCGGGCGAGGACGGCGGTCGGGGCGCGAGCGTTCTCGCGCAACAGCGCGATCAGTTGCTGGTCGATGGAGTCGAGAGGTTGCGGGCGCGGCTTCATGCGAAAACGATCATGCCTTCGGCGAAATGACGAACGGAACCGACAAAACGCCGAAACATTGCCGGCTGCTCGGCGCTTTGGCAATACCCGTTGATGCCGGGGCTGCCGACAATGCCCCGCATGAAACACATTGTCGTTGCAGGCGCCGGCAAGATCGGCGTCACCATTGCCGATATGCTCGCCGCCAGCGGCGACTATCGCGTCACCCTGGCGGATCGCGCGGTCGGCCGCTTCGACGGCCTGAACCCGTCCATCGCCACCAAGGCGGTCGACGTTACCAATCCGCGCGAGCTGAGCGATCTGCTGAAGGGCAGCTTCGCGGTGCTGAGCGCGGTGCCGTTCAATCTGACCGGCGACATCGCCGTCGCGGCCAAGGAAGCTGGCGCTCACTATCTGGACCTCACCGAAGACGTGGCGACGACGCGCAAGGTGAAGCGCCTGGCGGAAGGGGCGCAGACGGCGTTCATTCCCCAGTGCGGCCTGGCTCCCGGCTTCATCACCATTGCCGCTTACGATCTGATCCGTCGCTTCGATACGCTGCATGACGTGCGCATGCGCGTCGGCGCGCTGCCAAAGTTTCCCTCGAATGCGCTCAATTACAACCTGACGTGGAGCACCGAAGGGCTGATCAACGAGTATTGCGAGCCCTGCGAAGCCATCGTCAACGGCGAGCGCCGCGAAGTGCCGCCGATGGAAGAGCTCGAGGAGTTCGCGCTCGACGGCGTGACTTATGAGGCGTTCAACACGTCCGGCGGCCTGGGTTCGTTGTGCGAGACCTTGAACGGCAAGGTGCGCAATCTGAACTACCGCACGATTCGTTATCCCGGTCACGCAGCCATCATGAAGGCGCTGCTCAACGATCTACGCTTGCGCGACCGTCGCGATGTGCTCAAGGACATTCTGGAGAACGCGCTGCCGGCGACGCTGCAGGATGTGGTGATCGTGTTCGTCACGGTCAGCGGCAAGCGCAACGGCCAGCTCGTGCAGGACACGTACGCGAACAAGATTTACAGCGCGGAGATTGGCGGCGTCATGCGCAGCGCGATTCAGATTACGACGGCGGCGGGGATCACGGGCGTGCTCGATCTGCTCGCGACTGGGAAGATCGCCGATCGCGGCTTCATTCGGCAGGAAGATATCGATTTGAATGTGTTCCTGGCGAATCGCTTCGGGCGCGCCTACGCGCCCCGCTAAAAGGTTTACTAAGTATGGCGCCGCCTTCGGCGGCGCCGAAGCCTCGAAGCGATGCCGCCGGTGCCGGCGACGCCGAAGTTCAATAGCGCGATCGCCTGTTCCGGCGGCGCTTTATCAGGAATAACTCATGACTAATTTGACCGTTGTCCAAGACGTGGCCGCGACGCTGTCGCGGCTCGGTGTGGCGGCTGAGCGTGTGAGCGGCGGCAGTTTGATCGCGCGGTCGCCGATCAGCGGTGACATCGTGGGGCGGCTGACCGAGTGCACCGCTCAAGAAGCCGACGAGCAGATCGAACGCGCACATCAGGCGTTCGTTGCGTGGCGCGCAGTGCCAGCGCCGAAGCGTGGCGAGCTCGTGCGCTTGTTTGGTGAAGAACTACGCGCGGCGCGTGAAGATCTGGGCCGTCTGGTCACGCTCGAAGCGGGCAAGATCCTGTCCGAAGGGCAGGGCGAAGTGCAGGAGATGATCGACATTTGCGATTACGCGGTCGGTCTGTCGCGGCAGCTGTTCGGTCTGACGATTGCGTCCGAACGCGCCGAGCACCGTTTGATGGAGAACTGGCATCCGCTGGGCGTCGTTGGCGTCATCTCCGCATTCAACTTTCCAGTCGCCGTGTGGGCGTGGAACGCAACGCTGGCGCTGGTTTGCGGCAACTCCGTCGTGTGGAAGCCGTCGGAAAAAACGCCGCTGACCGCGCTTGCCGTGCAGACACTGTTCGAGCGTGCGGCTGCAAAGTTCGGCGGTGTGCCGGAAGGACTGTCGACGTTGCTGATCGGCGGTCGCGCAGTCGGTGAAGTTCTAGTCGATCACCCGCGCGTGCCGTTGGTGTCGGCAACCGGCTCGACGCAGATGGGCCGCACGGTTGCGCCGAAGCTCGCAGCTCGATTCGCTCGCGCCATCCTCGAATTGGGCGGCAACAACGGCGCGATCGTTTCTCCAACCGCCGACATGGATCTCGCGCTGCGCGCGATCGCATTCGGCGCGATGGGCACGGCAGGCCAGCGTTGCACGACTCTGCGACGCTTGTTTGTTCACGCCTCCGTGTATGACGATTGCGTGTCTCGACTGAAGAAAGTGTACGAGTCGGTCGCGATCGGCGATCCACGGCGTCAGGATGTTTTGATCGGCCCGCTGGTGGACAAGCAGTCCTATCAGGCCATGCAGCAGTCGTTGCAACAGGCCAGCGCCATCGGCGGCAAGATCGTCGGCGGCGTGCGCGTTGCGCCGGAGTTGGGCGACGATGCTTACTACGTTCGCCCCGCGCTGGTCGAAGTGAGCTCGCAGGACGATGGGGTGCGTCGTGAGACGTTCGCTCCCATCCTGTACGTGATGAAGTACGAGAACCTGCAGGAAGCCGTTCGTCTGCACAACGACGTGCCGCAGGGCTTGTCTTCGTGCATCTTCACCAACGATCTGCGCGAGGCGGAATACTTCCTGTCGGCGCTTGGTTCGGATTGCGGGATCGCCAACGTCAACATCGGCCCTTCGGGCGCCGAAATCGGCGGCGCGTTCGGCGGCGAAAAAGAAACGGGCGGCGGTCGCGAGGCCGGCTCGGATTGCTGGAAAGGCTACATGCGCCGTGCGACCAACACGGTCAACTACGGCTCACGCCTGCCGCTGGCGCAAGGTGTGAAGTTCGATATCTGAGCTGACTCGAGGCGGCGCTAGGATTGGCGCCGCCAGACGAGCAGCCGGTTGTTGGCCGGCATCGTGTGATCCTTCACGAGCCTGCAGTCGATGTTCTGCGCCAACCGGTCGACGGCTTCGAAATCACGAATGCCGCTGAGCGCCGAGCGTTGCTTCAGCCAACCATCGAAGTCGCGGTTGCTGTCGCTCGTGTAGGCGCCGTGGTAATTGAACGGACCGTAGACGGCGAGGATGCCACCTGGCTCCAGCACACGCCCCACCCCTGAGAAGAATTGCTCCACCGCCGGCCACGGCATGATGTGCAGCGAGTTCGCGCTGAAGATTGCGTCGAAGCGCGCGTCGGGCCACTTGCCTGTGACATCGAGTGTGAGTGGCGGCGGCAGATTCGGCAAGGCTGCTTCGTCCAGCCACATCCGGATGCCGGACAAATTCTCTTCGACATCCGATGTTTGCCAGAGGGCATCGGGAAATGCCGGTGCGAAATGCACAGCGTGCTGTCCGGTGCCGCTGCCGAGCTCCAGCACGCGGCGTCGATCTGGAAAATATTCGCGCAGGACTGCGAGGATCGGACCTTGATTGCGCTCGCAAGCGGGCGCGAAGGGTTTGGAGGAGGTCATGACGGGCTGGACTCGGGCGCAGTGTTCGGGCGCCCTAGTCTATGCCAGTGCCTCTATCAGGGAATGAGCAGCGGGCGCATCTCCGGAACCGCGCTCGCAAGCTCCGCCGTGACCATCGCCGCAAAGTAGTCCGAACCTTTGCGTCCGAGGTGCGTGTAGTCGAACGACAGTTTCGGCTGCGCCATGGGCGGCAACTTTGGATCGACAGGTTGCGGCGCCGGCGGGCGATCGTTCGTTTCGGTCCTGGCAGGAATGGTGGTGCCGGTCGCCGCGGCGGCAGCAACGGCAGGCGAAGGAGGGCGTTGGGCGAACTCGTTTGCTGCTGTCGAGCCCATTGCCTGAACCGCGGCCGTGCTGCGTGCATTGAGATCGATCAGCGGAACTTTCATTTCGTTCGCGACGCGCGTGATCGCCTCGGCCCAGGGCGCCAGGCCATTCTCGAGCTTGCCGCCCTGAAACATTCGACGCGTCAGAGGAGTGACCAGGATAGGCTGCGCGCCGGCAGCGCGAGCCTCATTCACATAGCGTTCGAGATTGGCCGGAAATTCAGTCGCCAGATCGGTCGAGCGGCCGGGTTTGCCAGGCTGGTCGTTGTGACCGAACTGAATGAGCAGCCAGGTCGCGGCATAGCCCGGCGTGCGCGCTTCGTTGAGCGCGATAGTCCAAGAGCCTTCGGCAATATAACTGCCTGAGCTGCGACCGCCGCGCGCGAGATTCACGCAAGCAGCAAACGAAGTAACGTGTTCCGCGCAAAAGCTGCTGCCCCAGCCGCCCTGCACGGCGACTGTCGAATCGCCGATCAAAATAATTTTCGACGCACGAATCGGCGTGACAGCGGGCGAAGGTGCAGGGGTGTCGGCGAGCGCTGTATGGGCGGCGAACGAGCCGGTCAGGCACAACACCCCCGCACGCAAAATCCCCTTTCCGATCCAGCATGTTACGAAGTGCATGTGTCTGCTACCGGTGTCAGGAAATCCGAGGCTAGCAGATACCGAGACAGCATGGCCACTGCCCGACGGTTATGCAGTGCTACTGGAATCTTTACCCGCCCTGCCGCGCAAATTGGCCGTTTTCAGCGGTTGAAAAGTATTTTTTGATATGTAAAAGTAATTTCACGTGATAGCGGTAACTCGCCGTCGCGGCTGCAAGGCCTCCGGAAACCGCGAGGACGGGCTTCTTTTTGCCGAATTCTGACGCCGGATTGCTACCGGTGTCAGCGAGCCCTGGCCGCAGTGGATCGACACATACGACAACTGTTTTGGGGGATTCGTCATGCTGGTTAACGCGAAACCGTGCCTCGTGCGTCTGGCGGTGCATGCGGCTTTGGGCGCCTCGTCCATGGCGCTGTGCTCGGTGAGCTACGCTCAGGCTGCAGAGTCCGCTGGATCTCAGCTCGAGGAAGTGGTGGTGACTGGCTATCGCCAGGCGCTGCGCAGCGCGCTCGATGAGAAGCGCGACACTGCGGCGATGGTCGACGTGATCAATGCCGAAGACATCGCCGACTTTCCGGATGCGAACCTGGCCGAGTCCCTGCAACGTTTACCCGGTGTCTCGATCGACCGTGACAACGGCGAGGGCCGGTCGATCACCGTGCGCGGCCTGGGCAGCGATTTCACTCGCGTCCGTATCAATGGTCTGGAAGCGCTGTCGACGGCCGGATCGAACGATTCCGGCTCCAGCCCGAATCGAGGCCGTGGTTTCGATTTCAATACATTCGCCTCCGAGCTGTTCAGCTCGCTGAAGGTGCAGAAGACATCGACTGCCGATGTCGACGAAGGCTCGCTGGGCGCGACGGTGGATCTGATCGCCGCGCGGCCATTGGATTTCGACCGGCGGCAGCTGGCGTTCTCGGTGCAGGATGCCTATTACGAGGTCGGCGAAACTCACAATCCCCGCATCGCCGGCCTGGTTGCGGATCAATGGTTCGATGGACGGCTCGGTGTCTCCATGTCCGCCGCGTATAACAAGCGCGAGCAGGAGATCGATTCGTATCGGCGCGCGCCTGGAACGTCCGACTATGCATATCGAGGCGCGACGTTCACGGGTGTTACTCCGACCATTCGCGGTTTTGCCGTGCCGGATGCGAGCACACTGCCGAGCTCGATCACCAACACCTCGGTGCGCAATGCGCTGTCCGGCTCGAATCCCGCGGCCTACGCACAGCTGAACGATCTCACCCGCATCCCGGCGTTGCCCGCCGTCGAAGAGGCGGCGCTCGATCAGGAGCGGTTGGGCGTGACGTTTGGCGTGCAATGGAAGCCGACGGATCGGACCGATGTGAGCCTCGATGGCTTGTACTCGAAGTTCGAGCAGGACCAGATCAACTACCAGATCTCGCCGGTCGGTCTGAATCGCAACAACACCAATGCCAACCTGAACACTGCGAACGCCTCGACGGCCGCCAATACGCGCCGGGGAACGTACGCAACGTGTACTTCTCGGGCCGCGACCGAAACACAGGACGCGATCGATTGCGGCCAGCAGATGTATGGCGCGACTCCGGTATTCGCCGGCGGAAACAGCTTCAATCCGAACAACCTCGAACCGTTCGAGTACTACAACAACCCGGCGTCGGTGGGTTACATCGCCGACCCGAACGGCCTGGCGATGCGCACCGCGCTGATCGGCCGCCCGGCGACGCGCTTGCTCGATGCGCATGTGAACGATGCGAACCAGGCCGATTATCTGGTGCTGCAGAACGTGGATTTCCGTTCCGCGGCCGATGCCAGCTTCTACACCACCGAGTTCAACCAGGTGTCGCTGAACGTGGCGCATGAATTCAGCGACCGTTTCAGCGTCGCCGCGGTGTATGGCCAGTCCGAATCGACCAACGACAGCCAGGGCTTGCTGGCCGAGTTCAATCGCATGGATTCGCCGGGCAACTTCGTCTATGACGAGCGCGGCGGCGGCTCGATGCCGGTGATTCAATTCGGCTTCGATGCGGCCGACCCGAATAACTGGGATGTGGTCAAAGGTTTCTCGGCGCTGCGCATGTATCAGCGCGAGGTCGAGAACACATTCGAAACCGCGCGGCTCGATTTCAAGCTGGGCATTACCGATTCGTTCAGTCTCGATTTCGGCGCGAGCGTGCGTACTTATGAATTCGAAACCCGGCAATTCCAGCGCCTGACCACCGAGACCTTGAACCCGAGCCTGCTGGAGCTGGGCAAGTCGGTCGGCGAGATGAGCCGCGTCGTGACCTTCGGCGACGGTCTCGATGTTCCGGCCGGCCTGCCGCGTACTTTCATCGCCCCGGATCTGAATGCGTTCCGCAATGCTGTCGGCTTCGACTGCAACTGCGTAAACGAGTGGGGCGACTGGCGCTTGTCGTATCTGTCGACGCCCCAGAACGCCTATGCGGTCACTGAAGACGACGACAGCTATTTCGCGCAGCTGAACTTCTCGCTCGATGTCTGGAACCGCGCGCTCCAGGGCAATGTCGGCGTCCGCTATGCCCGGACCAATCTGGAGTCGAACGGCTTCACGACCGGTTCGCGACCGGTCGTGGGCAAGAACGAATACACCGATACGCTGCCCTCGTTGAACGTGAGCTACGAGCTCGTCCCGAATCTGTTGTTGCGTGTTGCTGCTGCCAAGGTCATGGCTCGGCCGTTGCTGAACAACCTGGCGCCGAGCATCACATCGCTCTCGGTGCCGACCAATGGCAACTCGACCGGCGGCTCACTCACGCTGGGCAATCCAAAGTTGGAGCCGTTCCGCGGCAAGAACTACGATTTCAGCGTCGAGTGGTACTTTGCGGAAGGCGGCTTGCTGTCGGCGGCATACTTCACGAAGAAGATCGATTCCTATCCGCAGACCGTCGTCAGCTCGCAAACGCTGTCGTCGTTCCTCGACCAGGAAGTGATCGATCAGATCATTGCGCAGCAGACCAACGACAATGCGATCCGCTACTTGCAAAACGACAGACCCTTCGACGTGCGCCAGTTCCGCTCGGCGCCGGGCGGCGACATCAAGGGCTACGAGCTCATCTATCAGCAGGACCTGAGCTTCCTGCCGGGCGTGTTCAGCAATCTCGGCGTGCAGTTCAACTACACGCACATCGATTCGGAGCTGCAGTATGTGATCGATCCAGGCACGCCTGCCGGCGCGGCGAATCCGCGTCCGCAGATCGTGCAGGCAGGTCCGTGGCTTGGCGCCTCACCTAACTCATACAATGCCACCGTTTACTACGAGACTGAAAAGTGGAGTGCGCGCGTGTCGGGCGCTTATCGCGATGGCTATGTCACGCAGTACCCGGTGGCTTCGGGCTCGTGCGATCCCGGCGTGTGCGATTCGCCGCTGGTCAACGACTTCGTAGGCAGCGAGGACACGCTCAATGTCGACGCCTCGATGTCGTACGAGTTGAATGAGGCGATCACGCTGAGCCTCGAGGCGTTGAATCTCACCAATCAAGCCGACGAGCGCTGGGCGTATCAGGACAGCCCGCTGGTGACTCAGTACCGCAGCACGGGCCGTCAGTACTTCGCCGGTGTGCGCTTGAGGTTCTGAGGAGCCAACGATGAGATCGCGTGTTCTTGCGTCGCTGAGTTGTTCCATCCTGGGTGGGATCGCCGGCTGTTCCTCGCCCCAGAGCGTGCCTGCAAACCCCACAGGCCAGCTCGCCGAAGCGCCGCTGGCGTTTCCGGGCGCCGAAGGGGCGGGGCGGCTGTCGCTGGGCGGTCGCGGCGGGCGGGTCGTCAAAGTCACGAATTTGAACGATTCGGGGCCGGGCAGCCTGCGCGCCGCCCTCGAGCTGGCGGAACCGCGCACCATCCTGTTCGATGTTTCGGGCACCATCGCGCTCGAATCGCCTTTGGAGATCGAGCAGCCGCGGGTCACGATCGCCGGTCAGAGTGCGCCGGGCGACGGCATCACGCTCAAGAATCACTCGCTCATCGTCGCTGCCGACGACGTGGTGGTTCGTTACATCCGCTCGCGTTTGGGCGATGAGCGCCGGGCCGAGAGCGATGCCATCTGGGTTCGCAGCGGCCGGCGCATCGTTCTCGATCACGTTTCCGCCAGCTGGTCGGTGGACGAGACGCTGTCGGTCAACAATGGATTCAAGGATCCGCAGACCGGCTTCTACGATGTGACCGTGCAATGGTCCATCATTGCCGAGTCGTTGAATCGATCGGTGCATGTGAAAGGCGCGCATGGCTACGGTTCGCTCATTGCCGGCGGTCACGGCACGCGCATCAGCTTTCATCACAACCTGTGGGCGCATCATCAGGGGCGCAATCCCCGGCCCGGCAATCCCGTGCCGCCGGCGCGCGATCCGCTCGGCGCGTTTCATGACTATCGATCGAATGTTTTCTACGACTGGGGCGGCGCGCACTCCGGTTACAACGCCGACACGGGCGTGAAGGCTTCGATCGTCAAGTACAACTTCGTCGACAACACTTATCTGCCCGGTCCGGCCTCGACCGGGCGGATCGCGTTCGATGAATCCAACGAGCTCGCGCAGGCCTGGTTCGCGGGCAACACCATGGACGGCGAGCTGCCGGCCGATCAGTGGACTCTGGTCTCGGGTAAGAAAGGCCCGGAGCATCGGCTTGCAAAGCCTGTCGACGTTGCGCCGGTTGCAGCGGATCCGGCGACTCGTGCTTTCGAGCGAGTATTGAGCACGGCCGGCGCGTCGTTGGCGCGCGATTCGGTCGATCGCAGAGTCGTGCAGAGCGTCCGTGATCGCAGCGGTGGATTGATCGATTCGCAGACACAAGTCGGTGGGTGGCCGGCGCTGGCCTCGCTGCCGCCGCTGCTGGATGGCGATCAGGACGGCATGCCGGATGTGTGGGAGCAGTCGAACGGAATGGATCCATACGTGGCGGATGGTTCTGTGGACGCCGATAAGAACGGTTACACGAATCTTGAAGAGTATCTGCACGACCTGACGACCGCGCCTGCTTCCAGAGGAAAATTCTCCCAGCCTACATATAACGGCACGCCGTTTCTCTCATTGCAGGCGGCCGTCAACGCGCTGCCCGCCAATGGCGGAGAGATCCTGTTGCCTCCCGGTGAGTACCGCGAAAAGATCGTGATCGACAAGCCGAACGTCCGGTTGCGCGGCCTGGGGGCGAGTCCCAGCGATGTGATCGTCGTTTGGAGCGATGCTGCGGCGACGGCGGGCGGCACGTTTCGATCGGCCACGCTGCATGTGAGCGGCGACAACTTCCGCGCCGAGAACCTCACCATACAAAACGACTACCACAAGCGGTCGGATCAGCGTTCGCAGGCGGTCGCGCTTTCGGTGACCGGAGATCGAGCGGTATTCGATAACCTGCGGCTGCTGGGCGCGCAGGACACGTTGTACGCGGGCAGCAAGAAGTGCGGCTCCGATTCGTGCCCGACCAGCCGGCAATATTTCTCGAATTGTTATATCGAGGGCCACGTCGATTTCATCTTCGGCGACTCCAAGGCGTTCTTCGAGCGCTGCCAGATTCACGCCATCGCTCATCCCGAAATCCTGATCACCGCGCATGCTCGTACGGCGCCGGATCAAGACAAGGCCTTCGTGTTCAACAACTGCACCGTGACGGGCGAGAAGGGCGCGGAGCGGATCTACTTTGGACGGCCCTGGCGCGACTACGCGGCTGTGATCTTCATGAATACCAAAGTGGAGGGCGAGCTCGATCCGCAGGGCTGGCGCGAATGGACGCCAGGCAAGACCGACCGGCTGAGGCTGGCATACTACGCAGAATTCAATACGTCGGGCCGCAACTCTGATATGAGCCAGCGGCAGTCGCATACGAAGATTCTGTCCGCCGCCGAGGCGCAACGTTGGGCGCTGTCTGCATTCCTTGCCGGTGCGGACGGGTGGAATCCCGCGGCGATGTAATGGGACGTCAAATGTGGTTTAGCCGTTCCTGCATCTCAATCCTTGCGTGCGCGATCGTTTCCGCGAGCTCAGCGATGGCCGAGGCGCGCGCGCCGTGGGTGGCGGATCTCGGCAACGGGCGATATCAAAATCCAGTGCTCGCGGCGGATTATTCCGACCCCGACGTGACCCGCGTCGGCGACGACTTCTACCTGACCGCGTCGTCGTTCACGAATATTCCCGGGTTGCCGATCCTGCACTCGAAGGATCTGGTGAATTGGACGTTGATTGGCCACGCGTTGCCGCGACTCACGCCGGATGCGCATTTCTCGGTGCCGCGGCGAGGCGGCGGCGTGTGGGCGCCAGCCATCCGGCATCACGACGGCAAGTTCTATATCTATTATCCCGACCCCGACTTCGGTGTGTATGTGATCACGGCGAACGATCCGAAAGGGCCGTGGAGCGCACCGGTGTTGGTGGATAACAGTCGGGGTGTCATCGATCCCTGTCCGTTCTGGGATGACGATGGCAGCGCATGGCTGATCGTGGCGTACGCGCGTAGTCGCGCTGGCTTCAACAACATTCTTCAACTCAAACGCATGTCGCCCGATGGCACGCGCTTGCTCGATGCGGGCAAGACGGTGGTGGACGGTAACGCGCTGCCGCCTCAGCCCACGACCAATGGTCCGATGCCTTGGGCGCCGATCGAGGGTCCGAAGTTATATAAGCGCGACGGCTGGTACTACATCTTCGCGCCGGCGGGCGGCGTGAAGGGCGGTTGGCAAACGGTGTTCCGTTCGCGAAAGCTCGACGGGCCTTATGAATTCCGCAATGTGCTGGATCAGGGCAAGACCGACGTCAATGGTCCGCATCAAGGCGCATGGGTGACCACGTCGGCGGGAGAAGATTGGTTCCTGCACTTCCAGGACACCGGTGCATTCGGACGTCGAGTGCATTTGCAGCCCATGGTCTGGAAGGACGGCTGGCCCATCATCGGCGCGGATCGTGACAAAGATGGTCGCGGCGAACCCGTGATCACGAATCGCAAGCCCAAGGTGAAAGCCGTCACGGGGATCGCCGTCCCGCAAATGAACGATGATTTCTCCGGCCCGTTGTCATTGGCGTGGCAGTGGCACGCGAACCCAGCTCAGGATTGGATGAGCTTGTCGGCTGCGCCGGGGCAGCTTCGCTTGAAATCCGTTTCCACGCCGGCGAGCTTGTTCGAAACCGGCAGCGTGCTGACACAGAAATTCCCCGCACCGAAGTTCGTCGCGGACACGAAGCTGCGCTTTTCGCCGTTACGTGAAGGCGAGCGGGCGGGCCTGGCTGTGGTAGGCACGAAGTACAGCTGGATTGGCTTGCGCAAAGACGCGGATGCCGTTCGGCTCGTGCATGACGGTCGAGTGCTACTGGAAGGAGTGACGAGCGATATTTATCTGCGCGCCCGGATCGAGCCGGTCGTGGTGGATATCACCCCGCCGGACAAGCCGCATTGGCCGGCCGAGCGCAAGGAAGTGCTCGCCCAAGTGAAGTTCAGTTACAGCACCGACGGCGAGCGTTTCGTGACCTTCGAGCATCCGCCGGTGCAGATCGATCCGGGCCGCTGGGTCGGCGCGACGATCGGATTGTTTGCTTCGTCGCCGGCGGGCACGCCGGCGTACATCGGTACCTCAGTCGGTCACGCGGATTTCGATTACTTCCGCGTCTCGGGCGTCGAATAAAAATCAGCCCACCGGAGGGAAACACCCTCGCGGTGGGCTGCCGAAGCTATCGACGTTCGATCAGCGCTGGCTGACGCCGTTGAAGCGCAGCTTGCGTGCGCTGCCTTCGTCGAAGAACGAAGGCTTGCTGCTCAAGCCGGCGGGTGCAGCCGGCAGCTCGGAGTCGTAGAAGCGGACCAGCGTGGTGGGAATGGTGTTCTCAGTCACGCCGCCGAACTGCGTGCGGCGATATTCCATCCAGTAAGCGCGATGCTGACCGGTGGGCAGGTCCATGACTGCCAGCGGCACCAGGCGGCGCTCATCGTAGACGATGCAATCCGCGCTGCCCGGCACGCAATGATCCTGTTCGTTCACCACGTCGAACGTGCGCTGGATCACCACGTCCTCGCCATCGATGCTCCAGTGGAAATTGTAATCGGGCCGATTGCTGCCATCGAAGGTGATCAGCTGGTCATTCTCGATCATGTCGTCTTCGTGCGCGCCAGTGTGATCGCTTTCGAACAGCAGGCGGAAGCCCTTCGTGCGCTGATCGCTACTGCCTTCGACGCCGACGCCGAATTGATAGAAGCGGCCAACGACGTTTTCCGAAGTGAACACCAGCGGCAGTTCGGGATCCTTGTACACCGAGGCGCCTGCGTCGACGTAACGGCCGTCGGCCGTGGTGATCTCATAGAACAGGTCGGTGGTGACGAAGTCGACTTCACGCAGCGAGCGGAACTGCGCGACCGTGCCGTCGGCGAACTCCACATTGACCGCACGGCCCGAGCTGTCGAGCGCCCAGGTGAAGTCCTTTTCGAAAGCCCAGGTCCGGCCCGTGCCGTCGGCGCTCAAATCCGCGATGTCGGCTGTGACGCCCACGCCGTCGACATACACGTAAATCGACTGGGTCGAATCCGCCAGATCGTCGGTTCCGAGCTGCTCGAAGTCCTCATCGTGGAGGATGGTGCGGGCCACTGTTCTGGTCTCAGTGCGCGGCGCTACGCCGCAGCCAGCGGGAATGCCCTGGGGATAGGCGATCTGGTTGGTTTCGGTGATCGCCACAACACGGTCGCTCAACAAGGTGAGTTTGACGCCATCGCTGGTGAGCGCCGCGAGAACCTGGGCTGGAATATCCGGGCAGGCTTCATAGCTGTTGACCAGCACCGTCTGCCCAAAGGCGATCTCGACGCTGCTGCCATTGATGCTCCAAGTGGTGTCCACGCTGCTGCCGTTGAGAGGCGCTGCATCGGCGTTCTGCCACGCTCCCGCCGTAGCCGTGCCCGTGCCGTCGCCATCGAACGTGTACGAGTACACCCGATTGAAATAGTTGAACGAGAACTCGGCGGCGTCGGACAGCATCGCGACCGTCAGCTTCGCCGGCAGCGAATCGTTGCTGACCGGCTGCGTCAGCGAGCTGTCGGTGACGATGGCGGTCTGCATGTTCTGGAAGGCCGTCGGATCCTGGTCGTACGCGCTATCCGTGAACTGCTCGCGCGTAGCGGCGCTGGACATCAGAGCCAGCAGCGAAGTTTCGCCGTCGGGCATCGGATAGTTGGCCGAATCGTCCACGTACAGTTTGATCGCGGTGGCCAGATCCAGCACTTCCTGGCTGTTGAGCGTTGCTGACAGAGCGCGCAGGCTCTCTTCGTCGGCAATCGGATTGCCGCCGTTGGCTTCCTTGAGCAGCACCGCCTGCGCCGTGCTCACATTCGTGATCTGGGTGGCGAAGTTCTCGGCGTTCGACAACGTGCCATCGTCGCCAGCCTGGCTTTGCAGCGAGGCGAACGTGCCCGCGAGGCTCGTGAATTCAACATACGACTGCGAACCCACACCGCGCGCGGACAATGTCACGAAGCCGCCCGTCGCGTCTTCATCCACCGCGATCTCGAGGCTGTACACGCCGTTGGCGTCGGCGGTGGCCGTGAATGTTTCATCGCCGATCGTTGCCGTGACGACGGCGTTGGCGATAGGAGCATCGGTGACTGTGCCGGCGAGCGTCACTCGGCTGAGCTCGGGCTCCGGCTCGGGTGTCGGCGTGGTCGGCGGGTTGGGATTGGGATTGCCGGTCGGCGGAGTCGGGGCCGGGGTGCTGCCACCACCGCCACCGCCGCCACACGCGGCGAGTGTCGCCATCAGCAGGGTTGAGAGGGCGGCTGCGCTCACGCGCCGCCCAGTTCGCAATGAACTCATCGAATGCTCCTCGAATGCCAGTGTTTTCATAACCCCGCGCCAGCAGCACGCGGGGCGGTATGAACTCACGGTAGTCGAGGAGCTTTTTTCAGCGCATTACCAATATGGGATAGGCGGCTGACTAGTTTCGCAACTTGTGATACGCACCTCGCGCGATGTGAGAATCGCGTCTCATTGCCGAAGCAACGGGGCCTGCGCTCGAGGGTTTGCCGTTCACGACGGCAGTCGCGCCGAACGGCTCGAAGTTGTAATACACGACCGCGGTGAAGAACGTGAATTGCCCGTAGGCGTCGGGCTGGGCATCGCGCGACCACTCGAGCACGTAGGTGCGACTGCCCTCTCGCGCCAGCGGCACGATGCGCAGTTCCCAGTCCAGGTTGCAAAACGGGTTGGTCCGCAGATCGCAGTTCAATGTCCCGTTGTCTTCCGTGTGCTGCTCCACCAGATCGTTGCCGTTGAGGCGCCAGTTGTAACCCCACTGCGGCCTGAGGTTGCTGCCGTCGACAGTAACGAGGTTGCCGTTCTCGTCGATCCTCTCGCGTTCCTGCGAACCGAAGCCGTCGGCGTCGAAGCGCCAGCGGCTGCCCTTGGCTCCCGGATTGAGCGGCGGATTGTCGACGCCGAAGCGGTAATGGCGACCGATCGTGTTGTCCAATGTGAACCCGAGCTGCGGTCGCAGGTCGGTTCGCACCGACGCACCGGCCTCGATGAACCGCTCTCCGCTCGGCAACGTGAATTCGAACAACATCTCGGTAGCAAAATCGTTGAGCTCACGCAGCGAGTGCAACTTCGCCGTCACGCCATCCTCGAAGGCCAGGCTGAGTATGCGACCGCTGCCATCCAGCGACCAGGTGAAACGCTTGCCCCACGCCTCGGTGGTGCCGGTGCCATCGGCCTGCAATCGCGCCAGGTCCGGCATGATGCCGCGGCTGGCATAGTCATGGTCGATGGGGAGATCGTAAATCCACAGCGTGCGAATCGAGTCGCGCAACTCGGCTGCATCGATCGTTTGAAAGTCCTCTGTCTTCTGGAGGGTGCGAGCCACGGTGACCACCTCGGTGGCCGGAACCGGGCTGCAGGCCCGGTCCCTGATCTGCCGGGTCTCGGTGATCGCCAGCACGCGCTCGTTCAGCAGCGTCAGCCTGGCGCCCGCCACGTCGTAATCGATCGGGTAATCGGCATAACCGTAATTGGCATAACCATTCATCAGGTACGTCGGACAGATCTTGCGCTCCCACGTGTACAGCCACGTGACAGGCGTTTCATAGACGATGTCGACGCTGGCGCCCGAGATGCTCCAGGTCATGTTCCGCTGCCAGGTGCCAGAGGAAACCTTGCCAGTGCCATCGGTATTGAACGTGTATGAGATGGCGCGATCGAGCCCGGCGTACGTCGCGGCGTCATCGTCCGTCACCAACACGGCCGTCAATGTCGAAGGCAGCGTGGCGCTCGTGACAGGTCGAGTCAGCGTCGGATCGTTCGCGATGGCGCTCTGGGCGGCCTGGAACGTTGCGGGATCCTGTTCGAAGAAGTCGCTGACGAGTTGCTTGCGCGCCGTCGTATTCGCGAGCAGTGCTTGCAGCGAGGTCTGCCCCGAGGGCATCGGATAATCGTCGGGCTGGTCAACCAGCAGCTTGATCGCCGCGGCCAGGTCGAGGAGCTGCTGAGCATTCAAAGTGGGCGTCAGAGTATCGATCGATGTCTGACTGGCGACCGGCTGCCCGCCGTTGGCCTGCTGGAGCAGAACGGCCAGCGCGGTGCTGACGTTGGTGATCTGGGTGGCGAAGTTCTCGCTGCTCGACAGGATCTCGTCGCTGCCGGCCTGGGTCTTCAGGGCCTGGAACGTGCCCAGCAGACTGGTGAACTCGACATACGACTGCGGGCCGGCGCCCTTGGCCTTCAATGTGATGAACTCGCCGGTCGCGCTCTGCGCGACGGTCAGTTCGAGCCGATAGTTGCCATTGGCATCTGCGGTGGCGGTAAACGTCTGGCCGCCGATGGTCGCTGTGACCACGGCGCTTGGAATGGGAGCGTCGGTGACCGTGCCGGTGAGCGTCAGGCGGCTCCCTGTTGGCGCCGGCGGAGGAGGAGTACCGCCACCATCGCCGCCGCCACCGCCACCGCCACCGCCGCAGGCGGCCAGTACAGACAGGAACAACGTCGACAGGACCGCCTTGCCGAGCGAGCGGCCGGACCGGAACGAAGCCATGAATACCCCAAGTTCTTGTTAGAGCTGATTCAGGCGGGCGACGAGTTCGATCTGTCTCTTGGCGCCGGCCTTGGCCAGCAATGCCTTGATCTGGGCGCGTACCGTGCCGACCGCTACCTTGCGTGCGGCAGCAATTATTTCCGGCGTTTTGCCGGAACACAACTGCAAGGCAATGTCACTTTCGGCGCTGGTCATGCCGTAAGCGGTTTGCAGGATGGCGGCCTTGCGTTCGAGCGCGCCCTTGCCGCCTCGCGCGACGACCAGCACGCGGGGCATGAATGAAAACTCGGTCGACTGCGGCGGCAAGGCAATGACGTCCAGGACCATGGGCGCCAGATCGTGCTCGCCACTGCGCACGATGACCGTCCGCATCAGTGGCGCCCCCGGACGAGCCTGACCGGTGGCGGCGGCGCCGATGGCGTCCTCGAGCTCTCTGGTATCGCTCGCCAGAGCGGCGCGCAGCCGGCCTTCTTTCAACTGCAGCCCGCGATTGGCGGTCGCGAGTCGTTCGGCCGCCGGCGTGAGCTCTCTTACGGTTCCAGTGCGATCACAAACGAATGCAGGCATGGACAGCGCTTCCATCGCGCCTGCGAGCAGCGCTGCGCCGTTGCCTTCCAGCGCTGCCTGGGTTCGAACTGCGGCACGGACATGAGGTGCGAGCGAGGCGAAAATCGCTCGCTCGGGTTCGCTGATATGACCCTGGCGCTCATTGCGGACCACCGCCAGGCCGGTCAGCATGCCCGGCGCGCGATCGAGCGTGCTCAGGCAAATGTATGGAACGTGGTTGGGAATGACGAATTCCTGGTAGTGCCGATCGCGCTTGTATTCCTCGGGGGAGATGAAGTCGGACTCGGCGAGCACGTCGAGCAACGGCGCTTTCATGCCGGCGCGCACTCGCGGATTGACCCTCGGATCGCCGCCGCCCTCGGCCACGAAGGCGTCGTGAAAGGCGGGGTCGATGTCGGTCAGGATGTCGATGGGCACGGTCGCATCGTCGCCGATGCAAATGAGCTGACCGTGCTGCGAGCCCGTGCCGTGAGCAAGGGCGGTGAGCGCTTCATACCAACCGGTGCCGCTCACGCCCGCGGCTTGAAATTTATCGACCAGGCCCAGCCAGTGTTCGTCGTTTCTTATCATTGCTGAAATTGACCACACAACTATGTAAAGGCAAAGTGGGGTCGCTCAGATTATGTGAGGAATTGGACATGGTTCACGCTTGCTTGAGAACATCGGTGCGAGCAGCCTGGCTGGCTGCGCTGGTTGCGAGTGTGGCCATGACCGCTGAAGCCGGACCGCGTTGGGCGATCGTCGTGCACGGTGGTGCGGGCGTCATCGAGCGTCAGCAACTTTCCGCCGAGCAGGAGCGCGCGTACCGGGAAGCGATGCGCAAAGTCACCGAGCACGGCGCCAAGCTGCTCGCGGCCAACAAGCCGGCGCTGGATGTGATCGAATCGACGATCGGCTTGATGGAAGACGACCCGCTGTTCAATGCCGGTCGCGGTGCTGTGTTCACGGCGCAGGGTCGCAACGAGCTGGATGCCGCCATCATGGACGGCAAGACATTGAAGGCGGGCGCGGTTGCCGGCGTCACCCGGACCCGTCATCCCATTTCATTGGCACGTCGCGTGGCGGATGCGTCGCCTCATGTGATGCTGGTGGGCGTGGGCGCCGACGAATTTTCCAAACAGCAGGGACTGCAGCAGGTCGAGCCCGGCTACTTCTATACGCAGCGCCGCTGGGATGCGCTGGTCAAGTATCTGCAAGCAAACAAACTGCCCGTGCCTGCCAAGCCGTCGGGCATCGCGAACGACGATCCGGCCGAGGGCCTGGCGCACGATGAAGGCAAGAAGGGCACGGTCGGCGTCGTCGTGCTGGACATGGCTGGCAATGTCGCGGCGGGAACATCCACCGGCGGCACCACCGGCAAGCGCTGGGGACGGGTCGGAGACAGCCCGATCGTCGGCGCCGGCACGTATGCATCGAATCAGTCGTGCGCCGTATCGGCGACCGGCACCGGTGAGTATTTCATCCGTCTCAGCGTCGCGCACGAGATCTGTTCGTTGGTGCGATATCGCGGCATGAGCCTGCAAGCGGCGGCCGACGAAGTGATTCAGAAGCAACTCACGGCGTTGCAGGGCGATGGCGGCATCATTGCCGTTGCTCCCGACGGTCAGATGGCGTGGAGCTTCAATACCTCGGGAATGTATCGTGCTCGTGCGGCCGAGGGGCAGCCGGTGACTATTGGCATCTTCAAGGATGAGAAATAACCCGCCGCGACTGGGTGTCGTGAGTGTCGTCGCCATCGATGCGAGCCAGCACGGTGACCATCAGTTGAGTCACTGAGTGTCGCGACTTGACCAGCGCCACGTCCACAGCGTTGCGCAAGGTTCGCGACGGCTCGTCGGCAGTGTAGGAGATGATGACCGGCGGCCGCTCGCCGGCGCGGGTCGGAATGGGCAACAGATCCTGGCCCGAGCCGTCCGGCAACGTGACATCCAGAATGACCGCGTCGAAATGTTTCTCGGCCAGCTGCTGGCGAGCTGCCGCGATCGATCGCGCCGAAGTCACAACTGCGTTGCGAGACATGGCCTCACGCACAATGGCGGCGAGCGACAGATCGTCCTCGATATGCAGAATCTGCGGCAACTCCTCGCCGCGCGCCGGCGCCGTGCCGCGTTCCACCTCGACCAACGTGTCTTCAGCTTTGCCGTGCGCATGGATGGGCAATATGACGTAGAAGCTGGTGCCCTTGCCGGGCGTGGTGTCGAAGCCGATGCGGCCGCCGAGTTTTTCGGTGATGGTCTTCGCGATCGACAGGCCGAGGCCGGTGCCGCCTTTGGCCCGGCTGTCCGATGCATCCGCCTGCGCGAACTTCTGGAAAATGCGCGCGCAGAATTCCGCAGGAATGCCGGGACCATTGTCGCTGACGGTTACTCGCACGTCGGCTGACTGTTCACGCTCGATGCGAATGCGCACGCCGCCGCCGGGCGGAGAAAACTTCGCGGCGTTGGAGATCAGGTTCGTGAGCACCTGAGTGAGCCGGTCGCTGTCGATGAGCACGTCGGCGTCGTCGCCGTCTTCGAGCTCGATGGCGACACCGAGACTTTGCGCGAAGCCGCGGCTGAACTCGGCCACCGAAGCCACTTCGGCGCGCAACGAGCGCACGCTCAATGTGAAATCCAGTTTGCCTGCTTCGGCCTTCTCCAGGTCCAGGATGTCGTTGATCAACCGGATCAAACGCTCGCTGTTCTGGCGCGCGATGCCGACCAGCCGCGCGGCCTTTTGCGGAATCTCGCCGGCCGCGCCGCCGGAGATGAGCGTGAGCGAGCCGGCAATCGACGTGAGCGGCGTGCGCAGCTCGTGGCTGATGGTCGAAACGAACTCGGCTTTCATGCGCTCGACTTCGCGTCGCACCGAGATATCGTGGAGCACGGCGACGTACAGTTGCTGGTCGTTGATGATCATTTGGCGGATCGAGACTTCGATGGGAACGATCCGGCCGCCGCCGTGCCGGCCTTCCATCTCGATGCGTCCGGCCTTGCTGCGATCGTCGGTGGTGAGATAGCGCGACAGCCGCGAGGCGTGCGGCTCGGGCAGCAGCAGGCGTGCGTCCTTGCCGACGATGTCTTCGGCGCTGTAGCCGAACAGATGCTGGGCGCCGCGATTCCAGGACTCGATGTTGCCGCTGGCGTTGATGACGACGATGGCGTCCTCGACGCTGTCGAACAGAGTGGCGAGCCGGGTCGCCTGGTCGCGATACAACCGTTCGCTGTCTTGCAGACGTTCGTGCGTTTCGCGCAGCTCCATTTCGCCGCGTTTGAGCAGCGTGAGATCGCGAACTGTCGCGACCAGCGTGCTGCGCGTGGCTGGATCGAGCCACGCGAATTCCACTTGCAGATAGCTGATGTCGCCGGCAGTGGATTCGCGCTGGAACTCCATGGCGGGCTGATCGGCGCAATGGGCCAGCGAGCGCATGCCATGGTCATCGATCTGCAGTTCCAGTCCGGGCAGCAGTTCGGTGAGCTGCTTGCCGACGAGTTCGTGCGAGTCGGTATCGAGCAGGCGGCGGAAGCCTGGATTTACCGAAAGGAGCGTGCCGATGCGATTGACGGTGATGATGCCGTCGGCCGCAGTGTTCATGATCGCCGTGAGATGCATCGCGCTGTCGTTGGCGCGCGAGCGTGCAGCGACCACTTTGCCGATGAGTGGGGCGATCTGCCAGCGAAGGATCCAGACAGCCGCTGCGACCAGGCCCAGCATCAGCCACAGCAACATGTTCAAGCGCTGACGCAAGTCGCTGTAGAGCGTGTCGAGCGGCGTCGTCAGGGTGATTGCCAGAGGTGTGCCGGCGATTGGCCCATACGCGGCGAAGAAGCGGGCGCCGCTCGGCTCCGCGACCAGCGTCACGCCGCTCTTGCCGCTGAATGCGAGGTTCAGCGGGCCTGTGCGCCCCGCCGTTTCTCGCGCAATCGGCAAACTTGCCAGCGCCGAAGAGGCCAGCCGCAGGCATTGCATCGAGTGCTCGCTGAGAGCCTGGCAGATGGAAGTGTCGAAATCGCTGATTGCCCGGTCCGATAACAATGCCGCGGTCAGGCGGGGCAGAGCGAACTGGATTCGGATGAACCCGTCGCGACCTGAGGCATCCCGACCGGTCGCCCGCTCGATCAACAGGCGCGCATCGTTGCCGATCTCGATGCGAGCTCCAGCATCGAGGCGCACGACGGCGCTGGATGGCGGGCCGAACGACCCCGAGCGCAACAAAGAATTGCCGTCGGCATCCGTCAGCTCCAGCGCTTGCAGACCCCGGCTCAGCGGCAGCCGGTCCTCGGCCCAGCGCTCCAAAGCCTGGCGCAATCTGGCCGCGCTGACTTGCGGCGACGTGCGCGCGACGATCAGGGCCAACGACTGACTCATCACGACGCGCTCGCTCTCCTGGCGCTGACCGGCGATCTCCGTGCCGATCAGCTCAACCTGGTTGCGCAATTCGCGGCTCAACGCCGCCTGCTGCAGATCGTGGCTGTGACGTACCACGACGGCGAAGCATACGGCAGCGCAGGTGATGGTGATCGCCAGCAACGCCGCCGTGCTGACTGCGAGAATGCGGCGTGAATCGTTGGAAACATCGTCGGTCTTGTCGAATGAGCGTCGATAGCAGAGTTGCCCCAGTCCCAGCGACAGCAGCAACAAACCGGCAGCGGTATGCGGAGCGATGCGCGTCGCATACTGCCAGTCATAAATGATATCGAGCCCCAGCAGCCGGCCGAAGAACGACACCAAGGCGATTAGAAATATCGCGCCCGTGGCCAGCGGCGCGAGCCAATGCAGGCGGTTGCTTCGCGGACGACTCAGCTGCGCGAGCGCCACTGCCGCGAGAACGAACGCCCCGGCCACTTGCGGCGCCATGCGGCCTCGATGAGGGGCCGCTTCCAGAATCCATGAATCGCCGAACAGCCGGTCGATGCCGAGATCGATGTCGAACGCGTGCTCGCAGAATGTGAGCACGCTTGGAATCGCCAGCAGAATCGCCAGGCCGAGGCGCGCACGCGGCTGTCCGAGGCTCAGTGCGAGTCCCGCGACGATGAAACAGAGGGCGGCGTTCAAGGTCATGCCGACGTTATCCAGCCCCACCTGGAAGGTGAGCGGCCGCCCCAGCAGCCAGCTGGCAGCGATCCCGATGCCGAGCGCGATCAGCACCAGGGCGACGATGTCACTATTGCGGAAGGGCAGGCGCTGCGGAGTCGGCGCGGTCATGAGACGTTGGATTGCTGGAGGGCCATGGTCTGCGCGGCGAGGCTGTCGGCGTCGGGCAGGTCGAAATAAAACGTCGTGCCGCCTGGTCCGGTCTCGAAGCCGATGTGACCGCCGAGCCGTTCGACGATGGCGCGACTGATGGCGAGGCCAAGCCCGGTGCCGGCCCGGCTGCGCGAGTCCGACGAATCGGCTTGAGAGAACTTCTGGAAGATGCGCGACTGGAATTCCGGCGGAATCCCCTTGCCGTAATCGCGCACCGAGACGCGCACGCGACCTTGATGGCAGCGGGCAGTCACTTCGATCGCGGCCCCGGCGGGCGAGAACTTGCTGGCGTTCGACAGCAGGTTGGCCATGACTTGCAGGAACCGGTCGGGATCGACCAGCACGTCGGCGTGACACAGCGGCTCGGGAGTGACGAAGTGCACGCTGAGCGATTGAGCAAATCCGGCGTTGTCCTCCAGCGAGCGGTTCACCAGTTCGCTCACATCCATACGACGCACATCGAAGCGCTGCTTCTCCGATTCCAGCTTTTCCATGTCGAGAATGTCGTTGATCAGCAGCGTCAGGCGCTCGCAATTGTTCAAGGCCATGTTGACCAGGCTCGCCGCGCGCTCCGGCAGCGCGCCCGCGACACCGGCCGACACCAATCCGAGCGAGCCGCGAATCGAGGTCAGCGGCGTGCGCAATTCGTGCGAAACAGTGGCGACAAATTCATTCTTCATGCGCTCGACGCGCCGGCTCTCGGTGATATCCCAGATCAATCCTGTCATACGGACGGCGCGGCCGCTCGCATTACGCAAGGTCAGACCGGATGCGCTGACGACACGCTCTTCGCCGGTGGGATAGGTGATGCGAAAGGTAGTGCGCAGTTGTGGTTGTTTGCCGGCGAGCGCCGCCATCAATTCGTTACGCGCCCGCTCGGCATCGTCTGGATGAACGGCGCGAAGCATGTAATTCACGTCGGGCTTCAGATCGCGTGGCGCGCCGTAGATCTCGTAGGTGCGCGCGTCCCAGGTGAGTGTGTCGGCGACCACGTCCCAGTCCCAGATCCCCATGCCGCCCGAGTGTGCCGCCAGCACGAAGCGCTGGTTCATTCGGATCAACGCTTCGGCGGCGCGCTTGCGCTCGCTGATGTCGATTGCGGTGGCCAGAAAGCCAGTGACAGTCTCGGCATCCGCGCGCGTGGGAGTCAGCACCAGATCCACGAGCACGCGCTGATCGTTCTTGCCGACGAACGTACATTCATGTCGCAACGTGCCGGTGGCGAGGCTGTACTGTAAAAGTGCATCGAGCCCGAACAGCTGACGACCTTCGGTGCTCAATTCGCCGGCCATGTCGTGCAGCTCGTCGGCGTCCAGCAGCAGTTCCAGCGTGAGCTTGCCGGCCAGCTCCTGTTCGGCGTAACCGAGCATTTTCTCGGCGCCGCGATTCATCATCGAGATCATGCCGTGATTGTCGAGCGCGATGATCGCGACGTGGTCCGCGGCGTCGATGAAGTCCCGCAGGCGATGATTGGCCTGAGCCAGCGCCCGCTCGGAGCGCTCCTGAGCGCGTTGTTGCTCGCTGGCGCGCATTCGAAGCACGATGTTCTCGGTGATGTGCTGGCTCAGGCGCACGGCGGCGGCCGAGATCACGACCGCATAGATCGCAACCATGATGCCCATCGTGGCGCTGTACGCACCGGGCTCGACCAGCAAACGGATCGACAGCGGCAGCACACAGGGCAGCACGAAGCCGAGTGCGGTCCGTTTGTCGACGGCAAGTGTGGTGATCGCGCCGGCCGAGACCCCGGCAATGACAAAGGCGATGAAGGCTTGTGCAGCGACGTTCCCGGCAGGAAACACCATCACGGCGCCGAAGCCCCACGCCGCGCCGGCGGCGATGGAGCCGATCAGGAACAACGTCGACCATGCAATGTTTTCACGCTGAGCCTGTCGTCGATAGGCCAGCCATAGGAACAGACGCGCCGCTGTGACGATGACAATGCACACACTCGCCCATGGCGCATGATTCGCGCCGGCAAGATGCGTTACCGCGACAGTGAGCGTCAGCAGTACCAGGGTGGCGAGCAGGGAGGACGGCAGCCCTGCAAACAGGAGCTGCAACTGTTCATCTCTTACGCGCTGTTCCGTTTGAAAAGGTCGGTCCAATGACGAATGCCCGCCTCGTGCGACTCGACACCCTATTAATACGTATGGCCGCCAGCCGATATACGCGCCTTTGCTATGGACTTCATGCAGGCCGGCGATTGCGGGAATCACTCATGCAAACGGCGTGGGCTACCTGATCTCATGCGGCGGCGCACGGAGCCAAGCTTCCGGAAAATTCTCACAAACATCGAGCCATCGCTCCCATGAGCAACGTTCAGGACGCATCCGTGACTGGGGCTTCGAGCCGTACACCGCAACGTATTCTGCTGGTGGATGACGACGAGCTCGAGCTGGAGCTGATGGCCGACCGCCTCAAATCGCTCGGCTTCGAAACACACACGGTCAGCGACGGCAGCGCCGCGCTGGAATTGTTGAAGACGCAATCGTTCCCCGTGGTGATCACCGATTGGCAGATGCCCCGCATGGATGGCATTCGTCTGACCGAGAATCTGCGCAATCAAGGCGACAGCGACACCTACATCATCATGCTCACGGTGCTCGACGACCACAGCTCGCACGAGCGGGGTTATTTTGCCGGCGTCGACGATTACCTGAGCAAGCGGGCGCCGGACGCGAAGATCGTCGCGGGCATTCGCGCCGGCTTTCGGGCCGTGGAAATGCGCCAGGCGTTGCACGCTGTGAGACAGCAGCAAGGTGCGGGTTTGGTGAGCGACGTGGCGAGCGGAGTATTGGCCGATCGGATGCGCGCCGAACTGAAGCGTGCCGCTCGTTACGGGCGGAACCTGTCGATATTGGCGATGGAGCTGCAATCGCAGAGCGGCGAGCCCGTGGCTGCCGACACGATGGCGCGAGCGGTGAGTGTCGTGAGCGACAGTATTCGAATCGATATCGATTTTGCTACCCGCTATCGGGGACACGATGGCAAGCAGCGTATTGCCGTCGTGCTGCCCGAGACCAATGGTGTCGCCGCGGCCGGCGTCGGCGTCCGCTTGAGCGCCACCTTGGCGGCGCGTCTGCTGACACCGCTCGAATCGTTCACGGCTCGTGTCGGTTGTGCGTCGTTTACGCCCGAGCAGGAAACAGGGTCGTCACAGCACATCTCCGCGAACATCGAAGCGCTGCTGCGTGAAGCAGAAGCAGGTGCTCGAATCGCGCCGACCACTGTCCCCACGCAACGGCGCACTGAAGTGCTCTGAGCCCCATGCAATCCGATCCCGGCGTATACGAGCAGACGCTGACGCTGGAGCTGAGCGCGTTGCAGCCGGAGTTGCGCGTGCTCATCGTCGATGACGATCCGGACGCGCGCGATTATCTGGTCGCGGTCGTGCAGGAAGCGGGGTATCGGACGGCCGTGGCGTCGAGCGGGGAAGAGGCCTTGCAGCTGCTGGAAACCGAGTTCTGTCCCATCATGATCACCGATCGCAACATGCCCGGCATGGACGGCGTGACGTTGTGCAAGCGGGCGCGCGAGGGTCACTATCCCGGTTACTTATATATCTTCCTGCTCACGGCGCAGAACGCCAGCGCCGATATCGTCTCGGGCCTGAAGGCCGGCGCGGACGACTACCTGGGCAAGAAAAACATTTCGGCGCCCGAGCTGGTCGCGCGCCTCGGCAATGCACGACGCATCGTCAGTCTCGAACAAGCGCTGCGGCGCGCGCTCGATCAGAAGCGGCAGATGGCGAATACGGACGCGCTCACCGGCGCGTACAGTCGTCGTTATCTCGAAAGGCAGCTGTCGTTGGAGCTGGAGCGCACACGGCGTTTCAACCATCCGGTGTCGCTCTTGCTGCTGGATATCGATTACTTCAAACGCATCAACGATCGCTACGGTCATGCGATCGGCGATGAGGTGCTGCGCAACACTTATCGCCGTCTGCGTGACTTGCTGCCGCGTGCCTGCGATTGGATCGCTCGTTACGGCGGCGAGGAATTTTTGATCGTGCTGATCGACACCGATCTGCGCGGCGCCGAGATCGTTGCTCAGCGGCTGGTCCGCGCCATGGCCGACACTCCCATCGATTCATCGGCCGGGCCGATTCCAGTGACCATCAGCGTCGGCGGCAGCGAGGCCGCGCAGATCTTGACGAGCGATCTGAATTCCACCCGCCTGATCGAGATCGCCGATCGTTGTCTGTACGCCAGCAAACGTGATGGACGCAATCGTTACACCATGAGCCTGGACGGCCAGTCGCCGCTCGCCTTCAGCTCGGCCGCATCGAGCGCACAGGGCCAGGCGCATTAGCCATGAATAGAGACAAGCTTCGCGAGATCCTGTACGTCGACGACGAGCCCGACATTCGCGAGATCGTGCAGATGGCGCTCGGGCTCGTGCCTACGCTGTCGGTGAACACGGCCGATTCGGGCATGCGCGCATTGCAGAGCATGCAGGCGAGCAAGCCGGATCTGGTGCTGCTCGACGTGATGATGCCGAACATGGACGGGCCGACCACATTGCAGCAGATGCGCAGCCAGCCCGAGCTGCAAGCCATTCCCGTGATCTTCATGACCGCCAAGGCCATGCCGCAGGAAGTGGCGCGCTTTCGCGCGCTCGGTGCGGCGGCGGTGATCGCCAAGCCGTTCGATCCCATGCTGCTGGCCGAGCATGTGCTCTCCATCTGGGAAACATTGTGATGGCCAGCGGTCCCGATGAGTTGCGCGCCAAGATGGTCCAGATCGCGGGCCGGTATATAGAGCGGGTGACGCGGGAAGTGGTGCAGCTGAAGACCCTGGTCGACAACGCCGCGAGCGGCAACCTGGATGTGGTTCGTGAGATCGAGACGCTGACTCACCGCATGCATGGCAGCGGCGCGATGCTGCAGTTCCATGAGATCAGCGGCTGCGCCGGCGAGATGGAACGTCTGGCTGCGGGTTTCGTCGCCTCCGGCACGGTCGATCAGCCGCGCTTGGTCGAGGCTCTCGCCAACTTACAAACGGCGATCGACAAAGCAGTGGCGGCGCGCGCCGCTACTTAACGCGGCTGTAATCCCTGCTCGAACAATTCGATGAATCGATGCGCGATCTCGGCAGCCGCGAGCTGGTCGTCGCTGCGATACCAGTGCGCAATCCAGTTCAGCGCGCCCGCCAATGCGAATGCCGTCATCTTCTCATCGCACGGACGGATCGAGCCGTCGTCGACGCCGGCGCGAATCAGGCTGCGCAGGCCCTGGTCGATTTCCGATTTCAGCGCCTTCACTTTGCGGCTCATGGCCGGGCTGAGGTCCTGGTTCTCGGCCTGCACCATGCACCAGCCGAAGTCCGAGGTGATGGCTTCGGCATAGCGCGAGATCACTGCCGCCAGTCGCTCGCGTCCGGTGGTCGTCGATTCCCGCTGTTCCTCGATGCCGTCCATGATCAGCTTCAGGCCGGCGCGGAAACATTCGAACAGCAGCTGCTCTTTGTTCTCGACGTAGTGATAGACCGTCGGCTTGGTGACGTTCAACTCGCTCGCGATGTCGTCCAGCGAGGTGTTGTGATAGCCGCGCTCCCGGAAGGCCCTGGCCGCGGTCATGATCACCGCGTCGCGCTTGCGCTCCCGATCCCGCACTCGCGCGCCCACCGAAGCCCATAGGGCGGGGCCGCTGGCCCGTTGCGGAATGTTCTTGCGCGCCTGTCGACCTGCCACCGGAAAGCTGCTCCTCAATAGGGACGAGCCACGATCATAGCGTGTGACCTGGTGCGCCGGGGGCCTGATTGACCGGGCGGGGTCGGGCTAAATATACTCGCGGGTAAATTAGAGCTCCAGCTCTACTCTGCCCCCGGAATACCTTCGATTCGCCCCGAGGCGACCATGAATACAGCCGCTGTTCTGCCTTTCCGTGCCGACAACCGGGCGACCCGCCCCGAGGCGCACCCGCTGCGCTTCGTCAGCGCCGCGTCGTTGTTTGACGGTCACGACGCCGCTATCAACATGATTCGCCGCCTGTTACAGGCCCATGGCGCGGAGGTCGTGCACCTCGGCCATAACCGCAGCGTGGCCGACATCGTCCGCGCGGCGATCCAGGAAGATGCCGATGGCATCGCCGTGTCGTCCTACCAGGGCGGGCATAACGAATACTTCGCCTACATGGTCGACATGCTGCGCGAGCAGGGCGTCGATCACATCCGTGTCATCGTCGGCGGCGGCGGCACGATTGCTCCGCACGAAGTCGAAGCGCTGGAGAAACACGGCGTCGAAAAGATCTATACGCCCGAAGACGGCCGCCGCATGGGCCTCGACGGCATGATCGACGACGTTTTCAAGCGCGTCGCTGCTTCGGCCAAGCCCAACTATGCCTTTGGCGCCGGCAGTTCGCTGGACCCGCGCGATCATCATCAACTGGCGCAGGCGATCTCACTGCTGGAAGGCACCGGCGATGAGGATGCTGCAGGTCAGGAGATCCGCAAGGCGATTGCGAAAGTGCAGGGTGGCGCGCCGGTCATCGGCCTCACGGGCACGGGCGGCGCTGGTAAATCCAGCCTCAACGACGAGCTGCTGCAACGATTCGTGCGTCATTTCCCGGATCGAAATATCGCGGTCGTGGCGATGGATCCGACGCGCCGTCGCTCGGGCGGCGCCTTGCTGGGCGACCGTATTCGGATGAATTCGCTCGCCGCGCCCAACGTGTTCATGCGTTCGCTCGCGACGCGTCGTCAGAACCTCGCAACCAGCGCGGTGCTGAAAGATGTCATCGGCCTGCTGCGGCTCGCGCAGTTCGATCTGATCATCGTCGAGACCGCCGGCATCGGCCAGTCGGACACCGAGATCGCCGACATGGTCGATGTGTCCGCGTATGTGATGACGAGCGAATATGGCGCGGCCAGCCAGCTCGAGAAGATCGACATGCTGGATTTCGCCGACGTGGTGGTGCTGAACAAGTTCGAGAAGCGCGGCGCTGAAGATGCGCTGCGTGACGTGCGCAAGCAGTGGCGTCGCAATCATCCCGATCGCGCCCGTCTGCCGGACGAGCAAGTGCCGGTGTTTCCGACCATTGCCAGCCGGTTCAACGATCCTGGCGTCAATCATCTGTTCTCGCACCTGTGCAAGCTGGTGAACGAGCGCTGTCTGGCGGCGACGGAGCGTCAGTGGTCGCCCGGCGATGTCGGGCCGATCAAGTTCGTTTCTCGCGACCCGCTGATTCCGGGCACGCGCAGCCGGTATCTCGCCGAAATCGCCGGTGCGGGACGCAAAGCCCGATCGAACATCGATGCGGTCGTGGACGCCGCTCGTCGCGCGTCGGGCGTGTATGAAACATTGCGCACGCTGCATGACGCGCGTCTGCCGGAGCCGTTGGATCGCTTCCCCGAAGATGCGCTCAACGATCAGTCGATCGATGCGACTCGTCGCGAGCTGCGCGCTGCTTACAACAAGGCGCTCGACGATGTCGGCGCCGAGGGTGTGGGCGAGCTGAAGCGTTGGCCTGCGCGGGTCAAGGGCGTCACCGACGAGAAGTATTCGTACAAGGTGCGCGACAAGCTCGTGACTGGCGACAACTACGTCACGTCGTTGAGCGGCAATCAGATGCCGAAGATCGCTGTGCCGCGCTTCAAGGACTGGGGCGAAACGTTGCAGTTCATCCTTTCCGAGAATCTGCCGGGCAGCTATCCGTACACCGGCGGCGTGTATCCGTACCGTCGTGAGGAAGAGGATCCGATCCGCATGTTCGCGGGTGAGGGCGGTCCGGAGCGCACCAATCGTCGCTTCCATTATCTCGCCAGCGGCCACGGCGCGACGCGTCTGTCGACGGCGTTCGATTCCACGACGTTGTACGGCGAAGATCCGGATACGCGTCCCGATATCTACGGTCGCACCGGCAACTCCGGCGTGTCGATCGCGACGCTCGACGACATGAAGAAGCTGTACTCCGGCTTCGACCTGTGCGCGCCGACGACGTCCGTTTCCATGACCATCAACGGCCCCGCGCCGATGCTGCTCGCCATGTTCATGAACACGGCGATCGACCAGCGCGTCGAACGTTTCCTGCGCGCTCAAGGCCGCTGGGATGCGGCTGAGAAGCGGATTGGCGAGATTCGCAATGAGATGAAGGCCAAGGGATTGAATCCTGCGATCTACAGCGGCGACTTGCCGCAGGGTCACGACGGCTCGGGCATTGCGCTGTTGGGCATCGCCAGCGACCAGCTGATCGCGCCCGGCGTGTTGAGCGCCGAGGAGCATGCCAAGCTGAAAGCCGAGGCGATGTCACTGGTCCGCGGCACGGTGCAGGCCGACATTCTCAAGGAAGACCAGGCGCAGAACACCTGCATCTTCTCCACCGAGTTCGCGCTGCGCATGATGGGCGACGTGCAGCAGTTCTTCATCGACAACAAGGTGCGGAATTTCTATTCGGTGTCCATCTCCGGATATCACATCGCCGAGGCGGGCGCGAATCCCATCAGCCAGCTGGCATTCACGCTGTCCAACGGCTTCACCATCGTCGAGTACTACCTGGCGCGCGGCATGAAGATCGACGACTTCGCGCCCAACCTGTCGTTCTTCTTCTCGAACGGCATGGATCCCGAGTACGCCGTCATCGGTCGCGTCGCCCGTCGCATCTGGGCGCGCGCCATGCGCGATCTCTACGGCGCCGGTCCGCGCAGCCAGATGCTCAAGTATCACGTTCAGACGTCGGGCCGTTCGCTGCACGCCCAGGAAATTCAGTTCAACGACATTCGTACGACGCTGCAGGCGATGTACGCACTGTTCGACAACTGCAATTCGCTGCACACGAATGCTTATGACGAAGCGCTGACGACGCCGACCGAAGAAAGCGTGCGTCGCGCCGTGGCCATCCAGCTCATCATCAACAAGGAGCTGGGCCTCAACAACAATCAGAATCCGTGGCAGGGCTCGTTCTTCCTCGAGCAGCTCACCGATCTGGTCGAAGAAGCCGTGTACCAAGAGTTCGAATCGTTGTCGGAGCGCGGCGGCGTGCTCGGCGCCATGGAGACGATGTATCAGCGCGGCAAGATCCAGGAAGAGAGCATGTACTACGAGAAGCGCAAGCACGATGGCTCGCTGCCGCTGATCGGCGTGAATACCTTCCTTTCGGATGCTGATTCGAACGAAGCCGCGAAGGGCGTGGCGCTGATTCGCTCGACCGATGAAGAGAAGGATTTCCAGGTTGCGGCTGTGAAGTCCTTCCAGCAACGCAATGCGGCTCATGCCGCGGAAGCCCTACGCAACTTGCAGAAGGTCGCCACGTCCGGCGGGAATGTCTTTGCCGAGCTGATGAACGCGGTTAAGGTATGTTCTCTCGGCCAGATCTCCCGCGCGCTGTACGAAGTCGGCGGGCAGTATCGCCGCAGTATGTAACTTGCAGCTAAGACACTGACTTCCATGTACAAAGCACCTCTCAAAGAACTGCGCTTCGCGATCCATCAGCTGATCGGCGACGAGCGTTTGGTCGGACTGTCCGACTTGCCTGACTACTCCACCGAGTTTGCCGACGCGGTGCTGGACGAAGCGGCCCGCTTTGCCGAGGGTGTGCTCGATCCCATCAATCGCATCGGCGATCGCACCGGTGCGAAGTGGACGGCCGAAGGCGTCCGCATGCCGGCGGAATTCAAGGCGGCCTATGCCAAGTTCGTCGAAGGCGGTTGGACGCAGTTGCGCGCCGAGGCGGAGTTCGGCGGTCAGGGCGCGCCCACCCTGCTGGGCACAGCCGTGGAAGAATTGTGGGCCTCATCGAATCTCGCCTTCAAGCTGTGCCCCATGCTCACGCAGGGTGCGGTGGAAGCCATCAATCAGTGCGGCTCGCAGGCGCAGAAGGAAAAGTATCTGCCGAAGATGATCAGCGGCGAGTGGACCGGCACGATGAACCTGACCGAGCCGCAGGCCGGCTCCGATCTCGCTGCCATCCGTACGCGCGCCGTCAAGGAAGGCGATCACTATCGCTTGTACGGTCAGAAGATCTTCATCACCTACGGCGATCACGACTACACGTCGAACATCATTCACATGGTGCTCGGTCGCGTCGAAGGCGCGCCCGCCGGTGTGCGTGGCATCTCGTTGTTCATCGTGCCGAAGGTGCTGGTGAACGATGACGGCAGCCTCGGCAAGCCGAACGATGTGCGTTGTGTTTCCATCGAGCACAAGCTCGGCATCCACGGCAGCCCGACGTGCGTGCTGTCGTATGGCGATAAGGAAGGCGCGGTTGCCTATCTGGTCGGCGAAGAGAATCGCGGTCTGGAATATATGTTCATCATGATGAACGCCGCGCGTCTGTCGGTGGGCCTGGAAGGCTATGCGCTCGCCGAGCGTGCGTATCAGCAGGCGCTCGAGTATTCGCGCACTCGCGTGCAGGGCAAGCCGAAGACGAAGAATGTGCCGGATGGCTCGAAGGTGCCGCCGATCGCGTATCACCCCGATGTGAAGCGCATGCTGCTGACTCAGAAGGCGTACACCGACGCGGCGCGTGCGGTGGCGTTGTACGCAGCGATGCAGCTCGATCTGGGTAAGCATCTTCCGGACGGGGATGAGAAGGCGAAGGCCCAGGCCCGCGGCGAGTTGTTGATTCCCATCGTGAAGGGCTGGTCGACCGAGCTGGGCGTGTCGATGGCGTCGCTGGGCGTGCAGGTCCACGGTGGCATGGGCTTCATCGAAGAAACCGGCGCGGCGCAGATCCTGCGCGACTCGCGCATCGCACCGATTTACGAAGGCACGACGGGCATTCAGGCGGGCGACCTGGTGGGCCGCAAGGTCGGTCGTGACAACGGTGCTGCGATGAATGCGCTCATCGCCGACATGCAGGCGGAGCTAGAGAAGATTTCGTCGAGCGATGCCGGTGTCGCGGCCAGCAAGGCCGCTGCGCTGGAAGGCGTCGCTGCGTTGAAGGATGCGACGGCGGCGGTGCTGAAAGATCCGGAAGGGGCGTTGGCCGTCTGCGTGCCGTATCTGATGCTGGGCGGCGTCGTTGTCGGCGGCTGGCTCACGGCCAAGGCGCACGAGCTTGCCGTTCGTCAGGCGTCTACCGATCCGGATTTCTTCGCGGCCAAACAACAGATCTCACGTTTCTATGCCGCGAACCTGTTGCCGGAGGCGCAGACGTTGTCGCGCGTTGTGAAGCAGGGTGCTGCGTCGATTCTCGAATCGGATCCAGCGAAGCTTTAAGTTCCGGCCGGAAGACCCACCCCCTTGCCCCCTCCCGTGAACGGGAGGGGGAACTCAATTTTTATTTTTTCAGGGGCGGGGCCAGGGGCCCCGCCGTGATCGCGGCCGGATGTATTGTTCTCAGCGATACGCGTGAGGATGCTCGACCCCGGATGAATTCTCCGGCGCGGCCGGTCATATCAGTGTGGGATATGGCTAAATCACATCCGGAGTTCGCTCGGATTGAGTCCGGCGAATATAACAATGCGTCATACAGCCTCCACTCCCGTGCTGGTCATCAGCGGCGCCGATGTGCGGTGTTTGCTGTCGATGGAGGATTGCATTCCCATCGTCGAGAGCGCGATGCGAGAGGTGTCACGGGGCGGGGCGCAGCTGCCCTTGCGCATCGGCTGTGTGCCGCCGGGCACGCCGAACATTCTGGCTGTCATGCCGGGCTATCTCGACGAGCCGCCGAGCATCGGCGCGAAAGTAATTGCTGTTTATCCCGAGAACGCTCAGCGAGGCCTGTCGTCTCACCTGGGCGTAGTGGTCCTGTTCGAGTCACGCGAAGGTTTGCCGCTGGCCATCATCGACGCGGCGTCGATCACCGCGTTACGCACGGCCGCGGCGACGGCGGTGGCGACCAAAGCGTTGGCGTCTGAAGCCGCCGCCGATCTGACGATCATCGGCACCGGCGAACAAGCGGCCGCCCATCTGCACGCGATCGGCCTGGTCCGCAAGCTGCGTTCGGTGCGTGTCTGGGGGCGCTCCAAAGAAAAAGCCTACGCGTTCGCCGATCGCGAAGCGCGGCCGGGACAGCCAAACATCGAAGTGTACGGAACGATTCGCGACGCCTTGCTGGGCGCGGACATCGTGTGCACGACCACCGGCTCGCGCGAACCCATCGTCGAAGGCGCATGGATCGCGCAAGGCGCGCACGTGAACCTGGTTGGAGCGAGCTCTGCTGCCGCACGTGAAGTCGACGACGCGCTGGTCCTGCGAAGCAGCTTCTTCGTCGACTTTCGAGGCTCGGCGCTCGCTCAGGCGGGGGAGTTGCTCAGTGCGATGGGCTCGAACGCCGCCAAACATATCCGTGGCGAGATCGGTGAGGTGCTCAATGGCAGCGTGCCCGGCCGCACCGACGAATTCGAAGTGACTGTCTATAAATCACTGGGCATCGCGGCGCAGGATCTCGCCGCGGCCCATGCGATCTATCAGCGAGCGCAGCAGCGCGGCTTGGGTGTCCGCGCCGAGTTGTGATCGCTGCTCCGGTGGGCTTCTTCGATGGCCACTGCCAGCGAATGCACGTCCGTAATCACGGTGAGCTTGTCCTGCTCGGCCAGCCAACGCCGGTTCAACTCGTGCAGCTTGCTGTTCGGATTGAAGCGGTTCAAATAAACAACGGTAGGCACGGGGCTGACGGCAGCCAGCGTCAGGCGCACCGCGTTGATCGTACCCAGTTCCGCATCGGCGACCAGGAGCATGCGATCCACTTCCAGGCGCCGCAACAGCTCCAGGCTGTCACCATCGCAAGCCAGCGGCGAGCGCACACCGCCCACGGTTTCGACGAAACCGATATCCACATCCGCAGGCCAGCGAGTCTCGCTGACGAGCTCCGACATCCACACCGGTCCTCGCCCCAGCGCCTGTGCAGCCATCGGCGGAGCCAGTCCGAGCGGATACCAGCGATGGGCGGGGCAGATCTCCGTGACTTCTTCTCCGCTCGCGCCGGCAAGACGCGCGGCATCGGTATCGATTTCATCCGGCCCATACGATTGCACCGGTTTTCGTGCCGCGACGCGCGAGCCCCGCAACTTCAGCGTTGCCAGCAGTTGCGCGGTCACCCAGGTCTTTCCTACTTCCGTGTTCGTGCCAATTACGCCAATCAATAGGGAAGGTCTGGAATCGATCACAGTCATTGCGTCTTGAGCGAAGTTCGAATTAAACAAAGTTGAATCTACCGAGCGCGGCTCTCAGGCTTTCGACCATCGCCTCGCTGTGAGAGGCCGACAGCGCAACCCGCAGCCGCGCCGTTCCTTTGGGAACGGTGGGTGGGCGAATTGCCGGCACGTGGATACCGACTTCCCGTAACCGGGCCGCCGCGCCGAGCGCGGCCGCATCGTCACCGAGCACGATGGGCACGATGGCGGACGGGTGACCCGGGCGAAGCATATCGACCAGCGAGCGCAAGCGCGCTCGCAAATGATTGCCTTCTTCGCTGCGACAGATCCGTACCGCCGCCGCGGCCGCCGCGGTATCGGCGGGTGACAGGCCGGTAGTGAAAATGAAGGTCCGCGCGCGATTGACGAGCAATTCGATCAAGCGGCTCGAGCCGGCGACGAAGCCGCCCAGCGAGCCCAACGTTTTCGACAAGGTGCCGACGTGCAATACCTCTAAATCCCGGGTTGCCGCGAGCTTGGGGCCAAGCGCCGCGTGCGCCTCATCCAATATGAGCAACGCGCCATGCTCGCTGCACAACTCTGCGAGCGCAGGCAAGGGCGCAGTGTCACCGTCCATGGAGAACACCGATTCAGTCACCACGATTTTCCGACCTGGAGTTTGTCTAAGCAGGGTCTGCAGGTGCTGCAGATCCAGGTGACGGTAAATCAAAGTGCGCGCTTTGGCCAGACGACAACCGTCGATTATCGAAGCGTGATTGAGCTCGTCGCTAAAAAGCGTCACGTCCGTTTCACCGAATGTCGTGAGGACGCCAAGATTTGCTGAGTACCCCGACGAGAACACGAGTGCGCGCTCCGTTTGGTTCCATTCGGCGAGCAAAGATTCCAATTCGTCGTGCAGGCTGCGGGTGCCGACGATCAGGCGCGAGGCCATTGCACCGGTGCCAAAGCGTTCAATGGCGGCAATGGCCGCGAGCCGCACCTGGGGGTGGGAGGAAAGGCCGAGATAGTCGTTGGAGGCAAAAGAAACAAGCCGCTGGTCGCGCACCCGGCCTTCGGGGCCGTGCCCATCGAACGGCACCGTCTCGCGATATCTGTTGATGGCGCGCAGGCCGGCCAGCTCGCGCTCGGCCCAGGAATTCCAGTGCGTCACGCTGTTTCCTCCAGGGCTGCGGCGAGCGTCTCGACGATGCGTTCGATCTCCGCTGCGGTGATGGTGAGCGGCGGCACGATCGTTATGACAGGCCCCATGGAGCGAGACAGGACACCGCGTTTGACCATCGCTGTACAAGTCCGGCGCGCCAGCTTGGGATCGTCGCTCGTATCGAGCTCGACCGCGCCCATCAAACCCTGCAGACGAATATGTTTGACGCGCTTGAAGGGGCGAATGCGCGTCTCGAGCCCGGCGCGCAGTTGAGCTGAGCGCTCGCGAACGTTGTCAAGGACGGGCAGAGACGCTATCAGCTGTAAATGTTTGAGCGCGACGGCGGCGGCGAGCGCATTGCCGCCATAGGAGTGGCCGTGATACAGCGTCTTCTCGCTCAGGTCCGGGCCGAGGAAGGCGGCGAACACCCGTTGGGACGCGACCGTCGCCGACATGGGCAGATAACCGCCGGTGATGCCCTTGCCCAGACACATCAAATCCGGTCGCAAGCCGCATTGCTCGGAAGCGAACAGCGTGCCGGTGCGGCCGAAGCCGGTCGCAACTTCATCGCAGATCAGCAGCACACCGGTCTCGTGACAGGCTTTGCCCAGCTCGGCGAAATCCCCAGCCGGCGCGATCGACATGCCGGCCGCGCCTTGCACGAGCGGTTCAACGACCACTGCCGCGAGCTTGCGGTGATGCTCGCGAACCATCTGAGCTGCCGTGTGCAGAGCGCCCGGCTCGGTGAACGCGGGAGCGCGCAGCACGGGGAAGCGCAGCGGATCGAAAATCTGTGTGCCGAATCCACCGCCGCCCAACGAGAGCGAGCCGATAGTGTCGCCGTGATACCCGTCGCCGAAGGCGAGGTAGGTCGTGCGGCCTTGTTCGCCTTTGTTGGTCCAATATTGGAACGCGATCTTCAACGCCTGCTCGACCGCGGCGGCGCCGTCGGATGCGAACAATGTATGTGCTCGATCCACCGGCACGACCCGAGCCAGCGCTTCGGCGAACTCGATGACGATGCGATTGCCATTGCCGAGCATGGTCGAGTGAGCGACACGGTCCAGCTGCTCGCGCAAGGCTTGATCGAGCTCGGGGACGCGATGGCCCAGCGTGGTGACCCACAGCGACGAGATTGCGTCCAGATAACGGCGCCCTTCGACGTCGATCAACTCGCGTCCCTCGGCGCGTTCCACGATCACCGGGCTGTTCGCCCCATAGCAATCCATTTGGGTAAAGCCGTGCCAGACGCTGGCGGCGTCGCGTTCGAGCCAGTTCATGCTGTCAACCTCGTCTACGGAATCAGGTAGACAGTGTAAGCGAGTATGATGCCGCGATGGAAAAAACCTATATTTCGGCGGAATCCCTGTTGCGGGACTCGCTGGCGCTCGGGGTGCAGATCGTCCGCAGCGGCTTTCGGCCGTCGTTCCTGGTGGGTGTGTGGCGCGGCGGGGCGCCAATCGGCATCTCCGTCCAGGAGGTGCTGGAATTCAACGGCATTCACTGCGACCACATCGCGATCCGCACCTCGTCCTACGAGGGTATCGATCAGCAGTCGAAGACAGTGCGCGTGCACGCGATCGACTATCTGGTGTCGCAGCTGAGTTTCGAGGACCAGTTGCTGTTGATCGACGATGTGTTCGATTCGGGACGCAGTCTCGAAGCCGTGGTCGCCGAGCTGCAGCGTCGCTGCCGGCGCAACATGCCGGAGCAGGTGAGGATTGCCACGGTCTATTACAAGCCGACCAGGAACACCAGCTCACTGCGACCGGATTACTTCATTCGCGAGACCGATCAATGGCTGGTGTTTCCGCACGAAGTGCAGGGACTGACGCGCGCAGAGATTCTGGCGAACAAGCCGGTGGAAGAAGATTTCTTCCTGCCCACGTCGCGGACCGATAAATAACTCAATTACCTCTCAGCAAATCCACGAGCGTCAGCGCGACCACCGCAGTCGCCTTTCTCAAGTCGTCGAGGCGCAAACATTCATCCGCGCCGTGCCCGTTTGCTTCCTGCAATGTTTTAGGGCCAGCGCCGTACAGCACGGTGGGAATGCCCGCTGACGCGTAGTGTCTCGCATCCGTGTAGAGCGGCACGCCCTGCACTGGGATCGCGACACCGAATTCTTCTTCGGCATGCGTGCGCAAAGCGATGACCGTGCGGGCGGCGCCGGGCAGTTCGAGCAGCGGCTCGGCCAGCATGATCCGTTTGATCTCGAGCGTGATGCCGGGGCGAGAGGAGACGGCGTTCGCGATCAGCGAGCGCAGCTGCGACTCTGCCTCTTCGGCCGACTCTTCCGGAATGATGCGACGTTCGAGACGCAGCGTGACCCGGTCCGGCACGACATTCGTATTGATGCCGCCCTCGATGAGGCCGATGTTGAGCGTGGCGCTCTCGATGCCAGGCACTTTCGAGCGCTTGTGAGCCAACTCCTGTCGGTGGGCATACAGCGCGTTGAGAATATCGGTGGTCGCCTCGAGCGCATCGACCCCGGTCTCAGGCATCGCGGCATGACCGGACCTGCCGTTCACCACGACTTCCAGATGCAAACAACCGTTGTGCGCGCTGGTGACGGCGTATGAGAAACCGGCGCAGATTGCCAAGGCGGGTGTGCTCAGACGCTGCGATACCAGACGTTTCGGTCCGATGTTGCCGCCGACTTCCTCGTCATAGGTGAAGTGCAGCTCGACCACGCCATGCAGCGGCACGCCTTGCTTCTCCAGATCGATCAAGGCGAGCAGGGCCCACGTATAGGTCGCGAAGTCCGATTTGCTCACGGCGACGCCACGACCGAACATCACCAGCCCATGATCGGGATCGTCGATGATCTCCGCGCCGTACGGATCGCGAGTCCAGCCCTGGCCCGGCGGCACCACATCGCCGTGCGCATTGAGCGCGATCGTCATGCCGCCGCGGCCGAAGCGTCGCCGCACGATGAGATTCGTGGCAGAAATCATTCCATTCGCTTTCGCGACCTGCGCGGGCACGACGTCTGTTTCCACTTCGAGATCGAGCAGGCTCTCGAGGAGCTCGTGGGCGCGCTCGGCCGCTGGCGCGCAATCGCCCGGTGGATTGTCGCTGGGCACACGCACCAGCTCGGCGAGAAACTCGACTTGCCGGATGAACTCGCGCTCCAGGAAGGCATGCACCAAGGCACGGGGGGACGCAGGCATTCAGCATTCCTAATTGTTGAGAGGGCGAGAGATCAATCGCCGGTGCCTTTGGATCCGATGCAGCATTATAAAGAGGCTGCGACGAGCGAACGCACCCTGCTTGCGTTGACGAAACATTGACATTCACTCCTGTTTGGAACCATCGAGAAGGCGAATCGCTTAGTAGGGGACCCGATTGCATCGGAAACATCTGGAGGGATGAGACATGCGTGCCTTTGCTTTGCTAGCCGTGACTGCGGTGGTGTTCGCGGCCGGTTGCGCGAAAAAGGATGACACCTCTGACATGAATACGCCGCCGGCCGATACCGCGCCGACGACACCTGCTCCAATGCCGGCTGAACCGGCGCCGAGCCCGACTCCGTCGGATACTCCGCCGCCTCCGGATAGCACCACGACTACGCCTCCGCCGGCTGAGGGTACGACTCCGCCGCCCCCGGCTCAGTAGTAGCCATTCAGGACCGTGAGGCGGCGTCGTCGCGACGCCGCCTCACTCATAACTGCCGATAACTTCCTTATCACCGCGGCGTTACTGACACGAGCCGCGGCCTGCCTGCAGAATCGCTGCCCCTCATTCAGGATCGATGGCAGTGCGTATGAATATTCGCTTCTGGGTGGCCCTGGCCGGCTTGCTGCTGGCGCCGGCCGCGTTCTCGCAGGAGCTGCTCAACGCGTCGTATGACGTGGCGCGCGAGCTGTTCGATGACATCAATCCGGCGTTCATTGCCGAGTGGAAAAAGCAGACCGGCAAGACGCTCAAGATCCGACAGTCGCATGGCGGCTCGTCCAAGCAGGCACGTTCGGTCGCCGAAGGCTTGCCGGCCGACGTGGTGACATTCAACCAGGTCGCCGATATCGAGTTGCTGCACAAGGCCGGTCTGCTCGGCGCCGACTGGCGGCAGCGGCTGCCGAACAATGCTTCGCCATTTTATTCGCTGCCGGTGCTGCTGGTGCGCGAAGGCAATCCGAAGCAGGTGAAAGATTGGAGCGATCTCGCCCGGCCTGGCATTCAGGTGGTGTTCCCCAATCCCAAGACTTCGGGCAACGGCCGATACACCTATCTCGCTGCTTACGCGTACGCGCTTGCGCAGAACAAAGGTGACGAAGCCAAGGCGAAAGACTTCGTGACCCGGCTGCTGGCGAATGTGCCGGTGTTCGACACGGGCGGGCGCGGCGCCTCGACGACATTCATCGAGCGCGGTATCGGCGATGTGCTGGTGACGTTCGAGTGCGAGATCACGGCGATCCGTCGTGAGTACGGCAAGAGCAAGCTGCAAGCGGTGATGCCGTCGATGAGCCTGCGCGCCGATTTCCCGGTGGCCGTGGTCGATAAGGTCGTCGATCGCAAAAAAACGCGCGAAGCAGCGACTGCGTACTTGAAGTATCTATACAGCCCAGCGGGACAGGACATCATCGCGAAGCACTACAACCGGGTGAACGACGCCAACGTCACCAGGAAATACGCCGCCCAGTTTCCGGCCATCAAGCTGGTGACGGTGGACGACGTGTTCGGCGGCTGGGATAAAGTGATGAAGGTGCACTTCGCCGACGGCGCCATCCTGGATCAGGCGCTGGCGAAAGCGCCGGCGCGCTGATCGCAATCGATCCGCAATTTCGATCAAATGGGCGCGGGCAGGCGGGACGACAATGGCGTCGTCTCGTGAGAGTTCGCCATGAATCCGATCAACAGCGCGCTGTGGTACATCGAAAGCCATCTGACGACTGACTTGTCGCTCGAATCGCTCGCCGCGCAGGTCAATGTCTCACCGTACTATCTGACTCGCGCTTTCAATCACCTCTCGGGTTTTTCCATCATGCGTTATGTGCGTGGCCGCCGCTTGAGCGTGGCTGCCCGCGCCCTCGCGAATGGCGCGCCCGACGTGTTGTCGATCGCATTGGAAGCCGGCTATGGCTCTCACGAGGCGTTCACACGGGCGTTTCGCGACCAATTCGGGATGACGCCCGAAGCGGTGCGCGCGCAGCGCCGTATCGACAATCTCGCCATCGTGGAGCCCATCGCCATGACCTACCAGCAACTGCCCGAGCTCGATCCGCCGCGCTTCGAGCAAGGCAAGGCGTTACTGCTTGCCGGCATCCGCGCGCGTTACAAATGCGACAACAAGGCCGGCATTCCATCGCAGTGGGAGCGGTTCCTGAATTACTTCGGCCACATCCCCGATCAAGTGGGCAACACCGCTTACGGCGTCGTCCACAACGTCGACGATGCGGGCAATATGGAATATCTCTGCGGCGCGCAGGTCAGCGACTTCTCGAGAACGCCTCCGGAGCTGAGCACGCTTCGTATCGCCCCGCAGCGCTATGCGATTTTCAAGCATCGCGAACACATCTCGACCATCAGTGGCACGTTCGCGGCCATCTGGGGTCAATGGGTGCCGGAGTCGGGCCACGAAGCGGTCGATGCGCCGCTGCTCGAAGTCTATGGCCCCGACTTCGATTCACGTGCCGGTCATGGCGGACTGGAAGTGTGGGTGCCGATCAAGGGTTGACGTGCGGATTCTCGGCAGGCTGTCCGGATAGCTCTTTTGCAGGAAGGCGATGAGCTTCTCGCGTACGTCGCAGCGCAAGTCGAAGGCCTGGCCGGCGTCGCGCGCGCTGACGATCACACGGACCTCGACGGTGTGCTGTTTCGTGTCCGTGACCTGCAGTGCGCTCACTTTGCGATCCCAGAGCTGAGATGCCTCGAGGATGCGCTGAAGCTCGGCACGCAGCGGAGCGAGCGGCACGTTGTAGTCGACATAAAGAAACACCGAGCCGATGACATCCGCGCTGGTGCGTGTCCAGTTCTGGAACGGCTTCTCGATGAAATACGAAATGGGCAGCACCAGCCGGCGCCAGTCCCAGATACAAACGACCACGTAGGTGAGCGTGATCTCCTCGATCCGGCCCCATTCGCCTTCGACGATCACCACGTCGTCGATGCGGATGGGCTGCGTCAGCGCGATCTGGATGCCGGCCAACAGCGTCGCGATGCTCTTCTGCGCGGCGAAGCCAAGGATGATGCCGGCCACGCCCGCGGACGCGATGATGGCTGTGCCGAAGTGACGCACCGATTCGAACACCATGAGCATCGATGCGATGGCGATGAGCGCCACGATGGAAGTTACGATCTTCCGCAGCATCGTCACTTGCGTATAGATGGCTCGCGCGCGTCGATTGTCGCTGACGGAGAGCTGGTGTCGTTGCAGGATCAGCGAAGTGCCGACGTGAATCAGCTGCAGCCCGACGTAAGCCAGGGTCGCGATGAGCAGGATGCTGGTCGCGTCTTTGACGATGGCTTCGGTTTTCGAGGACACCGCCAGCGCCGGCGCTCCGAGCAGAATGGCGATGAGCGGCAGCACCCAGCGCACGGCGCGCCCGGCGAAAGGAATCAGAATTTCGCTCCAATCGTTGTCGGTACGCGCGGCGATCTTGCGTAGTGCCGTGTCCGCCGTGACGCCGATGCGGACCAGTAACCACGTGATGCCGACCAGCGTGCCGAGGCCTTGCCACCACTCCAGCGCGGTGAGCGCGGTCGCCGAGAACTTGTATTCCTCGAGATCGGCAACGATGGTCGATGCCACCAGGTACAAGCCGTTGACCCAGATCAGGAACGCCAGTGGACGGATGCACCGGGTAGCGCCACGCCAGATCCATTCACGAATCGCGGCCTGCGTGCCGTCTTCCATCGGCATGTGAGTGTTCGTCTCGCGCGCCGCCTTGTACTTGATGAACCAACTCAGAATTACATGCGCCAGTGCCAGCCCCAGGAGCACACTGGCGACCGTGATCCAGGTCGCCCGGTCGAGACTGGTGAACGCCGCGATCGACTCTTGCATGAAAATCTCCGTCAGGGCGTGCGCGGATCGCGGTGAGCCGCGCACCAAGTCTTCTTAACCAAGAAGCGCGCGCAAAGTTCGATCCTGAGTGCCGGCAGCGTCGGTAATTCTGGGAACACCGCGCTTCGGGGCTGCGTTGTTTTGCGTGTCCTCATCCAACGACAACTGCGACAAGCCCGCGGTGCCCCAGCCGAGAAAACTCGGTGTGTCGGCCCAGATCGACAAGGACGCCTTTCGCACCCGCTTCCGTCAGCGCTTTTACGATCCCGCCTTCGATGGCTCGATGGCGCAGATCGATGCATTGGCAGAGATTGCTTGGGAGGCGTATCACGAGGGTCGCAAATCGCCTCGCACGCGCGCGGCCGGGCCAGAGTTCGAGAATCCGGAATATCAGCTGTCCGAGCAATGGCTGCAGACGCGCGACGAAATTCGCAAAGCGCAGCGCTTGCACGAGGATGCAAAGGGCCCGGCTCGGATACTGCTGATCAGCGGCGCGGCACGCCACGAGCAGACCTGTCCGGGCGAGGTATCGAAGAGCTATCGCTTGTGCCAGGAGGCGGAGCAAACATTGGTAGCCGAGCGAGCGATCGTCGATCTGCTCGATCTCAGTCATCTGACGGCGGAGTACGGTCGAGTCATCTATCCGTGCAAGGCTTGTGTCGCGACGGCGATGCCGTTGTGTCATTGGCCGTGCTCTTGCTATCCCAATCATTCGCTCGGCCAGGTCAACGATTGGATGAACGAAATCTATCCGCGCTGGGTGGCGGCCCATGGCGTGATGATCGTGACGCCGGTGTATTGGTATCAGGCGCCGTCGCCGTTGAAGCTGATGATCGATCGCCTGGTCTGTGCCGATGGCGGCAATCCGGATCCCACGCGCACCGATGGCAAGAACGCGAAGAAGGCCAAGGCCATCGAGCTGGAAGGCTGGGATTATCCGCGACACCTCAAAGGACGAGCGTTCTCGACGGTCGTGCATGGCGATGCCGTCGGCGCCGAAACGTTACGTCGCAATCTGCACGACTGGCTGTGTGACATGGAGCTCGTGCCGGCCGGCGGCGACGCGAATATCGATCGTTATATTGGTTACTACGAGCCGTATGCGACCAGCCATGTGGCGCTCGACAAAGACCAGGCGATTCAGCAGGAAGTTCGCAATGCAGCCCGTCTGCTGTTGCAGACGGTGACTCGGGTGCGAACGGCCAGGCCGCCCAAGGGCGACGGCGTGCGCGATCCGCGCCCGAAGTAGGGGCGCCTGTTCAATATAGGAAAAGGACTATGGCTCCCGCAGGCCATGCAGTTGCATGGCAGGCGGCTTCGCGCCATCCTGCCGCGCAGTCCAACGGAGACCTCAATGAGCGAAGTCCTATACGAAGAGCGCGGCCGGGTCGCGATCGTCACGCTGAATCGCGCCGATGCACTCAATACGTTCACGCACGAGATGCGCATCGGCATCATCGACGCCTTCAAGAAAATTGCGGCCGCCGAGCACATTCGCGCCGCTGTCTTGACGGGCGCGGGCCGCGGTTTCAGCGCCGGCGCCGATCTCAACAGCCTGCCGCCTTCTGGCGAGCAGGTGGCGGGAATGCTGGAAAAGGAATTCGGTCCCGGCATTCTGGCCATCGCCGACCTGCCGAAGCCGGTCATCGGCGCGGTCAACGGTTTCGCCAGCGGTATCGGCGCGGGATATGCGCTCGCTTGCGACATGTTGGTGATGGGCGAGAAATCATTCCTGCAATTGCCGTTTGCGAAAATCGGGCTGGTGCCCGACGGCGGTCTCACATGGCAGTTCGCCGAGCGGCTCGGCGCGCGGCACGCGTTTGAATTGGCGCTCATCGGCGACCGCATTCCGGCGGCCCGTTGTGTCGAGCTGGGCCTGGCGAATCGAGTCGTGCCGGATGCCGAGCTGATCAACGAAACGTGCGCGCTCGCCGAGAAGCTGGCCGACGCGCCGCCGTTGGCTTTGGCGGGCACGAAGCGACTGCTTCGTCGCGCGCATGTGTTGGATCTCGCCGGCGCCATTCGCGAAGAAGGGGCGATCCAGAAAGTTTGCATCGACAGCCAGGATTTCCGCGAGGGCGTAAAAGCGTTCTTCGATAAGCGGCCGCCGCAGTTCACCGGCCGCTGATTCGACCGGTGAAATCGGTCGTCTTCACTGCCCTGTCGGGATTGCCCGAAATTCTCGCAGGGCAGGATCTGTCGCAGACGATTGCGGCAGCCGTCGAAGGCGCGGGCCTGGCGCCCGCGCCGTTCGATGTGATCGTCGTCGCACAGAAAATTGTTTCTAAAGCCGAAGGGCGTATCGTCGACTTGCGCACCATCACGCCGTCGGCCCGCGCTCTGGAGTTGGCGGCCCGGACTCGCAAGGACGCGCGCCTGGTGGAAGTCGTGTTGTCGGAGTCACAGGAAGTGCTGCGAGCCGTGCCCAACGTGCTGATCGTGCGCCATCGGCTGGGCTATGTGATGGCCAACGCCGGCGTCGATCGCTCGAACGTTCCAGGCGCCGCGCAAGACCAGGTGTTGTTGCTGCCTCGAGACCCGGATGCCTCCGCCGAGCGTTTGCGGAATGAGCTGAGCACGCGTTGGCAAGTCCCCGTGGCGGTGCTGATCAGCGACAGTTTTGGCCGGGCCTGGCGCAACGGCGTCGTGAATATCGCCATCGGAGCGGCCGGACTGCCATCCATTATCGACCGTCGAGGCGAATATGACAGGGAAGGTCGCGCGCTGGAAATGACGGAGGTCGGCTGGGCCGACGCCGTCGCTGCCGGCGCCGCGTTGGTCATGGGTGAAGCAAACGAGGGAACTCCAGTGGTGATCGCACGAGGACTGCAATGGACGGCGAGTGAACGTAACGCGGCGGCGTTACTGCGCTCCAGGGATCAGGATCTGTTCCGATGACTCAGGTATTGGCGCTGTCAGGAGGGATCGGCGGAGCCAAGCTCGCCGAGGGGCTGCAACGCGTGTTGTTTCCCGGGGAGCTCACTGTCGCGGTCAATACCGGCGACGATTTCGAGCACCTGGGACTGGCGATCTCGCCCGATCTCGACACCATGATCTATACATTGGCCGGCATGCAGAACCCGGAGCTCGGCTGGGGCCGCGCCAACGAAAGCTGGAATTTCATGGCGGAAATCGAGCGTCTGGGCGGCGAGCACTGGTTCCGGCTCGGCGACAAGGACCTGGCCGTCCACATCGAGCGCACCCGCCGCCTCGATGCTGGCGAAAAGCTGTCGGCCATCACCGCCGACTTCGCGCGCCACTTCGGCATCCTCGGCAAGGTGGTGCCAATGACGAACGACCTGGTGCGCACGATGGTGATCACCGACGAGGGCACGCTGGATTTTCAGCACTACTTCGTCGGGCGGCGCTGCGAGCCGGTGGTCAAGGGGCTGGCATATGCGGGCGCGGCCGATGCGGAGCTGGTGCCTTTCATCGACGAGGCGGTGCAGGACCCGTCGCTGCAAGCCATCGTGATCTGTCCGTCGAATCCCTGGCTGAGCATCGGGCCGTTCCTGGAAATGCCCGCGTGGCGCCAGCTCCTGGTCGAGGCGACGGTGCCGGTAATTGCAGTCTCGCCGCTGGTGAATGGCCAGGCGGTCAAAGGGCCGACCACCAAGATCATGAGCGAGCTGCAGCTCGAACAGTCGTCGGCGACCATCGCCCGTTTCTATGAGGGCATCATCGACGGCCTCGTGCTCGACAGGTCGGAAGCGCACCTGGCGCCGCAAGTCAGCATGGCCACGCACGTCACGGCGACGCTGATGAAGACAGCGGCAGACAAGCAGCGTGTGGCCCGGGAGGTCATGGATTTCGCCCGCTCGTTTAGCAAGTTGTAGGACGCTCCGGACCGCGAAATGGCACAATTGCCGCCCGGTTTCGGGACGAGCATTGGCTGGAGTATTTGAATGAGTATTCGGTTGAGCGTGGTGGACCGCAACGGCGGCGAACACGAAGTGGAAACGGCGCCGGAAGGCTCGTTGATGGAAACGCTGCGCGAATTGGACTACGGCGTCAGCGCCATCTGCGGCGGCATGTGCTCGTGCGCCACCTGCCACGTTTATATCGCTCCGGAATGGCTCGCGAAGCTGCCCGACCGGCAGAGCGATGAGGGCGATCTGCTGGCCGAGCTGCAGTTCCGTCAGGACAACTCGCGGCTGTCGTGCCAGATCCAGTTGAAGCAGGAACACGACGGCCTGCGCCTCACGCTCGCTCCCGAAGAATGATCCTGGGTTTCGCATTTAGCTCATGTCCGACACGCACACTGAAGATCACATCTATATCGTTGGCGCCGGCCACGCCGGCGGCGAGCTCGCGTTCGCGTTACGTCAACAAGGTTATGCCGGGCCGCTGACGATCGTCGGCGACGAATCTCATCTGCCGTATCAACGGCCGCCGCTGTCCAAGGCTTATCTGAAAGGCGAGTGCGAAGCCACGTCGCTGTATCTGCGGCAGCTGGCTGCGTATGAGAAAGCAAACATCAGCTTGCTGCTGAGCCGTCGCGTCGAGCGTATCGATCGCGCGAACAAGAAGCTGGTGTTCGACGACGGCCGCGAAGTCACTTATTCAAAGCTTGCGCTGGCGACCGGCGGCCGCGCGCGTCGCATGACCATCAACGATGCAACTCGTGCGGAGGGGACCAGCAACTTCCGTTACCTGCGCAATATCGATGATGTGATGGCGATTCGCTCGCGCTTTGAAGCCGGGCAGCGCCTTGTCGTCATTGGCGGTGGTTACGTTGGATTGGAAGTTGCTGCGTCGGCCATCGCGCGCGGCGTGAATGTCACCGTGCTCGAAGCGTTGCCCCGCGTGCTGGCGCGAGTCACGGCGCCGCAGATGTCTCAGTTCTATGAGAAGGTGCATCGCGACGCTGGCGTCGATCTGCGCACCAACATCGAAGTGACGCATCTGGAATTCAACGCGACCGGCGATGCTGTTACAGCGGTACATTGCACCGGCGGCGTGGTGATTCCTGCTGACTACGTCGTTGTCGGCATCGGCTTGTTGCCCAACACCGAAGTGGCGCAGGCGGCTGGCTTGGATGTGGACAACGGCATCGTGGTCAACGAGTACGCCGTCACCTCCGATCCTGACATCGTCGCTGCCGGCGACTGCACGAATCACCCGAGCGTGTTCTGCGGCCGGCGCATTCGTCTGGAGTCGGTGCCGAATGCGGTCGAGCAAGCTCGCGTCGCCGCGGCTTCGCTCGCAGGCAAGCCGAAGGCCTATGAGTCGGTGCCGTGGTTCTGGTCCGATCAGTACGATCTGAAGTTGCAAATGACGGGACTGTCGCAAGGCTACGATCAGTTCGTGCTGCGCGGTTCGATGGAGAGCAAGTCGTTCGCTGCGTTCTATCTGAAGCAGGGCCGGCTGATCGCGGTCGATGCCGTCAATCGTGCGCAGGAATTCATGGTCGCCAAGCGCATGGTCGCAGCGTGTAAATCGTTCGATCCCGCCGCGCTCGCCGACGAGTCGGTGCCGCTGAAGACCCTTGCGGGGCCGGTACAGCCCGCCGCGCCCCAGGCCTGATATTTGCGCCAGCCGCTGACCCGCCGGAGGTCGGCGGCTTCGGCAAGACCCCATTGTTCGCAAGGACGGCCTGCTGGCCTTGTGGCAAAGTGGCGGCGACGCTTGGACGTGCGGCGCGTTGCGGCCGCAGGGAAAAATTTCAGGGGGTTCGCGATGACCGAAGCAACTTCGACCACCGGCTTCAAGCCGAAGAAGTCTGTCGCACTGTCCGGCGTGACCGCCGGCAATACCGCGCTGTGCACGGTTGGACGCAGCGGCAACGATCTGCACTATCGCGGTTATGACATCCTCGATATCGCCAACAGCTGCGAGTTCGAGGAAATCGCTTATCTGCTGATTCACGGCAAACTGCCGAATCATGCCGAGCTTGCTGGATACAAAGCCAAGCTGTCACGTCTGCGTGGCTTGCCCGCGGCCGTCAAAGACGTGCTCGAGCGATTGCCCGCCGCAGCTCATCCGATGGATGTCATGCGCACGGGCGTGTCGACGCTGGGCTGTGTCCTGCCTGAACCCGAGCATCACGCTCCGGCCGCTGCTCGGGACATTGCCGATCGGCTCATCGCCAGCCTCGGATCGATGCTCGCGTACTGGTATCACTACAGTCATCACGGCCGTCGCATCGATGTGGACACCGATGACGATTCGATCGGCGGGCATTTCCTGCATTTGTTGCATCAGGAGACGCCGTCGCGAGAGTGGGTGCATGCGATGCATACGTCGCTCATCCTCTATGCCGAGCATGAGTTCAACGCGTCGACGTTCACGGCGCGCGTCATCGCTGGCACCGGCTCGGACATGTACTCCGCGATCACTGGCGCGATCGGCGCATTGCGTGGGCCCAAGCACGGCGGCGCGAACGAAGTCGCGTTCGAAATCCAGCAGCGCTACGACTCGCCCGAGCAAGCCGACGAAGACGTCCGCAAGCGGGTGGGGAACAAGGAAGTGATCATCGGCTTCGGTCATCCGGTCTATACGATCTCCGACCCGCGCAATGAGGTCATCAAGGAAGTTGCGCGCACGCTCGCGCAGGATGCGGGCGACACCAAGATGTTCGACATCGCGGCGCGTCTGGAACGGACGATGAAAGAGATCAAGAACATGTTCCCGAATCTGGACTGGTACTCGGCGGTGTCGTATCACCTGATGGGCGTGCCCACCTCGATGTTTACTCCGCTGTTCGTCATCGCCCGCACCACCGGCTGGGCGGCGCATGTCATCGAACAGCGCGAGGACGGCAAGATCATCCGGCCGAGCGCGAACTACATCGGGCCGGAGAACCTCGAGTTCGTGCCGCTCGATCAGAGAAAGTAACTAGTTGGTTGCCATGGCCCATCACGATCTCAAATCAGCGGAACGTCCGGCACCGGATGAGATATTGCAGGCGATTGCCGATTACGCGCTGTCGTATCAAGTCGACAGCGAGGCGGCTTACGAGACCGCGTACTACTGCTTGATGGATACGTTGGCCTGCGGCTTCCAGGCCCTGCAGTATCCGGCGTGCACGAAGTTGTTGGGACCTGTGGTGCCAGGTGCTGTGATGCCGGGTGGATCGCGAGTGCCGGGCACGAGCTATGAGCTCGATCCCGTGCAGGCGGCGTTCAATATCGGCGCGATGGTCCGCTGGCTCGATTTCAACGACACCTGGCTGGCGGCGGAGTGGGGACATCCTTCCGACAACCTCGGCGGCATTCTCGCGGTCGCGGATTACATGGCGCGCCGGAGCGGCGCGCAGGGCAAGGTGTCGCTGAGGGTGAGAGATGTGCTCACCGCCATGATCAAGGCGCACGAGATCCAGGGCGTCGGCGCGCTGGAGAATAGTTTCAACCGGGTTGGATTGGATCATGTGTTGCTGGTGCGGCTCGCTTCCACGGCGGTAACGACTGCGATGCTCGGCGGCTCGCGAGAGCAGGTGATCAACGCAGTCTCGAACGCGTTCGTCGATGGCGGCGCGTTGCGGACCTATCGTCATGCGCCGAACACTGGATCGCGAAAGAGCTGGGCGGCCGGCGATGCGACCAGCCGAGCGGTGCGTCACGCGTTGATGGCGATGTCGGACGAGATGGGATATCCATCGGCGGTCACGGCGTCGACGTGGGGCTTCCAAGATGTGCTGATGAAGGGCAAGCCGCTGTCGTTCCCGCAGCCCTTTGGCAGCTACGTGATGGAAAACATCCTGTTCAAGATCTCCTTCCCGGCGGAGTTCCACGGCCAGACGGCGGTGGAGGCGGCGATGAAGCTGCACCCGCAGGTGAAGCGCCACATCGACGATATCGAGCGCGTGGTGATCGAAACGCAGGAGTCGGGCGTGAGGATCATCGATAAGACAGGACCACTTGATAATCCGGCGGATCGAGATCACTGCATTCAGTACATGGTCGCGATCGCGCTGATCTTCGGCCGTCTCTCAGCGTCGGACTACGAGGACGCGACGGCGAGCGATCCGCGCATCGATGCGTTGAGGGCGAAGATGGTCGTGAGCGAGAACACGACGTTTACCGAGGAATACTACGCGCCGGACAAACGATACATCGGGAACGCCGTGCAGGTGTTCTTCAAGGACGGCACCCGGACCGAGCGCGTCCAGGTCGATGTACCGCTGGGTCACCGCAAGCGTCGCGCCGAGGGAATGCCGGTGCTCGTACAAAAATTCGAAGCCTCCGTCGCCGCGCACTTCTCGCCGAAGCAGACCGAGGCGATCAAGGCAATGTTTGCCGATCGGGGGAAGTTGGAGAGGATGCCGGTGCAGGAGTTTGTGGCGGGGCTGGTCAAGAACAAGTGAGGGCAGCTCGCTGCGGACGAGTCAGGTCCTGGGCAGGAGCGAATGGCCCACTTGCCGACCAAATAATCGAAATCATTCTTGGAAGATGTCTCGCTCGCCGTTATCGCAAGTTTCCTGTCACGAAAAATAGACTGCATGCTCGTGCCCTCCATTGATGTGACTACATAAACGATTGCCACAGGTACTTGTTCATCGCGTGCGGCAGCTTCATTGCCGAGCGCTGCACGGCCTGTGCGGCGATCGAACAGAGCAGTAACTGCACGAATCCCGGAGTCGCGTAGCTTCGGCCCGACGGGGCTGTCAGAAGATCGCCTCGATCAGAAAAGTCGCGAAGTCATCGAGCGAGAACATCGTCAGCAGCAGTGGCAGGAAGGGCGTGGCTGAGATCGCAGCAAGTCTCATTACGTCCTTGATATCGAACGGCACGAGGCGAGTCTCGCGAACGACGCTGTAGCTGTTGCCGAGATCGGCGAGCGACTGGATATCGCTGCTGCCGAGCAGGGGCTCGCTTTGCGGAGCGCCGCCTTCCACCCACTTCTGATTGAACTCATCGGAGTACCGGTTGACCAACCGACCAAAGTGGCGCAATGCCTTGCGCTTGGCACGCAGCAGTTGAGGCGTGAATACCATGAGCGGAATGAGTGTCACGACGATGAAAAAGATGAGAAAGCTGAGAATCTCGACTTTAAAGCTCAGCAAGCCCCGGCCCGCGTACAGAATCTTGCTCGCGATCAATCCCGCAGCCACTGCGCCCTGGGCGAGCAGGACGAGCGAGAAGGCATAGATACTTTCGCTCAGGAAACCCAGTCCCGCGGCCCGGTCTGCATGGCTGGCGAGGAGACGTAGCTGCAACCGCGACACCCGAAATAGAAACCAGAACCACAGGGCGAAGCGAAAATACCAGCGCATCAGCATGAACTGGAAGATCGGCACGCTGACAAACGCATGCCAATACCCGGCCGGCGTGAGCTGAATCTGCGCGCCATCCTGGCTCGCGTACCAACTCGTCGCGTGCAGCGCGATCTCATTGCGCCAGATCCAGTGTCCGACAGCGTAGACGAGCACGATCAGCGCCAGCTCGATGATCGGCGAATTGCGCAGGCGCAAAGTCGTATCTATCGCCTGCCGAAACTCCGGCATCTGTTCCGACCCGATCAGCCCTCGCTCGACGAACTGGCTCACCACATGATGAATGCGACGATGCACGACGAGCTCCGCCGCGATCAGGATGGGCAGCGCGATCAGGAACCGAACGTGCGTTTCGATGTCGTCGACAAAGGCAATCGACACCTCATCGCCGACTGCATCTCCGCGCAGTGCCGACAACAACAATAGCGGGAGCCACGCGATGCCCATGACGACGATCATCCGCCGATGCAACAGTTCCAGCGCGCTGCCCGACAGATGGGTGCGCAGGAATATCTGGAACAGCGGGCCGCCGAGCACCAGGGAAAAATCAGGTCGCGATTCGAGGATCGGCGTGCTCATGCGCCGTCATGTTCCGACGATCAACACGGGGGCACAGTACGTGCCAGGGGACGGGAAGCGTGGATGGACTGATCATCGGCGGAAGTAATTTGGGCAACCGCCGTATCACTCGATACGTACGGCGATTCGAACGCCTAACGCACTTCCCCAAGGACGAATGGCACGAATGATCGAGGGAGTTAAGACTTTTCTTGCGCAGTCCTGCCGGCCCGGCAGTGAGGGCATCTATCTATGCGTGCATGGCCAGCCACTCTTGCAGTCGCGCTCTGTGCGTTCGCGGCTGCGTGCATCTCGACAACGCGCTTGGATACGTCGGGGCTGTCTTTCTCGCAGGACCCGCTGATCGGCAAGGTCGTGTGGAACGACCTCATCACGGACGATCTCGCTGCGGTACGCGCCTTCTATAGCGGCTTGTTCGGTTGGACTTACGACGACGCCGGCAGCCGTCATGGGCACAAGTATGTGCTTGCCAGAGCGGGCAATGCCTACGTTGGCGGAATCCTCGAAGTCGATGATCGCGCCGACGGCAAGCCCCTGTCTCGATGGCTCCCGTACGTCTCGGTCGATGACGTCGACGCCGCGGTCCAGCGCACGAAATCGGAAGGCGGTCGAGTCGCTGTGCCGCCAACGAAGGTGAATCTCGGGCGTGTCGCCGCAATCATCGATCCCGAAGGAGCTGTCATCGGTCTGGCTCGCAGCCGCATCGGTGATCCTGATGAGACGAGCACTGCGCCCGCGCTGGGGCGCATCGTGTGGACCGAGCTATTGGCGAACAATCCGCAGCAGGCTGCCAAGTTTTATGCGGCAGTCGTCGGTTACGAGCCGCTCACGGCCGCGAGGCGTGGGGGCGAATACACGTGGCTTACGCATCGGGGTACTCGGCGTGCGGGTCTGTTCGAGAACCCTTCCAGCGAGGCCGAGCCGGTGTGGCTGACTTTTTTCGCTGTTGACGATCCCGCTGCTTCAGCTGAGCGTGTGCAGACTCTCGGCGGCAGAGTCGTGCTCCCACCGTCACCCACCTTGCGCGACAACACGATCGCGGTCGTTACCGATCCGACCGGTGCGATCCTCGTCCTGCAGAAGTTTCCGACGTGAAGCGGATTCCTTCCATGCGCCAGTTCGTGCGAAAGATCTCTGTTTGTGCGCTCGTCGTGACGATGCTGTCGGTCGGTGGCTGCAGCGGCAACGTCGGTGTCGGTGTCAGCGTCGGCGTGCCGATCGGGAATCACGGGTATATGAGTGTCGGAACGAGTCGCTGGCGCTGAACGGATCAGCGCTCGTTGCGAAACGCCCAGCGCAACACCTCGGTGAGCCGATAGCCCGCCAGCGTGAGTCGCTGCTCGGCGACTTGCAGGGATTCGTCGAGATAGCGTTTGGGTTGCTCCGGCGCGGTCTTGGCGGAGTCGCTGGCGCGCAGGTCGGGGCCGTACGCGAGCGTGGTGGCGAGCTGATAGCTTTCCCGGGCCCATTCCGAAAATTCCGTCGCGCTTTTGAACGGTTGCAGCCTGAACTGCGAGCGCGGCACGCGACGCATGAGATCTTCGCCGCGCTCCATGGCCAACTCGGGCTCGCCGTCGCGGCTGACGCGGTCGTCCCAATACCAATGCAACGACACGGGCTCCGCGGCGACGGGATCCAGCACGAACTGCAGGCTGCCGCCGCGATCGCCTTCCGGAAAACGTTTGGATACTTGCGAGACGCTGTGCAGTGGCTGATGAATGTCGCCAACCAGATGAAATATCCACGCAAGCGCGACCGCTCGCTCACTCGCGGAAGCGCGCGGATCGGACGCGACGCTCAGATTCAGCGCGAACGCTTCATACGCCGCACCCTCCGGCACATCTTCCGGCAGCTTCGCGGGAGGCGACGATTTGTCGACGATGGGCCGGGACCAGTAATGCCAGGTGGGATGATCGTGAATGCTGCCACGGGTGTCGTCCGGCCAGCGGGCCAGTTCCAGAAAGATGCGACGGCCGCGTTCCTCGCCCTTGGCCCGGCCGATGGCCACCTCGAAGGCGCCGCGATCCGGATGTTTCTCGGCCAACGCCACCACTCGTTCGACGATCCGCCGGTCTTGTGCACTCAGCTCGTCATAAGCAATCGCTGCGCTGACCATATGTCCCGGGCGGGACCAGGCCAGCGCCGTCGAACAAGGAAGGGCGACAGCCAGCAGCAGGGCGATGAATGGCTTCATTGCGAATCCATGAAATTGAACGGCCGCCATCGATACCAGAGCGAGCGCCCCCCGAGGGGTGGCGTGCGCTCGAACCAGTGTTGCATGAAATGGTTCGCGGCGAGTAGCGAGAAGACTCGTTACGCGAGCCTGTGACGGGCGACGCTTTTCTTCCCCTGCCCGGAGCGGCTACGCTACCGGGCGGGGAGGATACGCATGGCGGACTGGCTCAAGGCTGCCGAGACGAAGCAGCTCAGGGAATCGATCGACTGGCATCTGGCGAATGTCGCCAACGACCGTGCCTTGCGCGATCGCCTCGAAGGCATGGCCGCCACGCGCCGGTTCCAGGCGCTCGCATGGTATTGGGCGCCGCGGCTGTACAAGCGCAGTCGCGCCGTATTCCTGCCCTTCATCCAGCAGCATTTCGCCGAACATTTCAGCGATCCGGACAACAATCGTTGGGACGCGATCGCCTGGAGCGGCGACGTCGCGGCCTCGCTCGATCCGTGGCTGGTCGAACTGGAGGAGCGGGGCGAGGTGCGGCTGTTCCGCCGCCTGTATGAGTGGAAGCATCGCAAGTCCGTCGGCTGGGGACTGAACGCCGAAGTCTGGCGCAAGGATCTGCTCCAGCGCTTCAAGGACGCCTCGGTGGCCCGGCGTTCGCAAGTGCTGCAGATGTTCGAGTCGCACGCCGAGCTGGACGAGCCAGCTGCGCTCGAGTTGTATCGCATCGATGCGGAGCTCGCCGAGCCCTTCATCCTCAAACATTTGCCGCGTCGCTGGTTCGGCGATGAGGCGAAGCGCCGCTTGTGGTCCGGGCTTGCGGATCTGGCCACGCAACGCGGCCGCAACGATTTCTATTTCAAGCTCTATCGTCAGCAGATCGCGCTCGATACCTGGCAGCGGGACACGATGGAGCTGTGCGCGAACATCCCCGATCCCAATGCGCTGGTCGCGGCGTTGGAGCAGCGTCATCCCGAAGGCGCCTGGCAAGGGTTGGGCAAGCAGTTCCACAAGCTGCTCGAGCTGCGCGGCCGGGACGCGGTGCCCTATGTGCGCAAACATTTGCGCCATATCTTCAGTTGGCGGGGCAACGACGGTTATGCGGAGATCGTTGCGCTAGCGAAGAAACAGCAGTGGCAGGATGTCTGGGCCGCGGTGATCGTGACTTGCGGCAACCCCAATCAATATAACGAAGCGGTCCGCGAAGTGCTCAAGGACAACTCGGTGTCCGATGCCGAGCGCGTCCGTCGTCTGTCGATGCTGTCCGGTGTTTCCAGCGAATGGAACGGTCTGGGCTGGGGACTGGCCCGAGTGCAGCAGCTCGACGAAGCGAACGCGCTGGAGATTTACCAGCGTTATCCGGCGATGTTGCGTCAGACGTTCAAGTCGCATGTGACGCCGGCCTGGTCCGATGACTACTACCGGCTGTTCGAGCGCGCCTGGGACCGCGGCGATGAAGAGCTGGCCGACTATCTCGCCAGTCGCTACGTCACGCGCAGTTATTTCTCGAAAAAGACCAAGAGCAACATCAACGAGCAGGTTGCCGAGAAGTTCGTGGCGCTGAAACTCGGGGACGAGGACTTCGCCCGTCGCGCGGCCAACGTGCTGACGCTGGTGCCGGCGTATTCGATCTTCGACTACAACCGTCTGGTTCGCGAGAACCGGTTGGCCCGCTTGTTGTTCGAGCGCTCGGTCAAGAGTTTCCTCGGTTCGCCCGCCGCCGTGCGCGATCTGGTCGAAGGGGGCGAGGTGCATGACCAGCAGCTCGCCTATCGAGTGCTTGCCAGCAAAGATGAGCGCGCACAGGAACTGGCTCGCGACAATCTGGATATATTGATTGGCACGCTGCTGCGTCCGTTACATCGACGCACTCGATTCGCGGCCTTCGGAGCTCTCGTCAATGCCGCTACCAACCTGGAATGCGCGCGTCGCGTACTGGAAAAGGCGCGCTCGGCGTTTGCTCTTCCCGACCGGCGGTATCCCAAGGAACAACTGGTCGGATTGATCGCGAAAATCCTGGCCCGCTATCCCGAGCTGGGCGGCCCGCGGGAACAGCGTGTGATCTATCGTCGCGCCGGGTGAGCTCAGCATGTTTGCTTCCATAACCTACGCCAGTCCGAGCGCATTCATCTCCACGCGGGATCGAGCGGATTTGTCGATCTCGGCCTCCGAGACGCGGCCGGTGAGCTTTCACGGTGAAGTCGTGCGCAACGGCTTCAACTTGCGCATTGCCTTGCGTGCGCTCGGCGAGGCGATCTGGTCCGAAGATGTTTGGGAGAGCCAGGCGGACTACGAATCGCGAATCCTGGATCCGGTCATCACCGTGCATCCGGACCGCCTGTGGTTCGAGGCGTTCAGTCAGGACATGAGCGCCTACTGTGCGCTGATCGTCGAGCCGGATTCGTTCCGTATGGAAGCGGCACCGAGCTATGGCACGACCAACATCGATTTCACCGCCTGGCTGTGGGGCGCGCTCGGCGAGATGCGCACCAGCCGGCGCACGCACTTTCGCGTCGGTGCCGGAGGCTTCGAAGGCTCGACGGCCTCGGCTGGCGGCCGGTTTGAAAGCAAGGTCGATATTCCCGATGCCTGGGTGCGCGGCTTTCTGCAGGTGCAGGGTGCGATGGCGCTGCCAGGCACGCGCTTGTCTGCTCGTGCCGTCGATGTGCTGTCGGCGATTCGTTTCTTGCGCTTCAACAAGGCGAAGGTCAGTCCGCGGGCGCTGCGTTATGAGTTCGAGCCGGACCAATGCGCGAAGCTGGTGCTGGAGCCGTGGGATCACGTCGTGCCGCTCGAAGGCGCAACGCATGGTTACACGGAGAAGCGCGTCATCCGCACTTGGGGGCGCCGCCGGTTACGCTTGATCGAGCCGTTGTTGCCATTCGCCGATCGGGTCGATGTTTATCTCAAGGGCCGGGCGTTGCCGAGTTTCTATGCAGTGAAGCTGCCGGGCATGACGTTCCTGCTGGGATTGAGCAGCTTCGCGGGCGAGGGCGGCTTTGGCGGCTCGTCTGGTTTCGATCTCACCACGCCGACGCAGGATGCGACTCACGAATCCGCCGTTCTTCGCGTGCTCGCACCGGCTTTTCATTTGAGCACTGCCGAGGTTGCTGAGCGTGCCGGCATTCCGCTGGCGGATGTTTCGAAGACCCTCACCTCGCTGAGCTACGCGGGCCGAGTCATGTATGACCTCGAGGCGCAGCGCTGGCGCTATCGTGAGCTGTTCGATCCACCGATCGATGCCGCTCGGTTCTATCCGCCGGATCCGCGTCGCGAAGCGGCGGCTCAGTTGATAAAGGATGGCGTCAGCGACATCGATGTCACTGCCGAGGACGATCGCAAAGTGCGTAAGTACAGCGATCCGAATACGGGCGAGAAGATCGTGCGCGAACTGGTGTTCCGGCAATGGCGCATCACTGGCAACTGCGCGAAGGAACAAACGACCATCGTCGTCAACGCCGAGGAGCGCATCATCTTCGGTCAGTGCGGTTGTGACTTCTTCAAGGAGCACGTGCTGAACCGCGGTCCGTGCGCGCACATGCTGGCTTTGTATCAGGCCAGTGCGTCACAACGGGTGGTGCAATGAGACCTGGGACATTGACAATGCGCGCCGCGATCACGGATAGTCGCGTCGCCCGGCGGCCTGCAGCTAGCCATCTGTCCCTGGTGTTTCGCCAGGGCGGCGCCTTGAGCGCATTACTTCGCCACGGTCCCCACGTACGTAACGCGGGGAGCCATGAGTCCACGGCCTTGCAGGTAGCCTTGCCGCCGGGCAATTCCTTTTACGTCGATGTCATGAACCGGAAGGGCGTCCTATGAGAGTCCTGCTGCTCCTGTTCGTGATTTATGTGGTCTGGCAGATCTTCGTCCGCTTCTGGCCGAAACGCGCCACGCGCGATCTGTCACGACTCGAGAACGCCGATGACGACGCGGCGGACGAGGAAGTGCTCGAAACCGTCGCCGTCGACGGCGGTCCGCTCAAGGAACATCATCGTCGTCTCGCGCTCCGTGACGCTCGACTGTTGCCGAAGGCCAAGCCACGGGCTCACACCTGGCCGCCGAAGCCGAAGCCAAAAGTCATGTCGATGGACGAGGCGACTCGTCTGTTCGCCGGCACGCTGCGCACGAAGAACCGCAAGTTGCGCGATTTGCGCGGCGACGACGACCAGTTGCGGCGTTATGCCTTGCCGCGCTGGGCTTCGGAAGAAGATATCGCCAATGCGCTCGGCATCAACGTGGCTCGGATGCGTTACTACAGCATCCATCGAGAGAAGGAGCGCGTTTCGCACTATGTGAGCTTTGCGATTCCGAAGCGCAGTGGCGGCGAGCGCATCATCATGGCGCCGAAGCGTGAGCTGAAGAAGCTGCAGCGCGACCTCGATCGATTGCTCGTGTCGAAGCTGCCGGTTTCTGAGTATGCACATGGGTTTCGTAAGGGGCGGTCGATTGCCTCTAACGCCAGCGCGCATGTGGGCCGCAAGGTCGTCGTGAAGCTCGACCTGAAAGATTTCTTCCCTTCGCTGCATGTCGGACGGGTGCGAGGTTTGCTGATCGCGCTCGGCTACAGCTATCCCGTCGCGGCGACGCTTGCGACTTTGATGACCGAGGCTGTGCGTCAGCTGGTGCAAGTGGGGGATGAAATATTCCATACACCAGTGGGCGGACGACATGCAGTGCAAGGCGCGCCGACCAGCCCGGGACTCGCGAACGCGCTGACGATCGCATTGGACCGTCGCCTCGCCGGCGCCGCTCGAGAGCTCGGGTTTACGTACACTCGTTACGCCGACGATCTCACCTTAAGCGGTGACGATGCAGGCAAGGCGCGCCAGCTGATTCGCACCTGTCAGCGCATCGTGCATGCGGAGGGATTCGCGCTCAATGACGCCAAGACTCGCGTCATGACTCAGCGTGGCGCGCAGCTGGTGACGAGCGTGACTGTGAATCGAGAGAAAGGATTGTCGCGGCGTCGGCGCCGTCTGTTGCGGGCCGAGTTGCATCGAGCTCAGCGTGAGGGCGGCGATGCCACGCTGTGGCGCAAGCTGCGTGGCAAGCTGGCTTTCGTATCGATGCTGAATGCGCGTCAGGCGGATGCGCTGGCAAAGAACGTTCGCTTTCCAGGCTGACCGCCGGCGGCCCGAGTGCCGCCGGCAGCCTGTTTCTCAACGAGGGACTACTTCAATCCCATGCAGTTCGCGTAGTAGGTCACGGTCGCCGGCCAGTCGGAGAAGATGCCGATGACGCCGACCTTGCGGGCGAGCACGTCCAGCGCCTTGTACATGTCGCTGTCTTTCTTCAGCGCCCGACCGGTCGGATCGAAGGCGTAGTAGAAGCCCGCGCCGGCGCCGCCGTTACGCAGGTCGGCACGCTCGAACGACCAGGTGATGATGTCGAAGCCGAGGCTCTTGATGTCGAGCGCGTACTGCGACGGCACGATCTCATCGTTGCTGTTCACCGCCAGCAACACGCCGATCGGCGGAGCGATGATCTTCACGCCCTGTTTCTTGAGCTGCTTCAGCTCTTCGAGCGTCAGGCGCGGGAAGTTGGGCGACGACGGGTCGACGTCATCGAGATACACCGCCTGCTGACCGAAGCGCGGCTCGTTCTTGATCCAGTACAGAACGTCGCGGACATCGAACGACTGCGGATACACGTCCCTCGGATGCACACCCGCGGCCTTGAACTCGTCGATCATCGCCTGCGCGTAGCCTTCCTGGCCGCCGAACACGGTCTGCAGGCGCTGCGGATTGCCCGCCTTCAGTTCCGGCGTGTGCTTGACGCCGAGCTTCTTGTTCAGCGCGATGCTCTCACGCAGCGTGAGCAGGGTGCCGCGGCTGTTGTAGAGATCGGTGCGGAACGAGGCGGTGCCGCCGAGATAACCCTTCGCGGTGGTCGCGTTCGGGTTGGATGCATCCATCTTGCCCTTCAGCGTCTTGAACTGGGCGAGAGTGATATCACTGGCGCAGCACTTGGGGCTGGAGCCCGGGCCGGACCACGGCACCGTGCAAGAGGCGTTCAATTCGGTGTCGACGATGTTGGTGGTGGTGTGCAGATCGCACTCGTCGTGACGGCACACCAGCTCGCCGTCCTTGGTGAAAGTCACATCGCATTCGACTACGCCCGCGCCCTGGCGCGCGCCGGCTTCATACGATTCCTTGGTGTGTTCCGGGAACTGCAGCGGCGCACCGCGATGCGCGATGGAGAAGTTGGACTTGTAGAACGGTCCGGCTTTGCAGCTCTGCAGCTTGTCTTTCAGACGGCTGTCGTCGAGTCCGTCGATCAGGAAGAACGGGCGATCGCCGAGCTGCACGGAAGTGCGCGCCGGGAAGCCTCTGTCGTCATGACGATCGCCGTAGCCATCGTCGCCGCGGCCGTAATCGCCGGCCAGCGAGGCAAAGGAACAAAGCGCAGCCAGCAAAGCCGCGGGCGCGGCCAACTGCAAAGGATGTGGCATTGAACTCTCCTGCGAGTGAGATAGGGAGTCCGGCGCGCATTGTTGGTTAACTTAATGGCGCTCGAACCGGCGTAGAGATACGCCGGCGAAGTTCAATGCAGGTTGCGATTCGATGATCGCTCGATGACAACCGAACGAATCCGGGTGTCGGCCGGTCCCGAACGGAACCGGGTGGGGGGATCAGCTGTTGGTACGTTCCGCGTGCAGCGTGTTGCGCACCAGGCGGGTCGCGATGACCGACACGAAGGTCTTGACTCGGGCTTGCGAATTCAGGCGCGCGTGTTCGATTTCGTACAGCTCGCGCACATGCTCGATCGGGGTGTCGCTCTCCTTGGCGAGAGCTTCGATGGCTTGTTGCTGTTTGGCCGGATCACCTGCGGTGTTGCGCAAGACGGTCATGATCCCTCCAGGAATGTAGAAGCGAGTTCATCGGCGGAGCGCATGGTAGCCGCACTCCCCGCCGTTACCGTTAACTTCGCCGCCCCTGCGCCATTTTGGTGCAAGGGCTGAATAGGCTTTTATTGTGGTGTCAGTCACTTGCACCGCCTTGCTGGCGCATTGCCGACAAGCTGTCACATTCGCGGAACGCGCCGATTGCGCAAGTCAAGCAATAAGTTTCGGCTGTAAAGCTTACCGCGCGCTCAGGCGATCCCCGAATCCCCCGAGGACCCGTCAAGCTCCGACCCCCGCGACCGATAAGACTAGCTACGCAGAACTGCGCACATTGCTTTTGGAGTTGTCGTGGGCTTGTCGAGATTCAGCATCAACACGCGGCTGACCGTGGCGTTTTCGGTCGTCGTCGCCATTCTGATCGCGCTGATCGGGGTTGCGACCCTGAGTCAGAACAAGCAGGCCGAAGCCCAGCGCACCAACATCCACACCTATGACGTGATCGAGCAGATCAATGGCTTGAGCGACGCGCTCATCAATATGGAAACCGGGGCGCGCGGCTTCCTGCTGGCCGGCGTCGACTCGTTTCTGGAGCCGTTGAATCAGGGGCGCCGGGAATTCGACAATCATTTCGAGAGCGCCCAGTCGCTGGCCCAGGACCCGCGGGTGAAGGAAAAGCTCGAGGCGCTGCGCGCTGCCCAACAGGATTGGCTGGCGCATGCCATCGAGCCCGCGATCGGCCTGCGGCGCGAAGTGACCACTGGCGACGCGACCATGGCGGATATCGTTGCGCTCGAGCGCGAGGCTCGCGGCAAGAAAGGCATGGATGCCATGCGCGTCATGATCGAGGAGATCAGGCAGATTCAGCAGAGCTTGCTGGAAGAACGCGCCGCGGTGGCTGAAGAGGCGCGAACGTTTTCCAATTCCGTGCTGGTGGTCGGCGGCGCGCTCGCGGTGATCCTGTCGATCGGGCTCGCTATCGCCATCGCGCGCAGCATCGCCACTCCGCTGCGTCAGGTGTTGCGGGCTACCGAAGACTTGCGCGCCGGCGATGGCGATCTCACTTATCAATTGCCCCCGATGAGCGCCGAGTTCGGCGAGATCTCGCGTTCGCTCAATGGATTCATCGATAAGCTGCATCGAATCATCTCGACCACCAAGTCGTTGTCGGCGTCCATGTCGAGCGGCGCTTTGCAGATCGCGCGCGGCAATGACGATCTCAATCAGCGCACGCAGGAGCAGGCGGCTGCGCTGGAAGAAACCGCGTCGAGCATGGAACAGATGACGGCGACGGTGAAACAGAACGCCGACAATGCGCGTCAGGCCAATCAGCTTTCGATCAATGCGCGGGCGCATGCCGAGAAAGGCGGGCAGGTCGTGCAGCGGGCCGTCGGCGCGATGGACGAGATCAACAACTCCAGCCGTAAGATCGCCGACATCATCGGTGTGATCGATGAAATCGCGTTCCAGACAAATCTGCTGGCGTTGAATGCAGCCGTCGAAGCGGCGCGCGCGGGCGAGCAGGGCCGGGGTTTCGCGGTCGTCGCCTCCGAAGTGCGCAGCCTCGCTCAGCGCAGCGCCAGCGCCGCCAAGGAGATCAAAGATCTGATCAACGACTCGGTCGACAAAGTGCGTACCGGCTCGGAGCTGGTCGACGAATCGGGGCGCACGCTCACCGACATCATGGAATCGGTGAAGCGCGTCAGTGACATCGTCGCCGAGATTGCCGCTGCCAGCGAGGAGCAGGCGCAGGGCATCGATCAAGTGAACAACGCCATCACGCAGATGGACTCGATGACGCAGCAGAACGCGGCGTTGGTCGAAGAGGCGTCGGCGGCCAGCAAGTCGCTCGAACAGCAAGGCCAGGGCCTGGTGGCGCAGGTCGGCCAGTTCCGTACCGCCGAGAATGTCACATCGCAGGTGCCGGCGCCGGTGGTTGCGCCACGTCCGGTTGCAGTCGTCAAATCGATCAACAAGCCTTCGCGTAAGCCGATTGCGAAGGCAGTACCGCGTGCTCGCGCTGCTGCTGCGCCGGTGGCCAAGGCCAGCGGCGGCGATTGGCACGAGTTCTAATCGGCGGTCACTCGCGCGTCGTTCTTGGTCGCTGCCGACTGCGGCAGCGTGAAATAGAACGACGCGCCTTGGCCGATCACGCTGTTGGCCCAAATCCTTCCGCCGTAACGCTGCACGATGCGTGCAGCGGTGGCGAGCCCGATGCCGACGCCGGGGAACTCGGACGTCGTGTGCATGCGTCGGAACGGCTCGAACAAATGTTGGGCGAAGTTCATGTCGAAGCCCACGCCGTTGTCCCGGACCACGAATGCCGGGCCGCACTTGTCTTCCTTGCGCGCCAGAGTCACCGAGGGCTCGGCGGTGCGCGTCGTATATTTCCACGCGTTGCCCAGGAGATTGACCAGCAGACTGCGCATCAAACGCGGGTCGGCGCATATCGGCGGACCGCAATCGATATCGACACGCACGCGGTGACCGGGGTATTGCAGCTGTAATTCCTGGATCACCTCGGCCGCGACTGCGTTCAGATCGATAGGCTTGCGCGCGAGTTCGATCTTGGTCAGCTGCGCGAGGCCCAGCATGCCGTCGATGACATCGTTCATGCGTCGCACCGACGCTTCGATGCGCTCCATGCGATGGCTGGCTTCTTCGTCGGGCTGCCGCTCGATCGCATCGCGCAGCATGCCGCAGTGGCCCGACATCGCATTCAACGGCGCTCGCAAATCGTGCGCGGCCGACGCGGTGAACTCTTCCAGATCGCGATTGGCGAAAGTCAGCTGCTGATTCATCGCTTGCAGCTCCCGTGTGCGTTCCTCCACCCGCCGCTCCAGCGATGCCGTGTGTCGCTCGATATCTTCGCGGAGCAAGGCTTGTTGAAGCGCAATCGCGAGCTGGTCGGCGATGCTGTGTGCCGCCTGCACGTGCTCGTCGCTGAACCACTGCGCGTGGCCATCGATCAGTTCCAGCATCCCGAGCAGATGTTGTTCGCCCCGCAGCGGCAGTCCGACATAGGAAACGACGCCGGCCTGACGCAGTTCGGCGAACAGCTCGGCCTTGCACTCCAAGGTGCGTAGATCGTCCAGCCGGATGGTCTGTTCAGTGCCGACATCGCGCAGCGCTTCTTCGTAGCTTGCGACCGAATGCACGCGCGGGATGAAATTCGTGGAACCGCAAGTGCCCGCGGCCAGCAGCCGGTGCGCGCTGGAATTCCGATCGAACACGATCAGGCTGGCGCCCGCGCACGGAATGATCCGTCGCAGATGATCGAGCGCCTTCCCGGCAATCTCGCGAGTGGAGCGCATGCCGAGGATGGCGCGATCCAGCTCGGCGACGGCCTCGACCCGGCGCAGATGCGCGAGCAGCGCGTGATCGCTGCGCCGGACGATTTGTGAGTTCCACCATACCAGCAGCGAGAAACCCAGCATGTTGAGCGCCGTGAACATCGCGAGCCCGATCTCGCCGTCATAAATACCGCCCTGCTGACCTTGCAGCAGCAGCCAACCGACGATGACAGGCAGCAGAATCGCTGCCGGCAGCAAGCGGCGCAGTTCCGCGCCTGCCCGATCCGACGCAATGACCTGGCCAGCCAGCACGAACCGCGGATGAACCGTGAGCACGGCCAAACTGAGCAGCAACAAACCGAGGGCTGTATGCAAGGCCACGACCGAGAAGCCCGGCAGTGAATACAGCGACGCCGCCTGATAGGCATAGCCGAGCACCATGATGAGCGAGCCCACCATGACGAGCAGCACCGTCAGCTCCATTGCCAGCCACAGGCGCGTCAACCGGGCGGGCCAGGGCAGCATCGCGATGGCGAACAGGCTGAAACTGATCGCGGAGATCGGCGACATGCGCCAGGGAAACAACACAATATGATTCGGGGGATCATGCGGTACCAGCAACCGGTCTATGCCGACCGGAAAGCGCAGCACATAGCTGAGCAGCGTCATACTGGCGACCAGCAGTAACAAAGCGGCGGCCACTGGCTGAATACGGATCAACAGGCGGCTCAACATTCCAACATGCGGATGCTCGTGCGCGGCCAGACCGGCAAGAGATATCCCGCCAAGTACGAAACAAAGCGCGGTATTCGGTTTGAGCGTGCCCAGCCCGGGCACCAGAATTTGGAATATCGGCTGAGACAGCCACCAGCCGATCAGTGCGGTGCCGCCGACCGCGACGCACAGGATTGCGATCGTGCGAGCAAGCGCTATCAAGGCCAGCGGCGGGCCGGGTGGTGCTGCCATCACGGCGGCCGGAGTAGGTGAGGAAACGTTATGTTTGTTGTTCAGGGGATCTCCTCGTCGCGCGCCTGGGTCCGGTTCGGCTTCGCTGCACCCTGGATTGTGCGATCAGTCTAAAGAGCGCCCGCACTACGCGGAGTCCGCATCTATACGCACCTCCGCGTAAGGGCCAGGGTGATGATGTTTCACCTGCTGCGCAAGCGTCCTAAGGAACAATCGGCGGCCGCCCGCGCAGCGGAGTTTTTGCTGATTTGTGCAGTGGCTGCCTGTGCTCGCGCAGCATTGGATACATCGGCGGTTGCCTGATGTGGGAATGTCTAGTGGCTGCGGACAGGCGGCCTCGCCATGCTAATGGCGTGAGCCCCATGTTGCATACGTCCTCGATGTCCGAGGTCGTACTGAAAATCGGTCAGTTCTATTTCGGTGGCGGGCGGACCAAGATCCGCACGCTGCTGGGCTCGTGCGTGTCCATCACCATGTGGCATCCGCGGCTGAAGATCGGCGGTATGTGTCACTACATGCTGCCTCAGCGTGGCGCAGGCGGGACGGCTTCCTCGGCAGCCGAGGGCAACTACGCCGACGAGGTCATGCAGATGTTTCTTGGTGAGATCCGCCACGCCGGCACGCGGCCCCGGGACTATATCGTCAAGTTGTTCGGTGGCGGTTGTATGTTCGCCGACAGCAGCGAGCTTCGTGAAGTGTCGGGCCGGAACGTCTCGGCGGGCCGAACCTTGCTCGCCAGGCATGGCTTTTCCATCTCGGCCGAGAATACCGGCGGCTCTGGCAGCCGCGTGCTGGTGTTCGAATTGTGGAGCGGCGACGTTTGGATCCGGCGCGGCCTGGCCCTGGCAACGTGAGCTTTCGCTACGCGGCCGGCGCCTGAACCTGCTTCGCCACGCACTCCAGCGCACGTGCCTTCACCGTTTCGGTGAAGCGGCGCATTTCGCCCATCTGTTCCAACAGGGCGCGGCACTGGTTCGCCGGCACCGGCTTGCTGAAGTAATAGCCCTGGCCGCGATGACAGCCCATCTCGCGCAGGCAGTCGAGCTGCTCTGCAGTCTCGATGCCCTCGGCGATGGTGTCGATGCCCAGCTGCTTCGCCATGGCCAGCACGCCGCGCACGATGGCTGCGTCGCTCGGATCGACGCTGATGTTTCTGACGAACGCCTGATCGATCTTTACTGCGTCGATGGGCAGATGTTTCAGATAGCTCAGGTTCGAGAAGCCGGTGCCGAAGTCGTCCAGATAGACCTTCGAGCCTGCCTGGCGCAACGTGTCGATCATCGCCACGCTCCGGGTCGAATTCTGCAGCCACGCCGACTCGGTGACTTCGAACGACAGCCACTTGGGATCGAGCCCGTGCTGTGACGCCAGCTCGTGACAGCGCGCCGGAAAGTCGGCGCGCTCGAACTGCAATGGTGCAACGTTGACCGCCACGGGCGCTAGCCGCACGGACGCGCGCTGCCATTCAGCGAGCTGCTCGATGACCATCCGCAGAATCTGCTCGCCGAGCGGCACGATCAGGCCGCTCTTTTCCGCGACCGGAATGAAGCGCCCCGGCGAAACGACGCCCAGCTCCGGATGCCGCCAGCGCGCCAGGGCTTCGAACGAGGTGAGCCGGCCGCTCTGCAGATCCACCAGCGGCTGGAATTCCAGATAGATCTGCTCGCTGCCGATCGCCCGGCGCAGCGCCTGCTCGATCGCGACATGCTCGCTCAGCTCGGTGTTCATCTTCGCGTCGAACAGCTGGAAGTTGTCGCGGCCCAGCTCCTTGGCCCGGTACAAGGCGATGTCGGCGTGTTTCAGCAGCGCTTCGGCGTCGATGCCATCGTGCGGATAGACCGCGACGCCAATGCTGGCGGTCATGGACACGGTTGCATCGGGCAGCGGAATGGGCTCTCGCAGAGTGGTGAGCAGCCGGCTGGCCAAGGTGCGGATCTCGAGCATGCTGTCCAGCATCGGCGCGACCACCACGAATTCGTCGCCGCCGGAGCGGATCACGATGTCGGCGGGCCGGGTCGCAGCCTGCACCCGCTGCGCGACGATCTTGATCAGCTGATCGCCGATGCGATGGCAGAGCGACTCGTTGATGTGTTTGAAATGATCCAGGTCGACATATAACAACGTCAGCGGGCGGCCGGCTTCAGCCGCTGCTTGCAACAGCTGAGGCAGTCGCTTGCGCAGGTGCGCGCGATTCGGCAGCTCCGTCAAAGAATCGTGTTCGCCGACATGGTCGAGCGTCTGTCGATGGCGCCGTTCGGCCTCGACCTGCAGCCGCCAGCTTTGTCTGAGTCGCAGCACGAGCCAGGTCAGCGATCCGACGCAGGCGACCAGCACCAGCGCGATGGCGCCGATCAGCATGAACGTCGTGCGACGGCCGAGCGTCCCGATGTCACGTTTGCTCGGTGCGCTCAGCAGCCCGACCGGCTGGCCATGCATGTCTCGCAACAGCGCGTAGCTCATCGCATGCTCGTCGTCGACATTGGTGGCAAAGATCATCGGTGCGTCGGCGGTCGCAATCCAACGGCGCACGTCGGTGGGCAGCTCGGCGCGCTCCGGCGCAGCGCCGCCGATGCGCGTCATGGTCGCCGGCAGCTGGCTGGTCTGCGCGATGCGCATGATCTCGTCCGGGTCGAAATAGCGGACGAACAGCAGGAATGCGCCGGTCGGATCGCTTTTGTCGGAGCGATTGATCTCGACCATGGAGAAGGCTATCGGACCTCGCGGGCTGTCGACGATGCGTTCGACCGGGGCGCGGTCGCGCCAGTCGTGCGGCTCGTCGCGCAGATGGAGGAACAGTCGCAGCAGATCCGGCGGCGCCGGGTATCGCAGGCGGCGCTGGCGCTCGAGCAATTCGGCGGAGAACACCAGCTCGCCGTGCGCGTTCAGGATCCCGACCATGTCCACTTCCATGCCGGCCAGGGAGTAGGGCGTGAAATTGACGTCGACGAAGTCCTGCGTGGGATGGCGGATGTATTGGTACATCTGATCCCACTGACCGTAGTCGCGGGCGCTGATCGCGAGCTGACTCAGGTCGGCATCCACCGCCTGCACGAGTTGCTCGGACTTGCGCAGGGTCTGGGCGTTTTCGATAGCGTCGAAACGGCTTACAAACAGCTTCGCGGCCACGGCCAGCGTCACCGCGAGGACGATGCAAGCCGAGAGGATGCCGATCAGGAGTCTGGTGCGCGAGCCGGATGCCACTTGAAGACGAATCGAAGTCAGGAACGAGCGAAGATGTGCGATTCAACCTCACATTCGCTCGCATAGCGGCATAGGAGTCCACAATCCAAACGGATTGAGGGAACGCCTCATCGGGCGACGAGGTCTTCGCTGTCCGGCGGGGGAGCGGGCGGCCTTAAGCGTTGCCGACGCCGGACTGGATGATCATGTGCATACGGACCAGGTGGGCCAGCGAGTGGGCGCCCATCTTGTCCATGATATTGCCGCGATGGACTTCGACGGTGCGTTCGCTCAGCCCCAGATCCAGCGCAATCACTTTATTGGCGCGTCCATCCACCACCAGTTGAAGGACTTCCTTCTCACGAGCGCTGAGAGTGAGGAAACGGGAGCGGATATCCGCATGCCGGCGGATGCTCTCCCGGTTCTGCGCGTCCTTTTTCAGGGCGGCGTTGACCCGGTCGATCAGGTCCTGGTGCCGGACCGGCTTCTCCAGGAAATCGAAGGCGCCTTCCCGCATGGCTTCCACGACCATGGGAATGTCGGCGTGGTTGGTGATCAGGATCACCGGCAGGATGGAGCCGATGCGGATCAGATGCCGCTGCAGCTCGAGGCCGCTCATCTCCGGCAGACGCACGTCCAGGATCAACGTGCCCGGCAACGTGTGATCGAGCTTTTCCAGAAACTGCGAAGGCCGGCCGTAAGAAACGGCGACATGACCGGCGGCCTGTACGACGGCCGTCAGCACATCGCGGACCTCATCGTCGTCATCCAGAATATGGACGACCGGGTGCGCTGCTTTATTCATTCCCCACCTCTCCCTGTCCCGTCTCGTCTGAAGCAGTGTACATCGCGCAGGAAAACTAGGCATCTAACGAAGTTTGATTGTTGTTAGTACCGTTGGAGCGGCAACGGACCATGACATGGCAATGATCGGTGCAGAGCGGCCGCCGACCCCGCTGTCGCATGCTGTAGGCGCGTTAACTACCGATTGCTAGCAGTTGCCGCCGTTACTATCGTGCTGCGGCTTTCAGCTCGTGGCCAGCCGATGTTGCAACAGTTACTGGAACATGCACGCCAGCTCGTTCGGACAGACCGGGCTGCCTGACCCTGCTCTCAGGATGGATTCCAGCGCCACGGCTGGCATCGACAACTGGCCGCCGCCGTTGGCTGCCGTTCCCGTAGAACCTGCCGGTCGCTCATGGCTGCCCGTCGGTGTGCGCATCGGCGCCGGCTTCGGCGTGGCGCTGTTGCTGCTGGGATTGTTCAGCCTGGCAGTCAATTCACGTCTGAAGGCCGTGGGTGAAGAACGACAGTGGGTGCAACACTCGCTGGAAGTGCTCAGCAAGAATGAGCGCGCCATTCGCCTGATCCGCCAGGCCGAGGCATCGGCGCGCGGCTTCAGGTTGATCGGCGCCCCGGTGTTCCGCGAACAGTTCGAAGCCGCCGTCATCGACACCAGGCGCACGCTTGCCGAGCTCAAACGACTCACGACCGACAACTCGATACAGCAGCAATCGATAGACACATTGCTGCCGGTGGTCTCGCAACGCTTCGAGTCCATGCGGCTGCTGTTCGAGCCGCAGCGCTCGGATGTCGCGGCGATCGTGATGAGCGGCACGGCCATCATGAATCGCATCGATGAGTTGACCCACGCCATCGATGCGGAAGACCGCCGCCTGTTACAGGAACGGCGTGAGCGGGCCGCTGCGGCGGAGCGAGTCACGCGGCAACTGATCCGTTACGGATCGCTCGCCGTCGTGCTGCTCATCACGCTGGTCGGCTGGCTGGTAACTCGCAGCATCCTGCGTCCGGTGGCGGCGTTGTCGGCCGGCGCGTCCCGAGTCGGCCGAGGTGAATATCAGCAAGCCGTAGCGGTGGCGCGGAACGACGAGCTAGGACGGCTCGCTGTGATGTTCAATCATATGGCGGCGCAGATCGCTGCGCGCGAGCAGACATTGTCCGAACAGGATTGGATGAATACCAGCCTGGCGCGATTGTCACGTCTGCTCGAAGGCGCGCGCGATCCGGCCAAGCTGGGCGCCAAGATCCTTGCCGAGCTCGCGGTGCTGGTGGGTGCGAAACAATCGCTCATCTATGTGCCCGAGAACGACAGCTCTGACAAATTGGAGCTGCAGGCCACGTACGCCAGCGAGAATGCGCCGAAAACCATCGTGCGCGGCCAGGGATTGATCGGTCAGTGCTTCCGCGACGCGAACGGCGTCGTGCTCGACAAAGTGCCCGAAGACTACCTGCGCATCAGCTCGGCGCTCGGCCACGCGAGTGCCGCCCAGGTTGTCGTCATGCCGGCGTGTTTCGAAGGCAAAGTCAAAGCCGTGCTCGAACTGGCCACCTTGACCAGCTTCTCCCCGCCACAACTCACATTGCTCAGCCGCTTCTGCGAGAGCTTCGGCACCGTGTTGCATGCCTTGCAGGCATCGCGCAGAACCGAAGAACTGCTGGAAGAAGCTACTGCCATGTCGGAGAAGCTGCGCGAGCAGCAGCTCGAGCTGCAGCAGGCCAACCTGGAAATGGAGCAGGTGAACGAGGAGCTGCAGCAGAGCAACGTCGAAATGGAAGAGAAGGCGACGGTGCTGCAGGAACAGCGCGAAGCGCTCGAGCGCGCCAACAAGGAGGTCGAACAGTCGCGCATCGCGCTGGAAGATAAAGTGCAGCAGCTGGCGCTCAGCTCCAAGTACAAGACCGAGTTTCTCGCCAACATGTCGCACGAGCTGCGCACGCCGCTCAACAGCTTGCTGATCCTGTCGAAGATCCTGGCGGAAAACAACGAGGGCACGTTGACGCCCAAACAAGTCGAACGGGCCTCTACCATCCATGGCGCGGGCAACGATCTGCTCGAGCTGATCAACGACATCCTCGACCTGGCGAAGATCGAGTCCGGCACGGTCACCGCCGATGCGGCGCCGGTGCGGATCGATGACCTCACTCAGCAAATGCGCCAGGCGTTCGACCATGTCGCCGAGAACGCCAATCTCAAATTCACGGTGGAGGTGGGCGCGGATGTGCCGGCGACGCTGGTGACCGACGGCCGGCGCCTGCAACAGATCCTGCGCAACCTGCTGTCGAACGCTTTCAAATTTACCGCCAAAGGCGGCGTGACGCTCAGGATCGAACGCGTGACTTCCGGGTGGGGCGGTCACGTTTCCAATCTCGCCAACGCCGATGCCGTCGTGGCGTTCCGCGTCATCGATACGGGCATCGGCGTACCCGATGACCGCCGCGAGATCGTGTTCGAAGCCTTCCAGCAAGCGGACGCTGGAACTGCACGGCGTTACGGCGGCACGGGCCTGGGCTTATCCATCAGTCGCGAGCTGAGCCGCTTGTTACAAGGCACGCTCACATTGGAAAGCACGCCCGGCGTCGGCAGCACGTTCTCGCTGTACTTGCCCGCCGCGTTGACGGCCGACGCGCCGGCTGGGAAAAGGCCGGAGCCGCCGCAAGTTGCTCGTACTCAGCCTAGGCCCGCGGTGGAAGAAGCGAAGCTGGTCGACAGCGATGCGCTCGGCGATGCGTCCGAGGTCGCCGACGACGATCGCTCCAACCTCGCCCCCGACGATCGCATTCTGCTGGTGATCGAGGATGACCGCAGTTTCTCCGCGGTGCTCGCCGACTTTGCACGCGAGAAGGGATTCAAAGTGATCATCGAGCGCTCGGCGCAAGAGGCGATCCGCTCGGCGCGACGTTTCAAACCGAGTGCCATCACGCTCGATCTGCTGCTCAAAGACAGCAATGGCTGGGCGGTGCTCGATCGTTTGAAGCACGACCCGGAGTTGCGGCACGTGCCGGTGCACGTGATCTCAGTGGACGATCAGCGTGAACGCGCGCTGATGCAAGGCGCGCTGACGTTCCTGCATAAACCCGTCACGCGCGAAATGTTGGATCGCGTGCTCGGCGAGACGCTGGCGCTGCTCGACAATCCAATCCGCCGCCTGTTGATCGTCGAGGACGACAAGCGTCAGCGCGATGCAGTGGTCGAGCTGTTCAACGCCACGGATGTGGAGATCGTGGCGACTGCCACTGCGGCCGAAGCATTGCAGGCGCTGAGCGAAGGTCGTTTTCATTGCATGATTGCGGACCTGATGCTGCCCGACATGAGTGGCGCCGACATGATCGCCACCATGCAGCGCCGGCTGGGCAAGATCTCGCCGCCAGTCGTGATCTACACCGGCAAGCCATTGTCACGCACCGAAGAGACCGAGCTGCGCGCCGTGTCCGAGGCCATCATCATCAAGGATGCGAGCTCGCCCGAGCGGCTGCTGGATGAGACGGCGCTGCTGCTGCATTACCCGGCGTCGCGCTTGCCGGAATCGCGGCGGCAATTGTTGGAGCGAGCGCGCAAGGAAGATCCGGTGCTGCGCGGACGCAGCGTGCTGGTCGTGGACGATGACGTGCGCAACATCTTCGCTATCACCGCCGGGCTCGAAAGTCATCACATGCGCGTGCGTTATGCGGAGAGCGGCGCCGCTGCCATCGAGATTCTGCAGTCGCCGGAACATTTCGACGTGGTGCTGATGGACGTGATGATGCCCGAAATGGACGGCTTCGAGGCGATCCGCCGTATTCGCCGTTTCGAGCGGCATGCGAACCTGCCCATCATCGTGCTCACGGCGAAGGCCATGGCGCGGGCGCGTGAGGAATGTTTGAAGTCGGGCGCGACGGACTACCTGGCGAAGCCGGTGGATCTGGACCAGCTGCGCTCCATGCTGCGTGTGTGGCTGTACAAGCAGCGTTAGCGCAGTGAGTGCGTGCGCCGTCATGATGCCGGAGGAATACCCAACGTCGACGTTTGCCGTGGCGGCGGACCAGGGGCGCGGCGCTGGGCCGGAGTTGCATCAATTCCTGGACCGGTTGTTCGATCTGAGCGGCGTTGACTTGAGCGGTTATGGCAAGCGCGCTTTGCAGCGTCGCTTGCGCAGCCTGATCAGCGGCGAGGGCCTGTCGGGCCTCGGCGAGTTGGGCGAGCGCATCGGCAACGATCCGCGTTTCCTCGCGCACGTGCTGGACCGGCTGATGCTACGGGTCACGACCATGTTTCGCGATCCGTCGTTCTTTCGCTTGTTTCGGGATCGCGTCGTGCCGCTGTTGCGGACGTATCCGTATCCCCGGCTGTGGGTGGCCGGTTGCTCCACAGGACAGGAAGCCTACTCGCTGGCGATTCTGTTGCGTGAAGAAGGCCTGTACGACCGCTGCCGCATTTACGCGACCGATCTCAACGAGGCGGTGATCGAGAAGGCGCGCAGCGGTGTGTTGCCGCTGGACGCGCTCGAGGAGTACGAACAGAACTATCGCGCAGCCGGCGGCATCCGCGCGCTGTCCGATTATTACATTCGGGGCAAGGCGTCGGCGGTGCTCGATCCCGCCGTGCTGGATCGGATCGCCGTGTTCCGCCACGACCTGGCGCGCGACGCGTCGTTCAACGAATTTCACGTGATCTTCTGTCGCAACGTGCTGATGTATTTCGACGAGCCGTTGCGCTACCGCGTGCACCAGCTGTTCAGCGACAGCCTGGTGCGGCTGGGATTTCTCGGGCTGGGCCAGAGTGAATCGCTGCACCTGAGCCGGCATGAATCGCAATATGACTTGCTGTCGCGACGCCACCGCTTGTATCGCAAGCTGGGCTGAGCGAGGCGATACGGGGGTTTCGGCGATGAGCAAAGCGGGCCACAAGTCGGTGCACCGATCGAACATTCTGCTGGTCGACGACGAGCGGGCCAATCTGGACGCGCTGGAGGCGGTGCTGGAAGGTCTGGGACAGAACCTGATCACGGCCTCGCGCGGCGAGCAGGCGCTCAAGTGCGTGCTCGAATATGACTTCGCCGTGATCCTGCTCGACGTGCAGATGCCGGGAATGAGCGGCATCGAGACCGCTGCGTTGATTCGCGCGCGTGAGCGGTCGCGAGCCACACCGATCATCTTTCTCACGGGCATGATGCGCACGGCCGAGATGGTCTTCAGCGGTTACTCGGCGGGCGCGGTGGATTATCTGATGAAGCCGCTGGAACCGGAGGTGTTGCGCGCCAAGGTCGCGGTGTTCGTCGAACTGGACAAGGCGCGTCACGAGCTCGAGCAGGAGATCGGCGAGCGCGTGCGAATTGCCGAGCAGGTCACGGAGCTGAACAACGCCTTGCGCGAGAAGAACGACGATCTGTCGGCCGCGAACGCCGATCTCGAATCGTTCTGCCATTCGGTCTCGCACGATCTGCGCATGCCGTTGCGTCACATTCATTCGTATGTGTCGATGCTGGAAGTGTCGGCCGGCGCCAAGCTGAATCCAGAGGAGCGGCGTCACGTGCATACGGTGCAGAAGGCCGCGATGCGCATGACGCGGCTGATCGACGATCTATTGGCATTCTCACGCATCGGCCGCGCGGCCATGCATCGGCAGCGCATCCGCATGGACGAGTTGATCGACGAAACCTTCCAGGAGCTCGGGCCGGAGTTGAGCGACCGCCACATCGATTGGGAACGGCATGCCATCCCGGACACCGTGGGCGATCCGCAGCTGATGAAACAAGTCTGGATCAACTTGCTGGCGAACGCCGTGAAGTACACGAGGCCGCGCGATCCCGCCAAGATCGAGATCGGCGCGGACGTGAGCGGCAATGAAGTCGTATATTACGTCCGCGACAACGGCGTCGGCTTCAACATGCAGTATGCCGATCGTCTGTTCGGCGTGTTCCAGCGCCTGCATGCGGAGACGGATTTCGAAGGCACGGGTGTCGGCCTGGCCAACGTCCGGCGTATCGTGCAGCGTCACGGCGGGCGTACATGGGCGGAAGGCGCCGAAGGGCGCGGTGCGACGGTTTATTTCTCCATGCCCATCGCCGGCAACGCCTGAGGCGGGCACCAGCGCTGCAACGTTCGCTCGAAGTCGGTCGCGGAGTAGGGCTTGGTGATGTAGTCGTCCATGCCGGCTTCGAGACAACGGTCGCGATCCTGGCTCATCGCATTGGCGGTGAGCGCGATGATCGGCGTATGCCGATTCTCCGCCTGCTCACGCTCGCGGATGGCCCGCGTCGCTTCGTAGCCGTCCATCTCCGGCATCTGGCAATCCATGAAGATGAGATCGTAGTCGTGTTGCGAAGTGCGCTCGCAGGCGATGCGGCCGTTCTCGGCAAATTCCACTTCGCAGCCCAGCTTGGCGAGCAAGCGCGTCGCAAGCATGCGATTGACGGCATGGTCTTCGACTACCAGCACACGAGGCTGTGACGAGCCCACCGCGCGCCGCTCCGTCGACTCCAGCCGAGCATCCAGTTTGAGCACTCGATTCGTGCCGGTCGCGTCGCTGCGCTGAGCGAACGGCAGCGTGAACCAGAAGGTCGAGCCGGCGCCGGGCTGGCTCTGCCCGCCGATCTGGCCGCCCATCAGTTCCACGAGCTGCTTGGAAATCGCCAAACCCAGGCCCGTTCCGCCGTACTTGCGCGTGGTGGACGAGTCCGCTTGCGTGAATTTGGCGAACAGGCGCGGCAGCTGTTCGGGCGTGATGCCGATGCCCGTGTCTTCCACTGCCATGCGCAGCATCCCATCGACCTCCGAGGCGCGAATGGTGACGCGGCCGGCATCGGTGAACTTGATCGCGTTCGAAGCCAGATTCACCAGCACCTGGCGCAGGCGGCCGGCATCGCCGAGGACGATCGCGGACACGTCCGACGGCCATTGCACGTCGAGCTCCAGATGTTTCTCGGTGGCGCGAGGTTGCAACAAGGCCAGCGCATCCCGGGCGATCTGCCGGGCGTCGACGCGCGACAGCTCCAGCGAAATGCGTCCGGCCTCGATGCGCGAAAAATCCAGAATGTCGTCGATGATGGTCATCAGCGCCCGTCCGGAGTCGCGGATGGTGCTGGCCATCGCCTGCTGCTCGAGTGTCAGCGAGGTCTGCAGCAGCAGATCGGTGAAGCCGATGACGCCATTCATCGGCGTGCGGATCTCGTGGCTCATGGTGGCCAGGAATTCGCTCTTGGCCTTGCTGGCGTCCTCGGCGGCATTGCGCGCCTGGATCAGCTCGGCTTCGGCGACCTTGAAGGACGTAATGTCCTGATAGGTGCCCAGCACGCCCCACACTTCGCCACGCGCGTCGATGAGCGGCACCTTGCTGGTGGTGCGCCACTCGGTGTGATCGCCGCGAGCGAGCTGGTGCACGTGGTTCAGCACCGGCTGGCGATGTTCCATCACTTGTCGGTCCTGCGAGCCGTCGGGCTGAGCGCCGGCCCACGGCACTTCCTGGTCCGTCTTGCCGGCGATGTCGTCGAAGCCAACGTCGGCTTTGAAGTTGCGATTCGCGCCGAGGAAGCGGCCGTCGCGATCTTTCCAGAACACTCGTTGCGGCAGCAGGTCGATGACGGTTTTCAGCAGCGCCTCGGATTGCTCCGCCTGGCGCATGGCCTGCTTCAGTTGTGAGATTTCGATGGCCGTGCCGGAGATGCGCAACGCCAGGCCGTTCTGGTCGCGCTTGTTCACCGAGCCGCGCAACAACAGCGACACCCAGTGGCCGTCCTTGTGGCGCATGCGGGCCTCGCTCTCGAAGAACGGCGTCTCGCCCTGGCAATGTCGATCGATCTGATGCAGCGTGACGGTGAGATCGTCCGGGTGCATGGCGCTATTCCACGCGTCCCGCGGAATGTGCACAGCTTCGTCCGGCGTATAACCGAACATCGGGCCCCAGTTGCCGTCGAACTCCACCGAGTCGCGCACCAGATCCCAGTCCCACAGGCAGACACCGGAGCCGTCGATGGCCCGCGCGTGTCGTTCGCGCAGCTGAGCCAACAGCGCTTCGGCCTGCTTGCGGGCCGTGATATCGACACACACCGAGGTGTACCGGATGACCCGGCCGGAGCTGTCGGTGGAGGGGATGATGGTGATGTCCAGCCAGAAGTGATCGCCGTTCTTGGCCCGGTTCCGGATCTCGCCGCGCCAGGGGTGGCCGGTGGCGATGTTCCGGTACATGTCCATGAAGAACTTGCGGGGATGGTGCCCCGAGTTGATCACGTTGTGATTGCGGCCGATCAGCTCCTCGCGCGCATAGCCGCTGAGGTAGCAGAACAGCTCATTGACATGGGTGATCCGGCCGCTGGCGTCGGTGCTCGAGACGATGCTGCAACTGTTGAGCACCTCGAGGTCGCTTTCCAATTCCTGGACGCGCCTGCGCAGCCCGCCCACGAAGGGACGAGCCAGCAACGAGCACAGCAGCTGCAGGGGCCGATACCAGGTCCGCGGCAGGGGCTTGCCCTGCGATTGCGTGTGCCGGCGGTCGCGGGAGAGCGGGCCGGCACCGATTAAGGCGGACAGTGGCATACAAAGGACTATCCGACAGAATGCGCGACATCAGTACGTGCCGCTGTCACATCGGCTCATTATGAATAACAAGTCCGAGCCAGGATTAAGCAATGGTCTTATGCCGGGACGAGGGTGGCGCACGAGCAGCAAGCAGTCACTACGGACTGACACTTAGGTAGTCCGGAACACTCTTTGTTTGTTCGGCGGCGCGCTGCCGCATAATCTCGCGGGGCATCGCCTACTCAAAGGAACATTTTCGATGATCGCGCTTCTGGAGGCTCATCGCGCCGGCTTGCTGGGACGCGCCCATTGGGCACGGAACATTGTTTCCGGCATCGTCGTCGGCGTGGTTGCCCTGCCGCTGGCCATGGCATTCGCCATCGCCTCGGGCGCCAAGCCCGAGCAGGGGCTGTACACGGCCATCGTGGCCGGCCTGCTGGTCTCGGCGTTTGGCGGCAGCCGGCTGCAGATCGCCGGGCCGACCGGGGCGTTCATCGTCATCCTGTCGGGAGTGACGGCTGAACACGGTATCGACGGCCTGCAGATCGCGACTTTGCTGGCCGGCGTGATGCTGCTGTTACTCGGCATCGCGCGGCTGGGCGCCATCATCAAATTCATTCCCGATCCGGTGATCCTGGGATTCACCGCGGGCATCGCCGTCGTCATCTGGACCGGCCAGTGGCGCGATTTCTTCGGGCTGCCCGGCGTGACCGGCCAGCACTTCCACGAGAAGCTCTGGCATACGTTGCAGGTGCTGCCGCAGGCACACCTGGGAACGACGGCGCTGGCCGCCGCGACGCTGCTGATCGTGCTGTTCGCGCCGCGCCTGTCTTTTCTCAAGCGGGTCCCCGGTCCGCTTCTCGGGCTGCTGTTCGCCACGATCGTGCAGGCGACGTTTCATATCGATGGCGTGGCGACGATCGGGTCGGCGTTCGGCGGCATTCCTCGAGGTTTGCCGACGCTGCAGATGCCGGAGATCACGGCGGATCGTGTAATCGAGCTGATCGGGCCCGCGTTTACTATCGCGATGCTGGGTGCGATCGAATCCCTCTTATCCGCTGTGGTCGCGGACGGCATGGCGGGGACGCGTCACGATTCGAATCAGGAACTGATCGGACAGGGCATCGCGAATATAGCCGCGCCATTGTTCGGCGGTTTCGCCGCGACCGGCGCGCTCGCGCGAACAGCGACGAACGTGCGCAATGGCGGCTCCAGCCCGCTTGCGGGCATCGTGCATGCGCTGACGCTGGTGCTCATCGTGCTCGCACTCGCGCCCCTGGCTGTGCACATTCCGTTAGCGGCGCTTGCGGCCATCCTGTTCGTCGTGGCCTGGAACATGAGCGAAGCCGGCCACGTCATCAAGATGGTTCGACGGGCGCCGACGGCCGATGTGGTGGTGCTGGCGCTGACATTCGGTCTCACCGTGTTCGTCGACCTGGTGGTCGCGGTCAACATCGGTGTGATCGTCGCGGTCCTGCATTTCCTGCGCCGGATGGCGAGCAGCGTGGAGGTGCAACAGCAGACTCATCAGGACTTGAGCCGCGAGTTCGCGCATCGGGGCCTGACTTTCCCGCCCGGAATACTGGCGTTCGCCGTGGAAGGGCCGTTTTTTTTCGGCGCCGTCGAGAATTTCGAGCGGGCGCTGGCGGCCACCCGCACCGATCCGGAAGTGCTGATCATCCGATTGCGCTGGGTGCCGTTCATGGACATCACCGGTCTGCAGACGCTGGAAGAAGTCATCCGCGATCTGCATCGGCGTAAAGTGCGCGTGATGCTGACCGGAGCCAATGAGCGCGTCGCCGGCAAGCTGCACCGGGCCGGCATTGTCGATCTGATCGGCGGCGAAAACTTCTGTGAGAATCTGGAGCAGGCGCTGGCGCGCTTGAACTCTGCCCCGGCTCAGTGATGATGCACGTGGCCGGATGCCGGTATCGACACCCAGATCATCCAGGCGCCAAACAACAGCAGTAGCGCGCCGCTGGCGAAGCGCGGCCAACGGCTCTTGAGGAAGCGTTGCATCTGCGAGGCGAGCACACTGCTCGTCAACATGGAGGGCAGCGTGCCGAGGCCAAAGACGAACAGAATCGCTGCTCCATTCAACGCATGCCCGCCGAGCGCGGCAAACAACAACATCGAATAGACGAGGCCACACGGCAGCCAGCCCCATAAAAAGCCGAGCGCGATCGCTCGAGTGTGTCCGGTCAATTTGCCGGCCCCGAGCGTGAACGGCTGCAGGCGGCGCCAGAATTTCGCGCCGAACGTTTCCAGCCATCGCAGCGGATTCCAGGGCGACAGGATGCGCAGGGCGATCAACATCAACAGCACGCCGCTGGCAATGCGCAACGCGGCTCCGATGCGCGCGAGATCCAGCACTGCTTGCAGCGTCGCGCCGATCAAACCGCAAATCGCGCCGGCCGTCGCATATCCACTGAGACGACCTACATGGTAGGAGAGGGCGTTGCCGAACGCCGCGCCGGGGCTCGTCGCGGTGACGCGAGATCGCATGCCCAGAGCGCCTGCCAATCCTCCGCACATGGCGAAACAATGAGCGCTGCCGGCAACACCGGCGACGAACGCGGCGGAAAGGCCGATGGCGGCGCTCGCGTCAGGCATCGCCAGGCGATTCATTTGTTGGCGGCTCGTCGCGCAGGGCGTCCCAGCCCGGCGATTCGAGATCGTCGAACTGCCCGGCGTTCACTGCCCAGAAGAAGCCCCAGCCCGCGAAGATCACCAGCGCCAGGCTCAACGGAATCAGAACGAACAGAATGCTCATGCCGTCGTCTCCCGAAGATGAGCGGATGTAACCACCGGTGACGCAGCGGTGTGTCGAGCTCCACGCGGCAGCAGCCGAGTCGAGTTCAACATCACGGCGACCGAGCTGAGGGACATGCCCAGCGCCGCGAGCCACGGCGGGATGAATCCCAGCGCCGCCAGCGGTATCGAGCCCAGATTGTAGATCGCCGCCCACAGCAGATTCTGTTTTGCGATCCGCAGTGTGCGTCGAGCGAGCAGAACGGCTTCGGGAAGCGCCGCCAGGTTGTCGCTGACCAGAACGAGCCCGGCACTCGCATGCGCCAGCGCCGAGCCTCGCCCCATGGCGATAGAAACATCCGCCGCACCCAGGACCGGCGCATCGTTGACGCCATCGCCAATGACGGCGACCCGCCTGCCTTGCTTCTGAAGGTTGAGCACGTGGGTGAGCTTCTGTTTCGCCGAGTGGCGGGCGAATTGCTCTGTAATGCCACATTGGCGAGCTATGGACTGCACGGCTTCGGAGCCGTCGCCACTGAGGATCTGAGGTTCGATGTTCAACGAGCGAAGCTGACTCACGGCGCTGGCGGCGGCCGGGCGCAGCGAGTCGGTGAGCTCGAACCACGCGAGCGCGCGTTGCTCGTCGGCGAGCATGATGACGCTGCCTGTCAACGCTGTGGGCTGCTGCTGCTCCCGACAAAGCTCGGCAACAAAGTCCGGCGAGCCGATGCGATACAGGCGGCCCCCGATTCGCCCTTGCACGCCGCGGCCGGCGATCGTTTGCATGTCCTCGACCGTGCCTTGGTCGAGATAAGGCGCGAACGCGCGAGCCAAGGGATGTTCCGATGCTTGTTCGAGCAGCGCCGCCGTGTGCAGGCATTGCTGTTCGCTGAGACCGGCGAGCGCGATGCATCGGGAGATTCGCAGTTCGCCTTGCGTCAGCGTGCCGGTCTTGTCGAAGACGATATGGTCCACTTTGGCCAGGCTCTCGAGCGCATCGGGATCGGTCAGCAGGATACCGTGGCGCCCGAGGGTCGCGGTCGCTGAAGCCAGCGCCGCAGGCGTCGCGATCGCGAACGCGCACGGGCAGGCGACGACCAGCACGGCGAGTGTCGCAGCGAAGGCTTGTGACGGATCGATCGCCAGCCATGCGGCGCAGGTCAGCCCGGCCCCGATCAGCACATAGCCGAGAAACCTGGCGGCCGCCGAGTCGGCATTGCGCGCCAGCGCCGGCTTGTACGTTTGGGCCCGCTGCATGAGCGCGACGATGTGAGATAGCGCTGTGTCCGTGCCCAGAGCCGTGATCGCGATGCTGATCGGGCCGTCGACATTGATAGTGCCCGCGACCACTCGCTGGCCGATCTTCCGATGTACCGGCAGCGATTCGCCCGTCAGCATGGCTTCATCGATGTGCGCGTCCGCGTCGAGCAATTTACCGTCCGCCGGCAATACCTCGCCTCGACGCACCTGGATCACACCGCCGAGGAGCAGCGATGTCACGGGCACATCTTCGATACCGTTTGCGCCGACTCGGTGGGCAATGGAAGGCAATTGCCTCGCGAGCGCATCGGTAACACCCGCCGTGTGCTGACGAACGCTCATCTGCACGAAGCGGCCCAGCGTCAGGAAGAAGATGAACATGGTGACCGAGTCGAAATAGACTTCGCCGCCTGCGCCGCTGAAGGTGTTCCAGACGCTGGCGCCATAGGCGAGCACCAGCGCGATGCTCACCGGTACGTCCATGCCGATCGAGCGGCTGCGCACGCTGTTCCATGCGCTCGACAGGATCGGCGCGCCGGCGTAGAACATGACCGGTGTCGCGACCAGCAGGCTGACCATGCGGAAGTAGCTGAGCAGTCGCGGCTCCATGATTTCGTTCGCCAGCTCGGCCGAATAGACCGCGACCGCGAACATCATCACCTGCATCATGCCAAAGCCCGCGACGGCCAGACGCTTGAGGCTATCGCGCCGCTCCTCGCGAAGCGCCTGCGTGACGGTTTCGTCTGTGACCGGATGCGGCACATAGCCGAGCTGCGCGATGGTGCGCATGATGTCGGCTAGATTCAGTTGGGCATTGTTCCAGATTACGCTGGCGCGGCCCGTGGCGGCGTTGACACTCACATCGTGTACACCGCCGAGCCGTCGCAAGACCTGATCGATCAGCCAGCTGCACGCCGAGCAGCGCAGCCCTTCGATGAGCAGCGTGACCGACGTTTGTTCCTTGGACGTCCGAGTGAACTGGGCGGCGAACTGTGGATCGGCGTAGACGCGCCACTTATCGCTCTGACTGCCGTCGCCAGGTCGAACGGAACTGCCGTCGCGATAACGATAGAAATCACCGAGGCCCGTGCCAGCGATCAGCTCCGCAACTGCCTGGCACCCACTGCAGCACACTGGTTCGTCGCGTTGCTCGACGCGAGCAACTAGCGTCGATCCGCGCAAAGGCTCGCCGCAGTGGAAACAAACGTTCATCGGGCCGCCGGGGCGATGAATCTCGCCTTGGAGCGGGCTTCGATGGCGCCGTCGTCGGAGCGAGCCACGATCTGAATGTCCCGGCCACCGCTGATCGCGCTGCTGGGCGCACGAATGCGGACGGCTGCGCTCACGACTTCACCGGCGCCGACGCGTTGCAGCTCGCGATCGGTATCTACAGTGACGCCATCGATGCCTTCAGCCGTGACGCGCAGCGCGTGCTCGCGCGTGTCCTTGTTGATGAAACGGATCGTGTAGACGTTTTCGATCAGCCCGCCTTCGATGGGGCGATACAGGGCGTTGCGGTCGCGGAGCACGTCGACTTCGATCAGATGACGATTCGCGACGGCGACGCCGAAGCCGACGATCAATGCCAGCAGCACCGAGCCGTAGATGACCGTGCGCGGCCGGACGACGCGAGTGGGTTTGTTATCCATGGCGTTCTGCGTCGTGTATCGAACCAGCCCACGCGGGTAGTTCATCTTGTCCATCACGCTGTCGCAGGCGTCGATGCAGGCGGCGCAGGCGATGCACTCCATCTGCAGGCCCTGGCGAATGTCGATGCCGGTCGGACACGCCTGCACGCACAGCTTGCAATCGATGCAGTCGCCGAGACCTTTGCTCTTGGGGTCGACGCCACGCGCACGAGAGCCGCGCGGGTCGCCGCGCTTGGCGTCATAAGAGATAACGAGAGTGTTCCTGTCGAACATCGCGCCTTGGAAGCGCGCATACGGACACATGTATTTGCAGACCTGCTCTCGCATGTAGCCCGCGTTGCCGTAGGTCGCGAAGCCGTAGAACAGAATCCAGAACAGCTCCCAGCCGCCGAGCGTCGCCGTCCAAACCGAATCCGTGAGCACACGCACCGGTGTGAAGTAGCCGACGAAGGTATAGCCGGTGTAGAGCGCGAACGACACCCACAGCAGCTGCTTGCCGGTCTTGCGAGCGACCTTATTCAACGACCATCCGGCCTGATCCAAACGCATGCGCTGCTGCCGATTGCCTTCGGTCCAGCGTTCCATCCAGACGAAGATCTCGGTCCAGACGGTTTGCGGACAGGCGTAGCCGCACCACAAACGGCCGGCCAGCGCGGTGAAGAAGAACAAAGACAGGGCGGCGATGATGAGCAGCCAGCTCAGCAGGAAGAAGTCCTGCGGAAAGAACGTCAGCCCGAAGATATAGAACTTGCGCGCCGGCAGATCGAACAGCACGGCTTGCCGGCCCTCCCACTGCAGCCAGGGCAGGGCGTAGAACAACCCGAGCAGCGCGATGGTGGCGGCGACGCGCAGCCGGTTGAAGCGTCCCTCGACCTCACGCGGATAGACCTTCTGATGAGCAACATAAAGACTGCCGTCATTGTTGACGGGCGGCTGCAGCGGGCGGGCGGCGTTCATCGATGTTCCCGGTCCGCCGCGCCGTTGCGTGTCTCGATCAGATAGGCTGTGAGAAAGCTGGCGATGGCGGACATCATCCAGAAAAAGAAAAAGCCGACGGTGTAGCCGGCGCGACGATCCGCCAGCCACGCCGGCGGCGCGGCATCAGTCACGAGCAGTTGTGGGTCGAAACAAGCGAAGAACAACAGCGTGGCGACGCATGCCGCGAGAAACGAAGCCCACAGCAGCACTCCCAGGTCTTCCAGGAAGTGCGGCCAGCGGGTGGGTGAAGTTGTCTGCTCAGTTCGCGGCATGCATCTGCGCCTCGTTGAGGCTGAGCACATAGGCGGCGAGCAGTTTCACTTTGGTATCCCCGAGCAGATCCCGGTGCGCGGGCATCTGGTTGTCGCGGCCGTTCGTGATGGTCGCGCGCACGGTGTCGAAGTCGCCGCCGTGCAGCCAGATGTTGTCGGTGAGATTCGGTGCACCGAGCATCGCGTTGCCCTTGGCATCGACGCCATGGCAACCGACACACAAAGTGGCAAACCGTTGCTGACCGGCGGCTACCCAATCGGCGGGTGCTTTGCCGCCGCTCAAGCTCACGACATACGAGGCAACTTCGTTGACGCCTTGTTCGCCGAGCGCGCCGCCGAGTGCGGGCATCATGCCGTGACGGCCTTGCGCGATCGATTCCAGCAGCCGCTGCTCGTCGCCGCCCCACAGCCAGTCTTGGTCGGTGAGATTGGGAAAGCCTTTGGCGCCGCGCGCATCCGAGCCGTGACACCCGGCGCAGTTCGCGCTGTACAGATTCTTGGCAGTCGCCATCGCGTTGCCGTTATTGGCCAGTTCGGTCAGGGAACGATCCTGCAACGAGGCCAGCCGCTCTTCGAAGTTGGCGCGCTGGCGTGCGACTTGCTCTTCGTACTGGCCGACGGAGCTCCACTTCGACGTGCCGGCAAAGTTGCCCATGCCGGGATAGAAGGTGAGATAGGCCGCGCCAAAGAGGATGGTGACGATGAACAGGCCCAGCCACCAGCGCGGCAGCGGATTGTTCAACTCTTCCAGATCGCCGTCCCAGACATGACCTGTCGCGCCCGAGCCCTCGGCGGATTTCTGATCCGATGTGTCCGCTACCGGCACGCGCGTGCGAGCGGTCCACCACATCAGCCACAGACACGCGACGATGTTGATCGCAGTGAAGACGATGATGAAAACACTGGCGGGCTGGCGAATCATCGCGGCTGTTCCTGAGTCGGATCCTGGTCTTCGAGCGGCAGGCGCGCCATGCGGTCGAAGTCATGCTTGCGGTTCTTGTTCCAGGCCCACGCCCATAGGGTCATGAAGGCAAGAAACAGAATCAGCGTCAGCAGGCCGCGCACCAGGCCCACGTTCAGTTCGATGCTCATCGTTGACTCTTGGCTATTTGTTGGGCGGAACCATCGGCGGCCTTGGGCTCGCCGTAAAACTTCAAACCCTGCATGTAAGCGATCAGCGCTTCCATCTCACTGCGGTTACGCACGGCTTCCGGCGCATCCGCAATTTCCTGTGACGTGTACGGCACGCCGATCTTCTGCAGCGCCTGCATCTTTGCTTGCGTGGCGGCGGGATCGATCGTGCGCTCGGCGAGCCATGGGAAGCCCGGCATGTTCGATTCGGGCACCACGTCGCGAGGATTCATCAGGTGGATGCGATGCCATTCGTCGGTGTAGCGGCCGCCGACGCGCGCGAGATCGGGTCCGGTGCGCTTGGAGCCGAACTGGAACGGATGGTCGTAAACCGCTTCACCGGCGATCGAGTAATGGCCGTAGCGCTCGGTCTCGGCCGGCAACGGCCGCACCATCTGCGAATGGCAGTTGTAACAACCTTCGCGGACATAAACGTCACGGCCTTCCAGTGCCAGCGCAGAGTAGGGCTTGATGCCCGGCGAGGGTTCGACGACCGAGCTTTGCATGTAGAGCGGAGCAATCTCCACGAGGCCGCCAATACTGATGACGATGGCAATGAGAGCTCCCATCCAGGCAATCTTCTTTTCGAGGAATTCGTGTTTCATGATGACGATCAATGACTGGTGGCGGGAGCGAGCACCGGCACGTCGACCGGCTGCGTGTCACGCACGGTGCGCCACACGTTGTAAGCCATGATGACCATCCCGCTCAGGAACATCAGGCCGCCGAGCAGTCGGATGCCGTAGTACGGATAGGTCGCTTTGAGCGATTCGACGAAGGTGTAGGTCAGCGTGCCGTCGCTGTTCACGGCGCGCCACATCAGGCCTTGCATCACGCCGGCGATCCACATCGAGGTGACGTACAGCACGATGCCGATGGTGGCGACCCAGAAGTGCGCGTCCATGAGCTTGACGCTCCACATCTGCTGCTTGCCGAACAGCCGCGGAATCATTTGATACATCGCCGCGATGGTGATGAAGGCAACCCAGCCGAGCGCGCCGGCATGCACGTGACCGATGGTCCAATCGGTATAGTGCGACAGCGCGTTCACCGTCTTGATGGACATGAGCGGCCCTTCGAACGTCGCCATGCCGTAAAACGACAGCGATACGACCAGGAATTTCAGGATGGGATCGGTACGCAACCGATGCCACACGCCCGACATGGTCATCAGGCCGTTGATCATGCCGCCCCACGACGGCGCCAGCAGGATCAGCGAGAACACCATGCCCAGCGACTGCGCCCAGTCGGGCAGCGAGGTGTAGTGCAGGTGATGCGGGCCGGCCCACATGTAGATGGAGATCAGCGCCCAGAAGTGCACGATGGACAGCCGATAGGAATAAATCGGCTTGCCGGCCTGCTTGGGCACGACGTAGTACATCATTCCCAGGAAGCCGGCGGTCAGGAAGAATCCCACCGCGTTATGGCCGTACCACCACTGCACCATGGCGTCGACGACGCCGGAATAGATGACGTACGACTTGGTCGGCGAGACCGGGATCGCCAGGTTGTTGACGATGTGCAGGACTGCGATGGTGATGATGTACGAGGCGAAGAACCAGTTCGCGACGTAGATATGTTTCACCGTGCGTTTGACGATGGTGCCGAAGAACACGACGCCGTAGGCGATCCATACCGCGGCGATCAGCAGATCGATGGGCCATTCGAGCTCCGCATATTCCTTGCTCTGAGTCATGCCCAGCGGCAGCGTGATGGCCGCGGCCACGATCACCACCTGCCAGCCCCAGAACGTGAACGCGGCGAGACGATCGGAGAACAAGCGTGCATGACAGGTCCGCTGCACGACGTAGTACGAGGTTGCGAACAGCGCACAGCCGGCGAAGGCGAAGATCACCGCATTCGTATGCAGCGGACGCAGGCGGCTGTAAGTGAGCCACGGAATGTCGAAGTTCAACGCCGGCCACAACAGCTGCGCGGCGATGAATGCGCCCACCGCCATGCCGACGATGCCCCAGACGACAGTCATGATCGCGAACTGGCGAACGACTTTGTCGTTGTACGTGGCGCGCGCCTCGGTGCCGGCGTATGGAAGCGCGGCGCTGGCGGGCAAAACATTGGCGGACATCTAAAGCCTCTTTGCGCAAGTTTCAATCGGCGCAGCAAAGGTACCGTGCAGCAGACTTTTTCTAATTACGGAGAGCCCGAGAGAGACTGCGGACCAGCCCTGAGTGGTAACGCTGAGTGCGGCTGGAGATGTCGACTGCGTCTCGCTTTGGAGGCGGAGGCTGCGCCGATGGCGATCATGCCCTTCGCGTCATGCGAACGAGCGAGAGCGAATGTTTCAGGGTTTGCCTGATGCGATCAGATGACTTTGGAGAACTGCGTGCTGGCTGAGCGAGGCAGGTAAGCGTCGAAGACCATGGCGATGGTTCGCAGGAGCGCGCGGCCGCGCTCCGTCACTTGGATCGCATTGGCGTCGCGGGCTATCAAGCCGTCGCCGGCCAAGCCATTCAACGCGACCAGTTCGCTGGCGAAGTAGTTATCGAATTCGACCGCGTAGCGATTCTCGATCTCACGCATGCAAAGCTCACCCTTGCACATGAGCCGCTGAATGATTTCACGACGCAATACGTCGTCCATGCTCAGCGCGATCCCGCGGTCCACCGGCAGCCGGCCCTGGTCGAGCGCGGCGTAGTAGCCGGACAAGTCCTTGCGGTTTTGGGAGTATGAGTTGCCCACTGCACCGATGGCACTCACGCCCAGGCCGATCAGGTCGCAGTCGCCATGCGTGGAATAGCCCTGGAAGTTGCGATGCAGACTGCCGTCGCGCATCGCGCGGGCGAGGTCGTCATCGGGCAGGGCGAAGTGATCCATTCCGATATACACATAACCTGCGTCGGTGAGTCGCTCGACGGTGAGCGCGAGCAATTGCAGGCGTGTTTCTGCATCGGGCAATTGGTCGGCTCGGATCGCTCGCTGTGCCTTGAAGAGGCGAGGCATGTGCGCGTACCCGTAGGCGGCGATGCGGTCGGGACGCATCCGCACGACTGTGTCGAGGGTCTCGCCGAAACTTTCGGTGGTTTGGAGCGGCAGTCCGTAGATGAGATCGAAGCTCACGGAGCGATATCCCAACGCGCGAGCCTGCGTCATGCATTCCGCAATCTGTTCGGCGCTCTGTATCCGATTCACCGCCCGTTGCACCCGTGGATCGAAATCCTGAACGCCGAGGCTGAGCCGGTTGAAGCCCAACTTTGCCAGCTCCGCGAGAGAGGTCGCCTGGAGCGTGCGCGGATCGATCTCGATGGAAAATTCCCGCTGCTCGGAGCGATCGATAGCGAAGTGTCGTCCCAGATGCTCGACCAGCGCTCCGAGCTGCCCCAGGGTCAGATAGGTCGGCGTGCCGCCGCCGAAGTGCAATTGAAGGGCAGTTCTACGCCGCGCGAACAACGCACTCTGCAATTCGATCTCACGCTGTAAGCGTTGCAGATACTGCTCGGCGTGCACCGGATTCTGGGTGATGATCTTGTTACAGCCGCAGTAGAAGCACGGTTTCGCACAAAACGGCACGTGCACATAGATCGACAGCGGCCGCGAGGCGCCGGCGTTACTCAATAAAGCGACGCGGCGGTAGCTTTGCTCGTCGAAGCCGGGATGAAACTGAACTGCCGTGGGATAGGACGTGTAGCGAGGTCCATGGCAGTCATAACGACGGATCAACGTGGCGTCGAGTTTCATTCGCGGCCTTGTGGCGGAGGAACCTGGACGGACCGAAGCGGGCCGGCCTGTGGCGACTATTTATAGAGAGGCCGCTGCCGCGCCGCGCTCCGGACCTCCACGCAAGGGCTGCGGGATAGTCCGGAACGGCTACAGGCTGTAATCCTTGCCGGCATTGGGCGGGGAATTGCATCAATTCCCGACAGACTCTTGCATCGAATAGAAAAATTCCCAATATAAAGGTCGGCGACTGCCAGCGGGGGCGGAGACAACAATGCAGACCTCTCAAGAGCGGCCTATGACGACGTTCCGTGTGGCGGACAGTGCGCCACCCGGTCCGGCACGCCACGACTCCTCTTCCCAGCCCGACCCCGCACCGCACCTGCTCTCGATCGAAAGCCGCATGCTGCGCGCATTGCTCCATGCATTCGGCGATCCGCCGGTTCAGCTGGCGCTCTGGAATGGTGAGCGCGTCGGCGCCCCGGACGCGGTGGCGACTCTGCATATCCCGGATCGAGCCACCTTGATGCGCCTGTGCCGGGATCCCGACCTGCAGTTCGGCGAGCTGTATAGCATCGGCAAGATTCAGGTCGAGGGCGATATCGGCCGCCTCATCGAGGTGTTGTATCAAGGCTCGGCCAGGCCGGGCCGCAACTCCATCTCGGCGCTGCGGCGTGTGGGGCAATGGTTGCATCGGCGGCCTGCCAATACGTTGCATGGCTCGCGCGAGAATATTCATCACCATTACGACATCGGTAACGAGTTCTATTCCCTGTGGCTGGGCTCGACCATGGCGTACACCTGCGCATACTTCCCGACGCCCGATGCGACCCTGGACGAGGCGCAGAACGCCAAGATGGAGCACGTGTGTCGCAAGTTGCAGCTGCGTCCGGGGCAGACCGTCGCCGAAGCCGGTTGCGGCTGGGGCGGGCTCGCGCTGTATATGGCGCGTCACCATGGCGTGAAGGTCAGGGCCTTCAATATCTCGCGGGAGCAAATCGCATTTGCGCGCGAGCGTGCCAAGGCCCAGGGGCTGGAAAACAACGTCGAGTTCGTCGAAGACGACTATAGAAACATCCGCGGCCAGTACGACGCCTTCGTTTCGGTGGGCATGCTCGAGCACGTCGGCGTCGAGAACTATCCCGGGCTGGGAGAGGTCGTTCGCGGTTGTCTGAAGCCGGAAGGGCTGGGGTTGATCCACACCATCGGCCGTAACCGCTGGAAGCCCATGCATCGCTGGATCGATCGACGCATCTTCCCGGGCGCGAATCCGCCGTCGCTCAAGCAGATGATGGAAATCTTCGAGGACGCGGAGTTCTCGGTGCTCGACGTCGAGAACCTGCGGCTGCATTACGCCAAGACCCTCGACTGGTGGTGGCGGTTGTATGAGGAGTCGCGCGACCAGGTGGAGCGCATGTTCGATGCGAACTTCGTGAGAATGTGGCGTCTGTATCTCGCCGGTTCGCGCGCCGCGTTCGTCACCGGTGAAATGCAGCTGTTCCAGGTGGTGTTCTCCGCCGGCGCCAATAACAAGATTCCAATGACGCGTGAGCACCTGTATCGCCCATGAGCGCAGACACTTGTGATGTCCTGATCGTCGGCGGCGGCCCGGCCGGATCCACTTGCGCGCGCACACTGCGGCGCGCCGGGCTGGACGTGCTCATCATGGACAAGAGCGTGTTCCCGCGGGACAAAGTGTGCGCCGGATGGATCACGCCTCAGGTCGTGCAGGAACTGGACCTCGATGTCGAGGACTATCGACAAAGCCGCGTCCTGCAGCCCATCAATTCATTCATCACCGGCATGGGCGAGCAAGCCAATGCGGCTGTGAGCTACGACAAGATCGTGAGCTACGGCATCCGCCGCTGCGAGTTCGATCATTATTTGTTGGAGCGTAGCGGCGCGCGATTGCGTCTGGGTGAAGCTTGGAAGTCGATGGAACGCCAGGGCGATCGCTGGCTGGTCAATGGCGAGATTTCTGCGCCTTTGGTCATCGGTGCCGGTGGGCACTTCTGTCCCGTCGCGCGCTTCCTCGGTGCGCACCTCGGCAAGGAGGAGCGGGCCATCAGCGCTCAGGAAATCGAGTTCGAGCTGAATGAGTCGCAGGCTGCGCAATGTTCGGTCACGGGCGAGCGGCCGGAGCTGTATTTCTGCGATGACCTGAAGGGTTACGGCTGGTGCTTCCGCAAAGGCAACTATCTCAACGTAGGTTTGGGCCGTGAAGGCAACCATCGGCTGGCCGAGCACGTGCAAACGTTTGCACGGTCGCTGGCCGCGCAAGGCAGGATTCCGGCGGATCTGCCGGGCAAGTTCAAAGGTCACGCCTACTTGTTATATGCGCACGGCAATCGGCCTGTGATTGCCGACGGCGTGATGATCATCGGCGACGCCGCGGGCCTCGCTTATACGCAAAGCGGCGAGGGCATCCGGCCGGCGATCGAGTCGGGCCTGCTGGCCGCGGCCAATGTGCTCGCTGTGAATCGTGACTATCGTCGCGAGCGTTTGTCTCATTACGAAGCCGCTTTGCAGTCCCGCTTTGGCGAGCGTGGGGAAGCGCCTGCGCTGGCGATGCTCCCCTCCAAACTGCGTCTGGGACTCGCGCGGGCGTTAATGCAAACCCAGTGGTTTGCGCGCAATGTCGTACTCGATCGCTGGTTCCTGCACGCGCAGTTGCCGGCGTTGTCCTCGTAAGCTACTTCACCACCGACCACTGCCAGTCGCGGACCTCCGGCATATCCTCGCCGTGCCGGCGCACGTACTCGCGATGCTCGATGAGCTTGTCACGTAGCCGCTGACGCAGATGGCCGGCTTGCGCGCCGAGTGAGGGCACCAGATCGATGGCGGCCTCCGCCAGGTGGAAGCGGTCGAGATCGTTCAGCACGGTCATATCGAACGGCGTGGTGGTCGTGCCTTCCTCTTTGTAGCCGCGCACGTGCAGGTTGTCATGACCGGCGCGCCGATAGGTGAGGCGATGGATCAGCCAGGGATAGCCATGGAACGCGAACAGGATGGGCTTGTCCTTGGTGAACATGGCGTCGAATTCCTTGTCGCTCATGCCATGCGGATGTTCGCTCTCGGGCTGCAGAGTCATGAGGTCGACCACGTTGACGACGCGGATCTTCAACGACGGCAACCATCCGCGCAGCAGTGAGACGGCCGCCAGGGTTTCCAAGGTCGGCACGTCGCCGCAACACGCCATGACGATATCGGGCGAGCCGTCCTGATCGTTGCTGGCCCAGTCCCAGATGCCGGCGCCGGCGCTGCAATGTTTGATGGCCGCATCCATCGACAGCCACTGGAACTGCGGCTGCTTCCCGGCGACGATGACATTCACGTAGTTGCGACTGCGCAGGCAATGGTCCGTGACGCTCAACAATGTGTTGGCGTCAGGCGGCAGATACACGCGCACGACCTCGGGCTTCTTGTTCACGACATGATCGATGAAACCCGGATCCTGGTGGCTGAAGCCGTTGTGATCCTGGCGCCAGACATGCGAGGTCAGCAGATAGTTGAGCGAGGCGATGGAGCGGCGCCAGGGAATGTGACGGCAGGTTTTCAGCCACTTGGCGTGCTGATTGAACATCGAATCGACGATGTGCACGAACGCCTCGTAGCAGCTGAAGAAGCCGTGCCGGCCGGTCAACAAGTACCCTTCGAGCCAGCCCTGACACTGATGCTCGCTCAGCATCTCCATCACGCGGCCGTCGGAGGCGACTTTGGTATCCGAGGGCAGGATTTCGGCCGCGAGCATGCGCGATGTGACTTCCAGTACATTGTCCCAGCGGTTCGACGTGAACTCGTCTGGCGAGAACAGACGGAAGTTCGCCGACTGCATATTCATCTTCATCACATCCCGAAGGAACGTGCCTTGGAAGCGCGTTGCTTCCGCGATACGTGAGCCGGGCGAGGGCAGCTCGACGGCATATTCGCGGAAATCCGGAAGGCGCAGATCTCGAAGCAAAACCCCGCCGTTCGCATGCGGGTTGTCGCCCATGCGGCGCTTGCCGACCGGGGCGAGCTCGCGCAACGTGGGCTGCAATTTTCCTTCGGCAGTAAACAGCTCCTCGGGCTGGTAGCTGCGCATCCATGCTTCGAGCTGCTGCAAGTGATCTTTCTTCTCGGCGAGCTTTGCCAGCGGCACCTGATGCGAGCGCCAGCTGTTCTCCACCGGCACGCCGTCCACTTCCTCCGGGCCGGTCCAGCCTTTCGGGGTGTGCAGCACGAGCATGGGCCAGCGCGGCCGTTGTTTGAAACCGTTCTTGCGCGCGTCCGCCTGGATCTCACGGATGCGCTCGATCATCCGATCCATCGTTCGAGCCATGGCGAGATGGGTCGCCGCCATGGAATCGGCTTCGTCGATGAAGAACGGCTCGTAGCCGTAGCCCTGCATCAGCTGAGTCAGCTCTTCGCGCGGAATGCGGGCGAGCACCGTCGGGCCGGCAATCTTGTAGCCATTCAAATGCAGGATGGGCAGCACCGCGCCATCGCGCACCGGACTCAGAAACTTGTTCGAGTGCCAGCTGGTCGCGAGCGGGCCGGTTTCGGCTTCGCCATCGCCGATGACGCAGGCCACGATGAGGTCGGGATTGTCGAACGCCGCGCCGGTTGCATGCGACAACGCGTAGCCCAGCTCGCCGCCTTCGTGAATCGAGCCCGGCGTTTCCGGTGCGACGTGACTGGGAATGCCGCCGGGAAACGAGAACTGCTTGAACAGCCGGCGCAGTCCTTCCTTGTCCTCGGAGACATTCGGGTAGTACTCGCTGTACGTGCCTTCGAGATAAACATTGGCCACCAGCGCCGGTCCGCCATGCCCGGGGCCGGCTACATACAGCACGTCCAGGTCGTATTTGCGGATGACGCGGTTCAGATGCGCGTACACGAAGTTGAGCCCGGGCGTCGTGCCCCAGTGGCCCAACAGCCGCGGCTTGATGTGAGACAACTGCAGCGGCTCTTCGAGCAGCGGGTTGTCCATCAGATAGATCTGACCCACCGCGAGATAGTTGGCGGCGCGCCAGTAGGCATGCAGCCGGGTCAGATATTCAGGACTGAGCGTGGGATCGGCTGACATGGCGGGCCCTCGGGCAATGCTTAGCTAATCGTCAGCCATTGCCGAGAGTTTCACCATTCAGCGTAAGGTGCATCTTTACCAGGTGCGCGACCGAGCGCGCCTGCATTTTTTCCATGACGTTGGCGCGGTGAATCTCGACGGTGCGCTCGCTCAGCCCGAGGTCGATGGCGATCACCTTGTTGGCGCGGCCATCGACGACCAGTGCCATCACTTCGCGCTCGCGGGGCGTGAGCGACTCGCTGCGACGCTTGAGATCGGCGTGCCGCTCGACGGTCTCGCGGTTCTCGGCATCCTGTTTCAGTGCGCCGTTGATGCGATCGAGCAGGTCCTGGTCGCGGAACGGCTTCTGTAGAAAATCGAATGCGCCATCTTTCATGGCCTGCACCGCCATCGGAATGTCGCCATGGCCGGTGATGAGGATCACGGGCAGCATCGAGCCGCTGCGGTTGAGCTGCTGCTGCACTTCCAGTCCGCTCATTTCCGGCATGCGCACGTCGAGCACCAGGCAGCCGGGCTGATTCGGATCGAGCTTTTGCAGGAATTCGGCGGGCCGCTCGAAGGTGACGGCGTTGTAGCCGACCGTCGACATGAGCACGCTCAAAGCGCGGCGCATGCCGTCGTCGTCATCGACGATGTAGACCGTGGGTTTTTTGCGAGGGGTGGTTTTGTTAGCCGTCATACTTATCAAACTGCCGCTGGCAATCTGAACCAGAACCTGGCGCCGCCGCCCTCGACATCGTCGCAGCCGATCGCGCCTTCGTGCGCTTCGACGATAGCGCGGCTGGACGCCAGGCCCAAGCCCGTGCCCTGATCCTTGGTGGTGAAAAACGGACGAAACAATTGCGCGCGAGCCTCGGTCGACAAGCCCACGCCATTATCGATCACAGCAGTCGTCACCGCGTAACGATCGCCAGTGACTTCGATGCGGACGCGCGCCGGCCGCTGCGCCGGGCGGGGCGCTTCGAGCGAATTCTGCACGAGCGTGTAGAGCACATGCTGAATGCGCAGCCGATCGACCGAAACGACCGGCAGCGCCTCATCGATCGCCGCTTCCACGTGCACGCCAGCGCGACTCGCCAGCAGTTCCAGCACTGGCATCAGCTCGGCGATCACGTCGGGCATGGCGCAGTTGATGCGCGCCACGGCCACGTCGTTGAACAATTTACGAATGCGTCGGATGCCCTGTCCGGCATTGAGCGCTTCATTGCTGATGTGGCGCAGGACATCCAGCGCCTGCGCCGTCATGGGCTCGGGACGCGACAGCATGCGCTCGGCAGCCTGCGCAAACGTGGCAATGGCGCCGATCGGCTGATTCAACTCGTGCGCAAAGCCGCTGGCCATCTCCTCCAGCGCCGAGGTGCGCGCAATCTGCATCAATTGCTCCAGCAGCCGCGACGTCGCCGGCGCGCCGGAAGCATCGCTGTCAGCGGACATGATGGAGTCGCCGTTGGGCGGCGGCGCGGGCGGGGCGGAGCGGGATTGCCATGATTCCGGGAGTTTCATATGGGTAGCAGACTGCCGCAACCCCTGGCCAGCGACACCCGCGACTTCCACGGAACTCACTACGCCCGCCCCTTAGAGCCGCGACCCCATCGGTATCGATGTTGTGCCGTGGTGAAAAGCGGCATAATTTTCCGGTTACGACGAGATGACGATGGACCAGCTCAGCGATATCACCCAGCACCTGTTGCGCTTTTCCCCGGACGCGTTGATCGTGGTCGACGCCGGCGGCCGCATCCGTTTCGCGAATCGGACGGTCACGGACCTGTTCGGGTATGCGCCGGAACAGTTGCTGGACAAGCCGCTGGAGACGCTGATTCCCGAGCGCCTGCGCGGCAAGCATGTCAGTCATCTGACTGCTTATCTGAACAAACCGGGCAATCGAGAGATGGGCGCGCGTATCGCCGATTTGTTTGCACGCCGCGCCGACGGCAGCGAGTTCGCGGCCGGCATCCGGCTGGCGCCGTTCAAAATCGGCAGCAACCTGTTCGTCGCGGCCGCGATCCGCGACAACACCGAGCGGCAGCAGATCAATGAAGCGCTGATCGCCGCACGCGAAGAAGCCGATCGGGCGAATCGGGCCAAGAGCCGTTTTCTGGCGACGGCCAGCCACGACTTGCGTCAGCCCATTCAAACCATCCGGCTGCTGAATGCAGCCATGCTCAAGATTTCGCGGCCCGATCTGCGCGAGCTGTTACAGCAGCAGGAGCGAGCGATCGAGGGCATGACTCGCATGCTCAACGCGTTGCTCGACATCAGCCGGCTGGAGTCGGGCGCGATCGAGCCGCAGGTCGTGGATGTGCCGCTTGCCGATACGCTGCATCAGCTGACCACCGAGTTCGAATCGGTGGCGCAGGCGCGTGGCATCAGGCTGCGCATCGAACCGGCCGCGTTGGTCGTTTCGACCGATCGCAATCTGTTCTACCAGTTGTTACAGAACCTGGTCGGCAATGCCTTGAAATACACCGATCAGGGGGAAGTCAAAGTCAGCTGCGTGCCGGGCTCGAGCGCGCTCACGATCACCGTGAGCGATACGGGCATCGGCATTCCCGCCGACAAGCTGGATCGCATCTTCGATGAGTACTATCAAGTCGACACGCAGGGCGCCAAGCGCATGGGCGTGGGGCTGGGCCTGGCGATCGTCAAAGAAGTCGCGCGACTCTTGGGATTCAGCGTGAGCATCAACTCGCGGGTCGGCGAGGGTACGCAGGCCGTTGTGAGCATTCCGAACCAATATTTGACGTTGGTGCAAGCGGCCGAGGACTCGACGGCTAGCGCCGAGCCCGCCGGCGGCGCGACACGTCGCTCGCGAGTGCTGCTGGTCGAAGACAACGATGGCGTGCGGCTGGCGACGGAATTGTTTCTTCGATTCGAAGGCTTTCACGTCGAGAGCGCGCCGTCCGCCGCCGAGGCCGAGACGCTGTTCGCGAAATTCCAGCGCGGCGATGTGATCGTCGCCGATTATCATCTCGACGGCCGCAACACCGGCCTGGAGTTGCTGACCCGGCTGCGTCAGCGGCTCGGTTATGACGCTCCCGGCGTCGTGCTCAGTGGCGATCTGCCGTCGGTGTTGCGCTCGTTGCGCACGCCGGTGCCGAATTGCCGCTTTCTGAGCAAACCGGTCGATACTTCTGCCTTGCTCGACGCAATCGACGAATTGTCGGCTCCGGCGCAGAGCGATGCCCAGCGCAGCGGGCTTGCCCGGAGCTGATACGCGGTTGTCCCGATACCGGGCGCGGCAGTGCGATTCGAGACTGAGCGGGAGGGCACAGTCATGAATGCGAGCACATCCATGCCCATGGATTACATCAAACGAATTCTGGTGATCGTCGATCCGACCGCGGCCGGGCACCCATCGATCGACAAAGCGGCGCTGCTGGCGGAAAAGTTCAACGCGCGGCTGGAGCTGTTCGTCTGCGATACGAAGGCGGCACGCGAGATGCGCTTGTCGTCACACCTGCGCTCGAAGCCCGACGCGCCTCTGCCGACGAACCTCAAAGGTGAGCTCGAATCTCTGGCCGCACCGTTACGTGAGCGCGGTCTGGATGTCACGACCGAAACCGTCTGTGCCGAGCCGCTGCACGTCGGATTGATCGATCGCATTCGACATACCAGCGCCGATCTGGTGGTGAAGGACACGCATCATCATTCGCTCGCGCAGCGAACGTTTCTGACCAATACGGACTGGCAGTTGATTCGCGCCTGTCCGGTGCCGTTGCTGTTGACCAAAGGCGCGCCATGGGCGGAAACACCGCGCATCGTGGCGGCGGTCGATCCCGGTCATGTCAACGACAAGCCGAAAATTCTGGATCACTGGATCATCGAGCATGCATCGCTGATCGCGCAGCGCTTGCACGGCGAGCTGCACGTGGCGCATGTTTATTTGCCGCTGGCCATCATCGGCGTAGCGACAACAGTGAATCAGATCGTTGCAGCGGCGGCGCCGGAGGAGCTGGCGCTCGAAGAAAAGAATCGCCGCGAGCTGGTGAGCTCGTTGGTCGCCGAGTACGACGTTCCGCCCAAGAACATTCATCTCGAACTGGGCGGCCCCGGTCAGATGCTGCCGCTGGCCGCCGAACGCATCAATGCGGATGTGATGACGATGGGCGCGATCGCTCGCAGTGGGCTCAAGCGGATTTTCGTCGGCAGCACGGCGGAGGATGTGCTCGAGAAGCTGCCGTGCGATGCGTTGATCGTGAAGCCGCCGCAGTTTGGAGAGCATGTCGCGCTCTGAGCGAGCGCGACATGAAGTTTGTCAGGGCGCGCGCCGGACGAGTGCGCCGGCTGCCGAATAGCCGCCGCCGAACGCGATCAGCAGCGCATATTCACCGGGCTCGAGCTTGTGCGCGTAACGATGCAAAGTGATCGCGACACTCGCGCAGCCGGTGTTGCCCAGCTCGCCGATCGTCAGCGCGACCCGTTGTGGCGCCAGGCCGAGGTCGTCCGCGACGCTATCGATGATGCGCTTGTTCGCCTGGTGCGGAATGACCAGCCGCACATCGCCCACCGTGAGCTTGTTGCGCTCCAGGAGCAGCCGCGCCATGCCGGCCATCTCCCGGCACGCGTGCACGAAAATGTCCTTGCCATGATGCATGACCAGGCCGCCATCGCGCGGGACCATGGTGATGCCGAACGGACCCTTGCCGCGATCCGCGAGACCGACGGTATGTGTGTCCAGCACTTCCAGCTGCAGCTTGCCGGGCGTGTTGCCCAAAATCAGTGCGGCCGCGCCGTCGCCCCACAAGTGACCGGATTTCTCGTCGCCGTCGGAGGAGTACAGGCTGTTGTGCTCGGAGGCCACGACCAGCGCCTTGGTCGAGCGGCCGGAGGCGAAGTAGGCCGATGCCATGTCGATGGCGTCGATGAAAGACGAGCAGGCCGTCGACAAATACATGGCGCGCGCGTTGGCGAGCGAGAACTCACGCTGTAACACGTGAGCGATGGTGCCAATGGTGTCCCACGGCGTGTAGGAAGCGCCGATGATGAGGTCGATATCCTCGAGGTTCGCATCGCCCGTGCGCAGCAGGTGCTTGACGGCTGCGATCGCCATCGAATTCGCATTCTCGCCTTCACCGGCGCGGCGGCGCTGGCGGATGCCGGTCAATTGCTCGAACCACGGCGAAGGCCGGCCGGTCAGCCGCGAGAAGTAGTCGTTGTCCACGACCCGTTCCGGCAGGTACTCACCCGAGGCATGAATGAACATCGGTCGTCTCTGGACTGTCAAAGCGAAGCGATCTCAGTAAGCAATAGTAAAGAGGGCCGCGCGTCCGGCGGCCGGCTGAGGCGGCGGCGATTATAGACCTATGACCGGGCTGCGCGGATTTCGTCCGTGAACAACTGCCCGTAGCGCGCCAGTTTCGCCTGGCCAACCCCCGGGATGGTGGCAAATTCTTCCAGGCTGGCTGGCGCCCGGCGCACCATCTCACGCAGCGTGGCGTCGTGGAAGATGACGTAAGGCGGTACCCCGCTCTGATCCGCCAGCTTTTTACGCAAGGCTCGCAACTTATCGAACAGCGGCTGATCGGCCACGTGCAGGTCGTCGGCGCCGCCCGACACGTCCGACTTGCGCCGTGGTGAAGCGGGGGCCTCGGCAATGTGTACCTTGCGCTCGCCGCGCAGGACCTCCCAGCTGGCCGCGTTGAGGGACAGCACCGAATAGCCGTCCTGAGTCTCCTGAGCCAGGCCCTGGTGGAGCAGAGCGCGCGCGACGCTGCGCCAGGTGTCGACGCTGTGCTGCTTGCCGATGCCGTATACGCTGAGCTGCGCATGTCCATTGTCGATCAGGCGCTGTGACTGACTGCCGCGCAGGATGTCGATCAGATAGGCGGCGCCGAAACGTTCGCGTCGTTGTGCCAGCCGCGCGATGCACGATAGAAACTGTTGCGCTTCGATCGTGCGGTCCTGCTGCTGGCGCGGGTTGCGGCAGTTGTCGCAGTTTCCGCAGGAATCGGGGAGCACTTCGCCGAAGTATCGCAGCTGGATTCCGCGGCGGCATTCGGTGGACTCGGCGTAGTTGAGCACCTGGCGCAGCTGTTGTCGGGCCAGCCGCTGCTCGTCCTCCAATGGCGCGCCGGTGTCGGGATCCACCTTTTGTTGAATCAGAAACTCGGCAGTGCGAATGTCGGCCGCGCTGAAATACAGAATGCATTCGGCGGGATCGCCGTCGCGCCCGGCGCGGCCCGACTCCTGATAATAACTTTCGAGCGTGCGCGGCAGATCGTAGTGAACCACCCAGCGCACGTCGGGTTTGTTGATGCCCATGCCGAACGCGATCGTTGCGACCATCACGCGCGCGTCGTCGCGAATGAAAGCTTCCTGATTGCGACGGCGCTGTTCGGCACTGAGACCGGCGTGATAGGGCAGAGCCTCGATGCCGTCGGATTGCAATTGCAGCGCGAGCTCGTCGACGCGCTTGCGCGACAGACAGTACACAATGCCTGCGCTGTCTTCGCGCGCTCGCGCGAGCAACTCGTCGTAAGTGCGTTTGTTCTTCGGGCGCACGCCGTAGTACAGATTCGGGCGGTTGAAGCTCGCGACATGAACCGCCGGATCGTGCAACGCCAGCTGATTGATGATGTCCTGCCGGACGCGCGGCGTGGCAGTGGCAGTGAATGCGAATAACGGAATGTGTTCGAATCGACGTCGAAGTGCGGCGAGCTGTCGATACTCCGGACGGAAATCGTGGCCCCATTCGGACACACAATGCGCTTCATCGACCACGAAAGCGTTGATGCCGCGGCCGCCGGCGAGGCGCGTCAGTACGCCATCGAAGAAGCCGGACTGTAACAATCGCTCGGGCGCGAGATACAGCAGTTTGTACTCGCCTTGCGCCGCGCCTCGCAGGCGCGCGCTCACTTCGCTCGACTCGAGGCTGGAGTTGATGTACGTCGCCGGGATGTCGTTGTCCTGTAGCAGCCGCACCTGATCCTGCATCAACGCGATCAGCGGCGAGATCACCAGCGTGATGCCGGGTTGCAGAACCGCAGGCAGCTGAAAGCACAGCGATTTGCCGCCGCCGGTGGGCATGATGGCCAGCAGGTCGCGACCCGCGAGCGCATCGCGCACGATCGCTTCCTGGCCGGGGCGGAACGAGCTGAAACCAAAGCGAGTCTTGAGCGCGGCGAACAGATCGGCGCCGTCGGCGAGGGCATTGGCGGTCATTGAAACGGGGGCGGCTGTCACCCCGGCATCATCTCATCCCGGTTCCGCATTTGGCACACGTTGGGAGCGTGTCGTTCCACAATTCTTTGCCCACCAGGCCGCGGGCACGGATGGTACCCTCGCGGCAACACCAAGATTTCATCGAGAACCGGGGGCATCCGTGACCGAACAGCAGAGCAACGCGCGCTTCGCGCTGGCGGTACTGTTCGGCATCAACCTGATGAATTTCTTCGACCGGCAGATTGCCGGCGCGTTGGGCGAGCCGATCCGCGTCGAGTTCGGGCTCAACGATACGCAGCTCGGCCTGGTCGCGACCGTATTCACCTTGGTGTATGCAGCCGTCGGCGTGCCGCTGGGACGGCTTACCGACAACTGGCTGCGGACACGTTTGATCGCCATCGGCGTGACCTTCTGGAGCGTGCTCACGGCCGCGTCCGGCCTGGCGTGGAACTACACATCTTTCCTGCTGACGCGCATCGGCGTCGGCATCGGCGAGGCGAGCTGCGCGCCGGCGGGGCAATCGTTGATCGGCGACTTGTATCCGCCCGAGCGTCGCGCGCGAGCGATGGCGATCTTCATGCTCGGCCTGCCGTTCGGTTTGTTCGCGGCTTATATGCTGTCGGGCTACATCGGCCAGAAGTGGGGATGGCGGACAGCCTTCTTCGTGGCGTGCCTGCCAGGTTTGATCCTCGCGGTGCTCGCACTGTTTATCAAAGAGCCGCCGCGCGGCGGCGTCGAGCAGCGCACTTCGCTGGCGTTGCCGGGTTCGCCATTTCGCAGCGTCATGCGGATCAAGACGCTGTGGTGGATCGTGCTGTCGGGTCTGCTGTACAACTTCAACGCCTACGCGGTGAACGTGTTTCAGACGCCGTTTCTGCAACGTTTCCACGAGCTCGGATTGCGGGACGCGAACATGATCTCGGCGTTCTCGTTGGGACTCACGGGCGCCATCGGACTGCTGTTGGGCGGCTGGCTCGGCGATCGCCTGCGTACGAAGCGAGCGAACGGTCGCGTGTTGATCGCCGCATTCGCGTTGTTGTTCGCGGCGCCGTGCGTGTTCATGGCGCTTCAGCAGCCGAAGGGCGGTGTGGTCGTGTTTACGATCTTGATGGGAGCGTCGAGCGCGCTGTCATTCGCGTATTACTCGACGGTGTACAGCGCGATTCAAGATGTGGTCGCGCCCAACCTGCGCGGCACGGCGGTGTCGTTGTACTTCTTCGCGATGTACGTACTCGGCGCGAGCTTCGGCTCGACCGTCATGGGCGCGCTGAGCGATTACTTCGCCCATCAAGCAATGGTGAATGCGGGCGCGACTGCGATGGAAGACACGTTCCGCGCGTCCGGGCTGCACAGTGCGATGTATGTAATCCCGCTGCTGATGTTGTTGTGCGCGGGATCGTTGTTCGGCGCGGCGCGGACCGTTGGGGCCGACATGCGCGCCATGGTGACGCAGACGAGGTGATCGCTCGTCTGCGAGAGTCAGTTAACGCGTACCCGTCAGGCTTTCCATCATCAGGCCCGTGCCGCCTTTGGACACGTGCGCAACGATGGCGGTACGCCGATGGATCTTGGTGACGACGCCGAGATTGATCGCGAACGCGAGGTGCACGGTCGCGCCTTTCTTCAATCCCAGGTTCTCGGTTTCGATGAAGACGCCGTTCGCGCTCAAGTTGCGCGCGCGGCACAGCTTGCCGGGACGTCCGGGGACGGAAACGTAGACGGCGGTACGCGCTCTATGACGTGTATGGAGACGTCGCTCCATGCTCAAACTCCCCGATGCGTTCTGTGCGCGATCATTATGCCGCGCTCGAAAGCGCGTGCGAAGCCCAATAAACAGGCGTTATGTCGACTCATTGTCTGGCTGGCACGGCACAATGTCACCCGCACAATATGCACCTTCGTTCTACTGATGTATTCACCTAGGTAACCGAGCATGGTGTCAGCGCTCACACTTGACGAAATACGTCTGGCCGCGGGCCAGCTCGCCGATCACGTCGTGCGGACGCCCGTGCATCGATTGCAGAGCCCCGAGGTCGAGCAAGTACTGGATGCCACTACCGAGACGTGGTTGAAGCTGGAGTTGTTCCAGCGGACCGGTACGTTCAAGGCGCGCGGCGCCCTGTTGAACGTGCTGGCGCTGTCGGAGGACGCGCGGAAGCAAGGTGTTACGGCGGTCAGCGCCGGCAACCATGCGGCCGCCGTCGCGTTCGCCGCGGCGACGGTGGGTGTCAGCGCCAAGGTGGTGATGTTTGCGTCGGCCAACCCGTTGCGTGTCGAACTGTGTCGCTCCTTCGGTGCTGAAGTGGTGTTCGCGGAGAATGCCCACGCCGGATTCGAGTTGGCAGCTCGCCTCGCGGAACAGGAAGGCCGTACGCTGATCCATCCGTTCGAAGGCCGCACGACGGCGCTCGGCACTGCGACCGTCGGGCTCGAGCTGTGTGAGCAGATTCCCGGCCTCGATGCGGTCATCATTCCCATTGGCGGCGGCGGCTTGTGCGCTGGCATCGCCTCCGCGGTGAAGTTACTGTCGCCTCGTTGCGAGGTTTTTGGTGTCGAGCCGGAAGGCGCGGACAGCATGCATCGCAGTTTCGCGGCGGGTGAGCCGCGTTCCATCGAGCGGGTCGCGACCATCGCCGACAGCTTGGGCGCGCCTTATGCCTTGCCGATCTCGTTCGCGCTGTGTCATCGCAATGTCGACGGGCTGGTTCGTATCAGCGATGGTGAAATGCGCGCGGCCATGCGGTTCTTGCTTCGAAATGCCAAGCTTGCGGTCGAACCCGCGGGTGCGGCGGCGACCGCGGCGCTACTCGGCCCTCTCAAGGAACGACTGCGCGGCCGGCGGGTCGGACTGATCGTCTGTGGCAGCAACATCGACGCGGCCACTTATGCTCGCCTGATCGGTGACGAGCCCCTTTAACGACTGCTTTCCTGCCTTCATGACCAAAGCAAATGCGCTCCCCATCGGGGTGTTCGACTCCGGTGTCGGCGGGCTGACCGTGCTCCGCGCACTTCGACAACGCCTGCCCAATGAGCAATTCATTTATCTCGGCGACACGGCGCGCTTGCCGTATGGCACGAAGAGCGGCGACTCGGTGCTGCGCTATTCGATCCAGGCCGCCGAGTTTCTGGTCAACCAGGGCATCAAGTATCTGGTGATCGCCTGTAACACCGCGTCTTCGGTCGCGGTCGAACCGTTGCGTGAGCGCTTCGCGCCCATGCCGGTGATCGGCGTGATCGAGCCGGGCTCGATTGCGGGATGCGCGGCATCGAAGAGCGGCCACATCGCGGTGCTGGCGACGGAAGGCACGGTGCGCGGCGGCGCCTATCAGCGCGCAATCGCTCGGTTGGAGCCGAACGCGCAAGTGAGTGCGCAGGCGTGTTCGCTGTTCGTGGCTTTGGCGGAGGAGGGATGGACGGACGGCGCCATCGCCGAAGCGATCGCGCATCGTTATGTTGACGAGTTGTTTCGTAACGATTCGCAGATCGACACGTTGTTGCTCGGCTGTACGCACTTCCCAGTGCTCGCAGCGGCGTTGCGCGCGGTCATCGGGCCGGCCATCACTATCGTCGATTCTGCGGAAACGACGGCGCGCGCGGTACAGGCGGAGTTGATCGATCGGGGATTGTTGAATACGGCGGGACCGGTGCTGGGCAGGATGCCCGAATGCCGGGGGCGCACGGACGCGCAGGACCGGCCGTCAGCGCCCATTCTGCAAGCAACGGATAGCCCGGAACGCTTTGCCCGCGTGGGCAGCCGATTCTTGGGAGAGTCGTTCGACGCGAGCCGGGTCGAACTCGTTGACCTCGCGCCGACTGCGGCGCGTTAGGTGCGGGCGGCACCCGAGCTGCGACGCGAAGTCGGCAGCTCGTCGTAACATTCCACGCGATTGCGGCCGCAGAGCTTCGCGGCGTAGAGCGCATGGTCAGCAGCTTCCAGCAGCGCAAGCGTGCTGGGGAAGCGCTGATTGGTCGTATATGTCGCGACACCGATCGATGCGGTCACGTGAACACCCGCGACGCTGTCACCTCCATGTTCAGCACCCGCGAGCGCCGCGAGAATGCGTTGCGCGACTTGGCGCGCAATCGCGCGATCCGTACTCGGCAGTACAACGATAAATTCCTCGCCACCGAAGCGCGCGACGAGGTCGCTGCCGCGGACCACGCCTTGAATGGCTTGCGCGCAGCTGTGCAGAACTTTGTCGCCGATGGGTGTGCCGTACTTCTCGTTGATCAGCTTGAAGCGATCGAGATCGATATGCGCGACGCTCAAGTCACGGCCGAACACCACGGCTTGTGTGAACTCGCGATCGAGCATGCGATCCAGCCACGGGCGGTTGAGTACGCCAGTCAGCGGGTCGCGGCGGCTCGAGTCTTCCGCTTCTTCGGTGCGTGTCTGCAGGGCGCTGGTCGTGGCTTGCAGGTTGGTGACTTCCTGCAGGGCATGCAGATTCCTGACTGCCAGTAGCTCGCGCGCTTCCGCCAGCAGGTTCTCGGCGTCATCCGCTTCGAGGATGGGCGTTTCGTACAGGGCTTCCGTTTCGGGAATCAGACTGAGGATGCGCGCGACCACTTCGTTGAAGTGCTCGTGACTCATGCTCAGCAGGCGATGCGCGCGTTGGGCGAGCGCGGGCACGGAGTTCGCCCGATCCGGGGACAGCACCGCCTCGGCCAGATCGCTGCCGAGCGCGACGCAGCGCGCGAACTGACCTTCCTCGGTGGTCCACGCGAACATCTGCGGCGAATGGCTGGCCTCGACCGGCTTGCACAGCCGCTCGGGCAGATTCCAGGCGCGCAACATCATCGCGGTGTAGTAGGAGTGGTCCTTGCCGAGCTTGGCGATTTCGTAGGCCACCCAGTCGGCATGCGTCGCTTTCTGCGGCAGCTGGCTGTAGAAATCGCGCGCGGCGCGGTCCAGCGCCAGCACGCCCATGTCCTGAAGCATCGCTGCCAGGAAAACATCTTCTTGATGCCCGGTTTTTGCGCTTTCGCCGAAAGCGCGGGCAGCGGTCGCGGCCAACAGCGCGCGGCGCCAGAAACGGCTGTAGTCGATGCCGGTTGCGCGGAGTGCGCGCATCGAGGAAACCAGCGAAAAGCTCAGGGCGAGGGTCAGCGCGGCGTTCAGGCCGATGATGACCAGCGCCTGACGCAGGTTTTGGCTGGGGCGGCGTTGTGCGTAAAATGCCGAGTTCGCGATGCGCAGGATCTTGGCCGTCATGGCCGGATCGCGGCCGACGGCGGTGGCCACCTTGGCCATCTCGATGTCCGGATCGCGCGCGAGCGCGATGATCTCAGTCGCGACCTGCGGCGGACTGGGAAAATCGACCTGCGCTCTCAAGCGTTGTTCGAGGTCCTGGGGCAGCATAACCAGTGTCCATGAGCTGCGTTTCGAATACGGGACGCGCCCGAATGGCGCCGTCGGGCCCTGTATCGGCGCCCGGCGAGATGACTTAAGCAGGAATTTTGCTTCGAGGCGTCAAACAACCCTTGGTTGCTGTTGACACTCAATAGGTTGGCGAAGAGAATGCCCGGCTCTTATGTCCGCGGAGGGGTACCCAAGCGGCCAACGGGGGCAGACTGTAAATCTGCTGGCTTATGCCTTCGTAGGTTCGAATCCTACCCCCTCCACCACTCCTCGAGGCGGGTGTAGTTCAATGGTAGAACCTCAGCCTTCCAAGCTGATGGTGTGGGTTCGATTCCCATCACCCGCTCCATTGCGCTTACCGCGATGAGTCGAGTACGGCGGATATAAGAAGTTAGACAGGTAATAGTTGAAGGGTCGCTCACGTAGCTCAGTTGGTAGAGCACGTCCTTGGTAAGGACGAGGTCACCGGTTCAATCCCGGTCGTGAGCTCCACTCGCCATGTTGACTGGTTCGTGTTTGCCATCTCGAATAAGTGAACCTAGATAGAGGAACGCCGCTGTGGCCAAAGAGAAGTTTGAACGCACCAAGCCGCACGTGAACGTAGGCACCATCGGCCACGTCGACCATGGCAAGACCACGTTGACGGCCGCGCTGACCAAGGTGAT
>NZ_BLJO01000013.1:0-74019 GCF_009932555.1 Steroidobacter agaridevorans
TCTTCCCGGCAGCTTCGAACAAGAGGGACCTTGTCGGAGCAGTGCGCCCAGGGACGGGACCCAAGGAATCCGCGCGAAGCGCGAGTGACGGGGAGCACGGTGCCGGGAAGACCTAGGACGTTCCCGACGCCGCGGGCCACCAACGCCTCTGACGACAGCGCAGAGCTAGGCCCGCTGCCCCCAACGCAGCTACCGAGGCTTTGGACAGCAGCGCAGAGCTAGGCCCGCCGCCGCCGACGCGGCCATCGGGGCCTCTGACAGCGACGCAGAGCAGCCAACCGACGCCCTCAAGACGAAGCCAACGCCTGCTGCAGATCCGCCATCAAATCCTCAACGTCTTCGATCCCAACCGACAACCGCATCGTCCGATCAGAAACCGCCGCCCATCCCTGCTCAGCTTCATTGAGATCTCGCGGCATCATCAACTGCCCCGGCTGCACCAGCGACTCCGTCGAGCCAACGCTGGCGGAAATAGCAAACAACTTCAGCGCATTCGCAAAGGCCGCCGGCGCCACGCCCTGCGCTTTCAGGTCGACCGAAACGATCGACCCACAATCCTGCATCTGCCGCTGTCCCAACTGATACTGCGGATGCGAACTCAAGCCCGGATACGTAACACTCGCCACATTCGGATGCCCCTCGAGAAAGCGCGCCACCTCCAACGCATTCGCGCACTGCCGCTCATATCTAAGTGCGTACGTCTTCAACCCACGCTGGATCAAGAACGCCGTATGCGGATCCAGCGTCGCGCCGATCACGATGAAATCCGTCCGCATCTTATCGATGAGCTCTTTCCGGGCGATCACCGCCCCGCCCATCACATCGCCATGCCCCGACGCATACTTCGTCAAGCTATGCACGAACACATCGATGTCGAACTGCCCGTGATTGTGAAAGCCCGCAAACGTGTTATCCAACACCGTCAACGCACCATGCCTCTTCGCCGCAGCAGTAATCGCCTCGATATCCGCGATCTTCAGCACCGGATTCGTCGGCGTCTCGAAAATCACCACTCTCGTCGGCTTGCTCGCCAACGTCTGCTCGATACCCACGGTATCTTCAATCGACAGCATCGTATGCGTCACGCCATACCGGGCCAGCAAACGTCGGATCATGTATCGCGTCGGCTGATACATCTCCGCGAACAGCACCACATGATCACCCTGCTTACACATCGCCAGTAGCGCCAGATTGACCGCCGCCACCCCCGACGCAGTCAGCAAACATTCCTCTCGCCCCTGCAACTGCGCCAACGTGAGACTCAACTGCTCCAACGTCGGATTCGACACGCGCGAATACTGGAACCCTTGGCGCTGCCCCCGCGACTGGCGTTCCGCCTCGGCCACGTCATCGAAGGTGAACTTCACGGATTGATAGATCGGCGCGACCAGCGGTCGATTGTCGGCGGGCACGCTGACGCTCGGCGGGTGATTCAAGCGAGTGGAGATTTTCATGGCTCGAGCCCGGTCAGATGAAAGTCGTCCGCATCCAGATGCGCGGGGAATTTGGCTCGGAATCCGTCGAGCGCCGTCTTGTCCAGCGACACGGTGGTGACGAATTCCTGCTCCGACGGCGGCGTCATCGGCTGGCCGAGATAATCGATCGCTGCGCTGTCGCCGGTGTAGTTGATGCCCGTGCCGTCCTTACCAACGCGATTGACGCCGATGCAGTAACTCAGGTTCTCAATGGCTCGGGCTTTGAGCAACGTCTGCCAGGGATAGCGCCGCCGCTCCGGCCAATTCGCGACGTACAGCAGCACGTCATAACCGTCATCGCCGCCAATCTTGTTCCGGCTCCATACGGGGAAACGCAGGTCGTAACAAACCAGCGGCAGGATCTTCCAACCCTTCAGCTCGACCACAAGTCGGCGAGACCCCGCCGCGTAATGATCCTGCTCATGCGCCATCCGAAACAAATGGCGCTTGTCATACGCCTCGTGTGTGCCATCGGGCCGCATCCACACGAGTCGGTTGTAATAACGATCCCCGTCCCGAGTCGCGATGCTGCCAGTGACGACCGCCCCAATCGCAGCCGCTTGCTCACTCATCCAGGCGACGGTCGGCCCGTTGGCGGGTTCGGCGACCGACTCCGCCTCCATGGTGAAGCCCGTCGTGAACATTTCCGGCAGCACGATCAGATCGGTCTGCCCCGCCAGCCCGCCGAAGTGCTTCTGCAGGCGCGTGCGATTGGCCGCCGGGTCGTGCCAGGCCAGATCGGTCTGGATCAATGTGACATTAAGCGCGCTCATGACTGAGAAGATACGGCGCAAATCCCCTCATCGCCAGTGTTCGTGGAAAAATCGTTGACACGGGCGCCGCCGCGAGTAGGATGCGCGCCCCGAGTTCACAACGGCCTCAAGGAGCCGATCAATGTTCGCACCGCCCAGTCTCAACCTCGATATCAACAAACACGAGCGTTAGTTTCGCGAGATGCCTTGCGGAGCGCGCTTGCTCCCGCCAAGTCAGTCGAAAATGCTGGTGCGAGCCTTTGGCTCCCACAACCCCTGGCCGGGAAACCTGCCAGGGGTTTTGTTTTTTCTGGCGTTTGAACTTTGAATTCGCAACCACTTTATGAGCATTCACAAGCTGAATCCCGAGCGCGGCGCGGCTGAGCACAGCGCGCTGGCGGTCGGATTGAATTTTCATCACGAGATCCACCGGTTCCCCGAGACCATTCTCAAGGCGCGCGCCATCCGTGCGCTCGAGAACATCGCGGCGAAGTATCCGGTGTATCGCCACGTACGTTACGCGTCGCAACGCAAGCTCGAAGAGCTGTTCGACGATCTCGCCCTGCATTCGGGGCTGAGCGCCTGTCGTTTGGGCGCCGGCAGCCTGTTGCTGGAAGGGCCTGGGATCTTCATCAGCGCCGAAGGCTGGCGCACCGGCATGTTCGTGTCCTGCGGTTTCAACATCTGGACCGAGAGCGTGGCTCGCATCGAGGAGACACGCGAGAAGCTGCTGAAGATCATCGGCGAGGCGTTCGCGCGTCAGCGCATGTTCACGCTTTCCTGGAACTTCATGGACAGTCGCTCCGGGCTGAACTTCACGACGTTCGACGAGCTGGCCAACGACGACCTGCACGACGAGGCCTATCCGGCCTTCGACCGGCCGGTGCGCAGCTTCATCCGCGACTATCTGGATGCGGACGAGACCGTGCTGTTGTTGCTGGGCCCGCCGGGCACGGGCAAGACCAAGCTGGTGCGAACCATCCTTGGTGCGATGTCCGAGCGCAAGGGCGACAGCGCGGAAGTGATGTACACGGGCGACAAGAAGGCGTTGGAGAGCGACGAGATCTTCGTCGACTTCATCACTGGCCAGCATGACGCGTTCGTCATCGAGGATGCCGATCATCTGTTGTTGGCGCGAAGCAGCGGCAACCACGATCTGCATCGCTTCCTGGCGATCGCCGACGGCGTGGTTCGTGCGCAGGGTCGTAAGATCATCTTCACGACCAACTTGCCGAACGTCTCCGACGTCGACGAGGCGTTGCTGCGGCCGGGTCGTTGCTTTGCCGCCGTGCGCACTCGTTTGCTGACTCGCACCGAGGCGTTGGCGCTGATGCAGCGACTGGTCGAGGATCGGGCCCGATGCGATGAGCTGACCGGCAGCTTGTTCCCGCCGGGCGTTCGCAGCGTCTCGGTGGCGGACGTGTATCGAGCGTCCGGGAAGACCGGCCGCAGTGGTCTCTGCTAAAGCTTGCAGAGCCGCTCGGCCGCTTCTTCCAAGGTCGAGTCGTTCTTGGCAAAGCAGAAGCGCAGCACGCTGAGCTTCGGCGGCGACACGTAGAACGGCGAGATAGGAATCGAGGCCACGCCGGCCTCGCGCAACACGCGGTCGGCGAAATCGACGTCGGATTGTCGGGTGATGGCGCTGAAATCCAGCAGCTGGAAATAACTTCCGGCTGCTGGAGTCCAGCTGAAACTGGAGTTGCGCAGCAGCTCGAGGAAACGATCGCGCTTGGCCTGGTAGAACGCGCCGAGCCCGGCATTGTGCTCGGGCACTTCTTTGAGAAAGTCGGCAATCGCGAGTTGCAGCGGATGCGCGATGCTGAACGTATTGAACTGATGAACGCGCCGGATCTCACGAGTGATATCCGGCGGCGCCACGGCGTAACCGACCCGCCATCCCGTCGCATGCATCGTCTTGCCGAAGGAGAAGACGCCGACGCCGCGCTCATACAACTCAGGATGCTCGACGATGCTCGCGTGACGAGCGCCGTCGTAAATCATGTGCTCGTACACTTCATCCGAAATCACGAGCGCGTCCGTGGGCCGCAGGATCTCCGCCAGGATATCCAGCTCCTTGCGCGGGATCACCGTCGTCACTGGATTGTGCGGCGTATTGATCATCACCAGCCGCGTACGCGGCGTAATCGCGGCGCGCACGCGATCCCAGTCGATCTGGAACTTCGGCGGATCGAGCGGAATGTGAATCGGGCGTCCACCCGCGGAGATCACTGCCGGCGCGTACGAATCGTAGGAAGGATCGAACAGGATCACTTCCTCGCCGGGATGCACGAGCGAGACCACCGCGGAGAAGATGGCCTCGGTCGCGCCGAGCGTCACGGTAATTTCGCTGTCGAGATTGGGCACGCGACCGTAGCTCGCCCCCAGCTTGAGCGCGATCTGTTCGCGCAGCTCGGCAACGCCGATCATCGGTGCGTACTGGTTCTGACCCGCCGCGACGTGCAGAGCGAGCAGATCCTTCAGTCGCGTCGGCGCGTCGTAGTCGGGAAAACCCTGCGCCAGATTGATCGCGCCCAGCTCGCGGGCGCGATTGGTCATCACGGTAAAGATCGTCGTGCCGATATGCGGCAGTTTCGAACGGATGTTCATTCCGCCCCCATGAAAAATCAGGCGAGCATTGTTGCCGGCGCCCGGAGCGTCGGCGATAGCAGGCCGGTTATTTAGCCGCGGCGGCCATCTGCATGTCACGCTGTCGGCGTTTCTCCTGGCGGGCCATGAAGATGCCCGCCGCGATGACGCCGATGGTGACCAGCAACACGATGATCGTCGCCAGCGCGTTGATGTCCGGGCTCACGCCCAGACGGACCTTGGAGAAGATCACCATGGGCAGCGTGCTCGCCCCCGGCCCGGACACGAAGCTGGTGATCACCAGGTCGTCCAGCGAAATCGTGAACGCCAGCAGCCAGCCGGAAACCAGCGCCGGCGCGATGATGGGCAAGGTGATCACGAAGAAGATCTTCGCCGGCCGCGCGCCCAGATCCATCGCCGCCTCTTCCAAAGAGTCATCGAGCGAAGACAAACGCGACTGCACGATGACGGTGACATACGCCAAGGTCAAAGTGATGTGAGCGATGGTAATGGTCGTGAAGCCGCGCTCGAGATTCCAGCCGAACGCCTGTTTCAACGCGCTGTCCAGCACCACGAACAGCATCAACAACGACAGGCCGGTGATGACTTCCGGCATCACCAGCGGCGCGGTGGTCATGCCCGACAGCAACGTGCGACCGCGAAACCTGCCGAAACGAGCCAATGCGAGGCCCGCTAACGTGCCGAGAATGACCGCACCGGTCGCGTTGGTCGCGGCGATCTTCACCGACAGCCACGCGGCGTCCAGGATCTGACGGTTATCGAGCAGCCGGCCGTACCACTGGGTCGAGAAGCCGCCCCACACCGTGACCAGTCGCGACTTGTTGAACGAGTAAACGATCAGCGACAGGATGGGGATATAAAGAAACGCGAAGCCGAACACCAGCACGGACAGGCGGAACGTCGATGACTGTTTCATCGGTGCGCTCCGCGGGCTTCAGCGGCCTGGGCCCGCTGCAACAAGACGATCGGAATGACCAGCAGCAACAGCAACGCAATCGCCACCGCGCTGGCGGCGGGCCAGTCGCGCTTGGTGAAGAACACTTGCCAGAGCACCTTGCCGATCATCAGCGAATCGGACGGTCCCAGCAGCTCCGGAATCACGAACTCGCCGACCGCCGGGATGAACACCAGCATCGAGCCCGCGATGATGCCCGGCAGGGATAGCGGCAGCGTGATCGTCATGAACGTCTTGAACGGCCGCGCGCCGAGATCGGCCGCCGCTTCCAGCAAGGTCAGGTCCATCTTCTCCAGGTTGGAGTACAGCGGCAGGATCATGAACGGCAGATACGAATAAACGATGCCGACGTAGATCGCGAAATCCGTCTGCAACATCACGATGGGCTCGTCGATCAGCCCGGTCCACATCAGGAAATTGTTGATGAGGCCGTTGTTCTTGAGGATGCCGATCCACGCGTACACCCGCAGCAGGAACGACGTCCAGAACGGCAGGATCACCAGCATCAACAGGATGTGACGCCACTTGGACTCCGCGCGGGCGATCGCATATGCCATGGGGTAGCCGATCAGCAGGCAGAACAGGGTAGAAACCGCCGCGACCTTGATCGAGTTGAGATACGCCTTCGCGTACAGGCTGTCCTGGAACATGTTCGCGAAGTTCTTCAGCTGCAAGTTGACCTGCGCGACGCTGCCGTCGATCCAGGTCAACAGCGGCGCATACGGCGGCATGCCGATGCGCGCTTCGGAAAACGCGATCTTCAGAACGATGATGAACGGCACCAGGAAGAACAGCAGCAGCCAGAGATAGGGAATCGCCGTGACCGCCGTGCGGCCGGTGATTCCCCAGCGCACCAGCCGCGACTGCGTCCAGCGATACGGCGGCAGCCTGTTCAGGAAATCGAGGATGAGCTGAACCCCCGCGCTGTGCCGATGCCGGCGCGGCGCTTCAGCACGCGCGCTCATTCGCTCAACACCACGGGGCTGGAGGCATGCCAGCTCAAGTACACCGTCTGATCCCAGGTGATGGAATCTTCGGCATGACGGTAAGTATTGGGCTGCGTGATCCGCACCATCTTGTTGGATGCGAGCTGCACCAGGTACACGGACATGTCGCCCATGTAGGCGATCTCCTTGACCGTGCCTTGCACGACGTTGTCGGTCTGATTTGGCCGCTCGACGGAGATATTGAATTTCTCGGGCCGAATCGCGGCGAACACTGTTGCATCGGGCGCGGAGCTCACGCCGTGATCGACATAGATGGTGCCGCCCAGCTCGGGCGAATCGATGCGCACGTGATCCGGCTCGTCCTCGATCAGCCGGCCTTCGAACATGTTCACGTTGCCGATGAACTCGGCGACGAACTTGCTGTTCGGATATTCGTAGATGTCCTTGGGCGTGCCGACCTGGATGATCTCGCCCTGATTCATCACGCCGATGCGCGACGACAGCGTCATCGCTTCTTCCTGGTCGTGAGTCACGACCACGAACGTGACGCCGAGCTGCTCCTGCAGATTCACCAGCTCGAACTGCGTGTGCTCGCGCAGTTTCTTGTCGAGCGCGCCGAGCGGCTCATCGAGCAGCAGCAGCTTGGGACGCTTCACCAGCGAACGCGCCAGAGCGACGCGCTGACGCTGGCCGCCCGAGAGCTGATGCGGTTTGCGTTTGGCAAACTGCTGAAGCCGCACGAGCTTGAGCATATCGTCGACGCGCGTGGCGATTTCGTCCTTGGGCAGGCCGTCCTGCTTCAAGCCGAACGCGACGTTCTGCTCCACCGTCATATGCGGAAACAGCGCATACGACTGGAACATCATGTTCACCGGACGCTCGTACGGCGGGATGCCGGTCATGTCGACGCCGTCGATGAACAGCTTGCCGCTGGTGGGCTCCTCGAAGCCCGCCAGCATGCGCAGCAGCGTGGTCTTGCCGCAGCCCGAGCCGCCGAGCAGGCAGAACAGCTCTTTCTTGTAGATCTTCAGCGAGACATTGTTGACCGCGACGAAGTCACCGAATCGTTTGGTGACGCGATCGATCTGCACGTAAGGAACAGCTTGCGGATCGTTCCAGACCGCAAGCTGTTGCTGGGGCCGCGGATTCGTGGCCATGAAGTATCGGCGCGGTCCGTTATTGGCCGGTGGTGAACTTCTGCCACAGGCGCGCCATCGTGGCGGTGGCCTGCTCGCCGTAAGCCAGCGACGGGAACAACTTGGCCTTCACTTCCGGCGTCGGATACACGCCCGGATCGTTCTTCACCGTGTCGTTCACCATCGCGAACGACGCGGCGTTGGCGTTGGCGTAGTTCACGAAGTTGGAGTTGTTGGCGGCGACCTGCGGCTCCATCAGATAGTTGATGAAGGCATGCGCGTTCTTCGGATGCTTGGCGTCGGCGGGGATGGCCAGCATGTCGAACCACACGATGGTGCCTTCCTTCGGAATCGAGTACGCGACCTTCACGCCCTGACCCGCCTCGGCGGCACGGTCGCGGGCCTGCAGGATGTCGCCGCTCCAGCCGATGGCGATGCACAGATCGCCGTTGGCGAGATCGTCGATGTACTGCGACGAGTGGATCTTGCGGATGTAAGGACGGATCAGCTGCAGCTTCTCGGCGGCGGCGGTCAGGTCCTCGTCCTTCTGGCTGTTCGGATCGCGGCCCATCCACTGCAGCACGACCTTGAGGATTTCATCCGGCGCGTCCAGCACCGAGATGCCGCAGTCTTTGAATTTGGCGACTTCCTTGGGATCGAAAATCTGGTTCCAGGAATCGAGCGGCGTATCGCCCAGGATCTTCTTGACCTTGTCGACGTTGTAGCCGATGCCGGTGGTGCCCCACAGGTAGGTCACCGAATGTTCGTTGCCCGGGTCGTGGAGCGCGACGCGCTGCTGAATGTCCGGATCCATGTTGGCCAGGTTCGGCAGCTGCGACTTGTCCAGTTTCTGGAACACGCCGGCTTTGATCTGGCGCTCCAGGAACGAGGCCGACGGCACCACCACGTCGAAGCCGGAGTTGCCGGCCAGCAGGCGGGTCTCGAGCATGTCGTTGGAGTCGAAGACATCGTAGGTGACCTTGATGCCGGTCTTCTCCTCGAAGTTCTTGATGGTGTCTTCGGCGATGTAGTCCGACCAGTTGTAAACGTGCAGGACCTTTTCTTCGGCGGCAGCGGCGCCTGGAGCCTCGGCCTGTTGTGCTTCTTCCTTCTTGCCGCAAGCAGCGACCGCCAGAGCGATCGCGGTCACGGCCAGCCCGGCGCGCAGTGTACTGTTGAACGCCCTACTCATCAGGATTTCTCCCCGCAACGGTGGTTTGTGCGCGGGAGGGTAACGCAGAAAAGGGGCGTGGGGCTACAACCTACTCTTGTTGAATCTGCAGGGCACAGCAGCTCGCGGCGCTGGGATCAAAATCGGCCCTGGCGCTGTAATTCCTGTTGGGTTTGATCCAAAGCGAGCCGCGCCTTTTCCACCAACTCGTCGATTTGCGCGTGCGTGATGACCAAAGGCGGTGCAATGATCATGGTGTCACGCACCGCTCTCATCACCAGGCCGTTGGCTATGCACAGGTCGCGGCAGATCACGCCCACGTCGCCAGGATCCGGGAAGAACTGGCGCCTGGCTTTGTCCTTCACCAGCTCGAGCGCGCCGATCAAACCGACGATGCGCGCCTCGCCGACCAGCGGATGGCTCGCCAGTTCCTGCCAGCGCCGTTGCAAATACGGACCCACATCGTCGTGGACCCTCTCGACGATGCGCTCGTCACGCAGGATTTTGATGGCGGCGCAGGCGACGGCGCAGGCCGCGGGGTGCCCCGAATACGTGAAACCGTGGTTGAACTCGCCGGCCTGGGTGGTCATCACCTCGGCCACCCGATCGCCGACCATGACGCCGCCGATCGGCAGATAGCCCGACGACAGGCCCTTGGCGATGGGCATCAGATCGGGGCGGATCCCGAAATATTCCGAGCCGAACCAGCGACCGGTGCGGCCGAAGCCGCAGATCACCTCGTCGGCGACCAGCAGAATGCCGTACTTGTCGACGATGCGCTGGATCTCGGGCCAATAGGTCGACGGCGGGATGATCACGCCGCCCGCACCCTGGATGGGCTCGCCGATGAACGCGGCGACTTTCTCGGGACCGATCTGCAGGATCTTTTCTTCGAGCGCACGCGCCGCGACCAGGCCGAACTCTTCGGGCGACAGATCGCCGCCTTCGCCGAACCAGTACGGTTGCCGGATGTGCACGATGCCAGGAATGGGCAAGCCGCCCTGCTCGTGCATGGGCTTCATGCCGCCGAGGCTGGCGCCGGCCATGGTGCTGCCGTGATAAGCGTTGTGACGACTGATGATCACGCTGCGCTCGGGCTGGCCGAGCACGTTCCAGTAGTGACGCACGGTGCGCACGACGGTGTCGTTCGCCTCCGAACCTGAACCGGTGAAGAACACGTGCTTGAACTGCGGCGGCGTCACTTCCGACAGCAATCGCGCCAGCTCGATCGCCGGCGGATGAGCGACCTGGAAGAAGCTGTTGTAGTACGGCAGCTCCTGCATCTGCTTGTAAGCGGCCTCGGCCAGCTCGCGCCGGCCATAGCCCAGGTTCACGCACCACAAGCCGGACATGCCGTCGAGAATGCGACGGCCGCCCGACTCATATAAGTACACGCCCTCGGCGCGGGTAATGACCCGCGTGCCCTTCTCGCTCAGCGCCGCATGGTCCGTGAACGGATGGATGTAATGGGCTGCATCGAGCGCCTGCCACTCGGTGGTGCTGCGCTCGGGGATGGAGGACGCCATGATGGTGCGCTGGTTATCGGCTGGTTATCTGAAACGACGGAAGTAAGTCATAGGTGTTACACGTTCAATAACAGGTGCTCGCGTTCCCACGAGCTGATGACCTGTAAAAAGGTTTCGTATTCGTTCTCTTTCACGGCCGCGTAGGCGATGACGAAGCGCTCGCCGAGGATCTCGATCAACGGCCGGCAGTCACGCAGCAGCCGCAGCGAATCTTCGATGTTGCGGGGAAGAGAGAACGGCAAGTCATACGCGCTGCCGGTGATGGGCTCGCTCGGCTTGAGTCCTTCGACCATGCCGAGATAGCCGCACGCCAGCGAAGCTGCGATGGCCAGGTAGGGATTCGCGTCGGCGCCGGCGATCCGGTTTTCGACACGACGGTTTTTGGGATTCGCCACCGGCACGCGTAGTCCCGCGGTCCGGTTGTCATAACCCCATTGTGTATTGATCGGTGCGGAATAGTGCCGCGTGATGCGCCGATAGGAATTCACGTTCGGCGCGAACAGCGACATGGCGGCCGGCAGATACTTCTGCAGGCCGGCGATGTGCGAGAAGAACAGCGGCGAAGGACGTCCTTCGGCGTCGCTGAACACATTATTACCGGTGCGACGGTCGACGATGCTCTGGTGGATGTGCATGGCGCTGCCGGGCTCACGAGCCATCGGCTTCGCCATGAACGTCGCATACATCTTGTGACGGAGCGCCGCTTCACGCGCCGTGCGCTTGAACAGGAACACCTGGTCGGCGAGCGACAGCGCATTCCCGTGCAGCAGATTGATTTCCATCTGCGCCGCGCCGTCTTCGTGAATCAGCGTGTCGATCTCGATGTCCTGCGCCTCGCAGAAGGCATACATGTCGTCGAACAACGGATCGAACTCGTTGACCGCCGCGATCGAATACGACTGACGGCCGATTTCGGGGCGGCCCGAGCGGCCGATCGGCGGCTTCAAGGGATAGTCGGAGTCGGTGTTCGGCTCGATCAGATAGAACTCGAGCTCGGGGGCGACGACCGGGTCCCAGCCGTGCTGCGCATAGAGCTCGAGCACGTGCTGTAACACGTAGCGCGGCGCCATCGTCACCGGGCGGCCGTCGTTATAGAAACTGTCGTGAATCACCTGTGCGGTGGGCTCGGCGGCCCATGGCACGACACGAACGGAGCTCGGATCGGCTTTCATCACCACATCGATTTCCGATGGACTGATAGCACGGTCGTCGGCGGGGTAATCGCCCGTGACCGTCTGCAGGAAGATGCTCTCCGGCAGGCGCATGCCTTCTTCCTCGGCGAACTTCGCCGCCGGCATCACCTTCCCGCGCGGCACGCCGGCCATGTCCGGGATGATGGCTTCGCACTCTGAAATGCCGTGTTCTTTGAAAAATTGTTGAATGGCGCTCATACGAATCACCTTGCCGCTCGTCGGCGGGCACGCTCGCGCGCGGCTTCGCCAAAGGCGGCGAACAGCGCACGCGAAAAAGAGTTGTCCTTGAACTTCCACTCCGGATGCCACTGCAGCCCGAGTGCGAGCGACGGTGCGTCCGCCGCGCGAAAAGCTTCGATCACTCCATCCGGGGCACGCGCCTCGACGACGAGGCCTTTGCCCAGGGTCTGCACTCCCTGGGAGTGCAATGAATTCACTTTCAAGCGCTGCTCGCCCGACAGGCGCGCGAGCAGCCCGTTCGGTGTCAGCTCGATGTCGTGCGCCGGGCCGTACTGCTCATCGAGCGGCGCGTCGGTGTCCTCGCGATGATTCCGGTAGCCCTGCACTTCATGCAGCTTCTGCCAGAGCGTGCCGCCGAACGCGACATTCATCTCCTGGAAACCACGACAGATCGCCAGCAGCGGCAAGCCCGCCTCGATCACTCGCGGGATCATCGGCAACGTCGTCGCATCCCGATACGCGTCGTGCAATGTGCCCGGAGCGCTCGCCGGACCGTTGTACCGATGCGGCTCCACGTTCGATGGGCTGCCCGTGAGCAGGATTCCGTCGAAGTCCGCGAGCAGCTCACGCGCTTCCAAGCCATCGCCAAGCGAAGGAATCAAGACGGGGACGGCCTGAGCGCCTTCCGCCACCGCAGCGATATATTTCTCGCCGACGCAGTGGAAGTAATGGTGGCCCAACAGACGCCTGTCTGCCGGAATACCGATAAGGGGCCTACGAGTTGACACGTTTAAGATCTTTAACAACCCGCCACATCAGCGGCGTGGTCGCGAGGCATCATTTAACCACAACCCAGGGCCAGCCGCCCGTCCGGCATTGGATGATGGGGACGAAACCCAGTCCCTTCAATGGCTTATACGAGGCCCGTTACAGGCTGGCCCCTTGCCGAGGCTCGTTGCCACTGGCTATCCTCGCTGCCGTGCGGGCGGGCCGACAGCGCGCCCGTCGCCTCCAAATCTTAAACAGGTAAACCCTTATGGCGGTCAGTGACCCCTCTGTGCAGCTGACCGCCTTTCGTCAGCGATACCCTCATACGCGCTTTGTCGACGTACTGCTCGCTGACTTGTGTGGAATCCCGCGCGGGAAGCGCGTGACTATCGATGAGCTGCCCGGGATGTATCACGGCAGCTTCCTGCTGCCCGGCTCGATGTTCGCGCTCGACGTGCTCGGCGGCACGATTCAGGAAACGGGGCTCGGCTTCGACGAAGGCGATGCCGACCGCCGCTGCCTGCCCATCGACGGCACCTTGGTCCCGGTGCCGTGGCGCGATGGCGAAGGCATCGCCCAGGTGCAGGTGTCGATGGTCGATCACGACGGCTCCCCTTTTTATGGCGATCCGCGCCATGTGCTTGCCGATGTGCTGAGGCGTTTCAGTGCACTGGGGCTGACGCCGGTCGTGGCGATCGAGCTGGAGTTCTATTTGCTCGACACCGAGCGAACCGTGGACGGCCGAGCGCAGCCGCCGCGCCTGCCGCAGACAGGTCGGCGCGAGTATCTGACGCAGATCAACTCGATGGCGGACTTGAATGAATACTCGGCGGTGCTCGCCGAGATCTCGGCCGCCTGCGAAGCTCAGCAGATTCCCTCGGGCACCGCGCTGGCTGAATATGGCCCGGGCCAGTTCGAGGTGAATCTGAACCACTCTTCGGACGCGCTACTCGCCTGCGATCAAGCGATCCGCTTCAAGCGGCTGGTGCGAGGCGTGGCTGCCCGGCACGGCATGGAAGCGACGTTCATGCCGAAGCCGTACATGGATCACGCCGGCAGCGGTGCTCACATTCACGTGAGCATGCTCGATCGAGACGGTCGAAACATTTTCGCTTCGGACGATCCAACCGGCAGTGCTCAATTGAAACATGCGATCGGTGGATTGGCCGCGACGATGGCGGACGCGATGCTGATCTTCGCGCCGACCGCGAATTCATATCGGCGCTATCGGTCGGAGTCTTATGTGCCACTGAACCCAAGCTGGGCCGTGAATAATCGCGGCGTCGCCCTGCGCATCCCGGCCAGTACGCCAGAGAATCGTCGCATCGAGCATCGCGTTGCTGGCGCGGATGCGAATCCTTATTTGCTGACGGCCGCGGTGCTTGCTGGCATTCATCACGGGTTACAGCGCGAGCTTGATCCGGGTGCGCCCGTGGCCGGGAACGCCTATCGTGACGCTGTCACTACGCTGCCCATCACTTGGCCGGAGGCAGCGCTGAAGTTTGAATCGAGCAATGTGATGCGGGATTACCTCGGCGAGAAGTTCCACCGCTTGTTCGTGACGACTCGGCGCGGGGAGTTGCAAGCGTTCGAGTCGCACGTGAGTCCGTTGGAGTATGCGTGGTATGCGCGGACTTGCTAGGGGGTGTCCTTCCAAAACCACTGCTCCTCAAGCTTCTTCTGCCGCGGCCAGACTTCATCGAGCGTGTCCGCGTCATACAGCCGCCCATTCTTCATCACGAACCTCAGTGAGTTCGTGTTCGTAATATCCGCCAGCGGGTCCCGATCGAGAATCAGCAGGTCCGCAAACTTCCCCGCCTCGATACTGCCCAACTCCGTCGCGCGTCCAATCACCTCACTCGATCCAATCGTCGCCGCGCGCAGCACTTCATGGGGCGTCGCGCCGCCGGAGGCGTATGCTTCCAGTTCCCAGTGATAGCCGATGCCCTGCATCTCGCCATGGCTGCCCATGCCAACCAAGCCACCGGCTCGTTGAATCGCTAGCGCATCCGCTGCGAATGTCGAATACGTTTGATCCTCATGCCGCGTCCACTTCTGTACGCGCGTCTTACCGTCGAGCAGCCCGCCCGGAATGAATCGCTGCACCTTTGCATCCGCCTGTGGCACATGGCTGATCGTCATTTCGTAGAGCGCCGGCTTGCCCCCATACAGCACATTGATCGTCGGCGTGTACGCGATGCGGCTGTTGGCGAACAACTCGATCACATCCTTATGGAGCGGCGAGATCGGCAGCGCGTGCTCATTGCCGGCGAAACCATCCAACGCATGCGTGAGATTCAAGCGCAAATCCGACGCGCCTTCAGTCGTCGGCATCATGCCTAGCACGCTCGCGCCTTGAACCATGAACTGCCGTTCCTTGCGACCGCCCACCATGTACGACTTGATATTCCGGGTTCGGTAGTAATCTCGATATCGCGTCAGCACGTTACGTGCATCGGCTTCCGAATGGATTTCGCTGTTGACGAACACGCCCGGCCCCGTCGAGTACGCACGGGGCCCCAACATCAAGCCGGCATCGATCATGTCCTGATAACCGAAGACATCGACGGTGAACGGCTGCACGTCGAGCCCCGTCGTCACGCCGTAGGCGAGATTCGCGAGGAACGGCCACTGATTCGGCTCGAGGATGTCACGCCGGATCTCGGCCCAGTGCGCATGCGTATCGACGAACCCCGGCACGATGAACTTGCCGGAAACATCGCGAACGACAGCGCCCGCCGGCACCTGCACGCCACCTTGCGCCCCCACCCCCACAATCCTGTTGTTCACGACCACAACGTCGGCATTGGTGACCACTTCATCGCCGCGCATCGTAATCACCGTCGCACCTCGCAACACGACGGCGCCATCCGGAACATCGCGCTTGAGCTCGACGACGGCATCGAATCGCTCCGCTGATTTCTCCGCGTCCGTGACATTGCTCAACGGAACGCGCCGGAACGACGAGCCCACCGACCAGGTGATCGTGCGCCCTTCATCGGCCCAGCCGAAGTAATCCGCGCCGACCGCCGTCAGCTTGACGACTTTCGTGTTCGGGCTCTGCAAATCCACGACGGGCGGCTCGCTGCCGAGCGTCGGCGGCACCGCGACGAGATAAAGTTGCGAAGCAGCCTTCGCCAGCGCCCACGTGCCATCGGGATTGAGTCGCACCTCTTCGACGGGCGCGGGACCCTCGACGTATTGCGAGGGATGACGCGCCAGGATGACGATGACCCGTCGCGGCTCCGACGACAGCTCGTCGATACGCATCGTCTTCACTCCTTCAGGCGTGAAGAAACGAATCAGATTGGGCTCGCTGCCGAAATCCAGAAAGCGCGCGCCATGCGCATGAGCGATGAGCTGCGCGTCGCCGCCGCCGGCTGGCAAGCGAATGATGTCAGTCGCCCGACTCGGATCGATCTCGGATCGCGCGCGCAAGCGATCATAGTGACTCGCACGCAGCGCCAGCACGCTCTTGCCGTCCGGCGAGAACATGGGCTCGGTGTAATACGCCGGCTCCTTCGTCAATTGCTTCGGAGCGCCACGGCCCCGAGCTGGCAGGGTCCACACCTGCCCGCCTTCGAGCGGACTCCAAGTGACGAAGGTGATGGCGCGACCGTCGGCGGACCAGGAAGGTTGATAACCCGCGCCCAACGCACGCGGCTTCGCATTTGCCTGCAGCTCGAGCAGATACAACTGTCCCAATGCGGAGAACACAACGGAGCGACCATCCGGCGACTGACGAGGCCGCTGAATCACTCGCACACGGACCGGGCCCGTCTCTTCGTGCTGCTCGACCCGCGTCTGCGGTCCGATATCGAGCTCGACCTGCGCCGTAAATGGAATATCGGTGAGTTTGCGATCTGCAAGCTCGAGCCGCTTGATCTTGCCGCCGACGCTGAGAATGAGTGCGCGATCGTCGGCCGTGAACGCATAACACGGCAACAGGTTGGCGTAGTACCCGCCGTCATGTCCGTCGCGATCGACGGGATACAACAGCCATTGATCGTCCCCCGAATTCAAATCGCGAATGCGCAATCCCGTGTCGTTCAGATGGCGGCTGGCGTACACGAGCTTGCGACCATCGTGAGACACCGCCGGCTGCAAAGCCTCACCGAGGGATTGGATGATCTCCTCGTCCTTACCATTGCGCAGATCTCGACGAGTGATGGACCACAGCGGCGGCTCCTTCTCGGTCCAGGTCGTGCCGGCCTTCGACGAAAAATACATGTAGCGCCCATCGGGCGAGATCGTCACGCCCAGCACATTGCGCCGATTCTCCCAATCTTCCGTTCCCGACGGCTTCGCCTTGGTCACCTGCGTGCCGACGCCGCCGTCCTTGTTGAACAGGAAGACTTCGAACGCGAGCGTCGCATGCACCATGCGCGAGGCGTAAACGTACTGGCCATCGGGCGACCAGCTCGGCCCGGTCCACATCGCCGCTCCATCGTCTTGTGAGATCTGCCGCGGATTGCTGCCGTCCGCATTGGCGATCCAAAGATTGTTGGCGCCGGATCGATCGCTGATGAAAGCAAGCTGCTTGCCGTCGGGCGAGAACACGGGATTGGCGTCGAACGCGGCGCCGGTCATGAGCGGTCGCGCCTGGCCGCCCGCGCTGCCGATCGAATAGAGGTCGCCCAGCAGATCGAACACGATGCTCTTGCCGTCGGGAGACACATCCGGCGCCATCCAGGTGCCCTCGGCGGTCTCGAACGAGAGGTGTCGCGCCGAGACCAGCGGCAGCGACGCGCCGGCGGTCGCAGTGCCGAGCGACAGCAGCGAAGCCACAAGAGCCCTTTTGATCATGCTTTCGATCCCCATTGGATGAGCCTGCCCTATGAAAGACGCACTGCTGCGGAAAACCGTAAGATAAGCGCCCGGCACCGGAGCACGATTTGACCACGGACCCGAACACAGCGATCTCCTACTACGCGGCTTCCGCGAACCCCGCACCCGAACATCCACAGCTTCAGGGCGACGTGACCGCGGACGTTTGCGTCGTTGGCGGCGGCATCGCCGGCTGCTCGACGGCGCTCGATCTTGCGGAGCGCGGCTACAAGGTCGTGCTGCTCGAAGGCCAACGCATCGGCTGGGGCGCGTCCGGGCGCAGCGGCGGGCAAGCGATCAGCGGATTTGCCAGCGGCCAGAGCAAGCTGGTCCAGCAGGTCGGCGCCGAGAACGCGAAGCGGATGTGGGATATCTCGGTGGAAGGCCTGCAACTGATCCGCGACCGGGTCGCCAGGTACAACATCGACTGCGACCTGCATTGGGGCCAGATGCACGTCGCCATCAAGCCGCGTCAACGCGACGTGCTCCTGCACGAGCAACGCGAGGCCGAGGAAACCTACGGCTATCGACAACTCGAATTCCTGGAGCGTGGGCAAGTCGAATCGCTGCTGGAAACCAAGCGCTACATCGCCGGCCTGTATGACCGTGGCGGCGGGCATCTGCATCCGTTGAATTACACGCTGGGTCTCGCCGCGGCCGCCAGTGCCGCGGGTGTTTCCATCCACGAGCGCTCGCTCGTTACAAACATCAGCTACGACCAGCCTGCAATGGTGAGCACCGCTACCGGCAGAGTCCGTGCGAAGTACGTCGTGCTGTGCTGTAACGCCTACTTGAATACGCTGGTGCCGTCGCTGCGCTCGCGCATCATGCCGGTGGGCACATATATCGTCGCGACCGAATCGCTCGGCGCAGCCCGCATGCAACGGCTCATGCGTGAAAACATTGCTGTCACGGACATCAACTTCGTGCTCGATTACTTCCGCCGCTCAGCCGACTTTCGTCTGCTGTTTGGCGGCCGTGTCAGCTATTCGGGCCTGGACCCTTTCAACACCGCGAACGCGACTCGCAAGCGCATGATCAAGGTGTTTCCACAGTTGTCCGACGTGCGCGTCGAGTACGCCTGGGGAGGCTATGTCGACATCACCATGAGCCGTGCCCCGGATTTCGGTCGCCTGGCCCCCCATATCTACTATTTGCAGGGGTTCTCGGGGCATGGGATCGCGCTCACCGGCATCGCCGGCCGCCTGGCCGCCGAGGCCATTGCCGGCCAGGCTGAACGATTCGACCTGTTCACCCACCTGAAACATCGAAACTTCCCCGGCGGCGAGCTGTTGCGCATGCCGGCGCTGGTCCTGGCCATGCTTTGGTACCGGGCTCGCGATTTGCTGTAGTCAGCGGCGTGCCGCTGGAACTTCCGCCGCGTTAGAGCATTTACAATTCGCGCTCGGCAGGTCTGGCCGCCGAGTCTCCTGCGGACGCCACAAACATAGTTTGGTCGCCGGGCCTCGAGGCGGCCGGGTCACTTCAGTGTGCGAATGAATCAGGCGACGGATACCGGCTCGACGCCCGACGCTTCGGCGGGCGTCACCCCTGCCCCCTCGGCCGAAGCCAAGCCGCGTACCAGCATTCTGCTCGTCGACGATCAGCCGGCTCGCCTGCTGACATATGAGGCCGTGCTTTCCGGCATGGACGTCGAGTGTGTACGCGCTTTGTCGGGCAGAGAAGCACTCAAACAGCTGCTGAGCCGCGAGTTCGCGCTCATCCTGCTCGACGTCAACATGCCGGACATGGATGGGTTCGAGACCGCTCGCGTGATCCGCGAGCATCCGCGCTGGGAGCGCACGCCCATCATTTTCGTGACCGGCATGAACATCTCGGAGCTGGATCAGCTCAAGGGCTATGAAGTCGGCGCCATCGATTACATTTCCGTGCCCGTCGTGCCGGAGATCCTGCGCACCAAAGTCTCGGTGCTGGTGGAACTGCATCAGCGCCGGCGGCATCTCGAAACTCTGAACAATTCGCTGACTCAAGCGCGCACCGAGCTGGAGATCCGTCACGCGAATGCGATTGCCGAGCGCGACGCGCAGTTGCACGCCGTCTTCGAACATCCCACGGAGATGTTCGTCGTGCTGCAAGCCATGCGCGACCCTTGCGGAACCATCGTCGACTTTCAATACCGCGACGCGAACGCGAACTCGCTGGACCTGCTCGGCTATACCCGCAAGCAGCTGGTCGGTTGTCTGCTCACCGAAATGTTCGATCCGGAACAGGCGAGCCGCGTCATCGCCCAATGCGCGCAAGTGCTGCAGACACGCCAGGTCTGTCGTTACGAGGCGCAGCACCGCGACAAGGATTTTTTCGTCACGCTGTTTGCGATGGGGCCGGACTGCGTCGTCAGCTCCGGCACCAACATCACCGAGCGCAAGCGGGCAGAAGCCGCGCTGAGGCACAGCGAAGCACGCCAGCGCGCGCTGCTGGATCACGCGCCGGTCGGCGTCGCCCACCACTCGTTGGACGGCAAGTTCGAATACGTCAATCGCGCCTTCTGCAAGCTTACCGGCTACAGCTCCGAAGAGCTTTACACCAAGCGCTGGCAGGATCTCACCCATCCCGAAGATGTCACGCGCGATCAGCAGTTGGCGCAGCAAGTCATCGGCGGCAAGCTCGACGACTACACCGTCGAAACGCGCTACGTCCGCAAAGACGGCAGCATTGTCTGGGTGAATCTGTTCGGCAACTTCGTCGCGGACGATCAGGGCCGCGCGGTGCAAGGACTCGCCGTCGCCATCGACATCACCGATCAGATCAACTCGCAGCGCCTGCTGCGTGAAAGCGAAACCCGCCTGCGTGACGCCAACGAACGCAAGGACGAATTTCTCGCGATGCTGAGCCATGAGCTGCGGAATCCCGCCGCCGCCATCGGCAACGCGGCGCAGGCATTGTCGCGCCTGGCCGTGAATCGCGAGAAGGAACAGTCGCTGATCGGCATCGTGGAACGGCAGATCGGCCAGCTCGGCCATCTGCTGGATGATTTGCTGGATGTGTCGCGAATCACGCAAGGCCGCATCGAGATCAACCGGGAGCGCATTTCGTTGCAGTCCTGCATCGACGTCGCGCTCGAGACCACGCAGCCGCAGATCCAGGAAAAGAAACATCGGCTCACCTTGAGCATGTGCCCCGAGCCGCTCTGGGTGGACGCGGACAAGGTGCGGCTCGCGCAATGCATCGCGAATCTGCTGACGAATGCCGCCAAATACACCGAATCCGGCGGCGAGATTCACGTGCGCACGATGACCGAGAACGATGCGGCGGTCGTGTCGATCTCGGACAACGGCATTGGCATGCCTGCCGAGCTGATTCCTCGTGCGTTCGAGTTGTTCGAACAGGGCGAGCGCGCATTGGATCGCTCGCAAGGCGGGCTGGGCATCGGACTCGCCGTATGCCGCATGCTCATGGAGATGCAAGGCGGGACCGTGACGGGCAGCAGCCCCGGCGTCGGCCACGGATCGACCTTCACGCTGCGCATGCCGCTCGCACAGGAAACGCACGATGCGTCGACAGACGAGAGCACAGACTGCGGCAGCCCGGGGCGCGTCATGATCATCGACGACAATCGCGACGCCGCCGATTCGCTCGCGTTGTTACTGCAGCTGGAAGAGCACGCCACGCTCACCGCGTACTCTGGTTCGGATGCCTTGGAACAAGCGGTCCGATTCAATCCGCACTTCGTGCTACTGGATATCGGCCTGCCGGAAATGGATGGTTACGAAGTCGCGCGCCGCATGAAGGCCATCGTCCCGCAAGCGCGATTGATCGCGGTGACGGGCTACGGCCTCGCCGGAGACAAACAACGTTCCGCCGACTCAGGCTTCGAAGCGCACCTGGTGAAGCCAGTGAATCTCACCGACATCCAGACGACGTTCGCAGCGCTGACGGCTGATCAGTAAGTTATTCGCCGCGATATTCGCAGCCGCTGGTGCAAGTCTCGTGGATCACGACCTTGGCCAGCAGCGGCAACACCGGCTTCGCCTGCTGCCACACCCAGCGCGCCAGATTCTCGCTGGTGGGATTCTCCAACCCTTCGATCTCGTTCAAATAGTGATGATCGAGCCGGTCGTAGATGGGCTGAAACGCGGCCTTCACGTCGGCGAAATCCATCACCCAGCCGGTGACCGGATCGACTTCGCCGCTGACGTGCAGCTCGATGCGAAACGAATGGCCGTGCAGGCGCGCGCACTTATGCCCCGCCGGAACGTTCGGCAGGCGATGCGCAGCCTCGATGGTGAAGACACGGAAGATGTTCATATGTGAAAAAGGCGCCGCGAGCGGCGCCTTTCGATTATCTCAGCTGCAGAAACTTTACGCAGCTTTGCGACGACGCGAGCTGGACGCGCAGCTGCAGGTGCCACAAGTGCAACGGATGCCGCTGCAATCGCTGCAAACCGTGAAATCCACCGAGCCGAAGTGGCGGCGGCACGACTCGCAGTACGGCTTGCGACGGCCGGTGCGGGCGTTCCGATACGACTCCACCGCGGCCGAGCTCTGATCCGCCGTTTCCCCGGTGCAAGCGTTCAGATCCTTGCTGACGATGCCGCGCATGAAGGTGCTCGAGGTCATCGAGCCGACCTTGAACAAGCGCATCTGTTCGCGGGCCAAGCCCATCTGCGCCACGGGGTCGTAAATGACCACGCCCAGCTTGGGATGAAAATGAACCTGGAACGGATCGCCGCTCATAACAATCACTTCGGAAATGGGGGTGATGGCCGGAAAAGGGCCTGTAACGCGGGCGCAATTGTGCTGCAACAGGTCCGTCATGGCAATGCGCTGGCACCCGTATTTGACGCTTTTTAAGCGTTCTGGCGCAGCATTTCCGTGAAGGCTGCGTTCGCGGTGGACGTTAGCCCCACCGCGAGTGGGCTTCTTTCGCTCAGCGCACGGCAGTTCCGCCAGCAGAATTTTCAGTAACTCCTGCAAGCGGCTCGACCGATGCGCGGCGCCGTAAGACATAACAAGCATGGATGCGCGGATTGCGCTCGAAGTCCTTCGGCAGCGTGCGGCGGCCGATATCTTCGATGTCGAATGCCGCGAGCCCGTCTCGATCCAGACGAAAACGCGTGTAATTATTCGAAAACACGATGGCGCCGCCGGGGGCCAACAACTCCGCAGCAAGCGTCAATAGTTGTACGTGATCCCGTTGCACGTCGAAATCCTGCTCCATGCGCTTGGAGCGTGAATGCGTCGGCGGATCGATGAACATCAGATCCCAGCGCCGCGATTTATCCCGCTGTTCCTGCAGCCAGGCCAGGCAGTCGGCCTGCACGAAGCCGTGCTCGGGTCCGGCGAGATTATTCAAAGCCAGGTTGCGTTTGGCCCAGTCGAGATAGGTGCGCGACATATCGACTGTCGTCGATGACGTGGCGCCGCCGCCGGCGGCATACACCGTCGCCGTGCCCGTGTACGCAAACAAATTCAGAAACCGTTTGCCGCGAGCCAGCTCGCCGACATAACGGCGCGTCAAGCGGTGGTCGAGGAACAAGCCCGTATCCAGATAGTCCGTGAAGTTCACTGCGAACCGATAGGGCTGCTCGCGAACGATGTGATATTCGCGCTCGTTATCCAGCTTCTCGTATTGAGTGCCGTCCTTTTGCTGGCGGCGCTCGCGAATGAAGAGTCGATCCTCGCCGAGACCCAGCTCGTGCGGAATCACTGCGAGCGCCTCGTTTCGACGCTGCCTCGCAGCCTTGGGCTCGATGGTCTTCGGTGGCGCGTATTCCTGCACGACCACCCAGCGATCCGCCTCGCCATTGCTGTACTGGTCGATGGCGAATGCGTACTCGGGCATGTCGGCATCGTAGATTCGATAGCAATCGATGTTTTCCCGGCGCGCCCAGTCCTGCATCGACTTCAGGTTCTTGCGTAGACGATTGGCGAACATTTGTGCGCCTGGCCGCTCGCGAATCTCGGCCGCATCCGGCGGCGGCTTGCGCTCGCCGATGTAGTCGCCGGGCGTGACATCGAAGCGCAACAGCCGGCATTCGATACGTCCGTTGAACAGCGTGTGCGTGCGGCGTGCATTGACGCCCACTGACTTCGCGAGTGGCGGATTGCCGGTCAGCACCGCTGCTTTCCAGCCTTCGAAGTGCTCGCGCAGCTTCGCGCCGAATGTTTGGTACAGGGCCTGCAGCCGCTCCTGTTCGCCGATACGCTCGCCATACGGTGGATTTGTGACGACCAGACCGGTCGCCGCCTCGCTCTGACGCGTCAGCTGCTCGAGATCGCGTCGTTCGATATGGATAGCGCCGCGCAGCTTCGCCCGGTCGACGTTCTCAATGGCCGCGCGCACGGCCGTCGCGTCGGCATCGTAGCCACGCAATGTGACTTTCTTCGTCGCTGCTGCTTCTCGACGGTCGCGAGCTTCCTGGATCAGCCGCTCCCACCGCGCGCGATCGTGACCGCGCCAGCCGATGAAACCGAAGTAGCTGCGCAGGAGCCCGGGCGCAACATCCAACGCCATGAGCGCCGCTTCGATGGGCAGCGTGCCTGAGCCACACATCGGATCGACCAGGTCGCCGCCCTCTTCCGCGATGGTTGGCCAGCCGCAGCGAAGTAACACGGCGGCGGCGAGATTTTCCTTCAAAGGCGCAGCGACACCGCGAGCGCGATAGGCGCGTCGATGCAAGCTGTCGCCGGAAAGATCGAGGCTGACCGTCGCGCGATCGCGATCGAGCCGCACATCGATACGAACGTCGGGCTGCTCCAGCTGCACCGAGGGCCGTTCGCCGGTGCGCTCACGAAACTGATCGACGATGGCGTCCTTGGTCTTCAACGCGCCGAAATGCGTATGCGTGATGCCGCTCGACGAGCCACCGAAGTCGATGGCAATCGTGCCGTTCGGACGCACGTGCTCCTGCCAATCGATGCCGGCGACGCCCTCGTACAGCTGATCTTGAGTCGCGGCTGGAAAGGTGCCGAGCGGCAACAACACACGGCTCGCCGTACGCGACCACAGACATGCGCGATAAGCGACTTCGAGCGAGCCTTCGGCCTGTACGCCGAGCTTGAACTCACGAGTCTGAGTCGCGCCGCAATTACGTAGCTCCGCGGCAGTGAGATCCGCGACGCCCGGCGGACACGAAACGAAAATTTGCATGAACAACCCTTAGCCGCACCTACGCGCGGTCCCTCCTACTCGGAGAGAACAATGAACCCGGGCCCTTTCGGGCCCAGGGAAGATATTTGGACTTAGCGGGCTCGCTGCTGGCCGTCGAGCGTCATGATCGGGCCGTACAGCTCCGGCCGGCGGTCGCGGAACACACCCCAAGCCTGGCGATAGTTGCGGATCGCATCCAGATCGAACGTTGCGGTCAACACCGCCTCGCCCTCGCGCGCCGCCTGCTTGACGACCGCACCGGTCTGGTCCGCGATGAACGAGGAGCCATAGTAGGTCACCGTCCAGTTCTGACCTTTCTCGGTGCCGACTCGATTGGACGCAACCAGCGGCATGATGTTGGACGCGGCATGGCCCTGCATCGCGCGTTGCCAGTGATCGCGCGAGTCGATGCTCAGGTCCTGCGGCTCCGAACCGATGGCCGTCGGATAGAACAGAATCTCCGCGCCCTGCACAGCCATCGCTCGCGCCGACTCCGGGAACCACTGGTCCCAGCAGATGGCCACGCCAATCGTGCCGAAGCGCGTCGGCCACACTTTGAATCCCGTGTCGCCGGGCGAGAAATAAAACTTCTCGTGATAGCCCGGGCTCTCGGGAATGTGCGCCTTACGATAAGTGCCGAGCAGCGAACCGTCGGCATCGATGATGGCGACCGAGTTGTAGAACGCATTGCCCGCACGCTCATACACGCTGCACGGGAGCACCACATTCAACTCGCGCGCCAGATCCTGAAAGCGACGCACCGCCGGGTTCTCTTCGATCGGCATCGCCACCGCGAAACACTTCGGGTCGTGCTCCTTGCAAAAGTAAGGCGTCTCGAACAGCTCCTGAATCAGGATGATGTTCGCGCCCTGCCTGGCCGACTCACGCACCAGCCGCTCGGCGGTGGCGAGATTGGCCGTGCGATCCGGCGTGCTGGCGAATTGAGTGGCGGCAACAGTGGTCTTCATGTCGTCTTAAGGGCGCTCGCAAGGTAAAAAGTTCAGAAAGTCGGCGGCGTGCTGGCGCTGACGATTTCGCAGGGCTCGTCGCCGGCGTTGCGGAACCGGTGCGGAACCGCGCTGGCGAAATAGTACGCGTCTCCGGGCCCGAGCACTCTGCTTTGACCACCTACGGTCAATTCAATATGGCCCGTCAGAACGATGCCGCCCTCTTCGCCCTTGTGGCTCAGCATGTCCGCGCCGGTGTCGGCCTTCGGCCGATATCGTTCGTGCATGATGGTCATGGCGCGATTGGTCCGCTTCGCCGCCACCAGCCGCAGCGATACATCGCGATCGCCGATGTCCGCCAGCTCGTCGCGGGCGTAGAACACTTGGGGAGTTTCCTGCAAATCCAAGGTGAAGAAGTCGGCCAGCGACATCGGCACGCCATCCAGCACCTTTTTCAGCGAGCTCACCGAGGGACTGACCCGATTCTGCTCGATCAGCGAAATGGTGCCGTTGGTGACGCCGGCGCGCTTGGCCAGCTCGCGCTGGGACAGCCCGTACATCATGCGGACCGCCTTCAGATGACCGCCTACATCGATGCTCATGGGCCGCCTCGCTCACAGGAAGGTGTTTAGGATAATAGACACGCCCTTCTGGCAGCCAGCATTTTTTCGCGCGTATTTGAGCGGCGTGTCGATTTTTCTTATCATCGCCACGCTCCATCGTTCCCCAGCGAATCAGGCGGTTCCCATGTCTTCTGCCCTCACGCGCGATGCTCTCGAAGCCTTCTGGATGCCTTTCACCGCGAACCGGCAATTCAAAGATCAGCCGCGCCTGCTGGCCCGAGCCGAAGGCATGCATTACTGGACGCCCGACGGCCGCAAGGTACTCGATGGCTGCGCCGGCCTGTGGTGCGTAAATGCGGGCCATGGCCGTAAAGAGATCACCGCCGCCGTCGCCGAGCAGATGGCGACGCTGGATTACGCACCGACGTTTCAGATGGGGCATCCCGCCGGCTTCGAGCTCGCGAACCGGCTCATCAAACTCACGCCCGGCGCTCTGAATCATGTGTTCTTCACCAACTCCGGCTCGGAGTCGGTGGACACCGCGCTGAAAATTGCGATCGCGTATCACCGGGTCAAAGGCGAGGCCTCGCGTCAGCGGCTGATCGGTCGCGAGAAGGGTTATCACGGCGTCGGCTTCGGCGGTATTTCGGTGGGCGGCCTGTCGAACAATCGCAAGTACTTCGGCGCGATGCTGCCGGGCGTAGATCATCTGCGTCACACGCTCGACATCGAACACAACGCATTCACTCGCGGCGTGCCCGAATGGGGCGCGCATCTCGCGGATGACCTGGAGCGCTTGGTGGCGCTACACGATGCGTCGACCATCGCTGCGGTGATCGTCGAACCGATGGCGGGCTCGGCCGGCGTCATCCTTCCGCCGAAGGGCTATCTGCAAAAGCTGCGGGCCATCTGCGACAAGCACGGCATTCTGTTGATCTTCGATGAAGTCATCACCGGCTTCGGCCGCCTGGGCACAGCGTTCGGCGCGCAGTATTTCGACGTGATGCCCGACATCATCACGACCGCGAAGGGGCTGACGAACGGCGCCATTCCGATGGGCGCGGTGTTCGTGCGCAAACAGATCTACGACGCGTTCATGAAAGGTCCGGACGGCATCGAGTTTTTCCACGGCTACACCTACTCGGCACATCCCGCCGCCTGCGCAGCCGGGCTCGCGACCCAAGAAATATACGAGCGCGAAGGCTTGCTGACGCGCGGCGCCGACCTGGCGAAAGCGTGGGAAGACGCGGTTCACTCGCTGCGCTCAGCGCCGAACGTCATCGACATTCGCAACCTCGGCCTGGTCGCCGGCATCGAGCTGCAGCCTCGCGCCGGAGCAGTCGGTGCGCGCGGCTACGAAGCGTTGGTGAAGTGCTTCGAGAAAGGCATCCTGATCCGCACCACCGGCGACACCATCGCGCTCTCGCCGCCGCTGATCATCTCGACAGCACAGATCGACGAGCTCATCACGCGAATTGGCGAAGTGCTGAAGACCATCGCGTAAAGAAAAAAGCCCCGCACTCGCGTGCGGGGCTCTTGTTTCAAACAAATCTCAGCGGATCAGACCGACGATCAGTCGTTGCTCCACGGGAACGTGGTGGCGATCGTGAAGATCACGCGAGACTCGGAGCTGAACACATCGTCCGGCGTACCGTCGGATGCCTCCAGATCGCTACCGTCAACCCACTTCAGCGCAAGGTTGAACTTGTTAATGGTGTAGCCGACGCCCACGGAGTAGTCGAAGTATTCGTCGCCAAGGCCAGCCTCGGCAAGGTCATCCCAATAGTCGCCGCCGCTAAAACCGACGTGCGCCAGAATGGAGAAATTCTGCGGCAGCGGAAACGTGCCGTTTGCTTCGATGTAGTAGGCCGGCGTATCGCCATTAGTCGTGTCGCCGCCGAAATCAGGCGAGTACCACAGCTTGCCCTTGAACCAGTCCTTGCTGATGCTGCCGTACGCTTCGATGTAGTCGAAGTCGTTCTCGTCCGGGTAAGCGTAGTAGACGAGGCCCACGTCATAGCCGAGGCCGCCTTCGCTGGTGCCCGAGAAGCCGGTGTACACGTCCACTTCCAAATCGACGTCGGCGGGACCGAAGTCCACGTTGCTACCCCAGGCGCCGATGTACCAGCCGCTATCGGCAGCGAAATCGACGCTGCCCTGAATCGCCGGATCCTGGGCGGACTGGGTAATGCCGCGGAAGTCGTAGTCGTTGGTCAATGTCCAGGTCGATGACACACCGGCGTTGGCCACCGTCGCCGCCCCCAACAACCCGAGTGCCGCCAGAATCCTGAAATTTCGCATGGGTCTCCCCTTGTGGTGAGAAAGATACACGCCACGGTCGGCATGTTGTTGAAATTACTGTCGTTGGCCAGATTGACGCAAACTTGCAGCTAAAACGCCACAAGGACCCGTCCCTCAGCATAATGCAGCAAGCATGCCAAGGCCTTCAGGAAGGCGCCCTGCCAATCAGAGCCCAGCAATGATGCGGTTCTTTGCTGATTCGTAACAAAGTATTGCTGGAGCCCTGCCATGCGCAATGATGGCGCAGCCGCGCCAATATGGGGCGTCGGTCATAGAGCCTGCACTAAGCCGGCTCATAGATGACGTAGAGCTTGGCCGTCGGCTCCAAGACCTCCCACACCCCGCTGAACCCAGCGGGAATGACGAAGGAGGCCCCGGCGGAGAACGTCCAGCCGCGGCCCGACTCGTGCTCGATGCGCACGCGGCCGCGAGTGATATAGCAGAACTCGTTTTCAGAATAACGAACCCGCCACTTGCCCGGCGTGCTCTCCCAGACACCAGCGAAAAAGCGGCCAGTGCTATCGCTGAAGTAGTTGCGCGCGACCTGCTCGGGATGGCCATCGATCAAACGATCCGCAGGTGGCTTGGAGTGCGTGGTCTCGGGAGCGGTCGCGCCGAAGTCCACGATCAACGAACTGGCGATTTCGGACATCACGATGCTCGCTAGGCACATTTAAGGACCCCGACTGTAGAAGGTGACAGGGGTGATGGCTACTGCAAATGCCGTTAAGAAAACGGCCGGTGGCCTGAGCCACCGGCCGTGTGCACGAGCGTCACTCGTTACGAGCCACCGCGGAGGTGGCTGTGGGTCGGATGGACAGACTCACCCGACGCTCCCACGCATACGCCTCCAGATCTCCTTTCGGCGCCGTGGTCAGATCCGAGCCATGAGCAGACAACTGAATCTGCTCCGGCGCAGCACCGCCACGAATCAACGCTTCGCGCACTGCATTCGCACGCTCCAGCGACAGCTCGAGATTCTTCTCGGACTTGCCGCGCGGATCGGCGAATCCATGCAGCTGCACTTCCAGCTCACCATGCAGCGCCAGCAACTTGCCGAGGTCCTCCAGCTTGCTCGCCACGTCGGCTTCCATCGTCGCGTCATTGGTACGGAACAACACATCGGCATGCAGACGCTGCGCCAGCGCATCGAGCATTTCATCGCCACCGGTGCGCTCGCTGGCCTTGGCCAGCGCAATGCGCGTGTCGATCAGCTCCTGCTCGAGCTTCTGAGACTGCTCTTCCATCTGCTTGGCCTGCAGCTGCGCACGATTCGCCGTGCCGACGCTGTCCCCGAGAATGCCGCCGAACATGAAGCCCACCGCCGCACCGATCGGGCCACCGACGATGGCGCCCGCCGCCGCGCCGCTGAACATGCCGACGCCTTCTTCCTTCGTGAGTTTGTTCTTTTCACCCGCTTGAGCCGCACCCGCACTCATCGCCAGGGCCACCGCAGTCACCAACACTTTCTTGAACATAGTCGCGCTCCTCTCTCGAACCCCCGTCGTTGCTCCCCTGTGGGAGGCGGGTGACGTTTGCCCGTGAGTGCTATTCAAAGCCCGGATGCGGACTCAATCCGTGGTGCGCTATGGCGAGGCAGCGAAGGAATGTGGCGAATTGTGGCCGCGCGCGTGTGCTGCTCGTCACAGCTCGCGACGATGCACGATGACTCCGCTCACAGATCGAAAGGTCATATCCAAGTTTGGATATGAGCCCCGCCTGACGCGTCGGTACGTTGCCACCCGTTATCGCAATCGAGCCTGCCTGCATCCTTCTGGCCAACGCGGATGTGACGGCGGTCGCACTCGCTCGAGCATGCGCAAATCGGTTTTCTCGGAATACAAACGGAGTGGACAGAGAGATGTTTGAATCGAACAAAGTACGCACGCGTGCGCGGCTCGCGGCAGCGATTGCATCGGCATTGCTCCTCGCTGCCTGCGGCGGCGGCGGTGGCGGCAGCAATACCGGCGGCACTGGCGGCACTGGCGGCACTGGCGGGACTGGTGGAACTGGTGGAACCGGTGGAACCGGTGGTACCGGCGGTACTGGTGGAACCGGTGGCACCGGTGGAACTGGCGGTACTGGTGGAACCGGCGGCACTGGCGGCACTCCGCCGGTCACGATTTCCGGCAAGGCCGCTGACGGCTATCTCTCTGGCGCGACCGTCTGCCTGGACGTCAACGCGAATATGAGCTGCGACACGAACGAGCCCACCGCGACCACGGGCGCGGGCGGCGCATTCACGCTGACGATTCCGGAAGGCACCACCGCGTCGGAGCATCCGATCGTCGTCCAGGTGAGCGCGTCGACCGTCGACGAAGATACCGGCACTGCCGTGGGCAAACCCTATGTTCTGAGCGCGCCTGCTGGCGAATCTGATTTCATCAGCCCGCTGACGACCGTGGTGCATGGACTGTTGCAGCAGAATCCCGCGCTGACCGTTGAAGACGCCGTCACCCAGGTCAAGCTGAGCATCGGCGCAAGCGCCGACATCAGCGTGTTCGAAGACTACGTGGCCGCGAAGCAGGACTCGAGCAACACGGCGGCAGGTGAGTACGAGCGCCTCCATCGTGTCGCGCAGGTCGCCGCGAAAGCGCTGGCCGAAAATCACGAAGACATCATGGCCGCTGCGAACACGCAGGGCATCGACACGACCGAAGCCAATGCTGCCCTGTTGGCGCTGGTCACCAGCCAAGTGTTCGATGGACTGCAGAGCGCGGCGAACGCCGTGGATGAAGCCGGTGAATCGTTCGATATCGATGCCGTGACCGTGCCGCCCGCGGACTTTGCCGATCTGGCTCAGCAGATCGAATCCGCCGAACAGGCCGCGAGCAGCGCCAAGCTCTCGATCGAGTCGCTGCTGAATCAGGGCGCGTACTGGCTGTGGTCCGATCAGGATGAGTTCGAGTACGGCTTCGTGAAAGCCAGCAGCGAGCCGAACCGGATCGTGGAAAGCTGGTCCTTCTACGAGGCTGGCGCATGGACCACCTCGGACGAGCTCGAAGATGCGTTCTATCTCAGCGCCGAAGGCTGGGCGGAAGCCACCGACTCAGGCGCGGGCTATGTCGTGACTCACCAGTCGGACGGCACGGCGATTCTGGATCTCGAAGGCACGAACTTCTCGCTGAAGTTCAGCGCGGCCGAGCTGGATGTGGCCGGCAAGCCGATCAAGGATTATCTCGGCTACGTGTCGCACCAGCCCGTTGCGGAAACGATCGCGGGCGATCCGGTGTTTTCGAGCGGCGCCAAGGTCTACCAGGTCAACTTCATTGTTAGAAACGACGCGTACGTGCTCTACAACTGGTATGACTGCGAAGGGCAGCCGCATACCGATTTGGAAGGCAACTGCAACGTCCTGTACGGTTATGTGAACGGGGAGTTCCGCCCCGCGCACAGCTTCGCGGAGCTGATCTATCCGAGCGCGCCGAATGGCGTCGGCAACTGGTTCAGCGTCGGCGATGGCCTTGAAATCCGTGTGGTCGCGAACGGCACCCTGGAGATCACCGACAAGAATGAGGACGATCAGCGGTCGCTGGGCCAGTGGGAATATCGGACCGTGCATGGTGAGCAGATCATGATGCTCACCCTGCCGAGCCGCTTCACGCCGCGCCTCTGGGACCAGGGCCAGCAGATCGTGGCGGTGCGCGGTGGCTTCGCGCGTCGCGGCGTGTTCACTCCTGCGGGCACGGCTGAGACGATCGGCGAAGTCCAGTTCAACGAGACGGCCTTCACCGACATCCAGAACGGCTCCAGCGTCTACTGATCGGAGCCCGGAAGAAAAGGCGCGCGGCGGAGCGATCCGCCGCGCGCTTCGTTATTTATAGATTGCTGCTGAGATGGCCGCCGTCGACCACGATGGTCGCGCCATTCATATAACTCGATGCATCCGACGCCAGCAGTAACAGCGGCCCTTCCAACTCTTCGAGCTTGCCGAGGCGCCGGGACGGCATGCGCTTGATCATCGCCGCGCCACCGTCGGTATCGAAAAATTCTTTGTTGATGTCGGTCGCGAAATATCCGGGCGCGATGCCATTCACGCGAATCCTGTAACGCGCGAGCTCCAGCGCCATCGACTTCGTGAGCTGAGTGAGCCCCGCTTTGGATGCAGCGTACGGCGCAATCTGCCCCGCCTGCCTGAAACTCAAAATGGACTCGATGTTGATGATGCTGCCGCCCTTGCCGTCGGCTTTCATCCGCCGCGCGACCTCGGTGGCCACCAGAAACGCGCCGCGCAGATTCACATTCATCACGGCATCGAAATCTTCCTCGGTCTGCTCCAGCAGCGGCTTGCCGATCGACACCCCCGAGTTATTGACGAGCACATCGATGCGCCCCAACGTTTGCTCGATCGCCTGCACCGCCTGCCGCACCGACGCGCTGTCGGCTACATCGAGCTTGGCCGTCGCAGCCACCCCACCCGACTCGAGAATTTCCGCGGCGATCGACTCCAACGCATCCATCCGGCGCGCAGCCAATCCCACCTTCGCCCCTTCACTCGCCAACACGCGCGCGAAATGAGCGCCGAAGCCGCTCGACGCGCCCGTGATCAACACAACTTTGCCCCGCACTGAAAATCGCTGGCTGCTACTCATGGACCCACTCCCCCTGGACGCGGGGGACTGTAGCAAACCAGCCTTGCGGAAAAGCCATCGGAAGTGACGTAGGCTCGCCGCCCGCCCCGGCTCATCGGCGAAGCGTTCGCCGCCGGTTATCAGGCAAAGCCGGCATTTTCACCCCAGAAGCCGCAATCCCCGGCCGCTCGTCTTGACACCCCGGACGCCCCCCTGGAGAATCGCCGCCCCCGCTTCCCGGGAACCGCCTTCCGCGCGGCCCCACTGGCGGAAAACGGCTTGGAAAGGTAGCTCAGCCGGTTAGAGCACGGCACTCATAATGCCGGGGTCGAGGGTTCGAGTCCCTCCCTTTCCACCATACATTTCCCTTAGCATACAACGACTTAAGCCCGTGAACCGGGGCTCCAGTGCCAAATCAGCGCCAAATTCCGCATGCTGGAATGGCCGTTCTGGCACCAATCGGAGCCGGATCGCCGAACGTGGACTCGTCGCCATTGCTCGCTTGATCGATTCCAGATCTTCGGCCTGCGAACCCCTCGATCCAGGCACCGTAGGTTTCGAGCATCGTGGACACGCTGTGCCCATGTTGCTTGGCGACCCAGAGCAGGTTCTTTCCGATCATCAGATTCCAACTCACGAATGAGTGGCGTGCGTTGTACGGCTCGCGATAGCGCGCCTTCAGCGTCATCATCAACGTCCAGCGCCATCAATCATAGGGATGGTTCAAATCGCGAAGCGGCTTGCCATCATCACGAAAGAACAGATAGTCGTGATGGATCTTGCCGGCGAGCTTGAATCGCGCTCTCAAGGCGAGTTGACGTTTCAGCACGTCGATGGCGCGCGGACACAGTTCGACCAGGCGGTCCTCGCCCGTCTTCGTCCGATCCTTGTTGCGCCTCATCACGCACGCCTTGCTCACCTTAAGCTTGCTTGGCTTAGATCACAGTCATCCACCAGCAACGCAATCTGCTCGGACGGTCGCAGGCCCGTGAAGAATCGAAACTCATCATAGTTACCTGCGCTTCGCCGCAGTCGAGATGGATGGCGGCGATGAGCGCCTCCGCCTCCTGAATGGAAAACGGATCAGGCACGCCTCGATCCTTCTTGGTCAGACGGAAGCATTTCAGGGCTGTGGCTGGATTGTGCTTCTCGGGATGATCTCGATAGCCGTACTCGAATGCACAGCGGATGATGCTCACGACATTGTTATGCGTCTTCTTTGAGATGTCCCACTTGCTATCCACGATCTTGGATAGCCGAGAGTACTTCACCCCCTCGAAGGCCTCATTGCCAATCTCAGGCCTCCACACTGAATCAAGGATCTTGCGATAACTCTCCACGATTGCGAAGGCGAGATCAGTCTTCGCCATGCGTGATTCGCAATGAAGCATGAAGTCGTCGAGGACCTGATCGCAGGCGCGAGGCGCCTCGGCAGGCGCAATGACTTCCAGGTCTCGATAGTCGGGGAACTCGTCCTCGAACACAAACGCGCCCGCGACGATTCGTTTCTTGATCTCAATCAGTTCTTTTCACGCACGACGCAGGTTCGCTTCGGAGGGGATTCGCTTGACGCTCGGTCGATAGCGCTTGCCTTCGTACTCGAAGTCAAACTGTATCCGGTCTCGTGCCGGCGCGACGATGATGGGCACGTCGCTGCGCCCGGGTCCGCCCGGGTCAGCTGGCATGACGCGCCCTCCATGCAAGCCACTCTGAATGGCAACTTGCGTCCAAGCACCGTTCCTTCATCCGTTTCGACAAGCGCAGGTGAGACGTGACATCTCGCGCAGACCCGCTTCCATTGCGTGAATGCATGCTCATGGGTCGTGTTCATGACGTGGTTCCGACTGCTTAGAGGCGAGTTGTCACGTAGAACATGTTTCATGAGCAGGCTTCGATCGTCATCTGTCGAAATCGCGCTTAAATCGGCGAAACTCATCGGTCCCTCGTAAACGCCGCTGCGCCACCTCCGACAAACGTTGCGCAGAGTTCAGTGGCGAGCTTTCCGCACATGGCCAGCGCTACTCCGGCCGTTGCGTTCCTCCAGCACATCAATGATCCGAACCACAAAGCGCTGCTGTGCCTTGGAAAGTCCCTGGAGGCGCTCCGCATGTCGCATCGCTCTCGGCGAGAGCCGCCCTTTCCTGATTGAGCGAGGAGTGATGCCAAGGAGTTGATCCATGGACACTTTGTCCGGCCAGGACAACTGCAACACCCCAACGTGCCGGTTCCACTGCTAGCTGGAAATGTGTAGCCGCGCACATAATCCAATGCCAAGCCATTGACCCACGACACAGTTACTCAATCTTTGTCAACAGAAGATTAGGAGCAGCGCGGGTCCTGGGGTACTGGGTACAGGAGCACCGATGACCAAGACAGAGAAAGAAAGGTTATATTTACGGGGAACGCTATGCCGAGTTGAAGACCTGCAGCTTAAGAAGAATGCAAAACGAACGAGCGCATCGTTGAAGGCAAGGAGGAAGACGGGCGGACCTTCATCCTCAGCTCCCTTAAATCGAACCGGATCTCAAGTGTGCCTGTGCCTTCATTGATGGAAAGTCGTTAGTCGTTCTCAGTGGGGGAGGAAGGAATCTGCCGGCTTGAGACGCACGGTCATCGCGCGGATCGAAATATACGAGGCGGGTGACCGGCGTGAATCTGTCAATGGACTGCTTCTGTGGAAAGTGACCAGAAGATGCGGACATCATCAATAAATAATCTGATCAGAAACTATGCCAGGGGTGGCGCCTCTTATCGCGAGCTTCGCCTTCGAATCGCCGAGGCGATTACAACCCAAAAAGAAAGCGTTGAGATGTTGTCGGAGTTCTTGGGCAAGGAGCTTTTCGATCTAAAGAACGACACGTGGGTCAATCTGGCACTTACCGATAAAGATTGGACATATATAGCCCGGCTTCGCGCGGCCAATGGTCACCGTTTCGATCGCAGCTATCTTAACCTGACCCTAAACTATATTGCGGCGAACGCTGATCGCGTAAGGGCGATGTACAACGCAGAGGCTGCGGTGTCTAGGTTATTGCTCAGCGAGGGGCCAGACGCCGCCGATCTGCACCAACAAACGCTAGACAAGAAGGATCAGCAGTCACTTTTCTCCTTTAGGCTCGCTTGCGCGCTGCACCACTCAGCGAAGGACGAGCTTGTAGCGTACTTCTCCGGTATCCACTACTCGGCGTGGATGCGCAAGCGCTTTTTGTATCCGTTCGTCTATTTTTTCATTAACCGCCCACCCGATGATTTTATTGATCATCACTTATCGCACTTGCTCCCACCCGGCTATGAGAACGCACAAGAGCGAGCGGTGATTGAGTTCCTCCTTAAGGACGAACTGGCCTATGACGCATCATTCTCCTTCAAGTGCTACGTGGCCTTGACGGTCCATCCATACGATGCGTGTGAGATCCTGCTTAACCATTGTGAAGCCACGTACGCCAAGAATGGCATGCTTGGAGAGCTTGAAAGACGGGCGATCGAAGCAGTAATTGATGTGGTCCCGACCTCCAGAAGTGAGCTCTTGCCCGCCTTGTTCGGCAAAGAAAACTGCCTCCGAGAGTTTCGTTCGGATATCCAACAAGATATCGAGAGCTGCTTCCCTAAAGAAGAATTCGGCGGTGCGATTGATTCGCTCTTAGGGACTGCGGTTACGGACGGGAGGCAGCCGCACTCATTGAATCAATTCGTTAGGGCTGCCGCGCAACTGCGCCTGAAGCATTACCCTCATGTGTTCGATTACGAAATCGTGGTTTCTTTCGCGCGAGCATATTGGTTCACTGGCGCAGGACGTGTACTCGGAGCGTATCTTACCTCCCTGTATTTGCTGCCGAGAAGAGAGAGACCATTTGAGCTTAGAGAACTGTTTAGGCTCGCGGGATTCTGCGGAGGAATTACCCCTCTCGTAGCAACCGCTCCTCGCGGCTTTCAGCACGTTGTTACGAAGATCCCCAACTTGTCACCTTCGGCACTTACGGACCACGTCGCACTGTTGAACTCACCTCGAGGCACGCGATCGGATCGTGTGTGGCTCAATCAGGTTCACTTCGAACTTAGTAGCCTGGAGCATGCAGGCCACTTTAGACCTTGGCTTCAGAGGGTCTTTGAATCGTTACCGGTGATGCCCGGATATCTGACCGGCATTGACTGGTCGTGGTTCGCGGAGATGGTAAGGCTAGTCAGGATCGAACCATTCCGGTCTCCTGCTGGAATCTATGCCCTATTACTTCAGTACGTGGAAGGGCGTAGGAAGGAAACCAATACACTGAGAATAGCCGTAGAGCCGGCAGCCAAGGCCGCGGGTGGTTTGGACAGCTTTCTCAAGTGGTGCTTTCGCTCCTTCGGGGATAAAGCAGTCCCGCTGGTGAGATACTTCCTCACGGCAGATATGCTGTTGTGGCTCCAGCTTGAGAGCAACTACGTTGCGGCGCTGAGCAGCCGAATGCGATGCATTGAGATGTGCGCACGGGAGTTCGGGTTCGGACCTCTTCTCTCAGAGGAGACCATAGTTCAAGAACAAAAGGCCTACACCGCAGCACTACTCGCGATCAACGTGGGCGCAAATCAGTTTGAAATCTCGTGGGACATCCTGAAGAAGGATGTCGCCCTTGCTCAGGGCGACGTTTACAACGCCTATCTAGCATTCCGTGAAGATGACGATTCAAGTGCAATTCTTACTCTGGCCAAGCAGGAAACGGACTACTATTTTGCAATTGGTCAACGTGCCAGGTATTTGATAGTCAACCGTGATTGGCCGCTCTTCAGCGTGATCGCGGGGATAATTGACACTTTCATGGAGCACCCGGCTCAGGGAATTGAGTCGTTACTCGCAATTCGAATTCGTCACAACACTCTGCGGAGGGAGTACTTAGCAGCGGTGGCTCAGATAAATCGAGCCAACATCCCCAATGTTTCTGGTGCCGACCGCGAGTACATCGTGCCAAAGTTTGAGGCGACTGTTGGGCGCGTCGTTCAGGAGTGGGTAGATAAGTATATGCATCAAAAAAGACCGAATAAGGTTCATGCCGTGTTCGACTTTGTTCCTGGCCAGGAAGACCTTGATGGATTGCTCGATAGCTGCCGTAACCACTCCGAGCATGGGCGGACTTTCGACGAGGTGTCACGTTGGATAAAGATGCGATTGGATGCGCAATTGCAGACAGCGCGCTCACTTCTTTCGAAGGAATTGAGGGCAACTCTCCAAACCGAGATAGAGAACCGCATTGTCACTCTACAGATCGAGGAGCCGTACATCCACTCGATCCGTGAAATTGGGCGTGTGCTCGTGGCTGCACTGAACCAGCAAACGGACAAGCTTATGGAGTGGTTTGCTATGCCATCTGTCACGGGCACAAATGTTGCCATTGATGACCTTCACTTAGCCGTATGCGAGCGATTTCAGACGGAGATCGATGGTGGCACGCTGGCTCTTGGAAGGCCGACAGGGCGGCATGCGCCTCTCATCCTAAAAGATAACGTCAGGATGGTATATGACTTGTGGTGCGAAGGGGTCTTGAACGCGGTCAAGCACTCTGGATTGATGGTGTCCCGAGTTCGGATAAGCAGTTACCGAAACAGCAGGTTCTCCGGACTGATGATTTCATCCAAACGTGCGTGCTTGGATAAGGCAGAGCAAGACGTCGCAGGACACCCGTACACGTCGGTTCACGATGCGTTGTTTCGCGATGTTGAATCCGGGTTGGCGAAGATCGCTTCCTTGTCCGCCTCGGTTGTGGGTGACGCAGTGGTAGTTAGAGCCGTGAAGAGGCCGCGCTTCTTTCACCTTGTCGTCCCCTTAGTCAGGCTGAATCCGGTGCTAGTAATATGAAGCAAAAGAGGCGCGTCTTGGTGATTGAGGACGAAGACACCAAGTTTGGAGATATAGAAAGTGTCCTATCGGGTATAAACCTCGCATCTGGCCTGGAGATCATTAGGGCGAGAACTGCAACTGAAGCTGAGTCGCTAATTGAGATTGGCGGCATTGAACTCATGGTTCTTGATATTTCGTTGAACATTTCTGCTGGATCGTTGGGGCCGCTTCGTGGTGGCTTCGCAAATCTTGGTGGCCTGAACGTCGCCGAACGAATGTATATGCATGGACAGAGCTTACGTACGGTCGTCGTGACAGGTTTTGAGTACTTCCCTGCGACGGCTGGCACACGACAAGGTAGCTTTGATTTGATTAGCTTGAAGGACATCGAGGCACGAGCTGCCGAGCTATTCGGGACCGATTTGCTCGGATGCGTTCGATACTCAAGTGAGGGCTGGGATATCAAGCTGGCCGAGTACGCGAAGGGGGCTTTAGAAAAATGAAGATACTGGTCGTGCATGACAGGGCCGAAGTTGCTACCGAGATCGTTTCTCTTTGTGAGGACATCGTTGGGCCATCTGTGTTAGTTGAGCGGGCGAACGATTACGTAACAGCTGTAAATTCTCTTCGGGGCGAGCTGTTTGATCTAGCGATAATTGACCTGACACTTCCACATAGTAATGGCCGGAGCCTCCCGACCTATGAGACGGCGCACAACCTCCTTCGTGAGGTTCTGGAGTCGGACCATATTCAAAGCCCGGGGGATATTGTTGGGATAACCCACGATGAATCAGCACTGGCCGTGCTTTCAAAAGACATTGGGCAACACCTAATGGCGGTGATAGCGGAGGGGGGGAGCGGAGACTGGAGGCGTCAACTCGGCGACAGAATTCGTTATTGCAAGAAGTCTGCTGCCGCACGTCAGATCAGCTATCGGTCACAATATGACTACTCGGTGTGCCTGGTGACCGCGCTAGACAAGGAGTTATCGCCATTCCGCACGATGTTCGAGTTCTCCTCTGAGAAAAGGATGCCAAATGCCCAAGGTTTTGTGTTTCGCGATTCGTTGGGCGCCATGCAACGGGGGGTCGCCTATGCGATTGGTAGGGCCGGAGTTGCTCGGGCGGCAGTGAAAGTGCAGGAGTTGCTTGACTCGTTTCGGCCGCAATTCTTGATAATGTCGGGGTTTTGTGGAGGGGTCGAGGACAAGCTCAAGCTTGGCGATATCGCGATATTTGAGAATGTTTTTGACTGGGACTACGGGAAGTGGAAATCGGGATCCGACCAAACAGTTGAGTTCCTCGCACGTCCAGAGCCAATTTCCATTCGCGATGACGATATCCACCATCTGCTTAGGGCTCTTGTGGAGTCGGGCCTCCCCAACCTGCCTTTAGAGCTCGAGAAGGCAAGGAAATTGTCACCTACGTTTGAAGGCGAAGGTCGATTGCGACTGGTGAGTGCTGCTTCGGGTTCGGCAGTAGTCGCTGACGAGCGAGTAATTAAACGCATTGTTGGACTCAGCGATTCGATCAGTGCTGTTGACATGGAGTCGTACGGGCTCTATCTGGCGGCCAGCGCAAGCTATCTGAAGCGGCCTCAAGTAGTGTGCGTAAAGACCGTGGCTGATTACTGCGATGGAAACAAGCATGATGGTCTTCACGAAGCATGCTGCTACCTAAGTGCGCGTACTACGCATCATCTGATTACTAGGTTGCTTCGGTACGCGAGTGTCTAAAGGTGGTCGACGTGCGTGGCGATAGAAATGCACCATACGGCGCTGATGCACTACAACACTCTCGGGCTTAAAGATGACAAGACAGAATCCGAGCGCTTCATTGCTGCATTCGGCAATGATGCTACCCGGGCCGAGCTCACCCAGAGGCTTGGCAGCGCATCTTTCACTCCGCACTCATTCTCCGCTTCAGCACTGGCGCGAGAGGACGTGCTGCCGACGCGCCCATTGACGCCGCCATCGATGTGCGCAGCGCGATGCTTCACTTTGCCTGCCGACGCAAGGCCGATCCGAATGGATCTTCATGAAGCAACTCGGGACAGGATCTGCGCGACGCTGCCGAATGAACGCAATCAATCGTTTCAGTCTGAGCGCGAGCACTGCGCCGACGGCTCGAGTTGGCACGAAGTGGTGAGCCGCCCAGGCTTTGCTGGAACATGGGTAGTGTGTGCCGTATCGGCGAGCAGTCAGGCTCGAGCGAGCACCTTGGTGGTTCGCTATAAGCTGTTGCATGTACGCCAGATAGGCTAGAGCTTCCGCATCGCCGCCATTGAAGCGAAAGGATGTCGCAGCTGACCGGGGAGCGACGCTGCGCGCGTGGCGGCGCTGGAAAGGCACTACTTCGCCGTCCTATTCCGCAAGTCGATCGGCATGACATTCGTCAGATTCGTCCGCGAGAGGCGAGTTCATCACGCGATGCACCTGCTCGAGCGAAGTTCATCTTCCATCGCATCGATCGCCTGGGCTGTCGGCTACCGGGATTGCACAGGGCTCGCTCGTGTTTTCCGTGAGGCGCTCGGCATGAGCCCACGCAAAGCTCGTCAGCTCCTCTGCTCTGCTTCGGCACGAGTTAGCTGACCGGTCTCTCCGGCCAGAATGGCGCATACGTTTGCACAATGCTCGTTCAGCGCACCAATCTCGGGCGAGCACTCGCCCGGCAAAACCGGCTTTCCGCCGCCCAAGACTCGGTCGGCGCTCAGCAACAAAATGACACAAATCTCCGCCGCTCTCAGTTTACCTCCGAGATACAACCACTTGTGACATCGACAGCAGCGCGTTCTTTCGGACGAAATGGCATTCGAAAGACGCCATGCGCCCTTCAGGCACCTCGCTTGCAGATTTGGACCCCGCTTGCAGTGACTTATCTATATCAACAAACACACAGCATTCAGGGATTCAAGCAATGAGATTGAAGATGAGATCGTTAATCGCGGTGAGCGCAGTTTTGTCGAGCGCAGCGGCGCCCGCCGCCACACTTGCCGAGCTCGCGTCCAAAGTTGAGGCCAGCGGCTGGATCAGTGCGTCCTACATTCATAGCTTCATCGATGAGGACTTGGCGAACACGCGTGCAACGGATATCGAGTCCGATTCCTTCCAACTCAATCAGGCGGTGATCAATCTCGGCACGCCCATCGACCAAGGCTTCGGTGCATTCGTGAGCATCATGCTGGGCGAAGACGCGGATCGGCTCGTCAATACGTCATATGGCGAGGGCGCGGGAGACAAATTTGGCTTGCCCGAAGCGTATATCACTTACGCAGAGGGATTCTGGCTGTTCCGCGCCGGTCGCTTCGGAACGCTAGCGGGCTATGAAGTCGTGAGCGACGCGGCCAATCCGCTATTGTCGCGCTCGCTGCAGTTCCCAGCTGCCGAACCTTACTACCACACTGGGGTGCGCGCGACATACGCCGTATCCGAAGCAATGACTGTGCACCTAGGCCTTAACAACAGCGCGTTCGGCGGCTTCGCCGACGATACGAACGAGCAGAAGACCGTCGAGGCAGGCGTTTCGTTCGCCCTCTCGGATACACTGACGCTCGGCATCTTCGACTACTACGGCGTTGAGAACGACATCGGCGATGTGAACTACTTCGACGTGGTCGCCCAGTTGAAAGCCAGCGATGCGCTCAGCTTTGCGCTGAACCTCGACATGTATTCCGACGACTTCGTGGACATCACGGGTCTCGCCGGATACGCCACCTACAACTTCAGCGACACCTGGGCCGCGACATTGCGGCTCGAAACACTCGACCGCGACTTTGACGAGGGTGCTGATGTCACCATCAACGCCGCGACACTGGCCTTGTCCTATACGCCGGCGCAGGGTTTCCGGCTGCTATTGGAAGCTCGAGTGGACGATGCGGACGAAGATATATTTCTGGATGACGCAACCACCGGCGAGCTGACTCAAACCCAGCCGACGATCGGGATCAAGGCAATCTACTCATTCGGTCTTTGACGCTATTGATCACTGCGGGCTGCAGCACTTCAGCCCGCAGTGATGCCTGATCTGCCGGACATCTTTCGATGCCCAGGACCGTCGCTCGAACGTAGCAAGCAAGCCCCGCTCGAGTGGGCGGCTATCGCTTCCCGGATTGGAATGCAGCGGCCAATTGATGCCCGCACTTACCGATAGAGTCTAATAATTGAGATCGAAATCGAAGTCCTGATCCGAGAAGGCAGCGAAGACATGGAAGTTGTCGGTGGCGGCCAGTGATCCACGAGCGACCATCCACTGCTTTCGGATAAAGTCGCCCATTCAAACCCAACCCCGGGCTTGAGTAGCCGAACAAAGCGTGCAGCGACCGGCCGGTCCGCCTCGAAGCGCTTGTTGGCCACAACCACCCGTTCATGACTTATGTCCGCGGGACCTCGCTTCGACCGCCCGACGTACTTTCCTGTCTTGCTTCGCGCGCACCGCGGCGGTCTGTGCCAACTGCAACCAACGAGTCATCTCTTCAGGGTCGTCAAACACTTCAGGCGGCGCTTCAAAGTATCGGGCCGGAATCTGTTTGGTTTTCATTCTAAACACCAGCGGATTGAGACCTCTTGCTTCAAACTCGGGCTGCGTTGAATCATCCGTCTTCAGAAACAGCTTCTCATTTAGAATGATTGCCACGAAGTGTTCTGCCAGGTAGATGCCATAACCGCCAAACATGCGACGCGCGCGGACCTGACCAGCCGACGCCATCTGTTCGAGCACGAACTCAACGAATTCATCTTGCTTCGAAGTTCGCCCGGTCATTTTGCGGTCTTCCAGCCCCACTAAGTGTAGTGGCACTCGCCTGCGGGTTGTACATGACGTACTCCGGGTAAAGCACACAGAGGCTGCCTCGCCCAGCTCGATGATACTCCAGCTTGCGTAGAGCGAACCTCGATGCTCAGCATTCGGGAAGAGCGCTCCTCCCAATGCGAGATTCCTCGTCTGTTCTTGAATTGATTCGAGCCTCGACGCCAACTGATCGAGCTCACTCCTGGCTTAGCACGCTACTCATCAAAGCCGGGCCAGCGGGCGCAGATCAGCCAGCCCAGCATACAAACTTCCGCCGAGCCTCTTCCAAGCACAGCGCCCTGTGATATTGTGCGCTCGTTTCCGATCTCTGGTTCCTCTCCTGTCATGAGCCGCCCGCCTGCCCTGTCCGCTGTACGCCGGTTACAGCGCCGCTTCAGCTTCGTGCTGGCGGCTGCGCTGTGCCTGTGGATGCTGGCACTGGCGTCGCACTTTCATAATGGCGAGGACGATGCGCACCAGGCGACTCATGCGCTGTGTGCATTTTGCGTTTCGATCCCAAGCTCCGGCGCAGCACCCGTGGCGGTCGCATTCGTTGCCGCTCCTCAGCTGCACACTTACTTGCCGCCGGCTGAGATCGCCCCCACCGTCGTCGTGCGGGCGATCTCGCGTTATTACAGCCGCGGGCCGCCTCTCGTCTGATCCCCTGTCGTTCATTTTCCAAGTGACCTTCGTGCAGTTCTGAACTGCGCGACCGACCGCGGCTGCGCGTGACATTTCGTCGCCTGCAATAGCCGCTGCGCACGCGTGTTCGCGTGCTATTGGGGAGAAGTCTTGTGAATCACCGATTTTTCAGCGGTCGGCAGCGGCTGCTCGTTTCATCTGCATTGTTGGGTTCGATCGCCGCTCCAAACGTCTGGGCGCAAGCGGAGGAACAGATTCCGCAGGTCGTGGTAACGGCCTCGCTCATCGAACAGAAACTCGAGGACGCGCCCGCCTCGATCACTGTCATTGGCCATGAGGAGCTGAACAACCGACCCGTGCAGGATCTGGCCGATGCCTTGGTGGGCGCGGCTGGCGTGCACGTCGGTGGCGTGGGCCTGGGTCGGCGTGGCATCAGTATTCGTGGCATGTCCAACGAATACACGTTGACCATGATCGATGGACGGCGCATCAGCCAAACCGCCAGCGTGATCGGCCATTCCGAGGCGGACGTGGGCTGGATTCCCACCGAGGGCATCGAGCGCATCGAAGTGGTGCGCGGACCGATGTCGTCTTTGTATGGATCGGACGCACTCGGTGGCGTCATCAACATCATCACTCGTCCCGCGACGGATGAGTGGCGCGCCAGCATGACCAGTCGCGGCGAGTGGCGCGAAGACGGACGCGGCGGCGAGGTCTTGCAAACTGGCCTGTACGCCTCCGGCCCGCTCGTCAAAGACAAGCTCGGCATCGTTGCGTACGGCGAGTTCCGCGACCGTGAGCCAACCGTGAGCCCAACCGATGCTCGCCTTTCTGAAATGGAAGGCCGTGAGGTCCTCAACGGCAATCTGGCGTTCAACTGGACACCGGATGACGCGCAGCGGATCAGCTTGAACTATGGACAAGGCAGTGAGGAGCGCGAGCGCAATGCCCTCACCGGCCGCAACTACTATGTGACAACCGATTTGATCGACCGAGAGCAGTTCGCGCTGAGTCATATGGGAAGCTGGCAGTGGGGCGAGACGAGCGTGCGCGCCTACGGCACGAAGCTCGAGAAAACCAACCGTCGCTCCAGCGGCACGGCGGTGCGGCCGCAGATTCTCGAAGACCGAACCTACGATGCACGCACCACGTTGAATCTCGGCGCATCCAACCGGCTCAGCCTGGGCGGCGAATGGCGTGAGGAAGAGCTGTTCGACACTTCGATGAACAGCGAAGGTTACGACAGCGTGCGGCATCGGGCGGTGTTCGTGCAGGACGAGCTCGAGCTCGACCGGTGGCTGCTGGTGCTAGGCACTCGCTATGACGATCACGACATCTTCGGCGGTTACAACAGCCCTCGCGCGTATGCGGTGTATCACGCGACGGACCAGCTCACCTTCAAAGGCGGCGTCGGCCGAGGGTTCAAGGCGCCGAATTTGAAGGTGTTGTCGCCGGAATATTCCGTAACGACCAGCTCCTTCGTGGTCTTCGGCAATCCGAATCTCGAGCCAGAATTCAACACCAGCTACGAGCTCGGTGCGCACTATCGAGCCGATGGCTGGTCGCTGCAGGCGACGTTGTTTCAGAACGACGTGAAGGACCTGATTCAAAGCTACTGTGCGGCCGATTGCGATGCCTTACGAGTGTTGAACTACGAGAACGTCGATGAGGCGCGCATTCGAGGCATCGAGATTGCCACCTCCTTCGCACCGCTGCGCCAACTGGCGCTGGACCTGAACTACACATTCCTGAACGCCAAGGACCTCACGGCCGACCAACCACTGGCCGAGAAGCCCAAGCACGCCGCCAATCTCACGCTGAAGTGGCTCGCCACCGACAAGCTCAATGCGCAAGTCCGGGGCAACTACTATGGCAAACAGACGATGTATGCGAGCGAGGTGCGCTATGGCTTGCCCGACTACACGCTCTGGGGCGCCGATCTCAACTATCGGTTGACGCAACGTTTCAAGCTGCATCTGTCCGGCGACAATCTCACCGATGAGAGCCTCGCGGAGCTGTCGACTCGCTTCGACTATGTCGAAGTGGGCCGCTCATACTCGGCCGGATTCACGGGGAGCTTCTGATGTTCCGGAAGTTTCTCGTGCTGGTGTTTGCCGGCCTTGCAAGCACACTGGCGCACGCAAGTGCGCCAGTGGTCCGTGTGGTAGCGGATGAATCGGTGCTACAAGGACGCTTGGAGAAGCTGCGGGACCTTGGCGCAGCGGCAGGCGTTCGAGTCGAGTGGGCCTATCTCAACGCCTTTCCGGAACCGCCGCAGCAATGGATAGCCGCGGCGGACCTGTTGATCGTCGAGGCGCCACTGCAAAGCGCTCGACAGCGAATCGACGAACGCGTTGGCGATGTGCTGGCGCGCGCAAGCGCGCCTCGAGTGGAGGCCACCACGCGACGGGAGTCTTACAGCCATTTGCCCGAGCGTCAGGGACGCACCCTCATCGAGTACTACCGCAATGGCGGCGAGGCCAATCTACGAAACTTCTTCGCCTACTTCCGTGCCTGGCATGCCAAGGAGGATCCATCGAAGGTTGCGCCACCGATGGTCGTGCCGGTGAACGGCTACTACCACCCCGATGCGCCGCGGCTGTTCGCAACACTCGACGATTACATCGAGTGGGGAAAACAGCGCTGGAAACCGAGTGCGCCGCGCGTAGCGCTCGCCATCCACGCCTCTGCGTTCGCGACGCTACAAACGCAAGTCATCGATGCGGTGATTCGCCGCAGTGAGGCGCTTGGGCAAATGCCGCTGCCCTTCTGGTTCGATTCGGAGGATGCCGACGCGCTGAAGAAGGCGTTGCAGCCTGCCCGGGCCGATGTACTCATCAACATGCAGCACATGGGCAACGGCCGCGCACGCATGCGTGAGTTCGAGCAGCTCCGCATTCCAGTACTGCAAACGTTGAACTATCGCGACGGCAATATCGAGGAATGGAAGAAGGAAGCCAGCGGCGCGCCGTCGCGGCTGGTGGCGCCCTTCATCGCCGTTTACGAAACCTGGGGCATGAGCGATCCGCTGGTCATTGCCGCCGTCGATGACGGCGTGCTCGTGCCGATGCAGCCGCAGGTCGACGCGGTGCTGCGCAAGGCGTCGGCGCTCGCGAAGCTGCGCCATATGCGACCGGACAAAAAGCGCCTCGCACTGATGTTCTGGAATTATCCGCAGGGCGAGAAGAATTTCTCAGCGTCCAATTTGAACGTGCCGCGGAGCCTGGAATCACTCACCCGTGCATTGAACGAAGCCGGCTATGAGGTGCCGCCTGCGACCGAACAACAGATCATCGAGACTGGCCAGGCGCTGCTATCGGTGCTGTATCACCACGATCGCCTGGACGAGTTGCTCCAACGCGGACTCGCAGCCACCCTGCCGGTCAAAACATACAGCCAGTGGCTGGCAAGCACGTCGCCCTCGGTACGTTCGCAGATGCGCAAGCGTTGGGGCGATCCGCAAGATCACTGGGCAGTCCGCCAGATCGGTGGCGAGAAGCAGTTCGTGATTCCGCGCTGGCAACTCGGCAACCTGTTGCTCATGCCGCAGATGCCTCGCGGCGGCGCGCCCGGCGAGGGCTACCACGACGGCGCGCTGCCGCCCGATCATCTGTACATGGCCGCCTATTTATATGTGAGGGAATCGGGACCGCACGCGCTGATTCATTTCGGCACGCACGGCACGCAGGAGTGGCTGCCTGGAAAAGATCGCGGACTCTCCGTCGACGACTACCCCATGCTCGCCGTCGGCGACCTGCCCGTGTTCTACCCTTACATTCAAGACAACATCGGCGAAGCGTTGCAGGCGAAGCGTCGCGGGCGCGCAGTGATCGTAAGTCACCAGACGCCACCATTCGCGCCCTCAGGCTTGTACAAGGAGCTCGCCGAAGTTCATGCGCTCCTGCACGAATATATTCAGCTCGATCCTGGCGCGGTCCGCGATCGGACCGCGGAGAACATGCGTCGATTGATCGTCGAACATGGGCTGCACAAGGACATGGACTGGACCGAACAGGCCATGCGCGAGGACTTCGATGGCTTTCTGACAGCATTTCACGACCACTTGCATGGTCTCGCGCAGCGAAGCGTTCCACTGGGGTTACATACCCTTGGCAAATCGCCGAGCCCCGAGCACAGGCTCAGTACAGTGGTACAGCAACTCGGTGATGAGTTCGCGAACGCCGTAGCCGCCGCGCGGGCTCCAACCGTAGCGAATACAGTTCATCCGCCGGGCCATGTCATGGCCGGGGCAGCCGGCGCCGACTCAGGCGGCAACGAGTTCTTTACCGGCAACGCCTCCCAGCTTGCATCGACGCCGCCTTATCAACTCCTGCAGCGTCATCTTCGAGAACAGGCGCCACTTTCAGAAGCGAACGCATCGCTGCGACCCGTTGTCGAGCGCGCCGTCAAACTCGACCGCCACCTTGCCACGAATCATGAGCTGTCGGCGCTCCTCGATGGCCTGGCCGGATATTTCGTGCCGCCCGGTCCCGGCGGCGATCCGGTGCGTAACCCGGAGGTGCCCAACGGTCGCAATCTGTTCGGTTTCGAACCGGACAAATTGCCGACCCGTAGCGCGTTCGATGCCGCGGAGGCCGCGCTCAATGGTCTCGTCGCCGACTATCGCGCCAAGCACGGCGGCGCGAGTCCCACCAAGCTCGCTTTCAGCCTGTGGTCAGTGGAGGCCATGCGTCACATGGGCATCACGGAAAGTCAGGTGCTGCATGCGATGGGCCTGCGTCCACGCTGGGACGAAGGCGGCCGCGTGACGGCGCTGGATATCATCCCTGCGAGTGAGCTCGGCCGCCCACGCATCGATGCAGTGGTGCAGGTCACCGGCGCGTATCGCGATCAGTTCGAGAACTTCATGCGCCTGCTGGCGGACGCCACCGAACGATTGTCGAAGCTCGAGGAGCCCGGCAACGTCATCGCGAAGAACACGCAGGCCGCGATACTGAGCTTGAAGAAACAAGGTATGGACGCCGCTCAGGCCGAGCGCATGGCCGCCGTTCGTTTGTTTGGAAATCAGCCGGGCGACTACGGCGTCGGGCTGTCCGACGCCGTGCTCGATTCGACGGCGTGGGAAAACGATGCGCCGCTCGCCGAGCAGTATTTGGCCCGTCTGCAATACGCCTACGGCAGTAAAGACTGGGGCGTCAGCGCCGGTAAGGTGAACGTTTACGCCGAACAGCTCAAAGGCGTGCAAGCCGCGGTGCTGTCGCGTTCTTCCAATCTCTATGGCGTGCTCACCGGCGACGATCCGTTTCAATTCCTCGGCGGTTTGTCGCTCGCGGTCCGCCACCTCAACGGCGCAAGCCCCGAGCTTTACATCTCGGATCAACGCCGCTCCCAGGGCCGTATGGTTTCCGCTGCGAGCTTCCTCTCCGAGGAAATGCGCACGCGCTATCTGAATCCGCAATGGATCAAGCCCATGCAAGCCGAAGGCTACGCGGGCACGCTGGAAATCGTCGACACCTTCAATAACCTGTTCGGCTGGCAGGCCCTCGACCCCGCCACGGTGCGTGCCGATCAGTGGCAAGCCATGCACGACGTTTACGTCATGGACAGGCACCAGCTCGACATGCAGGAGTGGTTCGAGCAGAACAATCTCATGGCGCAGGCGCAGATCCTGGAGCGCATGCTCGAGGCCGTCCGCAAAGGTTACTGGGACGCCTCCGAGCAAACACGTCGAGAGATAGCCGAGCGCTGGCAGGAGCTGGCCGATCAAGGCGTGACAACCGGCGCCGCGACGACTCGCGAATTCGCGCAGCAGATGGCAGCGGGCTTCGGACTGCAACCGGGCAACACGACCCCGAACGCCTCCCCTTCTGCGCAAAGCGACGTGAACACCGCCGCTTCGGCTTCCGCGCAAACTGTCCGGGGTCAGGTGCTGAAAGAGGCGGTTCAGCAAACCCCGCCGGAACCCCTGTGGCGCGTGTGGCTTGCGCTGCTCGCACTGGTTGTTTGCTTTGCGAGCGGTGGCGTGCGGCAAGCCCGCCACTCTTCGCCCTTCGTAAAACCTGCTTGAACTGGGAATGACTCGAGATGAACGAAATCGAAAGTACCTTGTACGCCCTCAGCCGGCTGTTCATGACGCCGGTACTGCTGCTGATTCTCGTCGCGCTGGTGTATGCGTTCGTCGCACTTGGCGCGTTCGCCGTGGAAGCATGGCAACGCCGTCGCGGGCTTTATCGCTCGCCTTTAGGCGAATACCGCAGGCAAAGCGGCTTCGGCAGCGACGATCTGGAGCTTTGGATCATGAAGCGCCTGGAGTGGCTGCGTATCACTTCGCGCAGCGCTCCCATGCTGGGCCTGGTCGCCACGATGATTCCGATGGGACCGGCGTTGATCGCGCTCACGCGCAGTGATGCGCAGGGCGTCGGTGATAATCTGGTTGTCGCCTTTTCGGCCGTGATCCTCGCACTCGTTAGCGCCAGCATTACCTTCTTTATTCTCACGATCCGCCGTCGTTGGCTTCTGCAGGAGCTGCGCGAGATCGAGCGCGCGGGAGAAGCTGCATGAGCCGCTTCCTCGAACACGACGAGGCCGACGATCCCATCCTGTCGCTGGTCAACCTCATCGACCTGTTTCTGGTGGTCATCGGCATCCTGCTGATCGTGATCGTGCGCAACCCGCTCAATCCGTTTTCGAAAGAGAACGTCGTGGTGATCGAAAATCCGGGCCAGGCCGACCAGCGCATGCTGATCAAGCAAGGCGAGGAGCTGCGCCGCTACGAAGCCGGCGACGAGATCGGCGAAGGTGAAGGCGTGAAAGCCGGCATCACCTATCGGCTGTCGGACGGCAGGCTGATCTATGTACCGGAGGGCTCATGAACGCGCCGTGACGCTCGCGGCCATGCGATCCTGCAGCCGCTTGCGGAAGCGACGGCTCAGTCGCAATCGAACGCCGGACTGCAGGACTACTTCGTAGTCGCCGGCGTTCTGCAGCTCGAGGCCCTGGATGCGCTCGAGGTTCACGATGATCGAGCGGTGAATGCGGATGAAGCCGTCGCCCAGGTCGCCTTCGAGCTCGGACAAGGTCCGCCGCAGGATGTGTGTCTCACGGCCCACATGGACGCAAGCGTAGTAGCTGGCGGCTTCGATCCAGTCGATGTCCGAAACATTCAGGAACAGCAACTGGCCCGGAGATCTTACGACGAGCCGCCGGGTCGGTTGCTCGGCGGCACGGTGTGCGAGATTGCCTTTCGCGCGCTGTAAAGCACGATGGAAGCGAGCGTCGTCGAATGGCTTGAGCAGATAGTCGAGCGCGCCGACCTCGAAGGCCCGTAGCGCGTACTCGTCATATGCGGTCACGAAAATAATCGCAGGCGGCAATTCCGTGCCGAGCAGTTCGAGCACATCGAAGCCGCCGCATTCAGGCATCTGCACGTCGAGGAACACGAGGTGCGGTTGCCAGCGCCGGATGATTTCGATCGCTTCGGCCCCGGATCCGCATTCCAAGACGGATTCGATCTCGGGGTCATCGCGCAGCAAGACAGTCACATTGCGCCGAGCGAGCGGCTCATCATCGACTACGAGCACGCGTATCGGCGCGGCGAGCGTCATTCACGCGTCCTTCAGAGGCAGAGTGACGATGACTTCCACGCCGTCTGATCCGCTGGGCGACATCGCGAGGTCAGCAGCGGCGCCGTGCAGGATCTGCAGACGAGTACGCAGGTTGGCGAGCCCGACGCCGCCACTGCTTGTATCCCAATCTGTTCGAAAGATCGGGCCATCGTTGTAGACGCTCAGATACAGACTGCCGTTTCTGCGTTCGCCAGCAACGCGCACCGTACCTCCCGCCGCGCGCTGGCCAATGCCGTGCTTGATGGCGTTTTCCACCAGCGGCTGCAGTAGCAAGTTGGGAACGGAGACGTCGAACAGATGCGTCGGGATGTCCACACTCACCTGCAGACGTTCTCCGAAACGAACTTTCTGGATGTCCACATAGCGCTGCAAGTATTCCACTTCCTCGCCCAAGGTTACTTGCGGGCGATGCGAATCCTCCGAGGCTCGACGCAGGAACTCGCTGAGGCCGACGATCATGCTCACCGCGGCGTCGTTACGGCGATCGCGCACCAGAGCCGCGATGGAGTTGAGGGTATTGAACATGAAATGCGGCTCCATCTGACGGCGCAGCGCGGCCAACTGAGCTTTCGAAAGCTCCTCGTTGAGCCGCGCGGTCTCGGTCATCTGGCGCGCAATGTTCTCTCGCGAATCGATCAAGTATGTGATGGTGAGGACCAGCACGTACGCGATCAGGAATATCAGGATCTGGTACAGCAGCGCGATGCTCAAGGTGTCCCAGAAGGTCGGCGGCTTCCGATTGCCCCAGGGATTGAACAGCACTTGCAGCGTGGCGGACCAGGCTTCGACGACCACGCTGATAGCGAGGAAGGCCGCGAGGTGCACGACGACTGTGCGAAGCGTTGTGCCACGAATGATTGGATAACGCCGCGCCAGGCCGATGATCCATGGAGTCGCCAGCGCCCACGGCAGCCAGATGGCCAGTTCAGTGATGAACAGCGGCAGCCATGCGTGACGTCGCCCTTCGCCGAAACGCATGATGAGCACGGCCTGACTGGCCTCGAACAACCCGCCGACGAACCAGATCGCTGCGATCCAGCGCCAACGGATCGTGTGCGCGCCCCTGTCGCTGCCGTTCATGGCGTTCGCTGCTGATCGGCGCACCGATCACAGTACTTTGGCATTGACCTTCGTCTCGACCGCGTAGCCCTTGCGCCCCGTGATGACGGTTCCACCGCTGCCCCCAGTGGCCAGTGAGCCATCGGGCTGTCGCACCTGCGCAGCCGAGATGCTGCCACCCGACAGGCGACGCCGGCCGTTCGCGCCCTCTTCGTAGTATGCCAGGTGCACGTCGACCCAATCGTCGTCATACATCGTCGGCGTCGCTTCCGCGATCAGCCCCTGCGCGGCCTCAAACGTAAATGACTCTCCATTTCGCACGCTGCGCGTCACCGTGGTCGGCTCCCGGTTCACGGTGAGGCTCACTTCGATCTGCAACTGGGCGTCGATGAGCTTCGGCCTTTCTTCCGCCGCTTCCGGCTGCGCGGGAATGTTCGGATCCATGCCCGCGTCCGCACGCACGGCCTCGATGAAACGTCGCGTGGTGTCCTGCTCCTCCGCTTGATACTTGGAGAGCTCCGCCAGCTGCACGGGCGTCAGGAACGCCGCAGCCTTCTGCTCCAGCAGCGGGTTCTCGACCTGCCGCTTGCGCCAGGAATTCTCATTCGCGATGCGCGACTGCCGTTGCGTTTCGCGCTGCATGTCTTCGAGCGAGGTCTGCGGACCGAGAGGACGCCGGAACGCACGCCAGGATTCGATCGCAGCGAATGACATCCGGGACTGCTCGTGCTTGAGCGCGATCAGCCGATCTTCCTGATCCGGCCGCAGCTTGTGGGCCGGCGCAAGCCGGGCGGAAAGCCGGTTGACCCAACGGCGCTCGCCTTGGCTCAGCTCGAAATCCTGAAACCGCTCCAGCTTTTCGTCACCGAGCAGCTCGCGCAACGCGTTCATACGCTGCGTCGCCTCGTCCGCATATTGCTGCAGATCCGAGACGGTCGGCCGAGGCCGCACATGCATCTGCTCGAATTGCTCCATCTGCTGATCCGTCAGCAACTCGATCAGCTTCTGCTCCATGACTGGATCGAGCCCGACCAAGCGCCCCACACCGGCGTTCTGCGTCACCAGCGCAGCTCGTTGCTCGGCGCGAAATTCCGCTCGCTGTTCTGGATCACTGAGACGTTCCTTCAGCCGCCGCGAAAACTCATTCGCTTCGTCGCCGATAACGAAGAATCTGCTCTGCGTCTTCGCCCCTTGCTCGTCCAGCGCGGGCTCGCCAGTCGAGGCGCCCGGGTCTACCGCTCGAAACACATCCGAGTGTTGAACGATGGTTAACGGAGCATGAGTTGCTGTCGGCGGTGTCTGTGGAGATTCGGCGGCGATGGTGGGAATCGCCACCGAGCACAGGAGAAGGTTCATCCCTAATCGAGCGACGGAGTGCGTCATCGTCCAGATCCTCTGGCGGCCCGTGATGTGAGCTGGAGTATAGGCCCGGCCGACGAGCTGCCACAATTCGCCACAATCCATCGGCACTCCGGCACGCCCGATGCCTCATGACGACGCCTTTGACGGCTGTGATAACGGCCAGTCAAACAAGGGAGCGGCATCGTGCAGAGGAACAATAAGCAACGTCAGCCCCGATTTCGGGCGAAAGCGGAGCATTCGTTTGCAGCGCTCTTCTGCCTTTGGATCCTGCTGGCCGTCGCACCGATCACGCAAGCGCAGACCGTCGAGCAGGAGATCGGCAGCGGCTCGCTGACAGTGCGCGACGATCAAGGGCGCGCCATCGATGCACCGCGCATGGAGACCGCCGTGCGAATGAAGGTGTCCGGCATCGTGGCGCGTGTCGAAGTGTCGCAACGTTTTCACAACGAGAGCGATGCGTGGGTCGAAGGCGTGTACGCCTTTCCGCTGCCGGAGCACTCGGCTGTCGATACGCTGCGCATGAAAATCGGCGAACGCATCGTCGTCGGTGAGATCCGGGAGAAGGAACAGGCCCAGAAGATCTTCGAACAAGCGCGCCAACAGGGGCAGCGAGCCAGTGTCGTGCATCAGCAGCGGCCGAACCTGTTCCGCACAGCCGTTGCCAATATCGGCCCCGGCGAGACGATCGAAATCGTCATCGGTTATCTGCAGATCGTCGACCAGGATGCCGGTCGCTACAGTCTGCGCTTCCCCCTCACGATCACGCCGCGCTATATCCCCGGCGTCGATGTGAATACAGAGGCCCGGCTCACGAGCGAAACGCCCATCGCGGCGCTGACGCTCGCAGTTCCGGGCGATGACACGGCGACGCTCGGCGATCTGCAACCGCGGCTGGCGCATGCACATCCGCAGCGGCAGAGCGTGAGCATGGAGATCGACATCGACGCCGGCGCGCCGATGGAACACATCACCAGTCCTTATCACCCCATTCTCGTCGATGCGACGGAGCGTGGCGCACAGATCAAGCTGCGCAATCAGCAATCGCCGCCCGATCGCGATTTCGAGCTGAGCTGGGCGCCGGTGGTGAAGAGCGAGCCGGCCATCGCGTTGTTTCGCGAACCTACCGATCAGGGCGAGCACGTGCTGCTGATGTTCATGCCGCCCCAGGAGAGCAGGCCCATAAACACGCCCCGGGAAGTGATCTTTGTCATCGACACCTCCGGCTCGATGAGCGGCGAGTCCATCAACCAGGCGCGCGCCGCATTGATGAACGGCCTGCGCACGTTGCAGCCGGCCGATCGGTTCACAGTGATTCAGTTCAATTCGGTGCACGAGGCTTTGTTCGACGAACCCGTTTCCGCATCCGAAGAGAACCTTTCGCGAGCGCAACGCTACGTACGCAATCTACACGCAACCGGCGGCACTGAGATGTTGCCTGCACTGCTGACGGCGCTCTCGATGCCGGAGTCCAGAGAACATCTGCGCCAGGTCATCTTCATCACTGACGCTGCCGTGGGTAACGAAGACCAGCTCATGCTCGCGATTCGACAACAACTTGGGTCCGCACGACTGTTCACGGTTGGAATCGGGTCTGCACCCAACGGCCACTTTCTGCGCAACGCCGCGCGGACCGGTCGCGGAACATTCACTTATATCGGCTCGATCGACGAGGTCGAAAGCAAGATGACCGCGCTGCTGAACAAGCTGACGAGCCCCGTGCTCACTGACATCGAACTCAACTGGCCAGCTGGCGTAGTGCCGGAATATGCGCCCGCGAGCATCGGCGACTTGTACGCCGGGGAACCGATCGTCGTCACGGCTCGTCTGCAGTCTCCTGCGAAGGGAACGCTGAGCATCAGCGGCCGCACGAACGGCACTTGGACGCGGCAAATCTCGCTCAACGGCATGCAGCCGCGCACGGGTGTGGCATCGCTCTGGGCACGCAATCGTATTGGCGATCTGATGGACTCTCGTGCCAATGGCGCGACAGATGATTCGATCCGCGGGAGCGTGTTGCCGCTGGCCCTGCAGTACCAGCTCGTCTCGAATTACACGAGCCTCGTCGCCGTCGATCGCACGCCAGCGCGCCCTGACGGCGAGTCGCTGCATAGCCGACGCATTCCGAATACCAAACCGAATGGTCTCGATTGGCCAGCCGAGGGCGTCCCGTCCACCGCGACACCGGCGCAGTTGAACTTCGCAATAGGTGCATTGCTGCTGCTCGCCGCGCTCGGCTGGCAGTTGCGGGAGCGTCGTTTGCAGCGACGCCAGCCGCAATGAAACGAAACTGGACTCCGATAGCGATCGTTGCTGTCGCCGCTCTCGGCCTATGGCAGGTTGCCAGCGGCGCCTACATTCATGCGAAGGCATGGCTGGCTCAGGAACTGATCGCTTCGGCATGGACGCGCACGCTCGAAGGCGAACGTGAAGTGAAACCCTGGCCTTGGGCGGACACCTGGCCCATCGCACGCTTGCAGATGATCGACAAGGACGTCGATCTGTACGTGCTCGCCGATGCGTCGGGCCGCAGCCTTGCATTCGGTCCCGGCTACGTGAATGGGACTGCGGCAATCGGCGACGGCAACACGGTGCTGGCAGGGCATCGCGATACTCACTTTGCGTTTCTTCGGGATCTGCAACCGGGCGATGAATTCGCGATTCAAACCGCCGACGGCCGCGAGCGGCGCTTCCAGCTCAATGAGACTCACGTCATCGACTCGCGTCACCAACGCCTGCAGTTCGATGAAAATGTCGACGCCACCATCACGCTGCTGACCTGCTATCCCTTCGATGCCATCACTCCCGGCGGACCGCTCCGCTACGTCGCGGTTGCCGGGATCAAATAAGACATAATGACCAGAAGTTCTCGGCAACTGAGACGTCGATCACACAAAATCGCCTGCTCGAGCCCCCTCAGGAAACTTTTCTAGCCGCAGCTGCGTGTTCCTACGAAGAGACGGAGGAAACGTCATGAGCGAATCGGCAGGTGTGATTCCTCGTACTGATGAGACAGACACGGAGATAGAGCTGAGCGCACAGGACTTGCTCGCGCTTTCAGATCTCGAGCATGTCGAGGAGCAGGCAACGAGCCCGGCGCCACAACCGTCAAAGCCGGCGAAGAGCGCGTCACCGAACAAACAAGGCCTGATCCTCTCGTTGATCGCTGTTGTCGGGATCGTCGGCGCCACCTATGTGGCCACGAGCTCGGATGGCGCAAACCCATCCGTAGCAAACCCTTCGCAACAAATGGCCCTATCGGAACGGCCAGCGCCGCAGCAGTTCGCCGAGAGCAAACCGGTTCGTTTTGCAAACCCGTTCGATGCCGATGAGGTGTTCGAATTTCCTCCCGGGACCACCGAGACCCAAGCCCGTGACGCGGTGGCCGATGTCCTGTTGAAGCGCGCGATCTCCCGACAAGAGACTTGATCCGGAATCGCCGGCACTAGAGCTTGGATCGCAGCTCGGCTCGTTCTACACTCAGCACGACCCTATGCGCCGCCTCGCCTTCAATCTGACGCTCTTCATCGCTTTGCTGCTGCAAGGCGTTGTGGCCGTCGGCGGCAGCGTGTCTGCCGATCACGGACAAGAGCAGCATTGCGCCGGGCACGACGCCGCGGCCAAGGATTGTGCCTGCTGTCCCGATGGCGGAACCGCCAGCATGAGCTGCACAGCTCAGTGCTCGGCGATCCAAGCCCCGCAGGTCGTCCTCGCCCCTGTTCGGCTGGCCATTGCCAGCACCCCCCTGGCGTTTGTTCCGCCGGTATTTGCCGGCCCGAACTACGCACCCCTCGTTCCACCGCCGATCGCATAACTCCGAGCTCGTAACCCTCAACGGCACGTCGAGTGCCGTGCGTTCCGTTACTTGTTGGAGTTGCCCCATGAGCATCCATTCTGGGCGCCTCGCTATGTCGATGGCGCTCGTGGCGGCTGCCGCTTGCGAAAGCGCAGCGGCGAAGCCCATTGCATTCGCCGATGGCACGACCGTGATGGCCGAGTATGGCGCCGGCACGATGACCGAGATCCAGGCGTTCTATGCGCCGACCTTTCGATATTCGCTGGGCGGCGGCCACCTCTCGCTGAACAGCGCGGAGAACGACGACACCCGCGATATCACCTATCTTCGTTTCAACTATCTGCCGAAGCGCTGGAACTTCGAGTCGGCACAGGCGAACGTCTTTGTCTGGGGCGGCCTGGGCCGGGCTCATATCGGGGAGACCGGCGACAACCAGTTGACCTGGAATGCCGGAGGTCAGCTCGACTATGAAACGAGGCGCGTCTACGCATCGCTGCGCACCGACTATTACGACGCCAGCGCTTTCAGTCACCGAATCGACACGCTGCAGTTGGGCGTCGCGCCTTACGAACACGACTACGAGACCCTGGCAGTCTGGTTCGTCATCCAAGCTCGCGAATACACCGGCGAACTCTTCGATGGCACCGAGTGGGCCGCGTTGATTCGGCTGTTCAAACACAACGCATGGCTGGAGGCCGGCGCGACGCTGGACGGCGAAGTGCAGGCCATGCTCATGTTCAACTTCTAGGATTACTGCAATGAAAACCTCACCCCTGTTATTCGCATTGTTACTGCTCGTCACTAACGCCCAGGCCGCAACCATCGAGATGACGGTGAACGGCCTGGTCTGCGGCTTCTGTGCTCAAGGCATCGAGAAAACCTTGCGAAAATACCCCGCGACCGCCGACGTATTGGTGAGTCTCGAGAACCGGCTGGTCGCCGTGGCCACCAAGGAAGGCGCCGACATCCCCGATGCCGATCTGCGCAAGGCGCTGACCGACGCGGGATACGACGTCAAAGCGATCGAGCGTACCCAGCGCTCGATGGAAGACTTGCGTGCGACGTTGAAGGACAAGAAGTGAATATCACTTTGCAGAGATCCGTCGGCGCCTCGGCCGCCGCACTATTGGCGAGCTCGGCGACACTAGTCTGCTGCGTCTTGCCAGCCGTGCTGGTCTCGCTGGGCGCCGGCGCCGTGCTCGTCGGTTTAGTTTCGGCGATACCTCAGCTGATCTGGCTGAGCGAACACAAACTGCTCGTCTTCGGCATCGCGGGCGGCATGCTCATTCTGAGCTGGATCGTGCTACGACGTGCAGCCCATCTGCCCTGTCCGACCGAACCACTCGCCGGCAAGGCGTGCATGCGGTTGCGCCGAGTCAGTGCCGCGCTGTTTTGGCTTGCGGCCACGGCCTATGTCATAGGAGCGAGTTTCGTGTGGATTCTCCCGCTCCTCATGACAAACAGTTAGCGGCATCTGCACACGATCGATCTGCTAGAATCCGCGCGGGTGTCGCCGAGCAAGGTCGCGCGACAGGTTGTTGCGTAGGTCGGGCCGCCGCGCTGCTCGGCTGCGCCCATGAATATCGAATCCGACCCTCTCCTCCAGAAGATCGCCGCGGTGTTGTTTGCCCTGGCGCTGCTTCACACCTTCTCCGTCAAGTACCTCGAGCGGGCTGCTGCATATTCGCCGCGCCATTCCGGGCTTTTTCACCTGTTGGGTGAAGTCGAGGTCGTGTTCGGTTTCTGGGCGATCGTACTGATTGCCTGCGTAGCCCTGGCGGCCGGCAGCGACCAAGCCATCGCCTATGCCGAGTCGCGCAACTACACCGAACCGCTGTTCGTGTTCGTCGTCATGGTGATCGCGGCCTCGCGACCGATCCTGCACGCCGTCGAGACCAGCTTGGGAGCAACTGCGCATCTGCTGCCGCTGCCGACGCCTCTCGTGCGCGCCTGGCTGAGTCTTGCGATCGTGCCGCTGTTGGGCTCGCTGATCACCGAACCCGCAGCAATGACGATCGCAGCCCTGATGCTCGCCCCGCAACTGTTTCAGCGGCACGTCCCCGAACGGGTCAAGTATCTGGCGCTCGGCGTGCTGTTCGTGAATGTTTCCATCGGCGGCACGCTCACCTCCTACGCCGCGCCGCCGGTATTGATGGTGGCCTCCACCTGGAACTGGGACAGCACATTCATGTTGTTCAATTTCGGCTGGAAAGCGGCGCTGGTGGTGCTCGTCAATGCCACGCTGGCTGCATTCGTAGCGCGCAATCATCTGCGCGCAGTGTCCGATGACACTTCGGCGCCGCGGCCAAGAATCCCGGCAGTGATCGTGCTCGCACACATCCTGTTCCTGGCTGGCGTCGTCATCTTCGCGCATCATCCCATCGTCTTTCTGGGATTGTTCCTCATGTTCCTGGGTTTCACGCAGGCTTACGACGCGCACCAGAGTCCGTTGATCATCAGGGAAGCTCTGCTGGTGAGCTTCTTTCTCGCGGGCCTGGTGCTGTTGGGAGGCATGCAGCGCTGGTGGCTTCAACCCATCGTGTCGGGTTTGGAACCGCTCGCGTTGTTCGGCGGCGCGCTCGGTCTCACGGCGATCACCGACAACGCGGCGCTCACCTATCTCGGCTCGTTGATCTCCGGCATCAGCGACGAGTCGAAGTACATGCTCGTCGCCGGTGCGGTCGCCGGCGGCGGTCTGACCGTAATTGCGAACGCACCGAATCCAGCCGGCGTGGCGCTGCTCAAGCGCGGTTTCGCGGACGAAACCATCGGCGCGGGCGGGCTCCTGCTCGGCGCAGCGGTGCCGACACTGCTGGCAGCCGCTGCTTTCGTAGCTCTCTAATCAGCCGAACGGTGCGTCGATCGACGGCGACGGCTGCGTAAACCACTTCGGCCCGTGCTCGGACATATAAAAGTGATCCTCGAGCCGGATGCCGAAGCGGCCCGGAATCACGATCATCGGCTCGTTGGAAAAACACATTCCAGGGGCGAGCGGCGTACGGTCGCCACGCACCAGATACGCCGGTTCGTGAATGCTGAGCCCGATGCCGTGACCCGTCCGGTGCGGCAGACCGGGCAACCGGTAATCCGGCCCCAGCCCGGCGCGGGTGAGAAGATCGCGAGCGGCGGCATCGACGGCCTGGCACTCGACGCCCAGCTGAGCGCTCGCAAATGCCGCCGCCTGCGCCGCATGCTCGAGCTCCCAGATTCGCCGCTGCTCGTCAGTGGCCTTGCCGAACACATAAGTGCGCGTGATATCCGAGTTGTAACCCTCGACGCTGCAGCCGGTGTCGATCAGAACGATGTCGCCTTCACGCAGCCGCTGCTCGCCCGGCAAGCCGTGCGGATAGGCGGTGCTTTCGCCGAACTGCACGATGCAGAACGTGCTGCCGGCCGTGCCGAGCTTGCGATGCGCATCTTCGATGAAGCGACGAACTTCGCCTGTCGAAATGCCAGGCGCCAGAATGCGCGCCGCGCGGCGATGTACTTCGAGCGTGAGATTTTTCGCGTACTGCATGAGTGCCAGCTCTGCAGCCGACTTGCACATGCGACAGCCGTTGACGACCGACGATGCCTCTTGCAGTCGCAGTGCCGGCATCTCGGCGGAGAGCCTTCCCGCCATTTCAAACGGAAGCGCGGGATCGATCGCTGCAACGTTCGCGCGCATATCGCGCAACGCGGAGGCAACGAGCGTGAACGGATTCTGGTCTTCTTCCCACAAGCGCACGTCCGCCGCGATTTCGAGCACCGCTTCCAGCGAGCCGCTCTCGAACGCGGGGCAAATCATCACTGGCGCGCCGTCGACCGGGAGAATCATTGCAACCAGGCGCTCGCTGGCTCCCCAGGCAACACCGGTGAAATATCGCAGGCTGGCGCCAGCATTGATGATCAGGGCATCGGCGCCGGCATCGCGGGTGAGACGCCGTGCGCGCTCGATCCGCTGAAGCCGCTCATCGCGACTGATGGGCGGAGGCAGGGCATGGTCCGATTTTAGGGTAGCGAGCTCCGCCCCGATGCTTGATCCGCCAATGCTCATGATGATCCCTCGACAACGATGTCGGAGAGACTATCTCAAGTAGCGGCCGCTGTCCGCCGAGCCTCACGGCGAAGCGATTGTCCCCTGCCTCTGCAAGGATGACTTGCCACGGCCCGGCCGCTTGTAGGCGGCGAGCTCATCGTGCAGCTCGCTGGCGCCCCCGGCCGAGCGCGCCGCGCGCATCACTCTGGGATGCTCATGTTTCAGAACGGCGCCTCGCAACGTGATGACGCCTTGTGAGCACGACACGTCGATCTCACCGGCGTGCGAAGTGGCGCGCCCCACCGCCACACGCACGCGCTCTACGAGGACATCATCGCTCACATCGCTCGAGCGGATCAGCGAACGCGCACGGGATGTCGCTCCCCGTCCCACGCCCCGGGCGGCACGCCTGGCTTTGAACCAATACATGCCTGCCGCCGAGAGTGCAGCGATCAACGCATACTTCGCAGCGGACGGAATTTGGGGACGCATCGGTCGTTCTCCTCGAGATCGGCGCGCTGATCGCGGCGACGGCAGTAACACCACATTCACGAACGGGACAGCCCGTGGCGGGGTTCCGGAGCGCCCGAGACCGGATCAGTGGAGTTCGGCCCACACACCGTCCGGCAATCGAGGAGAGCTCTCCGCACGGTCGAGGAAACATTCCAGGCGCTGCCGATGGCGATCCGTACTCACGCCGTGCCCCAAAGGCCCATGCTCGATAGCATCGGCTCGCTGAACGAGCCGTGGCGCTCGCTATCGAGTAGCGCCAGGAAGTCCCGAGTGCGTACGTGCACCAGGTGCCTGTGATCGCCGAATTCGAAATACAGATCCGGCTCCGACATGAGCTGCTCGTCCCACACGCTCTCGATGCCGTAGGCCGGCCCGAGCGGCGGCACCGCGCCCAACGCACAGTCGTCGAACACGCTCTCCACGTCCTCACGCGGCGCCAATTCGACTGAAAGCTGCAACTGCCTGCGCAACTCGTCGAGATCGAGATAACAATCGGCCCGAGTCACCGCCAGCAGGTATTTGCCGTCCGCATTCAACAGCACCCCTTTCGCAATCTGTTGCGGCGGAATATGAGCCACCCGAGCAGACTCGAGGCTGCTGCCGGTGGGCGCGTGCTCCACGAGCTCGTGTGACAGGTGATGCCGCTCCAGGAAGTCCTCTACGGTCGTTGCATAGGCCATGACAGTTCTCCTGCACGATTTTGCGATGCGAAGACGGGCTGCGCGGTCCGCCTCGGACCGGATTGTCGCTCCGATCGGAGGGCCGTAACGAGACAGGAACTTCCGACGCCTTCGTACTCATCGAACCGGCGGCGCGCGATTGCAGAACTGTGAACCGGAGCAAATGTTGGCCTTGCTGGCGCGCTCGCATTTAACTTACATTGCCCGCGGCAGATTGCACTATAAAAACCAGCACGAATTCGATCACAGCGGATGTCCGAGTCGTTCTACCAGGCTCATGCATTTCACCAAAGCTTCGCCCAAGGTCGCGCCGCCGGCCACCTGAGCGTGAGTGCGGCTGGCTTTTGCTTTCGTAGCGATGCGCAGACGGTGACGATGCCGCTCGCGGGCGCCCGGCTCACGCTGGGCGGAGCCAGCGACCGCATCGTCTTCATCGCACATCCGGACTTTCCCGATTGGTCGATCTACACCAGCGATCGCGCGATCCTGCGCGACCCGGTGTTGGCCGCTCATCCAGAGTTGACGAACGCACTGGGCGCGATGCGCCGGAAGCGAGCGCATAACTGGGCGGTGTTCGCTGGCATCTTTGCGGTGCTGATTGCAATCCCGGTCGCGCTGCTGCTCAACATGGGCTGGCTCACGAGCATCGCGGCCCGGCAGGTCCCCGCCTCCTGGGAAGAACAGCTCGGCAAGACCGCGTTCGGTCAGTACCAGGTGCAGGCCGACATCATCCAGGATCCGCAGACCGCCAAGCTGCTGACCGAGCTCACGGACGTGTTGACGCAAGCACTGCCGGACTCGCGTTATAAGTTTCACTTCTACGTGGTGCGCGATTCTTCGCTGAATGCATTCGCGCTGCCCGGCGGCTATGTGGTCGTCAATTCGGAGCTGCTGCTGCGGGCCGATTCGGCGGAAGAAGTGCTGGGCGTGCTGGCTCACGAGATTTCGCATGTGAGCTCCCAACACGGCACGCGCAACCTCATTGCATCCACCGGACTGTTTTTGACTGTTCAGGCCGCGCTGGGCGATGCCAGCGGCTTGGTGGCCACGCTGGCGAGCGCCGCACCGTTCCTGCTGTCGCAGAAATATTCGCGCGGCTTCGAGAACGAGGCCGATGAGCAAGGGTTCGAACTATTGCAGCGTGCACGCATCGACGGCCGCGGCATGGTGACCTTCTTCGATAAAGTGAAGGCCGAAGAAGAGAAGACGCGGGCCAAGGTCCGCGAGCAGGTCGGCGACAGCGCCGGCGCCGTGCTCACGGAAACACCCGAGTTTCTAGCTACACACCCCACCACGGACTCTCGCATCGAGCGCATGCGCGAAAAGGCGGCCCGCCAGCAAGGCCCCTATCGGGACATGAGCGCGATCTTCAATGCACTCAAGAGTCGCGTCCGTGAACTTCAAGCCGAGCATCCTTCGCAGGAGACCGCGAATGAAAACGCAGATTGATGGCGCCCCCGCGTTTGCGCACCTTCAGGTGACGCTGGCGCCGGGCGAAGCCATCGTTGCAGAGTCCGACGCCATGGCCAGCATGGCCGCCGACCTCACCATGCGCACACAATTGAATGGCGGCCTGTTCGGCGCGATCGCGCGGCGCCTGTTCGGCGGCGAGTCGATCTTCATCAATCGTTTTCAGAATGAAACATCGACACCGAAGCAGCTGACCCTGGTGCAGCCCACGCCCGGCGACATGCAGTGCAAGGAGCTCGCCGCGGGCGAGTCTTATTATCTGCAACCCGGCGCTTTCCTGGCGTGCGAGGAGACGGTGAAGATCGGCCTCAAGTGGGCCGGCCTGGTGTCGTTCATCGCCAAGGAAGGCCTGTTCAAGATCTCGGTGACCGGGCCCGGCAAGGTCTGGTACGGCGCCTATGGCGCGCTCATCGAGCGCGAGATCGACGGTGAATACATCGTGGACACGAGTCACCTCGTCGCCTACGAGCCGGGCATCGAACTGAAGTTGCAGCTCGCCGGCGGACTCATCTCCAGCGTCATGGGCGGCGAAGGCCTGGTCACGCGCGTCTGCGGCAAGGGCCGAATCGTCATTCAAACCCGTAGCCTGAGCGGACTCACCGGCTGGCTCAATCCAAAACTCTGGGGCTGAACGATGGACATCCAACTCGTACATCGACCCGGCAACAGCGCTGCGAAGCTGACGCTCGACGCCGGCGAAAGCGTCACGGCTGAAGCCGGCGCCATGATCGCGATGAGCGCCGACGTTGGCATCACGACCACGACTCACAAGCGCGGCTCGGGCAGCTTCACCAAGACGGTGAAGCGCTTGTTCGCCGGCGAGTCGCTGTTTCTGAATCACTTCGAATCCCGCCGCGCGGGCTCGGAAGTGTGGCTCGGCACGCCGCTGCCCGGCGACATGACCACCATGACTCTGCAACGCGAGAGCCTCATCGTGCAGGGCGGCTCGTTCGTGGCCTGCGAGAACGGCGTCGAAGTCGGCGTGGGTTGGCAGGGCTTTCGAACGCTGCTCTCGGGTGAAAGCTTGTTCTGGGTCAAGCTGCAGGGCACCGGCAAAGTGCTGCTGAACTCGTTCGGCGCGATCTACGAGCAGCCGGTCGATGGCGAGTTGATCGTCGACACCGGCCACATCGTGGCATTCAACGAGACTCTCCAGTTCACGCTCACCAAGGCCGGCGGCAGCTGGCTGCATTCGATCCTCGGCGGCGAAGGACTGGTCTGCAAGTTCCGCGGCAAAGGCACCGTCTGGTGTCAATCGAACAATCAGCGCAGCTTCGGCGCGGCGCTGACCCCGACTCTGCGCGCACGCTCACGCTAGGAACTACTCATGTCAGCGCAATTCAATGTCGTACTCAGCGGCACGATCGCCGACGGGCATGATCTCAACTCGGTCGTCAGCTCGCTCGCCGCTCGCTTCAAAATCGAAGTTGCACGAGCCACCGCGTTGTTGAAAGGCCAGCCTTCGGTGGTCAAGAAAGGCGTCGATCGCGCCACGGCGGAGCAGTTGTGTGCGGCGATCATGCAGCTCGGAGCGCAAGCATCGGTAGAGCCCGCCCAGGCGGCCACTGCTGTCGCCTCGGTTGCTGCCGCATCCAATCCGCAGCCTCAGCCTGAGGCGGCGGCTGTCACGTCAGCATCGCGCGACGTCGCTGCGAAGACGCTGACTCCCGATCCGCGCGGTTTGAAATTCAGTATCCAGGGCCAGCCCGACTACGCGTTCCTGACCGTGCAGATTCCCGCGAATCAAACGTTGAAAGTGGAAGCCTCCGCGATGGCGACCATGGACACGAACCTGGCGATGAAGACACGCCTGCGCGGCGGCCTCGGCCGCTTCATGACCGGCGAATCCATCTTCATCAACGAGTTCACCGCCCAGGGCGGACCTGGCGAAATCGGCATCGCTCCCGGCGCGCCCGGCGATCTGCGTCATGTGTATCTGGACGATCAGACAATCTATCTGCAGAACTCGGCCTATGTCGCTTCGACCAGCGGCGTCGCCGTGGAAAGCAAATGGCAAGGCCTGGTGAAAGGCTTCTTCTCCGGCGAAAGCCTGTTCCTGATCCGCTGCCAGGGCCAGGGCGACCTGTGGTTCAGCAGCTATGGCGGCATCATCGAAATCGACGTGAGCGGCGAGTACGTGGTCGACACCGGCAACATCGTCGCGTTCACCGACGGCCTGAGCTACAACGTCACCAAGGTCGGCGGTTACAAATCGTTGTTCTTTTCCGGCGAAGGCTTCGTCTGCCGCTTCTCCGGCCAGGGCCGCGTCTGGATCCAGACCCGCAAGGTCGGCCCGCTGGTCTCCTGGGTGTGGCCGTTCCGGCCGTCCAAGAAATAACCCCCTTCGCTCCGCCCAGGATCGATAGCTTGGGCGGATTGCACCTGCGTTACGCAGATTGCTATCCGGCACTTGCGCGTGCTTACGGGGGCAACTGCTGGTTCTTCTCTTCCCAAGCGAAGTCATAGAAGACCCGAAAGAGGTTGCCGTCCAAATCCGCAGCCGTGAACTCATGCAGCTTCCACGGCTTCGACTCCGGCGGGGAGACGATCTTTGCCTGGCTCCGGCTCCAGTCCGCATGCAACCGGTTCACCTCGTCCCTGCTATTGAGGTTGAGCCAGAGCAGCGTCGGGCAGGCGTTGCCGTACCCTTGTCGAAATGCTGGATTGGTAAGGAACATTCTGCAGCGGCCTCTCGAGATGCCTGCAATGCCGCCCTCTTCACCACCCCAATCGATGCTGAAGCCGAGCTGATTCTTGTAATACGCCACAGCTCTGTTGATGTCGCTCACGGGAATCTCAGGCACGGCTTCGGGAAACTGCTTTTCCATTCGCGGCTCCTCTTCGATCGCTCAGGCAGAACTCTACCTCCAGACGGAGGCTTCCACACCGGAAATGCGGCGCGTCCCGGACGACGCCCCGAGCATCCACTATATAAATAACCTCGGCCTAGGCGCAGCCGAATCGTCCGTGCTGGAAATCGTCGGCTCTACCTGGGCGCAGGAGATCCATCAGCAGCAGATCGCGTAAAGCGCGAATCCGCACCTGCAGGAACAAATCCCCTCTGGGGAATTACCTCATCCACGGAAGCTACAGAGCGCTCAGGAGCGCTGCGGGCGGCAGATTGCGACACGTACCTGTCAATCGAGCATGTCGGCTATGGGCTGCGCGGTGGTCAGTCTAGGGCGTTGCCAAAATCCACTGCAGTGCTGCATCTTTTCCCGCCCTGAACAACAGCCAATCGGGGTCGATTCGCTGATCGGGGAATACAGCGTCAGTCTCTGAGTCCGGCTGAAATCTGTACCTGAGCATCGAACAGGAGAAACGCAGCCTTGAAAGTGGAAGCGTAAACAAATGGTTCTCCTGGTATCCGTTGGGGCGCCCACCCGTGGGCTCGCCGACCAGGATTGCTTCCGTCTCTCGGCGAAAATCGGTGATGTTGGTCATGCCAGCTGAAAATGCGCCGCGGCCGGTAATCACGAAAAGGTGTCCAGCACGGTTTAATGCCGGCATGAATATGAGCTTATAAATGAGGTATTCCCTTCCCTTGGTGTAGTTTCCACCTTGGTTCCAGCGCATATCGATTATCAGGCGTCTTACCGGATGCCTCGCGATGTATTCCCAAAGCCGTGCGGACTGCGTTTCCAGGTCTTGGTAGGAGCGGAAATCCACATAAACCGTTTTCGAGTCAGCCAGGTACGTAAACCAAAGCGCATCTTCCGGGTGCTGAAAGGGCAATGGCAGCGGTTCGATGGCGGCCTCCCCTGACTCGCTGGCTCCCGCAGGAACGGGCCGAATCCGCAGCTTGAAGCGACGACCGGAATCATCCTCAAAGGTGAAATCCGCGGAACCCGGACCCCGAAGGACGCCCAAGGCGGCTAGCGGCTCGACGCTCATGAGCTGCTTTGCGCTGCTGTTCAGCACATACCACTGGTTCTCACCTTGCGGAACAAACCGCTGAATCCTCTTCTGGACTTCCCCAATGGATACGGATCCGATCGAGACAATCCGGGCTCCCACTGCTTCCCGGTATTCAGGAGCCGCACGGATTACCCTGAAATCGCCGCCAAACCAGAAGCCCTCCAGCGGAAATCTTTCATACAAGCCCGACGTGTCCAGAAATGTATGCCCGTCGCCAATGAGGGCCGCCAGGCGCTGCAAGCCAGCGACAACTTCGTAGTCCTTCATCGAGGGGATGCGCTGGCGCAGGTTGGATACCGCCTGGTCGAATTCAGCCTTGCCGATGAAGTGAAAAGGATCCCGGTGTTTCGTCGTGATCTCGTTGGCGAAAAACTCGAGATCCTGTCGCCACTGTTCGGCAGTCAAAGCCGGAAGCGAAGCTTCACCATGAGCGAAGTTGCAGGCAAGGAGCAGGATGTAGAACAGTTTCTTCATAAAGCGCATCGGTGTTCAGTTTCGACGGGTGTAAATGTACCGACTCGGCGTTCGGACCTCTCGTTTTGGATGAGCAACCCGTTCGAAAGGTTTCAATGGCAGCTCGTCCACCGGCTCGATTGTCGAGCGCCACTCCCCCGAGCGCCGGCCCGGCTCCCCTTTTATCAATGCGACTGCTATCGTTCGTCATGCGTCTTGCGCCTTCACGGCTGTGCAAACAAAGCCTCTTGGCCGCCCGTGACCGCGAATCGAGGCCATGTGGACATAACACTTGATACCGGCGGGAGGGTCATGAAGAAGCAAACAGTTGCCATGTTGCTTGCCTTGCTACTTGCATCTACAGCAACGGTTGCGGATGAGCCCGAAGAGCTTCTCGTCACGACGCTGCGCACCGAGAAGATCACCATACCTGGAGCCAGCTTCAGACGGCCAGCAGACTATCTGTTGCAGCAAATAAAGGTGAGTAACGACTCTCCCGATGAGAAGGCCCGCAAAGACGAGATCATGCAAACCCTGCGCCTGATGGAAAACGCCGCGGCACGGGACAAAGGCACTGAGCTCGCGCTGTTGGCCGACTCTCGGACGGTAGTGCCGATGAAGCCTGATATAGCAGCACTAAAGCTCGCCCGCGGCAACCGAGTCGATACATCCGAAGTAACCGTATGCATCAAAGTGAAGATCGTTCCTGGGGCCAGCAATGCAGCCGCATTGTTCGAACGCCTGAAGAGCTTCCCCAACTCCATCAAGCCGGCGGGTCGTACTGCAATCGACGTATCCGGCAATCCGGAACTCACGATCATCAACCCCGAGCAGTATCGCGAACAGGCCATCAAGCTCTACGCCGCCGATTCCCGGCTTGTTACGTCCGCACTAGGCGCAGACTATCGAGTCGTCACAAAAGGTATCGACCGGCAACTCCAGTGGGTACGCGACGGCTTGATCAATGTGCTGATCTATATCCCCTATGAGTACGACGTCATTCCCACCCACGTAACGTCCTACTCTCGCTAAGCTGCAGATTTCTGAAAGGCCGGCACAGCATCCGAACACAAAGGAAGAAGATATGAACAAGGCCGTTTGGCTGCTCGTTGCATTGTCGATCGCCTCAGGCGCCGCTCATGCCCAATCTGGCTTGGAAGAGATTTTGGTGACGGGAACAAAGGTGGAAGACACGCACATCCCAGCGACCAGCCTGAAACGACAAGCAGATTTTCTGCTGCTGCAAGTGGAAATCAGCAACGACTCCCGCGATTACAAGATCCGTCGCGACGAAATCTACGCGACTCTGCGTGCTGTCCTGGCCGCCGCTGAACGAGACCATGCAATCGAGCTGTCCGTCATTCGCGAAGACAACATCGTGCTGCCCCTCAAGCTCGAGGATACGACGCTGAATTTCCAGAACAACGGAGTCGGTGGAACACTGGAAACCACGATCAGCATCAAGACTCCCATTGGATCAGGCGCCAGCGACGGCGCGACGCCGATTGCGAAGCTGAAGAACTTCGTTTCCAGCATCAAACCGGCGGGTCGCACTACGCTCGATGAGGGTGAGGAAACCCAGGTCAGCGTGGTCAACATTGCCCAATATCGCGATCCCGTCATCCAACTGTTCGCCAATGATGTCAGGAAGGTCACGACCGCACTGGGCGGAGACTATCGCGTGGTGATACGCGGTCTGGACCAACCTATTCAGTGGATCCGCAGCGGCACATTGGATGTCACGATTTTCGTCCCGTACAAATACGATATCGTGCCCACCTCGATCTCTTCGTACTCTCCCGAGTACCGGACCAGCGAGGACTGAACACGCACGGCCGACCAGGCCACGCTCTTCGCGAGAAGCTGACGGGTCGCGTGTTCCAGCATCACTTCCATAATCTCCGCCAAAGAATCCACCAAAGGTGGGGCTCGCCGAGCACCGCCGTCCACCGCATGTTTTTGTCCTCAGGCGCGAGTACTGGCCCTCCCGGAAGGAGGTGATCGCAATGGTCATCCCGATTCCCCAGACGGCGGATGATGATGGGATCATGGCCGCCATATCGGATGGCCGAAACACAACAGACGAACGCAGCTCGGCACGCCTGCTCCACTTCGTCCGGTGTCTCCGGCTGACGTATGAAGTAGGTGTCTGAATTCTCGTCGTCGATCTCGGCAAGAAGCGAGGGAGCTGCCGCTTCAGGCATGGTGCACGCGAGGCACTCTCCAGTCGTATAGAAGGGTCCCGGCGCGTTCTTGTGGAACCTTGGGCATGTCATGGTTAAACATCTCTTTGAAGACGCGAGCGGAATGTATATCGCTCGTCGCGATGGCTGCTTCCTTGCAAGGATTCTCACCTTCCGTGTACCCTCGGACGCACAATTGTACGCCCAAAGACAAGGAAGTACGCTTGTCCAGCAAGAAGCAGTCTTTGACTTTCTGCGCCGCTGCCATAGCGCTCCTAGCGCTGACCTCGGCTGCGTGCAAGCGCCCCCCTCCCGAATCCTCGGCACCCGCCATAGAGTTCCTGACCGACAGCTTCGATCTTGGTGACATTGGCTGGATGTCCGAACAGGCGGACGAGAACGGAGTCGATCTAGACGTGAGAGGATTGTGCGCGATCGATAGGAACGTCGCGTTTCTTTTCGGAGGGGTAGGGGTTGCCGCCGGCACGATCCGCTCGCTTCTGCTGCGAACCGTCGATGGTGGCAATAGCTGGCATGAGGTGATGTCGCCCGTACTCGGCAGCGAGTTGATCCATATCGCCTTCTCGGACCCTCAGCACGGTTGGGCGCTGGCGCTGTGGAGCGTCGAAGGGCCCGGCGCCATGCTGCTTTCCGGTTCCACGGATGGAGGAAAAACCTGGCGTCAGCTCACTGGCTTTCAAGGATCGCAAGGCCACCCTATACCAGACGGTTTTCCTCTGAGCATGAGCTTCACAAGCGCGCTGAAAGGTGAGATCGAGCTTGCGCATGAGAGCGAATCTGCGTCGATGGACGACACCCGGGAGGAAGTAGAAACGCTCGCATCTGACGACGGCGGCGTGACCTGGAGTATGGTTCGACGCGAAACGCGCGAGCGGCTGCCGCTGGAGATACCGGCAGTGCATTACGACTGCGGCTTCGACAACACCGATTGGGAGCTTCATGCGCCCGCCGTCGGTAACTCGATCACAGTTCGACGGTTCGACCGTGAGCAAGACCATTGGCGCGTCATGACGTTGCCACGACATTTCCAATACAAGCGAGGGCGTGTCCTATCGTCACCGTAGATCGGTGGGCCCATCCATGACGCGAGAGTTCAGCTGCGGCCTCGCACCGACTGCAGGAACAGCAAGAGCGAGGATCGCACATGACCGAAGAAGCCGATGCAACGTTCCTTTCCGGCGGGGAGAGAACCGCTGTCCTGCGCCGCGGAGAGATCGTTGTTCGACAGACAGGCCCGTGGTCTCGCTCCGTCCATTCCCTATTACGTCACTTGCAGGAGATGAGCTTCGCGGGGGCGCCCCGCGTTGTGGGCGATGGCTTTGACGAGCAGGGCCGCGAGGTCCTCACATATATCGAAGGCGAAGTCATCAATCCGACGCCCTGGTCGGACGAGGCCATTCACGAGCTAGGCCGCCTGATCAGCCGACTGCACGCCGCAACGGCATCCTTCCGGCCGGCGGCGGACGCCCTGTGGCGACCCTGGTTCGGACGGCAAGTCGGCACACCGGACATCATCGGACACGGCGACGCCGCCCCCTGGAATGTGATTTCGCGAGACGCCACCCCCATCGCCCTGATCGACTGGGAAGTTGCGGGGCCGGTCGACCGGTTGACAGAAATTGCCATGGTGGCCTGGAACAACGCTCAACTCTACGACGACGACGTTGCCGAGATGAACGGCTTGTCCAACGCCGCATGTCGGGCGCGGCAGGTACGCATCCTCGTGGACGGCTACGGGTTAGCGATAACCGACCGGCATCGGCTTACGGACAGGATTATAGAATTCGCCGCCCAAAGCGCAGCCAATGAGGTGATCGAGCAGCAGATCACGCCTGAAGCCAACCATGCGCCGCGCGTCTGGGGCATCGCCTGGCAGACGCGCAGCGTCGCTTGGTTGATCCGCAATCGTGGCGTCCTTCAGCGGGCGCTGGCCTGAATTCATCCTACTCCTGCGTGATCGAACCGCTGCGGAAAGTGATCGTCCCGAGATGAATCGGGACGATCGCGCGGCTTTGAGGCGAAGCCGCGGCGACTTCCGCGATGAAGGGATCGGCCTTTTCCTTTCTGGCCTGTGCGTGCGCCGCCTGATTTTCGTAGGGGACCGTGAAATTGTCCCAGTGCGTGGGAATGACGACTCGCGGCAAGCCCGTCACTGCCAGCAGCCGCTCGGTGTATTTGAATATCTCGGTGCGGGAGGAACCGGCTCCGGCCAGCAAGATATCGGGCCGGACATCGCGCAGCTCGTTCTCGATGAAGTTCATCGACCCCATCGTCAGCACCTCGGCGCCGTTGATGCGACAGAGGAACATCAACGAGCCGCCCTCGATGAAATGCTCCAACCGTAGCGGCCCTTTGAAATCCGCACCGTGGCGCTTCGAATCGAAGTAACGCTTTTCGTTGAGCGCCGAGTGCAGCGACGGAATCACGCGGACGGAGAAGCGTCCGAATTGATAGTCCTCGCCGCCCTGGACCGCATAAAGCTGCCGCTCTGGAACACCGGCGGCGCGCAGCAGGTTCTTGGTGGTTTCCGTGCCGATCACCTTTGCACCGGTCTTCCGCGCGATGTACGGCACATCCATCACGTGGTCCGGATGCGTGTGGTGAACGAGGATGAAGTCGGCTTTGGTGATGATCTTGTCGATCAGTTCGACGTCGGACTCGGGAGCGTCGGTCATCGCGAAGTCTTTTCTGGGAT
>NZ_BLJO01000013.1:74047-109329 GCF_009932555.1 Steroidobacter agaridevorans
CGTCCTTCTGTCCTTCTCCGTCGTACTTGATTCTGGAAATATAGGGATCGACCAGGACGATGAGTCCGTTGGACTGCAATTCCCAACCGGCGGCGCCCAGGTACTTCAGCCGCAGTGTGCCGGGCGCCTCGTCCGCTTCGGCCGCAATCGCCACCAGGCATAGAAAGATCAACCCAGACAGTCTACGGAACGATTGCATCGTTACTCCCGAAGCAGAGCTCACCCTATTCGTCCGCCGACGCGGAGCGCGTCTCCTTGATCATCACGTCGTGCACGCCGCCTTCGTGGATGCTGACTGTCGAGGCCAGCGTGAGGCGCGCGGTGCGCTGCAGTTCGGCAATCGTCAGTGCACCGCAGTTACACATCGTCGAGCGCACCTTGGCCAGCGTGGTCTCGAGGTTGTCTTTCAGTGGACCGGCATAGGGAACATAGCTATCGACGCCTTCTTCGAACGTGAGCTCGTTCTTCTTGTTGCCGCCGCCGACATCGTAGCGCTGCCAGTTGCGGGCGCGGTTGCTGCCTTCGCCCCAGTACTCTTTGACGATCGTGTGGTTGAGCCGTAGCTTGCGGCCGGGCGCTTCCTCGAAGCCGGCGAAATAGCGCCCCATCATTACGAAGTCGGCGCCCATCGCGAGCGCGAGCGTGATGTGATAGTCGCGCGTGATGCCGCCGTCCGAACAGATCGGCACGTAGATTCCCGTTTTGTCGAAGTACTCGTTGCGGGCCTGGGCGACCTCGATCAGCGCCGTCGCTTGACCGCGACCGATGCCCTTTTGTTCGCGGGTGATGCAAATCGAGCCGCCGCCGATGCCGACCTTCACGAAGTCGGCGCCTGCTTCGACCAGATACAAGAAGCCTTCGCGATCGACGACATTGCCGGCGCCGATGGGCGTCTCATAGTTCTTCTTCACAAACCCAATCGTGTCGGCTTGCCATTCCGAATAGCCGTCCGACGCATCGATGCACAACAGATCGACGCCGGCTTCGACCAGCGCTGGGACGCGTTCGGCATGGTCGCGTGAGTTGATGCCCGCACCGACGATGAGACGCTTTTGATCGTCGACGAGCTGCAGCGGAAATTCCTGTGCAGCGTCGTAGTCCTTGCGGAACACGAGGTACTGCAGGCGACGCATCTCGTCGATGACCGGCAAGCAGTTGAGCTTGTGCGACCAGATCAGATCGTTGGCCGCTTCCAGATCCAGGCCGATTTTCCCGCAGATCAGTGCATCGAACGGCGTCATCAGCTCCGTGACCGGCTGGTTCGGCGGGGTCTTGCCAGGGCGATAATCCCGGCCGGTCACCATGCCGACCAAGCGGCCGGTGGGCGTGCCATCTTCGGTGACTGCGATCGTCGAGTGGCCCGTGGTTTCGGTCACTGCCAGGACGTCCGCGAGTGTTGCCGACGGGCGCACATTGCTGTCGCTGACCACGAAGCCGGCTTTGTGATTCTTTACGCGACGGACCATTTCCGCCTGCGAGGCGATGGTTTGCGAACCGAAGAGGAAGGCCAGCCCGCCGCAGCGCGCGAGCGCGATCGCCATCTTGTCATCGCTCACCGCCTGCATCATCGCCGCGGTGATCGGGACATTGATTGAGAGCGGCGGCGGGCTACCCTTGGGGTAGCGGACGATTGGGGTCTTCAGATCGACACGGGCAGGAATGGTGTCCTTGCGCGTCAGATTCGGAATCAACAGGAACTCGCCGAAGGTCCGACTCGGCTGGTCGTATATATGCGCCATGAACTAATTTACAGTAAGCCAGCGTTCAAGTCGACTGCCGACGAATCGTCCGCACGAGGTATCCATGGAGCTTCAATCAAACGTGTTCGACGTGTGGGTATTCCGACGGACACCTTCCCGCTGGGTTGAATATCTGCTCCTTCACACGTCGCAGGAGAAAGCGGATCGCTGGTTCAACGGCGGGCGTTTCTGGCAGGTGCCGAGCGATATGACCGAGCCATCGGAGCGGATCGTTCCGGCAATCGCGCGGCGCTTGCGAGAGTTCGGCCTCGAGCCGAACGCCATCTGGGCGGCTGAGCATGTCTACACCATCTACAACCGCCGGTTCGAGTGCATGCAGATCATCGCCGTCTATGCGGCGGAAGTGACCGCAGAAGTCGTTGAGATCAACCCTGCGGAACATGGGGAGTACCGTTGGTGCACGTACGAGGAAGCCCATGACCTCGTCACGTACCGCGGCCTGAAGGACGGCCTTCGTTCAACAAAGGAATATGTGACCGGCCCGGCCAGTCCGCCTCGGGAGCTTCAGTTGTTGTGAGCTCCATCCGCAGTAGATGCCTCCTGCACATATATTGACAGGCTCTGCAGGTGCATGGTTTTCTTTGCATGCTCGCTGAAGCCTTCAGCAGGAGTGCGTTCATGCCCAAGCCGACGTCAACACGGATCGAAGGCAAGCCACGACTCCTGAGCGCCGTTCCGATTCTATTTGTACGCAACGTCGAGAAGGCAGCCGCCTTCTATGAAGAGCAGCTCGCCTTCCAGGTGGATTTTCTTCATGGGAATCCGCCTTTCTATGCTTCCGTGTCCCGCGATCACTCGTGCCTGCATCTGCGGTTCGTGCACGAGCCGAACTTTTCCGGAGAGCCCAGCCGAGTGACTTGATCCATCTGCGCCGGTCCAGATCGAACATGTCGACGACACGGAGGTCCCATGCGTACCTTGATTCTCGCAGCAGCATTGACGCTCGCAGCTTGCGATTCGCGGCCGGCGCCGCCGCCAATGACCATCGGTGAGATCGATCAGATCGTCGGCATAGCGGATAAGGCCATCGGCGCGGTGCAGAAGATGGGAGCCGGCGCGCCCGCGGCCGACGTTGCGGCCTCGATGCGGGAAATGTACGCCGCCATCGACGCCGCCCGAGGCCAGATCAACGGGATCACGCAGCGGATCGGCGGCGGAAAATACCTGGGCAGGCATTCGATCGATCCGTTGGACGTAAGCGCCTGCACCCGTTCAGTCATCTTCAGCGTGCAAGGGCTCGAATCCGAGACGATGCGACCGCCCTTGGTGATGAGCGCCCTCGAGTGCAGCATCGATGCCAGTGTCTATTTCGAAGACGTGCCCGCCGAGTCCGGCGCCGCCGTCGCGCTGGCCATGGGCATCATCTATCCGATAGCGCTGGTTGCGAACGTCAAAGCCGGCCTGGACATCGAGCCTTCGTTGCAAGAGTACCGCTCCGTCAACGAAGCCATCATCGCCCGACTGGCGCCTAAGTGTCGTGAGCGGAAAGGCGGCGAACAGGTGCGCTATGAATGTGCAGCGTATGAAGTGGCCCTGTCCGTCCGGCCGAAGCTGGCAGCGTTGGCGGACCGAATGCCGACCACGAAGGATGTTTCAAATGCCGATCGGTAGTCTGAAGCGCTGCGTTTTCGCGGCTTGTGTTGCATTGGCCGGCTGCACGACGCCGCTCGTCGATGATGGAACGGACTTCATTGCGGTAACGCCGGCGCCTTCGACGACGAGGGCGGAGATCGCCAGTGCGATTCAGGATCTGATAAAGACATACCCCGTATGCTATCCCCTTCGCGCTCTCAGGCTGGTTGGACAGCGTGCGGCGAACTTCGATCCGAACGCGGGAAAAGTGCGATATGACGACGCGGAAGCAGACTTGGATGTACTGGTCCGCCTCGGTTATCTGACGAAGACCGCCTTTCCGGAGCTCGGCGAGCACGTATTCAAATACGACCGCACCGAACGCGGCCAAGACGAGGACATCATCGGAACCAGCGGCTTCTGCTTGCCCGCCGAACGGGTGCTCGTGTCGGTGACGAGCATCGAACGAGAGATGGATTCCGGGCGTCTCGCCGTCAAGTTCACTCACGCCGCCGATCCGAATTCCATGTGGGTGCAGGAGCCCGCCCTCATCAAACTGGTGGGTGGCAATCGGGCGGTCCTTCTGTCTGGACCGGCCGAAGGAAGCGCGCGCTTATCCCGTGTGTGGATTCGAAGCGAGCATCCGCTGAACGGTGCGCCGGATAGTGGCGCGCTCTGGGCACTATCGTGGGACGCCGTTCACCACCGCTACGAAGGGGGCCGCTGGGGAGGCGTCTACTTGCGTTTTTGGGAGGTGAACTAGTCATCTGCGGGCACAAGGCCCACGGCCGCACGCCATTGCACCTCCATCAGATCGCTGCTTGCCGCGCTGTCGAACGAACCGAATCGATGAATGCCCGCAGCGGTGGGGCCATCTGTCGTTGCGCGGGATAGCAAAGATAGTACCCGGGAAACGGCGCCGACCAGCGCTCGAGTAACGGCACCAGCCGGCCGGCGGCGACATGTGGCGCAATCAGCTGTTCAGAGGCGAATGCGATGCCTAGTCCGTCGACGGCCGCTTGCAGCCCGAAGTCCTTGAGGTTGGTGATGAGCGGTCCGCCGACAGCGACCGCGAACCACCTGCCGTTCTCCACGAACTCCCATTTGTAAGGTGTCTGGTGACCGGGCCAGCGCCAGCCGATGCAACGGTGGGATGCGAGGTCGTGCGGATGCTGGGGCATCCCGCGTTGGGCGAGATAGTCAGGCGAAGCGACGGCAATCTGGCGCAGGTCAGGACCGAGTTTGATGGCGACCATGTCCTGCTCGATGACCTCGCCGATGCGGATAGCAACGTCATAGCCGCCGGCCACGATATCCACAACCTCATCGTCCAGCGTGATATCGAGCACGACATCGGGATACTCGTCATGAAAGGGACGCAGCAGAGGCCTCAGGAACAGACCCGCCGCTGTACGGAAGCAGTGAATGCGAACGATGCCGGCAGGGCGCGCGCGCAGCTCGCTTGTCTGTCCAATCGCTGCACCGAGCTCGTGGACCGCGGGCCTGACCCGCTGGAATAGCCGATCGCCGGCTTCTGTCAGGGAGACATTCCGAGTGTTCCGATGCAGCAGGCGGACACCGACGCGTTCCTCGAGCCCACGAACCATCTGGCTTAGAGCCGACGCAGAGACGCCGAGCGTCTCGGCCGCGCGACTGAAATTGAGCACCTCCGCGACAGCGACGAAGGCGCGGAGCTGACCGAAATCACTGGTCGAAAGAAGCGGATCGCTGGTGCTCATCGGATGATTGCTTAGCCCGGCTTACAAAGGTGCTAAGCACCAGGATATTAATCGGTCCGGCCGCGAGGGCTACAGTCGTCGCGCAACAAGAGGCTTGGGAATTCTATGGATACCGATGTTTGCGCTCTGGCGGATTTAGCGAAAACCTACTTCGACGCGGCCTACGAGATGGATGCTGACAAATTCGCCTCCATATTTCATCCCGCCTGCTCGGTGACGAAACTTGGCGAGGACGGCAGCGTCAGTGTGACACCGATCGAGACGTGGCTGGCGGGTGTACGAAGCCTGCAGGCCCCGAAACTGCAGGGCCTGAGCCGCCACGATGAGCTCTTATCGATAGATGTTGAGAAAGGGCTCGCGCTGTTGAAGCTGAAACTGCAGGTTCCGCCGCGCTATTTCACCGACATGCTGTCATGCCTGAGAGTCGACGGCGCCTGGAAGATCGTTCAGAAAGTGACCGCGATCGAACGTCGTGCGACACTTGGGCTCGGGCTCGATGAACAAATCGCCGTCAAGGGATCTGATGCACCCGAGAACCTGCGTTACTCGCACCCATAGCTTCTGGCCGGCCATACGCCCTTTCTGCGTGGCCCTGCTTTGCCTTGTCCCCGCGCTCTCGTGGGCGAATGGAACTCCCATCGACCGGTCCGACGTGAACGCGACCGGCAACATCCGCATGATTCGCGAGACCAGCATCAGCCTCGAAGAGGAGATGCTGCGGATCGTGATGGAGGGCGACTGGGCTGCGGTGCGCGCCGAGTATCACCTTGTGAACCGTGGCTCTGGCACTACGGTGGCGTATGGGTTTCCGATCGATTACGTCAATCCGGCGTGGTGTAACGATTGCGACGAACTGTCCGAAGAGGACAAGGTCAAGGCAGGCAAGCCTCTTCGCGATGTCAGGATCGAGGTGGATGGCGAGCCCATGACGATTCGTGAGCTCATCGAACCGGCATCCGAAGCAGCCGAGCCGCCCCCTTCGCTACGCACTTGGGTGGTTACCGATCTGACTTTCGGCGAAGCGCAGCGCCGCGTTGTGACAGTGACCTACCGGGTCAGAAATCGGCTCGACGACTGGGCGTGGTCCAATCGCTTCGATCCCGCCTTCTCGCCCCGGAAGTTTCGTTATCTGCTGAGCCCGTCCGGAAACTGGGGCGATGGCAGAATTCCCAAGCTGTCGATCAGCATCGATATCTCGGCCCTGAAGGACCTCGGTGCGACGATCAAGACGATCAAGCCGGCGGGCTATACGAGCGACGACGATATCCTGCGTTGGCAATTCGTGAACTATGACCTCAGCAAGGCGCCCGATCTGCAGATCGAGTACGACGACGATGTCCGCCTTCTGAGCCAGTACGTCGCACAGCACCGACTGCTCACACCCCGGCTCGCGCGCGCTCAAGCCTCGTCGACACTCGTCACGCCAGCGCAGCCTGGGAGGCACGACATCTCCAAGATGTTCGATGGCGATCTCGACACTGCATGGTGCGAAGGTGCTGCCGACGGCGGCGCCGGGCAGACCTTGACGTTCGAGTTCAACTCCGCCGGCGTCGAGGCGGTCGGTATCGTCAACGGCTACACCAAGAACCAGGACGTCTTTCAGGGCAACGGCCGCATCAAGCGACTGGACGCCACCGCCGTCTATGAGCGCGACACGCGTCAGGTGAGCGCCACCTTGCCGCAAAGAGACGTTCGACAGTTGAATCGCAGGGCGATTGCGCCGTTCATCGACTGGCTCGAAGACATCTCCCTGCTCTACCAGTACACCCGCAAGGTCGAGCTCACCATTGCCGACGTGCATCCCGGCGCCAGGCACTCGGACACCTGCATTTCAGAGATCTATTTCGTGGGCTTCTCCGGACCGGAAGAGTGACTGCCGCAGGTTGACGGCCCGGCCTCGGCACTCCCAGAATATCCAAGCTCGGTCGGAGCATCCACGTCCGCGGAAAGGGCTGCGCCCACGACAACCAGACCTGCTCGCGAAGGTCCGTGTTTCCCTTATCTGCCTGGGCGGACGCAGGTCACCGATAAGGGGAATCTGTCATGGCCGACTCGCTCGGGTCGTATTCTTACTTTCGTCTCAATTTTGAACAGCAGCGCAAACGCGCCAAGGAGCTGCTGAAAGCCGCGCGTGCAGGAGAGCCCGCAGCGCTTGCTCGCTTCACGTCACCACCCAGGCTCGCCGAAGCGCAATACCTGATTGCGCAGGAACTGCGGTTCGATAGTTGGGCCGCACTCAAGCGCCACATCGAGGCGATGACCCGTGAACATGAAGCCGTGCGAGCACAGGCGACGGCACCGCTCGACGGCGACATGCGCACGCTGCACGTCCGGTGTGGCAGCGATCTCCAGGGTCCGCTGCACGACGCCGGCTTTCGAGGCGACTTTTACGAGCACAACTATCCCTATCTGATCGGCCCTGTGCGCGAGGGGCCGAAGTGTCTCGAGGAGCGAGCACACTTTCTAGTTGATAGCTACGCCGACTCGCGCGACCCACCGCTTCAGTACGAATCCGTGTTGCGCGATCTCGAACGCGACGAACAGCGACTGCACGATTCCGCAAGCTACGACCGAGTCGTGATCTGGTCCGAGTTCGACTGCTACGACCAACTCGTACTGGCGCGGCTACTGGGACATTACTCGACCCATCGCCGTCCGCCGCGACTGGAGCTGATCAATATCGGCGAGTTTCCGGGCGCAGTGCGTTTCATCGGCCTGGGGCAACTACCGCCCGAGGCGTTACGCATGCTCTGGACGACGCGACAACCGGCGACGCGTGCCACGTTGACGCTCGGTCTCAATGTTTGGTGCGCTCTTGTCGCTCCCGACCCTCGCGCACTCGCTTCAATTATGCAAGGTGGCACGTCAGTACTGCCGCTGCTCGGCAAGGCGTTGCACCGGCATTTGCGTGAGCTGCCGTCGCGCATGAACGGCCTATCCTTTACCGAGCAGATGGCGCTACAACTGCTCGCCGAAGAGGAGATGAATCTCGCTCACCTCTATGGACGCCTGACGTACCAACTAGACCCTCTCCCCGGCCAAGGCGATTTCCAGGTTCGCAATCGCGTGCTGAACATGGAGGGTGCGAGCGCTCGCCTTTATGAGCGCCGCCCAGGGATTGCGCGCAACGGCGAGGCGCGCCCGCCCTGGACTGATGTACTGACGATTACCACGCTGGGACGAGCAGTGTTGAACGGCGACATCGATTTCCTGTCGCTCGAGCCACCGAAGCGGTGGGTCGGTGGAGTAGAGATCGGGCCCGGAATGCCCGATTGGCGCTGGGATGAGGATAGAAAAGACGCGGTGTGCGTAGATGGCTCAAAATCGCAGCGGCGCCAAAAGCGACCTCGCACATAGGGAACCTGCCATCGCACCGATGAATTCTCATCATCTCCGACGAACGGACTTGAGAGACGCCGATGTACATCATCTTGGGTGGAACGGGGCATGTCGGCTCGGCAGTGACGGAAACGCTGCTCGGTCGTGGCGAAGAGGTGACAATCATTACGCGCCAGGCGAGCCACGCCGGCGCATGGAGCGCGAAAGGCGCAGAGATCGTTGAGGCAAGCGTCGAGGATGTAGCATCGCTCCGCGCAGCCTTTCGTCACGGCCGCCGCGCCTTCCTTCTCAATCCACCCGCGGACCCGTCGACGGACACTGATGCGGTTGAGAGACGAACGGTCTCCAACATCCTTGCCGCGTTGGAAGGTTCGAAGCTCGAGAAGGTTGTCGCCCAATCGACGGGCGGCGCGCAGCCCGGCGAGCGCATCGGCGATTTGAGCGTACTGTGGGAGCTCGAAGAAGGCCTGCGAAGACAACCCATCCCGGCCGCTATCAACCGCGGCGCCTACTACATGAGTAACTGGGACGGGCTGCTCGATGTCGTCCGCAATACGGGCAAGCTACCCACGATGTTCGCCGCCGATCTTGCTATCCCGATGGTAGCGCCGCGCGATCTCGGCACGCTGGCAGCCGAACGGCTGGTGTCCTCGCCTGATGACGTCGGTGTTCGCTATGTCGAAGGCCCAGCGCGCTATACACCAGCCGACGTGGCGAAAGCCTTCTCGAAGGCACTCGCCCGGCCAGTCGAAGTGGTCGTCACGCCGCGTGACCAGTGGAAAGAGTCATTTCTCAATCTCGGCTTCTCCGAAGCCGCCGCAGATTCGTATGCGCGAATGACGGCGGTGAGCGTGGATGGCGGCTTCGACATGTCCGACAACGCATGGCGCGGCACAACCACACTCGAACGTTACATCACCGAATTGGTGAGCAGCAGGTGATGCTTTCTATAGATCAAAGCTCTGAAACAAAGCCTGGGCGGACCTTGCCCGGCGCGTTCGGGCCGAGCAGAGCATCGATCGAGCTGCCCGACCTGCGGCCCGCAGCTGACAGTTTTTGAACTCGCATCAGGCATTCATCGCCGTTGCGAGCCGCATCGAATTGCTCCACCCAGGACGGTGATGAGCGGATTTCGCGGCTTTCGCCGATCAGTTCGATCGCCAGAGGAGTTGCAACCATACAGGCGACGTAGCGAATCTGACTGCCGTATCGAGTTTCTTCCTCATAGGTGACCGGCCGCTGTGCCCTGCCAGGAAGAATCATCCCTTCGATCGGGTATTCCCATGACGTGGATTGGCGGTCGCTACATTCCAGCGGACTCTTCGAGCAAGAGGCGAACACCACACCCACCGGGGCGCCACACTCGTTTTCTATCGTCCAGCGGGTGAGGTCCGCCGGATCGCGATTCAACGCGTAAACGCAGTTTGTTGCCGCCCAGGGATCCGCTTCCGTGAATACAAGTCCGGCGCCATGAGGCGCCTTGGCTTCCGCGGGTGCTTCAGGTGGTTGCGGCGAAGTCAGCGCCGATGCCCTCGCAATCTCACTGCGATGCTCAGGATGCTTCTCAGCGATGGTTCGGCCAGCCGCGGGACCGATGTCACTCTCTGCCGGTGCGGCGGTCGTCGGCGCTGCTTGCGGAGCAGCCACACGTTCTGCTGTTCCCCTGCCCCACGGTGTAGATTGTCGCCTCGGCTCCGCCGACTCGATGTTTGGTGACAGCCGCAGCTCAGATAACAAACCGACCGTGAGCACAACAATCGCCGCTGCCGCCAGCAGCAACGTGACACCAATGCTGATCACGACCCAGCTGATGCTCACGTTGCTGTTACGAATGGAATTCCACTGGCTCAACAGATAACTGGCCAGGGAGGCTGCGGTGACGAGCAGAAAAGCGATGACCAAGGTGGAAGCGTCCATGGGACTCTCCAAACTGTGACACCGGACTCTGCAAGAGAGGGTATATCAAACCCGAGGCCCGAAGCACTCAGGCACGTTGCAATGGGCGGCAACTTTCGACGAGTCATCGCTTTAGGCCCACCTTCATCTCGCCGCGCTCGCGATGAAACCGCGAACCGCGTCGGCGCACTCGCGGCAGTGAGTTTCCAATAGGAAATGCGCACCGTCGAGAACGTGCATCTCCAGCCGCTCCAGTTCGCGCGCGTAAGCTATGATCTCGTCCAGCGCGTAATAGACATCGTGGCGCCCCCAGATGATCAGACAGGGCGGCTGATGCTCCCGGTGATAGCGCGAGATGTCCGGGAAGCGCGCGACGTAGTTCTTATAATCTTCGAAAAGCTTGAACTGAATCTCGACATTGCCGGGCCTGCTCATGCGCTCCCAGTCGAGGTGCCAACACTCGGGTGGGAACAGCGGCTTCAGACGCTCCGGAACTCCGTCGAGATACACGGCTCGTGCGCCTTCGAAGTTGAGCCAGTCGGGCAGCTTCGCGCGATTCTCGGGCGACGGATCGGCCCAGAAGGCCTTGGCATCGTCCCAGATCCCGACCATGCCTTCGTCATGCGCGCTGCCATTCTGAACGATGAGGCCGAGCACGCGCTCGGCGCGACGCAGCGCGAGCTGATATGCGACGGGCGCGCCATAGTCGTGAACGTAAAGAAACATCCGCTTCAGCCCGAGCACATCGGTGAGCGCTTCGATGGTGCTGGCGAGGTTCTCGAAGCTGTACTCATAGCGCTCCTGCGGCGGCGCTTCTGAGAACCCGAAGCCCGGCATGTCCGGCGCAACGAGATACGCCGTGTCCGCGAGCAAAGGCAGGAGATTGCGGAAGGTGTGCGAAGAGCTCGGCGCGCCGTGGAGGAGCAGCACGGCGGGCCGATCGGGCTCGCCGGCTTCGCGAATGAACAACTCGAGTCCGTTGACTGAAACCGTCCGATGGCGTGTCTTGCAGGTACCGATCGACATGGCGGCGCATCTCCGTTGACCCGACCCGTAACCGCCGAATGCGCCTCTCGACGTTAAGTTCCGAAGGGCTCAGAAATCAGCGAAACGAGCGAAATGGGCGCTCCGCACGTACCAATGCTCTACTTGCTCGCAACGGATTTCGGCGTATCGTTCGCACGCTTCCCTCAGTCCAGGACACTGCGCATGAGCCTTAAGACTTCGCTGACCTGCTTCATCGCTCTCGTCGCCTTCGCCGGTTCGGCCGCCGCTGATCCGACAACACTTGCCAAAGAGGTGCGCGACGCAGAGCAGGCATTTGCAGCTACCATGGCGGCTCGTGACCACGCCGCCTTCACGCGACATCTCGCGGAAGACGCCGTGTTCTTTGACGATAAGAAAGCGACCCGCGGCAAAGCGGCGATCGCGGCAGCATGGAAGGCGTTCTTCGAGGGTCCGAATCCGCCATTCTCGTGGACGCCCGAGACCGTGGAAGTGATCGACTCCGGCACGCTGGCCCACAGCAGCGGCCCCATTTTCGATCCCAAAGGCAAGCGCGTCGGCACGTTCAATTCAGTATGGCGTCGCGAGCCGGACGGCGCATGGCGCGTCGTGTTCGACAAGGGATGCAATGCATGCGACTGTGCCAGGGCTAGCGCAAGCGCAGCGCCTTGATCGCATTCTCCTTGAAAATCAGCGGCCGCACCTCCGGCTTGAAGCCCGCCTCCGCGAAATCCTTCATCCAGCGCTCGGGCGTGATCAGGGGATAGTCCGAGCCGAACAGCATCTTGTGCTTGAGCTGGCCGTTGGCGTACTGGATCAGTTGGGGCTGGAAATACTTGGGCGACCATCCCGACAGATCGATATAAACATTCGGCTTGTGCAAGCACACCGACAGCGCCTCGTCCTGCCACGGCCAGGACGGGTGCGCGATGATGACATTCATCTCCGGAAAATCCGCGGCGACGTCGTCGAGATAAATCGGGTTGGAGTATTTCAGACGCAGCCCGCCGCCGCCCGGCATCCCGGTGCCAATGCCTGAGTGGCCGCTATGAAAGATCGCCGGCAACTTGTGCTCGGCGATCACCTCGTATAGCGGATAAGCCATTCGGTCGTTGGGAAAGAAGCCCTGCGCAGTGGGATGGAATTTGAACCCGCGAATGACGCCGTCCTTCAACAGCGCCTTCGCCTCGCGCACGCCCATCCTGCCCTTGTGAGGATCGATGCTGGCGAATGCGATCATCATGTCGGCATTGTCGCGCGCCGCATCCGCCACTTCTTCGTTGGGAATGCGGCGCGCGCCGATCTGATGTTCGGAATCGACCGTGAACATCACCAGCCCGATCTTCCGTTCGCGATAGTAGGCCACCGTCTCCGCGATAGTCGGCCGGCGACTGCCGGCCTTGAAGTACACGTTCGCCGCATTCTCGTATTCCTGCCACACCTCGTCCGTCGGGCAGCGGCAGGAGACTTCGGCATGCGTGTGCACGTCTATCGCAATCAGCTCGTCGAGCTTGAGAGACGTCATGACAAGCTCAAGCTTGCTTGCTACGCCAGCCCTGGTGATAAGCCTCGCGGGCATCCCGAGCGTAAGGCACCGGCGCAACCTTCACGCGCACTTCGAGCTGAGTGTGGCGTTCGACGGTGGCCTTGTTAGTGCCGCCGTTCTCCTCACCCCACAACAGCGTGAGCTCGTCGCCCACGTTGATGCCTGCATCGACCACACCCAACGACAGCACTCTGCGCTCGTTGAAGCTGGCGCCGCCGAACATCGAGAAGCCCACCATCTTCCCGCCCTTGAGCACCGCGTCGTAGGACGAGGAGCCGTAGTTGAAGTTGGGAACGTCCATGTACTTGTAGTTCGGCATCGATGGATCGAACATGGAACGATAGATCTTCGCCAGGTCCTCGGGATGCCACTCGAAAGTGACTTTCTTGCGCTGTGGCTGGTGCTGTAATTTCTCGAGCGCCTCCCGGCCGACGAAGTCGTGATCGAATTTTACGAATGGCCCGTAGCCCAAGGCGTACGGCGTCAGATAGTAGTCCTCGATATTATCCGAAACGAAACTGCCGGCGATGGAGCCGGTCGCTTCGTACCCGCTGGCAGGAAGCCACTCGCGGTACGCCTTCATCTTCTCGCCGGTATAAACGGCCGGTAGCGGCGAAGGAATCCAGCCGGATTCCAGCGTGTTGGTCGAGTAAGCGCGCGCACCCACCTGCACCAGTCCGAATTCCTCGCCCGCCGCCAGAATGACTTCGCGAATCTCGTCGTACTGCTCGTACGGTCCCCAGATCTCCAGGCCCGGCTCGCCCGCCATGCCGTGACGCAGGCAACGCACCGGCTGGCCTGCGATCTTGATGGTGTCCATGGTGAAGAACTTCACGTCGGGCAGCGGCCCACCATTGAGTTCGGCGAGAATCTCCGAGGCCTTCGGCCCTTGGATCTGATACCGATAATGCCGCCGCGTGACCGGCTTGCCCCGCGGATATGAAGGAGATCGATCGTCGCGAATCGTCTCGACCTTGAACTCGCCGCTCTCGGCATGAAACTGCATCCAGTTCACCGTCGGTGCGCGGCCGACGAACAGCAGCTCGTCCTTGTCGAGATAGAAGAGAATGCCATCGCCGATGACATAGCCGTCATGACTGCAAGGAACCATCTGCTTGGCGCGGTTCGGCTGAAAGTTGTTGAAGCTGTTGATGGTGAGATACGAGCACAGCTTGAGCGCATCCGGCCCCTTCACGGTGAACTCGGCCATGTGGTGCGTCTGATCGAACAGCACCGCGGTCTCGCGCCAGCCTCGCTGCTCGTCCCGCCAGTTGCTGAACTCGTAGGGCACGACCGGATAGACGTACGCCCCTATTTTGGAGTTGCGCAACATGCGCACCGGGTTGCCCGCTTGTTTCAATACATTTTCCAGATTCGTCGGCTTCATCGTCTCGTCTCCACAGTAATTCCGTCGTTCATTTCGTCGCCGACAGCGCGCAGGTGGCACAGCAGCGTTTGCAAACCCACCGAACGTTTGGCATCGGCGCGCGTCGTGATGCCTATCGGGCGCTCACTGCCGCGCATGTCGATGGGCAGCACCGACAACATGCCGTGCAATTCCTCGTAGTGAATCTGGTTGCGCGACAGGATCGAGAGCCGGTCGCTCTCGATCAGCAACGCGCGCAGCGCCACCAGTGCATTGGACTCGATGGCATTCTTCGGCAGAGGCAGGCCGGCCGCGTGCATGACCTGCTCGAACGCCTTGCGCGACGGCGCAGCCTTGTACGGCAGCACCCACTCGCAATCGATCACGTCAGCAAGCTTCAGCGATGTCGCCGCGGCGAATGGATGCCCTTTCCGGCCGACCACCGAGAGCAAGTCTTCGAACAGCTTCTCCTGCACGATGTCGCTGCATGGAATCGGGTAGCGCAGCACCCCGACCAGCAGATCCACGTCACCGCAGCGCAGGCTCTCCAGCAGCGACTCATATGTGCCTTCCAGGAGCGTGATCTGCAGGTCCGGATGTTCCTGTTTCAAACGCGTCACCGCTCGCGGCACGAGCAGCGTGCTCGCCAGCGGCAACGCACCGACCACGATACGGCCGCTGATGTTGCCGAACTGGGCGGCGATATCGTCGCGCGCCAATTGCAGCTCATGGAACATCAGCTTCGTCCGCCGCAGCATGATCTCTCCGGCACGCGTCACCAGCATGCCGCGCGCCGTTCTAATAAACAGATTGGATTCGACGATGCGCTCCAACTGGCGCAGTGTCTGCGTCACCGCAGGCTGCGAGATATCGAGCTCCTGCGCCGCTGCGGTTTCGGTCCCATGGCGATCGATCGCCACCAACGCTCGCAAGTGCCGATTGGTCACCTTCGCGCCGATGCTGGCGGTCGACCGGCGACACACTCCCATGTCGACCAATTCCTGCTCCGCGTGAGTCAATTGAGCGAAGGCGCGCTGAGTTCGCTCCACGAGAATGACGCCGACGGTGGTGGGAACCATGCCTTTGGGCGTACGTGCGAACAGTTCGAGGCCAAGCGCCTGCTCCAGTTCATGGATCGCGCGCGTGACTGCCGGCTGTGTCACATGCATCAGCGATGCGGCTTTGTGCACAGAGCCGCCTTGCGCGACTGCCACCAGTGCACGTAACTGCCTTACGTTCGGATCGATACGAGCGGGCAACGGCCGCGATTGCTCGCGTATGGCACTCGGATGCAGCAGGATCGAGGCCGCCTTGTTACTCATATTGCGTTCTCGAGGATCAGGTGGCCGACTGCGGTATTGGATGCCGGCACATGATAGAAACGCCGCACGGCCCGGACCTTCGGAGTCAGCGCGCCGCGAGCGATCAGCCACATCACCAGCTCGATGCCTTCCGAACCGCTCTCGCGCAGATAATCGACATGCCGGATCGAAGCGGCCTCCTCGGGCGCATCGATGAGCAGGTCCATGAAGCGGGCATCGAACTCCGAGTTGATAAGCCCGGCGCGCGGCCCCTGCAGCTGATGTGACATTCCTCCTGTTCCCCACACCATCACACGCAGATCGCGATCGTAACTTGCGACCGCCTTGCGCAGAGCGTGGCCCAGACGCAGGCAGCGATTGCCGGTCGGCGGCGGGTACTGCACGACATTCACTGCGAGCGGAATGACCTTGCAAGGCCACGCTTCGGGCTGACCGAAGACCATCGACAGTGGCACCGTCAGGCCGTGGTCCACATCCATGCGATTGATCAGCGTCAGGTCGAACTCATCCAGGATGAGCGATTGCGCGATGTGAGCTGCAAGTTCCGGATCGCCCTTCACCATCGGTACCGGTCTGCGCCCCCAGCCCTCGTCGGCAGGCTCGAACTCGGCACCGCAGCCGAGCGCGAACGTCGGAATCACATCGAGGCCCAGCGCGGTCGCGTGATCGTTGTAGACCAGGATGACGACATCGGGCCGCGTCTCCGCAATCCACCGCTTCGCGAACTCATAACCTTCGAACACGGGGCGCCAGTACTCATCGCGAGTCTTGCCCAAGTCGACGGCCGCGCCCATCGCCGGCACGTGTGAGGTCGTCAATGCGGCGAACACTTCAGCCATCGCTCTGCTCGCGCTTGTAGCGGTTTCCGTCCGGCGAGCGACCGCCGCTCAACATCATCTGCGCGTAGGCGTCCTGCGTCATGCCGGCCATCTGCGCGCACGCGAATTGCACCGAGCGGCCGTCGGTGAAGAAGAGCTTGGCCATGAAGTAAACATTGCCTCCGAGCGCCAGCATGCGATTCCACGACCGGCTGAGCACCGCGTCGACCTGCTCCTCGCTCAGACCGAACGTGCCCACGTAGGCTGCCTCGTCTGCTTTGAACCGCTTGCGATTGTCTTCGTGCATCAGCGACATGCAGAAGCGATTCAAGGGATATCCCTGTCGTGCGCGCTCGGCATCGAACACGTAAGTCCCGGGGATGTCGTCGTACTCCTTCATCAGGCGGCGCGCTCGCTGTCCCAGCTTGCAAACGACCTTCCTTGCTGAGCGAGTGTTTCGAGCAGCGGCGCCGGCCGCCAGTAGTCGTCGCGACTCTTCATGCGCGCACCGTAGTACTCGATGCGGTCGAGAACGTGCTTCAGCCCGAGGCTGTCGGCATGAAACATCGGACCGCCAAGATGCCTCGGAAAGCCATAACCATGCACCCACACCACATCGATATCGGCAGCGCGCATCGCGATGCCGGCTTCGAGCACCTGCGCACCGACGTTAATGAGTTGCAGCAGGCACCGCTCCACGATTTCGGAGGTTTCGATCGACCTACGGGCGATGCCGCGATCGGCGGCAAACTTGGCGATGAGTTCGATCACCTCATCATCCGGCAGCGCCTGTCGCTCGCCGGGCCGATATCGATAGAAGCCCGCCAGGGTCTTCTGCCCGAGACGGTTCATCGCCGTCAGCGCATCGGCAATGACAAAATAGGGATCCGGCCGCGTCTCCCGTTTGAACAGCTCGATGCGGGTCTTGGTGCCGACATCGGTCCCACCCAGATCGTTGACGCGCGCCGGCCCCATCGCGAAACCGAAAGATTCCATGGCGCTGTCGACCTGTTCGGGTGTCGCGCCTTCCAGCATCAACTGCTCCGCTTCACGCCAGTAGCCGTCCAGCATCATCTTGTTGCCAATGAAGCCGAAGGCGTCGCCGGCCACGACGCCAATCTTCTTCAACTGCTTTGCCAGCGCCAGCGCCCGGCCGAGCGCGGCCGCATCGGTGCTGGGCGACCGCACGATCTCGAGCAGTTTCATCACGTGGGCCGGGCTGAAGAAATGCAGCCCGACCACCCGTTGCGGATCGCGACAGGGCCGTGACAACTCGGCGATGGACAATGTCGAAGTATTCGACGCCAGCAAGGTCGATGCTGGGGTGAGCGAAGCGATCTTCGACAGGATGCTTTGCTTGAGCGCCAGATCTTCGAACACCGCCTCGATCACCACATCGGCTTCGGCGGCGGCGCCAAGCTCCAGCGAATCCACGATGCGTCCGCGGCGGCGTGCGGCTTCTTCATGAGTCAATCGCCCGCGCGCCACACTCGACTCATAGTTCGACGCGATCAACGCGAGACCGCGCTCGATGCCGTCGGCATGGGAGTCGATCAACGTAACGGCCATGCCCGCATCGGCGCAGGCTGTGGCGATGCCGCTGCCCATCGTTCCCGCGCCGATGATTGCGACCCGGGCAATCAGCGCCTTTGAGGAATCCATCGCGACACCCGGCACTTTCGCGACCTGCCGCTCGGCGAAGAACAGGTGGCGCAGTGCCTTGCTTTCCATCGACGCGATCGAACGATCGGCAATGCGACGCTCGATGGCGAGCCCCGCATCGAAATCCGATTGCGTGGCCGCAGTGACCGCTTCGAGGGCGAGCTGCTGAGTCGTACGTCCTTTCAATGCTCGCGAATGTTTGCTGACGATGGCAGCAATCCCTGGCGCATCGAAGCCCGAAACCTCGACCGGCCGGCTGCCCGTCGGCCGGGGCTTTGCGCCCTGCTCGATCAATTGCTCGCAGAAACGTTGTGCTCCCAGCAGCAGATCTCCGTCGACCACTGCATCGACCAGTCTGAGCTTCGACGCCGCGGCGGCATCGACCGGTGCGCCAGAAACAATCATATCGAGGGCCGCCGCCGCACCGATGACTCGCGGCAGACGCTGCGTGCCGCCGGCGCCTGGAATCAGCCCCAGCGTGATCTCCGGAAGGCCGAGCTTCGCATCCGCCGTCGCCACTCGGTAGTGACATGCAAGCGCCAGCTCGACGCCGCCGCCGAGCGCCATGCCATGCAGAGCCGCGACGATCGGCTTGCTCGATGCCTCGATGGACGCGAACACCGCCTGCAGTGTCGGCTCCGCCATCGGCCCGTCGAATTCGCCAATGTCGGCGCCGGCCGAAAACGTCTTGCCGGCGCATGCGATGACGATCGCCCGCACGGACGCATCGGCGAGCGCTGCCGCAAGCGTGCGCGCAAGCCCGGCACGGACCGATGCTCCGAGCACATTCACTGGCGGATAATCGATCAGCAAGAAGCCAACCTGATTCCTGCGCTGATACTGAACGGCTTCTGACGGCATCGATCCCTCGCTCCTCAGAATTTATAACCGGCAGTCACGCCATACGTGCGCGGCGGCAAATAGGTGCCGGTGATCGTGCGCGCGGTGGATGTCACATAGATGCCGGATACGATCATCTCATCCGAGAGGTTCTTGCCCCAGAAATTGAGCGTGAACTTGCCGCCGTCGCCCGTGTACAGCAGGTTGGCGTCGTACAACGTAAAGCCGTCCTGGCCGGTGATCTCGTCATTGAACTCCGTGTAGTACTGTTTATCCCGGCTCGACACTCCGCCGGTCAAAGCCAGCGATGCGCCGCTGGTCAGCGGCCACTCGTAGGTCGCCGACAATTCGGCCGTCCAATCCGGCGTGTTGCGAGGACGATTGCCCGTCAGGTCCTCCGGCGGCAGCGTCGAGCCGCCCGGCCCGAACAGCGCCGGGTTGATCGGGTTCTGCGACAGGAACTTGTCGAAGCGGATGTGATAATAGGTGCCGGCGAACGACATCTTGAAACGGTCGGTCGCGATCCAGCTGGTCTCGAGCTCGACGCCCTTGCCGTCGGTGGTCGCCGCATTCTCCAGTCGCGCGGCATAGAACGGCGGCGCAGTGATGGCGTAAGTGCGATCGTACTGCGCATCCTCGACCTTGTATTTGAAGGCGGCGATGTTGAGCATCAGCGAGTCCTTCAACAGCCAGCTCTTCAAGCCCGCCTCGACGTTCTCGATCGTCTCGGGATTGACCAGATTGGGTACACGCTCGCCGAGATTGGCCGTGCCGCTCTTGAAGCCTTCCGAATAAGTGGCATACAGCATGACCGCATCCATGGGCCGCAGCTCGACGCCGACTTCCGGAGAGAAGTCCGAATAGTCTCGCGACGCACGCTTCACAGGATCGAAGACGGCAGCCGGGTCGACCGGGCTTGCCACGGCAAAATGATTCTCCATCGCGCGCTTCTCGGCGCTGTAGCGTGCGCCCGCTTTGACGGAAAACATCTTGGTCAAGTCATAAGTGAAGTTGGTAAACAACGCCCACGCGTCCACGTCGAGCGTCGCGGGCACGATCACGCGTGAGCGAGTCGGTTGCCTCACTGGATCGCGACCCAGCAGCACCAGGCTGTCGATGGACTCGGTCAGATAGTAGGCGGCGGCGATGCCATGCAGCCGGTCGCCTTCATAGATGAACTGGAGTTCCTGAGAAAACTGCTCGTCGCCGATAGCCTGCAATTGAGTCGTCGACGTGGGCGCCGGCGGGAAGTTGCCGTTGACCGTGTCCGAGACATCGAAGTCCTGCGTCAGCTGGTCATCGAACTCGCGATAGTTGGTCAGCGATTTGAACGAGATCGCATCGGTGACGCCGACTGTCAGCGTCGCGGTGGCCGCCCAGGTCTCGCTTTCGAACGTCGGGCGGAAGTCACCGCCGGCGTTGCGCGAGTTCGGCGACACGTTCGGCAGACCGGTCGCCCGCAGGCTGGGCAGCGGCGGGTTGGGAAACATTGGCGCGATGAAGTGCACCGACTTGGTGTGATCGTCTTCCTTGGCATACTCGCCACTGAGCAACAGATCCACGTTGTCGCTGAACTTGAACTGCAAATGGCCGCGCGTGGCGATCACGTTGAGGTCGTCGATGTCCTTGCCGCTGCCGGTGTGCTTGCCGTAGCCGTCGTGGTGTTGATAGTGGACAGCGACGCGGCCGAGCAGCTTTTCTGTCAACGGCCCGCTGAGCGCAGAATCCAGGCCATAACTCAGGTCGCTGCCGCCGACCGAAACATTGGTGTAGCCGCTGAAATTCTGCGTGGGCTTCGCGGTCACCAGATTGATGGAACCGCCGGTGGCATTACGGCCATACAACGTTCCCTGTGGGCCGCGCAGCGCTTCGACGCGCTCCAGATCGAACAGCGACGCGAACTGCGCGGACGCTTGCGCGACCACCGCGCCGTCGACGTGCAGCGCCACGGAAGGATCGATGCCAGCAAACGAGCTGTTCAGGCCGACGCCGCGGATGAACAGCTTCGCAAACGCGAAGTCGTTGCCGAATGTGACACCCGGCACGCGATGCTGCAGGTCCTCGATGTTCGAGATATTGCTCCGGAGCAGATCTTCGGCGGACAGCGCGGTGACGGCCAAGCTCACGTCTTGCAACGATTGTTCGCGTTTCTGCGCCGTCACGATCACTTCTTCCAGCTCGGCAGCGCGCGCTGTCAGCGGCAGCGTCAACGTCAATGCCACAGCCATCATCGGAACTCGTCTAGATGAATACACGGCAGCCCCCTGTCTATCGACCTTGTTTATTCGACCTCTCTACCGGCTCAGCACCAGCCGCGGTGGCGCGGCCAACATCGATCCTCGCAACAACCAAATGGACATCGCGGACAACGCCGCGCCTAGCGCCATGATCCCCGCGACACTGGGGCGGCTCGTTCCCGCCGCCATCAGCCAGCCGCCAAGCACGGGACCGAGCATTCCGCCGAAGCGACCCAGGCCGATGGCCAGGCCCGTGCCCGTGGCGCGCAGGTGCGTCGGAAACACGCGAACGAACGTCGCGTAGAAGCCGACCGCCGACGAATAAAGAAACCAGCCAAGCACGAATGCGACGGCTTTGAGAGCAAACAAGTCGGGTTGCGTCCGACCGAAGACAGCAAGCGAGAGCGCTGTGAGAAGCATCGCGCCGCTCGCCAACGGCTTGAGATTAATGTGCCGGGCGAGATACCCGAGCAGCGCGCCGCCGATGATCCCGCCCAGATTGGTCCATACCGACACTTCGGCGCCGACGCTCGCGGTAAAGCCCAGTGCCGTGACGATGGAAGGAATCCAGCCAAGCACGTAGTAGCACGTCATCATGTAGAGGAAGTACGCCGCACAGATCAGCGCCGTTTGCGCCACGAGCTCCTTGTCGAACGAGGCCCAAACATTCATGCGCGGCTGCCGTGTTCGAGCCGGCATTTCCGTAATGTTTGCTCGCCCCATCCGGCGAAGAATCGTATTCACCCGCTCCAAGGCGTCCGGCGAACGTTTGAACACCAGGAACTCGATGGACTCTGGCAGGCGCCACCACACCACGACCAGGATCAAAGTCGACACCACGCCGCCTAACAGGAAGACCGAGCGCCAGTCGAACTCGCGCAGCAGCCAAGCGGCGGCCATGCCGCCCAGCACGCCACCCAATGGATAACCGATGGTCATGAGACTGACGCAGAAGTCCCGGCGAGTGTCGTTCGAATACTCGGCGACCATCGCGTTGATGGAAGCCAGCATCCCGCCGATGCCCAGTCCGGTGACGATGCGCCAGATCGACAGCGCGATGACATCGGCGGCAGTCGCGGACAGCAACATGCCGACGGTCATCAGAATCAAACACAGCAGGATGATGGGACGGCGGCCCATCGAGTCGGCGAGCGGCGCGAGCAGCAGCGACCCCACCGACATGCCGACCAGGCCGGTGGAAATGACGATGCCGAGCCCGCCCGGACCCAATCCCCACTCGCGCGTGATGCCCGGCCCGGCGAACGTGATCGCGAGGATATCGAAGCCGTCGAGCGCGTTGAGCGCGACACAAATCGCGACCGCCACGATTTGGAACGAGCTCATGGGCTCGCGACGCAGCTGCGCACTGGGATCGGATGGCGTCATGCCCTCACCCACCGCTTTCGACATGCAGGAGAAAGCGCGCCTGACGGTGCGCAATGCGCCACAGTCCGTCGGAGCACAATCGCAATGTATCTTCGAACTCGCCGACGACCTGGCGCGACTGAGCACGGCGGCCGAAATCGCCGACCTCGTGATCGGCAGTGCCCGTCCACAACAACACGTTACTGATGGCGTGCGCTTCGTCGGGAGCGCGCAGATCGACGACGCTGCCGGAAACCAGATGACGAGTCAGATAGGCCGCGGGCCGCGATCGGTAGGATGCGAGCAATGCGTCGACACCGCAGAGGGGTTCTTTGCCCGGTCGTACCACGACCGCATCAGGCGTGAAAAACTGGGCGAAGCCGTCGAGATCGTTGGCGTCGAGTTTGAGTGCGGCCCGGCGGACCACGTCGCGACAGGCCGATTCGGCGAGCTGGCGCTCCAGCAGCGCGATGGGTCGCTGCCCGACCGGAATGTCTCCTTTCCCACTCAGCCATTCCGCCAACGCGGCCGTCACGGCCTCCGGTTGTTCCAGCGTACTCATGTGACCGCTTTCCTCGATGATGCGCAGACGCGCGCCGCGCACGATCACGGCCATCTGCAAGTGTTGCGATAAAGGACTCCAGGCGTCCTGGCGCCCGCAGGCCACGAGCGTGGGACAACGAATGGCGAGCAGCTGCGCCATCGCATTGGGTCTCGCGAGCAGCGCTTGGATCTGTGCGGCGAATATGTCGGGCGTCTTGCGCTCGACCATGTCGACCATGGCTTCGAATAACGGCGAGCCGAGTCGCTTGGGATGCACCATCCCCGACAGCCAGCGTCGTCCCATGGAGCGCATGCCGTTGCGACGAGCCTCTTCGAGCAGCGCCAGGCGAGATGTTTGTTCCTCCTCGCCTCGGGCTCCGGGCTGGCGCGGCTGCCAGCCGGAATCGAGCAATGCCAGCCGCTCGACTCGATGAGGCGCGAGTCGCATCACTTCGAGCGCCACTCGCCCGCCCATCGAATGTCCCGCCATTGCGAATGTTTCGGCTGGCGCATCGCGCAGGATGGCCCGCGCCATGTCGGTGAGCGAATGGATCGAGCCATGATCGGGCACCCAGATTCGAGCGTGGCTCGACAGGGCGCGCCTTTGTTCGGACCATGCGAACTCGTCGCAGAGCAATCCCGGGATGAGTACGAGCGTGGTCATGACAGCACCACCACGTCGCGCTCGCGATCCGAGGAATACAACCGCTCGACCATCGCTTGACGCGCCAGGATCACGGCGCGCTGATTGATCGTGCCTTTATCAGTGATTTCGCCTGCGACGATCGACGGTGGCTGTTCCAACACGAGGGCGCGAGTCACGCGCTGCGAGCCACCACCGGCGCGATGCGCCAGCACTTTGAGCAGATCGCCCAACCAGGTCTGCACACCGGCAGAGGAAAGCCGTGAGCCTCCCGCACTAAGAAACACGAGCATGCCCAACTCATCGCGATCCTGGCCGACGAACACGACGTCATGGATGTATGGCGTGCCCGCAGCCAACACCGCCGCACGCATCGCACCGACATTGACCCACGTGCCGCTCGAGAGTTTGAAGTCCTCGGCAATGCGACCGTCGAAACGCAATCCCAGGCTGGGCTGAGCCGGATCGATGAAGACCGCGGCATCGCCGCTGCAAAAGAAACCTTCTTCGTCGAAAGCCTCGCGGCTGATCTCGGGCTGACGCCAGTAGCCAGGCGTGATGCTCGGACCGCGATAGCGCACTTCGAGCTTGTCCGCGACCGGCGCGAGTTTCACCTCGACGCCCGGCGCTGGCAGTCCGATCACTCCGGGTTGCCACGTCGGCAGATGCGCAGAAATTGCGAACGGCGCTGTCTCCGTCATGCCCAGTCCCATGGTCATGGGAGTTTTGCGTCCGCGCACTTGCATCGACATCTCGTCGATCGCGTCCTGCACCGGCTTCGGCAATCCGGCGCCGGCGGGAAAGATCAATTTCATGCGGCTGAAGAAATGTGCGCGAAGGCGTTCATCCGCCCGCATGGCGTCGACCAGCATCTCCAACCCTTTCGGTACGGTGTAGTAGATGGTCGGGGCTACCTCGCGCAAATTCGCAACCGTCTGCGCCATACCCGCCGCCGTCGGCTTGCCCGCATCGATGTAGAGCGTGCCGCCGTGTGCCAGCACCGTCCCCATATTGGCGTTGCCGCCGGCCGTGTGATGCCAGGGCAGCCAGTCCACCAGCACTGGCGGCTCATCCTCGAGAAAGGGATAGCACTGCGCATACATCTGCTGATTGCACGAGAGCATGCGATGCGTGTTGATGACCGCCTTCGGCATGCGAGTGGAGCCGGAGGTAAACATGAACTTCGCCATCGTGTCGCCCGTCACTGCCTCGTGAGCGCGCTCGACATCGACGCTCGCCTCGCCGATCAGGCTGGCAAATGGACTGTGCGGTCGCGAGGAGATGTGACCATCGAGAGCGACGACTTCTGTCTCCGCCGGTACAGCCAGAGATACCGCCGTATCGAACGCTCGAGCGTCTTCGGCGTACACCAGTCCCGGCGTCAGCAGCGAAACTGCGTGCAGGACACGCCTTGCTTCGGGATCGACGAGCGAATATGCCGGCGATAACGGCGCGACCGGCACGCCGATATGCATGGCGGCGAACGTGAGCAGTGCATGCTCGATGCTGTTGCCCGAGAGGATGACGAGCGGCCGTTCGGCACTCAGATTCCGTTGCAGCAAGCCTGCAGCGATTCTCTGGATCTGTGCGAAGGCCGCCGAATAGCTGAGCTTGCGCCATTCGTCATGGGCATCGCGCTGGGCGAGCCAGACGGCATCGGGGCGCTCCTTGGCCCAGCGCGCGAGATATTCGGTGAAGCGGCGAGGATAGGAACGCAGCGGGTCGAGAGAGCGCAGCGACCAACATCCGTCGGCGCGTTGCTCAGCCACTCCTGCGTAGGGACCCAGCCTTGTGTCCACTCCATCCCCGCACTATCTAACTGTTTATATTCGATCCAAGCGGCCGATTATTGGGAGACGGCAGAGCCTCGCGCCAATGCCGAACCGCGGCCAAGCGATAACCTTTGCTGATAGTCCTCTAGTCGACGCGGAAACCACCGTGCCGATCGAGCGTGAATTCCCCGGCGCCCACGCGCTGCAGCCATTCGCAGGTTCGGAGGAATCCGCCGAAAGTGAAAAAGTGCAGTCCGTCATACACATCGGGCCGCGGCACACCGGCGAGCGTTCGCATTAGCTGCTCCGGCCCGTGATCGCCGATGAGCTTCACCATCGATGTCGGCCTTGCTCCCAGCGCACGAATCGACGGCCCGACGCCACAGCGCACGGCATAGCGAAGCAGCGTCGCGATACTGGCCGGGCCAGATATGCCGGCAACGAGCCTCGCTCTGACTCCATCGGCACGTAAGCCCGCGGCCCATTCCACGAACGGCGGCGCTTCGAAGAAGAACTGTGTGAGCAATGTGGCTTGCAGTCCGGCCGCTTGCGCCAGTTCCGCCTTCTCGCGTTCGGCTCGACGGATTTCCGGCAGCGGCACTTGCGGATGCCCTTCGGGATGGCCGGCCATCGAAATCCTGCGCAAGCCGAACTCGCCCAACTTGCCGGTTCGCAAGACTTCCGCGACAGTCGAATACGGTCCGCGCGCCTGCGGATAATCCCCAGAGATCAGCAGTATCTCCGCCACCTGGGCACGGTTGGCAGCCTGGTGCAAAAACTCTTCGAGCGTGCGTGCGCTGTCGAGCAAACGTACCGGCACATGCGGCACCGGCTCGAAACCGACCTCTCGCACCTCGTGACAGGCATCGATCGTTTGCTGCCAGGTCTGCTTCGGCAGATGGCTCACATAAACCTTTTTCCCCGGTGACAGCAACGAGCGAGCGCGACGCAGCTGGGGAGCGTCCTGGACATTCATTTCGATGGAACAGCCTCGCGCCAGCGTGGCAATGCCTGCCTGATCGACAACGGGTTCCGGCATGGCCTCGGCCTTGGGTTGTGTCATGTGCGACCTGCGCTCAGCGAAACACGACGGTGCGATTGCCGTTCAACAAAATGCGATGTTCGACGTGCCATTTCACCGCCCGCGCCAGCACCGCACACTCCACGTCGCGCCCCACAGCGGCGCAATCGTCCGCGCTCATGGCGTGATCGACGCGAGCTACGTCCTGTTCGATGATCGGTCCTTCGTCCAGATCCTCCGTGACATAGTGCGCCGTGGCGCCGATCAACTTGACGCCGCGATCGTGCGCCTGTTGATACGGTCTCGCCCCCTGAAAGCTCGGCAGGAACGAGTGATGTATGTTGATGGCGCGCCCCTCCAGCTGTTGGCACAACGCCGGCGACAGAATCTGCATGTAGCGGGCAAGCACGACCAGGTCGGCCTGCGTTTCGTCCACGATGTCCAGCAGCTGTTGCTCCTGGCGTTGCTTGTTCTCCGGGTTCACCGGCAGATAATGGAAGGGGATGTCGTTGGCGGCGCAGAGGCGATAGAAGTCGCGATGGTTCGAGACGATCGCCGGGATCTCGATGGCGAGCGCGCCGATTCGATACCGATACAACAAATCATTCAGGCAGTGGCCGAACCGGGAGACCATCAGCACGACGCGTTGCTTTCTTGCCAGGTCGTAAAAGCTCCACTGCATGGCGAACTTCTCGGCGATGGGCGCGAACGCCGCTTGCAGGGCCTCGACCGGCTGGGCCTGCTCGCCATCGAAACAAACCCTCATGAAGAAGCGCTGCGCCTGGTCGCCGAACTGGGCGCTCTCCACGATGTTGCAGCGGTGCTCGAGCAAAAAGCTGCCCACGGCAGCGACGATGCCTCTGCGGTCCGGGCAGGAAAGCCTGAGGATATAACGCTGCATGCGGCGGTCTTTGTCGAGAATCCCCCAAGGCCGGCTATGCTCCTGCCCCGGCCCTCATCCGGCAACACGATCTGGACTATTGGCTCTATCCGTGAAATGAATAGAGCCCCCTGAGCGATACATCCATATATGAGCGAGCTGGATCTGAATTTGCTGTACGCCCTGGTGGCGCTGGACGATTGCCGCAGCGTCAGCGACGCTGCTGTGAAGTTGCGCCGAAGTCAGCCGGCCGTGAGCGCGGCGCTAGGCAAGCTGCGCAAGTTCTTCGACGATCCCTTGTTCGTGCGCATCGGCAACAGCATGGAGCCCACGCCTCGAGGCCGCAGCGTCGTCGGCTCGGCCCGCGCCATTCTCGGACGCATCGGCACCGATATCATCGCGACCCCGGTCTTCGATCCCGCGACGCTGACCGGGCCCATCTCGGTGGCCATGTCCGACGTGGGCGAGATCGTGTTTCTTCCGAAGCTGCTGAAGGACCTGCGCCGGCTCGCGCCGCAAGCAAGCATCAACGCGGTCAGCCTGCCGGCGGCACAGATCGCCGAGGGGCTGGAGTCCGGCGCAGTCGATCTCGCGATGGGCTACTTTCCCGATCTGAAGAAGAACAATTTCTTTCAACAGGTGCTGTTCACGGACGGCTTCACCGGCCTGCTGCGCGCCGATCATCCGCTGTCGACGAAGAAGCTCAATCTGAAGCAGTTCCTGCAACTGGAGCACGTGGTCGTGCGTGCCGAGAGCCGCAGCCAGGAGGTCATCGAAGGTTACTTGAAGCGCAAGCGCATCCAGCGCCGCGTCGTGCTGACGACGCCCCACTTCGGCAGCGCCCCGGTGATCGTTGCGCAATCCGATCTCATGGTCACCGTGCCGGAGCCCCTGGCTCACTATTTTTCAGCCGCATCGCCTCAAGTTCGGGTCGTCGGCCTGCCGTTTCCGTCGCCGCGAATTCCATTGCGGCAGATCTGGCATCGCAAGTTTCACCACGACCCGCGCAGCCGCTGGCTGCGAACATTGACTGCGGAGTTGTTTCAGGCGCCGACTCGGGCCTGATGCTGTCAATCAGATTGGCAGCGTCCAGTCGTTGTCTTTCACGCCGCGTCGCCGATGTTCGAGCGGCCGTCCGTAGTGCCGATAGAGGGCGTCTTCCTCCGCTTCCGCAAACGATGCGGCGTCGTACTCCGGACTGTTGCGAACCTCATCGCGCGTGAGCGCCACATACGCCTTGCGCCCTTCCCAAGCGACGCGGTCGACCCAGTCCGTCGAAATCAGCACATGCCGACCCGGCAGCCAGTTGCGGGTATCGACGACGAAATAGCGCAGGCCCCAGGTGGCGTCATCGAAGATGAAGTCGTCGACGTGGCCGATCGAGCCATCTACCGCCTCGATGTGGTAACGCTCGACTTCGTTTGCGCTGCGCAGGTTCGGATCTCCTTTCTCCCGCCGCCCTGCTTCGTGCGCCGGATCGGCAATGGCCCCGTCCTTTGGGAAAGGCACCGGCCCCCATGCAAACATGCCCATCCAGTAGTACGGATAGCCGAAGTAATCCGAGTACGCGGTCTCGTACTGACGGGACACAGGTTTATCTGCGTCCATGTCCGGGCTGTTACGAACCTGCTCGCGGGTTAGCGTGACGTCCACTCGTCGCGCTCGCCAATCCACGTCACGAATCGCCCACGGCGATATCAGCACCCGTCGCCCCGTCAACCATGAGCCCGCACTCACCACCAGGTAGCGCAGCGTCCACTCGTGATCGTCGAAATAGGCGTCGCGGACGTGACCGATTTCACCGTCGCTCGCGCCAATCGACATCCGTTTCAAACCTGAGAGGGTCTGTAACATGGCGAATCCCTCAAATGGTCCGGCGCTTCTCGACCCGATCCGCGATCTTACGGCGCACATCGTTATCGAGCTCCGCCACCTCGGTGATCTGATTGAACTCATCGAGTTTCAAGCCGCTGCGCTCGATGGCCTGGATGATCGCGCCTTCCGCCTTCTCCTTGATCGCTACCGCCGCGGCTTCGTTATCCGCCTTGTCCAGCTGCGCGGACGCCTCGACTTGAATCTGTTCGATGTCGAGGTAGGCATCGGCATATTGATCGAGCTTCTTATCTTCGAGCGGCGCGGCTGCTGGCGGCACGGGTGTCGCGGACGGCGGAGGCGCCTCTTCTTTCGGCACCTGCGCGACGGCGATGGAGCCAGAACCGGCGACCAGAATTCCAGCCAGTACTAAAACGAACGATGTCCTCGAGGGGAATGTTACAGAGTTCATGAGCGGAGTCCTCCGCTTCGGCGTCGAGCCGTGCAACCCAGGAATCCGCCGACGCCCGCACGAGTTCCGTGCTGTGGCCGACGAACTACCGCCCGGCACTTGAATTACCGACGCGGTCGCGCCGTTCGGAATCGCTTCAAACCGCTCGAACGCTCTGGGCCTTGCGCTCCCGTCGATAGCGGGCCGGAGGCACTCCGAATTCGCGACGGAAGGCACGACTGAACGCTGCTTCCGATTCGTAACCTACGTCATAAGCAACTTGCAGGACTTTCCGGTCGGTGGTCGTCAAACGGCGCGCAGCCAGTTGCAGCCGCCAGCGCGCCAGATAGGCGAGCGGCGATTCGCCCATGAGTTGGACGAACCGGTCGGCCAGCACGGTTCGCGACGTTCCGCTCTCCCGAGCCAGATCGGGCAACGTCCATGCGCGCGCCGGGTCTCGATGCAGGAGAGCAAGCGCCTGCCCGATTTTCGGATCACGCGCGGTGGCGAGCCAGCCCGTGCGCTCGGCAGGCAATTCGTCCATGTAGCAGCACAAAGTTTCCACGAACAGCGTCTCGGCCAGCTTGGCAAGCACCGCCATGCGCCCGGCACGCTGCGGATCGATCTCGCTCACGCAGTGGCGTATGGCGCTCTCGATCCATGCGCCAGCCGGGCTGCTCCGCACATTGATCTTGAAGATCGGTGGCAAACCGCTCAGGAACGAGCCCTCGGCGTGACGTTCGCAACCCAGGTAGCCGCAGATGATCTTCGTCACAGCTCCAGTGCCGCCCCACTTCTCGGCGGCCAGCTCACCTTTCGCGAGCTGCGGCAACAGGCGGGCTCCAGGAAACAGCTTGGAGGTTCGTCCGTTCCACATTTCATGAGCATCGCCTTGCGGGAACACGACGATATCTCCCGCCTCGAGCGCCACATCATCGTGACCGTCGGTACGAGCGGTCGCTACTCCGTCGATCACGAGATGAAACAGTACGAGCCGCTCGCTGTCCGGTGAAACAACGGGAGCCACCTTGTCCTGCGCCGGCGTGGCGAAACGCCAGGGAGCGGAGAACTCGCCGTTGAAAAAGAGCGCACTCGTGAGGCGCACGGCGCGCATGGCTTCAGTCAGAGCATCCATCCAAGAAAAGCCGCCTGCAAAGAACTCCGGACTCTCGATCAATTCCGGCCGGGCGCCGCTCGGCAAACTCTCTCCCAGCCAACACCGAGTATAGGAGAGACCATGAAAGCCCAACCATCCCAGACGTTACCAATCCTGCAGCGGTTCAACCAGGCGTTCATTGAGTACGACGGGTCGCTGCTCGACGATCTGATCGGCGAGGACTGCGTCATGGAGAGTGTGGAACCGGCTCCAGACGGAACCCGCTACGTCGGGCGCAGCGCCTGCCTGGAGTTCTGGCAGAAGCTGGCCGCCAACCGTGACGGCGCGTTCACTGCAGAAGACATCGTCGCCTTCGACGAGCACGGCTTCATTCGCTGGCGCTATCGCTTCGGCCCCGGAATGTCGCAGTCGGTGCGAGGCGTCACCGTAATGCGCGTGCGCAACGATCTGATCGTCGAGGCACTCGGCTACGTAAAAAGCGGCGATGCGCCTGCGGCGACGGCAATCCGTAGTGCGACGAAGTGAGCACGCCATGCAGATCCGACATGTAATTATCAAGGTCGACAACCAGGACAAGGCGCTCGCGTTCTACACGAGCGTCCTTGGCTTCAGGAAATCCCAAGACCGGCCTGGCCGCGTTCGATGGCTGACAGTAGCATCGCCGCGGGGACCCAAGGGCGTGGAGCTCGTGCTGGAATCGAACGCCCATGCGCCAGCACGAGCGTCGCAAAAGGCGCTCTACGATGCCGTCTTTCCGGCGGCGATATTATCGACGAAAGATATCGCGGCGGAATACCAACGACTGAAGGGCCTGGGCGTCAAGTTTCGGGGCAAGCCGAAAAAGATGGGGTCGAGCACGTTCGTATTCTTCGATGACACGTGCGGCAATTACATCGTCCTGCTTCAGAGCGAGCCCTGACCTCACAGCACCTGGCGCAGCCGCCGAATTCCTTCTCGGATATCCGCTTCTTTCATACGCGAGTACCCGAGAATGAAACCGTGGCTGGCGGTCGGCGTCAGGCAGTACGGAGAGATTCCATAAATTCCAACTCCGAGCGATGCGGCCGCTTCGATCACGGCGCTCTCGGCGATGCGTCTCTTCGGCCACAGCACAATGTGAGCGCCCGCACCGTAACCGGTCACCTGGACACGGTCGCCGAGATATCGATCGATCGCGTCGAGCATCGCCTTGCGACGCGCGGCGTTTCTCCGGCGCACACGGCGCAGATGGCGCTCGTACATGCCACTCGAAATGAACTCAGCCAATGTTTCCTGTTCCAGAGTGGCGGTGTGCCGGTCGCACAGCCATTTGGCCGACGTGAACACCGCGGTCAGCGACTTCGGCACGATCAGGTAGCCGATACGCAGCGCAGGGAAGATCGTGCGCGAGAACGTTCCTATATAAATCACGCGTCCGTCGGTATCCAGGCCTTGCAACGATTGCAGCGGCTGCTCTTCGTAGCGAAACTCGCCGTCGTAGTCGTCCTCGACCACTAAAGCATCCGTTCGCCTCGCCCAATCGAGCAACGCAAGGCGGCGAGCCAGCGGAAGAATTGCACCGGTCGGAAACTGATGCGACGGCGTCACCAACGCGATACGAGCTTTCTCCGGAAGGGCAGCGGGATCCAATCCATCTGCATCCACTGAAACGGGCAGCAACCGTGCGCCGATACTACGGAGGACCTCACGGCCACCCTGATAGCAAGGATTCTCCACCGCGACTCGATCGCCCCGCTCGACCAGTACCCGCGCGATCAGATCCAAAGCTTGCTGTGAACCGCTGACGACGATCACCTGCGATGGATCGCACACCACGGCCCGCGAGCGACGCAGGTGGATTGCCAGTGCCTCACGCAGCGCCATGCTCCCGCCTGCCGGTGCGTAATCGAGTTCTCGCACCGGCGCCTTGCGCGCATGGCGCAACAACATGCGACGCCATGTTTCGAACGGAAACAGTTCGATATCGCTGCGGCCGTAGGCAAAGTCGTATCGCAGCGAGGTGGGTCGCTTGGCGGGAATGGCTATTTTCGGCGCAGCTTCGACCAGCGATCGACCGTAGCGCGACAGGCGCACATTCGCGCGGCCGGCACGGGAGCTGGGCCGGCCAGTGTCCAGCCCTTCAGCAACGTAGGTGCCCGATCCCGGTCGGCCGCGAACAAACCCTTCGGCGAGCAGTTGCTCATACGCGAGCACTACGACCGTACGCGAAACATTCAGATGCTCCGCCAATTCCCGGGTCGATGGCAGGCGCTCTTTGCCTTTCATCTCGTCGCGCAGGATCGCCTGCCGGAACCACAGGTAGATCTGCCGCGAGAGCGGCTCGCCGTCGTTCAGAAGTGGTATTACGAATGACACGGAGAATGGACCTTTGAAAGGGCCACAGTCTACGGCAGGCTCTCGACAATGAGCACACCGACGTGGAGGTCTGCATGAGCTCTCACAGCAGCGTTCTGGTGACCTGCGCGCTCGCCCTGATGCTTCTGCCGTTGCCCGGCATGGCCCAGCAAAGCTCAACTGACGCGCAATCCGCCGCCGAGAAGCGCGATGGGCGCCATGATTTCGACTTCGCCATCGGCACCTGGAAAACGCAGTTGAGGCGTCTGGTGAAACCGTTGACCGGCTCCACGACCTGGGTGGCGATGCAGGGGACCACCGTCGTTCGGAAAGTTTGGGATGGCCGCGCCAACCTGGCTGAGCTCACCCTGGACACCGCCGACGGCCCCGTCTATGTGCTGTCGCTGCGCCTCTACAATCCTCAGGCCCGCCAATGGAGCCTCAATGCGGCCAACGCCAGCGGCGGCACTCTGAGCGTGCCCACGGTCGGCGAGTTCAAGGATGGGCGCGGCGAATTCTACGACCAGGAGGTCTTCGACGGCCGAACCATTCTGGTTCGCAACGTCTGGTCGGACATTACTGCGGATTCGTGCCGGTTCGAGCAGTCGTTTTCCGATGACGGCGGCAAGACCTGGGAAGTCAATTGGATAGCAGTGGACACGCGCGTGAAGGAGTGAGATCTGCTCTGAGGTGAGAAGATCTTAGAGCAGGTGTCCCCCTGGGTGGGTGTCCAGGATGTCCTAGAAATTCGACGAACAGGGCCTCAGACACAGATGGCGTGGTGGGCACATGGCGTGGTGGGTGTCCAGGATGTCCCGGTCGACGAGATGACGCGGCTACAGTCGCTGCCAACTTCCTCCCGCGCCATGGTAGGTCTCGGCCGTGAGCTTGTATCGCTCACCAGTTTTCGGATTCGTAAAGTAGGCCTCTATGTAGTCCGGCCACGGACCGGTGTCGCTCACCACATTGAGATCGTCCAACGCTAAAGCGGCATCGGCAGGCACAAATTGCTGCAGGCTTCCATCCGCGAGTGCGCCTTTAATCTCCCGAAGAACAGTTGTGAGCTGGTGCTGTGACTTGATCTGTATATCTGCTATTGGATAGCTCATGTCTTCCTCACTCAATCCAAGAGCCATGCAGGATTAACATTAGGCATGCTCCTCTTTGGACATCCACATACTTTGCGCCCTCGCCTTCTCCCCTATTCGCCCCCCCTCAGCATCCTTAGCACTCGTGATGCAATCGATGCCATCCAAGCTGTCGCTAGCGACAGCCGTGTCTTTGGGCCGTTCGATGTGTCGCCCTCCGTCGCCGAGAAAACGACACACCCCGCGGATCCGAGGATATAAGTTCAGACAATGCTAGATCGAGCGCTTACGCTAAGCTTACGCCCGCTGTAACCGCCGCGCCGCCTGCAACCCTCGAATCCAGCACTGACCCAATCTTCTTGCGTGAGAGTGCAAGTGATCGAATCGACCGATGGCGCGCCCAAAGCGATTGCCACCCGGCCGCATCGTTCGCAGCCACGCATCCGGATCGATCTGTAATCTGGCGAACACGGGCGGCAGATGCTGCACCATGGCTCCGCGCTTGTCAGCACAGCGCCGCCGCCCGGTCCAATCGAGCAGTTGCAAGTAATCCAGGAATCTCATCGGGATGTGGGATCGGTCTGGATCGGCTGATTCGCTGAAGGCAAGCAATGGCGGCGATGATTGGCGAGCCGCCTGATCTCTTAGCGGCGGCTTCGTTCGCGGCCGCTCCACTGGCTCATGCCGGAACTGCTGCAAGCGTGCATAGATCGATGTGAACTCAGACTCCTCGGGCGTCGCCGCGATGCCGGCGCGCACTGGATTGAGATCCACATAGGCCATGGCCGTCAGCAAGCCTGCTTCATCGAGCAGCGCCTGCGATCTGAATCGTCCCTCCCAGAACCGACCGGTACATTCGTCCTCGGCATTGGCTCGCCGCGCCAGATGTTCGTTCAAACAACGCATGTACCAGCTGATATCGATCAGTCGCAGGCGCCAGCGTTCGATCAACTCCTCGGCTATCACCCGTTCGGCGGCATTGATGTGGCCATCCTGCCACCGCTGGATCAACGGCGGGATCCTGAAGAGCTGAGCCCATCTCGTTACGATCTCGGCATGACTCAGGCGCGCCGCCCGGCGCCGATCCACTCGCAGCACCAGATGATAGTGATTGCTCATGATCGCGTAGGCGCACAGGTCGATCGAGAAGATCT
>NZ_BLJO01000014.1:0-637 GCF_009932555.1 Steroidobacter agaridevorans
GTCAATTCCGAGAACGCGCCTTCGGCCGTCTGCATCATGGAGATGCCGTTCTGCGTGTTGCGCTGAGCGACCGACATACCGCGAGCCTGCGCATCGAGGCGGGTCGCGATCTGCAGGCCGGCGGCGTCGTCCATCGCGCTGTTGACGCGGAAGCCGGTGCCGAGGCGGGTCAACGAGGTGGTCAGGGCCTTCTGGGTGCTGCCGACCGAATTCTGCGACGACAAAGCCGCCGCGTTAGTGTGAAGGGAAAGCATGTCTGAAACTCCTGGTGGTTGTCATCCTGAGCGCGTCACCGTCGGTTCTCGCGCTCTCAGTCCTTGAAGGCGACGGCCCGTTCGGCGTTCTTAAATAGCGACATCCGGAGTTTTTCGTGACAGGTCACGCCTGGAGCGAGCTGCAGCTCGCGTGGAAACTGCAGAAATGAGAAAGAGCCAGCCCGTTTTCACGGACTGGCTCCCATCTGCATGAGGGCCGCGCCATCAGGTCCGCGGCGTGCTCACTATTACTGCATCAGAGACATCACCAGCTGCGACAGGCTGCTGCTCTGCTTGAGCGCCGAGGTACCCGCCTGCAACAGCAACTGCTTGCTGGTCGAGTTCGACGTTTCCAGGGCGTAGTCCACGTCCATGATGCGACC
>NZ_BLJO01000014.1:672-52795 GCF_009932555.1 Steroidobacter agaridevorans
CGAAGCGGTCGTGTTCTGGATCATGTTGCCCAAGTTGTTGTACACGTGATCGAGACGGTTCGAAGCAGCACCGAGCTGCGCGCGCACCGTGCCGACCGCCGCGATGGCGTCGTTGATGTCCGTGATGACGGTGTTGGCACCCGACAACTCCGTGCCGGCGGTGGTCGGCGCCGTCGTCGCGTAGAAGGAGCTGACGGCCGCAAGAGCGTCGCCCAGATCGGCCAGGCCGGTTTCAGCATCGACCACCATCGTCTCGTTCTCGCTGGCGCCGATCTGGAACGTGATACCGCCCGCCGTGCCCAGCAGGCCCGCAGCCGCAGCCGCACCCGGCAACGTCACGCCGTCGTCGGTGAACAGCGTCGCGCCGCCGAACGAGGTGCTCTTGAAGATGTTCGCAACTTCAGCGCCGAGCGCGTCATATTCAGCCTGCAGCGCTTCCACGTCGTCGGTCGTCGAAGAGGCGTTGAAGGCTTCGGTCGCAAGGTCCTTCATACGCAGCAGCACGTTGGTCAATTCCGAGAACGCGCCTTCGGCCGTCTGCATCATGGAGATGCCGTTCTGCGTGTTGCGCTGAGCGACCGACATGCCCCGGGCCTGCGCATCGAGACGGGTCGCGATCTGCAAGCCGGCAGCGTCGTCCATCGCGCTGTTCACGCGGAAGCCGGTGCCGAGGCGGGTCAGCGAGGTGGTCAGGGCCTTCTGCGTGTTGCCGACCGAATTCTGCGACGACAGCGCCGCAGCGTTAGTGTGAAGAGAAAGCATGTCTGAAACTCCTGGTGGTTGTCGTCTTGAGCGCGACACCATCGGTTCCGCGCGCCCTCAGTCGTTGAAGGCGGCGGCCCGTTCGGAGTTCTTAAACAGCGAAGAGTTTTGTGACGACCGTCACATTTGTGCGGGCACCCGGACCCAACCTTCCATGAGTACGCGCGCGCTGCGGCTCATGATGGCCTTCGTGACCGTCCACTCGCCATCGACCTTGCCGGCTTCGGCGCCCACGCGCAGCGTGCCCGACGGATGGCCGAAGCGAACGGTATTCCGCTCTCCTCCGCCCGCCGCCAGATTCACCAGCGTTCCGGGGATCGCAGCCGCCGTGCCGATCGCAACAGCCGCCGTGCCCATCATCGCGTGATGCAGCTTGCCCATCGAGAGCGCGCGCACGAGCAGATCGATCTCGCTGGCCTGCACGTGCTTGCCGCTGGAAGAAACATAGCTCTTCGGCGGTGCAACGAACGCAACCTTCGGCGTGTGCTGACGCTTCGCCGCTTCTTCGAGCGTCTTGATCAGCCCCATGCGAATGGCGCCGTGCGCGCGGATGTTTTCAAACATCGCGAGCGCCTTGCCGTCGCCGTTGATGGCTTCCTGCAGTTCCATGCCGGTGTAGCCGATGGCATCGGCGTTCACGAAGATGGTCGGAATGCCGGCGTTGATCATGGTCGCCCTCAAGGTGCCGACGCCCGGCACCTCGAGATCGTCGACCAGGTTGCCGGTCGGAAACATCGAGCCGCCCGCGCCTTCTTCGTCCGCGGCCGGGTTGAGAAATTCGAGCTGCACTTCGGCGGCCGGGAACGTCACGCCGTCCAGCTCGAAATCGCCCGTCTCCTGCACGACGCCATCGGTGATCGGCACGTGCGCGACGATGGTCTTGCCGATGTTCGCCTGCCAGACGCGCACCACGACCGTGCCATTCCTGGGAATCCGGCTGGGATCGATCAACCCATTGCTGATCGCGAACGGCCCGACCGCGGCCGACAGGTTGCCGCAGTTGCCGCTCCAATCGACGAACGGTTTGTCGATGGACACCTGGCCGAACAAATAATCGATGTCGTGATCCGCCTTTGTGCTCTTCGACAGGATCACGGTCTTGCTGGTGCTCGAGGTCGCACCCCCCATGCCATCGATCTGCTTGCCGTACGGATCGGGGCTGCCAATGACACGCTGAAGGAGTGCATCACGGGCCGGGCCAGGCGCCTGAGCCGCCGCAGGCAGATCCTGCAGGCGGAAGAACACTCCCTTGCTCGTGCCGCCACGCATGTAGGTGGCGGGGATTTTGATTTGCGGTGCGTGGGCCATGCGCTATGCCACCTTCGAGGACTCGAGGAAGTCTTGAGCGAACCGTTGCAGCACACCGCCAGCCTCGTAGATGGAGACTTCTTCGGCGGTGTCCAGCCGGCAGGTGACCGGCACTTCGACACGTTCGCCGTTGCGGCGATGAATGACCAGCGTCAGATCCGCACGCGGCTTGCGCTCGCCAACGACGTCATAAGTTTCGGTGCCGTCGATGTTGAAGGTCTTGCGATTCACGCCCGGCTTGAACTCCAACGGCAGCACGCCCATGCCGATCAGGTTCGTGCGATGGATGCGCTCGAAGCCTTCGGCGACGATGGCTTCCACGCCCGCGAGACGCACGCCCTTGGCCGCCCAGTCGCGCGATGAGCCCTGACCGTAGTCCGCGCCGGCGATGATGATGAGCGGCTGCTTGCGCTCCATGTAGGTCTCGATCGCTTCCCACATACGCGTGACTTTGCCTTCCGGCTCAATGCGCGCGAGCGAGCCCTTCTTGACCTGGCCATCGACGACGGCCATTTCATTGACCAGCTGCGGATTGGCAAACGTCGCACGCTGCGCGGTCAAGTGATCGCCACGATGCGTCGCATAGGAATTGAAGTCTTCCTCGGGCAAGCCCATCTTCGCGAGATACTCACCGGCGGCGCTGTCGAGCAGGATCGCATTCGACGGCGACAGATGATCCGTCGTGATGTTATCGGGCAGCACCGCCAGCGGACGCATGCCCTTCAATGTGCGCTCACCCGCAAGCGCGCCTTCCCAATACGGCGGACGGCGGATGTACGTGCTCTGCGGCCGCCAGTTGTACAGCGGGCTGATCTTCACAGCGCTCGCGCCGCTGGCCTTGAACATCGGCTCGTAGACAGCGCGGAAGTGCTCGGGTTTGACGCTCTTGGCGACGATGGCGTCGATCTCCGCGTCGCTCGGCCAGAGGTCTTTCAGATAGACCGGCTTGCCACTCTTATCGTGGCCCAGCACGTCCTTCTCGATATCGAACCGGATGGTGCCGGCGATGGCGTAAGCCACCACCAGCGGCGGCGATGCAAGGAACGCCTGTTTCGCATACGGATGAATGCGGCCGTCGAAATTGCGATTGCCGGAGAGCACCGCCGTCGCATACAGATCGCGGTCGATGATCTCCTGCTGGATCTTCGGATCGAGCGCACCCGACATGCCGTTACACGTCGTGCAGGCAAACGCGACGATGCCGAAGCCCAGGCTTTCCAGATCGGGCAGCAGCTGCGCCTCTTCCAGATACAACTGCACCGCCTTCGATCCGGGCGCGAGCGAAGACTTCACCCACGGTTTGCGAGTGAGACCACGAGCATTGGCGTTGCGAGCGAGCAGGCCCGCAGCGATGACGTTGCGCGGGTTGCTGGTATTCGTGCAGCTCGTGATCGCTGCGATGATCACCGCGCCATCCGGCATCTGACCGGGGACTTCCTCCCACTTGCCTGCGATGCCACGCTTCGCGAGCTCCGTGACCGGCAGGCGCTTGTGCGGATTCGACGGGCCGGCCATGTTACGAACGACGGACGACAGATCGAACTTGAGCGTGCGCTCGTATTCGGCGGTCTTCAGGCTGTCGGCCCACAGGCCGGCCTCCTTCGCATAGATCTCCACCAGCTTCACCTGTTCGTCGGTGCGGCCGGTGAGCTTCAGATAGTCGATGGTCTGCTGGTCGATGAAGAACATCGCCGCCGTGGCGCCGAACTCCGGCGTCATGTTGGAAATGGTGGCGCGATCGCCCAGCGTCAGCGCCGAAGCGCCTTCGCCGAAGAACTCGATGTAGGCGCCGACGACCTTCTCTTTACGCAGATATTCAGTCAGAGCGAGCACCACGTCGGTGGCCGTGATGCCCGGCGCCGGCTTGCCCGTCAGCTCGACGCCGACGATGTCCGGCAACCGCATCCAGGAAGCGCGGCCGAGCATCACGCTCTCCGCTTCCAGACCGCCGACGCCGATGGCGATGACGCCAAGAGCGTCGACGTGCGGAGTGTGACTGTCCGTGCCGACCAGGGTGTCCGGGAACGCAACGCCGTCCACCGCATGAATCACCGGCGACATCCGCTCCAGATTGATCTGGTGCATGATGCCGTTGCCCGGCGGAATCACGTCCACGTTCTGGAACGCCAGCTTGGTCCAGTTGATGAAATGGAAGCGATCGTCGTTGCGACGATCTTCCACCGCCCGGTTCTTCGCGAACGCATCCTTGTCGTAGCCGCCGTACTCGACCGCCAGCGAGTGATCGACGATCAGCTGCGTCGGCACGACCGGATTGATCTGCGAAGGATCGCCACCCTTGTCCGCAATGGCATCGCGCAGGCCCGCGAGGTCCACCAACGCCGTCTGCCCCAGGATGTCGTGACACACCACGCGAGCCGGAAACCACGGGAAATCGAGATCCCGCTTGCGCTCGATGAGCTGCTTCAACGACGCGGTAAGCGTCGCTGGATCGCAGCGACGCACCAGGTTCTCGGCATGCACACGCGAGGTGTACGGCAACTTGGCATAGGCGCCCGGCTGGATCGCATCGACCGCGGCGCGCGTGTCGAAATAATCCAGCTGGGTTCCGGGAAGACGTTTGCGATAGGCGGTATTCATGGGGCCTTGGCGTTGAGCTTGGGCGTTGCTTACTTGCGCCGGTCTTACTTACGATCAGAGATCGGCAGGAACTTCTGGTCCTCTGGACCGGTGTAGTTGGCGCTCGGACGGATGATCTTACCGTCAATGCGCTGCTCGATGATGTGGGCGCTCCAGCCCGACGTGCGAGAGATCACGAACAGCGGCGTGAACATGGCGGTGGGCACGCCCATCACGTGGTAGCTGACGGCGCTGAACCAGTCCAGGTTCGGGAACATCTTCTTGATCTCCCACATCACCGTCTCCAGGCGCTCGGCGATGTCGTACATCTTGGTGTTGCCGGCTTCCTTCGACAGATCCAGCGCCACCTGCTTGATCACCTTGTTGCGCGGATCGGAGATCGTGTAGACGGGATGGCCGAAGCCGATCACGACTTCCTTGCGCTCGACGCGGGCGCGGATGTCCGCCTCCGCTTCGGCCGGCGTGTCGTAGCGCTTCTGGATCTCGAACGCGACTTCGTTGGCGCCGCCGTGCTTCGGACCGCGCAGCGCGCCGATGCCGCCGCAGATCGCCGAATACATGTCGGAGCCGGTGCCGGCAACGACGCGAGACGTGAAGGTCGAGGCGTTGAACTCGTGCTCGGCGTACAGGATCAGCGACGTGTGCATCGCCTTCACCCACGAGCGCGGCGGCTTCTGCTGATGCAACAGGTGCAGGAAATGACCGCCGATGGAGTCTTCATCCGACTCCGTCTCGATGCGCTTGCCGTTGTGAGCGTAGTGATACCAGTACAGCAGCATCGAGCCGAGCGACGCCATCAGCTTGTCGGCGATGTCGCGCGCGCCCGCATGATTGTGATCGTCCTTCTCGGGATTCACGCAGCCGAGCACCGAAACGCCCGTGCGCATCACGTCCATCGGATGCGCCGACGGCGGCAGCTGTTCGAGCGCCGTCTTCACCGCAGCCGGCAGGCCGCGCAGCGACTTCAGCTTGGTCTTGTACGCCTTCAGCTCGGCGCCCGTGGGCAGCTTGCCGTGCACCAGCAAATGAGCGATTTCTTCGAACTCGGACTGAGCCGCCAGATCGAGAATGTCATAGCCGCGATAGTGCAGATCGTTGCCGCTGCGACCGACCGTGCAAAGCGCGGTGTTGCCGGCGACAGTGCCGGACAGTGCAACTGACTTTTTCGGTTTGAACCCGGGCTGAGTGGGAGCGTCGGTCATCTTCAATCTCCTGGTCGTTTGTTACTTACGGCGTCGCGGTTATTTCTTGGCCTTGAAGAGCGCATCGAGATGCTGCTCATAGGCGTGATAACCGATGCGCTCATACAGTTCTTCGCGCGTCTGCATCGAGTCGACGACATTGCGCTGATGGCCATCGCGGCGGATGGCTTCATAAACGTTCTCGGCGGCCTTGTTCATGGCGCGGAAGGCGCTCAGCGGATACAGCACCATCGCCACGCCGGCGCTCTTCAGCTCGGGCACGGAGAATAGCGGCGTCTTGCCGAACTCGGTGATATTCGCGAGCACCGGCACCTTCACCGCATCGACGAACTTCTGATACGTCGGCAGGTCGTAGGCCGCTTCGGCGAAGATCGCGTCGGCGCCCGCCTCCACGCACTTCACCGAGCGCTCGATCGCGGCATCGATGCCGAACGAGGCGATCGCGTCGGTGCGCGCGATCAGATAGAAATCGGGATCGGTCTTGGCATCGACCGCGGCCTTGACCCGATCCACCATCTCTTCGGTGGACACGAGCTCTTTGCCGGGACGGTGGCCGCAACGCTTCGCGCCGACCTGGTCTTCGATGTGACAGCCGGCAGCGCCGAACTTGATCAGGCTCTTCACGGTGCGGGCGATGTTGAACGCGCTCGGGCCGAAGCCGGTGTCGATGTCGACGATCAGCGGCAGATCGCACACATCGGTGATGCGACGGATGTCGGTGAGCACGTCATCGAGATTGTTGATGCCGAGGTCGGGCATGCCCAGCGAGCCGGCCGCGACACCGCCGCCGGACAGGTAAATCGCGCGATAGCCGGCGCGCTTGGCGAGCAGCGCATGGTTCGCGTTGATCGTGCCCACGATCTGCAGCGGTTGCTCGGCGGCCAGGGCCGAGCGGAAGTTGGATCCGGCGGATGCCATGGAAGTCTCCTCGAAAATGCGGTTGCAGCGGGGTTGCCGAGGGAGAGCAAGAGTTATGCCACGGACCTCTCGTCAACAAGTGCATCTAAGTTATTGATTAACTTGGGTCACTTCATAGGTGTGCCCCGGCGCAGCCGGCTGGCGGTTTCACTCTCGAAACAGTACAGTTTCAGGCTGCAACATTGATGAAACTGTTGTCATGAACGCCCAGGTCGCCCGCTCCAATGACCCGCTCCGCATCGTCGCCGTCGGCCTGCATCGGCTGAAGGACCTGTTCCGCGACCTTGCCCCCACCTACGCGCAGGTCGCCCGCGTCGAGGTGCTCGACAGCGGCTTCGAGACCGCGGTCGACACTATTAATGAGCTGAGCCGCCAGCAGCCCATCGACGTGCTCGTGGCCGCGGGCTCCAACGGCGCCTACCTTCGACAGCACATCGAGCTGCCAGTGGTGCTGGTTCGCGTCGGCGGCTTCGACATCCTGAGTGCGCTCGGTCGGGCTCGCAGCATCTCGTCGCGGATCGCGCTCGTGACGCACGGCGCCCTGCCTGTCGAGCTGGAACGGTTCAATGAGTTGTTCGGCTTGGGCATCGAGCAGCGGAGCTATCGAACCACGGACGACGCGAGAAACTGTGTGCTCGAGCTGCGGGCGCGTGGCATCGAAGTCGTGGTCGCGCCTGGCTTGATCGCGGATCTCGCCGAAGCGGCCGGCATGGCCAGCGTCTTTCTCTACTCCGAAGACGCTGTCCGTGAGGCGCTCGACGATGCGGTCGAAATGGCTCGCTTGTCGCACATGGAAGGCGCCAAACGCGAACGTTTGAATACGATTCTCGGCCAGCTGCGCGACGGCGTGGTCGCGGTCGATATGGACGAGCGGATCGAGATTTTGAATCCCGCCATGGCGCGGCTGTTGGAGCGGCCCGCTCCAGAGCTCATCGGGCTCAAGCTCAGCGATATCGCGCCGGAGCTTTCGCTCACACGCACCCTGCGTGAGCCACGTGCGGAGATCGACGAATTGCAGAAGATTGGCGCGCGCGCGGTGCTCACGAGTCGGCTGCCGATCACAGAACAAGGCACGCAGACCGGCGCAGTGCTCACCTGCCAGGATCCCGAATCGATTCAACGCGTCGATCGCGACCTGCGCGCCCGGCGTCACAAGCCGGCGGCGAATGTTCGCTATCGGCTGACGGATCTGGTCGGCACGACTCCAGGCATCGTGCACACTCGATCGCTGGCGGCTCAGTACGCTCGCAGCGATGCGACCGTGCTGATCTTCGGCGAAAGCGGCACTGGCAAAGAACTGCTCGCTCAAGGCATCCATGTCGCAAGCAAGCGGGCGAATCAGCCTTTCATCGCCATCAACTGCGGCGCCTTTCCGGAGTCGCTGCTGGAGAGCGAGCTGTTCGGTTACGAGGAAGGTGCTTTTACCGGCGCGCGCCGCGGCGGCAAGCTCGGCTTGTTCGAAGCCGCCCACACCGGCACGATCTTTCTGGACGAGATCGGCGAGATGCCGGTGTCTCTGCAAACCCGCCTGCTACGCGTGCTGCAGGAGAAAGAAATATTGCGAGTCGGCGCGATCGAACCGACTCGCGTCGACGTTCGCGTCATTGCCGCCACCCATCGCGATCTGACGGAGCGCATCGTCACCGGCGACTTCCGACGGGACCTCTACTATCGGCTCAATATCCTGCGTTTGGAATTGCCTGGCCTGCGCGATCGTCGGCAGGATCTGCCCGAGCTCGTGGCTCACCTGGGGCGCAAGATCGCCCTGCGAACAAGCATCGATATTACGAACGACCCGCGAGTACAGAAGCTGCTGGATGCGGCGTGGAACTACGAATGGCCCGGCAACGTGCGCGAGCTGGAGAACTTGCTGGAGCGAGTGGCGATGCTCGCGAGCCCGAACGACGCGACGCTCAGTGACGTGCAACTGCGGGAATTGATGCCCGAGATCTCAGCGCCGACACCGAGCAAAGTCGTCGCATCCATCGCCGCGCATCGCGCCGAATCCGAGACCGAGTTGATTCGGCGCGTGCTCGAGGAGAGCGACGGCTCTTACGCCAAAGCGAGCGTGCGACTGGGGATCAGTCGCACGACGCTGTGGCGCAAGCTCAAAAAGCAATCCCCGTCCTAGGCCGCTCCACGATCCGATTCTCGCGAGCTGGCGACTTGATCATCTTGCCCTCGCCCCCGCCTGCCAGCGCGGGTTTCGAGCTGCTGCCGTTGGGCGCCGCGCTCACCACCGTTGGACAAGTTTGATTGTTGCTGGCCCGGAAGCCGAGGGCTGTCTGCAGACGCGCCTCGAGCGGATCGCCGAGCTCATTCGTGAAATCGTCCGCGACCCGACAGCCTTTGATCGTGCTGCCCGAGTCCGCGCTGCCCGGCACGAATCCATCGGAATAGTCGCCGAAGCCCGCGGCGTTGACTCCCTGGAACTGAATCGAGAAATACGTGGTGTCGCAGTTGTCCTCCGGATAGAAACCGTAAGGCTTGCCGCAAGTGGTCTCACCGATCTGGTAGACCTGCACGCCGATACCGCGCAGGCCGTTGATGATGGATTCGCTGGCCGAACAGGTATTGTTGCCAGTAATCACATAGACGCTCTCGAGATTCAGCGACGGCAGCGGCGTACCGCTGGTCACCGAAAATCCCTTCGCGGTGGAGTAAAACGGCGTAGGCGTGATCGGTTGACCGGCGGGATCGATGGTCGTGTATCTGTCGTTGAACGCGAGTCGTTCGAACGTGCGGCCCGCGGTTCGCGTCGTGTTGGCGATCATGTAGGCCAACTCGTTCGCGATAGCGAGATAGCCGCCACCGTTGTAGCGCAGATCGAGCACCAGGTCCTTCACGCCCGCGACACTCAGCTGGTTGATCGCCTCGACCAACTCTCGTTCCGCAGTCCCGACATGATCGTTGAACAGCAAATATCCGACCGGGCCATCGGGCTGATTGATGACGCCCCAGGCGGGCACGGGGTTATAGGTCACCGAGCTGCTGGTCATCGTGATCTGCCGCGTGCCGTTCGCGTCGCGCACCGTGAAGGTGTGCTGCTCGTTGGCCCTCTCCGGGAACAGAGCCGCGTACAGCAGGTCGACCTCCGCATCCGTGCGAATGTTTGCAACAACGATGTTGTCGGCCGCCAATATCTCGGTGCCACGCGCCACACTTTGCTGATCCGCCGCGGAGCCAGATTCGACGAACGCAGTCATGATCTGCGCGTTCGCATTGGCCCGCGGGAGCAGGACCCACTGCGCGCCATAGCCCATTTCGGCGCCCTGCTGGGACAACGCCTCCCATTCCGCGGTCGAATACGTGAAATGGAAACGATCCTTGTCGGTGCCGGTGGCAGTCTTCAGCGGGGTCTTCAATTTCTCGAAATAATCGGCGGTCGTGAAGCCGGTCGGATTGGTATCCGGCACCTCGGAGTACCAGAGATACGTCTCGTTCGTCCACGAGCGCAGAAACATGTTCTGCGCCATCGGGGTGGAACACTGGTTGGCCAGGGACGCGGAAGGCGAGTAGACGCCCGGGGTGTAACCGCCTGGCGCGTTCGATCCGCCGCCCGACGGTCCGCCGAGGGCCGGGTTACCCCCGCCGCCTCCGCCACAGCCCGCGACTCCCCACAACGCGACTGCCAGCACTGCGCCACGCGACATCCATTCCATGTAGAGGCCACTCCCGCTGTTTTGATAGTGCGGTTGTACTACATACGTCACATCGCGAGTAGTACACACCACACATCCGGGGGCTTTCCGCGTCTTCGTTCAGCGACGACGTGGCAACAATGGCTGTGGCCCGCCTTCGATGCCGGCCAACGCCAGGGTGGTCAGCAACAATCCTTGCGGACCGAGCCAGGCATTGACGGGCTCATACCATTCATTCAGCGAATGGGCCTTGTCGCCGATGCCGCCGCCCGAGGCGGTAATGGCCGGAATGCCCAGGCCCAGAGGCACGTTCGAATCGGTGCTGCCCGCGACCGGCATCGGGGGCTTTTGACCCAAAGCCACCATGGCGCCGATCCAGGTGGAAGCCATCAGGCTGTCGCTGCTGCCCGCTCCGGCGGGCCGGTCGCCGAGCAATGTTCGCTCGACTTTCACGGGCGCCGCTCCCCAGCGCTTGCCCTCTTCCGCGCCGGCTCGTTCAGCGGCGGCGAGAATCTGTTCTTCCAGGGCCGCCAGCGCGCTCGCGGATTCTGAACGGATATCGAGCTGCAGCTGAGCCTCCTCGGCAATCGCATTGATCGCCGTGCCGCCCGACACGATCGAAACAGTGAACGTAGTCTTCGGCTCGGTCGGCGCTTGCAGATCGGAGATCGCGCTGATCGCCCGGCCCATCGCATGCACGGCGCTGGGGGTCCCGAAATTCTCATAGCTGTGGCCGCCCGGCCCGGTGAACGTGATCTGCCAGCGATGGCTGCCGACGGCGCGCGCCACGACTTCAGACTCACCGGCCGGCAGGCGCGGCGAATCGGTGCCGTCGACGGAAATGAAGCCATCGATATCCTTCCGATCGCGGAACAATGCTTTCACGCCGCGCAGGTTGCCCAAGCCCTCCTCGCCCACGGTGGCGACGAATAAAACATCGCCTTGAGTGCGCAGTTTGTTCTCCTGCATCGAGCGCAACACAGTCAGCAGAACGGTCAAGCCGCGAGCGTCATCGCTGATACCCGCGCCATGGTAGCGATTGCCTTCCTTGCGAACCTTTACATCGGTGTCCGGGCTGAACACGGTATCGAGGTGCGCCGCCAGCACCAACGTCGCGCCATTACGGCTCGTGCCCGGTCGGCGCGCAATGACGTTGCCTTCGGAATCGGTGGCGATCTCGGTCAGGCCGAGCTCATGCAGGCGTCGCAGGTAGTCTTTGGCACGCACCTCTTCCTTGCGAGAAGGCGCCGGGATCTCGGAGATCTCGATCTGCTCCCGCAGCGTCCGTTCGTCTTCACGACGGATCTGTTCCAGCGCTGCCTTCACCGCGGGCTTGCTGCTGAGAGTCTTGAAGACAGCCTGATGCTTCGAGGCTGCGTCGGCGGCGTGCGCCTCGAACGCGAACACAGCGCTGAGCAGACACACCACACTGGCGAACTTCACGCTGCACGATGTAACAACTGCCATGAGCTTCGATTCCGTCTGGGCGCCTGGCGGCGGATCGCGGAATCATAGCCCGCGCCATGCACCGATGGCGCGGGCTAGTCATCAGCCCGACATTACGATGGCAGCGGCACCGGCGGAGCCGCAGGTTGGGCAATGGCCGACGTGGCCTTCACCAGTCCATCCAAGCCGTTGCCGGACAGCCCCACTTCCTTGATCAGCTGATCGACCACCGGTGCATAAGCGCGATATTTCAGAGCCGCGCCCACCGCTTGCTCGGCGAGGTTGCCCGAGCCATTGCCGAGCGTCGGCTCGCCCGCCTGCGCACCGGCGGCGCCGGTGTTGAGACCGTCGACCTGCATGATCCGGATCGAGTCGATGTTCTGCATCGGCCGCACCGCCTCTTCGATGATCTTCGGCAGCGCCTGGATCAACGCCAGCTTTTCCTGCAGCGAGACCTGCGCATTCGAGAGCGTGTTGATGGCCTCGTTCAAAGCGCGCTTGCCGGCCGCTTCCGCTTCGTAATTTTCGCGGTTCGCCTTGGCGAGCGTACGGATCGCATCGGCCTTCGCCTCCGACGCTTCTTTTTCCGCGAGCGCCGACACCTTCACGCTGATCGCCTGACGCTCCGCTTCCTGCGACGCCAGCACCAGCGTCACTTGCTTCTCACGTTCGGCCTTGGCGACTTCCTCGGCCGTCTTCACGGCCTGTTCGGACTTCACCGCTTCGGCCAAAGCCAGGTTGGCGCTGGCCTGAGCCTTGGATTGTTCCTCCGACTTCTGCGCAATCGAGATCGCTTTGTTCTGATCGGCGATCTCCGTGGCGCGCAGCTGTTCGATGGTCGCGATCTTGACCTCGCGCTCGGCTTCGACGACGCGCTGGCGCACGGCCTGTTCCTTGGCGACTTCGGCCTCACGAATCTGGCGTGCGGCGGCGATCTTCGCCTCTTCGGCTTCCCGAGAGCGCTCGGCTTGCACCTTGGCGACGATAGACTGCTGCTCGGCCTCGCGAGCCGACACTTCCTGCGACTGCGCCAGCTCGGCGAAACGCTTCTGTCGATCGATCTCCAGCTGCAATTGCTTGGCTTCGAAGTTCTTGCGCGAGATTGCCACGGTCGTGTCCTGCTCGATCTCGTTGCGCTCGCGGCTGCGACGCTGCGTTTGTTCGGTGAGCCGCGTCAGACCTTCGGCGTCGAACGCATTGTTGGGATCGAAAAATTGCATCGCCGTCTGGTCGATGCGGGTCAACGACACGCTCTCCAGCTCCAGACCGTTCTTCAACAGATCCTCGCTCACGGCGTTCTGCACGCCCTGGATGAAGTCCTGACGTTTGTCGAGCAGCTCCTGCATGGTCATCGACACCGCGGCGGCGCGCAGCGCGTCGACGAACTTATCCTCGACCAGCTGCGACAACTGCTCGGGATCGATCGTGCGCTGGCCCAAGGTCTGGGCGGCATTCGCAATACCTTCCTTGGTCGGCACGACCCGCACGAAGAACGCGACGACCACGTCCACGCGCATGCGGTCCTTGGTGAACAGCGAGTCCTTGCCGAAACGCGTCACTTCGAGCTTGAGCGTGTTCATGTTCACCAGGATGGTCTCGTGGAACACCGGAAAGACGATGGCGCCGCCATCCATCACCACCTTCTGCCCGCCCAGTCCGGTGCGCACGAAGGATCGCTCTTTCGAGGAGCGGCGATACAGCCGCGAGAAAATGATTCCTATGACCAGCAGCGCGAAGAACGCGATGCCCGCCAGAATCAGGTTGTCCAGGATCAGGTAGTCCGACATTTGCTCACTCCCCAGCAATGTTGCCCATCGAAACCCGCTCGAGTCAGATCAGATCGGGCCAGGGATTCACGGCCCCAGCAAACCGATTTCCGGCAATGCGCTTGTTGAGCAGCACGCGTTCCCCGCTTTGAAACGTCATGCCCTCGGCCTCCGGCTCGACCATCACATACAACATCTGTCCATGCTCGTTCGCCACCTTCGCCTGCGCCGGATAACCGGGCCGCGCGGTGCCGGTCACGATGGTCGCGACCCGGCCGACCAGCGAATCGAACGAGACTGCATAGGTCTGATCTTGTGGAATCACGCGCGCCAGTCCCGCTCCGGCGAAGCGCACGACAGGCAACGTAATGAGGAATGCCGCAAGCGCCGAGATCGACGGCGGAGCCCAGAAACCAAACATCTGCTTTACGACCAAATTGAGCGCGAAGCCCGTCAGCGCAAAGCTCGCGAGGAACAGCACCAACAGCACGAGCGCCGGCACACGGCCGAACGAGAGCCAGCCGAGCAACTTGTCGAACACGCCCACGTGGACATCGCCAGGCTCGGGAAGCAAGTGCTGCAGCGATTGGGAGAGACTCGACCCCAGCAGCATCGCAATCCCTTCCACGATCGCGATCAGCAGGAGCAGGAACGTCGCCACGGTGAATGGCCAGGTCTCTGGAGCGAACAGCACGTGTTGTTTATCCCTCAACAATAGAAGCCGTTGAGGTCAGTATCCGGACGGCAAGCCACCAATGCAACGCACTGCCGGTGAATGGCCACACGCTACCGGCGAAATCGAGCTTGTGTCTTCAGCGGTTGTTATTTTAGTATTTGCTAAATTAAGCATTGGCTACATTCCATGAGCATTTTCGCGGCCCTGGCAGATCCGACCCGGCGCGGCATCGTCGAGTCATTGGCTCGCGGCGCTCTATCTTCCGGTGAAATCGCCGACCAGTTCGATATCAGCGCCTCCGCGATCTCACAGCATTTGAAAGTGCTGCGCGAGGCGCAGATGGTTCGGGTCCGCGCCGAGGCCCAGCGCCGCATTTATGAGCTCGATCCACAAGGAGTGAACGAGCTGGCAGGCTGGGTGGATGAGCTGCGGAGCTATTGGGCAACCCGATTCGATGCTCTGGAAGCCGAGCTGCGCAAACCCGCGGGCAAGTCACGCAAACGTTGAAGAGGGTGATGCGATGGTTACCACGGAACTGCACGAACGCGGCGAGATGTCTAACGTTCCCTGCGTCACGTTCACTCGCCTGCTGCCGGGGCCGATCGAGCGAGTGTGGGCTTATCTCACCGATCCGACGAAGATGCCGACCTGGTACGGCAACGTGGCGCTGATCGAGCCGCGCCAAGGCGGCAAAGTTCGTCTCGTCGACGGTCACATTCGCGGCATCGTCACGCAGTGGCAACCGCCGCGAAAGCTCGTGTACACCTGGAATGTGTTCGATGGCGGCGCAGCCGAAGATGCCGTGTCTGCCTATCCCGAGTCGTATCCCACCTTCGAGCTGGAGCCGCGCGGCGAAGACGTGCTGCTGACCTTCAAGCACTTCCCCATCCTCGAGCGCTTCGTCCCTCAGAATGCGATGGGCTGGCACACCATGCTCGACATGCTGACCGCCGCACTGAACGATCAACCCATCAAGGACCGCATCGAATATGTCACCAGGAATGCGGCGCTCTACGGCGTCGATCTGAAGAACCTGGCGCGCTGACCTCACTGCGATTGCGCTCAATTTCTGAACGACGTACAATTCTGCACGTCGTTCAAGTTTTGTGGTTGCCATGACCGAACCGGGTCGCCGCGAGCGCAAGCGTCAGGAAAAGCTGGATCACATCGCGCAGACCGCTCATCGTCTGTTCGAGTCGCACGGCTATGACGCCGTCACCATGGAGCAGCTCGCCGTCGCTGCCGACGTGGCCAAGGGCACGCTCTACAGCCACTTCCCCGTCAAGGAAGCCGTGCTCGCGCACTGGCTCCATATGCAACTGGAGCAGGATCTCGAACAGCTCCTGCCGATCTGTCTTGCCGAGGGCAATTTCAAGCGAGGCATGCGCAAGTTGCTCGATGCGTCGGCTGCGGGGCTCGAGCAGCATCGCGACTATATGCTTCCTTATTTGCGCTACCGGTTCGTCAATGTCGGCCAACCGCAGGCTGAGGCGAATGACGCGCGCTCCGATCTCGTGCGGGCATTCCTGGCGTTGATCACGGCCGGTCAGAAGTCCGGTGAGTTACGAGATACGCAGCCGGCGGCGCGGCTCGCCCTCTTCTTTCATTTTCTATATCTCGCCGCGCTGATGCGCTGGCTGCTCGATCCGAAGTCCGATCTGCATGAAGAGCTCGCGGGCGTGCTGGATCTGTTCTTGAAAGGCTCGCTCAAAGCGAGCGCCGCGACTGGCAAGCGCCCCTCCAAATCATGAAATTTCTCGTTCTGACCTACGGCACGGACGGCGACACTCGACCGCTCGCGGCCTTGAGCCGCGCATTGATGGACGCCGGCCACGAAGCGCATCTGCTCGCAGATGGAGCATCGCTCGGCACAGCGACCGCGCTCGGTGTTCCCGCCACAGCAATTGCTGGCGATATCCGGCAGTCGTTGCGACACGACGGCGCGTCTGCAGGCTTGTTCGAGAAGAACAGCGTCAACAACACGGCAAAGGAGCTGGCGCGAATCGCGAATGATAACGCCGAGCCTTGGCTCCGCTCAGCCGTGCAGTATGGTAAGGGCTGCGACGCCATCATCCTCTCGGGGCTCGCGGGTTTCGTTGGCCTGTCCGCCGCCGAGCATCTGGGTGTGAAACCGATTGGAACGGGAATGTTTCCTCTGACGCCCACCAGGGCGTTCCCCTCTCCTTTCCTGCCGCCGGGCAAACTGCCGCGCATGTTCAACCGGCTGAGTCAGAGCCTGATCAACAACCTGCTCTGGAAAGCCTTTCGCAAAGCCACGAACGAAGCTCGCGCACGCGTATGCGGATTGCCGCCACGAAAGTCGCTCTGGGTCGGGCATCCCATGTTGTATGGTGTGTCGCCCAGTTTGCTGCCTCGACCTCACGATTGGCCGGATAACGCACTGGTCTGCGGTCAATGGCTGGTCCCCGCCAGACAATGGACTCCGCCCGACTCCCTGAATGAATTCCTCGCTGCCGGCGAGCCGCCGATCTATATCGGCTTCGGCAGCATGGGCGGCTTCGAGCCGCGGCATATGCTCGAAACCCTCGTCGATGGATTGGCCGGTCGCCGGGCGTTGTTTTATCCGGGCTGGAGCGGCGTGGAAGTGTCGCAACTTCCAAAGAACATCTTCGTCGTCGGGGAGACACCGCACGACTGGCTGTTGCCGCGAACCTCGCTCGCCGTCCATCACGGCGGCTCCGGCACCACGCACTCGGCCGCGCGGGCCGGCATTCCTTCAGTCGTCGTGCCGTTCGCCGGCGATCAGGCGTTCTGGGCCGAACGGCTTTATCAAGCGGGCGTCGCGGCCAAGCTGTCCAGCTGGAAAGCGTTGAATGCCGCCTCTCTCGCCGAGAGCATCCGCTTCGCGGAGCAAGCGGAAGTACGAGCGCGCGCCCGCACGCTGGGCGAAAGGATGCGTGCGGAAGACGGCTTGACGACGGCGGTCAAAGCGATCGAAGCGCTAGTGTCCTGACGAGCCTTCGGACTCGTTCGAGGAAATCTGCTCGAGCGGCGCGCCGTACAGCATCTCGATGCCTTCCATGTTCGGCAGACGATGCGCGATGCCCTTGTGGCAATCGATGCAGGTGTGCTCGTTGCCCGCCAGCGCCGTCGAGTGGACATACACTGCACGCTGGCTCTGACGTGTCCAGTCCATATATTTGTACGCGTGACAGTTGCGGCACTCGAGCGAATCGTTCGCTTTCAGGCGCGCCCACTCGTGCTTGGCAAGATTCAAGCGCTCCTCCAGGAACTTCTCCCGCGTGTTGATCGTGCCGAAGATCTTGCCCCACACCTCTTTCGAGGCCTGCATCTTGCGGGCAATCTTGTCCGTCCATTCGTGCGGCACGTGACAGTCCGGGCAGGTGGCGCGCACGCCGGAGCGGTTGCTGTAATGGATCGTGCTCTTCAGCTCGGCGAACACGTTATCCCGCATCTCGTGGCAACTCGTGCAGAACTGCTCGGTGTTGGTCGCTTCCAATGCGGTGTTGAACCCGCCCCAGAAGAGGATGCCGCCGATGAAGCCGCCGATCACCAGGAAACCGAGGCTGAAGTAACGGCTCGGAGAGCTGAGCACCCGCCACCAGCGCACCGCCCTGTCGATGAGCGCCTTCACTCTTTCTTTTCCTTGGCTGCCGGCGCCGGCGGATCCGCCACTTGCTGCTCCTGTTCGACCAGGTCGTAGACATCGATGAAGCGATTGTCCACGGGCGGCCGCGCATCGGTCTGGACCACGTGGCACTGCGTGCAGAAGTAGCGTCGCGGCGAAATCTCGGCGAGGAAGTTCGCGTCGCGATCCATATAGTGAGTCGCACTCACCATCGGAGCTCCGAACTCTTCGTTACGCACGCGCGAATGGCAGTACATGCAGAAGTTCACATTGCGCGTGAGCTCGTAGCGGTCGATGGCATGCGGAATGGTGGGCGGCTGGCTCGTATACGCGCGGCCCCGTCGCACATCGAAGTTCTCGACCGTCGCCATGCGCGGGGCCTTCGGCTCTTGATTGAGCGGCGTCGGGCCGCGCAGTCCTTCGAGATTGTCGGCCGCCAGCGCCGCGCTGAAGCACAGCACGCCGATGATCGCGACTCGTCGTACGCGAGGTGTCATCACACCGCTCCCATCGGCACGATCTTCACCGCGCACTTCTTGAAATCGGTTTGTTTCGAAATCGGATCGGTCGCGTCCAGCGTGCACTTGTTGATGAGCTGCGACGCGTCGAACCAAGGCACGAACACGACACCTCGCGGCGGCTTGTTCCGTCCACGCGTTTCGACACGCGACCGCATCTCACCCCGCCGCGAGACTACTTTCACTTCGACGCCCCGACGCACACCGAGCGCTTCGGCATCGTCGGGATGCATGAACACCACGGCATTCGGAAACGCCTTGTACAACTCGGGCACGCGACCTGTCATCGAGCCGGAATGCCAGTGCTCGAGCACGCGACCGGTCACCAGCCAATAGGTGTACTCGGTATCCGGCGCTTCGGCCGCCGGCTCGTAGGGAAACGCGAAGATGTTCGCTTTGCCGTCAGGATTGCCATAGAAATTGAAGCCCTCGCCCGCCTTGACGTACGGATCCGAGCCTTCGCGATAACGCCAGCGGGTTTCCTTGCCGTTCACGACCGGCCAGCGCAGTCCGGGGACTTCGTGATATTTGTCGAACGGCGCGAGATCGTGGCCGTGACCGCGGCCGAACGAGGCGTACTCTTCCCAGAGGCCCTTCTGCACATAGAAGCCGAATGCCTTCGACTCGTGGTTCTCGTAATCCTTGTTGAGATCGCTCAAGGGATAACGATTGACCTGTCCGTTGGCGAACAGCACGTCGAACAGCGTCTTGCCCCGATAGCTTGGATTCGCGTTCAGCAACTCGGCGGGCCACACTTCGTCGGTCTTGAATCGTTTCGAGAACTCCATCAGCTGCCACAAGTCCGAGCGCGCCTGACCCGGCGCATTGACGAGCTGGTGCCAGAACTGCGAGCGCCGCTCGGCGTTGCCGAATGCGCCCTCCTTCTCCACCCACATCGCGGCCGGCAGGATCAAATCCGCGGCCTGCGTCGTCACCGTCGGATAAGCATCCGAGACGACGATGAAGTTCTTGGGATTGCGATAGCCGGGCAGCACTTCTTGATTGAAGTTGGGCGCGGCCTGCACGTTGTTGTTGACCTGCACCCAATAGGCATTGAGCTTGCCATCGGTCAGCATGCGACTCTGCTCGACGGCGTGATAACCGACCTTCGGGCTGATCGTGCCGTGAGGCAGCTTCCACAACTCCTCGGCGTGCTTGCGATGCTCGGGATTGGTCACCACCATGTCCGCGGGCAATCGATGCGAGAACGTTCCAACCTCACGCGCCGTGCCGCAAGCGGACGGCTGACCGGTGAGCGAGAACGGGCTGTTGCCCGGCGTGGCGATCTTGCCGGTCAGCAAGTGCAGGTTGTAACAAAGATGATTCGCCCACACGCCGCGTGTGTGTTGATTGAAGCCCATCGTCCAGAATGAAACGACGCGCACCTTCGGATCCGCGTAGAGCTCGGCGAGCTGCTTCAGCCAGGATTCGGGACAACCAGAGACCTTGGCCGCGTGCGCCAAGGTGTACGGTTTCACGAAGCGCGCGTACTCCTCGAACGACATCGGCGAAGAATCGCCGGCGCGCGACGCGTTCTTCGCCTTCTTTTCGAGCGGATGCTCCGGACGCAATCCATAGCCGATGTCATCGACGCCGCGCTTGAAGTTCACGTGCTTGCCGATGAAGTCGCGATTCACCCGGCCGGTCTCGATGATGTGATTGGCGATGTAGTTCATGATCGCCAGATCCGACTGCGGCCGCATGACCAGCGGAATGTCGGCGAGATCGAACGACCGGTGCTCGAACGTCGAGAGCACCGCGACTTTGACCTTGGGCTCAGACAAGCGGCGGTCGGCGACGCGCGACCAGAGGATCGGATGCATCTCCGCCATGTTCGAGCCCCACAGCACGAATGCATCGGCGGATTCGAAGTCGTCGTAACACCCCATCGGCTCGTCCATGCCGAAGGTCCGCATGAAGGCGTAAGCCGCCGACGCCATGCAATGCCGGGCGTTCGGATCGAGGTTGTTGCTGCGGAAGCCGCCCTTCATCAACTTGTTGGCGGCGTAACCTTCCCAGATGGTCCATTGGCCCGAGCCGAATATGCCGATGGACTCCGGCCCGTTCGCCTTCAGCGCCTCCTTGAACTTCTGCGCCATGATGTCGAACGCAGCGTCCCAGCTGACGGGCGTGAACTCGCCGTTCTTGTCATAGACGCCATCCGTCATACGCAGCAACGGCTGCGTGAGCCGATCCGCGCCATACATGATCTTCGACAGGAAATATCCCTTGACGCAGTTGAGCCCGCGGTTGACCTCGGCGTTCGCGTCGGCGTGGGTCGCGACGACCCGATTGCCCTTTACCGCTACGCGCACGCCGCAGCCCGTGCCGCAGAACCGGCAAGGCGCCTTCGACCATTTCAGCTTGGTGAACTGCGATTCGGTAATGATGTTCTGGGCCGGCGCATTCGAGCTCGCCGCGGCGATGGCCGATGCCGCCGCACTACGCCGCAGGAACTGTCGTCGATTCATCGTCATGTTGTTCTTCCAGGGCCGAAGCACTTTCCATCAAGTGCGCCACGATCGAAACGGTGAGCACGCCGGAGAGCTGCTGTAATTCGGTGGTGGCGTCGGCGAGCGCGCGGCTGTCCGTCGATTCGAGAACGATCGCGACTTTGCCGGAATGTCCGGTTTCGTGCAGTTCGGCGCCCGGCATCGAGTCGATCAGCGCGCGCACGGCCTCGCAACCTGCCGGAGTGGCTTGCACCAGCAGGCTTGCGATGTGCACGAGTGGCTCGTCGGCATCGCTTGCAGTGGGCCCGAATTTCAGAAAATCACGACGTGAAAGCCAGCGCATGGCCACCCTTACACCGACGGCGGCCCGGCGATGAGTTGATACATCCAGACCGCGAAGCCGTAGCCGGCGACGATGAGCACCGCCAGGATGGGCGCCAGAATGAATGTAAGAAAGAAAAACACGGCGAACTCGCGCCGCTTCTCGGCTTGCATGCCGACGTTGTATGCGGGCACTGCTTAGGGAGGAATCACGGATTACCGAGAGCAGTTCCGCAGAGTTCCGGAGCCCATTTCATCGCAGTCGGGCCGAAAGGGGCCGCGTTTGCGAGCCCTGCCATGCAGGCATAGACTGCCCTGACCCATGTCATGGCCGCACGGGAGTTCCTTCCATGAGCGATATGACTAGGCGCCAGTTCCTGGCGATCACCGGCAGCGGGCTGGCAGGTTCCAGCCTGGCGCTGCTGGGATTCTCGCCGGGGCCAGCGCTGGCCGAGGTGCGCGAGTTCAAGCTCTCGCGCGCCACCGAGACTCGCAACACCTGCCCCTACTGTTCGGTGTCCTGCGGCTTGCTGATGTATTCGCACGGCGATAGGTCGAAGAATGCGACGGCAAGCATCTTTCACATCGAGGGCGATCCCGACCATCCGGTGAATCGCGGCACCTTGTGTCCCAAGGGCGCGGCGCTGATCGACTTCATCCACAGCCCGAGCCGGCTCACGCATCCGGAATATCGAGCGCCGGGCTCGGATCGCTGGCAGCGCATTTCCTGGGACGAAGCGCTGGAGCGCGTCGCCCGGCTGATGAAACAGGATCGCGACGCCAATTTCATTGCCAGGAACGCCGCTGGTCAGACGGTCAACCGGTGGCTCACCACAGGCATGCTGGCGGCCTCGGCGAGCAGCAATGAAGCCGGATACATCACGCACAAGGTGATCCGCAGTCTCGGCGTACTGGCGTTCGACAATCAGGCGCGTGTGTGACACGGCCCGACGGTGGCAGGTCTTGCCCCGACGTTTGGCCGTGGAGCGATGACGAATCACTGGGTCGACATCAAAAATGCCGACCTGGTCCTCATCATGGGTGGCAACGCCGCCGAGGCGCATCCGTGCGGTTTCAAATGGGTCACGGAAGCGAAAGCGCATAACAAAGCGCGGCTGATCGTCGTCGATCCTCGTTTCAATCGCTCGGCTTCGGTCGCCGATGTCTATGCGCCGATTCGCGCCGGCACCGACATCGCGTTCCTCGGGGGCGTGATCAATTACCTGCTGGCGAACGACAAGATCCAGCGCGACTACGTCATTCATTACACCGACGCGAGTTTCATCGTGAGGGAGGACTTCGCGTTCAACGAGGGGCTGTATTCGGGCTACGACCCGGACAATCGCAGCTACGACAAGACCAGCTGGGAATACGAAATCGGCGGCGATGGCTTTGCGCACGTGGATCCGACGCTTGCGCATCCTCGCTGCGTCCTGAATCTGATGAAACAACACTATTCGCGCTACACGCCCGAAATGGTCGAGCGCGTGTGCGGCACACCGAAAGAAAAGTTCCAGCAGATCTGCGAGATGATCGGCTCCACAGCGACACCCACGCGCGCCATGACGATCATGTACGCCCTCGGCTGGACCCAGCATTCGGTCGGATCGCAAATGATCCGCTGCGGAGCCATGGTCCAGTTGCTATTAGGAAATATCGGCGTCTCCGGCGGCGGCATGAACGCGCTGCGCGGCCATTCCAATATTCAGGGCCTCACCGATCTGGGGCTGCTCTCCAATACGCTGCCAGGCTACATCTCCTTGCCCTTCGACAGAGAGCAGGACTATGACAAGTACGTAGCCATGCGCGCGTACCGGCCGTTGCGCCCGAATCAGATGAGTTATTGGCAGAACTTCTCGAAGTTCTTCGTCAGCTTGCAGAAAGCCTGGTGGGGTGACGCGGCGACCGCCGAGAATCACTGGGCCTACGACTATCTGCCCAAGTTCGACAAGCTCTACGACATGCTGCAGGTCTTTGACATGATGGAGCACGGCGAGATGAACGGCTATCTCGCGCAGGGCTTCAATCCGCTCGCCGCCGCGCCTAACAAAGCGAAGATGACGGCGGCGCTGTCGAAGCTGAAGTTCCTGGTGATCATGGATCCGCTGGTCACGGAGACGTCGGAGTTCTGGCGCAACTACGGCGTCCACAACGACGTCGACTCGAGCAAGATCCAGACTGAAGTCATTCGTCTGCCAGTGACGTGCTTCGCCGAAGAGGACGGCGCACTGGTCAACTCCGGGCGCTGGCTGCAATGGCATTGGAAAGGCGGCGAGCCTCCCGGCGAAGCGCGCACCGATATCGAGATCATGGCCGAACTGTTCAACCGGCTGCGCAAGCTCTATCAAACCGAGGGCGGCGCATTTCCGGATCCCATCGTGAATCTGTCGTGGCCCTACATCCGACCCAACAAGCCGACACCCGAAGAGCTCGCCAAGGAATACTCCGGCCGGGCGCTCACGGAACTCGTCGATCCAAAGAATCCGACCAATGTAGTTCGCAAGCGTGGCGAACAATTGGCGGGCTTCGGCGAGCTGCGCGATGACGGCTCCACTGCGAGTGGCTGCTGGATTTTCTGCGGCGCCTGGGGACCGGCCGGCAATCTCATGGCGCGACGGGATAACTCGGATCCCACCGGCATCGGCCAGACATTGAACTGGGCCTGGTCGTGGCCGGCGAATCGACGTGTGCTCTACAACCGCGCCTCCTGCGATGCCAACGGCAAGCCGTTCAATCCGGAGCGCATGCTGATCGCCTGGAACGGTAAACAATGGATCGGCGCCGACACGCCGGATTTCAAAGTCGATGACGATCCGACCGCCGGCGTTGGACCGTTCATCATGAACCAGGAGGGCGTCGCCCGCTTCTTCGCTCGCGGCCACATGACTGAGGGTCCGTTCCCGGAACACTACGAGCCGTTCGAATCCCCGCTCGGTTACAACCCGCTCAGTCGCAACGAGCCACGAGCCGTCAGCAATCCTGCCGCACGCATCTTCAAAGCCGACCGGGAAGCCCTTGGCAACGTCGCTCAGTTCCCGCACGTGGCGACGACCTATCGATTGACGGAGCATTTCCACTACTGGACGAAACACGTCCGCCTGAATGCCATCACGCAGCCGGAACAGTTCGTCGAGATCGGTGCGGCGTTGGCCGATGAGCTCGGAATCGCCGCGGGCGATCGGGTCCGGGTCAGCTCGAACCGGGGACACATCGAGGCCGTCGCGGTGGTCACCAAACGCATCCGAGCACTGAACATCGACGGCAAGACCGTGCACACCGTGGGCATTCCGATTCACTGGGGATTCACCGGCCTCGCCCGCCCAGGATATCTGGCCAACACGCTCACGCCCTTCGTCGGCGACGGCAATTCGCAGACGCCGGAGTTCAAGGCGTTCCTGGTCAAAGTCGAGAAGATCGCAGATGCCTCGCCCGCCTCGGGCCAGAAGACGTGAGGAACCGGCCATGGCGCTTCAATCGCTCGATATCGTCCGGCGCTCCGCAACCACGACCTCTTCGCCGAACGTGCGACAGGCGCAAACCGGCACGGTTGCGAAGCTGATCGATACGACCAAATGCATCGGCTGCAAAGCGTGCCAGGTCGCGTGCATGGAATGGAACGATCTGCGCGACGAGATCGGCACGAACATCGGCGCCTATCAGAATCCGCACGATCTCACCGATCAGTCCTGGACGCTGATGCGTTTCGCCGAGTACGAGAATCCCGACAAGGGCAACGATCTGGAATGGCTCATTCGCAAGGACGGCTGCATGCATTGCGCGGATCCCGGCTGCCTCAAAGCCTGCCCCGCGCCGGGCGCAATCGTGCAGTACGCCAACGGCATCGTCGACTTTCACGAGGAGAACTGCATCGGCTGCGGTTATTGCATCGCCGGCTGCCCGTTCGACATTCCGCGCATCTCGAAGCGAGATCACAAGGCTTACAAGTGCACGTTGTGCTCGGATCGCGTTGCCGTCGGTCTCGAGCCCGCCTGTATCAAGGCCTGCCCGACCGGCGCGCTCGTCTGGGGCACGAAAGAAGACATGCAACAGCACGCCGCCGAGCGAGTCGAAGATCTGAAGTCACGCGGCTTCGATAACGCGGGTCTGTACGATCCGCCGGGCGTGGGCGGCACGCATGTGATGTATGTGCTTCATCACGCCGACCAGCCCCAGCTCTATAACGATCTACCCGCGGACCCGCACATCAGCCCGGCAGTGAGCCTGTGGAAAGGCGCGACCAAGCCACTCGCACTCGCCGGCATCGTGCTGACGGCCCTCGCCGGCTTCTTCCATTACATTCGCGTCGGCCGCAACGAGGTTCACGAAAGCGATGAGCAAGCCGCCGCGCGGGAAACGGAGCGCGCTCGCCATGAGTGATCCTACAACCGATCCATCACGCCGCACGATCCAGCGCTACACGCCCAATGAGCGCACCAATCATTGGGTCGTGGCCATCGTCTTCGTCTTGACCGCGATCTCCGGGCTGGCGTTGTTTCATCCGGCGCTCTATTGGCTGAGTGTGTTTCTGGGCGGCGGCACCTGGACACGAATACTGCATCCGTTCCTCGGGCTGATCATGACCCTCGCCTTCGCGGTGTTGGCGGCCGCGATGTGGAGGTTCAACAAGATGGAACCGCGCGACTGGCAATGGCTGCGCCAGGGGCGCGACGTGGTCAACAACCGAGAGGATCGCCTGCCCGAGGTCGGCCGTTTCAATGCCGGGCAGAAGCTGGTGTTCTTCGTATTCGTCGTCTGCATGCTCGCGCTGCTGCTGTCCGGCATCGTCATCTGGCGTGAGTATTTCTCCCTGTACTTTCCGGTAGGCGTGATTCGCGCCGCGGCCGTGGTCCATGGGCTCAGCGCCTTCATCCTGATCTGCGCCATCGTCGCGCACATCTATGCCGGCATCTGGGTGAAAGGCTCGATTGGCGCGATGACGCGTGGTACCGTCACGCCTGGCTGGGCCTGGAAACATCACCGCGCCTGGTTCCGGGAAAAGCTCCATGCAACGCATCCTCGACCCCGGTCAGATTGAAGCGTTCGCGCAACGAAATATTCAGCGCTTGCGCCTTCCGGATCGTGCGCGCGTATTTTCCACTCGCGCCGCGCGATTGCGCCAGCAAAGCGAGCGTGGCGCGGTCGGCCATTCCATTGGCGACTACCTGCAACTGATGGCGCATCTTGCCGATGCGCAGCAGGCCGCCCTGGCCACCATCGAGCCCGCTTTACCGACTGCCGAGCAGATTGCACACGCTCGGACCTTTCATATGCCAGTTGTTCCGGTGGGCAGTTGGCAGCGCGAAGAGCAGTGGCGTGAGTCGCTGCGCTCGATCTGCGATGCTCTCGCGGCTCTGCCAGACATTCCCATACCGGTGCGCTCGGTCTGCGATCGATTGCGAGCTCTGGAGCCAGAACAGCTCGAAGCGCAAGCAGAAACTTTATTAGCGACGCAGACCTCGCCCGTCGATGCCGCCTCGGCTCCGTTCGTGATGGCGGCATTGCAGGTGTATTGGGTGGCGCTCGCCAGCCGCATGAGCATCGATGCGATCGGGGAACTCGATGTTCCGGGCGTATGCCCGACCTGTGGCTCGTTGCCGGTGGCGAGCGTCGTGCGTGCAGATTCTCGGTCGCAAGGACTTCGCTATCTGCATTGCGCTCTGTGTGCCACCGAGTGGCACATGGTGCGCGTGAAGTGCAGTCATTGTCAGAGCACGAAGGGCATCAGCTATCAATCGATCGAGAACGGACCGCGCGGCCTGCGCGCCGAATGCTGTGACACGTGCCATACGTACCGCAAGATTTTGTATCAGGAGGAAGACGTCGCCGTCGAACCCGTCGCGGACGATCTCGCCAGTCTGGCGCTCGATCTGCTGCTCGGCGAGGCCGGCTATCGCCGAGCCAACCCGAATCCTTTGCTGTGGAACCCGTCATGATCATCGGCACCGCCGGCCACATCGATCATGGCAAGACTTCGCTGGTCCGGGCGCTGACCGGTGTCGATACCGACCGGCTGAAAGAAGAAAAGGAACGTGGCATCTCGATCGAGCTCGGCTACGCCTATACGCCGCTGCCGAACGGCGGCGTGCTCGGATTCGTCGATGTGCCAGGCCATGAGCGCCTGATTCACACGATGGTCGCGGGCGCATGTGGCATCGACTTCGCGCTGCTGGTCGTCGCCGCTGACGATGGGGTGATGCCGCAGACTCGCGAACATCTGGCCATTCTGGAACTGCTCGGCGTCGGCCGGGGCGCAGTGGCGCTGACCAAAGTGGATCGAGTGCGCCCCGAACGTGTGCGCGAAGCGGAAGCTCAAGTAAGGGCTCTCCTGCATCACACTGCATTAGCGAGCGCACCGATCTTCCCGGTAAATGCCGTCGCTCCCGACGATCCGGGCGCAGCCGCTCTTCGCAAGCATCTTCACGAAGCGGCCGCAGCCCTGCCGGCGCGTAGCAACGCCGGTCTGTTCCGGCTGGCAGTGGATCGAGTCTTCACCCTGCCCGGCCACGGCACGATTGTCGCGGGTACGGTGTTTTCAGGACGCGTCCACGTTGGTGACAATCTTATCGTGATGCCAGGCAGCGCTCCCGCGCGGGTACGTAGCATTCATGCGGAGAATCGCGCGAGTGATGACGGCGTGGCCGGTCAGCGCTGCGCACTGAATCTCGCTGGCATCGAGAAGAGCGCCATCTCGCGTGGCGACTGGCTTGGCGATCCGCGTGTGCTCGTTGCGACCAAACGCGTCGACGCGCGAGTTCATTTGTTAGCTCACAGTGAGCGGAAGCTTTCGCCAGGAACATCCGTTCACGTACACATCGGAGCCGCGCACGCTCTCGCTCATTTGATGCTACTCGAGTCGGAGCATCTCACGGCTGGCGAATCGGCACGAGCACAACTCGTGTTCGAAACCGCGATCTGCGCGCTGCCGGGCGATCGATTCATCGTTCGCGATGCGCAAGCCGCCCACACGATTGGCGGCGGCGTGGTGCTCGACTCGTCAGCTCCATCGCGCAAACGCCGGTCAGAGCAGCGCCTGCGCTACCTCGATGCTGTCGAGAAAATGCTCGCTGGACACGGCCTGTCGCAGTTGTTGGCCGATGCGCCGAACGGCGTAGCCCTGGCGGATCTCGAGCGATTGACCGGCCACAACGCGGCGAGCGTGATACTTCCGGTCGGCACGCTCCTCAGAGGCACGAAGCAGGAGCAGTTCGCAATACTAGAAGCCGCGTGGGAAACGCTGCGTGACGATGCACTCCGTGCCTTGCGAGAATTTCACACGGAATCTCCGGACGATCCCGGTCCCGATAGCGGCAGACTGCGACGAATTACCCGACCCGACTTGCCCGCACCGCTCTGGGCTGCGCTCGTGGACGAGCTCACCCACGACGGCTCGATGACTCGTCACGGTCCATGGCTGCAACTTCCCGATCACGCCGCATCGCTGTCGGAGAGCGATCGAGAGCTCGCTCGTCAGTTGCAATCTCTCATAGCGCAGGCGCGACCCGAGCCTCCTTGGGTGAGAGATCTGGCCAGTGCCGTTCGACAGCCCGAAGAACGAGTCCGCCAGGTTCTACGCCGGCAGGTGGCCTGTGGAACGGTCTGCCAGATCGTGCATGACCTGTTCTACGACAGCGATCGCGTCGACACCCTGGCCGGCGTGGTCGCCTCGCTGGCTCGGGAGCAAGGGAGTGTCGATGCCGCGAGCTATCGAGATGCGATCGGGCTGGGCCGCAAACGATCCATCCAGATTCTGGAATTCTTCGACCGCGTCGGCTACACGCGGCGCGTTCACGATGTCCACGTGCTGCGCAAGGACAGCGGCTGGAACGTGCAATATCCCCATTGATGAAGGCAGGGCCCGTCATGAGCCCTGCCCTCACGATCTCAGATCACATCTGGCCGAAGCGCTCGAGCAACGACGCTTTGCACGTCGCATCGCTCGTCGGCACCGAGCCTGCCGAGAAGCCGGCCGGCGCCAGGCCGCTCCAGTTCTCCAGGTCGTCGCCGAAGTCGAAGCGATAGTCGAGGCCGGTGGCGTTGGTGCCGACCGCCTTGAGCAGCATCGAGCGCGCACCGCCGGCAATGTTCAGACTCAGCGTCAACGTGTGATCGTCCAGCAGGCTCCAGTGACCGCCGACCAGCAGCGCACCGTTCGGATCGCTGCTGCTCGTCGTGTCGAAATCGCCGTCGTCGCCGCGATAGCGCACGCAGACTTTGATCTCGCCCGAGCGAGCGCCGTTGGCGCCGGTGACGAACAACAGCGCGTCGCCCTGCTCATCCGGCTTGTCGAGGCTGACCGAGAACGCAGTATTCACGAGGGCTGCGAATGCGGTCGCGGCTTCCGCCGGGATCGTCGCGCTGGCGCTGATCGAATTGGAGATCGGATCGAAATCGAACTGCCTGTCGACCAGCTTGGCAACGTCAATGTCGCTCATACCCAGCCCGGTGAGATCCGTGCCCAGTCCGCCCGGCGTAATCTGCGCGCGAGCCCAATCGTAGAGATCGGGCAACTCGGGATCGTTCGGATTCTGCAACGCACGCTCGGCGGCGATTCGCTGCAGTCGCAGGATGGCGGCCAGTTCTTCCGGCGTCGCCGAGCCGTTCAACGCGGCGAGCAGCTCCTCGTTCAACGCGATGATGTCCGCCGTGTTCTGTAACAGCGGCTGGATCAAGGCTGGATTGGGGAGTTGGTAGCTGCCGGGCATGATTTCGCCGGGATTCACCGCAGTGAAGATTGCGCGGCGCGCGAGCTCTTCCAGCGCTTCGGCGGAACCGAAGGTGGACTGGAAAATTCCCGAGCCGGTGTCGATACCCTCGATGAGCTGCGCCGACATGGCAATGTAGCTGTTGGCCCAGACACTGCTTTCAATGTCCTCGAAAGTCGCGGCCGGCAGGCTCAGTTCGGCAACTGTGCCAAACACCTGCGAAATGATCACTGCCGCCTGCGCGCGAGTCATCTGCCCGGCGTTGTCGAACGGATCGCTATTCAAGCCCGTTGAATCCAGGATACCTGCCTTGATGAGCGCATCGAGCTTGGCCTGCGTGGCGCTCCCAGCATCCGCGACCATGCTGGTCTGCGGCGTCACCAATCGCAAATCGTCGCGATCCAGATCGCTCGAGCGCAGGCTCAGCATGCCCTCGAACGGCAGCTGGGTGATCGTGTCGTAGCCGCCGGTCACGCGAATGACCACTTCGGCGTCCGCAGCAATCCCGCCGCGCAGACAGAACTGAGTCAAGCCGCCAGCAGCACAATAGTCCGTGCCGGTACGATGGTTGTAAGAGAAATAGCCGTCGCTGTCGGTCAGCGCCCGCGGCTCGAACGCATCGAGCTTGCCGTTCGCGTTCTGATCGACATACACCGTCGCGCCGGCCAGATAGCCGTCGATCGCACGGGCATGAAACACTCGGCTGCTGGCGCCGCCGTCGCCGCTCGGACCGGTGCCGACGTCCTGCGTGCCTTTGCTGCCGCCACCGCACGCCGCCAGTCCGATCATGCTGCTGGCGACCGCACCCGCCAGAATCTGTTTGCGAATTTTCATTCTGATTATCTCCATGCCTTGATCAATAGCTCATTTCGAAGCCGAGGTTGAACGCTGCCGTTCTCGGCACGGAGCTACCGTCGATATCCGTCGATTCGAGGCTGCACGACACGTCGAAGTGCACGGCGCCGAAGAAAGTGAAGCCCAGCGATGCGCTGCTCAGCTCGCTGCCGGCCAGGTTCTTGCGATAGCCGACGCGCAGGTCGGGCAGCCAGTTGGTCTGCGTCTTGTAGCCGAGCGCGACCTTCGCGTTCTGGTTGAGATCGCCGACCGGATCGTGCACGTCGTTGAGATCGACGCTGGCCGCGAGCGAGCCCCTGCCGGAGGCGAAGAACAATGCGCCTTCCACCGTCGCCAGGCGCTCCAGCGTCCAGGTCTCGTTCAGAGCGATGCGATTGCTGAAGTACGCAGCGCTGAAACAGTTGTACTGCGCGCTGCCGCTGAGCAGTTCGCAATTGGCGCCGATCGCGCCGTACTCGAAGTCCGGCTCGGTGAGATTCGCGAGCGTCACACCGACGCGGTAGTTGTCGGCGTCGTAGATCGCGCCGATATCCACCGTCACGTTGCTCGACTTGCGCTCGTTGGCGTCGTAGCTGTCTTCGAGCACGTCCTGGACGTCCTCGTCATCCTCGATGGATTCCAGCGCGACCACTTGCTTGCTGAGCTTGGCCTGCAGATAGCGCAGGCTGCCGCCGACGATCACGCGCCGTCCGGGCTGCTGCCAGACCGGCCGGCTGTAGCCGAGCGCGATCTCGTTCACCTGACCTGCTTTGACGTACGCCGCCGAAGCCGTCTCCACCTCTTCCGACACCGAGTTATAGGTCAGCGGAGCATCCAGCAATCCCAATCGCGCCTGCGCGCTGAGGTTGGCGTCGAGCGTGAACACGCCCAGGCTGCTGCGATAGAGCATCGGGAACAGCGGCACCTGCACGCCGCCGTGCACCTTCACGTAACCGTCGCGGCTCAAAGGATCGAGGATGGCGTTGAAGCGCTCGACCAGCGCATTGCCTTCGGACAGCGTCAGATCGTCCCGGTCCAGCGCGTCGGTGAGATCGTCGATCTCATCGGAGAAGTTGTCGACCGGCCCCACCTCCATGCCGATGCCGATCGAGCTCAGAATACCCATGCGGAACGACGCGTCCGGCGCAATGGCGAATTCGGAGCCGGCCGGATTGCGTGTCGCGTACAGCGAAGTCCACGCGCCAGAAGCGCCGTTGTCCGAAAGATTGGGCCCCGCATCGACAAATCCCGGCGCCGCGAGGGACGCGCACGAGAACAGAGCCGCGCCAACTGCGGCTGCAATACCGACACTCTTCACTGAAAGACCTCCGCTGCAATCGTTCTGATTTTCGTCGCCTTACAAACGGCAGCGACTGCACCGAACTGAAGCGAAGGGCAGGTCCTTTACTGGATTTTCTAGACGCCAGTCACGCTGTCCCGGCGCGCTTGCGGAAACTCCATCGATTGCGACTCAGGGAATTCCGTAACGCGCCTTCCGATGACGAGCAGCAGCACCGCGGCCAGCCCCGCTACGCCACTCATCAGCACGAAGAACCCGCTCGCGCCCATCGAGGTCCAGAGCGAACCAAGCACACCCGCCAGCAGGTTTCCACCAAACGAGCCGAGAAACCACAGCGCCATCACCGTCGCCGCAAAACGTCGCGGCGCCAGCTGGCCGAACAATGCGAGGCCCGTCGGCAGGATGAATAGCTCGCCCGCTGTCAGCAGAAGCACAAACAGCGCTGCCCACAGCCAGCTCACTGCACTGGCCTGCACGCTGAGCACGAGCGCCAACATGAGATAGGCCGAAGCCACGAGCGCCGCGCCTATCGCCATCTTGACGAGTGGCGATGGATCGCGCCCGCGCCGGGCAGCTCGAGTCCACGCGATCACCAATACTGGCGTCAGCAAGAATACAAACATCGGGTTGAGCGATTGAAACCAGGTCATCGGAATCGTCAACTCCGCCGAGATGCGTCGATCCACGCCCTGGTCAGCCCAGATCGCAAAGGTGTTGCCGATCTGTTCGTACGCACCTCGAAACACCACGACGACCAAAGCAATGCTCACGAGCAGAACGATCTGGCGCGTCACGTCACCCGATCGCTCTGAGACGCTCTGGGCGGCCGCGCGTGGCGTATCCGGAGGCAGATAACGAGCACCGCCCACATAGATGAGCAAACCAAGCAGCATGCCTATGCCCGCCGCACCGAATCCGTAGTGCCAGCCGTAGAGCTCGCCCAAGGTGCCGCAGATCAGTGGCGCGAAGAACGCGCCAAGATTGACGCCTGCGTAATAAAGGTTGTACGCCGGTCCGCGGCGCGGATCCTGCGCCGAGTACAGGCCATGAATCTGACTGGGCAGATTGGGCAGGAACAATCCATTGCCGAGTGCGATCGTGGCCAGCGCCGGCAGAAACAATGCCTCCGAGGCCATCATGAAGTGCCCCACCGACATGATCGCGCCACCGGCGATCACAGCGCGCCGAGTGCCCAGCCACCGATCAGCGATGTATCCGCCGGCGATCGGAGTGAGATACGCGCATGCCGCGTACAGCCCATAAATCAGCGACGCATTCTCCTGCCCGATCAACAGCTGTTTGGTCATGTAGTAGACCAGCAGCGTGCGCATGCCGAAGAAGGAGAACTTCTCCCACATCTCGGTCAGAAACAGGATCGCGAGTCCTCGCGGCTGACCGAACCATGTGGCCTGAGGCGTGCTCATGCGCGCGTCACAACCGGGTTGCCCCATAGCGATTCCGGACACGAGATGTGTCCATCTTCATAGCTCACGCCGGGCGAGCGATCGTTGGCCAGCACCAGCGGGCCATCGAGATCGACCAGATCGCACAACTGCGCCAGCAGGAACCCCGGCGCCATGGCGAGCGAGCTGCCGCCCATGTTGCCCACCATGACTTTGAAGCCCAGCACCTTCGCGACGCGCGCCATCGCCAGCGCTTCGGTCAGGCCGCCGCATTTGTCGAGCTTGATGTTGATCGCATCGAAGCGGCCCACACAGCGCGGCAGATCCGCCAGGCACAACACACTCTCGTCGGCGGCGATGGGAATCGGCGATTGCAGACCGGGCAAGCCGTCATCCAAGGCCGGCGGCACCGGCTGTTCGATCAAACGAACGTCGGCCGCGATGAATGCCGGCATCACCTGCCGCAGCGAGTCCATGCCGAAGCCCTGGTTGGCATCGACTCCCAACCACACATCGGGCCGCACCGCGCGAACCGCCCTCACCCGCTCGGCATCGATCGGCTCACCGGTCAATTTGAGTTTCAGAGCACGCGCCTGCGGATAGGTGCGCGCGAGTTGCGCCATTGCATCGGGATCATCCGCTCCCAGCGTATACGTTGTGATTTTGGGGACCGGCGCCTGCAGCCCGGCGAGCTGCCACGCAGGCTTGCCTGTGCGCTTCGCCTCGAGATCCCAGAACGCACAATCGAGCGCGTTCCGAGCACCGCCCGGCAACAGCAGATGAGCGAGCATGCTTCGGTCCGCGCCCGCGGACAGCACCGGCCGGATCGCGTCGATCTGAGCGATCATCCGCTGCGGCGATTCGGCTCGATAGTAGATGCCCGCCGCTTCGCCTCGGCCCACATGCTCTCCCTCCCGCAGCTCGACCACGATCACCGGCACTTCGATGAAGGTGTAGCCCGTGATGCGAACCGGCGCCCGCAGCGGCAGGCGCTCCACTCGAACATCGATTTCCATGCAGACTCTCGACTAATAGTTCACGCCGGAAGCGATCACGTTGTAGGCGACGGCCATCCACAGGCTCACATTCATCGCCAACACCATCGCGAGCGCCCATACCTTCGCGTACCAGCGCCGCTCACCGCGAAGCACACGTTTCGCGTGCCAGAGAGCGGCGATCACTCCGCCCAGCAGCGTGACAATGGAAAGAACGCGCAGCGTCCACAGCCAGGTATCGAACTTCTCCGACAGATTCGACAGGTCGGACATCATCGTGCCGATGGTCGCGATCCACGCCAGCCACATAGCGACAGTTGTAATGGCAGCGATTCGCAACCACCGATAGGCCTTCGCGTCTGCTGCGGAGCGCGTGTCCACCATGCCGTAGCGTCGACGCATGAGTGCACCGAGGGGCCATGCGACGGCTGTGGCAACCATCGCGATCAGTGAAGCGAGAAATGCAGGCGTCAACCAGCTCGCTCTCGACGGCGCAGGCCGCTCGAACATCATGAACGGCGAGACTTCGTCGAACGAAAATCGTGCGACCGCTCCATCTCGCACTTCCGCCGACAGCAATCGCGGGCTGCCGTCGAGCTGCCACACGAACGGCTGCACTTCACGCCAGCGTCGTGGCTGGCCCGAGCCATTGCGAACCATCGACACGCCGATCGTGCCGTCGCGATAGTCGATCACGTCGATAGCGCCGACCAGATTGAGCAGGCTCATGAAACTGGACTCGGAGCGCCGCGAGTTGACGTAGTGTCCGGCCATGAGTTGCGCATGCTCCCCCGCCGTCTGCTCATCGACCCCGGGGCCGGCGCTCCACTCCGGGACCGGCAGATATCGATTCGCAAACTCCTCGAACAGCTCGATACGCATGTCGATCGCGGCCATGCCCTTGCCCATGCTGTTGCACGCGACGAACATGCCGACGCCGTCATCGATGTAGAGCCGCAAATCGCTGTGGAACCACTGCGTGTCGCCGCCGTGTGCGATCACGCGCCGGCCTTTGTAATTCGCCTCCCAGAAGCCGAGGAGCATGCGATCCACGCGAGGCAGAATGGTCAGCGGCGTTCCGTGCATCAGCTGAGCCGTTTCCGCTCGCAGAATCTCGGCCTCGCCCAGCCTTCCTTGATTCAGATGCGCCAGCATGAATTTCGCGATGTCGGTCGCAGGCGCCGACAGAGCGCCCGCGGGCGCGAGGCCGATGATCTCGAACGGACGCGCAGGCCCGGACGCCGCGGCATATCCTTTCGCCATCCTCGGTTGCAATTCACTCGGCAGCGGCTGACGAAATGTCGAGCTCGTCATGCCGAGCGGACCGAGCACATGCGTGTCCATGTAATCTTCCAACGGCACGCCGGAGATTCGTTGCACGATGTAGCCGGCCAGCGCCGTCGCGTAGTTTGAATACGCCGGCGTCGTCCCAGGCGCGAAGATCCGCTCTGGCGTCCAGCGCTTCAGCAGCGTTTCAAACTTCGGCGCCGTCGCGGGATCGTATGCCACCGCGTTCTTCAACTGCTCTTCAAATCCCGGCGTGTGCGTCATCAGGTTGCGCACAGTGATGGGCTGGCCATCGAGCGGCGGGATCCGGAAATCGAGATACGAGTTCACGTCGGCATCGAGGGATACCTGGCCACGCTCGACCAGCTGCATCAGTGCCGTCCACGTGAACAACTTCGAGATCGAGCCCACGCGCATCAATGTACGCTCGGGGTCCATGGGCTCGTGTGCCGCGAGGTCGGCATAGCCGAAGCCCCGCTGCGTCAGGATGCTGCCATCTTTAACCACGACGACGACCGCACCCGCGATGTCTCCTTGCTGAAGCGCATACGGCACGAACCCATCGAGCCAGGCATCGACGTCGGGTTTCGTCAGCTCGGGCGCCGGATCGGCGAGTACCGTAGACGCGCATAGCAGGGCCGCCGCGAGGGCGGCCCTCTTCAACCGTGCGAGCACGATCAGAAGCTCACATCGACGCCGAGACCGTAAGTCCTTGGCTGCAGGATGCTGACGTTCGCGGGACCGCCAAACAAGGACGTGCCCGTGATCGCCGACAGCTGACCGCGCTCGTTAGTGACGTTCTTGCAGTAGAGCTGGAAGCGCGTGCCGCCCAACGTGAGGCCGGTGCGAAGATCGACCACCGTGTAGTCCGGCAGCTCGTACTGTGGCATGCCGGTGCTCAGATCGAAGTTGGCGTGTCTATCGTCGACGTACCGTACGGTGCCGCCGGCGAACGCGTCGTAGCTGGCCAGGCCAAAGCGATACTCAGCCGACAGCGCCGCCGTCACTTCCGGTGTGTCCGGCAACGACTCGCCTTTCACACCACCAAGATCCGGGGCGTCCGCCGCGAGCTCCGCATTCGTATAGCCAAACGTACCCATCACGGTCAGATCAGGCACCGGCAGCGCCGTCAGCGTCATCTCCACGCCTTCGCTTTGCGCTTTCGCGGCGTTGGCAATCACGCCCAGACCGTTGCGGATCGCGGTGATCTGCATGTCTTTCCAATCGACGTGATACACGGCGATGTCCGCGTTGAAGCGGCGGTCGGCACTGCCGAACTTGACGCCTGCCTCGTAGCTGGTGAGCCGGTCGTCATCGAACGTCGGATCGGCCATGGGCTCGCCGTTCAGATTGTTCACCACCGCGTTCGGGCCGCCGGGGCGATAACCCGTGGCGAAGCGCAGATACGGCATGAAGTTGTCGTTCACGCGATAACGAACGTTCGCAAGATAGGTCGGCACGCTGTCGCTGTCCCGACGCACCGGCACCACACCCACCAACAATCCCGAACCGAGCTGTGCTTGCTGCTGCTCGTTATGGGCATAGCGAACGCCGCCTGTCACATCGAGCTTGTCCGTGACATGGAAAGTGATGTTGCCGAACGCAGCGTATTCCTCATACTTGCTCGGGATCGTCAGGGTGAGGAAGTTCACGGGCGACGGCGCGCCGGTCGGGTCGAACGGCAGCAGTTGCTGGAACTGCTCGCTGTCCTCCTTGGTGTAGAAGCCGCCAATCAACCAGTCGACGACCGGGCCGGTAGCAGACAAGCGCAGCTCCTGTGTGAACTTGTCCGTATCGGCATTGCGAGCCAGGCCGATGGCGCTGAAGGCGCTGGGGCCGCCGAACGCCGGAACGTACAACGCCGAGAAGTCGGTGATGGCATCGCTGCGCACCGTCTGATAGCTGCTGATCGAGGTCAGGGTGGCGAAGTCGAACGAGTACTTCACCGTGGCGCTGGCCAGACGGAAGCTCTGCTCGAAGGTTTCTACCATTGCGCGCCGCTGATCGAGCTCGCCGTCGATGGCGACACCGGTGGTGCGATTGAAGTCGGCTGCGATCGAGCCGTCGCGGTCGATATCTTGCGCAAATGCCGTGACCCGCACCGACAAACGATCGGTCGGCGCAAACAGGAAATCGACGCGACCGCCGTACATGTCCGCCGCATCCACGTCTTCGTCATTGAGCGCGACATTGTCGACGTAGCCGCCGTTGTGGGTATAGAAGCCGCTGGCACGCAGCGCTGCCTTGTCATCGGCAAGCGGAATGTTGACCGCGCTCGCTGCGTCGTAACCCACACCGCCATCCTGCGTGCTCGAAATATTGGCTCGCACGGTGCCGCTGTACGCCGTGGTGTTCGGAACATTCGTCACGTACTTCACCAGGCCGCCCATCGTGCTGGCTCCGTACAAGGTTCCTTGCGGGCCGCGCAGAATCTCGACACGGCTCATGTCGAACAAGCCGACATCCAGCGCCAGCTGCGCACTCGATGTGAACGCGGTGCTCGAACCGTAAGGCACGTCATCCACATAGATACCGACGGTCGGCGAGACGTTGTAGCCGCTTGTGATGCCGCGCAGATTGACTTGGGTCTGACCCACGCCGCTGCTGGTGAAATTCAAGCTCGGTACCGTGTTGGCAAAGTCGACGAACTGCGTGGCGCCGAGCGCCTGCAGGTCGCGGCTCGTCATCGCCGTGATCGACATGGGAATGTCCCGCAGACGTTCCTCGACCTTCTGCGCCGTGACGATGATTTCTTCGAGCGCCGCCGCTTCGTTCGACGGAGCCTTGCCCGGCGGGCTGTTTTCAGCCGGTATGCCGCCACTCACGACGGGCGGTTCCGCCTGCGCGAGCTGCAACGACTGGGGTGAGACGTCGGGCGGCAGCGCCAGGCTCTCTCGCGCCGTGGTCACAGCACCCGACTTCTGTGTCAGCTCTTGCGTCGTGACGACAATATATGCGCGATCGTTGAGCGGCCGATACGTCAGGCCCGTGGGAGCAAGCAACTCTCGCAGCGCCTGCTCGGCGGAGTAGTTGCCGTTGAGCGGGCCCACCATCGCGTCGCCCTTCACGGCATCGCTGAAGCGAACGATCTGCAAGCCGGTTTGTTGGGCGAGATCCTTGAGGGCCACATCCAACGTTTGTCGGGGAATGTGCAGGTTATGCCGCAAAATGGCGGCGTTGGACTCCGCCGCCAGAGAAACACTCACGATCCCGACACAAGCAAGCGCCGATGCCACGCCGATCCGCATGATTTTTCTCCCCGCCCCTGTTAAGCATGAATGTATGGGCAGGCAGAAGACTGGCCGAGGGTTCGATTCCTCCCCCCGTCGTGCGCACGGAAATTTCATCGAGCGTGCGTGCCGATGACGATCCCTGCATCGGTCCGAGTGATGCTGATCTCGGCGCCGCTCTCACGGATGAACGCCAGCAAGGTCTCCGAATCGGTGGCCTCGAACACGCCGCTGACCTTGCGAGCGGCAAGCTGCGCATCGTCGATGCTCAGCTGCACACGATTGTAGCGATTGAACTCCTGGATCACGTCGGCCAGCGTGTCGTTTTCGAACACGAGCTGACCTTGCGCCCAGGCGAGCGCGCGCGTGGTGTCGACGACTCGCACCGGAGCCACGGCGCCGGAATCCTGCACCGTCACTTGCTGTCCGGCCGTTAGATAGATCTCAGCGCCATCGGCTTGCGCCTTGGGAGAATCGGTCACCGCCACCTTCCCTTCGGCGACAGTCACAACCACGCCTCGCGCTCCGCTCTCCACCCCGAAGGCGGTGCCGACTGCGCGCACCGATGTTTGATCGGCGCTGACCAGGAATGGCCGCTGCGGATTCTTGGCCACGCGAAACAGCGCGCGCCCGTGTTCGAGCTCGACTCGACGCAGCTTGTCCTCGAACTTCACTCGCAATCGGGTCTCGGGCTCCAGCTGTACGACCGTGCCGTCTTCGAGCATGACCTGCCGTCGCTCGGCCAGCTTCGACTCGAGCACATCGCCGCGAAGGCTCAACGCGAACCACGCACCGAGGATTGCGATCAGGCAGCTGCTTGCGGCGATTGCCCAGGTGCGGACTCGCGAGCGAGCTTCGCGATCGACGTTCGATTCCTCGGGCGCACGCTCGTCGACATCGCAAAGGTGCACGATATTGTCGGGCGCCTCGGCGCCACCGACCTCCACCTCATTCCAGAGCTTGAATCGCTCCAGCGAATCGTGAACATGCGCGACGCGCAGAAATTCCGCGACATGCAGCGGCGACTCACGCAACCACTCGGTGAACAGCTCACGCTCGGACTGCGAGACTTCCGTCGGCTTCTGGATGCTGAGCCGATTCCACCACTGGGTTGCCTCGTGGGTGGCGCGGGCGCGCCGGTCATTCGTGTCCATACTGGAGCGCTCTGATCAATTCGTCGTTGAGCTCGCGTCGCAATTTGCCGTAGCTCTTTTCGAAGTCACGCCGCACGATCCGAAAAGAAACATTGAGCCGGATTGCGATCTCCGCCTGGCTCAGGCCCTCCTCGAAATACAGCTTCAATATGGCGCGCTCGCGCGGTGACAACGTGTTGAGCGCGCGCAGGATCTCCCGCTGCGCGGCCTCGGAATCCAACGCCTGCTCCGGACTGTCTTCGGCCGCCAGCGATGCGAGCCAATGGGGCTCGTGGAGCAGCCGGTTGCTGGAGCGGATGCTCCACTCCGCAGCGACGTTCGACGCCATCTTGAACAGGTACGCCTGCGGGTGTTCGACGATCTGAGCCGCGTCATAACGCAGCAGGCGCAGGAACACCTCCTGCGCCACATCGTCGAAATCGGCGGGACGCACGGCGTTGCGGCTCGCCAGGAATCGACGCAAGGGGGTCCGCCAGCGGCGAAACCACTCCACCAGTCGATTCTGTGGGTCAAGGTTGGACATAACTCGTGCGCGCCCGGGGCACAGTTCCGGTGCGTTTAAGACTGGGCGACAGTCTAAATCCTCCCCCCTCCCGCCGCCGAAATCGGCACGCTTTCAATCCCCTTGCACGGATGGATCGGCCGGGGCTCGCGCTTATAACGGGCCGATGAAGCCACTCCATCCCTCCCTGGCCCTGCTGCTCTCGGCGACCGCTGTTTGCGGACTCGTCGCCTGCCAGACCACGAAGCAGTCTCCCATCGATGAGCTGTCAACCCAGGAAGGGCTGCAGCGTGCCGAGGTCAAAGGCGTGGATGCGGTCTATCGGCGGCCCGGCGCGAACCTGACTCCGTACAACAAGCTGCTGGTGCGGCCGGTCTACGTCGAGTTCAGCAAGAACTGGAAGCCGGATCAGAATTCGGATCTGTACCGGATGAACGAGCCGGATCGCGAAAAAATCCGCCAGGAGCTGGCGCAACTGTTCGCCGAGGTCATGGTCAAGGAGCTGCAGACCGAGGGCGGTTATCAGCTCGTCACCGAGCCGGCGGCCGACGTTCTCGAAGTGCGGCCCGCCATCGTCAATCTCTATATCACCGCGCCCGACGTCTCCATGCAGACCGCCGGACGCGTGCGCACTTTTACTGCCGACTCCGGCGAGATGACGTTGATCGCGGAGCTGCGCGACTCAGTCACCGGCACATTGCTGGCCAGAGCCTTCGATCGACGCGAAGATGACGGCATGATGTGGCAATGGACCACTTCGGTGACCAACAGCGCCGACGCACGACGCATCATTGCCAGCTGGGCCGACACGCTGAGGAACGCGCTCGACACAGCGCGTGGTAAACAAACCTGATTTACAACTGCGCGTCGAGATGGAACGCGCGGGCGAACCAGGCCTGAAAGCGCCGGCCGAGCGACGCGTCCGGTTCTTTGTCGAGCCGCTCCCTGCCATCGCTCCACGACATCTTCCCCTCCTCCAGCGCCACATGCCACGCATGCTCGCCATCGGTTTGTTTCTGGAAGATCTGTTCGAGCTGCTGCGCCAGTACGTCGTTCTCGACGAGCACGCCTTGCTCGCAGTTCAACCAAGCGGAGCGCGGGTCGAGGTTGTAGCTGCCGACAAAGAGCGTCCGGCCATCCACGGCAAGCGCTTTGGTGTGCAAGCTCGCGCCGGACGATCCGAAGAAGCTGGAGTCGGCCTTGCTGGCCGCCAGGGGCTTCAACTCCCAAATCTGCACTCCCGCTTCGAGCAATGGCTCGCGATAACGCGAGTAACCGCCGTGCACGGCTGCCACGTCGTTTGCAATGAGGGAATTGGTCAGCACGCGCACGTTGCGTTCGCTGCGAGCAGCGCTGGTCAGCAATGCTGTGCCGTTGTCGCCGGGGACAAAATAGGGAGAGATGATCGATAAGCGCGTCTGTGCCGCCTGCGCTACGGGCACGAGCGCGGCTGAAACCTGCGCGCGCTTCGCGTCGCGTTCTTTCATCGTGACTTTATCGGGGTCGTCCGCCACGAATTGATATTTGCGCGCCCACTGCATCGGCCAATCGCCCTCGACCATGCGGTTGATCGCATCGTTGGCTCGCAACGCCCGGGCATACGGGCTGTCTTCCGCCCGTGCTGCCTGCGCGGCCAATTTCGGCCGCAAGCGGTCCAACGCCTCGATGCTGACCTTGTCGGGATCCAGCGCTTGCATCGGATACGCGGAAGGCGAATTCCAATATTCGTCGAACGACGCCGACGCCTGGCGCACGACCGGGCCAATCATCGCGAAATCGAGATCGACGAAGTTCACCTCGTCGCTGGCGCTGAAGTATTCGTCACCGATGTTGCGGCCGCCGACGACCGCGAGCCGGTTATCCGCGATCCAGCTCTTGTTGTGCATGCGTCGATTGACGCGCGAGAAGCTGCGCAGACCCTCTGCGATCAAGCTGAGCGTTCCTCGCCTCGATGCGAACGGATTGAACGTGCGGACCTCGATATTTGGATGCGCCGAGAGCGCGGCAATCGCATCGTTGTTCCGGCGCGCGTCGACATCGTCCAGCAGCACCCGCACCTTCACTCCACGGTCCGCGGCCAGGAGCAGTTCGTTCGCGAAGAACATGCCCGTGAGATCGGCATGCCAGATATAGCTTTGAACATCGAGGCTGCGCTTGGCCATGCGCGCGGTTTGAACTCGAACGACAAACGCTTCGGTGCCTTCGACGACCAATCGAAATGCCGATTCCTCCGGATGGCTCGCCTCGACGGCCGCGGTCGCCCGATCCAGTGGCGCGTCGTCAGCGACCGCCAAGGCGATTTCTTCGGCGATGTGCGGGCGCGGATCGAGCTGAGCGCAGGCAGCAAAGTACGCCAGCACGGCTGCTGCCACTAAGACTGCCAGGAAGCGTTTGATTGGAGGTGCGGTACGGCTCATCGCTCAGCCGTAGGATAGGGGGACACGCGGCCGAGATCAAAAGCTCAGCACGAACATCGCCCCTCTTTCCAGCGGCCGGACGTGGCGCACGCGGCCGCCCATCCCGAACATCAGCTGCCGGACCACCGTCAGCCCGATGCCCTGACCGCCCTCGCGAGTGCTGAAGAAAGGCAGAAAGATCTGCCGCTCCAATCCGGCCGGTACGCCCGAGCCGTTGTCGCGAACGCTGATCTGCAACCGCCCGCCACGGCTCTGGCGCGCCAGCACCCACACCTGCGGCTTGAACTGCTCAGCCGTCGCCTGCTCCGCGTTATTGATGAGCGCCAGCAGCACCTGCTCGAGCTGCCCTTCGTCCGCCATCAAGCGCAACCCCGGCGAACTCACTTCGAATGAAATCTCTCCACCGCGCGCCGCCCATGTTTGCGCCACTGCCTGTTGCAGCCGTTTGAACAGCGCGGCCAGGTCGACGGGCGCCAGCGTCGGCTGCGGCCATTGGCTGACCTTGCGATAGTTGTTCACGAAGCTCGATAAGCTGTCGGCACGACGCGCGATCGCATCGAGTGCAGTCCGCAAGTCGGCCTTGCCGTCCGGCTCGCTCAACAAGCCGCCAGCCGTTTCGCTGAGACTCTTGATGGGCGTGAGCGAGTTCATGATCTCGTGCGTCAATACTCGCAAGAGCTGCTGCCACGCATGCAGCGATTCTGACTCCAGTTCCTGCTCCAGCGGCGTCAGCGCAATCAACGTCTGCGCCTTGCCTTCGACCGCCAGCACCTGACGCTGCAGTTGCCAGCGCTCGCTGCCTCTCTCGGTGTCCAAAGTCACGGGACCGTTGCGCTCGCTGCTACGTAATAGTTGATTCACAACGTCGCGATCACGCACACCGCCCGGCGCCGACAGGCGGCGAGCGCGACTGGTCAAAGGCTCGAGCGCCTGCTCTGTTTGAATCCAGGCGGCGACCGGCAAATGTTCCAGCTGAACCTGCAACGTCGACAATCGCCGTGCATCCGGATGCGGCGGCGGTTCGGGCGCGGGCGATGCCGATAAACGTGATCGCGTGAGTGGCCAGAGGCCCGCGAAAGCCGCAAGCACCAGCACCGAAGCGGTGATCCACGTGCGTGTCGAAGCATCCGCTGAAGCGGCGATGGCTCCGGCAGCAAACAGCAGTGCTGCGCCGATCAGAAGTCGCGACTTCTCAAAGGCCATACCTTTCCAGGCGTCGATATAGCGCCGCGCGTGACAAGCCGAGCGCTCGAGCGGCGGCGCTGAGATTTCCCTGCGCCTCTGCCATGGCGGCGACCACGGCGGCTCGCTCTTGCTCGGCCAGTGGCCGCAGCGGCTCGGTTGGTTTGGGGGGTGGCGCCGGCTGCCCATCGCGCGTGGCCTGCGATCTCTGCAACGCCTCCGTGCAAGTGGCGATCAGACGCACGTTGTCCCACGGCTTGGTGATGAAATCGAAAGCCCCGCGCTTGATGGCTTGTACCGCCAGATCGATATCGGCGTACGCGGTCAGCACCACCACCACCGGCGGCGTGGTCCGGCCACAGACATCCGCCAGTAAACGCAGGCCCTGCGCGCCATCGGTGCGGCCGGGACCGAAGTTGAGATCGAGCAGCAGCACCGCCGGCTGCAGCCGATCGAGCGCCGCAAACAACTCCGCTGGCCGGCGCAAGCACACGACGGGCGCGACTCGTCGCTGCAATAGCAGCTGAGCGGCGATCCCCACATCGGGATCGTCGTCGAGCAGCAGGATCGATGGCGACGGCGTATCGGACACGACGCGCATCTTCGCAGCCCGAGTCGGCCGCGCGCCAGCGCAGTGTTCGAAACCGGACAGGGGGCTTGGCTCGAGCGAGCCTCCGGTCGCAGGCTGCGCCCGATGCCCCTGAAATCGCCCCTGCATGCCGTCGATCCGAGCGCCCTCCACAGCGGCGCTTCGATGGACCGTCCGCTGCCGATGACGCCTCCCTGGCAGCGGAATCTGCGACATCTCGCGATCGCCGTGGTCGCGGCGATTGTCATTGCCGTCCTGTTCTGGCAGCGGCCTTCGCAGCTCCAAGTGGTCGACGTTCCGCAGCTGGCGAAGGTGGTTGCGGGCGAATTCCGGGACGAGCTGGCGATACGCGCCCGTGTCGAGCCGATCCGGTCGGTGCTGCTGGATGCGGCCGAGGCCGGTCGTGTGGAGGCCGTCTTCGCACGGGAAGGTGAATGGGTGGAGGCCGGCGTACCGCTCTATCAGTTGCATAGCCCCGAGCAGGAGCAGCTCTTGTTGGAACGAAGCGCGGAGGTCGCGCAGCAGATCGCCAATGTCTCGGTACAGCGGAGCGAGCAAGCGGCGAGTCTGGCGCAAAGTCGACGCGAGCTTGCGCAGTTACGAGCGTCACAGCAGCAGGCGGAGTCGGAATATCGACGCATAGCCAAGTTGACGCATGACGGATTCATGTCGGTGGCGGCGCTGGAGCAGGCGGAACGTCAGCACGCGCTGGCGACGCAATTGCTGGAACAGGCCCGGGAAGACCAGCGCTTCGAAGCCGAAATCCGCCAACGCTCGCTGGATGAGATGGCGCGCGCTGTGGAAGGTCTGCAACGCGGACTGCAACTGCTCGAGCGTGCACGCGATCGTTTGACTCAGCGCGCACCGACGGCAGGAAGGTTGAGCGGCTTTCGTTTGCAGGTGGGCGCGAGCGTCCGGCCCGGCGATCGCCTCGGTCGGATCGATGACGTGAGCGGCGGGATGCAGCTGGAGGCCGATATCGATGAGTATTATCTGCCGAGATTGGAACCGGGCCTGCAAGCCAACAGCACCATGGGCGTGCTGAAACTGATGCAGACGCTGCCCCAAGTTCAGGATGGCAAAGTGCGCGTGCTGCTGCAGTGGCCGGACGATGCTTCGCCGCCTCCGAATCTGCGTCCCGGACAAACATTGGAAACACGCTTGCAACTCAGCCTGCCCTCGACCGCACTGATTCTGCCCGACGGCCCAGGCGTGCAAAGCCAAGTCTATGTTCGCGACGGCGAGCAACTCGTCCGTCGCAATGTTCGTCTGGGTCGGCGTGCCGCCGGCCAGGTCGAAGTGCTGGCGGGCTTGCAGCCAGGCGATGAAGTCCTGATCTCCCAACCTCCAGCCGATGCCGCGAGGCTCGCATTGCCATGATCGAATTGACGCAAGTCACCAAACGTTATCGAACCGGACAGGTCGAGACCACGGCGCTGGACCGGATCGATTTGCAGATCGAAGCCGGCGAATACGTCGCGATCACGGGCCCTTCGGGCTGCGGCAAATCGACGTTGCTCGGCCTGCTCGGCTTGCTGGATGTGCCCACGAGCGGCAGCTACCGGCTGCAAGGCGAAGAGGTCGCCGCCCGCTCCTCACGCGAGCTCGCGGCAATCCGTCGCGGCCGGATCAGTTTCGTCTTTCAGAGTTTCAATCTGGTCGATGAAATGACCGTGCATGACAACGTGCAGCTGGCGCTGCGCTATGGCGAGCTGTCGGGGAAAGCGCAGCGTCAGCGCGTCGCCGAAGTGCTCGAACGTCTGGGACTGAGTCATCGCGCCGATCATCATCCGAGTCAGTTGAGCGGTGGCCAGCAGCAGCGCGTAGCGATCGCTCGCGCCATTGCCTCGCGCCCCGCCCTGCTGCTGGCAGACGAGCCCACAGGCAACCTCGACAGCGCTCATGGCCAGGAGGTGATGCGGCTGCTACGCGAACTGAACGACGAAGGCACGACGCTGGTGATGGTGACACACAGTGCCGAGCATGCAGCGCTCGCCTCACGCGGAGTGCGATTGCTCGACGGCAGAGTGTTAGTGGACACGTACGCGGACCAGCTCTGATGAAAGCACTGTTGCTGGATGCCTGGCGCGGCGCCCGGAGTCGAAGCGCATCGACGTTCGCAGCAGTCAGCGGCCTGATGGTTGCGATGGCTGCGTGTTCGATCGTGGCGCTGCTTGCCGTCGCGCTCGCCGAACCGGATCCGACCATTGCCGATCCCGAACGCATTGTGCTGCTCGATATGAAAGGCAATCCCCCGGGCCAACCGAGCCCGTGGTTCACCGGTTCGCCCCTGTCGTTCGGCACGATGTTGAAGGAACGCCGCGTGCCGCTGGATCTCATCAGTCGCACCAGCGCCAATGGCCTGGACATCGATATCGAGGGCCGGAAGCAATCGGCGTTGCTGTTGATCGCCGATTCGGATGTGGTGCCGTTGCTGAGCCTCACTTCATTGCGGGGCGATTTGCAGAGCACGCTGACTCGACGAGACGCGATCGCGATCACTCTCGATCTCATGCGCAAGCTGTGGGGAGATATTTCACCGGAGCAGGCCATCGGCCGGCGCATCGATGCACGTGGCGGCGTCTACACCGTTACCGCAGTCATCCCGGATCCCGATCCGCGAACGCCGCTTGGCAGAGCGAATCCGATGGTCGGCAATGCCTGGGCCATGGTTGGTTTCGACTCGCCGGCGAATCCGATGAGTGAGCAAGAGCTCGCGGCGATCTTCGCAATCAACGGTCGCGTGTTTGCACGCTTGCGCCCGGAAAGCTCGGTCGATCAAGTGGCCGGCTGGATGCGCGAGGCGTTCAAGGCCAATCCGCTGTATGCGCAATTGCCTGCGGACTGGAAAGCTGGCCGCGAGGCCGCCTATTTTCGCGGCATCACGCTCGCTCAGTTACCTTTCGAAGGCGCCGGCAATGAGCAGCGCTGGCGATTGCTCGGGACCGTCGCAGCCGCCAGCGCGCTCCTGCTGCTGATGGCCGCGTTCAATTGTATGAATCTGCAGACCGCCACCTTGCTGCAGCGACAACGAGAAACAGCATTGCGTCGAAGTCTCGGCGCAGACGGTCCGCAGCTGGTGCGACTGTGGAGTCTCGAAGTTCTGATATCGCTGCTGCTGGCCGCTACGGGTGCTTTGTTGATCGCGTGGTGGGCGACGCCTGCTGTCGCAACTTGGGTGGGCCTGCCACCGGAGCAATCCGTTGCCGATCCACTGCCATTGCGCGTCGTGCTGGGGTTGGCCATCGGTGTGCTCGTGTTGCTCGCACTCACAATTGCGTTGCCTGCATCGATGGCTCTGCGCCAGCCGCCTGCCCCGGCTCTGCAAGGTCGCACCGCCAGCGAAGGCCCGTGGGGACGTCGCGTTCGTCAGGCTCTGTTGACGGTTCAGCTTAGCGGCGTCGTGCTGCTGCTCTCACTCGCCGGCGTGCTGACTCAACAGCAGCGATATCTGCTGAGCCTGGACCGCGGCTTCGACACTCACAACCGCTTGTGGCTGGGCGTGATGGTGGATCCGGAGGCCATTCCCAGCATGAGCGCCTTCACCGCCGCGCTCGATCGTCATCCGGCGATCAAGAGTTGGGCATTCAGCAATGCTCGACCCGCCGGGGACACCGAGGGACCGAACGAGTTGCACGTCAGCCGCTCGCAGCACAGGCAGGTGTTGCGCGTGACGACTGTTTCGCCGGGTTTCTTCTCGACCTACGGCATGACGCTGCTGGCCGGCACACCGACGCTGGGCACAGGAGAAGCTCACGTCGCGATCGATGAGAAAGCCGCGCGTTTGCTCGGTTTTTCCAATCCACAGTCCGCGATCGGCGAATTGATTCGCGGTGGCGGCGGCTTCCTGCAAGAAGGCTCCGATGTAAGACGCGTCGTCGCTGTGGTGAAGAGCGTGAAGCTCGAATCCGCACGCGATCCGGCACTACCGCAAGCGTTCCTGCTTAGTGACAAGCCTCAGTGGGACGTGACGGTCCACGGCAATGACCTGACGACACTGCGCCAGACACTGGACGATCTATGGAAGGCCCACGGCCCGCGATTGTTATATGACATCCAATCCGTCGACGATCAGCTCGCTTCAGTCTACGAACAGGAGCAACAACTGACCACGATGCTGACTGCCGTCGCACTGCTATCGGTCGGTGTCGCGATGCTCGGTGCTTACGCACTGATTGCCGATACGGTGCGACGACGACGTACGGAGCTCGTCCTACGACGACTGCACGGCGCCGACGACGTCGCGATCATCCGCCAGCTAGGCCTGGAATTCGTACCGCCGCTGCTCGTTGCCGCCGTGATCGGCTTGCCTCTCGCAACGTGGCTCGGCGGGCGATACCTGGCCGGCTTCGTCGACCGCGTCGATATGGGCGTCGGCTTGGTCATGCCGTTGGCGATTGCCGGCGCGGCGACGTTGTTTGTTACAACGCTAGCGACGCTTAGACATGTGCGGCAGGCGCTGGCGATTCAGCCGATCGAGGCGTTGCAGCCCTGAGTTAGCTGCCATGCACCAGCAACTTTCGATGCACTGAAACGTTTCCAGGGCGTAGGCCGCGTCGGACATCCATGGTCGTCCCGGGCGGCAAACCGAGGAGCTTTCTATGAGTACGCGCATCACTGTGGCCGGGCACCCCACCATGCCATGCTCGTGACCGTCCCGATCGGGTTGTGGGTCTTTTCGTTGGTTTGTGATTTCGTGTTCGTCTACACCGGCGACACCCGCTGGGCGGTCACGGCCTATTTCACGTTGGCCGGAGGAATCGTCGGCGCCTTGCTCGCCGCCCTGCCCGGCCTGATCGACTTCCTGGGCCTGCACGATGAGCGAGCACACCGAGTCGGCACGTATCACTTGGTGCTGAACCTCGCCATCGTCGCCGCGCAGGCCGTGAATTTCTGGCTGCGCCTGCAAGCCGATGGCGACGCCGCCGTGCTACCGCGAGCGATCTCCATGGTCGCCGTCGCGGCGCTGATCGTCTCTGGCTGGCTCGGCGGTCATCTGGTTCATGTCCTCGGCGTGACACAACCGCAGGCTCACGCAGCAGGTGAGGTCGCAGGACGTCACGATCGATTGCATCCGCGAATGTGACTTAATTGGCGCCTCGCTGAAATAGCAAACCCGCCGCCGACTCCGTCATAATGCCCGCCGCCGAGTACAACAACAGCGGCGGGAGCGGCGGCATGGATATTCGCAAGGCGTTCGAGATCATTCGCAATTCCATCCTGCGAATGGCCGGCAAGGATCCAGTGAGCCCAACGCCCTCGCTGGAGAGTCTGGCCAGACGCTTGTCCACCCCACTCGTGCCGCCGGCGCCCCCGGCCGAGCCGGCGGATGTCCCGAAATTTCTCGAACCGCGAATGCGTCCCGCGGTGATCCTCAGACGCTCGGGGCTGCCGGTGCGCGGCAATCATCCGGCCCGTTCTTTTTTCGGCGGCCTGCCACGACTGCCGCCGGAACTCTCGTGGCCGGTAATCGATGTTCACGAAGGCACTGCCAGCCCGATGTTCATCGCGCAGATCGATCTGGCCGAGGCGCCATTGCCGCCGGACACGCCGATGCCCCGCTCGGGCACGCTGTTCATTTTCTACGATGCCAGCAACGACGCACCGAATGACGATGAGGCGGTGGTGCTGTATCACCCGTGCGCCGGCAACGAGTTTCCCGAGCGACCGCCCACGCATAGCGTGCAGTTCTGGCTCGATGGCGGCTGGCAATGGCTGGAGCCCAGCGACGATCCACCGCGCGGCATCGGCTTCAAGTATCCGATCGAGTTCGTCGCGTTCACTTCGTACTGCGACTACGTCGGCGCCGAAAATTACAACCCCCTCGACCCGATCGAGACGCCGGATGCGCGCGAGCTGCTGTTGAACGAGCTCGAGGAAAAGCTCGCGCACGAGCGCGTGGAACCGTGGCCTGGCTACTTCCACGAGGCCGTGAAAGCAGCGGGATCGCAGTGGCTGTTCGTTTGGGGAGTGATTCTGCACAGCGCGCGCGGCGTCTATCACGAAATCGATACGATTTACGACTTCAAACTGCGCAACCAACCTCCTGAAGTCCTCGCCGAGCTCGCTCGCCTCAAGGAGATCGCGGCATCGTGGGTTCAACGCGCTCGCGAGCACGCGATCTCCGAGCCTTGCGACTTACAGACGCAGAAAGAGTATGACCAGGTCTGGAAATCTCTCGAAGCCGCGGCGCAGGCGCTCCAACGCAAGAAGTTCTACCTCGACATCCGAAAGTATCCGGCCTCTGCCACCCATCTCGTGTGCAATCTGTGCGCCACCGAGTCCGAGGACGCGCTGGCAAGAATTCCTGAGAGTTTCCGCAAATGCCTCGAAGCCGAAGCGCGCTGGGACTTTCAAAAGGACCCGCGCAGGCTGACCCGGCCCCGTGCGATTCATCAGATGCTGGGCTACGGCGAGTCCGTGCAGAGTGGCCCCCTGGAGCACGACAGCGACGTGCTGCTGTTTCAAATGAAAGGCGATGTCGGCCTCGAGTGGTTCCAGAACATTGGCTGCGTACTGCAGCTGTGGATCACGCCGGAGGCGCTGGCCAAGCGCGAGTTCGGGAAGGTGCGCATGGGGTTGGAGTGCGACTGAGGAACGAAAGCGGTGCTTGTGATATCGCGCGCTCGTTGCGGTTGAATCGGAAAGGCGGTCTTTCTACTCAATCGCGAACATCCCAACGCCGAGCATCGACAAACGATAAGACTACTCGGCCGGCAAAGCGCCCAGCCCGAAATAACAAACTCGCTGCCAGCATCGCCGACAGCGGGATTGTGTTTTGAAGGTTGGTAGCGGGAGCGGAATTTGGACCGTTCCGCCGTTGGCGCAGTCGGTGCGGCTAAGTAGCAGCGATGCCCTAGCTACCTGGTCGATGGGTTCTTTCGTCGCCGCTCAATCTCGTCCACAAGCTCATCAACTGTAGGGCTTCCGAGAATGTCATCCCGCTCCGCCGTGTAGTCACCCCGGCCCGGATCGAACTGCTGAAGGAAGCGCGCCATGCCCACAGGTCCGAGAGCTTTTACAAGCGCCTCGATGCCCGCTTGTCGCAACTCCGGCAGAGTCGCTTTGCCGCCATCAATAACTTCTACTACGGCGTTCATGGTGCGATAACCTCCGAATACCACTTTGCGGGATTCTCAACCCGCAACGCAATTTTGTCTTGGTGCCGGACCGCTCGATTGCGTAAGCGATCGTCGGTCGTCAACAGCGCCTCAGCTCCCCCACTCTTCAGCGGATTGCGTCCCGGGACGTGGTGTACGAGTGAGGCGTGACCGCTGAAGCGGCGGTCACCGTGAGTCTTGATAGAGTT
>NZ_BLJO01000015.1 GCF_009932555.1 Steroidobacter agaridevorans
AACTCTATCAAGACTCACGGTGACCGCCGCTTCAGCGGTCACGCCTCACTCGTACACCACGTCCCGGGACGCAATCCTCAACGATGGAACGAGGGGATTTCGCAAGAAACTGCTGGAGGCTCGCAACTTCAATAGCTTTCTCTGTCAAACGGGGGTCTTCGATAGACATCAAAGTAGCGTTCCTCAGATCAATCTCATACACCTGCATGGGTCGGTCTATTGGAGCAAGGCCGAGGATGGGATAGAGGTTAAGTATTCAATCAACACTGATGCGGAACTGCTGGATGATGTCGCACGGGCGAGGCTCGCGCCCTTCTCGGCCGGGTTGATGAATAACGATTTCAAGTTGGAACAGTTGGCTGACCCCAAATTCGACCAAGCGCAGCTAGACGCCTTCTGGGCCAAGTACAAAGGGATTCCGGTCGTGAATCCTACGAAATGGAAATTCCACGAAACGGTATATGAGGAGCACTACTACCAGATGTTGCGGTTGCTGAGCTATGAGCTTGAGAAGCCGAATGCAGTCCTGATTGCCTTTGGTTTCTCGTTTGCTGACGAGCACATCTTAAATTTGGTTAAGCGTTCCCTCTCCAACCCCCATCTTCAAGTGTTCATATGCTGCTATGGGAAGTCTTCCCACGAAGCCATCTCTGCGCAGTTCCGTCAACATAGCAACGTAAAATGCTTGATGCTCGAGAATGATGAGCCGTTAGACTTCTCGGCCTTTAATAGCAAGGTGTTCACTGGCCGAACTGAAGCGACGGCAGATACTAAGGCTGCGGCGAATATTCACGTGCCGCCAGCCAATGTCATCCCTATCGGGGCGGCTGTGCCCGCAAACGTCGCATGACGATTCGTGTTGGCGAGGTGATTGCAGTCAACGGAACAAAGATCACCCTGAGAATTGACGAGGACTCTAGTAAGGAGACTCTCTTCTACGGAGGTGAGAAGTACAAAGGCGTTTCGATCCGTGAATATCTCGCGATCCAGAGAGGGTTCCGAGAGATCATATGTATCGTCGAGGGTGAGTTTCTAGACGAGGCACGGGTTGAAAGCGCCAATGGCAAGGTTGGGTATATCCGAAAGGTTGAGGCGCGCCCGATTGGATTTTTTGACCACACAGGGTTTAAGCAAGGCATCAAGTACTTGCCAATGATTAAGGACGCGGCTTTCCTTCTACAGGAGGAGCGCATCGCGTCCATTTTTGACCGAGCTGGGTCGGCAAAGCCATTCAAAATTGGCCGAATGCTCAAGGAGGACATCGCAGTCAGTCTTCCGTGGAAGCGGCTGTTCAATAGCCACATCGGGATTTTTGGGAACACGGGCAGCGGCAAGTCGAATACGCTGGCGAAGCTATATACCGTATTGTTTGAGCAAAAGTTCTCGGCGATAGCTGACAAAAGCAGGTTCGTAATCCTCGACTTTAATGGCGAATACACTGGCAACCAGTTGGTGCCTGGCGAATCGAAAATGGTCTATTCGCTCGCGACTAAAGCGCCCAATGCAGGAGTTGAACAGCCGCCAGGAGCGGTGTTTCCACTGAAGGCTGAGGAGTTCTGGGATCTTGAGACATTGTCACTGCTCTTCCAGGCAACTCCCAACACCCAGCGGCCATTTCTTAATCGGGTTATCGACGGGAGGCGACGGTATGAGAAGAATCCGGGATCATTGACCGCTTTTGCAAAGAAAAAATTTCGAGATGCGTTCTCAGCTGGACACCCAAAAGCCGCCGCTCTGGACCTAATGCGATCCGTTGCGAAGATTGTAGAGAACGACGCACTAATCGACTTGTTGAAGGAGGTGAGCTGGCATTCCCATCAGTCTAAGTTCATGCGCGGCCATACGTTCTTCGATCCTGATGGGGAAGAGTACGATGCGGAGATCGCGCCAACCGTGGAGACGCTTGACGCTACCAACTTGGATGCGTTTGATCAATTGTTGTTGAGGGTGACGTTACAGCTCATCGGCGACCTTATAAATGGATATGTGCAGTTTGACCACATCCAGCCGCTGGTGAAGAGGGTGGAGTCATCCCTGTCGAACCTTAGGAAGGTGCTGACAGTGGGTGATGCCGCAGCTCCAGATAAGCTGCTTACAGTGATTTCGCTTAGACGTTGCAACAACGAGACAAAAAAGGTATTGCCGCTGCTGTTCGCTAAGCACTACTACAACTCTCACAAGGACACGGTAGCTACGCCTCCAGACAAGACAGTTCATCTGATCATTGACGAGGCTCACAATATTCTCTCGCAGCAATCGACTCGTGAAAGCGAGAGTTGGAAAGACTATCGATTGGAGCAGTTCGAGGAGATCATCAAGGAGGGTCGAAAGTTCGGGGTTTTTGTGACGATCGCAAGCCAGCGGCCGGCCGATATCTCGCCGACCATAGTTTCGCAGCTTCACAATTTTTTTATTCACCGATTGGTCAACGATCGGGACCTCTTCCTGATCGACAATACGATAACTACACTGGATTCGCTGTCGCGCAGCCTCATTCCCGGGCTTGCACAAGGAAGCTGCGTTGTGACTGGAACGGCATTCGACCTTCCGATGGTGCTGCAGGTCGACCGACTTGATCGAGATAAGCAGCCGGCCAGCGAAGACGTGGATCTTGAACAGCTATGGAGTGAAGCTGCTGATGCTCCTGCATAGGTCAGGAGAATTTCTTTAGCGCGGTTAGCGGATGCTCACGGATCGTTGGACTAGCATCTCCCAGCATTTACGTGATGAGCCGCAGATGAGCTTTAGACCTCCGAGCGGACTGTGCCGTCCCGTGGTTGGCTCCGCCTTTGAGGGCATTCAACATGAGCCCGAATGTAAGTTCGTTGATCTCCTGACTCGTAATTGCCAGTAGCTCGGCTACCTTCGCCTTGGTCAGTCCATCGTCACGGAGGGCTGCAAATACTTTCTCCAGCACCACCGACTTCTCATGTGGGAGTGGATCAGGTTCGTTGGTGCGAAAGCCTGCCTGGGCGATTTGGATGCATAGAGTCCGATTGGTCCATTCCGATGTCAGACCCAGGCTGTGTAGTCGATAGTTCAACGCGGCGACGGAAACGCCCCAGTATTTTTTATGCTTGATTAGGCTGGGAAGTGATGGGGCGCGGGGAGCGAGAGCAAGGGTGCTTGAGCGCGGCATCAAGAATGACGAAGCGAATGCATTCGCTTCGCGTTCGAGATCGGCTCCCTGTGGTTGGGCGTGCTGATGTAGCACTAAGTGACCGAGCTCATGAGCCGCATCGAAACGGCAATGCTCCGCTGACTTCCCCGTGTTCAGGAACATGAAAGGTACACCGCCTTTCCACATTGAAAACGCGTCGATTTCTCTCGCGTCGATCGCCAAGGAATAGATACGGACTCCCTTGGATTCCAGTAGCTTAATCATGTTGGGAATCGGCGCTTCCCCCAGTCCCCAATGCACACGGAGCATGTCCGCTGCAGTCTGAGGGTCCTGGGAACTTTCATGGGACAAGTAGTCGATGTCGGGGCACGTGGACGCTACTTCTTCCTTTGGAATGGTGGATCGTTCGCGGCCGAGATCGGGCACATCTGGTGGCGGCAGCTCAAATCTCGACTCTATCCATTGATTGAGGAGCAGCGCGACGGCACCCGCACCGAGCGCCGTGTCGCGCTGTGACGCTGTCATCTTGGACAGCGAGCGAAAACTTGCAACGTCTGGCGTCGGAAATTCTGGATCGTCGCCATAGAAAAACGCTTGCGGAAATTCAAGTACGTCAGCGAGTCTCGCGAGCGTCAGGCATTCGGGGACTTGGGTTCCAGTCTCATAGCCGACCACCGAACGTTCAGATACTCCGATCCGTTTCGCGAGCGCGCGCTTATTCATGCCCCGCCGCTTTCGGGCGAGGCTGAGTCTTTGGGGATTGAACATGATCGGCTCAGGACTTTCGGCGGATCTCGATGTCGAAATCCGAGCTAGGTCCAGCTGGAGGCGCAAGCTCGATTCGGTCGCCGTCAAACGAAATAGGCGGCAATATGATGCGATCAGTCCATCTCGACACCCTTCCGTCGTCGTCCATCTCGGTTGGGCGTGACAACTCGGCTCGAAGCTCCTGTTTCCTCATGTCGATATGATGGAGAAGCAGCCAAGTTGTGAAGTCCGCGGCCTTTAATCTTTGCTCCGGATGGGGAGGCGGCAAAAGCTCCGCGAATAGATCAGACTGGCGGTTGACCTCAACGGCATCGGCGGTATTCGGCCCCTTCTTGGATCGGGTTGTCGGATTGCCTTTCGCGTAGCCGGTGGCTTCGTCGCCAGAGGCAACGTTGATCGCGAGCGCCAGTTCTTCATGAACCGTTAGTGAGTAATTTCCAAAGTTCACGGGCACCCAGTCTCGTGACCGCAATTGCTCCCGCAGCGAGGCGACTGCCCATCCCCACATTTCGAGCCCTGGGAAGCTGGGCGGATGATTGGGGGTCAACCGAACCCGATGGAGGTAGGCTTGGTACAGCGACTCGCGCAAGATTTCTTCAGTGAGCTGCATGGTTTCGAGCCGTGCAGCGACGGCGGCAGGCTCGACGATCACTTGTACCGATGGCATATCCGTATCCTGGTGGGACTTCCTATAAACTAACCTCATTTGAGGTGGAAAAACAAGAAGCCTTCGGGTTGCCGTACCAAGGGTCGCCGGATATACTCTGGTATTGGTGTATATCCAGAGGTGTTTTATGCAGGTCTCGAAGTGGGGCAACAGCTTGGCCATCCGACTCCCTGCCGCCGTCGTGGAGGCCTTGGGACTCCGAGAGGGCGATGACGTGACTCTGCACGCGGCGGGTAAGCGGGCGCTTGAGATTGAAAAGACACCTGACGCCAAGGAATTGCTAGCTCGGCTGCGTCGGTTCCGCGGTCGTATGCCGAAAGATTTCAAGTTCGACCGCCTTGAAGCAAATGAGCGACGCTGAGTCATTTTTCGATAGCAACGTCCTGTTGTATTTGCTGTCGGCCGATGCTGAGAAGGCTGACCGCGCTGAAGTGCTGCTTGCGCGATCGGGTGCGATTAGCGTTCAAGTCCTAAACGAATTCACGACAGTCGCGGTACGCAAGTTCGGCTTGTCGTTCGCTGAAGCCCGCGAGATGTTGGGTACGATTCGCACCGTCTGCGTGACTCACCCTCTAACGATCGAACACCACGACAAGGGGAGTGAAATCGCCGAGCGATACGGCTTTTCATTTTACGATTCGGTGATCGTCGCGTCGGCGCTGCTGGCTGGATGCAACGTTCTCTACTCAGAGGATCTTCAGCATCAGCAGGTGATTGAGAAGCGGCTTACCGTTATTAATCCGTTTGCTAAGCCGTAAAGTTGTAGCTGAGCCTTTGATGCCACTGGCATCAAAGCTCTCGATGGATGGGTCGCCGGGGTATTAGCGGCGCGTCGCAAATGGTGCAAGGCATGCGGAAGGACGCCGTCATGATTTGCGGGAAATCTGGAGATCGGCATCAGCAAGTGGCGACCGCCGGAGGGCTGCCAAAATCCGCCCCTTATGAGGTGCGCCAACCGTACCCGCTCCCGGCCCCGTCGATGATTCTGGACGGCCGACCGGAGCATCCCCAGCCTCATTTGTGGCGTTCGCGCAGTTTTCGCTTGGCTGCTGCCCAATCGACAGGTTGTTCTTTTCCGGCGTCATATCGTTGCTCGGTCTCTCGCAGTAAATCGCTGTGCCATGCCGGGGATTTCAGCTTTGATGCGTCAGCAGCCTCCCGCGATTCCAGCACGAAGTTCAGAAGGCGCTTGTAGCGGTCGCCGCGAATCATCGTTCGGGGCGATACGTTTCCGAGGCGTGGGTTCGGCCGCTCAAACCAAAGCGCGACCTTATGAATATCGCCGTCGAAGAATTCGGCAACGAGATTCGCAATGTTGGCGATCTCGCGCAGTCGTATCGCCGTCGCCGCCGGAATTGCGTCATCGAAGCGCACCGAGGATTTGGAAACCTTCGAAATCTTGCCGAGATCTTCCTTCGTGAGTTTCACCACGTCGGCTACGCGCTTGTAGTCTGGCTGGCCGTTTCGATAGAACCCCAAGATATCCGGAGCGATGTGTCCGGTGATCGGGCGAAAGGCCGCGCTGGACGATGATTGTGCTGTTGGCATGGGGAGACTCCTACTTTATTGGGCCGCCACCGCGCAGGCCGTCCAGATAGTCCGCCCACGCCTGCATCATCTTCCGTCGCTCCGGTAGGTAGTCTGCGTGGTTGTACGCCGCCCGAATCTTGTCTCGCTCGCCATGCGCCAGTTGCCTCTCGATCGCGTCTTTATGCCAGTGCTGCTCATTTAGGATCGAGCTAGCCAGCGATCTGAACCCATGCGCGGTCATTGTTTCTTTGTCGTAGCCGATGCGGCGGAGGGCGGCGTTCAAGGTGTTCTCGCTCATAGGCCGCGCAAGGCTTCTCAGTCCGGGAAAGACAAGGCCAGTAGGGCCAGTGAGAGGCTGTAGCTCGCGAAGAATCGCCACGGCTTGTTTCGCGAGCGGGACGATGTGCTGCTCGCGCATCTTCATTCTCGCTGCAGGGATGCGCCACTGAGGGTGAGTGCCGTCCAGATCGAATTCTGACCAGTCAGCTTGTCGAAGTTCGCCAGGGCGAACGAACAGCAGCGGAGCGAGGCGAAGAGCGCAAGCGACCGGAAACGTACCCCCATAGCCGTCGATGGCTCTCAGCAGCTCGCCGACCTGCTTCGGGTCAGTGATGGTCGCGTGATGGCGCGTAGGGCGAGCCGATAACGTCTTCGACAATCCCAGGCAGGGTGAGTGCTCGCAGATTTCCTCCGCGATGGCGAAGTCGAAGATCGAGCGAATGAGTTGAAGCACACGGTAGGCAGTCTCGACATGCCCCGTCTTCTCTATCCGCTGCAAAACCTCTTTGATCTGCGCGCGCTTGATGCCGCTGACGCCGAGTGAACCCACCCAAGGAAAGACGTGCTGCTCCAATCTTCGCGCGTTACGCGCGCCATGGCTCTCGCCCCAGCTTTGCTTCGTGAGCCAGTCGCGTGCGACGGCTTCGAAGGTGTTGAGCTGCGCGACACGTCTCTGGTGTTCTTCCTGCTTCCGTTGAGTGCTGGGATCGATGTGCTCGGCGAGTAGTCGGCGCGCTTCGTCTCGCTTCTCGCGAGCGCGCTTCAACGAGACTTCTGGGAAGACGCCGAGCGAAAGATTCTTCTCCGCTTTACCTGGCTTGCCATCGGCGCGAGCGCCGAAGCGATACTTGAACCGCCACCATTTGTGGCCGGCAGCTCGGATGAGCAGGAACAGTCCTTTCTCGTCGTAGAGCTTCCAATCCTTCTCGCGAGGTTTTGCGTTTTGGACCTGAACGTTGGTCAACGGCATTGGGGTAACTCTCCGTGTCGGCGACAGGTCGCCTCCAGTTACCCCTTGAAGTTGCCCCCGACAGGTCTAAGATGTCAACGGACGACAGCAGTCATCCGAAGCTGGAATTCTCGGGGTTTTCGAGTAATTCCGAGGACTTATGGATCTTCTTGGATGTCCTCGGAACAGGTGATGGTGGAGGCGGCGGGAATCGAACCCGCGTCCGCAAGCACTACGCTACAGGACCTACATGCTTAGCTCACTCTTTGTATCTCGCCGCGCGCTACCCGAGGAGCAGGGAAGACGAACGACCAGCTGCAGAGCGTTTTAACGAGGCGGCCTGTAGCACACCGACTCGCGAGCTTGTGAGCGCGTCCCCCAATCTGGATGCACAAGCACATACCAGGCGGAGGTTAGGCGGGATTAAGCCGCCAGAGCGTAGTTGTCGTCGTTTGCAACTATAAGTTTGTAAGCAGTTTAAGGAGTTACCTACAACTCCGCATGCACCTGGAGTTTCGCCACCCACGTCGAAGCCGGTCGCCCCCGTAAGGTGTCGCCACTCGTGGCAACGGCGCTAGTGTAAGGGCAAACGCCAGGATCACAAGGGCTGCGAGTCACGAAATGCGTTTGTCGAGCCCGCGGCGGGCTCAGCGCTTCGAATGTTTCATCAGGCGCGATTTCTCACGCTGCCAATCGCGGTCCTTCGAGGTGGCGCGCTTGTCGTGCTCCTTCTTGCCCTTGGCTAGGCCGATGCGCAATTTGGCGCGGCCGGCTTTCCAATACATTTCCAGCGGCACCAAGGTGTAGCCCTTGCGCTCGACAGCGCCGACCAGTCGGCTCAGCTCCGCGCGGTTCAGCAACAGCTTGCGCGTGCGGATCGGGTCGGGGATGACGTGCGTGGACGCAGTGGGCAGGGCGGAGACGTGCGCGCCGTAGAGGAAGGCTTCGGCGTTCTTCAGGAACACGTACGCTTCCTTCAGCTGCACGCGTCCTGCGCGCATGCTCTTGACCTCCCACCCCTGCAACGACAGGCCAGCCTCGTAAGTCTCCTCGATGAAGTACTCGTGGCGGGCCTGGCGGTTCTCGGCGATGGTCGGGTTGTTGTCGGCTTTCTGCTTGCTCATAGAGGGCGCGGATTGTACCGTGCCGGCGCATGCGTGAAGTAACTCGAAGTGCCCTGGTGCCCTATACGGCCGAACAAATGTTCGCGCTGGTCGAGGACATTGAGCAGTATCCGCAGTTCGTGCCGTGGATTTCCGCGGCAACGAAGCTGGAGAGCACGCCGGAACAGGTCACCGGCAAGCTGGAAATGCACAAAGCGGGCGTACGCGAGACGTTCACGACGCGCAATTTTCTGAAACGTCCCACCGAGATGTTAATGACGCTGGTGGCCGGGCCTTTCAAGACCTTCGAAGGCCGTTGGACGTTCACGCCGCTGGGCGACAAGGGCGTCAAGGTCGGGCTCACGGTTCGTTTCGAGTTCGCCAACGCCATGCTCGGCATGCTGTTGTCGCACACCTTCGAGAAGAACTGCGCCGAGTTGATCGACGCGTTCGTCGATCGCGCTCGTGCGGTCTATGGAAAAAAGTGAGCTACTGCGCATCCGCGTGGTGTACGCACTGCCGGATCGACAGCCGAGCGTGGATCTGCAAGTGCCGCCGGGCACCTCGCTCACCGAAGCCGTGAATCGCTCCGGTCTGCTGCAAAAATTTCCGGAAGCCGCGGCTCGTCCCTTGGAGTGCGCCATTTTCGGGCGGGCAGTGCCGCTCACCTACGAGCTGCGCGATGGCGACCGCATCGAGATCCTGCGGCCGCTGCTGATCGATCCTAAACAGAGCCGGCGCGAAGCGGCTCAGCGCAGCCGCGCCGAATCTCAGCGACGAAAATAACCCGCCTCAATTCGTCGCAGCGGTTTTCGCTTCGGGTGGCTTCACCAGTGTCGGCACCGTATCGGTCGGCCGATCGATGCGCTCGACCTTGTCGGTGGCGTCGAAGAACACGATGAAATGACGCTTCTGCGGCGAGCTCCAGCGCCCGCGCTTGAAGTAGTACATGTAATCCCAGCGCGTGCTCACGAACGGGTCCGCCACCATGGGCGTACCGAGAAGCGATCGCACCTGGACGCGGGTCATGCCGACCGCCACCCGGTCGATGTCCTCTTTGTCGAGAAAGTTGCCTTGTTGAATATCGACGCGGTGGACGCACCCTGAGAGGCCGCCGGCCAGCAGCGCGGTGGCGATCAGCGAGGCCAGTGCTCGCACTCGAAGGCAGGACCAGGTGTACTTGATTCGTGTCATTTCGGGGTGGAGCCAGCGGCTGGGCTGCGAGATAATGCGGCAGGATGATACTCAAAAGCGGTCGGTCCCGCAGCGGGACGCTCGCCGACCTTCGATCTGAGGACCAAGCACGTGGAAACCAATGATTTGCGCAAGGCCGGGCTGAAGGTCACGTTGCCTCGGATCAAGATTCTCGAGATTCTCGGCACGGCCACGCCGCGCCACATGAGTGCGGAAGACATTTATAAGCATCTGCTCGAATCTCACGAGGATATCGGCCTTGCCACGGTGTACCGGGTCTTGACGCAGTTCGAGGCCGCGGGGCTGGTTACACGTCATCACTTCGAGGGCACCACGGCGGTGTTCGAGCTCAACGAGGGCCAGCACCACGACCACATTGTCTGCTTAGGCTGCGGCCGGGTGGAAGAGTTCATGGATGCCGGCATCGAAGAGCGGCAGCGCCAGGTCGCGGCCCGTCTCAAGTACGAGCTGAAGGATCACTCCATGATCCTGTACGGCTACTGCAGCCGGCCGGACTGCCCGGCCAGAAACCAGAAGGGTCGCAACTAAAGCGACCCCAAACGGCTCAGCGCCGCGCCGGCTTCTTCTTCGGAGCGGCGGCCGCGGCTTTGGCCGGAGCCTTGGTGGCGCTAGCCGCCGCCTTGGCTGAACCCTTCGCAGGCGCTGGTCGCAGCATCTCGGCGGCATGTTCCCGCGCTTTATCCGTCACGTTGATACCGCCCAACATGCGCGCGATCTCCTCGATGCGCTCATCGGCAGTCAGCGGGTGCAGGGCGGTGCGGGTGGTCTTGCCATCCGTGAGCTTCGTGACTCGCACATGAGCGTGAGCCTGGCTGGCGACCTGAGGTAGATGCGTTACGCACAGGGCCTGCGCCCGTTCGCCGAGGGTCCGCAGCTGACGGCCGACGATCTCCGCCACACCGCCGCCCACGCCGGCATCGACTTCGTCGAACACCAGGCAGGCCAGAGAGTCGGCCATGGCATCGGTCTGCACAGCGGCAACCTGAATGGCCAGGCTGATACGTGACAACTCGCCGCCCGACGCCACCTTGGCGAGCGGACGGGGCGGCTGACCCGGATTGGCGCTGACCAGAAACTCGATGTCATCGGCGCCATTCACGCCGGCCGATTCGGCGGCGCGCACCTCGATCTGAAACTTGCCGCCCGGCATGCCGAGGGTTTGCATCAATGCACTGATGCTCGTGCTCAGCGCTTTCGCAGCGGATTTGCGCGCAGCCGTGAGCTTGTCGCACGCCGCGCGGAATTTTTTCTGCGCCTCTTCCAATCGCTTCTCGATCTGCGCCATCGACGCTTCGAGCGAATCGAGCCGCTGGAACTCCTGCTGCAGCTCCGCTTGCAAGCCGAGCAGGGCGCCGACTTCGACGCGATGTTTGCGCGCGATCGATTCCATGGTCGCGAGTCGCTCTTCGACCCACTCCTGACGCTGCGGATCGGCATCGAGATCGGACTCGTAACGCTCCACCGCTTCGACGCCTTCGCGAAGCGCGATCAGGCTCTCATCGATCAGCTGCGCCATCGGTGCGAACGTCGGATCCAGCTCGCCGACATGACGCGCTGTGCTCAGTGCGCGCGAGATCGCTTGCTCGGCGCTCACATCTTCCGCTTCACGCAGCAGCTGAATGATTTCGCGCGCGCCCGATGCGAGTCGTCCGCGCTGGGACAGGCGCGTCCGCTCGGCACCGAGTTCTTCAGCTTCGCCTTCCTTGAGGTCGAGCGCTTGCAGCTCGCTCAAGTGATAGCGCAGGAGCTCCAGGCGAGCCTCGCGATCCTGCACGGATGCGGCCGCACGATCGCGTTCCTCTTTGACCTGCGACAGAGTGCGCCATGCCTCGGCAACAGCGCTCACCAGCTCACGATGCTCGCCGCTCTGGTCGAGCAACTCACGCTGCGCTGAGCGACGAACCAACGATTGATATTCCATCTGGCCGTGCACGTCGACGAGCGTCTCGCCGAGCTGACGCAGCGATTGCACGGACATCGTTTGTCCGTTGACGTAAGCGCGCGAGCGGCCATCCGCGGAAATCACTCGACGCAGCACGCATTCACCTTCGTGCTCGATGGATTGCTCGTTGAGCCAGGTGTGGGCCGCGGCGTTCTTTTCGATGGCAAATGTCGCCGACACTTCGGCTCGTTCAGCGCCGTGACGTACGACTTCGGCCCCCGCGCGCCCGCCGGCCGCGAGCAGCAGCGCATCGACCAGGATCGACTTGCCCGCGCCGGTCTCGCCGGTCAGCACCGTCAAGCCCGGGCCAAGCTCCAGCTCGACCGCGTCGATGATGGCAAAGTCGCGGATCTGAATATGAGTGAGCATCTTCGCGTTAGAGGATGTTATTCCGAGTTTGGGTCGGGGTAGGGAGCGGTTCGGTCACCGCGGCCCCAGCGCAGCTTCGAGCGCAGCGTGCGATAGTAATCGTGATCGGCGGGATGGAGGAGGGTCACGTTGCTCGCGGCGGGGCGAACCACCAGGCGATCACCCTGCGACAGCGCGCCGAGCGAAACGCCATCGCAAGTGACTTGTCCGTTGCTGTCCGGGCGATCGAGCAGCCGCACTTCGATGATGGCATTGCTCCGGACCACGATGGGCCGGTCCGACAAGGTATGTGGACAGATCGGCGCGAGCACCAGCGCATCCAAACCCGGATACAGAATGGGGCCGCCACACGACAGCGCATACGCGGTCGAGCCGGTCGCCGTTGCGATCACCAAACCGTCGCCGCCGTGGGTGTTCACGTAGCGGCCATCGATATAGGTCTCGAAATCGAGGATGCGACCGGTCTGCCACTTCTGCAGGACGACGTCGTTCAGGCCGTTGCATTGGCGATCGGGCTGGCCGGGCGAGCTCAAGGTTGCTTGCAGCATCGCGCGCTGATCGCTCACATAGCGACCGGCGAGAATTTCATCGACACGCGTGGTGAGCTCGGTCGGGCCGATGTCGGCGAGGAATCCGAGTCGGCCGCGATTGATGCCGAGGACCGGCAAGCCGCGCGGAGCTGCGAGCCGGGCTGCGTGCAACATGGAGCCGTCGCCGCCTACCGCGATGAGCAGGTCCGAGGTCGCGCAGAGATCCGATTCAGGCAAGCGTTCGACCTTGACGCCACGGTAGTCGACGCTCGTGGCCGCATCGACGAGCACGCGCCGCGCACGGCTGTGTAGATGAGCGGCCAAAACCTGCAAGGATTCGACAACCCGCAAGTCACGGGTGTTGCCGATGATGGCGATGGTTTGGAACGGTTGGGGCGCTGCGGGCATGGATGCGGTTTGTAGCACGGACCCATGTCGGCCAGCCATGCGAATCCCGTTGTGAAGCGGCGACCGGACCCAAGATAGCCCTTATCGAACGCCCGCTTGACTAAGGGGCGGTCTGCTTGACAGCGCCTCGCGCGGTGCTTAGCTTCGCTTGGACAGCGGCACCGCATTGCAAGCTGGTGCAAAATGCCTTCTGTCACATAGGTTTGAGTCTTAGATGCGGCGGGGCAAAGGCCCCACGAACCAAGCCGCCCGAACCGCTACGATGCCGACCCTGAACGACGAACCGCTGAATGACCGTTCCCAGCAGTTGCTGAAGCTGCTGGTGGAACATTACATCCGCGACGGGCAGCCCGTCGGATCCCGCACTCTGTCCCGTGATCTGGGGCTGAACCTGAGCGCGGCGACCATCCGCAATGTCATGGCGGATCTGGAGGAGTTGGGCTTCGTCACTTCGCCGCACACCTCGGCGGGCCGCGTTCCCACCGACAAGGGTTATCGCTTTTTCGTCGACACGCTGCTCAAGTATCAGCCGCTCGACGACGAGAAGATCGCCGCGATCCAGTCGCGCTTCGGCGAGCACACCGCCGACCACAAGGCGCTGGTGGCCGCTGCTTCCCAGATGTTATCGAGCGTCACCCGGCTCGCCGGCGTCGTGACATTGCCGCGACAGAGTCACTCGGCGCTCAGTCAGATCGAATTCGTGCCGCTGTCGGATAACCGGGTGCTGGCGATCATGGTCGTGAACGGCCGTGAAGTGCAGAACCGCATCGTGCAGCTGGATCGTCACTACAGTTCCGAGGAGCTGCGCCGCGCCTCGAACTATTTGAATCAGGAATTCGGCGGCAAGGAATTGAGCGCGGTGCGCGAGCACTTGCTCAATCAGCTGAAGGAAACACGCGAGTCGCTGAACCAGGTGATGCTCGACGCCATTCATCTGGCGCAGCACGTGGTCATGCCGTCGCCGGCCTCGGGCCGCATGGAATATGTCATCGCCGGCGAAACCAACCTGATGAGCTTCGCCGAGCTATCCAACGTCGAGAAGCTGCGGCGCCTGTTCGAGGCGTTCACCCAGCAGCGCGACATCCTGCACCTGCTCGATCTGAGTCTGAAGGCGGACGGTGTGCAGATCTTCATCGGCCAGGAATCCGGCTACACCATCCTGGACGACTGCAGCGTGGTCACGGCGCCGTACACCCTGGACCAGGAAGTGGTCGGCGTGCTGGGGGTCATCGGTCCAACGCGAATGGCCTACGAGCGCATCATCCCGATCGTCGATATCACCGCAAAGCTGCTCGGCTCCGCCTTGAATTCCCGCGCCTGAGCCGCCATTCCCGTCGCGCCTGACCTGTCCCCAGGAGAGGTCAGGGCTGAGGTCGGCCGCCTGATCAGGCAGAATGCCGCCCCTTTAAAGAAACCGCGTCCCGCCACGGCGCAGCCGGGCGGGCACGAGCCCTTTTGCGATGAGGAGAACCAGATTCATGAGCACGCCCAACGAGCAGGATCGCCCGCCCGGCGCCAATGGCGCCCCCGCAGAAGGCGGGGAGGTCGATTTGCAGGCTGCCCTGCAGGCCGCCGAAGTCCGAGCGCTGGAAAGCCGCGACCTGTACATGCGCGCGCTCGCCGAGATGGAAAATATTCGCAAGCGTGCGTCCCGGGATGTAGAGCAGGCTCATAAATACGCCGTCGATAAATTTGCCAACGATCTGGTCGGCGTGAAGGACAGCCTGGAGCTGGGCCTGTTGGCCGCCGGCGACGCGCAGACCCTGCGCGCCGGCACCGAAGCAACCCTGAAATTGCTGGCCAAGGCGTTCGAGAAGAACGGCCTGACCGAGATCGATCCGCTGGGCGAGCCGTTCAATCCGGAGCTGCACGAAGCCATGGCCATGCAGCCCTCCGCCGAGCATGTGCCGGACAGCGTGACCCAGGTCGTGCAGAAGGGTTACCAGCTGAACGGCCGGCTGTTGCGCCCGGCGCGCGTGATCGTCGCAAAAGCGCCCTGATTCAATGGACTTGGGGACTTGTAAACGCCGGCACCCATCCGCAGATATCGCGACAAGACGGCCGGCGCCGCGGACACAGTCCGCGCACCTGGCCAGATTTACAGACTTGTTAAGACTCGAACTAACTACTAACGGAACATTTGCAGGAGACATTGGGCCATGAGCAAAGTCATCGGCATCGACCTCGGCACGACCAACTCGTGCGTCGCGATCATGGAAGGCGGCAAGCCGCGCGTGATCGAGAACAGCGAAGGCGACCGCACCACGCCGTCGATCGTGGCGTTCACCAAGGACAATGAAGTGCTCGTCGGCCAGTCCGCGAAGCGCCAGGCCGTGACCAATCCGCAGAACACGCTGTTCGCGATCAAGCGTCTGATCGGCCGCCGCTTCGAAGACAACGTCGTGCAGAAAGACGTCGACATGGTCCCGTACAAGATCGCCAAGGCCGACAACGGCGACGCCTGGGTGGAAGTGCAGGGCAAGAAGATGGCGCCGCAGGAAATCTCCGCGCGCATCCTGCAGAAGATGAAGAAGACCGCCGAGGATTTCCTTGGCACCACGGTTACCGAAGCCGTCATCACCGTGCCCGCCTACTTCAACGACTCGCAGCGCCAGGCGACCAAGGACGCCGGCCGCATCGCCGGTCTGAACGTCAAGCGCATCATCAACGAGCCGACCGCCGCGGCGTTGGCCTATGGCCTCGACAAGCAGGGCGGCGATCGCAAGATCGCGGTGTATGACCTGGGCGGCGGCACGTTCGACGTGTCCATCATCGAAGTCGCGGATGTCGACGGCGAGCGTCAGTTCGAAGTGCTCGCGACCAACGGCGACACGTTCCTCGGCGGCGAGGACTTCGACAAGCGCGTCATCGATTACCTCGGCGAAGAGTTCAAGAAGGAAAGCGGCGTCGACGTGCGTCGCGATCCGCTCGCCATGCAGCGCCTCAAGGAAGCTGCGGAGAAGGCGAAGATCGAGTTGTCCAGCAGCCAGCAGACCGAAATCAATCTGCCGTACATCACGGCGGACGCGTCCGGTCCGAAGCACCTCAACATCAAGCTCACTCGCGCCAAGCTCGAGTCGCTGGTCGAGGACCTGGTGAACAAGACCATCGAGCCGTGCCGGATCGCGCTGAAGGACGCGGGCCTGTCCATCAAGGACGTGTCCGAAGTGATCCTGGTCGGCGGCCAGACACGCATGCCGCTGGTGCAGAAGCAGGTGAAGGATTTCTTCGGCCAGGAGCCGCGCAAGGACGTGAACCCCGATGAAGCCGTGGCCGTCGGCGCCGCAATTCAGGGCGGCGTGCTGTCCGGCGAAGTGAAGGACGTGCTGCTGCTCGACGTGACGCCGCTGTCGCTCGGTATCGAGACGCTCGGTGGCGTGATGACCAAGCTGATCGAGAAGAACACCACGATTCCCACCAAGGCGAATCAGACCTTCTCGACCGCGGACGACAACCAGGGCGCCGTGACCATTCACGTGCTGCAGGGTGAGCGTCAGCGGGCGCACGACAACAAGTCGCTCGGCCAGTTCAACCTGGAAGGCATTCCGCCGGCGCCGCGCGGCATGCCGCAGATCGAAGTCACGTTCGACATCGATGCCAACGGCATCCTGAACGTGTCGGCGAAGGACAAGGCCACCGCCAAGGAACAGAAGATCGTCATCAAGGCCTCGTCGGGCCTGAACGAGGACGAGATCAAGCGCATGGTGAAGGACGCCGAGGCGCACGCCGAGGAAGACCGCAAGTTCCGCGAGCTGGTCGAGTCGCGTAACAAGGCCGACGCGCTGGTGCACGGTACCGAGAAGGCGCTGAAGGATCTGGGCGAGAAGGTTCAGCCTGCCGATCGCGCCAACATCGAAAATGCCGTGTCGGATCTGAAGAAGGCGCTGAGCGGCGACGACAAGGACATCATCGAGAAGAAGGCTGGCGAAGTGAGCCGTCTGGCTGCCGCTCTGGCGCAGCAGTCGGCTGAAGCTGGCGCGGCCGGTCCGGGTGCGGGCCCGCAGGGCTCGGCCGCCGGCGGTGGCGCGGGCGGCGGCAACGACGACGTGCTCGATGCCGAGTTCGAAGAAGTCAAAGACAAGAAGAAGTAAGCACAGTGGCGGCCCGGCGGATGTGAAGTCCGCCGGGCCGATTTTGTATTCAGGTGGCTGAGGCCGGCGCACGCAGGCATCATGCCGCCATCTTTGCGTGGGGTTGTTTCCGCGAATGTCCAAGCGCGACTACTACAAGGTGCTCGATGTAGCCCGCACGGCCACGGAGGCCGAGATCAAGAAGGCTTATCGCCGTCTGGCGATGAAGTTTCACCCCGATCGCAATCCCAACGACGCGGAAGCCGAAGAGAAATTCAAGGAGTGCAAGGAAGCGTATGAAGTGCTGACCGACGCGCAGAAGCGCGCCATTTACGATCAGCACGGCCACGAAGGGCTCGCGGCTCGCGGCGGCGGGGGCTACAGCGCCTCCGATGCGTTCAGCGACATCTTCGGCGATGTGTTTGGTGACATTTTCGGCGGCGGCCGTCGTGGCGGGCGCCAGCAGGTGTTTCGTGGCGCGGACCTGCGCTACGACCTCGAGCTCGATCTCGAGCAGGCCGTGTTCGGCCATTCCGCGGATATCGAATTCACGACCCTCACCGAGTGCGAGCCTTGCTCGGGCTCGGGCGCGGCGCCTGGCTCCAAGCCAGTCACCTGCGATACCTGTAACGGCGCCGGTCAGGTCCGTATGCAGCAAGGTTTCTTCGCGGTTCAGCAAACCTGTCCGCGTTGCAAAGGCCGCGGCCAGATCATCAGTCAGCCGTGCGATTCCTGCCTGGGGCAGGGCCGGCTGCGCCAGAAGAAAACGCTCAACATCAAAGTCCCGCAGGGCGTCGACAACGGCGACCGCATTCGTCTGACCGGCGAAGGCGAGGCCGGACGCAATGGCGGGCCGGCGGGCGATCTGTACGTCGAAATCCGCGTCAAGGAACATGCGATTTTCGAGCGCGACGGCAGTCATCTGTCGTGCGAAGTGCCGGTGAGTTTCTCGACCGCGACGCTCGGCGGCACGGTCGAAGTGCCCACGCTCGGCGGCAACGTCGAATTGAAAGTGCCCGGCGAAACTCAGTCCGGCCGTGTCTTCCGCCTGCGCGAGAAGGGCGTCAAGCCGGTGCGCGGCGGAGCGACGGGAGATTTGTTCTGTCGCGTCGTGGTCGAGACGCCGGTCAATCTCACCGAAGAGCAGAAAGAGCTGCTGCGTGCGTTCGACGCGTCCATGCACGAGAGCAAGCGCAATCACAGCCCGCGTGAAAGCACCTGGCTGGACGGCGTGAAACGTTTCTTCGACACCATCAGAAGCTGATTCGACCGATGGCCGAACATTCATTGCAGATCGCCGTGCTCGGCGTGAGCGGCCGGATGGGCCGTGCGTTGCTGACCGCGATCGATGAAGCACCCGGCGCGAAGCTCAGTGGCGCGACGGCGTCCGCGAACAGTCGCTGGCTCGGCAAGGATGCGGGCGATGCGACTGGCGGCGCCAAGCGCGATGTAACGGTTGAGGCGGATCCGGCGGCGGCGTTGCGCAACGTGCAGGTCGCCATCGATTTCACTTTGCCTGAAGCGACTGCAGCCAATCTCGCCGCCTGTGTCGCGGCCAGGCGCCCGGTCGTCATCGGCACCACGGGCCACAGCGAAGCGGTGCGGGCCCAGATCGCGGCCGCGGCGCAGTCCATTCCCATCGTCATGGCGCCGAACATGAGCCTCGGCGTGAACCTGCTGCTCAAGCTCGTTGAGTTGGCCGCGAACAAGCTCGACGCCGATTACGACATCGAAGTGTTCGAGGCCCATCACCGCAACAAGAAGGACGCACCCTCGGGAACCGCGCTGGCACTGGGTGCGGCCGCCGCCGACGGACGAGATGTCAAATTGGCGGACGCGGCTGAATATTCCCGTCATGGCAACACGGGCGCTCGCAAGCGCGGCTCGATCGGCTTCTCGGTATTCCGGGGTGGCGATGTGGTCGGCGACCACACCGTGACCTTTGCCGGCATCGGCGAGCGCATCGAGTTGACACATCGCGCCAGCGACCGGCTCGCTTTCGCACGGGGCGCGGTAAAAGCGGCACAGTGGCTGGTCGGGAAGTCTCCGGGCCTGTACTCGATGCAGGACGTGCTCGGCCTCTAATTCGGGCGCCGACCCTTTAAATCCAGCGAGCCTGCCCAACCCTGGCTCTCGCTGGAGATCGGACAGGTGACAGACACGCGCATTTCGCTTTCATCACTTGGGCGACTCGCGTAGACTGCCGTCTTCAGCACGCGGTGAAAACACTTGTGGCGGGATAGGGCCTTAAGAGCCCATCTCGTCTTCCGCATGCGTGTCTGAAACAGCTGACATCGGGAGCTACATGAACCACACCGGTAACGTGGCCGCTGTACTGGCACTCGAGGACGGGACCGTTTTCCACGGCCGATCCATCGGAGCCAAAGGCAACACGACGGGCGAGGTGGTGTTCAACACCGCCATGACGGGCTATCAGGAAATCCTCACGGACCCGTCCTATTGCAGACAGATTGTTACTCTCACCTATCCGCACATCGGCAACACCGGGACCAACCCGGAAGACCTGGAAGCGGCATCGGTGTACGCGGCAGGTCTGATCATTCGTGATTTGCCGGCCGTGCATTCCAACTGGCGCGCCTCTGAATCCCTGGAGAGCTTTCTCCAGCGCGGCAAGATCGTCGCCATCGCGGACATCGACACTCGCAAGCTGACGCGCATCTTGAGAGAGAAGGGCGCGCTCGCCGGCTGCATCATGACGGGCGAGAAGGCGGATGCCACCGCCGCGGTTCATGCCGCGCGCAAATTCCCAGGCTTGAAAGGCATGGACCTCGCGAAGGTCGTGTCCACCAAGCGCGTGTATCAATGGAACGAAGGCACCAATTGGGGCGAGTTCCAGGGGCCGAAGTCACGTCCCGGACAGCGTGTGCACGTGGTTGCCTATGACTACGGCATCAAGCGCAACATCCTGCGGTGTCTCGCCGATCACGGCGCTCGCGTAACGGTCGTGCCCGCGCAGACGCCGGCGGACAAAGTGCTCGCGATGAATCCGGACGGCATCTTCCTCTCCAACGGTCCTGGCGATCCGGAGCCATGCACGTACGCGATCGAGGCGATCAAGAAATTCCTGCAGACCGACATTCCCGTGTTCGGCATCTGTCTCGGCCATCAGCTGCTGGGGCTGGCGAGCGATGCGAAGACGGTGAAGATGAAGTTCGGCCATCACGGCGCGAATCATCCGGTGCAGGACATCGCGTCCGGCCGCGTGCTGATCTCCAGCCAGAACCACGGCTTCGCGGTCGATGAGAGCACGCTCGGCGAGAACGTGAAGGTGACCCACAAGTCGCTGTTCGACGGCTCGCTGCAAGGCATCGAGCGCACCGACTGTCCGGCCTTCAGCTTCCAGGGCCATCCCGAGGCGAGCCCGGGCCCGCAAGACGTGGGCCAGTTGTTCGCCCGCTTCACCGCCATGATCCACCAGCGGCTTGCCAGCCAGCAGTCCGCTCAGTCCCCGGCCGCTTCGAAAGACGGTCGCCGCGCCGCCGAAGGTTGACCGATCACACATGCCCAAACGTACCGATCTAAAAAGCATCCTGATCATTGGCGCCGGCCCCATCGTCATCGGCCAGGCGTGTGAGTTCGACTATTCCGGCGCGCAGGCCTGCAAGGCGCTCAAGGAAGAGGGCTACCGCGTCATCCTGGTGAACTCCAATCCGGCCACCATCATGACGGACCCCGAGTCCGCCGACGCCATCTACATCGAGCCCATCAACTGGCGCACGGTGGAGCGCATCATCGAGAAGGAGCGTCCCAGCGCACTGCTGCCCACGATGGGCGGACAGACGGCGCTCAACTGCGCGCTCGATCTGGTGCGCGAAGGCGTGCTGGAAAAACACGGCGTCGAATTGATCGCCGCGTCTCGCGAGGCCATCGACATGGCCGAGGACCGCGAGAAGTTTCGCAACGCCATGCGTGAGATCGGCCTGGAGTCGCCGCGTTCGAAGATCGCGCACAGCATGGATGAAGCGCTGGCGGTGCAGGCCGAGATCGGCTTTCCCACGATCATTCGTCCCTCGTTCACGATGGGCGGCTCGGGCGGCGGTATCGCATATAACCGCGAAGAGTTCGTCACCATCGTCGAGCGCGGCCTCGACGCGTCGCCGACTTCCGAAGTGCTGCTCGAAGAGTCGGTGATCGGCTGGAAGGAATACGAGATGGAAGTGGTCCGCGATCGCGCGGACAACTGCATCATCATCTGCTCCATCGAAAACCTCGATCCGATGGGCGTGCACACCGGCGACTCGATCACGGTCGCGCCGGCGCAGACGCTGACGGACAAGGAATATCAGATGATGCGCAACGCCTCGATCGCGGTGTTGCGCAAGATCGGTGTGGAGTGCGGCGGCTCGAACGTGCAGTTCGCGCTCAATCCCGCCGACGGCCGTCTGCTCATCATCGAAATGAATCCGCGCGTGTCGCGCTCGTCGGCGCTCGCGTCGAAGGCGACGGGCTTTCCGATCGCGAAGGTCGCCGCCAAGCTCGCGGTCGGCTACACGCTCGATGAGTTGCGCAACGAGATCACGGGCGGCGCGACGCCGGCTTCGTTCGAGCCGACCATCGATTACGTCGTCACCAAGATTCCGCGCTTCACGTTCGAGAAATTCCCGGGCGCCAACGATCGCCTCACGACCCAGATGAAGTCGGTGGGCGAGGCGATGGCCATGGGTCGCACGTTCCAGGAGTCGCTGCAGAAGGCGCTGCGAAGCATGGAAGTCGGCACCGACGGTCTCGATCCGTTGCTGACGCTGCCGATCGCCGAAGAGCAGATGCACAAGCTGCGCGAAGAGCTGCGCATGCCGGGCCCGAATCGCCTGCGCTATGTCGGCGATGCATTTCGCGGCGGCCTGTCGTTCAACGAAGTGCAGTCGCTATCGCGCATCGATCCCTGGTTCCTCGCGCAGATCCACGACATCGTGCTCGAAGAGGAAAAAGTGCGCGAGCAGGGGCTCGCAGCCTTCACGCGCGATCGCGTGTGGACGCTCAAGCGCAAAGGCTTCTCCGATCGTCGTCTCGCAACGCTGCTCGGCCTCGATGAGGCGAGCGTGCGTCGTAAGCGCATCACCATGGGCATCCGTCCGGTGTTCAAGCGCGTCGACACTTGCGCCGCTGAGTTCTCGACCTCGACCGCATACATGTACTCGTCCTATGACGAGGAGTGCGAAGCGAACCCGACCGACCGCAAGAAGATCATGATTCTCGGCGGCGGCCCGAATCGTATCGGGCAGGGCATCGAGTTCGATTACTGCTGCGTGCACGCGGCGCTCGCGCTGCGCGAGGCGGGCTACGAGACCATCATGGTCAACTGCAATCCCGAAACGGTCTCCACCGACTACGACACGTCGGATCGTCTGTACTTCGAGCCGCTGACGCTCGAGGACGTAATGGAGATCATCGATAAAGAAAAGCCGGTCGGCGTGATCGTTCAGTACGGCGGCCAGACGCCGCTGAAGCTGTGCCGCGCTCTCGAAGCCGCCGGCGCGCCGATCATCGGCACGACGCCGGATGCGATCGACGTTGCCGAAGACCGCGAGCGTTTCCAGCAACTCGTGCAGCAGCTGAATCTGAAGCAGCCGCCGAATTGCACGGCCCGCACCGAAGAGCAGGCCATCACCATGTCGAAGACGGTCGGCTTCCCGCTGGTCGTGCGTCCTTCGTACGTGCTCGGCGGCCGCGCCATGGAAGTGGTCTTCACCGAAGACGACTTGCGCACTTACATGACCGATGCGGTGAAGGTGTCGAACGACAGCCCGGTGCTGCTCGACCGCTTCCTCGATCAGGCCATCGAAGTCGACGTCGATGCGATCTGCGACGGCGAGGATGTTTATATCGGCGGCATCATGGAGCACGTCGAGCAGGCCGGTGTGCATTCGGGCGACTCGGGTTGCTCGCTGCCGCCGAACAGCCTGTCGGCCGAGACGCAGGCCGATCTGAAGGAGCAGACGCGCAAGCTCGCTCGAGGCTTGAAAGTCGTGGGTCTGATGAACATTCAGTTCGCGATCCAGAACGGCATCGTCTACATCCTCGAAGTCAATCCGCGCGCCTCGCGCACCGTGCCGTTCGTTTCCAAAGCGACCGGTGTGCCGCTCGCGAAGATGGCTGCACGTGTCATGGCCGGCGCGAAGTTGAAGGAGCTCGGCTTGACCGAGGAGCGCGTGCCGAAGTTCTTCGCGGTGAAGGAATCCGTGTTCCCGTTCGCGAAGTTCCCCGAGGCCGATCCCATCCTCGGACCGGAAATGAAATCCACCGGCGAGGTGATGGGCACCGGCCGTTCGTTCGGCGAGGCTTACGCGAAGGCGCAGCTCGCCTCCGGCGTCATTCTGCCGACGCGCGGCGTTTGCTTGATCAGCGTGCGCGACCGCGACAAACCCGCGGCAGTGCAGCTGGCGCGGCGCCTGGTCGCGCAGGGATTTGAAATCGTTGCAACCTCTGGCACCGCGGAAGGCATTACCAATGCGGGAATTCCGTGCCGCGTCGCGAACAAGGTGCGCGAGGGTCGCCCTCACATCGTGGACATGATAAAAAACGACGAGATTTCGCTGATCGTCAATACCACCGAAGGCAAGCAGGCGATCTTCGAGTCGCGTTCCATCCGTCGCGAAGCGGTCCATAAGCGCGTCACGTACTACACGACCGTGGCCGCGGGACTTGCGACCTGCGATGCCATTGCCCACATGAATGAGGTCGACGTGAACCGATTGCAGGATCTGCATCAGGAGATCTCGCGCACCAGCGAGACAGGCACGGCCGGCCAGCGATTGGAGATCGCATCGTGAAACGTCTGCCGTTGACTTTGAAAGGCGCCGAGAAGCTGCGCGCCGAGCTGAAGCGTTTGAAGAGCGAAGATCGTCCGCGCGTGATCCAGGCGATTGCCGAGGCGCGCGCTCATGGCGATTTGAGCGAGAACGCGGAATATCACGCTGCGCGCGAACAGCAGAGCTTCATCGAAGGCCGCATCAAGGACATCGAGTCGCACCTGTCGAACTCGGAGATCATCGACGTCGCGTCGCTGCCGGCCACGGATAAAGTGGTGTTCGGCGCGACCCTCGATCTGGAAGACGAGGACACCGGCAACAAGGTGCTCTATCAGATCGTCGGCGACGCCGAAGCCGATATCAAGCACGGCCTGATCTCGGTCTCGTCACCGATCGCGCGCGCGCTCGTTGGCAAGTCGAAAGGCGATGTCGTGGATGTGGTCGCGCCCAACGGCACGAAGAGCTACGAGATCGTCGGCGTCCGCTACCTCTAGCTCATAACGCAACAACAGTTGTTATTTTGCCTGTCGCGCCGGCTCGGAAGGGCAGCGAATCATAGGCGGCGTATTCATGGCCACCCTAACGGAAGAGACAGCATTGCCGGCGCCGCGCGGCCGGAGACTGCTCGACTTCTGCGTGACGTTCCTGGTCACGCTCTGGGCCGGCTCACTGTGGACGGTGTGTGGCATCGTCGCGCCGCAGTTGTTCGCGACGCTGCCCGAGCGCCGGCTGGCAGGGCAGATGGCGGCGCGGCTGTTTCATATCGAGACCTGGCTGGGCGTCGTCATCGCGATGCTGCTGATCGCTTTGTTCGCCGCGCGCAAAGCCTTCGTTACCAGCAAGACGATTCTCTGGTTGATCCTGCTGACCGCGGCTGCGCCCTTGGCGAGCGAGCTGATCCTCGGCCCGATGATGAACACGGCCCGCGAAGCGAACGACATGGCTCGCTTCGGGATGCTTCACGGCGTATCCGCCGTGCTGTTCCTTATCGCCTGTTTGAGTGCGTTGGCGCTGGTGTGGAAGGCGCGCCAGCCCGACGTCAATCGGCCGGGAGAATGATCTTCGGCTTGTCCTTGTGCGGGCGGTAGAACACACCCACATTGCCGATGCGCTGGACCAGAGCGCTGCCGCTTTGCTTGGCCAGTTCGGCGAGAATGTTGTCGCGCTCGTCACGGTCGCCGACGCGGGCTTTCACTTTCACCAGTTCGTGCGCGCCGAGCGCGAGATCGAACTCCTTGGCGACTCCGGGCGACAATCCCGAGGTGCCGATGAGAATGATGGGATCGCGGCCGTGCGCCAGACCCCGGAGATACTTTTTCTGCTTTTCCGAAAGCTGCTGAGCTGAAGTCATGGCTAAGCGTACTAAATCGAGCCGGGAATGGCTCGCCGAACATGAGAGCGACCCGTACGTAAAACAGGCGCGGCAGATGGGCTATCGCTCGCGCGCCGTGTTCAAGCTGGAAGAGATTCAGCGGGCCGACCGTCTCATCCGCCCCGGCATGACCATCGTCGACCTGGGCGCCGCTCCGGGTGGCTGGAGCCAGCTGGCGGCCAAGCTACTGCAGGGCAGGGGCCGGATCGTGGCCCTCGACATCCTGCCGATGGACGCCATCGTCGGCGTCGACTTCCTGCAGGGCGACTTTTCCGACGATGCGGTGCTGGCGCAGTTGGAACAAATGCTCGGGGAGGAGCGCCCGCAGCTTGTAATGTCGGATATGGCCCCAAATACCACCGGCATCGCCGATGTGGACCATGACCGTTCGATGCATCTGGTTGAACTGTCACTGGAATTTGCCCGTCAGCGGCTCCGGCCAGGGGGCGATTTTCTGGTCAAGGTATTCCAGGGACGGCACTTTCAACCGTTCGTGAAAGAGCTCCGGGCGAGCTTTGCCAGTGTCAAGGTCCGTAAACCGGATGCCTCTCGCCAGCGAAGTCCGGAACTTTACCTGCTGGGCCGGGACTTTAAGGCTTAAGCTGGTCGCTCTTAGTTTTAGGGTTGCTCCGGATCAGGAAGTCGGTTATGGCGCGTCCCGGTCCGGTGGTGTAGTGTCAATCGGCGCCTACTTATTTACTTCCAGGCTGCCGCCAGCGTTCTTGACCATGAAGGCATAGGACCAGGCGCACGAGGATGGGACTTTGAACGACCTAGCCAAGAACATCGTACTCTGGATCGTCATCGCCGTGGTTGTCGCCACGGTGGTCAGCAACTTCAGTGCGCGGTCCGGCGGAGTACAGGAGATGCCGTACTCCACCTTCCTGCAACAGGTGAAGGACGGCGGCGTCGCCGAAGTCACCCTCAACAAGACCACCGATGTCATTCGGGGCGTCCGCACCAACGGCGAGCAGTTCACCGTCAACAATCCCGAGACGGAGAACAACGCGCTGATCGGCACGCTGATGGACAACAACGTGAAGTTCTCGGGCGCCGCGCCGGAGCGCCAGTCGTTCCTGATGCAGCTGTTCATTTCTTCGTTCCCCATCCTGCTGTTGATCGCGGTGTGGGTGTACTTCATGCGTCAGATGCAGGGCGGCGCCGGCGGCAGGGGGGCCATGTCCTTCGGCAAGAGTCGCGCACGCCTGCTCGGCGAAGACCAGGTGCAAGTCACGTTCGCCGATGTCGCGGGCGTGGACGAAGCCAAGGAAGAAGTGGTCGAGATCGTCGAGTTCCTCAAAGACCCGGGCAAGTTCCAGCGCCTGGGCGGCAAGATTCCGCGCGGCGTGCTGATGGTCGGCTCGCCAGGTACCGGTAAGACGCTGCTCGCCCGCGCCATCGCCGGCGAAGCGAAGGTGCCGTTCTTCACGATTTCCGGTTCCGACTTCGTCGAAATGTTCGTCGGCGTGGGCGCGAGCCGCGTGCGTGACATGTTCGACCAGGCGAAGAAGCACGCGCCCTGCATCATCTTCATCGACGAAATCGACGCCGTCGGCCGCCATCGTGGCGCCGGCCTGGGCGGCGGTCACGACGAGCGCGAGCAGACCTTGAACCAGTTGCTGGTCGAGATGGATGGTTTCGAAGGCACCGAGGGCGTGATCGTCATTGCTGCCACCAACCGTCCCGACGTGCTCGATCCGGCGCTGCTGCGTCCGGGCCGCTTCGACCGTCAGGTCGTGGTGCCGCTGCCGGATGTGCGCGGTCGCGAGCAGATCCTGAAAGTTCACATGCGCAAGCTGCCGCTGGCCGAAGACGTGAAGCCGCAGGTGATCGCGCGCGGTACGCCGGGCTTCTCTGGCGCCGATCTCGCCAACCTGGTGAACGAGGCTGCGTTGTTCGCCGCTCGCGCCAACCGTCGCACGGTGACGATGGACGAGTTCGAGCGCGCCAAGGACAAGATCATGATGGGCGCCGAGCGCCGCTCCATGGTCATGGACGAGCAGGAGAAGAAGCTCACTGCGTATCACGAGGCCGGTCACGCCATCATCGGCTTGACGGTGCCCGAGCACGATCCGGTCTATAAGGTCACCATCATCCCGCGCGGCCGTGCGCTGGGCGTGACGATGTTCCTGCCGGAAGCCGATCGCTACAGCACCAGCAAGCGTCGGCTGGAGAGCCGCATCAGCACGCTGTTCGGCGGCCGTATCGCCGAGGAAATCATCTTCGGACCCGAGTCGATCACGACCGGCGCGTCGAACGACATCGAGCGTGCGACCGAAATCGCCCGCAACATGGTCACGAAGTGGGGTCTGTCGAACAAGCTCGGTCCGCTGACTTACAGCGAGGACCAGGGCGAGGTGTTCCTGGGTCGCCAGGTAACGCAGCACAAGCAGGTGTCCGACGTGACGGCGCACGCTATCGACGAGGAAGTGCGTTATCTCATCGACACGAACTACAAGCGTGCCAAGGACATCCTCGAGTCGAGCCTGGACAAGCTGCACAAGATGTCCGAGGCGCTGATCAAGTACGAGACCATCGACGAGAATCAGATCAAGGACATCATGGAAGGCCGCGATCCGAAGCCGCCCGCCGGCTGGGACGACAGCGGTGCGCCGTTCGGCGGCAATGGCAGCGGCAAGGGCCGTGAGCGCGAGAAGGGCGAGGCCCCGATCGGCAAGCCGGCCAGCCAGCACTAACTCGCGGCTTACGAGTCGAGTACAAAGAGGCGCGGCAACGCGCCTCTTTTGTTTTATTCGGACACCACTGTATGCAGCTACGCTGCGGCCGCCACACGATCGATTTGTCCCATCCGCTCGTGATGGGTATCCTCAATGTCACGCCGGATTCGTTTTCCGATGGCGGCCAGTTCATCGACGTATCGCGAGCCGTCGAGCACGCTCTGCGAATGATCGAGCAGGGCGCCGGCATGATCGATGTGGGCGGCGAGTCCACTCGACCCGGCGCTGCCGATGTGAGCGAAGCAGAAGAGATCGGTCGCGTCGTGCCCGTGATCGAAGCGCTCGTCGCTCGCACCTCCATTCCCATCTCCATCGATACCAGCAAAGCCGCCGTGATGTCCGCAGCCGTCGCGGCCGGCGCCAGTTTGATCAATGACGTTCGAGCCCTGCGCGAGCCCGGCGCGCTCGAAGCGGCGGCTCGCACCGATGCGGCCGTGTGTCTCATGCACATGCAGGGGCAGCCGCGGACCATGCAGCACGAGCCTCGCTACGATGACGTAGTAGGGGAAGTGAGGGCATTCCTGGAGCAGCGGGTCGAGGCCTGTCTGGCTGCCGGAATCGGCCGGGATCGTCTGGTTCTTGACCCCGGTATCGGATTCGGCAAGCGGCTTGAGCATAATCTCGCCCTGCTGGCGCACCTGCCCGAGCTGGGCCGTCCAGGATTCGACGCTGGGCTGCCGCTGCTGGTCGGGGTGTCGCGCAAATCGATGTTCCAGACCTTGCTGGGCCGGCCGGTGGAACAGCGCCTGGCGGGCGGATTGGCCGTGGCTACGGCCGCCGTGCTGGCCGGGGCTGCTATCCTTCGCGTCCACGACGTGGCCGAGACGGTGGACGCCGTGAAAGTCGCCCAGGCCCTACGCGCTGCCGGTTATAACGCACGCGCGCCGATTGAAAACTAAACACTCGAGGGATTCGTTTTGAGCCGCAAGTACTTTGGCACCGATGGCGTGCGTGGCCGCGTTGGCGAGCATCCGCTGACCGTGGAATTCGCACTGAAACTGGCGAGCTCGGCGGCGCGTGTGCTCGCGCCGAAGGGCGGGACGGTGCTGGTCGGCAAGGACACGCGCATCTCCGGTTATATGTTCGAGTCGGCGCTGGAGGCGGGCTTCGTCGCTTCGGGCGTGAACGTGATGTTGATCGGCCCGCTGCCGACGCCCGGCATCGCCTATCTCACCAAACGTTTCGAATGCGACTTCGGCGTGGTGATCAGCGCTTCTCACAATCCGTACGAAGACAACGGCATCAAGTTCTTCGATCGCAACGGCGGCAAGCTGACCGACGAGATCGAAGCGCAGATCGAGCAGTATCTCGATGAGCCGCCGGTGACCCGCAGCTCGAGCGAGCTCGGTCGCGCAACGCGCGTCGACAAGTCGCGCGTGCGTTACCAGGAATTCGCGATGAGCACCGTGCCGGGCCTGGATTTGTCGGGCTTCAAGCTGGTGATCGATTGCGCCAACGGCGCCGGTTACAAAGTCGGCCCGCGCATCCTCGCCGATCTCGGCGCCGAGATCGTGCCGATCGGCTCCTCGCCGAACGGCCGCAACATCAATTTGAATTGCGGCTCGACGTCGCCCAGCTTGTTGCAACTCACGGTGCCGGGCGTGCAGGCGCAGGCGGGCATCGCGCTCGACGGCGACGGCGATCGTCTGGTGATGGTCGATAACCTCGGCCGCACCGTCGATGGCGATCAACTGCTGTACATCATCGCGCGCGACCGTAAGAAGAAGGGGCTGTTGAAGGGACCGGTCGTCGGCACCGTCATGAGCAATCTCGGTCTGGAGCATTCGCTGCAGAAAGAGGGCATCGAATTCCGTCGCGCCAAGGTCGGCGATCGTTACGTGATGGAGTTGCTGAAGGAGACCGGCGGCACGCTCGGTGGCGAGACCTCGGGCCACCTGCTGGCGCTCGATCACACCACGACCGGCGATGCTTTGATCTGCGCGCTGCAGGTCCTGGCGATCATGAAGGAGACCGGCAGCAGCCTGGCCGAGCTGGCCGCGCCGATGCCGAAGTATCCGCAGGTGATGGAGAACGTGCGGGTCGCCAAGAAGATCGACCCGTTCAGCTCCACCCAGATTACCGAGGCGGTGGCGCGCGCCGAGGCGAAGCTGGCTGGCACGGGCCGCATCGTTCTGCGTCCGTCGGGCACTGAACCCGTGATCCGCGTCATGGTCGAAGGCAGGGACGAAAAGCTGGTCAGGGAGATCTGCCGGGAATTGGCCGGTACGGTGGCGGCGGCCGCGGAACAGAAGGTGGCCGTGGGCTAAGTTGTATAACCTGCGGTTTCGGTTTGATTTCGGCCTGACTCGCCGCTAAGCTTCCGCGCCCTTCGCAGGGCCGCCCGAACACCAACTGTGGAGGTACGCCGATGCGCCGGCCATTCATTGCCGGGAATTGGAAGATGCACGGCTCGCGCGCCCAGAACGCCGAGTTGATCGAGGGACTGCTGCTCGGGTTGCCGGGGCAGGTGCCGGTCGATATCGCCGTGTGTCCGCCCAATGTGTACCTGTGGGAAGTGGGGCGGCTGCTGAAGGATTCGATCGTGAAGCTGGGCGCCCAATCGGTGTGCGCCGAATCGATCGGTGCGTTCACCGGCGAAGCTTCGGCGGCCATGTTGAAGGATGTCGGTTGCACGTATGTGATCGTGGGCCACTCCGAGCGGCGTACGATTTATCGCGAGGACGACGCGCTGGTGGCGCGTAAGTTTCTGGCGGCGCAAGCGCAGGGTCTGATCCCGATCCTCTGCGTCGGCGAAACGTTGGAGGAGCGGGAGAAAGGGCAGACCACGCAAGTGGTGTCCCGGCAGTTGAAAGCGGTTTTGGATGTGGCGGCCCCCGGGGCGCTACAGCAGGCGGTGCTCGCGTACGAGCCTGTCTGGGCGATCGGTACGGGCAAGAACGCGACGCCGGAGCAGGCGCAGGACGTTCACGCACATATTCGCGCCGAGGTGGCGGCTCGTGATGCTAATATCGCGGCCCGTTTGCGGGTGCTGTATGGCGGCAGCGTGAAGGCCGGCAATGCGAAGGAGATCTTCGCGATGCCGGATGTCGACGGTGGACTGATCGGCGGCGCGTCGCTCAAGGCAGATGAGTTTTTGAAGATCTGCGCGGCGGGTCAAGCTCATTGAAGACCGGGCTCATTAAGAGCGGAATTGGAATCGTATGAACTGGTTACATTCGGCGGTGGTGATTTTTCACCTGTTGATCGCCGCGGCCATTGTGGCGCTGGTGTTGCTCCAGCGAGGCAAGGGCGCCGATGCAGGCGCCGGCTTCGGCGCGGGCGCGTCGGGCACGGTGTTCGGTGCTCGTGGCTCGGCGTCGTTCCTGTCTCGCACGACGGCGACGCTCGCAGCGTTGTTCATCGTGACCAGCTTGACGCTGGCCTATCTGGGCGGTCGCGCGCCAGATGCGCCGAAGAGCGTGATCGATCGCGTGAATTTGCAGGACAAGGCGCCTGAGCTGCCCGCCACGACGCCGGCGACGCCGCCTGCGAATCCAGCGAGCAATCAGGTAGTAGAACCGGCGGTAGAAAAGCCCGCGGAACCGGCCCCTCAACCGGCTCCGAGTGAACCGCCGAAACAGTAGAAGGTTTTTGAGCGAGACAAAGAAACTCGCAAGTCGATTTCAGTGCGGCTGTGGTGGAACTGGTAGACACGCTACTTTGAGGTGGTAGTGGAGCAATCCGTGGAGGTTCGAGTCCTCTCAGCCGCACCATTTATATTCGATAACAAAGAATTCACTTCCCGCCCGGGAGCGCGCCTTCCGCAGCCTCCCGCAGATGCTTGCCAACTGCCTGATTCAGCGTATCCTGCGCCCGCCTTCCAGCGGCGGGTGGCGTAGTCCAGCGTTGATTCGACTGCGCACAACTACCGCTGTTTTTCGGCTGTTTCGAGGGTTCTTCGCCGAAGAAGGCTGCCTTCGTGCAATTCTTATAGAACCCTTTTTGGACCGGCCTGATACAATGCGCGCCGCCGCCGGACCCGGCGCGTCAGCGACTTACGCGATGTTGCAGAACTACGTTCCCATCCTGATTTTTCTGGGCGTGGCCGCCGTGCTCGGCTCCGTGCTCATCGGCCTGGGCTTCCTGCTCGGCCCCCGCAAACCCGATGCCGAAAAACTCTCCGCTTACGAGTGCGGCTTCGAGGCTTATTCCGATACGCGCATGAAATTCGACGTGCGTTATTACCTGGTGGCCATCCTGTTCATCGTGTTCGACCTGGAAATCGCCTTCCTGTTTCCGTGGGCGGTCGCGCTCGACGCGGTCGGCATGGTCGGGCTCGCCGCCATGGGGGTGTTTCTGCTGATCCTGGTGGTGGGCTTCGTGTACGAGTGGAAGAAGGGGGCGTTGGAATGGGATTGACGGCTCCCACGGCGGAAACGCCGGACGCCGCGGTAACTCAACGCGGCTTCATGACCACCACGGTCGATTCGCTCATGAACTGGGCGCGCACCGGTTCGATGTGGCCGATGACTTTCGGTCTCGCCTGTTGTGCGGTCGAGATGATGCACGCGGGCGCGGCCCGCTATGACCTCGATCGTTTCGGCGTGGTGTTCCGCCCGAGCCCGCGTCAGTCGGACGTGATGATCGTGGCCGGCACGCTGGTGAACAAAATGGCGCCGGCGCTGCGCAAGGTCTATGACCAGATGCCCGAGCCCCGTTGGGTCATCTCGATGGGTTCCTGCGCCAATGGCGGCGGTTACTACCACTACTCGTACGCGGTGGTGCGCGGCTGCGACCGGATCGTTCCGGTCGATGTGTACGTGCCGGGCTGCCCGCCGAGTGCCGAAGCATTGCTGTACGGCATCCTGCAATTGCAGAACAAGATCCGCCGCACCAGCACGATCGCCCGTTGATTCGGGCTTAGGTTTAGCGAGAACTGGATGAGTTCACGTACCGAGACATTGGCCTCGCGACTGACGGCGCGCTTTGCTCAAGAGCTGCGTCCGCTGCCGGCGTTGCCCAACGAAGTTGCGTTCGAAGTCGACGCCGCCAACTTGATTGCTGTGTGCCGCGAGCTGCGTGACAACGCAGAGTTCGGCTTCGAGCAGCTGATCGATCTGGCCGGCGTGGACTATCTGGATTACGGCCGCGAAGAGTGGAACACGCTGGCATCGACCGCCACCGGTTTCAGCCGCGGCGTGAATCGCATCAAGGAACATGTCAGCGAGGAGACGAAGCAGCCGCGCTTCGCCGTCATCTATCAGCTGCTCTCGATTTCCAACAACTGGCGCCTGCGCCTGCGCTGCTTCACCAACGAAGGCGAGCCGCCGGTGATCGATTCCGTCTACGACGTGTGGAACAGCGCCAACTGGTTCGAGCGCGAGGCCTTCGATCTGTTCGGCATCATGTTCCGGAATCATCCGGACCTGCGCCGCATCCTCACCGACTACGGCTTCATCGGCCATCCGTTCCGCAAGGATTTCCCGCTGATCGGCAACGTCGAGGTCAAGTACGACACGGCCAAGGGCCGCGTCGTTTACCAGCCGGTGACCATCGAGCCGCGCACGCTCGTGCCGCGCGTCATTCGCGAAGACAACCGTTACGACCAGGTGCTCAAGGAAGTCCCGGTCGGCGCTGCTGCCTCGCCCGCGAATCGCTGAGTTCTGACATGGCAGACATTCATAATTTCACGCTGAACTTCGGCCCGCAGCATCCTGCCGCGCACGGCGTCTTGCGCCTGGTGCTGGAGATGGATGGCGAGGTCATCCAGAAGGCCGATCCGCACATCGGTCTGTTGCATCGGGGCACCGAGAAGCTCGCCGAGTCCAAGCCGTTCAATCAATCGATCGGCTACATGGATCGTCTCGACTACGTGTCGATGATGTGCAACGAGCACGCCTATGTGATGGCGATCGAGAAGCTGCTCGGCATCAAGGTGCCGGAGCGCGCTCAATACATCCGTGTGATGTTCGATGAGATCACTCGCATCCTGAATCACTTGATGTGGCTCGGTGCGCACGGCCTCGACATCGGCGCGATGACCGTCTTCTTGTATGCGTTCCGTGAGCGCGAAGACCTGATGGACTGCTACGAGGCAGTGTCGGGCACGCGCATGCACGCGACTTACTATCGTCCGGGCGGCGTGTATCGCGACCTGCCGGACACGATGCCGAAGTATCAGCCGTCGAAGTGGCGCTCGCAGACCGACGTGGATCGGCTCAACGAGCGTCGTCGCGGCAGCATGCTCGACTTCATCGATGACTTCTGCGCGCGCTTCCCCGCGAACGTCGATGAGTATGAAACATTGCTCACCGACAACCGCATCTGGAAACAGCGCACGGTGAACATCGGCGTCGTATCGCCGGAGCGGGCGCTGCAGCTCGGCTTCACTGGCGCGATGCTGCGCGGTTCCGGTATCGAATGGGACCTGCGCAAGAAGCAGCCGTACGAAGTGTACGACCGCATGGACTTCGACATTCCGGTCGGCGTGAACGGCGATTGCTACGATCGTTATCTGGTGCGCATCGAAGAGATGCGTCAGTCGAATCGCATCGTCAAGCAGTGCGTCGACTGGCTGCGCGCCAATCCCGGCCCGGTGATGCTGGAAGATCACAAGGTCTCCGCACCGAAGCGCGAAGAGATGAAGGGCGACATGGAATCGCTGATTCATCACTTCAAATTGTTCACCGAAGGTTACTGCGTGCCGGCGGGCGAGACCTACGCCGCCGTGGAAGCGCCGAAAGGCGAATTCGGTATTTATCTGGTGTCCGATGGCGCCAACAAGCCCTATCGCGTGAAGTGTCGCGCGCCGGGCTTTGCACATCTCGCTTCGCTGGAAGAGATGGTGCAGGGTCACTTGCTGGCGGACGTGGTGGCCGTGATCGGCACCCAGGACATCGTATTCGGGGAAGTCGACCGATGAGCGGCACGCAAGATCCAGGTTCCAACGACGGCGGCAAGAGCGCGCCGGAGTTGAATGAAATCGATACGGGTGAAGTCGCTCACGACGCGCCGCACGGTCGCAAGAGCATTCTGTCCGAGCATGCGCGCCATGAAATCGATCATTGGCTGACGAAGTTTCCGCCGGATCGCAAGCGCTCGGCGGTGATCGCGGCGCTACGCGCCGTGCAGCACGACATCGGCGGCTACCTCACCAAGGAATCGATGGACGCGGTCGCCGAGTACATCGGCCTGCCGCCGATCCAGGTCTACGAGGTCGCGACGTTCTATTCGATGTTCGAGACCAAGCCGGTAGGCCGCCACAGCATCTCGGTGTGCACCAACATCTCCTGCATGTTGTGCGGCGGCGAGGAAATGTTGTCGCACGTCGAGAAGCGGCTCGGCATCAAGGTGGGCGAGAGCACGCCTGATGGCCGCTTCTTCCTGAAGCGCGAAGAGGAATGTCTGGCCGCGTGTAACAACGCGCCGATGATGATGGTCGACCACGTGTACTTCGAGAATCTCACGCCCGAGAAGATCGACGAGATTCTGGATCGGCACAAGTAAGGTCGCGAGACTCAACAGCCATCGCCAACCATGACTGACGAATCAAACAAACTGCTGTTAGGCAAGTACGCGAGCAACTTCGTCTGCTTCGCGACGCTCGGTATGGAGCGTCCGTCGTCGATCGAGAGCTATCGCAAGACCGGCGGCTACGAAGTGTGGGAGAAGATCCTGCGCGAGAAGACGCCGAAGGAAGAGATCATCGAGCAGGTGAAGGCTTCCGGCCTGCGTGGCCGCGGCGGCGCCGGCTTCCCGACGGGCATGAAGTGGAGCTTCATGCCGCGCAATGCGCCGGGCCAGAAATACGTCGTCTGTAATTCGGACGAGAGCGAGCCAGGCACCTGCCACGACCGCGACATCCTGCGCTACAACCCGCATGCGCTGATCGAAGGTATGGCCATCGGTGGTTACTGCATGGGCGCCTCGGTTGGTTACAACTACATCCGCGGCGAGTTCCTCGATGAGCCCGTGCCGCGTTTCGAAGAAGCGTTGAAAGAGGCTTATGCCGCGGGCTTGCTCGGCAAGAATCTGCTGGGCTCGGGCGTGGACTTCGATTTGTTTTCGTTCGTCGGCGCGGGTGCGTACATCTGCGGCGAGGAAACTGCGTTGCTGGAATCGTTGGAAGGCAAGCAGGGTCGGCCGCGTTTCAAGCCGCCGTTCCCGGCGAACTTCGGCTTGTACGGCAAGCCCACGACGATCAACAACACGCAGAGCTATGCGTCGGTGCCGACGATTCTGCGCAAGGGGCCGAAGTGGTTCACCGAGCTCGGCGTGCCGAACGCCGGCGGCACGATGATCTTCTCGATCTCCGGCCACGTGAACAAGCCGCAGAACATCGAGCTGCCGCTCGGCATTCCGTTCAAGGACCTGCTGGAGATCTGCGGCGGCATCCGCAACGGTCGCAAGTTGAAAGCCGTGATCCCTGGCGGTGTGTCCGTGCCGGTCGTGCCCGGCGACGCGATGATGACCGCGACGATGGATTACGACGGCGTGCGCAAAGTCGGCTCGAGCCTCGGCACCGGCTCGATGATCGTGATGGACGACACGACGTGCATGGTGCGCGCTCTCGAGCGCATCTCTCGTTTCTATTACGCCGAGTCGTGCGGTCAGTGCACGCCGTGCCGTGAAGGCACCGGCTGGATGAACCGCATGTTGAAGCGAATGCTGGCGGGGCAGGGCAAGAAGTCCGATCTGGACATGCTGGTCGACGTCGCCAACAAGATCGAAGGCCACACCATTTGCGCCTTCGGCGACGCCGCCGCCTGGCCGGTGCAGAGCTTCATGAAGCACTTCCGGCACGAATTCGAATACATCATCGAGCATGGCCACAGCATCGTCGAACGCGATCGCCGTGCGGCCGCTGCTTAACGAGTGTGCGGCGACCAACCCGAACCGAATGAATCGACTACCCTGAGCCAGATGCAACCGATGCCCGTAAGACCATCTGAATCGAGCAACCGCCCGTCGGTGGCCTGGAAGGGTCAGGATTGAATATGAGTGACGAGGTCAATATTGAAGTCAATGGCGTGCCGATGAAGGCGCGCAAGGGTCAGATGGTGATCCAGGTGACGGACGCGAACGACGTGTACGTTCCGCGTTTCTGTTACCACGAGAAGTTGCCGATCGCCGCCAACTGCCGCATGTGCCTGGTGGAGGTGGAGAAGGCGCCCAAGCCGATGCCGGCGTGCGCTACTCCCGTCGCCGAAGGCATGAAAGTTTTCACCAAGTCGCCGAAAGCCATCGCCGCGCAGCGCGCCGTGATGGAGTTCCTGCTGATCAATCACCCGCTCGACTGCCCGATCTGCGATCAGGGCGGCGAATGTGAGCTGCAGGATCTGGCGATGGGCTTCGGCCGCGACATCTCTCGCTACAGCGAGCGCAAGCGCGTCGTCAAAGACAAGAACCTCGGCCCGCTCGTGTCCACCGACATGACCCGCTGCATTCACTGCACCCGCTGCGTGCGCTTCACGCAGGACGTGCAGGGATTCCAGGAGCTGGGCACCGTCGGCCGCGGCGAAATGACCGAGATCGGCACGTTCATCGAAAAGAGCGTCGATCACGAGCTGTCGGCCAACATCATCGATCTGTGCCCGGTCGGCGCGTTGAACAACAAGCCGTACCGCTATCGCGCCCGTGCCTGGGAAATGACTCAGCATCCGCTGATCTCTCCGCATGACGCCGTCGGCACCAACATCTACGCACACGTGCTGCGTGGTCGCGTGATGCGCATCGTGCCGCGTGCCAACGAAGACGTGAACGAGACCTGGATCGCCGACCGCGATCGGTTCAGCTACCAGGGCATCTACAGCGAAGATCGCCTCCTGAAGCCTTCCATCCGTGAGAACGGCGTGCTGCAGGAAACCGATTGGGAAACGGCGCTGCAGAAGGTTGCCGAGAAGCTGGGCCGCATCGCCAAACAACATGGCGGCGGACAGATCGGCGCGGTCGCTTCGCCGAACTCGACGTTGGAAGAGCTGTTCCTGTTGTCGCGCGTCGCGCGTGGCCTCGGCAGTGCGAACCTGGACCATCGTCTGCGTCGTTCGGACTTCCGCGACGAAGAGAGCGATCCGTTGTTCCCGTCCCTCGGTGTTTCGATCAAGGAACTCGAGACGGCAAACAGCGTGCTGGTCATCGGCTCGAACATCCGAAAGGAAGTGCCGCTGCTCGCGCACCGCATCCGCAAGGCTGCGCTGAAGGGCGGCAAGGTGTCCTTCATCAACGCGAAGCGTTACGACTATTTGTTCCCGGTCGCGGGTTATCTCGCCTCGAACGGCATCGGCTCGCTCGATCATCTGATCGCAGTGGCCGCCGCCGCGATCAATGCGAGCGGCAAGACCGCGCCGGCGTCGATCGCGTCGCTGGTGGGTCAAGCTCAGCCGAACGACACGCACAAAGCCATTGCTCAGCAGCTGAGCGAAGGCGAGCGTCGGTTGATCCTGCTCGGTGCGATTGCTCAGCGCGATCCGGCGTTCGCCGATCTGCGCCTGGTCGCGGGCGCGCTGGCTGAAGTCACGGGCGCGACGCTCGGTTATCTGCCGGAAGGCGGCAATGCCGTCGGCGCGCACATCGTCGGCTTCCTGCCGGGTCGCTCGATCGGTGGCGGGGCAATGTCATCGCCGGGCTTGAACGTCGCCGACATGTTCGCGGCCAAGCTCAAGGCTTACATCGTATTCGGCGCCGTTGAGCCGAAGCTCGATATCGCGGCCGAGAACGTGAGCGCTGCGCTGGAAGGCGCGGAGTTCGTCGTTGCGCTGTCGCCGTACTCGACTGCGGCTCAGTTCGCCGATGTGGTGTTGCCGATCGGCACGTTCGCCGAAACGGCGGGCACGTATGTGAACCTCGAAGGCCGCTGGCAGAGCGTGCCGGGCGCCGCATCGCCGGTGGGTGAGTCGCGGCCGGGTTGGAAGGTGTTGCGCGTGCTTGGCAATCTCCTCAACCTGCCTGGCTTCGAGTACACCGCGGCCGATCAGGTCACCGCCGATATTCGCAAGGCACTCGATGAAAGCCAGACGTTCACAGCCAAGCCGGTGACACGCACGTTGCAGGCGAAGGCGGCGGGTGCTCCGGTCGTGCGCGATGTGCCGATTTACCAGGTGGACGCCATGGTCCGCCGTTCGTCGGCATTGCAGAACACGCGTGAAGGTCGCGAAGAACGAGGAGTCGGCGCGTGAGTGGCGTTCCTGATTTCGTAAATACGCTGCTGCCGTTCCTGCCGGAATGGATCCGCGCCGTGGTTTTCTACGGCGTGGTCGCGTTGATCCTGTTCATCAGCGTCATTCTCACGATGGCGTTCCTGACGCTCGCCGAGCGTCGGGTCATCGGCTCGATTCAAGCCCGCATCGGCCCGAACCGTGTCGGCCCGGGCGGTTTGCTGCAGCCGTTCGCGGACGTGCTCAAGCTGATGCTGAAGGAAATCGTCGTCCCGACGGCTTCCAACAAGTTCCTGTTCATCATCGCGCCGCTGCTGGCCGTGATTCCTGCGCTCGCCGCGTGGGCCGTCGTACCGTTGTGGCCGGGCTTCGCGGTCGCCGACATCAACGCCGGTTTGTTGTATCTGCTGGCGCTCAGCTCGGCGGGTGTGTACGGCGTGATCCTCGCCGGTTGGGCAACCAACTCGAAGTACGCGTTCCTTGGCGCCATGCGCGCCGCCGCGCAGATGGTCGCTTACGAAATCGCCATGGGCTTTGCGCTCGTCGGCGTCGTGATGGCCGCGGGCTCGCTGAATCTCGGTGAGATCATCGAGCGGCAGTCGGGCGGCTACTTCAGCTACTTCTTCTGGTGGATGATTCCGCTGTTCGTGGTCTATTTCATCTCGGGCGTCGCTGAAACCAACCGCGCGCCGTTCGACGTGGTGGAAGGCGAGTCGGAGATCGTCGCCGGCTTCCACGTCGAGTACTCGGGCATGGCGTTCGCCGTGTTCTTCGTCGCCGAGTACGTGAACATGATCCTGATCTCGGCGCTGACCGCGATCTTCTTCTTCGGCGGCTGGCTGTCGCCGTTCGAAGGCTATCCGCTGCCGGGCTTCATCACCGCGCCGGGCTTCCACTGGCTGTTCCTGAAGCTGGCGTTCTTCCTGTTCTGTTACCTGTGGTTCCGTGCGACGTTCCCGCGCTATCGCTACGACCAGATCATGCGCCTGGGCTGGAAAGTGTTCATTCCGGTGACGCTGGTCTGGCTCGCCGTGCTCGGCGTGTTCTTCGCATACGACATCGGACCCTGGTCGAAATAAGGCGCTAGCACCGAGTAAGCCATGAAAACGCCTGCCAGTTTTTTCAAGACGTTCTTCCTGACCGAGCTCATCGTCGGTCTGTACGTGACGATGCGTCAGTTCGTCGCGCGTCCCAACATCACGGTCCAGTACCCGGAAGAGAAGACCCCGCAATCGCCTCGCTATCGCGGCCTGCATGCGCAGCGCCGTTACGCGAACGGCCAGGAGCGCTGCATCGCCTGCAAGCTGTGCGAAGCGGTGTGCCCGGCGCTGGCGATCACCATCGAGTCCGACGTCGCCGCCGACGGCACCCGCCGCACCACGCGTTACGACATCGATCTGTTCAAGTGCATCTTCTGCGGCTTCTGCGAAGAGGCCTGCCCGGTCGATGCCATCGTCGAGACGCGCATCCATGAGTACCACATGGAGAATCCCGGCGAGAACATCATGACCAAGGACAAGCTGCTGGCCATCGGCGATCGCTACGAAGCCATGATCGCGGCCGACAAAGCTGCCGACGCGAAGTACCGCTAATGTCCATCACCGAAATTCTTTTCTACGCGTTCTCCGGTGTGCTGCTGGTTTCAGCCATCGGCGTCATTACCGCGCGCAACCCGGTGCACGCGGCGCTGTTCCTGGTGTTCTCGTTCTTCAACAGCGCCGTCCTGTGGATATTGCTGGAAGCGGAGTTCCTCGCCATCGTGCTGGTGCTGGTCTACGTCGGCGCCGTGATGGTCCTGTTCCTGTTCGTGGTCATGATGCTCGACGTCAAGATTGCGGAGGTGCGGGAAGGATTCACGCGCTATGCGCCGCTCGGCATTCTGATCGCGCTGATCGTCGTCGCCGAGATCGGCAGCGTCGTGTTCGTGAAGACGCTCGGTCAGGAAGTCACGCCTGTCACGCAAGTGGCGGCGGAAGCCGGCTACAGCAACACCGGCGCGCTCGGTGAGCTGCTCTACACCAAATATCTGTATCCGTTCGAGCTCGCGGCCGTGATCCTGCTGCTCGCCATCGTGGCCGCGATCGTGCTGACCATGCGTCGCCGCGCCGGCCTGAAGCAGCAGGATATCGGTGCGCAGGTGTCGGTGCGTGCCCAGGATCGCATCCGTGTGGTGAAGATGCCTCCCGTGATCGAAGGAGGGGAGAAGCAGTCATGATTTCCCTGAACTTCGTTTTGATGCTGGCCGGCATTCTGTTCGCGCTCAGCGTCGCCGGCATCTTCCTGAACCGGAAGAACGTCATTCTGCTGCTGATGTGCATCGAGCTGATGCTGCTCGCGGTGAACTTCAACTTCATCGCGTTCGCGCGCCAGCTGGGCGACCTCGGCGGGCAGGTGTTCGTGTTCTTCATCCTTACGGTCGCGGCCGCCGAGTCCGCCATCGGTCTCGCCATCCTGGTGGTGCTGTTCCGCGAGCGTAAGAGCATCAACGTCGAGCAGCTCGACACGATGAAAGGCTAGTCCCCGGATTAACAAGAAATGATCTCGCAATCCGTACTCCTGACCATCGTTCTCGCCCCGCTGCTGGCGGCCATCCTCGCCGGCCTCGCCGGCAAGGTCATCGGCCGCGCCGGTGCTCATACCGTCACTATCGCGGGCGTCGCCATCGCGTTCGGCCTCTCGGCTTACGTGTTGAAGCTGTTGCTGGTCGACGGCGCGCCCATCGTGAATCAGACCGTCTACACCTGGCTGGTGAGCGACGGCATTCGCATGGAAGTCGGCTTCCTGGTCGACAACCTGAGCGCCATGATGATGACGGTGGTGACCTTCGTGTCGCTGTGCGTGCACGTCTACACCATCGGCTACATGAAGGAAGACCCGGGCTATCAGCGCTTCTTCGCTTATATCTCGCTGTTCACGTTCTCCATGCTCATGCTGGTGATGTCGAACAACTTCATGCAGCTGTTCTTCGGCTGGGAAGCGGTGGGTGTGGTGTCGTACCTGCTGATCGGCTTCTGGTACACGCGCCCGTCGGCGATCTTCGCCAACCTGAAGGCGTTCCTGGTCAACCGCGTCGGCGACTTCGGCTTCGTGCTCGGCATCGCCGGCGTCGCGTACTACACCGGCTCGCTCGACTACGCGACCGTGTTCGACGCGCGTGACGCGATCGTCGCGAACACGATGGAAATCTTCCCGGGCGTGGAATGGCAGGCGATCACGGTCGTTTGTATCTGCCTGTTCGTCGGCGCGATGGGCAAGTCGGCGCAGGTGCCGCTGCACGTGTGGCTGCCGGATTCGATGGAAGGCCCGACCCCGATCTCGGCGCTGATCCACGCGGCAACGATGGTGACGGCGGGTATCTTCATGGTGGCGCGCATGTCGCCGCTGTTCGAGCTGTCGGAAGTGGCGCTGTCGACGGTGCTGGTCATCGGTGCGACGACCGCGTTCTTCATGGGCCTGCTGGGCCTGGTGAACAACGACATCAAGCGCGTGGTCGCGTACTCGACGCTCTCGCAGCTCGGCTACATGACGGTGGCGCTCGGTGTGTCCGCTTACGCCGGCGCACTGTTCCATCTCATGACGCACGCCTTCTTCAAGGCGCTGCTGTTCCTGGCGGCGGGCTCGGTGATCATCGGCATGCATCACGAGCAGGACATGCGCAAGATGGGCGGCCTGAAGAAGTACATGCCTATCACGTACTGGACGTCGGCCATCGGCACGCTCGCGCTGATCGGCTTCCCGGGCACGTCGGGCTTCTTCTCGAAGGATGCGCTGATCGAAGCGGTGCATGCTTCTCACATTCCGGGCGCGACCTACGCGTACTGGTGCGTGTTCCTCGGCGTGTTCATCACTGCGTTCTACAGCTTCCGTCTGGTGTTCATGACGTTCCATGGTCCGGAACGTTTCCGCGAGGTGTCGCATGAGTCGCATGGCGAGAGCAACAGCACGCACCTGACGAGCGATGCGGACGCGGGTCACGAGCCCGACACACACGCCGACCATGGCGCCGCTGCTCATGGCCATCACGCGCCGGCTGGAGCGCACGCCGTCGCTCACGACGATCACGGCCATCACGGCCCGGTCGAGCCGCACGAGAGTCCGTGGGTTGTGACATTGCCGCTGATCCTGCTGGCGATTCCGTCGCTGTTCATCGGCGCGGTCACGATCGGCCCGATGCTGTTCGGCGATTTTTTCAACGGCGTGTTGTTCGTGAACGAGGAGCACAACGTGCTCGGCCACATCGGCGAAGAGTGGCACGGCCCGCTCGGATTCATTTTGCACGCGTTCCAGCAACCGGCGATCTACCTGGCGTTCGCGGGCTGGGCGGCGGCGTGGTTCCTGTACATCAAGCGTCCGGATCTGCCAGCGGTGATCGCGGGCAAGTTCTCGGCTCTCTATCACCTGTTCGCGAAGAAGTTCTACTTCGACGAGATCTATCAGGCGGTGTTCGCGCGCGGCAGCGTCGGTCTTGGCACCGCGTTGTGGCGGGTGGGTGACGTGGCCCTCATCGATGGTGCGGCGGTCAATGGCTCAGCGCGTGCAGTCGGCTGGCTGTCGGGCGTCATGCGTCGTCTTCAGTCCGGCTATCTGTATCACTACGCGTTCGCGATGATCATCGGCCTGTCGGTGCTCCTCGCGTGGTATGTGCTGCGGTAATTCAAAGTAAGAACCCGATATGTCGACGATTACCTGGCCCATTCTCAGTGTTTTGATGTGGCTGCCCATCGCCGGTGGTGTGGCCATGATCCTGCTCGGCGACAAGGGCATCGCAGCCGGTCGCTGGATTGCGCTCATTACCACCGCCGTCACGTTCGGCATCTCGACGTTGTTGTGGACGAACTTCGACACCACGACCGCGGCGATGCAGTTCGTAGAGGAGCGCACCTGGATCCCGCTGTTCAACTCCTACTACGCGCTTGGCGTCGATGGTTTCGCAATGCCGCTGATCGTGCTGACGGCCTTCATCACGCCGCTGGTCGTGATTGCGGGCTGGAGCGTGATCGACAAGCGCCCGGCGCAGTACTACGCGGCGTTCCTGATCCTCGAAGGCTTGATGATCGGCGTGTTCGCGTCGCTCGACGCGCTGCTGTTCTACGTGCTGTGGGAAGCGATGCTGATCCCGATGTTCATCATCATCGGCATCTGGGGCGGACCGCGCCGTGTGTACGCGACGATCAAGTTCTTCCTGTACACGTTCCTCGGCTCGGTGCTGATGCTGGTCTCGCTGATCTACATGTATCTGCAGACCTGCGATGCCGGCCAGTGCAGCTATGCGATCGCGGACTTCCAGCGCCTGCCGCTGGGCCTGAACGAGCAGTTGTTTATTTTCGTCGCGTTCCTCGCCGCGTTCGCGGTCAAGGTGCCGATGTGGCCGGTGCACACCTGGTTGCCGGATGCGCACGTGGAAGCGCCCACCGGCGGCTCGGTGATCCTGGCGGCCATCATGCTGAAGATGGGCGGCTACGGCTTCCTGCGCTTCTCGCTGCCGATCACGCCGGATGCGAGCGACACGCTCGACTGGCTGGTGATCTCGCTGTCGCTGATCGGGGTGGTGTACATCGGCTTCGTCGCCCTGGTGCAGCAGGACATGAAGAAGCTGATCGCGTACTCCTCGATTGCGCACATGGGCTTCGTCACGCTCGGCTCGTTTCTCACGTTCGAGTTGATGCGCGTGAACTCGGGCGACACGACTGGCGCTGCGATGGGCATCGACGGCGCGATGGTGCAGATGATTTCGCACGGCCTGATCTCCGGCGCGATGTTCTTCTGCGTCGGCGTGCTGTACGACCGCGTGCACAGCCGTGAGATCAGCTCGTACGGCGGCGTTGTGAACACGATGCCGATCTTCGCGGCGTTCATGGTGCTGTTCGGCATGGCGAACTCCGGCTTGCCCGCGACGTCCGGCTTCGTCGGCGAGTTCCTGGTGATCCTCGCCAGCTTCCGTGCCGATTTCTGGTACGCATTCCTGGCGGGTCTGACGCTGATCCTCGGCGCCGCTTACACCTTGTGGCTGGTGAAGCGCGTGGTGTTCGGCCCGGTCGCCAACCATCACGTCGCCGAACTGACGGACGTGAATGGCCGCGAGTTCCTGGTCCTCGGCGTACTCGCCTTGGCGGTGCTCGGACTCGGCCTGTGGCCCGCACCTTTGCTGGACGTGATGCGCCCCACGGTGGAAAACCTGGTGCAGCAGATCACCGTCTCCAAGCTCTGAACCTATCGAGCCTAAGTAGATGGAAGCAGTAGTAACAAACTTTGGTATGCAGGCTGCGGCGGCGGAGATCTTCCTGCTGACGGCGATCTGCGTGATCCTGCTGGTCGATGTGTTCCTGGACGACAGCAAGCGCTGGGTCACCTACGGACTCACGATGCTCACGCTGGCGGGCTGTGCGTTCGTCACCGTGAACTATGCGGTCGACGGCCGCGTCATCGCGTTCGATGGCATGTTCATCGCCGATCCGATGGGCGATGTGCTCAAGCTGTTCACCTACGGAACGGTCGCCGTGTCGTTGCTGTACTCGCGGGAGTACCTGCAGCGGAATGGCCTGTTCCGTGGCGAGTTCTTCATCCTGGCGCTCGTAGCGATGCTCGGCGTGATGGTGATGGTCTCGGCCGGCAGCTTGCTGACCGTGTACCTGGGCGTCGAGCTGTTGTCGTTGTCGCTGTATGCGATGGTGGCGTTCGATCGTGACTCGGGTGTCGCCGCCGAATCGGCGATGAAGTATTTCGTGCTCGGCGCGATTGCTTCCGGCGCGCTGTTGTATGGCTTCTCGATTCTCTACGGCGTCGCCGGCACGTTGCAGCTCGATGAGCTGGCGGTGGCGGTGCGCGAAGTAGGGGCGGGCAACCTCGGCCTGATCTTCGGCCTGGCGTTCGTCATCGTCGGCATCGCCTTCAAGTTCGGCGCCGTGCCGTTCCACATGTGGGTGCCCGACGTTTATCACGGCGCGCCGACGCCGGTGACCATGTTCATCGGCTCCGCGCCGAAGATCGCGTCGTTCATCCTCGCGATCCGCGTGCTCGCCGAAGGTCTCGATGCGATGGTCGCAAGCTGGCAGAACATGCTGATCGCGATCTCGATCGCATCGATGATCATCGGCAACGTGGTCGCCATCGCGCAGACCAATCTCAAGCGCATGCTGGCGTACTCGACCATCTCGCACGTCGGCTTCATCCTGCTGGGCATCCTCGCCGGAACGAACGACGGCTACCGCGCTTCGATGTTCTACACGCTGACCTACGTGATCATGGCGGTCGGCTCCTTCGGCATGATCCTGCTGCTGTCGCGCAAAGGCTTCGAAGGCGACCAGCTCGAGGACTTCAAGGGACTGGCCCGCAAGAGCCCTTGGTTCGCTGCTGTCATGATGATGCTGATGTTCAGCACCGCCGGCGTGCCGCCGTTCGTCGGCTTCTGGGCGAAGATCGCCGTGCTCGGCGCGGTGGTGAATGTGGGCCTGAGCTGGCTGGCGGCGGTGGCCGTGCTGCTGTCGGTCGTGGGTGCGTTCTACTACCTGCGCGTCATCAAGCTCATGTACTTCGATGAGCCGACCGACACCTACAACATCGAAGCCGGCGGCACGCTTCGCGCCGTACTGAGCGCCAACGGCGTGGCCGTGCTCGCCCTCGGCATTTTCCCGTCGGTATTGTTGGATCTTTGCGCTCGCGTGCTGCCGTAAGGCGAGAGCGCTAATCTCGAAATACGCCGCTGCCGGTTCTGTCTCGAGCCGCAGCGGCGCAACTTCTCTGGGCCGCGCGATAGAACAATAAAAGCCTATGAGGCGTGCGCGGTGTGGTGTTCCGCTAGAGCAGAAGGGTGTGGTGGCTGCAGGCGCGGGCGTGCTGAATCGCGCCCGGGTCGGGCCAATCGGATGCCGGCAAATTCAGGTAACCACTTGCCAGCGGGAATGCCGACAAGGTTGGTAGCGGGGGCAGGATTTGAACCTGCGACCTTCGGGTTATGAGCCCGACGAGCTGCCAGACTGCTCCACCCCGCAACAGGAGGGCGCGCATTGTAAGCGCCTCGCGACGAACATTACAAGCTAAATAATCGGCCGCGAAATCGTAAAGAAATCAGTGTGAATGTCCGTCGTTACGGCTGTAAATGAAGCCGACGGCGGCAATTTTCAAGGCTCGGGCGCGACAAGATCGGTCGGAGTTCCATACAAACACATGCAACCAACCCTCTACGAAATTACGCGCATCGGCAGTGGCCGTCTGGGCGTGATGGGACGACCTCGGTCCGGCGATTGGGCGTCCGATGAATTTGCCGGTCTGGCGCGGCTCGGTGTCACGGAAGTCGTCTCGTTGTTAGAGTCGGCGGAGGCGCGTGAACTCGGTCTTATCGAGGAGCCGGCTTACTGTGATCGCGTCCCTGGAAGTGGTGTACGAGTCGTGAGTTCTGGTTGGTTTGGACTCGTGCTCAGCTGACGACGGCCGA
>NZ_BLJO01000016.1 GCF_009932555.1 Steroidobacter agaridevorans
GTTCACGGAGCGGCAACCCTGCCTGACTGTGCAATTTTCGTCCGCCAGAAGTGTGCAAATTACGTCCGCCACCGACAGTGAGCCCCACCGTCCTCACGCCTAGAAACCTAGACCTCGACAAAGGTGCGATGCACATCAACTCACTGGCCTTGCTCATCGGGTCACGGCGATTACGGATGCCAGACTAAACGACCGCTCGGCTCGAGCCGCCCTCTGCAGTCAAACCCTCTTCCCGCCACCAGCGTTTCGACCGTTACATCTCAGTCATCCCGTGATGTTCGCCGAAACCCAGGTCGTCCCGAAGGAAGCTACCGGTGTCGTCGAATTATCTGGCGATAGACGCTAAAACAGTCAACACCCCAAAACACAGCGACATTCAAGCGATTCACACACAGGGCAAGCATTTTGGCAGGGCCAGGCACAGAGGAAGCCACGAACGTGGTGGAACTTCGCGAGAAATCCCTTAGCCTCAGCGAGTCATTCAGGTATGTGGTAGCTCAGCCCATTTTGCCTGTCCATATCCGCTCTTCATCTGATTCGAAATGATTGAACCCTCTATGACCAAACGACCGACCTGCAAACTCTCCATTTGCATTGCGACCTACAATCGCGCTTCGTTCATCGGCGCAACACTCGATAATATTATCTCTCAGGCGCACAACGACTGCGAGATAGTTATCTCGGACAATGCGTCGACAGACAACACTAAAGAAGTGATCGCATCCTATGCGCGTCGCTTCGATCGTCTACGCTATTTCAGACACGATACGAATCTGGGACTCGATCGAAATTTCGACTCCGCCGTTGACCTTGCTCGTGGCGAGTACTGCTGGCTAATGTCGGACGATGATTGGCTGAAGCCCAACGCCATCGCTCGTGTTATGGCGGTTTTAGCAGGAAATCTTAGCCTTGTCGTGGTAAACATGGAGTTAAGAGACTTCACTATGTCGAAGATCGTTCGTAGCCGTTTTATTGACTTCGAATCAGACCGCAATTATGAGAGCGGCGAAACGGATCGGTTGTTTGTTGAACTAGACAATACTCTGTGGAATATCGGTAACGTCATTGTGAAACGGGACATTTGGATGTCTCGCGAAAGGGAGCGGTATTATGGGTCTTGGTTCATCCACATAGGCGTAATTTTTCAAGACCACCTGCCCGGCGGGGCGTTTTTAATTTCCGAACCGCTAATCAACTACCGCCTGGGAAACACGCAATCAGCATCGTCTGTGTGGGCCGAGATCTTCCTTCACAAGTGGCCATCGCTCGTGGACTCTTTGGTCCTTTCAAACTCCGCAAAGGACATAATTAAAAGTACGAAACCATGGAGAAATCTGCGAACGATGCTGTGTCTGCGCAGCGATCACGGCTACACTCTGGCTCAGTACAAGTTGTGGATTAGTCCGCGCCTAAGATCCTTTCATGAACGGCTTATTCCGATCCTTGTTGCCGTAACCCCCCGTCCCCTCGCCAATCTCTTTATCACTCTGGCTGGCACCATCAGATTAACGCCTACGCTTTCAGGTTAACCGGAACGAGCGCGAATCAACGACGAGAGGCTCGTGCGATGGCACTACCGGTTCGATCTATGCGTGAATTCGGCGCCATACGATCCTTTCAAGGACATCCATCCGGCAACGACCTTGACAAACACTGATGCGAACAAGGAATCGAGGGCAGCAATGAAATCTCGTCACATCGCAGTCTTTACGCTGTTGACCAATGCTCATCTATACCCTGTTCTCGGTGTGTGTTCAGAGCTGGTCAACCGCGGTCACCGAGTGACCTTCGCAACAAACGATCGCTACGCGCCGGTCGTGAAGCAGACCGGCGCAGAGGTTGTTATTTTCAAGGATGTGAAGGTGGAGAACGCCGCAGCGTTCTCCACAGCGTCAGCCTTCTACGATCAGAACTTCTATACTATTTGGGCCTCGATCGTAGGGCCGTTTCTGATTCTCTTTGCAGCAAGCGCGTTTCCACAGCTAGAGAACTACTACAAAGAGAATAAGCCGGATCTGATATTGTACGATCGCGCCTGCTTTGTCGGCCGAATGCTAGCAGCTCGTCTAGGCTGTTCCGCTGTTCAACTGAGCCCTCACTTTGCTCCCTATGGTGATACTTTTATTCGGGAGAATGGAGTATTTTTGAATCCTTCTCCCATTCCTTCGTTCTCGCAGGTGCTTGATTGTTTCTTGCAAGCCTATGGCGTTCAAAGCAAGAACAACCTGACGCATGCCGCTGACTTGAACATATTTTTTATTCCCCGAGAATTTCAGTTTCATGGCGATTCATTCGATGACCGGTTTTGCTTTGTTGGACCTTGCCTGAATCGACCGGCTGCCTCTGAGTGGAGGAATAATAGCGGTGGCAAACCGATCATACTTGTCTCAGGCTCGCAGGCCGACGAAGGCACAACCTACTTCAGAACAATGATCAATGCTTTCTCCGGCTCGGATTTTCATGTCGTCCTTTCACCTGGCGCGAACGTTTCCGATGACCTATTCGGCCCTCTACCCAGTAATTTTGAATTGAACCGGGTCGCATACAATTTTCAAATTATCCCGCACTCCACGCTAACGATATCTCAGGGAGGCACGGGCACGGTGATGGAGACACTATATTACGGGGTTCCGTTGCTCGCAGTGCCTCGCATGCCCGTTCATGCAGAAACGGCGTACCGCCTGGCCGAACTAGGCTTGGGTGGCTACCTTCCGGAGCAGATGATGTCAGCGGACTCCATAAGAGAGCAGGTCACTCAGCTTCTAGGCGATACTTCGCTCGCCAGCAGAATAGCTCGTATGCAACACATCGTTAGAGACAGTGGTGGAGCTAAGATCGCAGCAAATCGCATCGAACAATGTCTTGGGTCCCGGCCCTCCTGAGATTCAATTAGTTGTTGCTGGCAAAGTCGAAGGCATGAGAACGACTTTCCTGGCCCGGCGCTGTCATTGATCAAACATTCGCCGATCCGCAACGACGCCGCGTGCTAGCAGACGAATTCTATCGTTCGACACGGAACGTGTACGAACCTGATCCGACTTCAAACACCGCTTCGCTATTCGAGCGGTTTACCAACCGCAGGTCCTTCCGTCCTGTAACCTCTCGACGACCTTCTTGTATCCGATTGTTCAACGAGGCGGGCAGATGAATCCGAGCGGTAGTATTAGCCGGAATCTTGACATCGAGGGTAAAACTGCCATCAATATTCTGTGACCAGTCCGTCGAGATACGGCCCATGATCGAATCGTAGTCGCCTCCTCCACTCCTCACACGAGGATCAAGCGTAGGGCGAATAACAATTGTTTCGAAACCCGGGGTTCCCGCATCAATGCCCGCGATACGACGGAATAAGAAACCCGATAGATTGGCAAAGTCCGAATGATTTTTTTCGAAGTGATTGATCTTGACGGTTCCGTCGGTATCCCTCGACTCATATGTACCATCCCAATTCTCCCACATCGTCGTGGCACCTTGGCGGACCATGTATCCCCATGAGGGGAACTCGGTCCTGAGCAGGAGGCCGTAGGCGAGGTCGGCAAAGCCCGCGTCCGTGAGTACTTCCAGAATAAACCGAGTTCCCAACATCCCGGTCGTAAGCGAAACGCCGCGCTGACGCAAGTCGTCCGCCAAACGCTCCGCGGCACGCCGCCGAAAGCCTTCAGACAAAAGGTTAAACTTGAGCGCCAAGACGTAGCTCGTCTGACTACCGCTGCCGACAGTTCCATCCTCCTGGACGAATGCGTATTGAAAAGCGCGACGGACCTGGCCGAACAACGCGTACAGACGATCGGCGTCTGTCCTGCGCCCGATCGCCCTTGCCATTTTCGCCAGTAGCTCGACCGAACCGGCCCAGTATGCCGTCGCAATCAAGTCCGAGGGCGTTGCTGGAAGCGTTCTGAATGACAGTTTCGTGAAATCCAGGGAAAACATGTCTCCGTAGTCCCAACTACGTCCTTTTCTCCAAAGATGGTCTGGATTGAGGTCCAGAATGAATTGCACGTGGCGATTCATCAGCTCCCAATGACGTTCGATCAATGCGATGTCCCCATATCGATGCCACGCAATCCAGGGAAGAACGATGCCGGCCTCGCACCACCCCGGGGCGCTCCCCGGAAGAGTCATCTCAGCATTATTGCTCTGCGGAGTCGGAGCCATGATCGGAAATGCGCCACTCGCGGTCTGCTCATCGCTGATGTTGTCCATGATTCGCGAAGTGAAGGCCGCCACATCCATATTGTAGGCAGCGTCATCCCAGCACAATGCGGTGCATCCTGTGTAGGGCCGCTGTTCTCGGCGTGTTCCGTCAGTGGGCACCGCTACCAAATTCGAGCGACGCGACCACATATGGTTGCGCCAGATCTGTTCGATGATTGGCGAGGACGTACGCAATCGGCCTGTCATTTTGAGGTCCGTGTGTACGACGATTCCTTCGAGCACATCCAGTGTCGGCACAGCTGACAGTCCCGTCACCTGAACATAGCGTATCCCTCGATAACTGAAATGCGGCTCGAGTGTCTCCCCTGCCGCTTCGCCCTTCAAAAAGAAAACATCTTGCTTTTGCACTCCACTATCAGAGTAGGTTTGACGAACCTGGCCCGAGTCGGCCAACCATTCCGCAAACTGCAATTCGACACGCTTGCCACGGTCACCTGTGACCCTGAGCCGACACCACCCAGCGAAATTTTGACCGAACTCGAAAACGTATACTCCAGGTGTGGGTTGCGTGATCGCTCGTGGCTTTAGGATCTGCATCACTCGAATTGGGGGAGTCACCTGGGCGACCAATCGCCCAGGCGGAATCTCTGCCAAGTGTGCCCGCTCCCAGTGCGAGGCGTCGAATCCGGAAGCATCCCAGCCAGGCTGCTCCAAGCGCGCATCATAAATTTCGCCACTCTGCATTTGCGACTCGCGAATGGCACTTTCTGTGATTCGCCACTCCGGGTCGGTCGCGACCGTCTGCCGCGAACCATCCTCGAAGATCACTTCCAACTGCGCCAGAACGCGTCGGGGCGGAAGCCCAAAGGCGTACCTATCGTCGAAGCTGGCATACCAACCATCCCCCACCGTCAGCCCAAGCACGTTCGCACCCAAGCGCAGAATCTCTTTGACATCGTAGATCTGATACAGCACACGTTTCGCGTACTGGGAGATCTCCGGTGCCAACAAGGCATCGCCCACACGACGGCCGTTCAGCCGCGCTTCGTACGCACCCAGTGCGGTGGCATAGAGGCGCGCCGTGCGCACCGGGCGATCCAACACGAAGGTGCGACGCAGATGCATTGCGGGTTGCGCCGGCCACGGCTGATGCCCAATCGGCATCACCTCAGCTAACTCCCACGCTGTGTCGTCATACCCGGGTTCGTACCACTTATCGGCTTGCGCCAAACGCGTTTTCCAATTCGACCGGCTGCCAATCCGCAGAGTCTCTCCATTGTCCAGCTTGAAACGCATGAATACGGCCAACCCATGCACCAATTTGCCTTCGGTTATGGGGGTGACCCTGAGCGTTGTCGTTGAATTTAGATCGGCGGTATGGGCCTCCACTGCAAGCAGATGCTCACCGGCAGGCATCCGTTTCAGCTTGCGCAACACCGTATCGGATTCCTTCACACCGACCTCGTCGGCATTGTTGCACCATGCGCCTCGGCCGCCGATGATCTCGCCATCGAGCCACACACGGCCGATCTGTGTGAACAAGACGATATCGTTCGTGACAGCGAACAGCTCACCGATTCGTGTGGCCGCTGGCAATCGAAACTTGAATCGAAACTGGCGCGTCGTCGCCTCGTTCGTTCTTGCACCCCAGATCCAGTGCAACCCAGCTTCGCGATCGGCGCGGTCCGTCGCGCTCTCTGCGGCCAACCAATGCGCGGCCCAATCCTTTGATTCGCGTAGCCCCATCTCCCACCAAGAGGCAGCACTGGCGAGCAACGATTCACCACCCTCGACCCACACTTGCACGCTCCACCAGCAGCGCTGGCGCGAGGCGGCTTCACGACCTCGATACGCGATCCCGAACGACTTTCTTGAATGGACCTTGCCGCTGTCCCACAGATCGCAGCATCCGGAGTTGAGCCCTTCTTCGCTGGTGGCGACCCAAATTCGATATGCACTTTGTCGTACATTTCGGCTGTCTGATTCCAATCGCCAAGAAAGCCGAGGATGCAACGACTCCAAGCCTAAGGGTCGATCCAAGTAGTCCGCTCTCAAGTCGACTACGCGTGCTCGACTGCTCGATCCGAGCAACGGACGGTTAGCTACACTCACGTACGCGGACATTGCGCCACCTGCAGTTAGAAACTCGCGGCGGTCAAATTTTGCAGGCATGGCTTCTTCACACCAAGAGAGTTGAGCGGAATGCGAGGGGTGTAGTTAGATTGGTTTTTGGCAAAAGGTAGCCTCACGTACCACAAACGTAACGCGGCGCAGGCTCCAACTGAGCACATAGACAGACATACCGACGGGCCAAGTCCGCCGCTGATGATCGCTGTTAGGACTGGATCCGGAGTTATCCCAAGATCACTCGTAACATGGAGTGCCGAAATCCGTCGCTCTGTTCGGCAAATCGACCGTGTCAATCTTGGAAGCACACACGATCATTCAACCAGCACGAAGCGGACCCACGTCTCCTTGATGTCAACATTGCCAAAGGCACGCATCATGCCGTCGCATTGTACCGCGCTGCCAAGCGGCGAAGTTCCCAGCGAAACCCGTTCAGGACGCCAATGCATCACTGCATCGGCCGCAGCTGGTTCCTTTTTGCCCAGCGCCTGCTACGGTCGCTGGTTGTTGCGGAAGTCGATTCAATCTCCGAACACACGACTGGCGTGCTGCAAGGTATCGAAGCGATGACGACGCAGGCATTGACCTCTCAGCACGAATCGCACTCTGGCCCATACCGCCCCGCACTGGCGTGTGCGATTGACGAACTCCTAACGAAGTCCATAGCTGCGTACCAGCGATGTGTGTCTGCGACCAGTAGAGACCAAACCGTGCCCGAACGAAGCAAGAACGCCGGCTGCATGCGCCCCACCGCTGCGAGACAAATGCCATTCAAATCTACTGCCGGAGGCCTGCAGCCATTTCCGCACCTGCCAATGCATCACCTGGGTCGTTACATCCGACCCTGGAACATCATTTCGCCGATTCCAGACAGATCAGTTCGAGGACAAAACAAAAAGATCCTCACTTGTATTCGGGTCCGTCCCAGCGCAACTGCGCAATTGCTCCCCCCCCGTGGTACTCAATCGGACTCTTTCCTCCCCAGTCCAGAAAGATATTTGCACGCTCAATCTTTCCCAGGATCTTCATTGGGACAGCAGTCTGATCGGTAGAGTGGATGCTAAGATCCACTGTCAACGCGCCAATTGCGGCATGGTTACCTATTCTGATCAGAGGGCGCTTAGCGATACCCTTAGTTGCTACTTGGCGCAGCTGCAGATTCTCAATGTCACCATTTAACGAGAACAAGGGCAGGTCACTCTCTTCTCCGATGTCTAATGACTCGAACTTCCACCACGCCTGTGTTTCAGCCAGGGCTTCGGCTGGCAACGCGTCCATGAGCGGAGCGTATAAATCTTCCCGGGAATAGCTATCCAGCAGGTCCACGTTTACATTGCTCATTATTATCGATCCAAAATTGCCCCCGCCCCGAAGTCCCATTGAGCTGATCACCGCCATTCGTTCACGCACGGTTCCCGACACGTTAGAAATAATGATCCGGTCCATCCGTTCGGATGCCGATTGCAAGCGGATACCATGAGAAGCTCCCTCAAAGACGACGTTGTTGACCGTCACATCCGTGATCGGACCACCCCCTAAAAATGGACCCAGAACATTCTCCCTGGTAGCCGTCGCTGCAACGTCCGCATGGAAGGACAGCGCATCATCCCAACTGCGGAGCAAGACTCCGTTAATAGTCACGTACTGAATGGGTCCGGCAAAATTTAGCCCATCTCGATTGCCCGCGTATTTTTTCATCCATGCCTGCGCAGCGGCAAGGCCACCACTCGTAGGAAAAGGTGGTGCGCCGATATCCACTGTGACGTCCCGAATCTGAATGAACTTGGCATTCGCCACCCCCATGCCAAAGGACCGAATGTTCCATAGGTGCACATTTTCCACGACCAAATAGTGCACGCCGGAGAACTGCAGTCCGGACATAAAGGTGCCGTCAGCCTCCTGAGCAACCCGATACATGGAAAGTGGAGGACCGACGACGAGTTGACCGTCGCTGTTGCCATTCAGAAAGCAATTTCGAATACCTACCCGTTGATCCGTCACCTCAAATCTGGAGCGATGCCCATTGCGCACTATGGCGCGGTTGGAACCGTCCTTCAGGTAGAGCCCGCCCCCCCCGGTGCACTCGATTGTGCTATTGCTATAAATATCCAAGCCCGTCACCAGCGCCGGCCCATCGATGATCAAATGCACCCCTTCCCCTCCCTTGGCTCGATCGAGTATCCCTTGAAGGATTGAGGTGTCATCTGTACCACCCCCCTTCATCAGATCCGAATCGAGATGCGCCCCGACTTCGGAGGCACGGACCAAGGTAGAAATCGGGCTGGCCGCACCATGCTTGGGCGCCTGTGCAGAAATGTTCCGTGCATGACCTACAGGGCCAAATACCGCCGTCCCAATAGCTATGGCAATGGCTGCTATAGAGTGCTTTGGGCCTTCAACGTTTAATGTGTGGCTCATACGACTCGTTGTGCGTGGATAGCAATTGTCCTTTTTTTGCCAATATCAAGAATAGAGCCGCAAGTTCATTGACGTTACTAGCGCTGAAATATCAGTGATGCTGACCATTGATATTGCCTCCGCCGTTGATGGTGACCGGTTAACTTACCTCACCCGCCTCTTCTTTGAGTCGCTGTCTGGGCGGACGAAATCGCACCATCAGGCAGGTGGCCGCTCGGTAAAAGATCGTGGGGCCCATCTGGGGAGGGGAGCCACGAGCGCTAGTACGTGACTATCCGGAGTGAGTGCTAGGCAAAGCTGATCGCACGCGCGTTAGGCATGATTCAGCGCGAGGTCTACCGCTGATCGAAACCGGCCAGTTAGAGGGAGAATCCGTTACGAGGCGGTGCGATACACACCGCGGCCGTCGGGGCAGCGTATGATCGATCCTTTTCGCCCCATCGTGATGTTAGGTTCGGGACCGCTCCGATGAGGTTGTGAACGGCTGATCAGATTGCACGACAGAGCATCTTAACGACCACGCTTTCTCAATGGTGCCGACCTCGTCAGAGCGCGCAGGCAACGATTGCCTGCCTCGGACGACTGGCCAGCCGCGCGATCGCCGCCGCTCGGCGAATGGCACCACATTTCGCTAATCGGGGGCAACAAGATCATGCGGCTGATACGAAAGCTGCTTGGACGAGAAGTCCTTCACTTGGCAGAGCGCCCCCGAATTCGCTCTGGCGCTGCTGTACGCCGCTCGGCGAGGAGCTCGCCTCGCCCTGATGTCCGCCAACCTCCATATCGGTAATACAACGTTGCCAGTACAAAGTCGAGGGTGCAAGAAATCGAAAAGCTCCACCAAATCGCATCAGCCTGCCAGCGGTCCAGCAATAACAACGCCAGAGGAAAGCGCACGACGAAGAGCGACAGACTGTGGATGAAAAGCGGCGCTATTACGACGCCAGTCGCGCGCATGACACCAAAAAGCACGACCGCCACCATCAGCAAAACTAAGGACCACATAATGACTCGATTGAGTTGGCTTGCGATCAGCAGTGCGGGCGAGTCCTGCGGTAGAAATAGCCGATACGCAAAGCCGTCAGCAGCATAGACCGCCAGCACTGCCACGCCGGTCGCGAGCGTGCAATAAATCACTCCGACTCGAGCCGCCATGTGCACGCGCTCCCAGTTCTGCGCTCCCACGCTCTGCGCCGTCATGCTCGACACAGCTACTGCTATCGCTAGTGCCGGCAATTGTATGTACGTCCACAGCTGGAGCGAAGCACCGTACGCTGCTGTCGTCTCCACCCCAAAACGATTGACCAGCACAATCATGAGCACAGCGCTCGAGGACACGACTAGCGCCTGCGCGGCCATCGGAACACCCATCCGCAGAAGCCCGCGGACAATCGGCCAATCCACCCGTAGCAGCGAAAGATCGTCGCTGTAAAAGCACAGCGGATGGCGACGCCGATACATATGCTGAACCAGCACTCCGAGGCTCACTGCTTGCGCGAGCAACGTGGCAAGCGCGGACCCCGCGATACCAGCGCCTGGCACGGGGCCTCCACCAAACATGAACAGGGGATTGAAAACGAGGCCTATGCACACCGCCAACACCATCGACAATAGCGGGGTCTTGGAGTCCCCTGTGCCGAGCGACATGGATATTACATAGGTGTACATATACAGAATCGGCAACGCAAGAAACATCACCTTCGTGTAGGAGATCGCCAGAGCAAGCGACTCCTTGGCGGTCTTCATGGCGAGCAGCAGCGGCTCCGCCAGCAAGCTGCCCGCAATGCTCATCGCAGCCGACAATGACAACAAGACAATCGCACCCGTGCTGACAACGCGCTTAGCCTCGCTGATCTTCCCTGCTCCCATGCATTGGCCGACCACAATGCTTGCAGCCATCGCCACACCGAAGGCCGCGCCCGTTAGCAGGAACATGATGGAGTGCGCATTCGCGACGGCAGAAAGCGCCGCTTCGCCTAGATACCGTCCCACCCAAAATGCATTCAGGGTCCCGCCGAGGCATTGCAACACATTCATGCCGAGGATGGGCAACGCAAACTGTAGAAGCGTGCGAGTTATCGGGCCTTCATTAAGTGACTGCAAGCGTTGCACTGAGGAACGTGACTACCTCTGGATTTCATCGCTTGCGCCGAACGTACGCGAGAACGCTCGGCGAGGCTATACGAATCGTCGCAATCGAGCGCCGTCATTCTAGATCTCGCCGGCGTCCAGTGTTCGCCATGGCCTTCACCCAAACAATCGATTGTCACGGGCTGTAGTGTCTGTCCATTCAGATTTGTAACTTGTCAGTTCACCGGTATCGAAACTTCCTCACTCTCTTCAACCGTTATTCGCCGGCAACTCGTTTACAATTGTGAATCACGCCTCCAGGAAGCAATCTTCGGTCACTCTTCATTAAAAGCATCTGCTCGAAGGTGCTTCGGTGCTTCTCCAATGACGAAGCCAAGCTTCGCGACCTCTGTGCGGCTCAGATTCTTTTGGCCGGTGGCATCTCGAATCTGCGTCGTAAATTCGCATGAGTAGCTGCAACGCACCCCTGCCGAAGCCACCATCTGGACAGACCGGCTTCACTTCACCTGGGGAGCGTCCAAACAGGGTTTACTGCCGTTAACCCACGGATCGACACATACCCTACCTGAGCATCGCATCTTTCGTTCTACATTCAACTCGGCTCGGCGCAACGAAGAACAAACTGGTGGCGACTCATGAGCATAGCTCGAAGCCGGCACCTTTACGCAAGGCGGAGACCATTCATATCACCTGCTGCCTCTGCCTGTTTCGTGGATGACAAGCCCCCACAACCGTTAATCTAGGCATGAACACAGCACGACCACTCGACACGTGCTTGCTTCTGCTCCTCTGAGATTCGGAATAGCAAAAGCTGAGTCAACTGGTCTATGGGCCGTCAATAACTCAGCTTGGTCGGCGCGCGAGGTAGTCATGACCGAAACTGTCAGAAAGTTCGTAGGACTGGAGGACGAATTGCACGAGGCCGCCATTCGCAAGACGACTCTTGATGACTTTGGTGACCCGAGCTACCGTCGCGGACTCGAAGCCCTACTTCATTCCTACGATGCTGACCTTCGACCAAGCGAATTTGGCTGGCAACGCCTCTATGAAGGAATCATCGGCATACTGAGCTCAAGGCTACACACCGAGCAAAGTTTGGCTGAGCACCCAGAGATAATATCAGTACCAATCCGCCGCCCCCTAATAATTACCGCACTTCCTCGCACAGGAACCACGGCATTGCACAGGCTCCTCGCTGTAGATCCGCAGTTCCAGACGCTCGAAAGATGGCTTATAGACTGGCCAATGGTGCGTCCACCTCGCAAGAATTGGAAAGATTATCCCGCGTATCGCGATTGCGAGAATTGGATCGAAGCCATGCATGCTGGGATACCTGAATCGCGCAAGCAACATGAACTACTGCCCGATCAGGCTGAGGAATGCTATGGACTTCTGATGCAAAGCTTTACGTGCCGAACATTCGCGCTACTCTGCCCAAGTTACGCTGACTGGTATGCCACGCAGAGTGCCAGCAAATCATACATACGCTATTCGAATATCCTTCGCCTCATCGGCTCAGCTGAACAGAATAAGCCTTGGCTGCTAAAGTGCCCAATTCACATGACTGATATTGACACCCTGCTTGAAGTGTTTCCCGATGCTTGCGTCATCCAAACACACCGTGACCCAGCTAGAGCGATTCCTTCACTCTGCAGCCTGCAATACACTGCTCGACAGTATCTTGGTCATCCCGCAACGCCCGACTCGATCGGAGCGTGGCAATGCACCTTCTGGCGCTTCGCCGTAGACCAAGTACAACGAGCTCGCCAAAGATTCCCAAGGCAATTCTTTGATGTCGATCATCGACGATTCGTCACGGATCCTTTGGCAGTAGTGCAGTCTATATATGAGTACTTCGGACTCACCCTAACACCTCATACCGAGCAACAAATGCGCACCTGGATTGAGGCCAGTCCGACTTCCAGACACGGGCGTCATGAGTATCCCCTTGATTCATGGGGCGTCACACAAGGTCAGATCTGCGAACTCTTCGCAGACTATCGAGCTCAGCATCATTTCACCTAGCCCCGACCTCAATCACCCCATGTGACTTCATTTCAGTTCCACCGTAACCTTGTTGATCTCTCCGGTGAACTTGAAGGGAGCTTTGTATGACTCACTGACCTGAGATGCCCCTGACTGTCCAATATCGAGGGTACCGAACATCATCATTGAACCGAGCATCGGCACTCCGAAATCCGTTACTTCCATCTCGCCAACCAGCTCATCGTTAATAAATAACTTGCCAACCCCCTGAACACTACGGCGGAAGGAGGAATATTGCTGCGACGAATCCTTGGACGTGAACTGATAAGCCAGTTCGACATCTCCGACGGGCACGGCCCTATTCGAAGTTGTCAGAGCCTTCTCATTCCGTCGTGTACAGCTTCTGTATTCGTATGCCAGTCGGCCATCCAACATGTACAGAACAAATCCGCAGTGATGCTGACCATACGACAGCAGGATCCCCTCCGCACCTTGCTTGGGTATAGATGCGGTCGCGCTAATCCGGTGAGACCGCTTAAAGTCTACCACGGAGTTGCCATAGAGCTGGATGGGCAATTGATTGGGGGAGTAAGTGAAGGTTCGGCTTCCTGAGATGATTGACGGCATATCACCCGAACCGTATCGAGCTAAAGGATATACATCACTCTTGCTCGCCTCGCTGTCAAAGAGTTTCTTCAATTCCTCGAGCTTTTCCGGGTACCGACTCGACAGATCCTTGGCTTGACTAAAATCGTCGTCGATCTTGTACAGCTCCCAACGATCGTGATCAAAGTTATCCAGGCCCTGACCATGATACCCTCCGCGCGCCCAAACCCATGGATTCGTGGGTCGGGCTGACGCCCACCAACCATCGTGATAGATCGCGCGATTGCCTAGCTGCTCAAAGATCTGGGTACGACGACGTGAACGCGCGCTCGCGTCATTGAAGCTATACGCAAAACTCAAGCCGTCCAAAGGTAGCTGCGGGACACCATCCACATAGGCAGGCATGTTGACTCCTGAAACCTCGTAGATGGTCGATGCAACGTCAGTGACATCGGTGAATTGGCTGCGGATCCCACCCGAATCTCTGATTCGCTCTGGCCAGGACACAACCATAGGCACACGAACCCCTCCCAGGTGAGAGGCCACGCCCTTTCCCCATTGAAAAGGAGCATCTGTCGCCCAACCCCATCCAGCCACCATATAGTTGTAACGCCGATCGCTACCCAATTCGTCTACCGTCTGCAGCTCAAACTTCGCCTGCTCCGGCTGCCAGATCTCTACTCCACCCAGAATATCAGCACCGTTATCTCCAGCGATGTAGAAGATCAGCGTGTTGTCGCCGCGCGGACCCGCACGCACTTCCCGCAGCAACCGCCCAATTTCATAATCAGCATGCGAGAGAAAGCCGGAATACACTTCCATCTGTCGCGCGTAAACCTGCTTCTGCTCAGGAGACAACGAAACCCAGGCGGGTAGTTCCTTGGGTCGCGAGGTTAGCCGGGCATTGTCGGGAATCACTCCCAGTGCTTTCTCCCGCTCGAAAATGGACTCTCGCAACGTATCCCAGCCTTGGCTGAACTGTCCGCGATACTTCTCGCTCCATTCGCGGGAGACCTGCTGCGGACCGTGGGCCGCCGCTGGTGCGAAATACAGGAAATAGGGTTTATCCGCCGCCAGGGACTCCTGAGTTCTCAACCAGCGAACCGCCTCATCTGTAATGTCGGTAGTAAAGTGATAACCCTGAGCCGGCGACTTAGGAGCGGCAATCAAGGTCGTGTTCCGATGCAGTACCGGCTCAAATTGGCTGTCGTTGCCTTTCAAAAATCCATAGAAGTACTCAAATCCAAGCCCCGTTGGCCACCGATCAAAAGGCCCGACTGGAGTCACTTCAGATAGCGGCGTGTTGTGCCATTTGCCAAAGGCAGCGGTGCTATAGCCATTGCGCCTTAGAACGTCGGCGATTGATGCGGTGCTCTTCTTCCACACGCCGTTGTAGCCGGGAAATCCTCGAACCACTTCGCTTATCGTTCCAAACCCCATACGATGATCGTTGCGACCGCCCAGCAGCGCTGCGCGCGTGGGCGAGCAAAGCGCGGTCACATGGAACCGGTTGTATAGCAGCCCCCGCGAGGCCAAGCGCTCGAGTTCCGGCATTTGAACCGGTCCGCCGACAGCGCTTGAGGCACCAAATCCAACGTCATCAAGTAGAATCAGTACGACGTTCGGAGCTTTATCCGGCGCCTTGATTGGCTGCGGCCAACTGGGAGCAGAAACTTTCGCTATTTCTGAGTTTTTTCCTTGGAATTGAGGCTTCGATTGCTGGGGCGACTCAGCCGCACATAGAAGGCACGAACTGAGAATACCAGCTAAACACACACACCACTGTCTCGTGATTCCCATCGGCAACCTAGCTGCTATCTTGTACCGCGGCGGCGCCGCCCGACATGTCGGGCCAACCTTTGTGATCAGCTCGCAAACACGCTCCATGCGAGAGATCGGCCGGAAAGCACCGTTGACCTCACCGTGTGTAGTTGCCCGTCGAGTGAGAGCTAGAAAAGCTCATTGGCGTCTCCGCGGAACGCAACAGAAACAGCTGCCTGTGTACGGAGTCGCAGCAGCTAGAAACTTAGGGGAAGCGAAAGCGCGTCACGCGACCTCAATGAGGAAGGCAGCCGATCAATATAGAAGGCTCCGGCAGCTCATCTTCCTGCTGCTGGCGAAGCCGCCATCTCTCAGAATCTCGGGCCCCTTCGGGCTTCACAAAGGAGGACGCCCCCCTCGGCGCTGACCGCAGCGGCAGTGCTGCATGATTCGATCGCCTATCAGTGGCCAGACGCCAAAACCTACTCGCTGTTGCTGACGCGGAGCTCTCTTTGTGGCTGACCTGAAGCCGCGATATCCGTGAGCGTGGATAGATCGGCAACACAGGCCTGAGGGCTGTGCGAATCGACAATGATCCGGAGCTCACTCGCTCAACGTTCGACGCCAGAAAAAAATTGCAGCGTGCAAAGTACCCCACACACTGCAAGCCGGCCCGGGGATCGGCGCCCGTCCGGAACCCTGCTTCGACGCTTCGCATGTCGTCGACAGCCGTGCCCTAACCGCATGACTCTGGTCTATTGGCCGCTGCTACAAGAAACACGCGAACTACTACGCACTCAGCCAGCTACTGACGCACCGGAACTCACATGCAAGTCCTGCCACCCGTCCCGTCCAGCAGACTTGTTTCGGTGGCGAACGCTGTCTTTCGCCGCGATACTCCTACCTACGTCAAATACCCAATCACTGAGACATACCCACCTCAATTTTTTTCTAGGGCTACGAACTTCCCATTATGGCCGCAGAAACAAACGATTTCGGCACGCACGAATCTGTCGAATAGGCACGCACATCACGACCTACCGTCCACGAGCCATATGGTGCTGCACGATCCGTAAACAGAAAGGAATGCCTCAGGGATGCATGCATGCCACTTTCAACCAGTCATAATAGTGCCTCTTTGAACACGAAACGTTGCGATCAAAGCTCCACGAACTCCACTCCGTCGCGCAAGGGAGAGCTGTCCCTTCTGCAGCTAATTCTCTCTGTAGGAATTTTTACATTTTCCTGCTCAACGGCTCAGTCGCAAGACACTCCAGCATTCACATCGATGCAGGCCGAAACAGGCGAGTCGAGATACACAGAGTACTGTTCTCGCTGTCACGGAGAAACATTGCGTGGCACGGACTTCGCGCCAGCTCTTATTGGAGACCGATTTCTCAGCCGTTGGGGCGGCCAACCACTTGGCGCATTCTTTTCGTGGATCAAAGCGACCATGCCACCGGGAAATAGTGGCGCACTCCACTCTCAGGCCTATACAGAAATCATCGCTTTTATTCTCAAATCAAATGGCATGAAACCCGGCCCGGCTGCGCTGCCGGACGACATTACTTCGCTTGACACAATGACCTTACCCGGAGAAAGATCATGGTTCGTTGATATCTCGAGGCCGGGATGGAAGCTCTCCGAAGGGATCACATTGCCCCCGTGGCCGCCTAGAGCGAATCCACTGGATAACTTAAGACCTGTTACCGACGATTTGCTTAAACATCCATCGGATGGCAGTTGGCTGAGTTGGAGACGCACTCAGGATGCGATTGGTTTCAGTCCGCTCACTCAAATAACAAAACGAAACGTCAAATCGCTTCGCGTTGCGTGGAGCCTTGCATTACCAGCTGGCCCGAATCAGTCCACTCCACTTGTCCACGATGGCGTGGTTTTTGTGCATAGTTTTAACGACCATATACAGGCACTTGATGCGGCGACCGGCGATGAGCTTTGGCATTACGTTCGTAAACTTCCCACGGGAGCTGCTAGCACGGTACATCGAAACATCGCTCTGTACGATAACAAGGTGTACTTCACCGCGTCGGATGCCAGCGTGGTCGCGCTTGACTTTAAAACGGGAAAAGTCATTTGGGAACAAGCAATCGCCGATTTCAGACTGTCACTCACGCATGGCGGCCCTCTGGTAGCGCGTGGAGTCGTAATGCAGGGAATAATTGGGAACCGTCAGCCCGGTGGTGGATCGATCGTCGGATTGGATGCCGAAACCGGCAATATTCTGTGGCGCTTCCACACCATTGCGCGACCGGGTGACCCCAACGATAGTTCCTGGAATGGCATCGATCCTGAAAAGCGCAGTGGGGGCTCCGTTTGGACTGCGGGTAGTTACGATGCAGACCTAAACCTCGCGTTCTTTGGCCCGGCACCGACGTATGACACGGCGCCGCTTCGTGATTTGGTGAAGGGACGGGGACTTTCCAATGACGCACTATATACCAATACAACCGTGGCCTTAGATCCCATGACTGGAAGGCTGATTTGGTATTACCAGCATTTGCCGAACGATCAATGGGACTTTGATTGGGCGTTCGAGAGACAAATTGTGCATCTCCCGATCGACGGCTACATACGTAAAGTTGTTATCACTGCCGGGAAAGTCGCAATCTACGACGCTCTTGATCCTGCAACGGGCCAATATGCGTTCTCGATTGACCTTGGGCTGCAAAACGTCGTTACAGCGATAGATCCTAAAACTGGCATTAAAACCATCGACCCAAACCTCATTCCCGGGTACGGAAGGAGAATAATGGTCTGTCCTCATATGGCTGGAGTGAAGACTTGGTATCCCGCTTCTTACAATCCAGCCACTCGCGTTTTGTATGTACCGTTGGTAGAATCGTGCATGGATATGATTCCTCAAGACAAAGGTGAACCTAGCTATCTCACGACAGGTGACGAGATCACGCTACGTCCACGACCCGATAGCGATGGCAAGTACGGGCGCGTGCAAGCGATCGATCTCACGACTCGCAAAACACTATGGGTGGCCCGGCAGCGCGCTCCGCAGATGACGGGAGTACTGGCGACAGCGGGCGGTCTTGTTTTTGCTGGCGCGTTAGATCGCGTGTTTACGGCTTACGACGCCGACACGGGCACAGAGCTGTGGAAGACGAAGCTGAATGCTGTACCTAATTCGACGCCTATTAGCTATCTTGCGAACGGAAAACAATATGTGGCAATGGTAGTTGGGAGCATCGCCGGCAACTCCTACGTATTCCCGACCTTGGTGCCCGAAATTAGTGTTCCCATGGCCGCAAACTCTACCTTATGGGTCTTCGAATTGCCGGATTCCTGATCAGCGGTTGTCTCATCGCGGGCGCCGATGACGGCGGTATGGGCAGCTGCGTTCTTCAGTTTGATTAGCACCGACAAGCTAATAGATTGCATTCCGAATGCTACTTACGCGGTCTCGCTCGAGTCGAATGGAATGACCGAGGCGCTCGTAAAGACGCTCGAGCGCGACTAATTGTTCGCCTTGAGCGAGTTCGCGACTGCGGAGTCAATGTTATCGTAAATTGCAGGATGGTACGCGAACGGTCACCTTCCCTCCCCTCCGCATGGGTCCTGAACGCTAGGGCTCAGTGGGACGATGACTGTTGTTTCAGAAAGCCGATGATGTTTCTCCGCGTTTGAGCATCGGTTACAGGTGGTGCCGTCATCTTCGTGCCAGGCGCGAGATGCTGAGGAGCCGCTAAGAACTGATTCAATGTCGCGAAGTCCCAGATCAGCGCACGACCCGACATGCTCGTCGAGTACTCATAGCCACGCTTCCGCCCCATGAAACTGTCATACACGTTTTCCAAATCCGGGCCGAGCTCTCCGCCACTTATCGACGGACTAATACTGTGACAGCCCGCGCAGCGCTCAAGAAATTCCTGCCGGCCCTGCGCAAAGTCTCCAGGTTGCATTAACGCCAGTTGCTCCTCACCGCCTTTAGGCAGCCCTGGTCCAGGGATAGCCATCGGTTGACCAAGCTTCCGAGCAACGCGGGCTTGATCGCTCTCGGCGGGATAGCCACTGCGCAATTTGAGGACCCTGCCATTTTGATGATCAGTCAACAGGTACAGATAACCATCCGGGCCGAGCCTCACGTCGCGAATACGCTCATCAAGGTCATGCAGCATCCGTTCCTGAACTACGACTTGCCTATCTGAAATCTTCAAGCGCAATAATGCCTTACCGCTGAGATTTCCAATGAATAAATCTCCATCCCAAGGCGGGAACACTCCACCTACATAGCGGGTGATCCCTGCCGGTGTCACCGAGGGCATCCAAACGTATACGGGATCCTCAATCCCTGGCCCGCTCTGGACAGGGGCTTCCAGCCCCTTGTTTAGGTAGGCGAATCCCCAGCTAGCCTTCGCCCATCCATAGTTTGCACCTGCCTTGAGGAGGTTTAGTTCATCGCCACCCCGTGGACCAGGTTCGATCTCCCAGAGCTCCCCCGTACTCGGGTCCTGATAAAACCCCATCGGAATGCGATGCCCGTACGACCAGATCTCGGGAAGTGCTCCCGGCGTGTTAATGAACGGATTGTCGACCGGGATAGACCCATCACGATGGATTCTCAGAATCTTGCCCATGTGCGAGTGGAGGTCCTGCGCGCGCGCTTGCGCGTGATCCTCGGCTACGCCGAACAACAAGGTACCATCCTTCAGAAGCGTCATCCTCGATACGATGGATACCGAAGCGCCGCCGACTGCCTCACTGGACAGAAAGATGCGCCTGGGATTGGCAAGGCCTCCCCGGTCCAATCGGGCCTGGTATACCGCTGCGCGCCGAGACTCGAACGTGCCCTCGGAAAGATATAAATAGAGTAGTCGATTGTTCTTGAAATCCGGGTCGAGTGCGATGTCTCTGATTCCATCGTACACGCTATGATAGCTCGGAGGGGTGCCCGGCACAGGTTGCGGATCTAACTTTCCCTTGTGCATCACACGTAGATTACCCATCCGTTCGGTGATCAAAATATCGCCATTGGGCAACCAAGCCATCGAAGACGGGAAATTTAGCCCCTCCGCAAGCTGTTCCACCCAATATGTCTGGGCACCGCCGGATGTTCTCACCATCGTCTCGGCAGGTGCTCCGACTGACAAATCCTCTGCTCGTGATACTCCAAAAATCCCGAGCAAGAGATACGCCTCAACGGCGTGCAAGCACAGTATCTTTGCGGCCCCAGCCAAGTTTTCTGCAGTAGCCATAGGTAAATAATTCAAAGTTTCGGTCATCAAACCTTTGGCTAGTTCTCGCGGCTGTGCCACGCGGCAAGCAGCTCCCGTTCGATAGCCATCGATTCCTCCAACGCCTTGTTCGTTCCATCCAATCCCATCAGTAGTTGCTTCTGGCGGTCTACAGCCTGATTTCTGAACCAGGCTCGCGTGTCAGATACCGTTACTGAGATGGGTCGGAACGTCAGTCCCTTGCTGCGCGCCTTGTCATTCTTCATGCGCATGATCCCGGGGAAGCCTACTTCCGCCGGCCAGAAGAGCACACTGCTCAAGGGCGATGAAATTCCTTGCTTTCTGACCCATTCAACAGGAACCCAAGTGAGTGATACTTCTGACGATGACAAGCCGCGGAGCGCGCCGAGAAACTCGGCCCAGCCCAGCGGCAGAGCAGGACCTACTAAATTGAAAGCACCTGTCTCTCCGATCTCAATCATGCGAATGACCCATTCGGCGATGTCGCGTACATCAACCATCTGGACCGGCGACAGCGGATCTCCAGCGACCAGAATTTCGCCCCCAGCCTCAATACGCATCGCCCAATACGTGAACACACCGCCACTGTCGTTGGGGCCAACAATGGTGCCGGGACGGACGATGAGAGTTCTTTCTGGGAATTGCTTCTCAGCCTCCGTTTCGCATAGTGCCTTCAGTTCCCCGTACTGACTCAAATTCTGGGACTGAGTAATCGAATAGGCATCCGCGCCTTTGTATTCCGCCCGCTTGTTCGTTTCATCGGTGCCATCCTCATTCGCACCGGGGTGATCGTAGACCCCCACTGTAGAAATAAAGGTATAGTGTCCCACTCGGTCTTTGAGCGCCTGCCCTAGCGTGCGCACCCAGATTGGACCATAGGTGGCAGTGTCGATAACCGCGTCCCAGTCGCGACCCTTGATCGATTCCAAGTCGCTATTTCGGTCTCCAGTCAGCTGCTCCACCTCTGATGGCAGCTCCGTCGCCCTCCTGCCACGATTGAACACGGATATCTTGTGTCCCCGCTGCAAGGCCGCGCGGACATGATGAGGACCAATGAACCCGGTTCCGCCGAGCATGAGAATGCGTAAAGGCGTCGAAGCCAAGCGGGTACTGTTTGGAACTACATCCTTTTCACTGGCTACGGCCCGCAGAGTGCCACTGGTAAGCCCGGATCCCACACAGGTGGCTGCGGTTTGTGCAAGGAATTCGCGACGATTCGGCATACGACTCCGGGCATACGGCATATTGCTGGGTAAGCAAACGATCCTTGAGTCAAAGACCCAGTAAACTGCGTGATCCCTTCTGCCCTCCTATGGGCTGCAGCTGTCGATCAGAGCGCTCGATCGTCCCGAGAGTGACGCGCATAAGTGAATACCCGCCGCTCCATGCGTGCTTCAACACACGCTGTGCGCGATGAGGGTTGTTGCCAGATTTGCCCACGTACCCGGTCTAAAATCCCGTGCCCTCTAAGGACGGTTCGTAGATAGACCGTGCGGTCGGCGACGGCGGCCCATAATGCACGCGTTCCTACGACGACAGCTCGCTACTAGTCGCACTTCGAGAGCGCAGAGCAAGATGGACCGGAGTCCGTCTCGGTCGCCGGCACGATCCCTAGCGGACAATTAGATTGTTGGAAGTGCACCACAATCGCTGCGAGTCGGCGTCGCGAGTGCAGCAGTCGATCACGAAGGCCAGCGCCCCCTTCATCACGACCACTCAAGGCGCGACACAGATAGGTTCCCCAGCGTCCGTTCGCTACTCTTGCCACCAATGCCAAAGCTCAAATCCTCGGCCGGAAGCCCACGGCCATTTTTGAATCTGCCAAGGCTCCCCTGGAAAACCATCGACGCTGATTCTGTCGATCCTCAGCAGACCCGCCACCGTGAGATAACCAAACGAGGATGCTCCTTGCTTAGTTTCCAACATACCGTGCAATCCAGCTGCTTCTACTACCTAGAGTTGCGGTCGTTACCGTTCAATGATCGCCATGCCAACGGCAGGCGCTGCAGCTTCGGCTTTAGGGGGAACTGGTTTGCGTGGTCTCGAGCTGAGGATTGTAGCGTCCACTCATCAGGCGAACGTTTGTCGCAGGGCTCTGCCAATCTCATCGTATAATGCGGAAAACGATCCGCGGTTGTTGTTGACAGGGTCTGTTTGAACTGCAGCGGCGTGAACTGACCGAGACTCGAATTCCGACGGATCTCGTTGTACTCCTGCCTGCACTTCTCGATCAGCATCTTCGCATCGATTCGATTCTTGAACCACTGCATGTTCAGACACTCGTCTCGAAACTTCCCGTTGAAGGATTCGTTCGAGCCGTTCTGCCACGGCTTGCCGGCGTCGATGTGTGCGGTGTCGATGTTCGTCTCCGTGGGCCAGCGCAGGACCGCTCTGGAGACGAACTCCGAGCCATTGTCGGATCTGAGATACCGTGGAGCGTCATGCGTGCTCACAAGCTTCGAGAGATGCTCGATCAAGCGACAGAGAGAATGCTGCCGGCCGCGTCGATGGCTAGGCACTCGCGGGAGTACTCATCGATCACCGTCAGGCACTTCAGCTGCTGGCCATTGGCGCGGGCGTCGAACACGAAGTCATAAGCCAAGATCAGATTGGCACCGAGCACTGGAACGGCTCAGGGGCGGCTAGCGGCGATGCGTCGTCGAGGCCGCTTCCTCGGCCTTTGGAAGCCGTACTGTCTCCAGATGCGATGCGTGCGATCCGCCCTCATCGCATGGCCTCGCCGGGCCAGGAACACCTGGTGTCACCGATCGGCATAAAGAGGCCGGGGATGATCGGCGTAATGAAGCCAGTTTTCAGGGGAGGAAAACGGACATCCCAGAGGGGTTAAGAATGGGTGGCTTTGCTGATGTTGGCAAGCATCGATTGAGCAGGCGGCGCGATTTTGGGATTGCGTCCGGACGGCCCGTCGAGCACGAGGCAGTAGGCGTTGTGGCGCAGCCGGTCGACGGTGGCTGAGGCGAGCAATCGATTGCTGGGGAACGCCTGATCCCATTCGTTGAAGTCGAGATTGCTGGTGACGATGGTGGAGGACTGCTCATAGCGTTCGGCGATGAGATCGTGGAGGTCTTCGTCTGCGGGCGGCCGCAGTGGTTTGAGACCGAAGTCATCGATAATGAGCAAGGGAATGCGCGCCAATGTGGCGAGCTTGCGCTCGTAAGCACCTGCAGCGCGGACGGCATTGAGACTGGCGGTGAGTTGCGCACAGGGCGTGAACAACACATCGATGCCTTGACGGATTGCGCAGTGGCCGAGCGCCTGCGCGAGATGACTTTTGCCGACGCCGACCTGGCCGACGATGAGCACGGGCGCGCGTTCGCTGAGATAGCGACCGGTCGCCAGATCATGCACGAGCGAGCGATTGAGCTTGGGCAATCGCTCAAAGTCGAACTGGTCCATCGTCTTGGTCGAACGGAACGTGGCGCGACGCTGACGCAATGTGAACTTCTTCTGCTCTCGGCGAGCGACTTCATCTTGAATCAGCAGTGCCAGAAACTCCGTGTAAGCGAGCTTGGCGTCGATCGCTTGTCGATTGCGAGCCTCGAGTGAATCGAGGATGCCGGACAGGCGAAGTTGCTTGAGGTGCGGGGCGAGTTCGGGAATCGGGTTCATAACTACTCTGGTAAAGGAATGAGAAGGAAATCGGGCGAGATGCTCGAGGTAGGCAAGGAAACAAATTAGTGCTTGGTGTCCTCCTTGCTATCGAATAGCGTTCTGGCGTCACGAGCGAAACGAGCGTTGCCGCCATAGACGTTCGCGTTTTCCCGAGGAGCGGCTTCCGACGGCAGTCGATCGAATCCGCCGATTAGGATGGACTTAACTGTGCGGTAAGCGGGGCTCGCGTGCGCGAGAGCACGTTGGCAGGCAGCTTCCAGGCGCGCGGCACCAAAGGTCTGTGCAAATCCCAACACGCCTTGCGCGCCGCGGAGTCGCTCAACGATGCGATCGCCGAGCAACTGCTCGATGAGCTCCGCGCAGGCGGGACCGACGACACGTGCCTGATGCAAACACCATTGGCGATCCTTGGCGAAGAATGTCCGCGCTTCCGGCGGCAAGTGATCGAGCACTGTGCGTCGATCGCCGGGTCGGCGCGCACGCGCGTGGCTGGCGACCAGCCGATAGTCCTGGAAAATCGAGATAGACATGTCGGTGGCACGCAGCCACAAAGTCTGGCCGACCAACGTGAACGGCGCCGAATACAGCACGTAATCGAACTTCACGTGGCAATCACGATGAAGCACGACGCGATGCCCGGATCCCAGATCCGGCGCGACCGGCGGTAATCCACGCATCAGCGGCTTCTCAAGCAGGAAACGTTCAAGCGGTTGCTGGCGTGTGGTGCCATGGATGCGAACGCCGGCTTCCTCCAATACCCAGCGACGCGCTTGCTCGTTCAGATCGGACAGATCGCGAAAGCTGCGCGTCGGCAGGAAGTTGCCCTTCACGTACTTCACGCCGGCCTCCACGATCCCCTTCTTCTGCGGATCCGCCGGCGGACACGGATCGATCTTGAATCCGTAGCCTTCGGCGCACTCGGCGTAAGCGCGCTGGACCAATGGATCGCGCGCGCAGGCGCGCGTGATCGCGCACTTCGGGTTGTCGATGATGATGCGAGCGGGAACGGCAGCGAACCACTCGAAGGCGCGTCGATGGCAACCGAGCCAAGTCATCACGGACTGGTCGAACACGAACTCCACATACTGGTGTCGTGAGAAACACAGCGTCATCACGAAACACCACGTTCGTCGCGGCTCGCCGCGGGCGGGGTCGATCAATAGCGGTCCGGCGCCAAAGTCGACTTGGGCAGCGTCCGCCGGTGCGAACAGCAGCGGCACGGTGACATCTGGGGGCAAGCTGGCGCGGATGCTTGCGAGCATGCGACGCACGGCGGAGTAACTACCTCGGTAACCGTGCTCGCGGCACAGGGCTGCATGGATAGCGATGCCGCCGACGCCTTCGGCGACCCAGCGTTCGACTTGCGCCCGATGGGGCAGTGGATATCGTGCTGCGCGCACGACGCGCTTGGCCAACGGCTGCACTGATCGCAGCGTCATCCGGCAGTGTGCCCTCTGGCGCCAACCAGCCGTGTGTCGCTGCCAACGCTCGAAACGCAGCTACCTTGGGCCGGCCCATCAATCGCGAGCGGGCAATGTCGCGATCAGAATCGCCCTGGCGCAATCGGACCAGGACTTGTCGATACTGAAACATCTCGAATCTCCGTCGGCCCACTGACGCTCCCGCCGGCAAAAAGCCTGCAGGATAGCCGCCGATGTCAGTTCGAGATGTCCGTCTTGCCCCTCCGTGTGGCTCCTATATGCCGATCAGCCAGTGGCTCCATTATGGCGATCACGCCGTGGCTCCATTACGCCGATCATCGAGTGGCTCCTATATGCCGATCACGCCCTGGCTCCGATATGCCGGTCGGTGACACCTGGATGCGCCGATAACCATAGCGCGGTTACTGCGCCGACAGCTCGTGCAATGCTGCCACCACTGGCGCATCTCGCCGCACCACTCGCCACTCGTATCCCAAGCGGATCTGGCCACTGACATCAGCGCGCACGCTCGTCGCTGCGCCGCGCCGCGTTCGCACACGAACGCCACATGTCGACGACGCTCCTGCGCGCTTACCGCTTTTTTGCCGCGACGTCCTTCATGACTGCGATCTCCAGATCACGCTCGGTCAGCAGCTTCTTGAGCTCGGCGTGCTCTTGCTCGAGCTGGCGCAGGCGCTTCACATCCACGGGCTCGAGCTGCCCAAACAGCTTGCGCCAGGCGTAGATCGTAACGTCACTGATCCCGTGCTTCTTGGCCACCTCCGCGACCGACGACTGGTCCGCCTCGCGCAGGATCTCACCATCTGTTCTTCTGTGAATCGGCTCTACTACACTAGGAAGGCCTTCGCTGAAACTTCACTGCCGCCTCCAACAATGCGTACCAATCCTGTCGGTTGATCTCTAGCCGATCCGCGGAACAGTTCTCGATGATGTGCGCGGGCTTCGTGGCACCGGTGATGGGGACGACACCGGCCGGATGACGCAACAGCCACGCCAACATTACTTGTGCCGGGGTCGCACTGTATTTCTTTGCAATGTCTGCTAGGAGGACCGCCGCTTGCTTGAACTCCAATGGAGCATCATCAGCCGGATCTATTAGAGTGCGCCCCCAAACATACTCCCCTTTCAAGGGCGAGTACGCTTGTACCAACATCCCAGACGCGCGGCAGTAGTCAACGATGCCGGAAAAATCAGCATAGCGAGCATCCACTAATGATCCCGCTATGGGACAACAGCTCGCCAAACCCAGTTTAATCTGATTAACCACTAGAGGCTGTTCGACGGAATTCTTGAGTAACTCAATTTGATGGATCGTGTGATTACTGACTCCAAAGTAGCGCACCCTTCCACCTCTGTTAAGGATGTCGAAGGCACGCGCAACTTCATCGGGCTCCACCAGGTGATCATGCGCATGAAGCAAGAGAATGTCGATATAATCCGTTCGCAATCGTCTCAAGCTCTCCTCGGTGGCGCTGACGATGTGTTCATAACTCGAATTCAATCCCTTCGAATCGGCACCGCACTTGGATTGGATAGTAATGTTGTTACGCAATCCCGGTGACATCTTCATAACTTCCCCGAAAAGTATTTCTGCCTTTCCTCCGCCGTAGGTGTGCGCAAGATCGAACAGAGTGATTCCGTGTTCGTATGCCGTATTTATAATCTTCAAACCCTTTGTAATTGCATCAGGAGCCATAGGCCCAGCGGATCCGCGCGTATATGATTCCTTGAACGAACGCTCATCTGCATAGTCAGGCTCAAGACCCAGAGTGGCAGTGCCATAGGCTATGCGAGAAACCGTCAAGTTTGCGTGCGCGACCTGGTATGTTTTCATATTCTGTTTTTTCCCCGCAACGACCCGTTCAGACGAGACCTCCGCATCATGCATTTGGGATTCGGCAGCAATACCCGCGGCAGCCATTTGCGTGAGAAACTCTCGACGTGTGTACACGCCATGCCTCCTAGATCCGAGCTCTCTTAGACTCTAGATCAAATGTAGTGAGCGCTGGGTGCCGCATTTTCTGGCGAGGCTCCTTAGATCGGCGCCGACCGCTTGGGTCACACAGATTCGGCGGCGGAGGCAATCAGTCCTTCGTCCATCAAATCTACGCACTGCCCCGGTCAGACGCGGCGTATTTGAATTGTTTCATTGAGGGGCAGCGCAAAGTTGCACGATGTTCTTACCGCCACTCTGAACGCTTGTAAGGACTGCGACGACCACCCGCGATCACGCCCCGCCACAGCCGGCGCGCTCCTTCCAGCGATTGATGAAGTCTACCTTTGTCATAGAGACAGTTCCCGTTGCTGGGAAATCCCGCTCGCGTGATGTACGCCTCGCAACGGGTACAGCACGCATGGGCGCTTCAGCGTGTCGACTCGCGCGATGAACACTGAGCGCCGCCTCGGCGGTTCAGGATCGACCGCGGCGAGCAAGAAGGCATCCTGCAGCTCTCAAATGCAGCAATTGATGAGGAGAGCGAGCAAAGCCTAGCCGTCACTGCCCACTACCCACGCGGCACAGGTCCATCGCCACGAGCTCATTTGACGCGCTCGCCGGTGATGGAGGCTACGGTCAAGTGCAGGCAGGTCGTCGATTCGGCAAGTCAGATCGGGTTCAAGGACGACCCGCGCGACAAGGGATCGCGATGGCGGCGCGAACGGTATCCACTGGGCTCACCCTTGGCAGCATTTCGCGGCTTGCTTGCAACCGGCTTCGAGCCCGCTGATATCGGCGCCAATCTGAGGCCCTTGCAGCGCCGTGACCTGCGTTCCGTCTTCCGACGTGTCACGCGATCCGGCCGGCTGCGACGCAGCGAATCATCGGCTTCGTGAAGGACAACGGCGTGCTGAAGGCGTCGATCCTGAACCGGTAGACGACACCGACTTGCCCGGTCGCGGCCGGCGTTCCCGAGATCGTTGGCGCCCGGTTCACCACCGGCCCGGTGTACGTCACCGTCACGTAGCGAGCTTGAGAGTCGAAAGGCACTCGACCAACTACGCACGGTACTCGGCAAAGAAATTCACTCGCTCGTTATCCGCCCGACCAAGGGCACGCAGGAATGATGTCTTTCTTTGAGAATCACGGCACCAAGATCCGAGGAGGCCCGCGTGTACTGGCCGCGAGGTACGCAGTGGGTCAGCAGAGCTTGCACTCGGCCTCAAACCGACGGATCGCTCGCCTACCTGCCAGTTCATCCGCTGGAGGCACGCTGTACCGTGCTCTTGTTCAGCCGATTGGCCACCGCACCGCGGGTTCTCCTCATCATCTGTGTGATGGGCTGAGCGTACCGCTCCTGTGCTGCTGGAACCTTCTTCGTGAGCCTGTAGTAGTGCTCGCGAAGATTCTGCGGGTTGGCTCGCAACGTGTTCTCCATGCCACGCTTGCCATCCTCAACTCACTTCGCGGTCTCTGAGTGTGTAAGGTCGCGAGCTCGGCTGGCGCTTGGCTACTGTCGTCTTACCTTGAATTATCTGTAGCAGCAACGCGTGCTAGCGCCGGGCTGTCAAACGTTTGTACTTTTCGTCCATCAATGAACTCAGTGGCTCTGCGATGGATCAACACTTGAGCAGGTGTTCACTCGTCATTACACATTCGACAGTCGCTGAATATGAAACAATGTTTACTCTGACACGCACGGTTTGATCGAAGAGAGCTGAGTGGCGCGCGACCACACGCTGGATCTGGTACTGAGATCTGTATATGTTAACCGATCTAGACGCCATGCCAGGCCCGCAGCTGTGATAGGGCCGCCTATTCACTTGGTTGAAAGATGAATGACCTCTCATATCTACGGCAGGATGCTTACGTCTATCTGGACTGGCTCCACACAGTAAAATAGATATCTGTATGCCACACCCCACTCAGCGACCGGCTACGTTCCTCTATGTCTATGCATATTCGCTGTTACTGTTGGGCGCCACCCTGACAATAGGAGGCGCACGTCTTCTCCTTCTCGGAGGCTCTCCATACTATTTCATTAGCGGCATAGCCATCGCCGCAAGCGCTCTGCTGCTGCAGATACGGCGTGCAGAATCTATGCTGATTTACAACTTAACTGCTCTTGGTACTGTCGCTTGGTCTCTCTGGGAGCTCGGCTGGGATACATGGGCCCTATTGCCGCGCATTGCGGCACTAGCCGCACTAGGAATGGGCTTCCAATTTCAGGGCATCAAGAGCCAACTAACGCGTGGAAGGTACAACCCGTCTCGACGCCGCATGGTTGCTGCAGGAGGCGCGATTATTCTATTTGGGATCGCATGCCGTGCCCTAGCCCCTCCACACAGTAGCCCAGACCCGATGTACCAGATTGGAACCTCCAACCATTCATACACAATAACTCCCGCTAGGACATCAACCAACACCGAATTCGGCGATTGGCGTCATTACGGCAATGACCAGGGCGGAACACGTTTTAGCGAACTACTCCAAATTGACCCTGAGAATGTGATCCGGTTACGGTTGGTTTGGGAGTACACAGGCTCCGACAACATAGCCAATCAAACAACGCCACTCAAAATAGGACGCACATTGTTCGTTTGCACCCCAAACGGCGCCATAGCGTTGGACGCTGAGAATGGGTCGAGCATCTGGCGATCCGTGATCGCTGGTACCCGCAGTACAGCGCGCTGTCGAGGTTTGGCCTACTACCGCTCGACTTCCATACAAGGCAACTGCGCTGAACGAATAATCTCCACCATAGTTCTGAAGGACCCCTTTGATGTCAGATTGATTGCGCTGGACGCTCGTGATGGGAGCGCCTGCTCGCATTTCGGAATAAGAGGCGAAGTCTCGCTTCTAACAGATCTTGGTAGCGTTCCCCCGGGCTACTACGAAGTAACATCGGCCCCAACAATCGTGCACGACAAAGTTGTAGTTGGTGGCCGCATCATGGATTTTCAGTACTGGGGCGGCCCCTCAGGCGTGGTTCGAGCTTTTGACGTTTTAAGCGGAAAATTGGTTTGGGCGTGGGATATGGGAGATCCGTCCCGCACTCTTGCACCGCTCCCAGGAGAGACCTACACACACTCCACTCCCAATTCGTGGGCTCCGATGAGTGGCGATGATGAACTCGGGCTCGTGTATGTGCCCACTGGCAACGCTACCCCCGACTTCTTTGGGGGAAATCGACGCGCTTTTGACGATCGATATTCGAGTTCCGTGGTTGCTCTCGACGTTACTTCTGGAGTGCCTAGATGGTCTTTTCAAACCACTCACCACGATGTATGGGACTACGATGTCGCATCTCAACCGTCACTGGTCAATTTTCAATCCGGGAAACGTCTCATACGTGGATTGGTACAACCAACCAAGCGCGGAGAAATATTCGTCCTCAATCGTCAGAATGGCGAGCCCCTCTTTCCCGTCACCGAGATCCCGGCACCACAAGGCACCGTGCCGGAGGAACGGCTCGCGCCGACTCAACCAATCTCTCCATCCTTGCCTTCATTTCGGGGGCGCGACCTGACAGAAAGTGACATGTGGGGAGTGACGCCCCTCGATGAGCTTTGGTGTCGAATCCACTTTAGAGCCGCACGTTACAGCGGCACTCTGACCCCTCCGGCTGTCGGCGCATCCATCCAATCGCCAAGCTTTTTTGGAGGCATGAATTGGGGGGGAATGGCCATCGATACTGCGCGTGGCATTGGTGTTGTGACCACCACCTATCTTCCACTTCATGTGCAACTTATTTCGCGCGAACAAGTCACCAGGCTGAGTATAAAAAGACTGGTACCTGGGAAAGGCCACCCTCCTGTGCCATTGAGCGACCAGCTCATTCTTGATGCACTCAATCCATTCAACAGCAACGTCAATCTCGGATTGCTTATGAATCCATGGAGATTCGGAGGGCCTGGAGACGGTACACCGTATGGATCCATTGCCGCATCATTCATGTCACCCTTGCAGATCCCGTGCACCAAACCTCCATATGGCCGTCTGAGCGCGATTGATCTGAAAACGGGACGACTGTTGTGGACACAGCCGTTCGGAACGATGCGAGACGCCGGCCCATTTGGAATCCCGTCGCGGATCCCGCTCCCCGTAGGAATGTCTACCAACAGCGGAGCGGTTGTGACGTTGGGCGGCCTAACATTTATTGGCGCCACTATGGAGAAGTCCTTCCGCGCGTATGAGACGACCTCTGGAAAGCTTTTGTGGGAAGATCGATTGCCGACCCCTAGCGATGCGACACCGATGACCTATCTTTCTTTGAAAAGCCAGCGGCAATTCGTAATTGTTACTGCTGGCGGAAAGTACATCCGGGCCTACGCTTTACCGGACGTCCCTAGGAATGACGGAGTTTCTCATTCAAGCAAGTCACGGCGCGCGATCTGAAGATCAAACAATGAGCGAAGTTGCTGCGCGACTGGGTGAGCGCCTTCTGGCATGTCGATCACCAAGTGACAGCGGTTACCGACTACCTTTCAGCTAGATCGCTTGGACTTTCCCGACGGTTATGCCGCAGGCGTACATTGCGATGATCATTGCGACAAGATCTAGAGATTAACTCGCTCGTGCTCAGTCGACCACTCGTTTGGCCGTTCCGAAGGCCAGCCATATGAGAGCTCCTACGACCGAAATACCGGCGGAAAGCGAGAACGCTGAGGCATAGGAGTTGGTTGAATCCACAAGCCAGCCCGTAAGGGCCACTCCGACGATGCCAGGTAGTGTTCCGGCAGTATTCGTCAGCCCCATCACCACGTCGGCATATCGTGGAGCGATATCGAGATGATTTGGCAGGAATCCTGACCATGTGAAGGCTAGAGTACCGAGAGCGCCGCACATCAGCAACAGCGCGCCTATGGCTGAATCGACGCTGTGCATAGTGAGCAAAAACGCCGCTGAACCAAGCAGCCCTACGGACTGCATCAACTTACGAACCGTCTTGAGCCCAGCACCGCGTCTGACCATTGTATCTGCCATCCAGGCTGCAGCATTGACCACGATGAACATTGTGAGCCAAGGCGCCGCAGAATACAGCCCGGCGTTGGTAATGGTGAGGCCATGCTCATTCTTGAAATAACTCGGCAGCCAAGCAATCAGAATGTACAACGACCAATTGCTGCAGAAATGATTGACGATCAACGCCCAAACGGCGGGCTGCGTAAGTAGCAGCCTCCATGGCACGGCGGAACGCGTAGGTGGCGCGGCCCCCCCTCTCAGCAACTCCCGTTCTGCTATCGTTATAGTCGGATGGTGTGCTACATCGTTTGAGATCAACATGAACCAAAGAACGCCCCATACAATGCCGAGGGCGCCGAAACTATAAAACACGGCCGCCCAGCCCCATCTCTCAACGATCCAGCCCGAGGTCATCAGGGCGAAGAGCGTACCAAGGGGCACCCCACTCAGTAGTAACGACACTGCACGTGAGCGCTCCGCGGCCGGCACCCATCGACTAAACAGGTTGTATGCCGCAGGGAAGGTAGCAGCTTCACCAAGCCCAAGTGCGACTCTCGCAGCAATCAGCATGGGCAACGACATCATTGCGGCAGCCGGCGTTACAATAGTGAGCGTGGACCACCAGATCACTGCGGCACCCAACACTAGCTTCCCCCCGCAGCGATTTGATAAATAGCCGCTCGGAACCTGAAATAGCAGATACCCAACAAAGAACGCCGACAGGATAAATCCTTTGTCGGTCTCTGACCAACCGAATCGATCCTCCATTGCTATGATTGCGACAGAGATGTTGACCCGATCTATGTAACAGACAAATGCAGCCATAAAACTCAAAACCACGACTGTATATCGACGCGGCCAGCGCTCAACGCCAATCGTTTCAGTTGCCGTGAGATCCTCGGCACTCATGCGCTGCATTCTTTCGTAATATTGATGTAGCCGCTGTTGCTCTGCGCCACCACACTCCACCTACTTCGCGTGCGGCGATGGCGCCCGTCATCGCAAACTTTTGCCACAGCAGCTCGGAAACTGCCGATTTCAACGCCGCTCTCATCACACAGCCCGTGTATGCAGAGTGATCCTAGTTGCCCGCACCTCCGCAACCACAAAAGGCGCTAGCGAGATTGGCGCACAGTTTTCGGTATATTTCTAGAACATGATTAGCTTTTGTCCTTACTCAGCGTTTGACCGTCATGCAGACAAACAAGCCCCCTTCAACCGGATACATTCACTCTGTGTCCGGCCAGCTGAGCAAGCGGGCACGGCACCGGTGCAGCGCAACGTACCAATGACGCATGAAGGTACTGGCGCGCCTGACCGAATGATATGATGTGACGAGGCCCCTTCCTAGACTAACGTTTCATATCAGTCTCCCCCTTGATCCGGATGTTTTTGCCTCTGAACTAGGCGGGTGAAGGGTCGTTGTTGCTAACAGCTCGAAAGGTAGTGAACTCCTTTGATACAAGGCATCTTTACAGTTTCGGATCTCCGTCGCTGTGCTCGGCGACGACTACCGAAGGCAGTGTTTGACTTCATTGATGGCGGCGCTGAGGGGGAATTTACCCTCGCACGGAATTGTCTGGACTTTGACTCAGTAGAACTGCTGCCACGAGTCCTTAAAGATGTCTCGCACTGTGATCTATCAGTTTCCATCCTTGGGTGCGCAGCTCGGCTACCGATCGCAGTCGCGCCAACGGGGCTCGCCGCACTGGTCTGGCGGCACGCCGACATTGCGCTTGCCCGCGCCGCGCACGAGACAGGCATTCCACTCACCGTAAGCGCAGCATCGAGCGTTCGCCTGGAACACATTCGTGCGGCTGTTCCAGAATCGCGTCTATGGATGCAGGTGTATCTCTGGAAAGATCGTGAGCTAATCCGATCTCTGGTTCGTCGCGCGCTCTCGCTGGACTTCGAAGCGCTGGTCTACACTGCGGATGTTCCGATACTTGGACAGCGACATCGTGATCTGCGAAACCGCTTCACTGTCCCACTGCAACCCAACTTGAAGCTTGCATGGGACGCTTGCGTTTGCCCACGATGGAGCTATCACATGCTTCGGCAGGGCATACCCAAGATGATAAATCTGATTGACGGAACTGCTACCGACACTCGTACCGCCTCACTCGCCAGCGTGATGATGCGCAATCTCAACGCATCCAACACTTGGGCAGATCTGGCTTGGCTGCGTGACTTGTGGCCCCGAAAGCTGCTGGTTAAAGGCATCATGTCACCTCTCGATGCTAACGAGGCTGTTAGTCGTGGCGTTGACGCGATCATTGTCTCTAACCATGGCGGGCGCCAATTGGACTTCGCCGCCTCGCCGCTTTCCGTGCTCGCCAGCGTTGTCGATACGGTGAAGGCTCGCTGCGAGGTTATCCTCGACGGCGGTGTCCGCCGCGGCTCTGATATCGCGAAGGCGCTCGCGCTCGGTGCCGGCGCCGTCATGATCGGGCGCGCCACACTCTTTGGCGTCGCAAGCGGCGGCGAAGCCGGCGCCCGATGTGCACTTTCAATCCTCGAGTCAGAGCTTCAGCGCACCCTTGTACTCATGGGCTGTTCAGCCGCATCGGAGCTTGATCGAGCCTACCTCCGGACGGCCAGCCATCTCAACTCCCCTTCTTAGACAATCCTGCCGATTACACCACGCGAGTTCCTTGGTTGTGTCGATGAGCAATTTGCTCAAGATATATCGGATTTCGCGCGATGCTCGCGATCGCGACACGCGCCGGGTGCACTTCTGCGCCCCTGGGAACTGCCGCGAGCAGCGCGTCATTTCGGTCCCGAATAGCCTGCTCGTACTCAGGGTGCGAAAGTATATGTAGGTCATTGTTTCGAATTCCGCCCAACACACGTTCACCCGCTTCCAGCGGATCCATCATGAACCGCACTCCCCTGGTTTCAAAGATCGCCTTGCGCACGGCATCGGCGAAAGTGTTGATCGATTCCATCTGCGCCGTATCCGGCTCGCCCCGCTCACCCAATGCGGAGGGACGGTTGCGGTCACATTGCCCAATATTAGACTTCACGTCGCCTGGGCAAAACACCGAGACGCCAATGTTGCAATTTACCAGCTCGGACCGGAGAGCTTCCATCATACCGATGACGGCAAACTTACTTGCCGAATAGACACCCCAGAGCGGATGAGCCACCAATCCCCCGATGGATGCAGTCGACACGATATGGCCGCCCTCGCCATGCGATTTGATGTGAGGAAGAATTGCATGGATGCCATTGAACACGCCGGTCACGTTGACACCAAAACACCAATCCCAATCATCGTAGCTGGCATTGCTGAGCGCGATCTTTGGCCACACGCCAGCGTTGTTGACCAGAACATGCACCCGACCGAAGACACGCTTCGCTTCTTCGGCAGCCGCGGCAAATGCAGCACGGTCCATTACATCTAGAGCAATGGCGTGGACGCGATCGCCCGCGCCCCCCATCACCTTCATCGCATCCTCCGCATGCTTCTCGCTTCGGTACGTTATCGCGACGTTCATGCCAGCGTGAATAAACGCACGGGCAATCCCCAAACCGATCCCGCTGTCCCCGCCGGTAACAATGGCCACCTTTCCTGTCACGTCGGACATCGGGGCCTTGATTCGAACGTCTCCATCGTCCATTCAGCCTACTCCCTCTGTTTCATTGGTGCTCCGTGCCGTCTCCGCCTCTTGCAGCTGACCTCGAAGAATGGCGTGAAACCTTGCCACGTTCTTTGGCGCTAACACAGAAAGATGGTCCCCCGGCACGTTCAAGTATCGCGCTGTTCGAACATGCGTGCTCCAGTTCTCGAGACAAGCAGCCCACCGTCCCTCATCGGCCCCTTCTGGCAACCCTGACGTTCTGAAGACGGTGATCGTATCAACCGTACCAGCAAGCCTGTGCGCCCGACTGACGTCTTGCATGCATTTCACCATCCTAGACCACACGGCAAAGTGTCGCTTGTGCAGTGTAGTAAGTAGGTGAGCTGCGCCCAGCATTGCGGCTCCGAATGCGGGCGGCACTTCATCGCCGCAGGGGATGCCGTCGATACATCCCAGGAACTCGATCTGCTCGCCTAACCGCTCCAACTCTCGCGCCATCTCGAACGCAATTGATCCACCGAGGGAGTATCCGATCAAGATATACGGACCCGATGGCTGTACCTTGTGAAGAGCGTCGACATAGCAGCCAACCATCTCTTCGAATGTTTCGAAGTGGCGCTCCCCCGGATCAAAGCCACGCGGCCGAAACGCAAAGACCGGCCGCTCACCGCTGAAGTACTTTGCGAGATTGACGAAGACAAACGTCCCCCCATCGCCGGGATGTACAAGGAACAACGGAGTCTTTTTACCCGCAGCTTGGAGAGTCACGATTGCATCATATGTCGTCCCCGCGCGATCCGTCAGTCTAGCCAGTTGCCTTACTGTCGGGTTCTGAAGTACGGTTGCCAAGGTGACATCGAGCTCAAAGGATTCCTCTAATAGCCGAGTGAGCTGGAGAATCTCCAGAGAGGTTCCGCCGAGATCGAAGAAACTATCCGTAACACTGAGCGTAGCTTCTTCAATACCGAGCATCTTGGCGATCATACTCACCATCCTTTTCTCGATGTCGCCCGCTGGCGCGATGTACTCGCCGCGATGGCGTCGAAGCACTTCCCTCATCGCTTCAAGCTCGTGGGTAAACGTCCCTGACTCCAATCGTCGGCGCATGAGGGACCTCTGGATCTTGCCGAGATTAGTCTTTGGGAATGCCTCCCTAGACAGCGCGAGAACGAGCGATGGCCTGAACCCCCATAGCATGATCGCGGTATTTCGGACAGCCGACACCAACTCGACTAGTGCCGCCTCCGCGGCCACACTGGTGACATCTGCGGCAAATGCGACCACTAGCTGCTCAGTGTCGCCGCCTTTCTCTCGCGTCGGGAACGCCGCAACGTAAGCTGGATCGATCCCATCCAACCGATGCAAGGCGATCTCTAGTTCCTGCGCGAAGTAGTTAACGCCGCTGACAATGATGCTGTCTTTGCTCCGCCCGACGAGGGTGACTCGACCATCCGCCTCAGTCCGTGCCATGTCTCCCGTGCGAAACCAACCATCTGGCGTGAAGGCGGACGCTGTCGCATCCGGATCGTTGTAGTACCGGCTGAAGACCATCGGTCCACGCACCTGCAAGTGTCCATCGTGCCCGGAAGGCAATTGCTGCTCCTCCTCATCAACGATACGTACGTCGAACCCACGGACAGGAACTCCGACAGACGCGAACTCTTTCTCAGCATCGCGCTTGTAGAATTCTGTCGAATATGTGGCTCCCGCACACGTCTCAGTCATACCATAACCTGGCAACAAACCCGCTTCATTCAGGCCAAAGGGTCCTAGGAGATTCAGAAACTCCCGACCCGTGGCGACACTGTTGGCTTCGCCTCCGGAGAATATGTGTCGCACACATGTCAGGTCCCATCGATTCATTGCTGGTCGTTCATCTCGACGACCCGGCAACTTCAGGGCAGTGCAAATCTTTCCGAGTAGAAAGTTCGGGGTGAAAGCGGTTGTGGCCCGGTAATGATCAATGATCCGAATGAATTGCAGAGGATCCGCCAAGATGCTGCGGGCATTGACATTGATCTGATTCACGCCAAGATAGACCGCCAGGACATGCGCCTCGATGAGCGCCACGACGTGGTCGAATCCAATCCAGTTGAATATCAAATCGTCCGACGTAAACCCCCTACTTTCGATCTTGGCGACCACTGAGGAAATGACATTTTCCTGAGTCAGTGCGACAGCCTTCGGAATTCCCGTCGAACCGGATGTCAACATGAGCATCGCCACATCCGACGGCTCGCACCTGTACTGCAACTCCGCGGGCGAGGGGCTATCGAGACTGCGGCAATCTATGCTCGTCAGTGACGGCGGCATCTCCGCCAGCGTGCCTTCATCACATACGAAGGTTGGATGCTGAAGTGTGCTGTCGATACCTCGCAGTTGCTCCCGCCAGCGCTGAGCATCAGTACGCGTGGGCGCTATGACGCACGGAAGGTATCCACCCAGAACGCACGCCCAGAACACCCTCACGAAGTCCGGCCCGTGATCGATCACGACCGCCACCGGACTTCCGGCCTTCAGGCCCAATGCTTGCAGCGCCCCAAGCATGCGTAAGGCGTCTGTAAGAAGCTGCGAGTGATTCAGGAACGCGGCCTTTCTGAAGTCTGCATCCGACGCGAAGTAGATACCGGCTGCCGGATGCTGTATCGCAGACTTCGTCAGCACGTCTGTCAGGTGACAGGGACGCTCGAGCATCGCACCGTTGGCTGAACCGGCCAGGAATTCCATATCTAACAGCTCCTATATCCGATCGGTTGCTCGCTAAGCCGCCACTACGAGCCTGCCATCTTGCTTTCGATCACATCCGCAATCTGGCCGACATTCCTCAGAGAATTGATCTCTGTTGAGCTAAAGCGAATGGAAAACTCTCTTTCGATCTCGAAGAACAGCCGCACTTGTCCGAGGCTATCCCACCCCTGGACATCGCTCGACTGAAGATCTGGCGTTGCAACGAGCCCGTTATTTTCAAACACCTCTCGAAGCAAGGGCGTCAATCGTGAGAGGGTAGCGTTGTCACACATACCAATCCTGATGAATGTTTTGTGGATATCAGTTGATGGTGCGACCGAGTTTGCGCCAAGCCTCCCCTCGGTCAAATAGTCTTTAGCGGACAATTCGTAAAGACGGCAGTCCATCTCTCTAAGCCACTTCAAACGTTCTATCTGCGCGAGCGTGGAAATCCGATCAATCGTATGTCAGTGCTTGCTCAATTTGATGCCTGGAGCTTGACTCAGTATTTCTCCTTGCACGCGACCGCAGGAGTCTCTCACCAGGAAGATCTTCCGGAGTTAATGGATACTCCTCGCACCGACCGCTAGAACCACCCAATTGCCACCGAGCGACGCCATCGCTCGCACCGACATGCCATTGAAGCACTAGCCATTGAGCAGCACTGCGATCGACAATATCAGCAAATATCATGGAGCCTTCTTTGATCGCTTGACAGCCCGCAGCCTTGCATTGACTAATTGCATCGCCTTCTTCCGACGACGCATCAGACAACCGACCGGAACCATACTCGCTCCGGATCCGCATTCTTGTTGATTCCAAAAACATTCATATCTCGGCAGCAGCTCGAATATGGTCTTCAATTCGCACATCTTCATCTTTGCCTTCCTGCCCGTGGCGCTGACCGGCTACTGGCTGCTGCATCGGATGGCAGATCGAGCTGCTTCTTTCTGGTTGCTCGCCACTTCCATTGCCTTCTACGCCTGCGCAAGCATCAAGAGCCTCGCACTTGTTACACCGTCAATCCTTCTCGACTATCTCTTGGCCAAAGCACTGCTGCAATCGCATGACCGTCCGGGATGGATTCGAACTACACTGTTCGCGTTCTCTATCTCGACAAACATAGCGCTGCTCGTCGTCTTGAAGTACACGAATTTTTTTCTAGAGACGACGAACGCGCTGCTCTCGACGCACTATCCGATTACGCATTGGATACTTCCTCTTGGAATTTCCTTCCTGACGTTTCAAAAGATTGCATTTTTCTCCGATATTCACTCCGGGCGGATTGCCTCTATACGATTCATTGATTACCTACAGTTCTTCTATTTTTTTCCTCGAACCATTGCCGGTCCAATAAGCCGCTATGGGGACGTCGCACCCCAGTTCGAGGCCGTTCATCCAAGGTCGTTTGCAAAGGATTTCCCGATCGGACTCTTTCTCTTCTCCATTGGGTTATTCAAGAAAGCCGTGATTGCGGACAGTGTCTTGCCATTTGTCTCTCCCACTTTTGATGGCAATTCGTCCGTGCTACCAGTCAGCATGCTAGTCGCCTGGATCGGCGCCTTGGCTTACACCCTCCAGGTCTATTTCGATTTTTCTGGATACTCGGATATGGCGCTGGGTGTCGCGCGAATGTTTGGGGTCCGGCTTCCTGCCAACTTCAACTCACCTTTTAAGAGCAGCAGCATCTCAGAGTTCTGGAGCCGATGGCATATGTCACTGACCAGCTTTCTGACCGAGTTTGTCTATACCCCCATTGTCGTACGATTGACTCGTTGGCGGATTGCCCGCCGAAGGCCGGTACTGCAGGGCAAGCGATCAACGTTCCCTGCCATTCTCATGCTTATCTGCCTGCCCATGTTAATTACCATGCTGATCGCTGGAATCTGGCATGGCGCGGGGTGGCAGTTCGTTGTCTTCGGCCTGATGCATGGCTCGTACTTAATGATCAACCAGACCTGGCGCACACTACGGCCCCGCTTCTGGGCGAGCGACGTGTCCCACGATAGTGTTATGCGGCCACTGGGATGGGCGATGACGTTTGGCGCTGTGGTGCTCTCGTTGGTGGTCTTTCGAGCCCCATCCATCGCATCTGCGTGGTCGATCTTGAACTCTCTTGTTGGCGTGAACGGAATCCTTCCGGGCGAAGTCGGGTTGCTCCGTGACATGGGGGTGAACTTTCCCTGGGATTACCTCCAACATCTGTGGCAACCACTCCTGCTCCGTCCGCTGGTCCCGATTGTCTGGATCGTATTACTACTGTTGTGTGTCTTGCTGTTGCCAAATTCTCTGGAGCTTCTGGGCCGATATGGTCCCGCCCTCAACTTCAAATCAACGCATTCGGCCGCACATGGCCGCACCGCCAGCCAAGCCAGTAAAATCAGCAGAATTCTCACGCCGCCGCCCCTGATCAGTACCAACATGGCACCCGGCTCACCTGATGGACGCCTCCGTCGCGATGCAGTTCTTGCGGCATTCCTGTTCACCTTCGGCATCCTTGCATTGAGCCGCGGCCAGCCGTTCATCTATGCGCAGTTCTAGTTAGCACGGGAGTCCTCTCGAAGTGGACAGATCCTCATACTTTGCGATCAAACTTTGGACAGCGACATCCGTCTTAGTAAGTTTGGTCATCTGCGCGCTTAACGTCGTCATCGACCCGTACTTGGTTTTTGGCGCCTCTCGCGTTGCTCATTTGAATGCGCGGAAACCGGCAGTGGAGACGCAGCACTTCATGATGAAAGCATACGACGTCGAACGTAGAAAGCCGAACGCCGTGCTGCTTGGCAGCTCAAGAGTTGGTTGGGGCATAGACTCGCAGGATGCCGCTTGGCCAACTCAGTATCACCCAGTCTACAACCTCAGTGTCCCGGCGGGATATTTGCCCCACTCCTACCTTTACTTGCAGCATGTTCTATCAAGGCAACACCCTGAGCTCGTAGTCATAGGATTGGATTTCTCGCAGTTCCTCTACAAACCTGAGCCAGTATCTGCAATAGCACCAGATCTCAAAGGACGGCTCGCTATGACTTTGGGCGGCGAACCGAACCGTGAGCAGACTGCGCAGCGAGTTCGCGATATATTTTTCGCCGCGTTCTCACTCGATGCCCTCATCGACAGCAGTGGGACAGTCGCCGCGAACTGGCGCGATATCTCCTCTGACCTGGCCGAAGGGAATTGGATTCACGAAGACAACTTTAGTTCTGGCGTCGGCTCCTACGCGCTAGCCGCACTTTTTGATCTCTCTAGGACGCTACGCACAGAAGAAACTAAAGAGCAACGACGCCTGCGCGATCAAAGCAGCCTTCTACGACTCAAAATGATTCTAGATCTTTGTGCGTCTCAGAAGATTGACGTTGTTGTCTTTCTCCATCCGCTGCATGTCGACTATCTAGAATTTGAGACGCGTTTGGGTTTCTGGGAGCCGTTTGAACATTGGAAGCGTCAAATACTGGCTCTGACCGAGCAGTACTCGGGACCCAATCAGCGTAACGAAGTAGCCTTGTGGGATTTCAGTGACTACAACGCGTACTCTACGGAGGAATTTCCAGTTCAGGGGAAAGCTTTGTACTGGTTTGAGCCTGTTCACTACAGCCCCGCCCTCGGTCATGCGATCCTCACGCGAATTTTCAACGGCGGTTCAGACGAATTCGGAATGCGGCTCACTCAAAGAAATATCGACGGCTGGCTTGCGAACATCCGCAATCAGCAACACCGTTATCGTCAGAATTACGAAACCGGTGTTCGTCGCCGGTTCAGCGACCTTGATAGGTTGTTGGAGACGCACCCTCCGCCCACGCAGCCTTGACGCTCAAACGCGATCCATCGCAAATGATCCCTCCGCTCGTGACATCACTGATCAATGCCCACCTGGACACCGGCGGGGCGTATTGGCACCTTTGTGATTGAATCCTCTCTATCGATACCGGGCATCATTCCCGATCCCTAACAGAGAAACAATCGTTCCAGAAATCGCGCTTCGTTCCGCGAATTGGTGCTGGAATTGGCCCCACCTTGTCTCCGAGCTCCATAACGGGCTCGGACTTAACTCCAAAGGTAGGCCATAGCGGAAGACCTGGCCCGTTAGGATCGCCCGCGGCTGCGAAGTTGACCAAGTAGGAGGAGAACGTGTCCGCTAGTTCGTAATCCTCAGGGGTCCATGTCTGGCCTTTTAGCCTTGCCAGACTATCAAACATGTAGGGAATCTCCGCCGTATGATATGCACCCAAATTCTCCGGAAGCGGTCCACCAAAGTAGTTGAACTTGACGTTGGGGGGCGCCGGCGCTACGCGAGTGAAAGAATAGAGATATGTTCTCCGGCCGTTGCGTGCACGCAATGCGGCCCATCTAAAATGCTCCCACGCATAGTAGTCCGTAATCATCCGGATATTGGAAGCGGTCGCCTCGAAATCGGAGGTAGCCGGGTACAACTCTGGCCATCGCGCGGGCAGGTTTCCGCACCTGATTCGAATCTGATCTGCAAATTCTTTCGGTGTGACCGGATTGGCGGTCACCGTTGCGAAATCGGCGGTTACTCCAGTCAAGAGATGAACCCTTCCGACAGTGTTGTGCTCTTCGGCTGCAAACACACTTGTTCTATCAAGCACCCACCCATCCATCACTAGGCCACCGGCGTCCCCCTGTGAGACAATCTTCGGGAACAGCTGCTCGATCGGCATTCTTCTCAGCTCGTCAATTGATGCGGCTCCTAGATCCTTTACGATCTGACTTCCTTTACGCTCAGCCTCAGATAAGGTGCTAGCCCTGTCGAAAACGCTGTCGCCGGCGACAACACCGTAGATGTCTCCCGCAACTAGAGGTGATGTAGAGAGAGCGCTCGCTGCTCGTGCGCCCGCTGATTCTCCCAGTATAGTGATACGTTTTGGGTCTCCACCAAATGCGACAATGTTTCGACGCGCCCATTTGATCGCAGCGATCATATCGAGTAGGCCGTAGTTGCCCGACGTGCGTCGCGAAGATTCCTCGGACAACTGCGGGTGTGAGAGAAATCCAAGGACTCCCAGGCGGTAGTTTATTGTGACGACAACTGCGCCCTTTTTGCTCAATGCTTCTCCATTTGCGACGGCTCGCGTCCCCTCGCCTCCGATCAACCCGCCGTCGTGGATCCATAGCAGGACGGGAAGCTTGTCTTGGGTCGCTTTAGCTGACGTCCACACGTTAAGATAGAGACAATCTTCGCTGATTGGATGGGGCTCTTCGTAGTGAAAGTCCTCCGGCCTCCGGCGAACCTGCATGCAACTTGTGCCGAATGCATCCGCCCTACGCACTCCCTTCCAGGCAACAACTGGCTGCGGCGGATACCATCGAAACTTGCCAATCGGTGGCGCAGCATATGGAATTCCTTTGAACACGCGCACTCTTTCGCTGACGGCCTTCCCTGAAACCCAACCACCATCAATACGCACAGGCTCTGTTTCGGCCGAGCTATGGTTTTTGTCGCGAGCCTGCACGTCCCAGCAGTTGCCAAACACCAATGCATTGATGTTGAGAAGGAGCCAAAGACGCCGGCAGCTATCTTTTCTCATTTTATTGGGCCGTGAATTTTTTCTTCAGCGAAGACCAGAGGGTGCAGAGACCTCGAAATATAGACTGGAGCGAACGCGTTCCCGCCCCCCAGCGCCCATCTCGCGGGGAATCTGCTCGCGCTGGCAGACGACCGAGGTTCGCGCGTGGAACCTGACATCCCGGCCAAGCACTCTCGGCTGTGCTGTCATCAGAGTCACGGCGACTCGCGCCAGCGCTATCGACTTGGGATAATCAGAGCGAGATGGTGCCGCTGAATGGCCGCGTATCAATGCGCCCTCCCAGCCAACACTTCCAGCTAGGCTCAATCCGTCGCACCGCCGGAGGTCTGCCAGCACCGATGACCGGCATGCCCTCAACAGCCGCGTGCCCATATGCTCATCGTTGAGCCCCGCCCCGTGGTCGGGATCGGCTGCTCGCTCTGGTCGCAACGTTTGGCCTCAACCGCGCACGTTTGTGCGCTTCAAACGATCTGAGCTGTTCACCAATGGGGAGATGGGCTGGTCGCCGCCTCCGACGACTTCGGTAATGGGCCGCGTGAGGTGCTATTCAATAAGACCAAGACGAAAATTATCGAACGTGATGGTTACGGACCAGGAGCTACACCACTGGCATGCCGGCATGTGTCCTTCGTACCGCGCTCGGATCAAGGGTAAAAGTCGAGCGCTTCAACGGTTATCTTAAGGACAGCTTCCTGTCCGTAGCGCAGGCGGCGACACAAAGGGCATGCGGCCTTCGGCTCGATGTGGACAGTGCGAACCGCGATGTATCCTGAGCTGAGTCAACGAGGTAGCGAACACGCGCATCGATGCGACGACGGGCATCCGACCGTGCATGCGATTGGCCGAGGATCAGACTCAGCTGAGCGCGCCGGCGACCGCCCCTGCCAGCGTCGAGCCATTCGAGTGGCTACATCATCGGCTGTCAAGTGGGCCGCGCTCCCCCCAGCGAGCTGCCGACGCTCGGGCCAGCTTCGACGACTCCCTCACGTCACTGCTTGAGACGGAGCAAGCGGCCAGCCGAGCGCACCCCGAGAAGCACTGCTGAAGTTCAGACGTTGCCGGTGGTGAAGACGATCGATAGCTGTCAACGCCGATTGAATTTTGACCCACCCCAGCTCAGAAACGCCGAAGTAAATTTGACCCACCCGGGCACCTATT
>NZ_BLJO01000017.1 GCF_009932555.1 Steroidobacter agaridevorans
CGCCATGCTACGAGACGGCACTCTCTACACCCCACCGGCGGTGGAACTCCATTGACAACAACATAGGGGCACCCCCCTGAGTCCGTGAGTGCCGCGGCTGGCTCTGAACTCCGATTTCCCATTCCTAAAAGCGCACTTAGACGCCGCCGATCGCTACTGGCTCGCCCGAAAAAAATTGCAGTCCCTGCTGGGCGAGGACGAGAAGTGATCGAGACGATCCGCCAGGGACTGCCACGATCGGCGCCCAACGGTCTTCCGCAGCAGTGGGAGATCCCCGCTGACCATAATGAACACAAGATCCGTCGCAGCCGACGGTCTTCACCGCACCTAAAACAGCGTAAGGCCCCAGCGGAAGGTCCGAGCATTATCTATGAGGTCCCGAGGGCCTCGACGGCCTGTTTGTGAGGGGTCGATCCGCTGGGTTAACCTTCATCAAAGCAGTGACGATATGGTTGTGTTTGATTAGTGCATAGACCACCCGTGCCATTTTCGCTGGTGATGGCGGTCCGTGCCTTACGGTTGGAGATCCCGTCCTCGGGAACCTGCAACGTGGCGTATGTATTTGTCTCGGAATGCGTTCTCGCGCATGCGTACGGCAGCCATGGCTGATATCCACAATGCGCATCGAAGTCGGGCGTTGCCGCGCTTGGAGAGCCGCTCGCGAGACTGGCACGCACCCGATTGGCTCTTGGCTAAGCCCAGGCCGCAGAACTTCAGAAATTGGCGGTGATGCCCGAAGCGCCGCAGATCGCCGGCCTCAGCCAGGATGACGAGCGCAGTGATCGGCCCGATCCCAGGAACCGTGCGAAGACGCTGATAATCTGGATGTGCCGCTAGCAGTGCATCGGCTTGTCGCTCGAGCTCCGCTCGCATCTGAGACAATTGCAGATAGCGCGTCAGCTGCAGTCGGCAGGTCATCACCGCGGTGGAGTCCGGATCAACCGGCAGCGCGATGCTGCGTCCTGCGAGGCTATGATCAGCCGCACGCCACTCAAGCCCCGATCTTTTAGGTGGCGCAGGAACTCCCGCCAGCCCTCCAGATCCTCTTTCTCGCCCTCGGCGACGCCGAGGATGTGCCGGAAGCCATCGGTGCCAATGCCGATCGCCACGAGCACAGAGACGTTGCGGATCTCGCCGGCCCAGCTGCGCTTCAGGATCACGCCATCGAGGTACAGGTAGGGGAACTCACTTTCGATCGCCCGATTGCGCCAGGCCTCGATGTGCCGATAGATCTTCTGGTTCAGCCGAGACACCGTGCCCGAGCTCACGCGGGTGCCCAAAAGGTGATGTCGTCTACGCGGCGCACGGGATACTCCGGTTAGGTACATCTCCACCAACGCTTCTTCTACCGATGCCCGCGCCGCCGATACCGCTGGATGATCGCCGTCTCAAACGGCAGGCGCCTGAGCTTTGGTATCCTCAAGCGGACCTCGAGCTTGCGCTCGTAATGACCGGCGCGTGTGCCCGCCCGATCAGCCGAGCGCTCATAGCGCTGAGCTCGGCAAATCTCTTCGGCTTCGGCATCCGGCAGTGCGTTCAGCGTCTCCTCAACGCTTGATCGCACCACCTAATTCACATTTCCCTTCAGTTTACCCTCATCAACTCGCAGCGCACAGGCGCTGCTGGTGTATCTTCTCCCATGGTGGCCTCTCCACCAATGGTTTGGTTCTTGGTCGGGTGGTAACTGCCATTGAACCAGATCGAGGCCACCGCCTCGAATGTGCGAAAGAAACGTTACGTCATCCACGCGAGCCGGGTGATCGGCGACTGGATCCGCGTATACAGCAACGGCAGACCCTACCAGTCGCTGGGGATGAGAACGCCCGCTGAGGCGTTCAAATTAGCAGCATGACCTGAGCAGGTTCAGCTGCGTCATTACAGGAGCGCGGCTGGGGGGCAACACGGACAGACGCCCTGTCTGTCAAGACCAGCACCGTGATCGACAGCGTGGTCCCGGGCATAGGACGGCGAGAACGGTGCCTGCCGCACTCGTGCGGGCACTGCGATGTCGTTTCTTAGAGCTGGGACATCTACTCGTATCTACTAAGGAGTCGGTTCAGCGTGTTACTTGGTAAGCCCTACCTGATTTTTCTAGGTGATGTAGTTGATGCTGTTGCCGCCAAGACGGGCTTCGGCGCGCGCGACTGGGCACCCCAGGATTGCCTGGGCCAGTGGCGGATGCCTGAATGCAGAGTCAATCTCGGTCTTCCGGAGATGGGCCCGGTGGCAGCGGCTGCGAACGGCGCACGTTCTCTATTGATCGGCATTGCGCCGCCCGGTGGGCGCATTCCGGAAGCCTGGGGGCCAGCTCTGAGGGAAGCTGTCGAAGCTGGGCTCAACATTATCAGCGGGATGCATACCCGTCTCGAAGACATAGAAGGCCTGGTGACACTGGCGGGGAGGCACAAGGTGCGCTTGATTAATGTCCGTTCACCACCGAAGGACCTGCCGATCGGTACTGGCGTCAAGCGAACCGGCAAGCGCTTGCTCACGGTGGGTACAGATTGTGCCCTCGGTAAGAAATACACCGCGCTCACGATTGCTAAAGCTCTGCAGTTGCGTGGCATTGCGGCCGACTTTCGCGCGACAGGTCAGACCGGAATCATTATCGCCGGCAGCGGCGTGCCACTGGACTGTGTGGTGGCAGACTTCATCTCGGGCGCGATCGAGCAACTCACGCCCGAGGCCTCCGCTGATCATTGGGATGTGATCGAAGGGCAGGGTTCACTGTTTCACCCTGGCTACGCGGGCGTAACTCTCGGACTCGTTCATGGTGCGCAACCGGATGCACTTATTCTATGTCACGATCCGACGCGCAAACACATTTTGAACAATCCACACATGCCGATGCCGGCCTTGAAGCTAGCGGCAGCTCGATACTTGGAGGCTGCGCAACTCACTAACTCGAATGTCAAGTTGGTGGGGGTGAGTTTGAATACGTCCGCTTTGTCGCAGGCCGAATGCGAGCGTGCGTTATCGCAAGCGGAGCACGAGTTAGGCGTTCCAAGCTTTGATCCGCTGAAGACATCAGCCGAAGCGGTTATAGGAAATCTGTTAGCGCAGTGAACCAAGGGGGCCAGAGTAAGGGCCGATCGATCATTAGTTTGATGCATCCTCGGTTCTGATGAGATCGAACCACGAGTGGAACGTACATCAGTTCGTGGGAATGCTGGAGTTTTGAGCATTGCGCTCAAAGTTCGATCTGAGATCTGGGAGCAAGCAAGCGTGTCTCTGGTAATTAAGAACGCCACCATAATCGATGGGGTTGCCGATCGACCGATGGAAGGAAAATCTCTATGGATTCAAGGCAATCGAATCAAGGCAATCGCCGGTGAAGATGAACTCAGCCTGTCGCCAGCAACCACTACTATCGATGCGCGAGGAAAGTACATCATCCCCGGGCTGATAGATGGCAATGTCCATTTCTTGCAGGACATGCGATTGGAGCACCTCGTACGACACGAGAGTCAGTACGAGGATGTCATTCTCGAGGCGGCGCAGATTGCTCTGCGGTCTGGTGTCACAACAGCCTTTGATACGTGGGGGCCGCGACGACCGCTGGTTGCATTGCGCGAACGGATTAATGCAGGAGGCGTGCCGGGGACTCGAATGTTCTGCGCCGGCAACATCGTTGGGCTGGATGGACCGATCTCTGCAGATTTCATTCACAAGGCAGCGGAAATCGCCAGCCCCGCTCAGATTGAACGAATCAATGCTCTTTGGGTCGAGAACGTCGGTCCCGCCTTATCGTGGATGACTCCGTGTCAGGTCGCAAAAGAGATTCGTGCTTACATCGCGAAGGGCGTCGACTTCATCAAGTACGCCTCGAGCGAGCATCGGTGGGCTACGACAACGTCATTCCTCGTCTTCTCACCAGCAGTTCAGGCGGCGATTGTTGAGGAAGTACATCAAACTGGGCTCACTGTTCAGGCGCACACAACATCGGTCGAGAGTTTGCGTGTTGCTGTCGAGGCGGGGTGCGATCTCATACAGCACCCGAATCTTACTGGCCCGGTTCCGATTCCGGATGAGACGTTAGAGCTAATGGCGAAGCGAAGTACGGCGGCGGCCGTCTTTCCATTCACTCGGCGACGGCGCGATTGGATGCTAAGGAAGGGAGATGGGATCAGCGGTGTGTTCTCAGCCTCGACAGTGGATATAAATATCCACAATCTCATAAAAGCAGGCGCGAAATTCGTGATGGCTACTGATGGCGGCATCTGGGGACGCGATGCGGCCAGCGATCCATTCTGGGCGGCGGCGATTACTGGTGAGGACAATCTGATTGAACTCGGGCAGGGGCATTTTCATTGGCTGGTGGCCATGGAGGAAATGGGGCTGCCTTCCTTGCAGATCCTGAGGGCAGCGACGTACGACGTTGCAGCAGCCTACGGGAAAGGAAAAGATCTTGGAACAATCGAGCCGGGCAAGATTGCAGACCTAATCATTCTCGACAGAAATCCTCTTCAGTCGGCCGAGAACTATCGCAGTATTCACAAGATCCTCAAGGATGGGGTGGATATCGATCGCTCTCTGCTTCCGCAGAGCCCGATTCTGACCATGCCTGCGGGTGAGCCGTCTCCTGAAGTGCTTGCATATCGAGCGCATCGTCGCGCCGGCGATAGCGCGCGACCATTCTGTTGCTGATGGAGTGTGTCGTCGGATGACTGCAACTCACATGGCGAAAATTTGAAGACCTCTGTCTGACTATCTGAAGTAAAGATGACAAGCAATGCTTATCGACGATACGTTCTCGGCGCACTGGCTGTCACGTTCGCATTCGTCTGGCTAGATCGCAGTCTGATTATGTTGCTGCTACAACCCATCAAGGAGGACCTGCGTGTTTCTGACGCACAACTCGGGTTTGTGTCTGGTATCGCGTTCGCGTTGTTCTATGCCACGGTAGGTCTGCCAATTTCGCGCTGGGCGGATACTGGCAACCGGGTTTCGATTACTTCCATTGCCATTGCCACTTGGGGGGTGACCGTGAGCATGTGCTTATTCGTGGGCAACTTCTTCCATCTGGTAGTTGCTCGCGTCTTTGCTGCGGTTGGGGAGGCCGGTTGCATGCCACCCACGTATTCATTGCTGGGTGACTATTTTCCCAAGCCAGCTGAACGTGCTCGAGCGATGTCCGTCTACTGGATAGCCGCTCCGATTGCGCCGGTGCTTGGTTTTATCGCAGGTGGCTATGTCGCCGAACGCTACGGCTGGCGGATGACATTCTTGCTGGCCGGATTGTTGGCTCTATTGGTCGCCATAGTCTTCAGAATGACCGTCCGCGACCCACGAATGAATGCCAGCTCACTGCAAGCTCCGCCACAACAGCCGCGGCGTTTTGTCGACGTTGGGCGTGCGCTCTGGAATCGGGCCTCAAGTCGGCATCTGACCATTGGTATGATTCTGTTCTTTACAATGGCTCAAGGTATGAACCCGTGGTACGCCGCGTTCATGATGCGAAGCCATGGGATGAGTACTTCCGAGCTAGGAGTTTGGTTAGGGATGATCTTCGCCATTGGCGGGGTCGCTGGAACCTGGTTGGGTGGGTACGTTGTCGCGCGCTGGTATGCTGACAACGAGCGAGGACAGATTCGCCTTATTTCGATCATGGTCGCGTCGCTGGCCCCTTGGTTCATTCTGTTTCTGCTCCTGCCAAGGAAAGAGCACACGCTAGCGGTACTGTTTCCACTCATAGTGGCCTTCAATTTCTTCAATGGGCCAATATTCGCCATGCTGCAGCGATTGGTCGCCGACGAAATGCGAGCGAGGGCGCTCGCTGTGGTAATGATGCTGGCTAATCTGATCGGAATGGGGATCGGACCCCAGTTGATCGGCATCTTCAGCGATTTGTTGATGCCGCGGCTAGGACCGGACTCGCTGCGCTACGCAATGCTTGGTACATCGCTAATCACGTTGTGGGCGGCTCATCAGTTTTGGCAGGTCAGCCACACAGTCAAGTCGGATCTCTCTGATGTCGCGCAGCGCGCCCGATACTGTCCTGATGCCGCACAGTTCCCAGCGGAAATCGATGACGCTGTTCGATTGCGGTAAACGTATGCCTGATGCGTTGGAAAGGGATATTCGGGAGAGCGATCTATACCGCGCGGCGGAGCTCCTATATACGACGACGAGACAGCCGGGCACCGGGCAGATCAGTGATGCCGCAGAAGTGCACGTCTCCCCCGATGGTCGGCATGCCGTGTTTTCAGGAACATTGGCCGAGAGACTACGGGGAGTCCTGCCGACTCGAGTCTGCCAGGTGGATCTCACGTCTGGGCGCGTTGTTGTGCTCACCTTCGGGCCGAACAGCGACAGATTGCCGAAATACTCTCCAGACGGCAGGCGTGTCGCCTTTCTGTCCGACAGAGAACGGGCTGGCGATTTTCAGCTTTATATGTTGGATATGGCATCGGGTGCCGCATTCGCAGCTCCGGAGACCGAAGGATGGATCGAATATTTGCAATGGTCGCCGAATGGAAGGCGAATACTGTTAGGGGTAGCTGGTCATGGCGCTGACCAGTCGAGTGGGCAGGGAGCGACTACCAGTAGGCGGACTACCGACGATAGGTTGATGCATTGCTGGCTTCCCACAGTGGAGACGGGGGCTGAGAAACACAGCTGGCGCGGACTGTGGGTATATGAGCTGGAAACAAACAGTGTACGGAGGATCACCGGTACGGAGTGCAATGTCTGGGAGGCTGCATGGGCGGGTGATGACGTAATAGTCGCGGTAGTATCGGCTGGTCCTCAGGAAGGCTCGTGGTACAGCGCGTGGCTCCAGATATTTCATACTGGAGATGGGCAAGGCCGTCGTATCTATTCGCCCCAGTACCAGTTGGGCTGGCCGGTCGCATCGCCGTCAGGAAAGCATCTCGCAGTTATTGAAGCTGTCTGCAGTGACCGTGGGGTGGTTGCGGGAAGCTTGATGCTGATCGATAGAGACTCTGGTGCGACAGTTTTGGTCGACACAGCAGGCGTCGATATTTCTTATAGCGAGTGGCGTTCGGATCGCCGTCTTCTGTTGGCGGGGCATCGCGGCGTGGAGTCTGTCCTGGGCCTGTACGATCTTACATCGGGCTCGTTTGATGAGCTGTGGAGCAGCACCACAATCACTACCGGGGGATTCTACATCGCAGTTTCTGGATTGAATGACATAGGTGATTGCGTCCTGGTGGGTGAAGGGTTCAAGCGCGCTCCCGAGATCGCTGTTGTTTGTCGAGGTCAATATCGTACGGTGAGATCATTCTGTCTGGGCTATTCCGATATCGCGAAGAGAATCGGGTCCATGGATTCGCTGAGCTGGGAATCGTCGGATGCTCTTGAAATACAGGGATGGCTGTTGCGGCCGAGCGATGCAGGGCCGCATCCCATCGTAATGAATGTTCACGGAGGGCCTGTATGGCAGTGGCGGCCGGCTTGGTTGGCCCGCAAGGCCATGACGGTACTGTTGCTGCTCGCCCATGGCTACGGTGTCTTCCTGCCCAATCCGCGAGGTAGTTCCGGTCGCGGTCAAGAGTTTGCGCGGCGGGTCGTGGGAGATATGGGAGGCAAGGACGCTCATGATTGTCTGGCAGGGTTGGACTACCTCATAGCTCAAGGGTTCGCCGATCCTAAGCGCTTAGGAGTGACAGGCTTCAGCTATGGCGGATTTATGACCGCATGGCTGATTACACAAGATCGCCGCTTCGCGGCCGCCGCACCAGTAGCCCCGACGACCAACCAGGTGACGCAGCATCTGATGTCGAACATTCCGGATTTCGTAAAGCTGTTTCTTGCGGACGAGTATAAGAATGCGGGCGGAGAATACTATCAGCGTAGCCCGATCATGCATGCTCACAAAGCCAGAACACCCACATTGAGTATTTGCGGAGCGTTGGATCGCTGCGCACCGCCAGCGGAAGCGATTCAGTTTCACAACGCATTAGTCGAGAATGGAGTCGAGTCTATGTTGGTGACGTACCCCGAGGAGGGGCATGGCATCAGAAAATTTCCAGCGGCCATCGACTACGCAGCGCGCGTGACGGCGTGGTTTCACCGGCATATGTGAGATCCTGAGAGATCGAGGGTGAAAGTGGATAAAGAGTTGTCTGTGACAGAGCGCGAGGGTTTGGGATCTGTCGTTACAGTTGTAGACGTGGCCGGAGATGCGCGTACGCGAGGGAAGATCTTCGGCGAGATACGAAGACACCAGATCAATGCGTGGATTGTCGATTGGCTCGGCAGCCTGAGGGCCAACGGCATTGCCGATCCGCAGGAATATATCGATGCCATGCTTCGCGAGACGGATTTCCTTACTGCAATTCGGGAACACACTCCGGACGTACTCGAGGAGGTCCTTGGTATCTCCGAGGCTGCTGGGCAGTCGATCCAATTACTGTTGGCTGCACAGTTCATGGACGAGGAGTGGGCTTTTCGTCTCAGATACAACTCCAAAAACGCCGCTGTTGAGAAATGCAGCAGCCTTGCAATTAAGGCTCAAAAAGACTCCACATGGATCGGGCAGAACATGGATCTGGGCCGTCAAACCGATGGCCACCAGGTTGTGCTGCGAATTGCGCCAGCTATGGATCGCCCCGGTGCGCTGGTTTTCACGATTGGCGGAATGATCGGCTTGATGGGTGTGAACTCGCGGGGCGTCGGTCTTTGCGTAAATTCTTTGCGAGGATTGCCTTCGGCACATCAAGGGCTGCCTGTCGCATTTGTCATCCGTAGATTGCTGCAGACGGAGAGTGTGGATGCGGCCTCTGCAATGCTCAGAATGGTCCCGCACGCCACCAGCCAGCACTACTTGATTGCAGACCCGAATAATATCCGCTCATTTGAAGTGTCCGCGACAGAGATAGTCGAGTACCGCTCTGCGGATCCCTGCAGGGTTCTCCATACGAACCACACTTTGGCAGACGAAGATGTGGGGACGATGAGCATGAGTTCGCAAATCGACAGCGTTGCGCGCTTACACGCTCTGAGGTCCCGACTGATGAGCGGACATGTATGCATCAATACAATCAAGGCGGCCCTTTCATCATCGGACGATGTTGAACATCCAGTGTGTAAGGCCGCTCCGCTGAATTCGTTGAATGACGCGATCGGATTTACCACAGGGTCGATGATCTCTTTGCTTCAGCACAAATCACCGACCATAGCGTCCTGGATAAGTTGCGGGCCTCCGTGCCGTCGCGGCTACGTGGCGGTTCATCTACGCCGCTAGCTGCATAGGGAGCCGATCGCTGGTCCGCGTTACCACTACAATTGCGCATTGTTAGACACTAGCAATTAGGCGACGCAAGCTCCTTTCAGTTCAAGCTGTTGGCACTGATTTGAGACTGCACGACTCGTTTGGCCGCGAGGTGTAGCGCGGCATTTCATAGCTTCCAGTTCGGGCGTTTCAATGGCGCTCGGCGCCAGAACCGGCACTCGTCACCGAGGGAAGCTAGTGAGCAAGTCGGACCCTGTCAGCGATATTGGTGGAGCGGAGGAGCTCGGTGGTCGTCCAAGCATCGTTTCGGCACGCATGCCGTGGATACACGATGGTCGTCCGTGGGAGGATATCCGCGCCGATCTGATAGCTCTGAAATCGGAAGACTATGACTGGCGCGGCGGCCGCATCCCAATCTATGTCTATTACGATGACGACGAGTTGCTATCTGTGTCCCGCGAGGCTTACAACCTCTATTTCTCAGAGAACGCGCTGGGAAGAAATGCATTTCCGAGCTTGGTGCGGATGGAGGAAGACCTGGTTAAGTGGTCTCTTGCTCTTTTCAATGCGCCGGCAGGCGCGGACGGTAGTTTCACATCGGGCGGCACCGAGAGCATTTTTCTAGCGCTCAAGACCGCAAGAACTCAGTTCAGGGCGACTGTTTCAAAAAGCATCAGGCCGGCCGTCGTGCTTCCTCGGACGGCACATCCGGCCTTCGACAAGGCAGCATACTGTCTCGAAATCGACGTAGTTCGCGTTGATGTCGGGACGGATCTGCGCGTGGACGTTGATCGTCTGGAAGCTGCCATTGATGACCGAACGCTCATGGTCGTGGGCTCTGCCCCGTGCTACCCGTACGGTGTGTACGACTCGATCTCGACATTGGGAAAGATCGCGCGTGCGCGAGGCGTGTGGTTTCATGTTGACGCTTGCCTTGGCGGATTTCTGGCGCCGTTCGCGCGTGACGAGGGATTCTCAGTGCCGGAGTTCGATTTCTCGATCCCCGGTGTCACGAGTCTTTCGGCGGACCTGCACAAGCATGGCTTCTGTGCGCGTGGATCCTCCGTAGTCCTATATCGATCCGCGAGCATCAAGGTTCATCAGGCATTTCGGTTTGACGATTGGCCCCGAGGAACCTATTCGACCGAAACGTTCCTTGGTAGTCGTCCCGGCGGATCTGTCGCCTCGGCTTGGGCAGTGTCGCAGTACCTCGGAAGGGCGGGTTACCGTCGGTTGGCAAGAAAAACGATGGAGGCCAAGCTGCGTCTGGTCCGTGGGGTCGAGTCTATCACCGGGCTTCAGGTGTTATATCCATCTGATCTAAGCATCGTCCTCTACCGGTCGGTTGATAGCTGCGTCGACATAAATGCAGTTGGCGACTGTCTAACAGAGCAGGGCTGGTTTGTCGGGCGTTCCCGGGAGCCTATGGCGCTCCATTTTGCGGTCAATGCTGTGCACGCTCCCGTTGTTGAAAGGTATCTCTCAGATCTCGAGCGATCGGTAAAGCAGGTGCGGGCGTCAGGAAAAACCGGGCGAAGAAATGATCTAACGTACTGAGCCGGCTGTCCGTCCGGTCCGCCGAGGGCCTCGCCCTTTGCGCTGGCTGTTGGAGAAAGGCATCGCATTCTTTATCGGCTGTATGTTCAGCCTCTCGATGAATACGGGTTCGGCCCCGGCGAACCTTGGGAGCCTGACTATCTCAGTCCTTCGATACTTCGATAGCAAATCGACCCGCCATCGGTGCGCTGAGTCGTTGATGGCCGCCTCTGGTAGCCGATCTTCCATCTGCTTTGTGCTAATGACATTGGATCGCATAGATCACTAGCGATTCCATAATCACTTAGAGAGCACGGTCGGAGATATGCCAGTTCGTAAGGGGGGCGCCGTGGAGTGTGGCTCAACGAAGTGACTGGCAATCAAGCGCGGGCTTTGCCGAGTTGTTCAATTTCGCATCGACCGACTGCTATGGCATCGCGGGCATGAAAGCTACCGCGGCTTCAGCTATTTACTGATGGTCAGCGTATTGAGGTATTCAATCATCTGGCGAGAACGAGCATCTTTGACGAAATGATGCGACCACGCTCCAGAGTTGCCGACTGCTTGAACGTCTGGGCGGCGGAAGCGGAAGCCACAACTAGAGTCGGGCAAGCGCCTGAGTCGTCCAATCCTCACACGGTTCAACAATGGCAATCAGCGACAAGCGAATGAAAACCGATCTGGAGTTCGCCTCTAAGATGACGGCAGACCCCATCGAACGGGTCCCGAGGGACCGAACTCTCCCCCTATCGTTTGCACAAGAGGCTTGGTGGTCCTTGCATCAAGGAAGGAATGCGGCACCCCACCGCATTCTCGATCTGAGGCTAAGCGGGCGACTTGACCAGGACATCCTGCAGGCGGCGCTTGATCGGGTCGTTGCACGACACGAAATCCTACGCACAGTCTTTCGCAGCATAAATGGCACTCTGGCGCAGGTGATCGAGCCACCAGATAGCTCTGTGGTGATCATGAAGAGAGATGCTGTGGTCGAAGAGTCAGTCATCCAAGAGCTGAAACGGCGGGAAGCTACACATGTATTCGATCTTGCCAGCGGGCCGCTACTTCGCGCTTTGCTGCTGGTTAAGGCAGCACAGGAGCATGTGCTGTTGATTGTGCTGCACCGGATCACCTGCGACGCCCGCTCGGTCGGCCTGCTAGTGGATGAGCTGACCGCTGTATATCGTGGCTTCGCCAACGGGCAAGGCGATCCTGTGCCACAGCCGGAGTTGCAATACGCCGACTATGCATGCTGGCAGCGGCATCGAGTAACGGAGGATTCGATCTCCGAACGCATTTCGGCGTGTGTCCGAGCCATGTCGAGTGCGCCAAGTGGGCTGCAGCCGGAAACGGACCACCAGCGCTCGACGGAAGGAGCCTACGCGGTCGATCACGCCCCGTGGGTGCTGCCGACAGAACTCTCGAGTCAGTTGCGCAAACTTGCCCAGACAGCAGATGTACCGATTCATTTGGTGCTGCTGAGCAGTTGGGCGGTGTTGTTGAGTCGCTGGTCAGGACAAGACGAAGTTGTCATTGCTACGCGTCTGGCCAATCGTGGCGTGCCGGGAACGGCTGCTATGATTGGTCCGTTCGAGGGAGCGGCACTATTGAGAATTCAACTGAGCGACGACGCGTCTGTACTACAGATTATCGAACAAGTTCGGGCGGTTGTTGTGGCGGCATCAGACCATCAGGAGGTACCTTTCGAGAGGATCGTTCAGGAATTCAGGGAAAGTCGAGCTGCGGAGCTGCCCTTCGATGCATTTATGACTTTGGAGGAGAGCCCGGCATTTGCCGAGGTAAGAGGTGCGCAGCTGGTGATACGCGAGGCGGGCGAGAAGCACACGCACTCAGACTGCAAGTTATCCCTCTCTGTGAGAACAGAGTGCAGGGAGCTGCTGGGCACCTTGGGATATGCCAGGAACCTATTCGAGTCAAAGTCAATCGAACGCATGATGAATTCTTGGAATGCGCTATTGGAGGGCATGGCCGCAGATCCGCAACTGAGCATCAGTAAGTTGCCATTGTTGACCTCCGTGCAACGAGAACTAGTGCTCCGCCAATCCTACGATAGAGCAGAAGCAAGCTACTCATCGGATGAACTGATCCACGAACTTTTTGAAGCTTCCGCACGTCGATCGCCGGACGCTGTTGCAGTCGTATGCGAAGATCAATCCATAACGTACGACAATCTGAATAAGCGAGCAAACCAACTCGCTCGCCACCTGCAGAGTCGAGGAGTTGGGCCCGATCGACCCGTCGCCCTGTGCGTAAATCGCAGCATTGACATGGTGGTCGGGATGCTGGGGGTGCTCAAGGCAGGCGGAGCCTACCTGCCCCTAGACCCCGACTACCCGCTAGATCGGCTAGCGTACATGTGTGACGCGGCTGCGCCGCAAGTGCTGGTGACTCAGAAGGGTCTTGAGGGGAGGCTGCCTGAGGTCGCTGCAGACGTCGTGCTGATCGACGAAGATTGGCAGTCGATTGCTCAGCTCGACGATCAGAATCATAATCGTGCCACTTCAGGTGTAACACCTGAGAATCTGGCCTATATTATTTTCACATCAGGTTCCACGGGGTCACCCAAAGGAGCGATGAACGAGCATCGAGGCATGGTGAATCGGATCATCGCACAACGAGTCTACGAAAGATTCACGAATGAAGATATATGCTGCCAGAAGACTTCAATCAGCTTTGTTGATGCTGTGTTCGAAACTCTCGGGCCTCTGTGCCATGGACTGCCTATTGTCATTGTCCCCTCAGATGCCGCCAACGATGGGGAAAAGATGGCGGCGCTGATCGCGAGAGAGGGTGTGACAAGGTTGTTGACTGTGCCGTCGCTTGCGAGGTCGATGGTCGAAAGCACGGAGATCATGCGAAATCTTTCCGGATTGCGAAGTTGGACGCTCAGCGGTGAGGAGGTCCGCGCTGAGTTGCTAATAGAACTTCAACGACGGCTGCCCAACTGTGAGTTCATCATCCAGTACGGTTCATCGGAAGTGTCGTCCGACGCCGCAATCTACAAGAGCGTGGCGTTTCAAGGCAGTCGCGTTCCCCTCGGTCGGCCTGTTCCGAATGTACAGATGTACATTCTTGATCAGTACAGCGTTCCGACTCCGATTGGCGTCGTCGGTGAGATTCATGTGGGCGGAGTAGGGGTTGGTCGTGGATATCTCAATCGTCCTGAACTCACCGCTGCGCGCTTTCTCTGTGATCCGTTCAGCACGGAGCGTGGGGCTCGACTTTATAGAACAGGTGACCTCGGCCGATGGAGAGCGGATGGCACGATCGACTATCTGGGCCGAAATGATCAGCAGGTAAAGATCCGTGGCTGTCGTGTCGAGCTGGGTGAAGTTGAGTCCCAGTTGCTCCGTCTTGGTCAGATCCGCGAGGCTGCTGTTGTGGCGCGTGCGGATGCCTCCGGCGAGGATCGCTTGGTGTCGTACGTGACACTGCGAGATGCAGGCAGCGAGGGCACGGCGTTCATACGGTCGATTCGCTCCAATCTAAGAAAGCGAGTGCCCGAATATATGGTCCCTGCAGCCGTCGTGGTGATGCCGGCATTGCCACGGACTCCGAACGGAAAGCTCGATCGGCGGGCGCTTCCGGCACCTGGTTCCGATGCATACCCGATGACGCAATTTGACGCGCCCCGACGAGGCTCAGAGCGGACGTTAGCAGGCGTCTGGCAAGACCTGCTTCAACTGGAGCGTGTTGGTCGGCGCGACAACTTTTTCGAGCTGGGCGGACATTCATTACTTGCTTTCAAGATGATGAATCGGCTGCGAGCGCTCGGTCTGCATACCGATGTTCGGAAGATCTTCGAGAACCCAATCCTTGCCGAGCTCGCGAATGCTCTGACCCCTGTAGCAGTCGATGATCGGTCAGTGCCACCGAATCTGATACCAGGCCCATGCCGTAACATCACTCCGCAGATGTTGCCGCTCGTTGCGCTGGACGGACAGCACCTGCAAGTCATCGCTCGATCAGTGCGCGGTGGTTTTGAGAACATTCAGGACATTTATCCCCTGACACCGCTGCAGGAAGGGCTTCTGTTTCACCATCTGCTCGACGAAGAGACGAGTGACATATATGTGGTTCCGATGCTCCTGTCGGTGTCCTCAGAGAGTCGACTTGATGACCTGGTCTGTGCCCTGCAGAGAGTAATTGATCGTCATGACATTCTACGAACAGCAGTGCTTTGGGAGCAGCTGCCGCATCCGGTGCAGGTGGTGCAAAGAACGGCAGAGCTACCAGTCCAGCGGATCGTTACTGATCAAGATCTAGCCACATCCGAGGACACCGAGCAGCTGTTCGATTGTGTGCCATTGCAGATGAACATACGGAAGGCGCCGTTGTTGCGTCTCCATACGGCGAAAGACGAGCGTCGAGGAAAGTGGTATGCATTACTACACATGCACCACATGATCGACGATGACACGTCCTTGAAGATTCTAATTGCCGAGCTCGTGGCCTTCTTGGAACGCCGCGAGGATGAGCTTTCGGCGCCGACTCAGTACAGAGAACATGTAGCTCAGGTACTGAGATCGGAACGAGTTCACGACAACGAGAAGTTCTTCCGAGAGAAGCTCGCAGGAATAGAGGAACCGACCGCATTGTTTGGATTGTTGGACGTACATGGGAGGATCGATCGAATTGATGAGGAAGCCTTCGATCTAGAAGCGACATTGGCACAGCGTATGCGCCTGCAGGCGCGGCGTCTGAGCATGACTCCGGCGACACTGTTCCATGCGGCGTGGAGTTTGGTTGTTGCTGGAACCAGCGGTCGTGACGATGTGGTATTTGGAACCGTACTGGTTGGGCGCATACACGGCGGCGCCAGGATGGAACATTGTCTTGGGATGTTTATTAACACCTTGCCTTTGAGAATTCGACTCGCCGGTGTCACGGTGCAAGGGTTGGTGGAGCAGGTTCAGATCGGGCTTGCAGAACTATTAATCCATGAGCAGGCGTCGTTGGTGCTTGCGCAGCGGTGCGCAGACATTCCCGCCACACTGCCGTTGTTCAATGCAGTGTTCAATTATCGACACGGAGCCTTTGATCCTGGAGCGGAGTGGTCCCGGGCGAGTGGCGTCCGAATGCTTTCGAGTCAATCGCGGACAAACTATCCGATCGCCATCTCCGTGGATGATCTCGGTGATGGATTCAGGCTAACCGCTCAGACGGATCGGCGCGTGGACCCGCATCGCGTAGTCGCATACTTGAATCAAGCCGTGCAGTCCCTGGTCGAGATGCTGGAACGTGAATCCGCGGTGCCAGCGCTAAGCCTCTCCATTCTGCCGGAGAAGGAGAGCCAGGAGATAGACTCTCTCTCCAGAGTGTCAGGAGACATGCCTCCCTCGGAGGCACTGATTCAGTCTCTGTTCGAGAGCCAAGTGAAACGTTGTCCACATGCTTTGGCGCTTGTGTACAAGAATGAAACGTTAACGTACGCCGAACTCAACAGTCGTGCCAACCAGCTTGCCAGGTATCTGCGAGAGAGAGGGGTGGGCGGTGAAAAGCGAGTGGGAATTTTCTTCGAGCGTGGATGCGAGATGTTGGTGGCGATTCTGGGCACGCTCAAAGCTGGCGGGGCATATGTGCCATTGGATCCAGATCATCCGTCGGACCGGTTGGCATACATGTTGAGTGATGCCGCGCCGGAACTGGTATTGACGACGAAGCACCAGCGGGCAAGGTTGGGACCGATGCGAGTCAGCACGATAACGCTGGATGATGATTGGGCCGACATCGGGAAACGGCCGGCGCACGATCTGTGTGCGCCTGAGGTCGATGCCCACTCAGCCCATCTCGCTTACGTCATCTATACATCCGGTTCCACGGGCCAGGCGAAGGGAGTGATGATTGATCACCATGGAGTAGTTAATCTTTGGTGCGGGCTGGAAAGCGCGGCGTTCGTAGGTCGCGAATGTACGCGCGTAGCACTGAATGCGTCACTGAACTTCGATGCATCTGTCCAGCAGCTTGTGCAGCTTCTATCCGGGCGAACGCTCTTCATAGTTCCACAGGAGCAGCGACGGGATGCAAGCATGATGCTGAGCCTCATCGATGATCAGCGGATCGAGGCCGTAGATTGCACCCCTTCACAACTCAGGATGTGGATAGCCGCCGGCATGTTGCGCAGGCGGCAATTTCCCCTACGTCTGGTGTTGGTCGGCGGGGAAGCAATTGATCCGGATCTATGGAGCACGCTTGCGTGTGCTAAAGACATTGCCTTCTACAATGTATACGGTCCCACAGAGTGCACGGTGGATGCGACCATTGCGCCCCTGAGCGGCGACGTCACGACGCCCCACATCGGCCGACCGATGGCGAATAGAAATGTATATATTTTGAATCGAAATGAGGTTCCTGTTCCGTTTGGAGTGGCAGGAGAGATCTGCATCGGCGGACTTGGCATCGGACGTGGCTACTTGAATCGTCCTGAGCTGACGGCAGACAAGTTCCGTCCGGATCCTGGTCGGAGCACGTCAGCCCGGCGCTATTGCACGGGTGACTTAGGGAGGTGGCGCGCAGACGGTGTGATCGAGTATCTAGGGCGCAGCGATCAGCAAGTGAAAATTCGCGGATACAGGATCGAGCTGGGAGAGATCGAGGCTCGGCTGCTGGAACGGAATCAGGTCAAGGAGGCAGTCGTAATCGCTCGTGAGGATGCTCCGGGCGAAAAACGCCTCGTCGGCTATCTGGTGCTCGAGGAGACATCGAGTCGTGGCTCGGGTCCAGACTTGGATGCGTTACGTGAGGACCTCAAGCGCGTTCTGCCGAGTTACATGGTGCCGAGCGCGCTGGTTGTACTGAAGGATCTGCCATTGACTCTGAGTGGCAAGGTCAATCGCAGAGCATTGCCTGTACCCGAGCGAGATGCGTTTGCCATCGCACAGTTTGAGCCGGCATTGGGAGGTACCGAAACGGTTCTCGCAGAGATATGGCGGCAGCTGCTGAATATCGAGCGGGTGGGGCGGCAGGACAACTTCTTTGAGCTTGGCGGGCACTCGCTGCTCATCGTGCTGTTGATCGAGCGCTTACGCGCCGCGGGGCTGTCAGTAAACGTACGTAGTATATATGAGCACCCGACGCTAGCGTCAATGGCGAGTGTATTGGAAGCGCGATCAGGTGTGGAGGGTCAAGTGCCGCCGAACGGCATACCGGCGGCGTGTGAAGTGATCACTCCGCAGATGTTGACGCTCGTCAACTTGACCTCAGAGGAGATTGACCGAATCACAGAGTCAGTCCCCGGCGGAGCCGCCAATGTGGCGGATATCTACCCTCTGGCCCCGCTGCAGGAGGGAATTCTATTTCACCACCTGCTGGGGAAGGAGATAGGAGATACCTATGTCCTGCCGACACTGCTACAGATGGCCTCGCGCCAGCAGCTGGACCGGTTTATAGAAGCTCTTCAGGAGGTGATAGATCGCCATGATGTCCTGCGTACCGCGATCCTTTGGGAGCATCTGTCGAATCCGGTGCAGGTCGTATATCGCAGAGCGACATTATCAGTAGCGGAGCTTGGGCTGGATCCGTCGGAGGATCCGCGTCATCAGCTCATGAAGCGGATGCGGCCAGAACATCAGAGTATGGATCTTAGACATGCGCCTCTGGCGCGCCTTCAGGTTGCTGCTGACCCAGGCGGCAAGCGATGGTATGCGCTATTGCAATTGCACCATTTGGTGGCTGATCACGAGTCGCTCGATATGATGCTTGCAGAGGTGAGGGCCTGTATCGATGGGCATGCCGACCAACTGCCCGAACCAATTCCGTATCGCAACCACGTTGCGCAGGCGCTGGCACACGCAAAAGAGAACAGCGCTGAGTATTATTTCAGAAAGGCGCTGGGAGATGTTGATGAGCCTGTAGCACCCTTTGGGTTGCTCGATACTTATGGAAACGGCAGTCGAATAGACGAGGCTAGATCAACTTTCGACCGAGCGTTTGCCGAACGGATTCGCACGCAAAGTCGTCGGTTGAGCGTGAGCCCGGCAACATTGTTCCATGCGGCGTGGGCTTTGGTTGTCGCACATACCACTGGCCGGAGCGACGTCGTGTTTGGGACACTATTGCTCGGCCGGTTGCAGGGAAGTGCAGGCGCGCAGCGAACTCTCGGAATGTTTATCAATACTCTTCCACTCCGGATAAGACTACAGGATGTCAATGCTCAAGGACTCATACAGCGAACACAGCATGAGTTGGTGGAGCTTCTTAATTATGAGCAGGCGTCTCTGGCGATAGCGCAGCGCTGCAGCGGAATTGAAGGAACTGCACCACTATTCACTACCCTGCTGAATTATCGGCACAGTGCAGTAGGGCTGCAGCCATCGTTGACGGCGACAGATGGCATCCAAGTGCTCGCGGAAATGGACTGGACCAATTACCCGATCACTCTCTCGGTGGATGACCTCGGTGAGGATTTTGCGCTGACCGCGCAAACGGATAGGAAAATCAATCCGATGCGCGTAGTTGGGTATGTGCAGAAGGCGTTGCAAAGTCTAGTCGAGGCGCTGGAAGTGGCATCGAGAACGCCAGCCTTAGCGCTCTCAAGCCTGCCTCAGGACGAACGGCTAAACGTTCTAGAGCGATTTAACGCGACGTGTGCCCTGTTTAGCGAAGAGAAGTTGGTGCACGAGCTCTTCGAAGAGCAGGCGCAGCGCACGCCTACGATGAGAGCGCTGCTGCATGGGGATAAGTACCTGGACTACAGCGAACTGAGCGCGCAAGCCAACCAAGTCGCCCGATTCTTGAGAGCCAGAGGGGTTCAACCAGATCAGGCGGTTGGAATATGTATTGATCGCAGCCTAGAAATGGTTGTCGCCATTCTCGGCATCCTAAAAGCCGGAGCAGCGTATCTGCCTCTTGATCCAAACTATCCGGTGGAACGGCTCCGGTACATGGTCGAGGACGCTTTGCCGCGCATCGTCTTGACGGAAAGGAATTCGATAATCGCTCTGATCGAGTCGGCCAGCGAGATCGTCGCGTTGGATGAGATAATCACAGACGCTGGAGAGGAGATTGAGACCGAGACCGAAAGCGCGGATAGCCGACAGACGGATCACAGTCTTGCTTACATTATCTATACATCGGGTTCGACCGGTAGACCCAAGGGCATTGCGATGCCTCACCGGCCTGTGGTCAATCTCATCGAATGGCACCGTCGGTATCTGCCACTCGGAGAAGGCCAGCGAGTGCTCCAGTTTGCAGCACTCAGTTTCGATGTGGCATTTCAGGAAATCTTCTCCACTCTCTGTACCGGTGGAACTCTGGTACTACTCGATGAATGGACCCGCAGGGATCCGCAGGCGCTGTTGGAGTTGATAGATGAGCAATCGATTGAGCGGCTCTTTGTGCCGCCACTGATGCTGCAAAGTCTCGCCGAATGTTCCCAGGGCCTGGGCAGCGGTGCGATGTGTCTTAAGGACGTTATCACGGCCGGCGAACAGCTTCGCATTAGTCGAGCAATTGCCAGTTTCTTTGCACGCCGTGCAGGTTGCCGACTCCACAATCACTACGGCCCAACTGAGTCACACGTGGTCACCGCGTTGACTCTGTCAGGCGAGTCTGGGCAATGGGCTGAGAGACCGACGATTGGCAAACCAATCTCCAACAGCCAGATCTTCATTCTTGATCGACAGAAACAGCCGGTGGCGGTAGGAGTATCCGGTGAGATTTATATCGGTGGAGTCGGTATCGCTCGATGTTATCTAGGCCGGCCGGATTTGACAGCCGAGCGGTTTGTCTGCAATCCGTTGAGTGACAATCAGCAATCTCGCATGTACAGGACTGGAGATGTTGGGAGGTGGTGTGCGGATGGAAGTATCGAGTATCTCGGCCGCAATGATGATCAGGTGAAGATACGGGGTTATCGAATCGAGCTGAAAGACATCGAGGCGCAACTGACGGCACATCCGGCAGTAAAGGATGCTGTAGTTGTGGTGCGCGAGGAGTCTTCAGGAGAGAGACGCTTGGTGGCGTATGTCACGGGGCGCGAAAATGAAGATCCGATTGCAGACGAGCTACGTGCCCATCTAATGGAACGGGTGCCGGACTTCATGGTGCCAAGTGCTTTCGTCTCATTGGCGAGTCTGCCACTGACGCCGAGTGGAAAGTTGGACAAAGGCGCGTTGCCGGTACCGGAAGATGGCGCATATGCGAGCCGCGAGTACGATTCTCCGCAGGGGTATGTGGAAGAAGTGTTGACAGATATCTGGCAATCGCTACTGCATGTGCCCAGAGTGGGGCGAAACGACAACTTCTTCGAATTGGGCGGGCACTCCTTGCTAGGAATGAAGCTGATTGCTCAGATCGGGGAAAAGCTCGGAGTGAAGCTGCCGGTTATTGCAGTGTTCCAGTACTCCTCTATAGAACAAATGGCTCAGGCTGTGCAGTCGGAACGCCAACGGCATGGGAAGCAATCGGCCCCGGAGTCGATGGAGTTCGACGAAGGAATTCTGTAGATGCCCACCTGCGATGGTAGGCCTCGAAGATGTGGGTGACGATGTGATGGATTCACGTCAGATTGAAGTATTTCTCGACCATATTCGTAAGAAAGGAGTGAGAGTGTGGTCGGAGAATTCGAGACTGCGGTACCGAGCGCCCAGGAATGCGCTTTCGGAGGACGATATTCGTATCCTTCGACAGATTGGCGAGCAGGCCCGTGCCGAGGGCGCGGCAGACATCGCGGAGATCTACTCGTTGCCGAGCCGTGCGCCTCTGTCGTTCTCCCAGATTCAGCACTGGAACCTATATCGACTGCGCGAGCGTCCTGCGATTCGACATCTTGCTTCTGTTACAAAGCTGCACGGCAGTCTGAATTTGACGGCACTGCATAGGGCTGTTGCGGAGCTCGTCTGGAGGCACGATGCTTTGCGAACTCGTATTGTTTTATGCAACGGTTTTCCGATACAAGAAGTAACGGATTCGGGGGACTGGGAACTGGTGGTCAAAGACCTGCGGGCTGTGCCGTTGAGCAAGCGATCCGAGGCGATCTCTGAGCAAATCGAGGAAGTCGTACTAGAGCCCGTGAATATCAGTATCGGGCCACTCTTCGCGGTCAGGTTGTTGCACGTCGGGGAGAACGAGCATGTGCTGATCATCGCTATGGAGCATATCATCTCGGACGAGTGGTCGTTGGGTATCTACCTTCGAGATCTGCTCATGGCCTATTCGCAGATTGTTCAGGGGCGCAGGGTCTCTTTGCCGAAAGTGCCGATGCAGTTTTCCGACTACGCGACTTGGCAGAGCAATAGCCATTCGCTCTGGCTGGGGAACCATGGTGCGTATTGGAAGCAACTTGCTGGTGAGTGTGGAAGAGTTAGATTTCCGGAGGATGAGTTTGTCGGCAGCTGTGCTGGCATGGGATGGGCGGTCGCATCGATTCGGATCGAGAGGGAAATAGGCGAGGAACTGGTCGAGTGGTCCCGAAGGAATAGGACAACGGCGGTGATGAGCATCTTTGTGGCATATGTGGCATTGGTGCTGCGCTGGTGCAAGGTGTCGGAGGCGGTGTTTCGTTATGAGACCAATGGCAGAGTTGATCAAAGTATCGAGAACACGATCGGCTACTTTACTTCGCCGCTATTCGTTCGAATGCGCCTTTCCGAGAGGGACAGCTTCATTGATTTGCTTGGACGGGCAATGAAGGAGTATTGCATTTCTCATGAGCACGCGGATTCTTCGTATATGGAGGCACAGCTTCCTCGCCCGGAGTTTACGCGGAACACGGCGTTTAACTGGGTGCCGCAACGCCCGACTGGCGGGCCTCTAGTCGAGGGCGGAGCGGCAGCTGGTATCACATGCACCACGATGCCCTTTCTCAATCCGAGGCTGAGGAATCTGGAGAGGGACGTGGAGCCGTTTCTTCTGTTCTTCGATACTCAAGACGGGATTCATGGCGGAATGTGTTTTCCCGCAAGTCGGTTCACGGAACGCACAATGTCGAGATTTGGTCGCAATCTAAAAGAACATGTGCATGCGCTGTTGAGGCGGCCGGACGCGCGCGTGATGGATACTGAGATCTCGTGAAGGTGTTGCGGGTCCTCGGCGATGAGGACGAGTTGGTCACGGAGAAAGGATGATGATCAGGCGTCAACATATAGTCAGAGATTTCTTCGATGAGGCGCAGGCGATGCGTAATGTCCTGGACGCGCGCTTCAAAGATCCATACACGGATAGTATCGATTGGCATTATTTCTGCCACCCGCAGATGTACACCTACTTCCGTACGAAGCCGGAAGCAGTATTTCCACCGGCAGTCTTTGGGCGCTTTACGCGACGTCTCCGTGCCTGGTGTATGGACAACTTGGGCCTGGTGCCTAGTAGTCTGCCGTACCTTCACCTGATGGTGAACGGATGCAGGTTGGGACTTCATAGCGATTTCCACAACGGCACCTGGGGATACGTCTACTCATTGACTTATTGGGGGAAGAGGCAATTCTCGGGAGGCGAGACGCTGCTGATGCGCGATGGCATTCCAAGCTACAAGAAGCACCATGTTCAAGGAGAGGTCCTTTACGAGTTGATTCCAGCTGAGTTCAATCAATTGTTCATTTTTGACGACAGAATTGTCCACGCGACGCCCACGATCGAGGGCAGCATGAATCCCCTGGACGGCCGTATCGCGCTAGTTGGGCATATCCGCGCGACTTCGCCAGTCGTCAATGGCGCCCTTTCGTCGACGGCGGTCCGTGCAACGCTGCTGGAGGTATTGCCTAAGCTGCGAGACCGCTTAAAGGGTTACACGGATGTTCAAGGTGTGATCACATACCGAATTGACATATCCCCGACGGGAAAGGTTAGTTGTATAGCGGCACGAACCGACAACATAGTTACTGCTTCGGCGGGATATGGTCACGCGGACGCGGTTGTGACAGTCAACTCGCTCATTCAGCGTACGATCACAGGATTGAATTTCCCTGCTGCCACAGGGCACTCAGTTGCGATCGTAGCGTTGCTCATTCCGCTGCCGGATCTACGGCCGATCGAAATAGCTGTTTCAAACAAGGCGTCGGCTTCAGCCATTCGCGAGTGGGCGGCGATACATCTCGGGAGTTTGGATGACCTGGAGTTCCTTGGCCACTGGGAAGGGAACACCTTTGTGGCCGAACAGCCAATTACCGGTCAGATTCGAATCGGAGCGGAACATATTGAGGCTAGCTTTGACGCGCCGATGTGGGTCCCGTCACAGCGAGAGGCTTTTGAGAGAACATTGAATCAGTGGCTGGTTCACGCATCGAGCTGTGCGGATGTGTGACCCAGCCCGGTGGGAGCGTGAGCGCTCTACGCAATAGAGAGATCGACTCGCTGAGTGTTGAACGTGTAGTACGGCATGTAGCTGCGCATGGCCGTAGTGCTGCGCGCAATATCATCTTCACTGAAAGAATCGGCGATCATGTGGCGCTTGAAATCCTCTGTGGCGCGCTTGCTGGCCTCGTTGTCTGTTACCTGAAAATCGGACCATACCAGCCACAGCGATTTTCCGTCCTTGGCGAGCCACTTTGGGGAAATCTGCGGAGCGAAGGCGCGGGCACGTGCGTCTCCGCCTGGAGTCCATGCCGTTTCTTCGTGAATCAAGGTCCAAGGCCCCCAGGGATTGGGAGCCGACCAGAATCCGAGATAGCTTGGTTTGTCGAACCAAACGCCACTTGCCGACGTACCAGTTCCCCAACTGCTCATCATGTAGGTGCCAAGGGGTTCGTTATATACAACGCTTGGCATCCACGACCAGGGATGAAAGACCTTGTTTACCCAGCCACGGGGGAACGTATGCACAGCGGCTCTGTCGCTGATCGAAGGCGTCCACTTTGCATCACCATTGGGTAGGCTGCCGGCGAAGTATCGATAGCTTTTTCGATCGAGAAGCTTCGCTTTGGGGGTACGGAACAGCACGAGCTCGTTCATTGTTCCATCGGTATTGCCATTCGGACTGTAGACATAGATATAGCCATCACGGTTGTGTTCGTAGTTCTTCCCCATTTGTAGAATCGAGAGCATCGAGAAGGCTTCTTGCTCCTCCTCGAAGAACACCATGGTCTCGCGGGAACGATCCGACCAAGAATTCCAGGTCACCGGGGTCGAGCCATTCTGATTATTCCAAGTGAGACCATTGTCGTGCGAGTAGATGAGCTTCGCGCCCGTGAATCGCATCAGGTCGTCGCCGTTTGGGGTATCTAGTTCCGCAGCTTGGAGTGGGCGATTGAATGTGCTTAGGAATTGATATAGACGGCCGTCGAGAGCTAACGTGCCGAAACTGTAGTATCGAGTGGCACTAGGGCGCTGGAAAGGTCTTGCGAGCGATGGATAGCCAGGCACATCGTGAAATTCGGCTGCATCTGGATTGCCGCTGATCGCCAGCATGCGGCTATTGTGAAATCTTTTGGGTTCGCGCTCGAAGCCTCCGCCGTCACAAAGGCTCACGTACTGTAAGTCGTCGGAGGCCCAACTCATGTGCCAGTTGTCGCCACTGCCGCTATATCGCCGTGCCGTGTCATCGCGACGAAGTAATGCCTTTATTCGCGGTCTCGAGCCAAGCGAAGGTCTCCTTGCTCCAGGGTCGCGCACGGCAGCGCTGCTCTCACCGTACACGGATTTGATCGACGGTGTCGCGATGGCCCCAAGCGCAGCCGTTTGCTTTAGAAATTCACGGCGGGTCGGCATGCCATCCCTCTTATTTGTCCGTTCTTGCGCGAGCCCTAGATCGCCTCTAGGTCTATCCTTCAGGGCACGATTGAGAAAGGGACGATCCTCGATGGAGGATCGGCACGTCTGCGTTGCTGCTCGTCGTTACTGAATGCAGACTACGCAGATCATCTGTGAGACTGGCTTATGAGCATTGGTGGCCCCTCTCGGGCAGGCCCGATCGCAGTCAGGCGTGCGCTGTGTAGCAAAGGAACTCGTACGGGTGTGGCCAGTCTGGGCTGGTCAAGCGGCGGGATAGTGGAACGCGACCAGAGCATCGATCGTCGCAATCAGCCCATCACGACCACCACCTCAACCACGGGTTAGGGCGAACCACTGAGGCAGATAAAACCGGCTTTCTCTAAGAAGTTGGAGTACCAGTTCCGGGGGCCAAGCCTGCCGGTAGCGATGACGAGTCAGTGAGAAGTAGAGCATGAGGAGCGCGTTCAACAATGGCCCGGGCAAGATGGCGATGAACGCTGGTGCAAGCTTGTCCTGCACTGTTTTTAAATGCGGACGAATCCACTGCCGATATTCGAGCAACGAGTACGTTCCCATGCCTCGCCACAAGAGAAGCTCTCCGGTGTTTCGCCAGGGTTCAGCTCCCCCGACCTTCGCCTTTGCGAGGGAAGAGAGAGGCAATGATTGAACTAGTGAAGGCAAATTGATCATGAACATCTCGAAGGTTCTAGATGACCAAGTATGGTCATTGCCCCGGCGATAGCGAATCCATGGCGTTGCTATCACAATGGCCCCCCCGGGGAGAGGTGATTGAAAGATCACTCCGAGATAGCCAAACCATGAGCCGAAGTATTGTTCTCTCTGGCGGCTCAACCAGAGCGAGCGCTTGACAACGACGGCACCAACGTACGGAATGATGACGCTTACATCTGTGAACAGGCGATCCATCTCGTCTGGGCCATACATACGATCTGATTCCATATCAATCCAACGGGATTGGAGTACTCTTGACATGCGAAAGTCCCAAGCTTCAGTGTTGACGACGACCAAGCTCACGTCGTGAGAGAGAGTATCCAGGATCGCAGCGACGGCTCCCGGCTTGAGCAAATCGTCATCCGTCATCATCCAACAGTAGTCGCCCTTGGCGGCCTTCACGCACAGGTCGCAGTCGTGGTCAAAGCCATTATTCATATCCTGCCTGATATACCGAAGTCGGCTAAAGCGGCTCGTGTAGTCGGACAAGACCTGTTCAGTGGCATCCGTCGAGCCGCCGTCGAGCACTACCACTTCGGACGCGTCGGTGGTTTGTATGAGAATGCTATCGAGTGTCTCTCCGATAAGAGCGGACCGATTGAACGTGGTGATACAGATTGACAGCTTGGGGATTACTTCTTTCGCGGCGTCATGAAGCATGGTGCCTATCCTACGAAGCGCTCTGTGCGGTGAGTCGGGCAGGTAGTCTCGGATCACATGCTGGTTATTGGAAACCAGCCTATGCGTCCTTCAATTGATACGACGCATGCACCATCATCTCACGCATGGCCGAGTTGAGAAGCCGGTGCGTGCTTTCGCCAATTGAGTAGGTGGGAGGTTCTAATCGAGGGCGCGGATTTGCTAGGTCACAAGTCCGGCCGAGGATCCTAGGGGAAATAGGAGTTCGCGTGACAGTCGTTGGAAATCCGGAGAGTTGCGCGGCGGATAATTCTCAGGACTGTACTGGCGTTTTCTTGCGCGCGTTCATGCTCGGCTTTATATCCGATAGAATTCTTCATTCGTCCGTGGGAGGCGGCCATTCGGCGGCCCTGCCCATACTACCCGCGCTAGGAATAGCGCGGGTAGGAGCTGGTTTCTTAAAAGTCGTAGCCCAGTTGAACTCCAACGGTTCGAGGGCGTATGCGGTAACCCCATGCACTGCTAGTGGTCGGATTCGCGCGTTGCGCGAACGCGTCCTCATCAGTGAGGTTGCGAATGAAGAGATCAATGCTCAGGTTATCGATTTCGACCCGGGCGGATGCATCTACTTTGACGTAGTCACCTGCCTCCTGGTGTGGCAGCGGTTTGAGCGTGCTATAGAACGAACCTACGTAGATCGAGTCCACGCGCAGGGAGACCAAGTGGCCTGCTACATCAAAGCTATACTGCACGCCCAGATTGGCGCTCTCTTCCGGAGAGCCGGGCAATCGGTCACCGTCCGCGAATCCTTGAATCGGCGCATCTTTGGTTAGTTTCGCGTCTATCAACGATCCACCAACATATATCTGAAAATTATCCTGGACGTGGTACTGAGCCTGAAGCTCCACTCCCTCAGAGCGGGCAGCTCCAGCGTTTGCTTGGAATCCAAAGGCACAAGTGGAGCCTCGTACGCCCACAGGTAGATCAGACCAGTCCATTCGGAATACGGCCGCGTCGAACACGATTCGATTATTGAATGCCGTAAGTTTCCCGCCGATCTCATAACTGTCTACGTTGTCAGAGTCGACATCTCCAGTCGATGCGATTGGGTAGCTTGTTCCATCGACTAGGCCGTCGGCATTGGTATCGCATGCCGCCGCGGGCACCCTGGGCTGCGGTCTGCCAAGGCGAAAGCCCTGGGACCAGCCTGCATAGAGGAGGGTATCGTCGGTCGGCTTGTAGCTCACATTCGCGCGGAAAGTGGTGCCCGTGGCGTCAGTAGTCGTATCGGTAGATGTGCTCCCGCCACCAATTAGCGCGCCGCTCTGATCTATATGCGCTGAGCGCTCATAGTCGTAGTAGCGTGCCCCGCCAGTCAGGGTAACGCGGGGCAGGAATTTCCACGAGACTTCTGCAAATGCCGCCTTCTGGCGGAGGTCGCGCTCATCTACATAGTCGAACACGTCGCGGAGTTGGGGCGTAAAGGGATTCGCTCCAGGATCGCCAAACCATATCCAGTCAGAAGTGTAAACATCATGCTGCTTGTCAGCGTAGATGCCAGTGAGGAAGTTCCAAGCACCGCCAAGTTTGGTTGAAAGTCTGATTTCGCCGGAGTTCTCTCGATGGGGGGTCGAAGTGGCGATTGAAACAGGTCGTGTAAGTCGTCCAAATACGCCGTCCGGAATCGAGTGTTCCTCGCTGCTCTCTATGTAGGAGTAGGTTGCAAGAAGATCGGCCCAGCCAAGATCGGACTCGATGACTATGTTCGCAACGTCGATGTCGGCGTCGTTCACACCAGCAGTTTGTCCTCGGAAGGCGTGCTCTGGCGCAACCTGCAGAAGTGTCTGCTCAAACGGTCCACTGTTTGCTACGGCATAACCGTCCGTTTCGCTCTTCTGCTTAAGATAGCTAAGCGTGATGCCAAGAGCCTCGGTCGCTTGAAATAGAGTCGCAATTCGTCCACCTAGAACGTAGGTTTCGCCAACCTCTTTCTGATCGACTGCAAAAGGCTGGGCTCCCGGACTGAGCGTTGCGTAATAGGCTGCGTTGGAACGCGCTTCGTTACGATAGTATCCGGAGTCTTGATACTGATAAGCCGTGGCTCGGATGGCAAATCGGTCTTTCACAATGGGTATGTTTGCGAACGCTTGTGCGTTGTGATTGTCGGCGCTGTTGCCAGATGTGACCGAATAACTCGCGGCCACTCTCGCAGAAAAGTCGGTCAGCTGCGGTGCTGATGGAATGATTCGTACTGCTCCACCCATTGATGAACTGCCGAATGCCGTGCCCTGTGGGCCGCGGAGGACTTCTACGCGATCAACATCTACAAGCTTTAGGTCCGCACCAGATCCGAGAAGTCCCGCTGAGTTGGTCGTGGGTATTTCACCAAAGTATGTAGCAACCGTGCTACCAGAGCTAAAGTTCGCGAAACCGAGTGAGGTCTCCATGCCTCGAATAATCACGGCTTGACCGCCGTAACCTTGCTCGACTTGATTCACTGACGGTATGCCTCGCAGATAGTCGGCGGATGCTGCAAGACCTCTTTCGTCGATCTGTTCGGCAGTGATGGCGGTGATGCTTACCGGAACATCCTGAATTCGTTCACTACGCTTTTGCGCTGTTACGATGACTTCTTCGAGGCTGCCGCGTCGCCGCGCGTCGTCCGCAGCACGCTTTGCATTCGAAGTCCCGCTTTGACTATCGCTCTCAGTGGTGGATGTACTAGCTATCCGCATCACGCCGGTAGTTTTTGGCTCGCTTGATAGCGAACTCGGAGGCTGAGTCGCGGCCTCAAAGATCCCGGGAGATGCCCGGTCGGGTCCATGCTCTGCGGGCAGTTTTTGTGCATATGTGGGGGATGTAAGACAGACGGCAGTAGAGGTGAGCAGCATGCCAGTAATAGTTTTCATTTGTGCCTCTCTAACGTAGTTTCGGCATCCATCCATGATGGCTGTTATCATTCAATATGATCGGCCGCGGGTAAGCGGTGACCCCATGCGAAATGACCTGCAGATTGGTGTGTTGGCTGCAGATTCGCGGGTGGCGCTGAATTGTCCGCTATAGAGGGGATTCGAAGGGCCGTCGGCGTGCGCCGCAATCGTTGACAAATGTCAGCACGAAATGACCGATGATCGCGTCCCTGGAAGTGGTGTACGAGTCGTGAGTTCTGGTTGGTTTGGACTCGTGCTCAGCTGACGACGGCC
>NZ_BLJO01000018.1 GCF_009932555.1 Steroidobacter agaridevorans
ATCACCTTGGTCAGCGCGGCCGTCAACGTGGTCTTGCCATGGTCGACGTGGCCGATGGTGCCTACGTTCACGTGCGGTTTGGTGCGTTCAAATTTCTCTTTGGCCACGGCGGCGTTCCTCTATCTATAACTTTGAAAAAAAGCTCAAGTAGTCTGTCTGCTGGCGCGCTCGATTCAATGCGGGGCGTCAGCCCTTCTTGGTAATCACGTTTGCGACGTTGGTCGGCACTTCCATGTACTTGGCGAACTCCATCGTGTACGTGGCACGGCCCTGGCTCATCGAGCGCATGGACGTGGAGTACTGGAACATCTCGGCCAGCGGCACTTCGGCCGTCACGACCTTGCCGGAGATGGAATCTTCCATGCCGACGATCTGGCCGCGGCGGCGGTTCAGGTCGCCCACGATGTCGCCGTAATAATCTTCCGGCGTCACCACTTCGACTTTCATGATGGGCTCGAGGATCACCGGCTTGGCGTTGGACATCGCGTCCTTGAACGCCATCGAGCCTGCGATCTTGAACGCCATTTCGTTCGAGTCGACATCGTGATACGAGCCGTCGAACAGGGTCGCCTTCACGTCCACGACCGGGTAGCCGGCGAGCACGCCGTTCGCGGTCGCTTCCTTGATGCCCTTCTCGACCGCCGGGATGTATTCCTTCGGCACCGTGCCGCCGACGATCGCGTTGACGAACTCGAAGCCCTTGCCGGCTTCGTTCGGCTCGAGCGTGATCCAGACGTGGCCGTACTGGCCGCGGCCGCCGGACTGACGCACGAACTTGCCTTCCTGATCGACCTTGGCGCGGATGGTCTCGCGGTACGCGACCATCGGCTTGCCGACGTTCGCTTCCACCTTGAACTCGCGCTTCATGCGATCGACGATGATTTCCAGGTGCAGCTCGCCCATGCCGGCGATGATGGTCTGACCGGACTCGGGATCGCTCGACAAACGGAACGACGGATCTTCCTTCGCCAGGCGCTGCAGGGCGAGGCCCATCTTTTCCTGGTCGGCCTGCGTCTTCGGCTCGACCGCGACGGAAATCACCGGCTCCGGGAAATCCATCTTTTCCAGCTGGATGGTGTGCTCGGGATCGCACAGCGTGTCGCCAGTGATCACATCCTTCAGGCCCACGGCCGCGGCGATGTCGCCGGCGCGGACTTCTTTGATCTCGCTGCGCTCGTTGGCGTGCATCTGGAGCAAGCGGCCGATGCGCTCCTTCTTGCCCTTGCCCGGGTTGCTCACGGTGTCGCCGGAGTTGAGCACGCCGGAGTACACACGGAAGAACGTCAGGTTGCCGACGAACGGGTCGTTGAGAATCTTGAACGCGAGCGCCGAGAACTTCTCCTCGTCGCTGGCCTTGCGCGTGGCTTCTTTGCCATCGGGCAGCAGGCCTTTGACCGGCGGCATTTCCACCGGCGAGGGCATGAACTCGATGATCGCATCGAGCATGGCCTGCACGCCTTTGTTCTTGAACGCCGAGCCGCACATGCACAGCACGATCTCGTTACGGATCGAACGCTCGCGCAGGCCCTGCTTGATCTCGTCTTCGCTGAGCGTGCCGCCTTCGAGGTACTTGTTGAGCAGCGTCTCGTTGGCTTCGGCGGCCGCCTCGATCATCTTGGCGCGCCACTCCTCGCACTGTTCCTGCATGTCCTCGGGAATCTCGCGGTACTCGAAGCGAGTGCCCTGGGTGGCGTCGTCCCACCAGATTTCCTTCATGCGGATCAGATCGACCACGCCGACGAATTTGTCTTCAGCGCCGATCGGCAGCTGAATCGGCACGGGCACGCCACGCAGGCGCTGCTGGATCTGCTCGACACAACGCAGGAAGTTGGCGCCGGCGCGGTCCATCTTGTTGACGAACGCGATGCGCGGCACTTTGTATTTGTTCATCTGCCGCCAGACCGTCTCGGACTGGGGCTGCACGCCGGCCACGGCACAGAAGACCGCGACGGCGCTGTCGAGCACGCGCAGGCTGCGCTCGACTTCGATAGTGAAGTCGACGTGGCCCGGGGTGTCGATGATGTTGATGCGATGCTCGGGGAAGTTGTTCTCCATCCCCTTCCAGAAACAGGTCGTGGCGGCGGCGGTGATGGTGATGCCGCGCTCCTGCTCCTGTTCCATGTAGTCCATGACGGCCGCGCCGTCATGCACTTCACCGATCTTGTGAGATACGCCCGTGTAAAAAAGAATGCGCTCGGTCGTCGTCGTCTTGCCCGCGTCAATGTGGGCAGAGATGCCGATGTTCCGATAGCGTTCGATGGGCGTAGTACGTGCCATGGTCTCTCGAGGGTTGCGAAAGATGAGTCGCGGGTGCGACCGACATCGTTCGCACTCCGTCCATTACCAGCGGTAGTGAGCGAACGCCTTGTTCGCTTCCGCCATACGGTGCGTGTCTTCACGCTTGCGCACGGCCGAACCGCGGTTTTCGGAAGCGTCCAGCAGCTCGGCCGCGAGACGTTGCGCCATCGACTTCTCGCTGCGCGCCGAGGCGGCTTCGATCAGCCAGCGCATGGCCAATGTCTGGCGGCGGGCCGAACGAACTTCAACGGGCACCTGGTAGGTGGCGCCACCGACGCGGCGGCTCTTCACCTCGACCGTCGGCTTGACGTTGTCCAGCGCCTGGGTCAGCAACTCGATCGACTGCTCGTTCGGCTTGCCGGTCTTCTCGGTGATGCGATCGACCGCGCCGTACACGATCTTTTCCGCGACCGACTTCTTGCCGCGCTCCATGACCATGTTGACGAACTTGGCCAGCAGCAGGCTGTTGAAACGCGGATCGGGAAGAATCGTGCGGGTCGGGGCCGAGGCTCTACGAGACATAACGGTACTACCTTCAAATTGTCTATGTGCACGCGTTCAGCGCGCGCAGTGGTGGGTGGCGCCGCGGTTATTTCTTCGGGCGCTTCGCGCCGTACTTCGAACGGCCCTGACGGCGGTCGTTGACGCCCGCGCAGTCGAGGGTGCCGCGCACCGTGTGATAGCGCACGCCCGGGAGGTCTTTCACACGACCGCCGCGGATCAGCACCACCGAGTGTTCCTGCAGGTTGTGGCCTTCGCCGCCGATGTAGCTGATGACCTCGAAGCCATTGGTCAGGCGCACCTTGGCGACCTTACGCAGGGCGGAGTTCGGCTTTTTCGGCGTCGTCGTGTACACGCGCGTGCAAACCCCGCGCTTCTGCGGGCAGGCAGCGAGCGCGGGCACCTTCGTCTTGTAATTCGGCGAAGTGCGCGGCTTACGGACGAGCTGACTGATACTGGCCATAACCTAATGATTCCTAGAGAGAACACGAAGCCGCCTAGCGGTTGGGCTGAGGCGGCCTAAGTAAATTCGGGTGACTGGCGGGCGGAGGATGGTCGACGCCGGCCTAATCAAAGGCGCGGGATTGTAGGAATGTGACCCTGCAGTGTCAACGGCTTAGAGCCCCGACACAGCGATTCTTAAGGGTTTGGCGGGGAAGGTACCCCTTCCCCGCCCCAGTTCCTTACTCCGCCGAGGCCTCGTCCGACACTGACTCCTCGGTATCCACGCCACCGCCGCCCATATCCATGAAGCCGCGGCCCGTCCCGGAGTCCCGGCGACGACGACGCGAGTGGTAGAACGAGCCCGTGCCCGCCGGGATGAGCCGGCCGACGATGACGTTCTCCTTCAAGCCACGCAGGTCGTCCTTCAGGCCGCGCACGGCCGCTTCGGTCAACACGCGGGTGGTCTCCTGGAAGGAGGCCGCGGAGATGAACGACTCGGTCGCCAGCGACGCCTTGGTGATGCCCAGCAGCACCGGCTCCAGACGCGCCGGAATCTTGCCTGCTTCCTCGGTGCGCTCGTTGACGTCCGTGACCCGGGCGCGGTCCAACTGCTCGCCGCGCAACAGGGTCGTGTCGCCGGCATGGGCAATTTCGACCTTGCGCAGCATCTGGCGGATGATCACTTCAATGTGCTTGTCGTTGATCTTCACGCCCTGCAGCCGGTACACGTCCTGGATTTCGCGGACCAGGTAGTTGGCCAGCGACTCCACCCCCTGCAAGCGCAGGATGTCGTGCGGGTTCGGCTCGCCGTCGGCGATCACTTCGCCGCGCTCCACCTGTTCGCCTTCGAACACGTTCAGGTGACGCCACTTCGGAATCAGCTCCTCGTGCTTCTCGCTCTGCTCGTCGGTGATGATCAAGCGGCGCTTGCCCTTGGTCTCCTTACCGAAGCTCACCGTGCCCGAGTACTCGGCGAGGATCGCTGAGTCCTTCGGCTTGCGGGCTTCGAACAGGTCCGCGACGCGCGGCAGACCGCCGGTGATGTCGCGGGTCTTCGACGACTCTTGCGGGATACGCGCGATAACGTCGCCGACCGACACCTTCGCACCGTCTTCCAGGCTCACGATGGCGCCCGTGGGCAGCGCGTACACGGCCGGAATATCGGTGTTCGCGAACGTGACTTCCTTGCCCTTGGCGTTGACCAGTCGCACGACCGGACGCAGGTCCTTGCCGCCCGAGCTGCGCTGCTTCGGATCCATCACGACCGTGGACGACAGGCCGGTCACTTCGTCGACCTGGCTCTGCACGGTCACGCCGTCGATGAAGTCCTGGAACTTGATGAAGCCCGCCACTTCGGTCACGACCGGGTGGGTGTGCGGGTCCCAGGTGGCCACGATCTGGCCGGGCTCGATCGGATCGCCGTCCTTGACCGTGATCACGGCGCCGTACGGGATCTTGTAACGCTCACGCTCGCGACCGAACTCGTCGACCACGCCGAACTCGCCGGAGCGCGAGGTCGCGACCCAGTGGCCCTTCTCGTGGTGCACGGTCTTGAGGTTGTGGAGACGCGCGGTGCCCTTGCCCTTCGCTTCCACGGAGTTCGCGGCAGCAGCTCGAGACGCCGCACCACCGATGTGGAACGTACGCATCGTCAGCTGCGTGCCAGGCTCACCGATGGACTGCGCGGCGATGACGCCGACCGCTTCACCCATGTTGATGCGGTGACCACGCGCGAGGTCGCGGCCATAGCACTGAGCGCACACGCCGTAGCGGGTTTCGCAGGCGATGGGCGAACGCACCTTCACCTGGTCCACGCCTTCGCTTTCGAGCACCTTGACCAGCGCTTCGTCGATCAGCGTGCCGGCTTCGATCACGACGCCGTCGCCGCTCGGCTTGAGCACATCGACCGCGGCCACGCGGCCGAGCACGCGCTCGCCGAGGCCTTCGACCACGTCGCCGCCTTCGACGATCGGAGCCATGGTCAGGCCGTTGTTGGTGCCGCAGTCCTCTTCCGTGACCACCAGGTCCTGCGCCACGTCGACCAGACGACGGGTCAGGTAACCGGAGTTCGCGGTCTTCAACGCGGTATCGGCCAGACCCTTACGGGCGCCGTGCGTCGAGATGAAGTACTGCATGGCGTTCAAGCCTTCACGGAAGTTCGCCGTGATGGGCGTCTCGATGATGGAGCCGTCCGGCTTGGCCATCAGGCCGCGCATACCGGCGAGCTGACGGATCTGGGCCGCGCTACCGCGGGCGCCCGAGTCGGCCATCATGTAAATCGAGTTGAACGACTTCTGCGTGACCGTCTGGCCCTTGGAGTTCACGACGTCTTCGACGCCGAGCTTGTCCATCATGGCCTTGGCCACCTGGTCGTTGGTGCGCGACCAGATGTCGACGACCTTGTTGTAGCGCTCGCCGTTGGTGACCAGACCCGAAGCGTACTGCTCCTGAATCTCCTTCACTTCACGCTCGGCGCCGCCCAGGATGCGGCCCTTCTGCTGAGGCACGACCATGTCGTCGACGCCGATGGACACACCGGCGCGCGTCGCATACGCGAAGCCCGTGTACATCAGCTGGTCGGCGAACACGACGGCTTCCTTCAAGCCGACACTTCGATAGCAGAGGTTGATGACGCCCGAGATGGCCTTCTTGGTCATGTCGCGGTTCACGACATCGAACGACATGCCCTTCGGCAGGATCTCGGACAGCAACGAACGACCGACGGTCGTCGCGACGACGCGGACACGCGGACGGAAGTTGCCTTCCTCGTTCTTGACGTACTCGGTGATGCGGACCTTCACCTTGGCCTGCAGGTCGGCATAGCGGCTCTCATAGGCGCGATGCACTTCCTGCACGTCGGTGAACAACATGCCCTCGCCCTTCGCATTCACGCGCTCGCGAGTCATGTAGTACAGACCGAGCACCACGTCTTGCGAGGGCACGATGATCGGGTCGCCGTTGGCGGGCGACAGAATGTTGTTGGACGACATCATCAGCGCGCGGGCTTCGAGCTGCGCTTCCAACGACAGCGGCACGTGCACCGCCATCTGGTCGCCGTCGAAGTCGGCGTTGAACGCCGTACACACCAGCGGATGCAGCTGGATAGCCTTGCCTTCGATCAGCACCGGCTCGAACGCCTGAATGCCCAGACGGTGCAGGGTCGGCGCGCGGTTCAGCAGCACGGGATGTTCGCGAATGACTTCTTCGAGAATGTCCCACACTTCCGGACCTTCACGCTCCACCATGCGCTTGGCGGCCTTGATGGTCGAAGCTTCGCCGCGCAGCTGCAGCTTGGAGAAGATGAAGGGCTTGAACAGCTCCAGCGCCATCTTCTTCGGCAGACCGCACTGATGCAGGCGCAGCGTCGGACCGACCACGATGACCGAACGGCCAGAGTAGTCGACGCGCTTGCCGAGCAGGTTCTGACGGAAGCGGCCCTGCTTGCCCTTGATCATGTCGGCCAGCGACTTCAGCGGACGCTTGTTCGTGCCGGTGATGGCGCGGCCGCGGCGGCCGTTGTCGAGCAGCGCGTCCACCGCTTCCTGCAACATGCGCTTTTCGTTGCGCACGATGATGTCCGGCGCGTTCAACTCGAGCAGTCGGCGCAGACGGTTGTTACGGTTGATGACGCGGCGATACAGATCGTTCAGATCGGACGTCGCGAAGCGGCCGCCATCCAGCGGCACCAGCGGACGCAGATCCGGCGGCAGCACCGGCAGCACGGTCATGACCATCCACTCCGGCTTGTTGCCGGACTCGATGAACGACTCGAGCAGCTTCAGGCGCTTGGTGAGGCGCTTGATCTTGGTTTCGGAGTTCGTGCCGAGGATCTCTTCGCGGACCTTGAGCACTTCCTGCTGCAGGTCCAGCGACTTCAACAGCTCGTACACGGCTTCGGCGCCCATGCGGGCGTCGAACTCGTCGCCGTGCTGCTCGATCGCTTCCAGATACATTTCGTCGGTCAGCAACTGGCCGCGCTGCAGCTGGGTCATGCCCGGCTCGATCACCACGAACGCCTCGAAATACAGCACGCGCTCGATTTCACGCAGCGTCATGTCGAGCATCAGACCGATGCGCGACGGCAGCGACTTCAGGAACCAGATGTGAGCGGTCGGGCTGGCGAGCTCGATGTGGCCCATGCGCTCGCGGCGCACCTTGGACTGGGTCACTTCGACGCCGCACTTTTCGCAGACCACGCCGCGATGCTTCAGGCGCTTGTACTTGCCGCACAAGCACTCGTAGTCCTTCACCGGTCCGAAGATCTTGGCGCAGAACAGGCCGTCGCGTTCCGGCTTGAACGTACGGTAGTTGATGGTCTCCGGCTTCTTCACTTCGCCAAACGACCACGAGCGGATCATTTCGGGCGAAGCGAGCCCAATCCGGATGGAATCGAAGTTCTCGACCGGAGTGTGCTGCTTAAAGAGCTTTAGCAAATCTTTCATGTGTCACCTACTGAGTGTTGCCTGAGAGTGAGTCGTAAATCCCATCCGGGAATTACTTGTCGCTCTCCTGCTCCAGCTCCATGTTGATGCCCAGCGAACGGATTTCTTTCACCAGCACGTTGAAGGATTCGGGCATGCCGGCCTTCATCTCGTGGTTGCCGTCGACGATGGCCTTGTACATCTGCGTGCGGCCGTTCACGTCGTCGGACTTGACGGTGAGCATTTCCTGCAGCGTGTACGAAGCGCCATACGCTTCCAGCGCCCAGACTTCCATTTCGCCGAAGCGCTGACCGCCGAACTGCGCCTTGCCACCCAGCGGCTGCTGCGTGACCAGCGAGTACGGGCCGGTCGAGCGGGCGTGCATCTTGTCGTCGACCAGGTGGTTGAGCTTCAGCATGTACATATAGCCCACCGTCACCTGACGCTCGAAGCGCTCGCCGGTGCGACCGTCGAACAGCGTCGTCTGGCCGCTGGCCGGCAGATCCGCCAGCTCCAGCATGCGCTTGATTTCCTCTTCGGCCGCGCCGTCGAACACCGGCGTCGCCATCGGCACGCCGTGCCGCAGGTTGCCGGCCAGCGCGATGATCTCGTCGTCGGTCAACGAAGCGATGTCGGCCTTCTGGCCGCCCGACTTGTTGTAGACCTCGTCGAGGAAGCCGCGGATCTGCGTGGCGCGCTCGGCAGCCATGCTGTCGAGCATGCGGCCGATCTTGTGGCCGATGCCCTTGGCCGCCCAGCCCAGGTGCGTCTCGAGGATCTGACCGATGTTCATACGCGAAGGCACGCCCAGCGGATTGAGCACGATGTCGACCGGCGTGCCGTTCTCGTCGAACGGCATGTCTTCCACCGGGATGATGGTGGACACGACACCCTTGTTGCCGTGGCGGCCGGCCATCTTGTCGCCCGGCTGCACGCGGCGCTTCACGGCCAGGTACACCTTGACCATCTTCAGCACGCCCGGAGCGAGGTCGTCGCCCGCGGTGATCTTGGCGCGCTTCTCGTCGAAGCGCTTCTCGAACTCCTTGCGCTGCGCCTTCAGGCGCTCGGCGGCGCTCTCGACGACGGCGTTCTCTTCATCGTCCTGCAGACGAATTTCCAGCCACTGCTCGCGCGGCATGCTGGCGAGATAGCTCTCGTCGATGACGGTGCCAGCCTTGAGCTTCTGCGGACCCGCCGAAGCCGGCTTGCCGAGCAGCACGCTCTGGACACGCTGGAACAAGTCGTCCTCGAGAATGCGGCGCTGGTCTTCCAGGTCCTTGCGGACCTTCTCCAGCTCCGACTTCTCGATCGACAACGCACGGCTGTCCTTCTCGACGCCGTCGCGCGTGAACACGCGCACGTCGATCACCGTGCCGTCCATGCCCGGAGGCACTCGCAGCGAGGTGTCCTTAACGTCGGACGCCTTCTCACCGAAGATGGCGCGCAGCAGCTTCTCTTCCGGCGTCAGCTGGGTCTCGCCCTTCGGCGTGACCTTGCCGACCAGAATGTCGCCGGCCTTCACTTCGGCGCCGATGAACGCGATGCCCGCTTCGTCCAACTTGGCGAGCGCGATGTCACCGACGTTCGGAATGTCGGCGGTGATTTCTTCGGGGCCCAGCTTGGTGTCGCGAGCGACGCAGGTGAGCTCTTCGATGTGAATGGTCGTGAAGCGGTCGTCATGGACGACGCGCTCCGAGATCAGGATCGAGTCTTCGAAGTTGTAGCCGTTCCAGGGCATGAACGCGACCAGCAGGTTCTGGCCCAGCGCCAGCTCGCCGAGGTTGGTGGACGGGCCGTCGGCCAGCACGTCGCCGCGCGCGATCACGTCACCCGCCTTCACCAGCGGACGCTGGTTGATACAGGTGTTCTGGTTGGAACGCGTGTACTTGGTCATCGAGTAGATGTCGACGCCGGCTTCCGACGCAGACGTTTCAGCATCGTGCACGCGAACGACGATACGCGACGCGTCGACGGAGTCGATCACGCCGCCACGGCGCGCGACCACGGTCACGCCCGAGTCGATCGCCACAGCGCGCTCCATGCCGGTGCCGACCAGCGGCGTCTCGGCACGCAGCGTCGGCACGGCCTGACGTTGCATGTTCGAGCCCATCAACGCGCGGTTCGCGTCGTCGTGCTCGAGGAACGGAATCAGCGAGGCGGCCACCGACACGATCTGCTTCGGCGACACGTCCATGTACTGAATCTTGTCCGGCGAGGACAGCATGAACTCGTTCAAGTGACGGCACGACACCAGGTCGTCGACGAACTGCGACTTCTCGTTGAGCGTCGCGTTCGCCTGCGCGATCACGTACTGGCTTTCTTCGATGGCCGACAGGTAGTCGATCTCTTCGCCGACCACGCCGTCCACGACCTTGCGATACGGCGTCTCGAGGAAGCCGTAGTCGTTGGTGCGGGCGTACACGGACAACGAGTTGATCAGACCGATGTTCGGACCTTCAGGAGTTTCGATCGGGCACACGCGGCCGTAATGCGTCGGATGCACGTCACGGACTTCGAAGCCCGCGCGCTCGCGCGTCAGGCCGCCTGGGCCGAGCGCGGACACGCGACGCTTGTGCGTCACTTCCGACAGCGGGTTGTTCTGGTCCATGAACTGCGACAGCTGCGAGGAGCCGAAGAATTCCTTCACCGCCGCCGCGACCGGCTTGGCGTTGATCATTTCCTGCGGCATCAGGCCTTCGGACTCGGCGAGCGTCAGACGCTCCTTCACGGCGCGCTCGACGCGCACCAGGCCGATGCGGAAGGCGTTCTCCGCCATTTCGCCGACCGAGCGCACGCGACGGTTGCCCAGGTGATCGATGTCGTCGACCTGGCCGTTGCCGTTGCGGATGTCGCACAGCTCCTTGATGACCGCGATGATGTCCGAGGTATCGGTGTACTTCTCGACGAGCTCCTTCGAGAACTCATCCGTGCGCTTCGAGAAGTGCGCGGCGTCGTACAGGATGCCCGGGCCGACGATCTCTTCACGGTGCACGCGACGGTTGAACTTCATGCGGCCCACGGCCGACAGGTCGTAGCGCTCGGCATTGAAGAACAGGTTCTGGAACAGGTTCTCGGCCGCATCCTTGGTCGGCGGCTCGCCCGGACGCATCATGCGGTAGATCTCGACCAGCGCCTCGAGGCGCGTGCGGGTCGGATCGATGCGCAGCGTGTCGGAGATGTACGGGCCGCGATCCAGATCGTTCACGTACAGCGCGCGGATTTCGGTCACGCCCGCTTCGATCAGCTTGTCGATCACGGTGACGGTCAGGATCTCGTTGGCCTTGGCCAGGATCTCGCCGGTCTCGGTGTTGAACACGTCGTGCGCCAGGATCTTGCCGACCAGGTATTCCTTCGGCACTTCCAGGCTGGTGACGTTCTTCTGCTCGAGCTGGCGCACGTGACGCGCAGTCACGCGGCGGCCTTCCTCGACGATGACTTCTTCGCCGATCTTGATGGTGAACGACGCGGTCTCGCCGCGCAGGCGGGCCGGGATCAGTTCGAATTCAATCTTTTCCTTCGACAGCCGATAGGTGTTCTTGTCGAAGAACATGTCCAGCATCTGCTCTTCGGTGTAGCCGAGAGCGCGCAGGATGATGGTGACCGGCAGCTTGCGGCGGCGGTCGATACGCGCGAACACGCAGTCCTTCGGGTCGAACTCGAAATCGAGCCACGAGCCGCGATAAGGAATGATGCGCGCGGAGAACAGCAGCTTGCCCGAGCTGTGGGTCTTGCCGCGGTCGTGATCGAAGAACACGCCCGGCGAACGGTGCAGCTGGGACACGATGACGCGCTCGGTGCCGTTCACGACGAAGGTGCCGTTGTCGGTCATCAGAGGCATTTCGCCCAAGTAGACTTCCTGCTCGCGGATGTCCTTGACGGTCTTCTTGGTCGGGGTCGACGTCTCTTTATCGTAAACAACCAGGCGTACCTTCACGCGCAGCGGGGCTGCGTAGGTGAGGCCGCGCATCTGGCACTCCTTCACGTCGAATACCGGATCGCCGAGGCGATAGCTCACGTATTCGAGAATGGCGTTGCCGGAATAGCTGGTGATCGGAAACACGCTCTTGAACGCAGCGTGCAGGCCAGCGTCCGCCCGAGCCATCTCGGGCGCATCGGCTTGTAGGAACTTGCGGTACGAGTCGAGCTGGATCGCCAGCAGGTATGGCACCTCGAGGATGCTTTCCCGCTTGCCGAAGTCCTTACGGATACGCTTCTTCTCGGTGAACGAATAGGCCATCTGGGTCACCCTTGCCGAATCTGATTAGAGAGTTCAGGGCTTCGAAACTGAACTGGGGAGGCCACCCGACGTTGGGCCGCCGCCACAAAAGACAATAGGAAAGCACGGCGGACGGAGCCCGCTCCGCCGCCGCGCCTTCCAGGTACCGGTAAAAGTACGCTCAACAAAACTCCGCGAACGAGATTACTTGATCTCCGCAGCGGCGCCGGCCTCTTCCAGCTTCTTCTTGATCGATTCCGCTTCGGCCTTCGGCACGCCGTCCTTGACCTGCGAGGGCACGCCTTCGACCAGGTCCTTGGCTTCCTTCAAGCCCAGGCCCGTGATCTCGCGGATGACCTTGATGACGCCGACCTTGTTGGCGCCGAAGCTGGTCATGGTGACGGTGAACTCGGTCTTCTCTTCGGCGGCCGGAGCGGCAGCGCCACCGGCAGCAGGAGCAGCGGCCACGGCGACGGCGGCAGCGGCGCTCACGCCCCACTTCTCTTCCAGCGCCTTGACCAGGTCGACCACTTCCAACACCTTCAGTTGGGACAGCGCGTCGATCAGTTCTTCTTTCGAAATAGCCATTTGAATAACTCCAAAAGTTAGATGATGTAACCGTAATCGAATCGGGCGGGCCGCTTACGCGGACGCGCCGAGCTTGTCCTTCTGCGCGGCCAACACACGCACCAGCTGGGCGTGAGGTTCGTTGATCGTGCGGACAAACTGACTCATCGGGGCCTGCAGCAGTCCCAACAGGGATGCGCGAGCCGCTTCGAGCGTCGGCAGGCTGGCGACGCGGTCCAAGTCCTTCGCCGTGAGCAACGCGCCGCCGAGCGACACTACGGTCGTCACCAGCTTGTCGTTGGTCTTTGCGAAGTCCTTGACCAGTCGGGCAGCAGCACCCGGGTCTTCCTTCGAGAACGCGAGAACCAGCGGGCCTTTCAGGCTCTTGCCGACCACTTCGAATTGAGTGCCGGCGATCGCCTTGCGGGCCAACGTGTTCTTCACCACTCGCAGGTAGACACCGGATTTGCGAGCCTTGGTCCGCAGTTCGGTCATCTGCGAAACCTTCAGCCCGCGGTATTCCGCGGCCACCACGGACTGCGCAGTTGCAGCTACCGCGGCGACTTCGGCTACCAGCGCCTTCTTGTCATCGAGTCTGAGCGCCATGATTTCCTCCTGGCGTGAAGAGCGTTAACACGAACGGATGCGCCTCCTTTCGCATCCACCCTGACCGCCTTTTCCCGTTGCCGGGAAGTGCGGCCTGACGGCGCCCTTCAGCGGAGAATCACGACCTTGCGGTCGTGAGCACCGATTCGGGTAACACCATCTGCGCAGGCATCATTAAGGACTCACATCCACCTGCGGTCTTCGATGTGGGCCTGTCTCGCGACAGGCCATCATCAATCGAAAGCGAGTACTCACCGTGAAGTGAGTACCCGCTGGAAACAAACTTAAATCGACAGCGAGGACTGCTCGACCGGCACGCCTGGACCCATCGTCGAAGACACGGAGATCTTCTTCAGATAGATGCCCTTGGCGGCGGCGGGCTTGGCCTTCTGCAGGTCCGCGAGCAACGCTTGCAGATTTTCCTTGAGCTTGGCCGCGTCGAAATTCGCCTTGCCGATCGTGCAGTGAACGACACCGGCCTTGTCGGAGCGGTAGCGCACCTGACCGGCCTTGGCGTTCTTGACGGCGTCAGCGACGTTCGGCGTCACGGTGCCCACCTTCGGGTTCGGCATCAGGCCGCGAGGACCGAGGATCTGACCGAGCTGACCGACGACGCGCATCGCATCCGGAGAAGCGACCACCACGTCGAAATCCATCTGGCCGGCCTTCACCTTCTCGGCGAGGTCTTCCAGGCCGACGATGTCGGCGCCGGCGGCGCGGGCCGCATCCTGGTTCTTGCCGGAGGTGAACACGGCGACACGCACCGTCTTGCCGATACCGTTCGGCATCACCGTCGAACCGCGGACCTGCTGGTCCGACTTCGAGGCATCGATGCCGAGGTTCACGGCCACATCGACGGACTCGGCGAACTTCGCCTTGGCGAATTCCTGCACGAGGCCCAGGGCCACATCGATCGGATACACCTTGCCCGGCTCAATCTTGTTCGACCAGGCCTTCAAACGCTTAGCTACGAACGGCATGTCACACGCCCTCCACGTCAACGCCCATGCTGCGCGCAGTGCCCGCGACGGTGCGGACTGCGGCTTCCAGATCCGCGGCCGTCAAATCCGGCTGCTTGATCTTGGCGACGTCTTCGAGCTGCTTGAGGCTGATCTTGCCGACCTTGTTGGTATTGGGCGTGCCGCTGCCTTTCTCAATGCCGATGGCCTTGCGGATCAGCACCGACGCCGGCGGCGTCTTGAGAATGAAGGTGAAGCTGCGATCGCTGTACACAGTGATCACAACCGGGGTCGGCAGACCCTTTTCCAGGCTCTGCGTCTGCGCGTTGAACGCTTTGCAGAATTCCATGATGTTGACGCCCTGCTGACCCAGCGCCGGACCGACCGGCGGGCTCGGGTTCGCCTGGCCTGCAGGAATCTGCAGTTTGATATAGCCAGTGACTTTCTTGGCCATGATGCTCTCCGGGTGCAAACGCTACTCATGCGAGTAGCTCCCCATCGTGTGCCAGCGACCGCTGGCGGTTTAACAACAGGTCGAGCGGCTTACGCCTTCTCCACCTGACTGAAATCCAATTCCACCGGCGTCGAACGGCCGAGGATCTGCACCGCCACTTGCAGGCGGTTCTTTTCGTAATTGACCGACTCGACCACGCCGTTGAAGTCGTTGAACGGGCCGTCGATGACGCGCACCACTTCGCCGGGCTCGAACAGCACCTTGGGCTTGGGCTTGTCGATGCCCTCTTCGACGCGCCGGAGGATGCTCATCGCTTCCTTCTCGGTGATCGGCGCGGGCTTTTCCGGCGTGCCGCCGATGAAGCCGAGCACCTTCGGCACTTCCTTCACGAGGTGCCAGGTCGCTTCGTCCATCTCCATCTGCACCAGCACGTAGCCGGGATAGAACTTGCGCTCGCTCTTGCGCTTCTGACCGTCGCGCATCTCGACCACTTCTTCGGTCGGCACCAGGATCTCGCCGAACTTGTCCTGCAGGCCCTGCATTTTGATGCGGTCCTTCAAGCCCTCGGCAACGCGATGCTCGAAGTTGGAATAGGCGTGCACGACGTACCAACGCAAAGCCATGTCAACCTCCGCGCCCGGTCAGCCACTTCGTGAGGAAGCCGAGCAGCGTGTCCACGCCCCAGAAAAACAAACCGAGCACGAGGATCATGACGAACACCACCAGGGTGACCTGCCAGGTCTCCTGCGTGCTGGGCCATACCACCTTGCGCAGCTCGACGCGCGAGCTCTGCACGAACTGCCAGAACGTCTTGCCCTGATAGGACTGCAGACTGACCAGCGCACCGGCGATCAAGGCCGCCAGCACGATGATCCAGCGCAGCCAGATCGGCAGGTCGACCAATAGATAGAAGCCCGCGATGCCGGCCGCCAGAATGACGACGCCCGCAGCGAGCTTCAGCGCATCCAGCGCTGTGGCATTTTCCTGTACTTGGTCAGTCATTACGTAACTGCGTTCGTGTTGCCGAGTCTGGCAGGCCAGGAGGGAATCGAACCCCCAACCTGCGGTTTTGGAGACCGCCGCTCTGCCAATTGAGCTACTGGCCTAGACTTTTCAATGAAAGGCGGAAGCCGAACGGCTTCCGCCCCTATCGACCGATTACTTGATGATCTTGGCGACGACGCCGGCGCCGACCGTCTTGCCGCCTTCACGGATGGCGAAGCGCAGGCCTT
>NZ_BLJO01000019.1 GCF_009932555.1 Steroidobacter agaridevorans
AACTCTATCAAGACTCACGGTGACCGCCGCTTCAGCGGTCACGCCTCACTCGTACACCACGTCCCGGGACGCAATCTTTGAGATCGGCCAGCCATTCACAGGATGTGACGCTTCCGCTCAGGCGTCGGTGCTTCTGCGGTCGGGTATCCGGCTCGTCTGCCCACGCCCGAATACCCGGCTCGCGTCCAGCTGCGTCGGGTTAGCACCGATGGCGCGATCAAATGGCAAGGCAAGCTGCGTTTCATCACCACCTCCTTATGTTCAGACTTGATCGCGCTGGAAGAAGTCGATGATGGGTTGTGGTCGGTGTGGTTCATGGCGCACCTGCTCGGACGCATCGATCTGCGCACCAAAAAAATTACCTATGTCCCGGTGTAAAGGATGTACCTGGACTGGTGTAAACGATGGGCCTGGCTGGACAGTCGCTTCCACCGGTGTCTGGGTCTAGTAGCGCCTACAATGCGAGTGCGACGTGAGGGCGGCGGCAATCTCGTTACGATGAAATTTCCAAGCGCATTGCGCTCAGCGTGAGGCGACACGGCACTGTCGAGGTGACTTCGCGCGCCGTGCGCCACGCAAACAGGCGGGCGGAAGTGCTATTCAAGTCATTCGCTTGTCGGCGCTCGGCACATGACGGCCCACTTCAGGCGATGCATCGCTACTGAGCACACGCGCCGTGCTGGCGGGGCGACTGGCCGTCCATCAGCCAGCCGCCTCGGTGCTTGCGTTGTCTCGCGATGCTTTTCTCGCGATGCGTTTAGCCTAACGATAGTGTGCGTAGCCGACGATCGTGTGTCGAAGTCCATACAATACCGCGAGCGCGGCCGGCGGTCAGGTCGATCGGCGTGTTCCCAATAGCGCGGCGGTGCGCGAATCTTCCGGCGGGATGCGGTAAGGCTTCCCCGGTCGGACCTTGACCAGCAACGGGATCTTTTGACGGGCGCTTCGTCGAACGGACAGGAGCACCGCGTTCCCGTGGGCGGTGACGATGGTCATGGAGGCCGTCGCCCAGATGCCGAGCATCGCGCCCGGTACCATGTCAGGCAATACGAGCTCCGCTAAGGCCGTTTCGATCACCAGTGGTCGTTGGGCATCCGGCGCGGCGGTGATAAAGAGTTGACCGGCCATGTGTCGGATCAGCCGGCGCTCGGCACTGAAGAGGACTTTGAGTTTGGCACTGCCTTTCAACTCAATTCTCGACCCATCGGTCAGCCGCGCTATGCGCGTCTCGTCGGCGGCTGTCTCGTAAGTGACGCCGGCACTCAAGTAGCTCGCCCCAGCGACCACAACGAACGTGGCGATCGAGGTCGTTGCGAACACGGCGACACGGCGGATCCACGGGCTGCGGCGCGGCATGGCGAATTCGGCGGCGCGGTACGACGAGCCTTTCCACCAATTCACGCTAATGATCTTGGCTGCCTTGTCGGCGTTCTTTGCAGCTTTATCGGACTCCCGCGCGGCTGTGGGCGAACGATCCTGCAGCTGTTGGTTCACCCGCCAGATCACGAGCCAGGTTTCGTAGAGGTGGACGAGTAGGGCCAAACTTCCACCCAAGTAGCCGAGGCATTTTTGGTAGAGGTAGAACGGTAGGCCCAAACTTTGACGCAGGTAGGCGAGGCACTTTTTCGAGAAGCTCAGATCGTCGCGCATAGGCATAGTTCAAGCTCGTCTGTGAATAACTAAATTGACTTAGGTCTGCGGGCGCCCATCACCGCATACCGCGATTCAACTCACGACATGTTCTAGTTGTCTTTTCACAGATCGTATCAACTGGGCCATCGACCCCGCGGCACTGCGTAAGTAACATAACGAAATCGAGTGTGAACAATGGGCGGAGGGGCGCGCCTGAATCTCAGCGCGCATCGTTTGCGGCGATGGGCAGCGGCTGCGCGATTACTATTGACCCGGTCAACAGGCGCCAACACCCTTGGCGCGTCGCTCGTTTCTAATGGAGGGCTTGCTCATGACTGCGCAGCACCAAGATTCGATCGAGATCGTAGAGTATGGCGATGCTCGTACGGAGACGCGGCAACACTGGTTCTCAGTGGAATATCCAGACAACTATTTCCAGCGCGGACCCTATCCGGGCTGGTCAGAATGCACCGCTGAGCATCCCATAAAGAACTCGACCCTGTAGCTCATATTGCGACGTGTCATAGCCAAGGGAACCGCCGGCGTTCGCAAACGGCGGTTCTCGATCGAACACGTTGGTGGCACCGAACGAGAAGCGCAGATTCGCGGCCAGCGGTGTCGAGATGCTCAGATCCCAGAGGGGCGGGCCACCCACGCGACGCGCCAGGGTCTCGTCCGTAAACGGGTTGCGATCGTGATAGGACGATTTCAGGTGCGCATACACGGACGCTTCCCAACCCCCGCGTTCATACGTTAGTGACACAACGCCGCGTTGCGCAGGAATGGTGCCTAACTCCGCTGCCACATCCGTCCGATCTTCCAGTCGAATTGACCGGGTCGGCAGCTCGCTATAGGCGAACTTATCGGTCAGCGTCACCGAGAGTCGCGGCGTGAATATGCCCAGTGGCGTTTCCAGCCGCAGCTCCGCCGATAGATCGACGCCTTGCGTCTGCGCGCCGCCGACATTCGCGCGCGAAATATCCAACTGCTCGAGTGGCCCCCACAGATGGATGGCGGCGTCCGCCGGCGTTTGTTCTGAGCGCTTAATGCGCTCTTCAATGGCCTCATCCTCATGGGTGAGCAAGCTCATCGGTGCCAACAATGACACGTGATTGCGCACCTTGATGTGCCAAAACTCGGCGGCGAAGCGCCACTGCTCACGCGGTTGATAGGTTATGCCCAGACTGCGAGCCTGCCCAGTCGTGGGCCGCAAGTTCGGATTGCCGCCGGTGATCAGGGTCACCATCGCCACTTCGCCGCGGCGCGCATCGAAGAGGGTGGCGGGCGCCGTCAGAGGCGGCAGATAGAGTTCGACTAACGAAGGCGGACGGAAGGATTCGCTATAGGCTACTTGCACGCGCCAGACGTTGGAAGGTTCCCAGCGCGCGCCAATTTGGCTTTTGAACTCTGCGCCAATGTCACTGTAGCGCTCAGCACGGACGCCGGCGATCAAACTCAATGCCTGCAGACGTTCGACCCCTGGCCACAGAAGGTCGAGCGGTAACTGAGCCTGAGCGAAGGTCGAGAGGATGACGCGATCGGCCCCGCGCAGGCGCGTGTCAAAGTCGATGCGCTCGAGGCGTCCCTCGACACCCAGGAATGTCTTCACGCCGAACGGCGCCCCTTGAACGGTCGCATTGAGGTGAGTGGCACTCGCGTGATACCGCTCGACCGGGGTCGCGCTCAGCAGCGCCGCGGGCAGGACGGACACCGGACGATACAGACTGAGCGGCGCGCTGCCTTCGACGGCGTTGAGCGAGGCACTCACGGCGGCCGGATTGGTGACATTGCGTAGCTGCGCGCGCGTGCGTTCATCCGAGTGAGTTAAGTAGGCCGCATAGTCCCAGTCGCCCCAACGCTCGCCTTGCCAGAGCGGGCCTTCGAGGGCAGCAACGCCGCGTAACGAGGTGGTCTGATAGTGCTGCCGTTGGGCCGGCAACCCCGCCAGCACCGCGTCGATCTTGACGGGAACCCCAAAGGAATTTTCGGGATGGCGCTCGCTCAAAGTTGCGTCTCGGACGAAGGTCGGCATGAGCTGTAGCTCATTGTCTCGACGCACGCCGAGCACTTCAAGGGAGGCCACCGTGGCGCCACGCACGAGCGCGCCGGTCGCCAGTAACGAGGCGCGCGACCCTTCCGGGACCACCGCCTGAAACGCACGCAAACTTGTGCGGTCTTGGCGTCCCGCCTCAAACGTTAAGCCGCCTGTGCGTGGATCATTCGCAGCGGCGGCGATGGGAGAATCGAGGCCGGGCAGCGGTTGGTCGCCGCTCGATCTCACATTGGCGGGCAATCCTAATGGTGCGCGGAAGTCGGTGCCGCCAAAGCGTCCAAAGTCTTGGTTGTTCCAGCGCTCGCGCTCGTGGCCGAGAAGCTCCTCGGCGTTCTCGATATCGACGTACACCGCGACGCGGCCGCGTTCACCGAGGTGGCTGCCACTCATCGATGCCTGACTTTGCGAGCCGCCGCCGCGAGACTGTCCGTAGCGGATGCTGGCAGCGGTCGGGGTGTTGTTCCTCAGGACGACATTCACAATGCCACCGATCGCATCCATGCCATGCAACAGTGAATTGGCGTCCATGCTGACCTCCACCCGTTCCACGGCGCTGATCGGCAGATAGGAAAGATCGTAGGCGTTGACGATGAGATTGGTGGCGCTGCCGAACGTGCGTCGACCATTCAGTAGCACCAACGTGTAGCCAGCGCCGAGGCCGCGCAGCTCCGCATATTGCGCACCGGAGTCGCGAAAGCCGCGGCCGCGATGAAAGGCGGTCTGCGACAAGTAACGCAATAGATCGAGCACGCTGGCCGCACCGGTCTGCTCGATGCGCTGGCGGGTCAGCACCACGACTTCGCTTGGGATGGCGTCCCCCAGCTGGGGCAAGGGCGGTTCCTGCACCAGCACATGCGCAGACTGCAGCCCGGTGTATTGCGGGAAGCCAAAGCTACATTGGCACTGGCTCATGTCGGCAACCCAGCGCATGCGCCCGGAGATCCCCTCAGGTACTTGCTTGATCGTGCACAACGGTGCGATCAATGTGCGCCAGGCCTCCTCGCCCGTGTACTCACCCGGCGGCAGGGGACCCAGCATCACATTGCCGCAGGCACCCGGGTCCGCAGGATAGCCGGTCGAGGAGCGAACGTTCTCCGCGTAGTCGCGGGCCAACGCCTGGTCGCCCTCCAAGGTGTAGCGCACCTCGGCCGCATGGTCCCGAGCGGGTGGGTCATTCGCGGGAGTTGCAAAGCCGCTGACAGAGTGCACGCCGAGGAAGAGAGCGAGCGGCCAGCAACCGACGGCGTTCTTCCCTGACATACCCATTACGTGTGCTTATGTGGCGGCACTGTGTGATCCTGCCCAGTCGACAGCGACTAGCGCGCGACGAGAAAAGATCGGGAATACGCCACGCAGCTGTGCACATCGTTGGTGCGTTTGACCGGATCAACGGAGGCGTTGAGCTCTAGAGAGTTTCCGCGGCGGGGGAGCGCTGCCGCGATGCGATTTTCGCTGCTTGGAGCCGGCAACGTAGCGTCACGCCGAGCTATCGATCGATGCCGAGAGGTGTAGCTGGGAAAGCACTTGCGCATGGCGACGCGTGCGATAGGACCAACACGCCATGCGTGAGCTGGCGGAAGAGCATCTGACGATACTCGCGACGCCAGCGAGTGATGGACACCAAGCGTGTGCAGGAAGAGGCAAGCCGTCGCGCCGCGTGGGCGCTCTTGATCGGCCGGTGTCGTGAGAGGGGGGCGCTATCCGCAGTCGGCGTCAGTAGTTGGTCTTGAGGATGCGCCGGATTACCGCACAGTAGATGCGAAAGGAGATGATTCCCGAGTGTGGCACGAGGTCGGCAAACTCGGCGCCGCTCGCCAGTCCCGGCGTTCTCGCGAGGCGAATCAGTTCTGCTTCGGGAAGGTGATTGATGGGGGAGGTCCAGTCCGCGATCACATCGTTGATCTCAAGAGACGAATGTTGTCCTCTCGTTCGGTACTCCTGCAGCTCTCGCCCGACGACAGACAGCCGTCCTGTGAGAAGGAAACAAAGTCCGGGCAGAATGTCCATGTGCAAGGCGGACACGAGTTCGCGAAACCAGGGCGGGATGCGTGGGTGATCTAGTCGAAAATACACCCGTAGCTCGGAGACGATCAGTAGGCGGCCGTCAGCCGTGAGGCGTGCATGGCTCGTCACGGGCTTTCGGAACCCTTGGCAGATCCAAATGACGAGCAGGATCAGGACCGCGGCAGGGAACGAGATAATTAGGGCGCTGCCTCCCACGAACACGTCGGCCGCTCGGACACACATGCGATCACACAGCGCTTGTCCTGGATACAGCACGTGGTTGCGAATGACGAGCGCGCTACGCCACAAGTCAAGCGCGAACAGGAATTTGCGAAGCGGCGTCTTGCACTGCTCGATATCCGCTAACCATTCCTCTGCATAACGTTCGCGCTGTGAGCCGATGATTAGACGAGATGTGCGAAGCGCTAGCCATCGTGCCAACGCGGACAGGGACACGTTGACTTCCTCAGAGAGGAGTTTACTCATCAGGGCCTTTATGAATGCCAAAATGACTTCCATCATGCGTATCGCGGCGCTCCTCGCATAATAAATTCGAGCTGGGTCTGGGCTTTTCTTGCACCGAGCGCCGTCAGCGTGTAATAGCGACGTCGTGGCCGACCGAGTTGAACGGGAGCTCCGCGTTCCCACTCACTGGTCAGCCATTTCGCGGATTCGAAGCGCGCCAGAATGGGATAGATGCTGCCGGAAGCGATCGCGAGCAGATCCATCAGCTCCGCGCCGGTTAGCGGCTTCGGCGCCGCATCAATGAAGGCGCGTAGCACAGCGGCACCCTTTGCGCTTACACGAGGCTCACTCACGGCAACTCCTGAAGGCGGTGAGAATGTAGTAAGCCTACATAGGGAGCGCGCAACATCACTTGTGGCATCTACGAGAGGCCACCCATCGACCGTGAATCTGCCAATTGCGTTCTGAATGTGACGTCCACTGTCCTCTGTGAGCGAGCATGCGGTCACATGGAGATGCGATCCTCCGAGCGTCTGTGCCTTTCATCGGTCGCCACGGCGATCTGTGATAAACACGATTTATGGCTTGTGGGCGAGAGGGAGGAAAGGTGGGAGAATTGGTTCGGAATCTTCCTTTCGTGTGCGTCTAGCTGGGCCTGTAGTGGCGTGCGTAGTGGCGGTCGAGTTTGCTTGAGTAATCTTGGCGCAGGTACTCACTGTCGTTCCCCGGCTGCGTGCTCGGCTACCATGGGAGCGGGCGGCGCTAGACTCCGGCTTCAGGAACGGAGGTTGGAGAGTGTGAAGTAGCGCATAAGTGTAAACGTCGATTGGAACTTTGCCCTCCGGCCAAAAAACCCAGAAGTGGATTTGACCCATCCGGGTACCTGCTATCGAACCTTTATTCTCTACGGCCTTGATCGAGCCTGCCTTGCGCTTATCTTTGAGTAATAGCTCTCACTGGCGATGCGCGCTGTGAAGCAGCCGACCTAGAGCGCTGCCGTGAGCGTTTGGGCGTCAGCCAGTGCGTCGCCCGTTGCGCAATGGCAAGTTGCTTGTGAGGATCATGGTGCCGCCTTCGTAGTATTGCAGGCGACGTTTAAGAACAGGGCCGCCTCGTCACGGCCGAACGGCACATACTCCGATCTCACCGACCATGAGCAGCTTGAGGCCGGAACGGCCGATTGGTGTCCCTTCAGTCGGTCTTGAGCTTTGGCTGCAGCGAGCTGGATCATCAGATCAGCGGCGGTCATGAAGCGCGTCTTGGTGCCTGCCATCACCGCACGGTAGTCGAGCGCCATCGCCAGATGGCCGGTGCCAACTCCAGAGGGTTCAAGCAGCACAACGTTCTCTGCACGCTCGACGAAGGTGAATGTGCGAGATTCTGTATCTGCTACTCCGGTGCGCCGATGGCAGGTTGAAGCCGTAGCTATCTGTTAGCGCCGGAGTAAAACTGACCCACCCCCGCCGAAGTAAAAGTGACCCACCTGGGCGAGGATGACGGCTTTTTG
>NZ_BLJO01000020.1 GCF_009932555.1 Steroidobacter agaridevorans
TGTCAACGCCGGGTTAAAGCTGCACAGATCTGGCGGACGATAATTGCACACATGTTCATAGTCTCAATGAGGTGTGGCTTTAGATCTGCGAGTCCGCCTGGCAGTGACGACGGACTCTGGATCACCGGATTGCAGCAGCGTCTGATGTAACGCGGTGTGTTCTCGCATTCGATAGCTGTTGCCACGGATGTTGACCAGGTGACAGTGATGCAGCACGCGATCAATGAGAGCTGCAGCCATGACATCGTCACCAAGCACTTCGCCCCATTGCTCGAAGTCCTTGTTGGAGGTCAACACGGTCGAGGCCTTTTCGTAGCGCCGACTCATCAGCTGGAAGAACAGGACGGCGCCGGTGTGCGTGATTGGTAGATATCCGATCTCATCGACGACGAGCAACGATGGATGCGTGAGAACAGCCAGTCGTTGCGTGAGTCGCCCGGCAGCTTGAGCCTGCTCGAGTGAGGTGATCAGATCGACCAAGGTGCCGTAGTACACACGACGGCCGCGTTGGGCAGCGGCGATCGCAAGGCTGATCGCCAGATGTGTTTTACCGACGCCAGGCGGTCCGAGCAGCACGATGTTCTCCTTGCGATCTACGAAGCCGAGCTCGTGCAGACTCTCGATTTGTTCGCGCTTGATCGAAGGCTGGAAGGAGAAGTCGAAGGACTCCAGCGTCTTTACGCTCGGCAACCTGGATGAGCGCATCGCGGCCTGCAGGCGTCGGTTGTTGCGCAGGTTGACCTGCGCCGATAGCAATCGATTGATTGCTTCTGTGGCCGCGAGCCGACCACCGTCGATGTCGCTCAGGATCGTGTCTACCGCTTCCAGTGAGCCGGGCATCTTTAGATCGGCGAGCATGCCGCGGATGACTTCGCGCTGAGAGCGAACGGCACTCATGACCGCACCCCGATGAGCTGGTTGTAAACAGCGAGTGGACGCCGCTCCACGCTCGGCAGTGCACGCAGGCGCGGCTGCGGTGGCGGCACCGATGATTGCATCATCGAACGATATGGCTGCAGGGCAAGCGGCTTGAGTCGCGCACGTTCGTCACGCTCAAAGCGCACCATCGGACACTCGCCAATCGTACGATGCAGACGAACGTTCGCCGTCTGAGATGCCCACGACAACGCTTGCGCGTTGAGGTCGGCATCGTTGAGGAACTCACGGCCGTAGAAGAAGCTCTGGCGCACGTAGCTAATGGGGCGCTCCACTTTGCCCTTGGTCTTGGCGCGATACGGGCGGCAGGCACGAACCCGAAAGCCCCAGTGAGCAGCGAAGCGGAGGAACTCAAGGTTCTCGAGGAGCTTGCCGCCGACTGCTCGGTGATCATCGATGATCACCGCCTTCATCTGATCAAAGAGCATCTCAGCGGGCACGCCACCAAACATCGTGAAGGCCTGCTCCAAGCCACGCGTCAGCACTGACATCGTCTGTCGCGGATAGAACTGCATCCAGAGCAACCTGGAGTAGCCCAGGACTACGAGCAGCGCGAAGCGCTTACCCCAGGGCAAACGGAACTCTGCGAAGTCGACCTGTGCCTGCAATCCCGGAGCGGTCTCGAATCGCACCACCGGATCAATCGCAGGCATCGGCCGGACGTGCCGCACGTACTCCTTCAGTTGCGTATAGCCGCCGGTGTAGCCTGCCGCTCGAACCTCCGCGTGAAGACGCGTCGCTGTCAGCTTGGGATACTCGGTTAATCGTGCGAGGACGATCAGGCGGAAGGCATCGATCTTGCGCTGCACCTGCGGCCGAGGCGTGTATCGCACCGCCTCATTATCCAGCTCTCGATCTAACTGTCCCGTCTCGATCCAGTGATAGACCGTGCGACGACTCACGCCCAGGGCGCGTGCGATCTCAGCCTTGCTCAGCCCTTGCTCCAGATAATGACGTAACAGCACTCGTTGCTCCCGTCCGTACATGGGCCGCTCCACGATCGTTCACGGAGCGGCAACCCTGCCTGACTGTGCAATTTTCGTCCGCCAGAAGTGTGCAAATTACGTCCGCCACCGACA
>NZ_BLJO01000021.1 GCF_009932555.1 Steroidobacter agaridevorans
CTGTCAACGCCGATTGAATTTTGACCCACCCCAGCTCAGAAACGCCGAAGTAAATTTGACCCACCCGGGCACCTATTACTGAGTCTTCGCCACCTTGATCGATCCCGCCTTGCGCTTGTCTTTGAGCCGATAGCTCTCACCGGCGATCTGCACGATGTGGGCGTGGTGAAGGAGCCGGTCGAGCAGTGCCGCGGTGAGCGTTTGATCGTCAGCCAGTGCGGTTGCCCATTGTGTGAATGGCAAGTTGCTGGTGAGGATCATGCTGCCGCGCTCATAGCGTTTGGCGACGACGTTGAAGAACAGATTGGCCTCGTCGCGACCGAACGGCAGGTAACCGATCTCATCGACGATGAGCAGCTTCGGTCCGAGCACGGCGCGATTGAAGTAGCCCTTCAGCCTACCTTGCGCCTTGGCTGCTGCGAGCTGGATCATCAGATCAGCGGCAGTGATGAAGCGCGTCTTGATGCCCGCCATCACGGCGCGGTAACCAAGCGCCATCGCCAGGTGGCTCTTGCCCACGCCCGAAGGGCCGAGTAACACCACGTTCTCTGCACGCTCGACGAAGGTCAGCGAGGCAAGCTCCTGGATCTGCTGCTTCGGCGCGCCGGTGGCGAAAGCGAAGTCGTAGCTCTCGATCGTCTTCACCACTGGCAGCGTCGCAAGCTTCAGCAGCGCTTGTCGGGTGCGTTCGGTTTTGGCTGCTTGCTCCGTCTCGAGCAGCGACGTGAGGAAGTCGGCGAAGCTGGCCTGCGCGTCGGCGGCTCGTTGAGCCAGTGCCGCCCACTCGGTGCTGACGGCGGGCAGCTTGAGCTCTTCGCACAGCGCGGCGATGCGTTGTTGCTGCAGGCTCATGCCGCGTTCTCCAGCAGGGCCTGGTACACCGAAAGCGGATGCTGCAGCGACTCGAATGGCACGACGCTGGCGGGCGAGATCGCCGGTGAACTCTGCATCGTGCGGCTCGGCAGTGCACTCAGCTGCGCGCGATCCTCGATCAATCGCACGCACGGTTGGACGCCGGTGGTGGCATGGATGCGCGTGTTGGCAACCTCGTTGAGCCAGCGCAGAACCTCACGGTTCGCCGTGTCCACATCGAGCTGCAGGCCGCCGGCACGCAGCGTCGCCGCTAACGGCACGAGAAAGCTGCCTTTGAGATAGCCGTTGAAGCGTTCGACTTTGCCCTTGGTGCAAGCTCGATACGGACGACACACGCGTAGCTGAAAGCCACAGTCACGTGCGAGCTCTAGCATGCCCGCGTGCCACCGATGCAACCCTGGCCCGTAACCGTCACGCTCGATGATCACTGTCTTGGTGTTGTCGAACAGTACCTCACGCGGCACACCGCCGAAGTAGTCGAAGGCGGCGATCAGGCCATCGCGCCAGTCTTCGAACTGCTCGGTACACGTGAAGCGCACGAAGGTAGCGCGACTGAAGCCCAGCGTCGCCACGAATGCGAGCAGTCGATCCCGGCCGCGACGGATGGTCGTGAAGTCCGCCTGCATCTGCTGGCCGGGCGCGGTCTCAAAACGCACCACCGGGTCGGCGCGGACGACCTTAAACGCCCGCAGATACGCCTTGAGCTGACTGATGCCGCCGCTGTAGCCCATGGCGCCGATCTCGCGCATGAGCACCGTCGCCGGAATCCAGTCCGGCCGCGCCTGCTCGATCCGCTCGAGCAGATAGCTCTTGTATGGATCGAGCTTGCAGGCCCGCGGCTCGCGCGGTCCGTACTCCACCTTGCCGCCACGCAGGTACTTGCGAACCGTGTTACGCGACAGCCCCGTGTCTCTCATGATCTGCCGAATCGAGCGACCTTGTCGTTCCAGAACCCGAATCTCCACCGCTTGCTCCTGGGTCAACATCTGGACGGCTCAAAAAGCCGTCATCCTCGCCCAGGTGGGTCACTTTTACTTCGGCGGGGGTGGGTCAGTTTTACTCCGGCGCTAACA
>NZ_BLJO01000022.1 GCF_009932555.1 Steroidobacter agaridevorans
GATCGCGTCCCTGGAAGTGGTGTACGAGTCGTGAGTTCTGGTTGGTTTGGACTCGTGCTCAGCTGACGACGGCCGACAGTCTGGCGGCCTGATTCTCACTCAGGCTCTGCAAGCCTTCAAGCTGCATGTATCGTCGCTGCAATGACCACTCGTCATTCTGCTCGAGCAACAGCGCACCGACCAGTCGCGTGATCGATGCGTCGTTAGGGAAGATGCCGACCACGTCGGTGCGTCGCTTGATCTCTGCATTCAGCCGTTCTAGCGGATTGGTTGAGTGGATCTGCGTGCGATGTGCCTTGGGGAAGCTCATGAAGGCGAGGACGTCGTGCTCGGCGTTATCCATCAACGCTGCGAGCTTGGGGAACTTGGCACGCAGCTGATCGGCCACGCTGCGCCACTGCAGGATGGCCGCATCCTGCGTTTCCTGCGCGAACACCGTGTTGATTAGCGCGAGCACGACCTGGCGTTGACCCTTGCCAGCATGCGCCAGCGCGTTGCGCAGGAAGTGAACGCGGCAGCGCTGCCACGTCGACTTCAGCACCTTCGCTGCCGCCGCCTTCAGGCCCTCGTGAGCGTCGGAGATCACGAGTTTCACGCCGCGCAGGCCGCGACGCGTGAGCGAGCGTAGAAAGCCGCTCCAGAAGGGCTCGGCCTCCGACGGACCGATCGCCATCCCCAGCACCTCGCGCACGCCATCGGTGTTGACGGCCACGGCGATTATCACGGCCACCGAGACGATCCGGCCGGCTTCGCGCACCTTCAGGTACGTGGCATCGATCCACAGATACGGCCAATCGCCTTCGATCGGTCGGTTGAGGAACGCATGCACTCGCTCGTCGATCTCGGCGCACAGCCGTGAGACCTGGCTCTTGCTGATCCCGCTCATGCCCATCGCTTTGACCAACTCGTCCACCGAGCGGGTCGAGACGCCTTGCACATAGGCTTCCTGGATCACTGCCGCCAGTGCTTTCTCCGCCGTGCGACGCGGCTCGAGAAAGGCTGGAAAATAGCTGCCTTTGCGCAGCTTCGGGATCTTCAAATCGACCGAGCCGGCGCGCGTCTCCCACAGTCGTTCGCGGTAGCCGTTGCGGCTGTTCATCCGCTCCGGATTTCGCTCGCCGTAACTTGCGGCACAGAGGTTCTCGGCGTCCATCTCCATCATCCGCTGGGCGACGTACTGGATCATCTGCTTGAGCAGATCCGCATCGGCACCCTTCTCGGCGAGCTCAGCAAGTGCGATATTGGTCTTGGTGGTGGTCATCGTGGTGGTACTCGGTAAAGTCAGGTGTGGTAACCAAACTCTATCAAGACTCACGGTGACCGCCGCTTCAGCGGTCACGCCTCACTCGTACACCACGTCCCGGGACGCAATC
>NZ_BLJO01000023.1 GCF_009932555.1 Steroidobacter agaridevorans
CCGCACGTGAACGTAGGCACCATCGGCCACGTCGACCATGGCAAGACCACGTTGACGGCCGCGCTGACCAAGGTGATGGCGGAGAAGCACGGCGGCGAGTTCAAGGCGTACGACCAGATCGACAAGGCGCCCGAAGAGCGCGCCCGCGGTATCACGATCGCGACGGCGCACGTGGAGTACACCTCGGATGCGCGTCACTACGCGCACGTGGACTGCCCGGGCCACGCCGACTACGTGAAGAACATGATCACGGGCGCGGCGCAGATGGACGGCGCGATTCTGGTGTGCTCGGCCGCTGACGGCCCGATGCCGCAGACGCGCGAGCACATTCTGCTGGCCCGTCAGGTCGGCGTGCCGTACATCGTGGTGTTCCTGAACAAGGCGGACATGGTCGATGACGCCGAGCTGCTCGAGCTGGTGGAGATGGAAGTGCGCGAGCTGCTGTCGAAGTACGACTTCCCTGGCGACACGACCCCGATCGTGAAGGGTTCGGCGCTGAAGGCGCTGGAAGGCGATCAGAGCCCGATCGGCGTGCCGGCGGTGATTCAGCTGGTGGCGGAGATGGACAAGTACATCCCGGTGCCGGAGCGAGCGATCGACGGCGCGTTCCTGATGCCGGTGGAAGACGTGTTCTCGATCTCCGGCCGCGGCACGGTGGTGACGGGTCGTATCGAGCGCGGCATCGTGAAGGTGAACGACGAAGTTGAAATCGTCGGCATCAAGGACACGCAGAAGACCACCTGCACGGGCGTGGAAATGTTCCGCAAGCTGCTGGATCAGGGCCAGGCTGGCGACAACGTCGGCGTGCTGCTGCGTGGCACGAAGCGTGAAGAAGTGGAGCGCGGCCAGGTGCTGTGCAAGCCGGGTTCGATCAAGCCGCACACGCAGTTCGAAGCTGAGGTGTACGTGCTGACGAAGGAAGAGGGCGGCCGTCATACGCCGTTCTTCAAGGGCTACCGTCCGCAGTTCTACTTCCGTACGACGGACGTGACGGGCGCGGTGCAGTTGCCGGAAGGCGTCGAGATGGTCATGCCTGGCGACAACATCAAGATGGTGGTGGAGCTGATTGCGCCGATCGCGATGGAAGAAGGCCTGCGCTTCGCCATCCGTGAAGGCGGCAAGACGGTCGGCGCCGGCGTCGTCGCCAAGATCATCAAGTAATCG
>NZ_BLJO01000024.1 GCF_009932555.1 Steroidobacter agaridevorans
GAAGAGGCGTTGTACGCTTCGGTCGCGAGGTCCTTCATACGCAGCAGCACGTTGGTCAATTCCGAGAACGCGCCTTCAGCCGTCTGCATCATGGAGATGCCGTTCTGCGTGTTGCGCTGAGCGACCGACATACCGCGAGCCTGCGCATCCAGACGAGTGGCGATCTGCAGGCCGGCGGCGTCGTCCATCGCGCTGTTGACGCGGAAGCCGGTGCCGAGGCGGGTCAACGAGGTGGTCAGGGCCTTCTGCGTGCTGCCGACCGAATTCTGCGACGACAAAGCCGCCGCGTTAGTGTGAAGAGAAAGCATGTCTGAAACTCCTGGTGGTTGTCGTCTTGAGCGCGACACCCTCGGTGTTTTCTCGCGCTCTCAGTCCTTGAAGGCGGCGGGCCGCTCGGAGTTCTTAAATAGCGGCACCGGAAGATTTTTCGTGACGGGCGTCGCGCCGGCAAACAAAAAGAGCCAGCCCGTTTTCACGGACCGGCTCCTGTCTGCGTGAGTGCCGCGCCACCAGGACCACGGCGTGCTCACTATTACTGCATCAGAGACATCACCAGCTGCGACAGGCTGCTGCTCTGCTTGAGGGCCGACGTACCCGCCTGCAACAGCAACTGCTTGCTGGTCGAGTTCGACGTTTCCAGGGCGTAGTCCACGTCCATGATGCGACCCTTGGAAGCGGTCGTGTTCTGGATCATGTTGCCGAGGTTGTTGTACACGTGATCGAGACGGTTGGAAGCCGCGCCAAGCGACGCGCGCACCTTGCCGACAGATGCGATGGCAGTGTTGATGTCCGTGATGACTGCGTTATCGCCCGTCAGCTCGCCGGTTGCGGGCGGCGTCGCGGGCGGCGTTACCGCGAAGTAAGCACTGACGGCGCCCAGATCGGTATTGAGCTGCCCCAGGTCGGCCGACAGATCGACCTCCATCGTCTCGTTCTCGCTGGCGCCGATCTGGAACGTGATGGCCGCTGCCCCCAGCAAGCCCGCACCAGTCGCGCCGGCGGCCGGCAGGGCCGTGCCGTCGGTGCTGAACAGATTCTGGCCGCCGAACGAGGTGCTCTTGATGATATTTGCGATTTCAGAACCCAGCGCGTCGTATTCGGCCTGCAGCGCTTCCAC
>NZ_BLJO01000025.1 GCF_009932555.1 Steroidobacter agaridevorans
AAAACGAAAGATTGTCAGCTACAGTTTCTGGTATTTCTGGCTTGAGTAAATGATAATCTTGCTTGTTTGTCATCGTGACTTTGATATTTTTCTTGCATAATGCTTGCGCTACAGCACGCGCCACCTTGGAAACATTTCCTGCAAGAATTACTTGGTCTGTGCCTTGGGGGATACTGTTGACAACCACTGCAGCAGCTAAGCTGGTTCCATCGACAATTCGTGCTCCCAACTTTGGGTATTTCAGCAGATATTGTTCTCCACTTTTATTCAGGGTATGTGCCTGATTCAGGAGTCCAAGGCTTACAACTTTAGCCCCATTCTTGTCAGCTTCACATACCGCCTTTTCGATAAGATCATTGATAGCTTCCTTCTCCCAATCCAATCCATAATGGAAACTGTATCTTGGTATGGCCCATGACTGCATCCTGATCTTCTTCATGACATTCCTCTCAACAGTGAATGAAGAACCGTACGTCCATGTCAGCACCATGGAGAGCCATGACAGAGGCCACATCATCCTCATGTACCACCTGGAAACGTAGGGCCTGGACGCAAATTCGGCGAAACCGGGCCTCATGTGGTAGATGGAATGCAGGGTGGTCAGGTGTGTAAGGTGAACCACATCCACTGCTTCTTCTTCGTCATTGTTCTTCAGTGAGTTCTCATACAGAGTGTCTGATGACTTGTCCATGGTGTTGTAGATATAATCGTAGAACGGCATGAAAAGGGAGTAGTTTGTCCGAAACTGAGTGTGGTGCAGAGAATGAAACGATGGCGTGTACATGAGATACTTGAGAGGAGGGAACCATGTGAAGAGCCAGCTGGGTACCAACTCGAAGTTGCAGTGCCCCATGTTGTTCATGAAATCAATGTAAATCAAATACATCTCGAATGCAATTATGGAAGCAGTTCCAGTCAAGGCACAGGCGATCAGTGGGATCGAGAAGAGCAATTCGTAGGCAACGAGCTCAGCAAACGGATGGATGACGGCTTGAAGCTGCCAAGCTTCTTCCATGGCCACTCCGTGAAGAGTCCTGGGTTTGTGG
>NZ_BLJO01000028.1 GCF_009932555.1 Steroidobacter agaridevorans
ACAGATCGATCTACTACCAGAAATTCAATGCGTAATCTTAGCATTCAATGTGTATTCCTGAATAATCTCATTTTTCAATTATTCAACTATTTCATTTTACCAAGTTCAATGTTAGCCAGATTAGTCAACATTTATATGTTTCGATGCAACAACAAGATGTTATTTGTAACAAGTAGTTTTGTTGGTTGGTTAATTGGTCACATTTTATTCATGAAATGGGTTGGATTGGTATTAGTTTGGATACAGCAAAAGAATTCTATTAGGTCTAATAGGTCTAATGTACTTATTCGATTTAATAAGTACTTTGTGCTTGTGTCAGAATTGAGAAATTCTATAGCTCGAAGCTTTAGTATTCTCTTATTTATTATTTGTATCTACTATTTAGGCAGAATGCCATCACCCATTTTTACTAAGAAATTGAAAGAAACCTCAGAAACGGAGGAAGAAACAGATGTAGAAATAGAAACAACTTTCGAAAGGAGGGGGACTAAACAGGAACAAGAGGAAGAGGTATCCACCGAAGAAGATCGATCA